>JBILBF010000008.1:0-16803 GCA_044353855.1 Bacteroidia bacterium
CAGATGGATCGGGCAATACCACAATCGTAACCAGAACAGTATCGGTAGTGGATACCAAAGCTCCAGAAATAGAATTATTAGGAGCCAATCCATATGTAGTAGCAAGGTTTGCAACCTATGTAGATCCGGGTGTGAAATTGAAAGATAATTATTATTCGGATGCAACACTAAGAGCTAATTTAACAACTGATTTGAGTGGAATAGACATGACAAGACCGGGATTGTATTATGTGAAATATAATATCACTGACCCTTCAGGAAATAAAGCTAAAACCACTCAAAGGCTCATTAGCGTTGAAGAATTAAGTAGCTTAGCTGAATTACAGACTAGAAGTAATGTAGCTATTTATCCAAACCCAAATAATGGGTTATTTAACATCACGGCAAAAAACAATACCCATATCAAACAAGTAAAAGTGATGGATGTATTGGGCAAGGTAATCTTAAACAATACATACAATGCAACAGATGTGGCAATTGATTTAACCAATATGAACAAAGGTTTATACTTGGTAATGATTGAAGATGAAAATGGAATAACCACCACCAATAAAGTGGTTGTAGAATAAGATAAGATACAAACACATAAAAAGCCCTGTTCCGAAATGATTCGGAACAGGGCTTTTTGTTTAAAATAAATACTGGGTAACCAATAAAAATAATCTATGTCGTTAACCGTGTTAGATTTTTGAACAAAGACAGAAAATAAAAAGAAATAATTGTGGTTTAAAAAAGGATAAATTAAGGTACGGCTACAACATTGGTTATTTGAGGAATGGCACTTTTAAGTCCATTTTCAATTCCAGCTTTCATTGTCATTCCACTCATTTCACAGCTACTGCAATTACCTTTTAATCTCAATCTCACTTCCATCTTAGAAGTAATTTCAACTAATTCAACATCCCCCCCATCAGCTTGTAAAAATGGGCGCATACTATTTAATGCTAGTTCAATTTTTTGTTCAAGTTCCGAAATATTCATCTTAACCAAAGGTATTATAATTGTTGAATTAAGTAAGTGCTTATTTGTGTGCATTTAAGATAGCTAATTGCTGTGCAATTTGCTGTGCAATTTGTATAAAAAGAGTTTTAGAGGGATTGGTATCATCCAAAACTGCTGGCATACCATTGTCTCCTCCTTCGCGAATTCCTTGTACTATGGGTATTTGACCAAGTAATTTTACATGTATTAAATCTGCCATTTTTTGACCGCCTCCTTGTCCAAAAATATAATATTTATGTTGGGGTAATTCTAAAGGAGTAAACCAACTCATGTTTTCTATAACTCCCAACATTGGTATTTTTTGAGGTAACATATCGAACATTACGGCTGCTTTTTTTGCATCTGCCAAAGCTACATCTTGTGGAGTTGTTACTAATACAACACCACTGACTGGAACAATTTGAGCCATTGTTAAATGAATGTCTCCGGTGCCTGGAGGCATATCTAAAATTAAATAATCTAATTCACCCCAATCAGTATCATTTACAAATTGTTTTAAAGCAGAAGATATCATTGGTCCTCGCCAAACAACAGCTTGGTTTGGATCAATCATAAAACCAATAGACAATAATTTAATTCCATGTCTTTGAATAGGAACCATCAACTGTTTTCCATTCACTTCTCGCATTTCAGGAATTTCGTCATGAACTCCAAACATCATTGGAACGCTAGGTCCATGTATATCTGCATCCAACAAACCAACTTTAGCACCCAATGAATGTAATGCCAACGCAAGATTAGAAGATACTGTACTTTTACCTACGCCTCCTTTTCCTGAAACTACAGCAATAATATTTTTGACCCCCGGCAATACAAGTTTATCCAATCGATTTGAAATAACCTTTGCTGTCATTTCAATATTAACTGTAATATCAGGTGAAACTTGTAGGTGAATAGCCTCAATACAATCCTTCTCGATTTTTTCTTTAAGTGGACATGCCGGTGTCGTTAATACGATTTTAAATGAAACAATTTGATTTGCTATTACAATATCTTGAATCATATTCAATGAAACCAAATCTTTATGCAAATCAGGTTCTTGAACCGTTGACAAAGCTCTTAAAATATCTTCTTGTTTATACATGATTATGTTAACTGATAGTAATGCAATTTAGGTTTGATAGTACATAAAAAAAGCTCAACTTTAAAGTTGAGCTTTTGTCGGGGTGGCAGGATTCGAACCTACGACCTCCACATCCCAAATGTGGCGCGATACCAGGCTACGCTACACCCCGAATAGTATTTTAATTCAATGTTGCGGAGAGGGAGGGATTCGAACCCTCGGTACCGTTTCCAGTACGCATGTTTAGCAAACATGTCCTTTCGGCCACTCAGGCACCTCTCCTTCTCCTTACAAAGGAGTGCAAATGTAAGGATGTATGGTTAAAAGGCAAGATATTCCTCAATAATTTTATTTTTAGCCTCGTTTTAGTTTTACCAACCAGTTTTGTGGAAATCCTATTTTTCTGATAACATGAATTTTACGATTAAATGAATCAACCTTAATGAATTTATAGAATCTATACTATAACCTTAGCATTGTTTTAAAATCAACCCTAAAAAACAAACACCATGGCTAAAGATAAACCAACCAATTATAAATTCAGAGACCTTAAAATATTTGGTTCTACTGAATGGTTAGCTAATAATGAAAAAAAGTACCGCTTAGTATACGATGAAGCTGAATGTACTTTTATTTATTGTGAATTATCTTTTTTCAACAAACTTTTTGATGAAAAAGATTGGGATATAAGGATAAACTTAAAATGTGTAAATAATATTGATGGAACTGAAATATGCAGCCTTGTTGCAGATAGAAGCATTCACAAAGACGAAAATATTGTATTTGTTAGAGAGGGATGGGGAGTGAAAACAGCTGGGGCATATTGGAAAAGTGCTAATTATCGTTGGGAAGCATGGATTGATCATGTTTTAGTTTCAGAAAAAATATTTCATATTGAAGACCAAGGAATTGTAACTGAAACGGTCAATCCATATTTTAACACTCAGCAAATACGACTTTATGAAGGGCCTGATTCAAATGTTACGAAAAAAGACCGAAAATATATGGTTGCATTTCAAAGTAAAGAAACTAGATATGTTTGGGTAGAACTAACTGCTGAAAATATTATTAAAAATAAAGATATATGGGCTTGTGAGCTCTTCTTTAACTTTCGTACTCACAGCGGACAACTAAAAGGAAGTATTGATAAAATTTTTTTAGTAAACACAAAAGATGCTGTTTTTGATTGTTCAATAGGATGGGGTGCCGATCAAAAAGGAACTTGGGGAAATGATCTTTATTCTGTTGATATCGTATTTATGGATCAGATTATTGCAACTGTTCCTTTTGAATTAGGAGAAGTTTTTATAGAAGAAAAGGACGTCCCTCCTTCTGCTAGAAAAATAAAAAATAAAATCCCAGAACGAATCGCAAAAATTAGTGATAATACAATTGAACCTGTTATTAAGGAATTAGATGCTCTAATTGGACTCGATTCCATCAAAAAGAAAGTTAAAGAATATACTACCTATTTAAACTTCATTAAACTTCGAAAAGAGAAAGGATTTGAAGATACTGATAAAATAAATTTGCATGCAGTATTTACAGGTAACCCTGGTACAGGCAAAACTACAGTTGCAAAAATGTTAGGTAAGATATATTTTGAACTTGGACTTCTCAGTAAAGGACATGTAGTTGAAACAGACCGAAGTGACTTAGTAGCAGAATATATTGGACAAACTGCTCCTAAAACAAAGGAAATAATTAAAAAGGCACGTGGGGGCATTTTATTTATTGATGAAGCGTATGCTTTAGCAAGAAAAAATGATGACTCTAAAGATTTTGGTAAAGAAGCAATCGAAATATTACTCAAAGAAATGAGCGATGGCGATGGCGATTTATCCATCATTGTTGCAGGTTATCCTGAAGAAATGGAAAATTTTCTGGAATCAAACCCCGGTCTTAAATCTAGATTTAATATGCACTATGATTTTCCAGATTATACGCCTCAAGATTTAATGCAAATTGCAGAATATACAGCACTCAAACGTGCACTTATTTTGAATAACGAAGCAAGAGAATTATTATATAAAAAACTAGTCGATTCTTACCGTGAAAGAGATAAAACTTTTGGAAATGCTCGGTATGTAAATTCCTTGATTGACGAAAGTAAAATGAATATGGGATTACGTTTAATGCAAATCAACAATCCTCAAGATTTAAGCAAAGAAGAACTTTCAACTGTTACAGCTTTTGATATTCAAAAGATATTTAATGTAAATGATAAAAACATTGCCGACATACCAATTGATGAAGAACTTTTAAAATCAGCTCTTAACACATTACATGGAATGATTGGACTAGGATCTATTAAAAATGAAATTGATGAACTGGTGAAACTAGTACGTTTTTATAAAGAAATAGGAAAAGACATTAGACAAGTATTCTCTCTTCACACAGTTTTTACAGGAAACCCTGGAACAGGTAAAACAACTGTTGCAAGATTATTAGCTCAAATTTATAAAGCATTAGGGATTTTAGAAAAAGGTAATTTAGTAGAATGTGATAGACAAACATTGGTTGGAGGTTATGTAGGACAAACAGCTTTAAAAACAAATGAAATTTTAAACAAAGCCATGGGAGGGGTATTATTTATTGATGAAGCATATGCTTTAAGTGAAGGTGGCGAAAACGACTTTGGTAAAGAAGCAATCGAAACAATTCTCAAAAAAATGGAAGACAATAGAGGAGGTTTTGTGGTAATTGTTGCTGGTTATACAGATAATATGAAACATTTTTTAGAATCAAATCCTGGATTACACTCTCGTTTTGATCGAAACTATCACTTTGTTGATTATGATGGAAAAGACCTTTTCGATATAGCTGTTAAAATGCTTTCAAATAACAGTATTACAGCAAAATCAGATGCGTTAACTCATTTAAAGGAATACATGGAATACTTATCCCGAACTCGAAACAAATTTTTCGGAAATGCTAGAAATGTTCGAAAAATAATAGAAGAATGTATTAAAAACCAACATCTTCGATTGGCTAAAGTAGATTCAACTTTAAGAACGATGGAAATGATTCATGAGCTTCAGTTTGAAGATGTGGAAGAATTTAAAATTGATTATAGTGCTGTTTCAGAGAATAAATCAATTGGCTTTAAGCAAAATAAGAACTAACGATAGTTGCAACTATGTTTTCATATAAAAATTTTGTAAATACTTTAGTCTTTATTATATCTATTTTAACAGTCAACTTACTTTCTGATAAAGTTACTACGTATTTAATCACTCATAAACATATTTTACATCCAGCAAAAGCTACTTTAATCGGTATGTTATTGACAGCTTTAGTGCTTTACCCCGCATTTAAAAGTATTAATAATTTAAGCGAAAAGCTCACTAAACATTATTTTAATGCAGGTAAAAATGCGGCAGGAAAAACAATTGGTGTAATAATTACATTTTTTATAGCCTTAGGAATTTTATTCCTTTTTTACCTTCACCTTTGGTTCAAATTATACATATGGGATTTAGTATGATTATATGTACTTTTTAACTTGCTTCAATAATTCTGATTTAATGATTGGCTTTGAGATTATACCATCAAATCCTTCTTCTGCAAAACTTTTTTGATTGATACTAGTTTCTGAGGCAGTATAAGCTAACACTATCGTTTGCAGATTTTTGCTTTGTATGCTTTTTGAGTATTTTAACAGCTTAATTCCATCTAATCTATTGCCTAATCTAATATCAGTGATAATTAATTGAAACGTTATTTCAGAAATATATTTTTTGGCCAATTCTAAATTGTCGGCAAAAGTTAGTGTGTAAGTATCGCTTAAAGAAATAGCTAATAATTCTCTATTGATTTTTTCGTCTTCAACAATTAAAATATTTTTTTTGTGTGGCATTTTATAACGTGCAAATCTAACTTATTATATAAAACAGCCAAATATGTTGCTATTTAGCATTTAAAATAAAATTTAGAGATCTTTCCAATCTTAAATCCAAATTGTTTTTATTGAGCAAAACTCTAATAATCCTTGATTTCCCATTTCTCTTCCAAATCCAGATTTTTTAATACCACCAAAAGGAAAAGCTGTATGTGATCGTGTTACTGCATTAATAAAAACTTGACCAGCTTCAATTTGATTTGCAATCATTTCGGCTTTTTTTAAATCGCTACTCCATATTGTTGCACCTAATCCAAACGAGGTATCATTTGCCAAAGAAATTGCTTCTTGTATTGATTTTACGCAGAAAACAGAAAGAACTGGACCAAATAATTCATCTCTATACGCGCTGCAATGTGGAGGTATTGATTCTAAAATTGTTGGTGGATAAAAACAAGTTTGATCATGCTTAAATTCACTTTGAAACTTGATATTAGCTCCCAATTTAACACTTTCTTTCACCTGAAATGCTAGTTTCTCTTTTAAGTCAATTCGAGCCATTGGTCCAATATTTATACCTTCATCCATTGGATTGCCAATCTTCAATTTTTTCACTTCAATGACCAATCTTTCTATAAATTCATCATAAATACTATCTGCAATAATATAACGCTTTGAGGCAATGCAACTTTGTCCATTATTTTGAAATCTTGCACTTGTTGCGTGTTTCATAACAAGATTTAAATCTGCGTCAGCCAATACGATAAAAGGGTCACTACCCCCTAACTCTAATACAGATTTTTTTATATGCTTGGCTGCTTGACTTGCAACTGCCGATCCTGCCATTTCACTACCTGTAAGCGTACAAGCAGAAATTCTATTATCAGAAATAATGGATTGAATCTGTTCATTATCGATAAATAATGTTTGAACTATTCCATTTCCTAATCCTATTTCATCCAATAACCCTTGTAAAGCTAATGCACATTGTGGAGTATTGGGTGCTGGTTTAATAATCATTGTATTACCACTCATAATTATAGGAATAGTACTTCTTATAATTTGCCAATAGGGGAAATTCCAAGGGAATACCCCTAGTATAGTACCTAATGGTTCAAACTTAGAATATACTTTCCTTCCATCACTATGAAGTGTTTCAACAGTTTGTAATATCGATTCTGAATATTTTGCATAATACTCACATGCCGAAATACATTTTAATACTTCTAATTTTGCCTCTGTATATGTTTTACCCATTTCAAGGGTTGCTAATTCAGCAAGCCTCAAATGCTCTTCTTCAATTCGTTTTGCTAAAGCCAACAAACGTTTTCCCTTTTCTCTTATGGAAAGTAATTTCCAACTGGATCTTGCTATATTACTTTGAGCAACAACATTTTCTATCGTTTCAGAATTTGCTTTTGGATAACGAGCAAACAACTCTTGTGTATAAGGGTTAATGGATTGATACATGTTTTTAAAAGATTTTTTTGCACTGTAAAATAACAACACAACTAGAAAAGCACTAGCAATGAAAAATAGCAAGTACTAACTCAATGCTAATATTGTTTTTTCAATTATTGAGGATGCTTTTTCAATTTGTTCTTTAGAAATGACTAGTGGTGGTGCAAATCGAATTATATCTCCATGAGTTTGTTTAGCAAGTAATCCGTTTTCTTTTAAGGCTAAACACACATCATACGCTGTTTTTCCATTACCAAATGGTTTAATAACGATTGCATTCAATAATCCTTTACCTCTAACTTCAGTTATCAATGATGTTTTACTTTTTAACACTTCCATATTAACTCTAAACATCTGACCCATTATTGCTGCATTATCTGCTAATTTTTCATCGACTAAAACTTTAAGTGCTGCTGTTGCAACAGCACAAGCTAATGGGTTTCCACCAAATGTACTTCCATGTTCACCTGGTTTAATGCATAACATAATGGCATCATTAGCCAAAACTGCGGATACCGGTAATACACCACCAGATAATGCCTTACCAAGTATCAAAATATCTGGTTTTACTTCTTCATGATCACATGCTAACATTTTACCTGTTCTACACAAACCTGTTTGAACTTCATCTGCAATCATTAATACATTATACTCAGTACACAATGCTCTGACTTGTTTTAAATAGCCTACATCAGGAATTACAACACCTGCTTCACCTTGTATGGGTTCAAACATAAATCCTGCAATATTCTTGTTAGTTTTAAATGCATTTTCCAATGCTGCAATATTATTATAAGGTATAAGACTAAAACCAGGCATAAAAGGTCCAAATCCTTTGTAACTACTCGGATCATTTGAAGATGAAATAGCAGCCATCGTTCTCCCCCAAAAATTTCCTTCAACAAATACTATTTCCGCTTCGTTCTCATTTATTTTTTTTACATCATAACCCCAACGTCTTGCCAATTTGATAGCTGTTTCACCTCCTTCAACTCCTGTATTCATAGGAAGAACTTTATCAAATCCAAAATATTGGGTGATAAATTTTTCGTATTCTCCTAGTAAATTATTGTGAAAAGCACGACTTGTTAGTGTAATATTTGAAGCTTGATTTACTAATGCTTTAATGATAGCAGGATGACAATGACCTTGATTAACAGCACTATATGCAGATAAAAAATCTAAGTATTCTTTCCCTTCAACATCCCAAACGATAGCACCTTTTCCCTTACTTATGACTACAGGCAGGGGGTGGTAATTATGAGCGCCATATTGGTGTTCTAATTCTTCGAAATATTGTGACCGATTGTTTTGCATTGAAAATATCATTAAGCAAAGGTAACTTCTATGATTGCTACAACCAAAAAAGCTGTTCTTCCATTTTTGTTAGGTATAGGTTAGTTTAATAGTTTGAAAAGCAATCGTGATTACACTTAAATTATATTCCAATACACTTCAAAACAATTTGAATAGCTCATTTTAAGTACAAGCATAGATAAAGCATAATATATATATCCCTATAAATCAATATATTATAATTTAAATTAAACAATACAATATAAGAAGCTAAACTTGTGCACTTCATCCAATATATTAATTTTGTTTCATTAAAATGCCACTTGTTATAATAATAGCCCATTTAAAGTATATAGTATACAAAATTATCTCTTCCAAAGCATTCAACAAAAAAATTGGTTAGTATAAAAGCTTATTAGCTGCTGAATCGTTAGTTAATTTAAAAGAACGAATTCGTCAACCTAATTTTCTCGAAAAAAAAGTCGATGTTGATTTATCAACTCAACACTTAAATATAGGTGAAAACATAAATCACGTATTTAAACATTATGGTTGCCCGATCTATTTTAAATCCAACGAGTCTGGTGGAGTTATACATGATGTGTCATGTACAAAGAATAATTAATGCGCAAAAATCAAAAGTTATGTATAATTTTATTAACGGAACTACTGCCTCAATTGGATTTAACATCACTATTTCAAATAAGCTTGAACTTGAAAAAGCAAGTTCATTTTTGAAAGAAACTTATTTTAATCATTCTGAAGTCAACTTTGATAAATCGCTACCTATTTATTGACAAAAACGGAAATCGATTATTATTTGAAAATGATTTTGACGTATCGCTAACATATATTAACTATAATTCTGAAATAATTCAAATTTTAAACTCAACAGTTTATAATGAAAAATATAAGGAAGTGAAGTATGCTGGAAATGAAAAATTTCAACTTGCTTTTTAGTTTAAATCTACCTTCTATTCTTTTCAATCATTTTGTAAAGCTCATCTAATTTGGGCGATAGAATAATTTCTGTTCTTCTGTTTTTAGCTCTACCTTCTGAAATTTCATTTGATCCTTTAGGATAAAACTCTGCTCTACCTGCAGCTTCTAATCGTTTAGGATTTACATTGTGTTCATTGCTCAATAACCTAACAATACTTAAAGCTCTATCAGCACTAAGTGCCCAATTATCTTGGTATTTTGCAGTTTTAATGGGAATATTATCTGTATGCCCTTCAATTAATACATCTATATCTAGATTTTTATTTAATACATCGCCTAAGGTTTTAATAGCATCTAGCCCTTTGTTCTCAACTTCCGCACTTCCTGATTTAAATAATAATTTATCACTCATGGAAACATACACTTTCCCATTTTTCATTTCAACACTAATTTCATCTGATTTAAATGCCAATAATGCTTTTTTAACTGCATCATTTAATGCATTCAATAGAGAATCTTGACTATTGATAATAGCTTGTAGTTCTGCTAATCTTTTTTCGCGAGCTTCTAATTCTTCCGCTTTTATTTTTAATGCTGCACTCATCCTTTCAGCATCGCTCAAACTTTTTTTCATCAACTCATTATACTTGCCATTAATTTCTGCATTTAAAGCTTTGTTTGAGTTGTTTTTCTCTGTACAATCGTTGTATTTATTTGTTAATGCTCTATAAAGAGAATCAAGATAACGATAGTCCTTGCCTCTGATTGTGGTATCTTTATTAAAAGCAATGACCAAATCGTATAAAGAGTCCCGTTGGTGCATGGTAGTTTTTAATCTTTTCGACAAGAAAAAATTATACGATTTTTCAGAAAACTCTTTAGGTTCTTTAACAGGTGATTTCGGCTCAAACTGAGCATATGCTAATTGTGAAAATAACATTAAAAATGTTATATAGATTAAACTCTTCCTATTCATAGCTTTAGTATTTAATTCAAAAAGCAAAAATGCTTTAAATAAAAAAGTTAATGAAATAAAATGAATGAGAGTTATGCAGAGTGTTTTAAACAAATAGCCAAAAGTGCATATTGAGGAATACAATTATCTTAATAAAGTACAATAGTTTGCTAAAACAATTTAAACCCTAGCGTTAATTGCCACATACTTGCTCTAGTACTATAATCTTTAATAACCCCTGTATTTGTTGTAATGGTATTACCTGTAGTTCTAAAACTGCCATCATATCTTAAATCAAGAGATAGTTTTAATAAATCAACTCCAATTCCAGCTTGATAACCTACAGCCGAAGATTTATAATTGTCTTTTGAAAAATCAGGATCTCTAGCTAATGTTGAAGCTTCTTGTTTTGCATTAACCAAAAACTGAAAATTTGGCCCCACATTAGCCCTAAAAAAAAGCAGTTTAAATCCAACTAAAACAGGAATATCAATATAGGACATAGTATTAATGACTGCAGTTTGATCCATATTACTTGTAAATGCTCCTTTTCGTTGCGAAAATAAAATCTCAGGTTGCGCAAAAAAACCTAAAACACCTATTCTTCCATATGTACCAGCTACAAATCCTGTTGCATTACTAGTGGCAAGATAACTTGAATTATTATTCGACATTTCGCTAAAATTTAATCCTGCTTTCAACCCAAAGTCTAACATTTGAGCTGTTAAAGTATCGATACTTGTAAAACATACTAGAATGAATATTATTTTTTTCATATTTTACTTTTTTAAGATTGCTAAATTATAGAAAAAACACCTTTATTTCTATATTAAAATCGTTTAGTATATTTGTTTAATTTTGAATAGGTAAAAAAGAATAACGCTTTCCTAATTCCAATTGATTGGATGAAAAATTAGTTGGATATTCAACTTTAACATCAACTACTTTTTCGTTTTCTAAAACAGGAATTAGCTTAGGCTGAATAAAACCTTTATAAGCTGCAACATCCAATTTATTAAATCTTTCTTTTACTTCTTTTAATAATTCTTGATCCACCTTTACACCAAAGCCTTCTACCAATGCTGATGCAGACTTATAATCTCCTTCCGATTTTATTCGTTGTATTTCTTGTAAAAGCTGACCAAACAAGAGCCTTAACTTATTATAATCATTTACACGAACATACGTTTTCCCCTCTCGTTTTATAAATTCAATGACATTATCTTTTTTACCCATTTCATATGCCCATTGAGCATTTAGTTGACGGTTTCGCATATGAGCTTCTTCAAGATTCTCTCCTAAATTTAACCGCGTTAATTGAGTTATTAAACCTCCCATTATATATCCATCATATTCTGCTTTACCACAATCGATTGATGGCATTACTCCCATTTCTACCAATTTCGGATCTAAAATGTAATACAGCGCTACTAAATCTGCTCGAGCTTCTTCAAGGGTGCTTGCATAATTTTTTAACGTTTGATCTGGATCTCCAACACCTTTGTTAATTTGACCTGATGCATGACCAATAACTTCATGCATATCTGTATGTAAATCGCCAGCAAGTGCTCCATATTTTTTTGCCCTTTCAATTTGTGTATTACTTTCGGCAAATTCTTTTAACATTGGACTTTTAGCACCAACTATATTATATGAATGAACAATATTTCCCAAAGAAACTGATTTACTACCATGTTGTTGTCTTATCCAATTGGCATTAGGTAAATTAATGCCAATTGGCGTTGATGGTGCACCGTCACCTGCTTCTTGAATTACAGTAATTACTTTAGCTGTTATTCCTTTTACTTCTTTCTTTTTATGTTCTGTTTTGATAGGAGAATTATCTTCAAACCATTGAGCTTCATTAGCAATAGCCTCAATACGTTTTGTAGCCTCCATATCTTTCATCGAAACTACAGACTCATAACTTGCCCTTTTACCTATAGCATCGCCATATACTTCTATAAATCCATTCACTACATCTAATCGTGAATCTACATCGGCAACCCAAGCAATATTGTATTCATCCCATATTTTCAAATCACCTGTTTTATAATATGAAACCAACAATGAAAGAGCCTTTTTTTGTTTTTCGTTTTCAGCAACAGTTACTGCTTTTTCCAACCAATAAACCATTTTCACTATTGCAGCCGAATACATTCCATCAACTTTCCAAACCTTCTCCTTTATTATGCCATTTTCTTTAATCATTTTAGAATTTAACCCCCATGAAATTGGTTGAGTGTCGTCTTTTTTAATTTTAGACGCATAGTATGATTCAACTTCAGCTTGAGTTACCCCTTCATAAAAATTATTTGCAGAAGCTTTCACATTATCAATTCCAGATGCTAAGTCTACAATTTTAGGATCAACATTTAAATCAAAAATGATTGGTTTTATTTCTGCTAAAAATACATCAACCGTTTTCCCATTTAATGGTAATTGGTCTGCATCAGAAGATTTCACTATACCTTCAAAATATTCATAGCTGCAATCTGGTACAAATTTTAAATTACTATAATGATGGTGAATACCATTACTAAACCATACTCTTTTTGCATAGATTTCAAATTGTTTCCAATCTTTACTTTGCTTATCCCCGCTGTAAGAGTTAAAAATTGACTCAATCGTTTTCCTAATGGTTAAATTATACTTGTACTTTTGGTCATAAATAATGTCTCTTCCACAATTTGCTGCTTCAAATAAATAATAAGCAAGTTCCTTTTGTTTTGCCGAAAGCTCTTCAAATCCTGGAATCTCATAACGCAATATTTCAAGATCGGCAAATCGATCGCATTCCACTTCAAAATCTTTCCCTATATTAACTGAAGTTTGTTTGTTGTCAGTCTTGCATCCTTGTAAAAGCATAATAGCACTTACTGCTGAAACCATAAATATGTTGTTGATGTTCATATCTTAAAAATTGTAAAACAAATGAAACCTAAAACAACCGAAAAAACAATGCTTTTAAATTAGAGGAAATTCGCATGCATTACTTAAACTTTTTTTGATTTTTACTTTATCATTGTGTGGTGAATAAATCCAAGAAGTTTTTAGATGAAATGGTTGAAACATACAATACACCAAGCTTTATAGTTAACGACCCTATTTGTATACCTCACCAATTTACATTTTTACCTGATGTAGAAATAATGGGTTTTTTTGCTGCTATTTTTGCTTGGGGTAATCGAACTACTATTATTAATAAGTGTAACGAGCTCATTAAAAGAATGGATAAAGCTCCACACGATTTTGTGCTCAATCATTCAACCAAAGATTTAAAAAATTTAGTTGGATTTAAACACCGCACATTTGACGACACTGATTTATTATACTGCATTTCGTTTTTTAAAGATTGGTACTCAAAAAATTCTTCATTACAACAAGCTTTTAGTAATCATATTACAGCCAAACATACAACAATCGAAGAGGGCTTAAATGGTTTTCGTAAAACCTTCTTTTCGTTAAATGATGTACCAAACAGAACTCAAAAACATGTAGCTTCGCCACAACAAAATTCAGCTTGTAAACGAATAAATATGTATTTAAGGTGGATGGTTAGACAAGATAATAAAGGCGTAGATTTTGGTTTGTGGACTAATATAAAGCCAGCACAACTAGTTTGTCCTTTAGACTTACACGTTCAAAGAGTCGCTCTTAAAATTGGTCTTTTGAATAGAACACAAAGTGATTGGAAGGCTGCTATTGAACTTACAGAAAACTTAAAAAAAATAGATAAAACAGATCCTGTAAAATATGACTTTGCTCTATTTGGATTAGGTGTCAATCAAAAATTTTAACTCATGCATTATCAAATTTCAATTCTCGATACTCAAACTCATTTTATTGAACTAATTTGGACAATTGATTATCTTCATCAAGATACTATTTATATACAGCAGCCATCATGGCGCCCAGGACGATATGAACTGCAGAACTATATTAAAAATGTTCGTTGCTTTTCTATTGCCGATGAAAATGGAAATGAAGTTCCATTTAAAAAAGTAACGAAAGACAAATGGGAAGTAAATACATCTAAATTAGAAAAAATAATTGTTACATACCAATATTATGCAAATCAATTAGATGCAGGGGCTAGTTTTGTAAATGATGAATTTTTATACATCAATCCTGTAAATTGTTTTATGTATGTTGAAGGGCGAATGGATGAAGAATATTCACTCCATTTTTCATTACCAAAAGAATATATAATTGCTTGTCAGTTGCCAACTAATAATCATAAACTTACTGCCAAAAACTTCGACACCCTAGCCGATAGCCCATTAATTGCAAGCGCAAACATGCATCATTACGTGTTTGAAACAAACGCTAACGTTACAAGAGGCATTCAAAATATATCTAAAATACATTTTTGGTTTCAAGGTGAACCGTGTACTAATATTCAAAAATTGATAAACGAAACGATAGCATACACAAACGAACAAGTTGCATTGTTTGGTGATTTTCCTTCTCACGATTTTCACTTTCTATATATTTTACTTCCTATATTATTTAGGCATGGAGTTGAACATTCTAATTCAACTGTAATTACAATGGGTCCATCAGTAGATTGGAATATCCCAGAATTTTATGATTCTTTCATGGCTATTAGTTCTCATGAATTTTTCCACCTTTGGAATATTAAAAGAATACGTCCATCAGATATGCTACCTTATGATTTTAGTAAAGAAAATTATTCTAATTTAGGTTACGTATACGAAGGCGTAACTACATATTATGGTGATGTTATTTTACTAAGAAGTAGCGTCTGGAATTGGGAACAATATTGCAAAAGTTTTAATATCAATTTACAAAAACACATTTCAAACCCTGGTCGCTTTAATTATTCTGTTGCAGAATCTTCTTTTGATACTTGGATTGATGGCTACACTCCAGGAACTTTGGGGCGTAAAGTTTCAATCTATATTGAAGGAATGTTAGCCGCATTTATTGCAGATATAATTATAATTAGTAATTCTAAAGGCAAATTCTCTTTGGATAATGTAATGAAGGATCTTTATAATCTGTATTATAAAAACGATTTGGGTTATACTGAAATTGACTATAAAAATCTACTTGAACGATACTCTGGAGTCTCATTTGATGACTATTTCAATGAAATAATATGGGGTAAGAACTATTTAAATAAATGGTTAAAGATAGCATGCCACAGTATTGGTTGTGAAATCAATTGGGAAAATGCCACTCTATTAAAAAAAGATAGTCTTTCTAACATAGAAAAACAGAATTTTCAACATTGGATTAATACAAGAGTTGCATTCAATTGATAAAAATAAGTATTTTCGAAAACATAACTTAAAATAAATGGAAGCTCAACAGTTAGAATCAATTAAAAATGACTTAAAAAAAATAAGTCTCTTTCAATATTGTACTCCCCTCCAATTAGATGAAATAACAAAATATACAACCTGTAGTTCTTTTAAAAAGGGGCAAACACTTTTTAATGATGGTAATTTCCCTCAAGGAACATATTATGTAAACAAAGGAGTCCTAAAATTAGTAAGAACTAACAACGAAGGTAAAGAACAGATTCTTCGTTTTGCTAAAGCTGGTGATTTTATTGGATATAGAGCGCTAATAGCAGAAGAACCATTTGTAGCTACTGCAATTTGTATCGAAGAAACAATAGCTTGTTTTATACCTCGAAATGAATTTATGAAAGTTTTAGATGAAAATCATTCTATGACTAAAGAGGTAATGAAATCATTAAGCCATGATTTAGGTGTTGTAGAAGAACGTATTCAAAGTTTAGCTCAAAAAAGTGTTAGAGAGCGGTTGGCTGAAACGTTATTATATTTACATCAAACATTCAATGCAAATGGTAATTCAGAAGATGGTGTCATTCATATTACCCTGCCCAGGGAAGATATTGCAAATATTGTTGGTACTGCAACAGAAACAATTATTAGACTATTATCCGAATTTAAACATGATAAATATATCGAATTAGATGGTAAAAAAATTCGAATCATAAACAAACTAAAACTAGAGAAAATATCAACTGCATCAGTATAAAATAGCTTATTCATAAATTTATATTTGCAATAGTATTTACTTAATTTTTTATCTGTGTCACTAACGTGTACATTAATGTGCGCTAAATAGAGTAATAACTAATACAATAATAATATTCAAAAAAAAACCTCCAACACAAAAAGTGAAGGAGGTTTAAAGATTACGGCAACGACATACTTTCCCAGGTTTTACCCAAGTATCATCTGC
>JBILBF010000004.1:0-222980 GCA_044353855.1 Bacteroidia bacterium
AAGCTTTAGAGAAAGAAGCTAAATCAGCATAGCCATAAGCAAAAGCAGCATCAAGAATAGAAACACCTTTTAGTATCTCGAGTTTCGCATGCTCTAATCTTCTCCGGATTTGATATTGATAAGGGGAAATTCCAAAAACGTTCTTAAAAAGGCGAATGAAATGGTATTTTGAGATTCCGGCTCCTGCACTGATTTCTTCCAACGACAAGTTTTTCATTGCGTGGAGATCAAGCAATTCCTTTGCATTAAGTAATAGGCGAAAAACTTCTTCATTGGTATTTACTTTTTTAAAATCCATTTTATTCAAATGATTGAATATAAAACGCTGGTCAGTGATTATGGATTCTGCCAATGAGTAGAACAGTTCTTCCTGTAAAAACTGATCGTGGTTTCTTGTTTTGATTGATTCATTAATGTCAACCAATGAATAACCTAAGTTGGTGTTTTTGATATTGTAGCGATTCACAAAAAACTGATCGGAGAGCAAAAATTCCCTGAGATCTACGCCATTCAAATCATAATAGTCGGCAACTTCAGAAATAATTTCAGACGAAATATCAATGCAAAGTCCTTGAACAGGTTTCAGGTGATCTATTTTAACAATGGAAGATGTGAAATCATTTCCAATGATGTATTCACCCTCTTTAACTATAAATTTTTTATCATTGGCGAAATAGGTTTCTTCAACTGATGCGACATATTTGATACCCAAACCGGTGAAAGGTGTCTCGGCTTCTAGTTTGTTGAACTCTGAAAACCGAATGGCGTTTTTATTTTCGTCTTGATAAATTGTCTGATTCATATGTGTTTTTACGAGGTTGTGGCTAACGTTTTCGGGCTTGGCGAAGGTGGGGATTTTTAGCACTAAAATTCATTAGATACACAAAACTTGAATTTAGCACTTCACTGTCATAGAAGCACGAACCCCCCGCTTTTGCAAAACGGCTGTTAGCGGTTTGTGGTTCTTCGTCATTGTTTTAGTTGTCCAATTTTGTTTAGCGTTTCAGTTAATTCTTCGGGCTTGTTGGTTCCAATAAGTAATTTTTTACTGTTAGTAAATTCAAGTTGCAAACCTTTGTCGCCTGAAACATTATAAGCTGTTCCTTTTCCAAAAAGTCCAAGTCGTAATCCCCAACCACCGTATTCTGTCAGTGGAGAATATTGTCTAACGAACGATTTTGTCAGACTGTCCCAATTATAGCATTTAAATTTTAAGTGAAAAGGAAAAAAACGAACATAAATTCCGTCCTTTTTAATTGTTGTGTCAAGACGAAAGTTAATAAACAAAATTGTCAAGGCAATTGTAAGTCCTGTTACTATTAAAAGTCCTGCGTTACTCATTGGTTTGTCGCCAAATTGTTGTCCACCGATAACTTGTTTGAATACGCCAAACAAAAAAAGTCCATTAATTCCTAATAGAATTAACCATAACCACCATTGTTTAAATCTCTGTCTTTCGGAGAATAAAATTTCTTTGTCCATTGTCTTTTAGTTTTTTATTTTACTTTCGATTTTCGGTCGTCCTACCATAACCGCTAACGTTTTGCAGCTACAAGAAGTTGGCGATTTCGGAGACGAAAACTATCTGCCACCACCGAACTTGATACGAAGCACAAAGCTTCAATTAACCACTGAACCGCCAATTTCTTGTAGGTGCTGTTATAAGCAGTGGTTCTTTCTGTCACTTCGTATATTCTCATTCTGTCTGTTTTATTTTGTTCTTATTTTGCCTGAATATTATGAATTCGTTTATAAAGTGTGATATAAACGTGAATGTCAAAATTAATAAAATAATAGTGACGTAAGAGCTTTGGTTAATACCGAAAAAAGCAATACTCCAAATGATAATTATCCATTGAGCAAAGTAAATGTTTGTTACTCCATTGCTCCACTTAAATAGTAATTCAAAAAGTTTGTTCTTTGGCACTTTGTCAATAATGAATTTATTAATGTAAATCCAAAAAACTACAAAGCCACACATAAATAGCATTGCACCTTGTCGACTGTGATAGTAGTCGTTGAAATGATATTCAACGTTATTATATGAAATGACAACTCCAATTAGTAAAACCAAAATGCCACCTATACCAAAGTGCTTAAAAGTTCTATTTTGGTCATTCGTATTTTTTATAGTGTCGCCAAGAAACATACCTAGAAGAGGAAACGATAGCCATGGAAATACAGGAAAAGCAATTTTATTTGCGATAAAGCTAAATTCAATTGGTTGGTCTCCCCAAAACAGTTCTAAAATTTGGTCTATTACTGGAATGTTTAGGTTTAATCCCCAAAGAAATGGTGAAAGCATACTAATTAAAAATGCAGAGAATAATATAACATACTTGTTGATTTGTAATTCCTGAATAAGAGCCATTATCATTAATGCTATTCCGGCAAATTGCAAAATATCAACGATGGTTAAAATAGTGTACCCATTCAGTTTTTCTAGTGGAAATGTTTCTATAATATCCATTTTTAAGTAAGTGGAAAGGGTAAATGGTAAAACACCTCTAATGATATTTAATATGTAGCCCGACAAAAATATTTTAAAGCCACGTAATAATCTTGGCTCCAATTCTGATTTCCTTGAATACATAAATGAAAATCCCATCAAAGTCATAAAAACGGGAGCTGCTGGCGGTCCTCCCAAAAATTCTATGATTTGTCCGAATACCGAGTTTTTTACTTCTTCACTTGCAAATACCTCAAGTGTATGAACAGCAATCATAAAAAATACTGCCAAACCTCTTACAAGGTCTATTGACAAAAGTCTGTTGTTGTGAGTTGTTACATTCATATTTATATCATATTTAGACTGCAAAATTGCAGTGCTAAAAAATGATTTCATTTGACAAATGTCACAAAATCATTTAGCTCTCAAACGGCTAAGTGTTTCTCTTGAAATTCCAAGAAAGGAAGCAATGTAAGTAAGCGGGATACGTTGGAAAAGTTGTGGTTCTTTGTCATGCAATATCAGATATTTATCAATTGAACTCATCATTTGTGAAAAGTAAATCTTGTCTTCTAAAAATAAAGCGTAGTCTTCTATTATTGCATTGATAAAATTAGCAATTTGAATATTTGAAAACATTAAAGGCTTTATTTGTTTTAGATTGATTGAAATAAGCGTACTATTTTCAATTAACTCAATAGTTTCTCTTGAAGGATTGTCTTTAAAGTTATGCAATGAACCAACCATATCATTCTCCAAAGCAAACCAAGTGTTCACTTCTACACCGTCTTTCAGATAGTAACTTCTCACAGCACCTTTAACTACAAAATAAGCAAAGTCGTGTCGCTGGTTTTCTTTAATAAGTACGTGCTTTTTGTCCAAATTTAAAACTGACAAATGATTACATATTTCTGCTATTGTATTTTCGCTTAATTTTTGATTAGTAGAAAAATGGTCTATAAAGGTTTTGAATATATTGTCCATTCTTAAATGTCTATGTGGGTCTTGATTTCTTTTAGTTTGAGAGGTCTGCTACCATTGCTTATAACGGTTTGCAGATTTGCGATGGGCGGGCTTTTCAGCACAAATGTTCATTCGGAGAACTGAACTTCTTTAACCGAAAAACAGTCTGCGGAGCACGAAACCCCGCCTATTGCAAATGTGCTGTTATAAGCATACTCTTTTATACCCATATATCATTATGCTGTCCGTTGGAAAGATTAGTACTAGCTCTTTTTAGTTCGTTAAATAAAGGTTCAATCTGATTATATCTACTTAATAAAAATCCTAAAAAGTCATTGTCATATTTGCCTGAAATCAATTCAGAAGTATCTCCAATGTGATGACTTTCCAATGAATTTTCTATTCTAGGATTCGGTGATTTAGTTTTTATCTCTGTTAGATATTCGCTTGGAGGCTTATTGCTAATCTTAATATTCGAAATTTTGTTGATTCTAATTTTATTTAAAATGGAGTCTGCTAAATCATATTCCACAGAATTTTCACCAAATTTAGTTTTGAGATAGTTAGAGGGAAATACATGATGAATTTCAATGTTGTTATTTACTGAAACAGTTGCATTATTTTCTAAATTTTTAAACCTGTTTTTTGACCACATGTAGTAACTGATTGCCATAAACTTAGCGTTTGCATTATTATCTAACTTTTTAAATTCGTCAAACGAATACTCAATTCGTAAATTACTCCAATATTCAGAATTTGGATTATCACCTTTTGCTAGCGCCATCATTATCTCACAATCTTTTTTTATTACAACATTTGTTGAACCATGTCTTGCGCCTCCATAACGATTGTCTAAGATTGCACCATAAAACCAAAACTTTAATTGATCTAATTGAATTTGATTAGCTTGAGAAAATTCCTTGTTAGGCAAATTCTGGTAGAAAGATAAAATGGGCAAGAGCATGGTCTTGTATGGTATCTCAGCAACCTTAAACAACCAATTATTATCTTCAAGCCAGCTTTGAATGTAGTTCAAATCTTTAATCGTTATATCCCAATGATCAATAAAATGGATGCCTTTTAAATCTTTTAAAATTGATTTTTTTGTTACTTCGCCATTTGAAATGAAATTTATGTATCTCACAATAGTATCAACCAATCCCTCATTGAAATACTTATATGTCTTAACGGCATCCGCAATACTTCGAGTCAATTTAAAATCAATATAAATTTTTGCGGTAATTATATCGGTAAAGGACAAATTCAATCCTTGAGAATTACTTCTTTCAAAATACAAACAAAATTTCTCAAGCCCCATATTTAGAAGCTGAACTGATAAAAGGTTTGCTTTTTTTATTATATCGCTTCGGAAGTCTTTATGCAGGGTTAAGGCAAAATCAATAAGGACATTTTTTTCTTTCTCATCCAATTGAAAATTAGCGACAATCGGATCAACAAACTCGTTTTGAAATTTGGATTCACGATAGTCCATGGATAAAAATAAATCACAAATTCTAAGATAGAAAACATTGTCTTTAGGTTTTACAGTATCAAAACCTTCAACATACTCATCATATTTTACTTTAATGGAATTTGATTGATAATCATAATAGTCTGTGCTTAAAAGGGTGTCTATGTCTTTGAAAATAACATAAATAACATCCATACCTTTCAAAGCCCTATATATTGCTGTTGTTCTTTGCTGGCCATCTAGAAGCGTATAAATGTCATTTGATTCGAAGTCATCGGATGTCATTAACTTGGGTTTTGGTTTATGTTTTTTTGAACCTCTTTCCCTGAAATCGAACCCCTTACATGCTAAATCAAATTTTGGTTTTGAAACAATTAAAGAACCAATAAATAAATCTTGAAATATAGAATCGAAAAGTGTTTCAGTTTTTTCTATTGGCCATTTGAAATCACGCTGAAATTCAGGTAACACAAGTTTGCCGTTGTCAATCATCTTAATAATGTCCTCGATTGATCTAGTTTCTTGAGTATTTGTTTGCATATTTTAGTGTTGTTTATTCAATTTAGGATTCTTTGCTTAGAGTTGCTTATAACGGTTTGCAGCTACAAGAAGTTGGCAATTTTTACCACAAATGTTCATACGAAGAACCAATGTTTGTGCTACCACAAAACTGTCATACGAAGCACTAAACCGCCAATTTCTTGTAGGTGCTGTTATGCCTTCGTTGTTTTTTTCGGTCGTGGTTTGTCTGTCCATTTTGGTCTGTCTTGGTGCGTTTGCTTGGTAGCTCTTTTACAATTTTTGGTCTGTGTGTTGACTTGTGCGAATTGTAAATGTGCTACCAAATGCGTTGGCTATTTTAAATATATTTCGTCTCTTACATAAGTGTTGTTAAGCCAAAAACAATGCTTCGTATATTCTTTTGCTTTCGTCAATTTGTCTTTTGTCGGCAAAGGATACGTGTCTGCTGCATTAGTGGCGTGTGGTCTAACGTGTGAAACTGAATTGAAAGATTTGTTTGGAAAGTTTGTGTAACGAATTCCGTCTTTAACTTCTCTTACAATTTTACCTTTTGAAACGATATTTTTTGTTTTCGCCCAAACTTTCTCGGCTTCTAAAATGTCGGCATATGGCATATTCCAAAATTTTACTTTTCGTAAAACAAGTTCTTCGTTTTCAAATTGAAAGAAAACAAATAAAAATTTATGCTCTAAAATATTTTTGAAATTTGATTCATCCCATTCTTCATTTACAATTTCTTCGTATTTGAAATTTGAAAACGAAATGTCTTCCTTCGGTAAATTACTTTCTTTTAATCTTACAGTCTTTACAATAATTTCAGCCTTTTCAAACTCCTCAATTTCTTTGTCCAACTCAATTCCTAAAATTGCTTTCGTAAGATTGGCATAAAAACTCTTTGCCGTTGTATTGATTTTAACGCCTGTTTTTTCAAGAATTTGTTCAACCGTTTTATTGTAATATGGTTTGAATTTTGAAATTACAATTTCTTCAATGGTCTGTTTTTTCGCAACGGCTACTGATGGAATTAGTTTGCCATAAATTCCTGTTGCTTCATTTGCAATTGAAGCAATAATATGATTTACATAACCTTGTTTCAAAGAATATGCTCTCTGCTTTGCAGGAATATCGTTGAAAGGTTGCTTTCTTGTTGAGTTTGCATTTGCACCTTTGGTGCAAGCTCCTAAATAAAACGTATCGCCTTCAGAAAGTTCGTGAGCTTTACCATCTGCAATTTTTTGTTTAATTAATTGCCAGTCTTTTTTGATGATTTCCAAATCTGTTTTTGGAAAATTCCATTCATCAACAAGTTTTATTAAATAATCGAGAATGTCGTAACCAGCTTGATGTAAATAAAATATCAAAAGAATGTTTGCATTCTTTTTCCAAAATGAACTGGTTTCAAAATCTTGGTTTACAACTTCAATATAGTTAATGATGTTTAAAACTAATCGTTCTTTTGAACGATACTCTTTATTTTGTAATTGCTTTAAAGGTGTTGATTTTAGCTCAAGACCAGCAATTGCAAAATCGGGCTCAGAATCAGAATTTGGCTCGTATAAAAAATAAAACTTTTCAAGAATTTGACCGAAATTTCCTTTTCCGGAATAATTATGTTTTAAAATACTTTTATCACAAGCCTCTCTCAAAGTTTTACCTTTTAGAAGTTTTGCAAATTCAAGTATTGAATTTTTGTCGTTAGGATTGTAAGGCAACTTCATTTTCAATTTTTTGTTTTAAAGCGATTCCGATTTTTTCAATTACTCCAACTACTAAGGCATTTCCCATAAAGAAAGCTCGTTTTGTATCAGAAACTCCTTCAAGTTTTGTATGGTCGTCTGGAAACATATTTAACCGTTCAAGTTCAACAGGAGATAGTCGTCTAAAGCCTTTAGGCGTTTGAATAACGTGTTTAAATCTTGATGCAGATTTTCCACCTTCTCCTGTGATTATAGTTCTTGATGGTTTGTCTAACGGATCAGGAAAAATCATTCCACCTTCACTATAATTATATTCAAAACCTTGTGCATTGGTTCGCATTTCTTTCTTTGGACCTTTTAAATATTTCCATTTATCAAGGTCGTTTTTATCAATGTAAAACTCCTCTGTTACTTCTCCGTTTTGAATAAGGTCTTTTAATATTGTAAAATTCCCTTCATAGTTTGGTTTGGTTTTTATTGTTGTTACTAAACCATTAATCATTAGACCTGTGTTTTCAAAAAGTCCAGTAGTTCCATTTTTATTGAAATTTTCTGATATTGAAACGATGTCGCCTTTGAGTTTAAATTCTGTCGGAAACAAAGTGCTGTCAGATGTTACGGGAAACGCTTCTGCTAAAGTTCCATCTTCTAATATCCATTCGGTTGGCGAAACTACTTTTATGTTTTCATAAATCGAAGTTCCTTTTAAGTAAGCAAGTATAAAAATTCTTCTTCTTCTTTGTGGCATTCCAAATTCCGCTGCATTTACAATTCGCCATTCAACCGCATAACCTAACTCATTTAAACTTTGTAAAATAATTGCAAAATCCCGTCCTCTTTGCCCAGATGGTGAAATGAGAAGTCTATCAACATTTTCAAGAAATAAATATTTTGGTTTTTTCTTTTTCTCTGAAATTATTTTATGAATACTCCACCACAAAACACCTTTCTTTCCTATGAGTCCTTTTGAGTTTTTTAGAGTTGTTGCAACTGAATAGTCTTGACAAGGAAAACCACCAACCAATAAATCGTGGTCTGGAATTTCTGAAACATCAACTGCTGAAATATCCTCGTTGCAATGTCCATTTTTTCCAAAACGATTTTCATACACTAAAGATGCGTGTTGCATTTTTGTAGATGGTTCCCATTGATTACTCCAAACAACTTCATAGGGTGATTTTAAACCTTTTTTATAATTTGATAATGCAGATTTCCCTTTCCAGCCTTCAAGTCCAAGTCGAAAGCCACCAACACCTGCAAATAATTCAACGACTTTAATTTTATTTTCCATTGTGAATCGTTTTTAGATATTTAACTTTTTCTTCCGCAACTTTTAAAATACTCAAATCGGCTTCTTGGTCTAAAATTTTATATGCGATTTGATCACTCAAAAAATTATTCTGTAATTCCTTTTCATCAACTTTAAAATATTCGGCAACTTGTTTGATTATTTGTTTTGTCGGTTGTCTTTCGTTGCGTTCAATTTTTGCCAGCAATGAAGTGTCGATGTTGATTTGTTCAGCAACCGATTTTAATGTAAGTCCAGCGTCTTCTCTTAAAGTTCTAAGATGTTCTCCGAATGATTCCGTTTTTTTTATTGTCGCCATTGGTCAATTTTTGTCCAAAGATAATTGAAAATATTTAATGGACAAAAAAAGTCCACAAAAGTTATTAACAGAGTCTGGGTGGTGGGTGGGCTTTGGAGTGTCGGGCAAAATTAAATGTGGTGTTTTTGTGTCGGCTAGTGAGTTGGCAAAACACCTCTTTTAATTTTGCGAAGCGTTGGTATTTTGTTATTTTTCCTGTCGATGTTGTCGGTCGGTTACGGTGTCTTTTTACAATGAGGCATAACGTTTTGCAGCTACAAGAAGTTGGCGATTGCGGAGACGAAAACTGTCTGCCACCACTGCACTTGATACGAAGCACAAAGCTTCATTTAACCACTGAACCGCCAATTTCTTGTAGGTGCTGTTAGGTGCTGGCGTTTTCTCTGTCGTTGCTTGTCTGTCCATAGTTTTCAGTGTCTTGGTGTGGTGGCTTGGTAGCTCTTTTGCATTTTTTTGTTTGGCTTTTGCGTTGGCAAAAAATGCAAATGTGCTACCAAATGCGTTGGCTATTTTCCGTTCATCGCTAGCATTATTTCTTCAAAACTTTCAATGCTTGATTTCAAATCTTCAATAATGTCATTTGCTAAAACATCAGGGTCAGGCAAGTTAGCGAGGTCGGTAAGGCTTTCGTCTTTAATCCAACTAATATCTAGGCTAGTTTTATCTCTTTCAATTATTTCTTGGTAAGTAAATTTTCTCCAACGACCTTCTGGGTTGGTCTCAACGTTGTATGTTTCCTTTCTCTTATTAATATTGGTTGGATTATAACATTCAATAAAATCTTTCAAGTCTTCCAATTGTAAGGGATTTTTCTTTAATGAAAACTTGATATTGGTTCTAAAATCATAAAACCAAATTTCTTTTGTTTGTGCTATTTTAGCTGCAGGTTTGTTGTCGAAAAACAACACGTTGGCTTTTACACCTTGCTTGTAAAAAATTCCTGTTGGTAAGCGAAGAATAGTATGTAAGTTGGTTGTTTCTAATAACTTCTTTCTGATGGTTTCACCTACAAAACCTTCAGACAAAACATTGTCGGGTAAGACTACTGCGGCTCGACCGTCCGATTTGAGCATAGTACGAATGTGCTGTACAAAGTTCAATTGTTTGTTGCTGGTAGTTACCCAAAAATCTTGACGATTGTAAGTAAGGTCTTCACTATCTTGTTCGCCTTCGTCATTAGTAAAAGTCATACTGCTTTTTTTTCCGAATGGCGGATTGGCTAAAATATAATCTACACGCAAACCACTATCTGAAATCAAAGCATCAGCTGGGGAAATAAAATTATCACTTTCAAAATCGCCAATATTGTGTAAAAATAAATTCATTAATGCCATCCTTCTTGTTCCTGCCACTATTTCGTTTCCAAAAAAGGTTTGATGCTTCAAAAATTCTTTTTGCTCTTTGGTTAGCGAATAGTTAGTTGGATTAGCGATAAAGTCATAAGCTGCTAAAAAGAAACCGCCAGTGCCACACGCTGGGTCGGCAATAGTTTTCATAGGTTCGGGTCTTATACATTCTACTATTGCACGAATTAAGGCTCTTGGTGTGAAATACTGACCTGCACCGCTCTTAGTGTCTTCTGCATTTTTCTCTAAAAGACCTTCGTAAATTTTTCCTTTTACATCAGCACCCATTGTACTCCACTGTTCCTTGTCTATCATATCAATTAGTTTGTAGAGTTTGGCGGGGTCTTGTATTTTGTTTTGGCTTTTAATAAATATTTGCCCCAACACGCCTTTTGACTGTGATAGTTCACGCAATAATCTACTATAATGGTCTTCTAGTTCCGCTCCACGTTTTTCTGATAAACTTTCCCAATTGTAATTTGGTGGAATAGGTAGTTTTCTATTGTATGGCGGTTTGCTAAACTCGTCCGCCATTTTCAAAAAGAGCAAATAGGTTAACTGCTCCAAATAGTCGCCATAGCTTACGCCATCGTCTTTTAGAATCGTACAGAAACTCCATACTTTACTTATTATGCTTGATGTATTGTTGCTTTCGTTGCTCATTTTTCTTTCTTCGTTTTTTATTATCCGGCAATAACCGGCAAATCTTAATTATTGTAATTGCTTGATAAACAAGCGATATTTAGGGTTTGGTATATGCTATCCGGCAAAATCCGGCACGGTTTCTTTCTTTGTGAAGCTATGATGCTTTCCGGAACTATCCGGCAAAACAACCCACTTGATGTATTTTTTAACTCGTTGTATTTCAATGCGTTTACCATTACTTGTTTGTTTTATCCGGCAACATCCGGCAATTTTTTCTTAGTTTTTGAGTACTTGGTTTGTGGACCATCACCTATTTTTTTTAGCCAACCGCCTTCGGTAAGTTTTTGCAGATCCATTCTTGCAGTTCTTTCTTTAATGTCACCCATAAAAAACTCCATATAATCTTCACTAGAATAGGCGTTGTCAGGATTCATTTCAGAAAGAAAATGAATCATACGTTCATTTATCTTTATCTCTTCTTTTACACCATACAACGTTAGCTTGGTATAACCGCTTTGAAATGTCCACTCAGGCGATTTTAAACCTAATTCATCAAATTGCTTTTTAATTAGAGAAAGCCCACGCCCTAATTTTTCCATTTTGCCTCTCAAGAAAAACATATGAGCAATTGTAGGATTCCTCAAAACAGAATGGTGCGATTCAATTTTGTTTTTCTTCGTAATTATATCAGATGGTATTTCGCCTGAATTAATGATTTCAATTTTGTCTTTATGAATATTGATTGTTATTTCACCTGACATATCTCCATAATCTCTGTGAACCATTGCATTTACAATGGCTTCATCTAAGGCCGCAAACGGATACTTTTCACGGTCAGTTCTTAAAGGGCTGTCTTGATGAAATTCACTTACAATTGGATTGTTTTTCTTGAAGTAATCCATCACTCTTTTGAAAGAAACAAAAAGATTATCCTCAATTATTTCAATGTCGCTGAAGTTATCGCCAGTAGCACCCTCAGGCATATTGGTAATACGTATTCTACATTGAGTAAAAAACTTTGTCGGTTCATTTCCATAAAGAATGACTGCTCCGTTTTTTACAGCTGTGTAATCAATCAATTGAAAATAACTCAAAAAATCTTTTGGGCTTTCGGGCAATGATTTAGTTTTTCCAAGCTTATTGGCAGCAATGATTGTGGCTGATATTTCATTTTCATTTAAATCAATATACTTCGCATCAACGGTTGTAAGCTTTTCCCAACTTGAAGTATATTGATTTGATGACCGTAAAATTAAACTCACATCATCAGGACTAGCTTCTAAAGTTTGACTTCCTTTTCTAATAAAGTATTTTTTCTGATAAGAATAGGGTTGTCTTGAACCCTTTAATACATTTAATAGAACGATAGATTTTTCATTTACAGTTTCTAATTGAACATAGACCAAAGGTTGAGGAAAAATATTTTCTAAAGCATTTCGTTTTAGCTCATTTACTTTTTGTTCTGTAATATCCGGCAAACCAATAAGTTCTTTTTCGTTATGACCCACAATAATCCAACCTCCTTCTGTATTTAAAAAAGCACAGATGGTTTTCAAAATAGCTTCCACATTCCAACCTGTTTTAAACTCAAGCGAATTATGCTCTTGCTGGCTGATGAGTTCTTTTATAAAAGTTTTTGCACTCATATTCCCGTTCCTTTTGATTTGTCAATTAATTTTTGAATGCGTTCCGGATATTTAAACTGACTTTCAAGATGCATCTTGATGTCATCATAGTTTATATATTCTTGAACCCAGTTTCCAGTTCTTTTCGAAGCCGGCTTTTCTTTGTCCTTTATAGCATCGTTGTACATTCTAATACATCTTGTATCCATTACGCCATTATCTTCAAATGATATTTTATCAAAATTAATTCTCTTGGCTGTTGAATCTTCTATGACAAATGAATCTTTAAATAATGCTCTCGTAAAAACCACACGATAGTCAGCTAAGACAAATCGTGGAATATTTCGAACAAAGGCAGTTTCAAATTCAAAATGGGTAATTGATTTACCATCTCTCTCTAAAACTCCAGAACCATAATTAGGTCTGATGAATCCCACAAAAATATCACATTCATTAACTGCATTAACACAGTTATCTAAGTTTGATTGAGAACTATCTAGCAAAATTGTACCCATATGTGACATACAAACATCATATCCATAACTATCTAAAAGTTCATAAACTTGTTTTAGTATATGCTCAAAATTGTAAACCGTAGATGCTACAAATACTCGTATATGATTTCTTTTTGCTATCATAGTTCAGCTTTAACTTTAATTTCTTTTTTCAATTTTACTTTTTTATCCTTTACTTTCTTAACAGGCTTATTTTTTTCTCTTTCTGCTTTTATCCTTTCTAACAAAACTGATGCAGGTTCATCATTTGGGTCTTGTTCTACTAATTTACCTTCAAATGCTTTTTTTAAAATACTCTGCCTCATTAGACCAATTTTTCCTGAAGTTGAAGGCAAATAATAATACACCCCAGTTAAGTCTTCTAGTATTTTTAGAATATTATCTAATTCTGAAAATACTTGTTCGACTTTTTCTACAATTCTGTTTTGTTCTTTAATAGGAGGGAAAGGCATTTCAATTTTTGAACCAACCGATATCCAGTATCTTTTATGGGTATCAACATTCATCCGCAATGTCTCCATAAAATAGTAAACAAATTTTAGATTTATTATTTTATTAGTTGGGACTAAAATCTTCATTGCTGATGATTTTACCTTGAAAGGAAATGTGACAAACTTAATTGCAGTAGTAAAATCGTCAAATATTATAGTTGGTAAATTATTAAATATTCCTTCTGTTTCATTTGTGTGACCTAAAATAAAACTTTTACCAGCAGTTAGAACTGGTGTTTTATATGTATCATCATAATCAGTAGAATTAACGATGAAGTTGGTTGGTTGAATATAATCTAATAAGTCCTCTAGTTTGGCAATTGTCCAAGTATCAGGTAAGTTTTCTATTTTCATAATTATGCTGCTAGTGCTTCGTTTAATTCGTTAATAATGGTGTTCATATCTTCGCCAAAAAGTTGCCACATTTTCCCTTTACCGCCTTTGGCATCAAAAGGGGTGTAGTATAAATCATCGGCATCAATATGCACCGAAGTTGCTATTTGCTCTTTTAGCATTTGTAACCATTCCATTTGTTCTTTAGTAAATCGGTTGTGTTGCCCTGCATTCTTTTTCAAAATCCATTGCTGAAAGTTACGGTCAACAGTTTTATCGTAAGGCGTTAAAGCCGTATCAATGCCTGCCACTTTTCGTATTAGCGATACTAAAGCCACCATTTCGTTCTTTGGCTGTCCGCTTACATTTTCTAATTGCTCGTAGGCACGCCAAACACTCATTGGGGCAAGAGTAGGCTTGTCTAAAATAATTTTTTCCACCAAATCCTTTATCATCGTAAATGTGAGTTCACGTCTGCGATATGATTGACCATAAAAGATTTGCAAAGCAATTATTTCATCTTTATGGCTTTCAATCCATTCCTTAAATGCGGTAATGGTTTCGTTTGCTTTGTCTTTGTTGTCTTTATCCCAACCAACCTTTACCAATTCATCTGGGTTAAGTAAATCTATTTTTTGTTCGTGTGCTTTTCGCACATTTTCAATGTATTCGTTTAGTTCGCCAGTGAATACTTTTGCGGCTTGGTTTCTTATTTGTTCTAATTGCTGTGAAATGGCTGCTTCAATTTCAATCGGTGCATCGCCTAGTTTTTCGGTTCTAACTTTTTGCTCAATGGCTTCGACTGTATCAGGGTTGTAAGCATTCAACAAATCTTTTACAACTTGGCTTAATTGCATTCCGCCCGATTTTTCTTCAAATTGTTTTTTCTCCTTTTCGGTAATTTGTTTGTCTAACCGTGTCAATCTGTTGGCTAAGGAAGTAAATAAATCTTCGTCTCTTGCACCTACGGCAACAGCACCCAATAAATCTTTCAGAGCAACGCCTGGTTTTTTCTCCAAAGGTCGGCTGTCCGTTTTCAAACTTTTAGTTACGCCAATAGCATCCACAATTACAAAATGGTCTTTAGTAATTTTTGCCGAAGGAGATACTTTTTTCAAGTCATCAAAATTAATAACTCGTGTGCCTCGTCCTTTCATTTGCTCAAAGTAGTTACGGCTTTTTACATCTCGCATAAAAAGCAAACACTCCAAAGGTTTTACATCTGTTCCTGTTGCAATCATATCAACCGTAACAGCAATACGTGGGTGATAATCGTTTCTAAATTGCGCCAATACTGATTTTGGGTCTTCGGTGGCTTTGTAAGTTATTTTTTTACAAAAGCGATTTTCTTCATTAAATTCTTCTCTTACAATATTTATAATATCATCAGCGTGGCTGTCGGTTTTTGCAAAAATCAAGGTTTTAGGTACTTCAAAAATTCCCTCTTTGTCAAAACGGTCAGGAAACATCAAAGGCAAATGTTCTTTGAAGGTGGAAATTACTTTGCGAATTTGATTAGGGTTTACAATATCCTTGTCCAATTGTTGCGATGAATAATTTTCGTCTTCGTCCTGCAATTCTAATCTTCTTTTTCGGCTTAAACGTTCACGGTGTTCCACATATTCGCCTTTCCAAAGCGTGGCACCTTGTTGGGTTATTTTGGTTTCAATTAAATACACATCATAACCCACATTCACGCCATCGGCAACCGCCATTTCGTGACTGTATTCGGAAACCATATTTTGTTTGAAATAAGCAATGGTTCTTGCATCAGGCGTTGCAGTCAATCCAACTTGAAAAGCATCGAAATAATCCAATACTTGCATCCACAAATTGTAAATACTTCGGTGGCATTCATCAATCACAATAAAATCGAAATACTCCAGAGGTAATTTTTCATTGTATTCAATTGGCGGCACTTCTTTAGGTTGCCACTTTTCGTTAGGATTTTCTTCCTCAGCACTTTCTTCCAAATCTTGTCCTTTCAGCACCGCATACAAACGCTGAATGGTGCTAATATAAACGTGGTTGTCGTCTGGAATATGTTTAGATTTTAGGCGATGAACGCCATACAATTCGGTAAAATTTCGGTTGTCGTCATTAGGTAAAAACGACATAAATTCTTGTTCGGCTTGTTCTCCTAAATTTTTGGTATCTACCAAAAATAAAATCTTTTTAGCTTGGGTAAATTTCAGCAAACGATAAATAAATGTAATAGCAGTAAAGGTTTTGCCCGAACCTGTTGCCATTTGAATTAAAGCCCTTGGTTTATTATTCTTAAATGATTTTTCGAGATTGGTAATTGCATTGATTTGACAATCACGTAAACCTTCAATAGGTAAAATATTTAAATCGTTGATTGAAGCTCTCAAAGATTGTGGTTTCTTCAACCAATCTTGAATAGTTTTTGGTCTGTGAAAAGAAAATACATTTCTTGCTCGTGGTTTTGGGTCTCTGAAATCAGTCAAAGCGGTAACTTCTCCTGTGCTCAAATACACAAAAGGCAATTTCTCGTTGTTTAGATACTTGAGTTTAGCAGTTGCATAGTCTTCGGCTTGGTCTTCGTGAACAGAAAGTTTATGTCCTTCTTCTTCACGCTTTGCTTCAATAACACCAACTGGTTTTCCGTCCACAAACAATACATAGTCGGCTGGGCCAACATCTGTCAAATATTCACGAACAGCAACTCCTAAATTTTCACTTAAATTTATTTTGGATTTACTCTGAACAACCCAGCCACAAGCCAACAATTGCTTGTCGATTTGGTCTCTTGCTATTTGTTCTGGGTTTTGATTTGTCATTTATTAATTTAAAATATTCAGTTCGTAAAGGTAGTTTTTTATAGCCTGTTTTTGTCAAAAGTTGCACTCAAATTGTCACTGTCCACTGGTTAGGGTGGTGGGTGGGCTTTGGGTGCGGTTGGGTAAAATTAAATGTGCTGCAAAAGCGTTGGCTTGTGTGTCGGCTTGCAGCTCTTTTAATTTTACGAAGCGTTGGCATTTTTACTGTCGTTTTATTGTTTTTAATGTCGGTTGTGTCGTCCGTTACGCTTGCACCTAACTCCCTTATATGCGCCACGTTTTGGCGTATATACACCCAATTTTGGGTAGACATGCGCCATAAATTGGCTTTCGGGAAATTTTGTTAAACATAGTTCTCTTTTATAAATTATCAAATGGTGATATAATCTTTTGAATGCTTTTGGTACTCACATGTGTATAAATCTCTGTCGTTTTACTACTTCTATGTCCCAATATTTCTTGTATATACCTCAAATCTGTTCCTGCTTCTAATAAATGTGTTGCATAGCTATGCCGCAACCAATGTAATGTAACGGGCCGTTTAATATCTGTTTTGGCTAAGGCTTGTTTTAATACATTTTGCAAACTCCTTGCATTATATGCCGAACCTGTATATTGTCCTTCAAATAAATAGTCTTTCGGTTTGTATAAACTAAAATAGGTCCGCAACATATCTATGGTTTTATCACTTAAGGGAGCCATTCTGTCTTTCATACCCTTGGCTTGTTTGATAATAAGCAAGTTTCGTTTGGCGTCTACATCTTCAATTTTTAATCCTAATAGTTCACTGCATCTTAATCCGCAACTGTAAATTAATGATAGCATGGCAATATGTTTGGTATTGGTAAGTGCCATCAATAATTTTTTAACCTCTTGTTTGCTTATCACATTTGGTAATTTATGTTCTCGCCTGGGTCTGTGTATTTTTTCAGTTTCAATAGTTGCGCCTTTCACCACTCTAAAAAATAATTTAAGTGCATTTACCGTTTGGTTTTGATATGAAGCAGAATAATTATGCTTTATCACATAATCATTATTGTAATCAATTACATCTTGGTTGGTTATATCTACAATATTCTTGTGATTAAAATAGGTTAAAAATGTTTTTAAGCAATCTGTATACGTTCCAATCGTGTTTTCACTGTATCTTTTTGATCGCATCCAACGTATGAGTTCTTCAATTTTTTCGGTTGCTCCCTCTGCAAAAACTTTATTTTCCTTTGGTATATAGGTAGGCTCAGGTAGTTCAATGTCAAACAAGAGTCGATAATAATTGTTGTCAGCAACATGCCAAGCTCTTAATGTTGAACTCCAGCGCACACCAACAAATGATTTAACAAGGTTGTTCCATGCATTAGAGTAATTAAAATAAATAGCAATGCGTTTTTCGCCTTGGTGTTCTAGGGGTTCAATTTTCCATTCAGTAGGGATATTCATAGTCAGGGCTCTAAAGTTTTGTAAATGTAACAAAAAGCAATATTCTTTTTATACAGAAAGAGTTTGTTTAATGGTTGTTCTACAAAATCAGTTTAAAATGTATATGTTTGCCCACGTTTATGGTTTGCAAATGTGAGTTTGCAATTAAAAGGGAATTAGGTGAAAGTCCTAAACAGTTCCCGCTGCTGTAAGTACCCGATTGTTATCAATCAATTTTTTGTTCCACATGTCACTGCTCCAGTTGGGGTGGGAAGACAAACAAAAAAGGTACAAGTCAGAAGACCTGCCGTTAAACAGCAATCAGGTAGCTTTCGGGAGAAAGGCGAGTTGATAAAATACGTGTATGGCTTTAGCCATCTTTGTTTTTTCAGTTTTTGCCATATTCCTAATCGTTGCCGCATCGTATAATCGGTAAGTGAAAAAACTGTTTTTAGTAAGTTTGTATGTATTGGGTGTTTTGAGCGTAATGGCTCAAGATACAACCATTCAGCTATCCGAAATCGTAATTACCAAATCTCGTTTTACCCAATTTAGTACTGGCAGCAAAGTTCAATTCCCCGACTCTGTTTTAGCCATAACCTACCGCACTCAATCTCTATCGGAATTGCTCTCTTCTCAAAGCCAAATTTTTATAAAAAGTTACGGTCAAGGATTGGCAACTGCATCCTTTAGAGGTACCGCGGCCGAGCATACTGCTGTGTTGTGGAAAGGGTTTAACCTCCAAAATCCTCTTTTTGGACAAGTAGATTTTTCAGTAATAGCAACCGATATTGCCGATCAGGTTTCCATACAATATGGTGCAAACAGCGCATTGTTTGGTAGTGGAGCAATAGGTGGTGTGGTACAGTTACAATCTACCCCTCATTTTAACAGTGGACTGCATGCAAGCGTGGGTGTGCAAGTAGGTAGTTTTAGCCATTTGCGCAAACAAGTGTCTTTAAGTTATGGTTCCCCCAAATGGTATGCAACAATTAAATGGTTTCAGCTTTCGGCACAAAATAATTTTAGCTATACCAATACTTTTTTGCCAAATAGCCCCAAAGTAAAACAAACCAATGCTGCTGTTGCCCAACAATCATTTGTAAATGAGCATACCATTAAGCTTACCGCAAATCAAGAAATTTCCCTCAATTTTTGGTACCAATATGCCGATAGGCAAATACCCCCAACAATGAGTAGTCCTCAATCTTCAGCATTTCAAACCGATGAATCATACAGAGCAACCGTTGATTGGAAATTGCAACAAAAAAAAATAACATGGATGGCGCGTACTGCTTATTTTAACGATCAATTAAACTACACAAATCCAATAAGCACATTGCTGGATGGAAACAGTTTGGCGCAATCATCCATCACTGAAGTGGAATCGCGCATACAATTAATGCCCAATCATTACCTGAATATAGGTGTAAACAATACGTATGTAAAAGCATTTTCTACAGGTTATAATGGCACTTTTAACCAAAACCGAACCGCTGTTTTTGTATCGTATAAATTGCAATCAAAGTCCGGAAATTTTGCAGCATCAACAAGTATTCGCAAAGAGTTGGTTGAAAACACTTGGGTGCCATTTATGCCAACAGTAGGAGCGGAGTGGCAGCTTTTAAAAGGGGTAAAAGTGATGGGTACAATAAGCCGTTCCTACAGGTTACCTACTTTTAACGAGTTGTATTGGCGTAGTGTTCAAACCCAGTTACAACCCGAAACGGGTTGGGGCGAAGAAATGAGTATCATACTATCCAAAAAATACCATAAATGGGATGGGTCTTTTACCCTTACTGGGTTTAACCGAAACATTGAAAATTGGATAGTGTGGCAACCAGCATCAACAGATTGGGCTCCTCAAAACGTAAAAAAAGTAAACAGCAAAGGTGCGGAGCTCAACGCAAACATAAGTTATGCTTTTTCCAAGTGTAAAGTTAGTTACCAAGGTATGTTCAATTATGTTTCATCAACCAATACCGAAACCACAGGAAACAATACCGAAATAATTGGAAAGCAATTATTGTATGTACCGCGTATTACCCAGCAGCATCAGGTATTAGCAGCTTTTTTAAGTTGGCATTTAGGGGTGTTGTATAATTATACGGGTATGGTATATACCTCAACGGATAATGCAAATTGGTTACGTGATTATGGCATTGCAACAGTTGTTGGAGGCAAACAATTTACAATAAAAAAATATGCCATTATTATAACAGCTCAACTCAATAATGTGTTGAATACAACTTACCAATCAATAGCCGATAGGCCTATGCCTTTGCAAAACTTTTTACTCAATACTACTTTTAAATTCTAACTAAATACACATGAAAAAAAACAATTACAAATCAATTTTAGCAGCAACAATCATTTTTGTTGCGAGTCAAATGAACGCTCAAACAGTATCAACTTTTTCTGGACTTGAACTTCCTCAAAACTCGTATTGGAACGGCAGCGATAGTTCAAACAGAGGTGGCATAACAAGCGGTAATGCATTTTTTTCGAATACCTATAATTGGCAATTTGGTTATTGGGAAGCTGGTTTTGCCATTTCCAATAAACAAGACTCTTCCACTGCCGATTCCATCAGTGGATTTTCAAAACTTTATAATGCCATTACACCGGGTGGATATCTCAATACAGGAAATTACGCTATTGTTCAATCAGGATCAATTGTAAAATTAACAGGTGTAGCAGCCGGAAAACAAGTTGATGGGATATACATTACCAATTCAAATTATGCGTATCAAAGTATGAAATGGGGCGATCAGTTTGCCAAACAATTTACCGACTCTGATTATTTTCTGTTAAATGTTATAGGCTACAAAAATGGAGAGGTAACGGATACTGCAGTCGGTTTTTATTTGGCTCAAGGTGCCAATTTAGTAAACACATGGGAATGGCTAGATTTAAAACCTTTGGGTAATGTGGATAGCATCGAGTTTTTTTTAGAGTCATCAGATACTGGAGCTTTTGGAATGAATACCCCCGCATTTTTTTGCATGGATAATTTTACAACATCGGATATAGGAACAGGTGTTAACCAAATTGCAGCTCAGTTAAAAGGAGCCTTAGTATATCCTAATCCTGCTTCTGGTTCCATGTTTATTGAAACTGCCACTGTAGCTGCCACCGCTTTTTTGTATGATTTGGTGGGCAAACAAATGGTAACTTCAGCAGTGCAATTTGGAGTGAATCAAATCGCAATCGATGGTATTCAAACTGGCCTATATTTGCTCACAATAGAAAGCAATGGTGTGCTTGAAACTCGAAAAATAATCATAAACTAATAACAGGAGTGAGCATAGTTTTTTTAGCAATGCTCATTCTTTTTGTTGTAACAGTCATTATTTATATAACGTATGCAACTAGTTTTAACACAAGGTTTACTTAAGTAATATGTATGCATTAAAATATACTATTTGGATTGTTTTGGTTTCCTTTATATCGCTTACATCATGTGATGATAAGCCATATGGGAACAATGATATTGTATTGCCAACACCCGTAAAAGGATCCGTATTGATTGGCAATGAAGGTAATTTTCAGTTTGGTAATGCATCTCTTACCGTTTTAGATTTAGGAGAGGATAAATTGTTTCAAAACGTCTTTGAAGTTAAAAATGGACGAAAACTTGGTGATGTATTGCAATCCATTAATGTGTACCAACAAAAAGCGTATTTGGTGGTTAATAATTCACAAAAAATAGAAGTTGTGCATCCCGAAACGTTTGTATCTATTGCCACTATCAACGGATTTACCTCACCTCGTTATTTTTTACCTGTAAATGCAAATACAGCTTATGTTACCGAGTATTATGCAAATGTTGTTAGGGTTGTTGATTTAAACAGCAATACCATAATTGCATCCATACCCATTAATGGTTTACTCGAAGAAATGGTTTTGCTCAATAATAAAGTATATGTTTCCAATACGCGCAAAAGTTATGTGTATATTATTGATGCGCTCACGCATACATTATTAGATAGTGTGAACACCGTTTTTTCTTCCAATAGTTTACAAATAGATGCTTTTCAAAACATATGGGTATTGAGTAATGGTGATGAAACTAGCAGTATTCGTCCATCGTTGCAACGCATCAATACAACTGTTGACACCGTTGATAAATCCTTTACCCTTACCATGGCCGAAAAGGATGTTACAAAATTGCGCATCAATAAATCCAAAACTATCCTGTATTGGCTCAGCAAGCATATGTATAGCCATTCAATTGATGCGAGTTCGGTTAGTTCCATTCCGTTTATTACAGCGTTTAACCAAACATTTTATGCGTTGGGCGTAAATCCATTCAATGATGAAATTTATATTGGTGATGCCAAAGATTTTGTTTCTCAATCTACCATTTTAAGGTACAGAGCTGATGGTTCACAAATAGGTTCTTTTAAAGCTGGTATTATTGCTGGCGATTTTTATTTTTATTATCCATAATGTATAATCCATCAACACCTAATGAGCTCCCTCCCCGCAACGAGTTAGTTGAAGGAGTTCATTATTATATTAACGAACAAGGATATTGGGTATTTACCGAAATATACCACCAACTCAGAGGATATTGTTGCCAAAATGGATGCAAACATTGCCCGTATAGTTTTAACAAAAACAAACGATAACAATTGTTGATTTGAAAATGACTTTTAATAAAATTTCTTAAATCCAATTAAGTCTCTACACTCAGCTAGGGTGGCTTGTGCACTGTGTATTGCTTTTTCGGCACCTAACTTGGCTACTTTACCCAGGTATTCGGTATCTTGTTGGATGGTTATAATTTTTTCACGTATGGGGCTCAAAAACGTAATCATATCCTCTGCTAATTGTTTTTTTAAATCACCATATCGTATGGTACAAGTTGCATATGCATCTGTATACTGTTTCAGTACATCTTCTGTTGAAACAATTGCCATCAAATCAAATAAATGTTGAACAGGTTGGGTAGGAGTAGAGTTGGGTATAGTTGGCCCAGTATCGGTAACTGCACGGCTCATTTTTTTGCGTATCAGTTCCGGACTATCAGTCAATGCAATAACATTGTTTTCACCATCACTTTTACTCATTTTTCCGCCTCCCTGTAGCCCCGGAATTTTGATTAACTCATTCCCGTAATTAAAAGCATAAGGCTCCGGAAAAACATCCTTTCCATACATTCTATTAAACCTATTTCCAAAAGTACGAGCCATTTCAAGATGTTGCTCTTGATCTTTACCTACAGGCACTTTAGTCGCTTTATGTATGATAATATCAGCAGCCATCAATACGGGGTAAGTTAATAATCCAGCATTAATATTATTGGGTTGTGTACGTGCTTTTTCTTTAAAGGATGATACCCGCTCCAATTCGCCCAAATAAGCATGCATATTCAGCAACATATACAACTCGGGTATTTGAGGTAAATCACTTTGAATATAAATGGTACAAGCATCTGGATTTATACCGCAAGCTAAATATTCGGCAAGTACGGTTTGTACATGTTGATGTAAATCTTTGGGGTTTGGGTGTGTAGTTAACGAATGGTAATCGGCAATAAAAAAATAACAAGGATACTCATATTGCATATGCACAAAATTGCGCACTGCACCCATATAATTTCCTAAGTGTAAGTTTCCTGTAGGTCTTATTCCGCTAACAACAATTTCTGTATTCATAACTAGTGGCAATGTTACTATTTTCAGTTCAAATATTATATCATAAATCGTTTTTGTTTTTTCCTTGCTTCTGCTACATTTGCTCTCTTATGCTCGATAAAAGTTTATACGAATTATTGGAACAAAACCATGCATATGCATCTGTATTGCATTGGTGTGGTATTGATGCTTTCGATTATTTAGATGAAACGCTAGGTGATGTGTGCCGCATAAAAAATATAAGCACCTATAATGTTGCCAAAGCATTGTCAGAGCTTGAGTCAACCGGAACCTATAGTTTTGCCAAATTGCAACGGATGTCACCTGCTGAGATGTGTAATTACCTTATGCAAACTCACCACCATTACTCGCAGCGTATGTTGCCAGTAATTGAGCACCATATCCAACAAACCGCTATCCACCACCACCATCAATATCCACAATTACTGTTACTCGCCAAAATTTTTGATACCTTTAAACAGGATTTTTTAGCGCATATTCAGTATGAAAATCAAGTTGTGTTTGCCTACATCAAAAAGCTTGAAAAGTTTACCATCAAGTTTAGCAATGTATTGTGGCTTGAGTTAAAAGATTTTTTGATGGGCGATTTTATCATGAAACACCACCAAGATGATGATGATATGTTTACTATTCGCAAGTTGCTAAACAACTACGAAGTGAGTAAAGAAGATCATTTAGCATACAAAGTGTTGATGCATGAACTCAAAAGTTTCGAAAGCGATTTAAAAGCCCATAGCCTCATTGAGGAAGATATGTTGATTCCTCGTGCCATTAAATTGGAAGAAAAACTCACCCAACGGGCTCACGAATTAATTCGCTTAAACTGATTTTCAGACTACAAGCCATTCTTCAAAGATTTTTCACCGTTTTTTTTTGAATTTATAACCTATAATATTACTTTCGCAGCGGAGAGTTGGCAGAGTGGTCGATTGCGGCAGTCTTGAAAACTGTTGTCTGTTACAGGACCTGGGGTTCGAATCCCTAACTCTCCGCCAGTAAAAGCCCGTTGACAATGTCAACGGGCTTTTTTTATGGCTGGGCGTCAATGTGACGCAGGAAATAGTGCAAGCTCAGCCATTAAAAAAGCAAAGCGAATGAAATGGGCTGGCTTTGACTATAACCTTCCCCATTGGGATCATGTAATAATCCCTAACTCTCCGCCAGTATAATTTAGCCGCGAGCATTGCCTCGCGGTTTTTTTATGCTATGATTTTTTTTGTCAATATCTTGTTTTCTCCTAGCCATAATCGATTTTATATCGGTCAAACACAAAATGTGCAAGAGCGAATTTTTCGACATAATAGTGGTTATGAGTTTTCTACATCACAAGCTCATGCGAAAATCTTTTTCGTGTGAAGATGCTAGCAGAAATAAACAGAATAGTAAATGTAGTCCACCTGTTCAATAAGTTTTCATTATCCTCACGCGAACGTCACGTTCGCATGAGCGGGGAGAATATTACAGCAGAAATAAACTGAATAGTAAATGTGGTCCACCTGTTCAATAAGTTTTCATTATGCTCACGCGAACGTGACGTTCGCATGAGCGGGAACCAAAAATGAATTTAGATACTAGAATGATATTACAAACCAATGCACACGAACGAGGCGTTCGCGTTAGCGGAGTTTGTTCCCGACTAAATGATTAAATTAATTTGACATTTCTTGAAACTTTTTTCTAAACTCTAATGGACTTTTAATTTTCGGAAATACTTCTTTTGTCCCGCCCGAACCTACAATTCTAATTGTCCCGTAGCCAAGTATTCTGCCTAAAATTCCTTGGTCAACATTTACACTTTCGATTTTGGTGTGGTTCATTTCAAAAGTCTTTCTGCTGATTAAACCTGTTTTGATGATTACACGTTTGTTTGTGATTGCAAACTCGTCTGTGTATTTGTCGATTAGTGGTGCAATAAATAATGTTAATACTGCTCTTAAATTGCAGAAAATTATCCAATGATATGTTGTTTCTAATTCAACGTGTTCGTCTTTGATTAAATTGTTGTCGATGTATTTTCCCATTTCATTATTGTTTTAAAATTGGTTTTTGTTGTCCTACTCATTTCGCTTTTCGGTGTCGCCCCGTTTTTTATGGTTTCAAGATTCCCAAATTAATTTCTTTGCTCGTCAGTTTTTTTAATTGTCATTCAGAATATGTGGTGGTTCTTTTGCCTGTCCTTTTCCGTTTGATTTGTGTCTGTTAAACTTGCCCATAACGGTTTTAAGCTAAGAAAAGTAGGGCATTTCGGAGCACTTCTCTGTTCGCTTTAGCAAAACGTTGGCACAAAGACGAACTTTTCGGATACCACTAAACGCCCCATGTTTTCTTAGGTGATGTTATGGGTTGGTTATTCTAATGTCAAAGTCAAGTCTAAATCTGTTCCAGCAATAATTTGAATTTGACCTTCTCCATAGTAATCTGTACCCGCTATTGTAGTGGCACAATCATAATAATAATTACCAGGGTTTAATTGTCCAAAATTTACCTGTCCGTTAGCATCGGCTGTTTTATCTTGTAAATAAACCGAATTGTCAAGGTTAGCTTGCGAAGTTGCAAGTCCAACCCCAACTCCCGTAAGATAACCAGTTGAACCAATCAATTTAACTTTAACAACCAAACCACCAGTCGTTTTTGCTGGTTCTGGGTCATCTTTTTTACAGCTACTAAATCCAGTAGTTAATCCTAATAAAAGGAATGCGAAAACAATTATTTTACTGTTCATATTATTTTATTTATTTTCCTACTCATAAGACTTTTCAGATTACGCCCCGTTTTTTAAAGTGGTGGCTGGACTCCACTTTTAGTTTTGTTAAGTCGCACAACAAGCACAAGAACCATCAAAGTATTTCATTCGTAGTTCTCGTATATTTAGGCTATATCGTGTTTTTACCTTGCCCATATCGTTTTGCCAGATTTGTAGTATGGCGGATTTAAAAGCAACATGTTTTATCCAAAACGAAACCCGCCATATAAGCGAATGGCTGTTATGGGCTGTTTTTAGACTTTGGTCTATAAAATCAAAAGAAGTAGTATCCAAGATCCCCAGCCTATTGCTTCCATTCCAATAAGTTGTCCTTTTGCTTTTTTCTTGTAACAACTTAAATATTCAGGGTCACTAAATTGTTCTTTGTTCTTAGACATCATATAAGTTTGTTTTCCTCTTTCAGGTGTTGGATTTGATAAGGCGGTTCCAATCATTGCAAAAGGACCAAACAATATACCTAATGCAAAGTGGCCACCATTTTTACCATGATAGTTTTCAGCATCGAGCCTAGCATTTAAGCATTTGTTTGGTTCACCAGCTGCCATTTCCATGTATTCTGTGTATACTTTATCTGCTGTATCTTCAAATTTCAATGAAAATATTTCTGAAGAGGGAACGATAAATCTCTTACCATCTGATTTAAAAATAACTGAACAATCTTTAATCTTTGTAACTTTTCCCTCAAAGACCATTTCATTATTCAATGTTAAAATGTCGCCTGCATACGAGGCAATTGCGAATAGAATCGCTGTAAAAGTCAATGTTATTTTTTTCATTTTTTATACGTAGTCGCCACTTTTATTTAATTATTTCCTGTTTTTTTGAGTGGGTTCTAGTCTCCACTTTTTATGTTTATTTTCTGTTACTATGGGTGGTCAGCCCTTTGGCTTTCGCAGACCATCTTGGTTTTTAAACTTGCCCATAACCTGCGTTTATCTTTGGAACTGTTAAATGTGTTTTTAGTTGCAAACGGTTTTGGCGGTTGCTGTTGCAGTTATGCCTCCTGAAGATGATGTGCTTGTTGTTGTCTTTCCATCAACTGCTTTTAAATCATCACCACAAGCTTCAAATGTTGTTTGTGTTATTTGCGGATAACCTGGTGTACTCACATTGACACTCGTTGTTAGGGTTTGTGTACAGGTTGCACATTTTTTACAGCCAGTAAATACAGCCGTTCCCAAGAATAAAATTCCTAGGAGTATTTTTTCTGTTCTCATATATTATTGAAGAATGATAAATGGTATAATTAATGCTGCGACCAAGCCTACTAAAACAACTGCTACATAGGCATTAGTTGCTTTTTTTACATTCTCTTTCTTAGTGTCTTCCTGTAACTTAGTTTGGTTAAAAGATGCGCAGGCTTTTTCTGCTTCTTGAAAATAAGAAAACTCACGGTCTGTCATATGATTGAGTGGCGTATTTTTCAGGACCTGATAAAGACTATCATTACATGGATTTTGAGCTATAGTACTAATTGAAAATAGTAATATGAGAGGTAATAAAATGTATTTGTTTTTTATGAGTTGATGTTTTCTAAATTTCATTTTTTCATTTTTAAAAAAACAAAAGAACTCAACTTCTCCGCCAAATAGGGTCAGTTACTTGGTCACTATTAACTAATTGACTTTATTTGGCAAACTATTTTTTAATATGTTCAATCAGAATAGAATTTACCGACTGTTTCAGCTGATCAATTACCTAAAAGCTAGACCTGCGAAATCGGTACGGAGTATTGAAGCCTTTCTTGAAACTTCTGAGCGCACTGCGTATCGCTACTTAGACTTATTAAAAGACTTGGGCTTTCAGATTGAAAAGGATAATAACAATAAACTATTTATTGCTGGTGCCTCTGAAATTGAGCATATACCATTTACACCGCAGGAGGTAGACTACTTAAAAAAGTTGATTGTATCTACTGGTAAGAAAAATAAATTAGCCGATAGTGTTTTGCAAAAGATTCAACAATCTACTGAAATAGAATTAGGAGGCGACAGTTTATTTAAAGCACATCTGGCAAAAATTGTAGAACAAATTTCCATTGCGATTATTGAGGGAAAACAACTTTTAATAAAAGGGTATAGCTCGGCTAATAGCCAAAGTATATCCGATCGATTGGTTGAACCTACATGTTTCACGGAAAATTACGATTCTGTTTCTGCCTATGAGATTAAAACAAAGCTCAACAAATATTTTAACATAGAGCGGATGGCTTATGTTGAAATACTTGAAACAGCAATGTTACATGAAGCAAAACATGAATTTCACAAGCCTGATATTTTTGGTTTCCAAGGAAAGAACATGGCCAAAGAAATTGAATTGCAAATGAGTATGCGAGCTTATTTGGTGCTCAAAGAAGAATTTCCAATGAGCACTGCATTCTTTAAACAAATTCCTGAAACGGGTAAGTATTATTTCAAAGCCAAGGTACAAAGCTTTAAAGCGCCTGGCCGTTTTGTATTAGGCTTTTTAGAGGAAGTTCAAGTTGTAGGCTCAAAAGAATTTGTAAAATATGTACAACGTGTAGTCTCGAAAAATTTATAACTATTTCTTACGTCTATACTTTCCTTTTGTTTGGTAATAATACCTTGAACGGTTCTGATTCTTGATTGCGTTTTTCTTTGTGCTCACTCGCATGCGAACATGGCCTTTTCTATAGTTACCCTTGTAATCAATGCTTGGTTTAACATACACTGGCTTTTTGCCAGTGCCTGAATCTGAACTATTACCGCAGGCCGCTATCAGGATGAAAATGAAAACAATAAAAAAATACCTGACCCTCATGATACACAGATTTTCCAAACGAAAATGACTACTGCCACCTGACTACTATGCAGAAATACAAGGCTAACAAGGTAGCCCGTAGAAGTTTTATTGTAAACCTTTTTTTTAGGATCTGTCATCCAGCCCATACCTCTTGGAGCTATAAAACGTAGGTTGTGGCCAATAATACGCTTAACAGAAATACGAGCAGTAATTTGCTTGGTGAGTGATGGTATGCGGAATCCGAGTTTCATTACATAAAATTATTAAATACTGTTTACCGTAAAAATGTTAACATTTCAGTTTTGTTTAAGTTCATTCTTTGCAACTCTAATTCGATAATTACCTGTTCACGCGGACGTGTCGTCCGTGTGAACGGGAATTTTATTTTTTTTATCTTTCCTTTATTTATAGGCTTACGGTTCTCAGTCACCCGGACGACACGTCCGTATGAACGCTTTTTTTTGCTTACATGAATAGCCAAGCAACGTCTTACTTGTAAATTTACTCTTGTTATTAGTTTGGTTAAGTTTGTTTAATTAGTATGATGAAACTAAAAATTGTTATTGGATGGTTTGTTGTTGGATTATGCTCTTTGGGTGTTTCGGCACAGCAAAGCGAGTGTACTTCGGCTATTCAAGCTGTTTCACAAGATAGTTTAGTTGATTTTGTAAAATGCTTAACTGGGCGTAAACAAATTTGGGATACTGGCAGTTGGAAAACAATCGCCTCTCGGCAAGCATTACACCCCGATAATATCATTGCAGGTAATTACATCAAACAAACCTGTATAGCTTATGGCTTTACTGCCGAAGATATTCCCTATAGTGCTACTGGTAGGAATGTGGTGATGTACAAACCTGGAACCCTTAATGCCAAAAAAGCCTATATTTTAAGTGCTCATTATGATTGTGTGGGTTCATCATCAACCCCTTTCCAAGGAGCAGATGATAATGCAAGTGGAGCAGCAGCATTATTAGAAGCAGCAAGGGTATTACAACATACAACTTTTCCCTATACAATTATAGTAGCCTTTTGGGACGAAGAAGAAATCGGCTTAAAAGGGAGTGAAGCATTTGCTCCCGATGGTCCAATTGGTTTTTGGGATGTGCAAGGAGTTATCAATTTAGATATGATAGGTTATGATGGAAACCAAGATTCATTGGGTTTAATTCATACGTTTCCGGTTGCTAACTCGCTATCGTTAGCTGATAAGTTGGTTGATGTCAATAGAAAATACGCTATTGGATTAAACACACGCATTAAAAATCCAGGTGAAACCGCCACCGATCATCAATCCTTTTGGGTAAAAGGTGCAACAGCTATTGGACTTACAGAGGATTATGATTTTGATTTTTCACCACATTGGCACCAACTAAGTGACAGTATTGAAAATATGCACTTGCCTTATTTTACCCAAATGAGTCAATTAGCTATTGCTTCCATTTGCGAACTAAGCAAAACAGGAAGTGTTGTTGGGAACAAAGAAATTGAACCTATTAACATACAGCTTTATCCAAATCCTACTTCCGAAAAATTAACCATTCAACTAAGCAAGTCAGTTACTACCGCACAAGTGGAATTGTATAATTCGCAAGGAGAAAGGGTGCTTGTTCAATCTTTTTCAAACAATAGCGTAACCCTCTCCATTCCATTGTTGCCAATAGGGTTATATTGGATTGTTGTTTCAGCTGATGGATTAAATATAAAATCTAAAATTGCTAAAACAGAATAATGTTATTGCAAAAAAAAATCCCAACTTATGTTGAGACTTTTTTGACTGTATAGGTATTCTAATGAATCCGATTGAGTAATGTTAAATCTATATTAACCTTTGTGCTTCTTTGAGTCTTTGTGTGAAAAACAAACATTCAACGCTCAACAAGTCTTATAAAAAAAATATAACTAAGCTACTCCTATAGATTTCAACGTTTCATTGATAGCTTCAAAATTTGGTAAATCGCCTGCGCTTTCTAATACTTCAGCATACTGAATAATGCCATGTCCATCTATCACAAAAGCCGAACGTTTGGCCACACCTTTAAGGTTCAAAATCCAAGTGTCGTATATAGCGCCATAAGCTGTTGCCGCTTCTTTGTTAAAATCTGATAACAATTCAAAAGGAAGGTTTTGTTCTTCTTTAAATTTACCAAGGGTAAAAGGTAAATCAACCGAAATAGCAACTACATCGCACGAATCGTTTTTATACATACTGATGGCATCGCGCACAGTACACAATTGTGTGGTACAAACGCCCGTAAATGCTGCTGGAAAAAAATGTACAATAACATTTTTTCCATTAAAATCTTCGAGAGATACTTCTTTTTTCTCGGTATTAATTAAGTTGAATGATGGAGCTTTATCTCCTTTTTGTAATGCCATATGTAGTTTATATAATTGTTTAAAATGATTAACAGGTACTTAATGCAAATGTTTTAGTTGTCATTCTTCAAAATCTCAAATCTCTTCTCTCGTATCTCGTTTCTCGTCACTATATTTTCTATCCCACAATTCTTTTTATAATGCGCAGTGTATGTGAATATTGATGATCATCTGCATTCAAAATGCCATATGAATCAATGGTATCTATTCTCACTTTCCCTGAAGCATGTATAATAGTGTGGTTGTCTAACATCATCCCTACATGTGTAATTTTTCCTTCTTCATTGTCAAAAAAAGCGAGGTCTCCTGCTTTGGTTTCTTGTAAAAATGCAATTGTCGAACCCATTTCAGCTTGCTGGTATGCATCTCTTGTTAAAGAAATGCCAATACAGGCATAAATGGATTGCATAAAACCACTGCAATCAATTCCAAAAGGGGATTTTCCGCCCCATAAATAAGGCACATTTAAATATTGCATGGCTATATAGGTAATGTCTTTCAACACCATCTTATTTTGTGTGGTGCTTACGCCATATTCCAAGTCATTAACATTACAAATACTGCCATCATAATAGGGTAATTGGCTACCACATGGGGCCATAATAATTCCTCTTTCGCTTTGTAAAATGGCAAAGGGATATTGTGTAACAGTTGTAAAAGATGTGGGAATACTATTTAATGGTGTGAGTTGTTTTGAACTTACCCATCCAACGTATTGATCAGTAATCGTTTTTATTTTTGACCAATCATTTTCTGTTTGTTCAATTTGCACACATTCTCCAAATAGCAGCATGGATACCATTTCGCTTGTGCTATTTGCTTCTTTCCGAATGGGTATATTACTTAATGTACAAATTCCTAGTGTCATAATTTTAGTAGTCAAAAGTAGGAACATTTTTGTATTATTGACTACTAATAATACTTAAATATGCTAAAATTGGATTTAACGTATCTCGAATCAATTTCGGGAGGTGATAAAGTTTTTATAGATGATATGTTAACGTTATTTTTAACAAGCACTTTTCCTGAAATCGAACAGTTGAAACACCATGCTAATGTACGATCTTGGGATCTTATGAATAGTACAGCACACAAAAAGAAAGCACCTATTCAAATGTTGGGTATTCCTGAAGTTTCTGCACTCATTATCTCAATTGAAACGTTAGGTAAAACAAATCCTTCAATTATAGAAATTGCCCCCAAAATAGAACAGTTTGAATTGTATATTCAAGAGTTAGAAATAGTTGTTCGGAATTATTTAGCGTCATAAAAAAAGCGGCCTAAGCCGCTTTTTTTATTTTAATTGCTTAAGGTAATCTTTTGCAATTTTATTTTCTGGATCTAATACCAAAGCTTTGTTAAAATATTCTTTAGCTTTTAAATTTTTTAAATTGTTGTCATTTTTAATCCAATATTGTGCTAAGTAATTGTAGGTATTGACTAAATTTTTCTTGTATTTTTCAGGAGTAGCCTCTGTAAGTGTTAAGTATTTTTCCCAATAGTCTTTTGCAGTTGTTGTTTTAAATTCAGTATCAATTCCCGCGGCTATTGCTCCTTTCCAATAATACCCATCGGCATAATCTGGTTTAAGTTCTATAATTTTTGAAAACGCTGAATCCGATTTTGGATATTGTTTACCATAAAAAGAAGCAAGTCCTAATAGCTGATAATCAACAAGCAGAACTTTTGGCGCACTTGTAATATATTGTTCAAAATACATAACTGATTGATCAAAACGTTTGAGTTTATTGTAGATCATACCAGCTTCTTTTAACAATTCAATTTTATTGGGGTCCATAGCTAATGCTTTTTCAATATTGACAATGGCCAAGCTATCTTTCCCTTTCATGCGCGAATACAATTTACCCAAATACTCATAATCATTTGATAAAATTTTAGTGCTATCAATAGTTTTCATAAAATAAGTTAATGCAGTTACACCTGGCTGAAACTTTGTTGTGTCTTTGGTTTCGTTTCCTACTTCGTAATAACTATAACCAGCTAAGCGGAATAAATAAATATCCGAAGTGTCTAATTTTTGCAAATCATTGATTACAAATAATGCTTCAGCATATTCTTTGTTTCTGAATAATATACGCGCAAAACGAGCTTTGTTAGCACTACTAGGTTCTGAGTTTTGAAGGTATCTTTGGTACGTTTCTTTAGCCTTAGCATATTGTTTTGATTGAGAATAATATTCTGCTAAGTTTTTTAATGCAGGTGCGTAATTAGAGTCAATAGCTAATGCTCTATCCAATTCTGTTTTGGTGGCTTCTGCATTGCGTACACGCAACCAAATATTGGAAACTCTGGTATAAGCTTTAGGATTATTTTTTTGCAATGAAATGGCGTTTTCATACATGGTAGCAGCTTTTCCACCTTCGTTTTTTTCGAGGTATACATCACCTGCAGTAATTAATACATCGTAATTTTTTTTGTCCATTTCCAATGCAAGTTCAATATAAGTAATAGCCTCATCTAATAGCTTAGTATCTTCGGAAACCATTGCATCAGCAACAAAACGCAATGCATTGATATCTTTGTACCGACCGTCTTTTGTTTTATTAAATGACAATGCTTTGTTAAATTGTGATTTGGCAACGTCTGTTTTTTCATCAGCTAAAGCAATTTCACCCAATCCTGCGTAATTCATTGGATTTGTAGGTTCAGCAACAATTCCAGCTTGATATGCTGCAGCAGCTTCAGTAGCTTTATATAATTTCCATTGTGCTTGTCCTAGGTAATAAAAATGAGCCCCATTGGTAGGTTCTTGTAAAGTTAAAGTGGTAAAAATTCCACGTGCTTTCTCAAATTGTTCAAAATCTAAAGCTTGTAATCCTTCACTAGCTGTTTGTGCATGTGTAACAATAGTGCTTGTTGCAATAAATAAGTATACACTTAACTTTTTCATGTTCATCATGTTTGTAGTTGTTAATTAGTTAATTCTATTATTCTAACTGGAGCAGTTGCTGGCACCAAACCGCTTTTAAGCACTATTCGTTGACCTTTATCGCTGGCCACAAAGCTAGCAAACCCCGTGCCTAATCCAACTCGTGGTTCTCTTAACGTTATTTGTACCGTGCGCCACAATGGATATTGTTTTAAAGCAATATAAGCTTGGTAAGGTTTCATGGTGCGTGCTTCAGCGGTTTCGAGGTTTGTAGGTACCATTTCACATATACGAACCCTATTCACAAAACTATTGGAAGTGGAGTCATCTCGGTCGCTAATCCAACTCACGCCAATAAGTCCAATGGCATTTTTATTTTTTTCTACATAATCAATAACGGCTGCATTATTGGCTACTGCAAAACAATGTTTGGCCAATGGGCTCCCTTTAAGCAAGCTATCTTTTAAATGGCGTACAGCACCCGATTTAGGACTATCAAACACTATTTGAATAGGGGAGTTGTTGTTTGATGAATGTAATTCTTTCCAGGTACTAATGGTTCCATCTAATAATTTTTTTAATTGATCAAGGGTTAAAATGGTATCATTTGATGCAGTATTCATAATTATAGCAATAGCATCTTTACAAAAAGGAGCGTATCGAGGGGTAATAATATCTTTATCCAATACGGCTTTTTCTTCGGGTAACAACATTCTTGAAGTAATGGCAATACGAGCCGAATCATGAATTAACAATTGCATGGCATCATATTCATTGGTGTATATAACGTTGAGGTGGGCTTTAGGATAAATGGATTCAAACACCTCAATTTCGGCTTCTATTATCGGACGTAAACTTTCATCGGCAGCCACGGTAATTGTTCCACTGGTTGCGGTATCTATTTTTTCTCCGTTAGAAGTACTATTCCCACATGATAATGTAAAAACAGTAGCTATCATTAGTCCAATTAGTTGTCCGTTTTTCATTGATTTAGGTAGTTAAAATGCGATAGAGTCTAAAGGCACCGTATACTATCAACATTGCTGCAAAACAATACCGAATAGTAGTTTCTAAGCCATCAAAAAGTGGCATTACACATAAAGCTGTTCCCATAATGAAATAAAAAATAGCCATGATTACACCGAAATATTTCAGGATCATGGCTACTTTCTCATCACGGCTTTGGGGAGTTTTGTCCAAAATCGGTGGTTGATAATAGGGTTAGTTCAATTTAAATACAAATGGCAAGGTGAATTTAACATATACAGCCTTTCCGTTTTGTTTTCCGGGTCTCCAAGCTGGCATTGTTTTTACTACACGCACAGCTTCTTCTTCCAAGCCCCATCCTAATTTTTTGACAATTTCAATTTGTGATATCTTACCATCAGTACCTACAACAAATTGCAAAACCACTCGTCCTTCAATTCCGTTTTCGCGAGCTACTGGAGGATAGTTCAAGTTTTTTTGAATATACTTCATCATCTCTTCCTGTCCACCTTCAAACTCGGGCATTTGCTCTGCAAATGTTACAATTTCGGGTCCTGTATCTCCTGTTACGCCATCACCGCTTTCAAGTAAACTTGCATCAACACCATTGGCATCACCTTCTTCAGTTTTTAAACCTGCATCCTTGTCTTTCATTTCTTCCTGTGTGGGTGGTGGTTCGTCTGGAACTTCTTCATCAGGTTTAATTTCAGGTGGCGTAAATTTCACTGTCGATTTTAACGGTGGAGGTGGTTCAGCTGGTGGTGGAGGTGGTTGATCTTTATCAACGGGAGGAGGTTCTTCTAAGTTATTTACCTCTACAATTTTTACCTCTTCTGCATCTTTGGGAACCAAGCCCTCGATGTAATTAATAATAACAGGTGCCGAAATAGCTAATGTAAAAAAAACAATAGCATATAAAATTCCTTTATTGGTATTTTTATCGCTCTCCTTACGCAGCACAAAAGCGCCATAGCTTTGGTTGCGACCACTAAATACCATGTCAACCCAGTTGTTACTAAATATGTTTATTTTCCCTAATCCCATACTTTTACTTATTAATCTAGGTTTACGCCTTTCAGCATGTCCAATTCAATATCTGTAATATCTACAATTGCATAACGACCAATATTACAAATGAGCATTTCATCCAATATGTCAATCATATTTTTATACTTTGATTTATCGGAGGCTTTAATCACAACAATAAGTCCATCTTTCCATCCTTTAATACGATTGGCATTGGAACGGTAGGTTGCTTCGTTAATTTGTCCAATATTTAATTGCTCTTTGTATATGGTAATAGAATCAACAAATGGATTGCGAGCTTTATTTTCTTTTAATAAGGTAGCGCGAATACCACCTTTGCTGTAATCTGTTATTTGAGGTGTTTCCGGTTCACCAGTTGTAGAATTAATGAAATAATAAACTACTTTATCATCTTTTGCAAGAAGGACAGTAACGGCCTGCGAAGCTTTTACTTTCACAATTTCTTCAGGTGGTAAATCCTCCTTTACAGGCATATTAATTTCCATTGTTTGCGGCTTATTCATGCTGGTAGTAAGCATAAAGAAGGTAATCAGTAGAAAGCCTAAATCTACCATGGGAGTAAAGTCAACTCGCGTTGACATTTTTTTACCCCTTTTTTTACCGCCTTTGTGTTTGCCACCACCACTACTGCTTTCTATTTCTGACATTTAATTTCGTATTAAAAGTTAAAGTTAAATTAATAGCGTTTATATTATTCAGCTTTTTCCATGCTGGTAATAAAATTGAAACGGTTTACTTTTTTCTCTTGCAATGTTGCAATCACACGTTTCACTGTAGGATATTCAGTTTCTCTATCTCCTTTTACCGCTACACGAACTTTGTTATTGATTAAACGTGTTTGCCAAATCCAATCTCCCAATTCATTGTTTAATGAATCACAAGGAATACCTGATTGGGCAGCTTTTAATCTATCCTCACTTTTCATATCAAGATAAGCAGGTAATTCGGCAATAGGCACACCAAATGTAGAAACCAATGAAAAAGTTTTAATTTGCTCAGGAGTAAAGGTAATTTTATAGTTTGTACCCATCCTTTTTAACAGTTCTTCTTTAGTTTGTTGTCCATCTACGCCAAAAAATACGCGACCATCCTTATCAATAGTTAATAAAATAACATCTGACTCAGGAAGTTTAATTTCTGAGATGGAAGAAGGTGTATCAACGATGACAGGTTCATCAGGTTTAAATTTCGTTGCAAGCATAAAAAAAGTGAGAAGCAGAAATGCAACGTCTGTCATTGCAGTCATATCCACACTGGTGCTTTTACGAGGAATTTTTACTTTAGGCATTTTGTGATAAATTTAAAGTTACAAAATTGAAAATGGAAGGACAATTGCCCTTTATATTTCCCTAAAGAAATTATTTATGTGTTGCTGCAAATTGTTGAGTAATGGTAAATCCAGCCTCATCAATAGTGTACGTAACTTTATCAATTTTTGTGGTAAACACATTGTACATAATGGTAGCTAACGCTGAGTTACCAATACCTAATGCCGTATTGATTAGTGCTTCAGAAATACCGTTTGCCAAAGCTACTGAATCTGGAGAACCAGCACTTGCTAAAGCTGAAAACGCTTTAATCATACCAATTACTGTTCCTAATAGTGCAATTAGAGTAGAAACTGAAGCCATTGTAGCAATGATTACCAAGTTTTTTTCTAACATAGGTAGTTCCAATGAAACAGATTCTTCAATCTCTTTTTGAATAGCCAACACTTTTTGGTCTTTATCCATTTCAGTAACAGCTTCCATTTCCTTGTATTTGTGCAATGCTGATTTTACAACATTAGCAACTGAACCTTGTTGTAAATCACATTCTTTGATGGCAGCATCAATGTTTCCTGAAGCCAATAACGATTTCACTTTTCGTACAAATGATTCTGCTGAACCTTTTCCTGATGCTTTGGCTAAGGTTAAAAAACGCTCAATAGAAAAAGTAATACTCATTAACACCAATGAAAGTAGAATAGGTACAATAAAACCGCCTTTGTAAACAAGGCCTAAAATATGTCCAACCCCTTCTTGTACGGGATGATTTTTTGGATCGCCTCCTTCAAAGTTTGATGGGCTTCCCAATACAAACATATAAATTACGATACCTGTTGCTACCAATACTGGAATAGCGAATGAAGCAAATAAACTGTTGAATTTGCTTTCAGATTTTTGAGTTTGAACCTTGTTCATGTTGTTATGCATTTTTAAAGTGGAGCAAAAAAAGGATATTTTTTGAATTAATTAAGCTATTAACGTAAAATTTATATTGACTCTTAGTGTTTATCTGCAATAATAATAGTTTTAATTGGCTAAACGTAATGATGTGTTCTATTCGTATGAATCATTATCTGATATGTTTATCTGAAAAGTGCTTATTGGATTAACTTTCAATTCGCTTCCGTTCACCAATTTGTTGACGCCACATTGCATAATAAAGCCCTTTTTCATCTAATAATTCTTGGTGTTTTCCCATTTCTATAATTACACCTTTTTCAAGCACATAGATACAGTCGGCATGCATGATTGTGGATAGGCGATGGGCTATTAAGATGGTGATATGTTCTTTTTTATTGGTAATTGATTTAATGGTATTGGAGATTGCTTCTTCTGTTATCGAATCAAGTGAGGATGTTGCTTCATCAAAAACTAGTAACCGTGGTTTGCGTAATAATGCTCGAGCAATTGATAGCCGTTGTTTTTCCCCACCACTTAGTTTCATTCCTCCTTCGCCAATAATTGTGTTAATCCCTTTTTCGCTGCGTGTAACCATTTCTAAACAGGCTGCTTTGGTTAGTGAGTCCATTATTTCAACATCACTAGCATTGGGTTTTACAAACAATAGGTTTTCTTTGATAGTACCCGAAAACAGCTGTGTATCTTGGGTTACAAACCCTAGTTGTTGTTGGAGTTCATCTTTATCAATATTGGTGGCATCGATATTATTGTACAATATACTTCCTTTTTTGGGCGTATATAAGCCTACCAATAGTTTAACCAATGTGCTTTTACCACTTCCACTTGGCCCTACAAATGCTATCGTTTCACCTTTTTTAGCTTCAAAATTGATGGTGCTTAATGCATCATAGTTAGCACTTCTATGTTGAAATGTTACTTGGTTAAATTTTAGGTTTTCAATAGCATATATTCGTTGTGGATCTTTAGGCTTCAGTTCGATAGGTGTATTTATTATTTGCTCAAAATTGGCCAATGAGGCTTCTGCTTCTCTGTAACTAATAATAACATTTCCGATTTCCTGAAGTGGTCCAAAAATGAAAAACGAATAAAACTGTAACGTGATAATTTCTCCAACGGTTAGTTTGCCTTCAAAAATTAGATAAAGTAAAATAAATAAAATGCTTTGCCTTAAAAAATTAACCATCGTTCCTTGAATAAAAGAGATACTTCGAATACTTCTTACTTTTTTAAGTTCGAGTTGGAGTATCTTTTTGGTCGCAATGTTTAACCGGTGTGTTTCTTGATTGGTTAATCCTAAACTTTTTACAAGTTCAATATTGCGCAAACTTTCAGTAGTGGTGCCTGCTAGCAAGCGTGTTTCTCGAACAATATTGGTTTGTACTTTTTTTACTTTTTTTGATAAATAATTGGTTACAATACTTAATAAAACTGTTGCTAATAGGTAAACTAATATTAGCCCACCATACACATTAACGGTATACATAATGACAAATACAATTCCAACCAATGAAGCAAAAACGATATTGATAAAACTAGAAATGAATTTTTCGGTATCGGTGCGTACTTTTTGCAACACATTTAAGGTTTCTCCACTGCGCTGATCTTCAAATTCGTTAAATGGAATTTGTAAGGTATGCTTTAATCCATCCGTATAAATATCAGCTCCAAGTTTTTGAATAACCAAGTTAATACAATAGTCCTGAAATGCTTTGGCAATTCTGCTAATCATTGCTACACTAATTGCTGCACCAATTAATAAAGCTACTCCTTTAATAAATTCTGCTTTGGTAAAATCAGATGCATGTTGTGCAAAACGATCAATAATTTTTCCATATATATAAGGATCAAGTAATGAAAAAACTTGATTGATGCTAGCTAACAACATCGATAGGAAAACTAAATTTTTATATCGTTTAAGGTAAGAGAGTAGTATTTTCATGCTGAAAAAATAAGAGACGAAACTAGGATAAAAATCGTGTTACTTAGTATTAATTGTTGGTACAACTAATTTTAACATCGAATGAAAATACGTTATTGACCGAATTTAATTGGCTGATAAAACCCATGTTTGGGTATTAGATTTTGCATTAATAGCTTTACTAAATTGTTCTGCTTCTTGGTGAGAAGTGAATTTTTTATAACTTACTCTTTTACAATTAATATCAGTGTTTATCAATATTTCAGTTTCTGTATAACCTTCGGATGTTAGCTGTTGTATAAATCGTTTGAGATTTCGGGTTTTACAAAAAACACCACCAATAACATAAAATCCTTTGGCAATTCCAACAGTTGATAGTTCTGCAGAAGTGGTTGTATTTGTCGTAAGTTCAGGTGTCGTTTCAGGAAATGTGACACTGTCTATTTCTGGTTGTTGTTGAGGAAAATAGATGCTGCTTCTTGCAGATTGATAATGTGCTGCAAAGGCATAAAGAGCTGCATAAGTGTCAATACGTTGATTTTTCAATACGGTTGCTGAATCAAGTAAACTGACATTGGTATCTACTATTGCAATATTTACCTTTGCAACAGGAGTAGGTGTAATTGTAACCTTTGCTGGTTCTATAGCCGTATCAATTTGTTCCGTTGGTTTAGTCAAAATACTATCAAACCATGAAGTAATACTCATTGTGCTATTGTTTCCAAGTTGCAAATCTGTTAACGAGTGGTCCTTTAAAAATATATATCCATTAACACTTAATAATGCAATTAGAACTAAAGATAAAACTTTGGGCCATGCATTCCCAATTGCTTTTTTGGGTGTTCGAGGTGAATTAGTTTTCTCTTTAAAAACACGAGCTTTAGGTGTTTTAATTGTTCGAGAAGCAACAGGTAGTGCCTGAATAAGACCCAATCCGTATGAGCTAACCAAATAGTTATTGCGTTTATCAGGTAAGAAAACGTAGTTAGCATCAGCATTCAGTCTAAAGTTACCAAATAAATCAACAGCATAGGTTTTTTTCTCATGCAAAATAGCAAGTGTTGATGCAACAGTTTGTTCTACTAGTTGAATTGCTTGAGAATAGTTTAACTGTTCTTTTTGAGCTAAATAGCCTGCCAATAAGCCATCATTTGTTTTAAGGTTTTGGTTAAACACAACCTTGCGCGATGGTGGGGTAATAACATGTGAAACTTGATCAATTTTAGCAGGTTCTCGGTTGCATACAAATCCACCAAAACCAGGCACAATCACACAGTCGTGTTGATGCAATAGGCTTTTTACATGATCCCAGATGGATTGGTTTGATTCGTTCACGCTAACTTAGTTATGGTTGCAACATAATTCATTGTTCCCATTAAGGCAATAGGAATAGTGTATTCAATCATACAAGTTGGCTCAGGTCCAATGAGTTAAAATTTTGAAATTAGTTGGTTTCTTTTACATCAAAAAACAAAGAAAGTTGTTCGGTTAAGAGTCTAGAATCTATGTTGTCAAAGGGATGTGGCGTATTGGGCAATACCCAAAAGGCAGCATTAGGTAGTTCACGAAATATGGTTAAGGTTTCTTCAATACTGGTTGTAGTATCTTTGTCGCCAACGCCCAGTAATATAGGCATAGTAAGTTTTTCATAGTCTTCTTTCGTCAGGATATAATCTTTGCTCATTTGTTCAAATAGGGTAGCGGTTTGATGAATAACTTGTTTCCAAAAATTCATTCCATGTTGTACCATCAGTTTGTCTACAAACGATGGGATTTTTTCAGCCATTTTTTCAGCATTTAAAAGGGCGATTTCCTTTTGAGTGCTCAAAGGATCCCAATTAAATTTCACATTGATGGCTGCTATTTTATGTACACGCCCAGGGTGCATTTTTGCAAAATACAAAGCTGCATAACCTCCCATGCTGTAACCAAAAAGATTAAGTTTTTCAATTTTATGTTCATTTGCATACCGCAAAATATCATCAGCAAAAACATTAAAATTATAACCACTTACAGGCATTGAAAAGCCACCGTGACCAGAAAAATTGATGGCATCTGTTGCTAATCCTTTTTCGTTGAGCAAGGGTCTAATTTTTTCAAATTGAGAGGATGAACCTAAAGCTCCGTGTAATAAAAGTAACTGTGTCATGATTGTATTTTGTTTGCTGTTTTGTTCATATCAATAGTAAATGCTTCCGACATTCATTTGGCAATTGATAGTGTTTGCCATTGAGTAGATTGAAGTGTTTTGGCAATGTAAACAATTTGCTTACCTTGATTACTATCAATACATCAATTGACTTTACTTGTTGTGTATGAATATCTTTATATTCAACAAAAATCAATATTTTTTGGTTAACTAAAGCTAAATTGTTATCCAAATCTATTACGAGTTTTAAAAAGCAATCCTTTTGTGCAACTATCTTCCTGATTTTGTGGGCGTATTAAGGCGGCATAAAATTAATCAAAAAAAATACTGTTAAAGTTAACAATTGCGTAACATTGTGGTGGAGGTAAAAATATATTTTTGCCGCAAATACATATATATGTTTGGTTTAGATCCTACACTTACTACATTACTTATTTTCTGTTTAATAGCAGCATTTGCATTCGAGTTTATTAATGGTTTTCACGATACAGCCAATGCTGTAGCAACGGTTATCTATACTAACTCTTTAAAGCCCTGGGTAGCTGTTGCTTGGAGTGGTATTTGGAATGCAATTGGTGTATTTGCTGGAGGTATAACAGTAGCAGTTGGAATTACTAGTTTATTGCCTGTTGATGTTCTTACTGATGCCAATATTCATCATAGTATTGCTCTTATAATGTCAATTTTATTAACAGCAATTGTATGGAACTTAGGTACTTGGTATTTGGGTATACCTTGTTCCAGTTCGCATACACTTATAGGGTCAATTTTAGGAGTTGGTCTTGCATATTCATTAATTGCAGAAAATAAAAATGTTTCTTATGTAAATTGGAGCAAAGCATCAGATATTGGCTTGTCACTACTAGTTTCTCCTTTAGTTGGATTTAGTTTAGCCATTTTATTGATGTACATTTTACGTCAAGTGGTTAAAAACAAATCAATTTTTAAAGAACCCAATACTACGTTACCTCCTCCTTTTTGGATTAGAGCAATTTTACTTTTAACATGCACAGGTGTTAGTTTTTCACATGGAAGCAATGATGGGCAAAAAGGAGTTGGATTGGTGATGCTTATATTAATAGCTATTGTACCAAGTTATTTCGCTATTAATGGATCAACTGATATAGATGAATATAAGAAAAACTTAATATCTATTCAGTCAACAATGGCAAAAGTAGATCTTACTTTTATGAATAAATCTGATAGTTTTGAATGTGCAAAATTTAATTCATTAGTTGAGGGCTTAGATAATAAAATAGCTTATGCCAAAGAATTCGAATATTTAACTTCTAACGAAAAATTTGCTATTCGTAAAGATGTTATTTTGATTGGTAAATCGAGCAAAAAGATGTTGGAAAGTCCAGATATGAACTTAAGTAACAACGACAAAAAAAGGCTAAAATCCCAAATTGCAGAATTAAAATCAGTAACTGATTATGCTCCAAATTGGGTAATATTATTTATTGCCATAGCATTAGGTTTAGGAACGATGATTGGATGGAAACGAATTGTTAAAACTATTGGCGAAAAAATTGGTAAGCAACATCTTACCTATGCTCAAGGTGCTTCTGCAGAATTAGTTGCTGCAAGTACTATTGGGTTGTCAACGTATTTTGGTTTGCCAGTTAGTACTACCCAAGTATTATCATCGGGTATTGCAGGTAGTATGGTAGCTAGTAAAGGTGTTAAAAACTTACAGCCAGCTACTATTAAAAGTATTGCTATTGCTTGGATTTTGACTTTACCTTTTACAATAATTATGGCTGGTGGTTTATTCCTTCTTTTCAGATTGATACTTTAAAAGATTTATTATATACCAATTTCCAACTGAAAGCGTAATTGCCAAAAATTCGTTTTACCAGCTCCAATTATTTCATTGTAAGTAATATCTGATTGAAATTTTAATCGATGACCTTTAATGAATTTACCTACTACCATACTATATTGTTTTACTTGTTTTTCATAAGCTATTGCTTTCGAATCAGGTAAAGTATTACTGTGTCGTCCACCTAACATCCAATTCTTTTTGAATAAGTAGGTTATATCACCCATATATCCATATCCAGTATAAACATATCTCTTAGTTTTACCATCAGCAGAAATTGTTAATGGATCATTGCTAATTCTTTTAATTAATTCTGAACTTATTGCCCATCCTTTATATTTAAATAGCACATCACCACCAAAATTTTGATATGTTGCATCTCCATATAATTGTTGACCTAAAGTTCCTCCTGTTCGTGTTGTATTTATATTGTCTGCATAATGGCCAGCTATTGATAATTTAGGCTTGGGCTCTCTTTCTAAATCACCTTCAAAATAGTCGCCACCTTTAGTAAATTTGCCCAAAGGTTGAACTTCAATTCGTGTAGTATACATTAAACCAAAACTGCTTTTTGCCACATTTCTACCTTCTCCATTTGATATTGCCCCCCTCAAAATATAGTTTACTTGCCCAACCATATTATCATAATATAATTGTATTCCAAAATCGCGGTCATTTGTAAATATAGCATTCACTGCTGATCGATCTGCAAATTGTAAATCTCCTGAAGAAACAATTCGTTGTCTGTTTCCCGGTAATTTAGTTTGCCCAACTCCTATGGTAAAATGACTTGTAGGTTTATAGAAGAACATAGCATCACGCACAATATTTGGATATTGTGTAACATCCCAATCCATATCACCTCTTGAAAAAGAAAGTTGTATGGCATAAGCAAATTTTGGATTGTACACATAACCATCAAATCGTAACCTAAGTCTTCTTACAATCCATTCAAACTCTTTAACAGATAAATCTTCACTGTTTACTGAGCTCATAGCAACTCTGTTTTGCATTCTAAATCGTATGTTCAATGAAAATATACTATCTCTAGGAGTAATACCTACGCCCTTCCCAAATGTAAAATAAGGCATTGGATTATCAGCTCCTTGTGACCAAACGTTATAACTTAAGAATAAAATAATAAGTAGTGAAGGTATTCTCATAAAGATTAAATTTAACGCGAATTAACATTAATTTAACATTAATTTAACGAATAAATTTCCGATTATTTAACCTAAAATAAGTATTAGATACTCTTAAATAATCTATGCAATTGTAGTACTTGGGGTATAACCAATTCCTGTTCATCATTTTTTAGTTCATATTGGGCATGTTTGAGTTTTTCTTCTTGCGAAAACTGATTTTGCATTCTGTTTAATACAGCCTCTCGGCTAATGCCATCTCTTTCAATAACCCTTTGAATACGTAACTCTTCAGGAGCAGTAACTACGATTACTTCATCCAATTGTTTATACGAATCGCTTTCAAACATCAATGCGGCTTCTTTAATTACATAATGAGTTCGCTGGTTATTGCACCATTCTTCAAAATCATTGAAAATAGCAGGATGGACCAACGCATTTAGTTGGGTTAAGATAGTTTTATCTGTAAAAGCAATTGCTGAAATATGTTTTCGGTTCAACTCTCCAGACGCGGAGTAAGCTTCGTTGCCAAAAAGTTTTGTGATATTTTGTATTAAAGTAGGGGAGGTTACCATTAATAATTTCGCCCTGGTATCGGCATCGTATACAGGCACACCCAATGCTGCAAATACTTGCGTTACGGTGCTTTTACCGCTACCAATACAACCTGTAATGCCTATTTTTTTCATTTATTTTAGATCATGGTTAATGGATCATGGTTTTCCTAAAAAAGGAAATGGTTCATAGTATAGCAGATGATGCTATGAACTATGAACCATTAACTAGGATCTATTTCTTAGCAGGTGCGTTTAACGCTTGTGAGGCTTCCATTGAAATGGCTGTTCTATCCATTTTAAGGCGAGTACCTTCAGTATTTAACACAAAAGTAGTATCCATTAATTTTTCAATTTTGCCATGCATGCCACCTATTGTAATAACGTTATCGCCTTCTTTTAATGCTTCTCTAAACTTTTTTTGGAGTTTGGTTTTTTTCATTTGAGGGTAAATCATGAAGAAGTAAAATACCACCATGATTAAAATTAACGGTAGAAAAGAAGCAATTCCTCCACCTTGTTGAGCCATTAATAGAATGTTTAAAAGTTTCATTGTTGTGTATGTTTAGTTGGTTTTAGTGAATTAGTGAATGGGTGAGTTTTGTGTTTGTGTTCCTGGCTTAGGATTGATAAATCCTTTGATGGTTAGTATGGTTTCCAAAGGGATAGTGTTTGCTGTAACGGTCACTGTTTTTTCAAAAGCATCCAAACGGTAATCGCTGTTAAACTTTACTTTAATCATTCCTTGTTCTCCAGGCTTTATGGGTTCTTTTGAATATTGAGGTACAGTGCAGCCACAACTTGCATTGGCATTGGTAATTAGTAAATCTTGTTTACCTATATTGATAAATTTAAAACTATATTCAGCTTGTTCACCTTGTGTAATCGTACCGAAATCGTATTTTATTTTTTCAAATGAGATTGCTGCTCCTTCTGTTAATGTTGATGAATCAGTTGGGTTTATTGCAGATGCAGGGTTGTTTACAATGTCTGTAGTTACTTTTTTAGGCTTATTGTCGCTACACGATAGTAATAATGCACTAAAAATAATTGAATAAATTAAGTTTTTCATGGTCGTTAAATTATATGTTAAAGTGATTATTCCATTAAACCCCTACCTTGTTTATTAATTTTGTTTTGTTTCCGTAACTCAATTTGAACTTTATCCAATACACCATTTATAAATCCATGGCTATTAGGTGTGCTGTATAATTTTGCAAGTTCTAAATACTCATTGATACTAACTTTTACAGGAATTTCGGGAAAGAAAAGGATTTCACACAATGACATTTTCATTAAAATTAAATCAATAACAGCAATTCGATCTGTTTCCCAGTTTTTGGTTTTATCGCCAATTAATGTTGTAAGCTCCTCATCTTGCTCAACTGTTTTTCGGAATAATGCTATCATAAAAGCTTCATCATCGGGAGTAGCTTTTTCATCTGTAATGATAAAATCTGCTGTTCCGTTTTCATCCATCAAACTAATAGATTTTAACAAAGCATTGGTTACCAATACCTGGTCATCATCCCAGTTCATAAATTGTTCTTCCATGTACTGTTCAAACAATTCACTTTCAGCTATAAAAATTTGATAGATTTCTGATAAAATTTTACGGTCTTCATTAAAAGAATGGTGAGGTTTTTTATTGTAGGCAGTAAAGGCTTCGTTTTGTTGCAAGTCGGACCAACTATTTTTGAATAAGTCAGTTGTACCTGTCCACTTTAACTTTAAGTCTTTCATTTTTGTGTTAATCACTTCCGATTTTTCGAGCAATGCAATACACTTGTTATTGTGCATTGCTTGTAAAGGAGTGATTATATCATCTGTAGGAAAATACTTAGAAGTTTGAATATCTAATTCTTTATCGATATAAAACCTGAATTCAGCAGGTAGCGAAAGCAAATAAATATATAATTCGAAAGCTCTATCTATGCTTTTAAGCATAGCTCTTTCATGCGTAGTGCGATTAGGTTGTTGATCCTGATAATAAGCATACAATGCTTGTAGTACTTTTATTCGCAAAAATCTTCTGTTAAACATGAAAAGAACCTTTTTTTTAGTTTTGTTGTTTGTGATGATTGAACAATTAATAATGTGTAATGAATAATTACATGGGTATTAATGTTAATCGTAAATTATTTTCGAGTATCGTTTCTTGTTTTAACAGAAACGAATAATGAATATAATTAATTACTCATTATTCGTTTTAAATTGTCTAGTATGTTGCTTTAACACTTCTCATGTCAGCAATACGTTTTTCAGCTAATTCAGTTGCTGCACGTTGAGTATGAATTTTTTTAGCAGCAGCTTCATTGTAAATGCGCAATGTAACATCATAAATATTTTCTGTGTTACGCATTGCGGTTTCACGGTTGTAACCAATATGTTCTTGGTATACATTAATCAATCCACCAGCATTAATTAAAAAATCAGGAGCATATGCAATTCCTTTTTCAATTAATAAAGGACCATGTATATTTTCATCGGCCAATTGATTATTGGCGGCACCTGCCACAACAGCACATTTTAATTTGTTGATGTTTTCGGTGTTTAATATTGCACCCATTGCACAGGGTGCAAAAATATCTACATCTAGACTATAAATATCATCTCCTTTAACAACTGTTGCTCCAAACTCTTTTGCATAGTGTGATAATACACTTTCATTGATATCGCTGATAAATAAAGTAGCGCCTTCTGCATGTAATCTTTCAATTAGGTGACCACCAACTTTACCTATTCCTTGAACAGCAATTTTTTTACCACTCAAACTATCTTTTCCCCATACATGTTGCGCTGAAGCTTTCATTCCCATGTAGGTACCATATGCAGTAACAGGAGAAGGGTCTCCACCACCACCCATAGATTCTGGAAGTCCAACAACATAATCAGTTTCCATGTTCACATATTCCATATCTTTTGTTGTGGTATTCACATCCTCAGCAGTAATGTATTTTCCATGTAGGTTTTCAACAAAACGACCAAATTTACGCATAAGCGCCTCTGTTTTAATTGTTTTGGCATCTCCAATAATAACTGCTTTGGCGCCACCTAAATTTAAACCAGAAATGGCAGCTTTGTAAGTCATTCCACGGGATAATCTCAATACATCATTGATAGCTTCAGCATCTGATGCGTAATTCCAAACCCGAGTACCGCCTAAACCAGGACCTAATACCGTATTGTGAATAGCAATAATTGCCTTTAAGCCAGTGTGATTGTCTTGACAAAATACCAATTGTTCATGATCATAAGTTGTTAGCTGACTGAAAATGTCTGTTTGTATTGACATAGTTTTTTGTATTACGGTTATTTAATTGAAGTTTGCAAAAGTAATTCAAAATTCGATATTTCATAAAACTTGAAAACAATCAGTTGAAAGCTCTCAAACATCTTCATAAATACTTTTACAAGTATAAAGTAAGGTTCATATTAGGTTTGTTATTTGTAACAGCCTCCAATTTGTTTGCTGTTTTTCCAGCGCAAGCTGTTCGAATCGCAATAGATTTAGTACAAGAGAATTTGTATATGTATAACTTATTTGCAGGTTCTATATTGCAAGTTGAGGTATACAAACAGCTAGAATACATCATACTCTATTTTGCAGCAATCATCGTTTTTTTTGCATTGGTAAAAGGTTTTTTTATGTACTTAATGCGTCAAACATTAATTGTAATGAGCCGCTTAGTAGAATATGATTTAAAGAACGAAATATTTAACCATTACCAACAATTATCCCTATCGTTTTACCGTAAAAACAATACGGGTGATTTAATGGCTAGGATAAGTGAAGATGTTGGTCGAGTAAGAATGTATATTGGACCAGCAGTGATGTATTTAATGAATTTATCTGTAACAATAATTCTTGTATTGTGGGCTATGTTTTCGGTTAATGTAAAGCTTACGTTTTTGGTTTTGCTTCCACTTCCTATCTTATCATTTACCATTTTTAAAGTAAATAATATAATAAATAAACGCAGTGATGCTATTCAAGAACAGCTTAGTAAACTTACGTCTTTTGTTCAAGAGGCATTTTCGGGAATCAGGGTTTTAAAAGCATTTGCTGTAGAAAATGATTCGAGAGCTGAATTTGAAAAGCTTACTGATGACTATTACAACCGATCAATGAATATGGCAAAAGTGGATGCCATGTTTTTTCCCTTAATGGTTTTTTTAACTGGAATGAGCACTCTTTTAACAATTGCAATTGGGGGAATGATGGTGATAAATGGCGAGATTACAATTGGTAATATTGCTGAATTTATACTCTATGTAAATATGTTAACTTGGCCTGTAACAAGTTTAGGGTATACTTCTTCACTCATTCAACGAGCAGCAGTGTCTCAAAAACGTATCAATGAGTTTTTACAAACATCACCTGATATTATCATGCATACCAATGAGGTAGCAAACTTTGAAAAGGAGATTCGTTTTGACAATGTAAGTTTTTCTTATGAAGGAAAAACTCAAAACGCACTCACTACCATTTCATTTGTCATTCCCAAAGGAAAAACAATCGCTATTTTAGGGTCTACAGGATCTGGTAAAACTACCATTGTACAGTTATTGTTACGCATGATGGATGTCAATCAAGGGAAAATAACGATTGATGATGTTGACTTAAAAAACATAAACATAAAGTTGTTTAAAGATAAAATTGGATATGCTCCTCAAGATGTTTTCATGTTTTCGGATAGTATTGCTCATAATATTTCTTTTGGACTTAACGCAGATGCTGAAAATGTGGAGGCTCGAATAGTAGAAGCCGCAACCAACGCAGCCTTAATGGAATCTGTACAAGGTTTTAAATTGGGGTTAAATACCGTTGTTGGCGAGCGTGGAATTACCCTTTCGGGAGGGCAAAAGCAACGTGTGAGCATTGCAAGGGCTCTTATTAAAAACCCTGAGATATTAATATTTGATGATTGTTTATCGGCCGTTGATACCAAAACTGAATCGGAAATTTTAGGGAATTTAAAACGGATCATGAAAGGCAAAACAGCTATAATAATTAGCCATAGGGTTTCAGCTGTAAAAGATGCTGATTTAATATTGGTTTTGAATGAAGGTACGATAGTAGAAACTGGAACCCATATTGAATTATTGGCCAAAAAGACAAAATATGCAGAATTATACCAAAGTCAGCTTATTGAAGATTGAACGATTAAGGCTTAATTACCTCATTTTTAATAACGTTAGAGAAGTTTAAAATATATTTTGAAAAATACCAATCATGCTCTATTTTGCTCCAAATTTAACCAAGCACAAAACTTAGATAAACCACATGGAGGATTACAACAAAGACGACAGACAAGAGATTTATTCTAAAAAAATCAGAGCAGGAAAGCGAACGTATTTTTTTGATGTAAAATCAACAAAAGGAAACGATTACTTTATTACGATTACCGAAAGTAAAAAAAGATTTGAAGATGGTAGTTTTGTGAAACATAAAATCTTTTTATACAAAGAAGATTTTAATAAATTTGCAGAGGCATTAACAGAAACGGTACAGTATGTAAAAACAGAATTAATGCCTGAGTATAATTTTGAAGAGTTTAGCCGAGAAAACTATACTCCTGAAACACATTCTGAAAATAAAGAAACAGCATAACAAAAAAAATATCAATTTTAAAACTTAACCAACAAACAAAAATGAAAAAACTATTTAAATCAGTAATGATACTTTCAATAGCATCATTAGCCATTTTATCTTCATGTTCAAAAGAGGATGATAATGCAGATGTAACAGATGTAAAAGTTACATTCTCCACATCTGTTGTTAACCCAGTACAAGAAAATTCAGTTATTACGATGACTTTAACTGCAACAGGAACTTCAGATAATAAGTTAAAAAGCGTTTCTGTTAAACGTTCAGGAGGAAATTTACCTACTAAAACTATTTTATCAAAAAGTTTAAATGCAACTACAGCAACCGAAACTTTAGTAGATACAATCGGTTCGGGTACTTTTACATACACTGCTATTCTAGAAGGTGAGAAAGGCACTCCAGCTTCCCAAGTAATTACAATAGTTACTCGCGCAGCATATGGTTTTACAGAATCAACTTCTAATAATGTTGATATTTATGCACAAACAGGTTCAGATGGTTCAGCTAGATTTGTTAAGTTAACCTTCCCTTTTACTCAATTTAGTTTAGAGGAATTTAATGCAAATAAAGCTAGTGTTGATCTAGGCTTTTTCTATGGCAGTTCTCAACCGTCCAACAATCAGTTTACATTATCAAGCCCTACTGATGGTTTATTACAAAGTGTGTATACTGGACTTACTTGGACAGGTGTAAATGACACAAAATTAACTAAAACTACGTTAACTGAAGCCCAATTTGATGATATTGAAGCATCGGGTAGTGACTCTGCAATTCTTTTGTATGTAGCTAGTAATCCTTCACAAAATTGGATAACTAAATATGCAAATCAATTATCATTAGGAAATGTACTAGCATTCCAAACAGCATCAGGAAAATATGGCTTTATCAAAGTTGCCAATAAAATTGGATCAAATGCTGATGAAGCAATTATTAGTTTAAGAATTGTTGCTCAAGACTAATTAGCAAAATCTCATTATAAAAATCCCTTCCAACATATATTGGAAGGGATTTTTTTTGTTTAAAAACAACTAATTGTAATTTGTACACTTAGATGCATTTTCGAATATATTTGTAGTGTAACTAAATAGTGAAATATTCCTTTTAGACACTATTACCTTAAAAATAATGAGTAGTTTTACCACATGAAAAAAATAGCCGTTTACACCTCTGGAGGCGATTCACCTGGCATGAATGCGTGTGTTAGAGCCGTAGTTCGCACAGCCTATTATAATAACCTCGAGATAATGGGTATTATGCGAGGATATGCAGGCATGATTGAGAATGATATTGTTCCTTTAGCTTCTCGCTCTGTTAGTAATATTATTCAACGTGGAGGTACTGTGTTAAAAACTGCACGTAGCAAAGAATTTATGACACCTGAAGGAAGAAAAGTTGCATTCGAAAATCTTTCGGCACATGGAATTGAAGGACTTGTTTGTATTGGTGGAGATGGTTCGTTTACTGGTGCAAAATTGTTTTATGAAGAGTTTGGAATACCTTGTATTGGTGCTCCCGGAACCATTGATAATGATTTATTTGGTACTGATTTAACCATTGGGTTTGATACAGCTATTAATACGGCCGTAGATGCCATTGATAAAATAAGAGATACTGCCGATTCACACGACCGCATTTTTTTTATTGAAGTAATGGGCCGACATACAGGATTTATTGCTTTGGCAGCTGGTATTGCTGGTGGTGCCGAAGGTGTATTGGTTCCTGAATCAACTGATGATTGGCAAAAAATGGTGGATATGTTGGTAGGCAAAAACAAAAGCAAAAAAGCATTTAGTATTATTATCGTTGCCGAAGGTGAAGAACATGGTGGAGCAATGAAAATTGTGGAAGAAGTAAAAAAAATGGATGCTAGTTTTGATCCTCGTGTTACCATTTTAGGGCATATTCAAAGAGGTGGTAAACCTACTGCATATGACAGGGTTTTGGCTTCACGACTTGGAAATGCAGCTGTTGAAGGTTTATTAAATGGGTATTCAAATAAAATGGCAGGTTTAATCAATAACCAAGTTGTGTATACTTCCTTTGATGATGCTATTCATCAAACAAAACAATTGAACCCACATCTACTCAGGCTTATTGATGTGTTTAATACCTAATTGTATAGGTTTATTGCTTTTATAAAGTTGAAAGATGCTGCTTTAACTATTGAATTTTCTTATGTAACAGAGATCTATCATTAACCCAATCAACTTTATTTTTCGCCCTATAAGGTATATCGCTAGTTTTTTATGAAATTCGCCTCCTACAATTATGGAAGAAAAAGTTCTCATTATCGATTTCGGATCTCAGTATACCCAACTTATTGCCCGCAGATTACGCGAGTTAAATGTATATTCAGAAATTCATCCTTGTACTCATATGCCCGAAATAGGCGAAGATACAAAGGCAGTTATCTTATCTGGTAGTCCATACTCTGTAAATGATGGCATATTACCCAATATAGATTTAAGTAATATTAGAGGTAAATTACCCTTATTAGGTGTTTGTTATGGTGCACAATTATTGGCCAAACAAAATGGCGGTGTAGTTTCTCCTTCTAAAACAAGAGAATATGGCAGAGCCATTCTACAATCAATAAATGATGATGTATTGTTTAAAGGAATAAAAACTGATTCTCAAGTATGGATGAGTCACGGAGATACCATACAATCAATACCACCTAATTTTAAAATTGTAGCAAGTACTGCTGATGTTAAGGTTGCAGCATTTAAAATTGATGGAGAACCTACTTATGCAATTCAATTTCATCCAGAGGTTACGCATACATCAGACGGTAAGATATTACTCGAAAATTTCGTGAAACATGTTGCTGTACTTAAACAAGATTGGAACTCAAAACATTTTATTGATGCAACAACAGTTGAGCTGAAGGCTAAATTGGGTGATGATAAAGTTATATTAGGTTTATCGGGTGGTGTAGACTCATCTGTAGCGGCCGTTTTGTTGGATAAAGCCATTGGTAAAAATTTAACAGGAATTTTTATTGATAATGGGTTGTTGCGTAAAGATGAATTTGAAGAAGTTTTACATTCTTATAAAAACATGAACTTAAATGTGATTGGCGTGGATGCACGACATCGCTTTTGGAATGAGCTTAAAGGAAAAACAGATCCTGAAGAAAAGCGTAAAACAATAGGTCGCGTATTTATAGAGGTATTTGAAGAAGAAGCAAAAAAAATTGCGGGGGTAAAGTGGCTCGGACAGGGAACTATATACCCTGATGTTATTGAATCGGTGAGTGTAAAAGGGCCTTCTGCTACCATTAAATCACATCATAATGTAGGAGGATTACCTGAAAAGATGGATTTAAAAATAGTAGAACCTTTAAGGGCTTTGTTTAAAGATGAGGTAAGAGCAGTGGGGGCAGAACTAGGAATGGAACAAGTTATTTTAGGTCGTCATCCTTTCCCTGGTCCTGGTTTAGCAATTCGTATTTTGGGCGAAATTACCGAAGAGAAAGTTGCTACTTTACAAGAAGCAGATGCTATTTTTATAGCATCGTTAAAAGCACATAATTTATATCATCAAGTTTGGCAAGCGGGAGCTATTTTTCTTCCTGTTCAATCTGTTGGGGTTATGGGTGATGAGCGAACCTACCAGCATGTAATTTGTTTGCGAGCTGTAACATCTATTGATGGAATGACTGCTGATTGGTGTCATTTACCGTACTCATTTTTAGCTGAAGTTTCGAATAAAATTATTAATAAGGTTAAAGGAATTAACCGTGTGGTGTATGATATAAGTTCAAAGCCGCCTGCTACTATAGAGTGGGAATAAGATTACTTTATGATACAATTTAAACAATTATGTATTACGTTTATGTTAGTGTTTGGAACGTTGTTTTCAATAGCCCAAAAGGCCTCTAATAATATTGCAATTTTATTGCCTTTTTGTGCTAAACTATCTCTCGAAAATCCCAATCACAGCAATATTCAATTGAGTAATTTGAGTAGAGAATATTATCAAGGAGCTCTTGTTGCTGCCGATTCATTATCCAAATTAAGTTCAGTATTTCATTTGTCAATATTTGATACCGAAAATGATAGCAATGTAACTGTAGGGTTGTTAAAAAAATCTCAAATTAAAGAAGCGGATTTAATTCTAGGTCCAATTATGCAAGGTGGCAATAAAGTGCTCAGCGACTTTATTAAAGACAAAGATGTTTTTCATGTTTCGCCATTAATGACCCTTTCTAAAACAAAGTTTAGCGATCCCGATTTAATTTCACCTAACCCAAATTTAACCAATTACCCAAATCTTATACTTAAGCACTATCAGACAATTGCTGAGCCATTAACCATTATTATAGTTAGCGATAAATCAACATTGGACAAAACGATAACAGCTTCATTTAAGCAATTGCAACAGAAGCAAAAACAGTTAAAAATTAAAGTAGTGGACTATTCAAGTAATCTAGATTTGAAAAGTGAATTATCACTTACTCAGCCTAATTGTGTGGTGGTGCCTTCTTCAAATGAGAATATTGTAAATGCCATCTTGAAAAATATAAAGGATACTTCCGTTTATTCAAACATGATTGTGTATGGATTCCCTCAATGGTTGGATTTTAAAAATCCTAATTATCAATTATGGGAAGCAATACATGTGCGAATTGCTTCGCCTTTTTTTATAGACTACCACCATTTAACTGTAAAAAAATTTATAGAAGCTTATCGCGAACGATTTTATACTGAGCCTAGTGAAGCTGCTTTTAAAGGATACGATCAATTATTATATTTTTCAACGAACCTAGATAGGTATGGAAAAAAAATGTTAAACAATATAGTAGATAAACCACAAGAGTTATTACACTCAACTTATGAATTTAAAAAACTAGATGATAAAAGTGGTTATCAAAATATGTTTCTCAATTTTATAGGAGTTGAAAATTTGGCATTTCGAAGGTATTAGTGTGCTTTACTTTCAGCAAATTCTATGTTTTCTTGATAGTTAGTTTGAAGGTAAGCTTTTCCCCAACTTTCAAGTTTAGTAGCCAATGAATCGGATGCTGAGTGTTCCAGCAAATCTTTTTGTTGGATATGGTCATAAATAACAGTTTTAGTATCGGTAATTATTCCAAATCCATTATCAAAGGTGTAATAAGCAAAAGCAGGCTCATTCCTATTTAATACATTTTTACTTCGTTTAAATATAGTAGCGTCTAGGTTCATCTGTGCTAATATTGTGTGAGCTATATCCAAATGTGAAGTTGTTTGTACATGGCGTTTTCCTTTATACTCTTTTTTAAGAGCGCCCCCCATAAAAAGTAATGGTATTTTGTGACGTTGTGTATCATAATTATTCCTCATTTTAGGAAATCTACATCCATGATCTGCAACAATTATAAAAAGAGTTTTTGCATACCAATCTTCTTTTTTTGCAGCTTCAATATATTTAAACAAACAACTATCAGCATAATGCATCGAGTTCCGATAGGCGTCATTCGTTTTATCTTTATCGGCATTAAAGTAGATGGGAACGGTTGCTTCAAAAGCTTCGTGTGTAGACATTGTGGTAACTCCAGTAAAAAATGGACTAGGCAAGTTTTTGATAGCTTTTAGATGCATTGAAAATGTTTCCTCATCATAGGCACCCCAATGAGTATATTTTGTATAATTCCACTGTTTTTCGCCAACCATTTGTTGTACACCTGCAGAGCGTAAATATCCTTCAATATTATCAAACTCTATACTTCCACCTGAATAAAATGAAGTATGATATCCTTGTTGTTGAAGTTCTGTATATAGGTTAGGCAGTTTATCAAACTTGCCAAATTCTTTGATAATTGAACTTATAGGTTGTGCCGGGAATGCACTTAATATAGCTAACATACCTTGTTCTGTTCTGAATCCTGTGGCATAGCTGTTTGAAAATAAAAAACCATCAGCAGCTAATTCACTAAATTTTGGGGCTACACCTTTTTCGCCTCCCAATGTTTCGATTACATCAGCCGACCAGCTTTCTAAAAACACCAATACAATATTTGGTCGTAGGGTGTTTAGTATATATTCCGTAGAATCGGAAACCAATGGATGCATCGATTCTACAATTTGTTGCGCTTGTTGTGTTGAAAAATATAAATACGGATTATTACCAGTATCAAATGGTTTATTTAACAAATCAGCTAAGTTCCAAAAGCCGTTGAGTGCAGCATAATTTAGAATGGATTGTTTAGCATAAAACACCCAGTTTCGATTTAAGGGAACATTATTTGTTCCTCCGCGAGCTCCAATAAATGAAGCGGAAAGCAATACAAACAGCAGTAATATTTTGATTTTAATTGGTAATACTGGTTGGACAAAACGTATGGTTATTTTATTTCGAAGCCAGTTTAAGGTTATGATTTCTGCTATAATCATGAGCATCAATCCTAAATTTTCAAGTGTAAATAAAGTTGGTAATAAATCCTTAGGATAAGCCATATATGCCAATGCTCTACTTGTTATTTTAGTGCCCCACATCTTGTACAAACCAGCATCTACACCGGCAATAAAGGTGCATATTAACAATAAAAAAAATGTATACTTAGGAGTAAATGAGTGTATAAAAGAAGGAATAGGTTTGAACAATGAAACCAAACACAGCAACAATGGAATAATGGTTAAGTAAGTACTGCTTGCAATATTCATAGCAAAAGATTTTTTAAAATTGATTGCTAAATCTATGAATGAAAGGGGAACAGCACTAAAATTTATAATTAGAAAAAGTACTTGTTGGGTGAAGAAAACCAACATCCAAAACAAGAATTGTCTAAATATATAAGTCAGAAAATAGTTCATTTAGTATTAATCATAAAAGCGCCAACGTACACCAAATCTTAATGATCGCAATGCTAGTGGATAATGGGGTGTATAGTAAAAACCACTGTTAAACCAGTCTTGGTTTACATGTTCGTACTTTACAAAAAACGCAACCCGTTTTATTTCACCATTAAAAAATGGATCAATTACAGGATAATTTCCAATTCGAGTTGCGTTTTGTAACGTAAAAAATCGTGTTGCAGGATTATAACTGTTTCCATAATAAGCAGTATTGTAAAATACTGAAAAGCCTAAATGGAATTTTATTTTTTTAAATAAGGTGGATGCAAAATAATACCGAGTCATTCCTCCAAAGGTTGGAACTCTTAAAATATCACTTCCCGAATATTGATACATCAATTCATGTTCAAAATAAAATTTCCAAGCTTGAACTGTTTTAGATAAAGTAACAGTTTGTAGCAAAAATGTTCCTTTCTCTTGAATAGGTGTTCCAGTTGTTCCAACATATACCCAATTGTTTAATGCAAACGAGCTAATAGATAGTGTTGCATTGTGTCTCCACTTTCGAGTTGTAAGGCTGATGTTTTGTTTACTTAAATTAGTTTTATCAAAATCATGCTCCCAAATAAATTGATTGGATTTGAATTTCAAAAAGGTATAATCTGGCCTATATGATTGGGTTAAAACTGAAACAGAAAAATCGATACTAGGTAATCGATATCTTAAGGTGCCATCTACTTTAAAATCGCCACTGTTAAAACCACTTATGTTATAAGCACCATAACCCATATATGAAAAAGTATAATTTTTGAGCGCAATTCGTTCAATTGTAAAAGCTGCAATTAGGTTTGCATAATTACGGGTAAATGGTATTTGAGAAACCAAAAATTTGCTAAACAAAAGACTTGTTCCAATAAATCTACGAATGCTATCTATTTGTTGGTTGTCTTTACTGTTAAACCAATTGTATTCAATTTTATTGTTTATTTTACCATAATAAGAAGAGTCGTAAGTTGAAGATCCAATATCATAAAATTGATTGGGTAGTAGTGAACTATCTGAATTTCCTTTATTTTCAAATATATATTTTATGTCTTCGGCATGAAAAGTATAAGCGAAATGTGATTTATTTTCGAAATCATACAACGTATCGTTATCGTTATAAAGATATTTTGTAGAACCAAAATTCCAATATTGTTTAACATATGCAGCCCTATTTTTGTATCTTGATTGGGCATTAGTAAGTACTGGACTAACTACCTTAGTTGAACCACTTAAGCTTTCATATAAAGAGTCACTCAAAATGCCTCCGCTTTCTTCCGTTAAACCTCTATTCCAGGTAGCATTAGCCAATAAAGTATAACGTTTGCTTTTGTTTTGATAAGCAGTAAAAAATTGGTAGTTATAGTGGCTTGTATATTGTCTTTGCAAATATCCTAGTGAAGTTATACGTTGAAAATCTAATCCAATATTCCAACGCGGGGAAATATTTTGAGCATGTTTAATAGTTAAAAAAATTAATTCTTTTTTGCCTTGAGCATAAAACAAATCTGAGTAAGGAGTTTTGGTATTAATATACTGCGCTCGCGTTGCATTTTTTGCAAATAATTCGTAAGGATTTTGCGTATAATGAAAACCAACTTCTTTTTCACTATTAAAAAGTAATGGCTGTGAGGGAGTGCCCAAATTTCCTAAATCCTGGAAAAGGATATATTTTTTATAGGCAGGTTGAAAAATTTCAATCCTATTTATTCCTGTATCTATCTTCTGCCAAGTTAAATTATTGTCAACATCCTTTTCAGTAATAAATCGGGTATTCACTTTCACGTAGTGTGCAGTGTCTTGCCCATATAGTGATGCCGAGATGCTCACCAAGAGGAAAAAATAAAAGGGATTTAACTTTCTTAGAATCACCTACTCAATATTTGATTATCGGTTGTTGCAATACTGTGTTATTACTTAAAATGCTGAGCAAATATACACCATTTGAAAGTTCCGAAACTTCTTCAAGTTTAAGTGCATTTTCACCTTGTTGCAAATCAATCTTTTTTTCTAGCAAAACTTGACCCGTTAAATTAACTATTTTAACCCAAGCGATATTCGTTGAATAACTAAAAATTGAAAGATGTAATAGGTCTGAAAATGGATTAGGGTATATTTTATAAGATAGTTTTACAACTACCTGATCATGTATCTCAAGTGTATGGTCATAACGAATCATAAACAACCCATTGCGCATATCACTTGCTGCAATATTACCAGATTTAAAAAAGGGATACATTCCCCAGCATCCTGTATAGCCATTGTAAATACCTTGTTTGTTTTTGGGGTAAGTGTCATAAAATCCTTCTATTTTTGGGGCATATGGGTTGTTCATGTTCCATAATACTAAGCCATCTTCATAAGCTGATGTCCATAACTGATTGCTTTTCCAAATGAGGTTATGAGGTGTTGCGCCCATATTGGAGTTAAATACATTTTCAAAATCAAAATCGAGTTGGTTGTTATTGGATTTAATGCTGTAGAGTTTCATCGGTAAGCCCACAGGCACCTCATCCGTAAAAACAACAAATTTTCCACTATCATCTAACCAACTTGTATGGTTATAGCCATTAAAAGGATAGGGTGGAGATATTCCTCCCAAATAAACAATACTGTCGGCTTTTCGCATATCAAAAGCATGTAGTCCTCTGTATTCGCATGAGCAATAAGCTGTATCATTCCTGTAATAGGCCTCGTGTACTCGGCCACAAACGGGTTCTTTAAGCTCGCCTATCACTCTAGGATTTTCAGGTGTATCTAATGAGAGTATAAGTAAGTCATATCGAATAACTGAATCGGGTTTTTGAGAAAATGTTTTGCTGGCTGCATGAAAATAGAGTCGTTTGCTTGTGCTATCAACAAACAATGAATGCACTCTTGAAATAATACTGGTGTCTTCCAATACCAAATGAACTGAGTCGGGGAGGTATTGTAAGTCGAATATTTGAAATACACCAGGTGGTCCGTTGTCAGATACACAATACACGTAATTTTTATACACTTCATAATCGCGGTTTATTGAGCGCGTTTTACCTGTATAAACAGCACATTTTTGAATGGATGAAGGATTACTTACATCAAAAAAATAGGTTGAATCAATGGATCCCATTATCACAAATTCTTTACCTGAAATAGGATGTGTCCACCCCATTAAATCATTCCATATTTGTTTGTCTTTTGAAAAATTGTTGACTTGTGAACTAATGGATGAATCATTCCATGAACCCTCCAATACCATTCTAAAAGATTGTTGAGCTTTTACAGAAACAGCTGAAAGCAAAAACATAATAATGAAAAGGTTTTTCATCTATTTTATTTTTAATATGGGTTTGTGTATGATCGAATGTGCAGATTGAATGGTAAGTAGCATCAACCCATCTGGTAAAGAATCCAAGTTACGTAAAATGATTTTATTTTCACCATAAGTTATTTGTTCGGTTTGGCTTAAGAGTAATTGCCCTTGTAGGCTATACACATTAATGAATGCACTATTGGCTTGTGAAGACTGGATCGTAATTGTTGTTTGAGCTGAAAAGGGATTTGGAGATACAGAAGAATAAAGAATAGTTGACTCCTGTTCAATATTTCCAAGAGCGATAGAAGGTTGTAACACAAAAAGGCCTTCACTAATATCACTTGCAAGCAATACACCAGAAGGCAGAAACGGCCATACTCCCCAACAACCATGAAAGCCATTGTATATTCCGATTGGGTTTTTAGGGTAGGTGTCAAAAAAACCAGCAATTGGTGGTGTATTATTTGGGCTCATTGAAGCTATGTGTTGCATGTCAAAAATATATACGCCATCTTCATACATAGATGCATATGCAAAACGTCCTTTCCAATAAGCATTGTGAGGCAATGCCTGTGAATTTGAATTAAAAAAAGTTTTAATATCTGGAGCATCCAATTGTTTTAGATCATAAACTTTGATGGGTGAACCTTGATTTTCATCCGTAAACATTAGATACCGATTAGAACTATCTAACCAGCTACTGTGGTTGTATCCGTTACCTGGATAAATACCAGTTATAGATCCTACTAAAATTGTTTGTAATGGATTACGTAAATCATATATAAATAAGCCATCATTTCCGCATGAACAATAGGCTGTATCACCTTGCACAAATACTTCGTGGGTGTATCCGCAACCTTGGGTTTTATCAAGTTCGCCTAAATAGGTTGGTTCTTCAGGATTTTGCAAGGATAATATTGCCATCGAACGATTTCCTGATGGCTTTGGTTGATTACCGCATAAATACAATCGTTTGCTTTTTGCTTCAATAAAAAGGGTATGCGTATTTACACTGAAAGTATCGTTGTCATATACTTTGTGAACAGAATCGGGGAGGTATTGCAAATCGAAAATTTGCAACGAACCTAATGGAGAAGTTTTATCGGAAACACAATACACATAATGGTCGTAAATTTCATAATCCCGGTTAATGGCATTTCGAGAGCGTCCAGTTTCAACATCACACTTAACCAATTGAGTAGGTATTGTTAAATCAAAAAAATACAAAGAATCGGTACTTCCAGCAATCATATACTCCCGATTTTTTAGAGTGTCTTTCCAACCTATTACATCACTCCATATTTGATCTCCATCAACAGGTTGAATATTGGTATCATTATAATGTGATAATTGCGTTATATTAAAATGATCGTTTTGGGCGATTAATACAAAAGGAGTTAACAACAAAAGGAATAATATGCGCATATAGTTACGAAGATACATCGTTTCGCTGTTACAATAATTATGTTAAGGGATTTAAAGGGAAGTTTCAGAATCCACAAAACTTGATATAAACTGTGTGATTGCTGCAATTAAAGTTGCAGATCCGTTGTCTAAAAAACGAATATGAATTGGCAGGTAATATATAGGTATTTGTCCTAAAATATTTTCAGCCTGTTGAGTATGTAACTTAACTGCATCTTTTTCTGTAGTTACAAGTATTGCCTGATTGTTCTGTAATGCCCTGTATCTTTCAGCAATATCTGATAATGTAATAAGTGAGTATTCTTGATGATCAGAAAAGTTTATAGCCGAAACCTGATGAAAACGCTTGTTTAGTTCGGCTAAAAAAGGTTGTTCATTGGCAATTCCACTGAATGCCAAAACGTGGTTGGGGGATTCAGGTGTATTATTGTGTTTAAAAATGGGCTTTAATTCTCCATATTCTATCACAGAAAATAAAATCAATTGATGGGGTAACGGATTGATTTTTTGGGAAATTATCTCCTTTTCTTTTTCAGATATTGTTGTTGGGCATTTAGTAACAATAATACATTGTGCGCGTTTGTATGCAGATCTAAATTCTCTTAAGGTACCCGAAGGCATCAGCCAATCATTGAAAAACAAATTGCTGTAATCAGTTAGTACTATTGAATAACCTGGTTTAATGGGTAGGTGCTGAAAACCATCATCCATCAATATCAGTTCTGTTGTTGGCACATCACCTAACAAACTAGGAACACCTAGTACTCTATTTTCACATACTGCAACTGCAATATCTGGAAATTTTTGGGCAATTTGAAATGGTTCATCACCAACTGTTAAGGGCGTTTCGTTTTCAGTTGCCAAAACATATCCTGTTGTTTTTCGTTTATATCCTCTACTCAACACTGCAAGTTTATAGGTGGATTGTAACGATTCAATTATCCATTCAATATGAGGCGTTTTACCCGTTCCGCCCACTGCTATATTTCCAATACAAATAATCGGAATATTAAATGAAGTGCGATTGATTATACGTGCTTGGTATAAAAAATTACGCAATGCGATAATGAGAGCATAAATTAGGGTAAATGGCAATAAAATGAATCGAAGGATAATCATTGAGCTAATTAATTAAATCAAATTCATGTTAAAAAGTGAAGCAATATGCGTTTTGAGTTTGCTCTTTACTTCACTCATATTTACTAAGTAACCCAATTCTTTTTGCATGGAAGTTACTTGTTTATCATCAATACCACAGGGTACGATATTGGTAAAATAATCAAGACTTGTATTAACATTAAAAGCAAACCCATGCATGGTTATCCATCTGCTACATCTAACACCCATTGCACATATTTTTCTTGCTTTGGTGTCATCTGAAGCATCAATCCAAACACCTGTGTATCCTTCAAAACGCTCTCCCTTAATTCCGTACTCAGCAATGGTTAATATAATAGCTTCCTCTAATGTCCTTAAATATAAGTGAATATCAGTGAAAAATTGTTCAAGGTCGAGTATAGGATAGCCCACAATTTGACCTGGCCCGTGATAGGTAATATCACCCCCTCTATTAATTGAATAATATGTAGCCCCTAAATCTTTTAATTCTGATTCAGTAACCAACAAATGATCAATCGAACCACTTTTTCCTAAAGTATATACATGGGGATGCTCACAAAAAACAAGGTGATTTTCGATTGTAGCTTTGGTTGCATCTTCAAGAAGTTGTCTGTTGGCAAACTTTAGGTCAACCTTTTCTTTAAAAAGTAATTCTTGATGATCCCAAGCCTTTTTATAATCTATTAAACCCCAATCAATAAAATATACGGGTTTGAACATACAATTAATCGTTAAGTGTGCTACTCATTTCACCTCTACGTAAGCTGTATTTTTCAATTTTATTATACAAATGGCTCCGTTGGATATCAATTTCTTGTGCTGTTTTAGCTACATTCCAGTTGTTCTTTTTAAGCTTCTCTTCAATAAATATTTTTTCCACGTGATCTTTAAACTCCTGTAGTGTATCGTATTTTTCAAAAACACTTTTTTCAGTGTTTTGTTGGTGCATTGGACTTGCAAATTTGATTACATCGTCTTCTGTTATTTTTTGACTGCTTAAAATAACTAAACGTTCAATCACATTACGAAGTTCACGAATATTGCCTGTATAGTTTATCTTTTTTAATTCATTTAAAGCACCGCTGCTAAAGCTTTTGCGAGAAATAGAATTATCTTCACATATTTCTTTCACAAATCTTTCTGCTAATAAAGCAATATCATCTTTACGTTCATTTAAAGAAGGTACATGTATTAGAATGACACTTAATCTGTGATACAAATCCATCCTAAATGTTCCTTTTTCAATTTCTTTTAAGAGATCTTTGTTTGTAGCTGCAATGACCCTAACGTTTACTTCTATATCTTTTTCGCCACCCACTCGGGTTATTTTATTTTCTTGTAGGGCACGTAATACTTTTGCTTGAGCGCTTAAGCTCATATCTGCAACTTCATCTAAAAAAAGAGTGCCCTCGTGCGCTTGTTCAAATTTTCCTACTCGTTGCTTAATAGCAGAAGTAAATGCACCTTTTTCATGTCCAAACAATTCGCTTTCGATGAGCTCGGTAGGAATTGCAGCACAGTTTACTTCAATTAAAGGAAAACGAGCTCTATTACTCTTTTCATGTATCCACCTAGCCACAAGCTCTTTTCCGGTTCCGTTTTCGCCTGTAACCAATACACGAGCATCTGTTGGTGCTACTTTCTCTATCGTTTCAGTAATATTCTGAATGGCTGGAGAGTCTCCAATGATTTCACGAGTTTTACCCGCCTTACGTTTGAGTACCTTATTTTCTATAACAATCGTTTTTTTATCGATTGCATTGCGAAGTGTAACCAACAAACGATTTAAATCCGGTGGTTTGGATATAAAATCATATGCTCCTAATTTAGTTGCTTCAACAGCCGTATCAATAGTTGCATTACCTGATATCATAATAAAAGGTACGTCATCATCTATTTCTCTAGCTTTGGCCAATACCTCTAATCCATCCATTTTGGGCATTTTAATATCGCACAAAATGGCTTCATACTCTTCGTTTTCAATTTTTTCTAATCCAATACTGCCATCAGCAGCTTCATCAACTAAATATCCTTCATACTCTAAAATTTCTTTGAGTGTAGTACGAATGGCCTTTTCATCATCTATTATAAGTATCTTTCCCATAAAAATTGTGTGTGTATTACGTGATGCAAATAAGATTTTTTTATGAGAATGTTATCCTCAAAAAGCTAACAGTTATAAATAACGGTATAAATAATCATCTTATATAAACAGCTTAAGTGTTATTTCCCAAAACCAGCAAGTTTAATTTTAGTTAGTTTTCTTTTTGTTTCTAACGGAAAATCATTGTCCATCATCCATTGGTAGTAGGCTGGTTCAGATTTAAAAATATCTTGAACAGGACGCCCTTTATGTTTACCAAAATTAAAAACAGCTATCTTTTTATCGGTATATACCATTCTTCCAGCAAGGTCAACATTGTTTGATTGCCCTGATATTTCATGTAACTGTTCTATATTATGTGTTAAGTTTTCGTATCGTTCAATTTGAGCCAACAATACATCATAAGTTGCTTGTGTATCAGCCATTGCACTATGAGCATTGATTAACGTTTTATCACAATAAAATTTATAAGCAGCACTTAAATTACGTTGTTCCATCATATGAAAAATACGTTGTGCATCAACAAATTTTCTTCCTTCTGTTTCAAAATCAATTTGAACCCTTAAAAACTCTTCAACCAACATGGGAAAATCAAATTTATTAGAATTAAAGCCGCCAAAATCACATCCATTAAATATTTCTGAAAGTTCTTTTGCTTTTTCAGCAAATGTTGGTGCATCAGCTATATCTGCATCATAAATTCCATGTATCAATGATGTTTCAAGTGGGATAGGCATTTCTGGATTAAAGCGCATACTTGCTTTTTCTTCCTTTCCATCTGGAAATACTTTGATGTAGGCAAGCTCAACGATTCTATCTTTTGAAATATTGATACCCGTTGTTTCTAAATCAAAAACCACAAAAGGTCTTTTAAGTTGTAATTGCATATTGCTATATTAAGGATTAAAAGAAACTATAATTAAGATGAGGAATAATTGTAAAACTATACAACTGTTTGTTTGGATTTGGTAGGTTTAGAATTGTCGTTTTGGCTTCCTTCGTATGGTTTATATCCATTATAGGCTAAGTAAAACCAACCAGCAATAAAACAGAGTCCTCCAATGGGTGTTAGCGCACCAATCCATTTAATGCTATCGTTTAATCCAAGACTATTTTTAATAGAAAGGATGTATAAAGATCCACAAAAAACAACCATGCCTACTCCAAAAAATCGGGCACTTGTTTGAGCTATTTTTTCTCTAACCCTTCGGAGCCCAATGGATAAAATAAGCAAAGCTATTGCATGTATAAATTGATATTGCAATGCAGTGTTAAAAGTAGCTAATTCTGCTGGTGTTAAAAAGTTTTTTAGTAGATGAGCGCCCAATGCTCCTAGCATAACTGATAGTCCAATCAGTATAGTTGAAGTTTGAAATAGTTTTTTTTGAAGTGTACGATTCGTCATAGTTTACACATTTTTCTGTTCACAAGCTATAGTTAAGCCTTTGACAATACTAACTATTTTTGAGAAACTATAAAACTAAATGAGTAGATCTCTTATAATTGGAATATGTATTACGCTCGTTATCATTTCGGGATTGGCTGCTTTTTTTTATTTAAATTTTATCAAAGAAAATAATAGGCCCGCAATTGAAGCTGTGCCTAATGATGCGGCTATCATTTTTGAAATACACAATATTCAAAAAACATGGGCATCTTTTTATGCAACTGATGTTTGGTCTGACTTGAAAAAAAATGAAGCAATGTCAATGATAAATACTTTTATCAATTCGGCAGATTCAATTGTCAAAGAAAATTCAGCTGTTCAAAATATGTTAGTCGACAATCGAACAATTGTTTCTTTTCACGTTAATAATGGCGTTAAATGTTCCATGTTGTTTGTTGCTGAAACAGGTTCTTATGATGATATTAATGGTTTTTTGAAATGGATTACAAAGGCTACAAATGGAAAGTCGATTAAACGAATATTTGATAAAGAAACAGTATATGAGATCATAGATGAACAACAAAAACCTCTATGTACAATTGCTTTTTATGATAAATTATTAATGTTATCTATGGATGGTACCCTTGTGGAAGAATCGATAAGAAAATTAAAGTATAATTATAGTCAAACAGGAAAAGGTTTAGAAAAAGCAAAGTCGATAGCTGATATTGGTTCGGATATGAATGTGTATATAAATTACCAACAACTCCCATTATTTCTCGACTTATTTAGTAAAGATGCATACAAAGGATTTTATCAATATGTTAAGGCATTTGCCAATTGGAGTTTATTAAATCTTGATTTTGAGAAAGAACATATTAGTATATCAGGCGTAACCTATACTGATGATTCCCTTTTTCAATTTCTTGATTTATTTAAAACACAAGCACCCATTGAAAATGATTGGAGTGCCTTATTACCAGAAAATACAGCTTATGCAATGCAATTAAATTTCAGTAACTACACACAATTTAATAGCGATTTAAATGAATATCTTCAAAATACCAGTAAATTAGATGGTTATATTAGATATGCAGATAGTATAGAAGAACGTTATAACATAGAAGTTACCGATAAGATTGCTGCCCAAATTGACAAAGGTGCTGTTCTGGCAATTCATGAAGGCAACGGAACTGAAGTGAAACAACAAGTTTTTGCATTAGTCACTTTTAAAAACAATACAGAGGTTCAGCGTTTATTTAATTCATATACACAAGCTATAGAACAGAGGGGAGAGGCCGATAGTGTTGTAAGTTTCATCAATAATATTGCTATTAAAAGGCTTCCTTTAGGCAATATATTTAAATTGTTTTATGGACATATGTTCGAATCTTTAGAATCGCCATTTTACGTTCTTAAAGATGATGTATTTATCATGGCAAACTCTATTGCTACACTCAAACTTATTTTGGATGAATTAAAATCTGGCAATTCTCTTTCAGCGAATGAATCCTTTCAGTTACATCGAAAAGCATCTTTAGGAGCACATAATGTTAGTCTTTTTATCAATCCAAGTAAATGCTTTCAGCTGCCTTTAGTTTATTGCAATGATGAATTTATAAGCGCATTAAATAGATATGCTTTTGACTTTAAAAAGTTTGAATTTGCTGAAATACAGTTTGCTAACGCATCAAATAATTCTTTTTTTACCAATATAAACATCAAGTTTAATCCATCTTTTAAAGAAGAAACGCAAGTATTATGGTTGAGTAAATTGGATACTACTTTTGAAATGCAGCCTGTAATATTATACAATAGCGAATTGAAACAATCCTGTATATTGGTTCAAGATGTTTTAAATACTGTTTATTTTATAAACAACAGTGGAAGTATATTATGGCGAAACAAGTTGTCGGGAAAAATTAATAGTCAAGTTTTTGAAGTAGATGCCAATAAAAATGGTGAAATAAGCTATTTGTTTAGCACTACTAAACAAGCTTGTTTAATCAACGCTTCAGGAAATAATATAGTTGGATACCCTATTCGTTTTCCTGGAACAGCTACTGCGGGTATAAACGTATTTGATTTTTATAATGATAGTAATTTCAATTTTTTTGTACCACTCGAAAATAATAAAGCAATGGGATACCAACTGAATGGAAAGCCTATTCAAGGGTGGAATCCTAAACAACTTGAAGCGAAAATAACCACAAAACTATCTTCATTTACACTTCATTCAGGCTCCTATTTGTGTGCAAGTGCAAATAATAAGCAGTTATTTATTTATGGATTAACAAACAACCAACCTAAACAAGTGGTTCAAAATGTATCATCACGTTTTCCTGCATATGTGTTTTCACATGATACCGTTTCTGCTTCAATTTGGTATACCGATACCACAGGTAATATTGTTCAAATAGCCATTGATGCTCAGCTTTCTTATACAATCAAACAAATTATAGTTTCCAGTTTATCCGATATATACCATTCCGTTATTCAAGTTACTAATGGATTTTGGATATTAGCAGCTCGCAAAGATGGCTTTGATGTTTATAATCAAATAGGAAACAAAATGATGACAGAAAACTATAAAGATTCGATTACGACATTACCATTTTTTACTTATTCAAAAGATAACACACCAATGTTAGGCTTTACACAACAAATGTTAGGTAAAGTGAATTGTTTTGATATGAATGGAAAACAATTCTCATCACTTCCTCTTGATGGAATAACACCTTTTGCTACAGGTGATTTCCTTCGAAATAATACCAATTATTTGCTTTGTGGAGATAGAACAAATAATTTAATGATGTACCGATTGAAATAATTGACTGATAGTTATATCTTCGTCAACCGCTAAAATAGCAATTATGAAACAACAGGTTAAGAAATTTTCGATACTGATAGTTAGCGCTTTTCTCTTTTCTGCGTGCTTAAAAGATACTATTGAGGAGGTAAACAATATTAAAGGTGTTACCGCTTCTCCTGAATTCTCTGCTCCATTAATTAGTTCTTCTTTGGGTATGGCAGAGATTTATAAATCGTATTCAGATAAAGCAATTATTCAAGAAAAGTCGGATAAATCACTTGTTTTTATTTTTCAATCAAGAGATACTGTTGCGCCAACACAGTTTGTTCAGATTCCTCCGATGCCTTTTGATTTTGCTATTTCGATGCCAGCTCAAGTAATAGCCTTGTTTGATTTTCAAGGTAGGTTTGATTTAGCCATTAATGATAGTGTTGTGTTACCATCAGCTAATAATGAACGGATAAAATTAATTAATGTAAAAAATGGCAGGTTTGCACTTAGTTTTTCAAATGGATTTAAACATGACGCGGTTGTAAAAATATCATATCCTACCATGAAAAAAAATGGTATTGCCATCAGTGATTCTTTCTTTTTAGCACCTGCTGGAAATAACCCTACAGTTGTAAACCGAATCATTGATTTAAGCAATTACGATATTGATTTTACCAGAGATGGGATTACTTACAACACCTTACCATTTGAATATGAAATATCATTAATAAAAGTACCAGGTAATACTACGAACACAACCGATGAGTTTAAAATCAGCCAAAATTTCGAAATTGGTGGGTATAATATTATCAAAGGGTATTTAGGGAAATTTGAAATTATTAGTGCTGACGAGGAAACGGAAATTGATATTTTTGATAATGGCTTAGCTGGTGAGTTTTTTTTAAATGACCCTAGACTTACAATTAAGTTATACAACACATTTGGCGTTCCTGTAACCGGAAAGATTACTAATTTAAGGGTTGTTGATCAAAATGGATCAGATTTTCCTGTAATCATAAATCCATTCCAAGATACTTTTTCATTTGCAAGTCCAAGTTTTCCAGGAGAATTGGCTGTAAGTGAATTTAAAATAGACAAAACAAATTCTAATATTGATGATGCAATTAATATTAAACCAAAGTTTATAAAGTTTACCGTGAAATTTGATGCCAATTATAATGATGTTGTTATAGATAATTATTTGGTTGATACGGCCATGTTTGTCATTGATTTTAACTCTGAAGTACCACTTGATTTTAAAATTATTAATTATGTAACAGGTTTGAAACAAACTAATGGATCATTTGGAGATTTACCTGCAAATATTCAAAATGTGATATTGGATATAAAAGTTGAAAATACATTGCCATTTGATTTAGTCACACAAATGGTTTTTACGGATGATTCGATTGTAGGACTTGACACCATTAATGTAGTAAGAGATAGTTTATTTAGTACTCCTCTCATCATTCAAGGAGCTATTGTTGATGCTGATGGTAAGGTTGTATTACCAAGTATGAGTATTCTAAATGTTTCATTAACAAAAGAAAAATATGATCGGATTCAGAAAGCAGGATTTAATAGCGTTAATATGAAAATAAATTCTTCACAATTTTTAGGTCAACCTGGATTTGTTAAGATTTATACCGACCAAAAAATGAATCTCAAAATTGGTGGTAAAGTTAAAATAAAATATTAGCCATGAATAAGATCAAACTAAATCTAACATTCTTTTCTTGCTTTTCATTTTTGATAAGCTTTGCTCAACCTGACTTTACTATGCCTTCATTGCGCAATACGTATCAAGCTTCATTAACTAATCCCGCATTTGTTCCAAAATTTAAAGTAAGTATTGGTTTACCTGTTTTGTCCAATATATATGTAAATCAAACACGTTTAGGTTTTACCTTACAAGACGTATTTGATAATACAGATACTGCTGGGTATGTAAATTTAAATGATTTTCAACAAAATATTAAAGGAGATGGAATAGGATTAATAACAACAGTTAATGCAGATTTGTTGCATGTAAGTTTTGCATTAGGAAGTTTCCAAATAAGTGTAAATAGTACTCTTAAGCAACAAACTTCCCAATTTTTTAATAAAGATTTTATAGGTTTTGCTGTCAGTGGTAATGCTTATTTAGCAGGTAAAAGTTCTAATTTTGAAGCGTTTAAAATTTACAATATTTCATATGTCGAAAATGGGTTTTCAATAGCAAAAGAGTTTGGCAAACTCTCATTAGGTGTAAGAGCAAAATACCTACAAGGCTTAGCATTTGTTGAAACTAAAAATGTTACTATTGGAATAACGACACCAACCAATTCTTTTGATCCTATTGTAATTAATGCTGGAGGTACAATTAATACTGCTGGCTTGCCTTTATTAGCTGGAGATAGTGTTGAAGGTATGCCTAAAGATGAAAGTTTAAAAGAGTTTAATGTAAATAATTTTACCAACTTTGGAAATGGAGGATTTGGGCTTGATGTAGGTTTTACCTATCAGGTTTTAAAGAATTTAGGAATACACGCTTCAGTTGTTGACTGGGGTGGAATTAAATGGAAAACAACTCCTTATAGTTATACCTTACAAAATTCAAATGTCCAATTTGATGGGTTTACAAGTGACCAACTAAATAGTGATTCGGCTCGAAATCAATATACAGATAGTCTAATTTCTTTGTTTGGTAAAACATCTGTTACAAGTAAATCATTTAATACAAAACTAAATACACGATATTTTATTGGTGCGGATTTTGATTTAACAAAACACGATAGAATTGGCTTTTTGTTCCAGGGTCAGCAATTTATTGATAAGTTTGTTCCTGCTTATACCTTTAGCTATACACACTCATTTGGTAAAATATGGGATATTACAGCTAATTATAGTATTTACAACAAAACTAACAATAATGTTGGTATAGGTACAGTTATTAAATTAGGACCTCTTCAATTGTATTTTATGACTGATGATTTATTCACTTTTATAACACCCGAAACACGTAATACGGTCTATTTAAGATTCGGACTCAACTTGCTATTTGGCCAAAGAGATACATCTAAAAAACAATAAAAAAACAACCATTCAATGCATATGAAAACTACCAAAACGATTGTCTTATCATCCATTCTTTTAATTGCTACATCTTATATTAGCTGTTCAAAAGACGAGACAACTGCTCCTTCAACGACAACAACTGGTACAACAGCAACAACAGCGACTACTGCTACTACTGCATCAACAGCGACAACAGCATCAACTGGTACAACAGCTACAACAGCGACTACTTCAACAACTAGTTCAACAGCTACAACAGCCACTACTTCAACAACCAGTTCAACTGCTACCACTGCAACCACATCAACAACCAGTACCACATCAACAACCAGTACCACTTCAACAACCGCAACAACAAGTACAACCTCAACTACTGGAAGCAGTGGTAGTTTTACGTTTGAAGGTAATGTTTTTCCAGCATTATCAGGTTCTTGTTTTGCCGGTACCAACGATTATGAAATTACGGGTTCAGTAACAAGTGGTGATACTATTTTTAATGTATACGTAGCTTTTGGCAACAATCAACCTGTGGGTGGAACTTTTAAAACAGTATACACAGCAGGTGCATTAAACGCTACTCAATGTAGAATGAATATCGAAATTTTTAGCGTTGCTTCTCAGCAAGTTGTTCAAGAGTTAACAGCAAAAGTTAATTACGATGTAACAGTAGTTAAAAATGGAACTGATAAATATGAGGTTTCCTTTTCAAATACTCAATTTGGAATATTACCTGGAGGAACTGCTACACGAGTTGTATCGGCAACTGCTTTCGGTTGTCCATAATACATAAATCATTTAATAAATCCGTTGTGTGATATATCTTGCACAACGGATTTTTTAGTTATTACGGGATCTATTTTAACCATCACACATGAAAAAAATATTGGTAGCCAATAGGGGCGAGATTGCATTGCGGGTAATGCGCACAGCTAAGGAAATGGGTATTCAAACAGTTGCTGTTTTTAGTGAAGCGGATAGGAATGCACTTCATGTGCGGTATGCAGATGAGGCTGTTTGTATTGGACCAGCACCTTCCAATCAATCATATTTAGTAATAGATAAAATTTTAGAAGTAGCCAAACAATTAGGTGTTGATGGCATACATCCTGGTTATGGTTTTTTATCTGAAAACGCTTCATTTGCTCGTAAAGTTAAAGAAGCAGGTATTACATTTATTGGTCCAACAGCTGAAGCAATGGAAGTGATGGGAAGTAAATTGGGAGCAAAAGCCGCAGTTAAAGCTTTTGGTGTTCCGATGGTTCCAGGAACCGAAGGGGCAATTTCGGATGTGAGTGAAGCCCAAAAAATAGCAACCGAAATTGGCTATCCGGTATTGGTAAAAGCTTCTGCTGGTGGTGGTGGAAAAGGTATGCGTGTAGTTGAACAGGAGGCAGAGTTTGAATTACAAGTACAATTAGCGATGAGTGAAGCCTTGTCTGCTTTTGGTGATGGTGCAGTTTTTATTGAGAAATATGTGGGTTCTCCTCGCCATATTGAATTTCAAATTTTAGGCGATACGCATGGAAATATTGTTCATTTGTTTGAACGTGAATGTTCTATTCAACGTAGACACCAAAAACTAGTGGAAGAAGCACCTTCCAGTTGTTTGACTCCAGAAGTTCGTCAAAAAATGGGTGAGGCTGCAGTAAAAGTTGCCAAAGCCTGTAACTACACAGGTGCTGGTACTGTAGAGTTTTTGGTAGATGAAAACTTGAATTTTTATTTTCTTGAAATGAATACCCGTTTGCAAGTAGAACATCCAGTTACGGAACAAATAGTGGGTTTGGATTTAGTAAAAGAACAAATACGGGTTGCCAGAGGTGAAAAGTTAGGGTATACCCAAGATGATTTGAACATACACGGTCATGCAATTGAATTGCGCATTTGTGCCGAAGATCCTGCTAATAATTTTTTACCTGATATTGGAACGCTTGTAACCTATAAAACACCTCAAGGTTATGGTGTTCGTGTTGATGATTCATTTGAAGAAGGGATGGAAATTCCGATACATTATGATCCCATGATTGCCAAATTAATTACGTTTGGTCAAACAAGAGAGGAAGCAATCCATCGAATGATTAGAGCTATTGATGATTATCAAATTTCAGGTATTGAAACAACGCTATTATTTGGAAAATTTGCCATGCAACACCCAGCATTTGTTAGTGGTAATTTTGATACGAAGTTTATTGATAAGTATTTTAAGCCCGAATTATTACAACCTGTTTCAACCGATGCACTCATTGTCGCATTGGCTTCAGGTGTAATGTACCAACAACAATCTAGTGATCTTCAACCCAAAAGCAGTATAAAAGTAGAAGAAGGTAATTGGAAACGTAACCGTAAGGCCTATTAAGTTAGATTCAATATATTTGCACTTCAAAATTTAATATAACCTATACGTGTCGTTTAGAGAAAAAGGGTCAAAAATTATTATTAAAAATGCAGAACAAATAGCGGGTATACGCAAAAGTAGCCAACTTGCAGCGCTGTGTTTACAAGAAGTTGCTCCATTTGTAAAAGCAGGTGTAACCACTGAGTATTTGAATAATATTTGCAAAGAATTCATCAAAGATCATAAGGCAATTGCTGCAACTGTTGGGTATAATGGGTATCCAAAAGAAACATGTATTTCGGTAAATGATGTAATTTGTCATGGTATACCTGGACCCTATCAATTACGCGAGGGTGATATTTTAAATATTGATGTTACCACTATTTTAAATGGTTATTTTGGCGATACCAGCAAAATGTATACTGTTGGTGGTATCTCGGAATATGCGCAAAAGTTAATTGATGTAACCAAAGAGTGTTTGCGTATAGGAATTATGCAATGTAGGCCTGGCAATCGTTTTGGAAATATAGGTTACGAGATTAATAAATATGCAACATCATTCGGGTATTCAGTGGTGTACGAATTTTGCGGACATGGAGTAGGTTTGCGTTTTCATGAAGAGCCCGAAATATGCCATGTAGACGAAAAAGATAAGGGAGCTATCATGCAGGCAGGTATGACGTTTACCATTGAACCGATGATTAATGCAGGTAAAGCAAGGGCCAAAATTGATAAAAAGGATGGCTGGACAGCCCGCACAATTGATGGGAAACTATCGGCTCAGTTTGAACACACTATTTTAATTACACCAACACGCCCAGATGTTTTAACAGATATGGATAGTGATTTTTCTAAACCATAAAAGTGCTAAAATTAGGTTGTTTCATTTGGGTCTTAATACAACAATTGCATCATCGTAACATCTAGTATGTTCCCAAATTTCCGTCCTACTTCCTTCATCACGCCCACTGTTTCAAATCCTACTATTTTGTGCAAGTGTATACTTTTATCGTTACCCTGCGTAATGCGTGAAAGCACACAATGCAATCCGCCTTTTTTCCCAGCATCCATAATGGCAAACATCAACTTTTTGCCAATTCCTTGGTTGTGAAAAGTGGGAGATAGGTAAATTGAAACTTCAGCGGTATCATCATAAGCGCTCCTGTCACTCCATCGCGTCATGCTGGCAAATCCAACAACTTCATTGTTAACTTCTACAACCACCACTGGGTATTTATCCGAATGTTGTCTAATCCATTCTTCTCTATTGGTTACCGATTTAATTTCGGTATCAAATGTAGCAGTTGTATTTTCGATTGCTTCATTGTATATAGAAGCAATAGCAGGAGCATCTAGTAGGGTTGCAGAACGAATGAGCATATTGTTGGTTTGGTATTTTTATGGAGATTGATTTAAAGTTCAAATTTTGAAAAAAAATAAAACTAAATGAATAAAAAAACGGAATGAATTCTAGACTCACTCCGTTTTAAGGCTAACAGCTAAAGGCCAATAGACAAAAAAGCTATTATCTTAAAAAAGTCCATTGAGTTCAGTTTCAATTTTGTTAATCACAAAGCCTAAATCTTCAGGTTTATCTTCAAAATTCAAATTGTCAACATCAATAATGAGCATTCGGTTTTTATAGGTAGAAACCCAAGCTTCATAACGTTCGTTTAATCTTCGCAAATAATCTAAACGAATTGAATCTTCGTATTCACGTCCACGTTTTTGGATTTGATTAACCAATGTTGGAATTGAAGCCCTTAGATAGACCAATAAATCAGGAGGTTTTACAGTATTGCTTAATGAGTCAAACATTTTTTGATAAGTTTCATAATCACGAGTGCTAAGCAAACCCATCGAATGAAGATTGGGTGCAAAAATGTGTGCATCTTCATAAATGGTCCTATCTTGAACAATACTTTTTTTGCCTTTTTGCATTTGCACTAAAGAGTTGTAGCGACTATTTAAAAAATAAATTTGAAGATTGAATGCCCAACGTTGCATGTCTTCATAAAAATCACTGATGTATGGGTTATCTTCTACATCTTCATAATGAGGCTCGTATTTATAATGACGTGCTAATAAAGTGGTGAGAGTTGTTTTTCCTGATCCAATGTTTCCGGCTATTGCTAAATGCATACGTTTTGTATTTTTACTAAGTTACAAGTTTATGTTATTGTCCTTAATTTCCTAAGGTTGTGGAAATGTTTTAAGAGGAAGTTGGTAAGCTACATCTTCAATTAAATTAAATATCTTTAATTCGCTTTAATTTATAAATAGAGAAAACATGGGAACCCAAAGAACTGAGCGCGATTTTTTAGGTGAAAAAGAAATATCAAATGAGGCATATTATGGAGTACAAACAGCACGCGCAATTGAAAATTTTACAATAACGGGTATCTCAATTTCTAAAGAACCTCTTTTGATTCAAGCATTAGGGTATGTAAAAAAAGCTGCAGCCAAAGCGAATATGGATTGTGGTGTACTTTCGGAAACAGTTGAATATGCAATTTCAAAGGCTTGTGATAAATTAATTGCTGGCGAATATCTGGATCAATTTCCCACTGATATGATACAAGGTGGAGCGGGCACTTCTGTCAATATGAATGCCAATGAAGTTATTGCGAACTTGGGATTGGAAATAATGGGACTGCCCAAAGGCGATTATGAGCAGCTGCATCCTAATAACCATGTAAATTGTTCTCAATCAACAAATGATGCTTATCCTACAGCTTTTAGAATGGCTTTATTCCGTAAATTAGATAGCATGATATTGGCAATGACCGTGCTTCGCGATTCATTTGCTCGCAAAGGTGTGGAGTTTAAAAATGTGTTAAAAATGGGACGTACACAATTGCAAGATGCTGTACCCATGACATTGGGGGCCGAGTTTCACGGATTTGCTACTACTATTACCGAAGATATAAACAGGTTGCGCGAAGCTCAAAAACTCATACTTGAAATTAATATGGGGGCTACTGCAATTGGCACTTCTATTAATGCTCCTGAGGGGTATCCGGAATTGGTGACAAAATATTTAGCTGAAATTAGTGGTATTCCTGTTGTGTTGTCTGAAGATTTGATCGAAGCAACATCCGATACGGGTGCCTATGTTCAAGTATCTGGTGTATTAAAACGTTGCGCAGTTAAGTTGTCTAAAATCTGCAATGATTTGCGGTTATTATCCTCTGGTCCACGTACTGGTTTCAACGAATTAAATTTACCTAAAATGCAACCAGGTTCTTCTATTATGCCGGGCAAAGTAAACCCTGTAATTCCAGAAGTAGTTAACCAAACGGCTTATTATGTAATTGGTGCCGATATTACCATTACTATGGCTGCCGAAGCAGGTCAGTTGCAATTGAATGTAATGGAACCTGTTATTGCTTTTAGTTTATTCACCTCTTTAAGTTACTTGGAAAACGCATGTTATGCATTGCAAAGTAAATGTATTGATGGTATTACAGCCAATGAAGAAAATTGCCGCAATATGGTAATGAACAGTATTGGAATTGTTACAGCACTTAATCCTATGTTGGGTTATGAAGAGTGTTCATCAATTGCTAAAGAAGCATTGCAAACAGGAAAGTCTGTTCATCAAATTGTTGTTGTCGAACGTAAACTTATTGATCAGTTTAAATGGGATGAAGTATACAATATTGAAAACCTTATTCACCCTAAATTTATAAATTAAACACCAATAATCGAATATACATTAACGTAATGTTCGGTTTTTCCATTGATAGGTACCAATATTTCCCCACAAGCCAATAAACAATACATATAGTATATGAAATGGTTCGGCTAATGGTAATAATAAAATGTAAGTTGGGCGTTTTAAAAAGGATAATACATTAACTAAAAATAATCCTTCAACAATGGTTTTACATACAAGCATTGTGATGCCAATTAAAGGGTTTGCAAATAATTCAAAAACAATAAGTGCATTAAATAAATAGGCTGCAACTAAAATAGCAGTAATATAACTGTTTTCATATTTTGTGCTAGCCGAAACCCACCGTTTTCGTTGATTGGCTAGTTCCGATAAGGTATTATTTGCGCTGGTTGAAACTATTGCTTCAGCATTTTTTAAAAAGTGTACTTCGCTTGGGTATGTTCGGCAAACTTTATGTAACAAAAATTCATCATCTCCTGTTGCAATATGTTCGCTTCCTGAATAGCCACCTAGTTCAGTAAATACATTTTTTTCGATTACTAGGTTAGAGGCGCTACACATGTTGGGGTTTTGGAGTTCTATTGCTGCTCCACCGATAGCTACTAATCCTGCAAATTCCAAAGATTGTATTTTTTCAAATAAGGTATTAGCCTCAAACACAACTGGCGCATACACCATTTTTGATTGTGTTGAAACCATAAAAGAATTGATAGTAGCGAGCCAATTTTTGCTTCGAGTACAATCAGCATCTGTCATTAATATATATCTACCCTTTGCATTTGATACACCATAAGTAATAGCAGCTTTTTTTCCCGTTTCTCCAATAGTTGCAGTGTTGAGTATGGATATACTTATTGCTGGATTTTTTTTTATGAGCGCTTCCACAATACTTGCTGTTTCATCAGTCGAATCATCATTAATAACGATGATTTCGAAGTGATCCGTTGGATACTGTTGCGCTATAATATCATGTATACATAAAGCAATTGTTTTTGCCTCATTACGTGATGGAATAAGTATAGAGTACTGGTAAAAAGTATCTATTGGTTTACTAACGAAATAGGGAATACGCACCCAAACAATAAAATAGGTAAGTATAAGTATTACATAAAATAACGTTAGGGTTATCACAAAAAAAATCATGATGGTGTTTTCCATTTAAAGGTAAGTAAGTAAAACAATCCAACCAATCCCGGAAGCATCATATTAATGATCCATAAAGAATAAGCTGCTTGCAAAATGCCTAAATTAAAAGTTGAAAATTGTCCAATAAAAAAAAGAGCCAATGCTCCACGTATACCCATTTCAATTAATAAAAAGGAAGGAACAAACCCATGGACTAAGAATATAGAAGCAATGCTGGCAATACCAATTATAATAGGAATAGGAATTCCAAAAAATAGTAACAGTAAATAATATTGAACAGAAAAGGTTAACAATCGAAGAATAGATAATAACAACAACTTGAATAGCACAAATTGTGAATAATGTGTAATTACGTTAATGTATATCGAAATTTTAGGCCATTTACGTATTCCTGGAATTTTTTGGATATTCACATAACCATAAATTAAAACGATATGTAAGATCAATAAAACGGGGAATAGCCAAGCTAATTGTGTATTGGAAATAAAGTTTTTAATGTATAAAATATACAATAAACCGCAGCTTCCAATAGTGCTTGTTGCCACTGTTTGTGCGATACCACCTACTATAGATGCTGCTGCTCCTTTGGTTTTTGAAAACGATTGAAGGTATAAGGATTTTCCTACTATATCGCCAATAGCATTTGGGGTAATAATGCTTAATGTAATGCCTGATAAAACAGATTGATAGGCTTGTTTATTGGTAACAGATTCATGCTGTTGCATAATGAGCTTCCACTTTATACATTCAAGCCACCAATTTAAAGGCATTAACAAAAAAACTAAGCATAAAAAGGTTATATTAGTCATTGTCCATTGCAAGCCTATATAGTTTGATAGTTCTGGAATATCAAATCCATATAATAGCTTATAGTATATAAAACCAATGGTAATGGTAAACACAATTAACTTAGCTATGTTGAGAAGTTTCGGTTGATATGCGCTGTTAGGTTTCAATAGGAATAGTTACTTTGCACCAGACGAAAGTATTGTATTTGCCTTACAAATGACAGCATTAAAAACCATTAAAGAATACGAGCGCATTATTTTGGGTATTGATCCGGGAACCATTGTAATGGGTTATGGTTTAATTGGAATCAATCAAAAAAAACCAGCTATTATTAGTTTGGGTGTGGTAAAGCTTGGTAAAATTGATGACCCCATGCTGAAGTTGAAAAAAATATTTGAACGTACCACTGCACTTATTGATCAGTACCACCCTGATGAGTTGGCTATTGAAGCGCCATTTTTTGGAAAAAATGTACAGTCTATGTTAAAGTTAGGCAGGGCTCAAGGAGTGGCAATATCGGCAGCATTAAATAGGGATATGCAGGCAAACGAGTATTCGCCCAAAAAAATAAAACAAAGTATTACAGGTAATGGCAATGCAAGCAAAGAGCAAGTAGCCGCTATGTTACAGCGGTTATTAGGCTTCACTGAAACCCCTGAATTTTTAGATGCAACGGATGGTTTAGCAGCTGCGTATTGCCATTTTTTACAAAGCAGCAAGGCTAATTTGTCCGGAGGTAAAAGTTACAACAGTTGGAAAGCTTTTGTAAGCGATAATCCGAGTAAGTTGAAAAAGTAGTTGGGTTTGATTGTTATGCATGTGCAGCAATTAGCAAATCAATATCTTTATGGTAAATATTTAATCGTTTGCCAATATGTTTATTGGTAAGGTTGCCTTTATATATATACATGCCACTTCTGGCATATTGGTGCTCCCAAATATAATCGGTAATTGAGCCTGCTTCTGATATATCCAATAAAATAGGGGTAAGGATATTGCTTAATGCATAACTAGCTGTGCGGCTTACCCTCGATGAAATATTAGGTACACAATAGTGTATTACATCGTGTTTGATAAAAGTAGGTTTTGCATGGTTCGTAAGTTCAGCTGTTTCAAAACAACCGCCCTGGTCAATGCATATATCAACAATTACTGCAAGAGGCTTCATTTGTGTAACCATTTCTTCGGATACCACAGTTGGGCTTCTTCCTTCTTCGCTCCAAAGGCATCCAATAGCCACATCGGCAGTACTTATGGCTTTTTGCAATATTTTGGGATGCAATAAGGATGTGAATATTTTTACACCCAAATTATTTTGGAGTTTGCGGAGTTTTTCAAGCGAATTATCAAATACCTTTACAGTAGCACCTACTCCCAAAGCTGCCCTTGCAGCATATTCGCCAACTGTTCCAGCACCAATAATCACAATTTCAGTTGGAGGTATTCCGGTAACTCCGCCCAACATTTCACCTTTACCTCCTCGGGTAGAACATAAATATTCGGCAGCAACAGAAATAGCCGAGGTGCCAGCAATTTCGCTCATGCTGCGAACCACAGGGTATATTCCATCAGTTGATTTTAAGTATTCAAATGCAATAGCCGATATTTTTTTGCTCATCAAAGAGCGTATATAACTTTCTGACTTGTTGCTGAGTTGAATTGCAGAAATAAGCAATTGATTTGGGCGCATCAATACTATTTCTTCTTCACTAAGGGGTTCTACTTTAACAATAACATCTGCCTTATAAACGTCATCTCTGCTGTAACAAATTTTAGCTCCAGCTTCACTATATTCTTTATCTGTAAATTTTGCTTCTTTGCCAGCCCCCGTTTCAATCCAAACCTCGTTCCCGTTATTTACCAGTAAGTTTACAGAAGAGGGGGTAAGGGCAACTCTGTTTTCTTGCAATGTACATTCTTTGGGAACACCAATATACAAGGTTTGAAGCGGCTTTTTGCTTGAAAGCAATGCTTCTTTGGGTTGTAAGGTTGCTTGCTTCGCAAGTTCTGTAAAGCCAGATTTGGACGATTCTTCCATTAAATAAACAATTAATCTACCAAATTTAACGAAGATTGTATAGTATTGAAAACAAATAGGATATTTTTTTTCAATAAGGACACTTAAGCCGTTAAGCAATAAGGAGTAAGTGTTTTGAACAGCCAAAGTTTAATTTTGTTGGCTAAATTTTAGCATAAAGTTTATTTTTTATATACAAAGGCATATCTTCGCAGGCTTTCTGTAGAATATTGAAGTCAAAAGAATACATATTAGAGTTTAATAAAGTTCATAAAGGATTAAATGAATACACTTATATAGTTGATGATGTGTTTTTATTTAATGTTGAAGGGGCAGCTATTGAAAAGGCTAATGTATCAGTAACTCTTCAGGTATTTAAAGCCAATGAAATGTATGAGTTATCTTTTACATTTAAAGGATTTGTTCAGTGTGAGTGTGATGTGTGTTTAGAAGATTTTTTAATGCCAGTTGACAGTCAATACAAACTATTGATCAAAGTGAGTGAAGCAGAGAATTATGAAGATGATGAAATTGTATATATTACTGAAAAGGTAATTGATTTTGATCTTTCACACTATTTATATGAAAGTATAATGGTTTCAATACCAACCCGAAGAGTGTGTGAAATGGGAGGAGTTAAAGAATGTAATAAAGAAGTAATTAAAAAGTTGGAGGAGCTAAACTCGCTTGATATTGAAAACGAAGCTGAGAACGTAAATCCAACTTGGGATAAACTAAAAAATATATTTAAATAATAAACAACGCGTAATAATTAACGACTATGCCTAATCCTAAACGAAAAATCTCTAATTCAAGAAGAGATAAAAGAAGAACACATTACAAAGGTTCAACTCCAACATTAACAGTTGACGTGACTTCTGGCGAAACACATTTACGTCATCGTGTAACTGCCGATGGTTTTTATAAAGGAAAACATGTTTTTCCTGAAATGAAAAAAGACGTATAATTGTTATACCAAACAATTATTAAATGAGAATTGGATTTGATATCATGGGAGGCGATTTTGCCCCCAATCAAGCAATCGCGGGTGCTGTTCAAGCATTCCAGGAACTTACAAATGGTGAACGTATTGTCTTGTTTGGTGACAAAGAACAAGCCTTACCTCTCATTATAGAGCATGGGTTAACCGAAGCTGATTTTGATTTTGTGCATACTACTGAAGTTATTGGAATGGGTGAACATCCTACCAAAGCAATTTCCCAAAAACGTAATTCAAGCATATCTTTAGGTTTTGGTATGCTTGCCCAAAAACAAATTGATGCCTTTGTGAGTGCTGGCAATACAGGCGCAATGTTAGTTGGCGCTATGTTTTCTGTAAAACCAATTGAAGGTGTTATCAGACCATGCGTTACCGCTATAGTACCCAAACCCAATGGCAAATTTGGTTTGTTATTGGATGCAGGTGCAAATGCTGATTGCAAGCCAGATGTTTTATACCAATTCGGAATTTTAGGTCATTTAATGGCTCAAAATGTATTGGGTATTGAAAATCCTCGTGTAGGATTATTAAGTATTGGTGAGGAAAAAGAGAAAGGTAATTTGGTTACCATATCTGCACACCACATATTTGAAGGAACGGATGTTTTTAACTTTATAGGTAATATAGAAGGTCGTGACTTTATTTCTGATAAAGCCGATGTATATGTTTGTGAGGGATTTGTTGGAAATGTAGTACTTAAAGCATTTGAGTCAGTGTATTATGTGATGAAAAAGCGTGGTATCAATGACGAATACTTTGAAAGTATGAATTATGAAAACTACGGAGGTACACCTATTTTAGGCGTGAATGCCCCAGTTATTATTGGACATGGAATTTCAAATACCAAAGCATTTAAAAATATGTTGTTCTCAGCTCGTGATGTTGTCAACTCCAACTTGTGTGGAATTATTCGCGAAGCATTCAAAAACTTAGTCCCTCCAACTCAATAATGGATAAAATTACTGCTGCTATAACTTGTGTGAACGGATATGTTCCAGAAGATAAATTAACCAATAAGGATTTAGAAAAATTGGTAGATACCAACGATGAGTGGATTCTATCAAGAACAGGAATTAGCGAAAGACGGATACTTAAAACTCCAGGATTAGCTACAAGTGATATGGCTATGCATGCAGTAAATGGCTTGTTAAAAAAGCGTGGAATTACAGCCGATGACATCGATGTAATCATATTTGCTACGGTTACTCCCGATTTAATTTTTCCGGCAAGTGCCAATATCTTAGCGGATAAAATTGGTGCTAAAAATGCTTTCGGATTTGATTTAGCTGCTGCATGTTCAGGCTTTTTGTTTGCACTCGAAACGGGTTCTAAATTTATTGAAAGTGGTAAATACCAAAAAGTATTGGTAGTAGGTGGCGATAAAATGTCATCTATCATTGATTATTCAGATCGCAATACCTGTATAATTTTTGGAGATGGACTTGGATGTGTATTATTAGAACCCAATACGGAAGGACTTGGTGTAATTGATAGTATATTAAAGGTAGACGGTAATGGACGGCATTACCTTCATCAAAAAGCGGGAGGTTCATTAAAACCACCAACACACGAAACCATTGATGCGAAAGAACATTATGTATACCAAGATGGGAAAACAGTATTTAAGTATGCTGTAAGTGGAATGGCAGATGTTTCGGCTCAAATAATGGAACGCAATCAGTTAACAGCAGATGATATTTCGTGGCTGGTACCACACCAAGCTAATTTAAGAATTATAGATGCAACAGCTGAGCGTATGGGACTTCCTAAAGATAAAGTAATGATTAATATTGATCACTTTGGAAATACCACAAATGGAACTCTTCCTTTATGCTTGTGGGAATGGGAAAAACAACTAAAAAAAGGAGACAATATTATTTTGTCAGCTTTTGGTGGAGGTTTTACTTGGGGAGCTATTTACTTAAAATGGGCTTATAACAGCTAGTTTCACATCAAAACCACTTATTTTCCCCTCAAATTCAATAAAATTTGAGGTATTTTGTTAAGAATTTCGAAATTTCTATACATTTGATATTGATAAACCAATCCTAACATGGAACTAAAAGAGATTAAAGAACTGATTAAACTTGTATCCGAAGCAGATGTTTCGGAGGTAGAAGTTGAGAAAGGTGATTTTAAAATTGCTATTCGGAAAATTGAAGAAAAAACCACTTTTGTTCAAGCACCAACAGCTCAACCAACTCCAATTGAGGTGAGTGTTCCTGTTGCTTCACCAGTGCCAACCATGCATATGTCTGCTCAGTCAACTGAAGCAGCCAACCATTCAAGTAACCTGATAACCATAAAGTCGCCTATGATAGGAACGTATTATAAATCTTCAGCTCCTGATAAACCAGCTTTTGTAAATGTAGGGGATGAAATTAAAATAGGTTCAGTTTTATGTGTAGTTGAGGCAATGAAATTGTTCAACGAGATTGAATCGGAGCTTTCTGGAAAAATCGTTAAGATTTTGGTTGAGAATGCTTCACCGGTTGAATACGATCAACCTTTGTTCTTGGTTGAACCAATGTAATACAATGTGCAAATGAGCAATGTTCAAATGAGCTTTCCTTCATCTGCACATTTTCATATTTTCACATCTTCACATCCATAAACTATGTTCAAAAAAATACTGATTGCAAATCGTGGTGAGATAGCCTTGCGTATTATTCGCACTGCAAAAGAAATGGGCATCAAAACAGTTGCTGTATATTCAACTGCAGATAAAGATAGTTTGCATGTACGCTTTGCCGATGAGGCAGTTTGTATTGGTCCAGCACCGTCACCACAATCCTATTTAAACATGGCCAGCATTATTGCTGCTGCCGAAATTACCAATGCTGATGCCATTCATCCCGGTTATGGTTTTTTATCTGAAAACGCAAAATTTTCAGGTATTTGCCGCGATCATGGAATAAAATTTATTGGAGCTTCACCCGAAATGATTAACCAAATGGGTGATAAAGCAAATGCAAAAGATACCATGAAAAAAGCAGGTGTTCCTGTCATTCCTGGTTCGAATGGTTTACTTTCAAGTTTTGAAGAAGGAATTTCTTTAGCAAAAGAAATTGGTTATCCAGTAATTATTAAAGCAACTGCCGGAGGTGGTGGACGTGGGATGCGTATCATATGGGCCGATGATGAGTTTGAAAAACATTGGGACAGTGCAAGGCAAGAATCTTTAGCAGCCTTTGGTAACGATGGTATGTATATGGAAAAATACATTGAAGAACCTCGTCATATTGAAATTCAATTAGCCGGAGATCAATATGGAAATGTTTGCCATTTGAGTGAACGCGATTGTTCAATACAACGCAGACATCAAAAACTAGTTGAAGAAGCACCCTCGCCATTCGTAACCCCTGAGTTACGTGAAGCAATGGGTAATGCTGCTGTTAATGGTGCAAAATCGATTAATTACGAAGGCTTAGGAACAATAGAATTTTTAGTTGACAAACACCGTAATTTCTATTTTATGGAAATGAATACCCGTATTCAGGTGGAGCATCCCGTAACCGAGGAAGTTATTAATTATGACTTGGTAAAAGAACAAATATTAATAGCTGCAGGAGTACCCATTAGTGGTAAAAATTATTTCCCTTTTCGCCATGCAATTGAATGCCGTATTAATGCCGAGGATCCTTTAAATAATTTTAGACCTACACCCGGAAAAATTGAATACCTACATAAGCCAGGCGGGCATGGAGTGCGAGTAGATACTCACGTGTATGCCGGTTATACCATTCCCTCTAATTACGATTCAATGATTGCCAAATTAATTGTGTTTGCCCAAACACGCGAAGAAGCAATTATAAAAATGGAACGTGCTTTAAGCGAGTTTATCATTGAAGGCCCGGGTTTAAAAACAACTATTCCATTGCATATCCAATTGATGCAAAATGAAGATTTCAAAAAAGGAAATTTTACAACAGCATTTATGAACACATTTGAGATCAAAAAATAAATAGTTCATTTTTAAAAAAAGGCCATCTGTTATCTGACGGATGGCCTTTTTTATCTATTAAAGTTTATAAAGTATGGAAATCAACAATAAAATTGCAGTTGTAACAGGCGTAAGCAAAGGAATCGGATTTGCAACGGCAACAGCATTGCTTGCAAAAGGAGCAAGGGTATTTGGACTTGGCAGAAACAATGTGATTGAACATGCCAACTATACTTTTATACAGTGTGATGTGCGGAATTACCAAAGCGTGCAACAAGCTTTTGAAACTGTATACAAGCTAACCAACAATACCATTCATATTTTGCTTAACAATGCTGGTTTAGGCTACTTTGGGTTATTGGAAGAAATGCCTTTGGAGCAAGTGCAAGAAATGATGGAAACCAATGTGAATGGTACAATTTATTGTTGCAAGGAAGCATTACCCCAGATAAAAAAACAACAATACGGTCATATTATTAATATCGCTTCAACAGCAGCTTTGGAAGGTATGCCTCAAGTTGCTGCTTATTGTGCTAGCAAATGGGCTATAAAAGGCTTAAGCGAATCGTTGTTTAGAGAGGTAAGAGACTATTGTGTAAAAGTTACTTGTGTGTATCCTGGTTCTACCAAAACCGATTTTTTCAGGAACAGTCCAGGCATACAACCACACGATTACATGCTAATGCCCGAAGATGTTGCATTAAGCATTATACAAGCAATTGAAATGCCTGATAATTTCCATACCGTGAATGTGGAGATAAGACCACTGCAGCCTAAAGGACCTAAGAAATAGTGTCAGGCTGAGTTTATCGAAGCCTTATTCTGAAGATCATATTGCGAGTGACGCTTCGATGAACTCAGCGTGACATTAGATTCAATTCAACAAAACCTCTGTAGCACCACCGCCAAATAAAACCATGTCGGCATCTTGGTATTTTTGCACAATTGTTTTTTGTTGTGATAAATAGTTTTTGATTTTGTTTTTCAAGAAATGATTGCCAATTCCATGTATAAATACAATTTTTTGCATTTGATGGATATGTGCCATTTCCAAACTTTTGATAACTACTTTCATTTGTAAATCAACCATATCTTGGGCACTCAATTGGGATACTTGATCGGTTAGTTTTTCAATATGCAAATCTATAGTAGGATTAGGTTTTTTGTTAAGGGATTCTTCAGTTATAAATACTTGCTTACTTGCAGTCTCACCAAAATCTTTATTCAGTAGTTTTTGGATATCAACTTTGTTAATAGATTCATCTAACCGAAACGTGTAGGCTTGTTTTGCTAAAAAATAACATTGCTTAAAACTTGCATGGAACTCTTTAGCATGCAGTTTAACCGTTTTAACTAATTGAGGTTTAAAAGTAGTTCCAGTTTCATTGATAAACATAATTTGAAATGCCATTTCGGGCCATGAATTAAATTTTTCTAAATCAAATTTGCCTAATGAAATGTATGTTTCCAATTCAATGCTTCCTTGTTGGCGCAATTCAAATACGTTATTGTTTTTTTGAAAATAAGCAAAAGCTATCAAATCACTTTCGGAGTTGTGTAATTTAAGTTCAAGACTCGTTTCAGTTAATCTTTCGAATGCAATATGAATCCCCGAATGAACTTGAACATAAGTAGATTTTTTAGTCACAAAAACAGGTGCTTCTTTTTTAGAAACAACTTCTTCCATTTTTATTAATTCATTTGCAGCAACAGGTATTTCAAAATCTTCTTCAATGGTAACGCCAATAATTTTTCCATTGATGTTTGTAACCACACCTTGCATGTTCTCGTTAACAAAACGAACCTTATCTCCTAATTTTAAAATTGTCATGGTTATTGATTGGCAACTTGTACAATATCTCTTAATTTTTGTGCAAGTACAATGAGGTACTTACTATTAATGTCAGCTAATTTATTTTCATTACCTCCTTTAAGTGTAATCACTTCTGCACGAATAAGCGCTCCTGTGTAATCAAATAAATTATAGTGCAAGGTATATTCCCTTGTATAGTCTTGCTTCAACCATTCGAGTGAGTTTTTATTACTGGTATTTAGTTCAAATTGGGTAATAAATAAGATGTATTTTTGGTTGTATTTTTTGTGCAAATATTGGAATAGCTCTTTGCTGCCAATTGCTCCTAACATTACTGAGGAATCGCTTACCCAATATGTTTGTTCTTTGGATGTAAGCTTAAAAGTTGCATTTACTTTTTTAATAGATTCAGTAATTGCAGAATTTTTGTTGGCATGGTATTCATCTTGTGCTTGTTTCGAATATTCTATATACCGTGTGGCAGCATATATTTTATTTAAGTCTTCTTCACCATTTAATGTGGTTGATCGCATTAAACTAATTGCATCAAAAGAAGCCAAAAACTGGTGGTATATATTTGCTTCTAAATCAGTACGAAGTTGGTTGCGCACTTGACCAATATTTTTTCCGTTTATGCGAGCTATATCTTCATCGGCATCACTAAAATGCATCATTGATTGATACGGAACTATTAAAATACGTGTTTCTTTTTTTGCAGAATCTTGTTGGGCAAAAGCAATACAAAAGCAACCAATAAAGAGCGTTGTAAATACTGTTTTTTTCATGTTCGGTGTAAATAATTATTCAATAATAAGAGATGCCACCGAGTATTAAATACACATTCCCACATTCAACTGGAAGTTGTAGTAAAAGGTAGAAAATGAATTTGATGCTATTGATTATTTTACGAATAATCCAATAATATCATTACCAAATATAAAAACAGTAAGTGTAAGTAAAAGTACCATTCCCACTGTTTGGATACGTTCCATAGCTTTTACGCTAAGAGCTTTGCCTGTAATCATTTCTAACAACAACAATACAACGTGGCCACCATCTAATGCGGGTATAGGAAGAATATTCATAAAGGCTAATCCTAAGGATATAAGCGCAGTAAATAACCAAAAACGACTCCAAATCCATTCTCCGCCATAAAATTTAGCAATACCTATTGGTCCTTGAACAGCTTTATTTGCAGGGATAGCACCACTAAATATTTTACCCCAACCTTTTATTTGCATCGAAATTGTTTCGGATGCTCTATTAACACCAATGGGAAAAGATTGAAAAAAACCATATTGAATAGAATCATAGTCAAACTCCATTGCTTGGGGTACAAATCCAACTTTTCCATCACCATCTACTTCAATAGGAAGTTTAATGGTATCACCATTCCGAAGCACAGTAAACATTGTTTGTGTTCCAGTTTTTTGTTTTAAGAGTTGTTGGAATTCATCAAAAAATACAAATGATACACTATCAACAGCTATAATTTTATCTGCTTTTAACAGTCCAGCTTTTTCAGCATTGTAGTTGGGTGTAGTTTCGGCAACCGTAAATGTCATTCGGGGCATAAAAAAGTTAGTCTTTCCTTGTTCCGAAAATTTAGTTATAAAATTTTCAGGCAATGGGATGTTCATTCTTTCGCCATTTCGCTCCACCAAATATACTGCATTGTTGGTTCCCATGATTTCATCACTGCTTACTGCTTCTTCAAAATGAACAATTGGTTTATTGTTTACCGAAATAAGTTTATCGCCTTTTTGAAATCCAATTTCTTGAGCAAATTCAGAAGGTACAATACCATATTTTACAGATGAATTTAAGGTGTATTTTTCACCATAAGCAAAAGATATCATGGCAAAAATAACGATGGCTGCAATAATATTCATCACCACTCCGCCTATCATCACAATTAAACGTTGCCAAGCTGGTTTGCTTCTAAATTCCCATGGTTCGGCTGGTTTTGCAAGCTGTTCGGTATCCATGCTCTCATCAACCATACCTGCAATTTTTACATAGCCACCCAAGGGTAACCACCCAATTCCATATTCTGTTTCGCCTATTTTTATGCTGAATAATTTAAACCCCCAAGCATCAAAAAACAAATAGAATTTTTCGACTTTAATGCCGAATGCTCTTGCTGCCCAAAAATGTCCTAGTTCGTGTAAAATTACTAATATTGAAATGCCCGTAATAAGTTGGGCCGCCATAATGAGTCCTTGCATGTTTTAAAGTTTGTTGTGTGTTAGTTTCTGGGATTATTGTTCCCATTTTTGAATGCGCAAAAGTAAGGGATTATTGCAATAGAAGTACACAGATTTTTTGAATGGCAAAAAATACCGTTTGACTATTTTACCACTGATTATCATAGTTTAAGATGAGAGAATGATATGATAAATTTTAGTGAGTCTCATGAATACATTAAAACTAGGCTAAACTGTAGCATATTTTCAGAAGTTGAATGAAGGTAATTACAGCAATGAAGTTGCAATTTTACGTGTTTCAGCATCTGTTTGAATATAATCTTCTAATGTTGGATGTTTAATAAAGGAAACGCTGTTCATGCATTTTTCATTCAATTCGGCAATACCTAAAAAGCTAATTTTATCATTTAAAAAGGCATCAACAGCAACCTCATTGGCAGCATTTAAAATGCATGCCATGTTTCCTCCTTTATCCATTGCTTGGTATGCCAATGCCAAGTTTCTAAATGTTTCCATATCAGGTTCTTCAAACGTTAGGGTATTTGATTCTGTAAAACTCAATCGTTTAAAATTGGTTTCAACGCGTTTAGGAAAAAAGAATGCATAATGAATAGGAAGTTTCATATCGGGTAATCCCATTTGAGCCTTTATACTTCCATCGTTAAACTCTACCATACTGTGAATAATACTTTGAGGATGTACAACGGCTTTTATGTTATCTCCTTTTACACCAAATAACCATTTTGCTTCAATTACTTCTAAACCTTTATTCATCAACGTTGCCGAATCAATAGTGATTTTTGCACCCATATTCCAGTTGGGATGTTTAAGAGCTTGAGCTTTGGTAATAGCTGCTAACTCGTTGCGGTTTTTGCCTCTAAAAGGACCTCCACTTGCAGTTAAAATTATCTTGTCAATGGTATCTAAATCTTCACCAACCAAACATTGAAAAATTGCCGAATGTTCTGAATCAACAGGTATTAAATCAACATGGTGTTCTGCACATAATCTGGTAATCAATTCACCTGCAACAACCAATGTTTCTTTATTGGCAAGTGCAATTCTTTTTTTGTTTTCAATTGCTTTAATGGTTGGTAACAATCCGCTGTAGCCTACCATTGCAGTTAGAACTGTATCTGCAGAGGTTATTTCTATTACCTCACAAATAGAGTTGCTACCAGCAAATACTTTAATATCATCGTGAGCCAGTGCCTCTTTTACTTGTAGGTATTTGCTTTCATCAGCAATCACTACATGGTTGGGTTTAAATTCTTTTGCTTGAGCTATGAGCAAATCGGCATTGGAGTTGGCCGTTAGCACCTCAATTTCAATCGTGTCTTTTTGTTCGCGCGCAATTTCGAGTGCTTGTGTACCAATTGAACCTGTGCTACCTAATATGGCTATTTTCTTTTTTTCTTTCATACGTTATACGTTAAGCAAATTAGGCTTTATTTTAATTAATAAAATAGGTGTATTACATTTAGTTTAGGATGTAAGTGTCCAATAAGTTGAAAAAGTATTTAACTTAATTTGTTAGCAATGTTTCTGTCGTTGCTTAATCTAGGTACTTTGTTTTGTCCACCTAATTTTCCTTCACTTTTCATGTAGTTTATAAATGCATTTGAAGGTAAAGCATGTATTACAAGTGTTCGTAAAATTGAACCGCTTATTAAGTCTTTATAGTAAATATTTTTCTGTTGAAGTGCTGTGTCAACTTGTTGGGCAAAGTTGTTCATGTTTTCGGGTTTCGTTCCAAATTCTACAAACCATTCGTGGTAGGGGAGTCCTCCTTCTGGAGGTGTTACTTGAGGTGCTATAGTAAATTCTATTATCTCTATTCCTTCTGTTTTAGCTACGCTCATTAGTGCATGTTCAACTTCTTCTCCAATAACATGTTCGCCAAAGGCAGATATAAAATGTTTAATTCGTCCTGTAACCATAATACGGTATGGTTTTTTGGAAACAAACTTTATGGTATCGCCAATATTATATCCAAATAATCCTGCGTTTGTGTTCAGGATTAACACATAATTTTTATCGAGTTCAATGTTTTTTAAAGATATACGTGTAGGATTTTCATTGAAAAATTCATCTACTGGTATAAACTCATAAAACATTCCGTTGTTGGTAAGAAGTAACAATCCTTTTTCGGATTGTTTATCTTGGTAGGCAATAAATCCTTCGCTTGCGGGATAGGTTTCGATGGTGTTAATTTTTTTGCCAATACTCTGTTCTAATTTTGCACGGTAAGGTTCAAAGTTTACGCCACCATATACAAATAAGTTAAAGTTGGGAAAAATCTCACTTACTTTTTTTTCTCCTGCTTTTACACTTAGTTTATCAAAATACATTTGAACCCAAGGTGGAATACCGCTTATGAGTGTCATGTTTTGGTTGTATGTTTCAGCTACTATTGCATCTACTTTTTCTTCCCAATCATCTATACAATTGGTGCGGTATGAAGGTAATTGATTGTTGCGCAAATACTGAGGTACATGATGGTTTACAATGCCACTTAATCTTCCAGTATGTACCCCGTTTTTTAGTTCTAATGTTGGACTTCCCGAAAGGAATATCAATTTGCCATCTACAAAATGGGCATTGCCAGTTTCGGCTATATAACACAACAAAGCATTGCGTGCTGAGTTGATGTGAAATGAAATTGACTCTTTAGAGATTGGAATATATTTTACACCTGAAGTAGTTCCACTTGTTTTGGCAAAATACAAGGGCTTACCTGGCCATACTACATTAGCTTCTCCACTTACCATTTTATCAAAGTAGGGTTTTAGTCCTTCATAATCATTTATGGGTATGTGTTGTTTAAAATCCTCGTATGTTTTAATGGAAGCGAATAAATGATTTTTACCAAAAATGGTTTGTGCTGCTGTGGTTATTAAATATTGAAATATTCTTTCTTGGTCTTGCAATGCATTGGCTGCATCAAGTGATACTTTTTTACGAATGTATTTGGCAAATGGTATTGCCAATAGCGATTTGATTCCCATGTATCAAAGGTATTATTTGAAACCGTATTTTGGTTAGTTGTTTAATGCACCTTGCTCAATCCACTTTTGGATGAGTTTAATTTTTGAACTGTGCAAAGGCCCTGCTGGTGGCATCATACGAAGTGGATCAGATTTAAGTAATGAAACGTATAGTATGCTTTGCAAAGGCTGATATACCACAACATGGTTTATCGTATTTGTATGATTACTCAATTCTACATTTCCAGCTTTCGAACCATTTCCATGGCATGCACTAAAATTACAGTTTTGAGTAAATAAAGGTTGTATGGTTGTTGCAAATGAAATAACAGAATCTTGTAAGTTGCCACGTTCAATGTTAAGTTCTAAAAAAGTTTTTTTACCAGTTTGTGTTTTTAAGTTGATGGTTATGTGTGAGTTATTTTGATAAATACTACTAGGTGCTTTAAACCAATTGTTAACAGTGATGGTTCCAATATTGGGTCTAATTTCCCATGTGTACGTTTCGTTAGTTCCATTTACAAAAAGTTGTATACTATCATTTATTGTTACTGTTTGTTGTTTAGTATAAATACTTATTGTTTGTGTTTCTTCTATTGTTTCCTGTTTACAATATTGGAAAATACAGCACAATAAAAGGAGGCAAAGAATGAGGATATATTTAACCATTATTGAATGGTTATTTTTTGTGAATAGGCAGATTCGTTATTGTAAATACGCAATATATAAACCCCTGTTTCAGGATATTGAATATTGGCTTGTTTAGCATTTGTAGTGGTGCTCAAAACGGTTTTTCCTTGTAGATTAATGAGTTCTACATGCCATAACTTGTGCGATTGACATTCAATATGTATTGGTTGATTTGAATAACCAGGAATAGGGTAGATGTGAAATCCAACAGGCATATTTTGTTCGTTGATGCCAACAGGACCATTTTGATAAATTACACCTACTGCATCTAAGTCGAAACCGCCCGAAGCAAATGGAGTAGGCCAAGGGTCGTTTATGGTAAAGCCTCTGCTATCTTTAGTTGCATATTTTGGGGTTATAGAACCTACCACATCAGTAATTTTTACATGGGTAATATTGTTAATATCCACGGCAATGGTGTCGGTTAATTCACTTAAATCAAAAGGTGTTCCATAGTTGCCTAAATATTTACCTGCAAGGTTATGAATTTGGCTAGCATCAATTCCATTAAAGGCATTTAACTGCATGGTTGTATCTATATTACTTAATGCAGGGAAACGTGTATAATGTATACCATCACTGCTAACCGCAACAAAAGCAAGTTCTAAAAATGCAGTACCAGGAGTTAATGTTTGATCGATAAATCCATTTTCGAAAACAGCAAAATCAGGCCCAATTCCATTTACAATAGGTTTGGCAAAGGTAACGATAGCTTCTCCACCATCTCCTAGGCTTGCAATGCCATTTCCTGCTTTACCTACTATATACGTTTCATCGCCAACTTGTGTTTTACCCAAAGAAGTATCAGCGCTATTTTGCCAACCCCTATTTAGCGTACAGCCTATTGCCCAGTTGATAAAAATGCTGCTATCTTTATACAAAGCAGTAGTTCCGATATTGCCAACTTGTGGTGCAAATTGTGCTTGGCTTAGCTTAGCTAAAAATATAAAATGAATGCCTACAAAAATGTATTTCATTTGCTTTTTTTATGAAAATAGGGATGAATAATACACAGCGTTCATTACAGCAGCATACAACTCATCCCTTCTATTCCCTATAGTAACTAATTACAAAAATATGCTGGGTAAGTTTTCTGTCTTAAGCTCGTTTTGTTTGTCTCTCCATATAAATAGTGAAATTTTAAAACAAAACCACTTTCATTATTATTCATTTTACAATAAAAGCGAAGCAATTACAGCAGCGGTTCCTATTAAAGCTTTTCACTGTATTCCCTTTTATTGTTTAATTAAACAATACCAAGCAGGCAAATGTAAATAAAAACAGCATTAACCAATAGGTACCTTGATTTTGGTCTAAAGCTTTGACTGAAATTTCTTTGGTTAAATACTCTTTATCATGATTTTTTTTGGGAATCTAAAATGATTATGATTAGCGTTATAATTTTCAACTAGTTTAAGGACAAGACAATTGAAATATAACAAGGTAGTAAGTATCAAAAGCATAAAAAACTTACTTAAAATTATGTTTAAAAAAATGGGCGATTAGAAAAATCTAATCGCCCATTTGTATTATTTAAAAATCTAAATTTATTGTTTTATTACTTTAGTAAAGGTATCAACACCATTTATACTTGCTTTAACAGAATAAAAACCATTTGGCAAATTAGCAATGTCAATAGTTACATTATGTGCATTTGGTGAAGTTGATAATACAACTTGACCCAATGAGTTGTATATAACAATAGACTGAATATTATTTGTTGTACTAATATTTAAATTATTGTTAGCAGGATTAGGAAAAACACCAACTGTTTCTTGTGAAACAGAAGCTACACTTGTTGCCACTTTTTTGCTGAACAAAACATTATCAATGTATACAACTGAAGTGCCTATAGGAGCGCTTGCAAAAATGATTTGTGCAATTTTTGATTTTGTTGTAAGACCTGTAAAATCTGATATTGGTAATGATATATGGTTCCATCCGTTTAAAGTAGGAGTTACAGTAAGTTCGTGCTCTGCGTCATCACCACCACCAATAGTTCCATTTGCTCCAGCATCTACTAATTTGATTCTGAAAGAAGTTGAATTTGGTGTCCACATATCAAATTCAACTGAATCCATAGCAGATATATTGATTGGATTAGTCACTGTTTCAATACCTACAAAATCCAATCCTGAGTATTTCTTTACATCATCTGTTCCAATTTGCATTTCAGTAAGTGTAGCTACAGACCATCCAGTTTTCCATGTATCTACAGGGACATTTGTATAGGCATTGCTAAACAATGAAATTACATCAGCTGCTGGTTTGGTAGGAGTTGTTGCAGCAACTATTGGTTCAGCCAATACTTCAGCTTTACTAAATATTACATTATCAATATATACAATTGAAGTGCCTATAGGCGCGCTTGCAAAAATAAGTTGTGCAATTTTTGATTTAGTCGTAAGGCCAGTAAAATTTGATATTAGCAATGCTATGTGATTCCAGCCATCTAAAGTAGGAGTAACGGTAAGCTCATGTTCTGCATCATCACCACCACCAATAGTTCCATTAGCTCCAGCATCTACCAATTTAATTCTGAAAGAAGTTGAATTTGGAGTCCAAATATCAAATTCAACCAAATCCATAGCAGAAATATTAATTGGATTCGATACCATTTCAATCCCAACAAAATCTAATCCTGAGTATTTCTTCACATCATCTGTACCAATTTGCATTTCAGTAAGTGTAGCTACAGACCATCCAGTTCTCCAAGTATCTACTGGCACATTTGTATAAGCATTGCTAAATAATGAAATTACATCAGCTGATGGTTTGGTAGGAGGCATTGCAGGATCAGTTGGTACTGGCAAAGCAGCACCTGCAGAGAAAGTAATATTATCGAAATAAGTAATAGAAGCAGTAGTTCTAGGTGAAGTACCCGAAACAAAATCAGGGAATATTGCTATTTGGTTAATATTTACTGTATTTGGATTTCCAATTACCGAAGAAAAGTTAAATGTTAGTTCTTCCCACTCATTGGTTTTGGTATTAGCCACCTTGATTTCACCTGTAGAAGAATTATCGTTTTTGATTAACTTGATACCAACATCACTAATAGTAGATTTCCAAACCATAATTTTAATGATGGCATTGGATGCAGATAAAGTAAAGGTTCCTAGATCAGTTGCTTTCAAAGACTCACATCCAGCCCAAGGCATTCCTCCAACTTTCGCTGTAAATTTTGCAACTTTGCTAGAGGTGTTAGGAGCTACAGAACTTGGGTTGTTAATAATCTCCAATGGTGGATTGGAATCATTTTCAAATGTTGTCCATGACCAGCCGGCACCTTGTCCGCCTACTTCAAAATTAATTGGACCGTTTTGAGAAAATCCAATACTAGCAATAAGTATGGATAAACTAAATGTAATAATTTTTTTCATATTCAATTCTATTAATGATTTGTTAATGCAATTAAACAAAAAATAGTTAAAGTAAAAAATACTATAAGTAATTTTTACTTAATATTGAAGCGATAAGTATAATTTGCGCTATGAAACTACCTAATTCTTACTTTATATCTGACTATAAGCTTCCGATAAATGATTATTTTATTTTTGGCCTCTCCATTGATTGTGTGGTATTTGGATATCATGAAGGTGAAATAAAAGTATTACTGGTACAAAGAGATGTTGAGCCTTTTAAAGGTCATTGGGCGCTGATTGGCGATTTAGTGGAACCAGCTCAAAACTTACGTGATGCAGCCAACAATGTATTGGAGAAACTCACAGGGTTGAAAAATATTTATATGAAACAATTTTTTACCTTTGGTACTGTAGATAGGCATCCATTGGGAAGGGTAGTAACCGTTGGATATTTTTCATTGGTAAATAGTATCGACTATCAACCTATTGCTTCTTCTTGGGCAAAATCAGCCGAATGGTTTAATATCAAAGAATTACCAGAATTGGCTTTTGATCACTCCACTATTTTAGGCAAGGCAATCGAAACATTAAAAAATGAGGTTAGACACAAACCTACAGGTTTTGAATTGCTACCTACTAAATTTACACTTTTACAGCTTCAGCAATTATATGAGGCATTACTAGGGTATAAATTTGATAAATCTAATTTTAGAAAAAAAATTCTAGAAATGAATATTCTAAAACCGTTGAATGAGGTTAAGGAAAACGTTTCGCATCGCCCAGCCAAATTATTTAAATTCGATGAAAAAAGATACAGAACATTAGAAAAAGAGGGCTTTTCTTTTGAGCTTTAGCATACAATCGTTCTATGTCGTTGCTTTTTTATTTTTCTCAAAAACCAATTTAGGTGTCCTATCGGCTTTAAAAACTCCCCAATGTTTTTCAGGCTCCATTGGATCTGAAGAACCTTTCCATTGTTCATCAAATGCTTCAAAAAAGAAAGTGAGGATGTTATTTTTAGTTGTCCATTCCATCAAATCCTCATAATAAATTTTCTGATTCTCTTCGTTAACATGTTCAGTCTTTATTCCCACTCCATGTGAATTGGTGGCCCATCCTGCTTCTGTAATCACCACAGGAATTTCAGGATATTGTTTCGCTACCGTTTCATAGTTGGCTATCGTATACTCAACAGCTTCATGTATGTGTTTATATTCCCACACAGGATAGGTGTGAATCGAAATAAAATCAATAAATCCAACAAGTGGTTTAAGGTAATTTAACCATGGAACATAATTCTCGCAAAAGGTGATGGGTTGCTGAATACTTTGTTTTACTTTTCTTGCAAACTCTGTAACACGTTCAACAGGTACAAAATGGTCTGTCCAATCAACGCATGCCTCATTACCAAGGGAAACGGAAAAAATTATTTCGGGATATTGGTTCGACCATTCGATGAGGCGCTGGATTCTTAAGTCATTTTTGATTTTGTTCTGCTCAAGTTGATTCTCTTCATAAATTCCGCCATTCCAAGGGCAACCCTGGTTATTCATTTCAGCTACAATGTATGCACCAAGCATTAATTTAAAGTCTAAGTTTTCTTGTTGAATAACTTTAATGACGGTTAATGCATGTTCATCACAATCATACAACCTGAGATAATTCCAATGGGGTTTTAGCAGCAATAAATCTTCTTTAATTTCATCGTACGAAGGAACGATGCCGCCTGGTTGTTGTCCATTTCGAAAACCAGAATAACAAATAGCTTTAGCGAATGGCAAATCAAATTGTTGAAAAAAATGAGTCATTAGTATTTTAGTTGTTCATGTTTATCCCAAAGTCCCCAATAAGCACCTACATCACCTTCTGGACCAGTCTTCCATGACTCATCAAAAGAAGCAAAGTAGAAACTCTCAATACCATTTAGGTAACACCAGTTCTGACAATCTATAAAATAACGCATGGCATTTTCTATAGTTGCCACCGAAGCTTTAAATGCACCACCCTCGCTTGGCCAACCTGTTTCTGTAATGATTACGCGCTTGCCTTGCCCAGCATATTTTGCCGATTCAAACATACTTTTCATGTGTTCAAATGAATATTCAATAGGGCAACCTTCCCAATAAGGGTAACAATTGGTTAAAATGACATCGCATATTGCTGTAATTCTTGGTCTATGCGAAAACTCGTAATATGCATCAACATAACCCACTGGAATGTGAGGAATGGCATCTTTTACCCGTTGGATATAGTTGAGCAATTGTTCTTCTGTTAACTCTTTTCTGTACATCACTTCATTTCCAACAGCTGCAACATCAACCAGTCCTTCATGTGCCATAGATATGAGTGCTTCAATTTCTTTTTCGTTCAACTCCAAATCATCTCCAAGCCATGCCCCTACAAGTGTTTTCATTCCGTGTTTTTTAGCCATTTTTGGTATATGTTCATTGCCTTCAATACAAGAAAAAGAACGGACCCATTTTGCATAAGGCTTTAATATGTTGATGCGTCTCTCTACTTGCGATTCAGTTATAATGGATCCTGGTTTTTGCCCATCTTCATAAATACTAAAGCAAATACCATGCATTCCTTTTTGAAGTGTTCTTTGCCACAAACTTCTTAAATCCTCTTTTGAAAGATCTTCATAAATTATATGAACATATCTATCCTCGTATTGCAAATGAGAATAGTTCTCTTGGTTCGCTGCGGTAAATAAATGACCTTCTCTAAATGACATATTTTTAAACGTTATTTTTTGTACTTGAACTTTTCGTTTTTATCCCATAAGCCCCATGAGGTACCAAGCTTACCTTCTTGCACTACTTTCCATGATTCATCAAATGAGGAGAAATGAAACATTTCCAAGTTATTGATTTTTGCCCATTGTTGTGAAATGATAAAATATTTCATCGCATTTATTCTTGATGGGACTGCACTTTCAACGGTTTCTCCTAAACTTGGCCATCCGGTTTCTGTTACAATAATGCGTTTATCTTGGCTTACTTCTTTTGTTATTTCGAGCATGTTATTTAGGTACGACATTGAAAAATAATTGGCTGCACCTTCCCAAAATGGATAGAAATTACATAAAACCAAATCGCATGTATCTAACAGTTTAGGCCTTTCAATAAATTGATAATAGGCATCTACATAGCCCACTTCAATATGACTTGGAACCGCTTGTTTGACTTTGTTGATATACCCAATCAATTCGGCTTCCGAAATTTCGCCTCTGTGCAATACCTCGTTACCAACGGCTGCAATATCAACCAATCCAGCATTTGCGAGTTTGATTAACGCATTGATTTCTTTTTCATTTCTATCCTTGTCATAACTTATCCAAGCCCCCACAATGGTTTTAATACCTTTTTGGTGAGCTATTTCTGGTATTAATTCATTGCCTTCGGTTGCTGAAAAAGTCCTGATCCATTTGGTATGGGGTGCAATGATGTCTATCCGTCTTCCTATTTGTACTGCTGATAAAATATCACCTGGTTTTTGTCCCCCCACATAAGGACTAAAACACAATCCATTTATACCTTGGTTGAATTGAGTTGAGAAAAGAGTTTCTATTTCGGCTTCCGATTTCTGACTGTAATCTGTACCAATAATTGTATTCAAATTTCTATTGTGAAGCAAAACGCTTGATTTTCCTGATAGATTGCTGGAAGATTGTTTCTTTAAAGGTGCTTTTCTTTTATCTAGAAGATTTCTTACTTCCATGGCTTTGGCCTCATCAATATCATAATCTTTCATAGCCCATAATGCAGTTAATGTTCCTAAAATGGGTATACCTACGAAGAAAATTCTTAGCCAAAACATGGTTTCATCTGTTTGTGCAGGGGCATTGGATTGAAAACTTACCAAGGAAAGAATTAAGCCACTTATTAAACCTGCCATAGCTGTTCCAAACTTTACCATCCACCAGTAAATAGCGCCTAAGCTTCCTTCTCTTCGTTTACCAGTATTTAACTCATCAATATCAATCACATCAGATGTCATAGACATCATTAATGTAAACAAACTACCAATACCAAAAGAAAAGAAAGGAAGAGCAAAAAGAAAAAGGTAGGGTTTACCTGGTACAAAAAGTAAAAAGAGCAGAATGTAACCTACTATTGAAATACTTTGAGAAAGCAAAAACGCCTTCTTTTTTCCCATTGCTTTAGACATTTTAGCAACAATTGGTATTACTAAAACCGTTGTTATAATCGCTCCTATACATCCAAACAAAGTAGGCCATAATCCAAAACCATCTTCATTTCCTTTAAATAGATAGTATTTAATAATAAAGTAAGAGAAGCCTGCTGTTGTTTGAAAAGCATTAAAAATTAAAAAAGTAGCAATACAGATTTTTCTGAAAGGCTTAATTTCTATAGATGCTTTAAGCCCTTCTTTAATTTCTCCGAAACTATTTAGAATTCCTTTCAAATCGATAGGGCTGTAATTTTCGTTTACTGTAGATTTACTGGGAATAAAAAATGCCGGAATAGCCGCTAAAACAGAACAGCCAATGGCAACATACACTGACAACGTTCTAACCGCTACTTCACTGGACGGAAACAATGATTTATCTGCCATAATTACCCAAAACCATGGTGCAATAACCCAGGCTAATTGACCAATGAGTTGAGAAGTGGCCATGATGTTTGTTCGCTCATGAAAATCATCACTCATTTCATAACCCATGGCTACGTATGGAATACTAAAAATGGTAAGTCCTGAATAAAAAACCAATGAAATACCTAAAAAGAAAACAAAATTATAGGCAACTCCATTTTCAACGTACAATTGCCACATTGATGCGAATGAAATTCCTAAAATGATTGCTCCTATTAATACATATTGTCTTCTTCTTCCCCATTTCGATTTTGTATTATCACTTACATAACCCATAATGAGGTCAAACAAGGCATCATAAAACTTTGGGATAAAATAAGTCAATCCTAGTAGCAACCCACTAAAACCTAGCTTTTCTACCAGAACAACGGTGAAAATTCCAATCATTGCAGGAAACATTTGATTGGCAAGCATTCCAAGTCCAAAAGCAACTTTTTGACCCATTGGAACTTTATGCGATAAATTTTGATTGGACATACTTCTTTATTGTTGTTTAATAACGATTGTTTGTAACGCTTTTGAATCTATAGTAATCTCTTTTACTTCTTTTTTGATATTCAATGAAACACTAAACTGCTCATCAGTTGGGTTAAATAGGGCAATAACAATGCTTCCATCTGGGTTTTGAACTGCGGTAGTCATCACTTCTTTATGATTAATAGAACAACCAATTTTAACGGACCCTGGTCGCATAAACTTACTGAAATGTGCCATTACATAATACAAGGGTGTAAAGTAAACTTCATCTTTTTCGGTATCAACAATTACTGGAGCTACACACCAATTTTTAAACCAATTGGGACCGCCTTGTGTGTTTAAAACCATATTCCAATCTACCCAGCCATCCACATAATTGTTCAAACAGCCTATTATATCGGTGGCATATCTATTTACAGGTGCATATTTGGGATGTAAATGTTTGTCTTTTTCACTCGCCCAATCCCAACCCCAATCCGTAGCTTCTTTTTGCCAATACCATTTATCATCTTGCCATTTTGGGATCTCTGAATCTACACAACCTTCTGTTTCTATTAAATATTTATTGGGTGCTTTTTTATGGGCATATTGCAAGGCATCTGGAAAATAATCGTATGTACTTTCATACCAATGTATCGCTGCACCAGCAAAATACTTTGAGGAATTTTCATCTCTGTACATTTCATCTACCCATTCTTTTAAGCCAGCCCTATTTTGATCATAGCCTAAAATTTTTACATTACTCCACCCATCTATTTCTAATTTGGGCCCTAAATGGTTTTGAACAAAATCAGTCATCTCTTTTGGTGAAAACAAGGTGCTTTCCCAATTATTGCCATTGCCATGTGGTTCATTCATTCCTGTAATACCCCAAATAGCAATACCTTCTTTTTTATAGGCAGAAAGGTATTTTGAAAAGTACAACGCAAATGCATCGTTAAACTCAGGCAATAATTTACCACCTACAAAATGTTTATTGTCTTTCATCCAAGGTGGTGCAGACCAAGGTGAAGCTATTATGTTGAACCCATCCTTTGAGATTTTTTGAGCCTCTAAAATCATGGGGATTAAATCCGCTTTATCATCTTCAATGGTAAAGTGTTTCATCTCCATATCATTTTCAACTTTAGCGTATGTGTAATTGCTTAATGAGAAATCACATGAAGCGATATGTGTTCTTGTTAATGAATAGTTTGCACCTTCTTCACTAAAATAAGCATCCATTATTTTCTTTCTATTTAATGGACTCATTTTATTTAACAAATAAGCAGATGCATCTGTGAATGACCCACCAAATCCTGTGATTTTCTGAAATTGTTCCTCTGTATTTACTTTCAGAGTTAACGATTGATCAGTAGGAGTGAAGTCTTTAACTAATGTTAATGCATGCCCTTTTTCTGAAGTTTCATATACATCAATTGTCATTTTTTCTGCAGTATTACATTCTATAAAAACAGCACACATAATCCCCATAAACATGATTCTGAATGAGAGAAATTGCCGTTTGATATTCATGTTAATTTAATTTATTATTCGGTAGTTCAACACTTTTCAATAATGCTTCTTTTTTGCCATTGTATGTTTTTTCAATGGGGTTTCTATCACGATTCAATTCATTAAAAACACCTTGATTTACTATTTCCCATATTGCATATTTGGCTTTACCATCAATGGTAAATAATCCAAAATGATTTTCGGATCCGTTCGGATTGTTAGCATCTTTCCACTTCTCATCAAATGCTTCGAAATAGAAACAAGTGATTTTTTCTTTGTTTGTCCATTCCCTTATCAATTGATAATACTTGGCTGCTTTATACTCATCGCAAGCTCTTGATCCATCTTTACCATATAATCCATCCGAACTACTTGCCCAACCTGTTTCGCCAATATGAATAGGTTTGCTTACACCAATAGATTTCATGTAATGAAGGACACTCAGGTATTGAGCTTTAGCATACTTTAATGAGCGCAACATTAATGAATCAATTTTTGCCTCCTGTGTTAAAGTCTTTTCATCATTCTTTAATCCCCAAAATACAGGATTGTAATGTGTGTCGTGCATAGGGTAGGTGTGAATAGAAATATAATCAACGGCTCTAATGAGTTTCTTTAAATCATCAACCTGATAAGAAGAATCACCACCGCCCCATGATGCGAAATTATCAGAGGAGGTTATCCATAAATCTTTAAGTAAGCTATTTTCTTTTTTTAGTTTTTGTAAGTGGTTTACCCATTTCAAAATTATGGTTGGTGCAACATAGTAGCTGGTAGCCCACTTTACCATCGCTTCATTGCCTACCGAAATTATTTTCACGATTTGTGGATACTGATTTGCCAATTCAACTGCTCGTTGAATCTCTGCTGCATTCGCTGTTTTATTTTCCTTTTCATGATTGGGCTTCTTATTCGTCCAAGCATTTTTACAATCGATCCAAACACCAAGCATCACATACATTTCAAAATTGGAGTTCTCTTTTTGTAACTCCGTTATGGCATGGAGTACATTTTTTATTTCTAAATATTGCGTATTATAAGTGCGAAGTATTTTAATGCCCATTGCACTTAGTATCCTCAAGTCTTCTTTAATTTGAGGTACGCTTGGCTGTGAATCACGGGTATGCTTGCGATAGCCTCCGTAGCAGATAGCTTGGTAGTTCGAATCACCTAAAATTTGAGATGCCGTTTTAAACGGATTTGCCAACTCGTTTTTTGAATTTTGAAACCCACAAGCAGTTAGAATAATCGAGAAGAAGATTACAAGTTGATATATTATTCTAACCTTAAGCATCCTGTTTATTTTAAAATGGATTCCTTAACGTACACTGTAATACTTGCTATTTCGCCAGTTCGGCTAAATATTTGAGTACTAGTTTCTTTATCCAAGTATAGTGAATCATACTTACTCAATGTACCATCATTCTTTTCTATTTCAAGATGGTTTTCGGTTGATAAGCGGTAAATAACTGGAACTTGGCAAACGGTAAAACAAAGCGAGCCTATAGCCGGAGCAAATGTTTTATGCTCTTTGTTTACGGTAACATAATGAAACATGCGATCTTGTTTGGTGAACTCATCTTTTCGCAATAAACATGGGTTGAAATATAGGCAACCGTTGGAAACAAAAACACCCAATTCGCCAAATCTACTGAGAATATCTTCCTTTACTTGGCCAGTCATACCTGGTTGTTGCGCTCCTTTATTGGCTGGCGTATGTGAGTATGGATCGGTAGGGAAGGCTCCATACAGTGATGGTGATTTATGCACGCCCACTCCTGCATTTATCTCGTAATAATGCTCCAAGAGTTTGCCAATCACCTCCGTGCTTTCTTCTTTTTCTATAGCTTGTAAACACACTTCTTGCACAGCCAATTGCAGTTTAGAAACCATGTGCCAATAGATAGAACCGAGGCCTTCATATCCATAAAATGTACCCGAACGGCCCGTAAATGATTTGTGATTAAATACTGCCTCAAATGTGTCAAGTAAGGTTTTCTTTTCCTTTTGGATAAATGGACCATACTTAGAGTCTTCCAATTGTGTGATGGCGTTACTCAAATCGGCTGCATTTTTAAAGTTGCCGTTAAAATGATATTCCCCTTTTATGTCTTTCTCCACAATGGATCTATCACCATCGGCAAGCATCATTGTGATGAGTGTTGATTTTATAATTGCTTCTAGGGGTATTTTATTCTTCTCTAAAAACCTAGGTAAAGGTTTGTTAGGGTAAAGCAAGTAGCTATACTGGTCTGGACGGAACAGATCGCTATGCTTCATGCTATCCAATAATTTGATGGCGTCTTTAGGAGATAAATATCCTGAACTCAAAACAGCAACTTGGCCTTCCAGCATTTCATTTAGGTAAGAAATGGAAATTTCTTTGTTGTTATGTATGCTCATCAAATTGTAAGAGTGATACATATTGTCATCACGCTTATTGGCTTTGATTGTATGTTCTATAAATGTCAAACTTACTTTAACAAAATCTTTCAATCTGCGGTAAGAAATGGTTCTTTTTTCGCCCCAAAAAGTTTGTTTATAAATATGTTCTCTGTAATTGCTTCCGGCTTCACCAAGGTTATCAAGTATTTCTTTTCGTTGAGCATCACTGAAATCATTTTCTAACAACGTTGCATGTTCATCAAAGGTAGTTTGAACCTTTTTAAAAAATATGATTAACTCATTCGATAACTCTATACGTTCTTCATTGGTTTGTTCAATTAGCTTTTCAAAAAATACCAAAAACCGATGGAGGTAGTAGAGTGTTACCATTGAAACCCCATTCCCTACGAGCGCATTGTTTGCATCGTTCCATTCGGGGCGTTGGGTATTCATCCAAATTCCGCCACCAGGAATAAAATTGGAGAGTTTAGATAAAACGGTAGCCAATATTTTCTCGATAAAATTTACAGTATAAATTTTATCATTCTGAGCGGGTAATAGAGCAGCGTCAGACCCAATTATCAGTCTATTTTTTCTGATTTTCGAATCCAACTCGTGGTTAAATTCTATGGTGTCTTTTGCGTTTTTTAGAATGTCTTTGTACTTTTTTATTTTATAAGGAACGTTGGCATAAACAAACAGGTTTTTGTTAAACTGACTACTCAGATAACCTGGATAATATTTCTCATTTAGTTCTAATAGTTTGAGGAGGTAAATAATTTGATGATCTCCCCAATAACCGATATACGACCATGGGTTATCTGGTTCAACTGTTTCCCAATCAAAGCCATCCTTGGTTAATCGGTAAGGGTTGTATCCTTCGAAAGTGGTAGCATTTAAAAACCTGTGAATCATACTGCGCGTGTATACCGGGAATGAAATTGCCAAGGCTTCCCAATTTTGAAAAATGTCTCTCCAGTTGCCTTCGTAATCTAGGATTTTTGAATGGTCTATTGCACTTCTTGTATTAATAGAAAATTTATTCCAAGGTCTGCTTGGATCTCCATGTCTTCTGCTAAATTTGAGAGGCATATATTCTGTGCAGAGTCTCTTGAAATTTTTATCATCACTTTGGGATATTATTTTCTCTAACTCAAAAACAGTGAAAGTCTCATTCAAACTTTCTAATAACTTTTTGTGCTTTTCGACTACCTTTTTATTTGCATCATTAAGGTGTTTTACCAAATCCCATTTTTCAATTTGGTAGTTAAAATCAAAAATGCCACCGCGCATAATGTTGAAGAGGGTATTGGAAAAATGTCGGGTATCTCTAAAAACATCGGCAGATAGTTGTATGCCATCAGATGATGCATTAAGTTCAATTAATCGCTTCGATCCAAGTTCGATGTCTTCTATTACTTGCTTTTCGAGATTTTTGTTTGTTTTAATTTCATTGATAAGTGCCACAACATTTGCCTGGCTCTGATTGACATCGGCTATTATAATCCAGCTTTTTTTAGATGTAGGGGATAAGGTAATTTTTTTGTTAATGAAATAGGCTCCCTTTTCTGCTTTTACATCTTCTTCTTGAACTAAATCTTGTCTTTTTCTAAATGCATCAAGTTGCAAGGAAGAAACCAAGTATAGAGGCTTATCAAGTCCAATAGACCAAGCTATATTAGCTTTAAGAGCTTCACTAGGCTCTGCCTTATCAACTATGATTGCGCTTAGGGCAAATATACCCATTCCCGAATCTTTGTCTAGTTCATTGCGCTTGTAGGCATCAACAAGAATGCTAGTAGCATTTTGCAAGTCACTGCTAACACCATCAGGCATGATGTTTTGTATACCATCTAGTATATTGATTTGGAGTTCCTTTTGGCTATTATTTTCCAACGAAGATTTACGCACAAACCCGTATATATTGCTTGAGTTCCACTCGTATCTGAATGTAAGGGCAAAGTTGTGATTGATTTCTTCGAAAATAATTTTGTTCCCTATTGCGTTCTTATAAAGGTTTCTGGAGGTTTGATATAAATTATTGTTTCGTTCGGAAAATGGCTCCCATATAAAGGTCTCCCCATCTTTAATTATCTGAAATATTGATTTAGACCCAGTATTATCATACGATTCAGTGATTTTATCTGCTGTATAATAAGGGAATAAAGCATATTCGGCATTCTTTCGGCCAGCAGAAATACCTCCGTTGCTTGATATAAACAACCAATGATGAGAATCACTCACGACACTCATAAAAAATGGAAGCATTTTTTCTTGGTTTGAAATACAAAAGAAATTTTCTCCTTCTATTTTCAACCTCTTTATTTCTGCTGCAGATTCTTGTTTGACTTGTTTTTGTACCGACATTTCTTTGTAAGTATATACTAATTTTTTTTAAATAGTAATAATCTGATTCCTTCAGAATGGATCTCTCATGAATTAGAGTATTCAGCTGTTATTTGAGCAAAATTGGGTTAGTTATTGAAGCAGGTTTACTCTCCCTTATAAACTCTTACATAATCAATTGTCATAGCACCCGGAAATGGGGTGTAGTCGTTAGGAGGGCCTACAAAATTACCACCAACGGCAATATTCAATATGATAAAAAATGGTTGGTTCAATACCCAAGGTCCTGTTGCATCAGCTGGTGTGATTCGCTTGTACAGATAATCATTCACAAAGAAATCAATTTTGGATTCACTCCATTCTACTGCATACACATTAAAATTGTTATCGAATCTATCATTCTGAAGTGTATAAGATGAAGATATTGCTTGCCCTCCAGAATAACCTGGTCCATGAATAGAACCATATGTTGTATTTGAAAATTTTCCCTTTTGCTCCATTATATCAATTTCCCCACACTGCGGCCACCCAACACTACTAATATTACTACCCAACATCCAGAATGCAGGCCAAATACCCGAACCCGTTGGTGTTTTAATCCGCGCTTCTATTTTGCCATATTTTTGAGAAAACAAGCCTTCTGTTTTGATGCGAGCCGATGTGTAACTTCCTGTACTACTTTTTAAAGCAGTAATAACCAGACTTCCTTTCCCATCCAAGGAAACATTTTTAGGGTTTTGAGTATAGGATTGAAGTTCGTTGTTTCCCCAACCGTTTTGACCGGTACCTAAGTCATAATTCCATTTTGCAGCATTGGGAGCAATGCCTGAATCACCTTCAAACTCATCACTCCATACCAATTGGAAGTTTCTGTCTGGCAAGGTTTGTATGGGTTCTACCTCACAGCCTGCCATCATGACAACAGCAGTTGCCATTAGTATTATTTTATTTGAATTGTTCATTGATTTAATTATTAAACAGATTGGTGTTGCTCAGTTTTTTATTTGTAGAAATAAATATTATCCAGTATAAAACTAGGACCACCCGTAAGAATGATGGCTCCCAAGTTGTTCTTTTGGTTTTGAATGGATCCAGTAAGAGGTATATCAAAAGACTTCCACACTCCTGCTTGAAACCCTGATAAATTGGTTCTTAAATCTCTATCATCTCCCAGAGGATTGCCTGTATTCACATCGGTATTAATTGTTTTATCTGCACCAATATCTCTAATTTGAATTCCAATTGAGGTTGAAGCATTTTCTACATAAGCATCAATATGCAAAAAGCCAAGGGTTGAAGCATCCACGGGGTTTTCGGTGAACATAATTCCTGTATAGTTATTGTTGCTGTATTGTGCCACCTTGCCAGTGCGTGTGGTTAAAATTTCGGTTAATGTTGTAGAGCCTCCAAAATTTGGTGTAAAATTACTTGAGGTTGCATTGGTATATGGATCACTAAAAATTGACTTTACATCAGCTTGCGGTTTGGTGGGCGTTGGTGCGCTTGGCAAATCTCCTTTACAATCAATGGTGAGTTTTCCTTTTGCTTTAACACCATTTATAATTGCTGTAATTTCAGTTGTTCCTATTGCTAACACATTGACAATACCTTTATCATTAACGGCAGCTACGGATGGATTGGAACTTATAAAATTATAATAGGCAGCCGTTGAAATTACCTTCACATCTTGACCATTTACAAGATTATAAATATGGCTTAACCCAGTTACGTTAACAGTAGAGCCAATAAACGCTTTAACTGTTGTTGTTTGCCCATCCAATATGGTTGAACTTGGTTTGCCAACTGTCCCTAATTTTTCAAATTTTATTTCATCAAACCACAAGGCGTAACCTGAACCATTTGTTCCTTGAGTTCCTGCCGCAAACCAAAAAACGCCTCGCTCATTGACTAGTTTAGATGGATCAGGAATAGGAATAATTACCTTAGACCAGCTGGTTCCCGCATTCACATTTTTGATTGAAGTATTGAATTTGTCGCCAAGGTAGTCTATCCCATATCCTACATCACCCAGCTTAATACCAGTTGATGCCTTGATATAAAAAGTAAGTGCATCAAATCCGGTAAGATCTCTACCTGCTCCATCAACTCTGAATATAGCTCCAGCGTATGTTCCTGTCGGATCAGTATTGTTGGGTACATCAATTCGGATGGAAGCATTGCTTTCGAAACCTTCCTTAATGTCCACTGAAAATACATCTGGTTTTGCATCTTCAAATGGAAAATAAAAATTGGAACCCAAACCAATAAAATTATCGGTAAAAATTTCAGCTGTTGCCGAAAATTTAGGCAATACGGCATCATCAGACAACTCTCTTTTACATCCCCATTGAACAATAAAAAATGTAGATAAGACACTGATGATTATGGTTTTTTTACTTAAATTATTCATTTTTATGATTATTTAATAAGTATTGAATTGTATTAATTATTGATATTAATCTGAACGTAGGTTCTTATCTCCCACTCGTTGCCATTGGGGAATCCAAGTGCATTGGGATCTGGAACAACTTGTCCTGAAATGTTTAATTTAGTAGTTGGTGAGTACCTGTTGGAGTATTGATTAAGCGTACGGTAAGTTGTACGGAAACCTATTTTGGTTCCAGGTAACATGAACCAGTCAGGTTTGCTTATTTCTATTGACCAATCGCCTATAAGCTGGAGTGGGAATGTTTGGTTAAAATCTCTGTGGTAATCAAAAGGACCCCAATCATCAATTCTTGCAATGGTGGTTAACTTCATCTTTTTGTAAATTGTGCGAATGTCTATTCCATAACGATTGATGGTTCTGGTATCACTGCCATTGGCTTGTCCATTTCCAACATACACGTTTCCGATAATGCCAAATTGGGGACTTATTTTTGATACCATTCGTGCATTCACTTCCCAAAGATCTTGAGCTGGTGCTGAACCTGGAAAAACAAAAGTAGTACGTCCATTTCCAAGGATACCAATAGCCGCATCTTGAATGGTTGGAAGGTGTCGATAAACAAATCCAGTACTCATGGCAAATTTAGCATCTTCCATTCGGTCGTTGTCCCATTCATACATCCAAGTTGCCGGAGTAGGATCAAAAGTAAGCAACAATTCACCGCCCATGGTTTCTCTATTTCCTCTTACTGAAAAAGGATCATCCAAGATGTTTCTCGGACGAGCAGGAGCTGGATAATTGGGTCCTATAGGACCAGCCAATGGTTTTTGATACAAAAAATTGGGAGCAATTTGAAATTTACCTACGTTGTAAGTAAATCCAGTAAGTGCATTGTACATATTGCCGCTTCCAATATCCTTCAATACCCATCCAGTAAAAGTTTTTGTTTGATCTACACCTCCGTTGGCAACCAGCCCCATATAGGATGCAAGGCCATACCACCTAATAGCTCCTGTGGAGTAAGTGAGTTTTACCTTTCCTCCAAAATTATCTGTACTTTTTATTTTATCTACATACACTGTATTGTTTTCCTCTAATTGAAAAGTTCTTCCGTTCAGTGGCTGACCTCCCCAAATTCCACCAACATCCACTGTGAGTTTTTCCATTTTTTTGCCAATAGCCAAGGTTAATCTTCTTGTTTTTGGCGTAGGAACGGCAAATGAACTTTGTAAATTAGTTCGCTGTACAATATCCTCATGGAAAATACCAGTCACATCCAAGCCAGCCATGGTTTTGCTATACTTTGCCAAAAATGCAGGATTGGCACCCCACCATAATTCAGGACCAAATGCAAATTTTAATCCTTTCAATTTTTTCTTTGCTTCCAATTCAAAACCAGCAGGTGCATTGCCATTATAAATGTCAATGTTTGGTCCGTAATTGGCTTCTGGATATAGCCCAAAAAAATCTCCTTCATACCCCCAATGATAATGACCTGTTCTATAAAAACCTGTTAATTTAAAATCTTTAGCATCCCAAACATAATCAGCTCGGTACAACTGCACCCTATTATTGTCTGTGATTACCTGAGTTCCTGTTGGCGTAGAAACAGTCACTGGCCTTCCTCTGTTTTCATAAAAGATTTCATCAATTGGTTTTGTTGCAACATTCCCCAATATATTAAACTGAACATTGGCTTTCATATTGGGGGCAGGTCTGGCTGTTACACCAATATTAAAGGATTGCATATGATCAAATCCTTGTGCATTGGGATAGGTTGTGGTTGTTGGGCCTGCAGTGGCTGGGGTGGATATAAGGCTTCCACCAGTTTGGTATGTATTAAAATTGGCTTGCAAATTACTCAAATACAATTTACCTCTATCTTTGGATTCCAACACCGCTTTATCGCCTCTTGCTCTGAGGGCAGCATCTGCAGCAGAAATACTATTGAACGAAGCACTCATAGAAGCTGGAGTTCCGGCATATGGATTAAACTTGTGGACATTTTGCAATGCATAATAAGCTGCTCGTGGGTATAAATCATAATTGCCACGCTCGTTTGTTTGACCTTTGGCACATATGCCAAACCACTCTTCGTTCATGTTGTTTTCGTCCTTCACAAAGTCATTGCTGTAACCTCCATTTGACCAAGATGCCGTCACATCATGTTCTTCTAAATTGATTGTTTGACCCGTTTTCCACCATCCATCACTAAATTGAAAGGTAAATCCACCTATACTGTTTTCATTTTTGCCCATGCCAGATGCATTGTCATATATCTCCCTCCAATTGCTCACCAATACCTTGGTTTGATATTCTTGATCTTCTTTATTGGCTATTGTATTATAAGCATCCGAACCAAATTCTGTGAGGAGAACAGGCATGTTTAACTCCTTCTTAACTCGATCATATAAATCAGTAAATGTTAAACCACGGTAACAGTTAATTCCAAGAATGTCTACATCCTTACATTCTTTCGCAATGATATCAGCAAACAATAAGTCGCCATTACAAATAGCCAATGGATGGTTTTTGTCTATCTCTTTTAATTCTTTTGCAGCCTCATTAAAAAGTCTGTATAAATAATAAGCATCTTTTGTTGAATTGCGATCGGCCAAGGGAATATTTTCTGTTTCTGCACCTCTCCAAAAAAGACCATAGTTGTTCTCATTCCCGAGCAAAAAAAGTAAGACCCCAGGCGTTTCTTTGTATTCGGTTGCCATCTCTTTGGTTTCCTTCAGTAAAATTTCTCTTACTTTTGGATTCGAATAAACGGTGTTAGGTTCCCATTTACCGTCAATGGTTAAACCATAACGACCAAAGGAGTGATTGAGCATGGTATAAATACCGTATTTTTCATAAATATATTTTACCCATTTAGCCGGAACGCCTGTATACTGTCTGATGGCATTCACTCCCATGTTTTTGAGCAATGACATTTCATTATCCAAGGCTGAAATAATTACTTCATCCGATTGTTTCCATAAACTATAATTGTAGTTGGTTCCTATAGGAAAATAATCCCAATTCATTCCATTGATGAATAACTCTTTTCCATTAACAGCAAGTTTAAATCCGCTGCCCGATTGAATGACTGACACCTTATCGTTTTGAGCAAATGCTAATGTGGTTGTTAGAAATAAAAAGCATTGAAGCAGCAGTTTTTTCATTTTATATCGATTTTGTTTATGCATATGCTTTAATTTTCTATTAATGATGTTTTTGACTTTTTAACTGTTGGTTTTTCGAATTGGTGAATTAAATTGTTAATTTTAATTATGGTGTAATTTACCATAACTAACATAATATACAAATTTATTTACAATGAAGGTAGTTGTTTTCTTCAAAAAAAAGTACACTAACACAAGGGCTAATAGGAAATACAATGACTAATTGTGATTAGTCAAAATCATAGAAAAACAAACTAAAACAATCTTTGAAAAAAGAGACAACATAAAAAAGTAGCCTTTTCTAAGAACTATTTTCAGCCATCATCTTTATAAACTATTAAACTCAAGTTAAATAAAAATCTGCAGTGTATAACAACACACTCTCATCTTAAAATGAGTATTTGGTTTAATATGTTGTACTTAAGGCAAACATACACATCTATTAAATTCTGATGCAATAATTGTAAATGTTTAGTAAGGGATAATAGTCTAAAATTTACTTCAATATTAGAAGATACAGAATGCTTAACAAAAGAATTTGAAGGTGCCGAATCACACTATTTTTTTAAAGCAATCCGATAGTGAGAGCAGGTAATTATTTTGTTGTCATTTTAATTGGCAATCAATTTCGAGAAAACAATCAATAACCAGAAATAACTTTATCCTTTGGATATTTTACTTCAAAACTAAACTTTAAGGACATGGATTGTTCTGGGGCAATAACCAAAAGCCACTTTAGTTTACCTGTAGTTTCGTCATACTCCGCACCGCTAGTATTAATGAGTTTTATTTCAATTTCTTTATCTGTCGAAATAGGAATTTGATCCTCAACAACAATGGTAACAGGCTCTTTTCGGGTATTGCGTATATTTATTTCCCAAGTACTTAATTCTTTTTTGCTACTACCTGTTATCGTTTTACTGCTAAAATCTTTAAGTTGGATACGTTGTGTTTGAATTCGTTTATCTCTACCAAGAGAGATTGATAGTGAATCGCTGGTAGTTCCGTTGATAATTGATTTACCAACAAATGTTCCATCAAAATATATATTGGCTTCACCACTTATTTGATTTACCAAATCATTTCCGGGGACTTTTGCCATTGCAAAAACATCGTTATCCATTTTTGGAACAACACCATAAACATAGGTAGCATTCAAATTCTGAACAGTTAAATCAACTTGGTGTGGATTGTTGTCGCTTGGAATGGTTGATGCTGATGCTATATTAAACTCAATATTGATGGCCGATTGTTGAATAGTAGCAATGCTGTTTCTTGTTAATAATTTATCAACTCTTTCATCTTCCATCATGGGAGCTTCTGATCGACTACTTTTAGATTCAGGCTTTCCTGTAAGTTGAATATTATCGTATAGAACAGGTTGTTGATAGCCTATAAAGTTCGTTTGTAAAGTTGGTTTATTTCCACCTTCATTTGGATTTACAGTACTTAGTTTTAGGATAACATTTTTCCAATTTTCACCAGTTGATTGTGTGATAAAAGCTTTTGCTACTAACTGTAATTCACTTTTAGTATCTTTTACACGCACATCATAAAAGGGTACCCAGCTTGCATTATACACCAAATAGCTCAACTCAACTGTTGCATTGAAAACGGGTGAAAGAGTTTTGAGAGTAATAACCACTTCAGGTGAGGTTTGATGAGCATTTTCATTAAATTCATTTAATTGATTTTCTATATTTTGCTTATACACTTGATAGTTGGTTTCCAATTCAGTTAACCTAAACCAATCTTCTTTAAATTCATTCAATTTTTTCTTGTACAATAACATTAAGTCTTCCAATTCTTCAGATTTCACGCCTATTTGATTGCTTCCTACATTTTTATTGGCAAGCATTAATTCCTTTTGAAATACGATGGTTTCTTTATCGGCTTTAAAATTGTTAAGCGCATTCGTAAGCACATTTAAAGAGTCTTCGAGTGCTATTAATGCTGCTGATTTTATAGGTGGGTGCAAAAAATCTTCTTTTGCCGAAACTGCTAACAAGGTAATATTTCCTTCTACTCTTACTTGAATGCTATTCTTATTTATTTGAGAAGATAAATGATCATACACCAAGTTGGTGATACCTGCCTGCAAGTTTACTTTGGCTATTCGAGTAACTTGTGCTTGGTTTAAAAAAACTGTTACGTTAGTAATGGTGCTGGGAGTATGTTGTTCATTCTCGGCAGATTGAACCCACAAAGGAACAATGAAGAATATTAAATAACGAATATCGAATTTCGAAAAAATAAAATTCAATATTGTAATACTTTTAAATAACGAGAACGCAGTGAACGTATCATTTTTCTGGTTTTTATTTCGAAATTCGAAATTCGAAATTGGATATTTTTTAAAGCGGAATGTTTCCATGTTTTTTGCGTGGTAAGTTGGCAACTTTATTTTCTAGCATTTTAAATGCTTTGATGAGCTTTAAACGAGTTTCTTCAGGGAATATTACTTCATCAATAAATCCTCGTTCAGCTGCACGGTATGGGTTGGCAAATATATCGCCATATTCTTTTTCTTTGGCAGCAAGTTCGGCTACCTTATCAGGTGCGTTATCGATCTCTTTTTTGAAAATAATTTCGGCAGCGCCTTTGGCTCCCATTACCGCAATTTCAGCTGTAGGCCATGCATAATTTATATCGCAGCCTATATGTTTGCTGTTCATCACATCATAGGCTCCTCCATATGCTTTACGCGTAATTACAGTTACTCTAGGTACGGTTGCTTCGCAAAAAGCATACAATAATTTCGCTCCGTTGGTAATAATTCCGTTCCACTCTTGATCCGTACCTGGCAAAAATCCGGGCACATCTTCAAATACCAATAGTGGAATATTAAACGCATCGCAGAAACGAACAAAACGAGCACCTTTTTGAGAAGCATGAATATCCAAACATCCAGCTAATTGTGCTGGTTGATTTCCTACAATACCAATGCTTCTTCCGGCTAATCTTGCAAACCCTACAACAATATTTTCAGCATAATTTTTATGCACTTCGTAAAACGAACCTTCGTCTGCAATTTGTTCAATTACCTCACGCATATCGTAAGGTTGATTGGCATTTTCGGGAATAATATCTTTTAATCCCATGCGTATTTCATCACCCATTTCGTATGCAAGATGGGGTGCTTGTTCTTCGCAATTTTCTGGAATATAACTGATGAGTTTTTTGAGTTGGTTAATGCAATCAATTTCATTGGCTGCGGTAAAATGTGCAACACCACTTTTGCTGGAATGCACACTAGATCCGCCCAATTCTTCGGAAGTTACTTCTTCGTGGGTTACCGTTTTTACAACATTTGGGCCAGTTACAAACATGTACGAAGTGTGTTCAACCATCATAATAAAATCGGTAATAGCGGGGCTGTATACAGCACCTCCAGCACACGGGCCCATAATGGCTGAAATTTGAGGAATAACCCCACTTGCCATTGTGTTTCTAAAAAATATATCGGCATATCCGCCCAATGAAACAACTCCTTCTTGTATACGTGCACCACCCGAATCATTTAACCCAATAATGGGCGCTCCGGCTTTCATCGACATATCCATCAACTTACATATTTTTTCGGCATGGGTTTCACTTAATGAACCTCCAAAAATGGTAAAGTCTTGCGAAAAAGCATAAACCAACCTGCCGCTAATAGTACCATATCCTGTAATGACACCATCGCCCAAAAACTGTTGTTTTTCCATGCCAAAATCTTTGGAGCGGTGTTGAACAAATGCACCAATTTCCTCAAAGCTTCCGTCATCAAATAAAAAGTGGAGACGCTCACGGGCTGTTAGTTTTCCTTTTTTATGCTGAGCATCCATGCGGGCTTGTCCGCCTCCCAGTAATAATTCATCGCGTTTTTGTTGTAATATATCTCTTTTGTTCATCGGTGACGATTGTTGTATAATGGTCATTGTTTAATATGGGTGTATGCCTGTGCAAGTATATAGGTTTATTGCTAATTTTTGGCAACAAAAAATCCTTTACTTGAGCTACTTATATGATGATTAATAACCCATATTGTTCGATACAAATTACTGTCTTCTTATGTTTAATATCACTTCGTACTTCTTTGTGTATGTGTATAAAACAAGGACACAATTACATAAAAAAAATCCTCTTTCTCATTGCTGAAAAAGAGGATTTTAGTTAAATACTATTAGGTTTAGTGAGTTGACAAATAAGATGCAATCCCTTCGGCATTGTCTTTTAGTCCATCTTGTCCTTTGCTCCAATTGGCTGGACAAACCTCTCCATTTTCTTCAAAAAATTGTAGTGCATCAATCATACGCAATGCTTCATCAACACTGCGTCCTAATGGCAAGTCGTTTACTACTTGGTGACGCACTATTCCTGCTTTATCAATTAGAAATAACCCACGGTAAGCAACAGCATCTTCACCTTGGTTTCCTACCCAAATCATGTTACCAGTTTCATCATAATCGTAATGACCAGCTAATACTCCGTAGTTAAGGGCAATTGTTTTGGTTACATCTGCAACCAAAGGAAATTTTACTCCTTGAATACCACCATCATTTTGGGGTGTGTTTAACCATGCCCAATGCGAAAATTTGGAATCGATAGAACAACCGATCACTTCTACATTACGGTCATTAAAATCTTGAATGCGTTTTTGAAATGCGATAATTTCTGTTGGACATACAAATGTAAAATCCAATGGATAAAAGAAAAACAATACGTGTTTTTTTCCTAAGAATTGATCTAACGAAAACTCGTCTTTAAATTCACCTCCATTTACCACAGCTGCTGCGCTAAATGAAGGAGCTTTTTTGCCTACTAACATTGTCATGTTTTGTGTTAATTATAATTGATATGGTTTTGTGTTTATTATGTTTGATTAACGAACACAAAGGTTTAAAATTTGTTTACAATTGGCATGAAATAATTTATGATTCATGTTTGGTTTCTCCTTCATCCTTTTAATGTATAGGTGATTGAGCCAATGTACTAACCGTTCATCGAAGCTAAAAACTCCTCATTGCTATTGGTGTTTTTCATATTGCGCAACAATAGGTTCATGGCTTCTTCAGCATTCATATCGGCAATATGATTGCGCAACACCCATGTGCGTTGTAAGGTAGCTTTATCTAATAATAAATCTTCTCTACGTGTACTCGATGCAACAATATCAATAGCTGGGTAAATACGTTTGTTGGAGAGTTTTCTATCCAACTGCAATTCCATATTTCCTGTTCCTTTAAATTCTTCAAAAATGACTTCATCCATTTTTGATCCAGTATCAATAAGGGCTGTAGCAATAATGGTAAGCGAACCACCATTTTCGATTTTACGTGCAGCTCCAAAAAAACGTTTGGGTTTGTGTAAAGCATTGGCATCCACACCACCCGAAAGTATTTTACCCGATGCAGGTTGTGCTGTATTGAATGCACGAGCCATACGGGTAATGGAGTCTAATAAAATGACTACATCATGCCCACATTCGGTCATCCGTTTTGCTTTTTCCAACACAATATTGGCAAGTTTAACATGCTTTTCTGCAGGCTCATCAAAGGTAGATGCTACAACTTCTGCTCTAACGCTACGTTGCATATCGGTTACCTCTTCTGGTCGTTCGTCAATCAATAATATAATTAAATAAACTTCAGGATGATTTTTGGCAATGGCATTAGCAATTTCTTTTAACAAAATTGTTTTACCTGTTTTGGGTTGTGCTACAATTAAACCACGTTGGCCTTTTCCAATGGGTGCCAACATATCAATAATACGAGTAGAGTATGAAGTTGTATCTCCTAATTTTAGTTTTTCATCAGGGAATAAAGGTGTTAAATGCTCGAAAGCTACACGGTCACGAATTTCGGAAGGTTTGCGACCATTAACCGAATCCACTTTAATTAAGGCAAAATATTTTTCTCCTTCTTTGGGTGGGCGAATGGTTCCTTTTACGGTATCGCCTGTTTTAAGACCCATTAATTTTATTTGCGAAGGCGATACATACACATCATCCGGTGACGACATATAGTTGTAATCCGATGAACGTAAAAAGCCATAACCATCCGGAATTAATTCCAATACACCTTCTGCACTTACAATACCTTCTAATTCTTGCAACAAATTATTTTGCTGTTGCATACGCTCAAAACGTTCTTGTCGCTTATTGTCGCGTTCTTGGTTTATGTGGCGTTTATTAGGATTTTCGTCAGTTGATTCGGGATTTGTTGTTGTTTCAGCAGTTTCTTGAATGGTGGATACCGTTCTGTTTTCATTACGCTCAACTGAGTGATTGTGATTAATGGAATCTGTCTGTTCAGCTGGAGGAGTATTCCCTTCTTGGGTTTGAGTGAAAGTAATTTCAGATGTTTCAGGTTGTTTGTCTTCTGTCGTTTCTACTATAAGTTCGGGTATAGCAATTTGGTCAGCTTTGGGTTTTCGTGCTTGTGTAATTTTTTTCACTTTCTCAACCTTCTCAACTTTCTCTGTTTTTTCTGCTTTGACTCTGGGTTTCTTTTTTTCAGGTTCAGCAGTATTAGTTGGCTGAGCGGCCAAAATAGTCGTAATTAAATCGTTTTTGCTGAGGTCATCAATAGTTTGGATATTTAGTGATGCGGCAATTTCTTTTAGCTCAGACATGAGCATGTTGTTCAATGCAGTAATTTCGTACATGAATTAATGTGTTATCTTAAATGGAATAAATGCAACGCAGAATCTTTCGATTGTTTGTTTTTTGAAAATAAAAAAAGTTGGATTTTTATAGGCATGGATAAGGTTCATCCACATGCAAGTGTAAGCTAGTTTTTTGAGATTACAAAATATTCTTTTCAGATTGTTTTGAGGGTGTTTTTGTTTAACAAAAATCCTGCACCAAAATTTATTTTAATGCAGGATTTTAAAGAATGATACAAGATTTGTTACACTAACAATCTTACTGGGTTTTCCAACATGTCTTTTAGCGTTTGTAAAAAGGCAGAACCAACCGCTCCATCAACTGAACGGTGATCGCAGGATAGGGTTACCTTCATTACATTGGCAACTTTCATTTGGCCATTTTCTACTACCACCGTTTCTTTTGCTGCACCCACAGCCAAAATACACGATTCGGGTGGGTTAATAATAGCAGTGAATTGGTCGATACCAAACATTCCTAAATTTGATATGGTGAAAGTACTTCCTTCAAATTCGGCAGGTGCCAATTTTTTGTTTTTGGCTTTATCTGCAAGTTCTTTTACTTCTGCACTAATATGTGAAATGGTTTTATTGTCGGCAAACTTTACAACAGGCACAATCAATCCATCTTCAATAGCCACCGCAACGCCAACATGTATATGGTTGTTCATCCTAATTTTATCGCCCATCCAGCTTGAATTTGCTTTAGGGTTTTTGCGCAATGATGCTGCAACCGCTTTGATAATAATATCGTTTACCGAAATTTTAACAGGGCAAATATCATTCATTACTTTGCGTGCCTCAATTACTTTATCCATGGTAATACTCATGGTGAGGTAAAAGTGAGGAGCCCCATTTTTACTTTCGCTTAACCTACGTGCAATAGCTTTACGCATTTGCGAAACAGTAATATCTTCAAAACTTTCGGTACCTACAATGGTAGGAATGCTTACCGAAGTTTTAACTGAAGTAGAAGGAGTAAAATTCTCTACATCTCGTTTTACAATACGCCCATTATCTCCCGATCCTGGAACTTTGCTTAAATCTACACCTTTATCTTCAGCTATTTTTTTCGCAAGTGGTGATGCTTTTAAGCGTGTATCCGAATCGATTGGTGAAGTTTGGTGCGTACTTTCTGTTGAAGTGGGAGTGGATGAGGTCTCTACTTTTACTTCTTCCTTAGAAGCAACAGAAGCTGGAGCTGATGTTAACAGTGCACTAAAATCTTCACCTTTTGCTCCTACAATAGCTATTATGGCATCCACAGGAACTGATTGCCCTGCTTCAATACCAATATGCAAAAGGGTGCCTTTTGCATAGTTTTCAAGCTCCATAGTAGCCTTATCGGTTTCTACTTCGGCCAATATATCGCCCGACTTTACATCATCGCCAACCTTTTTATGCCAAGCTACAATTACACCATCGGTCATTGTATCGCTCATTTTGGGCATGCGTATTACTTCTGCCATAATTTCGTTTTCTGTAATTTTAAAAGTCAACAAAAATAACAATAGAATTGATTTTAGCTAATGTTGAAAATTTCGGAAGAACTTTTACGTTAATTTTTTCAACTTTGGCAAATGAATCAATACGAAACATTATTAAAGTATATTTACGAAACGGGTACTTTTAAATCAGATCGCACCGGAACTGGAACAAAAAGTGTTTTTGGTGCACAACTGCGGTTCAATTTAGCCGAGGGATTCCCGCTTATTACCACTAAAAAGGTTCATTTAAAATCCATCATTCATGAATTATTGTGGTTTATTAAGGGTGAAACCAATACTCAATATTTAACAGATAATGGCGTAACTATTTGGAATGAATGGGCGGATAAGGATGGTAACTTGGGTCCTGTATATGGCTATCAATGGCGCAGTTGGCCTGCAGCTGACGGGAAACATATTGACCAATTGAGTGAATTAATAGAAACCATTAAAAAAAATCCAGACTCACGAAGAATGATTGTGAGTGCTTGGAATGTTGCCGATTTATCTAAAATGGCCTTAATGCCCTGTCATGCTTTTTTTCAATTTTATGTAGCCGATGGCAAATTGAGTTGCCAGTTATACCAACGCAGTGCTGATATGTTTTTGGGGGTTCCATTTAATATTGCTTCTTATGCATTGCTTACTCTTATGATTGCCCAAGTATGCGGACTTGAGCCAGGTGATTTTGTGCATACATTTGGTGATGCACATATATACAGCAATCATTTCGAACAAGTGCAATTACAACTCAGTAGAGAGTCAAATGCTTATCCAACTATGAAGATAAATCCAACGGTAAACTCTATTTTCGATTTTACTTATGAAGATTTTACACTTGAAAATTATCATCCACATCCTGCTATTAAAGCACCCGTTGCGGTATAAATTTGGATATTGAATTTCGAAAAAAGACAAACTAAAAACGGTTTGCGATTGTGTCAGGTTAATTTTCCTGAGCATATTCTAGAACAATAGGTAAAAAAAGAACAAATATTGGCATGAAAACTTACAAAGAATTATATAGCCTTTTGGAGCATGAAATAAATCAGCTACAGTTTGATGGGCAACCTCGTGAGTTATATGATCCAATTGCTTATATGTTATCGTTGGGTGGTAAACGATTGCGTCCAGTATTGGTGTTAATGGCTACCGACTTATTTGGGGGTGAAATTGAGAATGCCATGCATGCTGCATTAGCTGTTGAGGTTTTTCATAACTTTACCTTGGTACATGATGATATTATGGATAAGGCTGATATAAGAAGAGGCCAACCTACTGTTCACAAAAAATGGAATGAAACAGTGGGTATTTTGAGTGGAGACTTGATGATGATTAAAGCCACTCAATTAATGTGTGAAACTAAAACAGCCTCACTCAAAAATATACTTGAAGTATTTAATAAAGCTGCTGTAGAAGTTTGTGAAGGGCAGCAAATAGATATGAATTTTGAGACACGCAATGACGTGAATGCCACCGAATATATTGATATGATTACACTCAAAACTGCTGTATTGCTTGGTTGTTCATTGCAATTGGGGGCTTTAGTTGCTAATGCTTCACATGAAGATGCGCAACATTTGTATGATTTCGGAAAAAACATTGGCATTGCATTTCAATTGCAAGATGATATTTTAGACTCATTTGGCGAAGGCGAAAAAGTTGGGAAAAAGATAGGTGGAGATATACTCGCTAATAAAAAAACACTTTTGCTTATTAAAGCATTGGAATTAGCTGACGAAGAAACGCATCAGAAATTAACCCTCTTATTGAGTCAAAATACAATAACGGATCAACAAAAAATAGAGGACGTATTAATCATATACAACACATTAAATGTAAGGCAACATGCTGATGATTTAAAAGAGGCATACTTATCTAAAGCATTTGTTTCGTTGGAGTTGATTCGTATGGAGTCTATTCGTAAAACAGTATTAAAAAGTACTGCTTTAACATTAATGGAACGAATGAGCTAACGTCATTCGTTCCATTAACATATTTTAATGTTTTACCACAAATTTTCGGGTGTCAACTCGTATACCGTTTGTGGTAAATGAATAAAAATAAAGACCATTGCTATACAAATCAGTATTGACATCAAGTTGATGCAAACCTTCATTTTGATTAGGTACTACAAAACGATTTATTTCTTTACCCGTAATGTCCATCACTTTTATTTCTACCGTTGATTGAGTAATTAATTGATAGGGAATTGTGATGTTATTATTTGCTGGATTAGGGTATGATTGATACACATAGTTTTTTGCTTTTACTTCCATATCGGCTATTCCAGTTGCGTATCCTTTAAATTGGATGGTATAAAATCCATCGGGTGCAGTAATTGGTTTTACAGCTGTTTTACCATTGTTGGTTGTTGCTATCAAATAATAATCTAAGGTGTCATTTTCGGTTAAAGCACCTGGAATTATATTTCCTTTAAACATATTATTTGCTTCGGGTGTAAGCATAATGCTATCCCAATATAGTGAACCTCTTTTACGCCACATACATTTAGCAGAAGCTATTCCACTGTGGTTAGTAATTTTTGCTTCAATGGGATAGGCTGTTGTTATGTTTGTAAATCCATCAATACTTGGGTGCCAAAATAATACAGGATTATTAGCAGGTATTTGCATGGTAATACAATGTATGGAACCACCAGCAGGAGAAACAACACGCGCATCAATAGGTATGATTTTATAGCCTGGCATGTATTTTTGGTAGCGCTCAGTTGCCGCTTTTGTTTGCGCTTTGTTCCCATCAATTGCATCTGAATAAGATGGATACAAATACGTTTTGTTAAGGGTAATTCCATTTAAATAAGTACGTGCATCTGCATTAATTTGCGAACACGATTTCCGATTATAAGATCCATTATTGCCTGTTGGCATGTCAAATCGTACAATGCGGAAAGGGCGATTATAGGTTGATTTTAAGGTGGTCATTAATTGGTAATTATCTTCAATTATTTTTTTATCAATAGCTGTTACAACTGTTGGATATTGCATCACAAGCAACGTTTGTTCATCTATTAGTTTAGTATATAAATCAATATGTCCTGTTCCTCCATCACATTCCAATGCCCTTAAGTTAATATTTTTAGTAGCCCCAAATAAATTGGCAATCGTATCCATTGTTTCCAAACTATCCCATCCCAATTGCTGCTCGTTTGCAATATTCATAATGTCGCTAAAAAAAACTTGTCCAAAACCATCAGCCATTAAGTTACCACCTTCGGCATAAAGCGTGCTTTCATAATTTCTTATACCCATTATAGATGCAAGCGTTTTAGGGAATACATTATCCAAATCACGGCCATCATAATATTTTAAATCTACAAAAGCCAAACTATCATGATCACCCCAATAAATCCCATTTGGGCCATAATCACGCATCCACCAAGCATCCATAGATGTTACAATAAATTTGTAGTTTTGGGTTAGTGGCCAACCTAAGGTATTCATCATACCAAGTACTTTTAGGGAGTCAATTGCTTTTGGAATACGAATCCAAACCGGCAACTCATCAGAAATATATTTAGCCAATTGAGCTGAAACAAAAGCGTAATCTGAGGTTGTATCTACTGTAATAACATTTCCTTGGTTATCAGTTTCTTCACTCCATGAAATACATATTGCTTGTGATTCTTCAAACTCGCCTGGGTAACGCACTTTGCTGGGCATGTCAAATCCTGCTTTGCCAAATGCATTGGGTGTGTTAACTTTTCGATTTGCCAACATTAATTGAACTTCTTTTTGGGTGCGATAGGCGGGAAGTTTTTGTGCCCGGAGTTGTTGGTTGAAAAGTAAGGTAACTAAGGTTATTAGTATTATTTTTTGTAACATAAATATTGTAATAAATTTTTATAGGAGCAACTTCGGTAAAAGTTAGTTGCTTTCCTATTAATTAACGTAAACGGTAAAAAAAGCAGGTTGAAATTACTTGATGAGCCCAATTTCACGTAGTCGTTCTGTAAGGTATTGGCCTGCAGTAATTGGTTGGTAATGTAAATTATGTTCTGAAGTTACACATGAGGGCAAACAATCGAGTTTCATTTCGCTGCGTGGATGCAAAAAGAATGGTATCGAGTATCGAGGTGTACCCCATTTATCAGGAGTTGGATTGATAACTCTGTGTGTAGTTGATTTAAGTTTGTTATTGGTCAATCGTTGTAACATATCACCAACGTTAACCACCAATTGTTCGGGCAATGCTGTTACACCTATCCATTCTCCCTGTTTGTTTAATACTTGTAATCCATCTGATGATGCTCCCATTAACAAGGTAATAAGATTGATATCTTCATGCTCAGCAGCACGCACTGCACTTTTGGGTTCGTGTGTAATAGGAGGGTAGTGTATAGGACGAAGTATGCTATTACCGTTGTGAATTTTTGCATCAAAATAATATTCATCTAAACCAAGGTAAAGTGCAATTGCGCGCAACATGTGTTTACCTGTTTCTTCTAGAGCTTGATAGGCTTGTTTTCCAGCTTTGTTAAAGTTGGACAATTCTTTTACCAAAACATTTTCAGGATATTCAGTTGCTATGGAATCACCATCATCTACATATTGTCCAAAATGCCAAAACTCTTTTAAATCGCCTTCACTTCGCCCTTTTGCATGTTCTTTACCAAAGGAGGTATAACCCCGCTGGCCTCCAAGACCTGCTATTTCATAATGTTGCTTGGTTGTTTGATCTAAGGCAAAAAAATGTTCAACTTCTTGATATAGAAGAGTAGCTACAGTTTCGGTGAGGGTATGGTTTTTTAATGCCACAAAACCTACATCTTCATATGCTTTACCTAATTCTTTAACAAAATTGGCTTTTCGTTCAACATCACCTGATAAAAAATCAGCTAAATCAATTGACGGGATTCCTGTAGATATATTCATGTATTTAAAATTAAAAATCGAAATTAGTGTAAAGAGATTAATTATTGGGTATGGCTAGTTGGCTATTTTTCTTTTTAAAGAGTTCGTTAAATTCATCAAATTCTTTTCTGTAATATAATCCTACTCCTTGACTTGTTACATTCTTACTGCTGTAATAATTATATCCTGTTCGGTTAAATCCTCTAAGTTTTAAATTTCCATCAGGCCTTAAATTGTATTGTCCTAACAGTTGTCCTGAAAAATTTGGCGAAAGAACATCAAAACTTGTTTGTACTTCAAGTCTTTCATTCAGAAATTTTTTGGATGCAGTAACCATTGCTCTTGCTTTTTCACTTGAGTTAGTAGCTGCTTGGTAATCGGCAGTTAAATCTAGTCCAGGAATAAATGCAGAAAGCAAGTTACTTGCTTGAGAAGAAATTAAGTCTGAAAGTGTATTGGTTACTCCAGCATTTACACTTTGGCTTCCACTTGCTTGGTTTAATCCTCCAATAGGAGTGAATTTACCTAGAATCAGTAAACTCACAACTTGTTCTTGCATCAATTCGGGTTCATTGCGCAGTCTGCGCAAGCTATTTTCAAGTGCAGATGCACTGTTGCCGATTAAAGCATTATTATCAGGAAAGTTTAAATCAAATCCAATATTAGGTTCTAATAATTTTCCTTTTAAGTTAAGCACACATTCAACAGGTACTCTTTGTTGACGAGCTTCATTGCGTTGTGATTCGCTCACTGTTAATATATCAGCAACGGATGCGCTTCTTACTTTATAAATTCCTTGTATATCCATTTGAGCTTGAAAAGGATCTCCCGTCCAAGTAATCGTACCACCTTTTTTAAGGTTAAATTTTCTAACAAAAACATCTACTGCCGTAAAGTTGTATTCTCCTTTTTCAATGGCTATTACGCCATAAATATCAAAATTACCTTGTTTGGTAAGTTCCATTTTTAGGGTTCCTCTTCCTGTTCCTATAATTTTATCGTCTTGTATTTCATCAAACACAAGTTGTATTTCAGCATCGGGTGTAATGTTTACCAATAGGTTCATACCAAATCCGAGTAAAGAAGATTTTTGTTTAATATTTACAGATTTTAAGGTTGAGTCTTTGTCAATAAAATGAACCAGTGCATCTCCATCTTCATCTTGGTTATCGCTTAACGGAATTGCAAATACCGTTCCTTTACTGCTTTTTATATTTCCTTCAAGCAATAAGTCGTTTTCATATCCACTCAAGCTCAAGTTTCCGGTAGCATAAGCTTTTCCATAAAACAATGTATTATCTTTTGAGGTTGTATTCAATAATTGAAACCCATTTAGTTCTGACAATGTTAAATCTAGTTTAAAATTACTAAAGGAGTTGTGTGTTATCAATCCTTCAACTTTTCCTTGTTTTCCATTTACATCATTTAGCTGAAATGGAACAATTTGAATGGTGTTTTTATTGAAATTTATTCGAGAATTAAATCCATAAGTCGTTTTCAAATATTCTACCCGGGCTAATACTTGCATTAGGTTGATATTTCCATTTACATTGATATCATCAACTGTTCCTGTAATGGTGCATTTTGCAGAGATATTGCCGTAATATATTGATACATCATCTTTTAAAAATGCTTGAAAACTTTTCAAATCAGATTCGCCAAAGTTGACAGAATAGTTTATAGAATAAGGTTTTGAGCTCATGTCTAAATAACCACCAATTTCCAATGCTTTTAGTTTACCTGAAATTGATTTTATATGAGATAACAATCGCTTTTGTTGTTCATCATAATTACTTGTTAATGCTAGATCACCAATAGTATCATTATCAAGTATTAATTGGTTAATGTTTATATAAGTATTAAGGTAGTTGTTTTTCTCATCTCCTTTCATTGCAATTGTTCCGTTTGCTAATCCGTTGATGTTAAAATTAAGTTTAGTGTATAATAAATTAATATTATTAAGATTTACATTTGTCAAATTAGTATTGAGGTTATATGCATTCGAGTTTTTATAAAAACCTGCAAGTGTAATGCGTTCTAATTTGTTTAAAATGGATAGTTCATCAATAGTAAATATTGAGGATTCGTGGTTGTAAACGATTGAACTTTTTTGGGGGATTGTAAATTGTTTGTTTTTATAGGTAAAGCTGGATGTTTCAAAAGCTGTTGTTACAAATCCATCTGAAAATGTAGAAACAAATCCCAATATAGCATTTAACTTAGCTGTACTGTCGCCCATTGTAATGTTACTTTGTGCTACACTATTAGCAATAGCTGTATTAAAGTTGATTTTTGGGTATGATGTGGTATCGTTTACAATTATTTCATTAATACTTGCTGTTAGTGTTGCTGTTTTTTCTTGTGTAATTTTTTGATCAATTTCAATTACATTAAATCGATAGTCATACAATGAAATATTTTTAATTCGACAGTTTAATGATTGTGTGTTTTTTCGAGCATTTACACTTCCGTTTAATTGTGCTTCTTCAATTAAAATATCTGGAAAAAATAAATCACTTAGAATTTTAGAATCACTAATTGAAAATTGAAAATTAAAATTTTCTGTAGGATTGATTTTTTTAACTGGAAGGCTAACAAAATTAGGTAACAACTGATGAAGTATACTTTGTAAAGTAGCAGGAAGTTTTTCAAAACTATAATCACCTTTAATTTTTGCTGATAGCATATCTGCGGTAATTTCTAGTGATTTTTGGGAGCCATTAATTGTTGATTGTAACTTGATTTTTTCAATAGGATAATCTATTCCATTTTTTATAAATAATGTATTTTTCAATTCAATCTGACCTTCGTTTTCATCAATATCGGCTATAGCAAAATTGATATCAATATCGGTAGACAAAACAAGGTTTGTAGAATCAAGATGTAATTTATGTAAATCTGCATAATCAACACTAGCTTTAAATTTGTAAACTGGAATGTTACTTGCTAAGTTTATTGTTCCATCAAAATGTACTTCAGCATTTTCATCTAACATATCTAGTTTACCAACAAACAGTTTATGTTTAAATTCACCCCCTAATTCTATTTTTTTATATCGATAGTTATGTGCTTCAAAATAGGTTATTCGAGTTCCTAATGTTGCATCGATATCTTTTAATGAAAATCCTTTTCCATCAATGTTGGCAGTTAAACTTGTACTACCCACCATGGGTTGGTTTAATAAGGTGCCAATGTCAAAGTCTTTGAGCGTTATGCTTCCAGAATAAGAAGGTAACGTTAAGCTATCCCCAAGTTTCATATTCATATCTGTTTGGGCACTTCCAATTCCTGTATTAAACTTCCCAAACGCAACAAAATCATTATAAAAACCAGTATATCTACCTTCAAAATTCATATTTCCCAATCTGTTAAGTTCATCTGGAAGGTCAATTGTTGTGAGTCTTTCTAGGTCTATTTTATTCGTTTGTGCTTGTTTAACTTTTATATCTATAAATGTTTCGTCAATATTGGGTAGTCCATTTATACTGCCGCTACCTACAAATACACTTTGCTTGCCAAAACCTATAATCATGTTTTTTAGGCGTAAATGATCTACAGTCCCAGTACCTATTCCATTAACCTTAAAAATTTGGGTGTTGCCAGCTAAAAATGGAGCAAAATATACAATGTCGCGCATATCAATTATGCTGTTGTTTATATGAGCTTCTAGTTTTACGTTATGGTTAAAGTCAACTACTTCGTCCCAATTATTGTAATGCATATTAAACTGTTTTGTAATATGACTATTCGAAGTTTTTATATCGATATTGTCAAACAACATTCCTTTGTTATAAATGGTACTTATGGCTGTTATGTTTTGTATCTCAAAACCGCTTTTTTCTTTACACGACATTTTTTTCAAGTCAAAATGTAAAGAGTCATCAACAATCCAGAAGTTTTGGGCAAGCAATTCAATATTGTAGAAGTCTTGATTGAAGCCATCAAAACCTGAAGTCTCAAAAGCTTCAGTGCTATCAATAAGCCTAAAGCGCATGTTGTGACATGCAATTCTATTAAAATTTAGTTGAAATGGAGGTGAAGTAGTATCCGGAATGGTATCATTAGGATCAAAAATGTTAAATAATACATCTAAATTAAATGTATTATCAGGGTAAGTTACCATTTTGCAATATCCACCTTCAACTATAACATCGTTTAATGTAAGTTTTAAATTATCCGTATTAAAACTTCCAAAATTAAACTTAAGCTCATCAACAAAAAAAAGGGTGTCGTTCTTTTGATCGCCCCAATACACATTGTCTAATGCAAATCCTGTTAACGGAAAATATTTAATGTTATCAATATGGATAGTGGTTTTAAATTGATTACTTAAATAATCGGTAACTTTTGAGGTAATCCATGCCTGAAATGTTTGGCTATTAAATAAAATTAAAGCACAAGTAATGACTCCCAAAATGAGGCCTAACAAGGAATAAAAAATATATTTAAGTGTTTTTTTCACAAATGCCAATTGGTCAAATATATAAAAAAAGGCCGCACACCCAATAGGCAATGATTATGCCGAATGAAAAATATTATTGAATGCCTTTAGTTTTTTTAAACCGATCTGCACATTCTCGTACGGCTAAAATCAAATCGTAATCTGAGGAATTTAGCACAAATGCCCTATTGATATTACAAAATAAAAAAAAATCATCTAAGTATTCATCTTCTAAATTTGTTGCGCGTTTAATTGATTTTTTATTATACCGCACATTTACTTGTTTCAACAGTTCGGCATGTCGCATAAATTCTTCAAAGTGTTTCATGTCTTGTCCTGCTTTGCTATATTCATTCCACATAGCGGTAAGTGGGCTCATCATACTACCTTGATCTCTGTTTAAAATACGATCATAATTATTCATTAACGGATCAGATTTTAAAAATTCGGCTGCAAGTTGTGCTATTGAATCGCGTTTGTGGTTTCCATATATAAACGTTACATCTTTTAATTGATAGGCAATGGGCCTCATATATATTTCAATTGTATCCAAGTTGTTTTCAGGAATTAGAGTGGCAACTCCCAAGGTAAGTTTTTCAAAGCCTATTGCTGTGATGGTAATGGTGTCTGTTGGTGATGTTTTTACTTTAATTAAACCTTGTCTGCTTCCAATAAATCGTTGATTTGTACTTAAATTAAGGATATTAGCTAAGGGTATTTTAGTATTTGTTTCAATACTCAAAATGTATCCATTTAGCTGTAATTGCTGGGCAAAAGCTCTATAAGACGACACCAATAAACAGGTGATAATAATAAATTTGAGAATCCATTTCATTTCTAGCTTACGAAAGTACATTTTTGCATGCATATAAATGAATTACGTAATTGTGCAAACATTAGTACTTAAGTCTGGAAGAGAAAGGTCAATTTTAAATCGTCACCCATGGATATTTTCGGGAGCTGTTAAAGAAATGCCACAAGCCATTAATGGTGAAATCGTTCGTGTAGAAGATAATCACCACCATTTATTAGGATATGGCTTCTTTAGTACCAACAGTCAAATTACCTGTAGATTATTTGAATTTACACAAGAAGATATTGTGTTGGATAATCAATATTGGGTTCAAAAAATCGTGAATGCATATAACTATCGTAAACAAGTTATTGATTTTAGCCAGACCAATATTTACCGCTTGGTGCATGCCGAAGGAGATTTTTTTTCGGGAGTTATTATTGATGTTTACAACGAAGTTGCAGTGATACAATTATTGATACGTGGCACGGAACATATTCGGAATGCGATATATGAAGGATTGTATAAAGTGGGTATTAAATATATTTACCTCAAAACAAAACAAAGCACCCAACGATTGGAAGAAGTAGGAACCGAAAGTGGATGGGTAGGAGAGGCGTTTCCTATGCCAATAAGTGCTTTAGAAAACGGGATTACCATTTTGGTTGATGTAGAGAAGGGTCAAAAAACAGGTTTTTTTATCGATCAACGAGAAAACAGACGATTGGTTGGTATACACGCTAAAGGTAAAAAAGTGCTGAATACTTTTAGTTACTCTGGAGGGTTTAGTTTGCAAGCAATGGGTCAAGGTGCTTCATTGGTTCATTCCGTTGATAGTTCCAAAGATGCCATTGACATGTGTAACCAAAATGTTGCTGCCAATTTCCAAAATGCCCCACACGAAAGTTTTGTGGAAGATTGTTTTGATTACCTCAATCGAACGGATATAGATTATGATATTATGGTTTTGGATCCTCCTGCATTTGCTAAAAATGCACGTTCTGTTCCCAATGCTTCCCGTGGGTATAAAAACTTAAACTATGTAGCATTCAAAAAAATCAAACCCGGAGGATTAATTTATACCTTCTCTTGTTCGCAGCATATCGATAGAGATTTGTTTCGTAAAATAGTGTTTAGCGCAGCAGCAGATGCCAAACGCGATGTGCGTATAGTGCAACAACTTACACAACCAGAAGATCATCCTATTAATATTTTTCATCCTGAAGGCGAATATTTAAAAGGCCTACTGTTACATGTGTCGTAAGTATGCAAAAGTGGATTCTTATTCTAATGTTGTTTCATGCACAATTGGTTGCCCAAGCCCAAGTGCAGCAAGCGGCTTCTGATGAACGAAGAAAACCCACCAAACAAGAAGTAAAATTATTGGCACATATGGCCGATTCGTTTTTAATAGAGCTAGAGCTTTTGTATAAACGCGAAGTACAAGAAAATAACCCTCGTAAATACCAACCCGAACGTATTGCCTTAGTGCGTTCTTATTTATTGGTGTTTCAAAACATTGAAAACGGGTGCAGCATTATAGCTTATTCTCCAACGGATATTAGTCAAATTTTTGGCAAACCCGATACCATTGTAAGTACTAGCAAAACAGAAACACAATGGTTGTATGGTAAGTTACAAACCCAATATATTAGTATTAATAATTTGCGTTACCGTTTTTATTTTAAGAATAATATGTTGCATGCAGTTAAGCGTGATGACAAGTAAGTAGATTTTTTATTAGAGAAAAGGGTTTTATTGTTTTTTACTTACCTGTTTTGGGATGCAGTTTAATTCACAGTGAAGGAAATGAATTAACTTACTCCGGACAACCTACTTCACTATAGACTAGTCAATATTATGCACACAAGGAAGCAACTCAGAATAAAACAGAAAGGATGTTCTTGATTTTCCTAGAGTTGCATTTGCTTTTGTAAGTTCTATATAGGCTGCTTGGGTAGCAGGCATCAAACGTTGAGGAGTAACACCAAAATCTTTTATTAAAATTCTAACTAAGGCATTTGCTTTTGCTGACCCTAAACTCCAATTATCCTCCCATTTTTCTTTTCCAACATATGCAGAGTCTGTATGGTTTACCACAATTAGTTTTAAGTCGGGATGTTTGGCTAAAATTTGGGTTATGGTTGCTGCTATTTTAGTTGTTTTTTCCGTATTAACTTTTGAGGTATTAGGTAAAAACAATAGGTTGTCACTTACATCCACAATTATATGCGTGCAATTTGCTTTGGTAACTATTTCATTAACTGCATATCCCGAAAAAGGTTTAATGATTCCGAAAAACAATTTGCCGAAAGCTTCTTGTTCTTGAACCTTTCGGGTATTCATATCATTTAAATTGTTTTCCTTAATGGTTAACTCTTTTTGTTTGTGTTCGAGTGAATCTTGCTTTTCTTGCAAACGTTGCGTAAGGGCTTGTTCTGTTTTGGCATTTTGTGCCGATAGGTAGTTTACTTGATCTTGTAAGGAGAGAATTCGTTTTTCCAGTAAGGCACTATCCGATTTTAATCTAGATACCGTTGATTGAGTATTAGCGTACTTTTGTGATGAAACACAAGATGTTAAATATGAAACCAATAGAATAAAAAAAGCAATGCGCATATGAGCAAAAATAGGTTTCTTATCATTATAACTAAAACTATATTTGCCTTTTAAATAAAAAAATGTGGAGTTGAAAGGATACCAAGTGGTTTAACAATAAACGTATACAGCAATACTTTATTTATACCTCTTGAATTTCTTTTTTTTCCTAATCATAAAAATATGCAAAGAGTTTATTTTGATAATGCAGCAACTACACCCCTAGATAAAGAAGTTTTGGCAGCTATGGTTCCTTTGATGGAAAATGATTTTGGAAATCCATCATCAACCCATGGACACGGTAGAGCAGTAAAAACGCATATTGAAGAAGCCCGTAAATCGGTTTCGAAACTACTAAACTGTACACCAGGCGAACTATTTTTCACCAGTGGTGGAACAGAAGCTGATAATATGGCTATTCGCAAGTCGGTGGAGTGTTTGGGTGTTAAACATATTATTACATCAGCTATTGAGCATCATGCAGTATTGCATACAGTTGAAGAGTTACACAAAGAAGGAAAAGTGCATATGCATTTGGTTAATCTATTGCCAAACGGACATATAGATTTAGAACATTTGGAAGAATTGCTTAACTCAAACAACAACGTGTTGGTAAGTTTAATGCATGCTAACAATGAGTTAGGTAATTTATTGGATATTGAAAAAGTAGGTGAGTTGTGTAAAGCACATAATGCTTTATTTCATTGTGATACAGTACAAACAGTTGGACATTATCAGTTAGATTTGAGCAAATTGCATATTCATTTTTTAGCTTGTGCAGCACATAAGTTTAATGGACCTAAAGGAGTAGGTTTTATTTACATCAACAACACCATAAAACTCAATCCTTATATTACAGGTGGCGCACAAGAGCGTAACATGCGTGGTGGAACCGAAAATGTATATGGTATCATTGGATTGGCCAAAGCATTGGAAATTTCTATTCGCGATTTAGCTCATGAGCAAGAACATATACAAGGCATAAAAACATACATGTTGGAGCGTTTGCGTGCAACTATTCCAGGTATTGAGTTTAATGGCGATGTAGAAGGCAAATCGTTGTATACAGTGTTAAATACTTCATTCCCTCCAAGTCCAATTGGCGAAATGATGTTGTTTAAATTAGATATTGCAGGTATTTCGGCTTCAGGTGGAAGTGCATGTTCATCTGGTTCCAACGTGGGTTCACATGTTTTATCTGCAATTAAAAGTGACCCAAAACGAGCTGCAGTTCGTTTTTCTTTTGGCAAACAAAACACCAAAGAAGAAGTAGATTTTGTAGTTGAGAAATTGCAAGAAATGCTAAAGGTAAAAGCTACAGTGTAATAAATACATCGTGCTCTAAGGAGTCGAAAAAAATAGGACATTTCATATTGTATTAAACAAAAAGAGGCACAAAACAGATTCGTTTTAGTGCCTCTTTTTTATTTCTCAGAAACTCCTCGCTTTTCATATACTCTACTCCCGCCACCATTTTCTATCAGGAAGTGTTTCTCCTATTACTACTGGTTCTCCAATTAATGGAGTGGTAACGGTAAAGTTTTCTAATTGGGTTGCTTTTAATAATCTTTCAATGGGTTCGGTCCAGCTATGCATGGCCAATGAAAATTTTGCCCAATGCACCGGTAACAAAACTTTGGTGTTTAAGTCTTTTGCAGCTATAGCAACTTCTTCGGGTGTCATATGGATATAGGGCCAATCGTCACCGTATTGTCCACATTCCAATAATGCCAAATCAAACGATCCAAATCTTGATCCTATGGTTTTAAAATGCATATCATATCCACTATCGCCACCAACATAAATTTGGTAACCATTTATATTTACTACAAATGAAGCCCATAATGTTTTGGATCGCACAAATCCTCGTCCAGAGAAATGTCTTGCAGGAGCTGCAGTTATGATAATACTATCTTTGTTGGTATTGCTTTCCCACCAATCCAGTTCTATAATTTTTTCGGCTGGTACACCCCATGCTTCCAAATCGGCACCTACACCCAAAGCAGTATAAAATTGTGTTACATTAGGATGAATTTTTCGAATGGTTTCATAATCCAAATGGTCGTAATGGTTGTGTGTGATGATACAAATGTCAATAGGTGGCATATCACTTACACCAAAGGTGTTTGCTCCTTCAAAAGCTTTTACTGCAAACGAAAAAGGTGATGCATGGCCACTAAAAACGGGGTCTACTAAAATGTTTTTGCCTTTGGACTTAATCAAGTATGATGAATGCCCGAACCATATAATTGTAGCTTTATCATCTGCAAATTGGTCAAGGTTTGTTTTAATTGACGGAATAGTATTTAAAGGAGTATTATCTTTTGGTTTGTTAACATTAGCAACAATCAATTTCCAGTAAGAAGCATCAGGTCTCAATACCTGCGTTGAACTTTGGTTCTGAAAAGCTCGATCTTTATAGTTGGGCGAATGTTTTATTTTTTCTAATCGTTTGCCTTTGGGATTTTTACCATATACCGTTTGGTTAAAAAACAGAGGAGTTGCAATGGCTAATATGGCTACTATTATAAATACCGTAATCATTGTTTTTTTTAATCGTTTCATGTTTATATAGAGCTACAAAAATAAGCCAACAGTAATTTGCCAAGTCATTTTTAGGTGAAACAGGAAAGGAGCGAAGGCGAATGGAATAAATTAACTGACAAACTAAAGGTTACTTACCCCAAGCCTTAGCATTTTGAATGGCCGATTGTTCCGTTTTAAATTCAGAAGTAAAATGGAATTGAATATCAGGATAATTATCTTGGGTCATCTTTAAAGCCCATAAACTATCGGCTAAAAATACTGGTCTGTCTTCTTTATCTGTAGCAATGTTGTGGCGTTTGATGGTGTTAAATTTCTCCAATGCTATTTTATCTTCAGAAGTAAACCAACAAGCTTTTTCGTATGAAAGTGGCCTAAATGCACACGATGCTCCATACTCAGCAAGTAACCTAAACTGGATTACTTCAAATTGCAAATCACCTACAGTACCAATAATTTTAATATTACCAGGTTGTTGCGTAAATAATTGCGCCACACCCTCATCTGTTAGCTGTTGTATTCCCTTCTCGAGCTGCTTGGTTTTCATGGGGTCTTTGTTTACTAGTTCTTTAAAAATTTCAGGTGAAAAACTTGGGATTCCTTTAAAATGTATATTCTCTCCTTCGGTGAGCGTATCTCCAATTTTAAAATTTCCTGTATCATATAATCCAACTACATCGCCCGGAAATGATTCATCAACCACACTTTTTTCGTTTGCCATAAAACTAGTAGGCGAGGAGAACCGTAATTTTTTGTTTAGCCTTGTATGTTGGTAAAATTTATTGCGTTCAAACTTTCCTGAAACAATACGGCAAAAGGCAATTCTGTCGCGGTGATTAGGGTCTAAGTTGGCATGTATTTTAAAAATAAAACCGGTAAAGTTTTTTTCGTTGGGTAATACTTCCCTTTCTTCGGTAAAACGCGAGCGAGGCTTAGGTGCAATATTAATAAAGGTATCAAGCAACTCTTGTACACCAAAATTATTGATGGCACTTCCAAAAAATACAGGTGCCAGATATCCTTCCAAATATAAATCTTGGTTAAAAGGTTCGTATACGCCTTCAATTAATTCTACATCTTCGCGCAATTTATTGGCAGGTTTTGCACCTATATTAGCATCTAATGAACCATCATTTAAATCGCTAATGGCTACAATATCATTTGAAATTTTACTCCTACTTGGAGCAAATAATTGCAATTGTTTGTGGTATAAGTTATATACCCCTTGAAAAGAAGAGCCCACGCCAATAGGCCATGTCATTGGGCGGGTATGTATGTTTAGTTCCTTTTCTATTTCTTCTAATAAATCATAAGGGTCTTGTCCCTCACGATCGAGTTTATTGATAAAAACAATAACAGGAGTATTGCGCATGCGGCATACTTCCATCAATTTGCGGGTTTGCTCTTCAACTCCTTTTACACAATCCACAACCAATATTACACTGTCTACAGCGGTTAATGTTCTGTAGGTATCTTCTGCAAAATCCTTATGGCCGGGAGTATCCAAAATGTTTACTTTATAACCATCATATTCAAACCCCATTACAGAAGTGGCTACCGAAATTCCCCGTTGCTTTTCAATTTCCATAAAATCGGAAGTAGCACTTTTGCGTACTTTGTTGCTTTTTACAGCACCCGCTGATTGGATAGCTCCTCCAAACAATAATAACTTTTCAGTTAGCGTTGTTTTTCCAGCATCGGGGTGGCTAATAATTCCAAATGTTCTACGCTTGCTTACTAATTCTTCCTGACTCATATTTACTGTGAAATGGGCGCGAATATAAGCAGAAAAGATGAGTTTTGATGTGTTGGATAACGATTGTATTCATTCAAGTATAGTTCTTCAAAACTTGATGTTTATTTATGAAGTACTGGATACTATTTTTAAGATGGAATCTATATCAGATGGTGTTATCCAATGTGTTGGAACTTCTTTTTTAAACCAAGTAAGTTGGCGTTTAGCAAAGTTGCGTGTATGTTGTTGTATGAGTTCAATAGCTTTGTCAAGCGAGTGTTTACCGTCAAAGTATTCAAATAGTTCTTTGTATCCCACAGTTTGTAAGGCATAATTTTCTTTATAGTGGAGCACATTTTTTACTTCATCAACCAATCCTTGTTCCATCATACTTATTACACGTTGGTTAATGCGTTCATATAGTATTTCGCGTGGAAGGTTAAGCACAACATTAATGGTTTTAAAAGTACGAGGTTGCTTGTTAAAGGCTGTCATAAAACCTTGTTGTTTAGCAAGTACAACTTCAATGGCACGCATTACCCGTTGAGGGTTTTGTATTTCTGTTTGAGCATAAACGGTTGCATCTAATTGGTGTAATTGCTGTTGAAGGTATACTATTCCATTTGTAGCAAAATCCTTGGCCAATTGGATGCGCAATTCCTCATTAGCAGGTGGCATATCATCAAGTCCTTCAACCAAAGCTTTTACATACAATCCCGAACCTCCAACTGCTACAACGGTATCCTGTGTTTTAAACAAGTTGGATATTTTGGCAATAGCATCCCTTTCAAAATTACCAGCGTTATAACTTTCGGTAATACTTAAATGGCCAATAAAATGATGGGGTATTTCGGCTAATTCCGTTGGGCTTGGTTTGGCTGTTCCAATACTAATTTCTTTGTAAAACTGCCTTGAGTCGGCCGATATTATTTCGGTTCCTAAGTGTTTGGCTAAAGCAATTGCTGTAGTTGTTTTACCAACAGCCGTGGGACCAAGTATACAAATAAGTTTTTTGGTATAGGTCATATCACAGATTGTAATTACTTAGGTTGGTTTAAGTCTAAACTCATTCCATCAAAAGTTCCGCTGCTCATAAGTAATACATTTTCGTGTCCTGTATACTGTTCATCAATAAAAGTTCGTAAGGCATTTTTATCAGTAAATACGTTTACTCCTTCACCAAATTCTTGTGCAACTTCTGCGGTATCTAACATGGGCATTTTTTTCATCTCCAATGCATGTTTGCTAAACAAAACTGCTTTGATGTCAGCCTCTTCCATGGTATTATGGTAATGAGGCAAAAAGGCTTTGTTCAAACTGCTAAATGTATGCAATTCATAAGCAGCAATCAGTTTGCGCTCAGGATGTAATTGTTTTACGGCATTAATGGTTGCTTGAAGTTTTGATGGAGCATGAGCAAAATCTCGGTATACAATTGATGTGGCTGTTTCTGCAATTGTTTCCAATCGTTTGGCAGTTCCTTTAAAATGTTGAATGGCTTCATAAAATTGCATTTCATTTATTCCTGCTTCCTCACAAGCAAATTTTGCAGCCATCATGTTTTGCAAATTGTGGTTGCCAAATACTTTTAACGGTATGGAAGTTCCATTAACAAGTAAATACGTAATGCCATCGATTACGTTATTTTCAGGTGTGGTATAGGGAATAAGTTGAGCAGCACAAGGTGTGGTTTCACTTGTTTTTTTAACTTCACTATCAGCTTCGCAATAAATTAATGCTCCATTTTGAGGAAGTCCTTTGATAAAAATTTCAAATTGTTTTAAATATATTTCATAGGTTGGAAATACATTGATATGATCCCATGAAACGCCTGTAATAATGCCAACATCAGCTTTGTATAGATGAAATTTAGGCCTAGGATCGAGGGCAGAGTTAAGGTATTCATCGCCCTCAAAAACTGCAATTTTACTAGTAGCACTAATGCCCACCATGGTATCAAACCCTTCAATAAGGCTGCCTACTAAATAGTCAAAATCAATATGGTAGTGTTTTAATACATACAAAATCATGGCGGTGGTGCTTGTTTTACCATGGCTTCCACCCACAACAATCCGTTTTTTATCTTTGGTTTGTTCATACATATATTCCGGAAAAGAATATATTTTCAAACCCAACTCTTGCGCTTGAATAAGTTCGGGATTGTCAATTTTTGCGTGCATCCCAAGTACAATAGCATCAATATCTGAGGTAATATTATCTTTATTCCAACCTATTGTTTTGGGTAATAGGCCAGCAGCTGCCAAACGTGAAGTTGCAGGTTCGTATATTTCATCATCCGATCCTGTTACTGTAAATCCTTTTTTAGCAAGTGCCAATGCTAAATTGTGCATTACTGCTCCACCTATTGATATAAAATGAACACGCATAGTTGTATTGAATTAGTGTTGCAAAGTAATTGTGGTTTGGTTTTTGGTGAACATCATTTTATAAACAATTAAACACTGATGTATTGTAAACTGAAAGAAGTATTATTGAATATGTTATTCGCTCAAAAACAGGTTAGATTTAGTTTGTTTCTTTTCATCTTCAGTATGGCAGCTTGCCAACCTGATGATGAAGTTCCATTTATTGAAGATGCAAAGCCTTTACCACCATCATTTGTGTATAGTGCTTCTATTAATGGAGTTTTTTGGGATGGTAAGCAAAATGTTAGTTTATTGGTTAAAAACAGCTCATCTTCACCAAGTAAAGAAATGCGTATTACAGCTAACGCAACTGACTTAAAAAACTTAAATATCACTCTTTCAGATGTATCAACAGGTATTGCAGGTGATGGTATTGCAGTTAAAACGTATACTTTAGAAAAAGGAGCCATTTCTGATGCGGCATTTTCCTATAGTGAACAAGGAGCAAATAATTATACTGGAGCATATGGTACTGTTCGTATCACCAAAAGTGATGCTGCTAATAAAAAAATTACTGGAACATTTTCCTGCACGTTATACAAAACAGCTGGTGATACACTGCGTGTTACCAATGGTATTATAACCGATTTGCCATATACTATTTTCGAACAATGAGAACTGCATTAATTGTTGGCGCTACTGGCCTTATAGGTAAAAGTTGTTTATATGAATTGTTGGAAAACACATCGTACACAAAAGTAATTGCATTGGTGCGAAAACCTTTAGCTATCAAACACCACCAATTGCAACAATTTATGGTAAACTTTGATGAGTTAGATACGCTTACAAACGAATTGGTTGCAGATGATGTGTTTTGTTGTTTAGGGACTACCATAAAAGTTGCTGGTTCGCAAGAAAACTTTCGTAAAGTAGATCTTGAATATCCCTTAACAGTAGCCGAGCTTACATTGCACAATGGGGCTACACAATTTTTATTGGTGAGTGCTATGGGAGCAAATGCCCAATCGTCAATTTTCTACAATAGGGTTAAGGGTGAGGTTGAAGAGCGAATTGGAGCTCTGGGATTTCGTTCTTTCCATATTTTTCAACCATCCTTATTATTGGGCGCCCGAAAAGAATTTCGTTTGGGTGAGATAATTGTAAAAGCCGTAATGAAAGGATTGAGTTTTTTGTTTATTGGCCCTATTAAAAAATACAAAGCAATACCGGGTGCTACAGTTGCCAAAGCTATGGTAACAATTGCCCTTCAACAAAAAGAAGGAGTATATACATACGAAAGTGATTCCATTAGTTCTATACTTAAGTAAAGTTTTTATGGATCTTTCTATAGCTATAAGTGGAACTTCACGATTACCCAACAACATTCTGTTGAAGCATCAATAGTATAGGGTTCGGGGGTATTAAACACAACAAAATCATGGGTGTTTATGTTCTGTTTTCCAGACGCTAATTCCAACACACAATTGCCCGAAAACAGGTATCCAAAGTTCATATTTCCATCGTTCTCTATGGTTTTAGATTGAGAATGTAAAAAACGAATTGCAGTACATTTCGGTTTGATAGGTTCTTTGTAAAGGATATTAAAGTCTATCACTTTTCCAGCTGCTTGTGTTTCCCATCCTCCATCAAACTCATCCAGTTCTAATGGAAAGAGTGTTTTTGTATAGTGGTTTTGATGCTTAATGGTTAGTACTCCTGTTAATACCATCAATATTCGTTTAAAACCAGGGAATGCACTAAACGTTGATGTTTCTGTTTCAATTGAAGCGGTGCTAATTCTTATACTAAAATCACGTTTTATAAACGCTGCCTTTTCAGGATAAATAAAGAGTTGAGCTGTTGTTCCTCCAGACCAAATACTGTTGAGCTGTTTTTGTTTACTTATGATTTGTATGGGTTCCATTTTTATGTTACAATACTACAATTTGTTTTCTTTACGAATAATGTAAGGGATGCATATTTTAACATGATATAATTTGCTGAAAAGGGCTTTGCTTTGCAATGGGTTTTAATGCATAACAATTTATGTCGCAATTAGCACAATTCATTCAACAAGTTCACACGTCTCTTGCAGCAGGTACATTTGTAAAAATCACTTTGGCAAATTACAAAGGAACCACTGAAGCGTTAAAAAATATTCAAATTAAAAAAGTACGAATCAAAAATGTTGACAAGCTAAGTTTTACCTTTAAATACCTAACCAGAGATATTGTTAAAAACATTGATGTAAACGAAGGAGTTGAGCAACTTAACGAATTGCTGGGTAGTGATGGATTTAGGGTTTCAACACTTTTTACCACTGTAGCTGATTATATGTGTGAATGGTTTTCAAGTGGTAAATCGGTTTTGCGCAAACAAAATCCCACCCAAAAATCTTTACCCTCACTTGAACATAATATAGCTAAACATAGGCTCATTCAATCAACAGGAAAAACATATTTACACCAACTGAAAATTACTGATGAAACTGGAGAGGTGTATAAAAATGCGCAAGATAAATACAAACAAATCAATCATTATATTGAATTGTTGCATCCATTATTGGCTAATTTACCGGTAAAAGAAACAATACAAATTGTAGATATGGGTGCCGGAAAAGGTTACTTAACATTTGCTTTGTATGATTATATAACCAATGAATTAAAACGACCAGTTGTGGTAAAAGGTGTTGAGTACCGAAAAGAGTTGGTTGACTTATGTAATACCATCGCTCAGCAATCTAATTTTATGGGTTTGTCATTTGTACAAGGCAGTATTACAGATTATGATGCAACACACACCAATGTATTGATTGCCTTGCACGCCTGCGATACAGCGACAGATGATGCTATTCAAAAAGGCATTGATGCTGGTGCCGATTTAATTGTTGTAGCTCCTTGTTGCCACAAACAAATTAGAAGAGAAATAACAACACACAAAGTTTCTAACAATCTTGATTTTTTAACCAAACATGGCATTTTTATGGAACGCCAGGCCGAAATGGTAACCGATGGTTTGCGCTCTCTTATTATGGAATACCATGGATATGCTACCAAGGTGTTTCAGTTTGTTTCAGATGTGCATACACCCAAAAATATAATGATAGTAGGTGAGAAGAAACCCAAAACAGATGCCCAAAAACAAGTTTTGCTCAACAATATACACTCAACAAAATCTTATTTTGGAATTAAGCAACATTACCTAGAAACGGTTTTAGGGATGGAGTAATAATGATTCAATTTTATATGCTTGAGCATCAAAAGCCAATTTTTTGTGATTTTAACATGAATAACAGTAAAAATAAAGGATGAGTTTTTATATTCGCTCCGTGTTACGCCTATGTTTATTGTTTGTATGTTGTGTGTTTTATACGTATACATTCAGTCAAGTTTCTTTCCCTAATAATTTACAGGCAATTGCTATTAATGGTGCCATCAACTTAGATGGACAATTAGACGATAGTATATGGCAAGTAGCACCCCGTATTCGAAATTTCACCCAACGGGAACTCAATTTTGGAGAACCTGCTTCTGAGCAAACAGAAGTTGCTATAGCCTATAATCAACAGTTTATGTATATAGCTGTTTGGTGTTATGATCAAGCTCCAGATCAAATTATAGCCAAAGAATTAAAGCGTGATTTTAACTATGATATTGACGATAATTTTATTGTCATTTTGGATACCTATAATGATAAACGGAATGGATTTATGTTTGTGACCAATCCAAATGCTGCACGAGCAGACTTGCAAGTGTTTAACAATGGTAGTTCCATCAATACTTTTTGGAATGGCGTGTGGAATGTGAAAACAACCAGAACATCAACTGGCTGGTTTGCCGAATTTGAAATTCCATTTTATACCTTTAAATACCGTAATCATTTAGACAAGCAAGAATGGGGTATCAATTTTGAACGGAATATTCGACATAAACGGGAACAGGTAATGTGGCAAGGTTGGAGTCGTAATAATAAAATAGCACAAGTAAACCAAGCAGGTACGTTGCAGGGTTTGGATAAATTAACCGAAAAACGGTTTGTTGAAATTAAACCTTATGTATTGGGGGGGGATGAACATAAGCCAACTGCCAACAATCCAACGGGTAATATTGGTGGCGAAATCAATTATTTACTATCTCCAACGTATCGATTGAATCTAACGTTTAATACTGATTTTGCCCAAGTTGAAGCAGATCAACAACAAGTAAATATTACCCGCTTTCCTATTTTTTTTCCTGAGTTAAGAGAGTTTTTTTTGGAAGGGGAGGATTTTTTTAATATGGGTTTTGGTGGCAACCGCATCATTCCTTTTTATTCTCGCAAAATAGGTTTAACACCCAACCGCGAACCCATTCCCATAATTGCTGGAGTTCGTCTTTTAGGTAAAGAAGAAAACAGTACCATCGGTTTAATGAGTTTGCAAACAGCAGATGCTTTAGGGGAACCTACTACCAATTATACTTCGGCAAGTTGGCGACAAGATATTGGAAAACAAAGTGTAATAGGAGCCATGACAACCAATAAAGTTATAGATGGACGGTGGCATACAACCTCGGGATTAAATGGGAGATACAGCACTTCTAAGTTATTTGGGAATAAAAATATAGATGTTGGAGGAGCCTTTATTCAAACATTCAATACGGATTCAAATTACCAACCCAAAGCTTTTGCCTACAGGGCTTTTGTGAGTTATCCCAATGATAAGTTTACGTTGTTTGCTTCTAACCAACGCAGTCCTATTGACTTTAATCCTGAAATTGGGTTGATGTTGAGACGTAACTTTATTGAGTCGTTTGGTGAGTTTGCTTTTAAACCCAGACCCAAAGGAAGGTTCACCTGGATTAGGCAGTTTGAGTTTATTCCCATTAATATTACCAACACCCAATATGATGATACCCGCCAATTGCAATCTTTTGAATACAAGTTGCAATTTTTTGGATTGGAAACCAGAAAAGGAGAACGTTTTACCATAGAATATAAACGGGTTGCTGAAGGGTTAATCAATGATTTTGTGCTGGCTAAGGATGTGGTTATATCCAAAGGCACCTATTGGTGGAACCAATATGAAAGTGAGATTCGAACGTTTAGAGGCCGAACGTTATCATTAACAAGTAGGGTTATTTGGGGTGATTTTTACGATGGACAAAATTTTCGAAACCGAACCGAATTATTGTGGCGGGTCGGAAAATTTTACAACATGAATTTGCGGTATGAATACAACCAAATTATGTTGCCTTCTGGTAATTTTGTTTCCCATTTAATTGGTTCAAGAATGGAATATGCTATTAATCCCAATGCTTTTGGTTCTGTGCTCACACAATGGAATACCGCTCAAAATGAACTTAACTTTAATTTTAGGCTACAAGTAATTCCTAAAATTGGAACCGATTTTTATTTTATTGTGAACCAAATATATGATACCCAAACGCAACAATTGGATTTAAAAAGAGGCACCATTCTTGGGAAATTAATTTGGCGATTTACATTGTAAACATAAGGGGTATTTGAAAATAAATACTGTTATGTAATTATTTTCGTGAAACTATAATTTAGGTTTAAAATTGATCTTTGATATATACGTGTTCTATTTTATAATGATCTCCGTTATCCGCCTACAAGGTAAGGTAACCCATGTTAAAACATGAATTTGGGAAGGCTATGGGTGTTAAGGCATTTGAATGTTTTTGACCGTTTCACAGGTTTTATTGATATTCCTTTGCATTAAAAAGCTGTTTTTTATTGGAAAATTTAGTGTCTGATTAGGTATCGGAATAAATATTGGTAATAGTGTCGGAATAGGTGTCGGAATAAAGATATCGTATAAGTAATCTTAGTATTGATTATTATATAGTTATATATATTATTATATATCGGAATAATAGTATTGTTTTGTATCGGAATAGGTGTCGTAAAAATGAGTACAGAAAAACTTTTATATAGAGATCCAGCTACAATGGAGCCATTATATCCAGAACATGCTAATGAACTGGAAGTATTAGCTATAGTGTTAATAGAAAAAGCAAGTGGATTAGCAGCCAGTTTGCATCCAGAAACAGCTAAGGCTATTGCTGGCTTTTTACGTCCAATGAATAGCTATTATTCCAACTTAATAGAAGGACATGATACACATCCCATTGATATTGCTAAAGCATTAAAGGAAGATTTTTCACACGATAAGAAAAATAGGTCTTTGCAACTAGAAGCGATTGCTCATATTAAGCTAAGCAAGGACATTTTTGAAAAGCCGATTAATAAAGATTTTAATCCTTATGCAATTGATTTTTTGAAATGGGTACACCATGCATTTTATAACGAACTGCCTGTAGATTTCAGAGTAGTAAAGGATGTGGATGGAAATGATACAGATGTAGTGCCAGGCGAAACCCGTAAATGCCAAGTTAAGGTTGGTCGACATCTTGCACCCGACTGGGCGCATTTAGAGGCATTTTTAAACCGTTTTGAATCTTTTTATAATCCAACTGCTTTAACTAATAGCTCCAGAGTAAGACGAATTATTTCAATGGCTGCGGCACACCATAGGTTGGCTTGGGTACATCCTTTTGTGGATGGAAATGGTAGGGTTGTTAGGTTACTTTCGGATGCTTGTTTTTTAAGAGAGGGGCTTAATTCAGCTGGTTTGTGGTCGATGGCACGAGGATTGGCAAGGCACGAAATGGATTATAAAAAAATGCTAGCCAATGCTGATTTGGAACGTTATAATGATTATGATGGACGAGGTAACCTTTCTCTTAAAATGCTGGTAGCATTTTGTGTATTTTATTTAAAGACAGCAATTGACCAAATAGAATATATGAAAACTATGCTTAGAATTGATACCATGCTAAAGCGAATACATACCTATGTGGATTTGATGGTAGTCAAAGGAGAATTGAAAACCGAGACAAGATACATAATGGAGGCAGTATTTTTGAAAGGAGAAATTGCCCGGAGGGAAGTGGAACGTGTAACTGGAAAATCGGATAAAACAGCAAAAGCTATGGCCGACTCTTTATTGAAATTAGGATTGTTAACTGTAGATGAAACTAACCATTTAGCGCCATATAAGGTAAGCTACTCCATAGCAGCCTCGCCTGTATTATTTCCTAGTTTATACCCTACAGGAAAAGAAGGTGATATGATGGCTCTTTTGAAATGAATGTAAAAGATACTCTTTTTTCTGTACACTTATTCCCATCATCCCATTATAATGCCCATTATTTTCGCTATGCTCATAGTTGATTCACCTAGATGCAAATTTTAAAAATTTCATTTAGGATTATTTAGATAAAAATTATGTTACGGTTGTGATTTGCTTTATTGATGGATTGTTATTCTTTTATAGGCATCAATGATTTTCGCTTTGCTACAATTCAGATTTTAAAAACGATCTTTGATATACACTTATTTTAGTAGTTGCAATTGTTCACCAATCGTTGTGATTTGCTTTATTGATGGATTGTTATTTTTTTATAGGCATCAATGATTTTCGCTTTGCTACAATTCAGATTTTAAAAACAATCTTTGATATACACTGACCAATACCGAAAGCATTATTCCGAGATGTTGTGATTTGCTTTATTGATGGATGGTTATTTTTTCTATAGGCATCAATGATTTTCGCTTTGCTACAATTCAGATTTTAAAAACGATCTTTGATATACACTATACCTTAGGTTTTTAGTCACTGTATCAATTATTTACCGAGCAAAATGGATGTAAAAAAAGTGTAGTCAATAAAGCCATTTCTTTAGGTGAAGGAGTGCCTTTTTTATTTCTGAATATTTATATATTTTTGTTTTGTAAATATAAATCATACGTATGTCAGCATTCACAAGTACTTTGCCCGATGATTTATTGGCTCGTTTGTCGGATGCAGCCAAGGATTTGGCATTACCCAAAAACAAACTATTGGAAAATGCATTGCGCATATACCTCGATCAGCTCAAAAAAGCCGAATACGTAAAGTCATATAGCCGAATGGCTAACGATGCCGATATATTATTGATGGTGGAAGAAGGGATGGCTGAATATTATATTCAATTAACAGCGGAGTGAAGCATGGCGAAATTTGGTTTGCCAATTTAAACCCAACCGAAGGAAGCGAACAAGCTGGTTTTCGCCCGGTTTTAATTGTGAGTGGAAATTTAGCCAATACGTATGCTCCTGTTTTGGTATGTTGTCCACTTACAACCAAACTCAAAAATTATAAAGGAAATCCGATACTGATACCCAATAAGCTAAATGGTATTGCCAAAACTTCGGAGGTTATGGTTATTCATATTCGTAGTTTAGCTAAAAGTAGGTTAACAAAATATATAGGAAAAGTATCGGTTGCTGATTTAGCGTTGGCCAAACAGACCATTCAAGAGTTACTGCATTTTTAGTTTTTAAAAAAAAATTGAGCTGTTGGAAAGATTTTTTTTATATATCTTAATAGCATAAAAATGTATATACTAGCTTAAAAATTAAGATTTTATATTTTTATAAATAATGACTACTTCTGCTTGTTAACTCAATTTATAAAGCTAAAACCAAGGATCTAAAACTTTCCAACTCCCTCATTTATTGTTCATTCCACTTTCCACACTTTTTCTGTATTCTGTGGATTACGCTCCAATGTTTAGTGGTATTTTGCAAGCTCGAATAGGAGTACATAGCTCATGTTTCATGGCTTATAGTTGAATTGGTTGTTGATGAAAACTAATTTTCGATGGTGGGTCTGGTATTAAAAGGTTGTTGCTATGATCTCTCATTTATAAACTGAAATTTGGAATGGCAGAAAAAGTAATTTATAACGAAGACAGTATTCGCTCATTGGATTGGCGTGAGCATATTCGCTTACGTCCTGGAATGTATATCGGAAAATTGGGCGATGGTTCGGCTCCTGATGATGGAATTTATGTATTGCTCAAAGAGGTGATTGATAACTCTATTGATGAGCACAGAATGAAACACGGCAAAACTCTCGACATCAAAATTCAAGATAACAAAGTGTACGTTCGTGATTATGGTCGTGGTATTCCGTTGGGTAAGGTGGTTGATGTGGTTTCGAAAATGAATACGGGTGGTAAGTATGATAGCAAAGCCTTTCAAAAATCGGTTGGATTAAACGGAGTAGGAACAAAGGCTGTAAATGCGCTGAGTGTGTATTTTAAAGTACAATCCTTTAGAGATGGAAAAACAACAGCGGCAGAGTTTGAACGTGGCGATTTAATAAAGGAACACAAACAAACCAATACCCTTGAACCCGATGGAACATCCATTGTGTTTACACCCGATGATACTATTTTTAAAAACTACCACTACATACCCGAGTATATTGAAAACCAATTGTGGAATTATGCTTACCTCAATTCGGGTTTAACCATAAACTACAACGATAGAAAGTTTTTTAGCAAGGATGGATTGCTTGATTTGCTTAAACGCAAAACCAACGAAGAGCATATTCGATATCCTATTATTCATTTAAAAGGAGATGATATAGAACTTGCCATTACCCACGAACATCAATATGGCGAAGATTATTACAGTTATGTAAACGGACAATACACCACACAAGGAGGTTCGCATTTATTAGCTTTTAGAGAAGCATTTGCCAAAACGGTTCGTGAGTTTTACAAAAAAGAATTTGACCTAGCCGATATTAGAGCCAGTATTGTTGCTGCCATAGCTGTAAGTGTTGAAGAGCCTGTGTTTGAAAGCCAAACAAAAACCAAATTGGGTTCTACCAATATGGGACCTGATAGCCCAACAATTAAAAACTTTGTAATTGATTTTCTTAAAAAATCGTTGGATGATTATTTGCATAAAAATCCAAGCACTGCCGATGCGTTGCTAAAACGAATTTTGCAAAGTGAGCGCGAACGAAAGGATATGGCTGGTATTAAAAAACTAGCCAATGAACGTGCTAAAAAAGCGAGTGTTCACAATAAAAAATTACGCGATTGTAGGATACACTACAACGAGGATGACAAAGACGAACGTAGGTATAATTCTACACTGTTTATTACCGAAGGAGATTCGGCAAGTGGTAGTATTACCAAAAGCAGAGATGTGCAAACACAAGCCGTATTTAGTTTGCGTGGTAAGCCTTTAAACTGTTATGGTTTGACTAAAAAAGTAGTGTACGAAAACGAGGAATTTAACTTATTGCAACATGCCTTAAATATTGAAGAAGGTATTGAAGGATTGCGGTATAACAATATTGTAGTTGCTACCGATGCCGATGTGGATGGTATGCATATTCGGTTATTGTTGCTCACGTTTTTTCTGCAATTTTTTCCTGATTTGGTCAAGAACGGACATGTGTTTATTTTAGAAACACCTTTGTTTAGGGTGCGAAACAAACAACAAACCATATACTGTTACAGCGAAACCGAAAAACAAATAGCGATGAGTAAGCTGGGCGCAAAGCCCGAAATTACTAGATTTAAAGGATTGGGTGAAATTTCACCCGATGAGTTTGGATTGTTTATTGGCGATAGTATTAAACTCCAACCGGTGATTTTAACTCCCGAAACTCCTATCCCCAAACTGTTGGAATATTATATGGGTAAAAACACAATCGACCGTCAAAATTTTATTATAGAACATCTCAAGGTTGAGAAGGATATTTTAGAAAAAGAAGAGGAAGTGGTGTAATGAGGAGTAAATGAGTAAATGAGTAAATGAGTAAATGAGTAAATGAGTAAATGAGTAAATGAGTAAATGAAAAGATGTGTAGATGTGCAGATGATAAGATATGCAGATGTTTAGATGAGAAACGAGAGATGAGAAAAATAAAAAATAAATCAGTGTTTATCGCTACCCTTAAATCTTAAGGAGTGGGAAACAATTAATGAAAGATAATGAGTGACGAAATAAATATAAATGAACACGACCATAGCTTGCATAGTGTAACACCCGTAACAGGTTTGTATGAAACATGGTTTTTGGATTACGCATCGTATGTAATATTGGAACGTGCTGTGCCTGCAGTAGAGGATGGATTAAAGCCAGTGCAACGCAGAATTTTGCATAGCATGAAAGAAATGGATGATGGCAGGTTTAATAAAGTAGCCAATGTAATTGGGCAAACCATGCAATACCATCCACATGGCGATGCTGCCATTGGCGATGCTTTGGTTGGCCTTGGCCAAAAAGATTTGCTGTTTGAAATGCAAGGAAACTGGGGCGATGTGCGCACTGGAGATTCGGCTGCTGCTCCTCGTTATATTGAAGCTCGCTTATCTAAATTTGCGTTAGAGGTTGCGTTTAACGGACAAACCACCACTTGGCAAGCATCCTATGATGGCCGAAAAAAAGAGCCTGTAACCTTACCCATGAAATTCCCCTTATTGGTGGCGCAAGGTGTTGAAGGAATTGCTGTAGGGTTAGCTACTAAAATTTTGCCCCATAATTTTTGTGAAATATTGCGTGCTGCCATTGATATTGTTAGAGGTAAAGCAGTTGATATTTATCCCGATTTTGCTACAGGCGGAATGGTGGATGTAAACAATTATAACCGCGGAGCTAAAGGCTCAAAAGTGAGGGTACGTGCTAAAATTGAAGAGCTTGACAAAAAAACATTGGTTATCAAAGACATTCCTTTTTCTACCACCACCACCAGTTTAATTGATTCCATTTTAAAAGCCAATGATAACGGTAAAATAAAAATAAAAAAGGTTATTGATAATACCGCTAAAGAGGTAGAGATTCAAATACAACTGGCTCCCGGTGTTTCGCCTGATATTACCATTGATGCCCTGTATGCTTTTACCGATTGTGAAGTTTCTATTTCGCCCAATGCCTGTGTTATTGTAGGCGATAGACCTCAGTTTTTAGGGGTTGATGATTTGTTGCGCTTGTCTGTTGAATACACCCGCGAATTGTTGAAACAAGAACTCCTCATTCGCAAAGGTGAGCTGGAAGAGCAATGGCATTTTAGTTCGTTGGAAAAAATATTTATTGAAAAACGAATCTACCGCGATATTGAAGAATGCGAAACGTTTGAGGCTGTAATTGATACTATTTTTAAAGGTGTAAATAAATACCGCAAACAGTTTAGAAGAGATGTAACCGAAGATGATGTGTTAAAGTTAACTGAGATTCGCATCAAACGTATTTCTAAATTCGACTCGTTTAAAGCGGATGATTTGATGCTTAAAATTGAGAATGAATTGTTGCAAGTAAATGCCGATTTAAACGAACTGAAATCTTATCAAATTAAGTATTACGAAAACTTGTTGAAGAAATTTGGCAAAGGCAAAGAACGAAAAACTGAGATTAGAATATTTGATACCATACAGGCCAACCAAGTAGCCATTGCCAACCAAAAATTATATGTAAACCGTGCCGAAGGGTTTGTGGGATATGGGTTGAAAAAGGACGAATACATTTGTGACTGTTCGGATATTGACGATATCATTATTTTTCGGAGAGATGGAAAAATGCAAGTGAGCAAAGTGCAGGATAAGTTGTTTGTAGGTAAAGACATTTTGTATGTAGATGTATACCGTAAAAACGATGAACGTAAAGTGTACAATATGATTTACATGGATGGAAAAACCAAAGTGAGTTATGCCAAACGTTTCAGTGTAATGGGTACCACCCGCGACAAAGAGTATGATTTAACAACTGGCTCACCCAATAGTAAAGTATTGTATTTTACCGCTAATCCTAATAGCGAAGCGGAGTTGGTAGAGATTACACTCAGTCCACTTTCGCATGCACGAAAACTTACATTCGATTTTAATTTTGCCGATTTGGCTATTAAAGGTAGAGGTGTGCTAGGCAATACGGTATCAAAATATTTGCTTAAAGGTGTAAAACTAAAAGCCAAAGGTGTATCTACCATGGGCGGTCGCAAAATTTATTATGATGATGTATTGGGTAGGTTAAATGTGGATGATAGGGGAACTTACTTAGGCGAATTTGATACCAATGACCAAATTTTGGTGGTGTATAAAGATGGGAATTATGAACTCACCGACTTTGAATTAACCAACCATTTTGAAGCCGAACAAGTTTTACTCATAGCAAAGTTTAGAGCCAAACGTGCAATATCATTGGTGTATTGGAACGAGCGCGACAAATATTATTTTGTGAAAAGATTCCTCATCGAAACCCTCACGCAAAACAAAAAATTTCCGCTTATACCCGAAGGTTTAAAAAACCGAGCGATTATGGCAACCGATCAAATAGATCCAATTGTAGTAGTAGAAAAAAGCACCGGAAAAGGGAAAGCCAATAATACCGAAGAAACGATAAACCTTGCCGAAGTAATTGAAGTAAAAGGATGGAAAGCAATTGGAAATAAGTTTGCAGGCAAAGAGTTTGTTGCACTTTCCGTTTTACCTCCCGATCCTACAACTACTATTGAAGAAGATATAAAAGCTGAAATTGTAGAAGAAACAAATTCACAAATGAGTTTGCTTAATGAAGATATTGAGAATGCCGAAAAAGCTAAAATAAAAAAACTATTGGAAGATGATGAGCCTTTGGCAAGAGATAAACCTAAATTTAAACCCAAACAAACCGATACCGACCAACCCAAATTGTTTTAATCAAAAAAAGCTAAAATAATGTGCAATGAATATCCATCAACTATCGGAGAAAATGACTGCTGCTATACTAGGGTTATTGTTTGTTGCTTGTGTGGGCTTTCAGTTGTATGCGCTTAACAAGGGTTTTGATATAACCGATGAAGGCTATAATCTACAGCTAGTTTCATCTAAGTTTGTTGGTATAAGCAATACGTATTTTTTTGAAGTTGTTCAGTTATTATTTGGCTGGATGCCCAATACACTTATTGCAAACAGAATTATTGCTACAGGCTTACTCTTTGTATCCTCCATTTTTTTTCTGATAGCAAGCTTTCGTTTTTTTTGTATTTCGTTTTCGGCCACTTCTGTTTTTTTCTGTTTACTCAGCATTCCATTTGCAGTAACTTTAGATCCTGTTACCCTGAGTTATAATAATACAACAGCTGTTTTTACATTATTAAGTGTGGCTTGTTATTTTATGTTGCATGCTGCACAAAACGCTACAAAATTCCAACTGCTTTATGCTGTATTCAGTGGCTGTTTTGCAGCTATCGTTTGTGTAACTAAAATTACCAGTGGTTTGGCTCTCAGTATAGCCATTCCTACAATGATATTATTATCTCTTCCCCATAAAATAAAATATAGTTTGTTTTTTTTAGCAGGATGGTTTGGATATCATTTGGTGCATGCTAGTTTGTTTACTCCTTTTTATATTCAGATAAAAAATATTTGGTTGGCAGCCGATTTGTTTGCGCAAATGGATGCAAAGTATAACCAGTTAACACTTTTACAGGATATTTATTTATTTGTTAAACTTCAAGCAGTTTTTGCAACACGTTTCATTCTATTGTTTCTATTGGCAGCCTATATACCTCATCGTGTAGGTAAAGGTATTGTGTTGCTATTTGCACTAGCTCTTTTGGGTTATGAGTTTTATACAAATGAGTTTCAACTCACAGGGTTAATCTATGTTTTGTGTTCAGTAATGGGTGTTTCATCTGTTTTAGCAAGTGAAGCAAACAAACATTTACTTGATACCATTCGCAAAAATTGGAAATGTATTCTTCATGGTTTATTATTATTTTTTCTTCCTTTAATTGTAGTTATGGGTACCAATAATGTGTATTACCATAATTATATTTTTGCAACCATTCCTTTAGCTGTGTTGAGTATACTTGCGCTTCAGCGAGTTGACATTCGCTGGTTTAAGCAATTGACATTACTAGTTGTAGGTTGTTGTGTATCGTATGTTTGTTATACTAAAATTATATGGCAACCATACCGTATTTTACCGTTGCAACAACAAACAGAAACGATTGATAAAATACCCATGCTAGATGGAATAAAACTAGATGCAGGAAGCAAATTCCGTTACCAAAGCTTGCAAACTACGTTGACCAATCATAGATTTACATCCGAACATGGATTAATTTGTCTTGGCAAAATGCAAGGATTGCAATACTTGTTGCAAGCATCCTCACCAGGTGGTGTCATGTTTTCGCCAACTTTCAAGGAATTGTATTTGTGCAATTTGGAAGCAGACAAAAATGACTACAAGCATCCTTATTTTGTGTTATCCGATTATAAATATACCGATAGTATAAAGGTTGATCAATCCAATTGGGAAAACAGGTTTATGCAGGCATTGGGCAAACAAATGAAACAAACAACAAACGGAATATTAATAGACTCTATTGTTTTTGAAACAGCACCTTTAGGTATTTTGTATTTATATAAATAGTTACATTTTTATAGTTAAATAAGCATTTGAGAGTAACTAACATTTGGCTATTTTCGCCCAATCAAGTACAATGAAAGTTTATAGAAGTTTAGCAGAGTTGCCCGTTATTAAAAATGCCATTGTTACCCAAGGTACGTTTGATGGCGTGCATGCTGCCCATAAAGTTATCATCCATAAAGTAAAAGAGTTAGCTGCTAAACACCAAGGCGAAACGGTTTTGATGACCTTTGACCCTCATCCCCGAATGGTGCTATTCCCCAACGAACATGGGATGCGCTTGTTGCAAACATTAGACGAAAAAATTGCTGCACTTGAACTGGAAGGAATTGATCATTTGGTGGTCATTCCGTTTACCAAAGCTTTTTCGGAACAAACTTCGTTGCAATTTATTCGCGATATCATTGTTGAAAAAATAGGTGCCAAAGTATTGGTGATTGGGTATGATCATCGTTTTGGTAAAAACCGAGAAGGAACTTTTGAACACCTTAAACAATTTGCCACAACCTATGGCTTTGAGGTTGCCGAAATCCCCGAACAAGATATTGACGAAGTAGCCGTAAGTTCAACCCGTATTCGCAATGCTATAGAAGCAGGTGATGTACAATTGGCTTTTAAATATTTAGGTCATTATTATTCGATTACAGGCGAAGTTACTCAAGGCAAACAACTTGGGCGCACAATAGGATTTCCAACGGCTAATATTGTGATGAGTGATGCAAATAAGTTGATTCCGGCTGATGGTGTGTATGCTGTTCAAGTTTTTTTCAACACCCAATGGTATGGTGCAATGCTAAATGCAGGTTATCGGCCAACCGTTGATGGACTCACTCATGCCATTGAAGTTCACCTATTTGATTTTAATGAAAATGTATACGGACAAAAAATAACTGTTCGGTATGTTGATAAACTAAGAGATGAAATGAAGTTTGCTGGACTGGACGCACTCAAAAATCAGCTTGAAAAAGATAAATTGCATGCTGTTGCTGTTTTACAAAAAGCTTTTCAATGATTCAACTAAAATCTTTTCTATATATAATTGTTCTTTCTACCTTCTTTTATTCCACTCAACTTCAAGCTCAAGTTATCGAAGATGATTCTACCAGTTTAGTAGCTGATGAAGAGGAAGAAGAAGCAGAAGGAGAGTTTGATGCTAATTTTACAGGTTATTCAGACGTAACGTACTGGGATTTGTTGCGTGATCCTGCATTTAAGTTTGATTCGAATATGATACCCAATATGCATTACGAGGGTGCTGCTTGGGATACCATTACCATTAATCCTTATAAAGTAAGTTTAAAGGAGATGAATGATACCATCTTGCTTGCCCTTAAGGATTCATACGATTGTGCGTTTCATCCACCTGCTATTGGCGATATTTCTTCTAATTTTGGTTTTAGGCGATGGGGGCGAAGTGCAAAGTTTCATTATGGTGTGGATGTGCGCATGGAAGTTGGAGATCCCGTGTATGCCATGTTTGATGGGGTAGTACGCATAGCCAAACGCAGTGCCGATTATGGTTATGTAGTGCTCATCCGCCATTACAATGGATTGGAAACATTGTATGCGCATTTTAACCAACTATTGGTTTATTCTGGGCAAACTATTCGCAGTGGCGATATTATTGGATTGGCCGGTAGCACAGGCCGTAGCACAGGTCCACATTTGCATTTTGAGGTACGTTACAAAGGAGAAAAAGTTGATCCCAATAAAATTGTGTATTTCCCTTCAGGCTCTTTATTAAGCGATACGTTGCAAATTGATAAAGGGTGTTTTTCGCATTTATACCAAGTAAAAGCAGCTAAACCTAAAGCTAAATACCATGTGGTAAAACGGGGTGAAACCTTAGGGAAAATCGCCTATCGTTATGGTATTAGTGTAAAACATTTAGCTAAGCTCAATAAGATTTCAACAAAAACAAAGCTAAAGGCAGGTAGAAGATTACGTGTAAGGTAGGAGCAGAGGTTATAGTCGATAGATCGTAGTCGATAGTCCAAAGGAGGCCTGATAACGGTGTTCTAAGAAGCCGGAGTCCAACACCCAAAGCTGTCACGCTGAGTTTATCGAAGCGTATTACAGAAGACAGGGTCAATCATCAAATAGCTGGGTAAATTCGTTATTGCGAGTAAAGACTCGCGACATCAAACATCTTCCCGTCTAGACATATCGCGTTTTACATCCCGCTCTTTAATGCTCTCACGTTTGTCAAAACTTTTCTTTCCTTGCCCTACAGCAATTTCTATTTTGGCATAACCGGTTTCGGATATAAATATTTTGAGTGGAACAATGGTTAATCCCTTTTCGGCAGCTTTGGTTTTTAATTTACGGAGTTCTCCTTTTTTGAGCAACAGTTTACGAACCCTCATCGTATCGTGGTTATAATGCGATGCTTGTTTAAAAGTGCCAATATTCATATTGCGCACATATAACTCCTCGGTGCCATCTTTTTTGTGGGGTTTAAAAAAACAAAAAGCATCGCTAATGTTCACATTTCCTTCGCGTATCGATTTTATTTCACTGCCCATCAATTGCATGCCTGCAGTATACTTGGCCAGCAAATGATACTCATACGAAGCCCGTTTATTAACGATATGGAGATTGTCTTTACTCATTTTTAGATGGGTGCAAAATACAGCAATCTATTGGTATAGTCACAGGTTATTCTACATTATTTTTAGTCAAAACCGTTTGCAAAATTAGTGTATTATTGATGTTTGAATACAACAACGATGATGATTGATTTACGAAGTGATACGGTTACCAAACCCACACCCCAAATGCTTGATGCGATGATGCAAGCCAAAGTAGGTGATGATGTGTATGGTGAGGATGAAACTGTAAATGAGTTGCAACACTATGCAGCTAAACTTTTTGGAAAAGAGGCTGCTTTATTTTGCCCCAGTGGCACCATGACCAACCAAATTGCCATTAAAATGCATACCCAGCCTGGTGATGAATTGATATGTGCCGATAATGCGCATGTATATAAATACGAAGGAGGAGGAGTTGCTTTTAATTCGGGAGTTCAACTAAAATTACTTGCAAGTGATAGGGGCAGAATAGCAGCACCGCAAATTGCAACAGCAATCAATACCGATGATATTCATTTTCCAAATACTCGTTTGGTATGCCTCGAAAATACAAGCAATAGAGGAGGGGGGAGTATATATGCATTGGATGAACTCATATCAATTGCAGATGTATGTAGACAATTCAATTTAAAATTACATTTAGATGGTGCTCGTGTGTTTAATGCGTTGGTAGCATCTAATTATACGGCAGTGCAATTAGGCCAACAATTTGATAGTATTTCTATTTGTTTAAGCAAAGGATTGGGCGCTCCTGTAGGCTCATTATTATTAGGAACGGCAGCTGATATGTATAAAGCAAAACGTATTCGCAAAGTATTTGGGGGTGGAATGCGCCAAGCAGGTTTTTTAGCAGCAGCAGGATTGTATGCACTCGAAAATCATGTTGACCGATTGAAGGAAGATCATGCAAAAGCCAAACGGATAGCAAACGTATTGAAGACTAATGCCAGCGTAAAATCAATTATGCCTGTTGATACCAATATTGTGATTATACAATTAAACTCTGTTGTCGATGCTGATCTGTTTGTTTCTCAGTTAGCTGCTCATCACATAAAAATTGGCCGCATATCACCTGATTCGGTTCGAATGGTTTTTCATTTGGATGTGACGGATGAAATGATGGAAAAACTGATAACTGTTTGCGGAAATATACAATAGTTAGAAATTGAGTACACAAAAAAAGTCCCATACTGTAAAGTTACAATAAGGGACTTTTTATTACGTATAAAACACCTTTATTTAGCAACAGCTGGTAGAGTTTTTTCTTCCACAACGGTCATATCAATTGCACCACTTACTTTTTCTTCAAGCAAAGCTATATCCAATACTTCCAGCATATTGCTTACAAAGTGGAAATTTAAATCTGTTAAATAATGCGCTTTAATATCTTGTACATCTTTACGGTTGCTTTCACACAAAATAATGTCTTGTATTCCTGCACGTTTAGCGGCCAATAATTTTTCTTTTACACCGCCAATGGGTAATACTTTTCCGCGTAAGGTAATTTCACCTGTCATGGCCAAGCGTGGTCTTATTTTACGTTGGGTAAATACAGATGCCAATGAAGTAAGCATGGTGATACCAGCCGATGGTCCATCTTTTGGAACAGCACCTGCAGGAACGTGTATATGCAAATCCCATTTATCAAATACTTTAGCATCTATTTGCAAATAGTCGGCATGCGATTTTAAAAAGGTAAGTGCTGTTATAGCTGATTCTTTCATCACATCACCCAACGATCCTGTTAATGTTAGTTTGCCTGTTCCTTTGGTAATAATACTTTCTATAAACAATATTTCGCCACCCACGCTTGTCCAAGCTAGGCCTGTAACTACGCCTGCCACATCATTATTTTGGTAACTATCTTTTTCTACCCGTTCAATTCCCAATATGCGAATAATATCTGCTGTGTCGAGTTTCTTTTTGGCTTTGCCTTCAACAACTTTTTGTTTGGCTACATTGCGAGCTACAGCAGCAATTTGTTTTTCCAAACCACGAACACCACTCTCACGTGTATATCCTTCCACAATTTTTTCTAAAGCTGCATCACTCAAATCAAAGTCGCCTTTTTTCAAGCCATGGTTTTCTTTTTGCTTTGGTAATAAGTATGTTTTGGCAATTTGTATTTTTTCTTCTAGGGTATACCCACTCACTTCAATGATTTCCATTCTATCCAATAATGCAGGCTGAATGGTATCTAATGAATTGGCTGTTGCAATAAACATTACATTGGATAAATCGTAATCTATTTCGATATAGTTATCGTAAAAGGAATGGTTTTGTTCAGGGTCCAATACTTCCAATAATGCCGAAGACGGGTCGCCTCTGTAACTATTGGCAATTTTGTCAATCTCATCCAATACAAAAACGGGATTGGATGAATTTACTTTTTTCAAATTTTGGATAATACGACCTGGCATTGCGCCAATATAGGTTCTGCGGTGGCCACGTATTTCACTTTCATCGTGCAAGCCTCCCAAAGCAATACGAGCATATTTTCTATCCAATGATTTAGCAATAGACTTGCCTAATGAGGTTTTACCAACACCTGGAGGTCCTACCAAACACAATATGGGGCTTTTCATGTTCCCTTTTAGCTTAAGTACCGCCAAATATTCCAAAATACGGTCTTTAATTTTTTCCAATCCAAAATGGTCTTCATCCAGAATAGTTTGGGCACGCTTTAGGTCAAAATTATCGGTTGTAAAATCGCCCCAAGGTAAATCGAGCAAAGTTTGTAAATAGCTGCTTTGCATTGAATAATCAGGAGCCATTGGGTTCATTCTACGCAGTTTTTCAACTTCTTTTTTAAAGGCAACAAATACCGTTTCGCTCCACTTTTTACCTTCAGCAACTTTGAGCATGGTTTCAATTTCTCGCTCCGGACTATCTTGTCCAAGTTCATCCTGCAATGCACGAATTTGTTGTTGTAAAAAGAATTCGCGTTGTTGTTTATCCATATCCCCACGCACCTTGCTTTGAATTTCATTTTTCAACTGCAATTGTTGTAGTTCTTTGGTTAAATGTTCCAACACTTTTTCACTTCTTTCCTTAAATTCTTCAATTTCCAAAATAGCTTGTTTGCCATTTACATCTAGGTTCATATTGGAAGAAATGAAGTTCATCAAAAACTTAGGACTATCAATATTTTTGATGGCAATTGTAGCTTCGCTGGGTATATATGGCGATACATCAATAATTTGCAAAGCCAAATCTTTGACAGATGACACCAATGCAGTAAGTTCTTTACTTGTTGATAGTTTTTTTTCAGGTAAGGCGGTAATAGTTGCTGTTAAATAAGGTTCAGTAGTAAGGCATTCGTTAAGTCTAAACCTTCTTTTCCCTTGAATAATTACAGTGGTATTTCCATCGGGCATACGCAACATTTTAATTATATGTGCTACCGTTCCAACTTTGTGTAAGTCTTCAAAATTTGGGTCTTCAACAGTTGCGTTTACTTGCGCTACTACTCCAATAGATTTTTTCCCTTTATAGGCATCTTTAATCAAGTTAATAGATTTATCGCGGCCAACAGTAATTGGAATGACAACACCTGGAAACAAAACGGTATTGCGCAACGGTAATATTGGCAGGCTTTCGGGCAAAATTTCTTTGTTCATTTCATCCTCTTCTTCTTGAGAAAGCAGGGAAATAAACTCTTGATTATCGTTTTCATCGCTTATAAAGCTTTGTATCATAAAGGAATCACGTTCTGTCATATCAGTTTCTTAAGTATTCGTAAGTGTCAGTGTTTTTTGAGAGCATCATTGTTTCAACCTTCGTGCCAACAAGCATTACTTTTTTGTTTGTGTAATAGTGAATGGGAAAAGTGATTCAAAATCCCAAAGAGTATCTTTATTTATCTTGAATAAACCGTGTAATTTTTACGACCCATGAACGTGGCATCAATCGGATTGAATTTGCCATAATAGCATTTAACATGCCATGTATGGCTACTGTTTTCCCTTTCATCATTGCATCATATCCATACTGGGCAACTTCTTCAGATGTAGGAAGTTTTCTTCCTTTAACCAACTTGCTTTCCTCCATAGCAGCAGCTGCCTGAAATCCACTTTCCGTTGCTCCAGGACATAATGATGTTACCGTTACTCCCTGTTTTCGCACTTCATTATTGATGGCTTCACTAAAATGTAAAACATATGCTTTGGTTGCATAATATACTGCCATAGTGGGTCCTGGTTGGAATGCAGCTGTAGAGGCAACATTCATTATCTTGCCGTTTTTGCGGTTTACCATATCTGTTAAAAACAGTTTGGTAAATTGTGTAAGGGCAGTAATATTTAGGTTGATCATCTGCTCTTGTGTAGTCCAATCTGATTCTACAAATAATCCATAATCACCAAACCCAGCATTGTTAATAAGGTAATCAACGGTAATGGAGTGTTGTTTTAATTCACCGTATACTTCCTGTGCTGCATTATTTTTGGATAGGTCTTTACCTATTGTATAAACTGATATACCATGTTTTTCTTCAAGGGTATGTTTTAATTCATTTAGTTTTTCAAGTGATCGAGCAACCAATACAAGATTGTCGCCTTTACTAGCATGTATTTGTGCTAAAGCTAATCCAATGCCATTTGATGCTCCAGTAATAAGTGCAGTTTTTTTCATTTTACTTTTTTTAATATTTTATACCATCCCAAGTTAAACTAAAACATTGGTCAATTTCTCTTTGGGTGATTGTTTTATCTTGTTTAATGATGGTGCGTATAATTTCATGAATCGTTCCTTCTACATGCGATTTAATAATAATGATGTCTATTTTTTTGAGTAATCGATGATCTTGTCCATATTCAATAAATTGATTAAAGGGTTTCATGCTGGCTTCTGTTTCTGATAAAATGTTTTCTGATATAAAACCACTATAGATAAATTGGTCAACAAACAACATTTTTTCAGTGTTTGATAAGCAAAAATTAAAATAGGAATACCACATCCGTTTAAAGGTACTGTAAAAATTACCTGAAGCATGTTTCGGGTCAAGAAAAACATGGATCATTTCTGATTTTGTTGTATGGTATACATCGTTTATAAGAGCTTCTTTGCTTTTATAATAAATATACACTGTACCTGTTGCAAGTTTAGCTTCTGTTGCTACTTCGGCCATTTTTAATCCAATAAAACCTGTTTTATTTACCAGTTTTATCGCAGCCGTTTGAATATCTTTTAATTTTTGATCATCTTTTAATTTTGGCATTGTAGGGAGGTATTATTCAGATGCAATTATACTAAATAGTGATGTTAAAAGTGAATGATGATTCATTATAATGCTATTTGATTAGCTGTTCATTCCTAAAATATGATTAATTCAAATTAAGTGTAAGTTGAAAATGATTGCCATTTTGAATTATTTTAGTTACTGCTTGTGTATCTAATTTATGCATTGATATTCCAAATAACCGAACAGGTTTTAAAGGAATATCAGGATGAAACAGTAACTCAATTGCAGTAGTCATTATTTCTTCTTTGGTTGCTATAAAATTTAAGTGAGTCTTGCTACGAGTTGTAACGGTAAAATCGTTGTACTTGATTTTGAGTGTAAGCGTTTTGGCTTTAGAGCCAGCTTTATGACAACGTATAGCAACATCAGTAGCAATGTCAATAATGCGTTCTTGCATCAATACAATATCCTCTATATCACTTTCAAATGTTTCTTCTGACCCAATAGATTTTCTTATTCTATTGGGTTGAACAGCTCTATCATCAATACCTCTTGCAATATGATAATAGTAGTTTCCATGTTTTACGCCAAATAGGTCAATGCATTTTTCTTGAGTCAATTGTTTTAAATCTTTGCCTGAATAAATGCCTAGATGGTTCATTTTTTCAGCCGTCACTTTTCCAATTCCAAAAAAATCACCAATGTTTAACTTCTCAATAAATTCTTCTGCTTTATTTGGCGTAATAATGGTTATTCCATTTGGTTTGTGATAACCTGATGCAATTTTGGCTAAGAACTTACAATACGAAACACCAGCTGATGCTGTAAGTCCGGTTTCAATGTGTATTTGAGCTTTAATTTTTTGAGCTATTTCGGTTGCCAGTGTTATGCCCTTTTTGTTTTCAGTTACATCTAAATACGCTTCATCCAAAGAAAGAGGTTCTACTAAATCGGTGTATTGTTTAAATATAGCCATCACAATTTGGGATGCTTGTTTATATTTTTCAAAATTGGGTTTTACAAAAATAAGTTCAGGACATTTTTGTGCTGCAATTTTGGATGACATGGCTGAACGTACACCAAATTTTCGAGCTTCGTAACTAGCTGCTGCTACCACACCACGTTCGCGTGAACCACCAACTGCAATCGGTTTTCCTAACAATTCGGGATTATCTCTTTGCTCAACCGAAGCAAAAAAAGCATCCATATCAATATGTATAATTTTACGTTGAATATCGTTGATGATGAAGTTGCTAATTACGCTAATCTATGGATGCTTATTGCCATAGATTAGCACAGATTTTTGAATTCAATAATCCTAAAAATATATGCCAATCAATCTACGTTTTTTAGCATCAATAGAATAGGATTGAAGATTAAGTTAGTTTTTCTTTTAAGTATTTTCCAGTATAACTAGCCTTTACTTTGATAAGGTCTTCAGGTGTTCCTTCAAATACAAGTGTTCCTCCATTATCTCCTGCTTCAGGTCCAAGGTCAATTACCCAATCGGCACATTTTATAACATCCATATTGTGTTCAATAACTATTATAGAGTTTCCTTGTTTAATTAATGCATCAAACGAAGCAAGTAGTTTTTTGATATCATTAAAATGCAAGCCAGTGGTTGGTTCATCAAAAATAAACAATACATGGTCACTGTTTTTTCCCCTTCCTAAAAAGGTTGCAAGTTTAACACGTTGGGCTTCTCCACCAGAGAGTGTATTTGACGATTGCCCAAGTTGAACATAACCAAGTCCAACATCTTGAAGGGGTTTAATTTTATGTATAATGGATTGTTCTTCATTAAAGAATTCAATAGCCTCATCCACGCTTAAATTTAATATATCACTGATGTTTTTACCTCTAACTTTTACATCCAATACTTCTTCTTTAAATCGAGCACCTTTGCATTCCTCGCACAACAAATGAATATCTGCCATAAACTGCATTTCTATGGTTACTTCACCTTCACCTTGGCAGGTTTCACAACGTCCACCATCCACATTAAATGAAAAATGTTGTGGTTTGTATCCTCTGTTTTTAGAAAGTGTTTGAGAGGCATATAATTCACGAATTAGGTCGTAAGCTTTAATATATGTTATAGGATTTGAACGTGATGATTTTCCAATTGGATTTTGATCTACTAATTCTATTTGTTTAATGCTTTTAATATTACCTTCAATTGCATCATGTGCTCCTGTTTTTTCACCACTGTAATTTCCTAATTGTTTTTGCAAGGCTGGAAACAAAACACTTTTTACCAACGATGTTTTGCCTGAACCCGAAACGCCTGTAACTACTGAAAGTACATGTAATGGGAAACGAGCCGTTACGCCTTTTAAATTGAATTGACGTGCACCTTTTATTGTTATAAAATCGGTGGCAATTCTACGTTTTTTCGGAACCTCAACTTTTTCGATTCCTGTTAAGTATTTTCCGGTAAGACTATCCTTGCTTTTTTCAACTTCTTTTACTGTGCCTTGAGCAATTAAGTAACCGCCATTTATTCCTGCTTGTGGTCCAATATCAATCAGTTCGTCAGCTACTTTCATCATGTCTTCATCGTGTTCTACCACAACTACTGTATTGCCTATATCTCTTAATTTTTGTAAAACACCAATTAGTTTTTCTGTATCACGTGAGTGTAAACCAATGCTAGGTTCATCTAAAATATATAACGACCCAACCAAACTGCTACCCAATGATGTTGCTAAATTTATTCGTTGAGATTCTCCACCTGAAAGACTATTGGATAATCTATTTAATGATAAATAACCGAGTCCAACATGTTGTAAAAAAAGCAACCTTGTGCTTATTTCAGTTAGCATTCTTTTGGCTATTTCAGCTTGTTGAGTTGCAAGTGATAGGTGTTGAAAATAGGATGCTGCATCATCTATGCTCATTAATAATAATTCAGATAGTGGTTTGTAATCACCCATTTTGCCGTTTCGAATTGCAGTATTAACAATTCGAACATAACTGGCATCCTTTCGCAACCGTGTACCTTTACATTCTGTGCAGACTGTTTTTCCTCTATAACGAGCCAACATAACCCTGTATTGAATTTTATAAGTCTGTTTTTCTAAGTCTTTAAAAAATCCATTAATACCTTCCCAAGTGGAATCTCCTTGCCATAAAAAATCTTTCTGAGTACTATCAAGTTCATAATATGCTTTGTGTATAGGAAATTTATTTTTTGCACTGAGCTTTATAAAATGTGTTTTCCACTCACTCATTTTTTCACCTTTCCAGGGAATAATTGCATCTTGATAAATAGAAATACTCTTATCGGGTACAACAAGGTCTTCATCAATGCCAATGACCGATCCAAATCCTTCACATGTTTTACAAGCGCCATAAGGATTGTTAAAGCTAAAAAAATTTACGTTTGGCTCTTCAAAAGTAATTCCATCCAATTCAAATTTATGGCTAAATGAAGTTTGACTAAATGTACCATCTTCTTTTATAACATGAATAAGGCAATCATTATGGCCTTCAAAAAATGCTGTTTGTACCGAATCTGCTATTCTATTCTGAAAGTCTTCATCATCTTTAATAATGGCAAACCGATCAATCAATAAATACAATTTGGATTCAACTGGTTTCGTTATGGTTTTATTTTTACTGGTTTTTTTTGCACCAATTGGAGGGGATTCAATTTGTTGATCTTTTATGAAATCTTCAATATCTATGGCTGTTTCATTAATGAGGAGTCTTGAAAATCCATTTTGTAAATAAACTTCGAGTTGTTTTTTGAGGTCTTTTTCGGGTGCAATCGAAACCAATAACAAGACTCGGGTTTCTTCTGGCAATAACAATAAATGATTTACCACACTTTCTACTGTATCTCTTTTTACAACCTTTCCAGAAATAGGAGAGAAGGTAACGCCAATGCGGGCATACAATAATTTTAAGTAATCATATATTTCAGTTGTTGTAGCTACTGTAGATCTAGGATTTCGTGTATTTACTTTTTGTTCAATAGCAATTGCTGGAGATATACCATGTATATAATCTACATCGGGTTTATTCATCTTCCCCAAAAATTGACGAGCATAAGCTGATAAACTTTCAACGTACCTTCTTTGACCCTCGGCATACAATGTGTCAAAAACCAAGCTCGATTTACCTGACCCCGAAACCCCAGTTACAACTGTTAATTTATTACGCTGAATGGTAACATCTATGTTTTTTAAGTTGTGTACCCTTGCACCTTTTATAATGATATTCTTTGTTTTTTGTTCGCTTTTAAATTTCATTTCAAGACCTTAAATCCTTTCAAATTAAAGCATTTCGAAGGGAAATAGTTTTACATTTTAAAAGTATTTTATGCGAATGTTGAACATTCTAGCTGACACAAATTTTACAGTTAAAAATGATAAATGTTTTGTTTTTCAAAATGTTTGCTTAGATTCGAATTACATTTTAACCATTACCTAAAAAATAAAACAGCCTATAGCAACATAATTCTACACTAATTTATTTCTCTTAACATTCAATTTTTTAACCATGAATATTCAGAAAATTAGTGATCAAGAATTGATCCTGCTGTATCAACAAGGTAATGAGGCTAGCCTCGAAATTTTAATTAAACGTCACCAACGCAATGTTTATACAGCAATTTATTTGCTTGTAAAAAATAGAGCATTGGCTGAAGATATTTTTCAAGAAGCGTTTATCAAAATCATCAATACCTTGCGCTCCGATAAATATAACGAAGAAGGAAAATTTGCTCCTTGGGCTGCTCGTGTTGCCAGAAACTTAACAATTGACTACATACGTAAGATGAAGCGTGATGTAACTATTACGGACAGTCAAGGTAATGATATATTTAACTACATCACCATTGCTGAAGAATCGAATGAAGATAAAATTATTCGAAATCAATCAGAACATAATATCAGACAATTGGTGAAAAAATTACCTGAGGAACAACGCCAAGTGCTTATTATGAGACAGTGGGGTGATATGAGTTTTCAAGAAATTGCAGATGCAACTGGGGTTAGCATAAATACAGCATTAGGCAGAATGCGTTATGCTTTAAATAACTTACGGAAAATGATGGAGCAGCAACAAACAAATGTATAATTCTTACAATCAAGATATTGTATTATAATCATTGTTAAGTATTAAGAATTTATACTAAATTTTAGTGTTGTTCCGTTTAGGTTGTAACTAACATAAAAAATACGCTATAGCCTATGTCTAAAATTTACACTTCAAATGATTTTATCCGCTTTATTTACCAAGAAACATCACAAGCGGAGGCTTCAAACATTCAACATTTTATTAGTCACAACTTACAAGCCAAAGAAGAGCTCGATTCATTAAGAGAAATTCTTGGTATGTTGGATGAAGTTGATTTAGATGCTCATCCTACTTCCATACAATTGGTGTTGGAACATGCACACAGGTTAGCCGAAGAAGTTATCTAACTTATTCAAATCCGAGTGTTTTAATAATATGTTCAATTTGCCAATCCTCAACCGGATTGTATTCATTTTTAAGATCTGCAGAAAACATTTTAGCTAAACCTTGCCAATACATAGCTGTAAAACTTCCACGGTATTCTTTCAATAAAGTATAAGTATCTTTACCTGTTTCACGGTGAATAAGCTTAATTAATAGTTTACCTTGAGACACTGTGAGATTAACCAAATCGTCCATGAATTGGTCTTTAATGGCTTCTTCTGTTCGTTTTAAGTATTCCTTTTTTGTTTTATCACTGCTCAGTAATTGTAAGTTTTGCTCCATTAACTGAAACCTAAAACCAGCCATCTTAGCATATGGCAAAGCTTTTTTTACATCTCTTATCAGTTTTTGATATCGCTTTTCATACTCAGGATCCTTTTGTGCTTCTTTGATAAAAGCAGGTAATGTGTATTGTTTCATTGTATCCTGTTGTGCAAACAGTTTTGCTGATACCATTACCAAAACGATGAGTATATATTTTTTCATAATTTACTTGTCTTAATAATAGTGCCAAATAGTTATTCAATGATAAAAAACTCAACACGTCTGTTTTGTTCACGACCTTCTTCCGAGATATTATCTGCAATTGGTTCAGTACTCGCTTTACCTTCTGATGAAATTCGAATAGGTAAAATTCCCTGCTTAATTAAATAGTTGCCTACAGCAATTGCTCTTCCTGAAGATAGTTTTTGATTGTATTCGTTAGTTCCTTTTGAGTCGGTATGTCCTGTTATATGTATTGCATAATTTGGGTGTGTTTTTAAATAATGTACTAGCACATCTAATTCTTTAAATGATGGAGGAAGTAGAATTGTTTTATCAAATTCGAAAAATACATTTTTGAGGATAACAGCTTTTTGTGTTAAAAATGTATCCTGTTCTTGATTGTTTGTTAATGGCAATTCTATTTTGTTTTCAAAAAGATTTATACTACCAGCACAACTTTTTTTGTAATTATGTCTACGCGTTTCTGCATAGTATATAGTGCTTAAACTGTCAGTGTCGCAATTCATCTTGTGGTTTATTGGCGTTAGGCTTACACTGTCTATCGCATAAATACACATTTCTGCTTTTTTGTTAATTCGTTTCCAATACAGCAAACTATCAACCTTAAAATTTCCTATGATTAAAAACTGTTCGTGACCATTGGCTATATAGTTAGCCGATATTTTTTTCCAAGTATTTTTTTTTCCTAAAAACTTTTTGCCATTGCTAAATTTCAACTGATAAGGAACGGTTAACCTTTCATCTGAAAAAGTGATGGTAAACGAATCACTGAAATATGCACCTAACTCATCCAATATAAATTGTTTAGGTTTTATGTACATAGAAAGTTGGTAAGATTTACCTTTTTGTAGGGAACATAAAATTGGGACTTGTAAATAGGTTCGGTAGTTATTCCCTCCAATTGCTGAAGCAACAATTTCAATTCCATTGCTTCCTTCTATTCCATCACGAGGATAATTTGTGGAGGTGTATTTACTAAAATTTGTTTTAAACCAACCAGATGGACAACACCCAACTGTATTTTCGCAACATATATTGATGTCTTCGAAAGCGCCATTGGGTAATAAGTTTTGGGCATTGAGGTTAATACAAATTACCAGTCCTAAAAAAATACTAAATTTTGGTAGCATTCTTGTGTTTAACATACAAGTAAACAGTGTAACCTATTCCTATGATAAAAAATAAGGAAGAAATAATTTCAGCTTGCGTAATGTGTTTTCCTGCAATTGTATAAGTAGTATTTACTCTGATTTGCTCAATTAAAAACCGTTCCATCCCATTAAATATAAGGTAAATGCTAAAAAGCATTGCTGGTATTTGAACTCGTTTACGAATAGACCATAAAACACCAAAAATTGCAAATGACATGAGTACTTCATAAAAAGGGGTGGGGTAAACCGGAATGGGTAACTCAAAACAATGCCGTCCTTCACATCCTATAATTGGGATACCTTCACCCAAAACGTTATGGGCATATTTCATACTCCACATCCAATCGGGTAAAATAGCCATCCATTCTGGTTTAGGTGCTAGGTTTTCAATTCCCCAATCGCCATCGCCACTTAAGTGGCATCCTATACGACCAATACCATAAGCAAAAATTAAAGCTGGTGCTGTGGCATCTATCATGTGTTTCCAGTTAATTCCGTTTTTGTTAGTATACCTTAAAATGGCAATGGCTGCTACAATTAATCCACCATAATATGTAAGTCCACTAAATGAAAACAATGCTCCAATTGGGTCTATTGCAAAATCATTTAAGTTTTCTAAGTTGTGAAATATTTTGGCTCCCAACAATCCAGCAATTGCTCCAATCAATATTACATTACCCATTAATTCATAAGGATGTACTATAATTATTTTCTCTTGAGGTTCCTGTTTTTTTGCTTTGTCGTCTTCTTGTTTTTGAAAAAAATAGGCAATTCCTCCTCCTAAAATTGCTCCAAGAAAATTACCACGAGTAGAAAGTAAAAAGGTTTGTGTGTTAGCGAGTAAGTCGGAGTAATTAAAAACAGCTTCAATAACTTTAAACCCTATAAGTGCGCCAAAAAAAACTTGAATAATATACTCTTGAACAGTCACTCTTTTGTTCAAGATTATTTTTTTGGATATTGGAAACAATAGTCCTGCTGCTTCTTTTCTTTTGAGTTCGCTAGCTGTTAACCAATAAGCTGCCATAAAAGCAACCCCCATAAAAAAACCAAAAGTTTGAATAGGTAGTGGAATGTAAATCCCAAATAGGTCGTTGATAAGGTCGGAAATGGTTGCGTACATGAGTGAGTTTTTACAATACCACGAATAACGTATTTAGATTTCACTTTTGGTAATAGGAAATAACTGAAATATATTTAAGTGTTTTCCTAACGTTTTGTGAGATTAAATGGAATGATATTTAAAACAACGAATAGTTATTCTTCTTCATCTGTTCGTCTAGCTTCCATAGTAAACATAGCACTCATCAAATCTTTAAACTCAAAACCACTATTCAATTGATGCTTGCTTAGTTGGCTATATTCAGAAAGTCCGTGCAATACAAATTCCATCATCAACAATTCTTCAGCCTTGTTCGTTTTACCCAGTGTTGATTTTACAATTTCTTTTAATCCTACTACTTTGGTTAGCTCTTTTTCGTATTCAACATTTGAAGCAGTTGATAATATACTTATGGTTTCGCCATCGTTAAACCAGTTGATAACTTCTGCATAAGGATTCGGCTTTTTTGATTTTTTAACTTTTTCGGGATTTGCAAATTGTTGGCTAAACAAGGTTCTGATAGCTTTGCCTATAAGCGTTTGAGCTACATTGTTTGAACCTTCCAATTCACCTTCGTATACCAATTCTACTTTACCTGTAATGCTTGGCAATACAGCAAACAAATCAGCAATGCGTAAATATGTTGATGTTTCACCATTTAATAAAATCCTACGTTCGGCAGCACTGTATAAATTTTCCATTGCACTAATGGTAAGCCTTGCCGATACACCACTTTTTTGGTCAACCAATTCACTTTGGCGTGCTTCCAATGCAATTTGTTCGATTAACGTACACAACAATTCATTGGCGGTAATGGCTGCTTTTTGTGCAGGTTTAATAGCTGCTTCCTGTTGCGTAATGGTTTTGGAAACAGCAATTGTTTTTGGATAATGCGTTAAAATCTGGCTGTCAATTCTATCCTTAAGTGGCGTTACAATACTACCTCGGTTTGTATAATCTTCGGGGTTGGCCGTAAACACAAATTGTACATCCAATGGCAAACGTAATTTGAAACCCCGGATTTGCATATCTCCTTCCTGCAAAATATTAAACAGCGAAACCTGAATTCGTGCTTGCAAATCGGGCAACTCGTTTATTACAAAAATGCAACGGTGGCTTCTTGGAATTAATCCAAAATGAATCACCCGTTCATCATTGTAGTGCAATTTTAACGTGGCTGCTTTAATGGGATCTACATCACCAATTAAATCGGCTACACTTACATCGGGTGTTGCAAGTTTTTCGGTGTATCGTTCGTTGCGGTGCATCCAAACTACTGGTGTTTTATCTCCATGTTCGGCAATTAAATCAAGCGCATATCTGCTCAAAGGTTCGAGTGGATCATCGTTTATTTCCGAACCTTTTACAACCGGAATATATTCATCCAATAAGTTGAGCATGAGCCGAGCAATGCGAGTTTTAGCTTGACCGCGCAATCCCAATAGGATAATATTGTGTTGTGATAAGATAGCAGTTTGCAATTGCGGCAATACTGTTTCGTCATAACCTTGAATACCCTCAAACGGGTTTTTTCCACCACGCAAAAACGCAATTAAATTCTCGCGCATTTCTTGTTTCACTGTTTTGGGTTTATACCCGCTTGCTTTTAATTGAGCTATTGTGTTTATGTTGTTCATGAAAATGCTTTTGGCAGTTAGCTTTGAGCTATTAGCCTTGGTTAGTTTATATTGTTTGTATTCGTTATCTATTTAAGTGTTCTGCTAAAGGCTAATCGCCTCACCTCACTACCTTCCGTTTTCCGCGTTCAAAGTCTTCGAATACGAAATCGCCTAGGCCATTGAGTCCGCTGTAGTAGGCTTTGCCATTGTTAACTTTCGTAAATTCTCTTACAAACTGTTGCAGATAGGGATCGGTTGCAATCATAAAGGTGGTGATGGGAATATTTACCCTGCGGGCTTGAGCAGCCATTGTCAATGTTTTGTTTATTACTTTTCGATCAAGGCCAAAACTGTTTTGGTAATAACCGTTTCCTTCTTTCAAACAGGTAGGTTTACCATCCGTAATCATCATTATTTGTTTATTGGCATTTTTGCGTCTACGCAAAATATCCATGGCCAATTCTAATCCAGCATAGGTATTGGTATGAAACGGCCCAACTTGTAAATATGGTAAATCTTTGACTTCAATAGGCCAAGCATCGTTGCCAAATACGATAATATCCAATGTGTCTTTGGGATATTTGGTTTGAATGAGTTCGGCTAAAGCCATGGCAACTTTTTTGGCAGGCGTAATTCTGTCTTCTCCATACAGTATCATGCTGTGGCTAATATCAATCATTAAAACAGTAGAGGTTTGTGTTTTAAAATCGCGTTCACGGATTTCCAAATCATCCTCTGTAAGACTAAAACTATCAATACCATGATTGACTTGTGCATTGTGCAAGCTTGCCGTAATATCTATTTGGTCTATCGAATCGCCAAAGTTAAACTTCCGGGTATCACTATTGGTTTCATCGCCATGCCCAGTAAATTTTGTTTTATGGTTTCCATTACCTCCTTTTTTAAGTTTACCAAAAACCTCTTCTAAGCTTTTTTTACGAATGGTTTGGTTTGTTTTGCTAGTGGGAAGGAGAGTGCCTTCAGTAGGATTTTCTTTTATGAAACCTTTGTCTTTTAAGTCCTGAATAAAGTTACCCATTCCATATTCGTTATTGGTAAACTTGTGTTCTCTATCAACTTGGTTCATCCAATCCATCGTTTCGGCAACATCTCCATTGGTGTATTGCATCATTTGTAAAAACAAATTGAGCAGCTGATCGAACAGCGAACCTTGTTGCGTATTGGGAATATATTTTGAAAATAAATGACCTTTCATACAGTGAATAACAAATTAGTTGGAAATTGTTCTGTAAATGTACTCAGAACAAGCACAATTTTTTTTTTAAAGGAATGATGAAATTTTTAATTGTAAGCTATTTTATATGTTTATAGCTCGTTTTTATAGAGAAAATGACTATTTCTCTTTGTTAGATGAAACCCATCTATTTTTTATTACTTGTATTTGTTAAATACAATTTTTTAATCAAGTTAATACATCAAAGCAGGAATTTTGCCTTTCACCATCATGTTTTCATCTATTTCACTCAATGTAATATCTTCAATTTCATTTACCGATATAGGGTCGTAATGTTTTTGTACTTTGATATAATTGTCGGTAAAGCCATGCATGAGTTTACCATCATTTTCTATTTCCCATAATACTGGGCGATTGCTGCCAAGGTATTGTTCGTAAAAATGCCTTCTTTTTTTATCACTAAGAATATGCAACATTTTACTGCGTTCAGCTCGTTTATGCATCGGAACTTTTTCATCCAATTTAGCGGCTGTTGTATTGGGGCGTTCACTATAGGTAAACACATGCAAATACGAAATGTCCAATTCGTTTAAGTAAGCATACGTATCCAAAAAATCACTGTGCGTTTCACCCGGAAAGCCAACAATTACATCCACACCAATACAACAATGAGGCATCAACGATTTTATTTTGTTTACGCGTGAAGTATATACATCAGTAAGGTAGCGCCTGCGCATGCTGTGCAAAATTTTATTTGAACCTGATTGCAATGGAATGTGAAAATGTGGCACAATTGTTTTGGATTGAGCTACTAATTCAATAATTTCATCTGTCAGTAAATTGGGCTCAATAGAGGAGATGCGAAGCCTGTTTAATCCAGTTATGTTATCAAGGGCTTGTAGCAAGCCATAAAATGTTTCTCCAGTTTGTGCGCCAAAATCTCCAGTATTAACTCCTGTAAGAACTATTTCTTTAATGCCCGATGCTACTAATTCTTGTGCTTGTTTAACCACATTAGCAATTGTATCACTTCTGCTTTTGCCTCGTGCTAATGGTATGGTGCAAAAAGCACAAAAATAATCGCACCCATCTTGTACTTTTAAAAATGAACGTGTACGATCGCCAATGGAGTAGGAAGCATGGTACTCCAATACTTCTTTTATTTTACCATCTTTAATTTCGGCAATATCTTTTTTACGTGTATCTGAAAGGTATTCAATGATATTAAATTTTTCTGCAGCACCTAAAACAAGATCAACTCCAGGAATACGTGCTATTTCTTTGGGCTTTAGCTGAGCGTAACAACCAATTATGGCGACAAATGCTTGTGGATTGTGTCGTAAAGCTTCTTTTACAATACGTTTACATTTTTTATCAGCATTATCAGTTACCGAGCAGGTATTTATTAGATATACAGTTGCCCCTTCTTCAAAGTCTACTTTTTGGTATCCTTCTTCCATCAACTGTCTTCCTATAGTTGATGTTTCCGAAAAATTTAGTTTACAACCTAAAGTATAAAATGCTACGCTTTTGTTCATTGGGGGTCAAAAATAGTAAAATTATATGAATGATACTGAAAGGATGTTAATTTGAAATGGTAAAGATTAAATATCTCAGATTATTTTTTTAGTAAAATATGAATGTTTTTATCAGTAATTTGTGAGCTTCATTAAAACACACTCAATTGAAATTCCAATATCAATCCCTACTTAAGTTAATTGTTAGTTTTTTTACAGGCGTATCATTTACTTTTGGTCAAACTTGCTCTCTTTACAATAATGATACGCTTATTTGCAGCGGTACTTCAGTTAATTTTGTACTTGCTACCTCAGGTGGTACACCTGCAAGTTATGCTTGGGATTTTGGTGATGGCTATACAGCCACAACACCAGTTGCTGCTCATGTATACACTACTTCCGGAATATTTGTTCCACGTGTAGTTATCACATTTACAGGTGGTGCAATGTGCACTGCAACAGCCAAATCTATAAGAGTTTTTGCCAATCCAATTGCTCAATTTGTGATTACTACAGAGGATACATTGTGTTTTAAAAATAATCGTTTATGTATTCAAGATAATTCAACGAGTGGGCAGTCCAATGCGCCTATTGTAAAACGGGTATTTCAATTAAATAATGGCTATTTACAAATAGACAATGCGCCTTACAATAACACTATATGTTACCAAAACACCGTAAACACAATAGGTTTTTTATACTCTTTGGTATTGGAGGTAACGGATACGAATAACTGTGTAAGCCGGCTTCAAAAAACAGACTCTGTATTGTTGTACCCCCAAAGGCCACCTTTATCTTACCAAGCCAATTATAGTAAGACATGTTTTAATCCATTGGTTTTTTTTAACAATACCACCCCAACGCCACCTTCGGCAATTAGCAAGTTTTACTGGGTATTTGGTGATGGGCAAAAAGATAGTTTGGGATGGCTTGGTATAGGGCATCAATACAACTCTAAAGGACCTTTTTTATCCTCGTTAATAAGTATAGATAATAATGGGTGTAAGGATACTGCAAAACTAAATGATTCCATTAAAGGGATAATAGTTGATCCACTTATTTATTTAAATGGGCCAACAACTCGCTGTTACAAAGGAAATGATATTGGCGTTGCTCAATCAAATGATGCAATATATCCTTGTAACTGGACTGTTTTTAATGATCAAAACAAAGTGGTTGCTTTTAGTGATTTAACAGGGTTTAATTTTACAGTACCTACTTGTGGTCAATATAGAGTTCTCTTGAAGGTTACCTTTCCAGATTGTGTGTTAGAAACTGACACATTCATACAAATATTAGGGCCTAAATCCATTATTCAAAATCCTTTTGATTCTATTAATAAAGTTCAAAATACCAATACCTGTGAGGTGTTTGATACGATAAGATTTAAAACTCCTGTTTCATATTTATCGTGCAGATATAAAAATGGAGCGATGCAACATTTTTGGAATTTTGATGATGCATTTGCACCCAATTGCACTACTGATACCAAAAATGGCATAAATGTAGGATTGAATTGTAATTTTTCAATTGACTCAATGCTGGTAAGGCATGCATATATGCCAGGTCAAGATCAATGTTATAAACCCTCATTATACCTTAAAGATCCTATAACGGGATGCGAGCATTCAGATACCCTAAAGTTAGCATTAATGGAACCCGATGCTAGCCCTAACTTGCTCGCCAATCCACCAAGAAGAGGATTGTTTGTGACTGATAGCTTTATTTGTCTTGGAACTTCTGTAATATTTAATTTTAAAGAGACATTACCTTATTGTGGTTATCAAAAGGCATGGATCAATTTAGATTCAGCTTGTAATCCCAACAAATGGCAGCTAACTGATACTATTGGATTGGGATTGTATACCGATGTGTATTCCAATATATGTGATAGTAATGGGCTAGTAACGGTAGGTTTAGTATTGCAAAATGGCATCGATAAATTTGGTAATCCTTGTTTTGATACAGCTTGGTATCATCACATATTAAGAATTACAGATGTGAATCCAGCTGTAAAAGCCACTCTATTAAATTCATGTGCTCCTTTTCTTGTAAAGTTTACTCCCGTTGATTCTGTTCAGTTTGATTTAGTAAAAATGAGGTGGTTATTTACCCGCAATCCTGCTGATACGATTACCCAGATTTTTACTGGAAATGATTCTATTATTTACGGACAACAATTTACTTTTAATAAACATGGTGATTATAAGGTAACCACTATTTTAAATAATACATACGAATGTCTTGAACTTGGTTTTACTGATTTTTCTGTTGGTTATTGGCCACGTATTGTGTTAACAAAAGATAAAGTATGTTTAGGGGATAGTGTTTTAATAAAAGACTATATTTTTTACCACAACAATTCCATTTACAATTATAACACATTAGAGTATTTAGATACAGTAGATTATTGGGCAAAACCAGAAAGAGCAGCAGCAGGGAAGGAAAAAATATGGTGGGATGCTGGTGATGGAAAGGGTTTTGTTCATACTGGTCATTATCCTAAACTAAAATATGATAAACCTGGAAGTTATTTCATTACCATGGTAACTCAAGATAGTACGGGGTGTTTGGATACCGTAAAAACACTTAATCCAATTATTGTTTTTGATGTTACTGCAAATATAAAAACGTTACAAACAGCCTATTTTTGTGCGCCTCAAATTGTATTGTTCACAGATTCTTCATTGGTGTTTGATGCTGATACTGCAACTGTTGCGAGTTCAAAAGATTCAATTGTTTCATGGTTATGGAATTTTGGAGATAATACCTTAGAAGGCGTATTGAAAAATCCAGCACATAATTTTACTTCCAATGGGAAATTTAATGTTAACCTCAGAGTTACAGCAGCTAGTGGTTGCTCAGATACAGCAAGTGCTTGGGTTGATATGATAGGACCATTGCCCAGTTTTACCATTAAAGATACAATGGGTTGTGAACCATTTACTGCACCCTTAATCAATACCACAAATAATCAATTAATAAATTGGACTTGGTATTTTGGCGATGTAACCAACCAAACATTTACCACAACTAAAGATACAAATGTTTCATTTACATACACCAAAGCAGGTGTATACTCAGTTCAATTATTGGGTACTCAAAACATATTGAATACAACAACTGGAAATACAATTATTTGCAACTCTTTTTTTCCTGATCAACAAACGGGTTTGCCCGAGCGCAAGGTGTATGTAATGGCAACTCCTCAATTGTCGCTATTGGCTATAGATACTGTATGTATTGGTGATGAGGTAGAATTTATGGCAACTGGTGATTCGCTATATGCAACTTATCAATGGAATTATGGAGATGGCAATATTCAAACAACCATACGGCCAGATACCATAACTAAACATGTATTTGATGCATTAGGAAACTATTTGGTTGTGGTTGCACCAACCCTTACCAATGGTTATAGTTGTATTGATACTGCATCTATAGCTATAGCAGTCATTTCACCTACTGCTGATTTTACAATTGATGATTCACAAACACCCAATTATCAGTTTACGAATACTTCTATAGCAGCTAATCGTTACTCATGGAATTTTGGAAAACCAAGTTCGGGTAGCATAAATGAAACAACCACACTAAATGCTTATTTTGATTTTGGAAATGATACTGGAACATACCAAGTATGTTTACTAGCATATAATGCATTAGATTGTTGGGATTCTATCTGTAAGCCTGTGCGCATAGATAAAACACGAATCATTATTCCCAATGTATTTACTCCTGATAATGCAGATGGTAAAAATGATGCTTTTGATATTGATATATTAGGGTTTACACTGTATAATTTGAATATATACAATAGGTGGGGAGCACTTGTTTTCTCTGGCACTAAAGATGGATTGGATAATGATGGAGTGAATTGGAATGGCAAAACTTTTAATGATGGAGAGCAATGTCCTGCAGGAGTTTATTATTTTATTTTTACATATAAACTCATCACCGATTTAATAGAGACAACCGTGCACGGAACCGTTACATTGATTAGAGACAAATAATTCTCTAAGTTAAAAAATATTTTTTATAACTTTAATGTTACTTGCGATATGCAAAAAAGTGAACGGTTATTATTGATTACACTAGCAGCAATCAACTTTACTAATATCATGGATTTTATGATTATGATGCCATTAGGGCCTCAGTTGATGAGGCTATTTGACATTACACCCCAGCAGTTTGGCCTAGTGGTTTCTGCTTACACTTTAAGTGCAGGCGCTTCTGGTTTTTTTGCAGCTTTTATTGTCGATAGGTTTGATCGTAAGATCTTTTTGCAAGTTTTGTATACAGGATTTTTGCTAGGTACATTAGCATGCGGTCTTGCACCTACCTATAATTTTTTACTTGCAGCACGCATTTTTACAGGGCTTTTTGGAGGAGTAATGGGTGCACTTATTTTATCTATTGTAGGTGATGTTGTTCCTTTTGAGAGAAGGGGGCAAGCTATGGGAATGATTATGGCTGCGTTTTCGATAGCATCTGTATTTGGAGTCCCATTTGGATTGTATATAGCTTCTATGTTTTCATGGCATGCACCTTTTTTCTTTTTAGTTTTATGTGGATTTCCAATTGCGATAATGATTTGGAAATATATACCTAATATAACTTCACATATATACAACAAAGCTGATAGGCCAAATCCTCTAGAAATAGTAAAAGGAATTACATCTGATCCCAATCAACGAAAAGCCATTACATTAATGATGGTATTGATGTTTGGTCATTTTAGCATTATTCCTTTTTTAGCTCCATACATGGTAAGCAATGTTGGATTTGAAGAAAGTCAACTTGCCTATATTTATACAATTGGTGGTCTTTTTACCATTTTTACTTCGCCTCTTATTGGCAAGTGGGCCGATAAAGTGGGTAAACTTAAAGTGTTTACCGTTTTTATTCCATTGTGCGCTGTTTCTGTTTTGTTAATAACCAATATGCCACGAATAGATATTTGGATTGTATTGGTTGTTTCGGCATCTTTTTTTGTGTTTTCAGGTGGTCGTTTTATACCTGCACAAGCTATGGTTTCGGCAACTGTAAAATCAGAAACAAGAGGAAGTTTTATGAGCATTTCATCAGCTTTGCAACAGTTGTGTGCTGGATTAGCATCTTATATTGCTGGTGTTATCATTGTAAAACAACCAAATGGCGAATTACTTAATTATAATTATGTTGGATATATGTCAATAGCAGCAACTTTACTTTGTTTGGTATTGGCTCGTAGAATTAAAACCGTAGATGGGGAAACGTTTTAATTGAAAAAAATAGGCTAAATGACTTCCGATGAAAAATATATGTTGCGTTGTGTTGAACTTGCTTTATTAGGTAAAGGAAACGTTGCGCCTAATCCAATGGTAGGTTGTGTTATTGTTCATGAGGGCAATATAATTGGCGAAGGATGGCATCAACAATTTGGTCAACCCCATGCCGAAGTGAATGCTGTGAATGCCGTTGTCGATAAAAAATTATTATCACATGCTACTGTATTTGTTAACCTTGAGCCTTGTTGCCATACTGGTAAAACACCGCCTTGTGCAGATTTGCTCATTTCCAATAATGTAAAACGAGTAGTAGTTGGTATGATAGATCCCTTTAGCAAAGTTGCTGGTCAGGGTATTGCTAGATTAAAAGCCGCAGGAATAGCTGTTGAAGTTGGTGTTTTGGCAGATACATGCAAGGAATTAAACAAACGATTTATCACTTACCATAACCTTCAAAGACCATATGTAATTTTAAAATGGGCTCAGACAGCAGATGGTTTTATTGCTCCTGATGCTACTCAAATGAGTAAAAAAATATTTGAAGAAAAAAGACATATCACAGGATTTATTGTTCAGGCATTGGTGCATAAATGGAGAGGAGAGGAGCAGGCCATTATGGTAGGCACACAAACGGTAAAAATGGATAATCCTGCACTGAATACTCGTGCATTTAAAGGGAATAATCCACTTCGGATTACCATAGATAAAAATGTATCACTCTCCAGTGAATTAAACATATTAGATGGCTCACAACCCACACTGTTGTTTACGTCATTGCCTCAATCATCTCAAATACCTAATACTGAATACCAACAAATAGATTTTAACAGTCCAATTTGGCCTCAAATTATGGAAGAATTATATAAACGTTCAATTCAATCTATGATCATAGAAGGAGGGCTATACACCTTACAGCAAATTATCCAATCTAACATATGGGATGAAGCACAAATTTTTACAACCCCAACCACACTGTTAGCAGGAGTAAAATCTCCAGCTATTTCAGGTTCAATTTCCCACAAAAAAATGGTTGATGGCGCTCAATTAATAATATACCAAAACAAATGACTTACTTACTTTTAAGCATTCTACTTTCTGTTCTTACAGTGAGTTTTTTTAAATTGTTCGAACGTTACCAAGTAAATACTTTGCAGGCTATTGTAATCAACTATTTTACCTGTATTGGAATGGGTAATTTACTTTCTTCAAACCCAATTATTCTGCAACCTTTTTGGGTTGAACCTTGGTTTCCGTATGCAATTATATTAGGCTTTTTGTTTATTGCTATATTTTATGCTATTGGACTCACATCTCAAAAAATGGGTGTTTCGGTAAGCATGGTTGCTGCCAAACTTTCGGTCGTTATTCCAGTTAGTATTGCATTTTTATTTCATGGCGATAACATGACAATGGCTAAAATTACTGGTATTGTAGTCTCCCTCATAGCTGTTTATTTTATGAGCAAAAAACAAAATAGTCAATTGCACAGCCAACCCAAAGGATTGTGGCTATTGCCAGTTATAGTTTTTGTAGGTAGTGGTATCATTGATAGTTTGCTTAAGTACATGCAACATCAATTTATTCCCCCTGCCAATGCAAGCGACATGTTAAGTACCGTTTTTTTGGTGGCGTTATGTTTAGGCACTTTTGTACTCTTAGTGCAACAAAAAGCTATTGGCTTTAAAAGTATTTGTTGGGGAATAGCACTTGGTATACCTAATTTTTTTTGTATGTATTATTTAGTCAAAACACTTGAACTATTTGAATCTTCTATTGTTTTTCCTATTAATAATATGGCTATTGTTATTTGTTCTACACTGGTTTCGTTAGTATTTTTTAAGGAGCAATTATCCAAGCAAAATTGGCTTGGTTTTACACTCGCTATTATATCCATTCTTATTATTTCATTTGTATAGTGTTATTTTCTGATACCTATAAAACTATAGAGCAATCAGTAACTGCTGAATTAAAAGAAAAAGGAAGTCGATTTGTTGCAACTGTTTTTGCCATTCAAAATGAAGAAGAAGCCAAACACTATTTGTTATTAAGTAAAAAAGAACACCCCTCAGCAAACCATCATTGTTATGCATATGTTTTGGGATCCGATTCCCTCATACAAAAATCAACTGACGACAGAGAGCCTTCAAATACAGCTGGAAAGCCAATATTAAGAGCTATTACGGCAAAGCAACTTACTTATACAATGGTTATTGTGGTTAGGTATTTTGGCGGAAAATTATTGGGTGTTTCTGGATTGATTCAAGCATACGGGGGAGTTGCAATATTGGCTCTTGATAAAGTAACTTGTATTGAAAAAATAATATCTGAACGACATGAATGGGTGTATGATTTTGAAAATGAAAACGAGGTGTTTAAGCTGGTAAAATTGTATAACTTAAAAATAGTGGACTTTATTCATGCCGAAAAAATTACCCTTATATTTGATGTTCGCAAAAGTGAAGCTGTTAGGGTGCTAGAATCAATTCATAAAAAACGATTGTTTCACACAACCTTTATCAGTCAACAATAGTCTTTTAAATATGATAAAACGATTTGTATACCTAGTATTTTTATTTCCTAGTTTGTTATTTGCTCAGCAATTTCAATCGGTTTTAGTTGATGCTCAAAAGCAACTACACTATTTAGATTCACAAATACCGAGTATGAGTTTGTTATCGGCTACAATTCCTATAGCTGATTCACGAATAGAAGATGCAATTTTACTTCACTTTAAACAAATACATCCATCTTTACAAGATGACAATACATCCTTAATATTGGTATACAACAAAACTTCTAAATTGGGTAACCATTTATTGTATCAGCAAACCTATAAGGGTATACCTATTTATAAAGCGACTTTAAAAGTAAATACTAACCACCAAAATAGGGTCATTTCCAGTATTGATATGTTGCAACAAACATCCAATTGGCAAGCTTATAAAGTTATTTCGAATACAACCTTAGGTGATGCAATATGGATAACAAATGAAAACAACCCTATTCCAGCATTTCAACTAAACAAAAGTGATTATAGACTGATAACGGATGCCCAAGGAACTATAATTGAACAAAAAGAAAACAAGTTTTATTACACTATTGAAGATACGATGGTGTCAAGCAAGGTGTTTTTACCCGATCCGCTTACATCACAATCCGTTATTTATGGAGAGGGGGGCACGTATAAGCATTTTAATGATAGTGATTATGCATTGTTAAATAATGAGCGTAAAGATGTTTTATTTCCTGCAACAATCAGTGGAGGTGTATTTAAATTAGAAAATAAGTATGCCAAAATAATGGACTTAATATCTCCAAATAGTGCACCTTCAACAAGCCTTACACCTAATTTTAATTATACCCGTTCACAAAACGGATTTAAAGAAACAATGGTGATGTATCATTTGTATGCTTCACAATTGTATTATCAATTTTTAGGGTTTGATGAATTGAAGGATTTTCAAATTAAAGCAGATGCAATAGCTTCTACAAATGATAACTCATCGTTTAATCTGAATGATTCAACGCTTTTTTTTGGTACTGGTGGAGTTCCAGATGCAGAAGATGGTGATGTTATATCTCATGAATACACACATGCACTTTCTTATTTCATGAGTCCAGCACCTAATATGAACTCAGAACGAAGAGCCATTGAAGAAGCAATATGTGACGTGGTTGCTGCTAATTTATCCAAACAATATACACCCTTTAATTGGCGATTATTATACAATTTTGATGGCCCTAATCCTGTAGCATCAGGTTCGATTAGTTTTTGGGGAGGGCGTAATGGCAATTCAACCAAAACATATGCTAATTATACTGGCAACCCATACAGTGATTGTGAAATATGGAGCAGTACCATATTGGATATTGCCGAACAAATTGGGAACGATACGGCTGCAATGATATTATTAAATGCATTGTATATGATGGGCGAAAATACAACCATGCCACAAGCGGCTTCGTTAATGATGCAAGTAGATAGTATATTGTTTAACCGCGATTTTGGATGGAAAATAGGACCCATTTTTAATGCGCGTGGACTTGGAAATTTTGCTACCGCTTTACCCGAAGAGCAGCGGTTACTCAACCAACTTGTTATTTACAATACTGCTTCATTTGCAATTGGAACTGGAAATACAAGCTTCGAACTACCTGTAACTGCATCTATTACTATACTCGATATGCAAGGTAAAACAGTGAAAAAAGAAACTGTACAAAAAGGAATTGTTTCCTTTAATCCCAATGATTTTGTAACAGGAATATATATAGTGCGTGTACAAACGGAAAAAGGATTGTTAACCTTTAAATTAGTGAGGAATTAAATTAAGTCATCTACAATCTTTAAGTATCCTAATAAAAAAATACTTTATACTAAAGATCTTTAAACAGGATTACTTCATCCAAATATCCCAGCTTTTTTCAGCTTGAAGGTGCAACATCTCTAGCCCGTTTTGGGTAGTAGCTTTTTGGAGTTTACTCAGTTGTAAAAACTTGGTTTCAATGGGTAAATAAATTAAATCAAACACAATATGTTTTTCGTTTAGGTATTGGTATGGAATATTTGGCGCAGCATCTGTATTTGGAAACATTCCTACAGGAGTACAATTAATAATGAGTTGTGTATGACTTATAATTTCCAAACTTACATCCTCGTATAAAAGATGGTTCACATCATTTTTTCTACTCACAAACGTATAGTTGATATTGAGTGATTGCAATACAAATGCTACTGCTTTGGCAGCACCACCTGTACCCAAAATAAGTGCATGCTCAATTGGCTTATGAGCAATCAATGGAATCAAACTTTGTTTAAATCCATACACATCCGTATTGTAGCCTATTAGTTTCCCTTCTTTGGTTTTATGTACACAATTTACAGCACCAACGTTTTCTGCTGATTCATCTAGTTCATCCAACAATGGAATAATGATTTCTTTGTAAGGAATGGTAATATTAAATCCATTTACAGTAGCTTGTTTTAAGACCTTAGGAATATCATTTGGGTCTTCAATTGGATAGTTTTGATATTCATAATCCATCAAACCAAGTTTTAAAAACTTGCTGTTAAAATAATCTTTAGAAAAACTATTATGCAATGGATAACCTATAAGCCCAAATCGTTTCATCGTTGCTTTTTGTGATAAAATAAAATTTCTACTCTGCGGTTTGCCGCTCTACCTTTTTCTGAAGTATTGGGCTGAATAGGTTTGCTACTGCCTGCTCCAATTGTATGCATATTGTTTGTTTTTACGGCAGCCCTCATAAAATAATAGGCTATACTTTCAGCTCTGTTTTTAGAAAGAGTTACATTTTCTTCTTCAATTCCAATACTATCTGTGTGGCCAATGATAACGATACTGTCAAATGAAAATCTAGCAAGTGAGTCCGTTAATTGTTTTACCTTTTTTTTGTCTGTTTCTGAAAGATCAAATCTATTATGATTAAAATTAAAATAGTAGTTTTTCCTGTATAGCTTTGATTTGTGTGTACTAAAACTGTTAAAAGAATGGGCTTCTAATAATACACCTGAGTCGTATTCGCAATCTCCCAAATCAGCAATCATAATTTTAAGGTGGTAAATTTGGTAAGGTATAACACGGGCTGTGGCAACAATCGGTTTGGTTATTCCATCATATTCAAGTTCATTGTATAGAGGGTCTTCAAATTTATCATTTGCCACAAACCACTCTCTATTACGTTTACTGTTTACATTGTTAATCATCACGGTATTTCCGTTGGGTAAGGTTCCTATGTTTTTATAGGCATTTCGTCCAGCTTTGGGTTTTATGAGTAGTGCAAATGCATCATTAAAATTTTTGCCAACAAACTCAGGGTATTCTTCAGATCCAAAAACAAAACGAAATACAATACTGTCAAATGAAGGCACAAAATCAAATTCTAACACGGCACCATCACACATGTTTGCGTTGGTAATAAAATCTTGATCAAAGAAAAAGTATTTTCCAAAATTGGCACCAGCATTGGGTCTACTATTTTTACCAGGTAATAAATCTGCGCGACCGTTTGATATGATAAGTCCTTCCGAAAAACCGGTAATGGCTTTTTTATCAGTAAATAATCCTAAAGCATCTGCTTCGCCTTTGTAACTCACTTTTTTAATAGAAATACCCGAACCTAAAAAATAAGAGCGAACAATTTGATCAGGAGTGAGGGTGTCGTTAACTGTTACAACGTGCAGTTGAGCCCAAGCAAAATTGGCATTTAATACTAACAGCGTATACAAAAGAAACTTTTTCACTACCTGCAATAAAATGAAAATGCAGGTGTATAACAAACCATTGTATCGTTTTAATCGTATAATTGACTTTGTGAACCTATTGTAATAACTTATTGAACAATACATTTATGAAAAAAAAACTATACAAACCATTATTCATTAAATCGTTTTTAGTTGTTATGCTCCTATGCTCAGCTTTATACTCTTTTACCAATAGTGGAGGGGCGCCTGCTGGTAATACAGCAGCTCCAGGAGATGGAAATTGTACAGGCTGCCATGGTGGAAGTTTGATAACTACTGGTGCTAATTGGAACAATGTCACTATTTCTTCCAATGTGCCTGTTAATGGTTATTCGCCATCAACAACATACACCATAACGGTTACACATACACAAACAGGAATTAACAAATGGGGGTTTCAGGCAGTTGTACTGAATAGCGCTAATGCCCAAATAGGTTCAGTATCGGCCGGTAGCAACAATGCTACAACTGTGTTTGGTGGAAAAACGTATGTTGCCCATACCTCTTCATCTAATACTGGGGTTAATACAATTTCATGGACATTTAATTGGACCTCACCATCTACTGGTGCAGGCAATGCAACTGTATATGCAACTGTTAATGCATCAGATGGTACAGGAGGAACAGCAGGAGATCAAATTTATGCAAAGTCATTGGTTATTTCAGAGGTAACACTTTTTCCTACTGCTGTAATAAGTGGTGTGCCAACTAATAACACTATTTGTTTAGGTGATACACTTTATTTACAAGGAAGTGGTATCAATTCACCCACTTCTTTTGCTTGGACATTTTCGGGGTTAACAAATTCAGCACTGCAAAATCCAAGTATCGTTTTTACAGCTGCTGGTTCTAAATCAATTTCCTTAATTACAACCAATAGTTTTGGAAACTCAACCCAAACATTTAGAAGTGTAACTGTAATTGCTAAACCTACTGCTACAACTATTCCTGCAGGTCCTTCTACAATCAATAAATGTGGCAACGATAGTGTAACGTTAACGACAAGTATTTCCAATGCATTTTCCTTTTTATGGAGCCCTGGTAATCAAACTACCCAAACCATCAAAGTTAAAGATACAGGTTTTTATAGTTTACGTGTAACCAATCCAACAACAGGTTGTTTTGCAACGAGTGCTACATTGCATGTTGTCCAGTTGCCTAAACCTATACCTATGCTTTCAGCCGTTGATAGTATTTGTTCGGCTGATAGTTTATTGCTAACATCAAGTACACCATTTACCAATTATACTTTTGTTGATCATCAAATAGTATTGCAATCAGGTGTTAACAATACGTATAAAAATAAATTTAGTTCGGGGATTAAAAACTTTGGGCTCATTGTAACTGGAGCCAATAATTGTAAGAGTGATACGATTCGTAAAACAGTTTTGGTAATACCTAAATTACTTGCTCCAATAATGAGTTGTGGCAGCAAAACAACATCTTCTGTTACGTTTAATTGGCTTTCAGTGAATAATGCAACTGGTTATGAAGTTAGCACAAACAATGGTTTAGTATGGTCGGCACCCAATGGTGTATTGTCACATCAAATAACAGGCTTGCAGCCCAATTCAACTATTGAATTGTGGGTTAGGGCAATTGATCCTGGACAATGCGCTCCCGGTAATACTGCATCTTTAATATGCACCAATGGAGCTTGTGAGCGAATCTCCTATTCGGTTGTAATGAAATCATCAGCATGTTTAAAAAGTAATATAGATACTGTAGAGTCATCTATTTCAATTGAAAATTTAAGTGTACATCCGTTTGGTATCAGTTTTAATAATGAATCGTATTCAACAACCCAAAGCTATACTGCATCAATAGTGCTAGGCACAAATAATATATCACTTAAAATAGTTGACTCAACCAATATAGGTTGCCCAAGAGTAGATTCAACTATAGTTATTACTGGAATATTACCCATACAAGAAGTACCGGAATTAACTGTAAAAGGAAGTTTGTGTTCTGCTGATTCTTCAGTACATATTTTTCAGATTTTACAAGCAAACTCAGGGGCGGATAGGTTTGAATTATTTAAAAATGAAGACACAATTTCTTTTGCTTCAAATCTTGGTGTAATTTCAGATACGGTGTATGTATCTGCTCTTAAATTACAATCAGGGATTGTAACTGGAGATAAAATATACGCACTTGCTTCGCATGATAATTCAGGTTGTACTCTTGAGTCTAATACCATTATTGCAGAAGTATTTACATCTCCTAGTGCAAACTTTACGAGTGTTGTTTTACCCAATACCACAGCAGTATTTGAAGACATTACAAGTAATTCGATTAGACGTGATTGGCTGTTTGCAGGAACAGCAATTGATGAATTAAATGGACCTTCAACATTAACTAAAACATTTACTTCAGGAGGCAGCAAATCGGTTACTTTGGTAACTACTGATTCAAATGGTTGTGTAGATGCTGAAACAAAAACGATAAACTTATTTGGTGTTGGGATTGCAGATATACCAACAATTGAAAAAATGCAATTGTATCCAAATCCAGCTAAAGATTATATAGAGTTGTTGCATGCCTCAAGTAATGCCGAATTGAACATATATACTATGCAAGGTAAATTGGTTCTTTCGCAAATACTGAATACACCTCAAGTAGATATATCAAAGTTGACAACAGGTTTATACTTCGTGTTTTTAAATGACGAAGGAGTGATTCAAACAGGAAAATTGAATAAAGAATAAGTTTTGTGTTGTATTATTTAAAAAGAGCTTTGAAGGGTTTTCGAAGCTCTTTTTTTATTTAAAATTCAACCCTAAGAGTGTGGTGAATTTTAGTTGTTTTGGCACCCAAAGCATCAAATAGAGAGTGCATTTTAGGATTAAAATCGCCAATCCAAGCTAATTCGGATGCTCTAATATTGGGGTAGGCCATCATTGCATCGTGAAATTTCATAATCATACCCGCTTCTAATCCTAGGTTTTGATATTGCGGAATTACACCAAATACAATTCCTCTAACTCTATCTATTCGGCCAAAATTTTTGTACCAAACAAATTTGAGTTTAGCCCACCAATTCATTTTACCTTTTAGGTGTTTAAATATTTGGTTTACATCAATGACATTGATATAAAAACCTGCTGGTTCATTATCAGCATAAGCAAACCAAATGATATCTTCCATTAATATGGGTTTAATGCTTTTCAAAATCGCTTCAACTCGAGGCAATGTCATAGGTGAAAAGTCGGAACGATGCGACCAAGCTTTATTGTAAATAGTCATAAAGTCAGACGCAAATCGGACAAGTTGATTCATTTTGAAATGCTCAAAAGTATAATTAGGATTGGTTAGTACACGTTGTGCAATTCTATTAAATCGTTCAAAATTAAACTCATTAGCTGTTATCTCAGATGTAGATTGCTCAATAGTCATGTTAAAACCATATGACTTAAAATATTCTTGGTAATAGGGAGGATTATAGTTTTCTAAATAACTAGGATGCTTAAAACCATTTACCATTAAACCCCAAAAGCGATCCCGTTCACCAAAATTAATGGGTCCATCCATGGCTACAATTCCTTTTTCCGACAGCCATTTTTTACAGGTATTAAATAATAAAAACGCTGCTTCACTATTTTGTTCGCATTCAAAAAAGCCCATTCCTCCAATTTTCCGACTATTCTGCTCAAAGTATTTCTCATTATAAAAAGCAGCCACTCTTCCAATTGTTTTGTCTTTTTCATTTACGAGTAACCACCGTTTGGCATCTCCGTTTTCAAAATATGGATTTGCTGAACGATTGAAGACCAGTTCAATATCATTGTCAAGTGGACATACCCATTCTGCATCGGTTGCATATAAAGTACGAGGAAGGTTTAAAAATGCTTGAATATGCTGTTTAGTTATAACCTCTATAATCCTCATGTTTTGTGATTGTTCTATAATTTAACTGTTTCCCAAAGATGGGTTTCTGTTTGCTGCAATAAAATACTATTTTGCGAACTGAAAAAATTTATAATAAAAACATTCAAACAGTATTTAAGCTATGTTACAAATAGGCGATAAACTTCCAGAATTTAATTTAGTTGGATTTGATGATATCAAACACTCAAATTATGAATACGCAGACAAATATGCATTAGTTGTCATTTTTACTAGCAACAGCTCACCCATATCTCAAGCATACAGCAATAGGTTGATTAAACTTTTCGAAAAATATGAAGATGATAATTTGGGCATAATAGGCATTAATTCAAATGATGATTTACAAAGTCCGTCTGATAGTTTGGCACAAATGAAACTTGCAGCATTTCATTTTAAGTTACATGAAATTCATTTTATGTATCTTAAGGATGAAGATCAAGTCGTTGCCAAAAAATTCGGAGCTACTTCAAATCCTGAAGTTTTTTTATTTAACTCAAAACGTGAATTGGTATTTAAAGGTGCTATAGATGATAATTGGGAAAGTGAAAATGCTGTTACAGGAGCCTATTTGGAAGATGCAATAGAAGAAGCATTGGATGGTATGGAAATTGACTTTCCTGAAATACCAACCAATGGAACGCCAATATTGTGGAAGAAATAATATAATCAAGATATCTTATCTTGAGTTTTTATTGGGATGTATTTAAATAAGAGTATAGTGTGTTGAATATATTCTCTTGATTAACAAGTATAAAATTGATATTAAATTTACAACAAAAAGTAGTTGTTATAACAGGTGCTTCTTCGGGTATTGGAGAGGCTACTGCTTATGCTTTTGCTCATAAAAAATGTAAGCTAGTTCTAGCTGCTCGTACATTTGAAAAACTTCAATTTGTAAAACAACAATGCGAAGCATTAGGTGCAGAAGTTCATATTATGAAGTGTAATGTAAGTATTGAATCGGATTGTAGGAATTTAATTGACGAATCCATTCAACAATTTGGGACTATTCATGTATTGGTTAATAATGCAGGTATAAGTATGCGAGCTATGCTCGAAGATTGTGAAATAAGCGTGCTTAAACGTGTAATGGAAACTAACTTTTGGGGTACCGTTTATTGTACAAAATTTGCCTTATCTGAATTGATTAAAAATAAAGGTTCTATTATCTCTGTTTCTTCAGTCTCTGGTTTGGTTGGATTACCTGCTCGAACGGGTTATGCTGCTTCAAAACATGCCCTTGATGGATTTATGCAATCCCTACGAATTGAAAACTTACGTAAAGGACTACATGTTGGTATCATATACCCTGGTTACACAGCATCAAATATTAGAAACGCTGCTTTAAATAAAAATGGAGACGCTCAAGCTGAATCTCCTTTGGTTGAAAACAAATTAATGCCTGCATCTACAGTAGCAAATACAATAGTTCGGATGGTTCAAACATCTAGACGCCAACGTATATTAACATTGCAAGGACATTTGGTCAATTTTATCAATATTTTTTTTCCTAGATGGGTGGATAAAATGGTATATCGTTTTGTAGCAAAAGAAAAAGATAGCCCTTTTAAGTAATACCCGTCTCAATACATTAACATGGAACAACTATTAATTCAATACATTCAAAAAGCTTTACTAGAACTTTATGCAATTGAAAACGCTAAAGTGGTTTTAGAGCCTACTAAAAGTGATTTTATAGGAGATTTTACAGTTGTTGTTTTTCCATATACAAAAGGAAGTAAAAAAAGCCCTGAACTAACTGCTAGCGAAATAGGAGATTATTTATTGGCTAATCTTTCTGTTGTTTCATCTTTCAATGTTATTAAGGGCTTTTTAAACATAACAATCCATTCATCTTATTGGATAGATTTTGTATCAACCAATTATAGTTTACCTCAATTTGGATTTGCTGAAACTCATTCCAAACAAAAAGTTTTGGTGGAATACTCATCTCCTAATACCAATAAACCTTTGCATTTAGGTCATGTTCGCAATAATTTATTAGGGTTTTCGGTTGCTCAAATTTTAAAAGCCAATGGATATCAAGTTACAACGTGTAATTTGGTAAACGATAGAGGCATTCATATTTGTAAAAGCATGTATGCTTGGATGCAATATGGACAGGGTGAAACGCCCCAATCTTCTGGTCTCAAAGGAGATCATTTAGTTGGAAAATATTATGTATTATTTGATAAACAGTATAAAGCTGAGCAAACAGAATTAATTGCACAAGGGATGAGTGAAGTAGGTGCTGCTAAAATGGCACCGAGTATTATTGCTGCTCAAGAAATGTTACTCAAATGGGAGAAAGGTGATTCGGAAATTGTTCGTATTTGGAAAATGATGAACAGTTGGGTATATGAAGGATTTAATTCATCTTATGCAAAAATGGGTGTTTCTTTTGATCGATTTTATTATGAAAGTAATACGTATTTACTAGGCAAAGAGATTGTACAAGAAGGGATTGCTAAAAACGTTTTCTTTCAAAAAGACGATGGTTCTGTATGGGTAGATTTAACGGAAGACGGATTAGACCAAAAACTTTTACTTCGTGGAGATGGTACTTCAGTGTATATCACACAAGACATTGGAACAGCTGAATTAAAATACCAAGACTTTGGCTGCGACAGATCCATTTATGTTGTAGGCAACGAACAAGATTATCATTTTAAAGTATTGCAGCTTATTTGTAAAAAGCTAGGCAAATCTTATGCAGAGGGTATTTATCATTTGAGTTATGGAATGGTTGAATTACCTCATGGTAAAATGAAAAGCAGAGAAGGTACTGTTGTTGATGCTGATGATTTGATTGCTGAAATGATTCTTGCAGCCGAAGAAACCACCAAAGCACTTGGAAAAACAGATGGCTTAAGCGAAACAGAATTAGCTGAATTATACCATACTATAGGATTAGGGGCATTAAAATATTTTTTATTAAAGGTTGATCCCCGCAAAAAAATGATGTTTAATCCCGAAGAATCAATCGATTTTCAGGGCAATACTGGTCCATTTATACAATATACGTATGCTCGAATTAAATCTATTTTACGGAATGCAAAAGCTAGTAATATTTCTAATACTGCAGGTGTTGAACTTCATCCCTTAGAAAGCGAATTGATACAAATTGTATACCGTTACCCTGATGTTATAACAACTTCGGCAAATGAGTTGAGCCCTGGTTTAATTGCAAATTATGTATATGAATTGGCAAAAACATTTAGCCATTTTTACCATGAATGTCCAATTATAAAAGAGCAAGATGAATTAAAACGAAACCTTCGTTTACAGCTTTGTTCTCTAACGTCCAATGTAATTCAATCAGGTTTTGGACTATTAGGTATTGCCGTACCTGAAAAAATGTAATATGCCTAACAGTAATTTTGTCTTTATATCTATAATCGTTGTACTTACAGCTTGCAATCCATCAAGTAAGCTAGTAAAACAAGGCGATAGTAAACAAAAACAAGGTTTGAATGAAGAGGCTAGTGTTTTTTATTATAACGCATTGTTACATAAACCACATAACCCCAAAGTTATAGAAGGATTAACACTTTCGGCTCAAGAAGTGTTGAATGATAAATTTGTGAATTTCAATAAGCTTGTTGTTGATAATAAAGTAGAGGAAGCCATTAACGCTTATCAAAATGCTGATCGATACAATCAGAATGCACTTTCAGTAGGCGTAAATTTGAAATGGCCAACTGAATACAATGAGGTTTTTGCTGATATCAAATCAGAATATGTTTCAACACTGTATGATCAAGCATTGATAGCCATGAATGACAAACGATATGAACAAGCGGAAGTTCTTTTTGAACGAATAGCGATATTAGATTCAAGTTACAAGGGAATTACCGTGTTGAGAATGAATACTATTCTAGAACCTCTATATCAGCATGGTTTATTAGAACTTCAACAGGCAAAGTATAAGTTGGCTTATCAAACTTTTTCTAAAATAGTGCTGCAGGATGAAGGGTATAAAGATGCCAAACAGCTAAAAGAAGAGGCTAAACAAAAGTCTACAACCTCAATTGGAGTATTGCCTGTTTATTATACCAATGCTACAGATGAATTTCCGTATAATCAGCTATCTACTTTAATTAGCGAAAGGCTTACTTTGAAAGCACCAGTATATACAGAAATTGAACCAACTGGAAAGCTAAAGGTGCACTTGGAAAACAGAGGATGGAATGATATTTCTGACATTGATAAAGCCATAGAAGCTGGGAAAACATTAGGTCTGAAATACGTTGTGTGGCTAACGATTAAACAAGTTGTGTATACTCAAACACCTCAAACAACAGAAATTAAATATGCTTATGAAGCTTTTTCAGAAAACATTTTAAATCCTTACACTGGGACTTACTCTGCAATTACTAAGTTCAGAAAGGTTACGTATGATGATACTTATGAGCAAAAAAAGTTAACCGTGTTGATTAGCTTCAAATTCATTTCCACAGTTGATGGAAGTGTAGTATTGTCTGATGAACGAGAACATGTTCAAAAAGATGAAGTACACCAGTTGGTGTATAAAGGCAATATTAATAATGTGTATGAAAACCTTCCAACAGGTAATTTTTTACCACCGTATGATCAAGCTTGGCGAGATTTGTTTACCAACCAAAAAAGGCAACCACTTTCAAACGCTCAATTGGCTAATGAAACGAATCAACAGGTATCAAAACAAATTACTCAATCTGTGTTGAATTACTTAAGGTAGAATAAAAAGCTGTTGATTAAGGATAAAAGCGATAGTAATTACAAACCAATCTATTTACAGTCAGTAATTTAAAGGGGTATTAGATTGCTGAATAGGTATGTCATATTTAACTGGGTGTACTAAATTCTAGAAATATCTTATCAAATAGTGGGGCAATTGTTTGATATTATCGAAAATAGGTATACTTTTGCCGTCCTTAAAATTATCCCAAGATAATGGCAACAAAAAAAACAACAAAAGATGAAGTTGTCCTAAACGACTATGAATCTGTGATTATTTTCACACCCGTACTCTCAGACGAGCAATTGAAAGATGCTTTGTCTAAGTACCGTAACATGATAACTGAAAACGGTGGAGAGATGGTTCATGAAGAAAACTGGGGCTTGACTAAATTGGCGTATCCAATTAACAAGAAAACAACGGGCTTTTACTTTATTTATGAGTACAAAGCACCGAACACCTTTATTTCTAAATTTGAACTAGCCTTCAGACGTGATGAGCGTATCATGCGTTTCCTCTCAACATCACTGGACAAACATGCAGTGATTTACAACCAGCGCAAACGCAATGGAGAATTTAACAAACCTAAAAAAGACAAACAACAAGAAGGTAAGTAATCATGGCAACAAAACCACAACACAATCCAGCTATGGTGTTTAATACTACACCTGAAGCTCCACAAAAGAAAAAATACTGCAGATTTAAGAAATCGGGTATTAAGTACATCGATTACAAGGATGGTAACTTTTTGTTAAAGTTTGTAAACGAGCAAGGAAAAATATTACCTCGCAGACTTACTGGTACTTCATTGAAATACCAACGTAAAGTTGCATTGGCAGTAAAACGTGCTCGTCATTTAGCAATTCTTCCATATGTAGCAGATCAATTAAAATAATATAAAGGAGGAACACACATGAAAATTATTTTAAAAGAAAACCTAAAAAACTTAGGCCATCAAGGAGATATCATCACTGTAAAAGACGGTTATGCTAACAACTTTTTGTTTCCTAAAGGTATTGCTATAATGGCTACTTCTTCAAATATTAAAGTATTGGAAGAAAACAACCGTCAAGGTGCATTAAAGCGTACAAAATTAAAAACAGATGCTGAAGCAACTGCATTAAAACTAAAAGATTTGACCATTACTATTGGAACTAAAGCCGGTGCTAATGATAAAATTTTCGGTTCGGTTACACCGTTGCAAATCGCTCAAGCATTAGCTGTTCAAGGCTATGATATCGACAGACGTAAAATCGAACTGGGTGATATCAAAGTTCTTGGAAAATATGAAGCTACATTAAACCTTCACCGCGATGTTATTGTAAATATTGCAGTAGAAGTTGTTGCTGAATAAAATTTAAGATTGATTACCTTACTTAAAAACCCGTCCTATTGGTCGGGTTTTTTTATGCTAAAAATCAGTGTCATTTTATTGCTTTAGGCATTATTATCGCAGCTGCAAATCAAATTCTATGTATAGTTGTTTATAACTAAAGAACAACTGTAATGTCACACAAAATAATTTTACACCTTAAAATAAATATCAATGTCAACAACTCCTGAAAAAATAGAATGCCTAATTATAGGAAGTGGCCCAGCAGGCTACACCGCTGCTATTTATGCAGCTCGAGCTGATATGAAACCCGTTGTGTATGCAGGAATGCAACCCGGTGGTCAGCTTACCATTACTACTGATGTTGAAAATTATCCTGGATATCCTGATGGAATTATGGGACCTGAAATGATGGAGAACTTTAGAAAACAAGCTGAACGCTTAGGAACGGATGTTCGTTATGGAATGGTTACAGCTGTTGATTTTAGTGGGAAACCTCCATTCAAGGTTGTTGTTGATGAAAAACATGAAATACTGGCAGAAACCGTGTTGATTTCTACAGGAGCTTCTGCTAAATGGTTAGGTATTCCATCTGAAGATAAATTAAACGGACATGGAGTTTCAGCCTGTGCTGTATGTGATGGCTTCTTCTTTAAAGGAAAAGATGTTGCAATTGTTGGTGCTGGTGATACTGCATGTGAGGAAGCTAGTTATTTAGCTAAAATTTGCAATAAAGTATATATGATTGTTCGTAAGGCTGAATTCCGCGCTAGTAAAGCGATGCAACACCGCGTTGAACGTACACCCAATATTGAAATACTATTTAGCAACGAAACGGATGAAATATTAGGTGATGAAAAAGTAGAAGGTGTACGTGTAAAAAATACGCTAACTGGAGCATTCAGAGAAATTACTATTCAAGGTTTTTTTGTGGCAATTGGTCATCAACCGAATACCGCAATCTTTAAAGATTATTTAACATTGGATGAAACAGGATATATTATTACCCAACCAGGCTCATCTAAAACCAATATTGAAGGTGTGTTTGCTTGTGGTGATGCTCAAGATAAAATATACAGACAAGCTGTAACTGCTGCTGGAAGTGGTTGTATGGCTGCTTTAGATGCTGAGCGCTATTTGTCTGCTAAACAAGACGTACTTTAATATCGATTTTTAAACGTTACATTGTATATAGCTTATATCCCTGTATAACCAATATTCCTTATTTCCTTACTATAAAAACTAAATGAAAAATATACTCATTGTATGCTCGCTATTAATTGTAACCTTTGCTCAAGCACAACAAACCACTTGTTGTACATTAAGCAATGTATCAACAACCAATGCTGTTCTCGCTATGAATAACGACTTTGCTAAAACACATTCTGAACCTAAAGCATTTGTGCTTGAAGATCAGAAAGGAACAATGATAGAATTTGCTACTGAAGATGGTAAAATGGGGAAAGCCTATTTTATAAAGGCTGCTAAAAAAAGCAAAAAATACTTGTTCGTTTTTCATGAATGGTGGGGGCTAAATGATTATATAAAAAAAGAAGCAGAAAAATATTTTGTTGACTTAAAAGAAGTGAATGTGTTAGCCATCGATTTATATGATGGAGGTGTAGCAACAACTAGAGAAGATGCAGGTAAACTGATGGCAGGATTGAATGATGCAAGAGCCAGAGCTATTGTAAACGGGGCATTAACATTTGCAGGAAAAAAAGCTAAAGTAGCCACACTTGGATGGTGTATGGGTGGAGCTTGGTCATTGCAAACAGCAATTGAAGGAGGTGAAAAAGTAGATGCCTGTGTTATGTATTATGGATTTCCTGAAATGAATGTAGAAAGGTTAAAACGATTAGACTCAGATATACTCGGAATTTTTGCTGAAAAAGATGCATTTATAAATGTAACAACAGTAAAGTTATTTGAAGAAAAAGTAGCTGAAGCTGGTAAATCAATTATGGTATATAATTATGTTGCAGAACATGCATTTGCCAACCCAAGTAATCCTGATTTTAATGAGCAAGCAGCTAAAGATGCATACGAAACGAAAGTTATGCCATATTTAAAAGCAAGATTGAAGTTGAAAAAGTAAGAATAGTATTGTGGTTAAGCTCAACACTATACAGCCAAAAAAACATATATACTCTAACGCACATGAACTGGAATACACTTACAACTATAGAACAACTACAAACAATTGATTCAGAATCTGCGACACAGCCAATAATGCTGTTTAAGCACAGCACACGTTGTTCTATTAGTTCGGCTGCTTTGGCAAGGTTGGAAAGAGGTTGGAAAGAGGCTGGCGTTAAACCATATTATGTAGATTTATTAGTTTACCGTGATTTATCCAATGAAATTGCAACTAGATATGGCATTGAACACCAATCACCACAAGTATTGGTCATCAAAAATGGACAAGCCATATACAATGAATCGCATATGGGAATTGATGTGGAGGAGATATTAGCTTTTGGCCTATAACAGGATTGTTTTCCTAAAGTATACATTTTTATTTAATTGTAAATAGACAACTATTTATAGTACATTTTGTAGTACTTCTTCACACGCTGTTGAAATTCATTTAAACATTCATATTGCTGTAATCGTATGTTTGCTTAGTTATGTTTGAAGCAATTACTGTTATTGATTATCTATTCCTTGGTGCACTAGGTTCTATGTTGCTTGTGCAGATGTATTATTTTTTTGTGGTATTGGGCAAGTTTGCCTTTTATAAACCACAGCCTTCTCAAAAACGCCAACAAGAGCCTGTTTCAATTGTTATTGCCGCGCGCAACGAGTTTGATAATTTATTAAAATATTTACCCGCTATTCTCAATCAGGATTACCCCGAGTTTGAAGTTGTGGTGGTAAACCATTGCTCATTTGATATGAGTCAAGGATTATTGGAAGAATTACAAACCCAATATAAACACCTTAAAGTTTCGCAATTGTTGGAACAAGAAAAATACCCAACAGGCAAAAAATTTGCATTAACCATTGGTATCAAAGCAGCAAAGTATGATCAAATTTTGTTTACAGATGCCGACTGCAATCCTGCAAGTAATCAATGGTTGGCGTTGATGCAAAGCCGTTTTATAAACAATAAAGAAATCGTATTGGGCTTTTCGCCTTTTTATAAAAAGAAAGGATTGCTTAATTTATTTGATCGTTTTGAAACATTTATTACAGCCGTGTTTTATTTTTCATATGCTTTGGCTGGAAATGCATTTATGGGTGTTGGAAGAAATATGGCTTATCGTAAGGAATTATTTTTTAAACATAAAGGATTTGCAAGTCACCAGCATATTATGAGTGGAGATGATGATTTGTTTGTGAATGAAGCAGCTACCAAATACAATGTTACCATTGAGTGCAGTGCCGATAGTTTTGTGTATACTGAGGCTAAAGATACCTATGAAAAATGGTCGCGCCAAAAAACGCGCCACATGACCACGGGTAAATTATATAAAGGTAAACACAAACAATCGTTGGGTGTTTTTTATGCATCTTTGTTTTTATTTTACGGTTTGTTAGCAACTTCATTAATCGTTAATATATTTACTTGGCCAATCGTATTGGGCCTCTATCTGCTTCGCCTTATTTCGGAAGTTGTGGTGTATTACCAATCGGCTGTAAAGCTTAAATCTACAAACATGCTTTGGGCATTGCCATTATTGGATATCATGTATGTATGGTATTTACTTGTGTTTGGTTTTAAAGGGCTGTTTACCAAAAATCCTAAAGTTTGGTAAGCAGGTTTTCTTTTTATTTTTACACCTTTGTTTAGGTTAACTAACAACTCATTGTACGCATGGATATAATCCTAAAATACTTTCCTGATATTACAGATACCCAAAAAAAACAGTTTGAAGCAAGTTTCAATTTGTATAAAGAATGGAACGAAAAAATAAATGTGGTTTCACGCAAGGATATTGATTCGTTGTTCGAAAAACATGTTCTACATTCATTAGCTATTGCAAAGTTTGTATCTTTTCGCCCCGATACACATGTGTTGGATATAGGCACGGGTGGCGGATTTCCGGGTGTGCCACTCAGTATTTTATTTCCCGAAACCAATTTTACCTTATGCGATTCGATTGCTAAAAAAATAACTGTTGCCGAAAATGTTTCGCAAGGTATTGGATTGTTAAATACTGATTTTGTAGTAGGTAGGGTAGAACAACTCAAAGAAAATTTTGATTTTATTGTAACGAGGGCAGTTGCTCCTGCTGAGCAACTGTATCGTTGGACACAAGGTTATATCAAAGAGAACAACAACAATGCTAAGTTTAATGGCTACTTGTTATTAAAAGGGGGCGATTTAAGAGAAGAGCTAAAAGCATTAAAACAGCTTAATAAAAAACTCATTATCGAAGAGTATCCACTTAGTACTTGGTTTGATGAGGAGTTTTTTGAAACGAAGAAATTGGTGTATATATATTAGAATTGACTTCTCTATTTATACTTACAAAGTGTTTTTAGTTCAATAATGATATATTGTATTCAAATTCTACTGAATGCTGTTGCGAAATTATCTATTTGTATGCTTCCTATTTTATATTCCTCTATGTATTGCACAAGGTATAAAAGGTATTGTTGTCGATACTAATGAAAAGCCTATAGGTTTTATAACGATATACTGCAAGGAGCTCAAAAAAGGAACGAACAGCAATGCTGATGGTACGTATGAATTACAATTACCAGCCGGAAATTATAATATTACTTTTAAATCGGTAGGGTACAAAGCCCTTAATGCTACTGTTACGGTTGGTAATGAGTGGACAGTATTGAACATTACACTCCAAGAACAAGCTTACGAGTTAAAAGAAGTGAACATAACTAATGGTGGAACCAATCCAGCAGTGTTTATTATGCGCAAAGCCATTGCAGCTGCACCTTATTATCGCAGGCAAGTACTAATGTACAATGCCAAAATTTATTCGAAAGGAAGTGGTAAACTTGATGAAATTCCTTTTTTGTTTGAAAAATTATTAAAGAAAGAAGGCTTTTCGGAAGGGCAAACATTTTTGCACGAAAGTATTAACGAAGTGAGTTTTACCCAACCCAATACTTATAAAGAAAAAGCACTTTCGATTAAAAGCTCCATTCCAACTGAAGGTGCTCCCGAACCAATGCGCATGATAAGAGGAAGCATGTATAATACGAGCACCCCCGATTTTATTTCACCTCTTTCACCCCAAGCTTTTTCGGTGTATACTTTTAAATTGGAAGGAAGTTATTATGAAGGCAATCGAGAAGTAAACCGAATTAAAGTAACACCCAAACGTAAAGGACAAGATGTAATGGAAGGGTATGTATATATTATGGAAGGCCTTTGGTGTTTGCATAGTACCGATTTAACCAATAATGCAAATGGTTTCCAAACCAAAATTGTTACTTCGTTTAGGCCATTAAATGGTTACGACTTTGTGTGGATGCCAGTTACCTATGATATTACTGTAAAAGGAGGATATATGGGCTTTAAAGGTTCCTTTCGCTACTTGTGTTCGGTGGGTAATTATAACATAAAACTGAATCCAAACCTCGACCATCGTTGGGTGCAAAAACAAACCAAAGAAAGTGCAGCTATTCCTTTGGTTGAGGAAAAAGAAGTAGTAAAACCTAAAGTTCAAACAGAAAGTAAAAAGAGTAAACGCCAAGAAGACATTGAGAAGTTGTTAGCCAAAGAAGAACTTTCGAAAATGGACATGTTAAAATTGGCTAACAAAATGAAAGCTGAATCGGAGGCCCAAGGCCAACAAAGTTTGGAGATAAAACCAGATTCATCGGAAATAATTATTGATAGTTTGGCAACCAAACGCGACAGCTCTTTTTGGCAAGAAAACAGACCTGTTGCTTTAATGGAAAGTGAAGTGGTGAGCTACAAACAATTTGATTCGGTGATCAGTAAAAAGGAGAGAGACAGCACATTCAGAAAAAACGATTCGAGTTTTCATTGGATGGATATTTTTACTGGAAACGATTGGAAGTTTAACAAAGGACAAAACCACTTTAAATGGAGTGGGATAGTAGGGCAAGGAAGCGAGATATTTGTAAATACTGTTGATGGATGGGGTGCTACTGTTCAATGGTCGGTAGGGAGTGTGCGCAAGGATGCTAAAGAATGGACATTGACTAATCGTATCCGAGTTCCATTTGAACGTAAAGCGTTGAATACAATAGGTAAGTTTGAGTATTGGTATAATCCTAAAGTGTTGGGTAAATTTGATATTGAAGGTGGAACCTATACTAGCGATTTTAATGCAATCGGTGGACCATCCATGATTGTAAACAGTTTGATCTTATTGATTGATAAGCGTAATTTACAAAAACTGTATCAGCACGATTTTGTGCGTGTGACCAATCAAATTGAACTTACTAATGGCCTATTATGGCAAAGCAATTTGGCTTGGTTTAATCGGTATGAATTATGGAATATTCCTCGTTATGCAAACAAAGAAACATTAACAGGGAAAATCACACCAAATGAGCCAGTGCTGGCTTATAATATGCCAACCCATCAGGCAACTATATTTCACAATTCCTTTACCTATACTCCCAAACAGCGCTACCGAATGGAGCGTGGCAAAAAACAATATGTGAATGGAAAATGGCCAACGGTTGAACTCGGGATAACCAATGGAATTCCTGATTTATTAAGTAGCGATATTGATTTTATGAGTATGCAATTGAGTATTACGGAACGTATTAAACCCTTGCATTGGTTGAGTATAAATGCCAGAATAAGCAGTCAGTTTTTTGTGTATAACCATGCATCTTATTTTCCCGATTATAATCAGGCAGTAGGAAATCAATCACCAATCTTTAATGGAGATCCATTATACCGTTTTAGGCAGTTAAACTATTATCAATATTCCAATTCTACAAGTATTACAACTTTACATACAGAATTGGATTTTAAACGATTATTGGTAAAGCGGTTGCCGCTTATTAATATGACTTCAATTCGTGAAGTTGTTTTTTACAATGGATTGTATACACCATCAAATCCTGTTTACCAAGAGCTTGGATATGGTATTGATCAAATCATGGGATTGGTGAGAATTGATGCATTTGTAGGGTTACAAGGCATAACTTATCACAATTGGGGAGTTCGATTAATTCTTAATTTAACACAATTCGATTAGTTTTTGCTCCTCGAATTATCCTTTGTAAAACAACCATTTTCCAATCTCTTTATAACTTGGTTTTTTACCATACATTAAAATACCAATTCGGTATATTCGGGAGGCAAGCCACACTGTTCCTATAAAACCAGCTATCATGCATAACATAGAAAGTAGCAACTCCCAATTGGGTACACCAAATGGTATACGCACCATCATGGTAATAGGGGCTGTAAATGGAATAACAGATAGCCAAAAAGCCATTGCTCCATTTGGGTTACTGATCACAGCACTTTGTGCCAATACAATAGCCAATACCAAAGGCATGGTAACAGGCAACATAAATTGTTGGGTGTCGGTTTCATTATCAACTGCCGAGCCAATAGCAGCAAATAATGACCCATAAAATAAGTATCCAGCAATAAAATAAAAGACAAAAACTGATAGGATATAAGAGAAATTAAAACGTAACAAAGCTGAGATAAAATTACCCATTTCGCTATTGGCAATAGTTTTTCCAGATTGCGACAACATGCCTGAAGCTTCGGCAGGCAGTTCAATTTGAGAAGTCATTAAGCCAGATATGCCTCCTCCTAATAGCGCAACCAATGTAATCCAAATAATAAATTGTGTGAGACCAACCAACGCAATGCCTAAAATTTTTCCCATCATCAATTCAAAAGGTTTAAGGGATGAAATGATTACTTCTACAATGCGGTTGGTTTTTTCTTCAATAACACCACGCATTACTTGCACGCCATACAAAAAGATGAACATGTAAATTAATAAAGCACCTGCATAACCAATTGCTGAACTTGCAGCAGCACTGCTACTTTCAGTGCCTTCATCTGTAACTTTTGCCGTTGTAATAGAAACTTGGGTTGAATTTACCTCTTTGATGAATGAAGCATCTACTCCAAGTTCACTTAATTTACGTTCTTTAATTACTGCAGCAAGTTGTTCTTCAATATAATCAACAGTATGTAAGCTAGCTTGATCGGTAGCTACTAATTCAATATTGGAAAGTGAAGTATCGGGTATCGTTAGTACGCCATAATAATGTTCGTTTTCTAAAAACAATTTAGTATTGGGGCCAATTGGTTTTGATCCATATATAAATTCTATATTTTCTTTTTCTATAAACTTATTGGTGAAAATTGAACTATAATCTAATACATAGATTCTTTTTGAGGTATCACCAATATCTTTATTGATTGCAAAATAAATAATAATAGCATAAAAAGCAGTTATCAATAGAGGAGCTACAAGTGTCATAACAATAAACGACTTTTTACGAACCCGGGTTAAGTACTCACGTTTTATGACTAGTAGTATTTTTTTCATAGCTCAGTTGAAAGAGTTCAAATATAAACGTAAAATATAATAAAAAAGCCTCGCGTTTAAACAAGGCTTTTGGTATTTTAATCCAGAAAAATAAGTTACATTATTCTGTTATTCCTTTCTCAATAAACTCTTTTACTTGGTCAATTGATAAACGCTTCGCAATAATTTTTTTCTCTTTTCCTAAAAGATACACTACAGGCGTGCTATATACATCATAATACCTGCGAAAATTAGATTCATGGTTGGGGTCATGCACATTTGTCCATGGTAGTTTTTGTTCTTTAATGTAATCTTTCCATATTTTAGGTTCTACCGTCATGCTTACTGAATATACGTCTATTTTATTATTGGCTTTAGCTTTTATGCCTTTGTTTTGCTCTTTATAAAGCTCAAGTAATTTGGGCATTTCTTCTTTGCACCTACCACAAGTTGCATCCCAAAAAACAACAACGGTATAGTCACCTTTTAAATTATACAATGATTGGTATACATTAGCTGAATCAGGTAAGTTGAGGTTTTGAGCTTTTTTTCCTAGTAAGTTGTAATTAAGGATATCAGCTCTATCTGTTATTTTATATCGCAATGCGTCATCAACCCAATAGGCCATATTTTTATCGGCATAATACTTTTTAGCCATGTGCACAAATACAGCATCCATACCCATGTATTGCGAAGTTTCATAATAATTAGTAATCCAAAAAATACACCATTTCGAATTTTCTTTTGATCCTTTTGCTTTAGCAATAATAAAATCAGCTGCAGCAATAATTGAGTCTGGAATTTGAGGGATTACTTTTAAAATATAATTTTGTAAACGGGGATGAAATATAGGAGTCCGAATAATTCTATCGTCCGTAAAATCAAAATTATCAAAATAATGTTGACGGTAATAATTGTATTGAAACATGGAGTCAGCAATGCTACCATCTGGATTGCGAGGTGGTTCGGGTACTTTAACCTCTTGCATCATGTTAAATATTTTCGAGATCAAAAAACTTGGATTATCAATCATTGCTTTTTTGCGGTAATCCATTACATCATCTTCAACTTTATTAATCTCATCTGAATATTTCCTTAGCAACGCAGTATCATTTTTTTCTTTGGCATCTTTTAGTTTAGCTTCAATTTTCATCGCTTCTCGTCCAGCTTTATTGGTAAATTTGCTGTAACTAAAAAAAGCAGTGTTTTCGGGTGAGCCTTTAATGACCATATTTCCAATAAAATCTACTGTATCCGTTTCAAGTGAAAACTCTTGTTCAGTTACAACTAGGTCAAACAATAAGCTTCGTGCCTCTGAAGCAATTAAATAAATGCCTCCTTCTAATGTTTCTTTTCCTTTAAAGATGGCTTTACCAGTTGCATCTGTTATGGCGCTATCACGTATATATTGTTTATCACCATAATAATAGCCTAGCAGAATTTTTTGTTTAGCCATTCCTGAAATCTTAACTGTAATGGTATAGCCTTCTTTAGCTTGGGTAATGGCTGTATGTGCAAAAAAGATAAAAAGTAATAAAAGGTTCAATTTTTTCATAAAGTTAATTTCATTGAAGCCGTGAAAATAGCTATAATATAATTACCCAAAAACTATAGATTAACATATTTAATAAAACTTTAAGGAGTGTATGATCTCAATCATTTTTAACTGTGATACGTATCATATAAAATGCTGTTTGGGGAACGTTAGATTTGAGAGTCATATAAATACAAATCATTATGGAAACAAAAGTTCATTTAACTGATTTACATACAGAAAAGCAAACTTGGCTCAGTACCTTAGCATTTGCAAAGGATGAGATAGAGACATTCGAAAAACGCCTTGGCGAAATTGTCGTTGCAAATTCAATTAAAGATACAACCGCCTTGGTCGAGCATTTTCAAAACCAATGTATTCGACAACGTGAGGTGATTGATGTTTTGAAACACGATATTCAAGCATCAGAGCGTATTCTGGTAAAAGAAATTGAATCAAATCCTGTGGCTACAGATCATAAAACAGGTCCCGATCATTCAGTTCTGAGAAAAGAAATGGAAACATTTGAACGTCTATTTAAGGAATTGAAAGTAGAATTGAATAAGTTTGCAGCCAAAACGCTGTAAGTTTGTCAACTCAATATCCATCAGATTTTATACAACAAATTCGGACGCTCATGGGTGATGCGTCAGAATTTTTTTTAGCAGCATTGGAAAATGCTCCTACAACTTCCATTAGACTTAATCCTTTTAAGCCATCTGTAAATACACTAACTGCTGAAAAAATCAAATGGTGTGAAAAGGGGTATAACTTATCTCAAAGACCTGAGTTTATTTTTGATCCGCTTTTTCATGCAGGAGCTTATTATGTTCAGGAAAGTTCTTCAATGTTTTTGGAACATTTATTAAAACAACTACTTCCTACTTTTTCAACTCCAATAAAAATATTGGATCTATGTGCAGCACCAGGTGGTAAAAGCACGTTAATCAGTAGTCTTTTATCTAAGAATGATTTACTTGTAAGCAATGAAATACTGAAAAGTAGGGTAGGAATATTGGAAGAAAATATGATGAAATGGGGTCAGCCTAATGTGGTTATAACCAATAATGACCCTAAAGATTTTGATGCTGTTACTCACTTTTTTGATATTATAGTAATTGATGCTCCTTGTTCTGGAGAAGGTTTATACAGAAAAGATAAAAATGCTATTGCCGAATGGAGCATTGATTCGATAAAATTATGCGAAGCAAGACAACAGCGCATTGTGGCCGATTGTTTAGAATGCCTAAAACCGGGTGGTTATATTGTGTATTCTACCTGCACATACAATATCCAAGAAAACGAATCAAATGTAAAATGGATGATGCACCAGTGGCAGCTTAAGCCCATAATAATTGATATTAATCCAGACTGGCCTATTGCTCATTCTTTGGATAATGATGTAATAGCCTATCGTTTTTTGCCACACAAAGTTACAGGCGAAGGATTGTTTATGGCTTGTTTGCAAAAACCTCAAGATACCATTGAACACCAAAAAAGGCCATACAAACGAAAGGATAAAATGAACAAACTGCAACTTGAGTCGTTGCGTAAATGGTTGCAGCATCCTGATGATTATGAATACATGATGGTAGGGGATAAAATTCAAGCTATTCCTAATGCACTGATTGAAGATGTGCAGCATTTACAACATCATTTATATTTAAAAAATGCAGGACTATTTATGGGTTCTTTTGCTAAAAATGAGCTGATACCCGAACATCATTTAGCACTTAGCAATGCTTTGTCGCAATCAGTGCAAAGGATTGAAGTGTCTACGAATGATACTATTCGTTATTTACGAAAAGACAATTTGGTATTGGATACTTCAATGATTGGATGGACTGTGCTTACCTATCAAAATTTACCTATTGGATGGGTAAAGTTATTACCCAATAGGCTTAATAATTATTTACCTTCCCAACTTCGAATTTTAAAAGAATTTACCTATGCAACGTAAACCAAAACAGAAAGAAGAAAAGCCAGAAAGAGACTACAGCAAAGTAAAGCTGTTTCCGAATTTAATGGAGGCTGTATTGAGTTGCGCTCGTCAAATATTTTTCGAAAAAAAATATGCCGATAAAGTAATCGAACGGATGCTAAAATCTAACTCTCAATGGGGAGCTAGAGATAGAGCCTTTATTGCAGAGTATACGTATGATATGGTTCGTTGGTGGCGCTTATTGCAATACATGAGTGGTATCAAAGAAAATGAAACGGGAATTAAAATGCATCAAATGTTTGCAGCTTTGTGGGTTTGGAATGGTCATGATTTACCAGAGTGGGAAGAGTTTAGAGGGTTTGACAAAGCAAAAATGTATAGGTTATTTGATGATGCCCAACACAACCGTAAAATTAGGGAATCGATTCCGGATTGGTTGGATGCACTGGGAGAGCGAGAGCTAGGGCCAAAGTGGGATGCAGAAATGAAAGCATTAAATAACCAAGCCGATTTAGTGGTAAGAGCCAACACACTTAAAATTACCCGCAACTCTTTAATGCGTTTGTTGGATGATGAACATATAGAAGCTACACCATTGCCTGATGTAACCAATGGCATTGTAATGCACAAACGTATCAATTTATTTAGCACCCGTTTTATTAAAGATGGATTGCTTGAAGTACAGGATGCAGCTTCACAGTTGGTAGCTGAATACCTTGAAGTAGAACCTGGAATGAGGGTGATTGATGCCTGTGCTGGAGCCGGTGGGAAATCATTACACATTGCAGCTTTGATGCAAAATAAAGGTCGTTTAATTTCAATGGATATTGAACAATTTAAATTAGATGAATTGAAAAAACGTGCTAGAAGGGCAGGCGTTGGTAATATTGAAACGCGTGTAATTGACTCAAGCAAAGTAATTAAACGATTGCATGAAACGGCTGATAGGTTATTATTAGATGTGCCTTGTAGTGGTTTAGGTGTGCTACGCAGAAACCCAGATGCTAAATGGAAACTTGGTTTGGATTTTATTATTTCAGTAAGAAAAACCCAACAAGAAATATTGCAAAACTACTCAGTGATGTTAAAGCCAGGAGGAAAAATGGTGTATGCTACGTGTAGTATTTTACCCAGTGAAGATGAAAATCAGGTTCAAACTTTTTTAGCAGCCAATCCATCATATACACTCGAAAGGCAAGAACGCATTTCGGTAGCTGAAACGGGGTTTGATGGTTTTTACATGGCTTTATTGAGCAAGGCTTCTGTTTAGTTATTTGCCATTTTGTTTGGTGAACACAATACTTGCCATTGGAAATTTTGCCCCATTTTCAGTATACCGAATTTCAGCCTCCATGGTTCTTCCATTTATAGGACTTAGCCAAATTTCTATTTCTTTGGAATCTAAGGGGTCTTTTTCATAAAAACGACCTGTTTTACCACATTTTACAATATAAGCAATACCCGTATAATCGGGATTTCCAGCGTTTAGTTCAATCGTACCGTTTTCGAAAATAGCGGAACCAATTGTTCCACTAACCGTTTTATTTGAATGAATTTGTAAGGTAACAATTGCAGAGTCTGAAACAAATTCAAACTTCATCCATTTGGGCTCTGTGCGTACCGTAATTTTGTGTTTGGTTGTTCTCCATTTTCCAATCAACTCAGGTGGTACTGTCCAATTTTTATAGTTAACACAAGAAAGGTATAAACTACAAAACCCCAACATACATATCCCCTTAAAAACGATAGTAAATCGATGCGTATTCAGCGTGTCTAAATAAAATTGGAAGGTTAAATTACCTCGTTCATATTACTTGTTTTTATGTTGTTTCAACTGGTTTTGAATCATCTAACCAAGCCAAAAACAATTTATAACTAACCGATAACACAATTGCTCCTGTAAATAATCCAATAAAACCTTGTAGCAAAAAACCACCAATAACACCCAAAAATATAACAAGCATAGGTACTGAAGCCCCTTTCCCTAATAATATTGGTTTTAAGATATTGTCAGAAAAAAGAACAACAACAAAATAAACAGTCCACAATATTGCTGTTAACGTATCAGCGGTTGAATAGATGTAAATAATAGCGGGAATCAGAATAATTCCTGGTCCGATTTGTACAATTGAAAAAATGAGACACGCTAAAATCCAAATTTCTGCATGTGGTATATTAGCTAAATACAAACCAAAACCTGCTAATATGGATTGTATGATGGCAACACCCAAAACACCTTTAACTACATTGCGAATGGTAGATGCAGTAAGTACAACAAACTCATTTCCCTTATTGTCTATTAGTTTGTTAAACAATTTATCAGCAGCTGCTTCAGTCCCTTTGGTGGCAAGCAGTACACCCGCAATAATAATGGATAATAATAACTGTAAAATACTCAATCCAGTCCCAACAATTGCACTTAAAACAGTTTTACTTGCATTCGTAATTTCGGATTGATACTTGATAAAAGATTGTTCAATATCTTTAGTTATATTGGTTAGAAACACAAATAATTTGTTGCCAATAATAGGCCAATCTTTTATGTATTCTTGAGGTGTTGAAAGAGTTAATGTTCCATTGTCTACTTCTGATTTTAATTCAATGATACTTGTGGTTAATGAATTAATAAATAAAGAAGCAGGGACTATTATAATGGCTAACATTATTATGGTAAGTAAAGTAGCTGTTACTGTTTGCTTCAGTTTTAATTTATTTTCTACGAATTGCTGCAAAGGATACATCGCAACAGCAATTATAATTCCCCAAAGTACAGGTAAAATAAAAGGAGTGAGAATTTCAAAGCACCAAAACAAGAGCAAAATTAATAAGCCTAATCGCAAAAAAATATCAATAGCATGGCTAGTATGTTTAGGTGTTTGAGTATTCATTTGTTCTATTTTTAATATCGAAAATAAGAAAAAAAGTGTTGATTGTGAAAGGAGGTATTCAATTTCAAATAAAAGAATACTTTTGTCATTAGTAAAAAAAAGGTATTCATGTACAATCATAAAAAAGTAGTTGTTGTAATGCCAGCTTATAATGCAGCATTAACTATTGAAAAAACATATAAAGAAATCCCATTTGATATTGTTGATGAAGTTATATTGGTAGATGATGCAGGTAAAGATAATACTGCTGAAGTAGCTAAAAGTATTGGTATCACGCATGTTATTAGACATGAGAAAAATAAAGGATATGGAGGAAATCAAAAAACGTGTTACAATAAAGCCAAAGAAATTGGTGCCGATATAGTCATTATGTTGCATCCAGATTATCAATATACTCCCAAACTGATTACAGCCATGGCTAGCATTATTGCACATGATTTATATCCAGTTGTGTTTGGTTCAAGGATATTAGGAATGGGTGCAATAAAAGGAGGTATGCCCCTGTACAAGTTTTTTTTTAATAGATGCCTTACCTTATTTCAAAATATTTTGTTGCACCAAAAATTATCAGAATACCATACTGGTTACCGCTCATTTAGTATTGATGTGCTAAACAAAGTTAATTATGAAGTTTGTTCTGATGATTTTGTATTTGATAACCAAATGATTGCTCAAATATTTTATGCAGGTTTTGATATTGGCGAAGTAACATGTCCAACAAAGTATTTTCCTGAGGCATCATCTATAAACTTTAAACGGAGTAGTATTTATGGATTAGGAGTATTGCATACGTCAATCATATATCGATTGCAAAAATGGGGTTTGGGTAATTTTAACATTTTTAAATCCTAACAACAATAATCCTTTTGCAAAAGAATGAGTAACCAGTATTTTTTATAATTGACCGTTTTATTTTATATAACTCAGTCTGTTTTTTTATTGATCACATTTATGAGAGAAGAAATAAATATACAACCTCTATCCTTCAAACAACTAAAGTATGACTTGCCAGCTGGAATTGCAGTTTTTTTTGTAGCGGTTCCGTTGTGTTTAGGTATTGCCCATGCTTCAGGAGCGCCTCTTATTTCAGGATTAATTACAGGAATTATTGGTGGTGTCATTACAGGTTTAATTAGTAACTCACAATTAAGCGTAAGTGGTCCAGCCGCTGGTTTAACTGCAATTGCCCTTAGCGGTATTGCCACTTTAGGTTCTTTCGAAACCTTTTTATTAGCAACTTTTATTGCAGGTATTATTCAAATAATATTTGGAGCATTCAAAGCGGGTAGTATTGCCACCCTCATTCCAAACTCAATCATTAAAGGAATGTTATCAGCAATTGGTCTTATCTTAATTATTAAACAATTTCCTCACTTGATAGGATATGATATTGAAGCAATGGGGGTGGAGGAATTTAAAAGTACAACTGAAGATTTAAATAATGTAAGTGCCGAAGGCGAAAATAGTTTTACCATTTTGTGGGAAGGGGTCGTTCATTTAAACGAAGGGGTATTACTTATTGGATTAATAAGTTTACTTTTTTTGGTCATATGGGATAAGTTTTTTCAAGCAAAATTTAAAACCATTCCAGGTGCTCTTATGGTAGTATTAATAGGCATTTTTATTAATTATATTCTTAAAAATATATTGATGGTTTATTCGCTAACAAACAATCATTTTGTGAGTATTCCTAAGATTGATTCGATTACAGAGTTTTTGTCGGTAAGTAAATTTCCAGATTGGAGTTCAATCACTAATTATGCTGTTTTTGTAACGGCTTTTACCATTGCAATTGTTGCTTCAATTGAAACATTACTTTCTGTTGAAGCTATTGATAAATTGGATACGTTTAAACGTAAAACTCCTGCTAACAGAGAATTGGTAGCTCAGGGCATAGGTAATGTATTAGCTAGTTTGTTAGGTGGTTTGCCTATGACGGCCGTTATTGTAAGAGGTTCGGTTAATGTTTCGGCTGGTGCTCAAACAAAATTATCGGCTATTATTCATGGATTATTAATTGTTATTGCTGTAGTTTTTTTCGCTTCAGTAATGAATTTAATTCCTTTGGCCAGCTTGGCAGCAGTACTCATTTATACAGGGTATAAACTGCTTGCCCCCCAAATCATCATCGAACAATATAAAAAAGGATGGAGTCAGTTTATCCCATTTATAGTTACAATTATAGCCATAGTTTTATCCGATTTACTGATTGGCGTTATGATTGGTATTCTTATTTCGCTAGTTTTTATAATAAGAGAAGACTACAGAGGTACAATTTTAACCATTACCGATTTAGGTAAACGCAAACGTATTGTGTTGGGTGAAAATATAACTTTTTTACACAAACCTAAATTAGCTAAAATATTTAACAATTTGCCCAATGATATTACTCTAGAAATTGATGGCTCTCGCAATTTTTACATCGACAAAGATATCATTGAATTTATTGAAGAATTTAAAACTACTGCAATACAAAAAAACATTGAATTAATTATTGGAGGAATAAAACAAATGCAAAACCAAGACCTAAAAGAAAGTATGCGCAAGTCATACCAACGCCTGTTTGAAAATAATGAAAAATGGATTACCGACCGCACCAAAGAAGATCCAACCTATTTTGATAAACTATCTGGTGGACAATCGCCTCAATATTTATTTATTGGATGTTCCGATAGCCGGGTGCCAGCAAATGAGATTACAGGAACTGATGCAGGAGAAATGTTTGTACACCGAAATATTGCCAATATGGTTGTTAACACCGATATCAATATGTTATCAGTAGTGCAGTACTCTGTTGAAGTATTGAATGTAAAACATATTATTGTGTGTGGCCATTATGGCTGTGGTGGTGTAAAAGAAGCGATGCAAAATCGCTCAAATGGTTTAATTGACAAGTGGCTTCGAAATATTAAAGATGTGATGAGGCTACATCAAGATGAACTCAATCATATACACGATGATGATAAACGATACAGAAGATTAATTGAATTGAATGTGCAAGAACAAGTTGTTAATTTAATGAAAACATCTTTTATTCAAAAAAATATTGAACAATTTGGATTTCCTGAAATACATGGTTGGGTATATGATATTAGCAATGGAAAGATTATTGATTTAAAAGTGGATGTAGAAAAAGTCTTCCCAGGATACCATAATTTGTATGATATTAATGCAAAAGAATAATCAAAAAACTTGTTTATCAAGGTGAGCCTTTTTCTAAATAACCATAAACTCTACTAGTCGACAGCTATCCTTTTTTTACATTATAATCGCTTACGTTCTCATTATAATTGTTGTAATTCATGAATATTTTAGACATTCAATCTGTTACTAAAACGTATGCAACTCATATGGCTTTAGATAATGTGAGCATTCAGGTTCCCAAAGGGTCTATTTTTGGCTTACTTGGTCCTAATGGTGCTGGCAAAACGAGTCTCATTCGAATTGTGACTCAAATTACCCAACCGGATAGTGGTATTATTTTGTTTAACGGAAATCCATTGGCTAGTAGTCACATTCAACAAATAGGATATTTACCTGAAGAAAGAGGATTGTATAAAAAAATGGAAGTGGGAGAGCAGTTACTCTATTTTGCTCAACTTAAAGGATTATCTAGACATGAAGCAATAGAAAAATTAAAGATTTGGGTTGAAAAATTTGAAATTAAAAGTTGGTGGAAAAAAAAGGTTGAAGAACTAAGTAAAGGGATGCAACAAAAAATTCAGTTTATTGCAACCGTAGTTCACCAACCCCAATTAATAATTTTGGATGAGCCCTTTTCTGGATTTGACCCAATAAATGCCAATTTAATTACGTCCGAAATTTTAGAGTTAAAAGCCCAAGGTTCTACCATTATTTTTTCAACTCACCGAATGGAATCAGTAGAACAACTGTGTGATCATATTGCTTTAATTCATCAATCCAAAAAAGTATTGGATGGATCTGTTGCTGAAATTAAAAACAGGTATAGATCTCATGTTTTTGAAATAGAACACTCTATTCAAACCCTTTCGTTACCCTTAGGTTTTGAATTAATCAACTCTAAAACAACATTACACCAGTCTGTTATTTCAAGTATTAAAATCTCACCCAACTCTTCAACAAACGAATTGTTGGCATTATTACTTCAACAAGTTACCATTATTCGGTTTGAAGAAAAGTTACCAAGCATGTCTGATATTTTTATTGCTGCCGTAACTCCAAATACGATTCTTGGTTAACCACAATTTTTACTTTAATCATTTAACTATTTTATAAAAACAACATGTCAAAAATTAACGAATACATTCACTCACACAAAGACCGCTTTATATCTGAATTACTTGAACTACTCAGGATTCCCTCAATTAGTGCAGATCCTGCTTTTAAAAATGATGTATATAAAGCAGCCGAGTTTGTAAAAGAAAAAATGATAGCAGCTGGGGCTGATAATGCAGAAATATGTGAAACCGCAGGTTATCCCATTGTGTATGGCGAAAAAATAATTGACTTAACATTGCCTACGGTGTTGGTTTATGGGCATTATGATGTACAACCTGCAGTGCCATTAGAACTTTGGGATACTCCGCCTTTTGAACCTACCATTCGAAAAACTGCAGTGCACCCCGAAGGAGCCATATTTGCTAGAGGTTCGGCTGATGACAAAGGGCAATTTTACATGCATGTAAAAGCATTTGAATTGATGATGCAATTGGATTCTCTTCCTTGTAATATAAAATTTATGATTGAAGGAGAGGAAGAAGTAGGCAGTATAAATTTGGGAGCTTTTTGCATTGCAAACAAAGAAAAACTTAAAGCTGATGTGGTGTTAATTAGTGATACATCAATGATTGCAAATGATGTGCCTTCAATTGATACAGGGTTAAGAGGCCTTAGTTATGTTGAGGTTGAAGTTACGGGTCCAAACAGAGATTTACACAGTGGTGTATATGGTGGTGCAGTAGCTAATCCTATTAATATGCTTGCTAAAATGATTGCCAGTATGCATGATGAGCATAACCATATTACTATACCTGGCTTTTATGATAAAGTTATCGAATTAACCCAAGCAGAACGTGCAGATTTGAACTTAGCACCACTAGACTTAAACGATTATAAAAATGATTTAGCAATTAATGATGTATGGGGCGAAACAGGGTATACTGTATTGGAGCGAACTGGAATTAGACCAACATTAGATGTAAATGGAATTTGGGGTGGTTATATTGGCGAAGGCGCCAAAACTGTTTTGCCTTCAAAAGCATTTGCTAAAATTAGCATGCGATTGGTACCTAATCAAACAAGTGAAGAAATTACCTTGTTGTTTAAAAACTATTTCGAAAGCATAGCTCCAGCAGGAGTGAAGGTAGTTGTAAAACCTCATCATGGTGGTGAACCTGTTGTTACGCCAACAGATTCTAAAGCCTATATAGCTGCAGCCAAAGCGATAGAAACTACGTTTGGTAAAAAACCAATCCCTACCCGAGGTGGTGGAAGTATTCCTATAGTTGCTTTGTTTGAAAAAGAATTAGGCTTAAAATCGGTGTTAATGGGTTTTGGTTTGGATAGTGATGCGCTTCATTCGCCAAATGAACATTATGGAATTGTCAATTATGTAAAAGGTATTGAAACCATTCCATATTTTTTTACCTACTATACCGAACAGCATGGCTCTTAACTAATTGTATAATTTCTTTTCTTTTTCTTTTTTTTTCCAGATATTGGCGGGCTTAAACACCCAACTATTAAAGTATAATTATCGTAATTGAATAAAATATTTCTATACAATGAAAAAACTATATGTTTTTACCTCTCTAAAAGTCTTGTTTATTTATCAAGCTATTGCTCAAACTTTAATAAAAACAACTCATTCTCAAAACAATGGGGCGTCAATAATTACTTTTAATGGTAGGAATAATAAATTTTCACTTTGAATATACTCAAACAACTATTCTTAACTTAATAAAAACCAATAAATTAAACATGAAAAACACATTACGCATAGTCATTTTATCCTTCATTTTTGCCTTCATTCACATCACGAAGGTAAGTGCCCAACTCATTCCCGTAGGCTTAACTGGGTTTAATCATGATGTGATTGTTAACGGGGTTTCAGCTCCTAACCAAGCATCATCCATCAATTTGACTAATGGTTGGGACGGTGTAAATTATGCTTGGGTTGCTCAGGATTATCCTGGAACTAGTGTTACTTGCGGTCTTCCAATGAGTCGTGTATTAAATAGTACAACTATTCCAGGACTTTCATACAATCTTGCAAACTACTCTGGAAATAATACACTTTATTTGTCTTCAAATACCCCTTCCGACTTGTCTTTTATTACTTCACAATCAGCTAGTACCGTTTATGTGCTTGCTGCTTCTGGAACAGGAACTGGAGCCGCGGCTTGTACTATTGATTACAGAGTTAATTTTACAGATGGTACTTCCGAAACATTTCCTGGGAATATTTATCCAAATTGGTTTGGTTTCGGTGGTGCTTTTGTTAATCTCGGTCGTGTTCTTACCACAAATGTAACAAGTGGCCTTGAATGTTTTACTAATGGACCTAACATGGTTCAGGTTGCACTTAATATTTCTCTAGCAAATCAAAACAAACCTATTTCAAGGGTCACTGTAACTAGAGCTTCAGGTGGTACTTTTGGGGTATTTGCTATTAGTATTAACTTTACAGGAGTCATAGGAGGAACACCAACCGTTCCACCCATTGCAAGTTTCTCTTATGACGAAGCAATTGACACCGTTTGGATAAACGCAAACCGCACAATCGTAAACACGAGTGTAGACGCAGAAAAAAGCTATTGGGATATTATTGGTTACAATGTATCCAACAAAAATGGACCTTATGCAGCAGTTCAAACTACTCGCCAATGCAAAAACTCCGAAAACATTACAGATTGTTTTATCGATACAGTAAACAACGCTGTTAACTTTAATTATACCTATACCAAGCCAGGCTATTACCGCTTAAAGGTAACAGCTA
>JBILBF010000006.1:0-42604 GCA_044353855.1 Bacteroidia bacterium
GTAATGTTTTCGGAGTTTTTGCATTGGCGAGTAGTTTGTACTGCTGCATAAGGTCCATTTTTGTTGGATACATTGTAACCAATAATATCCCAATAGCTTTTTTCTGCATCTACACTCGTGTTTACTATCGTGCGGTTAGCGTTTATCCAAACGGTATCAATTGATTCGTCATAAGAGAAACTTGCAATGGGGGGAACGGTAGGAGGTGGCGGACCACATCCAGTAATAGGAAAGTAACAAGGATTGGTAACGGAATTGGGCAAAAAAGTATATACCTGACCAGTTGCAGGTCTTGTTGCGAAACTTGCACCATTGTTGGCTACAGTAGGAGAAACTGTTCTTCCTTGTAAATTGATAATATCAGAGGTTGATGATGAGATTCCAATATTTGTTGCAGGATTTTGAGTGCCTCCATCTTGACGGTACCTAAAAGAAATTTGACCGGTTTCCCAAAGTTCCATTTGAATCGAAAAGCTAGGGGTTAAACCAACTGCAGAAAATTCACCCCAATTTAACCATTCAAAAATAAATACTCTATTAGGTGCTGTACCTACCGTTTTATAACTTGCGAATGCACCCGTTGTTCTCCCATCTTGATCTTCCCAAAAAGGTGAAATAATAGGCTGACTTGTATTTGTATTAAGTGTTCCATAAGAGGTACCAGGTATTGCCATTCCGGCACTTGTACCTAATACACACCAAATATTTGATTGAGCATTTACGTGTGTGTAAGATACCCCATTAAAAGGAAAATTAAAACCTATTGGGAGCGCACCACTATTAGCATCATCAGCTTGTATTACAGGAACATTTGTTCCCCCAGCAAGTGGCGTATACGTATCCGATACACCGATAAAAGTATAGGTGGATGCGACTTGGGCTGTTGAAGTAAAAAATAAACTTAATACAAAAAAGAAACTTAAAGTTAAACTTTTGTAAGGAAGTAAAAATAATTTCATGTTTTAAGAAAGTTAAGTATTTGTCAAAAAAATATTAATCGAATATAGGAAAAAAAAACAAAAGTCAAGTTGCAATTCTTAATCGTTCTGAAACTTATACAAATGGTTTTAAAACTAAATACTATTGTATATACGTATACAGATTTAAAAAGGTTTGGCGGGAATGTTTTATTTGAATTAAAAAGGATACCCAAAGGCTAAATTAAAAATTAAATTATCATTTCTCCAAGCAGAACTTCCTAAATCGAACGAGTTAAAAACCCAACGTTGTCCATCGGTGAGCCAAGGTTTTCGAACAGGTATTCCTAAATCAAGTCGGAAAACAAAAAATTGTACATCTATGCGTATACCTGTTCCAATGCTAACAGCAAGTTGGTTCATAAATGTATTGGCTTCAAATTTACCTCCTGGTATATCCGCATTGTCATTATTAAGCCAAGTATTACCAGCATCAGCAAAAAAAGCACCTTTTACCATCCCCGAAATAGCAAACCGGTATTCTACATTCCCTTCAAGTTTTATTTCCCCTCCTTGTTGCACAAAATATAAACTTTGGAGTGAATCGGGAGGGGTATAGGTACCCGGACCAATAGAGTATACGGGGAATCCTCTTAAGCTATAAGCACCACCAGAAAAATACTGTTTGGTATAAGGCATTATTGAAGCATTACCAAAAGGAAGACCCCACCCAGCAAATAAACGTGTAGCAATTACTTTTTTACGATCATTGCTGATGGTGAAGTATTTTCTCAAGTCAACATCAACTCGAATGTATTGAGCATATTTTACGCCAAAAATTTCTAAGGAATTAGTTGTATTTGCTTTTTGACCACTCAGGCTTTTGATACCGCTTAATACTGATCCAGCTAAATCAATATTAGCATTAACATAAATGGGATTTCTTTTTTTTGGCAATACCTGTTGGTTATAAAAAAAAGAGTAAGTAATCCCTTCTATAAATTGTTTTTCGTAACGCAAAGCTAATGTTGGATTGTCTTCAAGAAGCGCTAAAAAATCAGTAGAAAGGTTATAGATATTAAAATAATTTATGTTCACAACACTTAAGTCGTGGTCAATTGTAAGACGTTGTTTCCATTTGTATCCAAATGCAAAATTTATGGAATTGATATTATAATAATTTACACGGCTAAGGTAGCTAAAGTCAAGTGTAAATTTGGTGCGAGGTACATATAAACTATTTGTGCGGAGAGGAAAAGGCAACATAAACCGAGGGATGAAAAGTGCAACACTTGGCGTTATTTCATAAGATGATTGTCCTTTATAAGGGCCATTAAATTGTGTTTCAAAAGAACCTTTAAGGTTTAATACTAATAACTCAGCACCATTAAAAAAGTTTCTGTTTCGATGGCTTAATGTTAAACCCGGACCCACAAAATTATTTGACTTTGTAACACCTTGTATTTCTAATGTTAGTGATTTTTCTGGAAAAGGTGTAAGAAGAATATTAGCTCGAAGTTTATTATTCGTTATAGCAGAATCTTGTTTATCAATTCGAACATTCACAAACTTAAATACTCCTAAGTTCGATAGTCTACTTAAAGTTAAATTGTGGTCTTGATGGCTATACTGTTTGTTGTTTCGAATAAATACAGATTCTATAATGGGCTTTGGTTTTATATTATCAGCTAAGCTGTAATAGTTAACACTATCAATAATTCTTTTGGGTGCTTTGTTTGGGTTCCCTAATTGAAAGTTTGGAAAAATATTTACTTCATCAATTACATATATGAGTGAAGCCGAAAAAGGTGTTTCTGGTTTAAGTACTAAATCAATTTTAATTTCTCTATTACCAATTGTCGTATCCGTTTTAAAGAGAAGGTATTCATTGTTAAAAAAGTAAAATCCGGTTTCTTTAAGGGCCTCTTCTATTCTGTTGCGTTCTTTTTTTAGCAATTCTAAATCATACTGAGTTCCGGTTTTAATAAATGAAGTAGCTTTTAACGATTGTATTGCTTTGCTAATTGAGTCTGGATTATTTGGATAATTAATTTCCTTAATCACATATGGTTTGCTTACTAAGACTGTATACTTTAGAGAAGCGTAAGTAGAATCTTGTTGCCATTCAAAAGTTGTTTGGGCATCAAAATATCCTTTGGTATGTAGTCGTGCATCTATTGCAAGTGAAATTAAATTGGGGTCAACCATACTAGCATATACTGGTTTTTGGGCGAGTTTAGTATTTATCCAGTTTTTCCAACCTTTTTCATATTTCTCAGTTTTGTAAAACAACCACAAAGAGGGGCGCATATTTACAAATGATGTATTTGGTTTTACAGAGGCAATTTCTCGGGCTTCTTTTTTTGCTTTTTGGGTATAGTTATTTTTGTTATTTTCTGCTATTTGAATATTAGTTCCTGTATATAGTTTTTCCCCTTTAGGTAAAAACTTAAGTGCAGAGCAAGATGCAAACAACAATGAGCTCAATAAGCAAATAAAAAAAATATTTAGCCTAGTCAATTTTTCCCTCCTCTGTTTTGATTTCTTTTTTAGGCACAACAAAAAGTTGATTTAAACTATCATAATCACGGGTATACAAAAAACCTATTCCTGTTTTGTATAACATGCCATCAATAATTCCTTCATAGTTGTTTTCTCTAAAAGCCTTAAACCTATAACTGCCATCTTCGGTAATTTTATATTCCATTATCATATCACCAGTAATATTTTGACCAGTTCCCTGATTATTTTTACCATCAACATCAATATTACTGCCAACCTGTAAACTTACTCTTTGGTTAAACAATTCTTTTTTAAGACCAATCTGCAATTCTGTGTTTTGTGTGGATGATTGTGATGTAAAGTCTTCATTTGTTTGTAAGTTAAAATTGAGTTCAGCGCCTTTAATATATTTTCCAGAAATGGCATTTAATTGTTCGGATAAAATTTGATTCACACTGTTACGTGCAATTGTAGTTACTGCATCGGTAGTTGATACATTAGATGAAATCCCTACAGGTATAAATCTTCCTAAAATCAAGATAGAGAATACCTGCTTGTTTAGTTCATTTTCATCGTTGTTAATTTGATTGATTTTAGCGTATACCATACCATTAAATACTTGTTGGTCTTTAACAGGCATATCAAGGTTAAAATTTAGTTTAGGTTTTAGCAATACTCCTTTCATAATGAGGTTTACATCATAATCGAGTAGTTTTCGATATGCATTACGTTCTGATTCGGATTTTCCTGCAAGTTCGGCAGCCAATAAATCAGTAGCACCAGTTTTTGCTCTGTAAGATGCAGTGATATCAATATTGGCATCCAAGGGGGATCCTTCCCATTGAATGGTTCCTCCTTTTTTGATAACAAAATCTCGTTTTACAATTTGCTGAAAAGATGCTTTATACTTCCCTTCATTTACAGTATATGTTCCTATTAAACTCATTTTTCCGCTAGGAGAAATTGCAAAACGAAGCAAAGCATCGCCACTTAAAGTTAAATAATCACCGCTTTTTTTATCCGTTATAACTTTAAGGGATGTAAATTTATTTACTTCAATGTTAGCAGTAAAATCCAGTCCTTTAAATGTTGACATATTTGCTATTGAATCGGGAGGAGAAAAAGGACTTTTTGTACTATCTGTAAATAAAACAACACCTTCACCCTTATCAGTGCTAAGCTCACCTTGTTGAACGACAAAGGTGAATTCACTCCCTTCTATAAGTTCTACATTTGCACTAATAATAGGAAGGGTTTCCGTACCTTCAATTTTAATTGTGCTGTTTAAAAGAATTTTGCCATAATACACCGCATTATTTTTTGAATTAGTATTTAGCACTCGAAAGTTTTTACTGGTTATATTCAGGTCGAAATTTAATGAAGTAAAATTGGTTGTATACACAGCACCATTTATTTTTAATGGTTGTTGCATAGAATCGAGTACAGTAAAATTACTAAAGTAAAAGCCTGAATTGTCAAACCTAATTTTTTCATTATCCAACATTAGTTTTGTGTTTAAAAAAACCAAGTTAAACGAGGTTTTTTTGAAGTCAATTTCTCCATTAAAATCTGGTTTTAAAACAGAACCTTGAATTGTAAATTTTCCTGAAATAGATCCATCACTCCGTTTAATTATATTAGGTATAAAAGTTTCAATTGTTTGGGTCTTTACTTGAATTATGTTTACCTTAAAATCAATGTTATTGTTTTGAAAGAAGCCGTCAATAGTTGCGTTGTTTTCATTGCTCACTAATGCTAAATGCGCTTCATATTTGTTTGTTGTTAAATTATTTGCTTTAATGGATAAATCTCCTATTTCGAACGATTTAAATGACAAATTAGATACAGTAAGGTCAGATGTAAATGCAAATTGTTTAATGGACTGAATATTAAAATCACCTTGTAATAATCCACGAACAATGGCTGTATCTTTTTCAATAATTCGCGATAATGTTCCTAATTCAAATTGATTGAATTGAATATAAATAGGCGCATCACTAGCCAAAGAAATGGAGTTGATTTTAATAAACTCAGTATTGTGTTTTAATTCTAGATGCTGAATATTGACTCCGTCAGGAGTGATGATAATTTCGTTTTGTTTGTTTACCAACCATTCCGTATTGTTAAACTGAGCATCGTTGGTAAATTTAATACTTGTTCTGTTTTTGGTTGCAGAATTGACTTGGCCTGCAAGCATTAATTTATAACCACTATCTGGTTGTTCTATTTGAAGTTTGTAATTAATTATTTGTTGTTGAACATTACCTACCAATTTGGTTTTAGGTATAGCTATTACTCCGGCTGAAAATGAAGAAACAGAGGCATTGTAGTTTATATTTTTGTTATCACCATCAATAATAATAGCTAGATTATTTATTGTTTTATTGTCATATTGAATTATGGGTGCATCAACTTTAAAATGTAGTACTTGTTGTTTGCTGCTGTAGTTAGCATTTAAAGTTAGGCCATCAAATTGTGTAAGTTTAGGAAGTATTACTTCACTTAAAAATGGATGAGGATGTATTTGAACTGAACAGTTAAAACTTTGAGACAAGCTATCAGCTTCAGTGCTTTTTTTACCTACAAATTGAGAAACATATTGTTTTATTACACTACTTAATTCTGTTAAACCTGTTTCACCATTGTATTCAATTTTTACAATAGAATGATTTACGTAAAGAGTGTTGTTTCTGTTCGCATTTAAGCTCACTGCCACTAGTGAATCCAGCACATATCTTTTATCTTTTTTTGCCACTACCACATCCCCAATTGATACTTTTCCTCTTAAATTATTGCTGTCTTTTTGTGTCAAATTTACCATCAAATGACCACTTGTAGTGATGGATTCATTTGTGATACGGAGTGCTTTTAAATCAGCTTTAGTAAGCAAAAAATCAATATTTGCTTTAGTTTGTTCGTTACTCAACGATGCATTTGCTATTAAATCAAAATCTAATGCTTTATCTTTAGCTGAAACAGTTGATGCATACATTCCAGCATCAGCTTTGATGGTGATATAGGTATTTGCGTAAGTATATTTATTAACCTCAATTTCATCTAATTGTACGGTCACATCGGTCGTTATTTTCTTTAGATCAAAATGTGTTCCTTTTGCATTTATTTTTCCACTTATCGTACCAATCATCGGCTGCTTTACAATATAGCCTACATCAAATTTTTGTGTAATGATTGCAACAGTATAATTAGGTATTGCATCTAATTGGTTGATGGACGAAACGATATGCGCAAATCCAGCAGTTGATTCAAATTTTACATCAGCATGGTTATCATTTATACCTCCATATGTCCTTCCCGAAATTTTAATTTGATGCGGTATTTGTATACTCGAAGGCAAAATCGTTTTGGGTAACAATGCAACAATATCTTTATGCGAACTAATAAGTGATTGCAACGTTATATCATATTTTATTTTTTTTGCATTGGGCAATCCTTTTATGCTTCCATTAAAAGCAAGTGCAGTTTGTTTGCCTGTTCGAATGATACATTTTTCGAAAGTCAAATTGTTGAGTTGTCCATTTATCTTTGCGTCCAATTGTACAACCTGCATTTTGTTGAGGTTGATCATATCTTCCTTTTTTAAATCAGGAGCAAACAATAACACATCTTGCATGGCGACACGTGTTTGCTTAACATTCAAGTTGATTCGGAGTTGTTCTATATTTTTGGTTAAACTTTGAATAGAAGAATATTGAATAGCAGCATAATTTGCAATGACAGAATGGGGTGTCTGTATTAATAAATTTGCTAATTCTATATGTTTATCATCATATATAAATTGTGTTTTTAATTTGCGCAACTCTAATCCACATTGTTCAGTTAACTTTAAATGGTTGATATCTCCTTTAATAACATCAGTTGTGTACAATACATTTTTCGCCTGCAATCCTAAACCAGCAACAGCCAAATGGTTATAATCTATTCCTTGTTTCTGTTTGGTAATATTATTTACATCGTATTTAAATTTATTTTCCTTTATGTCAATTGTATGTACTGCAATTTTCCAACCTAAGGTTTCGGGTGCTTTTTCAACAATATCGGTTGTTAAGGGTTTGCTGATGGTGGCAATGGAAATATTCGATTGATGTAATTTGAATTGGTTGATTGTAATATGTTGTTTGTTCAAATCAATCAACTCGGGTTTCAGTTCCAATAAACCAATTTGGGTATTAAGCGCAAACGAATCTGGTTTGCTGTTAAACACAAAATGCACATTGTTTAACATTAATTTTTCTATTCCAAAACTTGGCAAAACAGATGTTGTTGTATCTTTTTCTTCAACATTTGCTTTTTCAATAGTCACTTCAATATCTGATTCTGCTATGGCTAACTCATTTGCTTTAAATTCTAGTTTAGCTAAATCAATATGTTGCATATTTAAATCTAAACGACCAATCTCGGCTTTGGTGTTGATTCCATTTAAAGCATCTTTATAAGCAAACCGAATATCTGATAATGCAACAGTGTTTATTTGCAGTTGGATAGCAGAAACGGTTGTATCCTTTTGTTTAACATTAGGGTTGTTACTTTTAGCAGAGGCAAAAACATCTATTAAGAAGTTGTAATTAAAATTACTATCCGATTGTGTCCTATACAGATTTGCCTTTACGCCATCTAATTTTAAAATATTTACTACTATTTCTCCCTTCAATAATTTTAGCATTTCTAATCCTATTGAAAGTTCTTTTACATATACCAATGTATCATGTTGCTTATCTTCTGCATATACTTTTTCCAATACAATATTCTTTGGAAAACCAATACTTATTTTCTCTATTTCAAAACGGGTATTCGTTTTATTTGACACATAGGAAGTGGCATAATTGATAATTTTTTGTTGAATTTTGGGATACTGAATAGCTATAATCAACAGCAAAAACGAGCTTATTATGGAAATAATAAGCCACATGCCAATACGAACTGAAATGCGTAATAGTCTATTCACTTGAATACCCGCAAAATAATCGAAAATGGCATGTTTTACTAACGAATTTTAGCTTTACTATTATTAATAAATTATCCCAAAAAGAAATCATAAATAGGAACATCATAAAGTCGGTATTTTTCATCCATTTATAAAATCTGTTTTCTTGAATTGGCCTCATTTCATGGTATATCTTTTTTGATCATTCATTTTATACATCATATTTATATACATCTTCATGTTTAGATATAAAAAAAGGCTTTAGGAACTCCTAAAGCCTTTTATGCCTTCTATCATTTTTTTATTTTACTACTTCTAAAAAATCAACACTCAATTCAACTCTGCGGTTACGTGTGCGACCTTTTACTGATTTATTTGTATCTACTGGCATCGTTTCACCAAAACCTTCTGAGGTAACTCTTAACGGGTCTACACCATGGCTTATTAAATAATTTGCAACGGAAGCAGCACGATCTTTGGAAAGAGTCATATTCATTGCATCTTCTCCAACATCATCAGTGTGTCCACCAATATTCAATTTATAACTAGGATTTTCTTTCATTACTGTAACAATTGAGTTTAGGATTGGAAATGATGTTGGTTTAATTGCAGCTTTTCCTGTTTCGAATTGTATACCTTGTAAAGCTTTTTGAAACAATTGTTTGGTTTCTTTTTTTAATTCAGGACATCCATTATTAATTGCAGTTCCAGGTATAGTTATACATTTATCTATATCATCATATATACCATCTTTATCAGTATCTGGGCAACCACTATGTGTTGGATCACCTGCTACTAGAGGACATTTATCAATTCCATCATTTACGCCATCGTTATCCGAATCAGGACAGCCATTTGTTGATGCTGGACCTTTTATTAACGGACACATATCTTTAGCATCTTCAATACCATCACCATCTGTATCTGGGCAACCTTTAAATGTTGCTACACCTTTAACATCTGGGCATAAGTCTTCATCATCTCTTACACCATCGCCATCACGATCTGGGCAACCATCAAATTCCAATGTTCCTTTTACATTTGGGCATTTATCTTTGCTATCAATTATACCATCACCATCCGAATCAGGACAACCATTTAATGCAACTAATCCAGCTTCATTTGGGCATTGGTCATCTTTATCTGCAATACCATCTGCATCTTTATCAGGGCAACCATTTGTTGCACTCGTTCCAGCTTCAGTGGGGCATTTATCCAAATAATCCAATATTCCATCAGCATCTGTGTCTAATGGACATCCTTTATCGTTTACTTTTACACCTTTTGGCGTGCCCAAGCATTTGTCGTATTTATCTGAAATGCCATCCTTGTCTTCATCTTTGGCTGTTCCTAAATTAAATCCTAAGCCAAGTGTTTGCAGTAAAAAAATATCTTTTCCAGCAGCCACAGCTGAAGTTGTTTGTGGGTTGTTGTGTGCTGTAGTTAAAAACCCAACGGTAGCTTGGTAATTTATACTAAGTACTTCAGTCATTCGGAAGCGAAGTCCGGCTCCAGTTACAAAAGGATAATCTATGTTATTTGTAATTGTACTTCCCCTAAATTGAGAAATACCTACACCCCCAAAAATATATGGAGCAAGCCTACTATCTTCTGCCATCAGATAACCATTGTTGAACTTATACTTAAGGTTTAGATTTCCATGAAGCATCGTTCCTTTAAATATTATTTGTTGATTTTCGTAATAGCCAAATGAACCTATGAAACCCTTACCAATATTAGGTTTAAAGGGGGTTCGAGATAATCCCTACGGGTCTAAAAAAGGATAAGAAACTGACCCGTTGTTCAAGTCAGTTTCTGTCCTTTTGTGGAGCTGCAGGGAGTCGAACCCTGGTCCGGATGTGGAACGGTCACGCTTTCTTCATGCTGAGTGACACATTGTTTTTCGGAGTGTAGCAGGCTGTGTCTCTTGCCAACTATACCCTTATCCTCTTAGGTGCTTTTGTTTTGTAAAGGCCACAAAACCTAAGGCTTTTCCAAAATGATGCCTCTGATGCAAGAGCGGTTAAGCTAACCCCTGCGAGACAATGGCAAGTGCGTAATCTTCCTGATTAGGCAGCCATAGCGAATTGATTTTCGCCAGATAATTGTTTGGGTATTGAGATTAACGAGCCAATATCCCAAGTCTCGACATGCTTACGCGCCAATTGCTCACCCCGTCAATTCCGGTCAGCCCCAAGCTACATTTTTGATTTCAGATGTTTGATTTTTGATTTCAAAATGTGTAGCAAATATAGGCGAATTTTTGGTTAGAATATGTCTTATTAAAACACGCACAATAATGAGCATACTCAACAAAGAGTGAGCAACTTGTTTCAGTACACTTAACATACTCCGCATAATTTAACATTCATCGTAAAGCCATTTTACATAATAAAGTGCATTTTTGTTTAATGCTGCGTTTACCCTTTATGTTATATTTCCTAACAGCCATGTGTTGCCATATAAAATTGTGCGCGCAATCAGATAGTGCAGCAGCTGTATATAAAAAACTGCGCGACAGTTATATTATTGACCTTACGTATAAAATAAATATTACTCCTTTTATAATGGGTTCTGGTAACGGATTTGAGTTGCGCTCCACTAAAAATATACGCGTGCGGCCGAATGAATATGGTACCATTGGATTGAGGGTTTCTCATCGATGGATTTCGGTAGCTTTAGCTTTTGGTATAAAGAATCTCCAATCCGAGAAAAAAGGAACAACTGAATTTTTTAATATAAACGTAAATACCTACAGACAAAAATGGGGCTTCAATGGATATTATCATTCTTATAAAGGACAGTATATATCAAATGATGATATTGCTAATCTTCCTCAGTTTAAAAATACTCAAACATACCCTATTTTACCAAGTGTAAGAACTGTTTACATTGGCACAAGTGCATATTATGTATCCAATCATCAAAAGTTCTCTTATCGTGCTTCGTTTATGAACAATGAACTGCAAAAAAAATCAGCAGGGTCCTTTTTGTTGATGGCATCCTATGCTTTTTTTAAGTTAAACAGTGATACCGGATTTGTTCCTGGAGATGTTCAATCAAGTGTTCCGATTTCATCACAGATTACAGATGGAAAATTTAATAGCTTTAGCATTATGCCCGGTTATGCGTATACATTGGTATTTGCCAAGAAATATTTTTTTACACTTGCTCCATCAGTGGGTTTAATGACCCAATTTCAAAATTATACGACCAATGGAATAATGGAAAAAGGTAAAAATGATGGAAATGTGATTTATCCCCGCGCTATGGCCAGAGCAGCCTTAGGATATAATGCCTCTAAATGGTATTGGGGCATTTCCGCTATTGTCGATAATTATATTATCCGATTGCCACAAAACGATTTGTTAATATACAATATTGGGAATGCAAATGTGTATGTAGGATTTAGGCTAAATGTGCCCAAACGGTTCAGGAAATTTTCAAAAAAGATTAATGAATATGCTCCTGAAAATATCCTCAACGAACTTGTTCATTAAAAAACTGGATTTCACTTATTCATAATCACCCATCTTCATATATATTCGCGCTTATTATGACAAACGACCAATTTAAAGAGTTGAAGTCACGGGTAGAAGCCCTAAGGAGGTTTCTTTGACTACGATACGAAAAAAATAGCAGTAAGCGAACACGAACAGCTTGCACATGAGCCAGGTTTTTGGGATAACCCCAAACGTGCCGAACAAATTTTAAAAGACACCAAACTGATTAAAGTATGGACTGATAGTTTTGATGCTACTCAAGTTTCATTTGATGATTTGGCAGTGCTATATGAATTTGAATTAGCCGGTGAAGTTACCGAAGAAGAATTGGACGAGCAATACAAAATTACCCAAACAGTAATTGAAGAGCTTGAGTTTAAAAATATGCTCAGTGGCGAAGAGGATCAAATGAATTGTATTCTCAACATCAATTCGGGAGCAGGCGGAACAGAGAGCCAAGATTGGGCTTCGATGCTAATGCGCATGTATTTGATGTATGCTGAAAAGCATAACATGAAAGCAACCGTTTTGGAACAACAAGATGGCGATGGTGCAGGAATAAAATCTTGTTCGTTGGAAATTGAAGGAAATTTTGCTTTTGGTTTTTTAAAGGGCGAAAGTGGTGTTCACCGTTTGGTGCGCATTTCGCCTTTTGATAGCAATGCTCGTAGGCATACTTCATTTGCCTCGGTTTATTGCTACCCGTTGGTAGATGATACCATTGAAATTGAGATTAAAGATGCCGATATTGAGATTCAAACTTCGCGCTCGGGTGGGGCAGGAGGCCAAAATGTAAACAAGGTAGAAACCAAAGTACAACTTACGCACAAGCCCTCAGGCATTGTGATAGTTTGCCAAGTAGAACGTTCGCAAATTGGTAATAAAGCTCTTGCTATGAAAATGCTAAAATCGCAATTGTATGAATTGGAATTGCGCAAACGCAACGAAGCAAAAGCTATTGTGGAATCGGGTAAAAAGAAAATAGAGTGGGGCTCACAAATTCGCAACTATGTTTTTCATCCGTATAAATTAGTGAAAGACTTACGAACCGATACCGAAACCAGCGATGTGCAAAGTGTGATGGATGGAAACTTAGATGCCTTTATTAAAGCATATTTGATGGAGTATTAGTGCGCAGCGTCATTGATGGTTGATAAGACGTTGGACGATGGTGTTAGTTCAGATTTAAACTATTTTCTTTATTAACCTTGTCAATCGTGTTAACCAATAACTTCATCAACTAATTACATGATAACATACACCGATTTCGAAAAACTTGATATCCGCACAGGAACAATCATTGAGGTGATTGATTTTCCGGAAGCTCGCAATCCTGCTTACAAGTTGGTGATTGATTTTGGAGAATTGGGAATCAAAAAATCTTCGGCACAGCTCACAAAATTGTATTCAACACAATCGTTGCTCAACAAACAGGTTATTGCTGTTGTCAATTTTCCTCCCAAACAAATTGGTAAATTTATGAGCGAATGTTTGGTATTGGGTGTTGTTGGAAATGATAAGGAAGTAAGGTTATTACAAGTGGACTCGAAAGTTGAGAATGGAATGAAGATAGCATAAAGCAATAAATTCGAAATTCAAATAACGAAATTCGAAACATTCACCGAAAAACGAAAAAGACAAATTTCTGCGAGATCTGAGGGATACAAATTTGAAAAAGAGTATAAAAGTAATCAGCGGCTAAAAATACCGATAGTCTATTCCCAATCACCCAATTGCCCAATCACCCAAGTCCACAAACTCATAACCCACAAAATCTTCTGCATATTTTACAACTATATGCTGCAATCCATTTGTAACCAATAAAAAAGGAGCTTTAAAGTGAGAATTGTAAACGGCAATTTGTTCAAATACCGCTTTTTTTATGTCAATATCAGGACTTTTGCACTCAATTAATAAATAAGGCTGTCCATTTTTATTGAATGCTAAAACATCAAAACGTTTTTTACGACCGTTTATGGTAAGCCCACGTTCTACAGCCAAAAGCGACTGCGGGAATTGTTTTTCGGTAACTAAATAATGTATTACATGTTGCCTTACCCACTCTTCGGGAGTAAGTACTACATACTTTTTCCTTACAATGTCGAAAACATAGTTGGTGTTTTGTTCGCTTTTCGTTTTAAACTTGTAGGTAGGAAAATTTAACTGCATTACACCGCAAATAAAGCCAAAAAAAAGATATGGCAGGAGCCTCCGATTTTAATTCGATAATGAAAAGCCTCAAGGCTAAACAGTATGCACCTGTGTATTATTTGTTTGGCGAGGAACACCATTTTATTGATGAAGTGAGTAATTATATCGAAGCCAATGTATTGAGTGAAGGTGAAAAAGGATTTAACCAAACGGTATTGTATGGCAAGGATAACGATGTGCGGACGATAGTTTCCAATGCCCGCAGGTTTCCCATGATGGCACCATACCAAGTCATCATTATAAAAGAAGCACAAAGCTTAAAAGAGTTGGATGAGTTTGAAGCGTATTTTGATAAACCCGTTCCCACTACCATATTGGTAATTTGCAATAAAAGTGCAAAGCTGGATAAGAGGACGAAGTTTTACAAAGCAGTATCTAAGCATGTAATTTTTGAATCGAAAAAATTATATGATAACCAGTTACCTCCTTTTATTGAAGCATATCTCAAAAATAAAGGATTTAAAATTGGTCCCCGTGCAGTAAACTTAATTGCCGAATCATTAGGTGCAGACATTGGAAAAATAGTAAACGAATTGGAAAAACTCATCATCAATAAACAAGATGAAAAGGAAATTACCGATACCGATGTGGAGCTGAAAATTGGCATCAGCAAGGAGTTTAATATTTTTGAATTGATAGGAGCAATGGCAATGAAAAATTCAGCTCGGGCATTTCATATTGCACACCATATGGGCAAGGCTAAAGACTTTTCAATTATTGCTACGCTTATTAATATGAATACGTTTTTTAACAAAGCCTATATTGTTAAACAAAGTAAAATAAACGACAAGTTTGAGTTGCAAAAAAAATATGGATTTAATACTTATCAATCCACTGATTATTTGAATGCCGTAAAAAGATATTCATCAGATGAATTGGAAAAATGCATTCGCATTATGCACGAATATGATTTAAAAAGTAAAGGCGTAAATAATGTATCGGCAACTCCTGATGAACTGTTAAAAGAAGTATTGATTAAGATTTTGTAATCATTACTGATCAAGCCATTGTTTAAAATCGGAAGCTTTTTCTCTGCTTACTATCGTCTCTTCCTGCATAGGTGGTAACAATTCTACTTTTAGTTTACCATTAAAATAGCTGTGAATATTTTTGATAGCTTTTACGTTTGCAATAATCTGTCGATTGAGCTGAAAGAAAAATTGTGGATGTAATAATTTGTTTAACTCATCAAGTGAATAATCTATGATATATTTTTGTTGGGTGTGAGTGTATACATACACCACTTTTTCAAACGCATGAAAATAGGCGATATCATCAACAGATAGAGAAATTAGCCTATTGCCATTTTTAATTAAAAATCGGGCTTTATAGGTTGTTTGTTGAGGTACAAAACTTTCAATCAAACTTTGCAAGTTGTTAGCATAATCTGTTTGGTGATTTTGTAATGAATTAAATTTAGCAATTGCCTGTTGCAATTCTTCTTTATCAATGGGTTTTAATAAATAATCAATGCTATTTAGCTTAAAAGCTTTAAGGGCGAATTCATCATAGGCAGTTGTAAAAATAATAGGACACCTAATTTCAGTCTGCTTAAAAATTTCGAAGCTTTGCCCATCTGCTAGTTCAATATCAAACAGAGCCAGATCTACTGAAGGGTATTTTTTAAATTGGGAAACAGCTGATTCAATACTATCAGCCGTAAACAAAATGTGAGAATAAGGCGCAACTTCTGCAATCAATTTTTTGATTCGACTCAGTGCAGGTACTTCATCTTCAATAATGGCAATATTCATAACTATGGTAATAAAGGGAGTGAAACCATAAAATCTTTTCCGTCTTCTAAAATTTCAACTTCCTCATTTGTTAATAAACCGTAGCGATGCACAATATTATGCAGTCCAATTCCATTGCTATCGGAATTCACAGTAATTTTAGGTTGCAAATTATTACGTACAAATATTTTATTGTTAAATACTCCAATATAAATGGTGAGGGGTTTATCGCTCGAAATAATATTATGCTTAACGCAATTTTCAATTAGCATTTGTAAGCACAATGTTACAATGTTTGAATGTAGGTATTTGGGTTCGATGTGAATATGTGTGCGTAAATTATCGCCAAAACGAATTTGGTTGAGGTATATATAAGATTGAATAAATGTCAACTCTTCGCTTAATGGAATGATATCTTTATCTTTTTGTGTGAGCACATAACGGTAAACACTCGATAGTTTTTGTACAAAATCAGTTGCAGTTTTAGGGTTTTCTTCAATTAAACTTGTGAGGGTATTAAGTGAGTTAAACAAAAAGTGTGGATTGATTTGATTTTTGAGGGTAGCAAATTCGGCACTTATACGTTCACGTTTCAATTCTTCTTTTTCTTGAAGTGTTTGCCGCCACGATTTGAAAAAAGCCATTGAAACAAAAACGCTATTGATAAATAATGTAATAGCAATACTGATAATAAGGTATGAGATATTTTCTTTTGATGTCAGTTCACATGGTTTGCCCTGAATAAGAGGAAAAATAAAACTACCATACGTTACATGAACGATGATTGGCCACAAAATAGCTATTAAGCCAGATACAATAAGTTTATGTCTAATATTTTTTTCCCAAGTAAGTTCACGATCAAAAAGTTCAATGAGTAAAATATTTCCATTCCAAATAAGCAGGATATTAATAAACGTACTTATAAATTTTCTGAGTTGTTCGGATACGGGTTCATCAATCTTACCAACTATTGCAAAGAACATTGCAAGAACAAAAATGATACAATGTCGAATGATAATATCACGTTTGTTAAAAAATCCGGGACTACTGGTAATCTGAATGGCCATTTATGTTGTATCAGTTTATAAATATAGTTTTTTACACTAAACAAATGCATGTATACCAATGCATTTGTTTAGTGATATTATTGTTAAAAAGTGTAACGAAACATTGGTACTGGGAAAAATGCTTGTTGGTATTCATATGAAATGCTGTTGGAATACTTATTATATCCTTGGCTAAAAATATTTTGGTGATTGGTTACGTTTTGAAAATCAATTGCAAATTCCATAGAGCTTTTCTTAAAATCTCTTCTCCAACCAATTTTTAAATCAACTCTAAAGTAAGCACTTTGTTGTTCGCTAAATGATTTTGTATTATCATACACAGCCGATCCACGCGCTTGTGATGCTGCTAAATCCAATGGGGTAAAATATTTTCCGCCAATGGAAGTTGCTTTAAAATTGGTGTACAAAACATTTCCTTTTTTACCTAATTTAAACTCTTTGCCAGCTAATACATTGGCAGCATATTTCGTATTAAATGCGGTATTCCTTTCTATGTTATCACTTCCTTCATACTTACTATCAAACAATGATCCAGTAGCTAAAAAGTAAAATCCTTTGTTAAAATAACGTTCTATAGTTAATTCAACACCATAATTTTTACCTGTTCCTTTATTCACTAAATTACTTTCATCGCTAGGTTCAAAAGCAGCACCAACATTTAATGTAGAGTATGAAGATGGATAATTATTGACAGGAACTTGGTCGAGTTTTTGGTAGTATGTTTCTATTTTTATTTTAAGTGTTTGTGTAAGCATGTTTTCGTATCCTAATACCACATGGTTGCTTCGCATAAAATTTAATTGTTTGTTGGTTTCTTCACCTTGTGCATTTTGCACAAACATGTTGTAAATAGGTAATGTTTGGTGGTGTAATCCATATCCAGCATTGATGCTTGATTGAGCATTGACAGCATAACGCAATCCCACACGCGGTTCGGCAACCAATTGTTTACTTATATCCAAGTATTGCGAATGAACGCCAATATTTGATGTAAAGCGCGCATTGATTCGGTATTTCCATTGTAAATAGGCTTGTGTAAGATTAACGTTTCCTTTTTGGTTTACATGCACTTGGTCTACAGTTCCTCCCATTACCACATCTTTGTTAAAATAATCAAATTGAGTAAGGTCATGGTTAAATCCAGCATTTAAAGAATGTTTTGCATTGAATTTATGGGTTATGTTAACAACAGCTGAGTACTTATTGTCTTGAAAATTACCTTCAGCAGTGCGGATTAACTTTTCAGTTGGATAAGCATTGCTATCAATAGTATATTCATTGTAACTATGGCTTGCAGCTAAAGTGAATTTAGCCCAAGTTTTGTTAGTAAGATTTTTTTCATAGCTAGTTCCAACTACGCCACTTCTGTAACGTGGTAGTAAGTTTTCGTCTTTAGAGCCATAAAAATTTATATCCGTAGTATCTACATCTTTACCTAATAAATCAATAGAACTAAATCCACCCATGCCCCAAATGGTAAATTTTGATTTGTTTTTGGTTGGAATACTTACTTTAAAATTCAAATCTTGGTACAAAGGTGTTGCTGCTCCGGTTCCCACATTGACACCTATGTTCTTCATCAACCCGAGTGTTGAATAGCGGTAGTTAAAAATAAAGGAGGCTTTTGATTTACTGCTAAATGGCCCTTCAGCTCCTAACTCAAAACCATTAAAACCTATTTGAGCGATGTATTCTCTTTTTTCATTATTTCCTTCACGCAAAGCCAAATCAAAAGCACCTCCATTGGCATTTCCATATTGAGCTGGAAAAGCACTTGTAAAAAAATCGCTTTTAGCAATATTATTTGCGTTCAGCATACTCACCGGACCACCAGTGCTAAAGCTTCCTCCAAAATGATTAGGGTTGGGAATATTTACACCTTCCATTTGCCACAACATTGCATTGGGTGAATTACCTCTTACTACAATATCATTTCTGCTATCATTACCCGCTACTACTCCTGCAAAATTTGCTGCCATTCGGCTTGGGTCACCTAATGCACCTGCATATTTTTTGGTATCATCTGGGTTAAACGATCGCGAACTTACTGTAGCCATTTCGTTGTTGGTTACTGTTGGGTCTTTGCGCCTATCATAACTAATAGTAACTTCATCCATTTTGGTTACTGCTTCCACCAACGAAAGGTTTAGCACCACTTCTTTTCCTGCTGTTACCATCACATCAGGGTAGGTTAATGTTTCGTAACCTATATACGAAATTTTAAGTGTTTTACGTCCGAGAGGAATATTGGGAAGTTTAAAATTTCCATCAGCATCCGTTGCTGTTCCAGCAATGAGTTCTCCATTTATAATGGTAACGGTTGCACCAATTATCGGTTGTTTGCTATCACGGTCGAGTAACGTTCCGCGAACAGTTTGTGTAGCCTGTTGAGCTATTACTGTGCTCGAAACGAATAAGAGCAGCACAAAAAAGTAATGGTACATTTTGCTTAAAAGGCGTACCGTCATGTTTTCAATAACATCTAGAAGTAAAATAGTTGTTTTCATATTTGTAGTTTATGCCAACAAAGATGAGTTTACATATAAAATAGTTATCTATTTACAAGATGAAACGAAAAAAAATGGTGATGAAAAGTAAAATTAACTATCTGAAACGGATAATGAAAAATCCCCTGTTGTCGCGGACGTTTCGTCCTTGACAACTTACTCCAAAGCAGCATTTAACTTATAGGAAGCACTTGTCACTGTCTACTTCACTTTTATATTTATGTTTGGCTTGCCATTCATAGTCACCCGGACGACACGTCCGCGTGAACGTTAAGCAGGATTTATAACAAATAGTATTATCAATTAAGATTATTTATTCAACTTGCTATTTTTCTTTCCATATAAAAAGTAAACAACAATACCCACAGCCATCCAACAGAATGCAACAGTTAGGGTTTGTGCATCCAAACCAAAAATCATTAAGGTGCAAATAGCTGCACCCAATACGGCTACAACAGGAGCCATTGGTGTGCGAAAAGGACGTTCGAGTTCAGGTGATTTTACACGCAAAATCCATACACCCAAACTAACCAAAACAAATGCAAACAAGGTTCCAAAACTGGTTAAATCTCCAGCTACATGGCCTGGAACAAATGCTGCAAACAATCCTACAAACACAAATAATATCCAATTGGCTTTGTAAGGAGTTTTAAATTTTGGGTGTAATTCGCCAAATGCTTTTGGTATCAATCCATCATTGCTCATGGTATAAAAAATACGGCTTTGCCCCATGAGCATAACCAAAATAACGGAACTAAAACCAGCCAAAATTGCAATGGTTACAGCAGTAGCAAGCCAACTATAGTTTACCATATAAGTAGAAATAGCATAAGCCACAGAAGCTTCGCGACCTTTTTCGGGATCTACAAATTCTTGCCAATTGGCAACACCAGTAAGCACATGTCCGAATAGGATATATAAAATGGTACACACCACCAGCGAACCTAAAATTCCAATGGGCATATCGCGTTTGGGGTTTTTAGCTTCTTGCGCAGCAGTACTCACGGCATCAAAACCAATAAAAGCAAAAAACACGATGGCTGCACCTCCTAAAATTCCACCCCATCCATGTTTGTTCCATCCACTGTAATCAGCAATAACTTTTCCTGCTTGATCCAAAACAGGTGGAGTTCCTTCGGGTATCATATAAGGAGTATGGTTTTCGGGTTTGATGTATTGCCAGCCTAATACAATAAATAAAATAACAATAGCAACTTTTACAAAAACGATTACCGCATTTACTTTAGCCGATTCGCTGGTTCCACGAATGAGCAATAAAGTTATGAGTAATAAAATAATGAGTGCTGGTGCATTGATGTATCCTTGGTGAAACACACCCAATGAGTCGGTAAAACTTTCGAAGGGGGAGTGACACCATTCATAAGGTATGGAGCCATCTAAAAGTTTGTTTAAATATTCGCTCCAAGCTATACTTACTGTGGCTGCACCTAAAGCATATTCCATCACCAACGCCCATCCAATAATCCATGCTATCAATTCGCCCATAGTTACATAACTGTATGCATATGCACTTCCTGCAATAGGAATCATGGCAGCAAATTCGGCATAACATAAACCTGCAAATGCACAACCCACAGCGGCAATAATAAACGAAATGGTAACACCTGGGCCAGCAGCTTGGCCAGCAGCAGCAGCAGTTCGAACAAATAAGCCAGCACCAATAATAGCACCAATACCCAATGCAATAAGGTTGCCTGCACCTAATGTTCTTTTTAACCCATTTTCGGTTACATGCGAAACGGCTAGCATTTCATGTAAAGATTTTTTGCGAAATAAACTCATGTGGTTTCTGTAATTATGGTTGGTAATATACTTATTTTATAAAAAATGGGAAGTAAATTATTCAAGTAGTAATTTACTGAGGTCATCTGCAATTTTACTTCCAAGGGCTATTCCCATTCCATTAAGCCTTGCACCAATCACTTGGCGGTCGGATATTTTTTGGATAATGGGCAGTTTGTTTTTGCCAAAAGCCATTATGCCTGTCCATTTATAATCAATGGTAAAAGGCTGGTTGGGTATTATCATTTCGGCCAAATAATAGTCAAGTTGTTTGAGTATGGTTTCGTTGAAGGCAAACTCGGTTGTGTTTTCCGTTTCAAAATCAATATTTCGTCCTCCTCCAAATAAAATTCTATTCTCAAAATTTCGGAAATAATAGTAGCCATCATCAAAACTAAATACGCCTTTAAAAGGTAACTGTTCTATTGGCGATGTGCATAGTACTTGTCCACGCCCGGGGTTTATTTCGAGTTCAGGAAAAAACTGTTTGGTAAACGCATTGGTGCAAAATGCTATTTTATCACAAGTAAAAATTATGTTTTCAGTAAAGGGTGATTTTACGGTTACTTCTACCTTATTCGATAATTCTGTTACATGCTTTACATCTGCACCTGTCAGAATATTTATACGCAACACTCTTGCGTAATGAAGCAACGTTTGCATCATTTTTCCAGTATCCAGTTGTGCTTCAAAGGGGTTGAGAATAATAGATTTTACAATGTTTTTGTTAAAGCCAAATTGCTGCACCAATTCAGGCTTTTCATGAAACACTTTGTTGTCGAAAATACGTTCCAACAATACATTCATATCATACAATGCATCGCGGTTCAGTTTTTCGTTTTGTAAAATCAATTCATATCCGCCATTGTTTTGAAAATCGATATTATCATCCCCTAATCTTTTGCGTAGCATATATAAACCAATCCATCTACTTTCAATCAATTGCATAAAAGCATCTTCGCCCATTAATTCCAAATCACTTTGTTTTTCGGTAAATGAACCCACACAAGCAAAGCCTGCATTTTTGGTACTTGCTCCCGTTGGCAATAGCCCGCGCTCCAATACCAATACCGTAGCTTTAGGGTTTTTTTCTTTAATAGCACAAGCAGTAGAAAGGCCAGTGATACCTGAACCGATAATGATATAATTGTAATGAACGAAATGTTTATGTTCCCCAAAACTGAGCATAACTAAAAATGGTAAAACAGCAAGATGCGAAAAATGGGGGAGAATGCAAATTTGTACATACGTTAATGTGAAAATGAGAAGAAGTACAGATTAACTATTGAGGTATTTTTTACTTGCAATTCAAAATGGGATGTTAGGTATTCAAAAAACACAGATAGAAAATTTCGCAGATGGTAAAAACAAAAACAGCCATCGTTTCCGATAGCTGTCTTTTAATAAATCCTAAATCTCAAATCGCAATTAGTTTACTACCCACGTTTCTCTTCCTGCAATTAATTTATCCAAATCGCCAACACCATAAGTTTCTATCGCGTGGTTTATTTGGTTGTTAAACAATTCGTCAAAAGTTGCTTTGTTGTTGTTTACATAAAACACGCCAAACGGACGAGGGAAATGTCCTTCAACAGTTGCATCATCATAAAATCGAGATAGAATAGTTGCTTTTACTAAATCTGTTTCATCATGTATCCATAAATCGTTTACCGATACATCTGCTATATTCACAATCGTTGGTTTAAATCCATCTAACTTAATTCCAAGTTCACTGTTTTCTCCAAAAATTAAAGGCTTGCCGTGTTCCATCATTAATGTTTGTTGTTTTTTACTCCCTTTCTCCGTAAAAATTTCAAACGCCCCATCGTTAAACACATTGCAGTTCTGGTAAATTTCTACCATCGAAGTCCCTTTGTGTTCGTATCCTCTTTTAATCATTGCTTGTTGGTGTTTGGGGTCTCTATCCATAGTGCGTGCTACAAATGTTGCATCAGCTCCAAGGCATAATGCAATGGGATTAAATGGATAATCCAACGAACCCATTGGGGTTGATTTTGTTACTTTGCCTTGCTCAGATGTTGGCGAATATTGCCCTTTTGTTAAACCGTAAATTTGGTTGTTAAAAAGCAATACATTCAAATCCGGATTTCTACGCATCATATGAATAAAATGGTTTCCACCAATACTCATACTATCACCATCACCTGTAATAACCCAAACCGATAAATCGGGGCGGGTAGATTTTAAGCCAGTGGCAATGGCTGTTGCTCTTCCATGTATCGAGTGCATACCAAACGTATCCATATAATAGGGGAAACGTGAGGAGCATCCAATACCCGAAATAAAGACAAACTCTTCTTTCGGTCGGCCCAAATCAGGCAATATGGTTTGTACTTGTTTTAAAATACTATAATCTCCACAGCCCGGGCACCAACGCACTTCTTGGTCGGATGAGAAATCTTTTGATGTTAACTTAACTGTTTCTGTTGTCATATTGTTTCAATAAGATTACGCCAATATTTCTTTTATTTTATTCACTACCTCATGCGACATGAATGGTTGTCCTTGAATTTTATTATAAGGTATGGCATCTACAAAATATTTATCGCGGATAATTTTTACCAACTGGCCATTGTTTAATTCAGGTACAACTACCGTTTTAAACTTGCTCATTAATTCACCCAAGTTTTTAGGAAACGGACTCATATACCGAATATGAGCATGCGATACATTATATCCTTCGGCAATTAATAAAGCTGTAGCTGTTTTTAATGCACCAAACGTTCCTCCCCATCCTACTATTAATAAGTCGCCACTTTCGGCACCGTTATCAATTGTTTGTTCTGGAATATAGTTTGCTACCAAATCAACTTTTTCTTGACGGAGTTTTACCATCAATTCATGGTTGTCGGCATCATATGAAATATTACCAGTGATGTTTTGTTTTTCCAAACCACCAATGCGGTGTTCTAATCCTTTGGTGCCTGGAACAGCCCAAGGGCGCGATAGTTTTTCATCACGCATATAAGGCATAAATGCATCATCGCTGGCTTTGCGTTCACCGGCAAATTCTACTGTAATGGGTTGTAAACTTTCTGCTTTTGGAAACTTCCAAGGTTCAGCTCCATTGGCAATATATCCATCGCTTAAAAAGAAAACGGGAATCATATGCTCTAGGGCAATTCTGCATGCCTCATAAGCCATCGTAAAACAATCAGAAGGTGATTGAGCTGCAACTATTACCACTGGGCATTCTCCATTTCTGCCATAATAGGATTGCAATAAATCTGATTGCTCGGTTTTGGTAGGCAAACCTGTACTTGGTCCTGCACGTTGCACGTTAACAACCACCAATGGTAACTCTAGCATGGTGGCTAAACCAATAGCTTCAGTTTTTAAAGCAATACCCGGACCTGATGAACCCGTAATAGCTAAATGACCACCAAAAGCAGCGCCAATGGATGCACAAATGCCCGCAATTTCGTCTTCGGCCTGAAAAGTTTTGATGTTAAAATTTTTGTATTTAGATAACTCATGCAAAATATCTGAAGCAGGAGTGATGGGGTATGTGCCATAAAATAGTGGAAGTGTTGATTTTGTAGAAGCAGCAATTAAGCCTAAAGCAGCAGCCTCATTTCCCATAATACTCCGGTAAATACCAGCTTCCATTTTGGCAGGAGCAACTGTATACCTTTGTGCAAACATTTCGGTTGTTTCGCCATATGCCCAACCCGCTTTTAGTACTTTAATGTTTGCATCAGCAACAGCCTGATTTTTTTTAAACTTACTTGTAATAAAAGCAACGGTATTTTCAATGGGGCGGTGGTACATAAAATATAATAAACCCAACACAAACATATTTTTGCAACGGTCAATTTCTTTAGTACCCAAACCACTATCGGCTAATGCTGCACGCGTAATTTTAGTAACGTCAATTTCTTTTACATCATATCCTGCTAAACTACCATCATTTAGAGGGTTCTTATCTTCTGGTACATTTGCCAAACGCATATTTTTAGCATCAAAACCATCGGTGTTGGCAATGATGACTCCGCCTTTTTTAAGACCTTTTAGGTTTGTTTTTAAGGCAGCAACATTCATTACCACAAGCACATCGCTTTCGTCACCGGGAGTATTAATTTTGGTGGATCCAAAATGAATTTGATACCCCGAAACTCCAGCAAGCGTTCCGATTGGAGCACGAATTTCAGCAGGGAAATCTGGGAAAGTGGCTAAATCATTACCATGTAAGGCTGCAGCATTGGTAAATTGGGTTCCGGTTAATTGCATTCCGTCTCCCGAGTCGCCTGCAAATCTTATTACTACCGATTCTATTGTGGTGTCAGTTGTACTCATTTCTGTTTTCTAAAAGAGGACAAAATTAGTTTTTTACTTGAATAAAGAAACCTATTGATTTAATTCAGTCTTTTGCCCTAATTAATTGTTGGTTCAATACTTTTGAAACTCCCCACAAATCTGTTATGTTCGCACAAATTAGTGTAATACATGTCGGTAAGAATTTTTGTTACAGGTGGAACTTTTGATAAAGAATACAATGAACTGAATGGGCAATTGTTTTTTAAGGATACCCATATTCAAGAAATATTAAAGCTTGGTCGCTGTAAATTGGATTTAAGTATTCGCACGTTGATGTTAGTGGATAGTTTGGAAATGACCGATACTGATCGTAATATTATTATCGAAAGTTGTAAAAGAGCGGAAGAAGAAAAAATAGTTGTAACACATGGAACAGATACGATGACTTCAACTGCAAAATTGTTAGCAGAAAATATAACCAATAAAACAATTGTGATAACAGGTGCAATGATTCCATATAAATTTGGTTCGAGTGATGGACTTTTTAATTTAGGAAGTGCTTTAGCTTTTGCTCAAACGTTACCACATGGAGTGTATGTGGCTATGAACGGAAAGTATTTTCCTTGGAATAAGGTTAAAAAAAATAAACAAACAGGGTATTTTGAAGAAATTTAAGAAGTAGGCAATAGGAAAGTAAGCAGTTGGCAAAATAACTAGTGCAAAAACGATGATCCATTAACTAAGAACTATTAACTAAGAAGAAATGAAAGTAGCATTAATAACAGGAATTACAGGACAAGACGGAGCCTATTTAGCAGAGTTTTTATTAAACAAAGGCTATATGGTTCATGGTATCAAACGCAGAAGCTCTTTGTTTAATACCGATAGAATAGATCATTTATACCAAGATCCACATGAGAAGCAATTGCGTTTAAAACTCCACTATGGCGATTTAACAGACTCTACCAATTTGATTCGTATTATTCAAGAAACACAGCCTGATGAAATATACAATTTGGCAGCCATGAGCCATGTTGCGGTGAGCTTTGAAGAGCCTGAATATACAGCCAATGCCGATGGTATTGGTACATTACGCATTTTAGAAGCATTGCGTATTTGTGGCTTAACTCAAAAAACAAGGGTGTATCAAGCATCTACTTCGGAGTTATATGGTTTGGTGCAGGCTGTTCCGCAAAGTGAAACAACTCCTTTTTATCCACGTTCGCCTTATGCTGTGGCCAAAATGTATGCCTATTGGATTACGGTAAATTATCGTGAAGCATATGGCATGTTTGCTTGCAACGGAATTTTATTTAACCATGAAAGTCCCATACGGGGAGAAACATTTGTAACACGTAAAATTACCCGTGCAGCATCCAAAATTGTGTTGGGTATGCAGGATAAATTATTTTTAGGGAACCTAAACGCACAGCGCGATTGGGGGCATGCTAAGGATTATGTAGAAGCAATGTATTTAATTTTACAACAAGAAAAACCCGAAGATTATGTAATTGCTACAGGCGTTACAACAGCCGTTCGCGAGTTTATAAAAATGAGTTTTGCCGATTTGGGAATTGTATTAGGCTTTAAAGGAGCAGATGATACCGAAGTTGGTTTTGTGGAATCAATAGATGAAGCTAGATTAAAAGAGTTGGAAATTAATTCGTGTACATTAACAATTGGGCAAGAAGTAGTAGCTGTAGATCCTCGTTATTTCCGTCCTACAGAAGTTGATTTGTTAATTGGAGATCCAACTAAAGCACAAACAAAATTAAACTGGAAACCGAAATATGATTTGCCAGCATTGGTAAAAGATATGATGAAAGGCGATTTAAAACTGATGAAAAAAGAACTCTTCTTAAAAGATTCAGGATTTAAAACGATGAACTATTTTGAATAAGGAGGAGGGCTTTTAGCTGTTGGCCTTTGGTTATTAGCTTCATAGTCATTCGGGAATTATAATCTGTTATAAACAAATTATATTATAAATAACAAACAAATGGTAGAGCAGCCAAAGGCTAAAGGCCAACAGCTAACCGCCAATCGCCTTCATGGAAAAACACGAAAAAATATATATAGCTGGTCATAAAGGTATGGTGGGTTCGGCTATGCACCGCAAATTGGTGAAAGAAGGATTTACGAATATTGTAGTTCGTACGTCTAAAGAACTTGACTTAACCAACCAACAAGCTGTTGCCGATTTTTTTGATAGAGAAAAACCTAATTACGTTTTTTTGGCTGCCGCAAAAGTGGGTGGTATTGTAGCCAATAATACCTACCGTGCCGATTTTATTTACCAAAATTTGATGATGGAATCCAATATTATTCATCAGGCATACAAGCATAAAGTAACCAAACTTATGTTTTTTGGATCATCGTGTATTTATCCCAAATTGGCACCTCAACCTTTAAAGGAAGATTATTTACTAACTGGATTATTGGAGGAAACGAACGAACCTTATGCAATTGCTAAAATTGCAGGGATAAAATTATGCGAAAGTTACCGCCAACAATATGGGTGTAATTTTATTTCGGTGATGCCTACTAATTTATTTGGCTATGGCGACAATTACCATCCAAGTCATTCGCATGTGTTGCCCGCATTAATTCGAAGAATACATGAAGCAAAAGAGAACAATACGCCTTTTATCGAAGCATGGGGTACGGGAAAACCTATGCGCGAATTTTTGTTTGTAGATGATGTTGCCGATGCTTGTTTTTTATTGATGCAAGTATACAACGAACAACAATTTGTAAACGTAGGGTATGGTGAAGATATTTCGATAAAAGACTTAGCCGAATTGGTAAAAAAAGTAATTGGATACACGGGCGACATAAAATTTGATGCAACCAAACCTGATGGAACGCCACGCAAGTTGATGGACGCAACCAAATTGCGCAGCATGGGGTGGAAACCCAAAATTAGTTTGGAAGAAGGCATAAACTTGGCCTACCAAGATTTTTTAAAAGGACAATTCAGAGACGTATAGGTTAATATTGTTTCAGAGCAATCTTACATATTGATTGTAAACTGTTGGGCTTTTTTATAACAGATTTACAAACGCATTTAAGCATCTTCCAACGAAGCAAACTCTTTGGCAAACCGAATAACCCGATCATCGATAATAATATCTTTGTAGCGAATAGGCTCACGCAAAATGAGGCCTTCAAATGTTCGGCAGCGGCTTAATGCAACATATAATTGTCCATGTGCAAATGTTCCACCACCCATTTCTAAAATCATTTTATCAAACGTTAAACCTTGGCTTTTGTGAATGGTAATTGCCCAAGCTAGTTTAATTGGGTATTGTTTAAACGTGCCAATAATTTCGCTTTTTACCCTGCGGTTCATGGCATCCCATTTATATAATTTATTCTCCCACGTAATGGTTGATAGCTCTTCAATATCACCATTGGCTAATTGCACCATAATTTTATCGGGTGCTAGGCTGTGTATTTTTGCAATGGTTCCGTTTACCCATTTTCCTGTAGGGTGGTTTTTAATAAAAATAATTTGAGCACCTTCTTTAAGCACCAAAATATGTTCAGTTGGAAGTTGTTTTAAACTAAACTCATTTTCAATAACTCCTTTATAAACGTATTCAACTGCTCCCAGTTTACTTAAGTTAAACTCATTAATACCAGCCGCAGTATTGTTGCGGGTGCAGAGTGTTACATACAAATCATCTGTAGTAGGTTCAAAGTAACGGTCAATGCGAGAGTTTAATTTTTCAAGATCGCTATCACCAGCTTTTTTGAGGCGAATTGCATCTAACAGTGCAATAAAATCAGGATCAGATTGGCGGTATACTTTGCGTAATTCAATACAACTTAAATGCAATTCTCTAAACACACGTGCATCAAAAAAATAATGACTATTATAATACTCGGTAAATAAATAACGCTCTACTTCATTGTTTTGTACCACAGGTTCCAATTGAAATAAATCGCCAAAAAAAATGACTTGTTTGCCACCAAATGGTTTGCTGGGGTCGCCTCCATTCACCCTTAAGGATTGGTCAATGGCATCAATTAAATCCGCACGTAACATCGATACTTCATCAATAATAAGCGTATCAAGTTTGTGCAGTATTTTAAATTTATCTGTTGATTTGGAAAACCGATGAATCTCTTCATCATCTTGCACAATAGGCCTAAATGGTAAACGAAAAAATGAATGCACCGTAGTTCCACCAACATTGATGGCTGCTATACCTGTAGGTGCTAATACTACAACTTGTTTTTTGGTATTGGCCACAAAATGCCTGAGTAATGTAGACTTTCCTGTTCCGGCTTTCCCTGTTATAAAAACACTTTCGTTGGTGTTTTCTAATGCTTCAAACGTGCGCTTAAAGTGTGAACTATTATAATCAATTGTGGAGTTTTGTAAGTTGGATGAAGCGTCTTGCATTTTGTGCAATATCTTACTTCCTTTTTGTTCAATCCAACAAAGTTTTAAACAAAAAAAGAGCCAACGTATTCGGTTGGCTCTTAGTAATCAATTGAAACAAAATTTAGTAACGGTACATTTCCGCTTTAAAAGGACCTTCTACTTTTACACCAATATAGTCAGCTTGTTCTCTATCCAAAACAGTAAGTTTTGCACCAATATGAGCTAAGTGTAAATAGGCAACTTTTTCATCTAAATGTTTAGGTAAAACGTATACTTTATTCTCATAATTAGCACTGTGATTCCACAATTCAATTTGAGCTAATGTTTGGTTGGAGAATGAGTTACTCATTACAAACGATGGGTGACCCATTGCGCAACCTAAGTTTACCAAACGACCTTCAGCCAAAATGATTACTTCATGTCCATCAACTGTGTAAATATCCACTTGTGGTTTGATGGTATTTTTGGTAGCACCATAGTTTTTATTTAACCAAGCCATATCAATTTCATTGTCGAAATGGCCGATATTACAAACAATAGATTTATCGCGCATTGCTTTGAAGTGGCGATCTGTAATGATATTTACATTACCAGTAGCGGTTACAAAAATGTTTGCACGGGTACAAGCTTCTTCCATTGTAACAACTTCAAAACCGTCCATAGCTGCTTGCAACGCGCAAATTGGATCAATTTCAGTAACCAATACGCGAGCACCTGCTCCACGTAAAGATTCTGCAGAACCTTTTCCAACATCACCGTATCCAGCTACAACAGCTACTTTACCAGCCATCATAATATCGGTTGCTCTACGAATAGCATCTACTAATGATTCTTTGCAACCATATTTGTTATCAAATTTAGATTTAGTAACCGAATCGTTTACGTTGATTGCTGGCACTACCAATGTTCCTTTTTTCATACGCTCGTACAAGCGGTGAACTCCTGTTGTTGTCTCTTCAGATAAACCTTTGATGTCTTTAGCTAATTCAGGGTAACGATCAAAAACCATATTGGTCAAATCACCTCCATCGTCTAAAATCATGTTCAAGGCCTTACCTCCTTCAAATGCTGTTAATGTTTGTTCAATACACCAGTCAAATTCTTCTTCATTTTGACCTTTCCATGCAAAAACAGGGATACCAGCCGCAGCAATAGCAGCCGCAGCATGATCTTGGGTTGAAAAAATATTGCATGAACTCCAAGTAACCTCAGCACCCAGTGCTGTTAATGTTTCAATTAATACGGCAGTTTGGATAGTCATGTGTAAACATCCAGCAATACGAGCACCTTTTAGTGGTTGTTCAGCTCCATATTCTTTACGAATAGTCATTAATCCAGGCATTTCTGCTTCTGCTAATTTAATTTCTTTACGTCCCCATTCTGCTAGGGAAAAATCTTTTACCTTATAAGGTAAACTTGATGTTGTTTGTGTCATATATAAATTGGATATCTATTTATTCTTAAATAAAAGGTCGGCAAAAGTATTGTTTATGTTACACTTATGGAAATTATTTTTGTCATTAAACAACTAAGTGTACTTTTGTGTTGTACTGACAATATTTCAGAGGTATAGCTATGGCTTAATCATTGACTAACTGTAATTAAACAATTTTAAATTCATTAACTCTAAATTACCATGCCATATCCAGAAATGTTAGTTGCTCCCATGAGAGCACAATTAGAAGAAGTAGGTTTTACGTCATTAATGACTCCTTCGGCTGTAGAAACAGCTTTAACCGATAAAACCGGAACAAAATTATTAGTCTTTAACTCTGTATGCGGCTGTGCAGCAGGTACTGCTCGCCCTGGCGTTATGAAAGCAGTTAATGGATCAACCAAAAAACCAGATTCGTTGCTTACTGTTTTTGCTGGGCAAGAGATAGATGCTGTAGCCAAAGCACGTGAATTTATTGCTCCTTATCCTCCATCATCACCAAGTATAGCTTTGTACAAAAATGGTGAATTGGTTCATTTTATTGAACGCCACATGATTGAAGGCAGAAGTGCTGAAATGATTGCTTCAAATTTGCAAGCAGCATTTGATGAGTATTGCTAAAAGGTAATTAACACCTGTTGAAAAGCAGCCAATTGGCTGCTTTTTTTGTTTGTATGGGTTATTTTTATAATTTGCCCTAAATTTAATAAGGGATGAAACGTTTATTTTTAGTCATATGCTTTTTTATGGTAGCATCAGTTGCTATTGCTCAATGGTCTGTTCAGGCACAATATAATTTGTGGATTCCAACAGGAAATTATAACAGTGAGCTAAAGATTGGGTTTATTGGAGTTGGTGTAGAAGCTAAATATACTTTTGACGATTATGTCAATGGAACCATAGGTGCTGGTTATGCCAATATTGGGTACAATACAGTTTTAGTTGATAGGGTTCAAAAACCAGTTGAAGACATTTCAAGTGGAGGAGCATTGCAAATTATTCCAATTACGATTGGTGCAGATGTGTATTTTAACAAAGATAAGTTTCGTCCATATTTAGATATGGATTTTGGTGCTGCATTGGTTAACCAAGTTGGCGATGGAATGCCCGATACTGAAATGAAAATCAATCCATTTCTTTCGCCTGGTATTGGTGTAGAATATGAATTAACGGATGGTATTAAACTACAAGGAGTTGTTAAACAACATATCTTGTTATATAATTATGATAATCGTTCACAATATTTGGAAGCATTTACTGCCGTAGGTATTAATCTAGGACTTACTTATAGGTTTTAACCGGTAATTAAACAAAAAAAAACGCCTGCATTCTATGAAAACAGGCGTTTTTTTATGGTATAAATGTGAAATTAAAAGTCTGTTGAATTTATCTTGAGTTCATCAGCAGTTCAATTTCATCACTCTCAATTGGAATGTGTTCCATCAAATCAATACAACCATCAGCTGTAATCAATATTTCGTTTTCCAAACGGATGCCAATTCCCTCCTGTGGAATATAGATACCCGGTTCGCAACTAAACATCATTCCTGATTGCATAGGCTCATAGCGCATACCTACATCATGTACATCCAATCCAATAAAGTGTGATGTGCCATGCATATAATATTTTTTAAACGCAGGCATAGCAGGGTTTTGATTTTTGATGTCATCCAATGTAATAAGTTTCAAATCCACTAATTCTTTCTCCATTACTTTGCACACTTGATCGTGGTATTCCATCAGCATTACGCCTGGTTTCAGCATTTTTTTGGCTTCGCGCATTACGCGTAATACGGCATTGTATACTTCTTTTTGGCGGGGTGTAAATTTGCCGTTAACGGGCATCACACGTGTCATATCGCTTATGTAATTTCCATAATCAGTTCCGCTATCTAGTAATAATAATTCACCATCATTACACACTCCAGCGTTATCAATATAATGCAGTGTACATGCATTTTTTCCACTTGCAACAATGGGAGTAAACGAATGGCCAGCTGCACCATTTCTGATAAACTCGTGAATCACTTCTGCTTCAACTTCATATTCTTTAACGCCTGGTTTTACAAATTTTAATACACGGTGAAACATCTTATTCGAAATTTCGATAGCATGTTTCATATACTCCACTTCCATAGGCGATTTTATCGAACGTAAACGTTGCATAATAGGAGCTGCTCGTTCGAACGAATGCAATGGAAAACGCTCACGCATGTGCAAAGCAAAACTTAAATCTTTGTACATTACTGTATTACTCGCTCTGTCGTTTTCGTTGGTATTTAAATACACTTGGCTGCTCATATTGATAACGGCACGCATCAAATTATCAAACTCATCCATCCAAAATACATTTTTAATACCCGAAGCTGCAGTTGCTTCTTCTTGGGTATATTTGTGTCCATCCCACACAGCGATATGTGCGTTGGTACGTTTTACAAACAACGCTTCGCGGTAGGCAGGTACCGGACAATCGGGAAAAATTACCACTGCACATTCTTCTTGGTCAATTCCGGTAAGCCAAAACATATCACTGTTTTGTTTAAACTCAAAACTGGCATCGCCATTGCGTGGCATCACATCGTTGCTATGAAAAATTGCCAACGACTTTGGTTTGAGTTGTGCTGCAAATCGTTTTCTATTTTCAATAAACAGCTTTTGATCTATTAATGTATATCGTTTCATTTTTATATTTTAGATTAGTTTCATACTAAGGCTCAACGAAGCACAAAGATGAACCAATCATGGTTGAGTAGTTATTTTACAAGTGTACAAAATTTGTTTGAAAAGCTTGTTGGATTTTGGAAATAGTTGGAATTATATACAAGTTCAAAGTTGCACAATGTTGTATTGCTAAAACCAACTATTAACTATTATTTTTTCGAATTTCATGCTTCAATATTCGAATTTCCCTTCAGGGTTATATTTCTCCTTCCCACTTTGCAATCACATAAGTAGCCAAGCAGTTTCCAATCAAGTTTACCGAAGTGCGTCCCATATCCATAAAGGCATCAATGGCTAAAATGGCAAATGCTTTTTGAGGGTCGAGGCCAAGTGATGAAACCGTACTGACCAAAATTAAAAATGAAGCACCGCGCACTCCAGCTACCCCTTTACTGGTAAGCATAAGTATTAAACACATTTGTATTTGTTGAGCTACAGTTAAATCAATACCCGAAACTTGTGCAATAAAAACCGAAGCTAATGAAAGGTATAAAGTAGTTCCATCTAAGTTGAAACTAAATCCTGTAGGTAATACAAAAGCAACCACTTTACGTGGTATGCCCATTTTTTCTAAATTTTCCATGGCTTTAGGTAAAGCAGCTTCTGAGCTTGCAGTTGCAAAGGCAATAGATAGCGGTTCGGAAATAGTAGCTATAAATTTTTTGAATGGAAGTTTTACCAACAATCCAATTGGAACCAATACCACTAAAACAAATACAATAAGGGCAACATAAAGTGTGATTAATAATTTGAGTAAATCGTGCAAAACACCATATCCCAAACTTGCTACGGCATAGCCAATAGCACCGCCAACGGCAAGCGGTGCAACATACATAACCAAGTTGGTAAACTTAAACATTACTTGCGCCAAACTTTCAATGGCATGTACCATTTGATCTTTACGTTCACCTTTTATTTGTGCCAAAGCAATTCCAAATAAAATACTGAAAACTACAATTTGAAGTATATGATTTTCGGCAACAGATTTGGCAATATTTTCAGGAAAAATATCGAGAATAAAATTGTGTGAATGGTTTTGCTCTAACAACTTATTTGCTTTATCTACTTGTTCGGTTTGGGCTTGCAAAGATGAACCAACACCAGCTTGCGAAACATTAATCGCAACTAATCCTATAACCAATGCAATGGTTGTTACAACTTCAAAATATAAAATGGATTTCCAACCCATACGACCTACTTGTTTTAAATCGCTATGACCAGCAATACCTACTACCAAAGTTGAAAATAGGAGTGGGGCAATAATGGTTTTAATCAATCTCAAAAAGATATCACTGAATACTTTGAGTTCTTTGGCAAAGGCAGGAAACCATTCAGCTACTTCAATTCCTAAAAACATGCATACTAAAATATAAGCAGTTAGGGATTGAATACGCCATGCATACCAACTTATGCATACAATAAAAATCCAACGGATAATATGTAATAACACAGGAGAAATACTTGCAACTTCCATCCAGCCTAATATGTGCAAGGAAGAATCAATAAAAAATAGCAAAAGCGCCAATACTAAAACTTTACGGTTATCCATGGTTTCAAACCTAGAATAAAATTCGAATAATAATATTTTAAACGTTGTTTATATTAAATATGGCGAAATAATTATGCTAGATAAGCATTGTAAATAAGATAATAACGATTGGAAAATAAGTTAGTTATTTTTTACTAGAATCGGGTTTTTCAAATTGGATTGACGATGAGTTTACACAATACCTTAACCCGCCTTTATCTTTTGGTCCATCATCAAATACATGGCCTAAGTGTCCGCCACAATTTGCACATAATATTTCGGTGCGCGTCATACCATGGGCAAAATCTTTTTTTTCTATAATTTTTGTTTTATCCAATGCCTCATAAAAACTTGGCCAGCCACAACCTGCGTCAAATTTTGTATCGGAAGTAAATAATTCGTTTCCACAAGCAGCGCATTCATACTTACCCGAATCCCAATGTTGGTCGTACTTGCCAGTATGTGGTCTGTCCGTTCCTTTTTGTCTAATTACATAAAACTGCTCTTCGGTGAGTTCTTGTTTCCATTGCTCATCTGTTTTGGTTACGGGGAAATTCATCATGCTATCGTTTAATGAGTTTGAAGTGTTGGATTCTGTTTTGTTGTTCAATTTGCAAGATATAGATACCTGCAGGAAGATAACCAAGATTATCCAATAGTATTTCATGTTGTTGTTCCAATTGTTTACTAACATATGTTTCGCCAATTAAGTTCTGAAGTCTTATCGTTATGGTTTGATTATTTTTACCATCTGCTATTATATGCAACGATTGAGAGAATGGATTTGGAGAAGCTGAAAAGGTATTGTCCAAAGTGTTTTCTAGTTCTACGATAGCCGTTTTTGAATACGCAAAATCGCCATTAAAATCGGTTTGTTTTAAGCGGTAATAAATAGTTGGTTGGTTGATAATAGTATTTGTAGAAACCATTAAGTCATCTAGGTATTGATACTTTTTTAGGTGTTGGCTATTTGCTGATCCTTTTATAGTTGAAATTGCTTCCCAATTGTAATTGTCAATGCTTCGTTCGATGGTAAAAAAATCATTGTTGGTTTCAGATGCAGTAGTCCATTTTAGGATAACAGTATACAGCTCGGTAGTTGCTGTAAAAGAAAGTAAATTTACAGGTAATGTAGTTGCATTTGAAGTAAGGTATCCACTTGCCTGGTAGTTTGCAGTAGTATACCAACCATTGTATTCAATTACGGCATAATAATAGTTTGTGCCTTGAACTAAGTTGGTAAGGGTAACAGTACTTCCTGTTCCGTTATATACAATATAATTTGCTGTACCCAATTGAGGTGCAGAGTTGATATTAGCGTTTGCAGCATACTGAAAGGTATCTACAGGGAAACTATTAACAGCACTTCCCGCTTTAACGATTACAATTCTTCGGTTGCCATTTCCACTTTTCCAGTTTAAGGTTACACTGGTATTACTATTATTAGTTACAACAAAATTAGTAGCAGCAATTGTTGGTTCAGAGGGTATGTTTCCTCCCCAAATTCGTTTGGCATATTGTGGACTATCAATAAATGGATTCCTATTATTTTGTAGAGCATAAATGGCATTATTACGTTTCACTTCTTTATCACTCACCGGATCTAGGTTATGCCAATCCAATAATAAATTTACATGCCAAGTATCAAATGCAGGAAAGCTATTTCCGGCAAGTACATCGCCTGCATTTCCATTACTCGACCATCCACCAATTACATTTTGATAGCGAGTAGCCATGTAAAAATAACCACGTGCAACATCTCCTTTATATTCATCAATAGGTTCGAATACATCACCTGTGTAACCTGGATATGTATTGGGTCCAGATTTTCCTCCAATTTGAGTTGTGTAAGTTGGAACTGAAACTGTTCCATAAGGATCATTCCCTCTTACATTATTCACTTTTTTATCTGTAGCAAATACATGGTTAAGGTCGCTTTGCATAGAGCCTGTGCTGCCAAACCAGCTTTGGGGGAATGAGTGTTCTCTGTTGTACTTGTCTCCTTCTACCGTTCCTCCCGAACCTGCATCTTGGTCGGTTCCAAGAGTAAACTCATATGGCGATGCTGTTTCAAATAGTGTTGAATAAATATCCCATACTTTTCCATTGGGTTGAACATCGGTTGTGTAAAAAGCATTCCATACTCCAGGTGTATATCCAGTAGGAGTATGTCCCAATATTTTATTGTATAAATTTGTTTTAAGTGTAGCTCCACTTCCCGAAGCTGTATTGTAATAATTAGATGGCGAAGTAGGAATAGCCCATGCAATTCCAGTTCCCGAAACGGATACATTTTGAGTTGTTGAACCGATACTACTATTGACAATATTGCCACTAACTGCTCCTGTAGCCGATGGACTAAACCGAACAAAAATGGTTGTTGTGGATACAGAACCCGAAACAGGAGTAATGGAAATTGATTTACTGTAACCGTATAAATAAGTTGTTGATACCTCAAATCCATTATCGGCAGTAATCAATAAATTGGCAGTGAGTGATGTTGCCGAAACTGTATACCGTTGGGATGTAGAACTATGGTAAGTATATACATTGCTAAAACTATACAAAGAAGAAACACTTTTGGTAATTGTGCCAGCATACAAAAAAGCTGATATGCTGAATAAAATGAGTGTTGATAGGTGTTTTTTCACTCTTCAAATATAAAAAAACCTGCATTAACTATGATTTAAATATAATGGGGAGTCATATTTAATAAATGTTTATTTATTTACACTTGATTGAAAATTGTTTCGAACGAAATATCCTTACTATTATCTTTTCTGTCCAGAATACCCTTGAATTTATCAAGCGTATTATTGGCTGCAGTCATTATGCTACTATCATACATAACTGTGCCGTGGAATACCAACAAAACATCCACTTCATTTAATGCCGGTTTGTCAATTAAAACATCAACATTAATATTATTGTAGGTAATAGTTTTTGTTTGTTTATATGCTATTGGAATAGCAATTGGTATATTGGACGTAGCTACTCGTTCATCCTTTTTGCATGAAAGTAGAAAAACGGTTATGATCAATATTAATCTCATCTATATTCTTAAGTTACTATTATACTTCTAAGTTTTCTAATCGTTTAACACATTTTGTAAAGCTTGCCGCTAACGTTTTCGGGCTTGGCGAAGGTGGCGATTTTCATCACAAGTGTTGATGCGGAGAACCAATGTTTGATTAACCACAAATGTGTCTGCGGAGCACTGAACCGCCACTTTTGCCAAACCCGTGTTAGCGGTTCGTGCTTCTGTTTTTGTCCAAGTAATCCGTTTATTGTTTGATTAGTTTGTAGTCATAAGTAGCTTGTTTTGTTTTAGCTTTTATAAAATACGTTCCATTCGAGAGGTTTGAAAGGTCAAACTGGTTTTCGATTGTCTCTTTTATTAACTGACCTTGTAAGTCGTATACTTTTATATTCTGAATAGTCTGGTTGGGTATTTCAATACGCACAAGTCCATTAGTTGGATTTGGATAAAGTGTAATCAATTTATCGGGAATTGTGCTTTCATCCAGGCCAACATGGTTATTTATTAAAGTAGAAAGTAATTGAACGGAAACTTGAAAAGCTTGGGCCGGGAGTTGATTGATAAGAACACAAATGATTATTCCTGTTGCCGTGTCATATACCATGGAAGAATTATATCCACCCCATATAGTGCCACCGTGTTGCCATACTGTTCTGCCTAGTACATTTGTACTGTAAAGACCAATTCCATAATTGCCAGAACCAACAAATGTAGTCAGTTCATTAAAAGAGTTCTGATTTATTACTTGACCATTCATAAGCGAATGATACCAATTTGCCATTTCTCCTGATGTCGAATACATAGCACCAGCCGACCACGCAACACTATTAACTGCTTTCCTTGGTGTTGAAAAATTGTCCACTCCACCTTGCCATGGATGTGCTAAAGTATATAGAACGCTGTCATAAACACCTAAAAATGTACTGTCAAGTTGCAAAGGAAAAAGAATACTATCTCTTAGAAGTTGACCAAAACTTTGCCCTGTTGCACTTTCTGCAACCATGCCTGCTAGAATATAATTTGTATTACAGTAATTCCAACTAGTCCCAGCAGCAAACAAAGGAGTGCCTACCCAAGACATTACTTCTGTTGGTGTAAAAATACGATTAGGATTTGTTAAAATTGAGTCTGTGTATCCAACCACATTAATTACATCAGCTAAACCGCTTGTATGATTGAGAAGTTGACGTATAGTTATGTTTTGGTTGACGTTGTTAAAAGAAGGAAGGTATTGGTGTAAAGAGTCATTAAGACTTATGATATTATTTTCCGCTAGTTTTAAAAGCAAAACACCTGTAAATAATTTCGTGTTACTACCAATTCCAAATTCCATGTCGGAAGTAATGGGAAAACCAGCATGAGATATTCCAGTAACTCCTTTCCAAGTTCCAACTACAGGGTAAATTACACATGCTGAAATGCCTTTTAAATTGTTTGCTGTCCTAATACTGTCAATTTTATTCTGAAGTTTATTTGCTAAAACTGGGTCAAACGTCTGTGCATTTACAATAAATGTAAAACTCAAACTAGTTAATAATATGCTACATGTTTTTTTCATTTCATTTAATTTTTTGTAGTCGTTAGATGTTCAATGTTCTGTCAGGTTTAATCGTGTCTGTTTTTTTTAGCATGACCGCTAACGTTTTGCCGCTTTGCGAAGGCGGGGATTTTGAGCACCAAACTCCATTAGATGCACAAAGCTTGAATTTAGCACTTCACTTTCATAGAAGCACGAAACCCCCGCTTTTGCAAAACGGCTGTTAGCGGTTCGGCATTATTATTCACTAGTATATTCTTTAAATATTTCTTCTAACTCTTCAGTTGGATGAAAACCCGTTTCTATCTTTCCATGTATAAATAATCCATTTTCATAGGTTATTTCCGTAAGTGAATGAGGCAATTCTTTAGCAGATACCTTTTCCCTAAGCTCATCTACGGGCACGGGTTGCCATTCTCCATCTTTTTGTTCCCGATATACATAATTAGCCCTTGTCATTACAAATAGGGTTTGTTTGTCTTTGGAAAATCCACTTTTCACAACTACATATTCCCCGTTATGGTTTCGGAAGAAAGTCGCTTGTTTCGTCAAACGTTCATTATATAATGTCAATGGTTCGCCCTCAAACACTTGCGGAGTGCATGGATATTCGTTTGGTTTATCCTCAAAGTTGAAAACTATACGTTGTGCTGCATTAGGTGTTTTAGACATTATGTAGTTTGGTTGCTTAACAGATTGATTTTCAGTAATTTCTCGACTAAAAATCCATTGGCCTAACGAACCTCCTTGCATTGGCTTATCACTTTTAGCCCAAGATTTCATTCTTTTTAAACTTACTTCCGCTTCTTCTACCGAAACAGCACACATCCATTCATAGTTTGGGTCTGGAAATTTGTCACGGAATTTTGATGGGTCAGCAAGAAAAGCTTCAACACTCCCGCATACAATTTCGATGCGTCTTGCTGTAATTGGATTAAGTAAAATATTTTCTAATCTTGTTACCCATCGAAGATTGTCTGGTCGGTTATTTTGCTTGTTTGTGTCAATGTGATCAACAACGTGTTCTTTTGTAGGGGCTTCTCCGAGAAATGCGGTTGCAACTATTCTGTGAATGCGGACCGAAGCAATTTCTAAATATCCTGTCTTGATATTTAGCTTGCCAAAAGTCCAATTGTTGTCGGTAGGTCGTTGACGTTTTTCATTAAGTGGGTAGCGCAAAACTGCTCCGTTGTCACGAACAGAGTAATGCTCGTCTTTGTAAAAACAATTGACTACTTCTTTAAAATCGTTAACACTTACACTCATAATATCTTGTCAATATATACGGATTACTAATCTTTCATCTTCCTTTCCCCATTGAACTTGCCAAGCTCTTCCGTCTATTTGGTCAAGCAGAATGAAAGTGTATATGTTAGTTGTCGGATAAAGAAAAAATCTACCATTTTTCTCTTCGTCCTTATTTACTTGAGATATGTCTGATAGTGTGCTCTCAAATCTATATTCTTTCCCTTTATTACTCCATTGAACTTGCCACATTTTGCCATTTCTTGTATCCAATTTGATAAATGTGTACATATTTCTTGTCGAAAAAAGTCTATAAGTAACCGCACTGTCTGTAGAAACAATTTGGATAGGGACTTCTGAAGTTGTTTGTGCGTATGAAAAAGTCACAGCTGATAAAAGAAATAGTGTAATTAATGTTGCCTTCATTATGTCATTTTTTTTAATGTCTTTTGTTTAGGGTAGTGTCGCTCCATGCTGACCGCTAACGTTTTCGGGCTTGGCGAAGGTGGCGATTTTCACCACAAATGTTGATGCGGAGAACTAAACTTTGATTAACCACAAATGTGTCTGCGGAGCACTGAACCGCCACTTTTGCCAAACCCGTGTTAGTGGCAGTGGTTCTTTCGTCCGCTAATTTAGTCATTTATCTTTTCAGCTTGTCTTTGGTTAGTAATAAAGTCTTGTCCAAATGTAAGTTTTTTAGATAAAGTCGAGTTCGGTTCTACCACTCTCCAAAATGGTGTGATGCCTTTGAGTGATTTAGTTTGTTGGTATTTTTCAAAATTGGCTTCTGCGACTATTCTTAAAAATATGCCGGTCGTAACTGGGCAAGTATAGTCTGCCCTGTTTTCAATAGCAAGGTCTTTTCTCATTGTTTGAACTGTTACTTTTATACCTTTGGGTATTTGCTTGATGTAATTGTCGATTATTTGCGGTGTCGCAATAAACATATTGCTATTTGCTGGAATATCTGCAAAATCAAAATCTATTCGTTTGATTTTTGGCTCTTTATCACAATGCAATTTTTCAGACCAAGTTTTTTTTGTTGCCATTTTATTCACCTAATTTTTGTTTTAAGTTTTGAAGGGTCGTCCTACCATTGCACATAACGTTTTGCGTGTAGGCGATGTTGCCTTGTGTTGCGCCTGCGGCAAGGCAATAGTGCTTACACGCTGTTATGTGCTGCCTTTCTTTTCATTGTTTCACTAATTTAATTGTTCTATTGTCAATTCTAAGGAAATA
>JBILBF010000001.1:0-907442 GCA_044353855.1 Bacteroidia bacterium
TCTTTCAAATAGCCCTGTTTCTTTTAGGGGTGGCAAAAGTAATCTACTTTATTGCTTACACAAGTCTTTTTAACTTTTATTTTTTATCCCAACTTTTCTTATCCTATTTATCAATGACTTACTTTTTGCCTTATGACCATTGTCATTAATAATAAAAAAGGTGGAGCAATAATACTCCACCTTTTTATTATTAATTGATTAAAAGATTATTTCAAAACATTGAATTTTTTAGTAATTGAATTTGAGTTAGATGTTATGGTCAAGAAATAAATACCAGATTCAATATTTTCAGAATTAATTGAAATATTATTAGCTCCACTTGAAACATTTATTTCATTAGTTGAAATTACTTTTCCTCTAATATCTGTTATTGTAGTTGTAATTGTTTCTGTTAGATTAATAGTAAGTTTAATATTAACATAAGAATTAGCAGGATTTGGATAGACTAATATGTCTGATGGTTCAATATTTTTTTCATCAAATCCAGTAGTAATCCTAATTGGTGCAATTGAATCAATATTACCATCAGGCCAAGCAATGAATAAAATAGCTGTATCACCATTTTGATTAGTTAAGCTATTAGCCGAAGCGAAGCCAGAAGCGAATACAATTCCTGCTTTTCCATGGTAATTAATTAAGTTAGAAATTCCGCTAGTGATAATAGTATCATTTGATGCATCGAGAAGATCAAACAATAGATTATCCTGAGCAGATTGGAGAGAGTATCCATGGAACTCTCCATAAGCATCATTTTTAGATAAAAACTGAACTTGAGAACTTCCTCTTGAAGTTGTTCTGGTCATATCCGTTACTCCATGAAAATATAATAACTCAATGTTTTTAGAAATATCAGCAACTTCCTTTGCACCTTTGTATGTATGTATTTTAAATGAGATGTTTTTTGCATTAGGGTTGGCTATGTAGTTACTTGTATTTAAAACGCCATTTGCTAAGGCGTAGTAGTTAGATGAAGAATCGAATACAATTGATGTTGAATAAAATGAAGAATCAGCTGATATGCTATTTTTAGCAGCAAAAGCTATAGAAGTTGGAACAAGAGCATTATATTTTACAAAGGGAGTTGCATCACGAAATCCAAAATTATCTATCACTTTTTTACCATTTAAATAGACATCTATTGTGTCAATGGTAACATCAGCGCTATTATGAATGAGCTGCACTTGACTAACCAACTTGACTAATTCGCGAACTGTTCCGTTACTAAAGGCAACAAAAACAGCAAATTGTTTGGCACTTGATGGATTACCAATTGATTCATTTATACCTGAAGTAAAAATTATTCCTCTTTGACCTGAAGCAAAAGAAGAATTCATTCTGTAGGCTCCTTTAAATAATGTACTATCTGAGTTAGTGATATTAAATAGCGTATTTCCGGTTGAAAGCGAAACTGAAGAATTACTAAATACATTATAAGGAAAATCATCAGCAATTTTAATTAGGCCAGGCAAACCAATTTCATTTAAATCTAAAGAAGAAGCATCAGGAACGCCATTAATAAATGAAAGTTCAACTTGACCAGATGAAGTTGATGAACTGTATGCATCTGTTGTTGTTAATGAGAATGATCTATCTATTCCGTTAGGATTAGTTGAATACTGATTGGTATCAATAACCCCACTGATAAAAGATAAATACGTTTTAGCAGTATCAATTCTAAAAGAATTTGATTTAAATAAGCTAAAACTAGCAGTTGTATCAGTACTAAATTTTTTGGCAATTGTTAAAATATAATCCCCAGAATCAATAGATAACATACTTGTAGCATGTCTAAAAGCTAAATCATTCACAAACTTTGTATTGTTCAGCCAAACATCAACCGTATCAATAATAAAATCAGGAGAGTTGTGAACAATTTGTATTTTAGATGCTTGAGCAATTACTTTAGTATTTGAAAACAATAAACAAGTGCATGCTAGCAATAGTGTACAATTAAGTTTTTTCATTTATAGATTTAGATTTTGAATTAAACAATTTGATTAACAAATATAAAAATACATTTCTTATTTCAAGTCCATAAAACTGTTATTTGAGTTGCTTGAACATAATTGCAATATATTGTATGAAATGAATGAAACAAATTCTTCTATTTTTGACATTGATAATAAATTGCATAAATGAAATTCCAAACTCCATCAAATTTTTATAAAGAAGCTATCGAAAATTTAAATACGCAGCAACAGCTAGCTGTTAATGAAACAGAAGGTCCAGTATTAGTTATAGCAGGACCAGGCACAGGTAAAACACAAATATTAGCGGCTAGAATTGCTCATATATTACAAATTACAGATAGTTTACCCGAAAATATTTTATGCCTAACCTATACTGATGCTGGTGCAATAGCTATGCGCAAACGTTTGCTTATCTTTATAGGACCCGACTCCTATCGTATACCCATATATACATTCCATGCATTTTGTAATACAGTCATCCAGGATAATCTGGATTATTTTGGATTGAAAGGATTAGATTCAATAAGTGAATTGGAAAAAATTGAATACGTCCATAAAATAATAGATGGATTTGATAAAAACCATCCATTTAAAAGATATACAGGCGATGTATACTATGAAACCAAAAAACTTCTTTCATTTTATTCAATGATGAAGAAAGAAAATTGGACTTTTGAATATTTAGCTAAAAAAGTAACAGATTATTTAGAAGATTTACCCAATAGGGAGGAATACATTTATAAAAAAGCTACCAAAAACGCTAAGGCGGGCGACCTAAAACAGGCATTAATAGATAAGGAGATTAAAAGCATGAATGACATGTTAGCTGCTGCAAAATCATTTGAGGCCTATCAGCAAATGCTTCAAAAAAATAGCCGCTATGATTTTGACGACATGATAATTTGGGTAATAAAAGCATTTAATGATAAACCCGAATTAATTCATACCTATCGAGAGAAATACTTATACTTTTTGGTGGATGAGTTTCAAGATACAAATGGTTCTCAAAATAAAATTTTAGAATTGCTTTTGGCTTATTGGGAAAACCCAAATGTGTTTTGTGTTGGCGATGACGATCAATCTATATACAGATTTCAGGGAGCAAACGTTGAAAATATTGCCCATTTTGTAAACAAGTATAAACCTCAAACCATTACACTTGAAGAAAACTATAGAAGCACACAGAACATATTGGATGCAGCACGATTGTTAATAGCAACAAATAAAATACGAGTTAATCCAAACAAATACTTAATAGCCAAAAATAAAATAATATCAACACTTGATATAAAACCAGAAATACGAAGCTACTACAATTTAGCACATGAGGCTGTAGGTATTGCAAATGATATTATAGCTTTACAAAAAAGAGGTACACCCTTAAGTGAAATTGCTGTATTGTATCGAAACCATTCACAAGCGGAAGAACTTATACGTTTTCTCAAATTGAAGAATATAACAGTAAACGCACGCAAAAAGGCGAATGTACTTGAATATCCTTTTATCAAAAAAATAATTCATATACTAAAATACATTGCAGCTGAGCATAAAAAAGCACATTCAGGAGAAGTGTATATATATGAATTATTACATTATGATTTTTTTAATAATGACCCAATTGAAATTGCGCGTATTTCAGTTGAAGTGTATCGCAAAAACTATAGTGAACGCAATTTATCATGGCGTGAAGAGTTGAGAAAAGCCCCTTCCAAAAAATCACCTGATTTATTTACTACTAAAAAAGACGGAGAAGAATTAGCCTCAACATCAAAGCTATTAGAAGGATGGATAAAAGATGCATCAAACATAACACTTCAACAACTTATTGAAAATATAATTACACAAAGCGGTATGCTTATTTCAGCGATAAGTGGTAACGAAAAAACTTGGAACATGCAATTGTTACATACATTTTTCGATTTTGTAAAAGAAGAATGTTCACGAACAAAAAAAACAACATTAGCGCGTTTGCTTACAACTATAGAATTAATGGAAAATGAAGGTATTGCGCTACCAATACAAAAAATAGAGTATGCTGAAGAAGGTGTTCATTTTATAACTGCACATTCATCTAAAGGATTAGAATTTGAGCATGTTTATATAATGGGAGCTACAACAAAAGCTTGGGAAAAAAATGGAGCAAATAGAGATTTTAAATTACCAGATACCTTATATAGTGTAACTACCGAAGATGACTCAGAAGAAAGCCGAAGGTTGTTTTATGTTGCCATGACACGTGCAAAAAAAAACTTAGTTATATGTTTTGCTGAACGTGATAATAAAGAGAAAGAGTTGGAGAAAAGTAGATTTGTAGCTGAGCTTGAAAGTAATGCACAAATAGAAACAAAACGATTACATGTTACGGATGAACAATTAATCGATTTTCAAGTTTCCATAATTAGCAATCCAATATATTTAGCCCCACAAAATTTATTTGAAAATGAATTTGTAAACGAATTACTCGAAAAATATACTTTGAGTGTAACACATCTCAATAACTATTTAAAATGCCCAACGGCTTTTTACTTTAATAATATTATCAGGGTTCCTGGGCCATTAAGTCCAAGTATGACTTTTGGAAGCGCTGCACATCATGCATTGGAAATGTTGTTTAAAAACATGAATGCCAGTGAAGAAAAACAATTTGCCAGCAGTGAGCAGTTTGTGAATGATTTTAAATGGTATATGCGCAAACATGAAGATAGTTTTACTGAAATAGAATTTAAACGTAGATTAGAATATGGGCAAGATATATTGCAAAACTACTATACCAAGTATATTAATGAATGGAATAAAATTACGAGTATTGAACGAAGTTATCGAAATGTGGTTATAGACGGAGCACCTATTAATGGAAAACTGGATAAACTAGAATTTAGTGGCAACGATGTAAACGTGGTGGATTATAAAACTGGACAATTTGAAAATGCAAAACATAAATTTAATAGTCCCGATTTAGAAACATTTGAAGCAAAGAAAGATACCAATGATAAGCATTTGTTTGAATACGAATTTGGAGGTGACTATTGGCGACAAGCTGTTTTTTACAAAATACTAATGGATAATGACACAATCAAAAACTGGAATATGCGCAGTACAGAATTTGATTTTGTAGAACCTGACAAGAAAACAGGTGACTATATTAAACAGAAAGTAATTATTACTCCTAGTGATGTAGAAACGGTTAAGAACCAAATAATAACCAGTTATAAAGCTATTATAGATAAAAAGTTTAACAATGGTTGCGGTAAAGAAGAGTGTCAATGGTGCGCATTTGTAAGCGATTATTATACAGGCAAAAGAGGAATTGGAACACTTAGATTAACTGAAGAAGAAGAATAACAATTAAGCTAGAAAATCATGAAAATCTTGTTCCATTTCAATAAATAATTCTACAAATCGATTGTATTCAGCACGTAAAGCTAAATGATCTTTGGTTACACGATCTCTTAAATATTCTAATGCAAAACGAGTCATTCGTTCAATTTCATTTTCGTGTTGTTTTACATTATGACGAAGAATATCAATGACTTCGCGTTGACGAATAAATTGATTTTGAAATTGCTCAACTCTTGGAGCAACTTTTTTTGATGAACTTTCTTTAGCAAAGCCTTGCAGTTCTTTCCCCATTATATCCAACTGAGCTTTGTAAAAATCAAGATGCTTTAACCAAGTTAAGTGTTCTTTCTCGATGCTTGCTGCTGAAGTAGTTATTCCCATTGAGTAAATTATTTCGGATATAAACGTACAATCATTTTTTTAAATTTCCTAACTGATTGTGAATAGCTTACACCTAATATTGACTTGAATTGGGGGAAAAAGTCAAGTGTTTACTAATTGATTTACTGCATCTTAAAGTCATAAAAAGGGAATCTTAAATAATTCAAAAAAAAGTTAGTTTTGCGAGCAAAAAATATAAAACTAATACATACAAACATGGAATATAGGATAGAACACGACACAATGGGAGAGGTAAAAGTACCTTTAAGCCAATATTGGGGAGCTCAAACAGAGCGGTCACGCAATAACTTTAAAATTGGCCCTGAGGCAAGTATGCCAAAAGAAATAATTCATGCATTTGCCTATTTAAAAAAAGCTGCAGCACATGCCAATTGTGATTTAGGCGTTTTAAGCTCTGATAAAAGAGATTTAATAAGTAAAGCTTGCGATGAAATTTTAACAGGATTATTGGATGGTGAATTTCCATTAGTAATATGGCAAACAGGAAGTGGTACTCAAAGTAATATGAATGCCAATGAAGTAATTGCAAACCGTGCACATGTATTAAATGGTGGAAAACTGAGTGATGAAAAAAAAGTATTACACCCAAATGATGATGTAAATAAATCCCAATCAAGTAATGATACATACCCAACGGCTATGCATATTGCTTCATATAAAATGGTAGTAGAAACCACCATTCCTGGAATTGTAAAACTCAAGAATACTTTAATAAGTAAAGCAGATAGTTTTAAGCATATAGTAAAAACTGGGCGCACACATTTTATGGATGCTACACCATTAACATTAGGACAGGAATTTGGTGGTTATGCTCAACAATTAGAGAATGGGATTAGAGCAATAAACAATGCTCTCGAAATGGTATCTGAATTGGCTTTAGGGGGAACTGCCGTTGGTACAGGATTAAATGCTCCAAAAGGTTATGATGTTTTGGTAGCTCAAAAAATAGCAGAATTTACCTCCCTTCCATTTGTAACAGCACCAAATAAATTTGAAGCTTTAGCTGCACATGATGCTATGGTAGAATTAAGTGGTGCTTTAAAAAGGGTAGCTGTAAGTTTAATGAAAATTGCCAATGATATAAGAATGTTATCAAGTGGACCAAGAAGTGGGATTGGAGAAATTATAATACCAGATAATGAACCTGGTTCATCAATTATGCCTGGAAAAGTAAATCCAACACAACCTGAAGCAATTACGATGGTTGCAGCTCAAGTTATTGGTAACGATGTTGCAGTTACAATTGGTGGAACAAATGGACATTTTGAATTGAATGTTTTCAAGCCATTAATTGCTGCTAATGTATTGCAAAGTGCTCGTTTAATAGGTGATGCTTGTATTAGTTTTAATGATAATTGTGCAGCAGGAATAGAGGCTAATCATGAAACAATCAAACGTCATTTAGAGAATAGTTTAATGTTGGTTACTGCTTTGAATCCACATATAGGATATGAAAATGCAGCTAAAATTGCCAAAACAGCACATAAAGAAAATAAAACACTGAGAGAAGCTGCAATTGAATTGGGCTTATTAACAAATGAACAATTTGACGAATGGGTGAAGCCCGTAAATATGGTAGGAAACATGTAACGAAAAATTAAATACCTTAACTTACTAAGTAGTTTATTGTTTAATTGAAATAGGCATCTCATTTTGAGAGGCCTATTTTTTTGAGTATACTTGCCACGATGGAAATAGTTGAACCAATATGGAAAGGGTTGATAACAGGAATTATGTTCACATTAACTTTTGGTACGGTATTTTTCTCTTTAATACAAACTAGTATTAAGCGAGGATTACGTCAAGGACTTTATATCGCTTCAGGTGTTTTGTTAAGTGATTCGATTTACATATCTATTGCCATATTTGGTAGTTCGTTTATTGTAACTAAAATAGCTGATTTTGATATGACCATCAGAGTGATTGGATTTGGGTTCCTACTTTTTTTGGGCATTCGTTCAATTATCAAAAAAGAATCCACGTTAACTGAAGAAAATCAAGTTAGTGAGAAAAAAGGATTGTTATATTTAATTAAAGGAATTATGCTTAATAGTATAAATCCAATGGTATTGATTGCATGGTTAGGAGTTGCCACATATGTTGAAACAGTAAATAAATTCTCCTCTGATCAAGTTTTAGTTTTTTTTGGAATTACCCTCTCTACTATGTTTAGTACTATGTTCGGTATTTGTTATTTTGCACGAAAACTAAAATCTGTATTGTCCCCTAAAAATATGCACCGATTAAATATTTTTAGCGGTTGTGTATTTGTGCTTTTTTCATTAATCATAATTTGGCCAGTTATCAGCCATTTGCTTTAGGTGGTTCCCACAATTCTATTTTTGTGCCTTCATGATCTATACACCAACCAAATTTACCAAACTCACTTTCTTCGGTTACATCCATTACATGAACTCCTTCTAACCTTAATTGAGTCAACAAAGAAGTGAGGTCATCTACAATCAAATTTACCATAAATGACTGATTGCTCGGCTCAAAATAGGATGTATCTGCTTTAAAAGGGCTCCAAACTTGGTAAGGTTCTATAAAAGCAGTTAAATTTTTAACATAAAATTGAGCACCCCAACCTTCATTGATAATACCCAAATGTTTGTGATACCAATCATTTAAAACCTGAGGATTTTTTGATTTAAAAAAAACACCTCCAATACCTATTACTCTTTTCATGATTTACTAATTCCAAAGTTTGGTTCCTTGAGTACAATTTGTGCAAATATCAATTCCTTTTCTGCTCTTTAAGATAGCATTTCTAAATTGATTGTAATTATTACTTCGCCATATTTCATTAAAAGAAAGTTCTGTAATTTTCCCAAATTGGTGAGTAGCATCTTTATCAAAACAACAAGGAACTACAAGTCCATCCCAAGTAATAACACTGCTACGCCACATTTTCCAACACTGGTTAAGCAGTTTGTTTTCAAGTTTAAATGTACCATCATTTTGTTTTTGATAACGACTAAGTTCGCTTTGGTTAGGAATAAATTCGGTATCATTTTGATAATCGTAAACTTGTGCCGTTTTTATAGTTAATTCATCAACACCAATTTCTAACGCCATTTTTTTAATCACAGGAATTTCATGTTCATTATGTTTAAAAGCAATAAACTGCCATATAATATGAGGGGTTTGCCTATTTAATTTTTTTTTCCAAAACAATAATCGTTCTGTGCCATCAATAACCTTTTCTATCTGTCCACCTATTCTATATTTACTATACGATTCTTGAGTTGTTCCATCAATGGAAACAATTAATCGACTTAAACCGCTTTCAACAGTTTCTCTGGCAATTTTATCGTTAAAATAATGTGCATTGCTACTAGTTGCCGTATATAAATTTTTAGCATTGGCATACCTTACAAAATCTAAAAACTGAGTGTTTAAAAAGGGTTCACCTTGAAAATACATGACCAGCCAAACTAATTCTTCATGAACTTCATCAATAATATTTTTATACAAAGAGAAACTAAGCATCCCTGTATCGCGAGAAAATTCTCTTAAACCACTTGGACATTGAGGGCACCTTAAATTACAACTAGTTGTTGGTTCTACTTCTAAACTCATTGGCATTCCCCAATGTATAGGTTTGGAAATTGCCTTTGAAATATAATAACTACTAAAAAGCTTAGCCATATTCAGCAATCTTTTTCCAGTAAGTTTTGAAAGGAGATTAATGCTATCTTGTATGTATATCTTCATGAAGATGCTTATAATAATGGAAAGTGAGAATTTTTATAACGATACGTTAAAATAAAAAAGAAAACTATTTATAACATAATTACCCTAACTGACAGAAAAATTACTTTTATAGATTGCTGTTTTTATGTTATTTGCGCTCCCGCTAGCAGCCTCTACATAGTTGATTTGTTTTGTTTTACACCTTTCTTATCAGCCTGTAGGGGTTAATAGCTTTTAAAAGAGTCAGTTTTATCCGAATAAAAAGCTCAACATTTCTTCAAGCTTGGCAACTTCTACAATGTTAATATTGTTTTTTCCTTTTATTACTTTGTTAAATTTAGAAATATAAACAGTAGTGAAACCTAATTTTTCAGCTTCTGTAATACGTTGTTCAATTCTATTAACAGCTCGTATTTCTCCACTTAAACCGACTTCACCTATAAAAGCTATTTTAGTATCAATAGTTACATTATGATAACTAGAAACAATAGCCGCTACAACACCTAAATCAATTCCGGGATCCTCTACTCTTAATCCACCAGCTATATTCACAAAAACATCTTGAACACCCATTCTCAATCCGCATTTTTTTTCCAAAATAGCCAAAAGCATATTTAACCTTTTAGTATCATAGCCATTTGAGTTTCTTTGAGGAGTTCCATACACTGCAGTACTTACCAATGCTTGAGTTTCAATCAAAAGAGGTCTCATGCCTTCAATAGTAGCTGAAATGGCAATACCACTTAACGCTTCATCACGTTGAGATATTAAAATTTCAGAAGGATTTGTAACCTCACGTAAACCTGAGCCATGCATTTCATAAATGCCAATTTCACTTGTGCTACCAAATCTATTTTTGGTCGTGCGTAAAATCCGATATACATGATGTCTGTCACCTTCAAATTGCAATACTGTATCAACCATATGTTCCAACAGTTTAGGACCGGCCAGTGTGCCATCTTTGGTAATATGTCCGATTAAAAAAACAGGGGTACCTGTTTCTTTGGCAAAACGGATTAAATCACCAGCCGTTTCTTTAATTTGAGAAATACTCCCTGGAGTTGAATCGAGAAGTTCGCTTTGAAGTGTTTGGATTGAATCAACAATAACAATATCAGGTTGTAACTCTTGTAATGCCTTCCCAATTTTTTGAGTACTTACTTCTGTAAACAAAAAACACTCGTCATTGCGAAAAGGCAAACGTTCAGCACGCATTTTTATCTGTGTATCACTTTCTTCACCACTTATGTAAAGTACTTTTTTATGGTCAAATTGAAGAGCAATTTGTAACATCAAAGTTGATTTGCCAATACCAGGTTCGCCTCCAATTAAAATAACACTTCCAGGAACTATACCACCACCCAAAACTCTAGACAATTCAGCATCTTTTACTGGGTATCTGGCTTCGCTGCCATGCTCAACTTCATTGAGTAATACAGGTTTAAGAATAGAAATTGATTGTGATTCTTTTTTCCAAGTTTTTTTATAGTCTGTTTTATCTTTATGAATAACTTCTTCTACAAAAGTGTTCCACTCACCACAGCTTGTACATTTACCAACCCATTTAGTAGATGATGCTCCACAATTTTTGCAAAAAAAAGATGTTGATACTTTGGCGGCCATAAAGGCGAATATAGTTTTATTCTGAATGCAATTTAAAATCGAAGAATTAGTTTACAGTTTAAAGCAAATTAAAGAAAATAATACACACAAAAAAGCCCCTGATTACTCAGAGGCTTTTGCTATGAAAAGAACAACTATTAAACACCAAAATAATAGTTGATATCATCATTCTAATATCTTAGAACGATATTACTACCTTAAGAAATAAAATTCAATTTATATATCCTGAATGTGTATTATTTAGTACCGAAGTTGTATAAATCATTAAATTAATACCAATTAAAAATTTTACTCTTTAAAATAATGGCAAAAAAATATTAATTGTTGAACCAAGTTTTAAATGATTTTGATCTACCAATTGAAACAATGAGATCATCTTTAGAAGCAGGATTGGTTACGACCATAAAACGACCTCTGTCAAGTTGTTTTAATTGTAAGATATTTTTTTTACTTACAATAAACTGACGATTGATTCTAAAAAAATCATCAGGATTTAAACGCGATTCTAATAACTCTAAACTACTATCATACATATATTGGGCTTGTTGATTGGTAACAACAAATAAATACCGCTTTTCTTGAAGTTTAAAATAGGCAATATCATTTGCAGTTATGGTTTGCATAACATTACCAATATAAACCATAAATTTTTGTTGATATGATTGATGTAATCCTTTAAAAGGATTGTTAAAAGATTGATTCGGAAAATATAATTTTTCAAATTTAGATATAGCCTTAATCAACTCTGATTGTTTAACTGGTTTTAATAAGTAGGCAATACTATTTTGATCAAAGGCTTTTATTGCGTATTGGTTGTATGATGTTATAAAAACAATAGGAGTATTAAGTTGAATATGATCAAAAATTTCAAAACTTAAGCCATCACCTAGTTGAATATCCATAAAAATTAAATCGATAGTATTATGATAAAGCCATTTTACAGATTCCTCTACTGTATCAAATTTAGCTTGTACGTATACATTCAAATGAGCTTTTTTTAACTGATCTTCTAAAAAAGAAGCTGCGTGCTCTTCATCTTCAACAATAATACAGTTGATAGGCTTATTCATATATTAAAAATTATAATAAAGGCAAAACAACACGATAACAATTTTCTAAAAGTAAAAACTTAGGTACATTTTCACTTAATAATCTATACCTATCAAGTATATTTTTCTGGCCAATTCCCATTGAAAATGTACTTATAACTTTTGGCTGTAAATTATTTTCAATTATTAGATTATTTTCAAAAATGAAAATATTAATATTAAGTGGTTTAGATTTTGAAATTATGTTGTGTTTTATTGCATTTTCAACTACCATTTGAATAGCAAATGCAGGAACTTTTTTATATTTAATATTTGGCAAGTTTATTACAATATTAAGCTTATTCCCGAATCTAACATTTTGTAAATAAAGATAACTCTCTGTTATATTCATTTCTTCACGTAAATCAAGAATCTTATCATCCCTAATATTTAAAATATTACGATACAATATAGAAAAGTGTTCAACAAACTCAACTGCTTTGTTTTTATTAGTTAGAATTAAAGAGGATAATGAACTTAAGCTATTAAACAAAAAATGAGGGTCAATTTTTGATATTAAAACTTCGTATTGAGCCTGTAAATTTTCTTTATGTAAATAGTGATTTTCTTTTAATAGTTTTCTGTTTAATTGTTGTTTCAATTTAATATTTCTCCATAATACAAAAAGAAACACTAACACAAAAAAACTAAATAATATTAAAATATTACGCAACAGAATCTGCTTTTGTGAATTTGCTTTAAAAATCTCTTTATCTTTATTCAGCAATACAATTTCATTATTTTTTTTTTCTAATTCATACTCGTTTTGCAATACACTAATTTGAGAATAGGTTTTTTCATTTAATGCTGAATCTTTCAAGTCTTCGTATTCAAGTCTAATTTTAAAGGCTTCATCAAAGCGCTTTTGTAGTTTATAGAGTTCAGATAATAGGCGATAGTTTTCAATTAAGGCAAGCTTAATACCAGATTTTATTGCAAACTCTTTAGAAGTAAGTAATAGTTTTTCTGCATCCTTAAGTTTATGTTCTTTTATTGCCAATGAACTTAAGTAATTATAATTGATAGACAGGTTATGAAAATCTTCAATTTCAATACATATTTGAATGGCGGAGTCCGTATATTGTTTAGCCAAAACATATTGTTTAAAACACTCACTATTATCACCTAAACTTGAATAAGAGAAAGCTATCAAATATTTATCCTTGTTTTTTTTACCAATATCTAATGCTAATTTATAATAATAAAGCGCTTCCTTATATTGTTTTTTTTCAGTGAGTATAAACCCAATACTTGTATATAAAATACCTACATCTTTCATATATCCTTTTTGCTTACGATATACTAAAGCTTGTTTAAAATATTTTTCAGAAACAGGTAAATTTTTGAGGTAAGAATATACAACTCCAATATTATTTAATGATCGAGCTACATATTCGAAATTTTGTTTTTTTTCAAATAGTCTTAATGCTTGCAAATAATAAAATAATGATTTTTGGTAATCAGCTTTATTAAGATAAATGTTTCCAAAAATAAAATACAAATTAGGCTTAAGGCTTTTAATATTTAAATTGTTAATAATACTATTTGCTTCAGTAATTTTAAGGAGTGATTTATCAATATTGTTTCTACTATAAATAGTAGCTAATTTGATTAAAGATTCAGCTTTAACTGAGTCGTTTTTTTCATGTAATAATGAGCTTTCTAAACTATCAATTTTATCACTATTATATTTATTTAAATCAGCGTAAAGAAAGCTTGAATAAGCCGTTAAAATAACTGTGAATACAAGTTTACATTTTGAGCTTTTCATTATACAAAATTAAAAAATAACAACGAAGTCACAAATTAAAACCCAAATAAGTATAATATGTATTTTTAACAGCATCTTCTGTTCTATGCTTTTACTAAATGAATACTAAGTAACAAATGATAAAACAATGTGTTTGTATTATAATGTGGTACAAATTGCTTTATTTGCCTCATTATTTTGAGCACTATAGATAACATAAAACAACCAATTTCAGCAGAATTAGATTTATTTGAAGTTAAATTTAGGGCTGCTATGAAAAGTAAAGTTGCTTTGCTTGATACGATTATGACCTATATCGTAAAAAGAAAAGGGAAGCAAATAAGACCAATGTTTGTATTTATGTCAGCCAATATTTTTTCAGGAATTAATGATTCAACCTATAGAGGTGCCTCAATGGTTGAGCTTTTACATACTGCAACATTGGTGCATGATGATGTGGTGGATGATAGTGATGAACGCAGAGGGTTTTTCAGTATCAATGCTCTATGGAAAAATAAGATAGCTGTATTGGTTGGTGATTATTTGTTAAGTAAAGGGTTGTTACTATCTGTTAAGCATAAAGATTATCATTTACTTGAAATAATGAGTACTGCTGTGGAAGCAATGAGTGAAGGAGAGTTGCTACAAATTGAAAAAACACGAAATTTAAACCTTAGCGAAGAAGTATATTTTGATATTATACGTAAAAAAACAGCCAGTTTAATTGCTAGCTGCTGTGCAATAGGTGCTGCTAGTGCTGGAGCAACGCCAGAAGAAGTTGTTAAAATGCATTTATTTGGTGAAAAAATTGGAATTGCTTTTCAAATAAAAGATGACTTACTAGACTATGGAGACGATAATATAGGAAAACCAACAGGAATTGATTTAAAAGAAAAAAAACTCACATTACCTATTATTTATACTATCAATAGTGCTGATAAAACAACACGTGATTATATTATCAACTCCATTAAAAATCACAACTCTGATAAAAAACGAGTTGCCGAAGTTATTGATTATGTAAATCATCATGGCGGTATTGAATACACCCGGAAAGTAATGTATACATATCAAACTGAAGCTTTAGATATATTAGATTCTATTTCAACGAATCAAACAATAAAACAACTCAAGCAACTTGTTGAATTTGTTATAGAAAGAAAAAAATAATTGGTAATATAAATTACAAATTACCTAACCAATTTCATTTCAACACGTCTATTTACAGCGTGTTCAGCTTCAGAACATGAAATGCCATCAGCACAGTTATTTAACAGTTGACTTTCACCAAATCCACGTGTAATAATACGAGAGGATGGAATACCTCTATTCATTATGTATCTTTTTACAGCAATAGAACGTTTATCAGTAAGTTTTAAATTGTATTCAAACCCGCCTCTACTATCCGCATGAGCTGCAATAAATACTTTCAAGCCATTATTAGCATTCAAAAGTGCTACAATAGAATCTGCTGTTTGCATTTGAGATTCATTTATACTCGCATCATTAAATTTAAATTCTACAGAGGTAAACCTTCTGTTTAAATCCTCATTAGCGTTACCTGCAGTTATTATAATGGGTGATGACTTAGAATTTAGTTTTTCAGTTATAGTGGAACTTGGAATAATTGCTCCAGCTGCAATAACTGGAGTGGTTGCTAAAACAGCTGCATTAAGCTCATTACTTGTACCTATAGGAGAAGAAACCTTATTGTTATTTACATTTAGTGAGCCTTCAATTTTGAGGTTAGCTAAACTATCAGAATCAATGGTTAGTACCTCTTCATTATTTTTGTGCGTAATTTCATTTACATAGTAAACAAAATCATTTCCTTCTTCATTGTCTCGATTAGAAGAAAAATAACCTGATCTTCCACCGTCTTTTGTTATGTAAGCAATATCATCACGAAATGAATTGATAGGTTGACCAATATTTTTTAAACTATTAGGCAACCCTAATTTGTTTAATTTAGCAACAAAAATATCATAGCCCCCATAATTGTTAAATCCTTTTGAACTGAAGAAAATAAGATCATTGTTTACCCATGGAAACAATTCATTTTCTTCCGTATTTACAACTTTACCCATATTAATAGGCTCACTCCAAGTTCCTTTTGGTTCTTTTATAGATTTATATAAATCAAAACCACCAAAACCACCTGGCATATCGGAACTGAAAAATAATACATTCCCATCGATAGAAATACACGGATGGATACAACTAAATTCTTCATCATTGAAAGGCAGTGGAACAGGATTTTGAAACATTCCACCTTCAGAAACCGCAGCATAGATTTTAAAATTAGAAACACCCTCATCAGTAGCTTGTATTTTACCTTTTGTTTTGCTTTTACCTTGAGTTAAATCTGTAGAATTAGCTGAAAAATATAATATCATACCATCCGAAGAAACAGATGGTGAACCTTCATTTAAATCAAGTTGAATGAGTTCCATCAGTTTCAAGTCTGGTTCAAAATCGACATTACTTACTATTCTAGAATAGTCTAGATCAAATAATGGTGTTTGACTTTTTCCTAAACTAGGTTTGTTACGTGAATGAGAATACAATAACCCATCATCGTAATAACAATATCCTAAAGCTTGCCCACTTATATTCAAATCGGTAGGAAAAATATCATAATCTCTAATTGTATCTGAGTTTCTAATGGCCCAATTAACTGATTTAATGAATGGTTCTGCTAATTCTGTTCCAGCTACTTCTTGGTATTTTTTAAATTGCTCTTTCGCTTGTTTATACTTTCCATTCAGTTTTAAAATATTTCCATAATCAATGTAAAATTCGGGTTTAACCTCTAAGCCGCTTGTCATGATTTTAGCAAAATAGGTTTCTGCTTTTTGGTATTGAAACAAGTATTTATAACATTGAGAAAGCTGTTCATTTAAATACTGAATTTTATTGGGTTTTGTGGCAGTGCGTAACGCTTCATCATAATATTTTATGGCTTCTTTGAATTGAAAAAACTCAAAATATATATCACCGTAATCTGTTGCTACTCTTTGAGCATGGGTGCTACTCGCGCAAATCATAAAAATGATAACTAAAAATCCTTTCATACTTTATTGATTTTGTAATGCTGTTGTTGTTAAAATCTCTTCAATATATTGCCTAGTATTTGATAAACGAGGCACTTTATGCTGCCCGCCTAACTTACCAGATTGTTTCAACCAATTGTGAAATGTACCTTTAGGCATTGATTTTACTAATGGTTTAGCCATTGCTATGTCTTTAAATCTTTTTGCTTCGTAATCGCTATTTACACTTTTTAACTGAATATCCAATTCTTCAGCAAAATGTTCCATTGAAATTGGTTCGTGTTCAAACTCAATTAACCACTCATGAGTACCAATTTGATTATGAGTAAAATGTACAGGTCCTGCTGTATAATCAGTAATGGTTAGATTGAGTTTTTTACAGGCATGACTTATTGCATAGTCAGCATTTTCAATTACTAATTCTTCACCAAACGCATTGATAAAATGTTTAGTCCGTCCAGTAATTTTAAATCTAAAGGGATTTGTATTTGTAAATTTAATCGTATCGCCAATAATGTATCGCCAAAGTCCAGCATTAGTAGAAATTACTAATGCATAATTTTCACCTATTTCAACTTCCCTAAGAGTAAGTGTATTTGGATATTCTTTGCCATATTCGCTCATTGGCATAAACTCGAAAAATATTCCATAATCAAGCATAAGCAACATATCATCTTTTTCTTGAGAATCTTGAATTCCAATGAATCCTTCAGAGGCGTTGTATGACTCAAGATAGGACACATGTGAAGACTTAATTAATTTTTTAAACCTATTTCTATAGGGTTCAAAGCTGACTCCACCATGAATGTATAATTCCAAATTTGGCCATATATCGGTAAGGTTATTTTTACCTGTTACTTCAAACAACTTTTCAATAAGCACTAATGTCCAAGTAGGTACGCCAGATATATTTGTTACATCTTCGTTTTTGGTAGCCTCAACCATTCTTTCAATTTTTTTATCCCAATTGTCCATAATGGCAATGTCCAAATTAGGTGTGCGAAAATAGTTAGCCCAAAAAGGCATATTTTGCATCATAACGGCAGATAAATCTCCAAAATAACTATCAGCATAACCTTTATTTATTTGGTGGCTTCCCCCAATAACAAGACCTTTTCCATCAAATATTTTACTTTCAGGTTTGTTATTAGCATAAAACAAAAGGGCATCTTTTCCGCCTTGAAAATGACATTCTTCTAAACTTTCGAAAGTAACAGGAATAAATTTACTTTTAGAACTTGTGGTACCACTTGATTTAGCAAACCAACGTATCTCACTTGGCCATAATATATTTTGTTCGCCACGCATCATACGTTCAATATAAGGAGTATGGCTTTCATAATTCCCAATAGGCACACGTTCTTTAAAATCATCAATGGTTCGAATACTATTATAATCGAATTTCTTTCCCCATTCAGTATCCTTGGCTGTTTCTATCAAATGTAAAAACAAATCATGCTGCACCTCATTAGGATGTTGCATAAAATGCTCAATATTAGGTATCCTTTTTTTAAGATACCAAGTTACAAGTGAATTAAATAGCGCCATGGGCGAATAATAAAGTTATGCTGTAATGTTAAAAATTATCTTTGAAATAAACAATACCTCACTTAACTAGGGAATTGTCGAATAATCTTTTATAAAATCTAATATAAGGGTATATGCCTGATTATAACTACTTAAAGTAATGGCTTTAGGACTGTCAAAAACATCATGATAAAATTTATACTCTCCCATTAAATAAAAATAAAACGATTTTACTCCCTTTTCTGTAAAATAATGGTGATCGCTATTTGCGGCTTTTCCTCTGGGATTGACAGTTAATAGATAATTATTGGTTATATTAATAAGTTGTAATTGCTGAAACTCTTTAGGGAAAAGTGTTGCATTTACAACTGTCATTCCTTTATCGCCAGTACCCATTAAGTCTAAATTAACTAATAACGATATTTGAGAAAGCGGAAACAAAGGACTTTCTGTAAAATACAAAGAACCCAACAACCCAGCTTCTTCGGCTGCAAAAGCTATAAAAACAACAGAATAAGGCAACGGCTTGAGTTTAATATGATGCATTAAATCTAGTACCATTGCAACCCCACTAGCATTATCATTTGCACCCGGAAACATAGCATAATTGCCTAACATACCTAAGTGATCAAAATGAGCAGAAAGTACAATAAATGAATCTGGATATGTTGTGCCTTTAATATATCCAATTACATTGTTAACCGAATAATCATTGGCTTCAGATTCAATGATAATATTCATTGATAAAGGAATGTTTTTGAGCACACCTTTAAGAAGGTAAATTACAGGGTATTTTTCCCATTCTAATGCAACACTCCAAGTATGTTTTTCTTGATTGGCAAAAATTAAACCTTTGGCATTGTATTCATTTTTAAGAACCTTATCAGCCAATGCTTGGTTCACTATTTTTTTACCTTTTAATTTATCTACAATCAAAAATGTTTTGTAAAAAGCAACCTTCTCAAAATCTTTTAATAAATCGGGATTATCAAGTGTTGCAGAATCAACAGTAAAAATATTGAATACCCCATTCACATTTGGACATCCCGCAGAAACAACAAAATCTTCCCCTGCAATTAATTCTTCTTTGTCAATTGCCAATTCAACCCTACCGGGAAAACTGATGGCTTGAAAACCAAAAGGTTGGAAAAAATTATTCTTAAATGATGATAGATTATGTTTGACAAATTCGTTTTTAATATATTCTGCTGCTTTTTGTTGTCCTTGTTTTACATACCCTCTACCAGCCATTTGAGGACTGCACAAATCATTTATAACTTTGCGAGCAAAGTCAATATCTTGAGCATCTATAGAAAAATGCCAACCCACAACCAGTACAAACAATAAGAAATACCGCATCTTTATGGAGGATTATAATGACTCAAACGAGTATTTAGGGGAAATAAAAAGACTAAAGTCCTTTTTTTTACTCAAAAGGTTAAACCTTAGTGAGCGTAAAATCAAATTTTTCCATAATCATATTAGCCAATAATTTTTTACATGCATCTGTAACTATTTGATTTGCTTGAGCTTCATCAATCGCCTCAATTTCTATACTAATATGTTTGCCAATTCTAACATTTTGAATGGCTTCCAAGCCAATGTTTTTTAAGCTTCCAGTAACCGCTTTACCTTGAGGGTCCAACAATGCATCGTGGGGCATAACATTAATTTCTGCTTTAAATTTCATGTGTGTGTTTTGAAAGTGTAAAATTATGAATAATTGAAATGATTATGTACAAAATAATTGCTAAAGAAATGCCTAAAAACTGAAAGAAAACAATAGATAATAATGAAGATAAAATAAGTATCCATCGAAACTCATTTCCTTTCCATCCAAAACTTTTAAACTTAAGCGCCAATAAAGGCAGTTCGGCAACTAACAAATAGGCAGATAAGACAGGAAACAACGTCAGAAAATAAGGGTGTGTAAATAACCCTGCAACACCAAAAGTATCATAAGTTAAAATAAAAGGAATGCTTGCAATAAAAATAGCATTGGCAGGAGTAGGAACACCAATAAAAGAATCACTTTGCCGGGTATCAATATTAAAATTAGCTAATCTGATTGCTGAAAATACAGGTATCAGAAAAGGCAAATACCTATTTATACAAAAGCCATTCGTATTAAAGCAATCACCCCCCATTGCATAAAAAATCATTCCTGGAGCTACGCCAAAACTAACCATATCGGCTAATGAATCGAGTTGTTTTCCAATATCAGAGTATGCATTGAGAGCCCTAGCAACAAATCCATCAAAATAATCGAGTACTGCTGCAGAGCCAATATAGGTAGCTGCCAATGTTAATTCTCCATTAAGGGCTGCAATAATTGACAAACATCCACAAACTAAATTAAGTGAGGTAAGTGCATTTGGAATTTGTTTTATCACGATAGTATTAATTTGGGTGCAAAATACATCTAAGCCTTAGGTTTTAAAAATTATGATGCTGTTTTTATTACAAAAGTATATTTTTGGGCATGCGCAATTATTGTCAATTATTGGTACTAAGTTTTTTTTTATGTTTTTTGGCCCAACATACTACAGCCCAAAAAAACACATCAACATCCACCAACAAGGTTGTAATTAAAGGACTACGAACAGCATATATTCCGTTTAGGTACTTTGCTGCACCTAAACTTCAGGTTCAAAACAACAAACTCAATATCTCGATAACCGATAAAACTGGAGATATGCTGCAAATAAATGGTATTGATTTACGATTAATTCAAAATAGATTATTGACATCAGACCAATTTAAAACAGTTTATATTTCGGCAAATAATGGAACCTATACAGATGATAGCGATACAAGTAAATCCTCTTTACTCGAAATAAAATGTACTGGAAATAAAACAGGAGATGCCATAACAATTGGACTTAAAACTTGGGTAATAAAAGACGGAAAACAACTGCGCTTTTGTGCAACGCTTTCAGGTATTATCCCCTCTTATACCTATTCAGATTATAATCAAAACTAACCTATGAAAAAACTATTTACGCTTGCATTTATTATTGCATCCAATATAGCTTGGGCCCAATCATCATTAGTAAATTCTACAGCTATTGATCCTAATAAAGCATTGGAGCTAAAGTTCCAACAAACATATCAATTGAACCAAGCTAAAGCCAAAGAGCTATCGCAAAAGTTAGGAATTCCATTACGTCAAAAATTATCAACTGGGCAAGTTGCAGAGTTTTATGGTTTTAGTGCCAATGGTCAGATGCTTTTTTACGAGACCCATAATATAGGCGCGGGGCGAAGTTTATCAACCAATAAAGTATGGCCAGGAGGAACAGCAAACACTGCGCTTACAGGTAGTGGGATGACTAACAGACTTGGGGAATGGGATGGTGGAGCAGTATTAACAACCCATCAAGAATTTGGTGGCCGAGTGGTGCAAGTTGATGGAGCAACAGATGTAATTGAACATGCAACCCACGTAGCTGGCACTTTGGTTGCAGCAGGTGTTGATGCAAATGCAAAGGGAATGTCGTACCAAGCACCTTTAAAAGCTTATGATTGGAATGATGATGAAAGTGAAATGGCTGTAGCTGCAGCTGCTGGTATGTTGGTTTCCAATCATTCCTATGGAACCATTTGTGGATGGCGATGGAACCCTGATGTAAATAGTTATGAATGGTGGGGAGATGCATCAATAAGTCAAACAGAAGATTACAAATTTGGCTTTTATGACCAACAAGCAGCTAATTGGGATGATATTGCTTTTAACAATCCCTTTTATTTAATCTGCAAGTCGGCCGGAAATGATAGAGGGGGAAATATTGTTGGTGGAACTTCTCATTTGGTACGTGATGCAAATTTTAATTGGGTAACCAGCAATACTGTTCGTTTAAAAGATGGTGGCACATTAGGGTATGATTGTGTAACACCTTCTGCTGTTAGTAAAAATATGTTAACAGTTGGCGCTGTCAATAAAGTAGGTAGTTCGAATACAAACAATGGATATGTAAATACAAGCAGTGTTGTAATGAGTTCATTCAGTGGATGGGGTCCAACAGACGATGGACGCATAAAGCCCGATGTAGTTGGTGCAGGAGTTGATATATACTCTACTGGACCTGCTTCAAATACGGCCTATTTAGGCGGGTTTAATGGAACATCTATGGCATCGCCAAATGTTGCTGGTTCTATTTTATTGGTACAACAACATTATCAAAACCTTAAAAGTAAATTTATGCTTGCAGCAACCTTAAAAGGTTTAATTATCCATACGGCAAATGAAGCAGGTGCAGCCGAAGGTCCAGATTACCAAAGTGGATGGGGATTGGTAAATACCTTTGCAGCAGTTAAACTCATTACTGATTCCAATGTAAATCAAATCCAAGAGCGTGTATTAACTAATTTAGGAACATATACTCAAAGTGTATCTAGTGATGGAACAACACCCCTTAAAATAACTATTTGTTGGATGGACAGATCGGGTACACCCGTTGCTGAATCATTAGACCCTACGAATAAAATGCTAGTTAATGATTTGGATATTCGTTTAACTCGTAACTCAGATAATGTAGTTTTATTTCCTTATGTATTAAATCCTGCAAACCCAGCAAGTGCAGCCACTAAAGCCGACAATAGCAGAGACAATGTAGAGCAAATATATGTAGCATCGCCTATAGCTGGTTCATATACCATTTCGGTATCACACAAAGGATCTTTGGTAGGCTCCTCTCAAAAATTTTCTCTTATTATAGGAGGAATAGTAGGTAAACCCGCAGCAGCATTTTCCTCTAATAAAACAGCGGGATGTAGCGGTGATGTTATAACATTTACAGATAACTCAGGAGGAAATCCAACGGGTAGAGTTTGGTATTTTCCAGGAGGAACACCTTCAACATCAACTTTAAGTACGGTAAACGTTACCTATTTAAATACAGGAAATTTTGCTGTAGCACTCAAAGTAACAAATGCACTAGGTTCAGACTCTCTTTATAAACCTTCTTTTATTAAAATAGGCGGGTATCCTCTTCCTTTTACTGAAACGTTTGAAAGCACTTCTACAACTCTTGCAGATTGGGTAGTGGATAATCCGGATAATGATTCGACTTGGTACCTTGCAAATACCGGAGGTACAACTCCTGGTAATATATCCGCGTGTATACCTTTTTATAGTATGAATGCAAGGGGAAGAAGAGATTACTTATACTCACCTACCTTAAACTTTAAAGGATTTGAAAATATTTCGTTAAGTTTTAAACATGCTAAAACACTTTATGCCTCTAGCGAACAAGATTCTTTGATTGTATCTATATCTATAAATTGTGGTGCAACATGGACCAGACTGAGGGCTTTGGGTGAAAATGGGACAAATAACTTTAACACAGAGCCCGTTACTACAGCTTATTTTATTCCTTCTGTTGCTAGTGAATGGTGCACCACTAACTGTAATACCATTTCATTAGCTGCTTATAGTGGATTGGAAAATGTAAAAATACGTTTTGAAGGATATAACGATTACAGTAATAATTTATACTTAGACAATATAGCTGTTACAGGGTCATTGTTAAAACCTATTGCCAAATTTGGAACAACAACATCAATAGCTTGTGCAGGTTTACCCGTTCAATTTGTAGATTCAAGTTTAAATATTCCTTCGGCTTGGGTATGGACCTTTACAGGAGCAACTAACGTAATTTCAACTGTTCAAAATCCTTCCGTTATCTATGCTACACCAGGCACTTACACGGTTAAGCTAAAAGTAACCAATGCAGGTGGAGTGGATAGTATTATTAAAACAAATTTTATTACCGTATTGCCATCGCCTAACAAACCTAATATTAACACAACGGCCAGTGGAATGTGTATTGGAGATAGTGTTACGTTATCAACTGATAGTATAAGTTCGAGCTATAGTTGGACTAAAGATAATAATATACTCATTGGAGCAAACAGCGCAAGTTTTATCGCTCATGAGGGGGGCAATTATGGTATTATTAGTACTGCTGCAAATGGATGTTCAACTAAATCATCTATACAAACTATTTTAATTGGACCCAAACCTACCACTCCATTGGTTACAAGTAATATCGTTGGTACAGCTTTTTGCCAGGGCGGCACAGCAACTCTAACATCAAGCTCAACAACCGGTAACCAATGGTATAAAAACAATACCCTCGTAGCAACTGCCATTAATAAAACTTATGCGACACAAGATTCTGGTTTTTACCATGTTGTTTATACCCAAAATGGATGCGCAAGTAATGTATCCAATACATTAACGTATAGTTTAAAAACCAAACCAAATACAAGTGTCATTAGCGGATCAGCAACTGCAAATAATAATACTATAGAAACATATACTGTTACACCAACTCCTGGCTCAATTTACTTATGGACGCCAACAGGTGGAGTGGTTCAAACAGGAGCTGGTACTGCAAGTGTTAGCGTAAAATGGGGAACCAACGCAAGTGCAACTTTAGCAGTGCGCGAAACAGGAAGTAATGGATGCTTTGGCGATACCAAAACACTTTCAGTAACTCTAACACCAAGCGTTGGATTGGAAAAAATTGATGTGTTACAGTCTGTAAAAATATTTCCGAACCCAATGTTTCAAGAGCTCAATATTCGTTTTGATATGGATTACAAACAACCTATTGATTTAAAAATATTGAATATGATTGGGCAAGTAGTATCCTATGAATCAATAAATACAATAGTTGCTGGAACTGTTCATTCAATTGATGTGAGCAAATTAAATGCAGGAATTTATTTTATTGAATTAACCTCTGCTGATGGAAGCAAACAGGTAAAATTGATAAAAAAATAAATACCTTCTTAACGCAAAAGGGGAAATCAGACGAAAGCTGATTTCCCCTTTTTTAGGCCAATTCTAATTGGCTATATTTTTCAATAATATCTTGTAGGGTTTCCAATATCTCATCTTGAGAATTTGCCATTACCAGTCGCGTTCGAAATTCTTTAAAATGTTCTAGTCCTTTAAAATATTGGCTATAGTGTCTACGCATTTCTACAATACCTACCCAATCACCTTTCCATTCAATAGATCTGAGCAAATGCATTTTGCAAACTGATACCCTATCCATAACGGTTGGAGCAGCGAGCATTTCGCCTGTTTTAAAATAGTGTTTTATTTCATTAAAAATCCAAGGATAACCAATAGCAGCGCGGCCAATCATAATTCCATCTACACCATATCTGTTTTTATACTCCAATGCTTTTTGAGGAGAGTCAATATCACCATTTCCAAATATGGGGATTGTTATTCGGGGATTGTTTTTTACTTTAGCAATCAATGCCCAATCTGCTTCGCCCTTATACATTTGTGCACGTGTGCGGCCATGTATGGCTAACGCCTGAATACCCACATCCTGCAACCGCTCAGCAACGTCTTCCACATTTTTACTGTTTTCGTCCCAACCCAAACGCGTTTTTACAGTAACAGGTAATTGAGTAGAATTGACGACAGCTTGTGTTACTTTCACCATTTTGGGCAAATCTTTTAGGATACCTGCACCAGCTCCTTTACAGACAACTTTTTTTACAGGGCATCCAAAATTAATGTCTACCAAATCAGGATTTACGGCATCCACAATTTGAGCCGACAGGGCCATACTTTCTTCATCACCTCCAAAAATTTGGATTCCAATAGGGCGCTCGTAGTCAAATATATCGAGCTTTTTGCTGCTTTTAATAGCATTTCTAATTAATCCCTCGCTTGATATAAACTCGGTGTACATTAAATCTGCTCCGTGTAATTTGCACACTGCACGAAAGGGCGGATCGCTGACATCTTCCATAGGCGCGAGCAATAAAGGAAACTCGCTAAGCACTATATTACCAATTTTTACCATATATATTTGCGCACAAAAATAATCAAATGTTGGACAACACTTCTACTCCTTCCTCACGGTTTGTATTCTTTATTTCGAGATTGGCTATTTTAGGTGGTATGGTATTGTTTTTTGGAATGATAGGATATGCTATTGGTGCTTTGGTTTGCAACTCTATTTTGGGCATTGATTTTATACATAACCCTAGCTTACTTAGCAATTTTAAAACCGATGCCAAAGCACTGCAAGCGCTTAAATTGCTTCAAATTTGTGTTACCATTGGGGCAATGCTCATTCCTGCATGGTTTTTCCCAAAAGCATTGGAACAATACGCTCCTACTTTTTTGCAAACAACATTTCGTTTTAAACCAGTTTATATAGTATATGCAATCGCGTTGGTATTTTTATCGGCACCATTCATTTCGTGGTTAATTGAGATGAATGGCCGGTTACAATTCCCTGCAAGTATGCATCGTATAGAGCTACAATTGCAAGCAAGCGAAGCAGCAGCAACCGAACTCACAAAAGTATTTATTGCCAGCAATACCTTATCAGAATTACTTGTTACCCTTTTTATTGTAGCCTTATTGCCAGCAATAACAGAAGAGTTATTATTTAGAGGAGCACTACAGCAATTTATCAAATTGTGTTTTGGTAACGTTCACTTAGCTGTATTTTTAAGTGCAGCAATCTTTAGTGCTTTTCATGGGCAAATTTATGGTTTTGTACCACGAATGGTTTTAGGCATTATGTTGGGTTACTTATTTGCATATAGCAACAGTATTTGGCCAGGAGTATTGGCTCATTTTATCAATAATACAATTGCCGTTTTGGCTTCTCATTATGCAGTAGATCAAACAAGCTGGAGTATATTAAGCGAATCCTATCAGTTTCCATTTTACATTGTATGTATTAGTGCTGCTTGCTGCATAGTATTATTATTTGGTATGTATATTGCACAACATAAAGCAGCCAACAATGACGAATAATTGGACCAAAGTATATACCTCTACTAATGTCATAGAAGCTGAAGTGATATTAGCCATGTTACATGAAAATGGTATTGAAGCAGTAGAACTGAATAAACGTGATAGCAGCTATTTATCCTTTGGTAGTATTGAGTTATATTGCCCCACAATGCAAGTTACTGATGCATTAAATTTAATAAACCTAAACCAGAGCGAATTATAAATGAAGAGTAATTTTGTACAACGAACATTAACAGGGTCGCTTTTTGTAGCAACAGTTGCCGGTTGCACCTTGCTTGGCCAATGGTCTTTTTTTATCTTGTTATTTGTGGTTACTTTTTTGTGTTTGCTCGAGTTTTATGAACTCATCTTGCCCGATAAAAGTTGGATTGAAAAATACTTAGGTATTATTGCCGCAAGCATCATCTATATCATGTTTGCGCTTATTTTTTCGGCACAATTATCTATTGCTTGGTATTACCATATTATTCCCATTTTTCTTTTGCTATTTGTTATCAAGTTATACGAAAATACACACAACGAATTTTCAACGTTAGCTTTTCAAATATTAGGTTTGTTGTATATAGCCATGCCGTTTGTGATGCTCACTAAAATGGGATTTATCAACTCTTATGAATACAGCTCGGGTTTACCTTTAGGGTTCTTTTTATTGTTATGGACGAGTGATACGGGAGCTTATTTGGCCGGACGAAGTTTTGGAAAACACAAATTATTTGAGCGGATATCACCTAAAAAAACGTGGGAAGGCAGCATTGGTGGATTTATACTCGTTACTATTGTAGCTTACACTCTTTCACACTTTGAATTGTTTGATGCAATTGATACAGTTGATTGGCTTATTGTGGGTGCGTTGATTGTTATTTTTGGCACTTATGGCGATTTGTTTGAATCTTTGCTTAAACGAAATTTGCGTATAAAAGATTCAGGTACAATTTTACCTGGACATGGAGGTGTACTCGATCGATTTGACGGTTTATTTTTAGCAGTACCTGCTGTATTTTTTTATTTATTGTTTACCAATTAGTATTCATGAAGCTTTTTAAAATATACTTAATCGTTGCTGCAATAGTTATTGCTTTTGTTGGCATTTCACGTTTTTTTTCACCCAGTTATATGGTTAAAGAAACCATTGTAGTGAATAAACCTTTGACCGAAACATTTTCCTATATAAGTAATTTAAAAAAATGGGAAGAATGGAGTTTATGGGATAAAAAATTAGATAGCACACTCCTTTTTTATTACAACACCAAATATGATACACTGGGTGCTAAGCAGTATATAAGTGGCACATTACTAGGCAAAGGATTTATAGAAACTATTGCTTATAAAAAGGATACAGCTATTGCCTATCATATGAAAATGCGAGAAGGAGATATGACAGCCAATGGTATTTTTGAGTTAACAGCTCTGAGCTCAACACAAACTCAAATTGCTTGGATTGATACTGGCAATGTGGGTAATAATCCTATTAAACGATACCTTATTCCATCGGTTACAAAAAACACTTCACAAACATTTAAGGACGGATTAATTCGCATCAAGGCAGCCATAGAGAAATAGTATTTCACTTTTGTAATAATCGGTTAAATATTGGATTGCCATTTGCAAAACCTTAGTATATTGCTAGCATGCAAGCAACCAAAAAACTTACCCTATTAGATTGTACCATGCTTATCATAGGCTCTATGATTGGTTCCGGAATTTTTATTGTTCCGGCAGCAATGAGTAGAGACTTAGGTTCACCTATTATGTTACTATTAGCATGGTTTGTTACGGCAGTACTTACCCTTTTTGCAGCGCTTAGTTATGGCGAACTTGCAGCTATGATGCCCAAAGCCGGAGGACAATATGTGTACTTGCGACAAGCATATAATCCTATGTTTGGATTTTTATATGGATGGACATTATTTACCGTCATTCAAACAGGAACCATTGCTGCAGTAGCTGTTGCATTTGCTAAATTTAGTGGTGTATTTTTTTCAGATTTTAATCCTCAAAACATCCTTTTTGCTATTGGAAAATATTCGGTAAGTACACAACAACTTTTAGCTATTACCATCGTTTGGCTTCTTACATTTACTAATTTTAGGAATGTAAAAACAGGTGCATTGGTGCAAAATATTTTTACGTTTACCAAAATAGGTGCAATTGTATTTATGATTGGTGCAGGTTTATATTTTGCAGTTACTCATCCCATTCAGGTTCAAGATTACGCCATTCCTGAATCAGCATCTTCGGCATCTTATTGGGGTATATTTTGTGTGGCTTTAGTTGGATCTATTTTTTCATCGGATGCTTGGAATAATGTAACTTTTACGGGAAGCGAAATTGATAAACCCGAACGTAACTTACCCTTATCTTTAATAATGGGTACAGGAATTGTTTTAGCAATTTATATTTTTATCAATTGGGTGTATTTGCAAGTTCTTTCATTTGATGCTATTCAACATGCCGAAAACGACAGAGTTGGAACCGTATTATTGCAAACTATTTTTGGAGATATGGGAATGTATTTAATGGCTGCATTAATTATGATTTCTACGTTTGGTTGCATCAATGGACTCACGCTTTCTGGTTCGCGTGTGTATTTTGCTATGGCTAAAGATGGCTTATTTTTTAAGCAAGCCGCAACACTCAATAAAAATGATTCTCCCCAATTTGCACTTATTATACAAGCCATCTGGACAAGTCTGCTTTGCCTATCAGGATCGTATGGTGATTTATTGGACTATGTGGTTTTTGCTGTTTTATTATTTTATGTACTCACCGTTGGAGGAATATTTATATTACGCTACAAACAACCCAATACACCAAGGCCCTATAAAGTTTTTGCGTATCCTTATTTACCAGCAGCTTATATGCTTATAGCCTCTTTTATTTGTATCAATTTACTCATTTACAAACCAGAATATACATTTCCTGGATTAGGTATTGTATTATTAGGAATACCTGTATACTTCCTCATCAGAAAAAACAATACTTAAACAACAAACATCAATTTACTTACAACCGCTCTCCTGCTGTGACAGCAATTATTAAGTTATTTTCTTTTGGAACTTTAGGGCAAGCATACCTTGGAGAATGAGCACAATAAGGTATGTAAGCAAAATTAAAATCGAGTTCTGTTTCCCTACGAGTATCAATATAAGGCAAATCGATATAACGACCTCCGTTATACGTTTCATTGCCAGTGGTTAAATCCGTAAATGGAATAAACAATAAATGTTTGGCTTTCATTTCGGCAGTTTGGTAGGCAGGTAATTGGTAGGTAGTTTCTTCTATGGTAAAATCGATTACAGCAGTTTGCATATAATCTTCGCTACCGCCATTGGATTGTGGAATGGATAGATAATTAATATTGGGTAGCCAAGTAATAAGCGCTTTTGTTTTAAATGTTTCATTGGGCTTAAAAAATTTCAATCCTTTAAACAATTTAATTTCGGACGTATCCAAAGGTGATTGGCTCGGATTAACAAACACAGCATTTCTCCGCACTTGCTCCTGCTCCACTTTATTGATGTAATCGCTTTTACTGTTACATGAAAACAAAACCATACTAAGTATTATACATCCGTATTTCATTATTCTGCTACTTTAAGCTCTTTTGATTGAACCACCACTCCATCATATCCTCTATGCACAAATGCCATTACAGCTAACTGTTTTTTATCGTAGGGAGGAAAGGAAGGATTATTTGCTGCGTTAACCAATGCCAATTGATATCGTTTTTCAACTACTCGTCCTCTTACAAGTGTTGTATTTACATTGTTAATTTTATCTCCAGTATAACCTGTAAATGTTTGACGTAATACATGCATATGAACATAATTAGGATTGTAAGAAGCGCCAACAAGTGAATCATTATACTCTTGTACATCAATGATACTATCTTGAATAATAGCAACTGTTACAAAATAATCTCCTGCCAAATCTTTGGTAAAATTAAGTCTTACATCTGCAATCAAATCTCCATTAGCAGCATACGAAGTTTTCATCCAAATATTAACAGGAGTTACAGAGTCTTTTTCTTCAACTACTCTGCTCGCCCAATCCTCTTTGTTTAAATACCGATTGTTTGTTCCCGTAAATATTTTACGATCAATATACCCACTTGGAAGGGAATTGGGAATACCAAAAGCCGTTAAAATGGGACCACTTGGAGGTGAACGTAAATCATATTTGCTCACAAATCCTTCTGCAGGTTTATTTACCGGTTTTGTTAATTGATCAAGCCCAGAAATATTTGGATAAATAGTTATTGCGTTTACCCTTCCCGGATAAGAGGCTCTTAAGTCTTTAACAATTTTGGCTGCATCAGGACAATTTACACATTTAACACCCGAAATATCTTCCAACAATACTTCTCGCAACTGAGGACTAGGTACATTGTTTAAATCAACAAATGTTGTTTCATAGGTTACATACTCTGGTTGGAAATTAATATAAGGAGGCTCCTCTTTGCACGCTACAATAAATATAATTACGCCTATGAAAAATAGTAATTTGAGACTGTATTTTTTCATTGTTTGCCGTATTAAAAATTGGTTGTTAAACTTACTCTTGCTCCACTAAATGCAGGCTCTACTCTACATACACCACCAGTACAGTTAACGCCTTGAGGTTGTTTCAAGTATCCTGCCGTAAAACGGCTTGTTTTATAGGTATAAGCAGCAAAAAAATTGAAATAATGGATAATTTCAAAAGCAGTTCCTGGGGTAGGTTCATTTAAAGACCCATGTTCAAAATTAACCAAATCGCCTGCTGAAAAACTCCAATGTGGTGCCATATTATATTCTATTAATCCGTTAACAAAACTTCCTAAATCTTGTTTGGTATGCATGTATTGCCACTCAAAACGTAGTGAACGAGTAGAAGCTAATTTATACGTCATTTCACCAAAAGGTGTAATAGCTTCAACAAATGGCGCAAATGCTTTTAGCTCAAATGTAGCTTGATTATATCCGATTGATTGAATACCGAGAACCATTTTAAATTTTTTGCTGAATTTATGTTGAACATCAACATACAATTCTCTAAAAAGTCGAGTTGTTGTATCATACGTAACGGTCATATCACCAAAATCCAAAGCCTTAAGTGTTCCAACCAATGATGTATTTATATTAAGTTGAGTAGCCTTGTTGAGTTTTAAGGTAACTTCTAATTGTAAGGCATTTTCACCAAGCTCTTGCACCACTGCATTGTATCGAGCCAATAACCTGTAAGTATTTTGACGCGTAATTGAAGGCAAATAATTTACAGGTGCATTATTAGGAACGGGAGATGTTTCCAATGGTGAAACCCTTAACGGAAATCTATTGATACGTTTGTATTGAGCATTGATTCCGACTCCAGTACTTGAATACGATAAACTTGTGTGAAAAATTTGACCATCAGAATTGTAAATCTTACCACTTAAATCCATAATAGCTTCTTCTGTTTTATAATCATACTCTAATAACCACGAAAAATTTCCAAAATTAAAGGTGTTATAAACTTGAAAGGCATATACATTGTATTTAGGATTAAAACGATCTTCAAGTTGATAACTATTAATTGTAGAAGCTATCGTGTTCATTGTGTTTTGATCGAGGGTACGATTAACTACTGAAGCACCAAAATCTGAATTAAATGTTTCATTAAACACAAAACGATGTTCAGCGTTTACTCCTTTTATAATTGGATCTCGGGTATCAAATCGAAATTTTTGCCTTCCAGTTATTGCTTTAAATCGTGTATTTTCATCGAGCGTATAAATGACACGTGCTCCTTGTATGGCAAAATCAATTCCAATATTCCTGTCTTCGTAAGAACGAAAAGTCATACCCGATCCAAACTGGTCATAAATATAACCCACAGTAATATTTAGCTTATCAATATCCTTACTCACTTGCCAAAATCCTACACCTTGATTGGAATATGCTTCTTGTGGATTGAACAAAGGACTATTGTTAAATACATCATATCGCATAGAAAAATTAAATCCCTTTAACCTATAGTTCAAAAATAGCCAAGCATCGGTTGATGATTTTTCTTTTAAGTATTGGGTTGTTGTTGCTCCAATCCTATCATCACGAACATAAAACTGATTATTAGTTTGGAAATTACCTGAAAACTCACCTTTATCTTCTTTTAATAAATTGCCATCTGAAATTTGAGCAAACAAAATCGGACTAGCTAAAATGAGAATGAGTGAGAGTAAAAATATTTTCTTCATGTACAAGAATAAGTGTGCTAAAATAAGCAAAAACTAGCAATCACAAAAAAAGGCTGCATAACCAATTTTTATGCAGCCTTAAAATAAGTTAACGCTATATATTTAGTTAACCAATAATTTTTGAATTGAAACAGTATGGTTAGTTTTAACCCTAACAAAGTATATTCCTGATTTAAAATCCGTAATTGGAATTTCCATTTCTGTTGCCGTTACCTTTTGACTCAATAATACTTTGCCAGTAATATCTGTAATGTCAATTTCATTATTTGGTTCAATTCCTTTTATGCTAAAATACCCGGTTGCAGGATTTGGCCATATCTTAAACTCAGCCATCTTTCTCTTTTCTGAAAGCCCAGTAGTTATGCTATTACGTAAATAAACCGTAAATATTTGAGTTGAATTTTTAATCAATGTACTTGAACTTGCTTCTACCATCCAATTTAGAGCAAACACTTTCCCATTGGTAATATTATTTGGTTCTAGTATTTCTATCAAAATATCCTCGTTTGTAAGTTTAATGAAAGTATCATTTCCTGAAGGAATAACGATAAATGGATTGCTAAAATCTCCGCCAAGTGTATCTAATAAAAAGCTATATTCAGTGGCCGATATCCCATCGCTATTAAAAGATCCTGACCAATTAATTGTTATTGAATCTCCCAAGTTAGCGTTGGTTATTTCTATGGTATCATTGTTTAAAGGGGAAAGCAAATCGAAAGCCGAAAGTGAATCAGGAATTAAAACAACCTCGATAATATCATTTTGTGTTCGTGGAAACAATTGATATCCATTAAATAAAAATGGTGCGGCAGCGCTGGTGCTAAATTGAGCTCCCATTCCTGTAACAGAAAACTGTGGTGTTGAAGGAAATGGCTTTCCGGCAAGTTGACTTGTACTTAATACTCTAATAATTGTGGTATCATTAGTGGTAGTAATGACCAAAAAGTTTGTCGATGAAGTTGGCCAATTTAAACCTGCAGGTGTCGTTACAAATCTTACTGAATCTAAACGAACCAACTTATTTTCTGTTGACTCATTTAAAATTGAAACTTTACTTGCCGCTTCTATATTAGCACCAGTTGATGTATACATAATTGTATCCAATATTAATTGAGTTAAGCCTCTAAATGTGGCAACTGTACCTGTAGCTTCTATAACATCTCCTTCGTTAATAGTTGCATAACCAAAGTTTTTGCTTGCATTAAATAATGTTATTCCTCCTGTAATATCTCTCACTAAAATTTGAATACCTGTTACACGTTGGTTAAATCCATATACAGTTCCACGTATTGTTGCTTTTACATTTAAACTATCGGGTACTCCTGTAATTGAGTTTGTTTTATTTATTTGACCAATAGTATATAATGGAGGCGGCCCTTGTGAGTTACCGTTACCTATGGCGGCAGTTGAACTTAATGAATCAATGTCGCGCATCACAAATACAAATACTTGGTATGCAGTATTGGACTTAAGGGCTGTAATATTTACAACTGAAGTATCACCTTTAAATACACAATAAGCACTTGAATCTGCATCAAAACGTGAACCTAAACCTAAAGCAGTATTTGCAGTATATGCAGGTGAGTTTTTATTGGGCTTGCCTGAAGTAATGTTGCCTTCTTTTACAAATATTAAAGTAGTATAAGTTGCATTATTGTATTCAGCAGGTTTGGTCCAATTAATACGAGCAGTGGTTTGGGATGTTCCTATTAACGTTACAGATGTTGATGATGTAGGATTTCCTAATAATGTAGAATCGATTGCAGAAGTAGCTTCACTATAAGCCGAATCTGAATTGCGAATGACAAAGCTAACAATAGAATAAGTAGTGGCTTCTGTTAAACCTGTAATTGCAACTGAAGAACTTACTCCATTATACACACAAAAGGAAGCAGTATCATTTTGATATGTAGTGCCAAGACCGAAAATTGTATTGGCACTATAATTAGCAGCTGCAAAAGTAGGTACACCTACAAAAGATGGAGTTGCTTTTTTCGCAAACAATACAATACGGCTATTCGTACTATCAAAATCTAAAGGTTTTATCCAATTAATGGTAAATCCTATTTGTGATTTATTGTTGATAGTTATACCTGTTAATGGACTTGGATAAGAAATGGTTTTAACAGAGAATACACGTTCACTCGAATACAATGTATCGGCATCGTTAATTACATAAGCTAATAGAGCATAGTCAGTATTTGCAGTTAAACCTACAACTTCAACTTGCAATCCATCACCTTTGTATACGCATGTTGCTTGGCTATCGTTTTCATATATTGAACCTAACCCTAAAATTGCATTTCCTGTAATCGTTTGAGGTGCATTAATAGGATTGCCAAGTGTTACATTGGTTCCTTTTTTCATATATACAACTACTGTCATACTGCTATCCCTATAGGTTGAGTCTAACGTCCACGATAGTGTTGCAGTGGTTGGCCCAATTGTTGAACTTGCTAACTTTTTTATAGCTGCTGGTGGTGGGGTTGCACCAAATGTTTTTTCATTATCAATTTCAGCTGCCGAATAGGTAGTATCTGCATTGCGGATGGTATACACCAAAATGTGATAAACCGTATTTGAAGTCAAATTTCGTAGCGAAATTTTATTTTCATCTCCATTGAATACACATTTTGCAAGCGCATCATGTTGGTATAAACTTCCACTACCAGCAAAATTTGAATCCGCCACATAAGCAGATGCTATTACCGTTGGTATTCCTTGAGTTATAGCTGTTGCTTCTTTTACAAATACCAACGTAGACATAGAGCTATCAGAATATCCGCTTGCTTTTGTCCAATTAATAGTTGCAGTAGTTTGCCCATTTGCAGTAAATGACAATGCAGTAACTGGTGCTGGAACAGCTGATGTTTGAATGGATGCACTAGTGCTATTTGAATACGAAGAATCTGAATTTCTGACAACATAAATAAGTGCATGATAATTAGTACCCGGAGAAAGTCCTGTAATGTTTAGGGAGTTAAGATCATTATTCAATACACATTTAGCAGCAATATCATTTTGATAAGTAGAAGTTGCCAAGGTAAAATTTGCATTGGCAACATATGTTGATGCATTAAAAGTTGGAGTGCCTATTGTTACGGCAGTTGTTTGTTTTAAAAACACCAACGTTGTCATTGTGCTATCAATATAGTCAACTGGTTTTATCCATGATAAGGTAGTAGTGGTTTTAGTTGTAGCCGAAAACAAGGGTGTTGTAATACTTGAAGGACTAGGAACGGGTAAAGTTTTTAAATTGGCTACAACACTTGATGAGTAAACAGTATCCGTATTGCGAATGGTATAAACCAAAACATGGTAACGGATATTCGGTTTTAAGTTTCCAATAGCAACAGTATTTCCATCCGCATTGTATACACATTTTGCAAGTAAATCGTGTTGGTATAAAGTTCCTGTTCCTAAAAAATTGGTATCTGCTGTATAAGTTGAGGCTATAGCTGAGGGTGTTCCTTGTGTAATAGCAGTGGCTTCTTTTACAAACACCAACGTAGACATAGTGCTATCCACATATCCTGCAGCTTTAGTCCATGATAATGCCAGCGAAGTTTGACTTGTTGCTGTTGTATTTAAGGAAGTAATAGGAGTTGGAGGAAGGATAACGGGGCCGCTTGAGCCAATCAAATCGGCCCAATTAGTTGTTACAATAATTCCATCGATTTGAGCCGCAGCAGTTCCAACAGTACCTTGTCTGATTACAAAGGATGCAACTTGAGTTAAATCTGTTAACGCAATATCTGTAGTATTACTTGCAATAATTGTTGCTATTGGTTCAACACTTGGTATTGCACTATTAAAAATAAAAACTGAACTAATATCATTAGCAGCACCACTTACTATTTCATACTTTAAAATAACAATATATTCTTGGTTGTAATTATAATCAACTGTTCCAAAAGTTGAGTTGGCGGCTGCTGAACCTTTAGAAATTCCAACTTTAAAGGTACTAGCAACTGAACCATCTTTAATAAACAATCGGACCCTAAAATTTGACCCTGGTGATGCTCCCGCACCATCCAATAAATGAACATTATAATCACCTGTTGTTCCACCGCTTGCTGTTACTTTTAAAATAAAGGCGGCATACATACTTCCGTTTGTAACTGCTGGAGATATGGCGATATTTGCATCTTCTCTACTTCCGCTTCCATTAACAAACGAGACAGAACCTCCTGTTGCACTTGCCGGATAACCAATATATGTTAATGAACTTGGTAAATATTGAATTGCATTAAATGAACCACTGTGTCTTTTCCACTTTAGGCCTCCGTTTGCTGGATTAGTAAGTGAATCTGTAACAGTGCCATAACTAAAATTTTCGGTAAGCAATATTTGTGCACTGCCTGCATAAAAAGTTCCTATCAAAAGGAAACTTAACACAACTTTTTTTATACTCATATTTTTTAAGGTTTAACAACAAAAAAATCCCACAAGGATACTACAATATTAGCATTACATATATTAAAATAATATGAACATTTGTGTTATTTGGAAAGAATAGGCAATGCGCCATATGTCCTCACACCATCAACAAAATAAGCAGTTCCACTTGCTCCACCACCTCTTATGTTAGGTGTTTCTTGTGTGCCAGCTCTTGAATCAACTCCTGCAACTGTAGCTGCTACTCCATTAATATTCCGAATGGCTAAGTGGTTCAAATCTTCTTCATTGTATATTTTTCCGATAGATTGAAGTACACGATTGCCTTTATACTTGGTAATTGTGGTGCTGTTTTCGGATGTAGGTTGTGTTGGTGCGATTGGAGAAATAGTAATATCGTCCATAGGTTTTAAACTGCGTTGAGCAGATGTAACTATTGGGAATATTCCAACACTTAAAAGAATCAATATTGTTTTCATAACCAAGATATTAATACGATAAAGGTAAGAAGAAATTGGGTAAAAAAAATCCGCTTCAGTGTTGAAAGCGGATTTTTACAATTAACCCTCATTTTACATGTGTAAAGCTCTATTTGCTGTTGCAGCCAAAGCAGCTTCTTTCATGGCTTCGGCATAGGTTGGATGTGCATGACTCATTCGAGCAATGTCTTCGGCACTTGCTCTAAATTCCATAGCCGTAACTGCTTCGGCAATCAAATCAGCAACACGCGGACCAATCATATGAACACCCAACACTTCATCGGTAGTTTCATCGGCCAATATTTTTACAAATCCATCAATATCGCCACTGGCTCTGGCACGGCCCAATGCGCGCATTGGAAAGGATCCTACCTTGTATTTTGTACCCGATTTTTTTAGTTCTTCCTCAGTCGCCCCAACTCCAGCAACTTCTGGCCAAGTATACACCACACCCGGAATCAAATTATAATTGATATGCGGCTTTTGGCCAGCCATTGTTTCTGCAACAAACACACCTTCTTCTTCAGCTTTGTGTGCAAGCATTGCTCCTTTTACTACATCGCCAATGGCATATATTCCTTGTATCGAAGTTTGAAGATGAGCATCGGTTTCTACACGTCCGCGTTCATCTGTTTTTAACCCAATATTTTCCAACCCCAATGCTTCAGTGTATGCTTTACGACCTACAGAAACTAAACAATAATCCCCCGTGAAAGTAATTTCTTCGCCTTTCTCATTATCCGCAAGTACAGTAACTTCTTTACCTTTGGTTTGAGCACTTTTTACTTTGTGGTTAAAATGGAATTCAAACCCTTGCTTGCGCAATACCCTGTGTAGTTCTTTACCCAATGCAGCATCCATTGTAGGAATAATGCTGGATGTATATTCTATTACCGAAACTTTTGCACCTAATCGCGCATATACCGAACCTAATTCCAACCCAATTACACCACCACCAATAATAATTAAATGCTTGGGCACTTCGGTCATATTTAAAGCTTCTGTTGACGTAATCACTCTCTTCTTATCAATCTCAATTCCAGGTAATGTTGCTGGTTTTGAACCCGTAGCTATAATAACTTTATCGGTTTCCAATACTTCTGTTTTTTCGCCAACTACACTAATTTTATTTTTGGAAATAAATGAACCTATCCCTTTGTAAACATCAATTTTATTTTTCTTCATCAAAAAATCAATGCCATCACATGTTTGTTTAATAACAGCATTTTTACGGTTTACCATTTGTTTAAGATTCACTTTAATTTCGCCACCAATATCAATTCCATGCGTGGTAAAATTATGTACAGCATTATGGTAATGTTCAGATGAATCGAGCATGGCTTTACTGGGAATACAGCCTACGTTTAAACACGTTCCGCCTAAGGTTGAATACTTTTCTATTAATGCCGTTTTCATACCCAATTGGGCACAACGAAGAGCTGCTACATATCCACCAGGTCCAGAACCTATAATTGTTACATCGTATTTCATGTTGTTACTTTTATGCTTTTTTGATACAAACTATAATCCCAAAACAAGTTTGTTGGGGTCATTTCCTTCGGTTAATAATAAGGTAGGGTTTTCTAATATTTGTTTCACTTTCACCAAAAACCCAACCGACTCTCGTCCATCAATAATTCTGTGATCATAACTTAAAGCCACATACATAATCGGACGAATCACTATTTGACCATCTTTAACAACGGCACGTTCTACAATATTGTGCATGCCTAAAATTGCACTTTGTGGTGCATTGATAATAGGAGTACTAAGCATACTTCCAAATACCCCACCATTGGTGATGGTAAACGTTCCGCCAGTCATTTCTTCAATGGTTAATTTATTTTCTCGTGCTTTAGTTGCTAATAGCACCACTTCTTTTTCAATTTCAGCCAAGGTCATGCTTTCTGCATTTCTAATTACAGGCACCACCAATCCTTTGGGAGCACTTACGGCAATAGATATATCGCAGTAGTCATGAAATAAAATTTCCTCACCATTAATATAAGCATTTACGGAAGGAAATTGTTTGAGGGCAACAGTAACTGCTTTGGTAAAAAAACTCATAAAACCCAAGTTTACACCATGTGTTTCTTTAAACTGATTTTTATATTGATTGCGCAAATCCATGATGGGTTTCATGTCTACTTCATTAAAGGTAGTTAACATGGCTGTTTCATTTTTTACAGCTACCAATCGTTTAGCCACTGTTTTACGCAACGAAGTCATTTTTTCGGCACGTTCATTTCGTGTTTTGGTTTCGTTGGTAGTGGTTTTTAATTCGGCTGTTAATGCATCAGCTTTGGTGATGCGGCCATCTTTTCCTGTTCCTTTTACAGTGGTAATATCTAATCCTTTTTCAGCAAGTATTTTTGCAGCTGAAGGCGATGGAGACCCACTAGCATAAGTAGTTGAATTTGGCGTTTCTGCAACAGGAACAGCTTTTTTCACTTCTGTCTTTTTAATCGTTTCTGAAGCTGGTTTTAAATCTACAGGTTTTGCAGCAGTTGTGTCTATCGAAGCAATTAAATCACCTACTTTTATCGTGTCTCCTTCATTTCCGTGGGTGGTTAATATACCAGCAGCTTCGGCATTTAGTTCAAATGTTGCTTTATCACTTTCTAGCTCACACAACAATTCATCCATCGCAACATAATCACCTGTTTTTTTACTCCATTTTGCAATCACTACTTCACTTATACTTTCACCTACTGTAGGTACTTTAATTTCTAATGCCATAATTATTTAAAATCGTTAAAAAGAGGTGCAAATGTATGCAAAAGTTTGAGGTTGTAAAGTTTTGTAAGGGATAGTTATGGGTTTATGGTTTGGTGGTTTAATCAAACCATCTTCTAAAAACTAAAACCTATTTGCTGGTTTTAGTTAAACTCGTCTCTAATGACACACTAAACAACCTTAACCTAATCTTAACATAAAATACCTTTTGCAACTTCAGTAATTGCATTATTTTGCCAATCTATTTTTGACAAATGAAAAGCGGCTTTCTTCTATTTCTTTTAAGTATTTCAACTTCCTTGTTATTTGCTCAAACGGCAACTATCTCGGGTATAATTAAAGACAAAAAAGACAATGCCGAACTTATTGGTGTAAATGTATTGTTAAAAGGAACCTCACTTGGAGCAGTAACTGATATAAACGGAAAGTTTATAATCAAAAACATTAAGCCTGGAGAATATAGTGTTGAGGTAAGCTATATTGGATACAATAAAACGATGTATACCGGTATTAAAGTTAAAGCAGGCGAAACTAAAGAACTTCAAGTTGATCTTATTCCTACTTCAATTACATCAGAAGATGTTGTTATCATAGGTAAAAAACCCTTAATTGATATTGACAGAGCTCAATCTATCAATACCATTAGTCAGGAAAACATTGAACTGGCTCCTTCTCGTCAATTACAATCAATTGTAAATACACAGCCCGGAGTTATACTAAGCCCTGCTGGAGTAAGCATTAGAGGGGGTAGAACCTACGAAACAGGAGTGTATGTAGATGGCGTAAAAGTAACTGACCCATTGGGTGGAACTGGCTTTGGGCTGGATATTGGTTCTAATGCAGTGAGTGATATTGAAGTAACTACAGGTGGAATTGGCGCTGATATTGGTGACGCTACTGCTGGTGTAATTAATACAAAAACAAAAAGTGGTGGCAATACTTTTGAAGTTGCAGCAAACTATAAACGCGATAATTTCGGGTTTAACGAATCTTATAAATCGAATTGGAATACCAATATTGGTGAACTTAATATTAGCGGACCTGCATTCAAAAAAATATTAGACAATAAACTAAAGTTCTCTATAGCTTTACGTGGCGCTACTACCGATGAGTTTTACAAAAACCCCGCCAACCATTTATCTAGCTCCTTATACCCAGGTAAAGACGGAACAGGAAATTTTGTAGCTCCTTTTCAAGATAATCGTTGGAGTGCATTTGTAAAATTGAATTATACCTTTAAAGGTGGAAAAGTTTTAACGGTTTCTCATTTGCGCTCCATTACCGTAAATCAAGATGTAAATATGCTACGTATTTTTGGCAATGATTTACCTTTCCAACCGGGATACCAGTACAATTTTAGTCAGCAAATGGATCATGCAAATACATTTACACATGATGCCTACATGACTTCTGTTAACTGGAAACAATCTGTGAATAAACGTTTTTCATACGATGCCAATTTTTCCCGATTTTTTGTTCGGTTACGTGCTGATGCCAATGGCCGAGATTGGAGACCTGATGTAGTTGTAAATGAATTGGATCCCCAATCAATTAACCAATATCCAAACACTTATTTTAATCCGGGCGATAGTGTTGCTTATATCAACTCGCCCTCTGGTTTTTACAACAATAATGGTGTAGCAACATTGTGGCATGATCATTATTTTGAAGAATATACGGCAAAAATTCAAGGTAATTATTTCTCTAAAAATTCTTTGAACAAACTTTCATTTGGCATCGAAATGAAATGGCAAGAGATGCAATGGATTGATATTATCCGACCATGGATTGGTGCTCCTTTACCGTTAGCTGATGGATCGCAATCTCAGACATTTAGATTGGGACAACAAAGTGATGTATGGAAAGTAAACCCCCAACGTGGTGGTGTTTTTATATCCGACCAAATAAAATACAAAGGTTTGATAGCTACTATTGGGGGTCGTTTTGAATATTGGGCACCTGGAAAATATGTAGATGATGCTGTTGCCAATCCTGATGCACCCATCCGTGATGAAATTAGAAAAAGTTACTTAGACAATAGTACCAAAATTGGAAACTTAAGATATAAATTTCGCTTCCTACCAAAAATTGCTGCATCCTTTCCCATTCGCGAAAACCAGATGCTCTTTTTTAATTATGGACATACCACCATTTTACCTCATCCATCATTTATTTATCCAGGCTTAAATCCTTATTACCAAGATCGGTCAACTATAGCATTGGTTGGTAATCCAGACTTAAATCCTGAAGTAGATATTAGTTATGAAATTGGATTAAAAACTCAGATTACCAGCAATGATGCATTCACTTTTTCTGCATTTTGGAAAGACAAATATGACTTTATAACATCAACAACTTTACTCATACCTGATGCCACTGGTAGGGAAGTTCCTAGAACCATTCGAATCAATTCGGATTATGCACGAACACGTGGAATTGAATTGGGATACATAAAACGTATTGGCAATTGGTATAACGGACAAGCTGCATTTACCTATATGGTTACCACCGGCCAAAGTGCAAGTGCAAATGAAGCCCTCAAAGAAATATTGGCAAATGGAGCTGCAGAAGATACACGCGAGTTTTATTTACCTTGGGATGTTCCATTTGATTTTAAGACCAATCATACCTTTAAAATTGACCGAAAAGAATCTCCTTTTGGACTGAAGTTTTTAAACCAATGGAGTTTCTATTTTGAAACAGTGATGCGTTCGGGTGTAAGGTATACACCTTACTTTTTTGCTTACAATGATGTAAATACAGGCCGACCCATTTATTTGCAAAGCACAGACCCAAATGACCGTTGGAGCAAACAAGGAGAATATTGGTTTTGGGCAGACTTTACTGCCACCAAATGGTGGAAAATAAAAACAACTAAGGTGAGCTTAAACTTACAAATCACCAATATTTTCGACAATAAAAATTCAAGCATTGTTAATCCCGTTACTGGAAAAGCTTATGAAAATGGCGATAATGTTCCCGATACATGGGTAGATCCTCGATACAATAATCCCAAACAAGGCACACAAGGACCTCCGCCTACAAACCCTGCGCGTTACCTAGCCCAACGACATATTATTGTAGGCGTAGCGGTGAAGTTTTAACTCTATGTTGAGCTATATTAAGTAATTCTTATCTTTTCAGTAAATTCAACATGTTGCTTGGTGTTTGGACAAAGAGTGGTTACTTTTGCTTTGTTAATTAAAATTCTATGAAAAAAATAATTTACACATTATCATTTATTGCATTGACTTTTGGCGTGAATGCGCAATTAATTGTTAGTGACGATTTTAGTGCAACAGCAGGCTCTGCATTAACAAGTAATGGATGGACGGTAACTGCAGCCAATGTAACCAATGTAATTAATACAGTTTCTCCAGGCTTAACTTTTACCGACTATGTTAATACAGGTGTAGGAAATGCTGCGGCACTTGCTAATACTGGACAAGATGTATTTATTGGGGGAACAGCATCAAATGTTGATAGTGTTTATGCAACAGCAATGATTAGTGTTTCAGCGGCACAAGCAACGGGTGACTACTTCTTTGGACTTTTACCGAACAATTCTAATACTAACTTTGTTGGGCGAGTATTCATAAAATCTACTAGTGGGGGATTTTTAATGGGGCTAGCAAAAGGTTCAACCGGAACAGTGTATGGCACAACTGTGTATGCATTAAATACCACATATGCAATTGCTCTTAAGTATGCATTCCGCGCTTCATCATCCACAGATGACGAAGTTACTTTATATGTTTTCACTACATCAATGCCTTTAACAGATCCTACAACTCCTGAAGTTGGTCCAATTTCAGGAACAACAGATGCACCTAATATTTCAAGAATGTTACTTCGTCAAGGTTCTGCATCTAACGCTTCAACTCTAACAATTGATGGTGTTCGTTTAGGTCGTCCTTGGGCTTTAGGTGTTTTACCAGTAAAATGGAAATCATTTACAGCAACAAAAAATACAGATGCAACGCTTTTAAAATGGAGTACAGCTTCAGAAACCAACAACAACTATTTTGAAGTACAACGTAGTATGGATGGTAAAAAGTTTGAAGCCATTGGTAGTGTAAAAGGTAATGGAACAACTAATAAAGTTTCTAACTATTCATTTACCGACAGTAAATTAGCAACGAGCAAAACTGTATTCTATCGCCTTAAGCAATTAGACTTTGATGGCAAAGCAGAATTTTCGAAAACAGTAAGTGTAACCCATGAAGAAATACAAATGGGCTTAGGTGCTTCATTACCTAATCCGTTTAACAACGAATTAACACTTACCTTAAATGCTAACAATACTTCTAGTACCGCAACTATTGTAATAATGGATATGATTGGTAAAACACATTATGCATCAACCGAACAATTACTTTCTGGTGCAAATACAATAACCATCAACACAACCAATATGCCTGATGGAATTTATTTTATCCGTGCTAGCTATAATGGTCAAACATTCACACAAAAAGTTGTAAAAAAGTAACACCGTTTTTTCGCTAAAAAATAAACTGCTACAAATACCATTAAACAAAAAAGCCACCGATTTAATCAGTGGCTTTTTTTTATGCGTTTGCTTTAGCGTGGTCGGCTAAAAATTTCTCAAGACCACTATCAGTTAGCGGATGTTTTAACAATTGCAGGATGGTATCCAAACCACAGGTTGCAACCTGAGCTCCCATTTGAGCCGATTTGATAATGTGCAAAGGATTGCGAATAGATGCAGCAAGAATTTGCGTTTGAAAACCTTGTACGCCATATATCTGAGCAATTTCAGCAATCAATACCATTCCATCTTGCGAAATATCATCTAACCTACCTATAAATGGCGAAACATACGTTGCTCCAGCTTTAGCAGCTAATAATGCTTGCCCAGCCGAAAACACCAATGTGCAATTTGTTTTAATGCCCATTGATGTGAGGTGTTTAATTGCTTTGATACCATCTTTAATCATAGGTATTTTTACCACAATATGTTCATCTAACGCTGCTAAGTTTTCACCTTCGCGAATCATTCCATCAAAATCTACTGAAATAACTTCAGCACTCACATCCCCTTTTACAATATCACAAATAGTTTTGTAATGTTTCATTACATTATCCTGTCCTTTAATTCCTTCTTTGGCCATTAAAGAGGGATTGGTAGTAACTCCATCAAGAATTCCTAAGTCGTTGGCTTCACGAATTTGAGCAAGGTTTGCTGTGTCTAAAAAAAATTTCATCTGTATAAAGTGTTAATTTGCTGCAAGATTACCGTATTTTTTTAAAAGCATTACACATTCAATCAACAAAATGGAAAACAATAAACAACAGTATTGGGAAATGCGCTGGCAACAACTTCAAACTGACTGGGATTTGGGTATTGTTTCGCCTCCCATCAAACACTATATTGATACCTTAACTGATAAAAATCAACGCATCTTAATTCCAGGATGTGGCAATGCCCACGAAGCTATTTACCTTTTAGAGAATGGATTCTCACACATTACGGTAATTGATATTGCACCAACACTCACCAATGCATTAACCCATCAATTTCAACAGTATATCGAAACTAATAAGCTTACTATTATATGTGGCGATTTTTTTGACCTTACAGGCCAATTTGATTTAATAGTGGAACAAACATTTTTTTGTGCAATCGACCCCTCTAGGCGCACTCAGTATGCCCATCAAACAAAATCATTATTAGCAAAAGGAGGTAAAGTAGTTGGATTGTTGTTTAATAAAACTTTTGAAGAAGGCCCTCCATATAGTGGACATATTGCTGAATATGAAGATTATTTTATGCCCATTTTCAAAAATGTTTTGATGAGGCCTTGTCTAAATTCTGCACAACCAAGAACAGGTAACGAAATCTGGATTGAATTAACTGCTTAGTTTACATTAAAACTTAACACCTAAACCTACATAAAAGGTTTTTCCATCAGCTGTTAACAAACCCGGACCAGGATAACCGCCCGATCTGCGAGTGAAATATTGGGTATTAAACACATTGTTAATCCCGGAATTTACATTGACATGTTTCCATACGAGTAAACTAAAACTCCAATCTGCAACTTGGTAACTTGGAATTTTACCAATCGTTGCTGCTGCATTGGGTAACTCAGTATTGAGTGCATCAGCATAACAAGCACCAACTGTACTGTATTGAAAGGTTGTTGATAGATTGCGGAAACGATAATTTATTCCAAATCGGTGAATCTGTTGAGGAGCATTTTCAACCTTTTTCCCTGTTTGATTTTTAGTCAAATCAGGATTATTCCACTCGGTATACTCAGCGTTGATAAATGCCATTGTTGCAAATAAATTTAACTGCCCACCTTTAAAATCAGAAATAAAAGCTGTTGGCGTAAATTCAATATAACTCTCTATCCCTTTACTGAGTGAAGTACCAATATTGGTACGAAAGTTTTTCCCATTTACAGCATAATTGCCAATTCGGTCAGCATAGTTTAGCATAAATACACTTACATCAAAGCTCAACATATTTCCAATGGAACCTCTATATCCAAAATCAATATTATACCCTTGTGCATCTTTCAAATTAGCATCAATGGAATCTGTTGTTGAAGGTGTGAAATCTGAAAACAACACAGGACGATAAGCTTGAGAAATATTAGCATATAGATTCGTTTTTGCAGTTACTTTAAACTGTGAGCCCAAACCTACTAATACAAATTGGCGTGTACTACTTTGACTGCCTATTCGGCCATCAAATATCCCTTTTGATTGATTTTCCAAATGTTCCACTCGAATACCCGGTGTAATACTTAAGCGTTTTGTAAGCGTAAAAACATTCTCGGCAAACACAGCAATATTTTGGGTGTTGTATACCATGTCACGCTTTAATACTCCAGACTCAGCAGATAAATCAAAACCTGTGCCTCTATTTCCATTTATGTTTTGAATACGATCTGTTTGGCCCGAATACAATTTTGTTCCTACAGCTAAAAAACTTTTTTGATTGCCTAAAGTATAGGTAAAAAGATGGCGCAACTCAACACCATAATTTAAGTATACATCCTGGTCAATGGTCCGTTTAGCATATAAACCTGAAGTCGAAACAGCATCAATAACATTAATCGGTGACAAAAAACCAATACTTGAACGATCTCCTTTTAATCCAAAAAATTTAATGTTCAGTTTATTGTTTTCGGTGAATTGATAATCCATATTTACTGCTGCAATATTCCATACTAACTTAAACCAATTACGACTTCTAATGGATTGTTGAGCATCTACTTTAAAAGCTGAATCTGTAAGCCCACCAGGTTGTTGCACCAATTGATCCATTCGCGAATATTCCATACTCACGTTTAATTTTTTAGAAAACCGATACCCAATATTTATATACCCATTCCATGTTTGATAAGCATTATTTTGTCGCCACCCATCACTTTTTCTATAATTGATATTGCTATAATAAGAGAACTTTCCAAGATTTCCACCAACAGCATTAAAACTACTAAACATATTATTATTTCCGAAAGTTTGCATCGACTCAACGCCTATTTTTTTGCCACTAACCGAACGTTTTTTAATGTAATTTACCACACCGCCAAACTGAGGCCCAAATTGCAAGGAAGCTGCTCCTCTGATAACTTCAATTCGTTCCAATGATTCAACAGAGGGAGTAAAATAGGCTTCAGGATAACCAAATGGATCGGCAGCAATATCATATCCATTTTGACGGGTATTAAATTCCCACATTCTGTTTGGGCTTAACCCCCTAGAAGCAATTCCCATTTGTACTCCACTTCCATCACTTTCCCATACATGTATACCGGGTACTTTCGCAAAAATTTGCCGTGAGTTATTTTGAGCAAGATTTGCTGTTGCTATTGATAATTGAACGACTTCTGTTTTTTTTCCTGCGTAAATTACATTGTCTTTTACATCAGGCATACGCGTTATACCTCTATTGATCTCAGCTGTAATTTGAGCCTCTTTAAGTTGTATGTTTTTGGCTATTACAAGTTCCCCTAAATCAATTATGATATCATTATTGGTTACGTTTGCCAAAGCAACAAACACATTTTGACCATTCACTTGCGTTGTAATATCGTATTCTCCTTTAAGTACATTTTCAAAAATAAATAGTCCTTCTTTATTGGTTTGAGTGCTTAAACCATTACTTAAAAAAATACCTTGCAAAGCATACTTTTCTCCCGCTTCATTTTTAATGGTTCCCTTAATGGTTCCAGCTGAAAGCAATTGGATACATCCAAAAAAACAGAAACTTAATGCAATATATAAATGGGAAAATCTGCGCATACAAAATTGAATTTAGAGTGCGCAAAACTATATTATTTATAATTAGTCTAAATAAAATTAGGGTGATATTTATCAGCGTTAACAATAACTTATTGTAGCTCATCCAAAATTGGATGGGTAAGCTTTCGCCACCAAAAAGGGATAAGGGCAGGCAAAATTAAACTGGCATATCCTCCGGGTAAGACAGGACTTTTTTCGTAAGAGATTAATGTATGAAAAGGTTTGGATGCATAATAATGATGATCGGCATGTCGGCTTAAATCTACCAATACAAACCTGCTTACAAACTTATTACTTTGCCAACTGTGCACTTCTGTTACACGTTCTTTTTCGTTTCGCGATAAACCATAATGCTCAATATAATTTACGTACTCTAATAAAAAGTTGGCTAGAATACATTGTACAAACCAAGCAGCCAATGCAATTGGACCAGCAATTAAAAACAAGGTAGTATCGAAAATGAGGTGAAATACTACTTGGCGTATCATATAATTAGAAAAACCTAAAACTGCTTTTCCTTCTTTTTTGCATCGTTCGGTTTCCAAATGCCAAGCACTTTTTAGTTGGCCTAATCCACTTGTAAGAAAAAATCCATATACCGATTGATTGCGTTTTGCTGTTGCTGAATCTTTCTCGGTTCCTACCCATTTGTGGTGAACACGTAAATGTTCGATAAAAAAATAAAAATTACCTGCTGAAAAAAGTAAAAACTTACCCGCTAGTTGCCACAATATATGCTTGCGGTGAATGCTCTCATGGGCAACAACAATTGCTCCACTACCTGTATAAACGCCCATGCTTAAAGCAGAAATCCATATAAATTCATTGGTTAAAATACCTAGGCGCACACCATAAGCAAATGAAATAATACACGCAATTTGCAACGGAACATGCAATGCTAAAATAATATTAGGCATCGTTTCATCATCACCACTATGTTCTTCTGATGTAAAATTTTGGGTGCATACTTCAACCAACCCTAAAACCACTAATGAAAATAAAAGATTGGTTGCAGCCCAATAACCTCCGTGTATATTACCATAAAAAACGGCTAAACCAGGAACTAAACTTAATGCGTATAAGCTATTGCGAAGTGTTGCGTTCATTTGTACAATTTATTACAATACTAAGATAATCGAAAATTATATTAAATGTATTATTCGCCACAGATTAGCACATAAATTATTGAATCGTCCGTCTGTAAAAATTTTAACAAACGTTGTTTACTAACTTAAATCTGTGTTGATCTGTGACAAAAAAAGAGAAACTAATTCACTTGTAAAAAGTCAACTGATGCTTGAATATCATCATGTAAAATCCTGTCTTTATCTACAAAAGGAACAACCTTTCGGTATGCGCTAACAAAAGTTTCAATCGGTGTAGCACTTTTAAGGGGTCGTCTAAACTCCAACGCTTGCGAAGCGTTTAAGAGTTCAATTGCCAATACACGTTCCGTATTTTTGAGTACGCGCAAACATTTGGTGGCGGCATTAGCTCCCATACTTACATGGTCTTCTTGTCCGTTGCTGCTCACAATACTATCCACCGATGCAGGCGTACATAATTGTTTGCTTTGGCTAACAATGGAGGCAGCAGTGTATTGCGGTATCATCATCCCCGAATGCAATCCAGGATTGGTTGATAGAAATGCAGGCAACCCTCGTTGGCCCGAAATGAGTTGATAGGTTCTGCGTTCCGAAATACTTCCCAATTCGGCAGTTGCAATGGCTAAAAAATCCAATGCCAAAGCAAGTGGTTGTCCATGAAAATTTCCACCTGAAAGTATCAAATCTTCATCAACAAAAATATTGGGATTATCTGTTACCGAATTAAGTTCGGTGGTTACTATCGATGCTACATACTTAATTGTATCCTTACTTGCACCGTGAACTTGAGGAATACACCTAAAAGAATAGGGATCTTGCACTTGTACTTTAGTTTGTTTAGCGATTTCGCTATTAGCTAAAAGTGTGCAAATAGTTGCGGCTGTTTCTATTTGCCCTGCATGCGGACGAATAGCATGTAACTGTGGTGAAAACGGTTCTAACTTTGCATCAAAAGCATCAATTGAAATAGCAGCAATGGTATCGGCATATGCCGAAAGCTGTTGTGCTTTTAATACACTCCAAACTGCATACGCTAACATAAATTGAGTTCCGTTAATTAAAGCCAAACCTTCTTTTGATTGTAGTTTAATAGGCTCTAATTGCAACTCATTCGAATGTCGAATTTCGAATTTCGAATTTTGTTCCTTCCAGTATTTTCCTTCACCAAATAAAGGCAAACACAAATGTGCCAGCGGAGCCAAATCGCCCGATGCACCTAATGAACCTTGTTCAAAAACTACTGGTAATATGTTGTGGTTGAAAAAATAAATTAACCGTTCTACAGTTTCTAATTGTACACCACTATGTCCATAACTCAATGATTGTACTTTAAGTAACAACATCAATTTAACAATATCTTGTGGTACTAAATCACCTGTTCCGCAAGCATGTGAGCGCAACAAATTGTATTGCAATTGTTCCAATTCACCATGCGAAATTTGGGTATTACACAAAGAGCCAAAACCTGTATTGATGCCGTAAAAAACAGCATCTTTATTATTCATCTTATTATCTAAATAGTGCCTACAGGAAACAATACGTTGTTTGGCTTCTGGAGATAATGTGATATGTTTTTGCTCTTTTATGATAGCGGCTATATCGGCTAATGTTAGTATTGAGTTGAGTTGAAATGTAGTATTCATAAATTTAACCGCAAAGGCGCGGAGTCGCAAAGGTTTATAAAGTAACGATTATTTTATTTGGTTAATGATATCTTCAACAGTTGATACAGGTATTACAGCACCTTTGATATCTTTTAACAGCATCGAATCTTGTTTGATAATAAGGCGGAAAGGAATGTGCAATGCATCAGCATAATTCATGGGTTTTTGCAATGGGTTTTCTTTGTCCTTTTTCGATTGAGGTAATTCAGGATACAACTCCGAAGCGATTTGGGTATCTCTTAATTTTTTTAAAATAGCCAATGCGCTCGTTTGTGTTGGCTCATCAAATGCACAAATCAACACTTGGGTTGATGTTATATTCAATCCTTGGGGAAATAAGTTGAGCTCTTCCATTACATCATAGATTCGATCTAAACCAAAACTAATTCCTACTCCCGAAACATTGGGCAACCCAAAAATACCTGTTAGGTTATCATAACGCCCACCACCGCCAATGCTCGATTTTAAGGAGCCTTCGGTAGATACTACTTCGAAAATGGCTCCAGTATAATAGCTTAATCCTCTTGCTAAACTGAAATCTGTTTTTAGGTTAATCGGTCTCATTTCGGCTCCGCTCAATGTGACCGTGGACTGGTTGATATGGTTTAGCGAATTAAACATAAATTCAAGTTCTTCAATTCCTTTTAAGCCTTCAGTTGATGTTTGAAGTTTCGATTTTAGTTGATTGAGTATCGTGCTATTCTCTCCTTTGATCAATATGATATCAAACAAACGGGTCAATTCATCTTCTGAAAAACCTTGCTCCGTTAATTCCTTGCGAACACCTTCCTCACCTATCTTATCTAATTTATCAATAGCAACTGCAATAGTGCTCATTACATCAATTGATTTTACAACTTCAGCAATGCCGGCAAGTATCTTTCTATTGTTTATGCGCAACTCATAATGTGTAATTCCTAAATTTCTAAATGCTTCATCATACATTTGAATAAGGTCTAATTCATTGAGTAAACTATCACTTCCCACCACATCCGCATCGCATTGCCAAAACTCACGGTACCTTCCTTTTTGGGGCCTATCGGCACGCCACACAGGTTGCATTTGGTAACGTTTAAAAGGGAAGGTGATTTCATTTTTGTTCATCACCACATACCGTGCGAAAGGAACAGTTAAATCGTAGCGAAGACCTTTCTCCGAAAAATTCGACATTCGAAATTCAACATTCGACATTTTTTCTTCTCCGTTTTTTTCTTTGATATCTTTAAATGCATCGCCACTATTCAATATCCTAAACAACAGCTTATCACCTTCATCACCGTACTTACCTTCTAGTGTTGTAAGGTTTTCCATGGTTGGCGTTTCAATAGGCATAAACCCATATTTTTTAAACACCGTTTCAATGGTGTGTAAAATATACTTGCGCTTTTGCACTTCGGCTGGCCCGAAATCGCGTGTGCCTTTAGGAATAGTTAGTTTTTGTATTGCCATAATTTTGAGGAAGCGAAAATAAGAGAATATTTTGAGCTTTATAGCCTCCTTTATTCTATTGCAAAAGCAGCATCCAAATACGTAAAAATATCAATTGGTAAATCGTCAACCTTAACAGGGTCGCGCTTATGGCCCAGCCTTACCACAATCATATTTAAATCGGGAATGGCAAAAACATACTGTCCACGTATACCGCGCATGTAAAATAAAAGGTGATTTTTATAGTTCATTATCCACCACTGGTAACCATAATGAGTAATTTTTTTTCCTGTTTCATTGTCCGTTAAATCTGCAACTTTTACTGATTGACTTACAAAGGATGAATCCACTAATTGTTGCCCATTCCAATTCCCTTGTTGCATATACAGTTTGGCTATGCGAGCATAATCTCTAGCCGAAGTGTAAAAACAGCAACTTACTTTTTCCATGCCTTTTTCATCTGTGCTCCAAAATGATTTTTCTTCTGCACCAATCCGTTTCCATAATTTTTCGGATGCATAATCAGCTACATTTTTTCCAGTAGCTTGCTTCAAAATCATTCCCAATAATTGCGAATCGCCTCCTTTGTAATACCATGTTTTGCCTGGAGCTTCTTTCGCTTTTACAGAAAGGGTAAGTGTATTTACATCTGGCCCATAATACGCCTCAGCAGGCCAATCAAAAGGGCTACCATAACCTTCGGTATAATCCAATCCGCTGCTCATGGTAAGCAACTGTTTAATGCTAATGTTCACTTTATCCCCAACTGCAAATTCAGGAATATAATTACCAACCGGTTCGTCCAAACTTTTAATCAATCCTTCTTTTAAGGCAATGCCAATTAACACCGCATTGATACTTTTGGCCATCGAAAAAGAATTGACAACTGAATGTTCATCGTAGCCTTCCCAATAGTTTTCGTATGCTAAACTATCCTCTTTCACCACTAAAAATCCAACAGTTTGGTAGTTTATAAATTTACCTATTAAACTATCTGAAAGTTGTTGTGTGTTATAGTTTATAGAAACTGGCCACGGTTCTGGTTTCCCAATAGTTACCTCATGGTATGGGAATAACTTTAGCTCGTCAATATCAGGACCTGTTTTACCACTTAAAAGGGTCATGTAAACGACTTTGTTTACATACCCATTTCCAGTTACAAACAACCCAACTTCGGCCAACAACATAACGCTGACCAATACTATTACAATCCATTTGAGTACTTTTTTCATAAGCTAGTTTTTAAAAGTTTTCTGTAAGTTTAAGCCGCAGATTACATTTTATTGTCATTTGTTTTGTTGCCCCTGATAAGCACAGAATCAGTATCGCGAAAATCAGAGAAAATCCTTACTGAAATAGTCTTAACATAAATCAGTGCTAATCTGTGGCATTTATCCCGAAGACTAAAAATAAATTTAATTAGAGTAATCTGTGGCTAAATCTTTTTTCCTAAGAGCAACTTACTATAATTTTTAGGCAGTTACAAAAATTATTATGGGGCTAATCATAGCATAAAAACTGCCCTATAAAAATCATAAAAAATATGAAGGTATCATTCTCAAATGCCGAATACTTAGATTATTTTCGCGCCACTTTAACAATCTCCCACAACATGCAACAACCTAAAAAAATAGCCAATGCCCTTATTTCTGTATTTTACAAAGACGGTTTGGAGCCCCTTGCCAAAGCTTTAAACCAACTTGGTGTGGCTATTTATTCAACAGGAGGAACGCAAGAGTTTATTGAAAAACTAGGCATAAAAGTAAACGCAGTGGAAGCGTTAACGGGTTATCCAAGTATATTAGGTGGTCGTGTAAAAACGTTACATCCAAAAGTATTTGGGGGTATTTTGGCAAGGCGCTCAAACGAAAAAGACCAGCAAGAAGTAAAAGAATTTGAGATTCCATTTTTTGATTTGGTAGTAGTAGATTTATACCCTTTTGAAGAAACCGTAAAATCAACTTCGGAAGAAGCTACCATCATTGAAAAAATAGATATTGGTGGTGTTTCGTTGATTCGTGCTGCTGCCAAAAATTTTAACGATGTGGTTATTGTTTGCGATAAACATGATTGCCCTATAATTGCCGAAACGTTGTTAGCACAACAGGGGCAAACATCCATCGAACAACGCAGAAGTTTTGCTACCAAAGCATTCCATACTACTTCGCATTATGATGGCATGATTTTCAACTATTTCGACAAAGAAACCACTACTGCCTTTAAAGCAAGTGTTGAACCTGCAAAAGTTTTACGTTATGGCGAAAACCCTCATCAAAAGGGATTATTTTACGGCAACTTAGAACAATTGTTTACCCAAAAACATGGCAAAGAATTGTCTTATAATAATTTATTGGATATAGATGCTGCTTTAAATTTAATGAGCGATTTTAGTGAGCCAACAGTTGCCATTATCAAACATAATAACCCTTGTGGCGTTGCCACTCGAACCACTATTCTTCAAGCATGGAACGATGCATTAGCAGGTGATCCTGTTTCGGCATTTGGAGGTGTAATTGTTGCCAACAAACCTATTGACGAAGCTACAGCTACCGAGATTGATAAAATTTTTATGGAAGTATTAATTGCCCCTGGATATGAGGGCAATGCGCTACATATTTTGCAATCAAAAAAGAACCGCGTGTTATTGCAGTTAAATGGAAACTTACCTAACGGCAAACAATACCGCAGTTTGTTAAATGGAGTGGTTGAACAAGATAAAAACGAGGTGGTATTAACCAAAGAAAATTTAACCTTGGTAACTACAACTGCTGCAAACGAAAATACCTTAAACGATATGTTGTTTGCTGATAAAATTGTTAAACATACCAAATCAAACACCATTGTGTTTGCCAAAAACGGACAATTATTAGGCATTGGGTGCGGACAAACTTCTCGTGTTGATGCTTTGAAACAAGCCATAGCCAAAGCACAAGCTTTTGAATTTGATTTGAACGGAGCAGTAATGAGCAGCGATGCTTTTTTCCCTTTCCCTGATTGTGTGGAGATAGCAGATAAAGCAGGCATTAAAAGTGTTATCCAACCTGGTGGTTCTATTAAAGATGATGCAAGTATTACCTATTGCAACAACCATGGAATGGCCATGTATTTTACAGGAACAAGGCATTTTAAACATTAGTTTGTTTACGTTAAAACAGCTCATACAATTCAATCATCCACACCCTGCGTAAAAATGCACAACGGATATTTGAAAAATTATGCTATACTTTGCAAGTAGTTAATTAACCTTAAATAAGAAATAAATAATGGGAATGTTTAGTTTCCTCACGCAGGATTTAGCCATCGATTTAGGAACAGCCAATACGCTGATAATACATAAAGATCAGGTAGTTGTGGATGAACCTTCCATCATTGCCATTAACCGTAGAACCGGAAATGTAATAGCAGTAGGTAGCCAAGCACAACAAATGCATGGTAAGGCGCACGAAGATATTAAGACCATTAGGCCATTGAAAGATGGTGTAATTGCGGATTTTAATGCAGCCGAACACATGATTCGTGGTATGATTTCCATGATTCAACAAAGCAATAAATTTATCAAGCCACAACAACGCATGGTTATTTGCATACCATCGGGTATTACCGAAGTAGAAAAACGTGCAGTAAAAGATAGTGCTGAACGTGCAGGTGCCAAAGAAGTTTATTTAATACACGAACCAATGGCAGCTGCAATTGGAATTGGAATTGATGTATTTGAACCCATGGGGAATATGATTATTGATATCGGTGGTGGAACTACCGAAATTGCGGTAATTGCTCTTGCTGGTATAGTTTGCGATCAATCCATTCGTGTTGCTGGTGATGAGTTTACGGAAGATATTTTGGATTATATGCGCAGGCAACACAACTTACTGGTTGGTGAACGTACTGCCGAAAGAATTAAAATTGAAGTGGGTGCTGCACAAACTGAATTGGATAATCCTCCACCCGACTTTGCCGTAAATGGAAGAGATTTGATGACAGGTATTCCCAAACAAATTACTGTAACCTACAGCGAAATTGCCGCTGCTTTAGATAAATCCATTTCTAAAATTGAGGAAGCTGTATTGCGTGCATTGGAATTAACGCCACCCGAATTATCGGCCGATATTTATTCAACTGGATTGTATTTAACTGGTGGAGGGGCTTTGCTTCGCGGATTGGATAAACGCATATCACAAAAAACAAAATTACCTGTTCACGTTGCCGATGATCCATTAAGAGCAGTTGTAAGAGGAACAGGAATGGCTCTTAAAAATTTAAAAAACTTTAAGTTTTTGATGACCTAAATAGCCTAAAATCGAACTCTCGAATTTCAAAATTCTCCATTTCGAATTTCGAGGTTCATTATTCGAATTTCATTCAAGATGCGCAACCTCATATTCTTTATTTATAAATATTATGTGTTCTTCCTCTTTCTTATATTGGAAGTTGCTGCCTTTGTGCTTATTTATCGATTTAATAATTACCAAAAAGCAAGCTTTGTAAATTACACAACCGGAATTACAAGTTCTTACTATACAGCTGTTAGCAATACACAAGAATATTTTAATTTACGTAGCGTGAACGATAGTTTACAAGTTGAAAATGCCCGATTGCATTCTCAACTCATTACTTCTTATTATAAGAATAGTTTTAATCCTTCTCAAGTAAATGATAGTATTTACAAGCAACAGTATGAATATGTTCCTGCGCAAGTAGTTAGTAATTCAGTTACTAAACGTAACAACTATATTACCTTAAACAGAGGTAGGTTGCATGGCATTGAACCAGAAATGGGTGTCATCAGTGAAAATGGAATTGTTGGCATTGTGATGAATGTTTCCGACCATTATGCAACAGTCCTTTCCTTGCTTAATAATAATTGTAAGATAAGTGCTAAACTCGAAAAAAATGGCGCATTTGGTTCATTGGTGTGGGATGGAGCTGACCCTAAGTTTGCTGCACTCAAAGATGTAAACAAACATGTACCTTTAACCACAAACGATAACATCATTACAAGCAACTTCTCTACTATTTTTCCTGAAGGAATTCCGATTGGAAAAATATATGCTCATAGTTTAGATGCAGGGGATAATTTCCACACCATCAAAATTGAATTGAATACCGATTTTTCAACCGTATCAACGGTGTATGTGATTCGAAATTTAATGAAACAGGAACAACAAACCATTGAATCAACCATTGTAAACAAGTGATTTTAGACTTTTTCACATACCTATTAAAATTTATTGGCATTGTATTGCTACAGTTGCTGGTTATTAATAATATTGAACTGAGTGGGTATATCAATCCATATGTATACGTCTCGTTTTTGTTACTTTTACCCATTCGTACCAAAGAATGGAAAGTAGTTATCATTGCTTTTTTAACAGGTGCTGTTATTGATGCTTTTTCAAGTACACCTGGCTTGCATATTGCTGCTTGTACGTTTATGGGTTTTATGCGCTTTCACTATATACGCACAACCACTAATAAAGAAGATATGGAAGGGAATGTTATACCATCACTTTCCCAAAAAGGAATTGTATGGTTTACGGTATATGGTTTTGTGATGATTTTTATGCACCATACCTTATTATTCTTTTTAGAAATTTATGGCTTTCATGAATTTTTGGCAACACTCTCTCGTGTGTTTTTGAGTACTTTGGTAACCCTGTTGCTTGTTATTGTAGGGCAATTATTATTTTTCAGAACACCCAAAACCAATGGATAGTATAGGCAAACGCAATGTGCTCATCGCCATTTTTGTTGCATTGGCAATGGTTTATTTAATCAGACTCGCTTTTTTGCAATTGTTTGATGATTCTTATTTGCGTTCGGCACAGGAAAACGTTTTACAAGAACAAACCATATTCCCTGCTCGTGGATTAATATATGATCGCAATGGTGAACTCTTGGTTTACAATGATGCTATTTATGATTTAATGGTTATTCCTGATCAGGTAAAAGATTTGGATACTATGGAATTTTGTAAGGTTCTTGGAATTACACAAGAAGGGTTTATCCAACGTTTCGAAAAAATGAAACGAAGCAAAGGATATGCTCGATACAGAGAACAGGTTTTTGAAAAACAATTGAGCATCCAAACGTACGCTGCATTTCAAGAAAAAATGTTCGACTTTTTAGGCTTCACAACCATCGTTCGTACTGATCGAAAATATAAATTTAGTGACGCTGCACATGTAATGGGATATATTGGTGAAGTAACGGATAGAGATATCGAGAAAAGTGGAGAATATTACCGAATGGGAGATTTTATGGGTATCAGTGGAGTTGAAAAGTCATATGAAGAAGTGTTGCGTGGACGCAAAGGGGTGAGTTATGTGTTGGTTGATTCCAAAAATAGAACCCAAGGACGATACAAAGATGGTGAATTTGATACCGCTGCTATTGCTGGTCAAAATATTGAACTCAGTATTGACCACCAATTGCAAGCATTGGGTGAGCAGTTGCTCAACAATAAAATTGGAAGTGCAGTAGCCATTGATCCAAGCACGGGAGAAATTTTAGCATTGGTTGCAAGCCCTACTTACGACCCCAATTTATTTGTTGGTCGCGAACGTGGAAACAACTATATGAAATTACTCCGCGACCCATCTAAACCTTTATTCAACAGACCCCTTTCTGCACCGTATCCTCCCGGTTCTATTTTTAAAGTATTGATGGCATTAACGGGCCAACAAGAAGGTGTATTAAACCCAAGTACTGCTTATGGTTGCCATCATGGATATATGTTTGTGGGTTGTCACCCACATAGTTCACCTCTACAATTAAGAGGTGCCATTGCAGTTTCCTGTAATGCCTATTTCTGCCAAGTATACCGAAGTGTAGTCAATAATCCCAGGTATCCCAAAGCTGAAATGGCGTATAAAAATTTTCACAAACACATGGCTAGTTTTGGGTTAGGAAAAAAACTGGGTGTAGATTTGTATGGCGAAGGTGGAGGATTATTGCCAACCTCCGAATATTATGATCGAATTTATGGTCGCTTTCGCTGGCAAGCAACCACCACCATTTCATTAGGAATTGGCCAAGGAGAATTGGGAATTACGCCCTTACAAATGGCAAACGCAACTGCAGCTGTTGCCAATAGAGGATATTATATTACACCACATGTGGTAAAAACAATTGATGGAAAGAAAAACCCCAACCCCGAATACAATACCAAACATTGGAGTACAGTAGATACTGCTTATTTCCCCATTGTGATAGACGGTATGCAGGATGTTGTAGAAGCTGGTACTGCGCGTATTGCAAAACTTCCGGGAATTGAAGTATGCGGTAAAACAGGCACTGCGCAAAACCCACATGGAAAAGATCACTCTATCTTTTTTGCTTTTGCCCCCAAAACCAATCCCAAAATTGCTATTGCTGTCGTAATTGAAAATGCTGGCTTTGGTGCAACTTGGGCGGCCCCTATAGCAAGTTTAATGATGGAACAATACCTTACCGGAAAACACGATACCCGCAAAGCATTATTAGAGCGTATGCTCAAAGGAAACCTTATTCATAAAAATGATTCAATCGCAGCAACAACCCAAACCATCAAACGTTGATTGGCTAACCCTCGTGTTGTATTACACGTTTGTTATTGCAGGTCTGCTATGTATTTATGCATCGGTTTACCGCGAATCCAATCCGTATATTTATGATAACACTATGAATTATGGCAAACAACTCATTTGGATTGGTATTTCTTCTTTTATAGGATTGCTTATTTTATTGGTTGACGAAAAATTTTTCTACGCCTTTTCGTATCCCATTTATGTTATAAGCATGCTCTTATTATTAGCCGTACTTGCTTTTGCCACTACCGTAAAAGGTTCGAGTTCATGGATAGAAATTGGTGGGTTTAGAATGCAACCTGCCGAGTTTGCAAAATTTGCCACAGCGTTGGCACTGGCAAAGTATTTAGGAGGCTTTAATATTAAATTTAGCAACCGAAAAACACAACTCATTGCCGGTGGTATGATCCTATTGCCGATGGTAATTATTTTGTTGCAAAATGAAACTGGAAGTGCGCTCGTATTTGCCTCTTTTATTTTTATGTTGTACCGCGAAGGATTGCCGGGCTATTTTTTATTTATAGGATTTATGCTGGCTTTATTAGCTGTGTTGGCACTCGTTATTCCATCAATCTATTTAAGTATTGCCATAACCATAATAGCTGGTTTGTTAACGTTAATCATTCGAAGAAACAGGCAAAATTTATTAATAGTAGCAACTGTTGCCATCCTAGCTATAGGATATGTAAGCAGTATTGGTTATGCGTTCGAAAACATATTGCAACCGCATCAAAAATCGCGTATCAATGTATTGTTGGGTAAAGAAGTAGATTTAAAAGGTGCTGGTTACAACGTACAACAATCCAAAATTGCCATTGGTTCGGGTGGGTTTTTGGGCAAAGGTTTTTTGGAAGGAACACAAAATAAGTTTCGATTTGTACCCGAACAAAGCACCGATTTTATTTTTTGTACCATAGGCGAAGAATATGGATTTATTGGCTCTGCTGTTTTTGTTCTATTATACATTCTGCTGCTATGGCGCATACTGGTAATGGCCGAGAGGCAACGCCAAAAATTTAACCGCATTTATGGGTATTGTGTAGCCTCTATTTTATTTTTTCACTTTGCCATTAATATTGGTATGACATTGGGATTATTGCCCGTAATCGGAATCCCTCTTCCGTTTTTTAGTTATGGTGGTTCTGCCTTATTAAGTTTCACTATTTTACTCTTCATTTTTATCCGTTTGGATGCCAATAGGCAAAATGAATTAAGAGGTGCGTTTGAATAGCAACAACCAACCTTCCACCAATTTCTTTTAATTGTTTGCTTATATACATTTTTCGTAAAAAAGATTAAAAAAGTATAGATTTTAAAAAATATTTATGATTTTATGATTTTATTCATAATTTAGCTTATTAATTTTTTCTAAGCACTTTAACATAAATAACAAATCAATGCTTCATTATTTTTGCATTATGTAATTATTTGAAACGTACTTTAAACAAAAAACTTAAACATAAATTAAATAAAAACTAACACAATCAATATGAAAAAACAAGTACAAACCTTTCGTAATCTAATAACCAAGATATTGGGTGTTGGGTTATTGAGTGTGGGTCTGAGCGCATCAGTCGCCCATGCTCAAACTGTTCTTATCAATCCTACAGGAGATGGTGGATTTGATAACGGATCAACCTTTGCTGCCAATGGTTGGAGTGTTTCAAACTCAGTTAATAACCCATGGTTCGTTGGTACACCGGGAGGTGGAGCACCAATGACAGGGAATAAAGCTTACATTTCAAACGATGGAGGTATAACGAATGCATATACTCCCGCAAGTAATGCCACAAACTATTTCTGGAGAGACATAACTATTCCGTCAACAGACTCCATTATTCATTTACAATTCAACTGGGCTCAACAAGGTGAAGCATCATATGATATATGGCAAGTGTTTACGGCTTCTACATCTATAACACCAGTTGGAGTTGCAACGCACCCAGGCCTTGGTTTAAATAATGTACCAGCAGGAATTGCGGGTGCAACTTTTGTAGCAAATGGGTCAGTATTAACAGGGGTCCAAACTGCTTCAATCTTATTACCTAAAACCTTAGCAGGAACAACTTTTCGATTGATATTTTCTTGGAAAAACGAAACAGGGGGAACACAACCACCTGCTTCTATTGACAATATTTCACTTATTTCTAGACCTGCCCCATTTAATATCGTATCTACCGCAAGTGGAAATTGGTCCAATCCATCAACATGGTCTCCTTCTGTTATTCCATTATCTATAGATACGGTAACAGTTGCAGCAACTCATACAGTGTCGTTAGATCTTACAGGACAATCGTCAGCTTCACTTAATATTGATGGAACGCTAGACTATGCAACAACTTCATCTTCATTTTCGGTTTTAAATAATTTAACTGTTAACTCTAGTGGTATATTTAATGTATTTAATGGAAGTGTTGGAAAAACATTAAACGTTGCAAAAAATATTACCAATGATGGTACAATGGACTTTACGCAAACAGGTAGTGTTCTATCTTTAAATGGAACAACACCTCAAACTATTGGAGGAACGGGATCACTCACTGCATCAACCATTGCTTCCCTAACATTTAACAATACATCAACTACCCGTACCATCAACTTCAACTGGTCAAATGTAATAGTGCCAACTACCCTCACCTTCACAAGTGGTTTGGTTAATCTTGGATTAGGCAACAGCATTACCTTAGGTACATCAGGAACATCATTAGGAACCTTAACGTTTACTGCTGGTAATGGATTTACCAGCGGTAAATTTAGCCGTTGGGTTGGAGCAGCAGGAGCAGGAAGTACCATAGCGGCAAGTACCATTCCAAGTTTTGGAGTAGGTTCGTTTCCTTTTATGAATGGAATCGGGAATGCTTGCCATTTTCACAAAGCAACCTCAGCGTTAACAACTGCAGGTATATTCAGTGTTGAATTTATTGGTGGGTTAAATACTACTGCAACAAGTGTTCCTCCAACCGAGAGTTCACTTACCTTCGACCAAAAAACAAACGCATCATGGGCAGTGTCAACAAGTGGCGGCTATGCTTCGGCAGTAGCCCACACTTTTGCCATACAAGGCCAAGGAACCTATGTAGCATTTTCGAGCAACGCACGTTTGTTGATTAACGAAACTTTGTTTGGTACACACCAAGCTGGAACAAACCTACCAATGGTTCAAAGAACCGGAGTAGCTGCTGCCGATATTGTTGGAACATACACTATTGGACTTATTGGATCTGAAGTGGCTAACCAAAGTGTTGCTTCGGGTGCTTGGGACAATGCCGCTACCTGGAGCCTTGGAGTACCTATTTGTGGGCAAAATATTCTAATCAATACAGCTGATAGTATATGGATTGATGGCAGTATGGTAAGTGCAAATGCTGGTCAAATGTTGTTAAATGGTAAGTTAACAATATCAGGTAGTTCACTAACCATTGGGTGCAGCGGAAACAATAATCTATTTTCAGCTTCAGGACGATTAACAGTTTCAGGAGGCCAGTTTATTATGAATGGAAATATGAACTTTGCTTCTGGTTCAATATTTACACAAACTGGTGGTACCATCACAATTGATGGTAACAGTGGAACAGCCCTTACTTCTGTATTAACAGGTACACCAATTATGAATATAGCAACAAACTTAGTGACTCTTACAGGAGGTACACTAGTGTTTGTTGATGGTCACATTGGAACAGCAACGGCTGATCGTGTATTAACCTACACTTCAGCAGCTACTCCTTATCCATTGATCTCAACTGGCCACACTGTTCAGTTTGGAGATGGTATTTCAACACAAGCCAACTCAACCAAAGGATTTGAATCCAGTTTAGCAACCCGCTTCTATTTTGGAAACGTTGTTGTGAATACACTTGCTTCCAGCAATGCTTTTGTTGCATCAAGTTCGGCAACCGTAATTGTTAACGGTAACCTTACCATTACTGCCGGAGAGTTCCGTGGTGGAACTACCAACCTCATTGTAGGTGGTAATATCACTAATAATGGAACCTTAACCAATACAGGTGCATTGGTATTTGGCCAGGTAACACAAACCAATATGGCTACTCCTACCATTACCTCACAAACAGTAGGTCAAACAGTAAGTGGAACAGGTGTATTCAGAAATTTAACAACATCTCCAACTGCCAACTATGCTTCGGTTACCATTAACAATACCTCAGCCGCTGGAGTAACTTTTTCTTCTAGTCAATCACTCCTAAGTGGAACCAATACCGGAACCGTTTCGAGTACATTAACCTTTACTAACGGTATGGTTAATACAGGTTCTAACACTTTTATATTAGGTATTAGTACTGCCTCATTGGGAACATTAACCCTAACAAATGGTGGATTTGGATCGGGAAGTGCATTTAGCCGCTGGTGGGCAACTGCCATTGCAGGACAAACTATTACAGCTGGAGCCATTCCAACTGCAGGCGTTGGAACCTATCCATTTGTGGCTTTGCAATCATCTGCACCTGTAGCCTTCTTTCCTCGCCATGCTTATATTAGGCAAGCTGCAGCTTCTTCTGCTGGTGGCAGAATTACTCTAAGACATAATGATGTAGCTGGTATTTCAGTTGCCTCAATTGTAGATGGAGCCTATACAGTTGAAACCCGCACCAATTCAAGTTGGGATGTTACAACTTCTGGTATAACAGGAACACCAACTTATACCATAGCATTAAGTGCTAATGGCACATATGCAGCCATAAATGGCAATAGCCGTATTACAAGCGGAAGTGCACCTTTATCGGGCACACACCAAGCCGGAACTCGTTTACCTCATGCTCAAAGAGCCTCAGTTACTTTAGCTAATTTAACCAATACTTGGTATATGGGTGCAGCCAATGCAGATATAGCATTTAATACAATAGCCTCTGGTAATTGGGAAGATGGTAGTACTTGGAATAAAGGTATTGCTCCTACTTGTACCGATTCGGTTGTGATTTTTGACGGACACCAAGTTTCTATCAATGCCACAGCTGCAACTGCACGTGCAATTGGCATTAACCTTAACGGCAGACTTGTTGTTTCGGGTAATACTTTAACAGTTGGTTGTACTATGAACAATGCATCCATATTTATCCGCGGAAACTTTACGGTTTCGGGTGGAACGGTAAATGTTAATGGTTCAATTGCAAATGATTTTTCAGGCCGTTTCCAACAATCAGGTGGATCTATTGTAATAGATGGAAATGATAACGGAGTTGCTGCAACTAGTGCCACTTCACATATTTTGGATGCATATGCAACAACGGATAGTAGTTTTGTATTATCAGGCGGAACAATTACAATTGTAGACCCTGCAGTAGCAGCTGCAGCCGTTGCATTTAAAGTATTCCCGAGTTTGCCTGTTAACTTTAGCACATCACATACCGTAATTTTCGGGGATGGTGTTTCAACACAACCAGGAGGAACGAATGCCTTTAATATAAATTTGTTTAATACGGGGTTAGGTTTAGCATCATTTGGTAATGTAATTGTAAATGCACCTTCTGGAGCCAATCGTTTTGTAGCTACAACCAATAACTTAGGTATTATAGGTAATTTGACGGTAACACAAGGTAACTACCGCATGACATCTGCCCATACAGTAAAAGGAAATATCGTAAATAACGATACTTTAATAAATACAAATACATTAACACTTGCAGATCCTACAGGTGCCATAACATCTACCAATACAACCGCACAATCTATATCTGGTACAGGTAAGTTTTTAAACGCTGTAACTGGAGCAACTGCAGGAACAGCAAACTTAGTAGTGAGAAACAGTAGTATTGGAGGAGTAACTATTTCTACTCCATTTTCTGTATCTGGTACATTAACACTTACAAGAGGTATAGTAAACACTACTGCTACAGATACTTTCCGTTTGGGAACAATCTCAGCAGCAGCAACCTTGGCAGGTGGAAGCGATACCGCTTATATCAATGGTCCATTCTCGCGTACGTTTGCTGCATCACGTTCAGCTACAGGAACCTATACCACTGCAGCTACATTGTATCCAGTTGGTAAATCGGGCCGTTACTTACCACTGTTTATTGACCCAACAACCAATGCTGGTGGTCGCACAGTTGTTTCGGCAGAAGCTTTCGGCAGTAACGCTGGAACATTAGGCACGGGAGTAACATCTATGTCGGATATTCGCTGGCAATCAACTTATACTGATGCAGCCAATTTTGTAAGTGCTAACATGCGCCTTACAGATACTGCTGCTGCATTTACTTCAACCACTAAAATTGTTTCATCTGCAACAGCCGGTGGCTCATACACTGGTGCTCCTGTAACCATTACTTATGCTGCAGGACCTCCAAAAACCATTACTACAAGCACCCAAATACTTGCAGCCGATTACATAGGTAATTTTGCTTATGGAGAATTGGTAACTTGTGCTGCTCCAACTAATCAGGCAACTGTATTTACAGTTTCTAACCTTGGCTCATCTGCATTTAACGGTTCGTATACCTCAGCAATTGGTGGATCAACACATTATTTAGTAGTTCGTTATGCTACAGGTGGAACCGAAGTAGCTCCTTCAAACTTTACCAACTATGCAGTTAATGCAGTATTAGGAACTGGAACCGTTGTGGCAAACTCTACAGGAACAACTTTTAACCAAACAGGCTTAACCGCTGCTACTGGTTACGATTATTATGTGTATGCCTATAACAATAGCGGTTGCTTTGGCCCGGTATACAATACCACAAGTCCATTATTTGCAACAGTTACTACTTGTGCAGCAGGTATTCCAACTCCTGTAGGTGCAGCAGCTGTAAATATATCCAACAACTCTTTTGTGGCTCGTTGGAATCCAATTGCAAACCCTGGAGCAACTTATGTGTTGGATGTTTCTACAAATTCAGGTTTCTCTAGTTTTGTTTCTGGTTACAATTCCTTATCAACATATACTGATACGTTTGCAGTTGTGAGTGGTTTGACAGGCAATACCGGATATTTCTACAGAGTAAGAGCAATTGACGGATTGTGTGCAAGTACCTTGTCAACCAACCAAACTGTAACCACTTTCTGTAATCCTATTGTAACCTTACCATGGACCGAAGGATTTGAATCACTTGCGACAGGAACAAACTTGTTCCCAAGTTGCTGGAATTTTTCTAATACTTTAAGTTCATGGTTTATAGCTTCGCCATTAGCATTTACAGGAACCAAATCACTACGCAGATCATGGAGTACCAATGGTTGGGCATTTACGCCACCAGTTTCAATGACTGCAGGCACTCCTTATTTGTTTAGCTATTACGTTCGTACTGCTGATAACACTACTCCTGCATATGACGTAACCATTGCAGTTGGAACTGGTCAAAATGCTAGTGCTATGACCACTACATTATTAACACAAACAAATTATCAATCTACAACTTGGACTCAGTTTACTGTTTCGTTTACCCCAGGTACTACAGCCGATTACTCTTTTGGAATCAATGTAATAGCACCTAACGATCCTAACGGAATTAATTTTGATGATTTAAAAATTGAACAAGCTGTAGCTCCAACTGTTAGTACTGGTTCTAAATCAGCAGTAAGTGTGAGTTCAGCTTTTTTAAGTGCGAACATTGTAAGTAACGGAGGTGTATCTAATACAGCTTCTGGCATTGTAATAGGAACAAATCCAAATCCTGTAATTGGAGGACCTGGAGTTACAGATTCGTCATCATTTGTTCCAGTACAAAGTGGTGCCTATTCATTTAATATTACTGGTTTAAGCAACTCTACAACATACTACTATCGTGCTTATGCCATCAATTCAGTTGGTACTTCTTATGGAGTAGACAGTTCATTCACCACATTAGCTGCTCCAACCCCACCTTCTATTGTTCTCTCGCCAATTGCAAATGTTGGTCCATTTAGCGCTACGTTAAATGCCAATATTACTGGAGACGGTGGTAGTGTAGTTACAATAAGTGGAATTGTATATAGCACAACTCCAAACCCAACTATTGGTGGCCCGAGTGTAATAGATTCAACTTCTACCGCTACCACAGGTACGTATTCAATTACACCAGTTGGACTAAATACATTAACTAAATACTATTATCGTGCATATGCCATAAATGGTATTGGAACAGCCTATTCATCACAAGATAGTTTCACTACTTTATTTGGAATTAATACAATTCCTTACGCTCAAAATTTTGAGGGTGGTGCTGCCAATTGGACAACACAAACAATTGGAACTAATAACGATTGGGTATTAGGAACTCCTACTAAAACTTTCTTGAACGGAGCTCGAAGTGGCGTAAACGCATGGAATACTGGCTTATCAGCTCAGTATACCAATAACCATGATGCCGCAGTTGTTTCCCCTGTTTTTGATTTTTCTGGTTATGTGACCCAACCTTATGTTCGTTTCTTCCATAAGTTTATTACGGAGCCAGGATATGATGCTTTGGTGGTTGAAATTTCAATTAATGGTGGAACCTGGACCAAACTAGATAACACTCTTGGTACAGGAGGTAACTTTAATAGCACCAATAGTAAAGCCTGGTATAACAGCACAAGTACAAGTGGCTCAATTATTCCGCCTAAATTTTCAAGTACCACTGGTGGTGTAGGAAGTACTGGAATATATTCAAGTCAAAGCAACGGTTGGATTCAAAGTACCACTACACTTACAGGAGCAATAGGTCAATCAAATGTACGTTTCAGATTTAGATTTGGTTCTGACGGATCGGATTCACAAGATGGTTGGTCGCTGGATGATATAGAAGTATTGTTTCAAACAGCTCCTCAATTAGTTACATCAACAAAATCATCCATAACCACTTCAAGTGCTACAGTTGGTGGTAACATAACAAGCGATGGATTATCAAGCGTTACTGCTAGTGGCGTTGTAATTGGAACCAGTGCTAGCCCTACAATTGGAGACCCTGGAGTAATTGATTCAGTTACTACTCCCAATATTGGAAGTGGTGTATTCAGCTTTAATGTAACTGGTTTATCTTTATCTACCACCTATTTCTATAGAGCATATGCTACCAACTCTATTGGAACTTCATATGGAGCAGACAGCAGCTTTACAACTAATGCTGCCAATGTTCTACCAACCGTTTTAACTACAGCTGTTACCAATCTTACCGTTAGCAGTGCAACAGTTAATGCCAATATCACCAGCAATGGTGGAGATGCAGTTACAGCAAGTGGTATCGTATATGGTACATCACCTAACCCAACCATTGGTGATCCAGGTGTTGTTGATTCAACCACTACTCCATTGGTTTCTTTAGGAACATTCAGTATTAACCCTGCTGGATTAACCCATACTACCAAGTATTACTATAGAGCTTATGCTACCAATACTGTGGGAACTGCATACAGTGTGCAAGATAGCTTTACCACTGCCATTTTGATTAATGCATTCCCGTACACACAAAACTTTGATGCAGGCGCAGCCGGTTGGACTGCTGCTGCCAATGGAGGAGACAATCCTTGGGAAATAGGTACACCAGCTAAAACGTTTTTGAACGCTGCTTATTCAGGTTCTAATGCTTGGGTTACCAAGTTGGTAGGAGACTACTCTAGTCTTGCAAATTCCGATGCTGTTGTAGTTTCTCCTCAAATAGATCTTACAACTGCAACCAATCCAGTAATTCGTTTCAAACATAAATTTGATACAGATGCTGATCCTGATTATGACGGTGGTGTTCTAGAAATCTCAATTAACGGAGGTTTATGGACTCGATTAAACAATGCATCAGGAACCGGTGCAAACTTTAACACAACAACCAGTTATGCTTGGTACAACAACGCAGTAGCAAGTGGAACTTTAGGTGCAAATAAATTCAATGGTATTAGCAACGTAGGTTATTCATCGGTTGATGGTAACGGTTGGCTAGAAAGTGCAACGCCTTTAACTGGTGGAGCAGGGCAAGCAAATGTAAAAGTTCGTTTCCGTTTTTGGGCCGATCAATATGGTGTGGATGAAGGATGGGCAATTGATGATATCGAGATTGTAGATGTTGTTGTTCCTTCAACTTTAGCTTCAACAGTAAACCTTACTGCAATTGCTAATACTACAACAACCGTTAACTGGACCAATGGTAACGGACAAGGTCGTATGGTAGTTGCACGCTTAACAAGTACACCAGCAGTAGCTCCAACAAATAATACAATATATACACAAAACTCAGCATTTGGTAGTGGAGAAACAACAGGCGCAGGAAACTTTATTGTATTCCGAAGCAATACCTCATCTGTAGTTGTAAATGGTTTGGCATTACTAACTGATTACACATATGATGTGTATGAATACAACGGTAAGTTTATGCATATTGCTTTTGCTGCTGCTGCATCAAACAATGGAAGCACCTTACCTGTAACCTTAACTACATTTTCCGGAACAACTAAAGATAAAGATGCACAACTTAACTGGGCAACTGCAACAGAAAGTAACAATGCAGGATTTGATTTAGAACGTTCATTAGATGGCCGTACATTTAGCAAAGTAACATTTGTTAAAGGAGCTGGAAACAGCAACCGTGCTTTAACTTACAACTACAAGGATGTAAATGCTTTTGCAAAAGCAACTGTATTATACTACCGCTTAAAACAAGTTGATTTTGATGGTAAATTTACTTACTCACAAGTAGTGAAAGTAACAGCTAACACCATCAATACACAATCGTTTACAGCGTATCCTAATCCGTTTACATCAGAATTTAATGTAGCCTTTACAGCTACAACTACTGGTATTGCAACAATAGAAATGGTTGATTTGCAAGGACGTAAAGTTTTGAGCTCAACCGCAGATATTGGACTAGGAAACAATGTAATACCGGTGAAAAATGAAGCTACCATTTATCCAGGAGTTTATTTTGTACGTTTAACCCTCAACGGTGAAACACAAGTAACCAAATTGGTGAAAAACTAATCAGGGATTTAATTCTTTAACTTTAAAAAGGTGAGCCCAACGGCTCACCTTTTTTGTTCACAAGATGTGGGTAATTACATGATAATTAGCAGCAATTACAGATAATCAAGTAATTCGCTTATCTTTGGCCCTCATTTTTATAAAACAGTACTTTGATAACATTTAACGAACTAGGTTTAGACACGTCCGTTCTAAGCGCAATCTCTGAGTTAGGGTTTACCAACCCAACTCCAGTTCAGGAACAGTCCATTCCTGTATTTTTAGAGACCGAAAGAGACATTTTGGCCCTTGCACAAACCGGAACCGGTAAAACAGCAGCATTCGGCTTGCCACTATTGCAAAAGATTGACTTCAACAGCAAAACAACGCAAGCACTTATTATTTGTCCTACACGTGAGCTTTGCCTCCAAATTTCCAAAGACCTTGGAAACTATAGCAAATTCATCAAAGGTGTAAATATTGCAGCCGTTTATGGAGGTTCTAGTATTACCCAACAAATTGATCAACTCAGAAGAGGTGCACAAATTATTGTAGCTACTCCCGGAAGATTAATGGATTTGATGGATCGCAAAGCAGTAAAAATCCAAAGCATACAATTTGTTGTATTGGATGAAGCAGATGAAATGCTGAACATGGGTTTTAGAGACGATATTGAACAAATATTATCTGTAACACCATCCGAAAAACGCGTTGCATTGTTTAGTGCTACCATGCCTAAGCAAGTAAAACAAATTGCCGATGTGTATTTAAAAGACCCAGTAGAAATTACGGTAGGTCGTAAAAACACAGCCAACGAAAACATTACCCACGAATACGCAGTAGTGCATGCAAAAGATAAAGTTGCTGCCCTCAAACGTGTATTGGATTACACCAGCGACCATTTTTATGGTATTGTATTTTGCCAAACCAAAAACGAAACACAAGATATTAGCGATAAGTTAATACGTGAAGGATACAATGCCGATTGTTTACACGGTGACCTTAGCCAAGGCCAACGGGAAAAAGTAATGAGCCGTTTCCGTCACCATGCTATCAAAATATTATTAGCAACGGATGTAGCCGCTCGTGGTATTGATGTAACCGGTATTACTCACGTAATCCATTACCATTTACCTGATGATAACGAAAACTATACACACCGCAGCGGCCGTACGGCACGTGCTGGTAAAACAGGTATTTCGTTTACCTTATTAAACATGCGCGAGCAATACCGCTTGCGTGAAATAGAACGTTTAATTGGTACCCAGTTTAAGAAAATTTTAATCCCTTCGGCTACCGAAGTGCGTGATAAAAAATTAATTGCCTTTACCGATACCATCAAAAATTGTGAAATTGAAGAATCCATTTTTGATAAAACAGTTTTGGACGGATTAGAGCCATTAATGGAACTCAGCAAAGAAGAGTTAGTTAAAAAAATGCTATCGCTTGAATTGCGCAGATTCTCTGATGAATACCTAAACGCTCCTGACTTAAACGTACAAGAGCGTTCGGCTGCAGGAAGAGATAGCAGAGATTCAAGAAGTGGAGACCGTGAGCCAAGAGAACGTGCATATGGATCAAGCCAAGGCACGCGCTTATTTGTGAGCATAGGCCAAAAAGATGGTTTGGATATTGAAACATTAAAAAACTTTATCACTACAACTACAGGAATGACTCCAGCAGCCATTCACCGAGTAGACGTTAAAGGAGTATATTCATTTGTAAATGTTGATGCCGAAAGTGTAGATACCGTAATGAAATCACTTCACGGAAGTGAGTTTAAAGGTCGTCCAGTTCGTGTTGAAATCTCTGGAGATACACAAGATTCAGGTCGTACACGTAGTTCATCATCAAGAGGTGGATATGGTGGCGGTGGAGACCGTGGTGGAAGCCGCGGAGGTGATAGAGGCGGAAGCGGAAGATCATATGGAGGCGGTGGAGACCGAGGTGGAGATAGAAGACGCAGCGAAGGTGGAAGCTCATCATATGGTGGTGGCGAAAGAAGACGCAGTGAAGGGGGAAGTTCATCATACGGTGGAGGCGAACGCAGAAGAAGTGAAGGAAGCGGTGGCGGAGAGCGCAGAAGAAGATCATACTAACTATAAATAGTTAACCTAAAATGCCGATGTAACAGTCGGCATTTTTTTTGCTTAAATATTAGGGAAAATTGCTGCTGTGGATGTTCGTATGAGTCTAAATCTATATTATTAGAACTAAACTAAGCAGTTAATATTACAAACCACTGTACGTTTATTTTTTTTTACGATTAAAAAATAATTACAATTGGTATTACTTTGCCAAAAATATTTTTTATGAAAAAAATTATACTCGTTATTCTCTTTATGTCAACAGCTATAATAAGCAATGCTCAAGTTAACATCTATCCTTCCTCATCAGGCGAAATGATATTTTCATTTGCTAAAATAAAGAAGGATGGAAATAATATTGAAAGTAATTTACGCTGGTCGCCTGTATTTAATTTTCAATCTTTATTGAATTATGATATTGGGAAAACAGTTGGTTTTTTTCATGGTATTGGTATTCGTAATGTTGGTTTTATTTATGACCAAAGTGCTGATACCATGAAAAAATTTAGAACGTATAATTTGGGAATTCCAGTAGGTATTAAATTAGGAAATTTAGGAAAAGGCCTTTTTATATACGGAGGGTATGAGTTTGAAATGCCATTTAACTACAAAGAAAAAACGTTTGTGAACGAAGATAAAAAGGATAAAATAGTTGTTTGGTTTAGCAATCGCACCAACTGGTATACTCAATCATTGTTTGTTGGATTAAACTTTCCAGGTGGCTTCAATCTTAAATTCAAATATTATATCAATGAGTTTTTTAATAAAAACTATACCGAAGCACAAAATGGTAATCAAACCAAACCTTTTGAAAATTTCAATGCCAATGTATTTTATATAGCCTTGGATTGGAATATGTTTAAAGACTTGAATAGTTACAAAAAAAATCCGTCAAAAAAAGCAAAGCCAGAAAATAAAGAAGAGCGTTTTAGCTATAACTATAAATAGTTAACCGCCAAAATTTTCTCGCCATTGTTGGTTAAACGATTTTTCAGCAAGTTTTGGAAACTCTCTTCGTTCGCCCCATGCCGTTTTAAAAAAGGAGTTAAGCATAAACTGTTTAATGGAAGTTCCTTTGTTCATGTTTTTGCGCACAAGCATTATTTTTTTCCAGCTGTACCACATAAGTTTTTCGCTGTTTTTTATAAATCCTTGGGCAACAACATCCCTTCTATTGCGCAATAAATGGTTGTGTAAATCAATTTTAACTGGGCAAACATCAGTACATTTACCACACAAAGAGGATGCAGCACTTAAGTGTTTATGTTCGTCCAAGCCATTTAGGTGAGGTGTGATAACAGCTCCAATGGGCCCACTGTATGTAGTATTGTATGCATGTCCACCGATGGTTTTAAAAACAGGGCAAACATTGCTACAGGCACCGCATTTAATACAAGCCAATGCCTGTCTTTGATCTGGCTGAGCCAGCAAATTACTTCTTCCGTTATCAATTAAAATAACAATAAACTCTTTAGGTCCATCTTCATCGTCTGGTTGACGAGGACCTATTATGGTGTTATAAGCAGTAAGTTGCTGACCCGTACCAAATGTAGAAAGCAAAGGAAGCATCAAGTCCAAATCATTTAGTGTAGGTATTACTTTTTCTATACTGGCTAAAACAATATGAGTATTAACAAATGTGGAACTTAACCGAGCATTTCCTTCGTTCTCCGTTATGGATACCATTCCACAATCTGCTATTAAAAAATTTGCCCCACTAATCCCAATATCCGCTTTAATATAACTTTCCCTTAATTCAGTTCGAACATCATCACTCAACTCTTCTGCTGTTGCATCAAGTGAAGAACTAATGGATGAATTGAGGAGTTGAGCAATTTCAATTCGGCTTTTATGCATAGCAGGAGTAACGGAATGAAAAGGTGTTTCACCGGCTTTATCAACGATAAACTCCCCTAAATCAGTCTCAATAACATCAATTCCTTTTTTTCGCAAATACGCATTTAATCCTATCTCCTCTCCCATTGCAGTTTTGCTTTTAACTACACGTTCGGATTTTCGTTTGGTTAATAATTGGTCTATTTCGGCTAAAGCAGTAGCAGCATCATTTGCCCATATTACTTTACCCCCTTTACGCAACACACTGGCTTCAAAATCAATTAAGTATTTATCTAAATTTTCAATTACTTTCCAACGAATATAGGCTGCTCGTTCCTTAGCAAGTTCAATATTGGCATATTGCTTTTTACCTTGCACCAAAGCGTTGTCATACTGTTTTTTAGCATAACCAACCTTAATCTGCATTTCTTTATCAAATGCTGACTGTTCTGTAAGTTGTATAAATTCTTCTTGCTTGCGCATTAAGTCAAAGTAAACACTTTAAAAACTTATTCTCCTATTAAGATATTGTCAATTAACCGCACATTTCCACACCATATTGCAATTAATGCTACATATTTATGATTTGACAACAACGTTGAAACTTCATCCAATGTTTCAGCATCAACAATTGCTAAATATTCAAGTTGAAGGATATTGCTTGGGGATAGGATTAGTTGTGCATTAATGAGTAATTGTTCAACCGGTAGTTTAAAAGCTTTTTCTTGTAGTTGAAACAATGCTCTTGAAATCCAAACAGCATCTTTTCTTTCAGCTTCATTGAGTCTACTGTTTCGAGAACTCATAGCCAAACCGTCTGATTCACGCAATGTTTCAATTAACACAATGTTTATAGGCATATCAAATTCCTTAACCATTTGTTTAATAACTGCGCACTGTTGGTAATCCTTTTTACCAAAAAAAGCATCATCGGGTTCAACGATATCAAACAATTTTTTAACAACTGTAATGACACCATCAAAATGGCCAGGTCTTAATAATCCTTCAAGACTTTGCGTTACATTACCCCAATTATAGGTAGATACAACCATTCCTTCTGGATACATTTCTGTAGCATTGGGATGAAATAATACATGACAACCTGCTAATTCAAGTTTGACTATATCTTGTTCTATTGTTCGAGGGTACTTGATAAGGTCATCGGGATTATTAAACTGAGTGGGATTTACAAAAATACTACATACGGTAATATCGGTTTTGAGTATACTTTGAGCAACTAAAGAAACATGTCCATTATGCAATGCTCCCATGGTTGGAACATATCCAATTGACTTTCCAAGGAGCTTTTGAGCAGCCAAATATGCTTTCAGCGGTTTAATTTGGGTGAAGAGAATCAAACTAGTATACTAATTATAAGCAAGTTAATGTATTTACACAAAACAAATGGGGCACATATTACTGAATTTCCTTGCAAAAGGCGTAATTTTGTTTACTTTTTTTTAGCACAAAGTATATGTCAAAAAAGAAAATACTGTTCATTTCTTCGGAAATGACCCCATTCCTTCAAGTTAGTAGTGTAGGAGAATTAGCCAGAAGACTTCCACAAGCCATTCAGGAAAAAGACAATGAAATTCGGGTGTTAATGCCTCGTTTCGGTTGTATTAACGAACGTAGAAATCGCCTTCATGAGGTAGTTCGACTTTCAGGAATTAATATCACCATAGATGATAACGATAATCCATTGACCATTAAAGTTGCATCCTTGCAAGAAGCCAAAATGCAAGTTTACTTTTTAGACAATGAAGATTATTTTCACCGTAAGTTTGTGTATACTGATGAAAACAATAAGTTTTTTGGTGACAATGACGAACGAACCATCTTTTTTTGTAAAGGAGCATTGGAAACGGTAAAAAAACTAGGCTGGCAACCCGATATTATTCATTGCCATGGTTGGATGACAAGTTTGATTCCATTGTATATGAAAACTATATACAAATCGGAACCTGTGTTTAAAAATGCTAAAGTTGTGTATTCAGTGTTCGAAACACAATTTGAATCTAACTTAGGCAAAGAATTTGCCCGTAAAGCAAGTTTAAATACCATTGATAATAAACAAACATCATGCTTAAGTGATTCATCATGCTCGGGCTTATATATGAGTGGAATAACGCATGCTGATGCCGTTGTTAAATGTAGTGACGAAATTGCTCCAGAAGTAACTACTTTTATGAAAAAGCAAAAGGGCAAAATCATGATGGAACATAATAATGAAGAAGGATACGTTGAAGAATATATTAAACTTTATGATAGTTTGCTTCAAAGACAGAATTAGTCCTTTTTCACTTTTACTATTTGTTTGTACGGTGTTTACTTTTTCTTCTTGCCTTAAAAAAGAAGATACAGTAGGTGATGATTTTGTTGGTGCAATAGTTGGTTTTGATGTTCAATCATCTGATACATCTACCCTTGTAGCATATACCTCCCAAGATGATTCGGTTAATACCCGATTATTGACATATTACTATTTAGGAAAAATGAATGATGCTGATTTAGGCATTGCTACTTCGTCCATTATCACGCAATTTTCATTACCCATTCTTGGCAATTCGTATGACAATATTACAGCCAAAATAGATTCTATAGTTGTTCAGCTTAAGTATTTTAGAAATACTTCTTATTATGGAAATCAACAATCCATTCAGGAATTTACGGTATACCAATTGGCCGAAAATCTAAATTATGATAGTGTATTTCGCTCGAACAGAAACTATGTATATGATGCAACTAAACCATTAGGTTCAACTCAAACCTCATTTAACCATATGGAAGATTCCATAAAGTTTAAATTGGGAAGTTCGTTAGTTGCTTTACCGGGTCATATGCGCATCAATATTAGTGATCCCTCTTTTATTCAATTTGTTAAAAATGCTCCCAACAGTGTATTTGCAAATGATGCAGCATTTATAGCTTATTTTAAAGGCCTTATAATTATTCCTACAACAAACCCATTGGGTTTAAATGAGGGGGCTATTGCCAATATTGACTTGCGAAACGACAATTTTAACAGAAATACGATTTCATCTGTTGTTGTATATTATAACGATAGTTTAAGTGCTTCATTTCCTATTTATAATGATGTAAACATACGTCTCAATCAATTTAAACATCAACATACCATAACCATTCCTGTTCAACCTCTGCTAGGAGGAAGCCATCAAAACATAAATTATGTAAAAGGAAATGCTGGACTCAAAACACGCATCCTCATTCCACATTTATTTGATTATATAAAAAATAAAAATATTGCCATTTCTAAGGCTGAACTGATTGTAACAGCTGCAAATGCTAGAGATAATGCACCTTTCGAACTAAGCCCTGTGTTGAGTTTATATGATTCGGACGAGAATGGAAGAACAACATTTATTAGAGATTATAATCCGTTTACAGATAGTAGAAATTATTATGGAGGAATAGAGAATAATAACACCTATTCGTTTACCATTACAAAACATATCCAACAGTTATTCAAACAATATCAAGAGCTTGGCGTTAACCAAAATTATGGACTCAATTTATTTGTTTCTTCCGATCCATATCGCGTAATTTTGGATACAAGTCCAGGTAAACTAAAACTTAAGCTAAGCTACACTGTTATCAAATAAACATGATTATTAAGGTAAATACTTCCATTGAAAATGAGCTGGGCGAGCTGTTCAATTATTTGAAAATAGAGTCACCTTATTTTCGTTTTATTCCCAATCAAAAAATTGTTATAGCACCACGGTTTAATAAAGCACAACACATACAACATATGTCAGGTGTTATTGAAACCATTGATATTGAAACACCTTACCAACTTGCAAGCAATAGCTGGAAAAAAAGCACACAATTTGAGATAAAAAACATACCCATGGGTGGCGAATTATTCAATATTATTGCTGGTCCATGTAGTGTAGAAAGCGAAGATCATATTTTTAAAACAGCTGAATTTTTACACAAATTAGGCATAAAGTTTATACGTGGTGGAGCATACAAACCTCGTACTTCTCCATACTCATTTATGGGTTTGGGTAAAAAAGGATTGCAATATTTACACCAAGCAGCTAAACAATATGACCTGAGGGTGGTAACCGAAATAATGGATTTGAGTTTATTAGATGAAGTACTTGAATACTCTGATATTTTGCAAGTTGGAAGCCGCAACATGCATAACTTTTTTATGCTAAACGAGCTAGGAAAACTTACTAAACCGATTATGCTCAAACGAGGTATGCAAGCAAAAGTAACAGAATGGCTATTGGCTGCAGAATATATATTAAGTGGCGGAAATGAAAAAGTAATATTGTGCGAAAGGGGGATTCGCAGCTTTGATCCAGAAAGTAGAAATGTGATGGATATAGGTATTATTCCATTAATTAAGGAACTAAGCCATTTACCTATCATAGCAGATCCTAGTCATGGAACAGGAGCTTCATCCCGTGTAGAAGCGATGGCATTAGCAAGCACAGCAGCAGGAGCCAATGGATTAATGATAGAAATACATCCTGAACCGAAAAAAGCACTCTCTGATAGCGCTCAAGCTATTTCGTTTGAACAATTTGAAACGTTACTTGTAAAAGTTGGGGTCTTATTGGGTTCATTCAACCAATTAGCCGATAACTCAACTCCAATTTTGAAACTACAAACATTATAGTACTTTTGAGGTAGACCCTCATTTTTTACTTTACTTTATTAATACTATCATATATGTGCGGAATAGTTGCATACATTGGCCACAGAGAAGCTTATCCAATTGTGGTAAAAGGACTCAAAAGACTCGAATACCGTGGATACGACAGTGCAGGTGTAGTATTGTTAAATGACAAAAAAGAATTTTTACTGTACAAGAAAAGCGGTAAAGTTTCTGATTTAGAATCTACCGTTGGTACACAAGATACCCATGCACATACTGGCATGGGACATACACGTTGGGCAACACATGGAGCTCCCAATGACATAAATGCCCATCCACATTTATCTCAAAATGGCGAATTTGCTATTATTCATAATGGTATAATTGAAAATTATGCATCGCTCAAAAGAGCATTAGTTGATAGAGGCCACGTTTTTAAAAGTGAAACCGATACAGAAGTCTTAATTCACCTGATTGAAGAGATTGCCAAAAACAATGCAGTAGGTTTTGAAGAATCTGTAAGAATGGCTTTAACCCAAGTTGTAGGTGCGTATGCCATTGTTATTTTATCCAACAAAGAACCCAATTATTTGATTGGTGCTCGCAAAGGAAGCCCAATGGTTATTGGTGTTGGCGAAGGCGAACATTTTATTGCTAGTGATGCCACTCCAATAGTGGAATATACACGCAATGTTATTTACCTTAATGATGGTGAAATAGCTATTATAGACAATCAAAAACTAACGGTAAAAACAATTGACAATACAATTAAAACGCCTTATGTACAAGAACTCGAAATTAATTTGGAGAGCATTGAAAAAGGCGGTTTTGAGCATTTTATGATGAAAGAAATTTTTGAGCAACCTCGCTCCATTCTCGATTCATTTAGAGGACGTATTCATATAAACGAAGCAACCATTACCATGGCTGGATTGGATATGTTTGAAGATAAACTAAAAAACATTAAACGAATTATAATAGTAGGCTGTGGTACAAGTTGGCATGCTGGCTTGGTAGGCGAATATTTATTTGAAGACTTTGCCCGCATCCCTGTTGAAGTAGAATATGCATCAGAGTTTAGGTACCGCAACCCTATAATTGATGAGTCTGATTTTGTAATTGCCATTTCACAAAGTGGCGAAACAGCTGATACTTTAGCAGCACTTGAACTGGCTAAAAGTAAAGGTGCTACCATTTTTGGAATTTGTAATGTTGTGGGCTCATCTATTCCTCGGATGACGGATGCTGGAGCTTATACACATGCTGGACCCGAAATAGGCGTTGCATCTACCAAAGCTTTTACAGCACAGGTTACTGCACTCACGTTAATGGCACTTTCTGTAGCCAAAATAAGAGGAACTATTAGCAACCAAAGACTACGTGAAATATTAACTGAACTAGAAACTATTCCTTCAAAAGTTGAAAAAACTTTGGAATCTAACGAATACATTAAAACCATAGCTGCACAAATTAAAGATACCCGCAATGCCTTATACTTAGGCCGTGGATATGGTTTCCCAATTGCATTAGAAGGGGCGTTAAAATTGAAAGAAATTTCGTACATCCATGCCGAAGGGTATCCAGCAGCTGAAATGAAACACGGGCCTATTGCACTGATAGATGAAGAAATGCCTGTAATTGTAATTGCCACGCAACATAGCAATTACGAAAAAGTAATTAGCAATATACAAGAAGTGCGTGCACGTAAAGGGAAGGTAATTGCGATAGCTACAAAAGGTGATGAGCATATTAAAGAACAAGCTGACCACGTAATTTATATACCTAAATGCGAAGAGTCCATGTTGCCTTTATTGGCAACCATACCGTTGCAATTATTATCCTATCATATTGCGGTAATGCGTGAATGTAACGTAGATCAACCACGTAACTTAGCGAAGTCTGTTACGGTGGAATAAAGTTATTCATTATTGAATTCTTTATATATAAAAAAATGCCATCTTGCACGTTAGTGAGATGGCATTTTTAGTATGTATCAAAGCCTTATTATTACCTAATCAATATTCACACTGTAAATAGCGTGCATAGGCACAAACGTTTTGCCCTCAAGTGCAATCCCGCTTGCGTTCATTCCAATAATTTTGGTATTCAGCGCTCTAAAACCTTTGGAAGTATTTATAACTAATAATGTTTTCACCAATATACTACCCGATAGTGTTACTGCTTTTTCCAACGAAACATATCGAACCCTCATATCTTCTGAGCGAGTGTATATTTCATCAGTTGCAAACTGATAAGTTGAAAGCTCACTTTCGGCAATTTGTTGTATGTCTCTTAAATTTAATGCTGTATCCATTTCCTACTTTTTTAGCCGCAGATTGCAACTAATTTTTATCTAAGTCGTGTGAGAGTATAGCCACAAATTAACACAAAAAACTATTTTAGCCTTCAGTGCCCATTTCACTGAATTCAAGTCTTAAATTAATCTGTGCTAATCTGTGGCAAATTATATTTAGGTTTTACAATGCTGCTTCGAATCTGCGGCTTACTTCGTCCCAGTTTACTATATTCCAAAATGCAGTACAATAATCTGGTCTACGGTTTTGGTAATGTAAATAATAAGCATGTTCCCAAACATCCAAACCTAAAATAGGTGTTCCATTACAATCCGTAACTACATCCATCAACGGATTATCTTGATTGGGTGTAGAGCAAATTTTTAGTTTACCATTCTCCACACATAACCAAGCCCAACCTGAACCAAAACGAGTTGCAGCAGCTTTGTTAAAATCTTCTTTTAGTTTATCCATTCCAACTAAGTCGGCAGTAATAGCAGCTTCAAGTTTTGCAGATGGTTTGCTGGGTGTACCACTCAATATAGTCCAAAATAAAGAATGGTTAAAATGACCACCACCATTGTTGCGAACAGCAGCGGGATACTTGCTTATATTTTTGCAAATATCTTCAATCGATACATTTTCAGCATCCGTTCCTGCAATAGCATTGTTTAAATTGGTAACATATGCGTTGTGGTGTTTGCTGTGGTGAATTTCCATTGTGCGAGCATCAATATGTGGCTCAAGCGCAGTGTATGCGTAGGGTAATTTAGGTAGTTCGAATGCCATAATGTTATTGTGTTATTGAGTTTATAAGATATTAAAATTACTCGTTATTTTTGGCTGTTGTATAAAACAGCTTTGTTAAAAACGAATAGCGAATATAGTTGAATTCTTGTTTTTAACACTTAGTTAGCTATTAAGTTTATATCATTCTTTTTAGGGTTTTGAGAATTGAATTCTTTGTGTAATTTCCCTAAAAATTATACAATTATGTTAAAAGGATTTTCGTTGCCACTCATCATATTGGGACTTGTACTTTTTTTATTTGGCTTTATAGCCGTAACAGCTCCCAATATGACACCCAATACGCTCATGTTTTACCTTGCTTATATGCTACTTGCTGTGGGCGGTGTATCAGGTGGTGTAGGCATTATTATTCGCAAAAGCAATAAAAACTGGTTTGTAAGTGTATTGATGGGGTTGGCATTTTTAACCCTTGGCATTACTATTATTGTAAATGATGGAATAGCAGCAACCTTTTTTACACAATTTATTGCAGCATGGGCGGCATTAATGGGTCTTTCACTTATTGCCTCTTCCTTTTTTCAAAAACAACTTCGAATAATACTTGTCGTAAATGGGTTGATGTCGTTAGGTTTTGGTATTGTCATTTACCTCAATCCTTTTTCAGGTTCTACCTTAAATTTTATGATAGGATTTTACACCATTTTACTGAGTATTATGGTACTTTATTTAGCCTTTAGATTTGCCAGAGGAAGTAAGAAAAAAGTAGTTACCGAAGCTGTTTAAAAAATTCTCTTACCAATAAAGAACATTCATCGGCTAATATTCCATGTACAATTTCTGTTTTGGGATGCAGCGAATTTCCGGCTTGCTGATACCCTCTTTTTTCATCGGTAGCACCAAATACTACTTTGCTTATTTGGCTCCAAAACAATGCCCCACCACACATAATGCAAGGTTCCAACGTTACATACAAAGTACAATCAATTAAATATTTTGCCCCCAAATAATTAGCAGCTGCAGTTATTGCTTGCATTTCGGCATGTGCTGTTACATCATTTAACCGTTCGGTTAGGTTATATCCTTTGCCTATAATCTGATTATTGCATACCACAATTGCTCCTACAGGAACTTCGCCTTCCTCGAAAGCTTTTTGGGCTTCAACAAGAGCCAACTTCATAAAATATTCGTGTGAAAACAATTCGGCCATACTTTTATTTGGTAACGCAACTTACATATTTAGCTGTAAAAAGATAGGTCTATTAAAATAAAAAAAAGAATATTTACCATCATAAATGGGCAGTTTGCTTATTTTAGCACCCCAATTTATACAAACGAATATGCTACGAACACATACTTGCGGAGAATTAACGATATCAGATGTAAACAAAACCACAACGTTATGTGGATGGGTGCAAAAAAGTCGTGATTTGGGAGGAATGACCTTTATTGATTTGCGCGATAGGTATGGCATTACCCAGCTTGCATTTAATATGGAAACAAATGCTTCCCTTTGTGAACAAGCTCGAAAATGCGGACGTGAGTTTGTATTGCAAGTAACAGGGAAAGTAATTGAGCGCAGCAGCAAAAATAATAATATAGCAACAGGTGAAATTGAAATTGAGGTAACATCAATTACCATTTTAAACCAAGCCCTCACTCCTCCATTTACAATAGAAGAAAACACAGATGGTGGTGATGATATTCGCATGAAGTATCGTTATTTGGATTTGCGAAGAGCCACTGTTCGCGCAAATTTACAATTACGCCATAAAGTAGCACAACAAACCCGTGCGTTTTTAGATGCGCAAGAATTTATTGAAGTTGAAACACCCGTTTTAATTAAATCAACACCCGAAGGAGCACGTGATTTTGTGGTTCCAAGTCGTATGAATCCCGGTGAGTTTTATGCTCTGCCACAATCACCACAAACATTTAAACAACTATTGATGATTAGTGGATTTGATCGTTACTATCAAATTGTAAAATGTTTTAGAGATGAAGATTTGCGTGCCGATAGACAACCTGAATTTACACAAATAGATTGCGAAATGAGTTTTGTGGAGCAAGAAGATATTTTAAACATGTTCGAAGCTCTGGTGAAACACCTCTTTAAGCAAGTTAAAGGAATAGATATTGAAAATTTACCGCGCATGACGTATGCCGATGCCATGAGATATTATGGCAACGACAAGCCCGATACCCGTTTTGAAATGAAATTTGTGGAAGTAAACAATATAGTAAAAGGCAAAAATTTTCCTGTGTTTGATGCAGCAGAATTGGTTGTTGGTATTTGTGCGAAAGGATGTGCCGAATTCACTCGTAAACAATTGGATGAATTAACAGACTTTGTAAAACGCCCCCAAATTGGCGCTACAGGTTTGGTATATGCTAGAGTAAATGCGGATGGTACAATCAAATCATCAGTAGATAAATTTTATGATGAAGCAGCTTTAAAACAATGGGCAGAAACTTTTACTGCACAGCCTGGAGATTTGATTTTATTACTTGCAGGGCAAGCAGATAAAACACGCAAAGCATTAAGTGAATTGCGCTTGGAAATGGGATCTCGTATGGGCTTACGCGATAAAAATACCTTCTCGTGTTTATGGGTTATTGATTTTCCATTGTTAGAGTTTAATGAAGAAGAGAACCGTCATTTTGCCATGCATCATCCATTTACTTCGCCAAAGCCAGAAGATATTGGATTGTTAGACGATACTAAAACACTTGGAAACATTAGAGCAAATGCTTACGATATGGTAATTAATGGTGTAGAAGTTGGTGGTGGAAGCGTTCGTATTTTTAACAAAGAATTACAAGCTCGCATGTTTGAAGTACTTGGATTTACCAAAGAGGAAGCACTACACCAATTTGGTTTTTTGATGAATGCATTTGAATATGGTGCACCACCACACGCAGGTATTGCTTTTGGTTTTGATCGATTGTGTTCACTATTTGGTGGAGTAGATTCTATCAGAGATTTTATCGCTTTCCCCAAAAATAATAGTGGCCGTGATGTGATGATTGATGCGCCAAGTAGCATAGATGAAAAACAACTAAAAGAACTCAGTATTAAACTGAACGTTTAGTTGAATTCCAATTTATATTATTATTTATTTAATCCTAAACAACAGTTTTGGAGATAGGAATTTTAGCGTTGCTTTAAAAAGAATAATTTAGGTGTGCTCATTTGTTGATTTTGTGTTGTTGATATCCACATTTGGACTATATAAATACATTAGAAATTCTATTAGGTTTACTAAACTTGAATACTAATTTATTGATTAAATGGCACTGAGTAGATTTTGGTCTTATATTATTGTATGCAGCATTGTATACATTTTATTAATGTTAGGTACTGGCAAACTATACACCTTAGGGAGCTTAGTAAATGGCAAACAAAACGACCCAACTGTTATTGGCGAAATAGAACTTAACACTCTTGCTCAATCGGATACTGCTTTGTATTCGGCTTTAGTGGCTAACAAAATTGCAGCAAGTGCAACTAACAACTCTTCCTACCATTTAATGGATAATGGTATTGTGCAAATATGCAGTGGCAAACAAGCTGCTGATGGCATTTTCCCTACGTGTAAAAATACAATCATGGATATATGGTTACCACTTATTGGTTACCTTACTTTTTTCTGTGGATTACTCAATTTACTAAATGATTCGGATGCTATTTCAAAACTAGCAAGAGTGCTTTCGCCTTTTTTTATGCGCGTTTTCCCAGAGTTGCCCAAAGGTCATCCTGCTTATGGTTTTATGACGATGAACTTTGCTGCTAACTTTTTAGGATTGGATAATGCCGCAACGCCTTTTGGCCTCAAAGCCATGGAAAGCTTACAAGAATCAAACAATGATAAAGACAAAGCAAGCAATAGTCAGATAATGTTTTTGTGTTTGCACGCAGCAGGATTAACCTTAATACCAACATCCATTATAGGCTATCGTGCGGCACAAAATGCAACCAACCCGGCTGATATTATGCTCCCTTGTATCATCACATCATTTATAGGAACATTGGCAGCATTACTATTTGTGAGTATTAAACAGCGCATTAATTTGATAAACATGGTTGTTATTGGATTTGTGACCGGAGTAAGTGCAATTGTTGGCTTTTTACTGTATTACGTAAACAAGTTAAATGGTATTGAAAAATTTCATTTTACAGGCAACTTGAGCAATGGGGTATTGTTGTTTATTATTTTATTGATTGTGGCTTATAGTATTTGGTCAGAGAAAATATTCAAACAAAACCAAACCAATATTTTCGATTCGTTTGTAAATGGTGCAAAAGATGGATTTACAACAGGGGTTCGCGTATTGCCATATATGATTGCCATGCTTGTTGCATTAAGCATTTTTCGCAATTCTGATTTGATGCTAATTATTATGAATGGCTTATCGGCAGTATTAACAATTTTTGGTGTGGATCCACAAATTATTCAGGCCATTCCAGTTGCTATTATGCGCCCATTTAGTGCGGGAGGTTCAAGAGGCTTTATGTTAGATGCGATGAAAACATATGGTCCCGATAGCCTTGCCGGCCAGCTTTCATGTTTGTTTCAGGGAGCTGCCGAAACTACTTTTTATGTGATTGCATTATACTTTGGCTCTGTAAACATCAAAGAAACACGCTACACTTTGGGCATTATGCTGTTGGTAGATTTGGTGTGTGTGCTAACAGCTATTTTTGTGTGTAAGATTTATTTTTAACATTGTACTTATCCGCTTAAACCGGCCATTCAAAACCAATTCAACTATATGGATATCAATCGGTTTCATTTACTTGTTGAAAAAATAAATCTCCTTGTAGCAAAATCTTAACAAGTAGTGTAAAACAAATTGATTTTTCTGATAATTTTGCGTTTAGGATTCTAGCAAAACAAACAATTAAAATATATATACTATGGCACTCGACATCGAAGGAAAAATTATTCAAATTATGCCAGCTACCTCAGGCATGAGCAAGGCAGGAAAAGAATGGACCAAACAAGAATTTGTAATTGAAACAAAAGACCAATACCCTAAAAAAGTAATGATGAGCGTAATGGGCGAAAAGGTAAACGAACTCAAAAAATTTGCAGTTGGTAATGATGTAAAAGCAGCATTAAACATTGAATCACGCGAATACAATGGCCGTTGGTACACAGATATCCGCGCTTGGAAAATTGATGGAAATGCAAACGGTGGAAGCCCATCAACTGATGCAGATCCTTTTCATCCAGATAACGAACCTAGCTTTAGTGGCGATACATCAACAGATGATTTGCCGTTTTAATTAACACATTGTAAAAGCGCTCACAAAGCGCTTTTATTTTTAGCTATCTTTTAGTTCACTTGTTTTTGTTGGTACTTTTATGATTAACCACAACTTAAAAATATACAATACCCTAACGCGCGAAACAGAACGGTTTACGCCATTGCATACAGGGCATGTTGGTATGTATGTATGCGGGCCTACAGTATATAGCAATGCTCATTTGGGAAATGCCCGCACGTTTATGTCGTTTGATATCATTTTTCGATACCTCACACATTTGGGATATAAAGTTAGGTATGTGCGCAATATTACCGATGCAGGGCATTTGGAAAGTGATGCAGATGAAGGTGAAGACAAGATTTCGAAAAAGGCAAAGTTAGAACAACTAGAGCCAATGGAAATTGTGCAACGTTACACTATTGACTTTCATGATATGATGCAATCGTTTAATGCATTGCCTCCTAGCATTGAACCAACAGCAACTGGTCATATAATTGAGCAAATAGAAATGACCAAACAAATTATAGCCAATGGTTATGGGTATGAAGCGGGTGGTTCTATTTATTTTGATGTAGAGAAATTTTCGAAAGAATATAATTACACCATACTAACCGGCCGCAAACTTGAAGACTTAATGAATGGCACGCGCGAATTAGGTGGGCAGGATGAAAAACGTGGACGGTTAGATTTTGCATTGTGGATTAAAGCAAAACCAGAACACTTGATGAAATGGACAAGCCCTTGGGGAGAAGGATTCCCTGGCTGGCATTTGGAATGCTCGGCCATGAGTAGTAAATATTTAGGCGAACAATTTGACATACATGGTGGCGGAATGGACCTTGCTCCTACACACCATACCAACGAAATTGCTCAGAACATTGCATGCTCGCATAAAACGCCTGCTCGTTATTGGATACACACGAATATGCTTACTGTTAATGGGCAAAAAATGAGTAAAAGTTTGGGCAATTCTTTTTTACCTCACGAATTGTTTACTGGCAATCATCCTTTATTGGATAAAGGCTACAGCTCAATGACTGTTCGCTTTTTTGTTTTGCAAGCACATTACCGCAGCACACTCGATTTTGGTAATGAAGCATTGCAGGCTGCCGAAAAAGGTTTTGCACGATTGATGAATGCGATGAAACTGATGGATGGTTTAAAAACAACTACTGCATCTTCATCAAATATTCAGCAATTGTCAGATAAATTGTATGCCGCACTAGATGATGATTTTAATACACCCATTGCCTTATCGCATTTGTTTGAAGGAGTTAGGATTATAAATAGTGTAAACGATGGTAAGGAAACTATTTCGCTTGATGATAAAATAGCACTCATTAAATTAATGAACAATTTTGTTTTTGATATACTTGGGTTAAAAGAAGAGAATGCTGTAAACACGGATAAAATTGATGGTTTAATGAACATGATTTTGGAGGTACGCAATGAATCAAAAGCTAAAAAAGATTTTGCAACCAGCGATTTAATTCGTGATAAGTTAAAAGAAATTGGGTTTGAGATAAAGGACGGAAAGGAAGGAACTTCGTATACTCTTTCATAGAAAATACGGAGTTTGAAATGAGTAAAAATGCGTAATGTTTAATGCAATACGTTCATCTATTTAATCTCGAATTTCGAAATAAATGTAAAACGAAAAAACAATCACTTTTCGAATTTCGTTATTCGGATTTCGAATTTATTTTACTGATATGAAAAAACTTATTATAAGAAATTCTATGCGCCTTTGTGTCTTTGCGGTGGTAATGTTGGCATCATGTAACAACGAAACAAAGAAACCGCAAACACCAACCGCCAAACCACAACCATACTCCCAGGTTTCTCCAAATTTTAATGCGGATAGTGCCTACTATTTTGTAAAAACACAAGTAGACTTTGGCCCACGAGTTACCAATAGCGAAGCCCATAAAAAGTGTGGCGATTGGATGGTTAAAGAGTTAAAAAAGTACACTGATAATGTGATGGAACAAAAATCTATCATCACTCATTTTGATGGCACAAAATTAAATGTGCGCAATATTATTGCCGAAATAAATCCCAAAGCAACAAAACGCATTTTACTATCAGCCCATTGGGATTCACGTGATAGAGCCGATAAGGATATAGTGGATAAAACTAGCCCTATTTTAGGGGCAAATGATGGTGCAAGTGGTGTTGGTGTTTTATTAGAAGTTGCGCGTTTGTTACAATCTAATCCTATATCAATTGGGATAGATATTATTTTATTTGATGCCGAAGATTTAGGAAACAATGAACCCAATACCTATTGCTTGGGTTCACAATATTGGGCAGCAAATTTGCACCACCCAAATTACACAGCCGAGTATGGTATTTTGCTTGATATGGTTGGCGCAACCAATGCTGGATTTGGATGGGAAGCCAACTCCGCACAATTTGCAAAACCCGTTTTAGAAAAAGTATGGGGAACAGCTCACAACTTAAAATTTGGAAAACATTTTGGGTATATACAATTGGGTGGTATTGATGACGACCATGTGTATGTTAACCGAGCTGGAATCCCAACAATTGATATTATTGATTTTAACGCTCAAGGCAATTTTCCCGAACACCACCACACCCACCGAGATAATATGAATGTAATTGACCGCAATACGTTAAAAGCTGTAGGACAAACATTGCTTGAGGTTATTTATTTGGAGCAATAATTAGCTATTGAACATAATTTACATGCATCCTACAAGATTGCAGAATTTCTTTTTATAGCTACTTGTATGCTCACAAAAACTTAGGAAACTGACTTGGATTATACTCGTGCATCATGTTCATGATGGTTTCAAAAATATCTTCGGCACTTGGTTTGGTAAAATAATCGCCATCGGTTCCATAAGGTGGGCGGTGTGCTTTTGCTGTTATGGTAAGAGGTTTTGCATCTAAGTATTTATACCCTTCTTGATCTTCCAATACATGCTGCATCATATAAGCTGTTGCTGCTCCCGGAACATCTTCATCAATAAAAATAACTTTATTGGTTTTTTTAATCGACTCCACAATGCTGTGGTTTATATCAAAGGGTAATAAACTTTGTACATCTATTAACTCACAACTTATGCCAAACTCCTGTAATTGTTTTATGGCTTCTTCGGCAATTCTTAATGTGCTGCCGTAACTTACTATTGTTACATCCTCACCTTCAATAAGGGTTTCGGGTATGCCAAGTGGTGTTGTGTATTCGCCCAAATTATCAGGTAAACGCTCTTTTAAACGGTACCCATTTAAGCATTCAATAATAAGTGCAGGCTCATCGCTTTGTAACATGGTATTGTAAAAACCTGCGGCTTGTACCATATTGCGAGGCACCAATACATGCATTCCCCTAATCGAATTTAATATCATACCAATAGGTGAGCCGCTATGCCAAATTCCTTCCAACCTGTGACCACGTGTACGCACAATTAACGGTGCTTTTTGTCCGCCTTTGGTTCGGTATTGCAAAGTTGCTAAATCATCGCTTAGCGGTTGTAATCCATACAATAAATAATCTAAATATTGAATCTCAGCAATTGGGCGTAAACCGCGTAAGGCTGCTCCTATTCCTTGTCCAATAATGGTTAACTCTCGAATGCCTGTATCAAACACACGGCTTTCGCCAAACTTTTCTTGCAGGCCAGCAAATCCTTGGTTTACATCCCCTATTTTCCCTACATCTTCGCCAAAAGCAAATACCCGTGGATCACGCTCAATAGCAATATCAAAAAATGCTTGCATCACTTCCCTTCCATCAACCATTTTGCTGCTTTCACTAAATATAGGTTTTACTTCTGAAATATTTACAGCAGCTTCATTGCTTTCGCTAAACAAATTAGAGTTGTACCTAATGGCATTAACGTTATTGTATTGTTGTTTATAATTAATTAAAGCAGAGCGTTCAGGTAATTCTATTTTGTAAGTTAGGCGTAGCGCTTTATTAATAGCAACACCAATATCTTTTCTGATAGGTTCGGCAATTTGTGTTAACTCATTTGCCAAGCCTACAATTTCAGTTACACCAGATGCCGTTGCTAATTCTTGCAATAGTTCTGTGGCTTGCTTTATATCTTCTTTTATAGGATTAAGATAAGCTTCCCAAGCAGCTTTTTTAGAATCGTTAACTTGCTTCTTGGCAGCAGATTCTATTGTTTCGAGTTCTTCATTTGTAGCAATACTGTTATCGGTAATGAATTCACGGAACTTAACCATACAGTCATATTCCAATTCCCAAGCTAACCGTTCTTTGCTTTTATATCTTTCATGCGAACCAGAAGTAGAATGGCCTTGCGGCTGAGTTAACTCAGTAACGTGCACCAATACGGGAACATGTTCTTCGCGTGCAATTTTTCCTGCTCTTTCATAAGCGCCAACCAACTCAGCATAATTCCAGCCTTTAACCACGATAATTTCAAAGCCATCACCTTTATCATCGCGCTGAAAGCCTTTTAATATTTCAGAAATATTTTCTTTGGTGGTTTGGTATTTTGCTGGAACAGAAATTCCAAATCCATCATCCCAAACTGATATCACCATGGGAATTTGCAAAACACCCGCAGCATTTATCGCCTCAAAAAAATGTCCTTCGCTACTGCTTGCATTACCAATTGTGCCCCATGCTACTTCATTTCCATTATCACTAAAGTTGTTTTCACCAATAATGGCAGCATTTTCTCTGTAATATTTACTCGCATGTGCCAATCCAACCAAACGTAACATTTGTCCTGCAGTTGGAGATATATCTGATGATGAGTTTTTTTGATCTTTTAACGATTTCCAACTTCCATCACTGTTTAAACTGCGTGTACCAAAATGTCCGTTCATCATTCTTCCCGCACTTGCTGGTTCTGCCTCTACATCTGTGTGTGCATATAATTGAGCAAAAAACTCTTGAACAGTGTGTTGTCCAATAGCCATCATAAAAGTTTGGTCGCGGTAATAGCCACTTCTAAAGTCGCCATTTTTAAACGCTTTAGCCATAGCTATTTGTGGCAATTCCTTACCATCGCCAAAAATTCCAAACTTTGCTTTGCCAGTAAGTACTTCTTTACGGCCCAATAAACTTGTTTGTCGACTGCGGTATGCAATCGTATAATCCTCTAATACAGTTTGTTTAAATTCTGCCGCTGTTAGCTTGGCTGGCTGTGTTTTACTCATAAGCGCTAAAGTTGATTGTTTCAAATATATTATTGGCAATGTAAAAACGGTTATGCTGATTAAAAATTAAATTAAGAAAATATTATATCACCACACTTTTGTATAATTGTGGTACAAAACTACATTTGAAGAGTTATCAAAAAAAGTTTGGAACAGTTTTTGAAATTCATCAATCAAATAACATTAAACAACAATATGAAAAAAATTATCATTACAGCAATTGCTGCTATTTCAGGAGTATTTGCAACAAATGCGCAAACAGTGCCAGCAGTAGAAAACAAAAACCAAGCAGAAATTACATTTGAAAAAGAAACGCATGATTTTGCTTTGGTTACTCAAAACAATCCAGCTACCTATACATTTACATTTAAAAACACGGGTAAAGAGCCTTTAATTATTACAAATGCAGCCGCATCATGTGGATGTACAACTCCTGAATGGACAAAAGAGCCTATTATGCCTGGCAAAAAAGGTTTTGTAAAAGCAACCTATAATGCAGCATCTTTAGGTGTGTTTAATAAAGCAATTAACGTATCGAGTAATGCTAAAAACGCTCAGGTTACTTTATATATAAAAGGCGATGTGAAAACAGGTGCTGAAATGAACAAAAGTAAAATTGAAGGAAAAGATAAAACTTTAAACTAAGTTATTAATCGATAAAAATTCTTTAAAACCTGCACCACAAATAGTGATTGCAGGTTTTATTTTTGAACCTCATATAAAAAACATACATCATGAAAAAACTATTGATATTTATGATTGCAACAACTTTAACAAGTATTGCATTTGCACAAACCTCAACAGCTGAAATCTCATTTGCAGCAACCGAACATGATTTTGGTAAAATAAAGGAAGGTACATTGGCTAATTATGAATTTACTTTTACTAACACTGGCAAAGCGCCATTGGTATTAAGCAGTGTTCAACCATCATGTGGATGTACAACACCAGAATGGAGTAAAGAACCTGTTATGCCAGGCGCAAAAGGTTCCATCAAAGCTTCCTTTAATTCAATAGGCAGACCTGGTACTTTTCAAAAGTATATAACGGTAAAATCTAATGCATCAATTGCTGAAGTAACATTAACAATCAAAGGTATTGTTGAACCTAAACCCGTTGAGCCTGTTTCTCCAGTAAGAAACCCAATGGGCGAATAATTTTTACATTGCTACAAAACAAAAAGTCCTCTATATGAAGGACTTTTTTGTTTTGTAGGCTTTAATGCTATTTTTGCCAACCTTTTAACAAACAACAACTATGATTATTGGTGTACCAAAAGAAATTAAAAACAATGAAAACCGTGTTGGACTAACACCAGCCGGAGTATCTGCATTTGCAAAAGCAGGTCACAAAGTATTTGTACAAGCAACCGCAGGTTTAGGAAGTGGGTTTAGCGATGACGAATATAAAAAAGCAGGAGCTACCCTTTTAAAAACCATTGCTGAAATATACAAAAAAGCAGAAATGATTATTAAAGTAAAGGAACCTATTAAAGAAGAATATGCTTTGATTAGAGAAGGACAATTGTTGTTTACGTATTTTCATTTTGCTTCTTACGAACCTTTAACTAAGGCAATGATAAAAAGTAAAGCTGTTTGTTTAGCTTATGAAACGGTTGAGAAAAAAGACCGCTCTCTTCCATTATTAGTTCCTATGAGCGAAGTTGCAGGTCGAATGAGTGTACAAGAAGGTGCTAAATTTTTAGAAAAACCTATGGGTGGACGGGGTATTCTTTTGGGAGGTGTACCAGGAGTAAAACCAGCTGAAGTATTGGTATTAGGTGGTGGTATTGTTGGAACACAAGCAGCTATTATGGCCGCTGGATTAGGAGCTGATGTTACCATTATGGATATTTCTTTACCACGTTTACGTGAATTGGATAATATTCTTCCTAAAAATGTAAAAACTGTATATTCAAATGAATATAATATTCGTGAAATGATTACGCACTCAGACTTAATAGTTGGTGCAGTATTAATTCCAGGAGCTAAAGCTCCACATTTGATTACGAAAGACATGCTAAAAACAATGCGCCCAGGAACTGTTTTGGTTGACGTTGCTGTAGATCAAGGAGGTTGTTTTGAAACAACTAAAGCTACTACACATGAGAATCCAACATATGTAATTGATGGTGTAATACATTATTGTGTAGCAAATATGCCAGGTGCCGTTCCTTATACCTCAACTCTTGCCCTTACTAATGCAACCTTACCTTATGCATTGCAATTAGCAAATAAAGGGTGGAAAAAAGCGTGTACTGATAATGAAGAATTACGGTTGGGTTTAAACGTTGTAAACGGAAAAGTTGTATACAAAGGTGTATCAGAAGCTTTCAACTTAAAATACAATGATGTATTCGAAGTTTTAAAATAAGACTTACTTATTTCTTAATAATTTAAAAACACAGTTCAATTGAGCTGTGTTTTTTTTATGTTTATGCCATGAAATTAAAATTACTTTTGAGTTTGAGTTTTGTTTATGTAATTAGCAATGCTCAAGATAATAAAGAAAGACTTACTGTGTTTTCAAAAAACATTGCAAAATATGTTATAAATGAAAACTATGAAAATATTGTAGCCCTTTTTGACTCAACATTATCCATCAATTTAACAGAAGAAAACCTTGCCAAAATATGTAAAGATGCCAGGGAAAAGAATGGAAAAATTATTCATGTTGGAGAACCTGTCATTGAATTTTATGAAAATGGAAATGCACAATGTTTCACACCCTTACAATTTGAAAAAAAATTGATGTTGCTATATTTCCCAATAACCCCAAATGAACAACTACATGGATTTTACCTTACCACACAACAGCCCGAATATATCATACCCGAATACGTTCAAAGTTTATCTTTTTTAGAAACGAAAATCCAATTTGGAAAGGAAGGATGGAAACTACCTGGCATATTAAGTTACCCAAACGACACAAATAAACATCCATTGGTTATTATCCTTCATGACTCAGGACCGCTTGACAAAGATGGTACAAAAGGTGGAAGTAAAATATACCGTGATATTGCATGGGGATTGGCATCACAAGGTATATGTGCCTTTAGATATAGTAAACGTAGTAATGTGCATGGTTCAAGATTATTTATGGAAACTTATGAAGGCTTGCCATATACAGCACAAGATGAAATTGTAGATGATGCACTTGCAGCTATAAAACTAATGAGCATAAACGAACATGTAGATGCAACCCAAATTTACATTATAGCACATGGACAAGGTGGAATGATGGCTCCACTGATACTTAAACAAAATACTATTCCAATAGAAGGCCTTATTTTATTAGGGGCAAATGCAAGACCACTTCAAGATGTAATGATAGCTCAAATGAATTATTTATATCCCGATGGAGGAGAGGTAACCATCAATCAATACAAAGAAAAAACAGACATTATTAAACAAGCAACATATGCCAAAGATAAAAAACTAAAACCAGATGCTCCGAGTGATTCACTTCCATTTGGAGTTAGGGGAGGTTATTGGATTTACCTGAATAAGTATAACATAACCAAAACCTTTGCAAAAACGACTACTCCAACTTTGATATTACATGGCGAAAGAGATTATCAATCGACAAAGGCAGATTTTGAACTTTGGAAAAAAACTGCAGGCAAACGAAAAGGTAAGACGCATTTTATTTCTTATCCTACCCTAAATCATTTATTTATTGATGGAATAGGGTCTTCAAAACCAACTGAATACCGAAAATTGGCAAATATTGATAGACAAGTATTGAAAGATATTCAACAATGGTTGATGCAACCAAAATGATGAAGGTTATCACTCTTTAAAAAACGAATAATAACAATATATTTGTGGCTCTTCTGAGCACAATTCTTATGGATAAATTTTCGTATATTTCTAATGCCGATGTAAACGTAATTGACGATTTGTATCAGCAATATAAAGCCAACCCTGATGCGGTTGAATTTGGTTGGAAAAAGTTTTTTGAAGGCTTTGATATGGGCCAACAAAAATTTAATGGCAATACAAAAGGTGTAGCTGTATCCGAAAACTTTATCAAAGAAATTAATGTATTAAACCTTATTGAAGGCTATAGAACACGGGGCCATTTATTTACCGAAACAAATCCTGTACGCGAGCGCAGAAAGTATGAGCCAACACTTGCCATTCAAAATTTTGGCTTAAATGCAAAGGATTTGGAAGCCACTTTTAATGCGGGTGTAGAAATAGGTTTGGGTGTTGCAAAACTCAAAGATATTATTGATATGCTGGAGCAAACATATTGCGGGCATATTGGTGCTGAGTACATGTACATGCGCGAACCCAAAGCTATTAAATGGTTGCAACAAAAAATGGAAAGCACCCGTAATATTCCAAAGCTTTCTATTGAACAAAAACGCCATATTTTAGCTAAAATAAATCAAGCTACTGTTTTCGAAAATTTTATTCATACCAAATTTGTTGGACAAAAACGATTTTCGCTTGAAGGCTTAGAAAACATGATTCCGGCATTGGATGAAGTAATACAATATGGAGCCGAATTGGGTATTGAAGAGTTTGTACTGGGCATGGCACACAGAGGCCGATTAAATGTATTGGCTAATATTTTAGGAAAATCATATGCGGATATTTTTAAAGAATTTGAAGGGAAAAGTGCCGAAGATGAAGGTATTTTTGAAGGTGATGTAAAATATCATTTAGGATTTAGCAGCGAAATAAAAACACGCTCTGGAAAAAATATTCACTTAAGTCTTTCTCCAAATCCATCTCATTTAGAAACGGTAAACCCAGTTGTTAAAGGATTAACACGCGCAAAATTAGATAAAAAACACCAAGGCGATATAGATAAAGTAGCTCCTATTTTAATTCATGGAGATGCTTCAATTGCTGGGCAAGGTATATTGTATGAACTATTGCAAATGGCTGGTTTAAAAGCATACAATGTAGGTGGCTGTATTCATATAGTAGCCAATAATCAAATTGGATTTACCACAAATTATACCGATGCCCGAACTTCAACCTATTGTACCGATGTGGCTAAAACTACACTTTGTCCTGTGTTTCATGTAAACGCGGATGATGTAGAAGCAGTAATTTTTACCATACGACTGGCAATGGAATACCGCCAAGAATTTAACAGCGATGTGTTTATTGATATGTTGGGCTACCGCAAGTATGGCCATAATGAAGGAGATGAACCTCGATTTACGCAACCCTTATTATATAAAGCTATAGGTGCACACCAAAACCCACGCGAAATTTACAACCAAAAACTAACCACAGCAGGAAGTGTAGAAGCAGATTTGGCAAAGGAAATGGACAAAGATTTTAGAAGCCAGTTACAAGAAAAACTTGAACAAGCTAAAAGTGCCGAAACCAAAAAAGGACAAAACTTTTTGGCTGCAAGATGGGAAGGATTTAGAGCAAGCAAACGCGAAGATTTTGAATCATCTCCAGTTACTGCCGTTAATAAAGAATTGTTTTTAAAACTTGCCGAGAAAATAACCAATATCCCTGAGGGCTTTAGAGCCTTTAGTAAAATCGAAAAATTGTTTACTGATCGTAAAAATATGATTCAGAACAATAACTACGATTGGGCTATGGGCGAACTAATGGCATACGCAACAATTAGCAACGAAGGTAATAATGTGCGCATGAGCGGACAAGATTGTGAGCGTGGTACATTTTCGCATAGGCATGCCATTATCAAACAAGAAGACAGCGAAAAAGAACACAATATTTTTGATAGTTTAGGTGAAGATAAAAAAGGAGAAGTATCCTTTTACAACTCTTTGCTCAGCGAATATGCAGTGCTTGGTTTTGAATATGGATACAGCATGTTTTCGCCAAAAGACTTAACCATTTGGGAAGCACAGTTTGGCGATTTTGCCAATGGTGCACAAATCATCATTGACCAATATTTGGCCAGTGCATCTACCAAATGGAAAACCTTTAGTGGCTTGGTATTAATGTTGCCACATGGCCATGAAGGACAAGGACCTGAACATTCATCGGCACGTTTAGAGCGTTTTTTACAACTAAGTGCCAATTGGAATATGCAGGTGGTAAACATTACTTCACCTGCAAACTATTTTCATGCTTTACGCAGACAATTGCAACGTGATTACCGATTACCTTTGGTAGTAATGACACCCAAAAGTTTATTGCGCCACCCATTATGTATTAGCAAACTGGAGGATTTTACTAATGGCGGTTTTCAAGAAGTAATTGATGATACTTACAGCGATACTAAAAAAGTAAAAAGGGTATTGTTGTGCTCGGGCAAAATATATTACGAACTATTGGAACGCCAACAAAGTACTAACCGAAAAGATATTGCTATTGTTCGGGTAGAGCAATTATACCCAATGCCCGAAACACAATTAGCAGCTATATATAAAAAATATGCAGATGCCGAAATTTGTTGGGTACAAGAAGAGCCTAAAAACATGGGAACTTGGTTGTACTTATTACGCTGGGATAATAACCGTATTTTAAAACGCATTTCGCGCGAGAGCAGTTCAACACCCGCAACTGGTTACAGCAAAGTGCATGCAACCGAACAACTGGCTTTAATTGACGAAGCGTTTGCGTAATTAATAATTGATTTGTTCAAACAAAAATGCCCGCTCGGTTGGAGTGGGCATTTTTGTTTTCAACGTATTTACTCCAAATCGTTACTCAACTTATACCTACAAATGCGGTTGTTTTTTTTGTCGGCAACAAACACCATTTTGCGAAAAAAACAAACCCCACTGGGATCGTTAAAACTAAAAGGTCCACTTGACGAACCATCGCTACCAGGGCCACCAAAACTTACAATGGCTTGCTTACGCAAACCCGAATTAGGCGGAGGATTTATGCCTTCATATCCTTGATTGGTAAATATATAAAGCGAATCTGTTCCACTATCAACAATAAAAAGGTACTGTAAATTATCGGGTGAAATATAACAATCTTCTGGTTTTTTGAACCGCGAAGATTCGTATAAAAATCGATCTGCTTTGCTGTAATCAAAATTTAACAAAGAAGGAGTTTCACTGTATTGTGTTCCCAATTCAGGGTCGTCAAATACAGAAATGCCTAACACTCTATATTCAATAGGTTTAGTTTGATCTGCTTGTGCTATGTAAAAATTTTTACTCGTACTCATTCCTTGTAAACGTTGGGGTGGGCCTACTGCCGTGGCAATAGAGGAAAGACCAATAGCCGATTTGATACTAGATGACGTTGGATTTAATCCTTGTGCATAGCCCGTATTTGTTCCTATAGCATCGTAAACCAAAACGCCATTATCAGGCCTTACAAATGAATTTAAATCATTAAGCGGTCCGGTACGGCATACATACAATGTATTATCAGCAATAGTAGCTAAGCCCGTAAATTGAACAGCTTCATCATTGGCAAAACGATTTCCTGTAGATGCTCTAGAATCATCACAAAGAGGATGAATAAGGGTATCTAAATATTGAACTACTCCTGCAGCTGTATTGGCTAAATGATACACACAAGCACGGTTTCCAAAACTCGTTTCTACACGACCTGTAACATAGGTGTGCAGACGTCTATCTTGGGTTACATCAGTTGCTCCATTTATAGTTATGCGTTTACCAATTGCCCCTTTTTGATCTAAAATTACCAACTCGTTATCAGCAGGGTTTAGTTCATCATTCAGCACTACTATATAAATGAACTCGTCATATCCTACATAAACGTCTACAGGGTTGGTAACTCCTTGAAAAAATGGAAACACGGGAACATAACCAACATTGCTTGGGTTTAAATTGGGGTCAATACTCCCTTGTTCGAATATTTCATTTACTTGATCATCCTCTTTACTGCCAAACAATGCTGAGCATGATGACATCAAAACTAAACAGATGATAATGCCGAAATAAATTTTACCTTTTAATATATGTTGCATTATCTAATAGTTAAAGCCAATGTTATGCGGTGATTATTGCCCAAATTATTTTTAGCTAAAAATCCGTAATCAATTGTAAAACCTCCAAAACTTCTGAGTATTTTTAATCCTATTCCAGCTGAAGGAGCGATATATTTTTCATCAGAACCAAACTCATATCCAGCTCTCAAAAATCCTGTTTTTAAATAGGTGTATTCCATGCCCAGTGCATAAGTTTCATTATTATCGGTAGGATGATTTAATTGGCCTGATGCAGTTAATACATGTTCGTTGGTATGGATGGGATCAAAAGCTGCACCTACTCTAAATATACCTGGAACCGTTACCGTGCTAAAACTTGTAATATCGGTTGGCCCATCAAATTTTAACACAGTTACATCACCAGATGGACTCACATTAAAACCGAAGTTGCTAAAGTTAATTCCGAAGCGAGTATGTTTTACACCCACATCATATTTTAAACCCAAATCAAATAATGCATTGTGAACCGTAACTCCCGCAAATCCTTCGTTGGCATATTTAGCATTTACACCAAAACTAAAACTATTGGTAAGTATTTTGGCGTACGTTAGCCCAACTAAATAGTTAGCCACAGTAAATTGTCGACCAGTTCCTTGCGATTCAAATTCTGTTGTTTCATCCATAGTTCCAAAGTTCATAGAGAATACTTGAATACCCACAAAGGAAAGTTTTCCAACTTTAAATACAGAACCAACAAAATTGGAACTTGTATTACCAAAATACCGAGTATGCGAAGTCATAATATTAACCTTTCCTGTATCCACTTGAGTTATAGCTGCTGGATTCCAATACATAGCAGATACATCATTCGTAATAGCAACTGCTGAACCTCCCAACGACATTCCTCGAGCATCGGGACTTATTTTTAAAAACTGCATACCCGAACCACCCGTGCGAGAGTTGCCGAAAGTAGGAAGTATTTGGGCCTTAACAATGGAAAGACCAAAACATACAAAAACTAAAATAAAATTTAAGCCACGCATTTAGGAAGGCAAAATAAAGGCAAAAATTGGAAATCCCGATGTTATTAAAAAGTGAATTTGTAATGTGACAATAAAAGACTCAATTTGCAAGCACTATTATTCAACTTAAATGTCGGGAAAATTTCACCTTCAACTTCTTTCAATCAGTATTTTAAGTTCAATTTTACTTATCGTAAGCTGGCAACCTTATTCATTTACGCTTGTATTATTTGGGGCGTTTATTCCTTTATTGTTTGTCGAAAAAAAATTGCGTAACACTCAAAAACACGTTGGTTGGTTATTTTTATATGCTTTCATTACTTTTTTTACATGGAATATAGGCACAACTTATTGGCTTTGGAATGCTACAGTTGAAGGAGCATATGCTGCGTTTACCATAAATACCTTGTTAATGTGTTTGCCCGTTCTTGTTTACCACTATTACGCTAAACGGGTAGTTGCTGCAAATTCCGAATGGATTTTTATTGTAACTTGGTTATCGTTTGAATATTTGCACCATACTTGGGAATTTAGCTGGCCCTGGCTGAGCCTAGGAAATGCATTTGCTCCGTATACTTGGGCTATACAATGGTATGAAATTACGGGTGTAATGGGTGGCAGTTTTTGGGTATTGTTTGCAAATATTAAAGTGTTTAGGCTCATTGATAAATGGAATGAAAATAGTCAGCGAATCAATATTTCGAGAGCGATGAACTTGCTTTTTTTTATAGGCGTTGCTCCACTATTTTTGTCGTGGTATGTTTTGGATCAGTACAAACAGGTTGGTATTCCGATGAATGTAACTGTTGTTCAACCCAATATTGATCCGTATACTGATAAATTTAACGGTCAAACACCCCAACAACAAACACAAACGTTATTGACATTAGCAAACGGGGCATCTGATAGTTCAACCCGCCTCATTTGTTTTCCAGAAACAGCTTTGCAAGGTGGTTTGGATGAAAAGCAATTGTTGTATGAAGAAACAGTTCAACAAGTCAAACAATTTGTAGCTGTACATCCAAATATGTCCATTTTAAGTGGAGCAGATACCTATACCTTTTATCCTGTTGCTGATAAAACTTTTTCGGCACGTAAATACAATGATGAACTTTACTATGATGCATTTAATACTGCATTACTAATAGATAAATCTGATAGTATTCAACTATACCACAAAGCAAAATTAGTTCCTGGAGTTGAAAGTATGCCTTATCAACAAGCTCTCGATTTTTTAGGCGAAGCAGCCATCAATTTAGGAGGCACAGCCGGAAGTTTAGGAAGAAATACCGAGGCAGAAAACTTTGATATAGGCAATAATCAATGGGTGGCCCCTGTTATTTGTTATGAAAGTGTATTTGGTGAATATATAGCAACGTATGTGCGCAAAGGAGCAGGTTTATTATGTGTAGTAACCAATGATGGCTGGTGGGGTAATACTCCGGGACATAGGCAACATTTTGATTATGCCCGATTGAGAGCCATTGAAACACGAAGGTATATTGCGCGTTCAGCCAATACAGGCATTTCTGGATTTATTGATGATAAAGGGAATGTTCTATCTGAAACTAAATGGTGGATTCCCGATGCACAACAAGCAACTTTATATTACCAAACACACCTAACTTTTTATGTAAAGTACGCTACTTATATTGAGTTACTTCCAGTATTGATATTGTTATTGGCAGTGTTAAGAGGCAAAAGATAATATTACAATTAACCGTTTTTTTATTAAAAACTACTCCTAAAAAACTTACACTTTTTCAAAAACAATAGCCACTCCTTGACCAACACCAATGCACATAGTTGCCACTCCATATTGTATCTGTTGTTTTTGCATTTCGTAAAGTAAGGTAGTTGCTATACGAGTACCACTTGCACCCAGTGGATGTCCTAAAGCAATGGCACCCCCGTTTACATTTACAATAGTGGAATCAATATGCAAATCGTGCATACAAGCTATACTTTGAGAGGCAAATGCCTCGTTTAGCTCAAATAAACCAATATCACTCATTTTTAGGCCTGCACGTTGCACCGCCTTTTGTGTTGCAGGTACCGGACCCATTCCCATAATGGCAGGATCAACACCAGCCACTCCTCTACTCACCACTCGTGCTAATGGTTTTAAATTGTATTTTTTTACAGCTTCTTCACTTGCTAAAATCATAGCAGCTGCTCCATCATTTACACCACTCGCATTACCAGCCGTTACGGTTCCACCTTCTTTTTTAAAGGCGGGTTTGAGTTTAGCTAAATCATCTATTGTTCCCAATCTAGGGTGTTCGTCTTTGACAAATAAAATGGTATCACCTTTTTTTTGTGGAATTGGAACCCCAACCATCTCTTCAGCAAACTTATTAGCTGCTTGTGCTGCTGCATATTTTTGTTGAGATGAAAAGGCAAAAGCATCTTGTTCTTCACGGCTAATTTTCCAACGTTCAGCAACATTTTCTGCTGTTTCACCCATAGCAAAAGGATGGTACATTGCTGCCAATTTTTTATTGGTAAAACGCCAACCAATGGTGGTATCATATATTTCGGGTGTACGACCAAAAGCACTATCCGATTTTGCCATTACAAAGGGTGCACGAGTCATGCTTTCTACTCCTCCGGCAATGTAAATTTCACCATCACCAGCTATAATACTTCGACTAGCATCTAAAATTGCTTGCAACCCTGAAGCACATAAACGATTTACGGTATTGCCACCTACTGAAACTGGTAATCCAGCCATCAATGCAGCCATACGAGCAACGTTGCGGTTATCTTCTCCAGCTTGGTTAGCTGCACCAAATATTACATCTTCAATTTCATTTACATCAACTTGTGGGTTGCGGTTTATTAATGCTTTAATAATATGTGCAGCTAAATCATCTGGACGAATAGAACTTAATGCACCCGCGTACTTACCAATAGGAGTTCGAACGGCATCTACAACATAAACTGTTTTCATACTAATTATTATAATCCATGTTCCATAGTTCATGGGAGTTATACGCCTTATTTTTTTGTTAAATAGCTATGGACTATCAACTATTCTTAAAGGAAATCTACCTGCAAATGTATCATTTTTAAGATAATTGAAATTTTACGGTATTTTCGCATTCTAATTTTGACCATATGATCCAACGCCTTCAAACCATTTATTTTATTGCTATTATTTTCATTTGTGCCATGGCCTGTGGCGGTTCGCTCATTAATGTGCACCAAATGAGCGAAGGCTTGGTTAAAGATTATATCATGAATTTGGTTTATTTACGCTCTTATGAAAATGGAATATTGGTAGCAACAGCTATTCAATATGAATTGATAGCCGTGGTTTCAATTATATTAGGTTGGACCATCAATATTATTTTAGGATTTAAAAACCGCAAACGTCAATTATTTCACACTAAAATTAATTTTTTATTTATTGCCATATTAATTGTGGTGTTATTTATTAAAGCTTTTACAACTATTCCAAATTTTGCTTTTAATACGTTAAGCATGCAATCTACTTTTGGGTTAGCATTATTGTTTTTTATGCTTTATTTAAATCTAAGGGCATTATTGCTTATTCGCAAAGATGAAGAACTGGTAAAAAGTGCGGACCGCATTCGCTAACATTCAAATAAAGAAGTACATTATCTGATTGACTGTTCTTTTTTTAATATGCTAATTTGTAGTAACACATAATTTTCAATTTAAATAATCAGTAACCTGTTTTAATTTTAAACCCTATCGAATTTCGATGTTAGAATTTCGATTTTCCTTTATTAAAAATGCTAGAAAACAATACACGCACAGAATTAAGTTCGCTTGGCGAATTTGGGTTAATTGACTTATTGACAGCCAATATAAAACTGCACCACACCTCAACCATAATGGGAGTTGGAGATGATGCAGCTGTTATCAAAAATGGAGATGTATGCACAGTCGTGTCTACCGATTTATTGCTTGAAGGAGTTCATTTTGACCTTTCGTTTTTTCCTTTAAAACATTTGGGATACAAAGCAATTGTTGCAAACCTAAGTGATATATATGCTATGAATGCAACGCCAAAACAAGTTACCATTTCACTTGGTGTTTCAAGCAAGTTTTCATTAGAAGCAATTGAAGAATTATATGCTGGTATGTTATTGGCTTGCGAAAAATATAATGTAGATATTGTTGGAGGTGATACGTCATCATCGCGCCAAGGATTGCTCATTAGCATTACAGCAATTGGAGAAGCAAAACAAGAAGATATTGTATACCGCAGCGGGGCAAAAGAGTTTGACCTTCTTTGTGTAAGTGGCGATTTGGGTGGAGCATACATGGGCTTTCAGGTATTGGAACGTGAAAAACGAGTATTTATTGATAACCCAGAACAACAACCCGATATTGACGGGTATGATTATATTTTGGAACGCCAATTAAAACCCGAAGCACGACAAGATATTATTGAAATGCTTAAAGGATTATCTATCAAACCAACCTCTATGATTGATATTAGTGATGGGTTGGCTTCCGAAATTTTTCATTTAGCATCCAAATCAAATGTAGGGGCAAACTTATTTGAAGAAAAGATTCCTATAGACCCGATGACGTATAATACAGCCCGCGAACTAGATCTTGATCCGACCCTAACAGCATTGAGCGGTGGCGAAGATTATGAGTTGTTGTTTACAATCAAACAGGAAGATTTTGATAAGATTAAAAACAACCCCGACATTACCGTTATTGGACATATTACCGATGTTAAAGAAGGTGTTCACATGATTTCTAAAAGCGGTAATAAACATGCTCTTAAAGCACAAGGTTGGAAAGCGTTTTAGAAAATCAATCCTAAATACATGAGAAACTAAAAAATTGTTAACACTAAGCTCCACATGCCACGCATACTAGCCATCGATTATGGAACCAAACGAGTTGGATTAGCAGTTACTGATCCTCTTAAATTGATTGCAAATACGCTTACAACTGTTCATGCAAAAGATGCTATTCAATACCTTAAAGATTATTTAGCCAAAGAGGAAGTTGACTGTTTTGTGGTTGGGAAACCGATGCGTTTGGATGGCACCGACTCTCAATCTGCGGTTCATGTTGAAAAATTTATACATTTGCTGGGTAAAAATTTTCCAACAATTCCGGTGAATAGAGTTGATGAACGATTTACATCGGCTATTGCCAAAAGAAGCATGTTAGAAATGGGGTTAAAAAAGAAAGACCGTGCTAATAAGTCGACTGTTGACCAAATAAGTGCGGTGTTAATTTTGCAAACTTTTTTGCAGATGCAGGGGAATTAAGTAATCGGGTTAGTTACCAAAGATTATTACTAATTGAGTAGTGTATTTGACAGTGAAAATTTTCACGGGAATACAAAGTATATATTTTTGTAGTAACCCGTTGCGATGTTAACTAAAGATAAATAAATATAATCCGTGTAATCAGCGGCTAAAAAATAATTGAAAGACTTAAGTGCGTTTCATTTCGTATTTTTGACATTTCGCAATTCGATTTTAAAATGATATTACCCATTGTAGCATACGGAGATACCGTATTGAGAAAAAAAGGAACATTGCTTAGCAAAGATCATGATGGCTTAGAAATGCTTATTGAAAGCATGTGGGAAACCATGTATGAATCAAATGGAGTGGGATTGGCTGCTCCTCAAATTGGCAAATCCCTTAATTTATTTGTAGTTGATGCAACTCCTATGGAAGACCCTAACTACACTGAATTTAAAAAAGTATTTATCAATGCCGAAATCATAGAAGAGTTTGGTGATAAATGGGAATACGAAGAAGGCTGTTTATCCATTCCGCATATTAGAGATAATGTTAAGAGATATTCGGATATAGTGGTTCGGTATATGGATGAAAACTTTGTGGAACATGAAGAAGAATTTAACGGCATGCCGGCCCGTGTAATCCAACATGAATATGACCATATTAATGGCGTTTTATTTGTAGATCACCTCTCGGAACTTAGAAAACGATTACTTAAAAATAAACTCATTAACATATCAAAAGGAGGAGTGGATGTAGATTACCGCATGCGATTTCCAGCTATTCGATAATTCAATGTAAATAATTTTCGGTTTTTTTGTATTTATGCAATTGGTTTAAAACTTTAATACGTTATTTTTAAACCAACGATTGGCAAATAATGAAGTTGCCAACGGACCAAAACAACACAGCTATGCAACAAATATTTCCTTCATTGCATTATTTTTTACGTAATGCAGCAGACAACTTAAAATCGCCTCAAAGCACATTTTTACTAGAAAAGGTTAAGAATGTCTACAAAACAATTACATATGCCGAAGTCTTTGAACAACTCAATGCTATTTCGGCTTTTTTGTATAACAAGGGTTACAAAAAAGGCGATAAGGCTGCCCTTATTATTGAAAATTGTCCGGAATACATTGCATTTGATCAAGCATTAATGCAACTAGGTGTTGTAAATGTATCCATTTACCCAACTTTATCAGAGAGTGAAATTGAATATATTTTAAATGATTCGGAATCAAAAATAATTTTAGTAGGCACACCCTTTTTACTCAAAAAAATTAATAAAATAAAAGGCAATTGCCCTCACCTACAATATATCATTACCACTTTTGATCCTCCTCAACTTTCAGACGCTCATCATACCTATCAACAAATGGTGGAAGAAGGGAAAATCTTGTATCCTTCTTTGCAACAAAAAATTGAACAACAGCTAGAATCTGTAACTGCAGATGATTTGTCTTGTTTGTTATATACTTCTGGAACTACTGCAAAACCTAAAGGTGCAATGCTATCTCATGGTAATTTTATGAGTAACGTTATAATGGCCATTGAAATGATGCCTATTGTAAATAAGGAATATCGGTTTCTTTCCTTTTTACCTTTATGCCATGTTTATGAACGAACTGCCACTTATTATTTGAGTACATATGTAGGTTCTGAAATTGCATTTGCACAAAGCCTTGAGGCATTAAGTAGTAATATTATGGAAGTAAAACCTACAGGTATTCTTACTGTTCCAAGATTGCTTGAAAGAATTGAAGAACGTGTTCGTAAAAACACGGCAACTGCTGGTGGTATTAAACTCAAAATTTTTAACTGGGCATTAAACGTTGGTGAACAACGTAGGCATAATAAAGAAGAAGGAAGAACCAATAGCTTGTGGCTAAACCTACAATTACCAATTGCCGAGAAATTGGTTTTTTCAAAAGTAAAAGAAAAATTGGGCGGCAATATGAGTATTATGATATCAGGTGGTGGTGCATTGCCACAACATGTTGGCGAATTTTTTGGAAATATTGGTGTACTCGTGTGCGAAGGTTATGGCCTCACCGAAACATCTCCATTGGTGAGTGTGAACGAATTTGAACGCCAAATTTATGGCTCAGTTGGGCGAGTTGGAAAAGGCTGTTCGGTAGCTATTCAACATCCTGAGACAAAAGAAATCTTCACTGTACAAACCTATGATTCATATAGCCCCGATTTTGAATCTGTTGAGGGAGAAATTTTGGTTAAAGGGCCAAACGTAATGAAAGGATATTACAACCAACCCGAACAAACTGCTAAAGCTATTGATGAAAATGGATGGTTGCATACTGGTGATGTAGGCAAATTTTACAAAGGCTATTTAAAAATTACCGACCGCATCAAAAACATTATAGTAAACTCATTTGGTAAAAATGTATATCCTACACCCATAGAAAATGCTTACTTAAAATCGAATAAAATAGAACAACTGTTTTTAATTGGCGATAATCAAGAATATTTAACAGCCATCGTTGTTCCGTCTAAAGAAGAAATGAAAGATGTGTTTAATTATGATGAATCCTATTTTGCTGAATCGGATGACTTTATTGCTGATCCAACAATAAAAGAATGGCTAGAAATAGACATGAAAAATATTGAAAAAACATTAGGGAAATTTGAACGTGTAAAAGAATTTATTGTAAAACGTAGGCCTTTTAGTTTAGAAGACGGAGAAGTTACTCCTACCCAAAAAATTAAACGTAAAATTGTTGAGCAAAAATACGCACCTGCTATTCAAAAAATGTATGTTAACATTGTCGATTAACACTTCAAATGACACGTATAATTTGTGTATTACTATGTGTTCATATTTTTAGTAATAGCTACGCACAAAAGATAAAAGACAATCAACTTTTAACTGCAAAAGGAATGATTGATTTTCAAATAGGTGTTGCCATTCCTGTTTTAGATTTTGGTTTAGCAAAACTTACTTTACCTGCGGGTTATGCAAAACCCGGCTATACTCTTAAACTCGGTCTGAATTATGATATCAATTCATTTATAGGATTGGCGTTTCAATATCAACACACCAATAACCCTTACAACTCAACTAAACTATTACACGATTTACAGCAAAACAATTCTGGAGATAAGTACAACTCTTTTCGTTCCAATGCTTGGGAACTAAAAGGAATTATGTTGGGCGTTTATTATCCATTTAGAAGTTATAAAACGAGCGTTGATGTGCGTTTGATGGGAGGGTTATTTACGGGTGTTTTTCCCGAATCAGAAACTAATTTTACAGCTCCTTCACTTAACAATATGGAACTCAACATTAAAACATTTGAAACAACTGCATCACGCTTTGGTTATCAAGTTGGCTTAAAAATGCGGTATCAGGTATATCCAAAAATTATGTTAAGTGCGGGATTAGATTATACCCAAGCAGCTATCGCGTTTAAAGATATTCGTGCCATAGAAACAAATAATAACATACCCCTAACAGTCAATTCTTATACCCAAAATTTTCAACTTGTAAGAATATCCTTAGGCGTTGGGCTTGCAATTAATTAATCTATTTTATTCCATACTCGCTCAATAAATAGAGCAAAGAGGAAATAGCTGCAGCTCCAAGTTCCAACTCTCGTTTATTTACTTTGTCAAACGTATCAATTGCGGTGTGGTGGTAATCAAAATAACGTTGAGAATCGGGAATATAACCTATTAATACTGTCCCATTTTTTGCCAATGGTTCAATATCTGTTCCACCATGTCCTTGCTTAATATAATCAATACTATAAGGCTTTAACAATGGCACCCATTTTTGCATATATGCAACAGCATCCATATTATTTTCTACACCAAATGCGCGAGGTGTAAATCCTCCAGCATCACTTTCAATTGCAGCAATATGGTTTTCTTTTTGGGCTAACTCCGCATATTTTTTACCGCCACGAACACCATTTTCTTCGTTCATAAACAGCACGCAACGGAGGGTTCGTTTGGGTTTATAACCCAATTTTTTAAGCAGTCTTAATGCTTCCATACTTTGCACCACACCTGCACCATCATCGTGAGCACCATCTCCATTATCCCAAGCATCTAAATGGCCACCAGCCAATATTATTTCTTCCTTTTTTTCGCCACCGCGCAGTTCTCCAATTACATTATAAGATAACACATCGGGTAATTGTTGGCATGATTGTTTAAAATAAAAGGTGACAACACCAGCAGATTTTATGTTGAGTAAACGGCTCAAAGCATCTGCATCAACAGTACTTATGGCACATGCAGGTATTTTAACAATAGTATCAACATATCCCATCATACCGGTATGCGGGTTGGTATCATTAGCCAATGTTAAACTTCTTACCACCACGCCAACAGCACCATATTTAGCGGCTTCAATAGCTCCTCGTCCACGTTGATTACCCGCTTCGCCATATGCACTTCCAGTGGTTATATATGTTGGGTTCATGGGCCTGTTGTAAAACACAATCTTGCCTTTAATATTAGCCTCACCCAATTGTTCCAACTCTTTAAAATTGTGCACTTCAATCACAGGTGCTTCCAAACCTTTTTCAGTTGTGGCAATCGAATTTCCTAATGCACAAATATGAACTGCTGTTTGTTTATTTCCTTTGGTCATATAGGCAACTTCTTTTTGCCCTCTTACCCAATGTGGCACCATTACTTCTTCCACATATACGGTATCCAATCCATAATTTTTCATCACACTTACTGTATACTCTACCGCTTGTTGTGCTTGTGGCGAACCGCTTAACCGACCTCCAATGGTATTGCTTAAATAATCCAAAGCACTGTAACACTTTCCGTTGGTAAGCGCTTCGTTGTATATTCGTTTAAGCATCAACGAATCGGCATGTTGAGCTATACAATTGTTTGCCAAAAGACATCCAAACGAAAACAATAAAAATAGTTTATTCATGGTAAATATTACGTGTTAAAAGTATTGGGTTGAGTGCACATTATTCCTTTACAAATCGTTGTGGTAATAGAATGTTTCCATCAGTTGTTTTTACAACAATAAAATAAATCCCTTGTGCTAAATTTTGAACATTAAAGGTAGCTTGGTTTACCGTAAATTGTTGGATACCTAAAGCATCCAAAACAGTTACTGATTGGATGGGAAAATGAAGACTTTGAATAGTTATTGTAGATTGAACAGGATTAGGATAGTAATACATGCCGTTGCTGTTTTCGTGTTCATTTAATGAATTATACGTTGGGTCTTTTAACACTGTGGCTTTATTCATTAACCAATTATTAGGATCAATGGTTATGTTGCTAACGGTTCCAATCACCGGTATTTGAAATGTACAGTTTAATTGATTGAAAGAGACCCTTACCAACGTATCGCCTTGTGGTTGTTTAACCAATATATCGAGGGGTGTTATAAATAATGGCGTTGTTACAGTGCTGGTGGTTTGATTGGCTGCTATGTATACATTATTTCCTATTTGATTCCACTTTACAGCAAAGGAAGGATAACCTTCACCATAAAACCATTGAGCAAAAACTTGTGTAAAATCATGGTTGGTAAATTGCTCCAACATTAATTTAAAATCGGCAGTACTTGCGGTTTTAAATGCAAATTGTTGTTGATAAGCCTTTAGAAATGCAAAAAACAATGAATCGTTTTGAAGTTCGTAACGTAGAATATGAATAAATGCACTCCCTTTATTATAGGTTAAACGAGAATCGAACATACGCGATACATTGGTTGTATCTTCAAACCAAATACTTCCTCCAGGCGATTGCATAACAATATTGTGAACTGTTTGCATATGTGCAGGTGCTAAAGCTGAATCTAACTTTTGTAAAGCAACATATTCTGTGTAGGATGCAAACCCTTCATTGAGCCATATATCATTCCATGTATTGCACGTAACATGATCGCCAAACCACTGATGACCGAGTTCATGAGCTACAATTTCAAAATCTATTACGCCAATACTTGTCATCGTTTGATGTTCCATTCCTCCACTAAAAGGTGCCATTGCATGTCCATACTTTTCCTTTGCAAATGGATAGGCTCCAAAAGTTTCCGAAAAGGTTTCTAACATTGGAGCAGTTTGATCCAATATCGGTTTAAATGTTATCAGTGTTTGTGGATTATCATATATATAATCTTGAATTAAAACCGAATCGCCATTGATTATTGCATACGTTTTATACTCTACATATTTGGCTACAGCAACTGATACTAAATAATAATCAATTGGGTATATTGACTTCCACTCGTAACGTACTTTATTATTAGGTAACGAAACTACTTGCTGTAACAAACCTTGCGAACCTGCTTTGTTTTCGGCAGAAGTAGTTATAAAAGTTACAGTCGAATCTATTTTATCTTGCAATGATTGTTTGCAAGGCCACCACTCATAAGCAGAATAGGGTTGACTAAGCGACCATGTTGCTTCGTTGCCCCAACGGCCCGATTTACCTGTACTAAAACCCGCACCTATTGCCGCATTTGCTGCTGCTGGTGCTGTGCCGTGGTAATACATTTTTACATCAACAATTTGGTTATTCAAAACTGGGATTGGAAGATGTACATAACAAAAATGTTGCACTCGGCTGAATGAAATATTATCTCCATTAGGCAACTCTACCGAATCAACCGTAAAGTTATTGTGTAATTCAACTCCAAAAGTATCCAATTGAGAAGATACAACTGTTGCACGGGTACGCACATTACCGCTAATGGTTGTTGAGGTGCGTTCAATCGCTAAATCTAACTGGTGAAAGGTTACATCATACTCATTCATGAGTTGCTGTTGCAATGTTGTTGCTGCTTTGTGATAGGCTTGCTGGTAAAATTTTTGTTTGCCTGCTGCGCAAAAATGTTGTTGGCCAAAAAGAGGAAACGAAAGGAACAACAAACAACCCGTGAATATTTTCATTAATTATGTATGTTTAGTTGTAAAAAGAACCGTTTTTCAGGTACAGTGTTTTGAGTAATGGACAAATTTTATAGCGTTCATCATGTGTATCTTGGTATATAGCTTCAAGGGTCTCATATACCTCTTTCACCCCTATATTATCAGCCCACTCAAACGGCCCAAATGGATAATTGGTTCCCAGTTTCATGCTAATATCAATATCGCGCATCGTTGCTGTTCCTTCTTGCACGGTATAGCAAGCTTCATTTATAATCATCAATATAATACGGGGCGTAATAAAACCCACTCTATCGGCAACCAACTTATACTCCCAACCCAATGGTGCCAATATACTTTTTAACACATCCGAATGGGAAGTATCCAACAATGAAACTTCGGCAAGGCTGCGGTTGATAAACGTTGGCAAAGCATTGATACCTATCAGCACACAGTCGATTTTATAGCCGCAATGATGAGCCGCTTGCGCCAAACTTTTTTTGGCAGCCGATACAAAAACTGGCTTATCTTTTAATGGCGCGTATGCTGCAAGTGCAGTTGAGTGGTCATCAAAATTTAAATCGAAAATAATATCAAAGTCTTGCAGGTTTACTGTACCATAATTTTGGGTATCCAATACCGTCCAATCGATAGAAATAGCCGAAAGTTTTTGTTTCAACTCATCTGTTTTTATTTTTTCTCCTCGTGCAAGAATCTTCATGTTGGCAAACTATAATTGTAAACAAAAATAACAAACCTACAACCATGGAAAAGAAAATAATTACAAGCACCCATGCACCAGCACCTATAGGCCCTTACAGCCATGCCAACCTTATAGGCAATACACTTTATGTATCGGGGCAAGTAGCCAAAGATGCTCAAACAGGCGAAATGATGCAAAGTGATATAAAAGTAGAAACACGCAAAGTGATGGAAAATGCAAAAGCCATTTTAGCGGAAGCAGGTATGGATTTTACCCATGTGGTCAAAACAACTATTTTTTGTACCAACTTGGATGATTTTGCTGCCATCAATGAAGTGTATGGTTCATTTTTCACCGGCAATTTTCCCGCACGTGAGACGGTACAAGTAGTTCGATTGCCGTTACATGCTAACGTGGAAATTAGTGTGGTGGCGGTGAAAGGGTAATTTATATTCAAGTTTTCATTAGAAAAAAACTAGGGAACTATTTATATTACCAAAGCCTGCTTCTACTCTTTCAAAAAATAGTGTATAAAATGTGTAGCATTTACGGGTAAAAAATTTGATTTTCGCCCGACACAAAAAAATTCTACTACAAATTACACCATTTCACTATGTCAACACTTCGTTTTAAAGCACTTGAAATTGCTCAAAGCCGCGCACAAGTAAATGTAAATTTACCTTCTGCAAAGGTTTCCGATTATTTTAATATGAATGTATTTAACGATATGGCCATGCAATCTTTTTTATCAAAAGAAGCATACAAAGCTGTTTCGAATGCAATTAATAGCGGAACAAAAATAGACAGGATAATGGCGGATCAAATTGCTGCTGGTATGAAAAACTGGGCAATGAGCAAAGGTGTTTCGCATTATACACATTGGTTTCAGCCTTTAACAGGCGCTACTGCCGAAAAACACGATGCCTTTTTTGAACCAACTGAAGATGGCCGAAGTATTGAAAAATTTGCAGGAAGTGCATTGGTGCAACAAGAGCCTGATGCCTCGAGTTTTCCTAACGGTGGCTTAAGAAATACCTTTGAAGCTCGCGGATACACTGCATGGGATCCATCATCGCCTGCTTTTATTATGGAAAGCCCTAATGGCAACACACTTTGTATTCCAACTATTTTTGTGGCCTACACAGGTGAGGCATTGGATTATAAAGCGCCTTTGCTTAAAGCTTTGCATGCTGTAGAATCAGCTGTGGTAAATATATGTGCAGCTTATTTTGACAAAAACATTAACAAAGCTATTGCCTCATTGGGCATTGAGCAGGAATATTTTTTGATTGATGCTGCTCTAAACAATGCTCGCCCCGATTTGATGTTAACCGGACGTACGTTGTTGGGTTTAGCTCCCGAAAAAGGACAACAATTAGAGGATCATTATTTTGGTTCAATCCCTCCACGCGTTCAAAGTTTTATGGTGGATTTTGAAATGGAATGTTACAAATTAGGTATACCCTTAAAAACACGCCACAATGAAGTAGCACCTTCGCAATATGAATGTGCGCCTATGTTTGAAGAAGTGAATTTAGCTATTGACCACAACCAATTGCTAATGGATGTGATGGAAAAAGTAGCACAGCGCCATGGCTTTAAAGTATTGTTACATGAAAAACCTTTTGCTGGTGTAAATGGAAGTGGCAAACACAATAATTGGAGTTTGATTACCAACACAGGTGTAAACTTGCTTTCGCCTGGTAAAACTCCCGAAACCAACTTACAGTTTTTAACGTTTTTTGTAAACACCATCAAGGCTGTTTTCGATAATGCTGATTTGATGCGTGCAAGTATTGCTAGTGCCGCCAACGATCACCGCTTGGGAGCTAATGAAGCCCCTCCAGCCATTATGAGTGTATTTATTGGTTCGCAATTGACACAGGTATTAGAGGATTTAGTTTCGACCAAAGCTAAAACGGTGGTAAGCAAAAGCTCTAAAACATCTATTGATATTCAAAAAATACCTGAAATTTTATTGGATAATACCGATAGAAACAGAACATCACCTTTTGCCTTTACTGGAAATAAATTTGAATTCCGTGCCGTTGGATCATCCGCCAATAGCGCAAATGCAATGATTGTATTAAATGCAATAATGGCCGATCAGCTTACCAAATTTAAAACCGAAGTAGATGCCCAACTTAAAAAAGGCAAAAAGAAAGAAGAAGCTATTTTGGATATTTTGAAAGGGTACTATAAAGCTACCAAAAGTATTTTGTTTGAAGGAAACGGATATGGCGATGCTTGGGTAAAAGAAGCCGCTAAACGTGGTTTATCAAATGTGAAAACAACTCCCGAAGCATTGAATGCGTATATTTCGAAAACAGCCAAAACAGTTTTTGACCGTAATGGTATTTTTAACGAACGTGAATTGGAGGCTCGTTATGAAATTATGCAAGAAAGCTATGTGAAAAAAATCGACATAGAAGCCAAAGTATTAGCCCAATTAGCTATTTCGCATGTTATTCCAAGTGCATTAAGTTACCAACTAAAGTTAAGCGAAAATGTAGCTGCTTTAAAAACAATTGGCATTGCTAAAACCGGTTACGAAGCACAGTTTAAATTTATTGAAGAAATTTCGAAATATGTAAAACATATACGTGAGAGTGTAGAAAAAATGATAGCTGAAGGCGACAAAGCTCATCATATTGAAAACACACACAAACGGGCATTGGCATTTTGCCACAAAGTAAAACCCCTTTTTGATGAAATTCGCAAGAGCAGTGATGCGCTCGAGTTTATCATTGAAGACGACTTGTGGAAGTTGCCAAAATACAGAGAACTTTTATTCGTTAAATAATTTTACTATACTTGTTTTTATTGTTTAACGGAAAACGCCAAAAAAAATGAATAAGACTAACTCTTTTGTCTTTGTAGGACTACTTATATCTATAGCAGCTATTTTTTATGCCTGTGGCCCCTCTAAAGGAAGTATGGGCGCTGCTCGTGAGGCATTTAAGAAAAAAGAATATTTTACAGCAGGTGAAAATTATAAGGCCGTTTACAGCAAAACCAAAGTAAAAGACGAAAAAAACGAAGCTTGTTTTCAAACTGCTGAATGTTACAGATTGGTAAATGATATGAAAAATGCTGAGAATTGGTACCGTAAAGCTGTAAAAGGCGACCCTACAAATACTGAAGCTGTTTTAAAACTTGCACAAAGTTTAAAAGCAAATGCCAAATACTCGGAAGCCATTGTTGAATTAAACAATTACAAAAGGAAAAACCCTTCGAATGCTCGAGTTGATTATGAAATAAGAGGATGTGAGTTGGCATTAAAATGGAAAAATGAAAAAACCCGTTATGTTGTTGAAAACGTAAAGGCATTAAACACTAAGTGGAGTGATTTTTCGCCCATGATGTACAAAAAAAATGAACTCTATTTTACATCAGATAGAGAAAAAGGCGCAAGCGGAAAAATGTTTGGGTGGACAGGTAATGGATATACCGATATATACAAAGTTGTTTACAAAGCCGATAAGAAAAACCCTAATAGCATCAAGTATGAAATACCAGCTTTAGTAGATAAAGATTTGGTTAATACGCCTTATAATGATGGTGCTGTATGTTTTGATGCCAAAGGAGGAACCATGTATTTTACTCAGTGTAACGGTAAAGATGGAAAAGGTGCAAATTGTAGAATATTTTCATCGGCAGCAACAGGTACCACTTGGGGCGAACCACAAGTTCTTTCATTTAGTAATGACTCCATTACCTGCGGTCATCCTTGCTTAAATAAAGCAGGAGATGTCCTCTTTTTCTCGTCAGATATGCCGGGTGGATTTGGAGGAAAAGATATTTGGTATGTAACCTATAGCAAACGAGGTAAAACATGGGGTGACCCCATAAATTTAGGAGAAACGATTAATACTGATGGCGATGATATGTATCCATTTGTAGCGGATGATGGCACTTTGTATTTTTCTTCAAATGGACATGTTGGCTTAGGAGGTGTAGATATATATTACTCAAAAGGCGAAAATACCGATTGGAGTGAGCCTGTAAACATGAAAAGTCCCATAAACTCATCGGGTGATGATTTTGCCATGACCTTGGCCAAAGATAAAGAAAGCGGTTACTATAGTTCGAATAGAGAAGGAGGCCGCGGACAAGATGATATTTACCGCTTTTACATGACTCCATTGGTGTATACATTGAGTGGTGTAGTGCGGGATTCAATTACCAAAGAATTACTTCCTAATGCATTTATTTCCATCACAAATAGTACCGATACTGGGAAACTCGTAATTAAAACAGATGCTGCTGGTGCTTATAAAATTACGTTAAAAGCAAAAACTGATTATGAGCTTTTTGCAGCTAAACCCGACTTTTATGATAGTAAAATTGAAACTCAAACAACTCGAGGACTCGAGTATTCTACTGATTTGATTCAAAACTTTACCCTATTAGAATTTGATTTTACAACAGTATTTACATTAGAAGGTATTTATTATGATTTGGATAAAGCAAATATTCGCCAAGATGCTGCTATGATTTTGGATACAATGGTTCAATTGCTCAATAAGTATCCTAAAATTAGAATTGAATTAGGTTCACATACGGATTGTCGTGCTGATTCGGCTTACAACCAAGACCTTTCGCAAAGACGTGCTGATTCGGCTGTTGCCTTCATCAGTAAAAAAGGAATTGATATAGAGCGCATGGTTGCCAAAGGATATGGCGAAACTGCCTTGGTAAATGATTGTGGATGTGAAGGGGCTTATGTAAAACGTAAATGTATTGAAGAAGAACACCAACTGAATCGTAGAACAACTTTTAGATTATTGGACAACAAGTATATCCCTAAAAACAAAGCGGAGATGAAAGCTACAAACGATAAAACATTAGCTCCTAAAGGAACAAAGCCAGGAACAACTCCTCCACCTAGAAGGTAAATGCTTCTTTTAATAAGTAAAAACCTATAAGATTGAATCTTATAGGTTTTTTTATGACTTTATATTTGTCCTTAAAAGCTACTCTATTTGTCAAAAAGTTAACCAACTTTCTAATGAAAGCCTGGTTTATTAATTAATCTAATACGTTTTAAAACAGTGAGCATAATGACTATAATGGGTACAACTATTATACAGCTTACTAACTAATCTACAACTCAACTGATATCATCAATTGGATAAGTGTAGAGAATTTCGAGTAGCAATAGTGTTAAAAATTAACTGTCAATACCATAAATCCAACATACCTAACCAACCAAATTGTTGTAAAAAAAAACAGTAGTAAGAATAACCTTACTACTGTCTTGGATTAAAAGTAATACTTATTTTAATCGATCGATTAGTCTTTTAAAACTTTAAACTGTGTAATTGCTCCATTGTTAAGTAATGTAACAATATACATTCCTTTATTGAGTTCCGTTGTTTGAATGGTCCATTTTCCAGTAACGTATTCTATTGGTAAGCTGAGCTCTTTACCAAATAAGTCGTACATTTTAATTGTAGCATTTTGTAGTAATTGTTTATCTTTTACTTCTACAACCAACACATCATTTGCAGGAACTGGATACACAGATACATTGGCTGCACTTAATGTAGGAGCTTGTTTGTAAGAAACCGATACCAATTGAGAGTATGCAAATGCTCCATTTGCATCTACTTGTTTCAAACGGTAATAGTTGGTGCTAGTCAATACAGGTGAAATATCAGTAAACATATAATTAACCACTTTGCTACTTTGTTTAGCAGCTTTTGTTGTGCCAATTTTTACGAATGTTTTAGCGTCTACACTACGCTCTATGTCAAATCGATCACTTCCTTGTTCACTTGCAGTTTTCCATGTTAAAGCTGTTTGGTTTTGGCTTGTACGTTCAGCTGAAAATGCAATGAGATTAACTGGTAATGAAGTAGCATTGGGATCAAACAGAATATAAAAACGAGTAGCTAAAATTGAAGCAGCATCAGGTGTTGCAAATGAATACACTGGATTTACACGTAGATCTTGGGTTTTACCTAAATAGGAATCGTATAATGTAAAACCAAGAGTTGCATCAAATGATGTTACACCAGTAAAGTTTATACTGTAATCATTACCAACAATCGTTTTGGCATCTATATTTATCCTATTGTGTAACACATCAAAACCAGGAACAACACAAATAGCGTATTTAGTAGAGTCATCTGGTGTATACAACTGCATCTGATCTGTTGAGAACCCAATTTTCATTGCCTCTTCTGCTACATTGTATGACCAGTTTGCATTGGCTTTTTGCACTACTGCAACCTCATCTAGGTAATCAGTGCTTGATGATTTAAACAATTTGATGCGAAGTACATTTTGCTCGGCAGGTTGCGTTTTAAAGAAAGCATAACCGCCCTGTGCTACTGTTTTGGCACTTTCGGCAATCGACATGCTTGATGCAGCAGCAACAACTGTTTGGATCCAGAATGATTGTCCTGGAGAAATATAGCGAGACATTCCATTTACCGCTATTCCTCCAATGGTATAGTATCCATAAGTTCCGATTGCAGTATTCGGGCGGAAAGTAGAAATTGTACTCGATAAATTAGTAAAACTGATACCTGGGGATTCCAAATCAATGGTAGCCTGAAATGGATTACCCACCAAAGAATAACGATTGGCTGCTGCTCCCCCTGTTAAAATTTGCGTTCCAATTGCAAGTGTTCCGGTAGCTACTAAAGTAGTATCTGAAGGATTCAATGTACCTGCAAATATAGAATCGCAATTTTGTAAACGACTGCCTCTATAAAACACCCGATAACCAATACCTGTTTGCAATTCAGTTGCATTGGTATTGGGCAAAGCCAACCAAGTGTCTGTAGCCGCATTCCTGGTATAGAAGGATGACCTATTAGATGGAGTTGGATCAAACCCATTGCTATTAGCTGTAATTGCAGGACATAAAGTTCCTCCAGTACCTGCACCAGTAATAAGAACTTGTTTTTGCCAGTTATCATCAATACCGTTGCTGGTAGTAACAGAAGAGGCCAAAAAGCGCCAGCGTTCATTCGTTGAGACAGGTTGACCATCTATAAAACGTTGCACCACCACATTGCCCGATACATTTCCTGTTCCAGTAACTACATCTAGTTGTGCACTTGTTGCAATAGCGGATGAGACAAATACCAGATTTCCATTGGCAGCCAATGTTCCATCGGTGAGGGTTAACACACCAATTAAACGTAATTCATTACCAAGTATGATTGCATCGGCACCCGAAGCACGCGATACCGTAAGATTATTCAAGCTACGGGTATCTGTTGAGGTTTGAGTCATGTTTAAAGTTCCAGCATCATCTGGATTTGAACCTATTGTTATGCTTGAAGCTGCACTGCCTGTAATGGTACCTGTTTCTGCTGGATTGATAATTCCGTTTAGAACAAGCGTATTGCCATTCAGAACGAGTATAGCAAATGTAGTTGTAATAGATAGGGTATCTCCAACAGTAATAACACCTGCTAATGTTCTGGTACGAATACCTGAGGTTGCTTTTCCATATAGTCCACCAGAGTATGTTCCTATTGGTATTGTTTGATTTCCATTGGCATCAAACTGAAGTCTGAAACTCCAAGTTTTAGCTGATGGAATGGGTGTAGCTGATACACTTTGAGTTCTTAGCAGGCCGGCTCCACTTGTTGTAAGAGTTGCGCCTGATAGTGTATTTGCAACTATATTTAAGGTATTACCTGAAGCTATATTGATAACTCCATTCACAAATATGGATACACCAATTGTTTTGGTATTGCCACCTGTAAAAGATACATTGTTAAAAGGAAAATTTGCAGCCAAAGTAATTGTTTGTGCAGCAGCTGATGTAAACACAATGGTACTTCCAGTTGTGGTGTAAACAGCAGCACCTGTATTGGCAGTAAAGGTTCTTCCAATATTGATATTTCCTAGATTAGAAAAGGTGCGGTTTCCACCAGCAACATTCAAATCAAGATTATAGGTTCCGTCTACTACAGTTTGCGCACTTGCTGAACTGTATGTTATGTTTTGTGTCCAGTCTTTGCCCGATGGAATAGGAGTGGCTGTAGTGTTCCAGGTTGTGATGGTTCCGACACCTGAAATAGTGCTTAGTGTTCCATCCAATAAGAATGTTGACATATCTAATGTAGCCGAAACGTTTAAGGTCCCGTTAACTGTGATATCCCCCAATGCTGTTTTGTTACCGGTTGTGGTGATGGTCAAATTATTGTATATACCCAGGGCTACATTTTGAGTAGCGGCACTATACGTTACACTGGGTGCCCATGTTACTCCATTTGGTAATGGTGACGCTCCAGTATGTGTAGTTGTTACCGAACCGGTACCACTTGTAGAGGCTAATATTCCGCCCAATTGGAATGTTCCCATTGCTAACGTTGCTGATGATATCACATGTAATTCTCCATTAACATTAAACCCGCCAATATTAACTGTTTTAATCGATCCCAATGAAATACTAAAATTATAAAATGTTTGACCGCCACACACAAAACTTTGTGAGCCTGTCCCGTTCAATACAAAATTAGAAGTTCCTGGAGTATATATTCCTGCTCCTGCAGTAAATGTGCCTGATACTCTAATACTATCTATTGATGATAATACCCTATCGCCTCCTGTTAAATCAAGCGCAACATATTGCCCGTTTACAATTGTTTGGGAAGAAGCACTATTGTATGCAACAGTTTGTGTCCAAGTTTTCCCTGCGGGTAATGGAGTTGCAGTTGTATTTCCTGTTTGTATTGAACCATTACTTGCATTCGTAAATGAACCAGAAAGTTCAAAAACGTTCATATTAAAAATAGCAGTTGTTACGGTTAAAACGTCATTAACCTCAATATTTCCTTCTGCAGGTTTGGTACCACTACCAATAACGGATAAGTTTTGGTATGTACCTGCCATAATAGTTTGATTTCCAGCGGCAAAATAGGTCACCGTTTGTGTCCAGGTAACTCCTGATGGTAAAGGCGTTGCTGAGGTATTTGCAGTTGAAATCGTTCCAACTCCTACATTGGTGAATCCTCCACTCAAAGTAAAAGTTGACATCGCCAAAATAGTCGTTGCAGTTCCGATTGAGCTAAGGGTATTATTGACAATAATATTTCCTCGGGCGGTTTTGGTTCCGGCTGTTGAGATGGTCAGATTTTCGTAAGTTCCACCAGATACGTTTGAAGTAGCAGCTGCATAATTTACGGTTTGGGTCCATGTTTTACCAGAAGGTATCGGCAACAATGATGTATTAAAAGTGGAGATTGTGCCCGATCCTGCAATTGAGGTTAGTGATCCAGAAAGCGGGAAAGTTGTCATTGCTAATGTTCTTCCTGAAGGGACATTCAATTCCCCATCAACATTAAATCCTGCTGATGCTATCCTTTTAGTTGTTCCTAAAATAATAGCAAAATTATTAAAGGTTTGTCCACCTGCATTAATTATTTGTGTTGTTGTTCCATTTAATGCAACAGTTGAACCTGTAGATGTAAAAACTCCAGCTCCAGTTGTGAAGGTTCCTGAAATTTTGATGGTATCGGAAGATGATAACGTTCTGTCGCCACCCGTTAAATTTAAATTAGTGTAAATAGCATTGACAACTGTTTGATTACTTCCGCCATTGTATTCAATTGTCCCTGCGTAAGTTTTTGTTGCAATTAAAGGTGTTGCCGAAGTATTTTGTGTACGAATAGTTCCTGTGTTGGTAATAGTTGTTGTTGACAACAACTGAAAGGTTACCAAATCAAGAATAGTTGATGCAGCAGTAGTTAGTGTTCCAGTAACTGTTAAATTAGCAGTAACTGATTTTACAAAACTTCCTCCACCTGAAACGGAAAGATTGGTGTATGTTCCATCAACAATCGTTTGATTACCTGCAGCCGAGTAACTAACTGTTCCGGGCCACGTTTTACCCGAAGGGAAAGGTGTTGCAGAGGTATTTGCAGTTGAAATCGTTCCAACTCCTACATTGGTGAATCCTCCACTCAAAGTAAAAGTTGACATCGCCAAAATAGTCGCTGCAGTTCCGATTGAGTTAAGGGTATTATTAACAATAATATTTCCTCGGGCGGTTTTGGTTCCGGCTGTTGTAATGGTCAGATTTTCGTAAGTTCCACCAGATACGTTTGAAGTAGCAGCTGCATAATTTACGGTTTGGGTCCATGTTTTACCAGAAGGTATCGGCAACAAGGATGTATTAAAAGTAGAGATTGTGCCCGATCCTGCAATTGAGGTTAGTGATCCAGAAAGCAGGAAAGTTGTCATTGCTAATGTATTATTTACCCCAACGTTTAAAGCCCCATTAACAGAAATATTTCCCGAAGCAGATTTGGTTCTTGCTGCAGTTGCATTGCTTAACGTTAAATTATCATACGTTCCAGCTCTTACCGATTGAGATGCATCCATTGCATAATCAACTGTAGAACCTGCGCTCATAGTTCCCACTGTAAATGGAGAAGTAGAACTTTGAACGGTAAAAAGACCAAGATTTGAAACATCAACAGTTCCAGTAACGGTAAAAGATCCTGTTGAAAAATTCGCAGCATTTATTCCATCTCCAATGACGATTTTAGAGTTTGTTCCTGAAACAGTCCAATTAGCAGCTATTGAACCGGTTGTAGTGTCCATATTAAAAACCTGATTGCTTGCTGTAAAGTTAGCTGGTGGATTTCCTAATCCATCTATATGATCATTCCAATTAGCAACTAAATTTAAATTAGTTGTGCTTGTTGGATAATAGTTTATTTGGGCTTTTGCTAAATAACATTCGGTCATAACCAAAAGCATTATTAACAATAATTTACTTATTTTCATGGTATATACTATTTTGAACAGACGTCTAATTAAAAATTAATTTAGAAATCAAAAATACAAAATAGATTTCATAAACAACAACATGCTTTAATTAAATTTTAATGCTATTTAAATTTGATTATCAATGTATAATACAATATAAAATGCGAAGTAAAACATTACTAATCATTCAAAAGATGAGAAAATAGTCAAAAAAACATTTAAAAACTATTTAATCCAATTTCATTAAAGTTTATATGATTATAAATCCACAATTTAAACCTGATAACTGCATAAAATGTACATTTTTTTGCTTTTACTTGTATAACATAAAATTATGTCAAAACATTTCATCTGTTTTTTACTTATTAGTTTTTCAGGATATTTAGTGGTTGCACAACAAACACAATCTATGCAACTCGATCTTGAGATAAAAAAAGCTAAACTCACTTATGACATCAAAAAATACAATACCGCAGCGGGTATGTATAAAAAATTATATGCAAAAATAAGAGAGGATGATTTGCAAAATGAAATGCTCTTTATGGTAGCAGAGAGTTACCGAAAAGCCAATAATTTTAAACAAGCTTTTGAGTGGTATGAAAAGTTGGTAAACACAAAATACCCTGATGTTCGCATCATATATTCCTATGGGTTATTGCTTAAAAACTTTGAACGATATGAAGAAGCAAGCCGACAATTTGGCGATTACTTGTTTGAAGTACCCGGAGATAAAAATGCCCTTCGCGAAATTGAAGCATGTGTTAATGCCCAAAAATGGAAAGCTAATCCCAAAAAATTAACGGTGCTTGAAGTGCCCGAACTGAATACCGAATTTTCGGAATATTCACCTTATTATGCTCAAGGAAAAATGATATGGTCATCCTCCAGAAAAGAGGCTACAGGAACTGAAATATTTGAATGGACAGGCCAAAAGTGTTCCGACTTTTTTGAATCAACCAAACTCAATAATACATGGAGTGCTCCTTCAAATTTAAAAGGAAACGTAAATACAAACTTTAATGAAGGAGCTGGATGGATAGATAGTACTGGAACAACACTTTATTATACGCAATGTAATGGCATTGATGGAGCAGGATTAAATTGTAAAATTTATGTTTCGTATAAACAAAATGAATTGTGGATTGCTCCAAAAGTTCTTCCCTTTTGTAGCGATTCTTTTTCTGTTGGACATCCAGCAATGAGCCCAGATGGAAAACGGTTATTTTTTGCTAGTGATATGCCTGGTGGTTTTGGCGAAAAAGATATTTATTATATCCCTTACACCTTATTTAATGATACCTGGGGAACACCTGTAAACTTAGGCAACTTAGTAAACACTAATGAAGACGATATGTTTCCATCCATTGCAACAGATGGCACCATTTATTTTGCATCCAAAGGATGGCCAGGTATGGGTGGATTGGATATTTTTAAAACAATAGATTCTTCTGGAATATTTACAAAAGCAGAAAACGTACAATCGCCTATAAACAGTGGTGGTGATGATTTTGGGATTTCGTTTGTACCGAAGACAGAAGTACAAAAACCAGATGCGCCTATTGCATATTATTGTTCCAACAGACCAGGTGGAAAAGGTGATGATGATATGTATGCAATCACCGTTAAACCATTTGTCTTTTTAAGCAAAGGAAAAGTAACGGATAAAGAAACAGGTCAACCTATACCAATGGCAAATATTACCATTACAAATAATAAGGCCCCCTTCACCATTAAAACCAATGAAAATGGCGATTATATTGCTGAACTTCCATTGCAAATGGAACTGTCATTATTGGCTCAAAAAGAGAACTATTTCGCCTCTGCTATAACATCGGTTTCATCCATGGATATTCAAAAAGATTCAACCGTTATTATAAATTTTGTGTTGGATGGTATACCTACAGAAGGTTACGAATTTACACTACAAGGTATTTATTACGATGTAGATAAATTTATTATCCGACCCGATGCTGCAAAAGTGCTCGATTCGTTGGCGAGCATCTTAACTGTAAATCCAAATATTACCATTGAGTTGGGCTCGCATACCGATAGTAGGGCAGCCGAAGATTATAACTTAACACTTTCACAAAAACGTGCCCAAAGTTGTGTTGATTATTTAACCAAAAAAGGAATAAACAAAGACCGATTAACGGCTGTTGGTTATGGCGAAACCCACTTGGTAAATGATTGTGTTGAAGGTGTAGATTGTACTGAAGAACAACACCAAGAAAATAGACGAACTACTTTTAGGGTAACAAGCATAGAGTATAAAACCAAACGAAAATAGCCTAATAAACTTCTCATAATTCCTTCTTCATAAAACGAGTGCAAATATTACCTTTGCTCGCAAATAGCATTTTAGTATGACTTCCGACAAATACATGAAACGTGGTGTTTCTTCTCAAAAAGAAGATGTGCACGCAGCCATCAAACATATTGATAAAGGAATTTTCCCTCAAGCCTTTTGTAAAATTGTTCCTGATTATTTAGGTGGTGATGATTCCTTTTGCAACCTCATGCATGCCGATGGTGCAGGTACCAAAAGCAGTTTGGCTTATTTGTATTGGAAAGAAACAGGCGACTTAAGCGTGTGGAAAGGCATTGCCCAAGATGCCATTGTAATGAACACAAATGACTTACTTGCTGCTGGAGTGTACCAAGATATTTTGATTTCATCCACTATAGGGCGTAATAAAAATTTGATTCCGGGTGAAGTGATTCAAGCTATTATAGAAGGTACTGAAGAGTTTATTGAGATGCTTCATTCGCATGGTGTCAAAATTCACTCAACCGGTGGCGAAACCGCTGATGTTGGCGATTTGGTTCGCACCATTATTGTTGATTCAACCGTTACCGCTCGCTCCAAACGTTCCCATATTATTGATAACAAAAATATTCAACCAGGAGATGTAATTGTAGGTTTTGCTAGCTTCGGACAAACCACTTACGAAAAAACATACAATGCAGGTATGGGTAGTAATGGCCTTACCATGGCAAGGCATGATGTGCTTTCGGCCCATTATAAAAATGTAACAGAAAGTTTTGATCCATTGGTACCAGATGAATTGGTGTACACAGGTGGTTTAAAACTAACCGATACTGTTGAAGGACATCCGTTAACTGTTGGTAAAATGATATTGTCGCCAACACGTACTTTTTCACCTGTTATCAAACAACTATTCGACAATCATTTTAGCGAAATACATGGTATGATTCATTGCACAGGAGGCGCACATACCAAAGTTTTACATTATACCAATGGGTTGCGTTTTATTAAAGATAATTTATTTGAAACACCACCTTTATTTACCATGATACAACAGCAAAGCAATAGCACCTGGCACGAAATGTATAAAGTGTTTAATATGGGAAGTTTGTTGGAGTTTTATGTAAACGAAAATACCGCAAAAAGCTTAATTGATATTGCACATTCCTTTAATATAGATGCACAAATAATTGGCCGAGTAGAAGCTGCTGATAAAAAAGAAGTCGTTGTAAAATCTGCTCATGGGGAGTTTGTGTATTAGTTGATTTGTTATCTTGCATCACCAAATAATTACATAAATGAAAGTACTCGTAACTGGATGCACAGGTTTTATAGGCTCACACACCATTGTTGAATTGCAACAAGCAGGATATGATGTAGTAGCTATTGATAATTTTGAAAACTCAACCGAATCGGTTATCCAACAAATTAAAACCATTACCGGAAAAGAGTTCGCTTTTATAAAAGCGGATGTACGTGATACTAATGCACTTGAAACTGTATTTACTGCTCATCCCGATATTAAAGCAGTCATACATTTTGCAGCCTACAAAGCCGTTGGTGAATCGGTGCAAAAACCTATTGCCTACTACGAAAACAATGTGGGAGGAACAGTGAACCTAATTAAGGTTATGCAAAAACATGGCATTACAAATTTAGTGTTTTCGTCAAGTTGCACGGTTTATGGAGATGTTAGCGCGGAGGCACTTCCCATAACCGAACATTCTCCTGTTGTAAAGGCCAATTCTCCATATGGAAACACCAAGAAAATTTGTGAAGAAATAATGCAAGATGTTGCAAAATCCTCAACCACAAAAATTATTTCCCTACGCTATTTTAACCCAATTGGTGCGCACGATAGTGCGTTAATAGGCGAATTACCCAATGGCGTTCCCAATAATTTAGTTCCTTTTATTACACAAACGGCTATTGGCAAACGCGAATCATTAACCGTATTTGGCAATGATTATCCAACACGTGATGGCAGTTGTATTCGCGATTATATTCATGTAGTTGATTTGGCCAAAGCCCATGTAAAAGCGATTGCTTTCTTAGATAAAACGAATCAAAACTACTCAGTATTTAATATTGGAACTGGCAACGGAAATACAGTACTTGAAGTAATTCATACCTTTGAAGCTGTAACTGGACAAAAGTTAAATTACACTTTTGGGCCAAGAAGAGAAGGGGATGTAGTTCAAATTTTTGCCTCTTGTGATAAAGCCATTAAAGAATTAAATTGGCAGGCTGAAAGAAGCCTTAAGAATGCTTTAGAAACAGCTTGGAAATGGGAGTTGAAGTTAAGTGGTGTTTGATGGGTTGATTAAGTTATTAGGTTGATTGGGTTGGATAAGTTGATAAAGTAATGGAATGGGTTGAGTAATTAAGTGGGTAAGATTTAAGGTAAAGTGCAGTTTTGTAACCTCATAAAAGTAAAATAAATTAGCGAAATTAGCGGCATTAAATCGCTAAAATAGCTTATAAAGACTATGAATAAAAAGAAAATACTCATCACTGGAGGTGCTGGATTTATTGGTTCGCACGTAGTTCGTTTGTTTGTAAACAAATATCCCGAATACGAAATTTACAATTTGGATAAATTGACTTATGCCGGTAATTTAAAAAATATTACAGACATAGAAAAAGCTCCTAATTATCATTTTGTGAAAGCAGATATTGTGAATGCAGAAGAAATGAATAGTTTGTTTCAAAATGATCAATACACAGATGTGATTCACTTGGCTGCCGAAAGTCATGTAGATAGAAGCATAACCAACCCGATGGATTTTGTGATGACCAATGTGGTTGGAACCGTAAATTTATTGAATGCCGCCAAAAATGCTTGGAAAGATGATTTTGCCAATCATTTGTTTTACCATGTGTCAACGGATGAAGTATATGGAAGTTTGCACGATGGTGGTTTCTTTTTGGAAGATACTGCATACGATCCACAAAGCCCTTACAGTGCAAGCAAAGCTTCAAGCGATCATTTTGTAAGAGCGTATCACAATACGTATAAACTGAATGTTGTGTTGAGCAACTGTTCCAATAACTACGGCCCCAATCAATTTCCTGAGAAATTAGTTCCATTGTTTATCAATAATATCAGAAACAACAACCCTTTACCCGTTTATGGTAAAGGTGAAAATGTGCGTGATTGGTTGTTTGTGGAAGATCATGCACGTGCTATTGATGATGTTTTTCATAATGGGAAAGTTGGTGAAACCTATAATATTGGTGGCTTTAACGAATGGACCAATATTGATTTAATTAAAGTGATTTGCAAAACAATGGATAAAATTTTGGGACGTGCTGAAGGCGAATCGGAAAAGTTAATTACATACGTAACCGATAGAGCAGGGCATGATTTACGATATGCCATTGATGCACATAAAATAATGAACGAATTGGGATGGAAACCTTCGTTGCAGTTTGAGGAAGGAATTGAAAAAACCATTCACTGGTACATGCAAAACCAACAATGGATGGATGAAGTAACTAGTGGCGACTATCAAAAGTATTACGATAACATGTACGCTAGGTAAAACATTTTTATATAAAAAAGGAACTAACATGAAAGGAATAATATTAGCCGGAGGAAGCGGAACGCGCTTGCATCCATTAACACTTGCTGTAAGCAAACAATTAATGCCCGTATATGATAAGCCCATGATTTATTATCCGCTTTCGGTTTTAATGTTGGCTGGTATCAATGAAATACTTATTATTTCTACGCCACATGATTTACCTGGATTTAAAAAATTATTAGGTGATGGGAGCCAAATAGGTTGCCGATTTGAATATGCCGAACAACCCACACCTGATGGACTTGCACAAGCATTTACCATTGGTGAAAATTTTATTGGAAAAGATAAAGTAGCATTGGTGTTAGGCGATAATATTTTTTTTAGTGCAGGCTTAAGTCAGCTGTTACAAGAAAACAATAACCCTGATGGAGGTGTAGTTTTTGCTTACCACGTTAGCGACCCCGAACGTTATGGTGTAGTAGAGTTTGATCAAAACATGAATGCGTTGAGCATTGAAGAAAAACCCACTAACCCTAAATCAAATTACGCTGTACCTGGTTTGTATTTTTATGATAACGATGTGGTAGAAATTGCTAAAAATATTAAACCATCGCCACGTGGCGAATATGAAATTACAGATGTAAATAGAGTATACCTTGAGCGCAAAAAATTAAAAGTAGGTGTATTAAAAAGAGGCACTGCATGGTTGGATACTGGAACCTTCGCTTCCCTTATGCAAGCAGGACAATTTGTACAGGTTTTGGAAGAACGACAAGGATTAAAAGTAGGCTGCATTGAAGAAATAGCCTATAAAAATGGATGGATAAACAAAGAGCAACTAACAAGCGAAGCCCAGAAACTGCTTAAGAGTGGTTACGGTCAGTACTTAATGAATTTAATAAAATAATCACACAGTATATTTTCAAAATCAATATTTGTTGTTGATATTTGACTACTACTAATGTACACAATACACTTTTTATGAACGCACAACACGAAGCATTACGAAAATTTGGATATCAAATTGGATATGCACTAACCAATTATACATCACATGGCTTATCAGCCTCACAATTTAATAATATTGTAATTGGTGGATTAGGAGGTAGCGGAATTGGAGGCCGTATTGTAAAAAGTATATTTGCCAATGAGCTACCTATACCTGTAGAATGCATAGCTGATTATAGTTTACCCGCTTATGTAAACGAAAAATCATTGGTGATTTTAGCTTCATACTCTGGAAATACCGAAGAAACATTAACCATGTATGCTGAAGTAAAAAAACGTGGAGCCAACATACTTACGTTAACTACTGGTGGTAAATTGAAAGAGCTTGCTACTGCTGATGGATTGTATATGCTTCAAATTGAAGCTGGATTTCAACCTCGAATGGCATTAGGTTTTTCATTAACATTATTGATTCAAATTTTTGCTGAACTCATTGGCAAAGATGTAAAAGATGAAATGCAACACATACTCGAATCCTTTGCCACAACAACTAAATACGAACAAAGGGCAACAGAGATATTTGAACTTATAAAAGGTAAAACAAAATCAAAGTTTGTAGTGCTTTCGGATGGACCCATGGAATCAATTGGTATTCGATTTGCACAGCAAGTACAAGAAAATGCAAAACACGAATGTTTCCAACATGTATTACCTGAAATGAATCACAACGTCATTGAGTCATACTACGGAACATTAGATACTGTTTTTTTTACAATTGACTCCATGCAAAACGCAAGAGTATCTGCTCGATTTGAATTCATAGAAAGTTTATTAGCAGTAGAAAACCATAAAGTAGTAAGTATTGGAATGGAAAACTACTCTATTAAATCTGTGTATGAAATGATTTATGTGCTAGATTGGGTTTCTATTTTTGTTGCTGACTTTCGAAAAGTTGATTCGTTAAATGTGCCAAATATTGCTTCGCTTAAAGAATTTTTAGAAAGCATAAAATAACATGAAACTATTCGATCGTTTATTCAGTAAAAGTAACACACTGGCAAACGAGACATTCGTCAATCCAATTACTACCGAATTACATTCGCATTTACTCCCTGGAATTGATGATGGTGTTCAAACGCTTCAAGAGAGTTTAGATGTGCTTAAAGAGCTAAGTATGCTCGGATACAAAAAGGTAATAACCACACCTCATATTATGGTTGATTATTACAAAAATAATCCTGAAAATATTTTACCCCTATTGGAACAAGTTCGAACTGCACTAACAGAACATAACATCCCTATTGAACTGCAAGCTGCAGCTGAATACATGGTAGATGACGCACTACAAGAAAAAATAGACGCGGGAAATTTACTTACGTTTGGTGCAAATTATGTACTTATTGAAATGCCCTTTTTGGAGCCTGCTCCTAATTTTAAAGAAATAGTTTTTGCTCTTAATATTAATGGCTATAAACCCGTACTAGCTCATCCCGAAAGGTATATGTATTATGCAATGAATACAAAAAAATACGATGAATTGTGGGATTCAGAAATGCTATTTCAAGTAAATATTAATTCATTAATTGGGTATTATTCTCCTCAAGCGCAAAAAGCAAGCGAGTACTTAATTGAACATAAAATGGTATCAATGATAGGAAGTGACACCCATGGAATGCGTCATATTTCTTTTTTGCAAAATGCACTCAATAGCAAAAACTACCAACGAATTTGCGAACTCCCTTTGCTTAATAATTCTCTTTAAATACTATCTAAGATTTCGGCTAACTTTTTATCCAATGCTGTAACTGTATTACCCGCATCATGCGTAGTTAGTTTTACTGATACCTTATTGTATACATTCGTCCACTCTGGATGATGGTTTAATTTTTCGATAGCAAAACTAGCTTTCACCATCCATGCTATTGCAGCAGCAAAATCTTCGAATACAAACGTTTTAGATAATGCATGTTGTTCTTCTTTCCAGTTATTCATAAGTATAGTGTTTTATATATTCTTTGCTTAACTCAACATATGCTTGTGCATTTCGTTTTACTTTTTCGATATGTACTTCGCTTAATTGTTTTACCACTTTTGCCGGTGAACCCATTACAATACTATAATCGGGAATGTTCATGCCTTCTGTAACCAATGCATTAGCACCAATAATGCAAAAATTACCAATAGTAGCTCCATTTAAAACAGTAGCATGCATGCCCACCAAAACATTGTTTCCAACTAAAGCACCATGTACAATAGCACCATGTCCAATAATACAATCATCGCCTATAAAAGTTGGAAAACCAGGATCAACATGTACAACAGCATTTTCTTGGATATTACTTCTATTACCTACTGTTATCGTATCACCATCACCTCTCAATACTGCTCCAAACCAAACTGAACATTCATCACCCAAAATAACCTGACCAAAAACACGGGCAGTATCCGCTATCCAAACATCTTTTCCTTTTACTATTGGTTTTTGAAGAATATCTTTTAAACTCATTGGTTTTGTTTTGATGATTTAGATGCAAATTAGTAAAAACACTTTACGTTATTTGCATGTAAATGAAAACTGTATTAATTAAAAATATCAAAACGCTTTACGGCATTATTGAAGATGCATCCATAATTCAAAAAGCTGGACCAGAAATGTCTGTTTTTACTAGCATAAACGATGCATACATTTTGATTGAAGATGGTACTATCAAACAATTTGGAACAATCGATACATTCTCAAACTCCTATGATGAAATTATTGATGCAAATGGCGGAATGGTTTTACCCTCTTTTATTGATTCGCATACACATATTGTTTTTGCTCAAAGCAGAGAAGAAGAATTTGTGATGCGAATTAAAGGAAATACATATGAAGAAATTGCTGAGGCAGGAGGTGGCATTTTAAATTCAGCACACAAGTTGCAAGCCATGAGCGAAGATGAATTATTTGAAAGTGCATTAGCGCGTTTAAACGAAGTCATAAAATTTGGAACTGGTGCTATCGAAATAAAAAGTGGTTATGGCTTAACCGTAAAAGATGAGTTGAAAATATTGCGTGTTATCAGGCGTTTAAAAGACGTTTCACCCATTACCATTAAAGCTACTTTTTTGGGTGCACATGCCATACCAACTGAATTTAAACACAACCGACAAGGATATATTGATTTAGTGATAAACGAAATGTTGCCACAAGTGGCTGCCGAAAATTTAGCGGACTATTGTGATGTATTTTGCGACCAAGGTTTTTTTACAGTAGCTGAAACGGATGCAATTTTAACAGCAGCCAAAACATACAACCTAAAAGCCAAAATACATGGCAACGAGTTGGGTTTTACAGGCGGTGTTCAAGTAGCCGTAAAACACAATGCCATAAGTGTTGATCATTTGGAATATACAGGAGAAGCTGAAATTGCGTGTTTAAAAAATAGCCATACAATGCCAGTAGGTTTACCCAATTGTTCTTTCTTTTTGGGAATACCTTATGCCCCTGGACGCAATATAATTGATGCTGGTTTACCCTTTTGTATGGCAAGTGATTACAACCCTGGAAGTTCTCCGAATGGGCGTATGAGTTTTGTAATTGCACTTGCATGTATCCAAATGAAATTAACACCCGAAGAAGCCTTTAATGCAACAACCATTAATGGTGCTGCAGCACTCGAATTAAGTGCTACTCATGGCAGTATAACTGTTGGTAAACAAGCCAATTTAATACTGACGAAACCTATTTCTTCTTTGGCATTTATTCCCTATAGTTTTGGCAGAGATTGGGTAGATCGAGTAATTCTTAAAGGTCAATTGCAAGCTTAAAATATGGCCTACAATCAATCATTTACTGATTTAGAACAATTGGATTCAACCGATACAGAATGGGAAGCGTGTACATTTATCAACTGCACATTTAAAACATTGTCACAACAAGTATTTATTGATTGTGTATTTGATCAATGTAATTTAAGCAATGCACACGTATCAAATACCGCCTTTAGAAATTGCACCTTTAAAGATTGTAAATTAATGGGTGTGAATTTTAGCAGTAGCCGCGAATTTGGGTTTGAGATTCATGTTACCAATTGTAATCTCGACTATACCGCTTTTGATCGCAAAAAAGTTTACCAAAGTAAGTGTATCAATAACACTTTTAAAGGAGCTAATTTTACCGAAGCTGATATATCAAAAAGTATATTTGAAAACTGTGATTTCGCAGAAGCAGTATTTATGAATACCAATATGAGTGGCGTTAACTTTACCACCAACTATCATTTCCATATAGATCCAACTCTAAACAATATGACCAAGGCTCGTTTCTCACGTTTTGCATTGAGTGGACTTTTATACAATACAGGTATTGAAATTGAGTAATATCTTTAAAGTCATTATGTTTATGTATGGAAACATTTAAACTCGCCCAAATCCTTATTGCAGTAGTTGCTTTATTGCATATGTATATCCTTGTATTGGAAATGTTTTTATGGACAACTCGAGGTCCAAAAGTTTTTAAAAGTATTCCTAAGGATATGTTTATTCCAACCAAAACATTAGCCGCCAACCAAGGATTGTATAATGGATTTTTAGCTGCTGGTTTAATTTGGTCATTGTGTATTACCGATATAAGTTGGTCACAAAATATTGCTTTGTTCTTTTTGGTTTGTATTGCGGTGGCTGGAATATATGGCGCAATTACTGTACAACGCTCAATTTTATATATTCAAACAATACCTGCAGCTCTTGCTATTTTATTGCTTTGTTGTTGAAATGACTAATATTTTAGTATTATTTTTAGCAAAGCCCTTTGCGTGTAATCCAATTCCCTTTTGCTGAAAGGTAAATAATATAAATGTGGCTTCTATGATCAGAAAGGTTAATACGGTTTCCTGATTGGTTTACAAGGGTATCTTCTTCAGCTATCACAACTCCTTTAAACATATCCATTACCACCATTGTGTAAACAAGAAATAGCAATTATGATTTTGCTAAGCCTGCTTTATAAACTTCTAAACAACGCTTACGAGCATCCTCATGAACCACAATTGGTTTTGGATAATGTAGTGTGTTTATTTCAGGTATCCATTGTTTGATATATACCCATTGTTTGTCAAATTTTTCAGTTTGCAAGGCAGGGTTAAACACCCTAAAATAAGGTGCTGCATCAGTGCCACTTCCTGCTGCCCATTGCCAGCCTCCATTGTTTGCACTCAAATCAAAATCCAATAATTTTTGCGCAAAATAAGCTTCACCCCAACGCCAATCTATTAATAAATGTTTGGTTAAAAAACTTGCAACTATCATGCGCACCCGGTTATGCATAAAACCAGTTGTATTCAATTCTCGCATACCTGCATCTACAATTGGGTAACCTGTTTGTCCTGCGCACCAAGCAGCAAATTCAACCTCATTATTGCGCCATTGTATATTATCGTATGCTGACCTAAAACTCTGCTGTGCCACATGCGAAAAATGAGAAAGTATCATCATGTAAAAATCCCTCCAAATCAGTTCGTTCAAAAACGTTTCATTTAAATCCTTTGCCTTGCGTGCTTTTTCTCTGATGCTAATGGTGCCAAACCTGAAATGAATGCCCAAACGGGAAGTTCCAGCAATTGCAGGAAAATTTCGGTGCTCTGTATAGTTTTTTATAATACCCTGCGCAACTTCTTTGCTCGGAAATTGCACGTTGGTTTTGGTAAATCCCATTTCGGCTAACGAAATAATAGGCGTTGATTTAGTTTGGTAAAAATTGGTAAAATAGTTCTCGTTAGGATAAGCTTTTAGGAAATAATCGGTGAGTTTAGCTTTCCATTTGCGGGAGTAGGGTGTAAATACGGTATACGGCAATCCATCATCTTTGGTTACTTCACTTTTTTCAAAAATGCATTGGTCCTTGTAAGTTTTAAACCCAATTTGTTTACTTGCCAACAATAATTCTGTTGCTGCATCTCGTTGTATGGCATTGGGTTCGTAATCGTGGTTTGCGAATACAGTTTGAATAGCGTATTGGGAAATAAGTTGTTGCCAAATATCTTGAGGTGTTCCATAATATACTTGCAGGTCGCTGCCCCATTGTTGCAATTCTTGTTTCAGCAAAACCAATTGTTGGTGAATAAAATCAACCCGTTTATCGGCTTTATCTTCAAGCTTATTCAATATGTTGGTATCAAACATAAAAATAGGTAAAACAGGTATACCACTTTTTAATGCGTGGTACAAACCTGCGTTGTCTTGCAAACGCAAATCTCTGCGAAACCAAAAAATGGATATTGGATTATTCATTTAAAAAAAACAAGAGAAGCGTATAAAATGTTTCGTTAATCATCCGTACTCAAAGGATTCAAATCTTTCAAATTCACCCCAACTTTCATTTCGCCAGTAATTAAGTACTGCAACATGGGGCCTGCCATAATACTGGTAACTACAGCCATTACAACAATTGCTACAAATAGCTGTTCAGAAATAACACCCGCTTGTAAGGCCAATAATCCCAAAACAATTTCCATAGCTCCACGGGCATTCATACCAAAGCCAACTGCCATTGCTTCTTTCCATTTTAGGCCGCCCCATAATGCACCCAAACCAGCTCCTAGCAATTTAGAAACAATAGCCAATACCAATACCACAAGGGTAATGCTCAAATCAAAATTATCAACAAAATTTACTTTAAACCCAATGGAAACAAAAAACAATGGGGCAAAAATATTGGTGATAAATTGATTGATAATATCGCGTGTTTTTTCATTGAGATGTACCGAATCGCCAAAAGTTATGCCAACTATAAAAGCTCCGAAAATAGCATGTATCCCAATTTTTTCGGTAAATGCTGCACCCAAAAATGCAAAGCCTAATGATATGGCTAAGATACCACCTGGCCAAGAAAGTTTGCGTTTGGCCCATGGCAAAAATTTATTAATAATATACCGTCCGCCTGTAAGCATAGCCAATGCAAACACAATGGTAAACCCAAGCGTATATAAAAAGCCCCAACTTTCGGGTCCTTTATTCATCATACCCAATACCACGGAAAACAAAATCCATCCCACCAAATCATCCAACATTGCAGCAGCTATAATAATCATTCCAACTTTGGTTTTAAACAAGTTTAAATCCATTAACGTTCGAGCAATAATAGGCAATGCTGATATTGCCATTGCTGTTCCCATAAACAAACTAAATACCAAAATATTGTTGGAGTTGTTTTCACCAAATGAATTATAAAACTCATGGCCAATAAAAAAACCTAGTACCAATGGAATAATCAATCCAACAAAACTGGCCTTTAAAGCCGTTTTTCCTTGATGCCTAATAATAGATAGTTCTACTTCCATGCCCGCAGCAAATAAAAGCATCACCACTGATATAGAAGTAATACCACTTAGCACCAATCCAATGGTACCCTTGGTGGTAAAAATAGTTTCGTTTAAATGGGGATAAAATTGACCCAATACTGTTGGCCCTAATACAATACCTGCAACCAACTCCCCTACTACAAGTGGCATTTTTAGTTTTCTAAAAAACTCGCCAAACAACCGTCCACTGAGCAGCATGATTCCAATGCATAAAAATAAATCAATCAGTTGCTCGTGGTTCATGGAGTTGGGTTAGTGTTGAATCTGTGCTAAACTATTATACTCTTGGTTTTAGTATTTTTTTATCTTTCTTCTGTTTCATGTAACTGCGAATGCACTATTAACAAATCGCAGGGCAAATCGGCAAGAGCAAATTCAATATCATGTGGAAACACACGATCAATCAAATTCAATTTAGTATCTGGAGAATTTAACACCAACAAATCTACTTTTTGTTCGCGTGCATACTGTGAAATAACATAACCAGGTTTTCCCTCCAAACGCTCTACAGTAAGACTTAATGAACCACAATCGGCACATTGAATTATGGTGTCTAATCGTTTATTTTCATCTTCGAAAATTTTCTCTTTGTGCTCTTCTACTTCATCATCACTAAATACATCACTGCGTATCAATGCCATTTTACTTACATCACTCTCTTGAATAATGATAACCTCTGCCGCATTCGTTTTTTTAGCAATATATACAGCAGTCTCAATCGTATTCACTGTTTTAGGATGATCACTGCCGCCAACCACAATACGTTGTAAAGGTTTGGATTTGATATCAGGTTCGCGCAACATCAATACCGAACATTTTGCTTTGCGCGATAATTTTCGTGCAACCGAACCCAAAAAATATTTCACCAAACTCTCTTTTTCAAGTGCACCTGCCACCACTAAGTCTACATTGTATTCTGCACATTTTTCAATGATCACATCCACCGGATCGCCTAATTCCCAGAGCAATTTATTGCTCGGCAAATCCAATCCAAAACGGTGCATTAAATGTTTGATGTATTCTTCTTGTTGCAACGTTTTTTCGCCTACATGAATAAAAATCATCTCCGCTTTAAAAATATCCTGCAAGCGCTTACTCTCCGCCAAAATGGCTTCAACACGAGGTGAAAAAGCAACTGCAACTGCAATTTTTTGAAAGGGAAATGATGTATTTTTTTCTACACTAATCATGTAACGAAAGTATCATTATTTGTGGAAATATGGATACGAATTAAAAGGGAAACAGTTGATACAAAAACAATGTTGCTTTAACATCATCTTCCTTAAAATAGATTAAACAGGCTACTCATTATCTTAAACCTTTCTTTTTTTTGCTGTAAAACGAAACAAATAAAAAAGATAGCATAAACTCATAACAATGAGGTCCTTGATAAACATATCAATCTATCTAGCCATTCATCACAACCAACACATTTAACATTAAAATAATTTACGTAAACTTGCCTTTCAATCATGGTAAAAAAAGATATTCTCCTCGAAGCATATATGCTTGTATGTGAAGCCCGCGCAATGGCAGAAATATATGATGCAAACCGACCTATTTGCAAATATGTTCATTCAACCTCCCGCGGACATGAAGCCATACAACTAGCAGTAGGCATGCAACTACAACCTTACGATTATTGCTCACCCTATTACCGCGATGAGTCAATGCTGTTGGGTATGGGATTAAGTCCGTATGAGTTGATGTTACAATTATTGGGCAAAGGCGAAGATCCCTTTTCGGGAGGAAGAACTTACTATGCTCACCCAAGTTTAAAACGTGATGGTTTTCCAAAAATTCCACACCAAAGCAGTGCAACAGGCATGCAAGCTATTCCAACAACGGGTATGGCTCACGGTATTGCATACAAAGAAAGTCAAGGTATACATACCAAAGGCGAATCACCTGTTGTGGTATGTTCGTTTGGCGATGGTTCAGTAACTGAAGGCGAAGTAGCCGAAGCTTTTCAAATGGCTGTGCTTAAACAATTACCTATTATATATTTAGTACAAGATAACGATTGGGGTATAAGTGCAAGTGGTAATGAAATGCGTGCCATGGATGCCTACGAATATGCAGCAGGTTTTAAAGGCTTAAAACGGATGCGGTTAAATGGAAGTGATTTTGTGGAAAGTTACGAAGGTATAACCGAAGCAATTGCTTATGTGCGCAACAACCGCAAACCAATTTTGGTGCATGCAAAAGTTCCGTTGTTAGGACATCATACATCGGGCGTTCGCAAAGAGTGGTATAGAACTGATGAAGATTTAAGCCTTCATACCAAAGACGACCCTCAACCAAAATTGAGACATTTATTGGTACAAATTGGCGTTGATGAAACTGAATTGATCGAGCTTGAAAAAGATGCTACCTTTAAAGTTGAACAACAATTTAAACAAGCTGTTGAAAGTCCAGATCCAGATATTAGCACCGTTGAAGACCATATTTTTGCTCCCAGTGGCGCAACTCAAGAAATAGGGAACCGCACACCCCAAGGCAAAGAACCGAGTGTAATGGTAGATGCAGCTTTGCACGCAGTAGATGAGTTAATGGCCAAACATCCTGAATGCATGTTTTACGGACAAGATGTTGGTGCACGCTTAGGAGGAGTATTTCGAGAAGCTGCAACCTTAGCAAGCAAATACGGAAACGACAGGGTATTTAATACACCCATACAAGAAGCTTATATTGTTGGGAGCACCGTGGGCATGAGTGCTGTTGGTGTAAAACCCATTGTTGAAATTCAGTTTGCCGATTATGTGTGGACAGGTGTTAACCAATTGGTTTGCGAAATCACAAAATCTTCTTACCTCACCATGGGAAAATATCCGGTGAGTTGCATTATCAGAATTCCGATTGGTGCATATGGAGGGGGTGGACCATACCACAGTGGAAGCATTGAATCGACTTTGCTTACACTCAAAGGAATTAAAATTGCTTACCCAAGCAATGCAGCCGATATGAAAGGGTTGATGAAAGCCGCATATTATGATGGCAACCCGGTAATCATGTTGGAGCATAAAGGATTGTATTGGAGTAAAAATCCAGGAACAGAGGGTGCACGTTGTGTAGAACCCGATGAAGATTATATTTTGCCATTGGGTAAAGCCAACACCGTTTTGGCAGCAAGCCATGAAGCAATAGACAATGGTGAAAGTTGCTGCATTATAACTTGGGGTATGGGAGTGTATTGGAGTACAACAGCTGCCAAAAAATTTCCTGGTCAAGTTGAAGTTTTAGACTTACGTAGCTTACAACCCTTGGATGAAGATGCAATTATGGCTGCAGTTAAACGTCATGGAAAATGTTTGGTGGTAACAGAAGAAGCATTGCTTAATTCATTTGCCGAAAGCCTAGCAGGACGAATTGCCCAAAACTGTTTTACCCAATTAGATGCGCCTGTATTTACTATTGGCTCTAAAAATATTCCTGCTGTTCCACTTAATATGGCATTAGAAGCCGAGATGTTGCCAAATGCCGATAAAGTAGCTGTTAAAATTTCGGAGCTGTTGGGGTATTAAATATCGATGGTTTGTTATTTAAAAAGTGAACTTAATAAACACACAAAAATACCCGGTTAAGTATTCACTTAATCGGGTATTTTTAGCTTTATAAAGCTATTTATAAAATGCCTAATTTCTTTTTTACAGCACCCATAATATTATCGCCATCTGGTTTGTATAATAAAGGAGTTCCAGGACTGCTATCCATTACATATGTATAACCATTTTCTTTAGCAACTACGCTAATGGTTGATTTCGCTTTTTCAATAATCGGCTTCAACATTTCAGTTTCTTTTTTACGCACATTATCTTGTGCGCTTTCTTGAAACTCTTGAATACGAGCTTGCATATCACGCAATTCTTTTTCTTTCAAATCTTTAATCATAGCATCCATTTTTGCTTGATTTTTTTGATAATCAGCATATTTGCGTTCCAATTCTTCGCTCATAAGTTTTAACTGATCTTGCAAGGTTTTTCCAAAAGCCTCCATATCAGTATTGGCTTTTTTATACTCTGGCATTTGTTGCATTAATTCTTGAAAATCGATATAGGCTATTTTTTGCGCTTTTACCGATCCTAATCCCAGGCACATAATAAGTGCTGCTCCTAACATAATTTTTGCTGTGTTTTTCATCTGTCTAGTTATTTGTTATCTTTTAATGGTTACCTAATAATGTGCCAAAGTTTGTATTTATTTTGTTGGGTCTGTTTTGGGTTGTTGTTTGGGTCCTTTTGTTGGTTTATCTAATTTATTAACTACAACTCCTAATTCACTTAATACCTCATCACTTTTATCATATTTGGCATTTGAATAAAGCATAATTAATTCCGAAGATTTAGCAAATATAAAGTCTAATGCACTTTGTTTTGCAATTTTTTGTACTGCATCAAAAACTTTGTCTTGAATAGGTTTAATGAGTTCCTGACGTTTTTTAAACAGATCCCCTTCATAACCAAACTTAAGGTTACGGTAATCTTTCAACTCTTTTTCTTTGTCTTTAATTTCTTGCTCACGTTTTTTACGTAAATCCTCTGTCAGTAGAACTTGTTCAGCTTGTAGGTCTTTGTACATTTTTTCAATTACAACTTGTTTTTTCTCTAACTCTTTTTGCCAATCTTCTGAAAGTTGATTTAGTTGTTTTTGGGCACTTCTATAATCAGGCATTAAGTCTAAAATATATTCTGTATCAACATATCCAAATCTTTGTGCAGATGCCGCAACAGAAATGGTTAGGATGAAAAGCAACACTACAAATTTTTTCATTTTCAATTTTGATTAACTGTTTAAAATTGTTGTCCTAGCAAAAAGTGGAAATTTCCTTTATTAACCCCTGGCGTAAATAATACTTCATCAAATCCATATCCATAATCCAACCCAATCATACCAAACATAGGAAGAAATATTCGAACACCTACACCCACTGAACGGTATATATCAAAAGGGTTATAGTCATCATATTTGGACCATGCTTTTCCACCTTCAAAAAACACTAACGGAAAAACTGTAGCTGATGGGTTAGTTGATATTGGGTAACGTAATTCCATAGTAAATCGATTGTAAATAATACCACCAATAGTCGATAATCGTCCATTTGTTACAACCTTTGGTGTAAGGGAGTTGTCAGCATATCCTCTTAAAGCAATCAGTTCACGACCATCCAAATTAAATCCTACCAAGCCTGATCCACCTAACCAAAATCTTTCGAATGGTGTATAGCTTAATGCATCATTATAGCGGCCTAAAAAGCCAAAATTAGCGCGCGTCATTAATACCAAAGGGCGTTTACTTCCGGCCAATCGGGTAAACCAAGTACCATCAAATTTCCACTTATAAAACTCCAGCCACTTATATATTTCATTCTCAGGAATTTTAGTATAATCTTTCCCATTCATAAGTGAATATGGGGGAGAAAACTGACCCGAAATGGAAATATTAGAACCTGCAGAAGGGTAAATTGGTTGATCTGTAGAATTACGTGACAAAATAATACGTAAACTCACACTGTTAGAATACCCTTCAGGTAAAAAAGGCAAATAACTTCCTCCGCTAATGCTGTTATCGTTATTGTAACGTTGTAAATTTAATTGGTATTGAATGGTAAAAAAATCATCAGGAAATTTGAGTCGTTTGCCAATACCGATTGTTAAACCTGTAGTTAATAATGCTGTTCTTCTGATATCTGCTTTATTATATCCATTGCTTTGTACGGAATGAAAAACAGAAACGCTTAGGGAGTTAGGTTTTTTACCTCCTAGCCATGGTTCAGTAAACGAAGCACTATATGATTGAAAAGCAACTCCATTTGTTTGAGCTCTCAATGAAATTCTTTGCCCATCACCACTTGGTATAGGTGACCATGCATTTTTGTCTAACATTCTTCGTGTAGAAAAATTATTGAGTGTTAATCCTAATGTTCCTACAATTGAATTTGCACCCCATCCTGCTGAAAGTTCAATTTGATCATTGGGTTTTTCTTCAACTTTATATTCAATATCAACAGTTCCACTCGCTTGGTTAGGCATTGGGTTTACATTCAATCCTTCGGGGTTAAAATATCCAAGTTGTGACAATTCTCGCAATGAACGAGTAACATCTGATCGGCTAAATAATTGTCCGGGCTTGGTTCGCAATTCTCTTAAAATTACATGGTCACTTGTTTTGGTATTGCCTACAACAGTAACTTTATTGATACGTGCTTGATCGCCTTCATACATTCTAATTTCGAGATCAATGGAATCGCTTTCAACCAACACTTCAACTGGATTAACATTAAAAAACAAATAACCATCATCCATATAAAGTGTACTAATGTCTAAACCCGTTTGATTCATTCGGAGTCTGGTATCTAATAAAGTTTGATCATACACATCGCCCTTTTTTATTTTCAATACACTGTTAAGTTCTTCAGATGTATATTTGATATTTCCGATAAATTTTATGTCACGGAAATAATACTTTTTCCCTTCTTCCAATTGAATTTTTATTTCAAGTGTTTGTTCATCGTATTTATAAACACTATCACTTACTATTTCTACATCACGATAACCCATTGAAAGATACTTATCAATAATTCGTTGCTTATCGTCTGTAAATTTATCTTCCTCGTACCTCGATTTGGCTAATATGCGGTACTTAGGTTTTGTGTCTTTAAGCAATTTACGAATTTGTCTATCTTCAAGAGCTGTATTGCCTTCAATTAAAATATCGTGGATTTTAATTTTGTTCCCTCTATTAACATCTATTCTAAGTTTGGCAGTATTTTTTTTGATATCATCTGGCAGTTGAACAATCGTTGCATCAGCATTTAAGTATCCTTTTTCTGAATAGAATTTTTTAATTTCATTTCGGGTTGCAGAAATTAAATTTTCAGTAACTATTTGACCTGCTTTTAAGGTTAGCTCTTCTCGCAACGTATTAGCCTTACTTTTGCTCAACCCCTTAATGGTAAAAGTTGATAACCTTGGCTTTTCACGTAAATATATTTCAATTGTGAGTTTATTATCTTGGATATCCATGATACGTAAACTTACATCATCAAATAATTTTTGTTTGTATAAGTTCGTAATCGTTTTGGTAATATCTTCAGATGGAATCCTTATTTTTTGTCCAATTTGTAAGCCTGATAAAACCATTAAAACACTCTTATCGTAAAAATTTGTTCCAGTAATTACAATATTAGCAATCTCGTATGTGCGTGGGTTGTTGTAATCAATAAAATCGACAGGTTGTTGCACAATGGTACTATCATCTACTTGTGCCCAAATAGTGTTGGAAACGGTAATTAATATTAAAAAGAATAATCGTGAAAAATATTTCATTTAGGTCGTTGCAACTTGCTCGCTGGTTTTGCCAAAACGTCTTTCTCTGTTTTGAAAATCTAAAATTGCCTCAAATAAATCCTCACGGTTAAAATCGGGCCAAAGTTTTGTAGTAAAATATAATTCGCTATAGGCAAGTTCCCATAATAAAAAGTTACTTATTCTCTGTTCACCGCTCGTTCTAATCATTAATTCAGGATGCGGAAAATCCTTGGTAGATAGATATTGATCAACAGTTTTTTCAGTAATAGTATCAATCTCAACTATCTTTTGTTGTACATCAAAAGCAATTTTTTTAATGGCATTCATCATATCCCATTTAGCACTATAACTTAAAGCTAAAATAAGCGTTAATTGAGTATTGTGCTGCGTTTCGTCTATCGCTTCTTGTAATTCTCTTTGGCATTTGGGTGGTAAACTCTTAATATCACCGATGGCTTGAAGACGAATTTTATTTTTCATTAACGTCTTCGTTTCTTTTCGAATAGTTGAAACCAATAATTCCATCAATGCATTAACTTCTTCTTGAGGTCTACTCCAATTTTCGGTTGAAAAAGCATATAGTGTCAGGTATTTTACCCCTATTTCGGCACATGATTCTGCAGCCTCACGAACAGCCTTAACCCCATTTTGATGTCCAAAAATCCTAAATTTCCCTTTGCCTTTAGCCCACCGTCCATTACCATCCATAATGATTGCAATATGGCTAGGCAATTTTGATACGTTTATTTGATTTTTAAGGCTCATTTTATGAATGGCAAGGCGCGAATTTAATAAAATCTTGCACACTTTAACCTACTAAATATTCGGCAGCTTAGAGATACATTAGCAATCATATACCAGTCGTTAAAATCGTCATTACCTCTGCGATAGCCTGCTTTAAACTGTGGGGTACCATTATTTAATTCAGCCGATCGATCTGTTAAATATGCCGCTATCATTCCTTTTTGTTGTATTTGTTCGTTAAAATCGGCATACTCACTACTTACATCATCTATTCTATCAGAGTATGTTTTTCTAAATCCTATTGACGATTCAACAGCAATATGCTTACTTAAACGCCACTTAAATCCCATACCAAATGGCACAATAACACATGCAGTATTGTATGACACTCCTTCTGTTTGAATATTTTGTAAATCAACCCATTGATTATTTATAAATGCTTGAGGATTAAAATTTAAAACCCCTATTCCTAAAAAAACATACGATGTAATCGTTTTATCTAAAACATGAAGCCCATATTTAAAGTAGTTAAATTCAAACACACCCGAAAATTCGGAAATATTTGACCTAAAACTTAAGTTTCTGGATTTATTCATGTCAACATTTTGATCAGAACCTGCCAATCTTGAAATATTCATAGAGCCAGTAAAAGCAATTGAGCTTGAAATATTGTATCGACCAAAAAGTCCACCAGAAAACTTTGTCTCACTCATGACCATACTAGGAGCCAAATCGCCAACATAATTGGCAGCCCCCATGTTTATTCCAATCTCAACCCTTTGAGCATAAACAGTAGGCTGAAAAAAAGATGTTAAACAAAAAGTAAGTATAAAATAAATTAGAATCTTGGGCATCGCATACCAGCATTTGGAAATATATACGTAAACGTAATTCCACCCATAAAGTATATATCGCTAATGTCTGAAGTTTTATTAGATCTTAAATCGCCATCTTTAAATACATTGTTACCATCAGAAGTCAATTCTCCACTTCTATCACTTAGCTTCTGAGCAGCTGCACCATTTGATCTTCCAATTACATTTGCATCTCCATATACACCCCCTACATCGTCCAAATAGTTGGTAAATGTATACCTAGCACCTAATTCCAAACCAATACTCAACTGTTGTGATATTTTTTTCTTGAACCCGATTCCAAATGGAATACAAACTTGGGTAAGGGCATATTTTTCTCTATCATTATAGGTAGTAGAACCTTGTCCTTCGGTACCTAAAGGTTGTAATTCTAAATCTGTACCGTTAAGATTTGTTTTGGGATTAAAATTAAACAATCCTACTCCAGAGAATAAATATGGAATTAACTTTCTTTTAGAACCATATCTCATACCGTTGCGAACCAAATTAAACTCAACATGAGCAGATGCTTCAAAAATATCTGAATAAAAACTTAGATTTCTTTTTTTTACAGCATCTTTTGTAGCATTTTCATCAGAACCAGCAATTCGACCATATCCAAAGAAACCTTTAAGTGCCCACTTTTCGCCTATATTGTATCGACCTATAATTGCCGCTGAGGGATTGGTAGTAGAAAGCACAATTCCTCCATTATTGCTGAGGTCTCCCATGTAATTAGAAGCGCCTAAAAACATGCCAAATTCAATTCCCTGACCCTTAGCATGTCGAGCTGAAATGAAAATTAGAGGTATTAAAAAGACTAATAACTTTGAGGTTAAGAAAATCCGCATACTAACGAAGATAGACAAACTTTATAATTTGCCAAAAACGGAAAAGAAGAAAGTTATTAGAACCTAGGGCTACGAATTCTACGACCACCATAGCTTCGAGCTCCTCTGGGCCAAATACGGTAAGAAATTGAAACACCACCTATAACATACATGTCGCTTATAATTTCATTTTTACCCCTTTTTTTACCGTTACTTCCGCCAATATTATTACCTTCTCCTGCTTTAATTCTGGCTATTCTAGACTGATTGGGGTTATATAAAACACGAGCATCATCACTATTTAAGTCTGCTATTTGAGGATAAAATGAATTTCCTGCAACATCATCAATATAAGAACTTAATGAATAACGAATACCTAAATCAAGTCCAATTTGCCAGTTTCTGTTAAGGTAATACCTAAATCCAGCACCAAATGGGATACACAATGCATAAGGCGAATAAACTTTGCCATTTAAAGCTAATGGTCTTAAGGCAACTTCTTGGCCAGAAACAGGATTAATAGCTTTGGGATTAAAGTGAAACAACCCAACACCTCCGTATACGTATGGAATAAAAGGGGTTCTAAGCCTTCTACCTTTATTTTTATCTTCTAATAAATTGTATTCAGCCACTCCCGAAAATTCAATTATATCTGTTGTAAACGAAAGGTTTCTAAATTTTTGCCATTCAGTACTATTACCGCCCGCATCTGAACCTCCCAATTGAGCATAACTTAAATTACCTCTAATGGCTAATCTTGGATTTAAATGATAGCGCATAAAAAAACTGCCTCCAACTTTAACAGTACCTAGTTGAATCGTATTCACTATATCTCCGTAATAATACGAACCGCCTGCTATGATACCTATTTCAGATTTTTGAGCATAGGAGTTAAAGCCTATTAAACTTAATAGTATGACTAAAATCTTTGCTGTTTGAGTAAATCTTTTCATTTTAGCTTTATTAATTGTGCCAAAAGTATACAATTGTGTGACTTAATCAAAATTAAGACCGTATTAATTATTCCGGTTGTCGTGTCCCCACATAAGCTTAAGTCTTAAAGTATTAAGGTAATTATCTTCATTAAAACGAATCAATGGAAATTTGAATGCAGCTTTTTTTACAGCTAATTGTACTTTAGATGTTATACTTTCAGATCGAGCATCTAAAGTTATTAAAAAACTTGTACTTCTGCCCTCAATTTCAAATGAAATAACATATTCATCAGAAATAACAATAGGACGTACATTTAAATTGTGAGGAGCTATAGGCGTAATAACCACACTATTAGCAGTTGGATATAAAATTGGTCCGCCACAGCTCAAGGAATAACCAGTAGATCCAGTAGGCGTTGAAATAATCAATCCGTCTGACCAATATGAATTTAAATATTCCCCATTTACATAAGTATGAATCGTAATCATGGAAGAGGAGTCTTTTTTATGAATAACAAAATCATTTAACCCATAAGTAACTCCATTAAAAAGCGGTTCACTCGTTTCCAATTGTAAAACAGAACGGTAATCAATGGTATAATGCCCTTTTAGTAAATTATCAATTGCTTTTGAAATATCATTTTTTGATTCCCCTGCTAAAAAACCCAACCTACCAGTATTAACACCCAAAACGGGTATGGGTCTTTGATGCATATAAATCATCGTGTCAAGTATCGTTCCATCTCCACCTAATACAATCATGAAATCAATTTCTTGATTAAGCAAATCTTGTTGATTGGAAAAAGTACCCGTAAGTCTTGGCTTAATCCCACTAGCTACACATTGTGCCAAAAAAACTTCTTCCGTTATAAAATCAACATCTGATTGATGTAAATGATCATATAGCTGTTGAATAACCGTAGCGTTTTCTTTTTTAAACACTCTTCCGTATATGGCTACTTTCATTATGTATGTAAATATTTAATGAGCCAATCATACCTATCGTTTACATCTGTATTCTGTTCGGCAAATTGGTGAATCGAATATATATTGTATTGGTAACGTTCCAGTGTTTGTAATACTGTGCTTATCGCTTTTTTATTCAACTTTAGCGATACCATAATTTTAGTATTATCTGTAACATCAGTATGAACAAAAACGTTTACTATTTTACAGTCATTGTATTCTATAACTCGCGACAACTCTGCTAGTGAATAATCTTTGGGATTCATGCGCAGCACTATGATGGCACCTGGCTGAATTAAGGATGAGATATTAAAAGCTTGATTCAATTCAGTTAAAGACACTGCACCTTGGTAATTATTTTCTATATCACATACAGCCAAACAAGTGTAATGGGTTTCAGCAACCAGTTGAACAACTTCAAACAAATGTTGCGTTTTTAGCAAAAATAGTTGTGGGTTGGAGATGATGTATTTTTCGATTTTAAGATTCCCTTTTACTGCGTTTAGATCTTCACTATTGACATATCCTACTAATTTACCATTATCAACAACTGGTAAATGAAAGACTTTCCAATCTTGCATAAATACTAATGCCGACTCACACGTATCTATTTTTTTGAGCGGAAAAATATCAGTTGAAGTAATTTCGGATACTATCATGTATGTTGGATTACTTTTTGCAAAAATGCATCTGCAATTGCATTAAATTCTATCGGTTGTTCCATCATGGGAGCATGGCCGCATTTATCCAAAAAATGTAATTCTGAATGAGGCAATAATTGATGAAACTCTGTCCCAACGGCTGGTGGCGTTATGGTATCATTATTCCCCCAAACCAAACAAGTGGGTTGAGTAATCTTAGGAATATCTTTTCGCATATTATGCCTGATAGCTGATTTGGCCATCATCAAAATGCGCAACACTCGACCTCTATCATTCACCGTATCAAAAACCTCATCAACTAATTCTTCGGTTACCGTTGCTTGGTCGTAAAAAGTAAGCGCTACTTTTTGACGAATAAATTCTTTATCGCCTTTTTTTGGATAACTCCCTCCCATAGCATTTTCATACAAACCCGAACTCCCTGTAAGCAATAATGAAGTTATGTTTTCGGGATGTTTTCGGATATACACTAAAGCCACATGCCCCCCTAATGAGTTTCCAATAAAATTTACCTTATCATATTTTTTATATTCAATAAAATCATGAATAAAATCAGCTAGTCCTTCCACGCTCAATTTTAATATATTCATTTCAAAAATAGGCATTAATGGGATAACCACTTTATAGCGTTTTGAAAAATGATTCAACACATCTTTCCAATTACTAAGAGCACCAAATAAGCCATGCAACAGCAATAATACTTCGCCTTCGCCCTCTTCTATGTAATTGAAATTACCTTCTTTTTTTACGTGAACTTCCATCCATTAACTTCAATAAAGTAACCAAATATATAAAATTACTTAGGGGAATGTTTAGCAAGTGTTAAAAAATTTTTAATTATTGTTAATCCAAAGGGAGTTGTACACGACTCTGGATGAAACTGAATACCCCACAATGGTAAGGATTTATGAGCAATTCCCATTATTTCGCCTGTGGCAGTAAAAGCAATACTTTCAAGCTCAGCAGGTAAATCATTTAGGATTAATGAATGGTACCGTGTTGCATTAAAAGAAGTAGGTACTCCTGCAAATAATTTATTATCGGCATGAAATACTGTGTCTACTTTGCCATGCATAGGTTGTTTAGCTTTGCTTAATTGTGCACCATAGTGCATGCCAATTGCTTGATGACCAAGACATACTCCCAATATGGGTTTAATAGACACAAATATATTAAGCACTGATACTAATTCGCCAGCTTGTAAAGGTGTTTCGGGTCCTGGTGATACAATTAGTGCATCGTGTTGCGCAATTTCTTGGGTTAGCTTTTTATCATCATTGCGCATCACAGTGCACAATACTCCACATTGCTCGACATAATCTTTGAGCATATAAGTAAAAGAATCATAGTTATCGAGCAGTAGAATTTTCATTTAAAAGTGAACGAAAATAGAATTTTCTTTCAAAATGAAAATCTATTAATAAATTGCGGTGCTTGCTGTATTCACAAATTGTGAGCACCGAACAATTATAAAAAGCTCATGCTTATTCAATTACTACATCGTATTTTTCAGTTTCTCTCATTGGCTAAGCTCAGAAAAAAATGGCATCATGTGCTTTTGTCACAACAAGCTACTATTGGCAATGGTAGTTTTTTTTACGAAAGCGCTATGGTAGAAAATATTCAGCAGAATAAAGTAAAAATCCAGATAGGAGACAATACTCATGTAAGAGGTGAACTGTTAATTTTTCCTCATGGTGGTGGCATTTCAATAGGGAACTATTGTTATATTGGTGAAGGAACTCGAATATGGTCAGCGCAACATATTACTATTGGAAACAATGTGCTTATTGCACACAATGTAAATATTCACGATAATATATCGCACCCTATTGAAGCAACATTACGTCATAAACATTTTAAAGATATAATAACAGATGGTCATCCACAAACAGATATTGACCTTAAAGCACAATCTGTTTTGATAAAAGATAATGCATGGATAGGATTTAATGCTACAATTTTAAAGGGAACTACTATTGGAAACAGAGCAGTAGTTGGAGCGTGTGCTGTAGTAACTAAAGATGTGCCTGATGATGCAATTGTGGTTGGAAACCCGGCACATATAATTGGATATGTAAACAATATAAAATGAGAAAACAACTAAAAGAATTGATTCGACCGTTGAGAAAGTATGTATATAAAATGCTTGGCGCTAAACCATGGTCGTATGGGTATTTAGATGCACGGTGGGGAATTATTGAAACGTCCATTCGAGATTCATCTATCCTTCAACAATTTTCATCACATTCTGCACCAGAAGGTTTTGGAATTGGCTTTGATGAACGTGTTGTTGAATACCCTTGGATTTTTAGTAACTTAAAAACTGGAAAAGGTCAAAAAATATTGGATGCTGGTTCCACTTTTAATTATCCTCAAGTCATTTCGCACCCTTCTCTTAAAACGAACGAAGTAAGCATCTATACTTTTTACCCTGAAGATATTAATTTTATATCTAATCGTATTTCTTATCAATTTGGCGACCTACGAAGCCTGCCATACAAAAATGATTTATTTGACCAAGTTGTTTGCCAATCAACAATTGAACATGTGGATATGGACAACTCCATTTATGGTTACGACCTTGAAAAAGTTAAAGATATAACCACAAAAAGTTACGAGTATATACATGTAATAAATGAGTTGGTTAGGGTGTTAAAACCAAACGGTAAATTACTCCTTACTTTTCCTTATGGTAAATTTGATAACTACGGATTTTTTCAACAATTTGATTCCGAAATGGTTGGTCGTATAACATCCATCTTTAACCAATATGGAACGTCAAAGGATTCCTATATTCACTACTATAAAAGTGGCTGGAAATTTGTTTCAGCCGATGATTGTGTAAATACAACATCACACAATCCTCATACCGGACAAGGAAAAGAGAACGATGGTGCTGCACATTGCAGATGCGTTTGTTGTATAGAATTTATTAAAGCATAACAAAGTGACTTGGGAAGAAGCCGTAAAAGAATTAAGAAATAATCCTGATAATAAGCAGGCAATTATTGACAACTATTTCGATGCAAATATTCGAACTGCTGTTGAACGATTTAGGGGAAGTGAGGAATGTACAGCTTTGTTAAAACTGATACCTACATCTGCAAAAAACATACTTGATATTGGAGCTGGCAGAGGCATGGCTTCTTATGCTTTTGCAAAAAATAATTTACACGTAACAGCACTTGAACCTGATCCTAGTAATGATGTTGGAGCTGGTGCCATTAGAGAAATTGCAGCAACATATAATCTTCCAATTGCTGTAGTTGAAACATTTGGCGAAACACTCCCTTTTGATGACAATACATTTGATGTGGTTTATGTGCGCCAAGTTCTACACCATGCACAAGATTTGGCTCAATTTTGCAAAGAAGCAAAAAGAGTACTTAAGCCTAAAGGTATATTTATTGCTACACGCGAGCATGTTCTTTCACACGAAAATGATTTACAAACTTTTTTAGACCATCATCCCTTGCATCATTTATATGGTGGTGAGCATGCATACACTCTTTTGTTTTACATACAATGTATAGAACAAGCTGGATTAACCATAACAAATTTAATTCAACCTTATGCAAGCGTAATTAACTTTGCTCCTGTAAGTATTGCAGATATGCGTAAAAATTTTAGCCGAAAACTTACTCCCATTTTAGGAAATACCTTAGCTGAAAAATTAATTGCTATTCCTCAAGTATACCAATTTTTTGCCCGTTTAAAATCGAAACAAGATAATGCGCCCGGCAGATTATATTCGTTTGTATGTACTAAACCCTAATTTATGAAACTACTCATTATAGGCAGCGAAGGTTTTATTGGTAAACATTGTACTCAATATTTTGCGGAAAAAGGATATAATGTATTTGAAGCCGATGTAGTGGAACTAGAAAAAAATAACTACACATGCCTTGCAAAAACCAATAGCTCGTTTGCTTCATTATTTGCATCGCAGCAATATGATATTTGTATCAATGCTTCGGGTTCGGCACATGTGGGTTTCTCCTTTGAAAATCCCGATATTGACTTTGAATTAAATGTAGCTAATGTACACAAGCTATTAGTAGCAATTAGATCATTTAACCCAACATGTAAGTTCATCAATTTTTCGAGTGCTGCTGTGTATGGTAATCCAATATCATTACCCATCAAAGAAGATGCTGCTAGAAACCCGCTTTCGCCTTATGGTTTTCACAAATTGCAAAGTGAATATTTATTAACTGAATACCACCGTTTTTTTGGCATTGCAACATGTAACTTACGCATATTTTCGGCTTATGGAGTTGGCTTGCGCAAACAGTTGTTTTGGGATTTATATCAAAAATCTACACAGTCAAATTCTATCCAATTATTTGGAACAGGAAATGAAACACGCGATTTCATTTATATTGATGAATTGCTTGAAGCCATTCAATGTATTATAGATAACGCTCCTTTTGATGGAGAGAGTTACAATATTGCTTCGGGTGTTGAAACAAAAATTAGTTCGGTAGTGCAAACCTTTTTTAGTATGCTCAATCCAGCAATAACGTATACATTTAGCGGAGATCAAAAATTAGGAGATCCTGATAACTGGGTGGCCGATATTAGCAAACTCAATGCACTTGGTTTTAATCCTACAACAACTACAGAAGCTGGATTGGAAAAGATTACACAATGGCTTAAACAATCATCATGAACAAACGATTGCACATTTGTTTTAATGTTATTTCTGATAAAAACTGGCATGCTGGTACCATTTATATTTTAAATTGTATACATGCTATTTCGTTGTTACCCTCAACCGAACGTCAGCAAATTAAACTATCTGTAGCAATCCGAAGTAAAAAGGAAATACCTGTAGATATTTTACCCAAGATAGATACTGTATATATTGAAACTTTTTTTCACCTCGCTTTTTACAAGTTACTTAAACTCGCTCCATCTTTTTTACGTTTATCAATTTTTAATTTTAGGCATATTGATTTTTATTATCCAGGAGGTAACCTACCACGTAAATGGATATTTAATTGGGGAGGCTGGATTCCCGATTTTCAATACCGATACTTACCACAATTATTTTCTACAGAAGAATACGAAACACGCGAAAAAAGAAGTGTGCATGCTGCCAAAGAAGCACCGGTATTGGCATTTAGCAGTGAATGTGCGATGACCGATTACCAATCTTTTTTTCCGGAATATATTGGCAATGAATTTTTACTGCAATTTGTGAGCAATGCACATAAAGATTGGTTAACACAAAACCCAACTGAAATACAGCACAAATTTGATTTACCTGATGCTTATTTTATTGTGTGTAACCAATTTTGGAAACATAAAGACCATGGAACGGTGATGGAAGCAATTGCTTTGCTTAACAAAAAAGGAATACACATAACTGTTGTTTGCACTGGTGCAACCGAAGATTTTCGCAATCCAGATTATTATCCATCCTTACTTGAAAAAGCAAGCTCTCTTGGTATTGAAAAGCAGTTTAACATACTCGGATTTATTTCAAGACAAGACCAAATACAGTTAATCAGACGTGCAGTAGCTATTATTCAACCGAGTTTGTTTGAGGGTTGGAGTACCGTGGTGGAAGATGGACGCTCATTGGGCAAAACTATTTTTTTAAGTGATTTTCCTGCTCATATTGAACAGAATCCTCCGCATAGTTTTTTCTTTAAACAACAAGACGCCTTTCAATTAGCGGAGTTGATATCTTCTCACCTTGAAAACTTAAAACCTGGACCCAATAAAGAAAGAGAAGAAAAAGCATACCAACACAATCAAGAATTGATGGTAGCATTTGGACGAAAAATTGTAGCGATGGCGCGGTTAAAAAATTAGCTTATTTAAAAACTCTATTATACAATCTCAATACTTTTTTCTGGATAGAATTTTCTTCTCTGGAAATTTTTATCTTAAGCTGAGTAAACATTTTTTCATTTGGCAAATCACTTTCGGGATAAGTATTCACATTGTTTTCAAGCGAAAAATTATCCTTTTTCTTGCTGCTATCATTTGTCTTATGCATACCAGTTCCATCAAATCCAGTGTTTGTAGTAAGGCTATATTTAGGAAACAATACAACGTAGTTATGCTTAAATGCGTGTAACCAAAACATAATGCCCCAAGATGATATTGTTTTATCAGATAGCATTTGTTTTTGAAGCATACTATAATAGTTGTATGCATTTTCTAAGTTAAACGCTTTTATAGATTTTTTATCAGGTAGTATTTTTTGGTAATCCGTTCCATCAAAATTTACTTCATTCCAAATATGTTTCCATGTCGCCCATCCCCATGTTGTTGTGAGTGGTAAAAAATAAGCATCCTCTTTTAGCTCAGTAATATCTAATGGAAAAGAGAATCCAGAAATTTGACATACAGTAGAATTGCTTTGGTATTTATTTAAACCATTGTTCATGTATGATAAAAAATGATTACTCAACACCAAGTCATCTTCAATAACTATTACATTACCATAATCATTGATGATTTTAGAAACTCCTGAAATTACAGAATTCCGGAGTCCTAAATTTGCAAGTTGAGAATGAATAAAAACTTCGCCACACCATTTTTTTTTCTTAACAACTTCCTCAACCTCACTTATTTTTTTAAGGTCTGAAATGGATGCATTTTCTTTAGGACCATCACAAAATATATGCAAAGTAGATTGTTTGGCTAAAACATTTTCGGATAACGACTCTAAACATCTTAATGTATGCTCAGGCCTATTATACACAAACAATACAATTGGTGCTAACTTATCCATGTATATTTTTTAATGACTTCTCCCAAATATAGGGCATAATAGCTTTCCAAGCATTTTCACCATCCATAAATGATGCATTAGGATTTTGTTGTACAGAATGGATTTTACGTTGCACCTCAACTTTATTAATGAGTTCGGCATTGTTAAAATCTACAGAATGTATTTCGTCATTAATCCACGTTTTTAATGGCCCTTTTATCCACTCTGTAAATGGAGAGTTAAATCCAATTTTAGCTTTACGATATACTATATCTTCGGGTGCAAAGGGTTTAATGGCATCGCGTACAATTGCTTTGCTATATCCATTCCTAACTTTAGAACTCCATGGAATACTAAAAGCAAAATTTACAATCCGATAATCCAAAAATGGCATGCGAATTTCTACACCATTAATCATCGAATACCGATCATAGTTTCGAAGCAAAGTAGGAAGTATGGTTTCAAAAGTAGATTGGTACAATAAATTATTTAAGTAATCTAAATTCCCATGAACTTTTGTATTTTTAACCATACTTATTAACGCATTATACGTATTGGTTCCAGCATCATATAAATAGGAGTTCTTTTTGAGTAACGTATCTCTATAAGTTTGAATAATTTGATGCATCTTTATTGGATTGGGTAATGCATCATTTAACGCTTTGGTAAATTGAAATGGATACCCTGCAAACAATTCATCACTACCATGTCCATCCAATGTAACAGTTGTACCATTTGCTTTAACTTGATTGTATAACTGAATAAAAGGAATAGGTGAGGTGAGATATAACTCCTCAAACATATAGGTGTAATGAAAAATTTTATCGATGTTTATAAGAGGGTCAATTGATAAATAAGTAGCACCAATACCCAAATAATCTACTACTCTTTTGGCATATATACTTTCGTCAATTTCGCTTCCAGGAAACGTTGCAACATACGCATGTTGCCAATCGTGTTTAAATAGTAGTTCTTGTTTATTTTGTTGTTTGGCAACCATTGACATGGCTGTTATTGTTGCTGTAGAATCAAGCCCTCCACTCAAAGCTGTACCAATTTGAACATCGCTTCTCATGCGAATTTTACAAGCATCTAAAAATAAATACCGAAGATATTCTACTTGCTCTTCGTATTTTTTAAACTGTGGCGTTTTATCATCAAAAACTGTCCAATATTTATGTATGAGTAGGTTGTCATTTTTAAATTGCCCATGGCTAGCAGCAGGAAATCTTTTTATCCCTTTGATTAAACAATGTTCGGTTGTTTCATAACTAAATACATCTTGAATAGCGAGTTGGATTATAGGCGTGTTTTTTTCTATTGAATCTAATAATGGATACAATGCTTTCATTTCGGAAGCGAAAGCAAAACCATAAGAAGTGTTGGTGTAAAACAATGGCTTTTTACCCATTCTATCGCGTGATAAAAACAATTCACGAGATTGTTTATTCCAAATAGCTAGTGCCCACATACCATTAAACTTAGTAAAGCACTTTTCGCCCCACTTATCAAATGCAGCCAAAACTACTTCTGTATCAGATGCAGATTTAAAGCGATAACCCAACACCTGCAACTCCGATTTAATTTCTAGGTAATTATAAATTTCACCATTAAAAGTGATTGCATATTTATCTTCAAACAACATGGGTTGTTTTCCATTTTCGGTTAAATCAATAATGGATAATCTTCGATGACCTAAATTGATTCCATCTTCATACCATATACCAAAACCATCTGGACCTCTATGTTCTAACTTAGACAAGCAGTATTCGAACTTCTCATGACTAATATTACCTACAACACCAAAAATTCCACACATAACGTTACTTTATTTTAAAACAGCCAAATAATTTACGCTCAAAAAAATCTCATTTTGTTCGGAGTATTTTTTGATTTCAAACAATCCATTTTTCAAGATACGGTATACTTTATAATTACCCGAAAGCAGCTCGAAAAAATCTTTGAAATAAGTTCGAGAATCAATATTAGTACCTCCACATTCAAATTGTATATAGTTTATTTTTTTCGCTGAGATCATTTCGTTTGCACCTTTTAATGCGCTTAATTCATGTCCTTCAATATCTAATTTTAGTAATAGAATTGTTGAAATATGATGTTGTTTGCAATACACATCAACAGTAGAAATTTGTATAGTTTCTTTATGGTCAAGTTTAATTCCATAATGCTCAATTTTTCGATCATACACAGATGCTAAACCAGAACCTTCGCTATTTGAATATAATGTAAGTGACGTTTCTTGATCTCCCATTCCAACATTATTGGCTATCAAATTTTCTATCCCTTTTGTGTTGTTTGTAAAAACTGAAAACGTGTGAACCGAAGGCTCAAAAGCATGGATAGTAATATTATTTGAAAATATAGAACGTATAGCTTCTGTGTAACCTCCTTTATTACCACCCACATCAAAAATTACACCGGAAGTGTTGTTGTTCATTTTGCAAATATGTTGTAGTACAAAAAGTTCTCCGCTATCCTTATAGTCACCATTATTAGCATAGTTCATACCTTTTAAAGCGTAAAGCTGAATCTTTGCTAATACTTTTTGAACAAATACCGAACTGATTATTTTTTGAAACATAGTGCACTTTTTTTAGGATGGTATAGTAATCCAATCGGGGTGAACGATTCCGGCTGGATATTCTTTATGTATTTTAAGGCCTAACCAATATTTTGGGGCTATTACTTTTTGAACGGTTGTATTTAAATATGCTCCCCACCACGAGAATGAACTATTGGCCAATACCAAATAATCGGCTTGCAGGATAAGTTGAAAATCGACAATTTCTGAGTTTTTTTCGGCATATAAGGCGTTAGCAAAATGAAAATTATCTTTTACAAATTCTATATCATCGCTTAAAAAAAGTACGTTGCTGGTAGCTGTTGGAAGCTGATTTAATGCTTGTTCATAATATGATAATGGTAATGTTAAATTGATACCCCCAACATGGTCGCCACCGAATGTAACATAGTCTGTACGCCTCACATGTACCACAATGGTCGGCTTTTCGTTTTGCACAAAATCTTTTATGTGTATTTGGTAAGCTGGTTTTATGGTTAACTCCTGTTTAAGTTCTGATTGCATTTGCGAATGATGGTAACTAGCCGATTGGTAAAATCCATCATAAATTGCATTATCACTTTCGTGATTAATATTAGTGTTAGGTTGTGCAAATTGGTCTTCAACAATTACTTTGGGAAAACCTCCATTTTTTACATAAAATACAATTGCTTTCCATCTATTTTGTAAAGGAGTATCTGCTTTAATTGTAAAGTACTTATCAGCATAAAAATCTTTCCTGTTCAGCAAAAAAAAGGGTGTATTGTATTTACGGCTCAATACTTTTGCATAGGCATATTGAAACAGTTGATTGCCTAAACGTCCTTGAATTTTTACACCCAACATTGGTTTAGTTTTTTACAAAATGAAACAATCCTGTACCAAATCCTTTTGTTGCATCATAGTTGTTTAGCAACTCACTTCCATAAATGTATTTTTCATCGGCAACTACACAACCACTAAATAAATGTAAAATCTGTGTGCGTGTAAAAGCTCTATGTGCATTAAAATAAATTTTGCTGCCATCGTCAATAGGAACACTGATAACAATGTTTCCTTGAGGCTTGGTAACCCTTAATATTTCGGCAATAGCTTGTTCGCTACCCATCGCATTTATGGCATCACCATATCGTCCCAACCCAATATGTTCGACTACACATATAGACGAAATTGATTCAATTGAATGATCGGGAAAGGGTAGTTTTAAAATATCTGCTTCTTTAAAATATAAGTTAGGCAGTTTTACATCAATGGTGCGAATATCCAAAAACGTAGTTTTAACAAACTGAGATAAAATACCCACAAACCCAACTTGGCTTCCTACATCAAAATGTTCCGTTGGTTTGTATTGAAAAACCCTACCTGCTGCCCAAGCATTTTGATAAAAATAAATATAGTCCATAGGGTTATCCGAGGTTTTATCGGTTACACATGGAAACAAATGAGATGTGGTGAGTTCAAAATTAGGATTGTTCTCTCGTTTGAGTTTGCGGTAATCGGCCATGTACCAAGCAATGCCTTTAACCATTGCAAAGGGTTTAAAAACGACATGTTGCCTAATAATTAATTTGAGAGCGTATAATAGTTGTTTCATTTACGTAAGCATAATTTTCGGGCAAAATTAAAGTTTATGGTACATAATGCGATGCTCACTACAAAAGTAGCAGCAACAGCTCCTGCAATTCCATATGAAGGAATAAACAACATGCACAGCAAAATATTTAATATGGCCGAAAGAATGGATAAAAAGATAGAATAATAGTTTTTGTTGAAATAAATAAAGTAGTTGGCAAATAACGCAGAGATGGATTGTATTATTTGGGTGAGCAACATAATAGGCATAATGGGCAATATGGCTTTATACTCTGGTTTAATAATTTGAAACTGAATAAGGCCTACAGTTAGCAAAAACATAGCAATTGAAAATCCAATGAGCAACAAGGTAATTTTTTTAGTTGCTCGAATGGTTCTTTCGTAGTTGGCCATTTTATCTTTTTCTTTATAAAAAAAAGGCAATAGCGAATTTTGAAAGGCTGCGAAAATTAAATAGATAATACCCGACAAAACAATACCTAATGTATAAATTCCTAATTCTTCGTGTGAACGGTATTGCTCTATAAATTTACGATCAGCAAGAGAATAAAATACCCCTATAATTCCGCTAAACATTGCAGGCAAGCCTATGTACAAAGCATTTTTAACATACGTAATATTAAACCTAAACGAAATATGTTTAAAATAAATGAAAAGAAAGGGTAACAGAATTAAGGTTTCAACGATATAGTTGTATTGAATACGAACCAAAATATTATCGCCAATATCGAGTTTCATAAACGCAATAACCACCAAATTAACCACTACCAACTTGAGAATATTTTGGAGTTGATAATATTTAATTTGTTCGCTGGTCATAAAATAATTGTATACCATTAAACTGTAAATACTATTTACTACTCCCAAAATAATCCAAGGGCGATATGCGGTATAATCAATAGGCTGTTCGAATAAAAATGAAACAACCAATACATCGGCTTGCGTAACAAACAACAATGAAAGTGTAACCACAAGGGCCACACTTAAAAAGGCATTGATGCTAAAAATATAAGAACCTCTTTCAGTTGTTGGAATATCGTGGTATTGTTTGGTTTGGGCTACATACATTCCAAAATTGAGCGCCATCGAAAACACCGCAATAATATTAATAAGGTAACCATACACGCCATATTCCTCAACCGACATCAGACGGATATATATTGGGTAAAAGAAAAACATTCCTCCTTTTACCAAAATATCCAAACTTAAAATATTGGCAAACCGATTGGTGAGCTCATTATTTTTGTAATACTTTACGTAAATATCCTTTATAAAATCGGGTGTTATGGAAAGAGCGAATTGTTTCACAGCCTACCCAATATTGGAAACATAAATATCACCAAACTGCGATGCCACAAATTCGGGCGAATCAATCATTTGTTTCATTTGAGAAACTGTAATCCATTGTTGCAAGGCCAATTGCATGGTTTCGCCAATACAATAATTACATATAGCGGAAGGATTGATAGCAAACAGCAAATCCAAACATTCTTTTAGGCTAGCCGATTGCTCAGGAACTGCATATTCAAAACTGATATAATCAATTGCTTGGGTTAAACCACTCAAGACATTTTTTTCGTAACCTTCTACATCAATTTTAGCAAATTTGGGTTTTCCGTATTTTTCAATAAGGGCATCAAAAGTGGTCATGGTTATTGTTTCCGACTTGTCCCATGCTGTACCTTTAAAACGATCTTCTTTTGTTTTTTCTATCCACTCTTCACTAAATGTAGACAAAACAGTATTATCAGAAATATGCATAGCTTTAGTTCCTGCTCGGGCATCAACACCTTTGGGCTCTATGGAAATGTTGGATCCGAAACGTATCTTCAATATATGTATACATTTGGGTTGAGGCTCTACAGCTATAACCTTAGCGCCAATTTCCAACAAAGGCACAATTCGGTTACCTACATTAGCACCAATATCAAATACCAAATCATTGGATTTTACAAATTGGGAGTATAATGTTTTAATAGATTGATGATGTACTAAGTCTATTTTGTAGACACCCATCCCTAAAATTTTTTTTATATTTTCTTTAATTGTTTGAAACATTCTAAATATCATTTTAAGATAACCCTACTAACACGCAATAATACCAATAATTGCTGATAAAATAAAAGGGTTGTAGATGCTACTATTATATGATATCAATAGTGATGTATACACATAAAAAAACCCGACCAATCTGTCGGGTTTTTTGTGTTAGTATGCCTTCCTTAAGCTTGAGTTGGTGCTGCAGGTGCGGCACTTTCTGGCTTGGGCGGGCGAGGCAACAACGCTTTACGCGAAAGTTTTGCCTTACCTGTTTTTTTGTCTATTTCAATCAACTTCACTTTTATTTCTTCGCCAACTTGCAATACGCCTTCCATGGTAGGTAAACGCTCCCAGCTCACTTCCGAAATATGCAATAACCCATCTTTACCTGGCATAAATTCTACAAATGCTCCAAAATCAACAATGGTTTTTACTTTACCTACATACTCTTCGCCAACGGTTGGAACAGCTACAATACCTTTAACAATATTCATTGCTTTTTGCAATGCCTCGCCATTGGTTGCTGCTATTTCTACAATACCATTGTTTCCAACTTCAGTAATCGAAATGGTAGCGCCTGTATCTTTTTGAATTCCTTGAATTACTTTTCCTCCAGGTCCGATAACTGCACCAATATATTCTTTATCAATTACCAATGTTTCGATACGTGGAGCATGTGGTTTGTAATCAGAAGCTGGTTTCGAAATGGTTTTGTTCATTTCGCCCATAATATGCAAACGACCTTTTTTAGCTTGCATCAATGCCTCTTCCACCATTTCCCAACGCAACCCATTTATTTTAATATCCATTTGGCAAGCCACAATACCTTTGCTGGTACCTACAACTTTAAAATCCATATCACCCAAATGATCTTCATCACCTAAGATATCAGATAATACAGAGTACTTACCTGTTTTTTCGTCCGATATTAAACCCATTGCAATACCACTTACGGCATCTTTTACTTTAATACCAGCATCCATTAATGCAAGTGAACCTGCACAAACAGTAGCCATTGATGACGAACCATTAGACTCTAGAATATCAGAAACAATACGAATGGTATAAGGACTTTCCAACAAACTTGGCAATACACGTTTTAATCCGCGTAAGGCTAAATTACCATGTCCAATTTCACGTCTTCCTGGGCCACGGTTTGGTTTTACCTCACCCGTACTAAACGAAGGAAAATTATAGTGCAATAAAAACTTTGCGTAACCAGAATTCATTGGAGCATCTAATAATTGTTCATCCAATTTGGTTCCTAACGTTACAGTGGTTAACGATTGTGTTTCGCCACGGGTAAACACTGCCGAACCGTGTGCACCTGGTAAATAATTTACCTCACTCCAAATAGGGCGAACTTCATCTAATTCGCGACCATCCAAACGAGTCTTTTCGTTCAAAATCATGGCACGAACAGCATCATATTCTACATCATGAAAATATTTATTGGATAAAAATTTATCCAACACAGTTCCTTCTGGTAAAGTTGCTTTAAACTCTTCGCGAATAGCTTTAAATGCTGCGCTACGATCCGATTTAGGTAATTTTGATTTAGCTACTGCATACACTTTATCGTAAGCAAATGCGGTAATTTGTTGTTGCAACGCTTCATCTGAACGTTCGTGGTTATATGTACGAGTAGCTTTGCGGCCACCCAATAGTTCGCATAATTCCCATTGGGCTTTACATTGAGCAATAATTGCATCATGCGCAAAACGCATAGCTTTTACCATATCTTCTTCGGTAATTTCAGCCATTTCGCCTTCTACCATGTTCAAGTCCTTTTCAGTACCTGCTACCATCAAATCGATATCGGCAAGTTCCAATTCGCTAATGGTTGGGTTAATTTTAAACTCACCATTGATACGCGCTACACGAACTTCTGATATTGGACCATTAAAGGGAATATCGCTTACCATTAAAGCTGCCGAGGCTGCAAGGCCTACAAGGCAATCAGGATTTAAGTTTTTATCGGCTGAAATAAGTTGAATCATTACTTGCGTATCAGCATGAAAATCTTCAGGAAACAATGGGCGAATGGCACGATCTACCAAACGACTAACCAATACTTCATAATCTGATAATTTTGCTTCACGTCTGTAAAAACTTCCGGGAATGCGACCTACTGCTGCAAATTTTTCTTGATAATCTACCGTAAGTGGCATAAAATCTACATCTTCTTTGGCCTCTTTGGCTGCAACGGCTGTAGCTAATAACATGGTATCACCCATTTTTACGACTACCGATCCGTCAGCTTGTTTTGCTAGTTTACCTGTTTCGATTGAAATCTCTCTTCCATCACCTAAGGTAAAGGTTTTTGTTGTTGCTTTCATTTTTGTTATGATTTTCCTCTTGCCGCTTACTGCTAAAAATACATACCAACACGGCTAATTGGCTTGCATCTTAAAAAACAAAAGCAGGACAAATGTCCTGCTTATTGTACTGTGTTTTAAAAAATTGAGAATTGAATACACGAAATTGGATAGCATCCACAATCGGTCATCCACAGACTACAATTTTTCATTTTTTTACTTACGAATTTCAAGTTCTTTGATAATCGCACGGTAACGGAAAATGTCTTCGCGGATTAAATAATCCAATAAGGCACGTCTCTTACCTACCAATTTCACTAAGCTTAATTCAGCTGAGAAATCTTTTTTGTTAATTTTCAAATGTCCGGTGATGTGGTTGATGCGATGCGTAAACAAAGCGATCTGACTCTCAGCCGAACCCGTGTCTGATTTAGACTTGGCTCTACCGTACTGTTCGAAAACTTCTTGTTTTCTTTCTGTGGTCAAATACATAATGATTTTATTGTTTTAATAAATGAGGCGCAATGATACAGCTAAAATCACAATTTGCCAAACTTTAAAGCCAATTTATCCTGACTTTTAAAATGCTCCCATTTATCCATGAAAAATGTATTATTGAAAGGTGAAAACAGTCCTGCCTTATATTCTTATCCTACTCGCTATCAATGCATTTGCACAAGTTGAAAATGCAGGAATGACTGACAGGAACGACTCTATCGAATTAGGAAAAGTAAATCTTAAAGGATATGTTGACATCTATTATGGTCAGCATTTTACCAATGATAATACCCCGGCTACAAGAGCATATGCAGTATCTTCAGCTAGTTTAAACCAAGTTGCACTCAATCTTGCTTATATAGATGTTAAATATCAAAACAGCCATGTGAGAGCTAGATTTATTCCTGGTGTTGGAACATACGTAAACACAAATTATGCAACAGAACCAGGAACTTTGGCCAATATTATTGAAGCAAATGTAGGGTTGAAGCTTTCCTCATCAAAAGATATTTGGATTGATGCAGGAGTCATTGGCTCTCCATTTACCAATGAAACGCCTTTTTCCAAAGATCAACTTTTATATACTCGCTCTCATTCAGCAGAATTTTCGCCCTATTATTTAACAGGTGTTCGAATCAATGCTTCATTAACAGAAAAACTAAACTGTTATTTATACATCATAAATGGCTGGCAGAAAATAGCTGACGATAATGCTTCCAAAGCCATTGCAACACAACTTGAGTATCGCCCAACGAATAAGCTATTAATCAACTGGAACACCTATTATGGGAAAGAGATTTATAATTTGGCAGGCAATCAAGGCGTACGATTATTTACAGATATTTATGCCATCTATAATCCTACCCCAAAATGGAGTTTCACCTCGTGTTTTTATATTGGTAATCAAAAAAGAAATGACTCCATTCAACTAAAAGAAAATAGCAATTGGTGGCAAGCAAATATTATGGGTCAATATAGCCTTTCTACAAAAAACAGCTTAAGTGCACGCCTAGAATATATGGAAGACTTAGATGGAATAGTTACAGGGAATAGTTTTAAAGATTTTAGTTACAGTGCTTGTTGGAACCTGAAAATTACGAATAATGCATTGTTTAGACTTGAGGCAAGAAACTACACAAACAATGCTATTGAACCATTAGTGATTGGAAATATTACTGTTTGGTTTTAATTTGCCCTTACAGAACAGCGCTGATTTCCCCTTTCACCTATCTATTAAACCCATTTATCGAATAAATGTCCAACTTAGTTGTTAATGCGATAATATTGCACCTTCAAAAAATAGCATGCAATTTAAAAAGATAGCCTTACTCTTATTCATTTTTCTAACGGTTAAATTTGTAGTTGCACAACAACAAAACGATGGAATGCGTGGTGGAATAGGAGGCAAAATGCCCAATATTGGTAGACTATATGGGAAAATAATAGACTCCAAAACCAAAAAGCCAGTTGATTTTGCTTCAGTTACATTATTAGCTAATCAAAGGGACAGCATGATTAGTGGCGTATTAGCAAAAGGCAATGGCGATTTTAATTTGGAGAAACTGCCTATTGGAAAGTTCAGATTGCATATTCAGTTTATTGGATATAAAAACTATACACAAAATGTGAGCATTACACCTCAAACTTTAGAACAAGATTTGGGCGATTTGATGATGGAGCTAGATGCCAAACAACTTAAGGATGTAGTTATTGATGGCGAAAAAGCATCTGTAGTCATGAGTATTGACCGCAGAACATATAACGTAGACAAGGATATTTCTTCACGAGGAGGAACTGCTATTGATGTGATGAAAAATATTCCAGGGTTAACTGTAGATGCAAGTGGCAACGTGGCTCTGCGCAATCAATCACCGACTATTTTTATTGATGGTCGCCCAACTACGTTAACACTCGAACAACTTCCAGCTGATCAAATAGACAGGATTGAAGTGATTACCAATCCATCGGCAAAATATGATGCCAGTGCATCGGGTGGAATTGTAAACGTAGTGATGAAAACCAATAATAAGCCTGGCTATAATGGCGTAATTGGAGCAAATATTGGTACGAATAATCGTTATGGGGTAAATGGAAATTTAAATATTAAAGAAAAACCGTTTAACTTTTCTGTTTCCTATAACATCAATTCAGGCGAAAATCCATCACTTGGATATACCAATCGTACAACTCTCAAAAATGAAGTTCCAATAGGATCATACAGACAAGACAATACCAATTTATCATCCCGCACCATGCAGTTTGGCAGAATTGGTTTGGACTATTCGTTGAACAACCGCAACACGCTTACTCTTGCCCAAAATATGATGATGGGGAATTTTGGACAATATGACCAACAAACGTTTAGCCAATACAATGCAAATGATAGTTTAATAAATAATGGCAATCGGTTAAACGATCAACTTACCACGTTTGATAATTACACCACCCAATTGATGTGGAAACGAACTTACCCCAAACTTGGAAAGGAATGGACTGCCGATTTAAACGTAAATTTTGGTACACAAAAAAGTGAATCAATATTTACCACAACTAATTATAACGGAGCTGGTGCAGTATATCCTAACAATCCTGAAAGGCAACAAAACAATGGAGGTGGAAATACCAAAATGGCAAATTTTCAATTTGACTATACCAATCCATTATCCGATTCATCAAAGTTGGAATGGGGTTTAAAAACCAATTACCGTAAATCTATAACTGGTTTGGATGTAAGCACCTTCTATTATCCTTCAGGTGCTTATATTCCTGATTCGGCATTGACTACGTTATTCAATATCACCGATAACATTAATGCTTTGTATGTAAATTATGTAGGCTATTTCAGAGGAATTGGTTATCAAGCGGGATTAAGATTTGAACAAACTAATTTTACGAGTACGGATGACAACAGGGGATTATCGTTCAACTATAAATATCCTAATGGGTTTAATAATTTAGCCAAAGCATTATTCCCAAGCATTTATTTATCGAAAAAATTCAATGAAAAGAATGAGGTACAACTCAATTTTTCGCGCAAAATAAACAGGCCGGATAGAATGCAGATAATGCCTTATATACTATTCAGTGATAAATTGAATTATCAAATAGGAAATCCGGCATTGGCACCCGAGTTTATTAATTTAGCTGAAGCCAATTACAATACAATATGGAATCAGGGAAGCTGGCTTACCTCTGCCTATTTGAGGCACCAACAAAATCCCATCACTAGTTATGTATATGCATCGCCTTCTGATTCCAATGTGTTAATCACCACCTTTATTAATGGCAAGGCAAATACTTCCTATGGATGGGAAAACACTTTTAAATTTTCGGGTTTAAATCGTAAACTAGATTTGACCTTAAGTGGAACGGTTTTTTACGTGAACATCAATGCCATTACCAGTGAAGGTGTATTAGAAAATAGTGGCATAAGTTGGAACACAAAAGCGATGCTTTCTTATAAATTGCCAGCAGCTTTTACAGCACAAGTAAATGGCTCATACGAAGCACCTCGAATTATTCCACAGGGAACAACAATATCTGTTTATTCTATGGATTTTTCACTCAACAAAGAAGTGAATAAAAAACTCTCTCTTAATTTTACCATCAACGATGTGTTTAATACCAAACGATTTGGTTCCCAATTTGAAACTGATTTTGTTACACAAGATTTATCTCGTAGGCGCGATGTGCGATTTTTTCGTGTAGGTTTTACCTATCGTTTTGGTGAGTGGGATGCTTCTATTTTCAGAAAACGGAAACCAAGCCGCGAAGGACAAGGCGGAGGTATGGATATGGAATTTTAAAAATTACTTTCCTCCTAATTCATAATATTTTTGCATACAATATTGTGCTTGTTGTGTTTTATTTTGTTTACTAAACACCTCTGCTATCAATCGGTATCCCATGGCATTACTGGGTGCTAAGTTTAAGCATGACGTTAAAGCTTCTTCAGCTTTTGCATAACTACCGTTGTTAAAATAAGCCAATCCTAAATTATAATAAATATCGGGCACCGTTGCATTCTGCTCAATTCCTCTCAAATAATATTTGATTGCATCAGAATTATTGCCTTGTTGCAAATGGATGGCACCGGCATAATAATAACTTTCTGTATGGTTTATTTTAAGCTTGATAACTTTATTAAACATATCAAGTGCTTGCTGAAAGTTTTTTTGGTTATAATACACCATCGCTTTGTTGTTGTATGCCGAATAATTTTGAGGACACAAAGCAATTGCTTTGTCAAAACAGCGCATTGCCGAATCAATCGAACCTTTGGCAGCATATGCTGAACCTAACATTCTATAAGCTTCTTCACTTTTATCGTCATAAGAAACCGCTTTCGTAAAAAAGTAAATGGCAGAATCCGCTTGTTGTTTTTCCATTGCTTTGTATCCATTTGGCATAAAATAATTTTCGCGTTTAATCACTACACAAATAGGAGCACCACCAACATTAACTTCATATACTGTTCCTTTTGGAGGATAAGAACCTTTAGTAAGTTCAGTATGCGAAAGGGTACGTGTGGTTACTATTAAATAATCCCAAGCTGGGCGTTGCTCCTCATATTCTCTCACCCACTGCAACTGCATATTGGGATTTAGCTTATCGGAAAAATAAGAGGCACATAATGGTTCATTATTAATTGCAACAACTACTTTTTGATTTCCGGTTTGATGAGCAACCCACTCGGCAGCTTCACGACAAGAGTTGGAATAATAATCTAATTCGTAATTGCCAATAGCGCCTTCATTACCTCCTACTGTTTCATTAAAATACACATATTGCTGGGGATGATTGTTGACCATCCACACACCAATATAAGCAATATTAGCCAACATAAATATTGATATAACCCAACGATACACAACTGTATTGCTCATCGAAATAAGCCTATTAAAGCCAATTGTAGCAAGCACTACCAAAGGAGGATAAATAAAAATAAATTGTCGCCAGCCATTGTACAAATTGGCGTTTTTATAAATGGCATAAACCATTGGAAACAGCGACATAAAAACTAATACACCAACAATTGGCAATGCTTTTTTGGTGTATGTAAATGGGAACAATGCAATAAATGCACCTAAAGCAAACCATATAAATAAAGGCGTATTGATAAAAATATGTTTGGGTAAATAGTACCATGGTTTATCGGACATAAACAACATATTGCCTTCAAACAATTCGTAGTTTTTAATATTGGAATATTTGGTAAACTCGGTAAGTGCAACTATAGGATTGGTTAATGGAGCTTGCATAGCCCATGGCCAAAAAAAGATACCTGCAAAATAGCTAATACCTGAGATGAGCAACACTAGTTTTAAAAAACCAGGAATAAGCTTAACGGCTGAAGCTGAACCCTGTTTTTGGTAATAGTACAACCAAAACAACCCCATAAACATGCCCAAATAAGCAAGGAGCAATAAGCCACCAATACGCACACTAATGGTAAGTGCAAATGCCAGTATTAATTTGGTAATAATAGCGGCTGAAGGTTTGGGTAATTGAAGTAAAAACCGAATGAGATAGTATGCAGAAATAATATAACCAGCAGCAAATGGAATGTCCTTGTGGTTATTCATTCCAAAACCAAAATAATGCGGAGAAAAAGTAAGGCACAACATGGCAATAACTCCAGCAGCTGGGTTAACTATCAATTTTGCTATTCTGCCCGTAAAAATAATTCCGAGTGCACTCAAAATGGCAACCAATAAATGCCGTGTTTCAAACTCACCAAAAGGAGATACATATTTATACACAACAGTACCCGCCAGATTCATAAACGGACCATAATTTATTTGATGACTATACAATGGTTTATTGGTATCCAAACACGAGGTGTCTTTACCAAAAGTGAGGTAATAATTTAGTACATCTTTGGAGTAGGTGTTTTCTATTTTTTCGTCCCATAAAATACCATAATCAAAACTGAGATAAGGGATGCCTAACAACAACAAAAAGGTGAGTATAGCAAATACCAGACGGTAGGTGGGATGATTGCCTTGTGTAAGTGAAAGTTTGATGGTTTTACTTTGCTTGATAGCCGATACAATATTCCAATTCCAACTAGCGCAAAGTCTTAGTTTAAATGTTGCCCATATACTTTGGCTAAAGGCAATTTTTTTGCTGTATTTTATTTCAACAGCCTCCATTGATAGCTTATTTTTTGATGCATTATACATTGCTTCAAATAGCACATTAGAAGTGGCCAGTTGAATAGAAGGTAATACAATTTGTGCAGCATTTTTGCTCATCACCAAAGCATTACTTTCCAATACTTCTACCTGTTCCAAACCCAATAATTGATGCCAATAGGCTTTAAACCGATAGCCAATCGAAGCCTTTTTTTCGGCTTGTAATTTGGCATACATTACCTCAGCAGCTGAAGTCAGTACTTTATCATATAAAGGCTTAAAAACATCTAGATGTGAAACACTCAGTATAAAATAATTTCCTGAATGTTCATGCGAACGAATCATTTCATCATTTTTAGCTAAAACAACTTGCGATGTTGCTGCAAATGTTGCAAATATTTTTTCTTTTTCGAAATCAAGTAGTGAAATATCCATATTGGCAGTAGGAACAATAACCCATTGCGCATCTGTATATTTTCGAGCTAAGTTTTCAATTGTTGCTTGAAGTTGACGAAAACTTGCAATAGTAGATTGCTGAAGGATTAAAATTACTTTATGCTTTAACATATGGTTGCTAGTGTTAGATAAAATTATACTGCTTGTTTGAGTTGCTTAAAAACTTTTAGACCATGTTTTACAAATGATATTGCTTTTACACTTGGCGAACCTCCAGACCGATCACGAAAATGAATATTGATCCATTTTATTCCAAACTCACGCTGTTGTAAAACGGAAATAAGGATATTGGATAAATAAAAATCAGCAGGAACTTTGTTCACTATGTTATCCAATGCAGTTTTGTGCATCAATCTATATGGAACATTTGCATCGCGCACCCAAACTCCTGTTGCTGCAAAAGTAAAAATGCTTAACACGCGGGAAATGAGGTAACGTTTAAATCCATCATCTCGAGTTTTTCTGAATCCATACACTACTTTATGTTTTTGAGATAGCGCAATTGCTTCACTAAAATAATGAGGATCGCATTGTCCATCCGAATCAATCTGAAAAATCCATTCAGCACCTTGTTGTAATCCTAACTTATATCCTTCAATACACGTTTGTCCGTGTCCGCTATTGGCTTTATCTACTATTAAAAGTTCGGGGTTGGTGTGTGCGAGTGTGTTTAAAATTGTTAATGTAGCATCTTTCGAACCATCATTCATCACACACAATTTAAACAATACAGGCTGGTTTCGTAATGCTGTTAACCACTCCAATACTACTTCTTTAACGCACTCCTCTTCATTGTAAACAGGCATTACAACCCATAGTAAACTCATATCGTATTGTTGTTTTTGATGTTTTCAAATTCAGCTAGTGCAATTTCAATTGCTTCATCTGTATTCATGTATAAATATTTAGCCAATCGGCCACTAAAATAAACCTTATTATCTAACAATTCTTGTTGGGCGAGTTTCCAATACTCTTGAAACAATGCTGCATTTTGTGGAGCAGGAACTGGGTAGTAAGGATCGCCTTCTGCTTTAGAATATTCGTAGCTAATTACTGTTTGAGGATGTTGTTGTTTGGTTACATGTTTTATTTCTACGGTTCGAGTATATTCATATTCGTTGGGGTAATTAATTTGCACACAAGGCTGCACAAATTCTTGATCAACCACTTTAAAATCAAACTCAAGTGAGCGCCAAGGTAATTTGCCTAATACATAATCAAAATACTCATCAATTGGGCCTGTATAAACGGTTGCCTTGGTTGGCGTAATGGTTTTGCGAATGTCTTTATAATCGGTATCCAACATCACTGTAATATTGGAGTGTTGAATCATATTTGCAAACAACTGTGTAAACCCCTCTTTGGGCGTTAACTGGTAGGTATGATCCACATATCGCTCATCATTGTTAAACCTAACAGGAATTCGTCCACACACCGATTTATCTAACTCTTTTGGATGCCTATCCCATTGTTTTAAGGTATACCCCAAATAAAACGCTTCATACAGTTCGCGACCCACTTTTGATAGAACAAACTCTTCAGAGTTGGCAGGATCATCAATTTTTTCGCGAATATTTTCCAACCATTCTTTGGCTTCTTCGGCAGTAAAATCTCTTTTATAAAATTGCGAAAGTGTTTTTAAATTTATGGGGAACGGAAACAACTCATTTCGGCTAAAACTTTTTACTACATAATTCCCTTCTACCCATTCGGTAAACTGAGATAGATAATCAACTAACTCTTTTTTATTGGTTCTAAAATAATGTGGTCCATATTGATGAATCATCACCCCCGATTCGTGGGTGACATCGTGGCAATTACCTGCTACATGATTTCTTTTTTCTACAATCAATACTTTCCACCCTAGTTCTTTAGCTGCTCTTTCAGCAATTACACACCCAACAGGGCCTGCGCCAATTATTAATAAATCTACTTGGTTTGTCATTTTTCGATAAAGAACAAAAGTATTAAAATGTTTAGACTAGGCAAGCCTCATAATCGGTTCAACTATTCAAAAAAAAAATTATACTTGCTGCTACATGAAACCACCCTTAACAGTTGCTATTATTGGCGCAGGACCAGCAGGCCTTACTTGTGCATATCAACTTGCCAAACAAGGAATTGAGGTGCATGTATACGAAGCTGCACCACAGGTAGGGGGCTTATCTAAATCACTTAATTTATGGGGACAACGGGTCGATTTAGGTCCACATCGCTTTTTTAGTGACGATACCCGCGTAAATAAACTTTGGTTAGAGGTTGTTGGAAAAGACTACAGCATGGTGAATAGGCTTACTCGCATTTATTACAAGGGCAACTTTTTCCATTACCCTGTTAAAGCATTTGATGCTTTGAGCAAACTGGGAATTTTAACCTCTTTAAAATGTGTACTAAGTTATGTAAAAGAAAAAATTGTGCCGACCAAATTAGATGGCACTTTTGAAAGCTGGGTTATTACACGGTTTGGTAAAAAGTTGTATACGATTTTTTTTAAAACCTACACCGAAAAACTATGGGGCATCCCTTGCCATCAATTAGATGCTGATTTTGCTGCTCAACGTATTAAAAAATTCTCGTTGGGCGAGGCTATTAAAAATGCATTGGGTATTGGCGGAACCAAACATAAAACGTTGGTTGATCAATTTGCTTACCCCATTGGTGGAACAGGAATGGTATATGAGCGAATGGAACACTTTATCAATACCCATGGCGGAAAAGTTATGTGTAATACACCTGTTAAAAGAGTTATTACTGAAACCCATAAAGCCATTGGAATTGAATTACCATCAGGCGAACAATTTCTGTATGATGAAATAGTATCAACCATGCCTTTAAATTTGATGGTGAAACAATTACCTAAAGTACCTTCAGAAATTGTTGCATGTGCAAACAGTCTTACTTTTAGAAATACGATATTGGTTTACTTACATGTAAATGGCAACAATTTATTTCCAGATAATTGGTTGTATGTGCACTCAGGAGATGTTGAAACAGGCAGGATCTCTAATTTTAGAAACTATGTTCCTGAACTCAATATGGGAAAAGACACAACCATTGTAGCCTTGGAATATTGGTGTTATGATAAGGATTCACTTTGGAATCAAAACGATGAGGAACTTATAACATTAGCAACCGCAGAATTTTGCCAAACAGGATTGCATCAAGGGGCAACAATAATAGAAGGTTTTGTGTATAAAATCCCGCGCTGTTACCCTGTGTATAGCAGCAATTATAAAGATGTATTAAAGCCCATTGAAACATACTTAAGTACCATTACAGGATTGACAGTTATTGGTAGGTATGGGGCATTTAAATACAATAACCAAGACCATAGTATATTAATGGGAATATTGGCTGCCGAAAATATGGCTACTCAAACAACCCATAATTTATGGGATATCAATACCGATTACGACAACTACCAAGAGCGATCCACAATTACAGCTACAGGATTAAATGGGGAATAGATTTTTTTTATTAAATTGCGATATGAATTCATATTTATCCCGTATTACACAATCGCCAGAAATAAATAATGGCAAACCATCCATAAGAGGAATGAGGATTACTGTGAAAACAATTTTAGAATACTTAGCAGCTGGCGAAACAAATGCTAATATTTTAGAAGCATACCCGTTTTTGGAAACAGAAGATATTCAAGCAGCTCTTCAATTCGCAGTGTTAGCGAGTGATTCTGATGTTTACCATTTCACCGAAGTGGCTTAATGAAATATTTAGTAGATGTAAATCTGCCTAAATACTTTAGTCATTTTAATAATGAACACTTCATTTTTGTAGCCGATATAAACGCATCATTTTCGGATAATCAAATTTGGGACTATGCTTTGCAGCATGGCTTAGTAATCCTTACAAAAGATGTTGACTTTTACCATAAGAGTTTATTAGCTACCCAAAAGCCTAAAATTGTTCATTTTAAACTTGGCAATCAAAAGCTAAGTGATTTACATGCTTATTTTGACAAGCATTGGATTGATTTGGAACGCCATATTCAACGATATCATCTTATTATTGCACATACAGACGGATTAGAAATAGTGATATAGTATACTATGCAATTTAAAAACATTTACGGACAAGAGGACCTTAAGCAAAAGTTGATACAAACAGCCAACGGTGGACGTATTAGCCATGCGCAACTTTTTTTAGGACCAGAAGGATCGGGGACATTGCCTTTGGCCATTGCCTATTCCCAGTATATTAATTGTTTGCAACCCACCGAAACCGATAGTTGCGGCAGTTGCTCTTCGTGTATTAAATTCGAAAAGCTTGTTCACCCCGATTTACATTTTACCTTTCCAACTATTGCTATTGAGAAGAAAAAGCTGAGCAATGATTTCATACAAGAGTGGCGTGAGGCATTTATAGCCAATCCATATGTTTCGGAATTACAATGGTTGCTAAAATTAGATACAGAAGGAAAAAAACAAGGAAATATAACCTCAGATGAGTGCCGTGATATTATTCGCAAACTCGGACTTACGGCCTATGAAGCCAAATACAAAACAGTTATTATTTGGTTACCCGAATACCTCCGTCTCGAAGGAAATATTATATTAAAACTATTGGAAGAACCACCTCCCAAAACATTAATTTTACTAGTAGCACAAGATGCCGATAAAGTAATTGCTACAATTTTATCGCGTACACAAATAGTGCGGGTTCATAAACTACAAGATGAAGATGTATCAGCTGCACTGATACAGGATTACCAAATACCCGAGCAAGAAGCACAAATGCTTGCACGTGTTTCGGAAGGTAACTTAAGTATGGCCATCACATTAGCAGAAGCGGGCCGATCGGATTACCACCAACTTTTTGCACAATGGATGCGCGCCTGTTTTGTTAACAATGTTGCCGATATTGAAGTATGTGTAGCCAAAATAACAGGGACAGGCAGAGAGTTTATTAAAAGTTTTATAGGCTATTCATTACATATGTTGCGTTCGGTATTTTTATACCATTATGCCAATGCGCAATTAATTAAACTAAGTGATGAAGAAAAAGAATTTATGGTAAAATTTGCCTTTACCATGAGTAACCATAATTTACCCGATATTACTCAAGCTCTCAATGATGCTTCATATCATTTAGAGCGCAATGCCGACCTAAAAATTACCTTTTTCAATCTTTCTTTGTATATTGGCTCCCGTTTGCATAAGCAACAAAAAGCTTAAAGCAATTAAGTAACCTTATTTTTAACCTTCAACACCCAACAAAATTGGGTGTGCTAATAATATAAAATACAATGGGATGTGGATCAGGAGGCTGTTCAACAGGAGGCTGTAGTTCGGGCGGTTGTAGCTCGGGTGGATGCAATAAATTTAATACCTATGATTGGCTGAGCATCATGGATTTGCCAGCTTATATGAAACCCTTTGAAGTGGTAGAAGTGAGTTTTAAAGGAACCCGCAAAGAGTTTTTTAGAAACACCGGCAACCATGATATTACCTTAAACGAATTGGTGGTAGTTGAAATGGAAACAGGATTTGACTATGGGCATGTAAGCACCAAAGGCGAAATGTGTAAACTCCAATTGCGCAAAGCGGGTTTGGCCGAAGACACCGAGTTTCGTAAAATATTGCGCAAAGCAACAGATGTTGATATTGCCAAATACAAAGACAACAAAGAACTTGAAGTGCCCACTATGTATAAGGCTCGTAGCATTTCGATGGAACTCGGCCTGAGCATGAAATTGAGTGATGTAGAATACCAAGGAGATAAACGCAAAGCAACTTTTTATTATACAGCTGATGACCGTGTAGATTTTAGAGAGCTCATTCGCAAACTTGCCGACTCCTTTAAAGTGCGTGTAGAAATGCGCCAAATTGGATACCGCCAAGAAGCAGGCCGTTTGGGTGCTATTGGCTCATGCGGACGTGAGTTATGTTGCTCTACTTGGCTTACCGATTTTAAATTGGTACAAACCAATGCGGCACGTTATCAAAACTTATCCCTTAATCCATTAAAACTTTCGGGACAATGTGGCCGACTTAAATGTTGCCTCAATTACGAACTCGATAGTTATATGGAAGCCTGGAAAGAATTTCCGGTTGAAGAAAATATGCGGTTGGATTTTGTAAGTGGTTCGTACAAATTGGTAAAAACGGATATCCTTAAACGCATGATGTCGTTTATGCCAATAGATGTAATTGGTGGCGATTGGATTCAGCTACATGTAAACAAAGTAAAAGAATACCGCGAAGCAAATAAACGCAACGAAAAACCACAGCTGGAAATTAAAAAAGCTGTTCCAAAAATTGTGGAGCTTGAGTTTAAAAATGATATGGGTACCGAAAGTCTTACCCGATTGGATGACCGCAACAAATCCAAAAACAACCGCAACAAAAACAAACAACGAAACAACAATAACAATACCCGTGGCGAAGGGCAACCCAACAAGCCTCAACAAGTATCAAACCAACGAACCGAAGTGCGTTCTGATAAACCACGCGAGCCAAGGCCACAACAACAAAATAGGCCACAAAACCAACGCCCCGAAACGCGCAATGATAAACCAAGTGACCCGCGGCCGCAACAACCACGTAACGACCAACCACGTGAACCTAGACCACAACAACCTAAAAATACACAAGGAAACAAACCCAATAGGCCTCCTCAAAACAAACCGAATAATAACCCTCCGAAAACAGATTAACCATGACTGCAACTTTTCGTTTAGTTAGTATTTGTATCGTGCTTACAAGTTTGTTTTCGGCTTGCGATCCTTCGCGTATTTTTGACGATAACAAACTGATAGATGGTAACCAATGGTATTATAAAAATGCCATTCCGTTTGATGTACATATTACCGATACCAATAAGTTGTATAATGTGTATGTTAACCTTAGGATAAGCTCGGATTATAAATACAACAACCTATTTATGTGGGTAAACACAACCAACCCTGCTAAAAAAACCGACCAACGCAGAATTGAGATACGCGTGGCGAATGATGGGGGCAAATGGTTGGGAAATGGATTGGGCGATTTGTATGATTACCAATTTCCGGTATTCCAAAAAATAAAATTCCCTACAAGTGGATTTTACCGTTTTGAATTGGAACAAAACATGCGCGATGATACCTTAATGCATGTGAAATCGGCTGGGGTAAGAATTGAAGAAGCACACTAATTATTGTGTGTTAAACTACTTATGAAAGCCAATGGAGATTAGTCTTTCCGTAATCGCGGACGTGTCGTCTGTGATTTCCCGTTTTAATTACTAAAATGTATTTTTACTAGTAAGCCTTAATTTATATTTTATAGCAAAAGTAGATGCAGGCTTTGCCAATATGACTGTGATTGCTAAAATAAAACTGTAAACTTTGTATATATATGAAATTCAAACGATACCCAATTACCATTATAAGTGTTTTGCTAATTTGCATTTTTACACTTAGCAATTGTTCTCCCGATGATGGCATAACTCCTGACGACCCTGGATGCCAAAACAAAACAGAGCATTATTACCTTTCCGAAGCAAACAAAAGTTATATCCCCTACACCGGTTTTGATACCATCAAAATGCGCAACCAAGCAGGTGATACTTTATACTTTATTGGGCAAGGCAAACAACCGTTTACTACTAGCGAATTTGTACTGCACAATAACCCCGCTTGTGGAAGTAACGGAGTGGAGAAGATTTATGAAGCGTATAGAATAATTTATACAGATTCACTCAATAAAAAAACAATCCAATTGGCTCACTATAGATATCGTAGAGATGATAATAATTCCAGCTTTTCTCCAAATGTTATTGAAATAAAATATGAAACAAAATTTTATCTCATCGGAGATTATCAAATTTCGAAGTCAACTGCACAGTCTTATATTGGTGGGTTAAATATAAATGGGACTAATTACAATGATGTAAATAAGGTATTTATTAGCGCTATTGATACCTTAAACAAACTATTTATTAATAAGCAATTTGGTATACTTAAAATTCAAAATGGAATAGATAAAACTATTGAAATAATTAACTAACCCCCGTTCACGCGGACGTGTCGTCCGGGTGACTATGAATGGAAGCCCGTTCACGCGGACGTGTCGTCCGTGATTTCTTCTTGTAACCCCGTTGTCGCGGACGTGTCGTCCGGGTGACTATGAATGGAAAGACAAGAAAGTAATGGAAAGATAAGAAAATGATGAATTGATGGTCAGAGTTATCCATGTTTGATTAAACCAATAAAAATTAATTGCAACTAAATGGATAAAAAACTACCTTGAATCTATGTCAGAGTATTTAAAAATAGAAGAAGGCAAAACCTATTTTATAACCATGACCATAGTTGATTGGGTAGATTTATTTACAAGGGAATGTTATGTAGATATATTGGTAAATAGCATAAAGTATTGCCAGCAAAATAAAGGGTTGGATGTTTATGCCTATGTAATTATGCCAAGCCATGTGCATATGATAATTGGTAGCCAAGGAAAGTTAAGTGACATTTTACGTGATATGAAAGAGCACACAGCTAAGTTGTGCCTAAAAGAAATAAAAGAGAATCCGCAAGAGAGTAGACGGGAATGGCTTTTAGATAAATTTACAATTTTGAAGAAACAGAAGGATGATAAAATATCCTATAGGGTATGGCAAGAGGGTAATCATCCTGAAGAATTATATAGTTTAGCATTTATTTCGCAAAAAGAAAATTATATTCATATGAACCCTGTAACGTCAGGAATTGTGAGCAAGCCATGTTACTACCGATTGAGTTCGGCAAGTGACGATAGTCCAATAAAAGTGCTTCCTATAAGTTAGATACTGCTATTGAAGTAGTAGTAACGGACGACACGTCCGCTAAAACTGGATACCGATAGCGCAAACATAACAAATCAACTAATGTCAATATTTGTATAGTTTTATCAAATGTAACAAAGCATTCCCAACAAATAATCCTACTTTCGTTTTTCAACCAACCATATTTACTTTTGGTATATAAAAAACTACGCATACAAACCAAGCTGCTCATTTACCATTTTACCAAGCAGCGCCACAAGTATATTAGCGATAAAAACTTTTTAATTATTGCTGCCATGTGGGTTGGTGTATTGGCAGGTTTTGCAGCCGTTGTGCTCAAAACCATTGTTCATTTTTTGCAACACAATTTAGAGAGCGGTTTTAATGTTCGGTACGAAAATTATTTCTACCTTATTTACCCGCTCATTGGCATTTTACTGAGTGTGCTCTATGTAAAACTAATGCACCCCAAAACCGTTTTTGATAAGGGATTAAGCAGTATTATTTATGCCATCAACAAAAAGTTTTCCAATATTGAATTACACAAAACATACTCGCATGTTATTACCAGCGCACTTACTGTGGGCTTTGGTGGCTCGGCTGGTTTAGAGGCTCCAATTGCTGTTACCGGTTCGGCATTGGGAAGCAATACCGCCAAAAATTTATTGTTAAGCAAAGCCGATCGTACCTTGCTTTTGGCAAGTGGGGCAGCTGCTGGAATTTCAGCCATATTTGATAGCCCCATTGCAGGTGTTGTTTTTGCCTTTGAAGTATTGCTCACCGAGGTTTCTATTCCTGCATTTATTCCATTGCTTATTGCATCGGCAACAGGCGCAGTTATTTCTAAATTATTTAACAGTTCTCCACTTTTTCAGCTAGCCACCGACTCGTGGAACATGGAAGCCATCCCTTTTTATTTATTGCTTGGCGGATTATGTGGTTTTGTATCTACCTACATGATACGAAGCACCCTAAAAATGGAAAGTTTTTTAAACAAACGCAAAAATCCATATAGCAAAGCTATTTGGGGCGGTATAACATTGGGCGTTCTCATTTTTGTATTCCCTCCATTGTATGGTGAAGGATATGGCATTACCAATAAATTAATGTCGGGTGAGTATCAAAGTTTATTTAACAACAGTTTATTTTTTGCTTACAAGGATAGTACTTGGTTTGTATTGGGTTTTACTGCCATGCTTATTTTAGTTAAAGTGTTTGCAGCATCTATTACTGTGGGTTCGGGAGGTAATGGTGGAATTTTTGGTCCGTCTTTGTTCACAGGATCATTGCTTGGTTTTTTGTTTTCGCATGCTGTCAACTTTTCAAACATTACGGTACTCAACGAGAAAAATTTTATAGCTGTAGCCATGGGAGGATTAATAAGCGGAGTATTGCATGCACCGCTTACAGGCATATTTTTAATTGCCGAAATTACAGGTGGCTATGCACTGTTTATTCCGCTGATGATGGTTTCGGCAACCTCCTATTTTATTACCCGCTATTACGAAAGCAATTCTATTTACACCAAAACATTAATTGAACGTGGGTTTATTATCAAAGATAAAGATACTGCTTTGTTGAGTGAGCTTAATATAAGCGATATGATTGAAAGGGATTTTTCAATACTCAATCCCAATCAAACATTAAGAGAATTGGTAGCCATTTTATCAAAATCTTCGCGTAATATTTTTCCAGTTGTCAATAAAAAAAATCAACTGGTAGGTATTGTAACCCTTGCCGATATCCGTGAAGTAATGTTTAAGCAAAAAATGTACGACACTATTTATGTTAAAGATTTGATGAGTGTTCCAAAAATTACCATCCTTGAAACAGAAAGGGTAGATGAAGTGATGCGTTATTTTGAGGAATTTGAAATTTGGTATATTCCCGTTGTAGAAACAGATAATTTGTATGCAGGTTTTATTTCTAAAACTGTTATCTTACATCAATACCGTGAACGGTTGATTGAAACAGCTGAAGAAGTTTAGCGCAAGCGTGATACCAAGAAACTAATTTGACATTCCAATATTTTAAACTCCTTTTTTTGTCCTATTTTTTTCGCACCAACATTAACCCATCTCTAATAGGGAGTAAAATATTCTCTACTCGTTCATCTTGTTGTATGGTTTGGTTAAGCAAATGCAACAACTGCGTATCTTTATCTTTTACTAATGCACTTTCATCCACTACTTTTCCACTCCACAATATATTATCCAATAGTATGTATCCGCCTATATTCAATTTTTGCATGGCTAGCTCATAGTATCGTATATAATTTGGTTTATCGGCATCTATAAAAATGAGGTCGTAGGTATAAGGAAGTGATTTTACAATGTTAAATGCATCCCCAATAATATGTTTAATTCGATGTTCATACCCTGCATCAACAATATATTTATTGACCATTTCTTCTCGTTCAGCATTTACATCAATGGTTATTAATTTCCCATTATCCGTTAGCCCTTCGGCCAAACATAATGCAGAGTAGCCTGTAAAAGTTCCCAACTCTAAAATCATGTTGGGTGCAATCATTTTACTAATCATACTCAACAACCTACCTTGAAAATGTCCACTTAACATGCGCGGTTGTAAAACATGTGCATGCGTATCTCTGTTCAATTGTTTCAATAGATTGTTTTCTTCTGAAGTATGTTTATCACAGTAGTTTTGAATATGCTCGTTAATCATTTCCATGTATATAGGTTATATAAAATTCAACATAATTTTTGCGGTATATGTTGTTTAAAAAAACTCGCCAATACCAAAATAGTAATTCCAGCTTTCGCTTCCAACAGCCACATCAAATGTTAAATTGGTATTGGAAAACTTATTAAACTTTAACCTTAACCCAGCTCCAACACCTGGGGCTATTTTTTCAAAATTACGAGTGGAAGGATTTCGCAACGATTGTGCATTGGCAAATACTGTTGCACCCCACAATCCATTTTGGGTAAGGTCAAATCTGTATTCGCTTTCAATATAAGCCATCGCATCTCCTCTAAATCTACCTTGGTAATAACCTCTTCCCGAGCGGTAACTAGGATCCCATGCTGTAGATGGTAAATCTAAGTATGGTGCTTTACCAGCAAATACATCCCAATAAAAAGACCAAAATGAAATAATATTTTGCCGTTTACGGTTAAATGAATGATACAATTTAATATCGGCATACAAACTTTTCCAATTAGATGTGCTTCCCATCCATGTTGGAATATATTTATACATAACTCCTGCATACATTCCTTGTTGAGGATTTAATGAATTTAACCGTGAATCGAAGGCGGATGTAAAAGATAACCCATTGGACTGTGTAGCTGTTATTCCAGCACCATCATACTGTAAAACGTGGTTGTATTTTTCGTTTAGTAATTCTTCTTGAATATCATAATGATGATCGAAATGAACACCTCCCCCCATTACCAAATAACTAAACACATTTCTTAATACACTTTGGTAAAAACGAATATGCTTATAATTTACAAGTGACGCCTCATTCTTATTACTTCCTGAACCTAAACCATAAGTTGTTTCTGGATAAATGAGGTACTTATAATCTCCAATAAAATTCCATTTGTTGTTTTTAGTCCAAATATAACTCCGAATGGGGAATACAAATTTTCCATCAAAATTTGTGTACGGAATAAAATATATATTAGACGCATTGGTGGTTTGAGGGTCTCCTAGTAAAAAAGTTGCCGTAAAAGCTGTAACAAAAACCAAACCTGTTGCACCTTGAGCAGGACTTACAGTTGGCAATACAGAAAGCCTAAGCTTTTTGTTTAATCTATCGGGCTTTTCTTCAACACGTTGATTGAAGATTTTTAATTCCCTAAATACATCAATGATATCTTTTTGGGAAGAAAAATTTGTTGAATCGATATATCTAACATTTTGAGCTACTAAATCACTTGATATAAAAACAACTATTACTCCAACTTTAATATAACGAAGTAAGCGTTGAGCCATAATTAAAACTGTTATTTTTTGTTATTTAACAACAGGCACTATAATCTTACTTTTAATAAGTTGACGTGTAATTGCTCGTGTAAAATCCTCAGAAAATTGTTGAATTCCGGAAGGGTTATAAGTTTTAGATTGAACACTCCATACTAATTTTTCAGATTCAACATCATACAAATTGGTTTCTATAAAAAACACTTCGTCTTGAGTGTAGTAACCTGGATCGTACATCCTAGACCCATAGTAGCCATAGTAACCTCCAAAAGAACCATAATGTCCATAACTACCCATTGGTGCATAAGCTGTATTGCCTGGAACATATTTAGTTTCTTCTTGTTGTTTGATGAGCGTAAAAGTCAAAATTCCATCATTGCCATTGCTTCTAACTTTTTCTAGAATTAAATTTTTTTCTGTTTCTGAGCCAGAAAATTTATAGGGCAATAATTCTGAAATTTTAGCTGCTTTAACTCCTTCTAGTGTTAAATTACGATGCATCTCTTGTTCAACAATTTGTTTTGCGGTTGCTCTTTCAGTAATGGCTGCTATGCAAATATTATAATATTGCTTATTTGCCACAATAGGGCTTCGCCACACAGCTGTAATACTTGTAGAAGAAGAACATCCCCAAAGGAATGATAACACAATAAAACTATAGTATACTTTTTTCATCTAATCAACCATAAATGCTAAACCCATATTTAAACCAAGAAACGATTGAGCTTCCAAATCATTTGTTTTAAACGTATTGTAATATTTAGCTGAAAGTTTCAAAAATGTATTATCCGATAATTCCACTGCAACACCTGCTTCTGGCTTTAATCCAAATTGCCAAGAGTCTTCTGTAATACTATACATACCTACTTCGTTTCGTTTTTCGGTATATATTATTCCTAGTCCTAAAGCTACGTATGGTTTTATCCATGCTTCTGGAAGTATAAAATAATTTAACCCAATAAAAAATGGAACACTTTCGGTATAGCGGTATTGTTTACCTGTTATGGAAAGTGTTTTATAGTCATACGTTGCTTTATCTAGTGTTTCCTGAAAATAATTCCAACCTCCTTCAACATGTACTCCAAAATGATCATCGGGTACATACGTGTATTCAAATGACATTCCTCTGTAACTAGTTGACCCAATAAAATCACCTGTATTGCCTAATGGAACACTGATAACATAATTGATTCCAAAAGCGCCTACTTGTGCTTTTGTCGTTAATGAAATACTAAGTATAAAAAGTAATACTGCACTATTTTTTAATATCTGTTTCATGCACTTATTTTTTTAAATAGGGTGATTGCTTAAACGATTGGTTGATTGTGGTTGTAATTCGAGCTTGAATTGTGGCTGAACTTCCTTCTGCCAATCCGTTTACAACAGCTGTCCAAATTACAGGCAACTGTAAATTATTTGTATCAGACACATCTGTCATTTGAATAAAAATAGATCCTGTTTTATAAGAGCTAACCGTTGGAGGATAATAGTAGCCTGGATAATACCAACCATAACCTCCAGTTGGATAATACCACCCCCAGTAGTTATAGCTGTAGTAAATATTAGTAGTTTGGCTAAATGAGGTTAAAAGCAACACATCTGGTTTAACATTATTTTTATTTACCAGTTCCCATCCATTTGCTATCATATTTTGTTTGATAGTAGCTATAATTTTGTCTCCAAATACAGGTTTTAAAAATTCAGCCGATCCATCAAATTCCTCTTCTCCCACCAACACAACACTGTCAGGTATAGCGAATGTCTTTTTTACACTAAAGTCTGCGTTTTTACTGTAATTGGTTATTACCAAATCCAAATCATCGACAGTTACACTATCATATTTTTGGCACCCCGACAAAATAGCTGCAGAAATTATTAAACTGCAAAATATTAATCTGTTTTTCATTATTAATTGTTTATTCGAGTTTAGATAGCAACATTACACATTTTATACTTATGGGCAAAATTTTTTGGCCTGCCTAAAAAGCTTCTAATAAAATAAAATGCAACCCAGAACCATTCTCAATTGCTTATACAATTTCAATCATTTGATTCACCAGTGCCCTTTAGTTCATTTTCTTTTATCAAACTAACCCTCCTGTTGTGGCCATTGTATTCAATAATTGTTATTTGTGTTTGCTGCAAAAGTTCTATTTAGCCATGCAACTATACCCTGCTTTCCATTTATAGAAAATTGGTGATGAAAATAAACGTTGTTTTATGCTTCGATTGCGCTTCCATTTTATTTTTATTTCCGCTCTACAATTTATAAAAAAAATACTTGCGGTTTTACTCTCTAAAACAAGATAATACCAGATTCCTGTTTTTGTTTTTGGTATAATTTGGTATCATTGAAGCTATATAGATGTATAGCATGAAAACAATCTTTTACCTTTTTTCTTTACTATTATTAGTTGCTTGTGGGGGTGTAGAACAAAAATTCCAATTGGTACCCGAAGTTAATATTGTAGCTGCAGGACAATATGATATTCCTGTTTTTTCTGAATATGTTGGCCAAGTATTAGGGCAATCAGATATAGCTTTAAGGCCTCGTGTAGAGGGATGGATTACCGCAATTCATTTTAAAGAAGGTGATAATGTGAAACAAGGTGATTTGTTGTATACCATTGAAGATATACAATTGCAAAATAATGTAGCCAATGCACAAGCTAAACTTACAGAAGCTGAAGCTATGTATCAAAAAGCCAAATCTGATCTGGATAGGATTGAACCTTTGGTAGCAGCAAACGCTTTAAGTCAACGTGATTTAGATGCAGCTCGAGCTTATTACCAAGCTCAAAAAGAAAATGTAAATAGTGCTATGGCCATGAAATCCAATGCGCAAATAGAACAAGGTTACTCGCGCATTACAGCACCCATCTCTGGAATTATTGGTATTTCAAAAGTACAAGTGGGGGATTATGTGAGCAGGAGTTTTGCAGACAATTCAATTAATACCATTTCGGCAACGGCTTCTGTTAGAGTTCGTTTTTCCATCACCGAAAATGAGTTTCTAACATTCAAAAAAAGACGTGAAGCAATGGGTGCAACTAAAGACTCAATAGAGATTGGTTTATTGTTAAGTGATGGAACTTTATATCCTGAAACGGGTAAGGTAGATTTTGCTGATAGGAGTATAGATCCGCAAACAGGAACATTGATGATACAAGCTATATTCAAAAATGACTCTAAACTTTTACGCCCTGGTCAGTATGTAAAAGTACGATTCAAATCGGATGAAATGAAACAAGCCATTGTTATTCCGCAACAAGCCATTAACCAATTGCAAAGTGTTTTTAGGGTATTTGTGCTAAACGATAGCAACCAAATTATACCGCGAATGGTAAAAGTTGGTCCGCGCAATGGAAGTAATTGGGTGATTACAGATGGCCTAAAGGCATCAGACAAAGTTGCTGTATTGGGAAATGCCATTGTGAAACCTAAAATGGTTGTAAAACCAGTAAACATGCCCTGGAATTACGATTCAACATTAGTTAAATAATTCTTATCCATTAGCCACACACACAATGAGTGAATTTTTTATACGCAGACCCATCGTAGCCATGGTGATTTCAATCCTAACCATCATTTTGGGATTGCTTATTTTGGCCGGAATACCCATCTCTCAGTATCCAGAGATTACACCGCCTATGGTAAGAATTACAGGCTTATATAATGGTGCCAATGCGGTAAATATGGAACAAACAGTAGCCGTTCCTTTAGAGCAACAAGTAAACGGTGTGGAAAATATGCTGTACATGCGCTCCGTAAATGCAGGTGATGGAAGCACTGTATTGGAGGTTTCTTTTGAAGTAGGAACTGATTTAGACAATGCGAATATGCTTACCCAAAACAGGGTATCACAAGCTACTCCGTTTTTACCCAATGAGGTTAAAGAAATTGGTGTAACAACAAAAAAATCACTCACCTTTCCGTTGATGTTGATTTCGTTAAGCTCACCGAATAGTTCTTACGACACAAAATTTTTAAATAATTATGCCTTTATCAATGTAGTAGATAATCTTAAACGTATTAAAGGTATTGGTGATGTGGTTGTATTTGGAGGTTCAGAATACAGTATGCGTATTTGGCTTCAACCCGATAAGTTAGCAAGGTATGGCTTAACAGTACCAGATGTGATGAATGCCATTAGAGAGCAAAATGCAATCAAATCGGGTGGTAGTTTTGGAGGAACACCTGCAACACCTGGAAATCAAAACACGTATTCAGCCATTTTACAATCACGGTTACTCACCGAAGATCAATTTGGTGACATTGTACTTAAAACAAATAATAATGGAGGCCAAGTTTTTATCAAAGACATTGCCCGAATAGAATTGGGAACTGAAAACTATAACCAAAATAGCCGCTTAAATGGAGCCTCTGCATCTACTATTGCCATCTTTCAAATTCCTGGTTCAAATGCATTGGACGTAGCCACTCATGTGCGTGAAAAAATGGGTGACCTCAAGGAACGCTTTCCAGAAGATATGGAATTGAATTATTCTTTGGACACAACAGCGGCTGTATCAGAAGGTATCAATGAAATTATCCATACTTTATTCGAAGCCATTTTACTTGTTATTATTGTGGTTTTTCTCTTTTTACAAGATTGGCGTGCTACGCTTATTCCCTTGCTTACGGTTCCGGTTTCACTTATTGGAACTTTTATTCTATTCCCCCTTTTTGGATTTTCAATCAATGTACTTTCATTGTTGGGTTTAGTATTGGCTATTGGACTAGTAGTAGATGATGCCATTGTGGTGGTAGAGGCTGTAATGCACCATATAGAACATGGTCTTTCACCCAAAGAGGCAACCAGCAAAGCCATGAAAGAGGTTGCTGGTCCCGTTGTGGCTATTGCCTTAATTCTTTCTGCGGTATTTATTCCTGTTGCTCTTGCAGGTGGCATAACCGGTTTATTGTACCAGCAGTTTGCTATTACCATTGCTATTTCTGTATGCTTGTCTGCTTTTAATGCTTTAACCCTAAGCCCGGCCTTGGCCGCCTTGTTGCTTAAACCTAAAACCCCCCATGCAAAAAAGAATTTCCTTACACGTTTCTTCGATAGTTTTAACCGCGCATTCGAAAAGTTTACCAACAGTTATGGAAATTTGGCAGGATTTTTTGCACGCAAAACACTTGTTACATTGGTTATCCTAGGAGGAATAATTGGTATGGTTGTATTATTAGGTGGCAAAATTCCTTCTGGATTTGTGCCCGAAGAAGACCAAGGTTATTTTATCATTGCAGTGAATTTACCCGATGCTGCTTCGCTTGAACGAACAGATATAGTGACAAGAAAATTGGAGAAAATCTTAAAAGAAATACCTGAGATTGACCTTTATACCTGTATCAATGGAAATAACCTTTTGAGCAGTACCATTGCTCCAAATGCTGGAACCTTTTTTATTACCCTTAAACCTTGGGAAGAACGGGAAAAAACTGCGTTGGATATTGTTCAATTAGTGAATGCAACATGTTTAAAAGCAATTACCGAAGCAACAGTTATAGCAGTAGGTCCTCCTCCTATTCAAGGTCTGGGGTCAGGTGGAGGATTCACCTTAATGTTGCAGGATATTGCAGGAAATTCTCCACAATATTTGGCTGAACAATCGCAACGATTTATTGCAGAGGCAAGCAAACGACCAGAGATTGGTAGAATTTTTACTTTATATCGCGCTAATGTTCCCCAAAAAAGTATAGAAATTGATAAGGATAAAGTACAAAAACTTGGATTAAATTTAAATGAAGTAAACCAAACTGTTTCTACTTTATTGGGATCTAGTTTTATTAACAACTTCAACTTGTTTGGTCGTCAATACAAAACGTATGTAATGGCTGATGAACAATACAGAATGCGAACAGAAGACTTGAGCCAATTTTTTGTGCGAGACAAAGAAGGAAAAATGGTGCCACTCACCACTATTGCAACTGTAAAAGATACCTCAGGACCACAATACGTAAATCATTTCAATATTTTTAGAGCTGCCGAAATTGGTGGAGTTCCTGCAGCCGGATACAGTTCCGCTCAAGCACTTGATGCATTGGAAGAAGTGGCCAAAGAAGTGTTGCCTGCAGATATGAGTTACCAATGGAGCAATATTTCCTATCAAGAAAAAGCAGCTTCGGGTAAAGGTGCAATGGTATTTGGTATGGCTTTGTTATTTGTGTTTTTAATTTTGGCCGCTCAATACGAAAGTTGGAGTTTACCTTTTTCTGTTTTGCTTGGCACACCGTGGGCTGTAATGGGGGCATTTATTGGATTATTTATTGGCGGACTGTGGTCATTAAGTTATGTAAATAATGTATTTGCACAAATTGGATTGGTAATGTTAATTGGCTTAAATGCTAAAAATGCCATCCTGATTGTAGAGTTTGCCAAAATGAAACATGAAGAAGGGGAAGATGTTTTAAAGGCAGCCTTGGATGGAGCCAAATTACGTTTTCGGCCAATATTAATGACCTCGTTTGCCTTTATCTTAGGGGTTATTCCATTGCTTACTGCAAGCGGAGCAGGTGCAGAGGGAAGAAAAGTAATGGGTATTGCTGTATTTAGCGGAATGACCATTGCAACGGCCATTGGTGTAATTCTAATTCCTTCCTTTTTTGTGATGATAACCAACCTAACTAGCAAAAAGAAAGGAACAGAAGCAAAATGAAAAGGATATTCGGATACTTAATAATAAGTGTATTGTTTGGATGCCGTGTAGGCCCTGATTTTACCATTCCCGAAATGGTGAAATCGAAAAAAGAATACAGCGAACTTGCAGGTACAAAAACCGATAGTTTGTCGCGCATAAAATGGTTTGAAGTATACAAAGATGAGGCTTTAAATCAATTGATTCAAAATGCCTTAGATAGCAATAGAAGCTTACTCACCGCTATTGCAAATGTAGAAGAAGCACGTGCCAATGCCTCCATGGTAAAAGCAGATTTATTGCCCAAATTTAATTATGGATTAAACACCCGCAGTTCGAGTTTTGGATCGGGAACACCACTAGGTATTGCTAATACGAACCCTACTAATTTTAATGCAAATATTGGTATGGGTTGGGAAATTGATTTGTTTGGGAAGGTGCGTAATGCAAAACTATCGGCTATTAACCAATACATGGCTACAGATGAAATCCGAAAAAATGTGCAGGTTAGTTTAATTGCCGAAGTAGCTTCAAATTATTTTTTACTGCGCGATTTAGACAATAGGTTAATGATTGCTCAAAGAACACTGGAAAGCCGAAAAGAACTCTTCCGAATCATCAACGAACGTTTTACAAAAGGATATATTTCAGAGATTGACAAACTGCAAGCAGACCAACAACTCTCGGTAGCTGAAACAATGATTCCAAAAATAAAACGTCAGATAACAACCGTTGAAAATACATTAAAATTATTGTGTGGTCGTTTTAATGGACCTATTAACCGAGGAAAAACAAATTATGAACAGCAATTACCACCCACCATTCCTGTTGGTTTACCATCAGAATTATTAGAACGCAGACCTGATATTAAGGCTGCAGAATATACCGTATCTGCTCAATACAATCGGATTGGTATAGCCCAAGCAAATCGGTTTCCAACACTTTCACTCACTGCTGCATTTGGATTGGTGAGCCCACAAGTAAGTAGTCTTGTAAATACCAATTCTTTATATGGAACAGGCTTTGCTTCTTTAACAGGCCCCCTTTTTGAGTTTAATAAAAATAAAAACAGGGTAGAAATTGAACGCAAAAAAGCGATAGCCGTAACTCGAAAATATGAAGAAACAGTTATTGGCGCATTTGCTGAAGTTGAAAATTCGCTTAACCAAATTCAAAACTTAGAAGAAGAATATACAGCATACAAAAGACAAGTTGCCATCACTCAAAAGGCCTATGCGTTGAGTAAATTGCGTTATACAACAGGATATACTTCTTATATGGAGGTTCTCCTGCAGGAAACAAGTTTATTGCAAGCAGAGATGGAAGAATCTTCTACCCTCCAACAACGGAATAGTGCTATTGTAAATTTATACAAAGCCCTTGGTGGAGGTTGGTAATAAATGGTTTTGGAATATTGCGTATGTAATGAATCTTATACAAGCATATCTTTACACACACAAAAAATCTTAAGATAACAATACACTGGTAATGCTGTTTTCTTTGAGCAAATGACAACTACAAAAGGTTAATTGAATAGCAAATAAGTTTAGTTTCTGTATTTAAAAACACATCCAATTCTTTCAAGAAAAAATACGCTTTTGCAGGTGGTAAAGTATAATTTAATAATTCATTAGTAAAATACTACTGATACCAAACCTATATTCGTAAACCAATTCGGAATGCTGGTAACAAACAAAAGTTGAATTCATCCATTTATCTCTTCAATAAAATAACATGAAAACATTATCGCTACTAGGTTTTATACTATCGGCAATTATGATTGTTGCTTGCGGTACTTCCCAAAAAAACGCTTTACCCACTAATCCTTCGGCCAAAAATCAAGAAACAATAGCAGCGCCTCTTGTAGTAGCTAAACCTACTAATGGTATTTATACTCCAGGAAACGAAGAATTAACAGCTATTCAAACACAATACAAAGAAACAACATTAGAACAGCTGCAAGAAGGGCATCAACTATATACTAATGGTGCTTGTGTTAATTGCCATGGAGTAAAGGGAATTTATCAATATGATGAGTTAGCTTGGAAAGATATTGTTACCGAGATGGCCAAAAAAGCAAGAATAACGGCAGCACAAAAAGATGCTGTATATAAATATGTGTTAGCCATCAAGGCTGTTCAACCGAAATAAACAGAACGCTTTTTGACTGAATGTTGATCTGCTTTTCAATTCCATCATTTAATGAAAATTATTCAGTCCAAAGTATTATCAGCTGTCCAAAAAACTAGCATCTACAAGATGTGGAATGATGAATATCCTTTAAAACTGAAAGATCGGTTTCCCCTTTTATTGGAAGGTATTGACAACTACTCACACTATATCATAGAAAACGAAATGATAGGTGCAGTTTTAATTAAATTGTAAAAAATTACTAATCCATGTCTACAACCTTTACATATTCTTTAGCAGGACAAGAAACCGAAAGAATCATCTTTCGACCCGTTGAGGTAACTGATTTTGAAACCTGGTTGGAATTTTGCAAATTCCCCGATTCCCTTAAGTATATTTTTTCACAACAACAGCTTGCTATTGAAGACCCGATAGAACGCTGTAAAATGTGGTTTGAAAGAGTTTTTAACCGATATGAAAATGGATTGGGTGGTATGAACGCATTAATTGACAAACACACAAAAGCTTATGTTGGACAATGCGGATTATTGATTCAAACCATTGATGATATTTAAGAATTGGAAATTGGATATTCCTTAATGCCTGCTTTTAGAGGAAAAGGATATGCTATTGAAGCTGCTCAAAAATGTAAATTATATGCTTTTGAAAACAATTTTCGGGACTCTCTTATTTCTACCATACATATTGATAATAGGCATCCAGTAAAGTAGCTATTGCCAATGGAATGACACTAGATAAAACAACAATAAGTAAAGGTGACCCCGTAAATATTTATAGAATAAAAAAGCCCAACTTTTAGGTTTGGGCTTTTGTTTTATTTTAAGTTGCACTATACTGCATGTACAGGTTTCGACTTTGGTTTATTAGCCAACAAATGCAATAATTTACTTAGTGTAGCTTTTAACTCAGTGCGTGGCGTAATAAAATCAACAAATCCATGCTCCAATAAAAACTCCGAACTTTGAAATCCTTTGGGTAAATCTTTACCAATGGTTTCGCGAATAACACGAGGGCCTGCAAATCCAATTAATGCTTCAGGTTCGGCAATATTAAAATCGCCCAGCATCGCAAATGATGCAGTTACACCTCCCGTTGTAGGATCGGTAAGCAACGAAATGTAAGGTACACCTTCTTTTGCCAACAAAGCTAACTTTGCCGAAGTTTTTGCCATTTGCATTAAGCTAAAGGCAGCTTCCATCATTCGAGCTCCACCCGACTTTGAAACCACCATTACAGGTATTTTATTTACTCGACCGTAATCAATAGCTCGTGCAATTTTTTCGCCCATTACAGAGCCCATTGAACCTCCAATAAAGTTAAAATCCATACAGGCAACTACCAATGGCATTGAATCAACATTACCTGTTGCTACACGCAGGGCATCTGTTAATCCCGATTTTTTTTGTGAATCAACTAACCTTGATTTATAATCTTTGGTATCAATAAACGTTAGTGGATCTGTTGGATAAATATTGGCAAAAAGCTCTTCAAATTCTTTGTTGTCAAACAGTATGTTAAAATACTCTATTGACCCAACTTTATCATGGTAATTACAACTTGGACAAACAAAACAATTTGTTTCATGATCGCTTGCCAAACAAGCTTTTTTGCATCGTGGACATTTATGCCACAATCCATCTGGCACTGATTTTTTATCTTCAGTACTAGTGGTAATTCCTTCTTTTACACGTTTAAACCAACTCATTTTGTAATATGTAAAAATGTGATGATGAACAACTGTGCGGTTGATAATGCTATTTCACATTTACCCTTTCTGCACATTTGCACCTCTTATTTAAGCTATAGTAACAGCGTTATCTAAATATACATCTTGTATTGCATTTAATAAAGCAACACCCTCCGTCATTGGTTTTTGAAACGCTTTACGACCAGATATTAATCCTTGTCCGCCAGCGCGTTTGTTAATTACAGCAGTAGTTACTGCTTCTGCTAAATCGGTAGCACCTTTTGATTCCCCACCCGAGTTAATTAATCCTTGACGGCCCATATAGCAATTTGCAATTTGGTAACGCGTTAAATCAATAGGATGGTTAGATGAAAGCTCAGTGTATACTTTAGTATGTGTTTTACCAAAATTTAAAGCTGTGTATCCACCATTACTAGTTGGCAGTTTTTGTTTAATTATATCTGCCTGTATGGTAACACCTAAATGGTTTGCTTGTCCGGTTAAATCAGCTGAAGTATGGTAATCAACACCATCTTTTTTGAAGGCATCATTACGGGTGTAGCACCACAAAATGGTGGCCATTCCCAATTCATGTGCACGCTCAAAGGCTGCTGCAACTTCTTGTATTTGTCTGCCACTTTCTGCTGAACCAAAATAGATAGTTGCTCCTACTGCAGTTGCTCCTAAGTTCCATGCTTCGTCAACCGAACCAAACATAATTTGATCAAACTTATTAGGGTAACTCAAAAACTCGTTGTGGTTTAGTTTGACAATAAATGGAATTTTATGTGCGTATTTTCTAGCCACAGACGCTAAAACACCATATGTTGATGCAACAGCATTACATCCACCTTCAACAGCCAACTTAACAATATTTTCTGGGTCAAAATAAATAGGGTTGGGAGCAAATGATGCTCCTGCCGAATGTTCAATGCCTTGATCTACTGGCAAAATAGAAACATATCCTGTGCCAGATAAACGGCCATGATTATACAAATCAGAAAGACTGCGAAGTACCTGTGGATTTCTGTTTGATGGTCCAAAAATATCATTTACAAAATTTGGACCTGGTAAGTGTAAATTTGATTTATTAATTGTCTTACTTTCGTGATTGAGAAGATAGTCTGCTTGATCACCTAATAGTTCAGCTATTTTAGTCATGTAGATTGAATATTTAAAGAGTGCAAACTTAACCATTTTTTTGAAAGTTGAAATGATAACTGTAGAACACATACAATCAGCAGATTTACTGCAAAAAGCTCATGCTATTCGCAAGATAGTGTTTGTGATAGAACAAGGCTGCCCCGAAGATATTGAATGGGAGTTTGAAGATGAATCAACTCATTACATAGCCATCGAAAATGGATTAGCTATTGGAACAGCTCGTTGGCGGACAACAGCAAATGGAATTAAATTTGAGCGATTTGCGGTACTCCAAGAACACAGGAATAAAGAGGTTGGCAAACTTTTACTTCTCAGGATGATAACTGACACCAACCATTTTAACCAAAAAAGGTATTTACATGCACAGCTGCCTGCCAAAAACTTTTATTTTCGTCATGGTTTCAAACCCAAAGGTGAGCATTTTTGGGAAGCCGATATTGAACATGTTAAAATGGAGTTTTAACCATAATCTTCTGCAACCAATCGGGCTATAATTTTAGCGCTGTTTAAACACAAAGGAATTCCTCCTCCTGGGTGAACGCTACCTCCACAAAAATACAATCCTTTGAGTGAGCTGCTAAAATTTTTATGCCTTAAGAAAGCTGAAAAAGCATTGTTGCTTGCATTACCATACAAAGCTCCTGCATAAGATGATGTTTTACTTTCAATCGTTCGGGGTTCTAATATTTCTTCAACTACTATGTGTTTTTCTATATCGGTATGCAATAACCTGTTAATTTTTGCAACCATATTTTTACGAGCTTCTGTAATCATAGCATCCCAATTTTGCCCACTATTATTGGGCACATTCACCATCACAAACCAGTTTTCGCAACCTTCTGGTGCATCATCTTGTTTGTGCTTACTGGTAATATTAATGTATATAGTAGGATCGGCATAAATCGTTTTGGTTTTAAATAAGCAATCAAACTCAGCTTTATACTCAGCGCTAAACAAAATAGTATGTAAATCCAATTGTTCAAACTTGCGGTTGATTCCCCAATAAAAGATTAATGCAGAAGAAGATTTTTCTTGATTGAGCAATCTTTTGGGAGGCTTAATATGTGGTAATAACTTTGTGTAAGTAGGGTGAATATCGGCATTACTCACTACCAAATCACTTTCATATAGTTTTCCTCCAACATAAACCCCTGTTACTTTATGTTGAGTAGTAGCAATCGTTTCTACCTTATGGTTAAAATAAAACTGAACCCCCAATTCCAGAGCCAATGTGTATATACTTTGGGTAATAGCATGCATTCCTTTGTTGGGAAAAAACGTTCCTATTCCATGTTCCAAATGAGGAATCATATTGAGTAAAGCAGGCGCTAAATATGGGCTACTACCATTATAAGTAGCAAAACGGTTAAAGTATTGAACAACTCTTTTATCTGTAAATATTTTTTCATTTTCTGCATTCATCGAATCAAATAAACCCAAACGCCAAGCATTCAATAAGCCCTTAAGTGTTTGCCAATTGAGATAATTTGATAAGCGGTGTAAACTATACTCAATAAAAATAGGTGCAGTGAGATTATACCTATATTCAGCAGCATTGAGGTATTGAATAAGTTGTTTTGGTTGGTTAAATCCCAACTTGCGTTCAAGTTCATTGATAAATTGTCCGCGATTTTGAAACGAAGTAAATTGTGTTCCGTCTTCATAAAAATAATTGGTAGCGTTTTCAATCTTTTTAAACTCAAAATACTGTTTAGGATTTTTTCCAGCAAGTTCAAAAAGCTCTTCTACCAATTGTGGCATTGTAAATAAAGAAGGGCCAGCATCAAACCGAAAACCCTCTTTGGTAAATGCTGTTAATTTACCGCCAGGGTAACTATTCGTTTCAAAAACACTAACGGTATGCCCTTGACAAGCTAACCTAACACTAGCAGCCAATCCCGCTATACCCGAACCAATGATATTTATTTTCATAAAACGCCAAAAGATAAACCATTTTTATACTTAAATTGTTTATTTTTACAATTCCCTTTTACAAAAAAAAATTGAATTCTAAAGTTATTGTTATCGGTTCTGGTGTTGCAGGTTTATCTGCCGCTTCTTATTTAGCTCAAGCAGGGTTCGATGTTTCGTTATTGGAAAAAAATACTACCGTTGGTGGTCGTGCCCGTAAATTTGAACACGAAGGTTTTGTGTTTGACATGGGACCAAGTTGGTATTGGATGCCTGATGTATTTGAAAAATTTTATTCAGATTTTGGGGAAACAACATCCGATTTTTATGACCTCAAACGGTTAGACCCAAGCTACCAAGTTTTTTGGAAAAACAAAGAAGGAATATCAATACCTGCAAACATGGAAGAGCTCGAGCAACTTTTCGAACGATTTGAACAGGGATCTAGTTTAAAAATCAGACAATTTTTAAAGGAAGCAGCCTATAAATATGATGTTGGTATTAATGATTTAGTATATAAGCCAAGCTTACATTTATTGGAATTTGCAGATATTCGATTGTTGCGTGGAATGCTTAAGATGGATGTATTTACGAGTATGAAAAAACATATTCGCCAATTTGTAAGCCACCCGTTTTTAATAGAACTACTAGAGTTTCCTATACTTTTTTTGGGCGCTTTGCCTGCCAATACTCCAGCCTTGTATAGCTTAATGAATTATGCAGACATGAGCCTTGGCACTTGGTATCCAATGGGTGGCATGCACAACATCATTGAAGCTTTTGAGAGCATAGCAATTTCACAAGGTGTAAAAATTTATACCCATACTGAAGCACTCAAAATTGAATGTGAAAAAGGGATTGCTACTAAAGTAATCACTAACCAAAAAACATTCGAAGCAGATATTGTAGTGGGTGCTGGAGATTATCACCATATTGATCAAGTATTGCTTGAACCCAACTATCAAAGTTATACACCTGCTTATTGGAACAAGAGAAAATTAGCGCCTTCGAGTTTGTTATATTATGTTGGATTAAACAAACGGTTAAAAAATTTACTACACCACAATCTCTTTTTTGATGAAGATTTCACTCAACATGCCAACGAAATTTATACCCATATTCAATGGCCACAAAAACCTTTGTTTTATGCTTCTGTTCCGTCCATCACCGATAAAACAGTAGCTCCTGAGGGTTGCGAAAACTTGTTTTTGCTTATTCCTGTAAGTACCGAATTGACAGATGATACAGAAGAAATTCGAGAGAAATACTTCAATATGGTTATCGAAAGATTGGAAAAACTTACAAAACAAACCATCAAAGATCATATCGTTTTTAAACGTTCGTATGCCAAACAAGAGTTTATGACAGATTACCATTCATACAAAGGCAACGCATACGGACTAGCTAATACTTTAGATCAAACTGCTATACTAAAACCTCGCATCAAAAGTAAAAAAGTAAGCAACCTTTATTTCGCTGGTCAATTAACGGTTCCAGGACCAGGAGTGCCTCCTAGCATTATTAGTGGCAAGGTTGCAGCTACATTAATTTGCAAAGAGTTCAAACAAGGCTTCGATGGTTATGCACATAGAGAAAAACAATTAAAGAACGAGAATACAACACACTTATGAAAACCCTTTTTGATACCATATCTCATCAATCAAGCAAATTAGTAACCAATACGTATAGTTCTTCCTTTTCACTTGGCATTCGATTTCTAGCAAAAAAATTTCATAATCCTATATATGCTATCTATGGTTTTGTTCGTTTTGCAGATGAAATAGTTGATTCTTTTGAAGGGTTTAATAAAAAGGAATTATTGGAAGATTTTAAAAAAGATACTTATAAAGCAATAGAGCAAAAAATAAGTTTAAATCCAATTTTAAATTCATTTCAAGAAGTATTTCATCAATATCAAATTGATATAAATTTAGTAAATACATTTTTAAACAGTATGGAAATGGATTTACAAGAGCAACAATATGATCAATCATTGTATGAAAAATATATTTTGGGATCGGCAGAAGTTGTAGGCTTAATGTGTTTAAAAGTTTTTGTATCTGGAGATTCAACAGCATTTGAAGAACTTAAACCTTTTGCCATGAAACTAGGTTCTGCTTTTCAAAAAATAAATTTCTTAAGAGACTATAAAGTTGATACAGAAAATTTAGGGAGAATTTATTTTCCAGAATTGCAATTTTCCAAAATGGATATCGAAACCAAAAAAGCAATTGAACAGGATATTGCACATGATTTTGAGATTGGATTTGAAGGAATTAAACGCTTACCCAAAGATGCCAGGTTTGGTGTATATGTTGCTTATATTTACTATTCCAATTTATTGAGAAAAATAGCTCAAATGCCTCCTCAACAAATTATGGAAAAAAGAGTAAGTATCCCCAATAATGAAAAATATGCCTTGTTTTTTGGTTCCTATTTAAGACATAGTTTTAATTTGCTTTAATGAAACTAACGGCCTTTATATTGCTTTTATCTTTTTGCAAAGTGGCTATCCCTTCAGACCTAATTAACATGCGTGCTGAGTTTGAAAAAGCTTCAAACAATGAACAGTTGGCCAATACTTTTTTGTTTAAACTAAACCAACTACCAAACCTATCACTTGTTCAGCAGGGATACAAAGGTGCCATTACTATGGTATCGGCAAAGTTTGCCTTTAATCCATTTGCTAAATTTGATTTATTTAACACGGGAAAAACTATTTTAACAAACGCCCTTTTAAAAGATAATAACAATATTGAACTTCGGTTTATTCGTTTTTCTATTCAAAGTAATACGCCATCTTTTTTGCAATACAATCAATATATAAACAGCGATAAACAGTTTTTGTTGAATCAACTACTGGGATTAAAAGACATCGATTTAAAAAAACGAATAACAAAATTTCTTAAAGCATCACCCTATCTTTCCGACAATGAGCGAAGCATACTTAACCAACATTGAGTTAACACCACCAGAGTATGTTGTGCTAGTAGATAAACACAACAACGAAATTGGCCTGATGGAGAAACAAGAGGCTCATGAAAAAGCAATGCTTCATCGTGCTTTTTCTGTTTTTATTTTTAACTCAACTGGAGAGTTGATGCTCCAACAAAGAGCCCTCACAAAATACCACAGTGGCGGGTTATGGACAAATACCTGCTGTAGCCACCCACGTGCTGGAGAAACTACTATTAGCGCAGCACACCGAAGATTAACTGAAGAGATGGGCTTTGATTGCGAACTCACCGAAAAGTTTCATTTCATGTACCAAACACCTTTTGAAAATGGATTAAGCGAGCATGAATTAGATTTTGTTTATACTGGTATTTACAATGAAAACCCTATAATAAACAAGGAAGAAGTTGCTTCTTATAAATGGATTAAAATGCCTGATTTAATTTCAGAAATTAACACTTACCCCGAACGGTTCACTTCTTGGTTTCAACTTATTTTAACGGAATACCTTCAACATTTGTAAATATTATTTACGCCTTATCTATAAATGGATTGTGTGTAAAAAGTAAACATTGTTCCCTTCTTCAATAACTACTCTTTCTAGAAAAGGCCTAATTCCTTTTTCAAAAACCTTCCGGTATGACTCCTTTTTTCTTTGCAAATTTGCTCAGGCGTACCTTCACACAAAACTTCACCTCCATATTTTCCGCCTTCCGATCCAATATCAATTACATGGTCGGCAACTTTTACCATATCTAAATTATGTTCAATAACTAAAACAGTATTACCCTTATCAACTAATTTTTGCAATACTTCCAAAAGCACACGCACATCTTCAAAATGTAATCCGGTTGTAGGTTCATCTAAAATATAAAACGTATTTCCCGTATCTCGTTTGCTTAATTCAGTAGCCAACTTTACTCGTTGTGCTTCGCCACCACTTAGGGTTGTACTTTGTTGTCCTAAGGTAATATACCCTAACCCAACATCATTTAAGGCTTCAATTTTTCGAAGTATTTGAGGCGTGTTTTCAAAAAATTTTACTGCTTCTTCAACACTCATATCTAACACATCATTTATAGATTTTGCTTTAAATCGAACTTCGAGTGTTTCTCTATTATAGCGTTTACCATTACACGTTTCGCATTTAACGTACACGTCTGGTAAAAAATTCATTTCAATTGTTCGCATCCCTGCACCTTGGCAGGTTTCACAACGTCCTCCTTTTACATTAAATGAAAACCTACCTGGTTTATATCCCCTAATTTTAGCTTCTGGTAGGTTGGCAAAAAGGTCTCTAATATTAGCAAACACTTCTACATACGTTGCAGGGTTACTACGTGGAGTACGCCCAATAGGGCTTTGATCAATATCAATAACTTTATCTACGTGTTCTAGTCCTTCAACCTTTTTGTATGCTAAAGGTTTTTGATGTGAATTGTAAAAATGCTGCCGTAAAATAGGATAGAGGGTTTCATTGATGAGTGATGATTTTCCGCTTCCACTTACACCAGTAACTGCAATAAACTTGCCCAGCGGAAACTCAACAGAAACATTTTTTAAATTATTACCCGTTGCACCCTTGAGAATAATTGATTTGCCGTTTCCTTTTCTACGTTTTTTCGGAAGCTCAATTTTTTTTGTTCCATTTAAATATTGAGCTGTAGATGAGTTGGACTTCATAATATCTGCTAGGGTCCCTTGCGCTGCAATATGCCCTCCATGCACTCCTGCTCCATAACCAATATCAATAATAAAATCACTTTCAGCCATCATGTCTTTATCGTGTTCTACCACAATTACACTGTTACCAACATCCCTTAATTCTTTTAAAGAATTAATAAGTCGATTATTATCGCGCTGGTGTAAACCAATACTAGGCTCATCCAAAATATACAATACACCAACTAGTTGTGAACCAATTTGTGTAGCCAACCGAATGCGTTGAGCTTCTCCTCCACTAAGAGTTCGAGCAGGTGAATTTAAAGTGAGGTAATCAATGCCAACGCCAATCAAAAATTGAATTCGACTTCTAATTTCTTTAATAATTTCGGCAGCTATTATTGATTGTTTTGAATCTAAGTGTTTATCAATTTCGTTCTCAAACCAATTACTTAATGCCGTAATTTCCATAGCAGCTAAGTCTGCTATATTGGTTTCTCCAATTTTGTAATGCAACGATTCTTTTTTGAGCCTAGACCCCTTACACTCAGGGCAGGCATCTATGGTCATAAACTCCTCTGCCCATCGAACCACTGAATCTGAACTCTTTTCGTGATAATGCCTTGTAATAAAAGGAATCAATCCTTCCCAAGTTGAATTGTAATTTTGAGTATAACCACTATTGTATTGATAGGAAACAACCAATGGTTCATCGCTTCCATGTAAAATAATATCCAATGTTTCGCGCGCTATTTTTTCAATAGGATCAGCAAAACTAAATTTATACTTTTTGCCTAGTTCCCTAAGTTGATTAAAAGTCCAGTTGTCACGGGGCTCACCAAGCGGGGTAATTGCACCCTTGTTAATACTGAGTTTTTTATCCGGAATTATATTGTTTTCATCCAACATGCTAACCACTCCTAATCCATCACAATTGGGGCAAGCACCATATGGAGAATTAAACGAAAAAGTATTGGGTTGCGGTTCATCATAACTGATGCCACTTTTAGGATCCATCAAAAATTTACTAAAATGAAAGGCCTTGTCTTTTTTCCCATCACTATCAATTAATACCAATGTTCCTTTACCAATTTTTAAAGCACTTTTCACACTTTCGCCAATCCTAAAACGAGCATCTTGCTTTGCTTCAATTCGATCTATCAATACTTCTATATCATGTATTTTATATCGATCAGCTTGCATTTTTGGAATAATATCTTTGATTTCACCATCTAATCTTACTTTGGTAAACCCTTGTTTCCTTATTTGCTCAAAAAGCTCGCGGTAATGTCCTTTGCGTCCTTTAATTAATGGCGCTAAAACAGTTATCTTTTTGTGCTCAAACTGCTGAATAATCGTGTTAATAATTTGCTCCTCAGTCATTTTTACCATCAACTCACCCGTCTCATAACTATATGCGTTGGCAGCACGAGCATATAGCAAGCGTAAAAAATCATAAATTTCGGTAATAGTGCCTACTGTAGATCGTGGATTTTTGTTTACCGTTTTTTGTTCAATTGAAATAACAGGAGACAGTCCATTTATTTTATCTACATCTGGTCGCTCCATATTGCCAATAAACTGCCTTGCATAAGCACTAAAACTCTCCATATATCTTCGTTGACCTTCGGCAAAAATGGTGTCAAATGCTAACGATGACTTTCCGCTACCACTCAAACCGGTGATTGTTACCAGCTTGTTTCGTGGAATACGTACATCTATGTTTTTTAAATTATGTTCACGTGCCCCTAATATCTCAATGTATTCATCTTCGTTAGTATGGATGGGTGCTTTGCTTATCTCTTTCTTTGCCATTTTAGGGATCAATTGAGCTCTGTCATATTGCTCATTTTCTTCAACAACAAATATGGCATTAATGATTTGAAACTATTGTGAATTATGAATTATTTTTTATGCAAAAGAATGAATATGTATAATGGCGGCTTTTCTATCATTGCATTTAAAGCTGGGGCAACATCTTTTGAATTTAACTTAAACAATCCGGCTATTGGAACACATACATTAACTCCCAGAGGTTCTGAAGAGGCCGCTTATGTAGCAGGCCATAATGTTTATGTAAGTCAAGCAGGCTCCGTAACAATATCTACTCTAGATTCTGCAAATGGAATCTTTAATTTTGTGGCATTTGGATTAAGTGACAGCACCACCAAAACTAATACAGCAAAACTATTTTCATTTAAATAAACTATTAACAAAAACACAGATTGGGCTTGGTTAAATAAACCTAACCCAATCTATATTTTAACGTATTTTGCACTTGCACAAAAACTTGCAATGGGCTCAATTTGCGCCATATTATCATATCCAATTCGCCACCAAAATTTACATAATAATCAATATTGCCGTCACGCAATTCTTGTAAAACATGCTCCTGAAAATTAACAGCCGCTATCCACCCTTCTTCCACATCCTGAAACCATTCTTCATAATAGCTATCATCACTTGTATGAAAATTTAAAACGTTTTCACCAATGAGTATGAACTTATTGATTCCATTCTCCATTAATACTTCAATAACATCACGTTTCAAAAACATAATATCATTGGTTACTGCATCATTCCACTCGCCTATCATTTCGATAATGGCATACCCATCATTATATTCCGCAAAAAGTATTTTAATATACAAAGTAGGCGAACCAAAATCATCCCATTGTGGATGCAACAAATAGTTGTATACCTTATTGGTATATTCAAACTCGCTATACTCCCTATTAAAGAAAGGTGAACGTTCATCTTCCTCCGAGCGATATAGGTCTCTCCATCTAAAATGCGGCTCTAAATCTTGCATATAGTTCAAAAATATGAGGATTAGCAGGTATTTCCATGGTTTATTAGGAATAAATTTTTACGCTTTGCAACTTGCCGTAAAAGTGTATTTTTGCCCTGCTTTTATTCAAACAACAACAATCTAATAATTAAAATACAACATGTCATATTTGTTCACATCAGAGTCCGTAAGCGAAGGACACCCAGACAAAGTAGCCGATCAAATTTCGGATGCGCTTATTGATAATTTTTTAGCTTTTGATCCTGAGTCGAAAGTAGCTTGTGAAACATTGGTAACAACTGGACAAGTTATTTTAGCTGGCGAAGTAAAATCAAAAGCATACTTAGATGTTCAAACAATTGCTCGCGATGTAATTAAAAAAATCGGTTACACTAAAAGTGAATATATGTTTGAAGCAAACTCTTGTGGCGTTCTTTCCGCAATACATGAACAATCGGCTGATATTAACCAAGGAGTAGACCGTAAAAAGAAACAAGATCAAGGAGCAGGCGACCAAGGAATGATGTTTGGATATGCTACCAACGAAACGGATAACCACATGCCATTAGCATTGGATTTGGCTCATGGAATTTTGCTTGAACTAGCTGCATTGCGCAGAGAAAATAAAGCGATTAAATACTTGCGCCCAGACGCTAAAAGCCAAGTTACATTGGAATACAATGATAAAAACCAACCTATTCGAATTGACTCAATTGTTGTTTCAACACAGCATGACGATTTTGATTCAGAAGCAAAGATGTTGGCTAAAATCAAAAAAGATATAATTGACATCTTGATTCCTCGCGTTAAAGCCAAGTATAAAAAATATGCTAAGTTATTTAACAAGGATATATACTACCATATTAACCCAACAGGTAAATTCGTAATTGGAGGCCCACATGGAGATACTGGTTTAACTGGCCGCAAAATCATTGTTGATACCTACGGTGGTAAAGGGGCGCATGGTGGAGGAGCTTTCTCTGGAAAAGATCCGAGTAAGGTTGACAGAAGTGCAGCATATGCAACCCGTCATATTGCTAAAAATTTAGTTGCTGCTGGTTTGTGTACCGAAGTATTGGTGCAAGTAAGTTATGCTATTGGTGTAAAAGAACCAATGGGTATTTATTTAAATACTTACGGAACTGCAAAAGTGAAAATGACAGATGGTGAAATTGCTAAAAAAGTTGAAAAACTATTTGATATGACTCCATACGGAATTGAAACCCGTTTAAAATTGCGCAATCCTATTTACAGCGAAACTGCAGCTTATGGTCATATGGGACGTAAAAACGAAATAGTGACCAAAATATTTACATCGCCTGATGGGAAAAAAATTACCAAAAAGGTAGAATTATTCACATGGGAAAAATTGGATTATGTAGACAAAGTAAAAAAAGCTTTTGTTTTAAAATAACCAATATTAATCACCATTATAAAAAGCCTCTTCCGAAGAAATTCAGTAGAGGCTTTTTTCTTTATATTTACACTATGAGAACAGTTATCACATTTATATTGTTGAGCAATATTGTTTTAGCACAGCCTTTCACAACCGATATTCTACCCGGTTTTAAACAACTTACCATACACCAACCAAATGATTATGATGGCAAAGTTACAACAACCCTTATTTGCAAAACCAAAGAAGGAAACAACAAAGCCGTTTTATACATTCATGGCTTTAGTGATTATTTTTTTCAAACAGAAATGGCTGAACAATATCTTGCTCACGGGTTTGATTTTTTTGCTCTAGATTTAAGAAAATATGGTCGATCGCATTTACCCAACCAACGATTTTTTGATGTTCGCAGTATTCACGAATATGATGCAGACATTGACACTGCATTGCGTGTGATAAAACACAATGGATACGCTAACACTTTACTGAGTGGTCATTCAACAGGAGGCCTTATAGTTGCAACTTATGCTCATACACAACAAGGAAAAGAATTGTTTGATGCTGTGTATTTAAACAGTCCTTTTTTAGACATGAACCTAAATGGATTTACCGAAAATATAGTTGTTCCATTTGGATCAATGCTCGGAATAATGCTGCCTCGTGTTAAAGCAACTACTAGCTTAAGTCCATTGTATGGGTATTCCATTCACAAAAGTTATTATGGCGAATGGGATTTTGATACACTGTGGAAACCCATGATAGCCCCTGCCGTTAACTTTGGCTGGACCAGAGCCATTCACCGAGCTCATAAAGAAGTTCAGAAAGGAAACTGCATTACAAAACCTACACTCATTATGAGTTCTGATCACTCTACCTATGAAAAAAAATGGAGCGAAAAGTTAACAGCGGGAGATGCTGTGTTAGATGTAAAAGATATTCAAAACTATGGTGCAAAACTTGGACGTCAAACCACTGTTATTATTATTCCCGGTGGATTACATGATTTAATGCTTTCCAAAAAAACCTCAAGAGAAAAGGTATATAGCGAGCTATTTAATTGGCTTCAAAAAACGCTTAACTAACCCTCTCATGCCAATGCTGATTTAAAAATTATGGCTGTTTAAACAATGGCTTTGTTATGTATTGTCCGTTTGAAAATAATACCCTTACATAATAAATACCGTTGTTTAATTCACCTACATTTAAAACAGGAGAAACACTATTGATTACTTCCTTTCCTAACGCATTATAAACGTATACATTTTGTACCTCAACACCTGACACTACAGTTACGATATCTCCACTAACGGGATTAGGAAATAAGCTAATCATAGACCCCAAATTATCCGCATCATTGATGCTTGTAACTTGTTCTGTTTTCCCTTGAACATACAATGACAATGGAAAGTTACCATCAGCTCCAACAAATAATGCTTCAGGAACTTCAATTTTAAACGTATGCGTACCTGCCTGAAGCGTTCCTAAATATATAACTCTTGTTGGTATATATGCTCCCGGACACCAATTGCTAAACGATTGCCATTCCTCATCGGATCTTGGAGTAGATCCATAAATACCATTTGCTTGAGTATTGTACTTCCGATAAGGTTCACATGTTTCAAATCCAGGTAAATAGGATAATACACTATTGCCATCAACATACACATTGTGAAAACGTCTGTTATATTCCTCACCACCATTACCTGCTCCATGATTTGATGTAATAAGGTATAACTTGGTATGGTAACTGGTTACGGGTATTGTAAAGGGTATTGTTTTTACAGTCTGTCCAATAACATCTGTTGCGCCCTTTCTGTAATTATTAAAACTCAACTGATTCCCTAAAGCCAATAGTATATTATTGGTTTCAACTGCATTTGGCGTATTGGTTGTAAAATCTACTGTGCCAAAAAAAACATCCGCTCTTTTTGAGCAACCTACCACTTGTGTATTTGCTGCATACGGAACACCAAAAATGTCTAACTCACACCAAACATCAAAACTGTCTGTAATACTCTTTTCTTTTAGTATAGCAGCAATATTGTTTATTTCATATACATAAGGAACCGTATCCGGCTTCTTATTTTTATTCATAAACGGAGTAATAAATCTCGCAATTTCAATCCTTCTTACGCTATCTGGTTTATACGTTGTATTACCTTTAGGTACAAATGCAAGGCCTACACTTCCAATTCTATCGTAATTATCACACGATGCTTTGACTAGTACTTTTAATGATAGTGAGTTGCCAATGGATGCGAGTTGGTTATCCGTGAATTTTTTGGTTACCAATGATGTGCGAAGTCTTACCACACCAGCACTTGGAGGCAATGAATCATTATATTTAGCAAGGTTTCCATTTGCGTATCCATCAATAAACAATTCGGAATCAAACATTCTAATTTTTGTTTGAGCACTTGTTTGTATAACCATTGCTAAACAAAAACTAACTAACAGAAGTGATGCAGCTTTTTTCATGTAAATAACTTTTAAAAACAATAATACTTAAAAAACGAAGGTAAAAAAAGATAAACGTTAGGTTAGATATTCGTTATTTGAGGAAAACAACATTGAAGCAGAAGCCTAATGCCAAAATTTGGTTTTTTTCAAGTTAACAACTATATTGGTTTTATTGGATTAACCGCTATTGGTAATAGCTACATTCCTAATTTGGTAAATCCTGTTATGATGGGAAATAAATATAGAGATGTTGATTTTACTGTCTAGCTAATGGTAATATCAACTTTTCCTCCCATTTAAATAATATGTTTAAATAATACACTTAAATTAACTGTTATGGGATTTATTCATTTTTTTCTTACTCATCAACAAAATACAATATACTTATCTCTTGCTTTCAGTATTAGTATGGTATTGAAAAATCAGCAATTAATCTAAAAAAAATAGTGCTGAATGATGGGTGTTTTTATTACCCATTGTAAAAACGAACGATCACACATTCCAATTACAATAGGAAGTTAACCGTTCGTTTCTTTTTAATTAGATATAAATGTAAAATTTTACTCTTTGGACCAAGCTCTTTTAGCTTCCATTTCTAAATCCAAGTACTGTTCCTTTCCAGTACTCACTTTTACAAAACTAATTTCACCCCCTTCAAATTCACCAGGCGATGTATACTGTTTGCTCACTGGATCTCCACTATCAAAACCTACACAAAGTCCGTCCCCTACTAAGGTAAATTTACCTACTTGCGCTGTCATAGCAGCCGTAGCAACAGCTTTGTCATTGATATACAATTTGGCTGTTCCTTCAGACTCTCCGTGAGCTCCTGCTTTTTCTTTGGTAAACTCCATTCCCAAAGTATATTTCCCAGGTTTTAGTGCTTCAGTTGAAACTAATTGTTGCTCTTTAATTCCCAAGAAATTATAAACGTAATACAATTTGTGATCTTTAATAAATAAACTATGCCCACCAAAACGGGATCCATGTGCAAAAATAACTCCTTTAGATTCAGCGGTTATTTCAACATTGGCAATAATCTTAAAAGATTTACCTCTTATATTTACACATACTGCTTCTGGTACTGCACTGGTATGAGGATAATAAGTATAAATGTCTGTTGCAACTTCTTCAGTTGGACGTGGCAAAGTGATGATTTGCATAGTAGTTCGGTCATCTAGCGGTAATGCATTGTTTTTCTTTGCTTCCTCCAACCATAAAGCTCTCATAGTCTCTAACTTTTCGGGATATTTTTTGGCTAAATCTTTTGATTCTGATCGGTCTGCTTCTACATTATACAATTCCCATTTATCTTGGTCAAATTTTCCTTTATCGGTTAAGGGTGCATGCACCGCAACTGCTTTCCAACCATCTTGCCAAATAGCACGTGTACCTAACATAGAAAAATACTGAACATGTTTTTGGGACGGATCATTTGGTTTGGCATCAAAACTGTATTTCATAGAAACTCCAGATAATGGATACTGCTCTACTCCCTTGTATACCTTTGGCATTTCCAATCCGCAAATTTCAAGAATAGTAGGTACAATATCTACGGCATGATGATATTGGTTGCGCACTTCTCCCCTTGCCTTAATTCCTTTAGGCCATGTGATAGTTAATGGACAATCGGTTCCGCCAGCATAGTTAGCATAGCGTTTAAACATTTTAAATGGAGTTGATAAAGCTGCAGCCCATCCTGTTGGATAATGCTCATAGGTATTTGGCCCGCCCAATTCATCAATCAATTTCATGTTTTCTGCTAAATCATCTGGGAAACCATTGAAAAATTTGTTTTCATTTACCGAACCGTTTGGCGTTCCTTCTCCCGATGCACCATTATCGGAAGCATACATAATTACGGTATTTTCATACTGACCCGTCTTTTTCAAATAATCAATGATACGACCAATTTCCACATCGGTATATTCAGAGAAGGCAGCATACACTTCGCACAAACGAGAGAACAATTTCTTTTCATCTACACTCAGGGAACTCCAAGGACGCACTGCATCCACTGGATTCGCCATATCAGCCGGCATTGGGTTCCATTCAGTCAATGTAGTGCCTTTTGGCAAAATTCCTTTATCAATCATACGAGGCAAAACCCATTTGCGGTAGGCATCATACCCATCATCAAACTTCCCTTTGTATTTGGCAATATAATCTGCAGGTGCTTGATGAGGGGCGTGATTTGCTCCAGGGCAATACCACATAAACCAAGGCTTTGATGGGTTGGCCGATTTTTGATCACCAATCATTTTAATAGCTTGGTCAGCTAAATCTTTGGATAAATGATATCCTTTTTCTGGACCATAAGGCGCTTCAATGGCATGATTGTCTTCTGTTAAATCCGGATAAAACTGATTGGTTTCTCCTCCAATAAAACCATAAAAACGGTCATAGCCTTGTTGCAAAGGCCATTGGCTTTTATTAGCACCTGCTGATAAATCGGATTCCGGAACATTATGATCTTTTCCCAACCAAAAAGTGCTCCATCCGTTATCGTTTAGTATTTGTGCCATAGTAGCCGCTTGTGCAGGTAATTGACCGCTAAATCCAGGGAATCCATTAGCTCCTTCGGTAATAACACCCATTCCATTCAAAGTATGATTACGACCGGTGTTAATACAAGAACGTGTTGGTGAACACAAAGCAACAGTTTGCCATTGTGTATACGTCAGTCCATCGGCAGCGAGTTTATCCATCGTGGGCATGTTGATTCGTCCTCCATAAGGAGACCAAGCCGCTAAACCCGTATCATCAAAAAGAATAAACAGGATATTGGGCGAACCTTCCGGTGCTTTTTTACGTATGTAAGGCCCCCAATCTGGTTTAGAATCCCGTACATCCAGTTTAATATCGCCTTTAAATGGTGCTTGTTGTGCTTGAGTTGTTAAACCAATCAAAGTTGCAAATACACAAAGTGAGGTTTGAATTGACTTTAAACTTTTCATAATGCTAATAATAAATAGTGAAATGAACGGCAATATATTTGTGCGGTCTTAATATTCCAAATGAAACTATTAAAAACAGTCAATAATATTAAACTAAAAACCAATTTATTACCGGATAATCCCTAAATTTCGATAAATCGTTTGATAATTAGGATTTATAGGGTCGATTTGATACAAAACAGTTGCATAATTTACCGCTTCCTTTGGATTATTTTGCTGAAGATAAAAATAACATAAAGCATAGTTGAGTTTGGCGGATTTAGCATTGAGAGCATAGCCTTTTTTCAACACCAATTCGGTTTGTTTTAGTTCCCCATTCTGTTGGAGCAATAAAGCATAATTATAGTATAAATCGGGGTTGCTGGAGTTTAATTTTACAGCTTTCTCAAAACTATTAAGCGCCTTCTTAGGTTCTCCCATTTCATAAAACAAAAGGGCCAAATTGTAATATACTCGATCATTCGATTGGTCAATCTTTTCAGCAAACAAAAGTACTTGCAATGCCTCTTGATTTTTACCAATACTATTATAGGCTGCCGACAAATTTAATCGTGCATAGTTCATTTGATTGTCTTTTTCCAAAGCGCGTGTATAATGTTGAATGGCATTTGCAAAATCACCTGCTTGCAACTCATAATCGGCCATCATTACATTGCCTACGGCAAAATCTGTTTGATATTGTAAAAATTGTTTATTCTCGGCATCGGCAGCTGCATAAATATTTTTACTGTGTGCTTCCCTGGATTGAGGTGGAATGCGGTGGTATAAATCAGCTGCTGCAATACGCACTGCTCTTACTTTGTCTGTTAAACATTTTTGAGCTGGTTGTTGCCAAAGTTGAGGTGGAAATTTTTCTAAGGATTTGAGTGTCTGATAGCGAACCATAGCTTTCATGTCATCAAGACTTTTTAATAATGCATCAGCCACTTTCTGAGTGGCTAAACTGCCCAAATAATAAACCGCTGTTGCTCTTGCTATTTCAGGCTGAGAAGTATCTGCAAGTAATTTAAGCAAGTGATATTCACTTTTATTATTGAGTATACTTCCAGGCAATAAATCATCAGAGAAATGATACTTTCTTTTGGGTCCATACCATTTTTGAATAGTGGTTGTTGCCCATTTTGCGGTTTGGTTTTTATGGCAACTATTACATGTATTGGGAGTATTGTAAACTATCGATTGATCGGGACGGGGAATACGAAAACTATGGTCTCTGCGGGTGTCATTGCCCATATAGGTTTTTTCGGGCATATGGCAATTGATGCATTGTGAACTTTCAGTGTTAGCTTTATGAAAATGGTGGGAAGGTGAATCAAATTTAGAATCATGGCAACTGATACACATGGCATTTCCTGCTAATAATAATTTACCTGAATGAGGGTTATGGCAATTGCTACAAGTTACATTGTTATGATACATTTTGCTTTGCGCAAAGGAACCGTATTCATAATCTTCATTGTTAATTTGACCATCTGCAAAATAATTTTCATTACTGATGACCTCTGGAATAATATTATCCAATAACTCATTGGATAAAATTTGATCGGCTGCGATATCCGTTTTTCGGGCATGACAAGGCGCACAGTTTTTAATTTGTAAAGCATTGTTTTTACTGGTAACTTCACTCAAGCCAGCATACTCTATTTTATCTCCCTTGGCAAATCCATCCGAGAGCACAAACTCTTCATGTGCTGATCCTGGGCCATGGCAGGTTTCACAAGCAACGTTGATCTCCGAGAACGTTGTATGGTATTTATCTTTTACAAAATCATACTTCTTTTGCAAGTTGGTTGAATGGCATGAAGCACACATGGTATTCCAGTTTTGCCCATTACCTGTCCAATGTAACCAATCATTGGTTGCTATTTTTTGATTGGGATATTGGTGAAACCATTTGTTATTTTTAGCATCCCAACTTACCCGAGTGGCTTGCAATTTACCTCCGGGTTGTTCTATTAAATATTGTTGCAATGGAAAATAACCAAAAGTATATTTTACTTCGCCATCGAAATTTTTTCCGTCCCGGCCTTGGGTATTGATAAAAAACTTTCCGTCTCGTTTAAAAAATTGATTGTGTACTCCATCCGACTTATAACTCGTAGTAAAATCTCCTAATACACTGGTATCATTGGGTAATTCCATAGCCTTAAAATGGTCAGATAATTTCCAATCTTCAAATTCCTTTGGATGGCATTTTTGACACTCGGCTGAACCTATATAAGTTTTTGCAACTGAATTTATATTATTTGAAATTGTTTTAGATTCTTTTTGTAAACATGATTCGAACACAATTGTTCCACAAAAGATAAGAACTAAAATGAAAAGGATTAAGGCTACTTTGTGTTTCATTGCAATATACAACTATACCATTTATAACAGAAAAGCCCTAAAGAAAAAATGTCAAGATTTCAAAACGAAAAGCCTATAAGCGTTTAGCTTTTATCCTTATTTTATAAAGAGGTGAAGCACATCATTTTTTTCGCCACAATCTTTTATTAAAGGCTATTCCAAATGTCCAAGTATCATAAATAGTCTCTTTGTTTTCATACATTAAGTTAAAAGCAACTTCTATATTTTCATTGAGTTCAACACTATATTCAGTACCCATTTTAAGTAAATATAAATTTTTATCTTTTTCAAATTCATACCCTGGACCAACAAAAAAAGACCAATGCCTTTTTGCATGATAATGAATCACCCCTGCTAATGATATTGGATATTTTCTGTTCAATAATACATTGTGTTCTTCTATATCAAAACTTTGCAGTTTAATATCTGATTGAACAGCAACCGACCATCGTTTATGAAAAAAATAATCAACATCAAAGCCCCAAGTTGGAACTATAACAATACTATTTCCTCCTTCTACAGCAGCAGGAATATGTGAATTGGCCATCATAATAGCTCCTCTGATTTGAGGGTTATGGTCTTTCCCCAATTTGTCTTCTTGCCCAATAACCCACAAAGGAAAAAAACAAATGATGAATACACATTGGTAGATAAAATCAATTCCTTTTTTCATAAAACTTTCTACTGAGCATTAGTAAAACCTGTATAATAACACCAATTATTTAGTTTGAATATACTTTCCAATTAAAATGGCAATAACAACTGAAATATATAATTGACCTGACAATGCAGTTAACTTTGCAAATGCTCTAGCTATATCGCTTACTGGAATAATATCACCATACCCAACAGTAGTGTAGGTAATAAAAACATAATAAGAATTAGTTGAAAATTGTAAAGGGCCTGATTCTAAAAAAACACCTGACAAACTGAAAGAATTGGGTGCTAAAATTAAAATAATTCCCATAACAAGAGTTAACGCAATTCCTAAAAGTAAATACCCTGCAATAGCTTCTAAAATCATTTCTATCCCTGCTTCTTTTAACATCACTTGTTTGATAAGCAATAGTGCAATCCATATAAATAAAAAAACGGTTAAAAGGTCCAACACCATTACAATATTATCAAATCCAAAATTATGATTGATAATACGAATTGTTATAATTCCTAATGCAACCCTAACATACTTTTTATTGTGTTTTTCTATCAAAAAAGCACTTATCAAAACCAAAGCAATTAAGGTAATAAAATAGCTTATAAATTGGAATTCTTTAGGTAATGACGGCACAATAAACAGCAATACAAAACAAACGACTAACTGCAATGCGCTGTTAACTTTAATGCTTTTTTTAAATATACTCATAGCTATTAATTTAGTCAAAAAAGGCTAATATAAAAATCCCATTTTACCTTGTTGGTAATCCCGCAATGCTTCCATAATTTCAGTTTGTGATGTCATCACAAATGGTCCATATGATATAAGTGGTTCGCTAATAGGATCACCCGACATCAACAATAATTTGGCATTAGCTGTTGCTGTTATATGAATCGTTCCTTGTGTTTGTTCAAACACTACAAATTGATATTGGGAAACAACCTCTTGTTCATTTATAAAAACTTCTCCATCCAAAACATACAATACACTATGCTGGTTTGCAGGAAAATCAATACTGAATATGCTATTGTTTTCCATTCGTAACATTGCTGTAAATACAGCAGAATGTGCAGGACCTTTATGGTTAAGATAATTTCCTGATACCAATCGAAATGCTACACCCTTTTGTTCAATCAATACAATTTCATTATGGGTAATAGGCTGGTAAGTGGCTGGCAACATTTTTTGTTCCCTTGGCACATTTATCCATAGTTGAATCCCTTCGTACAGTCCCCCTTTTTCTAGAAAACCTTTTGCAACTTTTTCACTGTGAATCAATCCCCTTCCTGCATTTATCCATTGTACTTCATTGGCATGTACAACATGGTTGTTCCCTAATGAATCATTGTGTTCAACAGCGCCTTCAAACATAAATGTTATAGGACTAAACCCCCGATGTGGATGTGGAGGTACATCAAATCTGCTTTCGCCAGCTGGCATATCAAATTTAAAATGATGCAATAAAATAAAAGGGCTTACTTGTTCCAATCCTTCAAGTGGAATTGCTTGTCGAATTGGAATATCTCCCATCATAGTTTGTGGGGCAGAGTAAATTTTTAAAATGGATTTATAGTTAATCATATTCAAAGAGTAAAAGGATATCTGCAGAAATACCTTAATCAAAGAAATTAAAACACATTTTTAACTACTTATTTGTTTAATACCATCTGCTTAAAAGTGATATCCAAATTGAATAGCAAAACGATAATTGGGTAAAAAGCCAGTAGAAAAGGAGTTCTTTTTAAAATTTCCTCTACTTATTAATTCATTTAGAACAGGCGTCTTTGAAAAAAGTTTATCGTAATATTTTTGATAAAATTCATCTGCTTGATCAGGGCTTAAATTACTTTTCAACTCAAGTTCTGCCCTGTAATACGAAATTGCAGGTCCCAATAAAATAAGGTCTAAAGATATTCTTTTACCAAAAATAAATTGATACCCAAATTGAAATCCAAGATTGTATAGGCTAAATTTGGAATTTAACTCTGCTGAGTAAGTAATAATCGAACTATTGTTGGTATCTACATAATTAAAATCAACACCCCCATTATTTTGATAGGTACTAAGAAAAGGGCCAATATACGCGCCATTTGGGGTTGGTCTGGTATTTAGTGTGTGCAAATAAAAACGATAATCTAAGGTGATGATATAGCCAAATTGTTTTTGGGGAGTAACATCTATTGCACCAATATCATTTGAAATAAATTTTGGAATAAAAAACACACCAACATTAATGGATGCGCTTTGGTTTCTCAAAGTTGTTCGTTCATATCCAAAGGTTACGTTTCTGGGGTCGGAGAATAAAGCGGTTGCCATTGGGTTATACTTTATAATATGTTTACCATATGTATCCTTATGTATAATTTGATAAACAAACGGATACGACTTCTTCAGGGTTGAAGAAGTCGTATTTATACTGTCTTGAGCAAAAGCAATTGTTCCATAAACAAATACTAGGCTACAGACAAAACTCTTTTGCCAAAACATCAATATCTATTAGTTTATTTATCTAATTTATCCAACTCACCAATCATGGGTAAGCTATTTTGTAACTCTGCACGAATCATTGTTTGCATGTATAGTTCCAATTGCATGAATTGGGCAGCTCTAATTGCAGATATTTCTTTTTTAATTAGGTTATAATATTTTAACTGAAGTTTATCAATAGCAGCATTGTTTTTTAGCAACCGTTGCGTAAGTTCATCTGCTTTTTCATTTGTGAGTCCAACATAATTGTCAGCATAAGACGCAATAATTTGAATTCTTTCTTCACTTAATTTTTTTCCTTCTTCAACATATTTATCATAAATAGGAAGAAATTTTGTCAATTCTACTTCTGTAAATTTCATGTAATCACTTACAATGGCGCGTTTTTCCAAACCCCAAATATTTTGCACCAATTGAACTTCGTCTTTAGCCATTTGAGCATTTACAGAAGCCGTTAGCAAAATAGAAAGACATACAAATAACATTTTTTTACCTTGATTCATTTTCATATATATTTTTATTGTTTATAAGGTTGTAAAGAAAAAAAGAATTTGGATTTTATCCTAATAAAACCAACAATTTTGTTAGTTGGGTTCATTTGATTTTAAGTTTATTTCAACTTAAACACCAATCCGCCACCAAGGCTAAATTGAAACACATAACTATACGTACTTATCCCTGTACTTACACCTCCAGAGCCCCCTGTTACAGACAATCCAAAACCGCTTACAGGTGTTTGTAACAAACCTAGCATATTTAATCCAACTCGATCAGATAACATTATTTTAACACCCAAATTTAACCCTATTGTAAATCTTGTTACATCATAATATTTATCGCTTTCCAAATTCAAGTATCCTACTCCCATTTTAAAACCAGTATAGGGAATAACTTTATCATTGCCCGGTAATAAGTGATTACGGTTAACCCCTAATTGATAAAATGAAATATTAGCTTTATTTCCATAATCTCCTGGAAATGATGAAAACTTACGAATATCTAATGTTGTAGGCTGTATGAGGTAGGTGAAGTTTACGTCCATCTTTCCATTGGCTACAAAAGCAACTTCACCACCATAAGTGCCTCCATCTTGAATGGTAACATCACCAGTAGAAATTGGAAACCGCTCTCTAAAAGTATACATTGCTATGGGTCTAAATTCAATAGATTGCGCAACTGTTGTATACGATATAATGATATACACTAATGCTATCAACATCTTAATTTTTTTCATATTTTTTTTCCTGGTTTTTATTTTATGTATGTTAAGTACTTATTCCATTTTACGTTTTCAAACTTCGTGTAAAAATTCTAATGACGCAACCATATTTTCCATTTCTTGTTTTTCAATAATTGGAGTATCCATATCTTTCATAGACGTTTGAACAGTATAAGTTATCAATACAACTTTATCTGCAAAGGCAGTAACCCAATAATAAACTGTAAAGGGTTGCGTATTGACAATATGTTCCTTAACAAAGTGTACAAACTTGTTTTTACCAGCGGCCAAAAGAGATGGAGAAAACTCCTTGTTTTGAGTAACTATTGCTGCTAAAATTTGTGTTATTGCATCCGCTCCAGTATATTCATTTTCAAGAACGATTATACGCGCTACACCACTTCCTCCTTGTTCATTACAAAACACATAATGTCCTGCTTCATCTGTTTCTTGCTTCCAGTTTTTAGGATACTGAATGGCAAAAAATCCATACATGGATACAAATCGAGCTAAAATGGCGTTTCCATTATTTGGTTGAATCATATTTATAAATTATACTATTATCCGAAATTAATTTCTGTGCTGTCGCCAATATTTAAACTTTGTTTCATGCCTATAAATACAGCATCATTACCAATAAGCGACCTATCTAATATGGTATATTCAATTTGAGCATAAGGTCCTATGATACTATCTTTTAAAATTGCATAATTTAAAATTGCATCATCACCTATTGATACATTGGGTCCAATGATGGAGTTTGAGATGGTACAGTTCTGTCCAATAAACACTGGAGGAATAATGATGGTATTTTCAAAAGTATATTTTGACGTATCATAGTTTAATCTTTTTAGTAAAGTGGCGTTTGTATCTAATAATATTTCCTTTTTGCCACAATCAAACCAATTATCTACATCCAACGTTTTCATGACAACTCCATGATCGATCATTCGCATCAAAGCATCGGTTAAATGGTACTCATTTTGAGTGGTAATTTTATGATCAATATTGTATTCTATTGACTCAAACAATTGTTCTGTTTCTTTAATATGATATATCCCCACCAACGCTAAATTTGATTTTGGAATGGTTGGCTTTTCTATTAATTTTTTGATGGTTCCATCAGTATTTAATTCTGCAACACCAAACAAACGTGGATCCGCAACTTTTTTTACACATAATGTTGTTGTTTCTGATTGTAACAATTGACTCATGTTTACATCCGCAATCGTATCACCTAACACAATAAGTAACTCATCATTATCAATTTTATCTTTAGCTAACCAAATTGCATGTCCGGTTCCTCTACCAGTAGTTTGAATTACAAATGATGTTTGAATGGAAGGATAACTGGATGTAATATAACTTTCAATTTTATCGCCCATATAACCAATAATAAACACAAAATCATGAATCCCTGCTTCAATAAGTGCATCAATTATATGCGCCAAAATTGGTTTGCCGGCAATTGGAATTAATGCTTTGGGTTGAGTATGTGTATGGGGCCTTAAGCGAGTGCCAATTCCCGCAACTGGTATAATTGCTTTCATTTATTATATTTTCAACATCAAAGTTATACCTTTTCACTTTTGCATTCAAGCTAAAATACTAAATTGCGCAACAGTAATTGATTTTAACACATGAAAAAAGACAAGATTATATTCGACCTTATTGAACAAGAACACCATAGACAAGAACATGGCCTTGAACTGATTGCTTCAGAAAATTTTGTGACTAAACAAATAATGAAAGCTCAAGGTAGTGTTCTGACCAATAAATATGCAGAAGGCTTGCCTGGCAAACGTTATTATGGTGGATGTGAAGTGGTAGATGTAATAGAGCAGTTGGCCATTGATAGGCTTAAAGAATTATTTGGTGCTGCCTGGGCAAATGTACAACCACACAGCGGAGCTCAAGCCAACGCAGCCGTAATGTTGGCTTGTTTGAATGCTGGCGATAAGATTTTAGGGTTCGACCTATCTCATGGTGGACATTTAACTCATGGTTCACCCGTTAATTTTTCGGGCAAATTATACACCCCTTCTTTTTATGGTGTTGAGCAAGAAACAGGTTTAATTAATTACGACAAGGTAGAAGAAACGGCTAAACGCGAAATCCCCAAATTAATGATTTGTGGTGCATCTGCTTATTCGCGCGATTGGGATTATGAGCGCTTGCGCAACATAGCCGATTCTGTGGGTGCATTATTGCTAGCCGATATTGCTCACCCAGCTGGGTTTATTGCTGCTGGGTTACTCAACAATCCTTTGCCACATTGCCATATTGTAACTTCTACAACACATAAAACATTGCGAGGCCCACGTGGTGGAATCATAATGATGGGTGCTGATTTTGAAAACCCTTGGGGTTATAAAACACCTAAAGGAGAAACCAAAATGATGAGCACATTATTAGATGCTGCAGTTTTTCCGGGAACACAAGGCGGCCCATTAGAACATGTAATTGCAGCTAAAGCTATTGCTTTTGGTGAAGCCTTAACTGATGAATACAAAACCTATATGAAACAAGTAGGTAAAAATGCTCAAGCTCTTGCACAAGCATTAGTAGATAAAGGATATCAAATTATTAGTGGGGGAACCGATAATCATTTAATGCTTATTGACCTGCGTAATAAAAATATTAGTGGTAAAGCTGCCGAAAATGCATTAGTAAAAGCGGATATTACGTTAAACAAAAACATGGTTCCTTTTGATGATAAATCACCTTTTGTAACCAGCGGTATTCGTATTGGTACAGCGGCTATTACTACTCGCGGACTCAAAGAAAAACACATGGAAAAAATTGTAGAAATGATTGATGCTGTGTTGATGAATCCTGAGGATGAAAAAATAACAAAAGAGGTACGCAAAAAAGTAAACAAAATGATGGAAGATTTTCCATTATATAAAGACTAACAAAAACATCCTGAGTTTTTACTTCGGGATGTTATCATAAAGAAAGCTTCATTATAAAATCGTCACATAAATTATTCCCTAGTTTAAATGTGCGCGTGGCAAAAACTTCAAAGCCATACTTTTTATAAAAGGCAACTGCTCGGTGGTTTTCTTCCCACACACCTAAGAATAGTATCTCATATTGGTGTTGTTTGGCAATTACCAAAGCATGATCCATTAATTGTTTCCCAACTTGGCTTCCTCGGTATTGTTTGAGCACATAAATTTTTTCGAGTTCTATTGTTTTACCCGATATATGTTCATGTGGTTTATCCAAAATCAATTTTAAATACCCAACAGGTTTCTTTTCATCGTATACTAATGCATAATATACTTTGGGGTTCTGTAAATTTTGAATAATGGCTTCTTTTGAATAGGTAGATAGTATGTAAGCATCCATATCTTCTTTGGTATGAAAAGCGTGAAACGTATCATAAAAAGTAGTTGCGCCTAAATCTGCTAATACGCTTGAATCACTTGCAATTGCTTGTCTAATTTCCATTTTGTTTTGCCCTAAATTTGTGTTGATTGAGTAAGATTGCATTTTGAATATAGGCAATTAATACTTCCTTATTTATTTCATTGTGTTGTTTAAACGCTAAATGTCTTATTTGGGTTTGTTTATTTTTATGTTGTAAAATATTGTGTTCATCTGGCATTAATTTTCCGCTACGGAAACCCAAAACAAAATGTATTTTTTCAAACGGGCATAAATACAGCATCATTTTACCTTCGCAATCATAAAGGGGGTTCGATAGCGCATTTTTTCAGTGATTTCTGGAAACGTAAGTAACAACATTCTCACCTGATTAAATATCGGTTTCATCCATGGTAATAAACCATCTATATATTCTTCTATATCATTATTATGAATAAACATACCTAATACTAGCAAAAGGTATTCGCTTCATCAATTACCCAGTTTAGTTACCGTACGAATTAATATACTCAAATCTTTTTCCATCGAATATTCTTTTGCATACAAAAAATTCATCTTTTGAATCGCTGCTTCAGTTAATTGATGAGTAGGGCTAGGATCAATGCTAGTAAGTATTGAGGGCTTAAGCTTAGGTAACACATCAATATTGTTTGCAATTGCATATCCCACCCACGTTTTTTCGCCTAGCACTATTTTAAAAATATTTAAAATAAAATTTGCCTTGTCTACAACAACTAATAATAACAATGGAAGCAGAGGAATACACATGAATGAAATGAAGACATCAAACACTCTTTTTTTACGCAATTGATAGGGTGTATTTAATGCTAAATTTATATCCAACGTGTAAAAATCGCCTGGTTCATCTTTAGAGTTACTGCCAATAATAAATACACTTTCTTCAGGAACAATTTTAAAATGAACATCCGGTTTGCTGATAGTATACATCCACCGCATAATATGTTGTGTACTTAAATCTTTACTGCAAAAAATAATTTCTTCTACTTTAAATAGTTCTACAATTTCAGCCAACTGTTTTTCGCTTCCCACATAATTTTCATATTGTGTTGCTTCGTCTTGTACCGAAACATAGCCCAGGTATTCGCTTTTGGCTTTTGAGTGAACAAGCAAATGTTGCACCCTTTCTGCTTCCTGTTTGTTGCCAACAATAATGGTTTTAATTGTTGAGTCCAACGTAAAACTAAAACGCTTATGCAAAAACGTATAGGCACATAACCTAATGATATAAGCAGACAATAAAGCTGCAACACCTCCAAGCAAAATAATAGCACGCGAGAAACGGTAACTCTCTCCAGCAAATGCATAAAAAACAGTTATGGCTAAAGTGCCTAGTAAAATGCCTTTGCCAATACTTGTTAAACTGAAACGCTTGCGGTAAGCGCCTGCAATGTATAGCCCGCTGGTCCACAATAAAGCATACAGCAAACTATTGACGTTTACAATATTGTTGGAATATGCTTCAACAGTTGAAAATTTATATTCGGCATATTGATGGGCTATAAGTTTGGCACTAACAAATAAACACAACAAATCGAACAGCCATAAGTATGCAACACTAAAGAGTCGAAACACCAACGCAATAGTTGCTCTTCCATAAATAGCAGCATGAATTAATATACTAAACAATTGTGCATGTTTTTGCGAGTAATGTTTTTGTGCAAAAATGATCATGGCACGGTAAAAAACGAATACATAATTAACACTGGCTTTTTTGGTGCTTTCGCCTTTGTAATGTATAATAGTAGTTTGAGGAAAATAATAGTTTTTGTACCCTGCTTTGGTTATTCGATACGACAAATCTATATCTTCACCATACATAAAATAATCTTCATCCAACAAGCCTACTTTATCCAATGTTTTTTTGCGCAACAGCATAAATGCTCCTGCTAATACCTCTACTTCGTTTGTTTCGTCATTGCTTAAGTGACCTAAATAATACCTCCCAAAATGCTTTGAAGTTGGAAACATTTTACCCAAACCAAACATTTTATAAAATGCTACTTGAGGAGTAGGCAAACCACGTTTCGACTCGGGTAAATAACGCCCTTTGCCGTCAATCATTTTTACCCCCAAAGCTCCTGCATTTGGCGTATCATCCATAAAGGTACATATTTTACTAAAACAATCTTCTTCTACAACTGTATCAGGATTAAGTAATAAAATATAGTCGCCTTTGGCCAATTTTATAGCTTGGTTATTGGCTTTGGAAAAACCAGGATTGTTTTTGTTTTCAATAAGCATCACTTCGGGGAAAGTGCGTTTCACCATTTCGCAACTTCCATCTACTGAATTATTATCTACTACAAATACTTCGGCTTCTATACCTTTAATAGCATTGCGCACACTATGCAGCGCTTGCTCCAAAAAGTATTTTACATTATAGTTTACTATGACGATGGAAATCTTCACGGGTCGAATATATGATTCTGTTAGCAGTTTTTGGATTACCTATTAGTTGTTTAAAATATCAAATTACCTAAATGTATATTCAATATACATTACTGTCTTCTCTATTATACCTTAAAATCATTTTTTTGGGGAATTGTTCCTACAAAATCTTTTAAATAAAACGGTTCAAAATAGGCTACATCTTCAAACTGTTGTTGTTCAAAAGCAGTTATGGCAAGTTTAACCATTCCTATTGCAGAGCAATGAATATCATCTATGAAAAAAGCATTGGGATGCGTAATAGTTGTTTTACATTTTGCTACACCATTCCCTATAAAATAAACAGGACCATTATTTAACTCTTGTGCAAAAGCAGTCTCATCAATAACTTTTGCTTCAGTTATTCGAACTTCATTTCCATTAATATCATACCCTGCACAATACACTTCCATTCTTCGAGCATCCAGCATGGGGATGAATAAACTATCTTGAGTAAAGTCCGCTGTATACTGTCCGCTGTCTGCTTTGTTATTATTAAAAAACTGCGGTTTACCGACTGCCGACTGCCGACCCTCTCCTACTACAATAGCTTGCAAAGCTTGCAGCGTTGGTATTCCTATCAATGGCTTATCTAATGCATAACACAACCCTTTGGCAGTGCTGACGCCAACTCTTAATCCAGTATAACTTCCAGGACCTTTGCTTACAGCTATTGCATCCACTTCTTTAAGTTCGATACCAGCTTCAAACAAAGATTGGGCTATTAATGTGGTTAGTTGAGCTGCATGAGCATTCCCTTCCTTATTTTCTTTTAATACCAACACTTTTTCTTCTGTAACTAAAGCTACGGAGCATATTTCAGTAGCCGTTTCTATACAAAGGATATAACTCATGTGGCCAAAAATACATAAAGTTTAGCTTACATCCTTAAGCATCAACAATGTGAAGAAAACATCAACAGACTTATTAATTTTTAATACATTCGCCTTTCGAAAAATGACCAAACGTTGGACACATAAAAAAGAACCAGAGACAACAGTTGTTGATGAACTTTCAACGTCTATAAACATCAATAAAACACTTTCTGGTATTTTAGTTCAACGTGGTATTCACCAATTTGATATTGCCAAAAAGTTTTTCAGGCCTCAATACACTGATCTTCACGATCCTTTTTTGATGAAAGGAATGGACATAGCAATTACTCGAATTGATGAAGCTATAGCCAAAGGTGAAAAAGTGTTGGTATATGGCGATTATGATGTAGACGGAACAACTTCTGTTGCTATAGTCTACGATTTTTTATCTGAGCGTTGCCGGAATGCCGATTTTTATATCCCAGATAGATATACTGAAGGGTATGGTATTTCATTTATTGCCATTGATTGGGCTTCTAATAATGGATTCTCTCTAATTATTGCACTCGATTGTGGTATTAAAGCCAATGATAAAATACGATATGCCAATGGAAAAGGTATTGATTTTATAATTTGTGACCATCACTTACCAGGAGATGAAGTACCTGATGCTATAGCTATTTTAAATCCAAAACAAGTCGATTGTCCTTATCCTTTTAAGGAATTATCGGGATGTGGAATTGGCTTTAAATTACTTCAAGCTTATACCATCAAACATGAAATTCCGTTTACCCAAATTGAAAAATATATAGACCTTGTTGCTATAAGTATTTCGGCAGATTTAGTTCCTATTTTAGATGAAAATAGGATATTGGTGCATGCGGGATTAAAAAAACTCAAAACAAATCCCAATCCTGGATTGAGAGCACTGCTTGAAGCATATGCTCCTAAGCCTGAGTTTTCAGTAAGTGATGTTGTGTTTTTTATTGGCCCACGTATTAATGCTGCTGGTAGAATTGCTGATGCTAAAGATTCGGTAAGGTTGATGATAGCGAGCAATTATACCAAAGCTCAGAAAATTGCTGAGTTGGTAAACCAACATAATATAGAACGTAGAGGATTTGATTTATCCATTACAGAACAGGCTTTTGAAATGGTTGAAAAAGACGAAACTTTTGCTTCGCGAAAATCAACTGTTTTGTTTCACAACGAGTGGCACAAAGGTGTTATAGGAATTGTGGCTTCGCGCTTAATCGAAAAATATTACCGCCCAACCATTGTGCTGACAGAATCCAATGGTCTTGCCACTGGATCTGCTCGTTCGGTTGAAGGCTTTGATTTGTATACTGCTATTGAGGCTTGTAGCGATCTGTTAGAACAATATGGAGGCCACACTCATGCAGCAGGCCTTACTATGAAACTAGAAAACGTAAAACAGTTTGCTACTAAATTTGAACAAGTAGTGGCAACAAATATTGTTGAAAGAAGCCTTACTCCAGAAATTGAATATGATACTGAAATTCCTCTTCGCACTATAACTCCTAAATTTTTTAGTGTGCTCAAACAGTTTGCTCCATTTGGCCCAGGCAATCAAAGTCCAGTGTTTATGAGCAAAAATGTGTGGGATGTAGGCGATGTAACCATCGTAGGAAACAACCACTTAAAATTAAGCCTTACCCAAGAAGATGGAGGCCGTATTTTTAAAGCAATTGCATTTGGCCTTGGCGAACATTATGAAAAAGTATCAAAAGGCATTTCGTTTGATATTTGTTACACCATCGAAGAAAATCATTTTAATGGGCATGTTAATCTGCAACTAAACATTAAAGATATTTTATTTAGAGGGTAATTAGAATTTTCCTGCTCCTACATAATAACTAGCATAATATTTTTCGGAAAGATTGTTAATCATTACTCCTTTGCTTGTGCTTACATGTGCAAACCAGCCATCTTTTAAATAAACACCTACATGCGAAACTTGTGTTGTTTTGATGTTAAAAAAAACGACATCCCCTTCTTTTAAAGCAGCTTTTTCAATTCGTTTACTTATTTCAAATATTTGCAAAGATGAACGTGGGATTTTTTGGTTATATACTTCTTCATAGAGCAGTTTTACAAAACAGGAACAATCAATACCTAACTTATTGCAGTTACCTAATTTATGTGGCGTTCCAAGCCAATCAGAAATAAATTCATATAGCTTAATATTATTTGATTTTGTGAGATCAATATGCAGCTTTTTTTCCAATGATACATACTCATTTCTTGTTGGCTTATCCCTTTCTTTTTCATGAATAGAAATACTTTTATTGCCTTTGCAAGCAATCAAAAGAAACAATAACAGTGCACAAAAAAGGCTAATGTTTTTCATTGGCCTAAAATATCCAAAAAAGTTAGAAACTAAACTTCTCTTTCGTCAACAAGATCTTCTTCCCAGTCTTCTTCTGTATCCTGAAATACAAGTTCGGCATCAAACGTGTGAATACACATATCATCGATATCATTAAACCAAACATTCCAATTGGTTGTTGGACAATTCATTTGAAATGGTCATTAATGGCCCGCCCGAATTTAATCGAACGGTTTCGCCTTTTGTAAAAACTAATTCGCCTTAAATTGCTTTTATGCAAGTCAAACCTACACAGGTTATGTTATCTAATACATAGATATAGGTAATGTAATTAAAAATAAATAGTAACCATATCTGTAAAGGCTGATCAAACTATTTGCACAATATCGTTTACTCTCTTACATTTGAACATTAACACCATAACAGAAGCATCGTAATGTATACTTGTGTTTTAATTCAAAATATAGCCTAATAAATTATACTTAATATGAAATTACTTTCTGGAAAAACAGCCTTGGTTACTGGCGCAACTCGTGGCATAGGAAAAGGCATTGCCTTAAAATTAGCTAACGAAGGTGCAAATATTGCCTTCACGTTTGTTAGCTCTGTTGAAAAAGCAATACTTTTTGAAACAGAACTTGCGTCATTAGGCATAAAAGCAAAAGGCTACCAAAGCAATGCTTCCGAATTTGCTGCAGCTGAAATTTTAATTGACACAATTGTAAAAGAATTTGGAAGTATTGATATAGTGGTAAACAATGCTGGCATAACCCGCGATAATTTAATGATGCGCATGACAGAACAAATGTGGGATGAGGTAATGGATACCAACCTTAAATCAGCATTTGCAATTACCAAAGCCGTTCAACGCCCTATGATGAAAGCGCGTTCGGGTTCCATTATTAATATTACTTCAGTAGTAGGTATTACTGGCAATGCAGGGCAAGCCAATTATGCAGCATCCAAAGCTGGTATGATTGGTTTAACAAAATCTGTTGCAAAAGAATTAGGCTCTCGTAATATTAGATGCAATGCTATTGCTCCCGGGTTTATTGAAACCGAAATGACAGAAGCATTACCTGAAGAAACTCGTAAACAATGGTGCGAAGGAATTGCTTTAAAGCGAGGGGGTAGCCCTGAAGATGTAGCTAATGCAGTATTGTTTTTAGCATCAGATATGAGTGCTTATGTAAGTGGACAAACCATCAATGTTTGTGGTGGAATGGTAATGTAAAACAATGTTTTCTACAATTTTAGGCTGTTGATGCGTAACTGAAATTCAATGTTCAAATTGCAAGAGAATGTATAACATAAACAACACTTAAAAGCCTAGCCTAATAATCTTTCAAACCTTCAAATATTTGTAATCAAAAAGTGTCGTTTACAGCAGAATTTTCTTTATGGTTTACACTATTATGCTTGCTTTTAGCTGCAGCTGGAAGTTGGTTTTTATATCGCAACAACTCACTCGATTTCTCTGGTAAATACCAAAAAATTACCCATTGGACTTTGTTTAGCATCCGTTTTGTATCCTTGTTTATTGTCTCCTTTTTACTGCTCGGCCCATTAATGAAAATATGGATGAGGCATACTGAAAAACCTTCTATCGTTTTGGCTATTGATGGATCTCAATCAATTATTGCCACTAAAGATTCGAGCTTTTATCTAACACGTTTTACAAACGCAGTTCAACAGTTACAAACAAATTTAGCTGTTGATTATGACGTTCAAACATATACTTTAGGAAGTAAACCATACAAAGGCTTTAATGGTGTTTTTTCAGAACAACAAACCAATATTTCAGCCGTAATTGATGATATAAAAAACAACTATGACAAGCAAAATCTAGGTGCAATTATTATTGCAAGCGATGGCATTTACAACCAAGGCAACAATCCCATTTATGCTGCAAAAGATTTACGAACTGCAATATATACGATTGCATTAGGTGACACTATACAACAAAAAGACCTACTCATCAAACAAGTAAAATACAATCAATTGGTCTTTACAGGTAATTTATTCCCGTTGCAAATAGATGTACAAGGGTTTGGATATGATCATAAACAAACAACAGTATCTGTTTCACACAATGGACAAACTGTTTTTTCTTCAAAAATTACACTAACTAGTTCTTCATACTATGCGACCATACCCGTTTCAATTGAAGCCAAAGAAGCCGGAACACAACATTTTATTGTTACGCTAAGTTCCTTACCTGAAGAGCTTTCAACAGCTAATAATAGGTTTGATGTTTTTGTAAATGTGATTGATGGAAAACAAAAAATTGCCTTTATATCCTTAGCTCCTCATCCAGATATTTCAGCTTACAAGCAAAGTATTGAACAAAACGAAAACTATAGTATTTCGGCCTTTTCCTTTGATAAAATAAGTACAGCACAGCTTAAAGAATTTAGTCTGCTTATTTTACACCAACTACCTGGTAATAAAGGTGAAGGCCTGCAATTGGTAAGAGCAGCCAATGAGGCAAAGCTGCCTATATTGTATGTTATAGGTGCTCAAACTGGTTTAACTTACTTGAATGCTGCACAGACTGATATAACGATTTCATCAAATAGAAATAACACCAATGAAGTTATGCCTGAGTGGCAATCCTCTTTTGCTTTATTTACCCTAAGTGAAGAAGAGTTAGCTGTTATAAAAAAATATCCGCCATTGTATTCGCCTTATGCAAATTATAAAATAAACACAGAGCATGATGTATTATTTACGCAACAAATTGGATATGTAAAAACAGCATTTCCATTAATCGCATTTGGTAAAAGTAACGGCCAAAAAACAGGATATATTTTTGGCGAAGGATTTTGGAAGTGGCGCATGTACGATGCTGCATTAAGTGAGCAAAAAGTCACTTCATCTATTACAGGCAAAATTGTTCAATATTTGGCTAATAAGGATGACCGCTCACGGTTTAGAATAAACGGCAATAAACGATTTGCCGAAAATGAAGTGATTAAATTGGATGGCGAAGTGTATAATGAGAGTTATGAATTAGTTAACTCAGGTGATGTACAAATAGTTGTTCAAAATGCTCAAGGTAAAAATTTTAATTACACCTTTAGCAAAACGGAAAAAGCATATACGCTTGATATGGGAATATTACCTATTGGAAATTATCGTTACAATGCATCCACAACAGTAGGATCAATAACCCAAACAATTAAAGGACAGTTTACAGTAATCCCGTTACAAGTTGAGTTTTTGCAAACCAAAGCTAACCATCAATTACTAAACGAACTGGCAACAGAAACCGGGGGTGTACTTTTTTTCCCAAACCAATTTAATGACTTAGAAAAAACTATACGAAACAACGAAAACATAAAACCAATTGTTTACGAACAAGAAACCGTTAAAAGCTTGATTAACCTTAAATGGATTTTCTTTTTGGTGTTAACGTTACTTTCTATAGAGTGGTTCGTCAGAAAATGGAATGGGATTATTTAAAAAATCCCCCTCATCAAATAAAGATGAGCGGGATTTTGAGTTCGTTATTTTGAATCTAAAAAAGGACTAAAATCTTTCGAAATTATTGAAGAAAAACGAAGCCTCAATTGCTGCGTTTTCATCACTATCACTGCCATGTACGGCATTAGCATCAATTGATTTTGCATATAAATTACGGATGGTACCTACATCCGCTTTAGTAGGATCGGTAGCACCAATTACAACTCTGTAATCTGCCACAGCATTGTCTTTTTCCAACACAGCTGCTACAATTGGACCCGATATCATAAATGAAACCAAATCTTTAAAAAATGGGCGCTCGCGGTGAATTGCATAAAACTCTCCCGCTTTAGCTTCGCTTAATTGGAGGTATTTCATTGCTACTATTTTGTAGCCATTTTGAATAATATGATCAATAATTTTTCCTGTGTGTCCATTTGCTACTGCATCTGGCTTAATCATTGTGAATGTAATTTTTCCGCTCATAATTGTTTTTGTGTTTACTTAATTTCGGGTTGCGAAAATAGGGATATTTGATTGCTTTAAAAACATTTTAAAGAATTAACCTATTGATAATCGATCCAAAATTGGTTTAGCTCACCTAAATAGGAATATATTTGCCCTGTGAATCAAAATCCTCTACACACAAAAATTGGCATTATAGGCGGTGGTCAACTTGGCCGAATGATGATTGAAGAAACCCTTCGATACAATTTGGAAATAAACACGCTAGATGTGGATGGCAGCCCCTGCCAAGGTTTATCTACAAAGCATATTGTCGGATCCATAAAAGATGCAACAGCAATTGAACAATTGGCAGCAATTTCGGATGTTCTTACTTATGAAATTGAGCATATCAATATTGACACCTTGTATGAATTGGAAAAACAAGGAAAAGAAATTATTCCATCGCCCCGGATTTTACACATTATTCAAGATAAGGGTTTGCAAAAACAATTTTTTGAACAACATAACTTACCTACAAGCAAATTTAAGTTAGTGGAAACTGAAGCTGATTGGATAGCAGCTATAAATGAATTAGGAGGCGAAAAACTAGTATCTAAAACACGCAAAGAAGGCTATGATGGAAAAGGTGTTGCCATTTTTTATACTTCCGAATTATTGAATGACATTAGTAAAAGAGCATTTGCCAGCAATGCGTTAATTGAAGAATTTATTCCATGCCAAACGGAATTATCGGTAATGGTAGCAAGAGATAAAATGGGCAATATAAAAACGTGGCCCGTTGTGGATATGGCGTTTGACCCCGAAGCCAACCTTGTTACATTTTTAAACTGCCCCGCACAAATTTCTGATACTATCGCTAAAAAAGCAGAAACTATTGCTCTAAAAACAATTGAAGCACTGGAGGGAGTGGGTGTTTTTGCTGTTGAGTTATTATTAGATTTTAATGATACTATTTATGTAAATGAAGTTGCTCCACGTCCACACAATTCAGGTCACCATACCATCGAAGCTTGTTATACTTCGCAGTTTGAACAGTTGATTAGAATATGTGCAGGATTGCCTTTGGGTAGCACAGAACTTATACAACCAGCCGTAATGATAAATTTACTTGGTGCACCCAATTTTAGTGGAGCATACACTTTACAAGGGCTTGAAGAGGCTACAGCGATAGAGGGCGTTTACATACATTTGTATGGCAAAACAGAAAGTAAACCCATGCGTAAAATGGGGCATGTTACCATTGTTGCTAATACAATAGTAGAAGCAAGAAAAAAGGCAATTACAGTAACCGCATTGTTAAAATTTATAGCATATAATAATTAAACATATGAGCAAAGTAATAGGGATAATAATGGGTAGCGACTCTGATTTAGAAATCATGCAAGAAGCTGCAAAAATATTAGATGATTTTAAGGTAGCCTACGAAATAACAGTTGTATCGGCACATCGCACACCTGAGCGAATGTTTGAGTATGCTAAAACAGCTCGCGAGCGTGGCTTAAAAGTAATTATTGCTGGAGCAGGTGGTGCTGCTCATTTACCGGGTATGGTGGCTAGTATAACTACACTTCCTGTAATTGGCGTACCTGTAAAATTAAAAACAATGGATGGCTTGGATTCTCTTTTATCAATTGTGCAAATGCCCGGAGGAGTTCCTGTTGCTACAGTAGCTATTAATAATGCTAAAAATGCAGGCTTATTAGCCGTTCAAATACTTGCTTCGCACGATACACATCTTGCCCATCAAATGCAAAAGTATAAAGATGAAATGAAAGTAGAAGTGGAGAAAAAAGCTGCTATTGTAGAACAAGGAAAAAAATCAATAGGCTTCAGTAAATAAAAGGTGTTAGCATATTTTACTTTTTATCATATTATCGAAATTTTAGGATCAGTATGCAGTATCTCATACAGTTTATTGCTCATGCGCGAAAAATCAATCGGTTGGTTTTTTGGTATTGTTGCATCTTTATTGGGCATCGTTCTTTTTTTTGAAAGCCGTATTTATGCTCAGGCTATCATCAGCATTTATTATGCAGGTATAGGCGTTTATGGTTGGGTATATTGGCAAAAAGCTCAACAACGAAATGAACATATACACCGATGGAAACCCATTCAACATATTTTGTGGATTGCCCTTTTTACAGCATTAGCATTTATTAGTTCTTACCTATTTAAAACCTATACCGATTCGCAAAACCCATACCTCGATTCGTTTCTTACTGTTTTTGGAGTACTTGCATCTATAAAAGAAGCTCGTAAAATTTTAACGAGTTGGTTGTATTGGTTTGTCATCAATACCTTTTCGGTAGTGCTATATTATAACCAACATTTGTATTTTTATGCTGCAATGATGGCAGTATACGCTGTCATCTGCATTCCAGGATATATTAGCTGGAAAAAAATATACGATAGGTTCAACGTTATTTCAGTTTAACCGAACAACTCAACATTTTGTGGTCGCTAAATTCAAATGCTTTTGCATAATAATTGTAGGATGTAAAAGAGGGGTCGTGTAACATATAATCAATGCGTAATGATGGCATTGCTCCAACATATGTTCGACCTAAACCCGAACCAGATTCAACAAAAGCATCGTTGAGATTACCTTTTACAGTGCGGTAAGCGTAAGAAGAAGGAGAGTCATTAAAATCACCAACTACAATAATTTTATAAGGCGATTGATCTATAAAATCTCTTACCGTTTCGGCTTGTTTTGCCCTTATTACAAAAGCAATTTTGAGTTTATGGGAAATATTTGTTACCGCGTTTACGGAACTATCATTATCTAGTTTGATATTTTTTACTGCTGTATAATCTTTGTCGTCAAATTTAATGGATTGAAGATGGGTATTTACAATTCGAATAGTGTCATCAAATGCTACAATATCTATAAAAACAGTAAAGTTATCAGACTTTTCATTGTGCTCAACCACACCCGAATCAATGATGGGAAACTTAGAGAAAAAAACTTGGTGATGTCCATCATTTGCTTTTCCCTGTTCGTCATAGGTAATTCTACAGGTATAATAGTTCTTTAGTTGCTTAAATAGTTTTTTATACATGGGCTTATCGGCAGGAGTTCCCAATGCTCTAAATTCTTGAAAACACAACAGCGAGGGATTTATCTTATCCAAAATATCAAAAAATTTATCTGGATCTTGTATTTTTTTTCCTTCAAAAGCGCCAAAATATTTCATGTTAAAATCTAGAAGGTTAATCGTTTTTTCAACCGAAATCATTTTTTGGGGACTCAATTGAATATAAGATGGCAAAATTGTATAGCCTAAGCCTATAGCTACCAATGAGTATAAAAACTTGAGCTTAAAAACAGCAACCCAATACACAACAAACAATAAGTTAAAGGCAATAATAACTGGATAGGCTAATCCTAAAAAAGCAATTGGCCAATATAACTCGGGGCTAATATAAGGTGCAGCATAACTTAGCAACAACGCTAAAATAGCCAAACCATTAAGGGCAAACACAATTCTATTGAGTATAAACATTAATCGTTACTTGCTTTAAAAAGTTGTTCTTTTTCTTTTTTACTCAAACTATCGTAACCAGATATTGAAATTTTGTCCAATATCAAATCAACTTCTTCTGAACTTGGTTTATTTTTATCATCCAATTTCATAAATGTTGTGCGTGTATGGATATTAAGTGTTGATTTTTTTACAAATCGGTTTCTGATAAATGCGGGCAATAAGTGTTTTTCTTGGTATAAATATTTGATATAGAAAAAGCCAAAAACAGCCCCACCTATATGCGCAATATGACCACCTGCATTATGTATTGGTATGTTTACCACATCCAATATAACTGTGACCAATGCAATATATTTTAACCGAATAGTACCCAATAAAACAAGCTGTATAGGATAATTAGGAAGCAACGTAGCAGCAGCAACTACAATAGCAAGTACACCTGCTGATGCCCCTAAAGCATATGAAGTACTAACAGAAGTAGCAAAAACCGGAAACAGATTTAGGCAGACTAAAAACAATAATGCCCCAGTTAGTCCTCCGCCAAAATAGGTTTCATATACTTTTTTATTCCCAACATATTCGTGCAATAAGTTACCTAACCAAAATAACCAAAGCATGTTAAACAACAAATGGAAAAACCCATCGTGTAAAAACATATAGGTTAGCATACTCCATGGCTGCATAAATAAGGTGCCCATATGAGCTGGCAACATAAAATGCTTAAGCATTGGAGTAGTTGTATCTCCACCAATACCGGCTAAAAACATAAAAACACGTACAACGGCTACCAATAAAAAAACAGCAACATTTACAACTATTATTTTGCGAATAGCATTATTGTTTTTAGTAAATGTATGTTTTAGCTCTTCTATAAAATTCATATATCAATAAAACGAATTTCGATTGGTTTTGTTCCAAACTTTTATCAAAATAAAACCAAACAACATACCACCTAAATGAGCAAAGTGAGCTACATTATCTGTTGGATTATTGGCAAACCCCTGGTACAATTCAATTGCTCCATAAAATATGACAAAGTATTTTGCTTTTACGGGAATAGGAATAAACATTAAAAACAGTTCAGTATTGGGAAACAACATACCAAAGGCAAGCAACAATCCAAATACTGCACCTGATGCACCAACTGTGGGCACATTAAGTTTACGCTGTAACATTGCATCTGCAATTTCTATTGAGCTTTGTGCAAATTGCGGATTGCTGGGTTGGTTTTGCCATTGGCTGATAAAATCGTTTACCATATTGTTGCGAGCAAGTCCAGGATCCTTATCAAGCAAACGAACAAAAGCATCAATAGATGGGTCGGAAGAATAGTTTGCAATAGCTGATTTGATGCCATAAATTTCATATCCATTTACTCCTAAAAGCAATGCCGCTGCTCCAAATGCCGTTACAAAATAATAAACAAAAAAACGCTTAGGCCCCCAGTAATTTTCGAGTACGTTTCCGAACATCCACAACGAAAACATATTAAAAAACAAATGCATAAAACTTCCATGCATAAACACATGCGTAATCAATTGGTAAGGTTTAAAATGCGTTGATTCGGGATAGTATAACCCTAGTGATTCATTTAAACTAAAATTAAAACGCATTTCAAAAAGCTCTTTTGCTAAAAAACAAAGCGCATTGATAATAAGTAAATTTTTTACTACAGGTGGAAGAACTGAAAAGCCTGAACGAAATGAACTCATATAGTTATGTTAGTAAGTTCCAAAAATAAAAAACATCTATCAAAGCTGATAGATGTTTTTAGGTAAGTTATGTACATTTATTGATTTATAAATTGTACTTTTTTCAAATCGATACAGTCAAATAGAGTTGACTTAATCAAAAAGAAACAATATGCTGAGGCTTACCCTAAATATGATTTTAAGATTTTGCTTTTAGATGATTTACGCAACCTCCGAAGTGCTTTTTCTTTAATTTGACGAACACGTTCGCGTGTTAACCCAATTTTTTCGCTAATATCTTCTAGGGTATGAGCAGGCCCACCGTCTAAACCGTAATAAAATTTCAATACATCTTTTTCTTTTTCGGATAAAGTTGAGATAACACGGTTAATTTCTTTTTGCAATGATTCGTTGATTAACTGAACATCGGGCCGAGGCTCGTCATTGCTATCCAAAATACCGAGTAGGGTATTGTCTTCTCCATCTGTTAAAGGTGCATCAATGGATAAATGTCTTCCTGTTGATCGCATTGCATTTTCAACTTCTTGAATTGGAATTTCCATTTCAATAGCAATTTCTTCAACTGTTGGTTCGCGCTCAAATCGTTGTTCTAATCTTGCAGCTGTGCTTCCAATACGGCCAATTGAACCTACTTTATTTAATGGCAAACGAACAATACGTGATTGATCAGCCAATGCTTGTAAAATAGATTGACGAATCCACCATACTGCATAGGATATAAATTTAAATCCACGTGTTTCATCAAAACGTTTAGCTGCTTTAATTAATCCTAAGTTTCCTTCGTTAATTAAATCGCCTAAGGTTAAACCTTGGTTTTGGTATTGCTTAGAAACCGAAACAACAAAACGTAAGTTGGCATTTACCAATCGTTCCAATGCTACCTGGTCACCTTCTCTAATTCTACGCGCCAATTCTACTTCTTCTTGCGCATCAATCATCGAAACTTTGCTTATCTCGTTAAGGTATTTATCGAGAGACTTGCTTTCGCGGTTGGTAAATTGTTTACTTATTTTTAGCTGTCTCATATGTTTATCTAACTCTACTTCTTTTTTAAAGGATTGCGAATTTCGACAAAAGATAACGCATTTTACTATAAAGTCAAGCGGGCATCTATAAGTGCATAATTAACAGTAAGTTATATTAGGTGATATTAATCAACCTGCAACTATCCGTGTTTGGCTAGGTGTTTGTAAAGCGCTTGCCAAAATATCAGATTGGCTTTTTCCGTTTTTATTAAGCAATAACAGCTACCTTGCTTACCTAAAATAATATCATGTCTGAATATCCAGCTTGTCCTAATTGTAAATCAACTTATACCTACGAACTAGGTGACTTGCTTGCTTGCCCCGAATGTGGACACGAGTGGAATCCTTCGCCTGCTGAAGAAGATATACAAGAAGCCGGACTGGTGGTAAAAGATAGCAATGGTGCAATTTTGCAAAATGGCGATTAGGTGGTGGTGATAAAAAATCTTCCTGTAAAAGGATCACCAAAGGATATTAAAGTAGGTACCAAAGTTAAAAACATTAAATTGGTGGAAGACGATCATAATATTGATTGCAAGATTGACGGATTTGGATCCATGGCGCTGAAGTCGGAGTTTGTTAGGAAGGCTTGATTTACCTATTGTTTTAAACATGTAAACTCTACTAAAATTTACACTTAATTCTTCCTTACAAATGAAGCACTCCTTTATTGTATTTTGTGCATTTTACTTTGTATTGAACCATGTATTTGCGCAGCGATCTGAACCTGTATTTTCAGAAGGTTATTATATTATTCAAGATAAAATTCCGTTTAAAAAAGGCAATTGTACTTTTTGTAATACTGAAACCATGCCCGATAGAATTGTGTTGGACTCCGCAAAAAAAATGATTGCCCAAAAAGTGAGCAATCCATTTGGGTATGTGTATTACGAATGGAAAAGAAAAGATGGATTTAAAACATTTGAACATATCGTTATTCCATCTCTGCGGTATCGCGATTTAGCTTATTTTACAGATAGTGGCAATATAAGGCCAGAAGATAAAAATACGTTTAATGCTGCCGTTGATTATTTCATAGGATATCCAAACCCTAAAAAGCGGTACAATGGTTTTAATATTGCCCAAAAAATAAGAGTGGTAGTTTCTCCGCAAGCAACTGATTCTATTGTTAAGCTTTACAAACTACCCAAGCACAAATTGCTGCCCCAAACTAAATGGTGGATAGCATTTAATTTTTACGAATCAGGACATTTACAATCAACAGGATTAATGGTAACAGGGATTAATGAAAAAAGTATTACAGAACAAAAAACAATACTAACAGATATGCCAACTCCCGACAATACATTTAAAATAGGAGAATGGCTGCATTACGATGAAGCTGGAAAACAGTTTTATAAAGAAACGCTTACCACCCTAACACGATTACGGTAATTAACTTAACGTAGTAAACACCAACAAACTGCTCAAATAAGCAAGTGCTGTCATATACACAAACTGAATAGCGGGCCATTTCCAACTTTTAGTTTCGGTTTGCACCACACTTACAGTACTCATACATTGCAAGGCAAAAGCATAAAAAACCATTAAGGATAAAACAGCCGCCACACTATAAATAGGCTTGCCCGTTTGTGGGTCTTTTTCGCTCATCATTTTTTCGCGTATCGAATCCAAATCATCAACATCACCACCTACACTATAGATGGTACTCATGGTTCCTACAAATACTTCGCGGGCAGCAAGAGATGTGATGAGTGCAATGCCAATTTTCCAATCAAAACCCAAAGGTTTAATTACGGGTTCAATCCATTTTCCAAATACTCCGGCATAACTTGCTTGCAATTTTTCGGCATTTTTTTGCGAGGCCAATTTCTCTATTGGAATACTGGTTTCTGTTTGCATCAATTGAGCATATTTTTCATCAATGGCTCGCATATTATTGCGTGGTCCAAATGAAGCAAATGCCCATAGGATAACCGATACTGCAACAATTATTTTACCAGCACCCCATACAAATGCCGAACCCTTATCATATAAAGTAATAAGCAGATTATGGAGAATAGGTAATTTGTATCCTGGCAATTCCATTAAAAAGAAATTTTTGCGCTCTGCTTTGATAAAAAACTTGAAAATAAATGCACTAAAAAGTGCCGCACCAAATCCTATTAAATACATAAACATTAATACAATACCATGTAAATTAAAAGGCCCCCATTTGGCGGTGGCAGGTATTAACATGGCAATAAGCAACGTGTAAACAGGCAACCGCGCACTGCAACTCATTAAGGGTGTAACCAAAATGGTAATGAGTTTTTCTTTTTTGTTTTCGATGCTGCGGGTGGCCATAATACTGGGTACGGCACAAGCCATTCCACTAATTAATGGCACAATCGATTTTCCGTTCATCCCAAATGGCCGCATAATTCTATCCATAATAAATCCTACACGTGCCATGTATCCTACATCTTCGAGAATAGCAATAAAAGCAAACAGAATAATTATTTGAGGTAAAAAAACCATAACGCCACTTAAACCAGCAAGTACACCATGAACCAATAAATCATTTACAATACCAGCAGGTAATGTCTGCTCAACCCATTCTGATGATTTTACAAAACCAATTTCTACCCACTCCATTGGAATAGAGCTCCATGAAAAAATAGCTTGAAATACTAAAAATAGCAGTCCTAAAAAAATACTAATTCCCCAAAAACGGTGGGTTAAAATCTTATCGGCTCGCTGGGTAATAGAGCGAGCTATTGTTCCCGTTTTTTGTTTTCTACTCAAGCGCACCGCATCATCTATTAAATGATACCGCTGTAAAATTTCTTGTTCCTGAAAAGCTCTTGCATCAAACTGATGTGTTTCAAAAATGGAACGAATTTGTTTGGATTTTGTACTAATTAAATGTGCTGCATTTATAGCATATTGAAGGGCTGCGTAGTGGTTTTTTTTATCTGTAAATTCGCTTATTTCTTCTAAAAATTTACTGTCTAAAAAATCAATTGGAAAGTACTTTACTTGGTTGCGGGTATGCTCCTGCAACAATTGAGATTTAATATCTGCAACGCCATTTCGTTTACGTGCATTAATAGCTACAACTGGAATATGAAGAGCTTCTGCTAAAATTTTAGTGTCGTAAAAAATGCCTTTGCGTTCGGCTATATCAACCATATTTAAAGCTAATACAACAGGCACACCTAAATCGGCAACTTGGGTAAGCAATAATAAATTGCGTTTTAAATTGGATGCATCGGCAATAAACAATACCAAATCCGGAAAATTGGTTTCTGATTTATTGCGCAATAATTCATACGTTACCAGTTCATCTGCCGATTTGGGGTACAAACTATATGTACCCGGCAAATCAATTATTTGAGCAAAAATATCCGCTGATAACTTAGCTGTTCCTGATTTTTTTTCAACCGTAGTACCCGGAAAATTACTAACCTTATAGTTTAATCCAGTTAAAGCATTAAACAACGAAGTTTTTCCGCTATTAGGATTACCTACCAATGCAACTGTGAGTTCTTGTTTCACCCGATACTTATTTTAAGTTTACTATTACACAATCTGCATCTTCTAAGCGCAAACACATTTTATACTCCCCAACAGTAATTGCTATAGGGTCGCCAAAGGGAGCAATATTTTCTAACGATACCGTTTCACCAGGCAACAAACCCATCTCTAATAATTTTAAAGAAAGCTCATTATCATTTATATATTCTACAACGGCCTCTTGACCAAATACGAGTTGTGATAATTTCATGCATTTAAACGCGCCTATCGCTTGCTCAACTTTAGGCTTCGTATTAATTGTTAAGACTGCGAAAATAAACTATTTTTGGAATCAATCTTAATAAGATTAAACTCATGAAAATTGTTGGTTTTACTATTGTTCGCAATGCTATAAAATATGATTATCCTATTGTGGAGTCTATCAACAGTATATTACCCATAGTTGATGAGTACATTGTAGCTGTTGGTAATTCTGAGGATGAAACCCGACAATTGATTACTTCCATCAACTCTCCTAAGCTAACAATAATAGATACTATATGGGACGACAACTTGCGAGAAGGTGGCCGTGTATTAGCCGAAGAAACCAACAAAGCTTTTGATGCAATTGGCAATGCCGATTGGTGTTTTTATTTGCAAGGTGATGAAGTGGTACATGAAAAAGACCATGAATTAATTGTACAAAAATGCACCGAGTATTTGCCTCAAACGGCAGTTGATGGTTTATTGTTTGGCTATGAACATTTTTATGGTAGTTATAATTATGTTGGCGACTCGCGAACATGGTATCGAAATGAAATTAGAATAATTCGGAATGATAAAAACATACGTTCGTACCGGGATGCACAAGGTTTTAGAAAAAATGGTGAGAAACTACACGTTAAAAAAATTGATGCGCAAATTTACCATTATGGTTGGGTAAAAGACCCCCGATTTCAGCAAGCCAAACAAGAAAATTTTCATAAAATGTGGCACGATGATGCTTGGGTAAAAAACAATGTTGCCGAAGCTAATGATTATGATTATTCGGTCATTGATTCACTTAAAAAATTTGAAGGAACCCATCCAGTAGTGATGACCGAAAGGCTCAATAAAATGAATTGGAATTTTAAATGGAACGCGAACAAAAAGAAATTTAAGGTAAAAGGGTGGTTGCTGTATATTATAGAGAAAACAACAGGAATACGATTGTTTGAATATAAAAACTACAAACTGAATTAAATGGTCCGTTCAATAAAATCGATAAGCGAATGGATACATTTTATGTGAATCTCTTGCGCTCTATCGGCATAATTTGAATACGGTGCTCTAATCTCCACATCACATAATCCATTCATTTTACCTCCATCTTTTCCGGTAAGCCCTACAATTTTGATGCCTTTGCGCTTAGCTACTTCCATTGCATTTAAAACGTTTTTACTATTGCCGCTGGTAGAAATAGCAAGCAATACATCACCCGAATGTCCAACTGCTTCCAAGTACCTACTAAATACAAATTCATATCCATAATCATTTCCTACACAAGCCATGTGTGAGGCATCGCTAATGGATATAGCTGCAAATGGTTTACGGTCATCTCGGTAACGTCCCGTGAGCTCTTCAGCAAAATGCATAGCATCACATAAACTTCCTCCGTTACCACAGCTAATAATTTTTTTTTCGTTTTGCAGTGCCGTTACCATCAGTTTTCCTGCTGCTTCAATGGCCTCAAAATTTTTATCGTTTGCCAAAAACTGACTCAAAATATCAGCTGCTTCAGAGAAATGTTGTTTGATAGAATTCATTTACGTTATGCTTATTTATTTGTCTTAAATCCTTTTTTCCCGTTATCCAAAAAATCGATAAATTTTTGATCATCTGTATCAAAAAAAGTAGGGTCTGTCAATTGCTTTTCATTGGCATCAATAATTACATATTGTGGCTGAGCGCTAAAATTGTATTTACTGATTTGTAAATCTTGATTTTGGCTACCAATTGTTTTTTTTATTTTTCCATCACGAGGAGAAGTATACCATTCGTTTTCTGGTAATTCTTTGCGTTCATCAGCGTACAAACTCACAATAATAAAATCGTTTTGCAAGCGCTTAAGCACTTCTGGTTTTGCCCAAACATATTCTTCCATTTTACGACAGTTAACACAAGCATGTCCAGTAAAATCAATAAATATAGGCTTGTTTTGTTTTTTGGATTCGGCTAATGCTTGTTTGTAATCAAAGAATCCTTTTAAACCATGAGGTAGTTCTAAAAAATCAGCATGTTTAATTGTTATGGAACCCAATGCATCTTCTTGATGTGTTGATGAAACATTGGTATTTTCTCCAAGGATAAAATCTTGGGTTTGCATTGGCGGTAATAAACCCGATAACCCTTTGAGAGGTGCACCAAATAAACCCGGTATCATATATACCCCAAACGAAAACGAAATAAGTGCCATTGCAAATCGAGGAACACTTATATATGGCATATCACTATCATGGCTAAATTTAAGTTTGCCCAATAAATACATGCCTAACAAAAACGCAAGTACAATCCAAATGGCTAAATAAACTTCTCTATCTAAAATACCCCAATGGTATACTACATCAGCAATACTTAAAAACTTAAAGGCAAAGGCAACTTCCACAAAACCCAAAACTACTTTTACAGAGTTTAACCAACCACCTGATTTAGGTAGGTTAGATAAGAAGCTAGGAAATATTGCAAACAACGTAAAGGGCAAGGCTAAGCCAGCTCCAAAGGCGGCCATTCCCAAAAGTGGCTTTGTAAACTGACCACCAACAGCTTCAATTAATAAGCTACCCACAATAGGGCCGGTGCAACTAAACGATACCAATACCAATGTAAAAGCCATAAAAAAGATACCCGCAAAACTTCCCATGCTCGATTTTGAATCTATTTTATTGACTAAACCGTGTGGTAATGTAATTTCAAATAACCCTAAAAAAGATGCTGCAAAAACCATAAAAATAACAAAGAATAAAACATTAGGAAGCCAGTGCGTGCTGAGCCAATTTCCAAAATCAGGGCCAAGTCCAAAAAAGGCAAATACCAAACCCAATGAAGCATAAATTCCTACAATAGACAATCCAAATATGGTTGCACGAACAGCAGCTTGCGATCGTGTTTCACTCTTTTTAGAAAAGAATCCTGCCGTCATAGGTAACATAGGAAACACACATGGAGTTGCCACAGCTACCAATCCTCCAAAAAAGGCAAAAAGTAAAAATCCTAAAAAAGATTCTACCTCTTTGGGTTCCGCTTTTACAGCAGCGGGAGCTTCATCCTTAGTGGTTGTTATAGTTGAAGGTGTAGAATCGATATCAGGCTTGACCCTTTCACTGGGTATCATTACGGGTTGATTATCGACTGTACCCGCTTCAGCAATTTTGCTGGTTTCTGCAGTTACGTTAAACACATTGCCAACTAAATAATCTTGCTCGTAAGGAGGCATACATACTCCTGATATTTCTGAGCATTCTTGAAAATACAAAGCAACTTTAATTTCAGGATTAGCAGTAAGAATTTTTACTTTTTGAACAAATACTGCTTTGTTAGTAAAAATTGAAACCTCTCCGCCCCAAATTTCTTCATAATGTTTTTTGGAACCTATTGGTTTTATAGTACCAATAAGTTCAAATGTTTTGTTGCGAGTAAAATTAAATTCTGCAGGAATTGGTCCTTCTACATTAAAATCACTCGAATACATATACCAATCTTTCTCAATCAAACTCGTAAAGGTTAGCGTTATAATGTCTCCTACCTTAACTTCTTTTTTATCTGCTGTAATCTTCCATGTTGGAATTGTTGTAAGCGTGGTTGGTTTAGCTCCTGTGGATATACTTGAATGTATTTGAGCATTTACACTATTATTTATTCCAAAAAATATAATAATAGATAACCAGCCGAATAATAGTTTGTACATGGATAATAGATATTGAACTAACAAAAATAGGATTTATTATGATAGTGAAAAGAAACAACGAATTCTTATCCGTTTTTTGCATACATAAGTATACACCTGTGGGTAATACAAATATGCTTAATAAGAGATTGACAGTCCATTCCCTTTACTTTCGTAGCCATGAATGTAATACATAAAGTTTTCTTATTTATGCTGTTGGGGTTATTAAACTCGGCTATATTAATTGCTCAACCTGTTCCTACTGTAGCCTTCCCTTTTAAAATGACAGTAGATCAATATGTAGAAAAATATGCTCCAATAGCTGTTGATGAAATGCACCGAAGTAGGATACCTGCAAGCATAACACTTGCTCAAGGTTTATTAGAATCGGGTAACGGAAATAGCCGATTGGCATTACAAGCCAATAATCATTTTGGTATAAAATGTAAAGCAGATTGGACTGGCGAATCATTAAATGAAGATGATGATGCACCTCAAGAATGTTTTCGTAAATACCCAACACCTTTAGATTCGTATAAAGACCATTCAGCATTTTTGATGAAAGGACAACGCTATGCGTTTTTGTTTGATTTAGAACCTACAGATTATAAAAACTGGGCAATGGGCTTACGTAAAGCAGGCTATGCCACCAATCCAAAATATGGTGAAATATTGATTGCTACTATTGAAAAAAATAATTTACAGCGTTTTGATATTGTAAAACCTACAGCAGTAGAAGTGATTGCAATAGCTGAAGAAAAAAAGGAAGCGGTTGCAGAACAACTAAACTTAGTTATCAATAAAGTTCCTGCAACTGTAGTAAAGCAAGGTGAAAGTTTTGCCAGTATTTCTCTAGCTTATGATATGCGTGTATGGCAGTTATATAAATACAATGATTTGTATAAAACTGATGGTATCCATATTGGAGACACATTGTATTTAAAACCTAAAAACTATAAAGGATTTATTGAAACTCATACACTTGTTGGTTCAGAAAACATGCATATCATTTCACAACGATATGCTGTTAAAACATCTAGGTTGTTAAAGTACAATATGATGAAAGTAGGACAAGAGCCTGCTGAAGGGGAAATCGTTTACTTGCAAAACAAACGTAACAATGATATTAAACTTCGAACTGTTTACATGCCAGAAATGAAAGTAGATTCTTTGTACAATAATCAAATTTATGCCGACCCTCAGAAAAACATTGAAACACAAACGCCCGTTTTGCCTGAAGATAAATTTAGTGTGGAAGCACATGGTGTTAAAGAAGACATGGCTTTTTTTCATACAGTTCAAATGGGAGAAACTTTATTTGCAATTGCCAAAAAATACAATGTACAAGTAGAAGGTATTAAAGCGCTAAACAAGCTAGTTTCAGATAACATTACAGTTGGAATGAAGTTAATTATTAATCCCAACCAGCCTGCAGTATTACCCAACGAAGAAAGCGTTGTTCCAGGATACCACGAAGTTAGACAAGGCGAAACCTTATATTCAATTGCAAGATTGTACAACACTACCGTAAATGAGATAATGGCATTAAATGAGCTTGTAACTGATACGATTAAAGTGGGCGATGAATTAATTATAGTTCCTATGAATGGCGAAAAAGCTAAAGAAGAAATTATACATGATACACCTGACGAACCCATGTACCATTATGTAAAAGAAAAAGAAACGCTCTACTTTTTAAGTCGAAAATATGGGGTAACACCCGAACAGATTAGACGTCTTAACAATATCATTGATAATACCATTCCGGTTGGCGCCAAACTCAGAATTCGATAGTAAATGAAAAGTTTTTCGGCATATCGTGTTTTGTTCATAATAGCGCTGATCCATGCCTTTTATTTTATTGCTGCATTGTTTTTTCAAGGAACGTATTTGGTCGATTCATTTGGTTATGTGATGCAAGCCGAAAACTGGAACAACCATCAGACTTTATATGCTGAAAACTGGAATAGCCCTTTGTTAATCGACTATTTTTCGATAAGACCTCCTCTGTATGCTTGGATTATAAGTGCTTTGGGTAGGCTAACTTCTTCAGTGTATGTATTACTCTTTTTACAAAACATACTGAGCATCTTTAATTGTTGGCTAGTATACTTATTTGCATTGAAAAATGGGTGCAACCCAAAAACCACAAGTATCATAACAGTGATAGCCATATTGTGTTATCCCGCTCAAATGATACATGCAAATTTCGTGATGACAGAAATACTGTTTCAATCATTTTTAATTGGATTGTTTTTAACCCTCATTTTGTTTTATAATCAACCAACTATTACACGCAGTTTGTTCATAGGTGTATTGCTTTCACTGTGTTTGCTAACCAAACCAATTTCATTGTTTATGCCATTTTTTGTTGGAGCATCCATGTTATGGAGCATCGCAAAACATAAAGCGAATTGGTTGCTCATCATTCCGATTGTAATTCCTGCAATGACTTTTAATGGAATATGTATGCAAAACAAACATGCTACCGGTTATTATCATTATAGTAGCATCAAAAACATTAACCACTTAAAATACAATGCACGGTATACGCTAATGATGGCAAAAGGAGAAAAATATGCAGATAGTAGCATTACAGCAATCATGGAATTTGCAAATACACAAGCAAATTATGCATTGCGTCTTCAAACAATGAACAAGCAAGCAAATACTATAATCTTTGAATATCCAGTAGCATTTTGTTGGGTTTATGTGAAAGGATTTGTTTCTTTTTTTTTAGACCCTGGTCGATTTGATGCCTATCATTTTTTACATATGGAAGAAAAATCGACTCTCGGCCTTATGTATGAACTCCAAACAAAAGGATTTTCAGCATTTATCCATTTTATCCAAAAAGCCCCTATCCTTTTGTTGCTTTTGTTATTGGTCAATTTATGTTGGAACACCTTCGTTTTTTTAGCTTTTTGTTATGCCGTTTGGCTATTTATAAAACAGACGCCTGCGCGTACCTTCTTTTCGATAATGTTATTTACAATAGTACTATATATTGCTGCAGCTACTGGCCCTGTTGGTGTATCCAGATATAGGGTACCTGTTTATCCATTATTAATGCTTAACTTATTATGGATTGCTGATGGCTTTATAAAGCGTAAAAAAAACACCCATGCTTGACCTATTATTTGAACCTCCAATACAGCAACTTTCACTTCCCGTTTTTACGAAACATGGAGTTGATGTGTATATGAAAAGAGAAGATTTAATACACCCATTTATATCAGGAAACAAATGGCGTAAACTTAAGTATGTGCTGCAGGATGCACAATCACAAAACAAACATACGCTGGTAAGTTTTGGTGGCGCTTATTCAAATCATTTGGTGGCATTAGCCTGTGCTGGTGCCTTATATGGATTTAAAACAGTGGCATTTATTAGGGGAGAGGAGGTGCAAAATTATATGTTGGGGTTATGCAAAACATGGGGAATGGAATTGCATTTTACTTCTCGAGAAAGGTATAAAAACAAAACCCTTTTGTATGATTCATATGCAACTGAATCTTGCTATTTTATTGATGAAGGAGGTAAGGGAGTATTAGCAGCAAAAGGTTGCGAAGAAATACTTGAAAATATTAATGGTTTTACACATATTTTTTGTGCTGTGGGCACAGGAACAACTTTTGCAGGACTAACAAATGCAGCAACCCTTAAAGGAATAAAAACAGAAGGGATTTGTGTGTTAAAAGGAGCCGAAGAAATGGAGCAGGAAATAAAACTTTTGTTAACCCAAAAAACAGCAGTTAGCAACAAACAGACATCAACCATTTTATGGAAAGTACACCATCAGTTTCACGGTGGTGGTTACGCCAAAACAACTCCCGAATTGTTTGCATATATAGATAATTTTGCTGCTCAAACGGGTATCTTACTTGACCAAGTGTATACAGCTAAAATGATGCAAGGGGTAACTACTTTAATAGAGGAAAATTACTTTAACAAAGGAGATAAAATTTTAACGATACACACAGGTGGCTTACTCGGATTGTTGAGCAGCTATACTTAAACCATTTTTACTATTTTATCGGTACTTTTTAATCCATGTCCGCTAAAAAGAGAAACGATATTTTCGTGCGGATAACCTTCCATATATTTTAACAGTCCTGCAATGGTAGCTGCAGATGTCGGCTCAATATAAAACCCTTTTTGCGCACATATTTTCCAAGCAGCTTTTATTTCACTTTCGGTTACTGTTATAAAATTTCCTTTGCTCTGGCGCACATTATCTAGTATTTGAGATCCTCGTATAGGTTGAGCAATGGCAATTCCTTCGGCAAGTGTTATCCCTGTTTTTACAATTTCAGCGTCTGTTTCTCCTTGTTTAAAAGCCTTAGCCAAAGGAGCGCACCATTCACTTTGAATGGCTATAAGTTTTGGCATTTTAGTGATGATTCCTACTTTGAGTAAATCCATAAACCCAATATAACAACCCATGATAAGAGTTCCGTTTCCAGCAGGTAGCACAATACTATCGGGGGCTTTCCAGCCCAACTGTTCGCATACTTCATATGCAAATGTTTTGGTTCCTTCAAAAAAAAATGGATTCCAACTATGGCTTGCGTAATACGTTTGTTGAGCTACAATAAATGCTGCTTTAGCAACATCTTCGCGTGTTCCGTTGATATATTCTATACTCGCTCCGTAAGCTTGCATTTGGGCAATTTTAGCTGGGCTCGTATCTTTTTGTAAATAAATAGTGCAGTGAATATTTGCTGCTGCAGCATAAGCCGCAATAGCACAACCCGCATTCCCACTCGAATCCTGAATAATTTTTTGAATACCGAGTTCTTTAATTTTACTCATTAATACTGTTGCGCCTCTGTCCTTATATGATCCTGTACTAAACAATTGCTCTTGTTTAATCCCAACTTTTTTACCCTCAAAATCAATCCAGAGTAAGGGCGTAAACCCTTCTTGAAAAGACACAATATTATTATCGTTAAAAATCGGAATAGCCTCTCGGTAACGCCACAAATTGGGTGCACGCTTGCTTATGGCCTCTAGGTTAAACTGTGCTTCAAACGCCAACGAGAGCAATTGTCCATTAGGACTTTTCCATATAGGTTCGTTGATTGAGTAATATTTGCCCGTAGTATTATCAATGAGTTTCATCTGTTCAAAACAACAACATTTGGATGCATTAACATAATGTTAGCTTAAAAACAAACTAACCAAACGATTCTTAACAGAAAATTAAGAAACAAGAAACTTAAGTTTGAATATTCATTTGAAATTACTTGAATCTTTTTGCCTTATGAATCATGCATAAACATATACATCAGCTTGTAACACACAAATTCATTTGCTTATCATTATGGGTTATACTCTTGTTGGGAGCTTTTGAAGCTAAAGCCGATCACGTAATGGGAAGCGATATTACTTATAAGTGTACTGGGGTTCCTGGGCAATATGAAGTAACATTTTCTTTTTATAGAGCATGTACGGGTATTGAAGTTTGTTACCCAACTATCTGTGGAGGCAGTTGCACTCGTACGCTACAAGTATTTGGTGCTGACCCTAGTTGTTCGACAACTCAATTTGGTAGCATTACATTGCAACTTGCTAGTGTAAGAGATGTTGGTATTAATTTAGATTGCCCAACAGCCAAAAACAGATGCACCAATATGAACTGTGTAACACCTGGAACGTACGAGCCGGCCATGGAGCGTTATGAGTTTAAAGGAAATGTGAATGTTGGTCCTACCAGTGGTATCCCTTCAACCTGTTGCAATGTTCGTTTTGTTTTTGCTGAATGTTGCCGTAATGCTGAAATTAGCACAGGTGCTACATGGCAAAATTTTTATGTGGATGCTACCGTCAATCGGTGTTTGTCTTTATCCCCTTGTAATAGCTCACCTGAATTAAGCAACGACCCTTTTGCAGTAATGTGTGGCAACGAAAATTTTATTTTTAACAATGGTGCAATTGACCCAGATTTTGATTCGCTTTCATTTGCCTTTGCTCCCGCATTACAAGGATTTAACACACCTGTTACTTATAATGCACCATGGTCAGCAAACACACCTATGCCATGGACAGGTGCAGCCAACGGCCAATTTCCTGCTGGAATAAGTTGCGATCCACTATCTGGTGATATCATGTTTAAACCTGTTAACGCAAGTGGTGTTCCCTTTTACGGAATTATGTGTATTGAGGTAAAACAATGGAAAAATATAAATGGTGTTCCTACAGTGATTGGCACTACCCGAAGGGATATTCAAATGGTTGTTCTAGGCTCGTGTCCTCCAAATAATCCTCCTTTTCTTGTTACCGATCCTCCAAGTGCAATCAACCCCAACTCCCCTAAAACAAGTTGGGAGGTATGTGCTGGTGAACAACTTTGTTTCACCGTTGCTGCTCGCGACCAAGATTTTAATCCTCCCACTAGGAGTGATACTACTTTTTTAAGCTGGAATGGTGCGTTAGCAAGCTTGGGAGCAACCTTTGTACCTGCTTACAATCCACTTACCCGCAGGCTCCCGCCTCCTCTGGGAACTGGCCCTAGGCAAGATAGCTTTTTGTTTTGCTGGCAACCTGGCGACCAATATGCGAGTAATACCCCATACTATTTTACAATATCAGGAAAAGATAACCGCTGTCCTTTACCGGGTAGGGCCACTCGTGCCTTTTCAATTAAAGTTTTTGGCCGTGCCGATTTAACCATTACCAAAACAAACCTTGCCTGTGGCAGGTGGAAAGTTGCCTATACCAATAATAATATTAAACGACCTCCTAGCAGTGTTATTTGGAATATATCCAGTGTGCCCGGTGATTTTGGCATGACCCAAAACCCCTATATTTCGGTCTCGCCTACACCTCCTACTTATTTCTTTTCGCAAGGAGGGCAATACCTCGTTATTCTCACTGCTAATACAGTTGGCCCCAATAATGTGCCTTGTACCCGCGTGTTTTATGATACCATTACGGTGGATACTCCTATTAAGGTGTTTAAACGTGACACCTTTACCTGTATTGGAAACTCGGTGCAAATTACCGCACAAGCCCGATATGGCAGACCCGGTATATACACCTACCGCTGGTTTAACACCATTCGCGACACTGCCTTACTCCCCTTGAATAACCCCTTTTTTACTAACCCTAATCATACTGTTGCACCTACTCTTTCGCGCTATTATACCGTGCAAGCTCGCGATCAAGATGGGTGTCGTACACACGACTCAGTTAGGGTTATTGTCAAACAATTACCTGTGCCCACTTTGATTGATTCGACTCGGATATGTTTTGGCGACACCTTTACTTTAGACCCCGGTAATAACGGGGGCAATGTGCGTAGTTTTGCTTGGAACACCGGTGATACCTCCCAAATTATTATGCGTTCAGACTCGGGCAGGTATGTGGTAACTCTTACCGATACATTTAACTGCGTAAAACGTGATACCTTATCTTTATTTGTGAACCGCAAAATTATTCCTAAAGCAGGGCTCGATACGGCCATTTGTTTTAAAGATACCGCTACCCTGCGTGGACTTGGTGGATACCAATACCAATGGCGTAATCTTACCTCAGGTACAACCATTTCTGCTAAAAGCTATGCCGCCAATATTCGTGTTTCGCCAGCTGGTGCTGCTACTCCTATAACTTACAACTACGAAGTACGAGCTTACCTCAGTTACCCCGATACTACTCTCAAATACCTTGAATGCTCCGCTACCGATACCATTGAACTTACCGTTAGGCCATTGCCTATTCTTACTAGGCCTGCCTCTACTCAATCTTGTAGAAATGATGGTTTGGTGTTTTTGCCTGGTTTTGGTACCAACCAAGGAGGTGCCGGGAATATTGCTGTGTGGAGTTATCCGCAAGCTCCTGGGGCTGTTATTACCAATAGCCAAATACGTATTGATAGCTTGAAAAATGTGCCTTCTAAGGATTCTAATACTGCTGTCTTTTTTAACAATTGGATACAATATAAGTACACTGCTCCACTAAGTTTTGGCGGTTGTACCAGTTACGATTCAGCTAATGTGCGCATTTACGCACGACCTGCTGTGAATGCTGGACCTACTGTACAATGGTGCGAAAATGGAGGCATCTTTAATATTACCAATAATCCTGGTTTTAAATATGAGCCGCTTGTGGCTCCTCCTCAAGGTGCTGAACTTTGGACTGGGCCTGGTATTAGCAGTACCGGTAGTAACCCCGTGCGATACACTTTTAATCCGCTTGCTACAGGTGTGGTAAAAGGACCAGGTACGTTTAATATCGTAAACTATGAATTTACCCGTACCTATAACATAACGCCTACTACCGATTTTGCCACCTTAAGTTGTGTGCAAAGCGATACCATGCAAATTAGGGTTATTGATGCTCCTGAGTTAAATGCTGGTAATGACTTAACTATTTGTAAAAACTCATCATTACTCCTGCTTTCCGATACCGCTAAGCCTACTATTAACGGATTCCCTATTGCTCCCGGTAATGGTTTTTGGACTGCCCCTATTCCCAATGCTAATTTAAACAATACCGCTATTAAAGATTCACAATCTTTTGTTGCTACGGCTCCGGAGGTTAATATCGGTTCGGGTTCTTCTTCCGTTGCTTACAAATTATACTACAGCGATAACTCTACGGGGTGTTTAGTCAGAGATAGTATAACCCTTACCGTTGGTCGTGTGCCGTCAGTAAGTGTGGTATACAACGATAAAGTAGCCGACTCCTTTTATGTTTGTAAAACCAATACCGTATTGTTTAGGGTAAAGGCTACCAATGCAAATGGTGTTTGGGGTGAACCCGCTAACGTAACAGCCAAAACTAGCACAACCTATAGTGGTACGCCTGCCTTTGGGGCTAACCCGGGTGCGGGTGGTGGAAACCCACAAGCTTTATTTGATGCTAACCTTGCTGCGCCTGGTGGATATCCTTTATCCGTTAGGTATAAAGACAATACCGTTGTTGCGGGGAATGGTTGTTTTGCTACTGCTACCAATTTTATTCATGTGCTGAAAGAACCTACTATTGGTATCATTACCGCTGAGCCTATTTGTACCTATGATACAATGGCGGCTGCATCTGTAAACCCTGCCCCTGATACTCCTTTTAATTATACTTGGACAACTGCGGGTGATGGTAGTTTTTACACCAATGATACGCCTAACGTAAACTACAAAGTAGGAGCTACCGATAAATCTTTGGGACAAACCATACTCACCGTTACGACTAGCAAAAGACTTTTGCAAATTGGCACAAATGGTGATGTATGCCCTATTGTGACCACTAGCGCACCTTTGTTTATTTACCAAGCACCTACTGCCCAAATACAAGCTATTGACGATAGAGGATGTGTGCCCTTTACTGGTAAATATATTGCGTTATCTACCGGAATTAGTGGCGTGAGTTATAACTGGGAATGGGAAAATGAACCGGGTATTATTGATTCGGATTTAGACTCTATTACTACCCGATTAATGGGCTCGTATGACCCAAGTGTTAATGGTACCTATAAAGTTCGTGTGGTTGTTTCTAAAACCAATGGAAACACCATTTGCCTTAACCGTAGTAACTGGTTGCCTATGTATGCTAGGGCTATTCCAGTTGCAGACTTTAGCGTGAACCCGCCAACTAAAGAAACGACTATTGCTAAGCCGTTTTTTGATTTTACCAACCAGTCTTCTGTTATAGATAATAGTGCTCTGTCTTACTTATGGAATCTTGGTAAAGGACCCGACTTTACCAAACCTCAAGACAGGTTTTCAACTGAAGAAAACCCGCGTAATATTGAATACCCTGCTGATACAGCCTGTCCTAAAATTAAGTTAAACGTTACAACCGAATTTGGCTGCGTGGACTCCACTGCTGATAGTGTTTGTATTAAACCCGATATTACTGTGTTTATCCCTAATGCCTTTAGACCACATAATGCTGATGGTACTGGGGGCAGTAGCGTAAACTGTATTGAAGGTGAACAAGATTGTAACACCGTATTTAAAGTTGCTGCGGATGGACAACTGAGCATCGAAATATTTATCTTTAACCGTTGGGGGCAACTTGTTTACCAAAGTACTAATGCCAAAGAAGGATGGAATGGCCTAATTGACAACGGTAGAGACAATGGTACCATTTGCCCGCAAGATGTATATGTATACCAAGTTAATGCTACCAGCTTTAGTGGTAAAGCTTATAAATACTCAGGATCTGTTACACTCCTGAGATAAATTTTTGAGGTACTTTAGGTATATGGAGAGCTTAACTTTTTGTTAAATAAACAGCCTAATTTAAACTTAAGAAAATATTAAGATGACGAATTACTAAATTTGAAATGTATTAAAAATACTATTATGGATATTACAATTACACCCGCCCACAAAAGCAACAATTCATTTCAGCGTTTTGCTATTGGATTGGGGATGCTTTTTTCCCTTTTGTTTGCAACATATTTTGATGCAAAAGCCAGTCACGTAGTAGGTAGTGATATTACCTATAAATGTACCGCTACTCCAGGTATTTGGGAAATAACGTGCGTGCTTTACAGAGATTGTACTGGTATTCCTATTAGTAACTGTACTGGCGGCTGCGGTTCTTCTTGTACTGTAGACGTTCAAATGTTTGGGGCAGACCCTGGTTGTGAAGGAACACCCGTTGGAGCTGGAACTGTAACTTGTACCTTAGATAATGTACGAGATGTAGACGCTAACCCAGCTTGCCCTACTGCCAAAAATGTATGTACGTTGATGGGCTGTGTTACAGCAGGAACCTTTAACCCCTCTATTGAAAGATATGAATTTAAAGGTACCGTAAATCTTGGACCTTCTTCTGGTATACCTTCTAGTTGTTGTAATGTGCGCTTTTCATTTCAAGAATGTTGTCGTAATGGCGTTATTGCCAATAGTCTTCCCGGAAATTTTTATACAGAAGCTACCATCAACCGCTGTTTATCGTTAACGCCATGCAATAGCTCACCTGAGCTTACCAACGACCCTTATGCTATTATTTGTGCGAACGAAAATTTTGTGTTTAACAATGGTGCGCAAGATCCTGATTTTGATTCAGTCGCATACGAATTTACCCCTTCATTAGAAAACCGTAATAGCCCCGTAACATACAATGCCCCTTTTGCTGCAAACAAACCTATGCCTTGGACAGGTGCTTGGAACGGAACTTTTCCTGCGGGTATTAGTTGTGATCCAAATACAGGTGATATCATGTTTAAACCGGGTAATGCTGGATCACAAGATTTTGTTGGCATTATGGCTGTAAAAATGACTCAGTGGAAACTTATAAATGGTATTATGCAAATTGTGGGTACTACCCGAAGAGATTTGCAAATGTACGTGCGACCTACTTGCCCGCCCAACAATCCTCCTTATTTAACAACCGATCCGCCAAATGCAGGTAACCCCAACTCCCCTAAAACAAGTTGGGAGGTATGCGCTGGTGAACAACTTTGTTTCACCGTTTCTGCCCGCGATCAAGATTTTAATCCTCCGCTTAGGAGTGATACCACAAACTTAACTTGGAATCGGTCGTTAGCCACATTGGGAGCAACCTTTGTACCTGCATACAATCCGCTTACCCGCAGGCTTCAACCTCCTTTGGGCACTGGCCCTAGGCAAGATAGCTTTTTGTTTTGCTGGCAACCTGGCGACCAATATGCGAGTAATACCCCATACTATTTTACGGTAACAGGAAAAGATGACCGCTGCCCTATTCCCGGCAGGGCCACTCGTGCCTTTTCGATTAAAGTTTTTGGCCGTGCCGATTTATCCATTACCAAAACAAACCTTGCCTGTGGCAGGTGGAAAGTTGCCTATACCAATAATAATATTAAACGACCTCCTAGCAGTGTTATTTGGAATATATCCAGTGTGCCCGGTGATTTTGGCATGACCCAAAACCCCTATATTTCGGTCTCGCCTACACCTCCTACTTATTTCTTTTCGCAAGGAGGGCAATACCTCGTTATTCTCACTGCTAATACAGTTGGCCCCAATAATGTGCCTTGTACCCGCGTGTTTTATGATACCATTACGGTGGATACTCCTATTAAGGTGTTTAAACGTGACACCTTTACCTGTATTGGAAACTCGGTGCAAATTACCGCACAAGCCCGATATGGCAGACCCGGTATATACACCTACCGCTGGTTTAACACCATTCGCGACACTGCCTTACTCCCCTTGAATAACCCCTTTTTTACTAACCCTAATCATACTGTTGCACCTACTCTTTCGCGCTATTATACCGTGCAAGCTCGCGATCAAGATGGGTGTCGTACACACGACTCAGTTAGGGTTATTGTCAAACAATTACCTGTGCCCACTTTGATTGATTCGACTCGGATATGTTTTGGCGACACCTTTACTTTAGACCCCGGTAATAACGGGGGCAATGTGCGTAGTTTTGCTTGGAACACCGGTGATACCTCCCAAATTATTATGCGTTCAGACTCGGGCAGGTATGTGGTAACTCTTACCGATACATTTAACTGCGTAAAACGTGATACCTTATCTTTATTTGTGAACCGCAAAATTATTCCTAAAGCAGGGCTCGATACGGCCATTTGTTTTAAAGATACCGCTACCCTGCGTGGACTTGGTGGATACCAATACCAATGGCGTAATCTTACCTCAGGTACAACCATTTCTGCTAAAAGCTATGCCGCCAATATTCGTGTTTCGCCAGCTGGTGCTGCTACTCCTATAACTTACAACTACGAAGTACGAGCTTACCTCAGTTACCCCGATACTACTCTCAAATACCTTGAATGCTCCGCTACCGATACCATTGAACTTACCGTTAGGCCATTGCCTATTCTTACTAGGCCTGCCTCTACTCAATCTTGTAGAAATGATGGTTTGGTGTTTTTGCCTGGTTTTGGTACCAACCAAGGAGGTGCCGGGAATATTGCTGTGTGGAGTTATCCGCAAGCTCCTGGGGCTGTTATTACCAATAGCCAAATACGTATTGATAGCTTGAAAAATGTGCCTTCTAAGGATTCTAATACTGCTGTCTTTTTTAACAATTGGATACAATATAAGTACACTGCTCCACTAAGTTTTGGCGGTTGTACCAGTTACGATTCAGCTAATGTGCGCATTTACGCACGACCTGCTGTGAATGCTGGACCTACTGTACAATGGTGCGAAAATGGAGGCATCTTTAATATTACCAATAATCCTGGTTTTAAATATGAGCCGCTTGTGGCTCCTCCTCAAGGTGCTGAACTTTGGACTGGGCCTGGTATTAGCAGTACCGGTAGTAACCCCGTGCGATACACTTTTAATCCGCTTGCTACAGGTGTGGTAAAAGGACCAGGTACGTTTAATATCGTAAACTATGAATTTACCCGTACCTATAACATAACGCCTACTACCGATTTTGCCACCTTAAGTTGTGTGCAAAGCGATACCATGCAAATTAGGGTTATTGATGCTCCTGAGTTAAATGCTGGTAATGACTTAACTATTTGTAAAAACTCATCATTACTCCTGCTTTCCGATACCGCTAAGCCTACTATTAACGGATTCCCTATTGCTCCCGGTAATGGTTTTTGGACTGCCCCTATTCCCAATGCTAATTTAAACAATACCGCTATTAAAGATTCACAATCTTTTGTTGCTACGGCTCCGGAGGTTAATATCGGTTCGGGTTCTTCTTCCGTTGCTTACAAATTATACTACAGCGATAACTCTACGGGGTGTTTAGTCAGAGATAGTATAACCCTTACCGTTGGTCGTGTGCCGTCAGTAAGTGTGGTATACAACGATAAAGTAGCCGACTCCTTTTATGTTTGTAAAACCAATACCGTATTGTTTAGGGTAAAGGCTACCAATGCAAATGGTGTTTGGGGTGAACCCGCTAACGTAACAGCCAAAACTAGCACAACCTATAGTGGTACGCCTGCCTTTGGGGCTAACCCGGGTGCGGGTGGTGGAAACCCACAAGCTTTATTTGATGCTAACCTTGCTGCGCCTGGTGGATATCCTTTATCCGTTAGGTATAAAGACAATACCGTTGTTGCGGGGAATGGTTGTTTTGCTACTGCTACCAATTTTATTCATGTGCTGAAAGAACCTACTATTGGTATCATTACCGCTGAGCCTATTTGTACCTATGATACAATGGCGGCTGCATCTGTAAACCCTGCCCCTGATACTCCTTTTAATTATACTTGGACAACTGCGGGTGATGGTAGTTTTTACACCAATGATACGCCTAACGTAAACTACAAAGTAGGAGCTACCGATAAATCTTTGGGACAAACCATACTCACCGTTACGACTAGCAAAAGACTTTTGCAAATTGGCACAAATGGTGATGTATGCCCTATTGTGACCACTAGCGCACCTTTGTTTATTTACCAAGCACCTACTGCCCAAATACAAGCTATTGACGATAGAGGATGTGTGCCCTTTACTGGTAAATATATTGCGTTATCTACCGGAATTAGTGGCGTGAGTTATAACTGGGAATGGGAAAATGAACCGGGTATTATTGATTCGGATTTAGACTCTATTACTACCCGATTAATGGGCTCGTATGACCCAAGTGTTAATGGTACCTATAAAGTTCGTGTGGTTGTTTCTAAAACCAATGGAAACACCATTTGCCTTAACCGTAGTAACTGGTTGCCTATGTATGCTAGGGCTATTCCAGTTGCAGACTTTAGCGTGAACCCGCCAACTAAAGAAACGACTATTGCTAAGCCGTTTTTTGATTTTACCAACCAGTCTTCTGTTATAGATAATAGTGCTCTGTCTTACTTATGGAATCTTGGTAAAGGACCCGACTTTACCAAACCTCAAGACAGGTTTTCAACTGAAGAAAACCCGCGTAATATTGAATACCCTGCTGATACAGCCTGTCCTAAAATTAAGTTAAACGTTACAACCGAATTTGGCTGCGTGGACTCCACTGCTGATAGTGTTTGTATTAAACCCGATATTACTGTGTTTATCCCTAATGCCTTTAGACCACATAATGCTGATGGTACTGGGGGCAGTAGCGTAAACTGTATTGAAGGTGAACAAGATTGTAACACCGTATTTAAAGTTGCTGCGGATGGACAACTGAGCATCGAAATATTTATCTTTAACCGTTGGGGGCAACTTGTTTACCAAAGTACTAATGCCAAAGAAGGATGGAATGGCCTAATTGACAACGGTAGAGACAATGGTACCATTTGCCCGCAAGATGTATATGTATACCAAGTTAATGCTACCAGCTTTAGTGGTAAAGCTTATAAATACTCAGGATCTGTTACACTCCTGAGATAAATTTTTGAGGTAACCACTACAATAACCATAGCATAAAAGCGGCTGATAGAGTCTATCAGCCGCTTTTATTTTTTTTCACAGTTGAAAAAATGCTATTAATACTGTTATTTGCTATTAATGAAATACATCATATACGCACTGACCCTAACTTGGTTGAACAGTGCATTCGGGCAAACTACATTTCCCAATAATGGACCTCAACATACAATTGCCAATTATTATGCATTGGTAAATGCAACACTGTATGCCGATTACCAAACTAAAATAGAACATGCTACTCTTATTGTAAAAGAAGGAAAAGTAATATATGCTGGAGGTGCAAAAGAAATTCCTAAAGAAGCTGCTCTCATTAATTGTAATGGCCGATATATATATCCAGCATTTATTGATTTATACACAAATTATGGTATTCAACCCCTTGTAGAAAACAAAAAAAGCGACCACGAAACACACCAATTTGTTTCAGCCAAAAAAGGAGCATATAATTGGAATGAAGCCATAAAAGCCGAAATACACGCTGCAAACCTATTTGCAGTAGAAGAAAAAAAAGCAACAACACTTCGCGAAGCTGGTTTTGGTGCTGTACTCACTGGCTTGCAAGATGGTATTTGCAGAGGCTCAGAGGCACTTGTCTTTACAGGTAATGGAAGTGAGCACGAGATGATTATACTCGCAGAAGCCGCGGCAGGTTTTTCGTTTAACAAAGGCAGTTCTCATCAACAGTATCCTTCCTCATTAATGGGTAGCATAGCGTTGCTTAAACAAACGTATTATGATTCCAAATGGTATCAAGTACAAACCACAGAAACCAATTTAACGCTAGCAGCCTTTCAACAATTAAAAGCGTTGCCTTCCATATTTGCAACCGACAATAAACTTAATGTATTGCGTGCCGATAAATTAGGAGATGCATTTGGCATACAATACATTATAAAAGGGACTGGTGATGAATACCAAAGAATGAACGAAATAAAAGAAACCCAAACAACCTTGATTGTTCCTGTTAACTTCCCAAAACCAATAGATATAGAAAATAATTTTGATGCCGAATATATTAGCACAACCGATTTAAAACATTGGGAACTTGCGCCCTACAATTTAATGTTGTTAGCACAAAAACAAATTCCATTTGCAATAACTAGCCATGGATGTAGTGATAGCAAAACCTTTTTACATAATATTAAAAAAGCTGTAACAAATGGACTTTCCGAAAGTGCCGCATTAAAAGCCCTTACCGAAACTCCAGCTACCTTGATAAAATCAAACACCCAAATTGGAGCACTTAAGTCTGGCATGTTTGCTAATTTTATTATTACAGATGCCCCTGTGTTTGCAACAGAATCGAACATTTTAGAAACATGGGTAAAAGGACAACAATATGTTGTTTCTGCAACCAAAAATGCCATTTTAAATGGCGTATACGACATCACCAATAAACACTTAAATGGTTATACACTCATTGCAAAAAAACAACAGTCAGAACTTTTATTCATCAAAACAGATACGATTAAGATTGCTTTTGCTGAAGGAAATGGGATTATCTCAATGGGATTCCAATTGAATAAAAACAAAGATTCTTTAGCTCGTATATTTGGCTGGATTGATTCTATAGACTACACAACCTATCCTGCAACGATTAAAAAAATCAGTGGAACCATTAGAATGCCCGGTAGCACAGAAGGTTCTGCTTTTACAGCAACCTGGAAGGATTCTTTACCTACTATTCCATCCAAAAAAGACACTACAAATAGTATCCGTTTGGTTGAAAATATAACTTACCCCTTTACCGATTATGGGTTTTTAAAAGAACCAACAAAAGAAACCTATTTGCTTAAAAATGCTACCGTTTGGACCAATGAAAAAGAAGGCGTTTTACAACAAACAGATGTGCTTATTAAAGATGGGAAAATTAGCAGTATTGGAAAAAACATATCGGCAAAAGGCGCCAAAGAAATTAATGCTACAGGAAAACATATTACGGCTGGAATAATAGATGAGCATTCACATATTGCCATCAGCAATGGTGTAAATGAAGGAACACAAAGCAGTTCGAGCGAAGTATGTGTTGGTGATGTAATCAACAGCGAAGACATTAATATATACCGTCAACTCTCGGGGGGAGTTGTCGCTTCACAATTATTACATGGATCGGCCAATCCTATTGGTGGGCAAAGTGCACTTGTTAAATTAAGATGGGGATCAGCTCCGGAAAAAATGAAAATACTTGGAGCCCCTCAATTTATAAAATTTGCATTAGGCGAAAATGTTAAACAATCAAACTGGGGTGATCGAAATATATACCGCTATCCACAAACACGTATGGGTGTTGAACAGGTTTTTTATGATGGATTTATTAGAGCAAAAGAATATGAGCAAAAGCTAAAAAAAGAACCCAATACCCGCAAAGATTTAGAGTTGGATGCATTGGTTGAAATACTCAACAATAAAAGATTTATAACTTGTCACAGTTATGTACAAAGTGAAATTAATATGTTGATGCATGTGGCCGATTCGATGCAGTTTAAGGTGAACACCTTTACCCATATTTTAGAAGGATATAAAGTTGCCGATAAAATGAAAGCACATGGAGTGCATGCAAGTACATTTGCAGATTGGTGGGCATATAAAATGGAAGTGATGGAAGCTATTCCTTACAATGCAGCTTTATTACATAAAATGGGCATTAATACGGCAATAAATTCTGATGATGCGGAAATGGGAAGACGATTAAATCAAGAAGCCGCAAAAATTGTAAAGTATGGTGGCGTAAGTGAAGAAGATGCCTTAAAAATGATAACATTAAACCCAGCAAAAATGCTACACTTAGATGATAAAATGGGAAGCATTAAAGTTGGTAAAGATGCTGATATTGTATTGTGGAGCGATAACCCGTTAAGTATTTATACCAAAGTTGAAACAACATTTGTTGATGGTATTATACTGTTCAGCCGCCAACAAGATGCTGAATTATACTTACAAAACATACAAGAAAGAGAACGCATTATTCAAAAAATGGTTGCTGCAAAACGCAATGGCGAAAAAACCGAAAAGAAAATATCAAAACCTCAAGATGAATACCATTGCGATGATTAATTCTTTTGAACCATCATTTTTGACAGAACAACCAAACCTAATTTGAGACTACTTTATTAGAACTGATACTATGAAAAGACTAACGATATATTTAAGTACACTACTCATACTGTTGCAAGTAAAAAATAGTATTGCCCAACAATCTCCTATCCTTTTTCAAGGCGCTACTATACATGTAGGGAATGGTGCTATTATTGAAAACGGCTATTTGGGAATAGCTCAAGGCAAAATAGGTTTATGTTCGACACAACTAGATAGTTTATTTACAAAAGCTGTTCGAATAGATGTAACGGGTAAGCATATTTATCCTGGTTTAATAAGCCTAAATAATATGATGGGTCTTAATGAAGTTGAGGCCGTTCGGGCAACATTAGACTTTAAAGAAGTAGGCGAACTCAATCCAAATGTACGTTCACTAATTGCCTTTAATACCGATTCGAAAATAGTACCTACGGCTTTAGCAAATGGTATATTGTATACCCAGCCCGTTCCTCAAGGGGGATTAATTTCGGGAACATCAAGCCTAATGAGAACAACTGGTTGGAATTGGGAAGATGCCGCTTATAAAATAGACGATGGCATTCACCTAAATTGGCCAGAAGAGAATTCTTACAGCGGCTGGTGGGCTGAGCCTGGTTCCGCCCAACAACAAAAAGTAGAAAAAGAAATCAAAACCCTTAATGAGTTTTTTGACCAAGCCCAACAATATGCCAATACTGCAACTCCATCTGTATTTAACGCCAGGCTTAATGCGATGAAAGGTGTATTTAAACAATCTCAAAATGTGTATATTCATGTATCGGAAGCAAAATCCATTGCTACAGCTATTGTGTTTTTTAACCAGTATCCTGCTATCAACATTGTACTTGTAGATGCAACAGATGCTTGGCAAGTAAAAGAGCTTATTAAAGAAAAAAACATTCCAATAGTATTTACCAATGTACACCAATTACCCAAACATTACCATAGCGCAATTGACCAACCCTATAAAACCGTTTCACAATTGGTTAAAGAAGGTATTACTGTTGCCATTGGACATAATGGCTATTGGGAAGTACGCAATTTGATGTACAATGCTGGCACAGCCGTAGCTTATGGTCTTACTAAAGAAGAAGCATTACAATGTATTACCCTCAATGCAGCTAAAATTGTGGGCGTAGCTCAATCAATTGGTTCTCTGGAAAAAACAAAAGATGCAAGTTTTGTTATTTCTTCGGGCGATATATTAGATATGCGTACGAGCATTGTTGAACGTGCTTTTATGGATGGAACAGAACTTAATTTAGATAATCAACAAAAGCAGTTGTATAAAAAGTACAGTGATAAATACAACCTTAAATAATGGGTTTATGCCTTCAGAACAAAACCCTTGGATAACTAAAGATAAAACGATCGTTTACGAATCCCCTTGGATATCCGTTGAGCACCACAACGTATTAAACCCATCCGGAAATAAAGGAACATACTCGGTTGTAAAATTTGCCTCACTCGCTATCGGTGTAGTGCCTTTGGACGAAGAAAATTTTACGTGGATAGTTGGCCAATATCGTTACCCCTTAAATACCTATACGTGGGAAATACCAGAAGGCGGGGGCAATAAAAACGAACCTCCTATTGAATCCGCTAAAAGAGAATTGTTAGAAGAATGTGGTATTATAGCACAGCAGTATATTCCCCTTCAACAATTGCAATTAAGCAACTCGGCAACCGATGAAATAGCCCATTTATTTGTAGCTAAACAGCTCACCTTTACTCAGGCTAAACCCGAAGAAAACGAACAACTCACCGTCCGAAAAATACATTTTGATGAATTATACAATATGGTGCAAAATGGCGAGATAACAGATAGTTTAACCGTAGCAGCTGTTCTCAAAATAAAGTTACTATTTTTAGAAGGCCAACTTTAGACCTATATAGTGCCAAAAGTTTGATAAATTTGAATCGTCAACATGCTACACTAACAAAAATAAGAGTGAAACAACTTTATCTTATACTTATATGTTTTGTTACAACAACTGTTTGGGCACAACAATTCAATTGTATAGACTCGTTAGCAATAAGTCCTTTTTTTCCATGCCCCAATAATGACTATTATCCAGTATGTGGCTGCAATCAAATAACATACAGAAATGAGTGTGATGCCAAGCAAAAAAATGGCGTTCAATTTTATACAGATGGAACTTGTTCGGGTTATGAAATTGATATTATACCCACCTTCGACCCCTTTTATTTATATTTTACATTGGTACAAGCCACACCCCATTTTTCGCGACTTTTTATTGTAGACATATATGGCAAACTTTGGTGGCAAAAAGAAATTACAGCAGCCCCTCGCGAATATTTCCAAATAGATATATCACAATTGCTGCAAGGCACCTATATCTTATATGTATATGACTCTAAAGGCACTTATCGGTATAAAAAATTCACTAAAATGCCCCAATAGAAAAATATTTTTATCCTATTAGCATAAACAAAGTCAATAAAATCAAGGCTCTTTAGCATTTCCAAATAAATGGCAAAGGATTTTTAAACATTTTGTTGTGAATGATAAAATCATACCCTACTTTTGCCACCCCTTATTACAAAACCGATAAACCATTTCGATTGTGGACAATATAAGTTACAAAACAAAATCTGCCAATAAAGCTACTGTAGTAAAAGAGTGGTTTGTATTGGATGCTGAAGGTCAAACTTTAGGCCGCTTTGCAAGCAAAGTAGCAAACATTTTAAGAGGTAAACACAAAGCAAGCTTTACGCCAAACGTAGACTGTGGAGATAATGTTATCATTATCAATGCAGAAAAAATTCGTTTTACAGGAAGTAAGTTTACCGATAAACAATACGTATTTTACTCTGGTCATCCAGGTGGTCAGCGTTTTGTTACTGCAAAAGATATGATGGCTAAAAAGCCTACCTACTCTGTAGAACATGCAATTGAAGGTATGTTACCCAACAATAAATTAGGTGCTGAAATTTTCAGGAATCTATATGTATATGCAGGAACAGAACATCCTCACGTAGCTCAACAACCAAAACCTTTAAAATTCTAATCAAAAGATGGAAGTTATAAACGCATTAGGAAGAAGAAAAACATCTGTAGCTAGAGTATATCTATCAGCAGGTAGTGGTAACTTTATTGTAAACGGAAAAGACATGACTGTGTATTTCCCAACTCTTATGTTGCAAAACAACATCAATCGCCCATTTGTGCTTACAAGCACATTAGGTCAGTTTGATGTTAAAGCAAACATTGATGGTGGAGGAGTATCAGGACAAGCAGACGCTTTAAAATTAGGAATATCTCGTGCATTGGTTAAACACAATGCTGAATTAAAACCTGCTCTTAAAATTGAATCAATGCTTACACGTGATCCTCGTATGGTTGAACGTAAAAAACCAGGACAGAAAAAAGCACGTAAACGTTTCCAATTCGTTAAACGTTAGAATTTCAATTTTCAGAAATTAATTATATATGACAAAAATAACTCAAGAAGAATTGTTAGAGGCTGGTGTACATTTTGGTCACCTTACCCGCAAATGGAATCCAAAAATGGCTCCGTACATTTTTATGGAAAAAAACGGAATCCACTTGATTGATTTGAACAAAACTGCAGTAAAATTAGAAGAGTCGGCTGAAGCGTTAAAAAATATCGTAAAGTCGGGTCGTAAAGTATTATTTGTAGCTACCAAAAAACAAGCAAAAGAAATCATTGAAACTGAAGCTGCACGTGTAAACATGCCTTTTGTTACCGAGCGCTGGTTGGGTGGAATGCTTACCAATTTTACTACTGTTCGTAAATCCATCAAAAAAATGCAAACCATTGATAAAATGGCTACTGATGGAACGTATCAAAACATCAACAAAAAAGAACGTTTGATGCTAGAACGTGAAAAAGTAAAATTGCAGAGACTGTTTGGTGGTATTGCTGATTTAAATCGCTTACCAGCGGCATTGTTTATTTGCGATATTAAGCGTGAACATATTGCTATTGCTGAAGCTAAGAAATTAAACATCCCAACTTTTGCTATTGTAGATACCAACTCTGATCCAACTGTTGTTGATTTCCCCATTCCTGCAAATGATGATGCTGCTAAATCAATCGCTTTAATTGCTAAAGTAATGACCAATGCCATTTCTGAAGGATTGTCTGAACGCAAAAAAGATAAAGAAGCTGAAGATAAAGAAGCTGCTGCTGCTGCACCCGCAGAAGTAACTGAAGCATAACATTGAAAAATCGGCTTAGGCCGATTTTTTTTGAATCAATTTTTTAACAAAAACTTAAACACAATTATATATTATGAGTACTATTAGTGCTGCTGATGTAAACAAATTGCGCCAATTAACTGGTGCTGGTATGATGGATTGCAAAAAAGCATTGGTTGAAACCAATGGCGACTTTGATGCTGCTGTTGATTACCTTCGTAAAAAAGGACAAAAAATTTCGGCTGCTCGTGCTGATCGTGACGCAAATGAAGGAGCTGTAATTGCCAAAACGACTGCTGATAAAAAAACAGGCGTTATTGTTTTGGTAAGTTGCGAAACAGATTTTGTTGCTAAAAATGATGACTTCGTTGCTTTTGCAAACCAAGTTGCTGATTTAGCTTTAACTCACAAACCTGCGAATGCTGATGCTTTAAAAGCATTAGACATGGGTGGTTTACCATTAAGCGAACGTTTAATTGAACAAGTGGGTAAAATAGGAGAGAAAATAGATGTAAGCCGATACGAAATTGTAGAAGGTAATAATATCGTTCCTTATATTCATGCTGGTAATCGTTTGGGTGTGTTGGTATCCTTAACTGCTGCACCAAGTGAAAACAACTTTGTAGCAGGTAAAGATGTAGCTATGCAAATTGCTGCTTTAAATCCGATTGCCTTGGATAAAGGAGATGTTGATGCCACAATCGTAGCCCGCGAGATTGAAGTAGCAAAAGATCAAGTTCGTGCTGAAGGTAAACCTGAGCATATGATTGAAAAAATTGCTGAAGGTAAATTGGGTAAATTCTACAAAGATTCAACCTTATTAAACCAAGAGTTTGTGAAAGACAGTTCAAAAACAATCGCTCAAATGTTAGATGGCGTTGAAAAAGGATTAACCGTTACTTCGTTTAAAAGAGTTGCTCTAGGTTAATATTTCCTACATAATCTTTAACCAAAGCCTCGGAGTATACTATACTTCGAGGCTTTTTTATGTCTTGTATAGTTTAAAGCTACTGTATAATTAGGTAATACTTGTTTTAACGTTTACCATACTTGGTAATTTGCTGTTAAATGACGATTTCATATTACAAGTAGAAATATATACCTTCTTAAAGACAACTTGGCTCTGCTGCATTTAAATGACCCAATAAGCCTATTTTGTTTAACACACGCTGAATGAGTTTCCAATGATTTGATGGCTTTTTGATTTTTCATAACTCAACCACCACCATTTAAGAATACCTTTTACAAACAAAAAAGGCCCCACATTGCTGTGGAGCCTTTTTGTTTAGTTTAATAAGCTAATTTCTAGTGGGTTTTAACCAATTTAATGGTTACGTTTTCTTTGCCATATATGGTTAAGAAATAAATACCTGGTGACAACAACTCACTTTGTTGTACTGGTATTTGGTTCATTCCTTGTTTAACCTGTATGGCCGAAGTAGTAACTACTTTACCTTGCATATCTTTTACAGCATAGGTGTATTGAGCATCTTCATTTGATACAATACTTACAGTAACCGAATTGTTAAATGGATTTGGATAAGCTGTTACTGCAACTGATGCAGTATTGGTATTGCTTACTTTAACCACATCTGATAGGTTGATTGTTCCGTTAAAGTCTACTTGACGTAAGCGGTAGTAAATCACAGTGCTATTGGTTACTTCAAAGGCTTTGCGATCTGCAAAATTGTAGTTTAATACCATATTGCTATTTCCTTTTCCTTTGACAAAACCAACCTTACGGAAATTTATTCCATCCAACGAACGCTCTACATCAAATCCGCTATTATTGGTTTCTGATACTGTTGTCCATGTAACAAATACATCTCCTTTAACAGGTGTAGCTGCAAGTTTGGTTAACATTACGGGTAGTGGATTCACGGATGAATCTCCACCAACACCCATTTCTCCATACAGAGTCATTCCTGTTCTGCTCAGCACTGGAGTACTATTGCTACCCGTAGTTGTTACCGTAGTACCATTTAAGTTCCAGTTGGCAATAACATTCACACGTTGCAATAAGATTAAATCAGCAAAAGCAGATACAAACGTAATACCTTGAGCTGTATAAGTTCCAGTATAGTTTCCTCCCGATAAACCATTGGCAGGAGTTAATCTCCATACGCCCATTGGTGCAGCTTTGTTTACTGTTATAGCGCCATCTGTTAATGGTAAGCCATTGTTAACAGGAGCAGTAGCAATAAAACGAGCCGTTAAACTACCTCCAACCGGTGGAGTTGTATAGGTTACATTTACACTATTGTTATTGGTACCCGTATAAATTGGGAAATCATACGAGGTCACAGCTGTATTAATCCATCTTTTGAATACTGAACTAATTTGAGGAGTACCCGATAGCAATCCAATATTACTTGTATCGCTTCCTAAAGTAAGCGTAAAGTTAGCATTGTTGCTAACCAATTTACCCGAAACGATATCTAGGGTATCATTCACCTGTAAAGCAATTGTTCCTGATGAATTTAAGTTTACAATAGTGTTGTTGCTTACCGAAATTTTAGATACTTGATCCGTAGGCACATTGTTTACATCAATCGTTCCACCAACATTAAACACCAACTTATCATTGCCAATTGGTGTTGTTCTGTTTGGTGTCCAATTGCTGGCTACACCATAACTTGCTGGCGATGTTTGGTTCCATACATACGTTGTAGGTGCTGGTGCTGGTAAAATAGTAATGGTGTAATCAAGTGCTTGACCTGAACCACTAACACGACAAGGATCTATATTAGGGTTACCACTATATCTGGAGAATACACGCATTCTGACTTGACCGGTTACTGACGAATTTGGAACTGTAAAGTTAGTTACACCCGGAATGCCTGACCCTCCAGTACTTAATGTAATAGGAATAATTTCCGTTCCTTCAAATACGCCATTGTTATTACAATCAATCCAAGCGTTTAAAACCGCGTCATCATCACAAGAAACAGAAAGACTAATAGTACTTAATTTGGATATACTAGTTGTAGCCAATCCTATTGGCGTATTAATATATGGTGTTAGGCTATAAACTGGGCTAAAATTCATCGATCCCATCGTAATATTAGTATGAACAGGGCCCGGGCCTGGATTAGGTACACAGTAGTTTTCTCTAATCTCGCGGCTACCTGCAGGTGCAGTTACACTTGGTGTTTGAGTAATACCACCAATAGTTGCCGAAGTACATTGTGCATCAATTACGTTGGTTAATGTTGAAGCTGCATCTACATCATAAGTAACCCAAAAATAGTTGGTATCGTTTAATATTGTCTGAAAGCCTGATACTACATAACTGAATGACCCTGGAAGATAAGCAACCGTAGATCCAAACTGGGTGCTCGTTCCAAATATTGGACTGTTCCCAGTAGACCATACTTTCATGTTTTTGATATTAGCTGTATCTGTTGTTCCTATTGCATTTAAATCAAGTTGGGTAATGTTTAAAGGAGCACCTGTTGATGACATGATTACTTGTATTTGCAATATTTCATTATCATTTGTACCTCGACCTATTTTAGATACTGTACTATGGCTAACTGCAGAACTTACATAATTCATAGGAACTGTAACCACTACATTACCTGAAGGATTGGTATTGGAAGGGATAACATAATTACCCAATACTTGCATACTATCCAATCGTGCATCTACTACATTAGCAGTAGTTGCTCCACCTGATATATCATACGCCAACCAATAGTATGTTGTTCCGTTTGGTATTAGGGTATCTGTAACCGAAAATGCAAATGCACCGCTAGGTGTAGGAACAGTTGCTCTTAAATCATTTGGCGTAAAGGTGCTTGAAGCTCCTGTAGAATACAATTTAGCATTGGCAATATCACTAGCTGATGTTGAACCTGCTGTGTTTAATTTTAATTCGGTAAGTATTGCTGTACCACAACCAACTGTGGTTACTGGTATTTGTAAAACCTGACGATTATTGGTACCAGGAGAAACTAACCCTGTTTGTTGAACTGCATCGGTGTTTCCAAACGCAATGGGGTTAGCTACAATGATTACATTGTAGTCTTCTGTTTCACCATAACCATAATCCAAACACGGATCATTAACTACTGAATTGATCCACCAATAGTCGCCACCTCTAACACGCATGCGCGTTTGACCAGGTAAAGCTGAACAAGGAATAGTAATATTCCCTGAGACAAAATCCACATTTCCAATTGATGGTGTTATAAATACACGTTCATTGGTATTGTTAAACAAACCATCTTGGTCATAATCAATCCATATTCCATATGACATCCAACTTCCGCCATCATATGCCGAAAACGAGAACGTAGCATTTTGAGATATAGTGAGCGTTTGGTTTGGATAATAGATTTGGTTACTGCTGTTTCCATTACAACCACTATTAGTATTGGTAATATTCGTTGAAGCACCAGTTGTATTAAACTCGTTTATATAATAACCCCAATCACATGCATTTAAAACATTGCTAATTTGAGCAGTGCAATATTCTTCCCTGATTTCACGGCTACCAGTTGGTGCAGTTACGGTTGGTGTTTGTGCTATGCCATTAATGGTAATGCTGCTACACTCGCCATCTATATCATTGCCCACTAAAGCTCCTCCATCAATATCATACGTTAACCAAAAATAGTTGGTATCGTTTATTAAGGGTTGAGTTCCTGTAATGGTAAAAGCCAAACTTCCTGACAACCCACTTAAGGTAACGCCTACTTGGGTAGTAGAGGCAAATATGTTGCTGCTACCTGTATACCACACTTTAAAGGTTGATATGTCTGCTGTATCCGTTGTGCCAGTTGCTGTAAAATCAAGTTGTGTTGCGTTTACTGGCGCACCCGTTGAACTCATCACTAGTCTTAAACCTAGTACTTCATTGTTGCTTGTACCACGTCCTGCTTTTTGCAGCATGTTTTGTGTAGTAGTTGAACTTACGTATGTCATTGGAGCTGTTATAACAATATTACCAGCTGGTGTTGTATTCGTAGGTATTCTATAACTTCCCAATACCAATACTGAGTCAAATCGTGCATCTATTACATTGGTAGTAGTTGCACCTCCTGCAATATCATAAGCCAACCAATAGTACGTTGTGCCATTAGGCTCAATGGTATCTGTAATTGTAAAAGTAAATGCACCACTAGGTGTAGGTACTGTTGCTCTTAAGTTACTTGTATTAAACGTATTTGAAAGGCCTGTTGAATACAATTTTGCATTGGCAATATCACTTGCTGATGTGGAACCTGCCGTATTCATTTTAAATTCAGTTACCACTGCTATACCGCAACCAGTATTGGTTATTGGTAGTTGCAATACTTTTCTATCCAAAGCTGCTGGAGCTACTACTCCTGTTTCTTGCACGGCATCGGTACTTGCAAAAGCTACTGGATTAGCGGTAATAATTACATTGTAATCTTCCGTTTCGCCATAATTATAATCCGAACATGGATCATTAACTGGACCAAACCAACTAACACCAGTTCTTACACGCATGCGTGTTTGGCCAATTAAACTTGAACAGGGAACAGTGATATTTGCCAAAACAGATGAAACATCATTTGGTGTAATAAATACGTATTCATTGGTATTGTTAAATATGCCATTTTGGTCATAATCAATCCAAACTGCAATAGATTTTTGGCCGCCACCTGTATTCAAGTTAAATGTAAAAGTGCCATTTTGAGGAATGGTAAGCGTTTGGTTAGGGTAATAGGTGAAGTTATTATTAGCTCCTTGACAGCCGCTATTATTATTGGTAATATTTGTTGTACCACCAGCGGTGCTAAAGTCAACAATTTCTTCCCATCCGCACGACCATTGTGCACCACTAATTTGAGCAATACAATATTCTTCCCTGATTTCGCGGCTACCTGCCGGTGCTGTTGTAGTTGGTGTTTGTGCTATGCTGTTAATGGTAATGCTGTTGCACTCGCCATCTATATCATTGCCCAATAAGGCTCCTCCATCAATATCATACGTTAACCAAAAATAGTTGGTATCGTTTGCAAACAACTGTGTTCCTGAAATGGTAAAGGCCATATTACCTGGCAGCCCACTTAACGTGTTTCCAAATTGGGTAGTTGTGGCAAATGTGCTGCTGTTACCTGTATACCATACTTTCAGGTTTGATATCTCTGCGGTATCTGTTGTGCCTATTGCAGCAAAATCAAGTTGTGTTGCATTTAAGGGTGCACCCGTTGAGCTCATCACCACTCTTAATCCAAGTACTTCGTTGTCATTTGTACCACGTGCTGCTTTTTGCAACATGTCTTGGGTAGTAGTTGAACTCACATAGGTCATTGGTGCAGTAACTACAATATTACCTGCTGGTGTTGAAGTAGTAGGTATTCTATAACTACCCAATACCAATACAGAGTCAAATCGTGCATCAACCACATTGGATGTAGTTGCGCCACCGGCAATATCATAAGCCAACCAGTAGTATGTTGTGCCATTAGGCTCAATGGTATCTGTAATTGTAAAAGTAAATGCACCACTAGGTGTAGGTACTGTTGCTCTTAAGTTACTTGTATTAAAAGTACTTGAAGCTCCGGTTGAATACAACTTAGCATTGGCAATATCACTTGCTAATGTGGAACCTGCAGTATTCATTTTAAATTCAGATACCACTGCTATACCGCAACCAGTATTGGTTATTGGTAGTTGCAATACTTTTCTATCCAAAGCTGCTGGAGCTACTACTCCTGTTTCTTGCACGGCATCGGTACTTGCAAAAGCTACTGGGTTAGCGGTTATGATTACATTATAATCTTCTGTTTCGCCATAACCAAAATTTGAACATGGATCAGTGATTGTAGTTCCATTCCACCAATAATCAGCATTTCTGACACGCATTCTGGTTTGACCAGGTATTGCAGAACAAGGTATAGTAATATTACCAGATGCAAAATCTACGCTACCAGAATTTGATGAAAAATATACATATTCATTGGTATTGTTATATATACCATCTTGGTCATAATCAATCCATATTCCATAAGCCATCCAGTTTCCACCATCATCCGCTAAAAAAGAGAATGTAGAATTTTGAGCAACTGTAAGTGTTTGGTTTGGATAATAAATTTGGTTATTACTAAGGCCATTGCAACCACTACCATTATTGGCAATATTGGTTGTAGCACCTGATGTACTGAAATCGTTTAAATAATTACCCCAACTACACGCGTTTGTAGCATTGCTAATTTGAGCAGTACAATAGTCAGCTCTAATTTCTCTATTGCCACTAGGTGCAATTGTTGAAGGTATTTGAGATATTCCTGAAACTACAACTGCAGCACATTCACCATCTACAAAACTACCAATAGTAGCCGTATCAATTATATCATAGGTTAACCAAAAATAGTTATTGCCATTATCTAATGATTGTGACCCCAATACACTAAACGATACTGTACCTGGTAACTTTGCAAGGGTACTGCCAAATTGTGTAGCACCAGTAAATGTGGGTGTGCTACCCGTAAACCAAACTTTGATGTTTTCAATATTTGCGGTATCTGTTGTACCAAATGCACTTAAATCAAATTGTGTTATATTTACAGGAGCACCAATGGCACTCATGACAACTGTTACACCTAAAATTTCATTATTGTTTATTCCTTGTGCAACTTTACTCAGTGTATTTTGAGTTGTAGTAGACGACACATAGGTCATAGGTGACGAAATCAATCTATTACCTGCAGGTGCGGAAATGTTAGGTGTTCTGTTGATGCCACCTACTTTAATTGTTGGAACTTCGGCATCAACTGTATTTCCTAATGTTGCTGTAGGCGACAAATCATATGCTATCCAAAAATAATTTGTTCCTGTTTCTAAAGCTCTAGTATCTGTAATAATTTGACTGGCAATTGGACTTACTGTAGTAGCGCCAAATTGAGTAGCTGTAGAAAACGCATCTGACGTTCCAGTATAATAAATTTTCATGGCTGTAACATCGGCCAATGATGTTGTTCCTGTTGTGTTCACTGTAATTTCAGTAGCAGTTGTTATTCCGCCAAACCCTGTTACATCAACTGCAACTTTCACAACTTCTTGATCAGTTGTTGAAGGACCAATTGGGCTAACAGATGCTGCAGTAACAGTAGATGCACTGTATACACGTGGTGATGGCGCAAAACGATATTGCAAACCGTTAGCAGGAACAATAGGGCCTGTACTCGAAAAGCTACAAGTAGCAAGAGTGCTAGCTCCTTGTGTAGTTAAACTCCAATCTGTTAATGTTTCTCTATTATGGTATTGACCACTTGCTCCTGTTATTCCAACTTGTACATCCTGATTTGTTGTATTAGCTTTTAAACAATTACCATATATAATATCAACTGTATTAGCTGTTTCGGTTAACACTACTTGAAAATTTAATGTGTCTTGTGCAACAGGTCCTGCAAAGCCAAGAAAAAAACTCCAGTTTTTCCATTGAATGTATAATTTTCTGTTTGGAGCCGTTCCAACAAGCTCATAACTTATTTCACCAGTTGCGTGTGATTGTAAATCGCCACTTACGGGAGCTACATAATTAGCTAATCCATCATCAATAACACTATGCGAAAAATTAGTTGTTGTGCCAAAATTCATAAATCCATTAGAACTCATTCCAAAATTATTGTAAATCGTCCCATTATAATTAAATGGAAATCCAATTGGTAGATTGGGATATTGTACATCATCAATCACACCAGTTGCCACAACCGTGTGGGAACTAATAGGCAATGGCGTATACGCAACAATAGAAGGCGTGAAAGAGTAGGATGCAATCTGGCTTTGAGCAGGGCTCAAATTCCAAAGAAATACAACCACTAGTGTGACTGTTTTGAGCAACGAATGAATTACCGTGCTGTGTAGATTTGTTTTCATATATTTTTGGTGTTTATTTAATCTTTATTAAAACCAAGGTAGTATCTAGTTTTACAATTGCAAGGAATTCTTTTTCTAAACAACTATTATTAGCTTATAGAAATCACATATAAGCTTTATCATCATTCATTATAAACCATAAGAAAGATTTGGGGGAAATTGGAGTGTACGGCAGTCATTTAAAATGGATAAAAATCAACCACTCGAGCTATTAATATGTTGAAATCAAGGCTAAAAAAGGCGCGTATTAATTGAATTTATAAGGCGCTATTAATTGAAACTGTGGAATCGAAACTTCAAAAAGTTTGCCATCTATTTGTCGTTCCATTAAAAAGGTTCCATACATTTTACCAAACTCGCTGAGTATAGAACAACCCGATACATATTGGTGAGATTCCCCTGGCTCTAAAATAGGCTGTAAGCCAACAACTCCTTCGCCTTCCACTTCTGAGTGTTCAACGTTTACATCCGTAATAAACCAGTGTCGGCTCAACAATTTAATTGTATAATCCCCCTTATTGGCAATTGTAATTCTATAGGCAAACATATGTTCACTATTCGTAATAAAATTACGATTGTGTTGGTAGCTTGTTTCTACAGTTATACTAATATCGTTGGTGATTGCAGTTGGCATTACTTTTTTAATACAACCAAAAATAGTTGAATAAGTTTCATCTTTCCAAACTTACAACAAGATAGTTTTAACGTTTTACATGAAAAAACTTTTTATCCTATTGAGTAAACCTTGTATTAAACAGTACTATGTGATTTGTTTTAACAACCATTACTTAACTTTACGTTAATATAAGCCCTTGAATTTTGTATGGCTGACAAGGCCTATGTAAAATATGGTAAAGCGAAAAGTAGAAGTAGTTGTAATTTCCGATGTTCACCTCGGAACATATGGATGCAGAGCAAAAGAATTAAACACCTACCTTAAATCCATTGAACCAGAAATATTGGTATTAAATGGCGATATTATAGACATTTGGCAATTTAGCAAACGCTATTGGCCAGAGTCGCACATGAAAATTGTGCAACGCATATTCAAATTGTTAGCCAACGGTACCAAAGTATATTATTTAACCGGAAACCATGATGAGCTATTAAGAAAGTTTAGCGACTTTAAGATGGGAGAACTGGAAGTACTTGATAAGCTTGTCTTAAATTTAGATGGTAAGAAGGCGTGGATTTTTCATGGTGATGTATTTGATATAACAATGAAAAACGCCAAATGGTTAGCCAAGCTTGGGGCTATTGGTTACGATACATTAATTATGATTAACAGTTTGGTGAATTGGATTTCAGAAAAAATTTTACGTAAAGGGAAAGTATCATTAAGTAAAAAAGTAAAAAACAGTGTAAAATCAGCGATAAAATTTATAGATGATTTTGAACAAACAGCAATTGATATTGCTATAGAAAAGGGATACGATTATGTATTATGTGGTCATATACATCAACCTACAATTAGAGCAGTAAGCAATTCGCAAGGCAATACGCTTTATCTGAACAGTGGCGATTGGATTGAAAACTTAACATCCTTAGAATACACAAACGGAGCTTGGAGCCTATATCATCATATTGATGGAAAAAATCAAGATAGTTTAGCAGAGGAAGATGAACCAAGTTTGGTATTACCCAACATAGATGTGTTGTATCAAACAATTGTTAAAATGCCTAATGCAGCATTTTCTTCTTAAATAAAACAGCTTTTACCATGAAAATTTTATTTGCAATACAAGGTACAGGAAACGGTCATTTAAGCAGGGCACGTGAAGTTATTCCTCATTTAGTAAACTATGGCGAATTGGATATTTTAATCAGCGGAACACAGGCAGATGTATCATTACCCTATGACATCAAATATAAATTACCCGGTGTAAGTTACACTTTCGGAAAAAATGGAGGAATTGATTTTTTAGATACACTCAAACACCTCCAACCCATTCACCTATTCAAAGATATTCAGTCGTTTCCAATACATCAATACGAATTAGTGATTAACGATTTTGAACCCGTAACAGCATGGGCTTGCAAACTTAAAAACAAACCATGTATTGCACTTAGTCATCAATCCTCCTTCCTCTCTGAACATACACCGAGGCCCATTAAAAAAGACGTATTTGCTGAAAATATTTTTAAAAACTACGCTCCAACAACAGATCAGTATGGATTTCATTTTGCAGCATACGATTCGTTTATTTCAACACCTATCATTCGACAAGATATTCGCAAATTAGAAGCATCAAACAAGGGACATATTACCGTTTATTTACCCGCACATGGTGATGCTATGTTACTCAAACAATTTACTCAAATAAAAGACGTAGAATGGGAGGTTTTTTCAAAACATAGCAAGGTGGCTTATACCCATGAAAATGTTCACATCAAGCCCATTTTAAATGCCGACTTTACCCAAAGTTTGGCAAGTTCAAATGGCCTTGTTACAGCAGGAGGATTTGAAAGCCCAGCTGAAGCTTTATTTTTGGGCAAAAAAGTTTTAACGATTCCTATGATAGGGCAATACGAACAACAATGCAATGCACTTGCTATGAGCCAAATGGGCGTTACACTAGTAAAAGAAATAGACGCTCAATTTGTGCAAACAGCTACCCATTGGGTAAACAAAACGCAACCTATTAGCATTCATTATCCCGATTTAACTGCAACAATTATTGAAGAGATCATGCAGAAACATGGACAAGAAGTAGCTGTAGGGTAACACTAAAGATAATTAATATTTTCTGGCAAAAATAGCTTCTAAATTACGTTTAGGCATTTCAAAATTTGGATATACTTCCAACGCTTTAAAGTACATTTCTTTTGCATTGGTAATATCTTTTCGCTGCATGTAAACATACCCTTTCATATTATATGCTGCAGCCAGTACAGGTACTTTTTGTTTGTTTTGCTCATCAATAAAAATATCCAAGCTATCTGTTTTATTGTTTTTAAATTCTTCGAGTATAAAGTTGATGGTATTCATAGCCTCTTTTGCTTGACCACCGGCCAATTGCAAAGAAGCCATTTGCGCAATGTATTGTGGTTTTTTGGTTTGTTGATACAACTTTTCAAGTAGTATAAACTGACCATCCATATCGCCTAATTGTTGTAAATAAAGCACTTTAATATTTAAGAATTTTTCGTCATTGGGATATCTTTTAAGTGTTTCTTCATTTGTAACCATGCACGCTTCAATATTATTAATTGCACCATACAATTCAGGCAACGAATCACGTAAGGCATTTGTTGAATCTGTTAACAAAATCATTTGAATAGCATAAATGGATGTATGCAAATCTTTTAATTTCATGCTTTTTTCATATAACTTTTGATAGTTATCGTTTACGTTTACTGATTCGGGTTTGCTCCCTCTATTGCATGAAAAACAAAAAATTGTTGTAGCGGAGAGAATGATTAAAATTTGTTTCATATAGTATGTGTTAACTGTTTATTGTGTAGTAATATGCCTGTAACATTAGTTGCCTAAGAGCTATTGAATAGATGCCATAAACTGCTTACAGGTTTCTTCAATTGTTTGTTCCATCGGTGTAAATTTAAATCCAATTGTTTGTTCGATTTTATGGCTATTATAATAAAATTGGTTTAATGATGCACGAGCAGTTTCTTTAGTAAGAGAAGGTGTTTTTCCTAACACAAAACTTTTTACTGCATCAACTCTCCATGCTATTTGAGCAAGAAGTTTATTGACTTTGATAAAAGGTTTTTTCTTGCCTAAATAAGCAGCAACTGTATTTAAATACCATTGCATATTTACATTTTTTCCAACCAAAACAAATCGCTGATTATATATTTCTTTTTGGGTAAGTTCAATCATGGCCTTAGCAACATCTTTTACATCTACATACCCATTTACCCCATTGGTAAAAAAAGGCATTCCTTTCCATACCAATTGAAACAATTTACAAGATCCTTTATTCCAATTTCCAACCCCCAAAATAACACCTGGATTAACAATGATAACATTTAATCCTTCTTCTGATGCCCGCCACACTTCCATCTCTGCTTTATACTTACTTAATGCATAATTACTGTTGTGTTTTGAATGGTTCCATTTCGTTTTTTCAGAAACTGAATCACCCGATTTAGCACGACCTAAAGCTGCTATTGAACTAACATGACAAAACTTTTTTATTCCTTTTTGTAAACACATATTAACCATATTGGTGGTTCCTTCTACATTTACCTTCATTAAAAGGTCATGGTCTTTTTGAAGAAAAGAAACAATTGCAGCACAATGATAAACCTCCTCAATACCTGTTAAGGAGCTATCTAAAGAAGGCAAATCATTTATGTCGGCAATTTGCCAGCTTAGCAATTGTAACAACTCCTGTTGTTGTTCCGCGTTTTTATGTTTAAAATAATAGGCAAAAACACGTTCAAATTCGTTCATAGACGAAAAGGCACGTTTGAATGCCCTGACTTTTTTGCCCTGTTCAAGCAACATACATACTACATAAGAGCCAAGAAAACCACTTGCTCCACTTACTGCAATCACGATGTGGAAATGTTTATTTAATACCGCACGAAATTAGGGTATTTTGTAGTAAGTAAACAAACACAATGCAACTATCTGATTTTTTAAGTCCAGTAAACGAACACATTTTTTCAACCATTCAGGAAAGTTCTCCCAAAACATTGGTGAATGTTACAGACATTTTTGTAAAACACATGCCTGATTTAACAGGTGTAACCATTGCAATAGTTGGCGTACAAGAAGATCGAATAAAGCCTGAATATAAGGGATGCGAAACTTCGCCTGATGAAGTTCGCAAACATTTTTACCAATTGGCTCAACCAAAATATGATATCAGAATGGTTGATTTGGGAAACATTGAGGCGGGATCTACTGTAAATGACACTCTATTTGCGCTCAACGCTGTTTTGCAATACTTACACGAACGAAAAATTATTACTATCATACTTGGTGGAACGCAAGAGCTGGCTTATGCTCAATATACCTCATACCAAGGTTTAAATCATGCTGTAAATGCTGCAGTTACTGATGCCCGAATCGATTTAAAACAACACGAATCTGATCATAATCAAACAAGTTTTTTATATAAAATGATTGCTCATCAGCCTAATTATTTATTTAATATTGTTCACTTAGCCAATCAAAATTATTTTATCGAACAAGAGAGCTTAGATTCTTTTGAAAAAATGAATTTTGATATTGTCCGTCTTGGAAATGTGAGAAATAAACCACAAGAAACAGAGCCGCTTTTACGCAACGCCAATATGTTTGTAATGAGCATGAATAGCATAAGAGCTGCTGATTGTCCTGCTTCAACGGATGCAAATCCCAATGGGTTATTTGGTGAAGAAGCCTGTCAAATCATTCGATATGCCGGAATGGGTAACGAGTTAACGACCATTGGTTTTTATGATTTAAACACCTCAAAAGATATTGATGGAAGAAGCGCAAAACTTGTATCACAAATGGTATGGTATTTTATTGATGGTGTTTATGCTCGTACAAATGATTATCCGAGTGTAGAAAGTAGCGACTATTTAATATACCGAAGCACCTTTAAAAACAGCAACCACGAAATTGTATTTTACAAAAACACCACAACCAATAGATGGTGGATGGAGGTTCCATACCCAAAAGAGCGAAGCAATCAAAAAGGATTATTTATGGTTCCTTGTAGTTATGCCGATTATCAATTAGCACAAACAGATGAGATACCTGATAGGTGGATGAAAGCGTATCAAAAACTTTTGTAAAACGTTTTATTTAATATTAGCTTTTGCCTCTAACATCCAACGTTCAACAGTTGAGGGTTGTCTAAAATTTGAGGGTTCTGTTTGTTTGTAAAACTTAGGATTAAAAAAAACAGTTGCATAAACAGCTCCATTTTCATAACTTCTACCAAACCAGTTTTGTGTTAGATAATGTATTTCGTCTTGTGAAAATTCAGCATTAATATTGGATTGTACAATCGCTGGAATATCCTCTAGTGGTTGATCATTTAAACGTTTACACCAAAAACCTTGAGCTTGTAAATACATTAATTCTGCTGGATTTGCAATTGGGGCATGACTAAAAAAAACGGTATTTCCATATTGTTGCTGAATACTTTTATTGATTGGAAAAAAGCTACGGTAGGCAAGTGTGGCATCTCCTATGGTTTTACCAGGGTAGTATAAAAAGTTTCCAGCTACCAAAGAAGTAAACAGCAGTATAAACAGCCCATTTTGCACAGCAGGTTTTAGTTGCGAAACAACAGCTACAGCAACTAAAATAGCCAACATTCCGAAGGCCATAAAATAACGATGTCCAATCGTATTGCTTAAAAATATTGCTATTGCTAAACAACACGGAACAATTAATATTAACAGCTGTAAGAGTTCTTTTCTGGATTGCTTTTGTTTGAAAAACCCAAAACCCAAAACCAAATAAACGGGCAACATTCCATAATCCAACAATCGCCAAATGATTAGCATCATTGCTTTAATATATTCTCCAATTGTATTAAGGTTTTTAACATCGTTGTATTGAGGGGAGACCAATAACCAACCAGCATGGTGGTAATGCACAAAAAGCCAAGTGGTAAAAACAATTACAGGGAGTGTATAATAAATCCATCTATTCAACAACCATTTAACCAAAGTAAGTTGTTTCAACACAATCACAGTTCGATACACATCGAAACTTGCCAAAGACAGCAATAAAAAAGGGGCTTGCAAATGGGTTGCACACATGCATACCGAAGCAACACAAATGACTGCTCTGTGTTGAGTCAAGACTCCATACACAGCAAATAAAAAAAAACACATTAATGGAACAGTATTCAACATCATTGCGCTTTGAGCTAAATATGTTGGAAAAACCAACACTAAAACTGTTGAAATATTTACGTAGAAAGTTGTTAAAAGAGCACCTGCAACTTTGCGAAAAGCATAAACCAATACAATAGCCCAAACACAGCTATACAGATGTGAAATCCATAAAGTGCGACCAGCTATTTTCCATACAATAGCCAATATATATGAATATGCAGTTGGGTGGCCAGGATCAGCCTGTAATGGGTAAAAAATAGTGGAAAGATGGTTGTTATAAATTTGAGTTGCGGCTTGAGAAGTAGACGCTATAGCGTCTCCAAAAAAAGGGTCGTTTTTTACCCAAAACCAAAGGACACATTGCACTGCAACAACTATCAAAAAGAAATATTTGGAAGAAAAAATATTCATCTGTTTACTAAAACCGCCATTTACTTTCCCTTATAATGACGTGGCATGTGCCTTTGCAATAACCTCATCATACATTTCTTCATATTGAGGAACAATTTTATTTATGTGAAAATCCATTGCACGCTCACGGGCATTTTGTTTAAATTCTTTTAATCGATTTTCGTCTGTCAAAATAAAAACAGCTTTTTCGGCCATTCCTGCAATGTCACCTACATTACACATAAAACCTGTTTTACCTTCAATCATCAATTCGGGTATACCTCCAGCATTACTCGAAACTACAGGAACTTCGCAGGCCATTGCTTCTAATGCTGCTAAACCAAAACTTTCTGTTTCGGAAGGCATTAAAAACAAATCGCCAATAGAAAGAACTTCTTCAACGGCATCTTGTTTACCTAAAAAACTAATGCCATCACACAAATCTAATTCTCTGCACAATTGTTCAATATTTTGCCGTTCGGGGCCATCCCCCACCAATAATAATTTCACATTTAATTTAGCGCGAACCAAGCCAAATATTCTCACCACATCTTCTACTCTTTTTACTTTTCTAAAATTAGATGTATGGATTAATATTTTTTCTCCATTGGGTGCTACCGCTTTTTTAAAATGCTCTTTTGCTTGTTTACTAAAGCGATCAAAATCTATAAAATTGGGTATTACTTTAATATCGCGTGTTACTTTAAAATGCTCATACGTGTCCCGCTTTAAAGAGTCAGAAACGGTTGTAACTCCAGTGGATTGATTGATTGAATAGGTAACAACTGGCTCAAATGATTTATCCTTTCCTACCAATGTAATATCAGTACCGTGCAAGGTAGTTACGATAGGAATATATATTCCCTCAGTGGCTAAAATATGCTTAGCCATAACTGCTGCCGAAGCGTGTGGTATTGCATAATGTACATGCAACACATCAAGTTTTTCAAACTTTACAACATCAACCAATCGGCTGGTTAAAGCTGTTTCATAAGGAGGAAAATCGAACAATGGATAATGTGAAACATATACTTCGTGAAAAAATATATTACCTGTAAAAAAATCTAAGCGTGCTGGTTGTTTATAGGATATAAAATGAACTTGGTGGCCTCGCATGGACAACGCTTTTCCTAGTTCTGTAGCTACTACTCCGCTTCCACCATACGTTGGGTAACAAACAATTCCTATTTTCATTTAATACATTTAAAGTACAAGGTTACAACAAACAACTCAATGAAATGGTACAAATAATTATTGCTGCTATTTCTATCTATCTTTTAAAGCATCATACACCACATCTTGGATATGGGTGCGAACATTCAACTCTACAAGTTTATTGTTCACTGCACTGGGGTGAACCCTGTTACTCAAAAAAACATATACAATCTTATTTTTAGGATCAGCCCAAGCACAAGTACCTGTAAAACCCGTATGGCCAAATGCTAAGGGTGAAACAAATTTGCCGGTAGGTGACGGTTTTTTGGGGTCGCTTTCTGGCTTGTCAAAACCTAATCCTCTACGATTGTTTTTAGTTTGTTTTTTAGTGAATAACTCAACCGTTGACGCTTTCAAAATTCTTTTATTGCCATAAACTCCTTGATTTAGGAGCATTTGCATGATAACAGCTACATCATTTGCACTACCAAATAAACCAGCATGACCACTTACCCCTCCCAACAAAGCGGCTGTTTGATCGTGCACAAACCCTTGCAATCGTTGTTGCCTAAATAGGGTGTCATCTTCAGTCGGAATCAACCAATCAGGGTTTGTGTGTTGTATAGGATTAAAGGAAAGGTTGGCTAAGTTTAGTGGCACATAAACATACTTTTGTAAATATTGCTCAAAGGGCATATTCGTTTGGTGTTCTATAACTTTACGTAACAACATAAATCCAATATCCGAATACACGTAATCGCCTGGTTTTTTAACATCTGTTTGAATTATTTGCCGCCAAAGCATAGGCTCATATTGTTGGTGTAGATACAAGTTTTGAGCAACAGGTACTGTATAGTTTGAATCTTGCGTTTCGGCATACAACAAATTACTTGGTTTACCATCTATAAGTGTTTTTTTATAAAATGGCACAAACGGAACTAAACCTGCCTGATGCAATAACACATCACTAATAAGCAGCTTTTCTTTGTTGGTGCCTTTAAGTTCTGGTAAATAATCGCCTAATGAAGCATCAAGTTTAATGTTATGGTCGTCATACAACCGCATAACGGCAATAGTTGTTGCCAGTATTTTGGTAAGCGATGCCAAATCATACATGTGATAGTTTTTTACTGCAATGGCACTATCATACGTTTGATAACCAAATGCTTTTTGGTAAATAACTTTACCGTCTTTAGCAACTAAAACTTGAGCGCCCGGCATTGCTTTTTTAGCAATAGCATCCATCACAATGGTATCAATAAATTGCAAGGGGAGAGACACCACATTTTTTTCCTCAGGAAACAGATATTCAAAACGAGGTTTGGCTTCCGTAAATATACCAGCACCCATTGGGAATTCTTTACACACAGTAACAGGCAATATTCCAGTAGCTTTACTTCCGCCAAATAAAACTTGAACAGCTAATTGATTATTTTGTTCCAAATCTTCAAAAGATACAATCACGTTTTTAGCCGCAACAAAATTTGATAACATATAAGGATTACCGTTACACACTAAAATTATTTTTTTTGAGGAGGCGATAATCTTATTGACAAACTCAATTTGCAATGGTGTAAGTCCAAGTTTTTTTGCTACAAATCGGCTGGTATTTTGAAGACTTAATACAATTAAATTATACTCATTTAACACCCCTCTTAATGTATCAAACGATGTAGCCAAATCATTTTTGTCAATACTAAAATAGTCTGCTTTACAATAGTTCATGCACATTTCTTGAAAGGGAGTGAGTTGACTTGACCCAACAGAAACGATTGCCATTTTATACAATTCAGGATTTTCAATAGGAATAATTCTATCGTCATTTTTAGCAACAACAATTCCTTGTTTAGTTATTTTTTTGGCGGTAAGGTAATTGTTACAACAGTTTAAATCGTCAACTAAATGAGCTGTTTCAATTGGTTTGTACTGAGCTAATCCAGCCCAATATTTTGCCATCAATATTTTTTTGCAACTGCGCTCAATTTGTTCTTGGGTTATAAGGCCACTATCAAGGTATTGTTTAATCATGGAAACCGATTGGTTTACATCTTCTACAAACTCCATCAAATCATTACCAGCAGCTAATGCTTTTGCTGTTACTTCTCCCGGTTTATAAAAATCTGTAACCCCTTTCATATTTAAAGCATCGGTTACAACAAGACCCGTAAATCCCATTTCCTCTTTCAACAAACCGGTTACAATTGGTTTAGATAAAGATGCTGGTGTATTGGCGGTTGTATCTAATGCAGGTACATTTAAATGAGCAGTCATCACACTCATTATATCGTTTTTTATAAGTTCTTTAAAAGGATACAATTCTAACGAATCCAACCTTTTGCGATCTCCTTTTACTACAGGCAAACTAAAGTGCGAATCTGTTTCCGTATCTCCATGTCCAGGGAAATGTTTGGCACAGGCAAGAACTTGTTGTGCCTGCATTCCTTTTGCATATTGTATCCCTAACTTTGCTACCCAAAATTTATTTTCACCAAAGCTTCTATCGTTTATTACTGGGTTATTGGGATTATTGTTTACATCTAAAACAGGTGCAAAATTAATATGAATACCCATGCGTTTGCATTGCTGACCAACTCTAGTTCCCATTTCAAAAGCCAGCTCTTCGTTTTGTGTTGCACCAAGTACCATTTGACGAGGAAAAGATAAAACACTATCTATTCTCATGGCAATGCCCCATTCGCCATCAATACCAACCAACAGTGGTACTTTCGATAGTGACTGATAATGATTAATAAGCTGTGCTTGTTTTGTTGGAGCACTCTTAAAAACAATGATGCCGCCAATTTTTTGTTCTCTAACAGCACATTCAATTTCTTTGATATGTGACGAATCTCTATTGGCAAATGCAGCCAACATAATTAATTGTGTTATGCGTTCATCTGGGGTTAGCGTTTGGTAAACAGAGTCTACCCATTTATTTGGTTTTTGCCAATTAAGGGTTTGTCCATTTGCATCAGCAACAACTAGCAACAACAACCAGTAATATATTATTTTTAAAAAACGTGTTTTCATCTATGTATGTGCAAAAAACGCCTATTTTGGGTGGTTTTGTATCTTTTGTAAGCGTAAGTTATGGACGTAAATATCAACATCATTGTGAGCGGCCACCAATATTAATTATCTTGCACCTTGATGAGTGATGTAATTAAATTATTGCCCGAGCATGTTGCCAATCAAATTGCTGCAGGAGAGGTTATTCAGCGGCCAGCATCGGTAGTAAAAGAGTTGTTGGAAAATGCTGTTGATGCCGGTAGTACTGATATTAAATTGGTGATTAAGGATGGTGGTAAAACTTTTATTCAAGTAATTGACAATGGAAAAGGAATGTCGCCAAGCGATGCTCGTATGTGCTGGGAACGTCATGCTACGTCTAAAATTTCGGCTGCTGAAGATATTTACAATATTCGCACCATGGGTTTTAGGGGCGAGGCATTAGCGGCTATTGCTTCCGTTGCTCAGGTTGAGTTAAAAACAAAACGAGAAGAAGACACTGTAGGAACTTTTATTTTAATTGAAGGTTCGGAAGTAAAAAAACAAGAGTCTGTTTCAGGCAATACAGGTACTAGCCTTTCCATTAAAAATTTATTTTACAACATCCCTGCACGCAGAAATTTTTTAAAATCAAACCCTGTTGAAACACGTCATATTATTGATGAGTTTTTGCGTGTTGCACTGGCCAATCCAGAAATTGGTTTAAGCTTGTACAACAATGATTCAGATGTTTATCTATTACAGAAAGGGAGTTTACAAAAACGTATTCAAGATATATTTGGTTACAAGTCTCCTGAACAAATTTTGCCTGCCGATGAACAAACAACCATCATAGGTATAAAAGGATTTATCGGCAAACCTGAGAATGCCAAAAAAACAAGAGGTGAACAATACTTTTTTGTAAACAAACGATTTATTAAAGACGCCTACCTCAACCATGCAGTAACGAGTTGTTACGAAAACATACTACCCAAAGATCAATATCCTTTTTATGTACTGCATATAGATATTAATCCCGCTCATATTGATGTTAATATACATCCTACCAAAACAGAAATTAAGTTTGAGGATGAACGATCTATCTATCAAATTGTAAAAGCTGTAGCCAAAAAAGCCATTGGCCAACATTATCATATACCTTCATATGAACCTGCAAGCGATGATACTTTTTTAAATCTTTCGCGCTTTGATACGCAAGTAAATTCAACCCCCGCTCAACAGCAGCAAACGGTTGATTCTTATGCCCGAAATTCATTTAACAAACCTGCCGAAAAACAAGATTGGCAAGAGTTATTTAGTGTGATGAATAAGAAAGGAGATATTGTTGGAAAAGGATTTGAACCACAGCTAAACGAAAACAGAAGACAAGCAATATTAACACCCGAAGTGATTACCCGACAAGTAATGCAAGTGCACCAAAGCATTATTATTTCGCAAATAAAATCGGGAATATTATTAATAGACCAACAAGCCGCACATGAACGTGTATTGTATGAAAAATACGCGTTGGCATTAGAACAAAACCCTATTGCTAGTCAGCAAAAATTATTTCCTCGAACCATTATATTGCAACCTGCCGATGAACAATTGTTAACTGAAATGATAACTGAAATACGTGCGTTGGGTTTTGATATTAATGAATTTGGTAAACACACATTTGCTGTAAATGGTGTACCTGCCGAATTGAATAATTACAACGAGCAAGATCTTATTATGCAACTGATTGAAGGGTATAAAAATCAATCGGGAACAGCACTTAACAAAAAAGAAAAAATTGCCCGAAGCTTAGCCAAACGGGCAGCAACAAAAACAGGAACAACGTTAAACAACGAAGAAATGAATGTTCTTATTGATGACCTTTTTGCTTGCAAAGAACCTAACTATGCCCCTGATGGCAAAGTATGTTTAACCACCATAAGCCTCACACAATTATTTGACCTATTGGGTAAAAAGTAACAAAAAAAACACCTGTATTTTTCTGCAAATACAAGTGTTTCATTTATGAACACACAAACTTTATTTACTCAAGAACATACTTTTTTCTTTCACCCAATGTCTAAAAAATGGATCTTGTAAATCTTTGATAAACCTTATGGCTTCGCCAGTTGATTTCATTTCAGGTCCTAGCTCTTTGTTTACACCTTCAAATTTATTAAACGAAAAAACGGGTTCTTTAATAGCATAACCGATAAGCTTACGCTCAAAGGTAAAGTCTTTTAATTTTTTGGCTCCCAACATTACTTTGGTGGCAATATTAATATAGGGAATTTGGTATGCTTTGGCAATAAAAGGAACCGTTCGAGAAGCACGAGGGTTCGCTTCAATTACATAAACCTTTTCATTTTTAATAGCAAATTGGATATTTAGCAACCCTATAATATTCATACTTTTGGCAAGCAATATTGCATAGTCTTCCATTTTTTGTTTTACAGATTCGCTTAAGCTAAAAGGGGGCAATACTGCATTCGAATCTCCAGAGTGAATTCCGGCAGGTTCAATATGTTCCATCATGCCAATAATATGCACATCTGTTCCATCACATATTACATCTACTTCTGCTTCCTCCGCTCTATCCAAAAAATGATCAATCAATACACGATTTCCTGGCAAATCACCTAGCAATGTTACCACTGCATTTTCAAGGTCTTCATCATTAATTACAATCTTCATTCCTTGCCCGCCCAATACATAACTTGGTCGCACCAATACCGGATAGCCAACTTCTTTTGCTACCTTAATGGCTTCATCAGCATCTTCGGCAACACCATATTGTGGATAGGGAATGTTTAATTCTTTTAGCAAATCAGAAAACGAACCACGGTCTTCAGATAAGTCCATGCTTTCGTAATCAGTACCTATAATTTTAATTCCGTTTTCTTTTAATTTTTTAGCCAGTTTCAAAGCGGTTTGCCCGCCTAATTGCACAATAACACCTTCGGGTTTTTCGTGCTCTACAATGTCCATCAAGTTTTCCCAAAATACAGGTTCAAAATATAATTTATCTGCCATATCAAAATCGGTTGATACCGTTTCGGGATTGCAATTAATCATGATGGCTTCATATCCACATTCTTTGGCTGCAAGAAGGCCATGCACACAACTGTAATCAAATTCAATTCCTTGTCCAATTCTGTTCGGGCCAGAACCCAAAACAATAATTTTTTTCTTATCGGAAACAATACTTTCATTGGCTCCATCATAAGTTGAATAAAAATAGTTAGTAGGCGAAGAAAATTCAGCAGCACAAGTATCTACAGTTTTATAGGTACGCATAATGTTCATTCCTTTGCGTAATGCACGAACTTCAGCTTCGGTGGTATCGGCACCTAACAACCAAGCAATTTGCACATCGCTGTATCCTTTTTGTTTTAACTCCAACATTAACTCGCGCGGCATATTGTTCAGGTTAAAACGCCTTGTATCGGTTTCTAAACGAACCATGTCATTTATTTGCGTTAAAAACCACCTATCTATTTTGGTAATTTTTTCGACTGATGAAATAGGAACACCTAAACTCAATGCATCTTTTACGGCAAACAATCTATCCCAACTTGGGTTCTTTAATTTTTCAACTATCTCTTCAAGGTTGCGGCTTTGGTATCCATCGGCACCTAATCCATTGCGTTTTATTTCTAAACTTTGACAAGCTTTTTGCAATGCTTCAATAAATGTGCGGCCAATTCCCATTACTTCGCCAACCGATTTCATTTGCAAACCCAGTGTGGTATCGGCACCTTTAAATTTATCAAAATTAAAGCGCGGTATTTTTACAATTACATAATCAATTGCAGGTTCAAAATAAGCTGATGTAGTTTTGGTTACCGGATTTTTGAGTTCATCCAATGTATACCCAATGGCTAATTTTGCAGCAATTTTGGCAATAGGATATCCTGTTGCTTTGGATGCCAATGCTGAAGAGCGGGATACCCGTGGATTAATTTCAATTGCAATGATTGCTTCATCTTCTGGGTTAACCGAAAACTGCACATTACACCCACCATTAAAATTACCAATACTGCGCATCATTAATATAGCTAAGTCACGCATTTTTTGGTAACAAGTATCACTCAATGTCATTGCTGGTGCAACCGTGATGGAGTCGCCTGTGTGAATGCCCATTGGGTCAAAGTTTTCAATCACACAAATTACGGCTACATTATTATTTGAGTCGCGTAATAATTCCAACTCATATTCTTTCCAACCAAACACGGCTTTTTCAACCAAAACCTCATGCGTTGGTGATGCAGAAAGTCCACGTTGTAAAGCAGCATCCAATTCTTCTTTTTTCCAAACAAACCCGCCACCCGTTCCGCCCAAAGTATAGGATGGACGAATAACCAATGGATAGCCTATTTCTTGCGCAATTTCTTTTCCTTCTAAAAACGAATTTGCTGTACGTGAAGGAGCAACTCCCACACCTATTTCAATCATTTTTTGGCGGAATTTTTCGCGGTTTTCTGTCGTTTCAATTGCAGCAGTATCCACTCCAATCATACGTACGCCATACTTTTCCCAAATGCCTAATTCTTCACATTCAATGGCCAAATTTAAAGCCGTTTGGCCGCCCATTGTTGGTAATACTGCATCTATTTTACGCTCTTGCAAAATCTTTTCGATACTGGCAGGTTCCAATGGCCACAAGTAAACATGCTCTGCAGTAACAGGGTCGGTCATAATAGTAGCAGGGTTGGAATTAATTAACGAAACTTCAATTCCTTCTTCTTTTAACGATCGCGCTGCTTGACTTCCTGAATAATCAAACTCGCAAGCTTGGCCAATAATAATAGGTCCGCTTCCGATAATAAGTACTGATTTTATGCTTGGATCTTTTGCCATGTAACTATAGTTTGATATTGAACAGATTGGATAAAGAATTGACACAATGCAACTCCTTAAAATTGGGCAAATTTAATCCAATATGTCAAACTACATAAGTGTGTGGAAACTTTTAATCGGTATTAGAAAAAAGGGGTTATTTATTTGCCTGTAATTTATCCAATTTTTTATCCAATGTATAGCTAATGTATAGGGAGTAACTAAAGTCTAACAATGAGGCCTTCACATCATATACCGGCTCAAATCGAACATCCAATGAAAGACCATCAGCTAAAGCTTTATGGTAAAAATATCTGACAAAAATCAACTGTCGGTTGGCTTGGGTAAGCCCTGGATTATCTAATGAAACAGATTGGTAAATGGAAGTACCTCTGGGTGCAATAAAATTATTCCCATACCAATAACTCAACATCACCGTAGCATCATGTAATGTAGCTGAAAGGTTACTCATAAATGCTTGTCCGTTTCTAAAAGGCAGGTATCCTGAGTTGGTATTTTCGATAAAACTAAACGTCATCAAATCAAATTGCATTTGACTCAAAAGTGCCTTTTCCCATTTTTTATTAAACTGTATCCCTGATCCTGCATTAAATACCATGAGCATATTTGTGGTATCAACATCTATTTGACCACCTTGATGAAAGGCTGTACCTTGTATTGGCACCGATACACTAAATCCATTTTCATTCGAAATTAAAATGGGAGTAAAATTTAGTCCTGCCGTAAATTGTTCTTTGTAAGGCGAACCACGCTCAATAAACTTTTCCCAATTAATCCATAGGTCAAAAAATGTATTGTTGCTTTCGTGTTTCAATTGAAATCCGTTTTCAATCCTACGTTCAATAGCGCTATTGATATCAAATAATGGCTCATACATGCGATGTGCCAGCGCTCCTTCCAATGTTCCAAAAATAAACGAGGTGTGTTTCTTTTTAATCTTAACCGAAAACGTAGGTAATACTTTTGTATAACTTGGTGTTGCACAAAAATCGCTTTGCACAAAAACACCTGCTTGCAATTTTAGATGATCGTTGGGCTGAATAAACAAGGACGGATTTAATTGATAGCCAAATAACGTGCGACCCACTTCAATATCATTAAAATATTCGGTATTGCGCAGGTAGTTAAAATTATTTATGGATAAACCCCAACTATTACTATCGGCTGGCTGTAAGGAAATGTGGTCGCTAATGAAACGATTATCGAGTTGGGCAAATAACGTATTTACACAGAACAAAAACAGTCCAACCAAAATACTCCGTATGCTATATTTTGCATTTAGCATTTTTATAACTCCATTGCTTTGGCAACCAACTCGGCAATATCCTTCACTTCAATATCTTCTTCTTTATTATGGTATTTTACACCATCGCGTAACATGGTCATGCAAAACGGACAAGCTGCAGTTACGATATTCGCTTCGGTTTCCAACATGTCATCAGCTCGTTCAAGGTTTACTTCTTTGCTGCCTTTTTCGGCATCTTTAAATAGTTGAGCTCCACCTGCTCCACAGCACAATCCGTTGGCTTTGCTGCGTTTCATTTCTACCAATGCTCCGTCTAATTTTTCAATGACTTCGCGTGGTGCTTCGTAAATATTATTGGCTCTACCCAGGTAACAGCTATCGTGGTATGTTATTCGTTTACCTGCAAATGCACCGTCTTTAATAGCAATTTTTCCTTCAGCTAATAATTGATTGATTAATGTTGTGTGATGTAACACTTCATAGTTTCCACCTAGTTCGGGATACTCATTTTTGAGGGTATTAAAACAATGCGGGCAACCCGTTACTATTTTGGTAACACCATACATGTTCAAAGTTGTGATGTTTTGCATGGCCATCATTTGAAACAAAAATTCATTACCTGCACGTTTTGCAGGATCGCCTGTACAAGCTTCTTCGGTACCCAATATGGCAAATTTTAACCCCGCAGCATGTAAAATTTTGGCTACTGCTTTGGTAATTTTTTGCGCACGCTCATCAAAACTTCCTGCACAACCAACCCAAAATAATATATCGGCTGTTTCGCCACTTGCAGCCACATCGGCCATAGTTCTTACTTTGAATTCGCTCATATATTATTTATTAAACTGTGGGCAATTTAGTAAAAAGAGGCTGAAAAATAAAACTGTTATCAACTATATAAAGGTATGCTGTGTAGCATCCTTTTTTAGTTTTAGGTTGGAATATAACCAACTGAAATTATGTAAACTTTAGCAGAATTCATTATACATACATACCCTAGTTTTGCCCTTACAATTAATCAACTAAAAAAATGAATGCACAATCAGAAAATGAAATTACAGCCTTAAAAAATATCATTGTTATTAACAATGATCGCTATGAAGGTTACAAAAAAGCAGGTACGGAAACGGTAGATAAAGATTTACAGCCATTGTTTTTAAAATATGCTGAACAAAGCAAAATGTATGCTCAAGCATTAAAAAATTTAATTCCACATGACGAAAAACCAATAACTGATGAAACAACTGCTGCTGGAAAAATTTACCGTATTTGGATGGATGCTAAAGTTGCTTTAACATCAAACGACAGAAAAGCGATTTTATCTTCATGCGAATTTGGAGAAGATGCTGCTTTGAAAACTTATGATAAAGAACTTAAAGACTCATCAGAAATTAATGATGATACCCTTAAACTAATAAGTATGCAACGTGCTGAATTAAAAGCAGCACATGATCATGTAAAAAGTTTACGTGATAATGCCTAAAGAAAATTAAACAGACACAAAAAGTACACTAAATGAAAACAATTAAAATTAAAGCTATAACAATTTTGATGCTAATGATTGGTGCATTAAGTTTTTCTTCCTGTAAAAAAGGAGAAGATGATCCTAGTGTTTCGTTTCGTTCGCGCGAACAAAGATTTGCCAATACATGGACATTAACCAAGTTTGAAAAAAATGGTCAGCTGCAAGATTTGAATGGGGCTACTTATATTTATAAAACTACAAAAGATGGTGGTGTAACCGAAACAATTGAAGGGGCAGTATTTGGATTTCCAATAAGATCTGTTCGAACAGGAGTTTGGGAATTTGTTTCCAATAAAGAAGATGTCCGTATTACAATTGATAGCAATGTTGATATTTTTGAAATACAACGACTAGCCAATTCAGAATTATGGCTCAAACAAATTAATGGTTCAGATGTGAATATCTATTATTTTGAAGGTGAATAAATCTCTATTTTGTTTTTACATAAAAAAAGCTGTTTCAATTGTAACAGCTTTTTTTATGTGGCTTTAGTCTATTCCATATATGAAGATTATGTAGTTTTGGCACTCATTTATGCTTTAGCCAAATCCTATTTAAGCAAAAACCCGTTTCGGGTTTTCTCTTTCCTTTACAAAATTACCAATACTACAAACAGTCATTACGAGAGCATATGGTTTTTGGGGTAATATTAGTTGTTGATTTATTAATTTTTTGATCATGCTCATCAAATCTTCCTGTGCTAGTTTGCCAAAATAACATATTGGGTATTTCGCTAGTTGCGCCCATATCGGATAAGACTTTTACCTTAAATTCGTTCATCGTTTTATCCTTTATACTTAAATCTGTTAAACCAAAAGATAGAAATCAGTTGGGGAATATCCAATTTCATAAAAAATAGTTTCTGAAAATAAATCCTTATTCTACAATTAGCTCACTTACCCTGCCGTCTTCATCAATCATAATAGAATCAGTTGCAATGGTATCGGAAGTAATTTTTATAAATCCTTTTGCTGGACCGCTAATCAAAAAAGGTTGCAATTGGGAGAGTGTATCTTCTGGCAACAAAACTGTTCTTCTCAACATTAAGTTTGTTAAAAAAGTAAACTGTTTATCGGCAAATGGCTTTAAGTTTCCTTCTTTATTAAAACGCCACATAAACCCTTTGGGCCGAGGAATAATAGTTGCCAAAAACAAACATTCTTTAAGTGTTAACTGGCTCGGTTGTTTTTGAAAATAAAACTGTGAAGCTTCACCAATACCATACACATTTGGTCCCCATTCAATAATATTAAAATACACTTCCAACATTCGTTGTTTGCTGCTTATACGGTTGTTTTCTAAAATATAGACCAATAGAATTTCTTCAAGTTTACGTGAGATTGTTTTTTCGCGGGTTAAAAAAACATTTTTAACCAACTGCATACTGATCGTACTGGCACCACGTGCAAACTTTCGTTTGCGAATGTTCTTAATTATAGACTGTCGGAAAGCTTCATCAATAAACCCGCGGTGGTAAAAAAATGATGGGTCTTCGGTGGTAAGCACACACTTTTGCAAATAAGGCGAAATTTGATCTAAGGTTGAATAATTAGGATTGGCTGCACTCACTAAAACGGAGCGTTGTTTTCGACCATTATCAACAGGAGTATATACAAAATCAGTATTCAATTTGCTCAAATTTGCTTCACCATACTTTACAATATGCAAATTATTTTTTTGCAAAGTGCTTTCAAAAATTAATGCTTGCGGTTTGTTTTCATTGTACACAAAATCCAATCGGTAATTAAAACTACCTATGGTTTCCATTCCTTTAAAATGTGAAAACAAACCTTCCGGTAATGATGAAATAAAATGCTGTGCTTGCATATTGGGAATGGTAATATGTAGTTCATAAATGGTATCTGCAGCATTGCTAAAACCTATAAATGGAGTAAACAACACCTTGTTAAATTGCACCTTAGAGCTACTATCCAAACACATAAAATTGGCCCCTGCCAAAAACGAATAATCAAAACGAGCTTGCTCAATTACCACATCTTTTTTAGCAATTTTGGGATGGTTTACCATAAAATTTCGAATAGAGGCAAAGCCTTTTATATTAAGCTCATCGCCATTCATTTTAACCGATTCTAAATTTAACCGAATAGAATCAAAGCCACATTGCAAATTGAATCGGTCATTTACATAGGGAATTAAAATTTTGCCAGTATCTAAATTGTAAAATGCTACATCTGCTTTTTTGCCTCGAGGGTCTGCTGAGCCTGTTAAATTCCATCGTTGGTTGCGTTCCGTCGTTCGCACTTCTATGGTTGATTGTAGTGCTTCATCTGCAAGCAAAAGGGTTTCTAAGTGCATATTTACTTTATAGCCCATATCATCCATACGCAAGGACAGGTTTTCTAAATGCATATGTGTTGGAACCAAATTAAGCACTTTGGAAATAAGCTGATAAACTACTTTTGCATAATTGGTTTTGGAAACATTTTTTTCTACTATAATCGTTGTTGATGCAGTATCTTTTGTAGCTAAAAAAACATCAAAATTTCTTCCCTCTTCATTTTTTACAAGTTGTACAAATCCATTTTTTACTTGCAGCTGCTGCAACCTAAAATCAGCTATTAAAGCATACCAAAAATTAATGCTAGCTTCAATTGTTCCAACTTGTAATAGGGTGTCGGCATTATTGGGAACAAGGGATACGTTGATCATCTTTACCCCTGCCAAACCTACAAAAGTAATTTCTTCAACACTAAACGTACTATTATATTCTGTTCGTATTTTTACTTTAATTTTATCAATAGCTTTATACAAAAGCATATTACGAAACGCAAAAAAAGCAACAACCAATAACACAAAAAAAACAGCGATAACTTTACTTGCAGTTATCCCTGTTTTTTTCCAATTTTTCATTTTGTAAATATATCTTATTTATTAATTGTCAAACTAAAAGGTGTTTAAGGTAAATAGTCGATAGTACATAGTAAAACCAACATACATTCAACCTAAGTATTATCGACTATGGTCGTCTTAAATTATACGTGCATTATTTCAGCTTCTTTGATAGCTGTAAGTTCATCTATTTTTTTAATATACCCATCTGTGTTTTTTTGCACTTGGGTTTCGGCTGATTTAGCTTCGTCTTCAGGTAAGCCATTTTTTTGCAACTGCTTAATTGACTCATTCACCTCTTTGCGAATATTTCGTACTGCGACCTTTGCAGTTTCTGATTCCCCTTTCACTTTTTTTACAATTTCTTTTCTACGTTCTTCGGTAAGCATCGGTAATATAATGCGAATCATAGATCCATCATTACTAGGTGTAAATCCTAAATTAGCAATTACAATTCCTTTTTCAATTGCTTGGAGCAATGATTTTTCCCAAGGCTGAACTGTAAGTGAGCGTGCATCGGGTGTGGAAATATTTCCAACTTGGCTTAAAGGAACCATGTCTCCATAATACTCCACCTTTACTGCATCCAACATGCTTGGGTGAGATTTACCTGCACGTATTTTGGTAAACTCATTTGCTGCATGGTCAATTGCTTTGTCCATTGCTGCTTTCATATCATCAAAAACTGTTTTTAGTCTTGGGTCGCTCATATTCTGTTCTGTTTATAAAGTTCTCGAAAATACTCTTTTTTGGTTTATTAAGTAATGAGGTTTCTTAAGTTGGTTGGTTGAGTTAGTTTGGTAAGGTTGGTTGAGTTAGTTTGGTAAGGTTGGTTGAGTTGGTTAAAGGGAAATTCAGGTTAACAACCCAAATTTCGTATGCAAGCCAACCAACTATATTACTTAACTCACCAATGTACCCACTGCATCGCCTTTACATACTCGTAAAAAGTTGCCTTCTTTGTTCATATCAAATACAACAATAGGTAAATGGTTTTCTTGGCAAAGTGTAATGGCAGTTAAGTCCATAACATTTAATCCTTTTTCGTATACTTCGGTAAACGAAATATTTTCATATCGGGTAGCTGTTTTATCTTTTTCGGGGTCGGCAGTGTAAATACCATCCACACGTGTTCCTTTTAATACTAGGTCAGCTTGTATTTCAACCGCTCTTAATGATGCAGCAGAATCGGTAGTAAAATATGGATTTCCTGTTCCTGCACCAAAAATTACCACACGCCCTTTTTCCAAGTGCCGCATAGCTCTTCTGCGAATAAATGGCTCGCAAATTTGTTCCATTTTTATCGCTGAAAGCAACCGTGTTTTAATGCCCACACGCTCCAATGCACCTTGCAATGCCATACTATTAATGACCGTAGCCAACATGCCCATATAATCACCTTGAGCTCTATCAACGATACCCCCTGCAACACCTTGCACACCTCTAAAAATGTTTCCACCTCCAATTACAATAGCTACTTCTACTCCGGTATCGGTTACGGTTTTAATATCTTTGGCATATTGATCTAAAATTTTAGCATCAATACCATATTGTTGGTCGCCCATCAGCGATTCTCCGCTAAGCTTAAGCAGTACGCGTTTGTATTTCATGAAATGGAAAGGATTAAAATCAACGCAAATTAGGGGATTTTGAATGGAAAAAAAACTTACGCCTTTAGGAAAATTGTATTCGCTGTTATTTAAGTGCATTTTTTAACCCAAGCTGCTTTTTTTAGTACCTAAATAGCCAATCAAAAAAGGTATTCATTGTTTTTACTTTTCAAAACAAAATTCAGCAAACAGTTTTAACCCATCACTTACTTTTTGTGGTTGTTCAAACATACCCATATGTGCTGAATGTTCGAGGTATACAACTTGTGAAATTTTAGCGCTAGCTGCTTGTAATAACATATCTTTTTCGGGTATCAATGCATCCAATTTACCAATAAAAAAAGCAACTGGTAAGTTTGTTTCACTCATAAACACTATGCTATCGTCTCGGTTTTTCATCGCTGTTAACCCTGCAATAATAGCCTCAGGCGTAATGGTATTGTTTGCTACTTGCCTTGTTTCAATAATTTCTTTAGCTGTACCTGACGAAAACAATGGCGGAATAAAATTGCGTACAAAAATTGCTGCTCCTTTTTCGTTTACTACTGTAATGGCTTGGTCGCGTTTGGCTTTGCGTTCATCATTATCGGCATTGGCTGTTGAGTGCATAAATCCAAAACCTTTAAGAAGGGTTGGATATTTTTTAGCAAAAGCTACTGTTGCATAACCTCCCATGCTATGACCAATCATTATACACGATGAAACCTTAGCTGCATCCAATACGTTTTTAATTTCATCAGCAAGCGTATCCATCGTAAATGAAGGAAGAACTGCTGATTTTCCGTGGCCAGGCAAATCAATGGTAAGGACGTCAAAATAGGGCTTTAACAAAAACACCTGCTCGTTAAAGCAGGTGCTGTTTTCACAAAATCCGTGAATCAATACTATTGTTCGTCCTACGCCATTTCTGGTATAGTGCAACATATTAATAAAATTTATAGCGGTTATCTTTTACGTCTTTCAATTCTTTTAATACTTCAAACGAACCATACTCCATACGTTGCGATAATTGATTTTGAATTTCTGTTTTATACGCAACATAATCAGGTGCTTGAGGCCCTTCGCTAAAGCGGATAATATTGGCAACATAAATAGCATTGTCCCCTTTAAATGGACCTACCATTTTTCCAGTTGTTTTGGTTCCAAAAATGGTTCCTACAAAAGTATTATCCGGGCCAATGTATGCAATGTTTGGGTTTTCAAACGCTTGCCCAACAATTGGCGTAACAGCTACTTGTAATTTAGTTGCTATATCTTGAATGCTAGCTGAACCCGTCATAGCCGTTTTTACTTTTTCGAGCAGTAATTCTGCTTTTTTATCTTTACGATAATCAACGATTACTCTTTCTTTTACATCTTCAAAATTTGCTTTATCTTTTTCTTTTATCTGGCTTAGTGTAGCTACAATATATTTATCACCAACATTAAATACTTCTGAAACATCACCTACTTTGGCATTGTATGCCCAACGTACAACTTCTCTTGCATCAGGTAATCCAGCCAATGATTTATCGTTTTCTCTTAAATTATCTGCTACGCCTTTTGATAAACCTTTTTCGGTTACAGCAGTTTCAAATTCTTGTGGCCCACCTTGAGCTTGAGCTGCAAACTGGCTTGCATCATTATATGATTTATTGGTTGTTGCTTCACTTGGTTCAATACCTCTTTCCAATACACCTGCAGCAACTGTTTTTTTCGTTTTATCTTCGGTAATTTTTACAATATGAACACCAAATTGCGTTTTAACAATGGCCATATCTCCTTTGTTTCCGTTTTTAACATAAGTGTTAAATTCCTTTACCATTTGGCCTTCTGCAAACCAGCCTAAATCTCCACCACGGCTTGATGTTCCATCTGTTCCGTATTGTGCTGCTTTTTCGCCAAAGTCTGCTCCATTTCTAATTTCAGCCATTACTCCTTGTGCTTTTTTAAGTGTTCCAGGCGTATCGTTGTTTTCGGTTTTAAATAAGATATGACTTGCACGCATTTGATATAAACTATCATTTTTAATGCCTGCTATTTTATAAATTTTGTATTTCCCATTGGCATAAATTGGCCCAATTACACTACCTACTGGTTCGTTAAACAAACGAGCTTGAACTTCTTCAGGATAAAATGAGCGAGGATGTGCAAGGGTATCAAACTTGGTATCACTATTTACATCCACATATAATGTGTCGTTGGCAGCTGTTGCAAATTGAGTTGTTTGATCATTTACCCATTTTAAAATAGAAGCTGTATCATCACTTGTTGGAACAACATTAAATGTTACAAATTCTACTTTACGGCCATTGGCTTTTTCGGTGTATTTTTTATAGTTTTGATTAAGGTATGATTTAAGATCTCCATCTTCAGTTGCAATGGAAGAATCTGGCATGCTAAAATAATTTAACGCAACAATATCCATATCAGTTGTATGGTTACGGTTATTGTATACTGCTTTTGCTTCAAGACTTGTTGCATATACTCCTTTTTTGAAGAGCGTATTGTATTTTTTTGATTCCGTTTCTTTTACTAATCCTGTTTCAAACTCCAACCATTGGTTTTTAGCTTGTTCATCTGTACTTTCAGTCATGTTTTTCAAAAAACGAACCACAAGATTGCGGTCATATTGCCCTGTTTGAGGGTTTTGAAAAATAGGTGCTGATTTTATTTGTGGATGTGGTTCTGCACCTTGCACCAATTCAAATAATTCATCATTAGAAACCGAAATACCCAATTCATCATATTGTTTAACCATTAGGCCATCCATAATCATTTGGTTCCACGTTTGTTCGCGCACCATATCGGTTGTGTTTTGATCCAAATTTTCTTGTTGAGAGCGAATTTTATAGTTCGCTAAATTCTTTTCAAACTCTTGTTCAAATTGTTTGATACTGATTGCTTCACCATCAATTACTCCAACGTTGGTATCGTTTCCTCCAAACAATTGGCTATTGCTTTGCAAAGCATCAGAAATAACAAATAATGCTAATGCTCCACCAACTACTACTATGGCTAATCCTGATTTACTTCTGATCTTCTCTAATACTGACATGTATACCTTTTTTGTAAGGAGGCAAAAATAAGCGGGTTGCGTATATAAGTCAATAGCATTACATTTAATAAAAGCCCTTGTTATCAGCTGCTTACCAAAACACCTTGTTTTTAGCCTTTGATTTTTGCTTACTTTTGGTGCTATGCACACCTACGGAAAACTGTATTTAATACCTAATTTTTTAACGGACGACAATCCAGATTCTTTTATAGCTCAATATGTAAGAGAACATATTCATCACCTCAAACACTTTATTGTAGAGACAGAAAAAGATGCCCGCGCACTTATTAAACGATTGCACATTGCTACACCTCAAAATGAGTTAAACCTTTTTTTATGGAATGAACATAGCGATAAAAGGGACCTTGGAAATTTGCTAACAGCTTTTGAAAACAAGATGGATGTAGGTATTATAACGGATGCTGGACTTCCGTGTATAGCAGACCCAGGAAGCGATCTAGTTGCATTGGCGCATCAAAAAAACATTTCAGTAATACCTCTACCTGGTGCGTCTAGTATATTAATGGCATTAATGGCAAGCGGAATGAGTGGACAAAGTTTTGCTTTTCATGGCTATTTACCTATTGATAGAGTTGCTAGGGTAAAAAAAATAAAAGAGTTGGAGGCAGATGCCCGTAAAAAAAATCAGTCTCAATTATTTATGGAAGCACCCTACCGAAACAACCATTTGTTTGAAGATTTATTATTGCATACGGATGCCCAAACTAAAATTTGTGTGGCCATGAATATTAGTGCTGCCAATCAGTTTATCAAAACCCAAACACGCAAACAATGGCAGCAAGAAAAAATAGATCTACACAAAAAACCCGTGATCTTTATTTTGGGGTAAGTGCTTGTTTTTAAAATTGTACCTGACCCTTTTGCTTTTCAGAGCAAAATCGTTCGATAACTTTCAACCAATTGCATCGTTCCTTATGCACTCGCCTCTTCCAAACCCAACTCAATTTCGCCTAAATCTTCTTGCTCTTTCAGTTTCATTATCTGTTGCAAGGCATCAGGAACAACATCGCTGCAAATGGTTAAAAAAGTTCCTCTACGTGCATTTTTTATTGCATAATCTATCGCATCTTTTTCCTTTTTAAATGTAATTATTTTTTTATTGGGATCTACTTGTTTGATGCCTTTGGTAATTAGGCTTATGATTTCATCTTCTGTGCGGCCACGTAAATTTTTATCTTGTCTAATAATAATTTCGCTAAACATGTGCGCGGCTTTTGCACCCAGAGCGATCGTATCTTCATCTCTTCTATCTCCTACACCTGCAATCACACCAATATGGGTTCCTTCAATTTTACTCAACAATTCACCAATAGCTTCAAAGCCTGCCGTATTGTGTGCATAATCAATCATTACTTCAAAATGCTTGAATCTAAAAATATTCATCCGGCCTGGTGTTTGTGCGGGACCGGGAATAAATGTGGCCAAAGCAACACGCATATCTTCCACTTTGTAATTTCGAATAAAGCCTGCTAATAATGTTGGTAAAACATTTGCTATATTATAGGTTGCTCTCCCACCAAATGTTAATGGAATATTGACTGCTTTTTCTACTCTAATTTTCCAAGTGCCTTTGCAAATAGTTACATATCCATTTTCATAAATTGCTGCCAAGCCTCCTTTTGAAGCATGCTCTTTAATAATAGGATTTTTTTCATCCATACTAAAGTAGGCCACTTTGCAGGCAAGGCCTTTATGCATTGCAGCCGACCACTTATTATCAGCGTTTAATATTGTATAACCACTTGGCAAAACACTCTCGGGAACGACCGCTTTTACACGCGCAAGTTGTTCAATGGTATCTATGTCTTGCATGCCTAAATGATCCTCCGTTATATTGGTAACAATAGCAATATCGCAATTGTGAAAACCTAAACCAGATCTTAAAATACCTCCTCTAGCACATTCTAAAACAGCAAAGTCAACAGTTGGATCTTTAAGAACAAACTCTGCACTAACGGGCCCTGTGCAATCGCCTCGCATCATCAATTGGTTTTGAATATAAACTCCATCTGTTGTAGTATAGCCAACTTTATGCCCCATTGTTTTTACCATATGTGCCATTAAACGAGTTGTTGTTGTTTTTCCATTTGTTCCCGTTACAGCTATAATTGGAATACGAGCACTGCTACCAGGAGGATACAACATATCAATTACTGGCTCAGCAATATTACGAGGTAAACCAACAGCTGGATCTATATGCATTCGAAAACCGGGAGCTGCATTTACTTCTAATATAGCACCTCCTATTTCGGCAACAGGTTCAGTTAGGTTTTTAGCCATAATATCAATTCCACATATATCCAATCCAATAATACGTGCAATTCTTTCACACATAAAAATATTATCGGGATGAACCAAATCCGTTACATCCGTTGCTGTGCCTCCTGTACTTAAATTTGCAGTCGGTTTCAACCATTGCTCGGTGCCAGCTGGCAATACACTTGCTAGCGACAACCCCTCTTTTTTGAGCATATCTAGAGTAAAGTCATCTATTTTAATTTGGGTCAATGTTTTTTCATGACCATATCCTCTTCGAGGGTCCTCGTTTACTTTATCTATAAGCTCTTGAATGGTGCTTTTCCCATCTCCTAAAACTGATGCAGGTTTACGAATGGCTGCAGCTACAAATTTGTAATTTATGACTAGTACGCGATGATCTTCACCTGTTATATATTTTTCTACAATGATACTTCGTCCGTATTTTCTTGCTGCCTCAAATCCTTTTACCGCATCCTCCCAATTGGTAATATTGGTAGTAGCTCCTTTTCCATGATTTCCATCAACAGGCTTGGTTACAATTGGATAGTTAATTCTATCAATGGCCTCTTTCATTCCTTCTTCGCTGTATACTATCCTCCCTTTGGGTACAGGTATTTCGGCTGCTTCCAATAAGTTTTTTGTTTCTTCTTTGTTGCAAGCAATATCTACTGCAATACTGCTTGTTGTACTTGCGATAGTGGCTCTAATTCTTCGTTGATTAACGCCATATCCTAATTGTACCAACGAGCTTTTATTTAACCTTATATAAGGAATACCCCTAGCTACTGCTTCATCAACAATACTCCCAGTGCTCGGACCTAGGCGTTCTTCTTCGCGTATTTCTCGTAAGTTTTGAATGTCTTCTGCCAAATCGTAATCAGATCCCGAAATCAAAGCTTCTGCAATACGCACTGCAGCTTTTGCAGTGTAAACTCCAGCTTTTTCTTCATAATAACTAAAAACAACGTTGTAAATGCCTTCTTTTCCCGTACCGCGTGTTCGGCCAAAACCACAAAACATGCCTGCAAGTGTTTGCAATTCTAGCGCAATATGTTCAATCACATGCCCCATCCAAGTTCCATCGTCAACTCTCTGAAAAAAACCACCAACAGTTCCTACAGAACACCTATGATTAATCATTGTTGGAAACATTTTTTCTAGCCGTTCTCTAAACCCAGGAATTTTATTAGTTGGCTTTTGCTCCATGTCTTCAAGGTCCAGTCGCATTTGAATAAGTTTGTGTCTACGAACAGACCAATAATTGGGTCCGCGCATTACTTTGATATCAAGGATTTGCATATGCTCAGCTAATTTTAAGTGGGATGGTACTATAAGAAAATGCATTTTAGGTATTTTTTTGCTAAAAACTAATTGTTGTCATGTTTTTAATTTGTTGCGCCCTTTGCTATTCGCCAAATATTGGCTCTTAAAAAATTTCCCACATTGAAATAGGGGTAAAAAATTCAATAATATATTGTGAGGTATATAGGTGCTACTATATTTGTTGCCGAATTAATATAAACACAACATTGGAATTACCTAAAGGAAAACTAATATCTGTAGGCGGTGCAGAAGATAAAGGAACAGATTTAGAACAAGGATTTATACAACGCAATCGTTTAAACTTTTTTGAACTTGGTATTTTAAAACGATTTGTAAACGAATTAGGAGGCGTTGCTAAACGCATTGAAGTAATAACAACTGCGTCCTCTATCCCTGTTGAGGTTGGGGAAAATTATCATGATGCTTTTGGGAAAATTGGCTGTACCAACGTGGGCGTAATTGATATTCGTAAACGAGAGGACGTTTTTACAGAAGAATATATTCAACGTGTAAAAGAAGCAGATGGTGTTATGTTTAGCGGAGGTGATCAACTGCGACTAACAAGTATTTTTGGCGGCACAGATATTTATACCATTTTACATGAGCGTTATTATAATGAAGAGGGATTTGTAATAGCAGGTACAAGTGCTGGGGCTATGGCTATGAGTAATACCATGATTTACCAAGGGAAAAGCGAGCTGGCGCACTTAAAAGGTGAGGTAAAAATTACTACCGGTTTAGCGTTTATTGCCAATGTAATCATCGATTCTCATTTTGATAAACGTGGTCGTTTTAACCGATTAGCACAAGCTGTAGCAAGCAATCCACAATGCACAGGAATTGGGCTGGGTGAAGATACAGGTGTTATCGTTACTGCTGGAAATAATTTGGAAGTAGTAGGAAGTGGAGCAGTGGTAATTGTAGATGGGAGAGATATTCGCCACAGCAATATTACCGAAGTAGGCATGGGAGAACCCATTGCAGTTGAAAATTTACGCGTAAATATTTTGGTGCGAGGTAATCAATACTTACTAAAAGAAAGACGGTTTATAGCGAGTGAAGTAGAAACTGCTTAAACATAATTTACCGTATCGGTTTCGAAAAAGCATTTCCCTGTAGAATTGCTTTTATTATGCTTCATAAATTCTAATTTGTGCCTCACCATCATCTTTTTGCCAGGCCCTATACATACCCTCACTGTTAAATGGCAATTCAATATTCCCTTTGGTGTCAATAGCAATTAACCCTCCTTCTCCTCCAAATTTTACCAATTTATCTTTTACCACAAAGTCGCAAGCTTGTTTAAGTGAATATCCTTTGTATTCCATTAAACAACTAATATCATATGCTACCACAGCACGGATAAAAAATTCACCATGCCCTGTACAGCTTATAGCACAGGTATTATTATTTGCATATGTTCCAGCACCAATCATGGGTGTATCTCCTATACGGCCAAAACGTTTATTGGTCATGCCACCTGTTGATGTTGCTGCAGCTATATTTCCATATTTATCCAATGCAACAGCACCAACGGTTCCAAATTTTTTCCCTTCGCCACTATTCACTGTATGATCCAGTTGATATCCATCTGAATCTTTTACTTCTTGCCATTGTTTATAGCGGCCTTCTTCAAAAAAATATTCTGTCGGTTGAAAAGGTAAATTCATTTGTTTGGCAAATACCTCTGCTTCGAGACCACATAAAAACACATGACCGCTTTTTTCTTTAACTACTCGTGCCAAATGAATCGGGTTTTGTACATTGCTAATACAGCTAACTGCACCTGCTTCTAACGTAGCACCATCCATAATGCTGGCGTCCATTTCGTGGGTTCCTTTGTTGGTAAATACAGCGCCTTTCCCAGCATTAAACAAAGGGAAATTTTCCATCGACATCACTGCAGTTTCTACAGCATCCAAGCTACTTCCGCCTTTGGTTAAAACAGCATTGCCTTTTGCAACTGCTTGTTGTAACCCTAAAATATATTGAGCCTCTTTTTCAGGAGTCATTAAGGAGCGAAGAATGGTTCCGGCTCCACCATGTATAGCTATTCCATGCATATTGGTTAAACTGTATTAATGCAGCAGATTTACACAGATTAATTCATTTAAAAAATCACCTAATTAAACCGCTTAGCTTTTAACTGTAACAGCAATCCATTTCCATCCTCAATATTACTTTGTGTGTCTAATATCATACCTACAAAAACTATAGGATATATTATTGGTAAAACCACAATTGCGATGAGCTTGACAAATACAGGTGCGTGTAGAATAAGAATTATCAATCCGTCTATCACTCCATGACACCATCTTCCATTTTTACCGTAACAGGCTCTTTTTACTACTATATCAAATGACGACTGAAATAATTTGCAAAGCTGTTCAGTGTGATAAATGCGTTGCATTTTATGTTGCTTATCGTAATTTTCATATGTGTTTTTTACCCATCTGTAAAATTGCGTTTCTCGTTTTGCATTAACCGGTTGATACAATAATAGCTTCTTGCAAATACCCATTTTTTCAACCGCTTTTTCCTCTTCAATAATATAATGCATCACTCCAATACACCATCCTAAATCAATGGGTTTATCGATTGTAAAAGAGGGGATAGAGTCTAGGTACAAGTGTACGTTTTTTAGGCCCAAACACTTTATATATGCTTGTAGGAATGCTACAGTTTCAGCATTAGTGTCTAAGGCAATAAAATTAATTTGGGGATATTTTTGTGCGAAAGGGAACAGAAATTGTCCTTCTCCACAGCCCAAATCAATTACAGTACTTCCTACTTTTAAGTTATCTAGTTCCTTTTGTATAGCGGGATATACGTACCACTTTCTCAACTGTGTAATCCAATTGAATACAAAAACGATTCGAATCAATTGTGGGTAGCGAAAAATAAATTTGGGATAGCTATAATATTGCACTCCTATTTCTTATCGTATTTGTGTTAATTATTTTAGCACACCATTACCAGCAATAAATCCTGTTGTCCAGGCTGCTTGAAAATTAAATCCTCCAGTAATACCATCAATATCCAAAACCTCGCCTGCAAAATGCAATCCTTTGCAGCGTTTGCTTTCCATTGTTTTAAAATCTACATCATCTAAGTTTACACCACCACAGGTTACAAATTCTTCTTTAAAAGTAGTTTTGCCTTGCACATGATAGGTGTCGTATAAAAAGTGTTCTTGCAATAACAAAATTTCTTCTTTAGTAACATCAGCCCAACGTTTATCAGGATTAATGCCACATTTATGCAATATAAATTCTACTAATCTTCTTGGCAACACAACTGGCAATAAATTCCCTACATGCTTGGTAGGATTTGCTGCTTTAATATTAAATAACTCTTGGCGCAACGCTTCTTCTTTTTTGTTGTTGAGCCAGCAAATTTGAACCTTAAAATCATATTCCTTTTCCGCTAATAATCGTGCACAAAAAGAAGATAGTTTTAAAACGGCAGGGCCGCTTAATCCCCAATGAGTAATCAATACAGGTCCTGCAAATTCTATTTTTGTATCCGCAATTTTTATTTTTGCAGGATCAACAACAATACCTTGTAAATCAACTATGGGGTTGTTTGGTATATTAAAAGTAAACAAAGAAGGAACGGGTTCAACTATTTGATGCCCTAATTTTTTAATCCAATCAAATCCTGCTGCTTTTGGACTACCACCTGTGGCAATAATAATTTTATCGCATTCTATTTGTTCGCCTGTGCTTAATTCTACATGAAACCCCCCATCAAAACGAGGACGAATATCATTTATACCCACTTCAGATTGTATCGTAACTTTTGCCTTTTTTGCCTCTTTCATTAAGCAGTCAATAATCGTTTCCGATTTATCTGTTTTGGGAAACATTCGACCATCGGCTTCAGTTTTTAGCTTCACCCCACGGCTTTCAAACCAATTAATGGTATCAGAAGTAGTAAAACGACTAAAAGCACTTTTAAGTTGCTTTTCACCACGTGGATAAGAGGCTGAAAGGGTTTTATTATCGACACAATGATGTGTTACATTGCATCTTCCTCCACCTGAAACAGCAACCTTTGCCAACAATTTGCTAGTTTTTTCAAACAAGGTTACTTCTACCTCTTTGCTAGCTTGCGCACAGGTAATTGCCGAAAAAAATCCAGCAGCGCCTCCGCCTATTACAATCACTTTTCTTTTCACTGAGCCTTATTTTTTGAGGAGGCGAAAATACAGTTTTTGAGCGAACTAATTACGTTTGGGGTTCAGGAATAGAAAATTAGTCATTCATCAAGAGCTTCACATAAAATAAAGGATTCCGCAATTTAGCTCTTAAGTCTAAATCCTCAAACATGCAACTGATGGTTTCCCTTAGGGTTTTGTTCTTATGGGCTTTGTTAACCACAAAGTTAAACAACCAAGGAAACTTACATAGTTTTTGCATGGTGTGGCTCAGCTTTAGTTCATCCCATTGACGATTGTAAAAAGCAATATCATATTGTTTCATAAAATCAGCGTCAAACTTATCCTGTTTAATACATTCGGCTATCTGGTTGGCCGCCATCATACCACTATACAGCGCATTACCAATGCCTTCGCCTGTAAATGGATCAATTAAAGAGCCAGCATCACCTACCAATAGAAATCCTTCGCCACTCACTGGTCGTTTTTTGCTACCCAAAGGCAAACCCCAACCCTGTATTTTGCCTTGCAACGTTGCATTTTTAAATCGCTCTTTGATATTGGGATTGCTCTCTATAGCCTTTATCATATCAGCCTTTAAGTTCACTTTTCGTTTGCTTACTTCGCTGCTTAACATGCCAGCGCCTACATTAGCCATACCATTAGGTAGTGGAAAAATCCAAAAATAGCCGGGCAACATTTCAGGTAAAAAATGAAGTTCAATAAAATTCTGTTCATGCATTCCTGTAACTCCTTCGTAATATGCTCTTATGCCAGCACAGTAATGGTCGTTATCCTTTTGTATTCCAGCAAATTTTTTTGCTACAATACTTCTATCGCCCTCAGCTCCAATAATTAATTTCGAATTTCGAATTTCGAATTTCGAATTTTCTTTCTCGTAGAAAACATCCGTTCCATTTGCAGTTTTAACAATCTGTGTTACCTCTGCACCTTCAATAACGGTTGCAAAGGTTCTGTCAAGGCGTTTAAACAATTCGTTATCAAAATCAAATCGTTTAGCAATAAAACCAGGAGGTAATTGATCTTTACTCATATCCGATTTAAAGGGAATATCAATTGCTTTACCATTGGGAGCTACAAATTTTACACCCCAGCTTTCTATAAATTCATTTTTCAGTTCATTAAATTCTGGAATTATGGTGGGGTCAAGTTGATTGAGAACATAAACAGTTTTGCCACTAAGCGCATCACCACAAACTTTGTCTCGCGGAAAAACCGCCTTATCAATAATGGTGTGGTGAATGTTATGTTTGGACAAAAACAAAGACGTTGCACAACCCGCTGGTCCTGCTCCTATAATTACAATATTGGTTTGTTTCACTTTGTTGAGTTAAAATGCAAGTATACTAAGAAGTAACAATAGGTTTTTGTCAATTCTGATATATGGAAAAAAAACAAATACGTTTCATACACCTAAAGCTGAATATAAGGTATGACCTTTTACTTTTTTTGTTATTCCTTGGCGTGGTTTTTGGAGTGAGTATTTTTAAATTTGATTGAACATGAATATACTTTTTGAACAGATGCCCGATAGTGCCAAAATATGGATTTATGCCTCAAATAGGCCGCTAACAATTCCCGAGCAATCTGATATTCAACAATTAGGAGAGGCTTTTGTCGAAACCTGGACTGCCCATCAACAGCAATTAAAAGCTTCATTTATAATTCTTCACAATGTGTTTTTACTATTAGCCATAGATGAAAGATACAATGAAGTAAGTGGATGTGGCATTGATAAATCAATTCATTTTATACAAGAAGTAGACAAAAAGTACTCGCTTAACTTATTTGACAGATTACAAATTGAACTATGGCAGAACACCGATGTTATCATGACCAATAAGCAAAAACTATCGGTAATGTTTCAGGAAGGGGTTGTAAATGAACAATCAATTGTGTTTAATAAAACAATCACTGCTAAAAAAGAATTAGATGCTTCTTTTATGATACCATTAGGATTATCATGGGTTTACCGAAGCATACAAACACAAACAAGCACATAAGTCAGTTTGTCTTTAAAACAATTTGTCACTATTGTTGCTTTCTTTTACAATTCACAGAAATACTATAACCGCAATGTCAGATATCAATCCACAGGATTTAAAACCAACAAACAACAAGCCCAAAAAGCCAAAATTGCCACCTGTACCAAAATTTAACTTTTATTGGATTTACGCTATTATTTTAGGTGTATTTTTAATCATCCAATTTATGCCTAATGAAGTATCGTTAAAAACAACTTGGTATAAAGTGCAAAACGACATGATAATGTCAAATGATGTTGAAAAAATTGTTGTTGTAAATAAAGAGCGCGCAGAAGTTTATTTGAAAAAGGAATCCTTAAAAAACGATAAGTATAAAGACTTAAATGATCGTGGATTATTTGGAGAAGAAGTTGGGCCTCACTATTATTTTGAAATAGGCGATGTAAATCAATTTTCAACTGACTTAAACAATGCACGAACCACATACGAAAAAACGAATCCCGGACAAACCATACAAGTTCCTGTTGAATACATTACTCAGCGCAATTATTTAGGCGATATTATTGGTTGGATATTACCAATTGTATTGTTAATTGGATTTTGGATGTTTGTGATGCGTAAGATGGGTGGAGGTGCAGGAGGACCAGGTGGGCAAATATTTAATATTGGTAAATCAAAAGCTCAATTATTCGATAAAGAAACGCAAGTAAAAACCACCTTTAAAGATGTAGCTGGTTTAGATGAAGCAAAAGTGGAAATTATGGAAATTGTTGACTTTTTAAAAAACCCAAAAAAGTATACTAATCTTGGCGGTAAAATTCCAAAGGGGGCTTTGCTTGTTGGCCCTCCTGGGACTGGCAAAACGCTGTTAGCAAAAGCAGTTGCTGGTGAGGCTGGTGTTCCCTTTTTCTCTTTATCTGGTTCCGATTTTGTTGAAATGTTTGTGGGTGTTGGTGCAAGTCGTGTACGCGATTTATTCCGTCAAGCAAAAGAAAAAGCTCCTTGTATTATTTTTATAGATGAGATTGATGCTGTTGGAAGAGCGCGTGGTAAAAATGCTGTTCAAGGTGGAAATGACGAACGTGAAAACACCTTAAATCAATTGCTAACCGAAATGGATGGCTTTGCAACAGACCTTGGTGTAATTATTTTAGCTGCTACCAACCGTCCTGATATTTTAGATGCTGCTTTGCTTCGTCCAGGTCGTTTTGACCGTCAGATTTCAATTGATAAACCGGATTTAAATGGTCGTGAAGAGATTTTTAAGGTGCATTTAAAACCTTTAAAACTGCATGAGGATATTAGTCCAAATAAATTAGCTGTTCAAACTGTTGGATTTGCAGGTGCCGATATTGCCAATGTGTGTAATGAAGCAGCCTTAATTGCTGCCAGAAAAAACAAAGAAAGTATTGATATGCAAGATTTTCTTGATGCCGTTGACCGAATTGTTGGGGGCTTAGAAAAGAAGAATAAAATAATCACTGCTGATGAAAAAAAATCAATTGCTTATCACGAATCGGGGCATGCAACCATTAGCTGGCTATTGGAACATGCACACCCATTAATTAAAGTTACAATTGTTCCACGTGGACAATCATTAGGGGCTGCATGGTATTTGCCTAACGAAAGGCAAATAACCACAACCGATCAAATGTTAGATGAGATATGTTCAACACTTGGCGGACGTGCAGCCGAACACATCATATTTGGTAAAATATCTACTGGTGCGTTAAGTGATTTAGAAGCCGTTACCAAAAAAGCATATGCCATGATTACTATTTATGGTTTAAATGATAAAATTGGAAACGTAAGTTATTATGATTCTCAAGGAGGAAATGAATATGGTTTTACAAAACCATACAGTGAACGCACAGCTCAAACTATTGATGAAGAAGTTAGCAAATTAATAGAAGAACAATACATCCGTGCAAAAAGAATTTTAGTTGAAAACAAACACTTATTAATTGAACTTGCAGAGCGTTTGCTTGAAAAAGAAGTTGTATTCAAGGAGGACTTAGAAGCAATTCTTGGTAAAAGGCCATATATAAGCCGTGAAGAAGAGCTTTCAAAAATAAATGGTGATGCTAAAAAGGCTATTCAAGAAATTGAACTTGCACAAAATACAGAAACATTACCCGTTGCATAAGCTCTTTCATTGTTTATGAATTTAAGCCAAAAAAGGCGTTGAAATATTCAACGCCTTTTTTAGCTTATGGGAATTTGGGAAATTGCTTAAAATCTGGTTTTCGTTTTTCTAAAAATGAATTTTTGCCTTCTTTAGCTTCTTCACTCATATAATAAAGTAACGTTGAATTCCCTGCCAATTCTTGAATACCCGCTTGACCATCTAACTCAGCATTAAACGAAGACTTGAGCATGCGCAATGCTATTGGGCTTTTTTCCATTATTTTTCTGCACCATTCAATGGTTACATCTTCCAGTGTTTCAAGGGGCACTACTTTATTTACCAAGCCCATATCCAAAGCTTCCTGTGCATTATACTGATCGCACAAAAACCAAATTTCTCGTGCTTTCTTTTGACCTACCACGCGTGCTAAATAACCTGCACCAAATCCGCCATCAAAACTTCCAACCATTGGTCCCGTTTGTCCAAATTTCGCATTCTCTGCAGCAATACTCAAATCACAAATAACATGCAATACATGTCCGCCACCAATGGCCCAGCCTGCTACCATAGCAATAACGGGTTTCGGTATTCTGCGAATTTGCATCTGGAAATCCAATACGTTTAAACGCGGAACTCCATCTTTACCTACGTATCCTCCATGTCCGCGAACACTTTGATCTCCTCCGCTACAAAAGGCTTCGCCACCTTCACCTGTTAAAATTACCACATATACGTTTTCATCTTGTCTCGCCATTTCCATTGCTTCACTCATTTCTTTTACCGTAAGTGGCGTAAATGCATTGTGTTTTTGTGGGCGATTTATACTAATTTTTGCGATACCGTCTAAAAACGAAAATTTAATCTCTTCGTATTCTTTAATCGTTGTCCATGGATGTTTTGATTGCATAATTTATTGTTATGGGATGTTTCTAAATTCTATTTTTTGTAGTGGAGAAATGACAAAAGGATTTATGTAGTGGTAAAAATAATCGTTAAAATGTTGTTTAAAGAAATAGTTAGACTCTTGGTCAAATGCATTAATTGGTTCGTTAAAAAAAGTGTATGTATCGTAAAAATTTAGCACCTGTAACTCTTGTTTACTTAAAGAAAACACACCCGGTTTTTGATTGCGTATTTTATTGCGATCAATAGCGGTAGCATCCCGAAAATGAAATTCCACGTCATTAGGTTGTTGTTGTGTTAACCCTTTAATCCAGTTGTTTTTTTGGATGCTATCACTTTGCTGAGCTATAGCACCTGTAGCGAAGAACAGTATTCCGATAAGCTTGTTTTTACTCATAACTTTACCCCTTTAAACAACTTAAAAAGTGAGCTATTTGTTTTTATATTTGATTTTATTTCCAACAAAGCCGATGGGCTTGATGGATTAAAAAAGTGCGCTACCTTTTGAAGGCTATTTAAATCATCACAAAAATAATATCTTAACCCTTTTTGCAAAGCAATTTGTTGAATAGATTGTTGATGTGGGGTAGTAAAAAAATGCAGTTGGTCAGCATGTTTAGCTGGCCCTTCAATTAATTGAAAAATTCCGCCTCCTTCATTGTTAAATACAATTATTTTTAAATTATGAGGTAGTTTATTCCACAGAGCATTGTAATCGTATAAAAATGCAATGTCGCCAGTTAGTAAAAAGGTAGGTCTATTATTTACCATTGCCGCGCCAACTGCTGTTGAAGTACAGCCATCAATACCACTAGTGCCTCGGTTCCCATCCATTTTCCAACTTGGATGTAATGCCCCCAAATAGCTTACATACCGAATAATACTGCTGTTTCCAACCTGCACATTGCTTATATCAGGAATATGTTGCAACACATAGTTCATTGCTTGCAACTCACTCCATTTTTTGGTGCTCAAAAACTGTTTAATTCCTTTTGCCGCAAAAGAGTTGGCTGCTTCCCAAAAAGGTTTGTATAATTCAATTTGTTGCGAGGGTATGTGTGCAAGCAGTAATAATACAGCCGTAATATCTGTTTCCAACTGTTGCGTTACATTTCGGTATGTATCAATTTGTGTAGATGTGGTATTAATGCGGAAATGGTGTTGAGGTTGTTGCTTTTGTAGCCATGCTTTTAATGCTTTCGATAAAACAGGTCCACCTGCCGAAAGTATAAAATCAGGCTGCATTGTTTCTGCTGTTTTTGCATCAGCACGTGTAATCAGATAATCAAATTGGGGTGCCGTATTAAATCCATATTGATTGGAGAGCACATCACAAATAATAACCACATCATCGCGTTTGGCAAGTGCGGTAAGTGCGCCATTTATTGCGCCATCTAAAGGGAGTTGTCCTATTAAAATTAGTTTTCGTTGTGCCTTTTTCCAAGCTGTTATTATGCTGTTTTTTACTGAATCATTAAGCGCTTTGGGAACAGGTTTGGTAATGATATTTTTTTGAGGAAAGGAAGTCGTGTTATTTATTTTTGAAGGATACAACGGTTCTTTTAATGGAACATTAATGTGAATAGGTCCTTGTTGAGAAACCGCATGTTGAATTGCTTTTGATACCAAAGAAAAAGTTGCATTTAACTCTTCTCCTCCCACCTCATAGCATGGCAATTCATAACTTGCCCTTACATGTTCTCCAAAAACACCTTGTTGCATAATCATCTGCCCATCTTGTTGGTTTAACAGCTCTTGAGGCCGATCAGCAGTGAGCACAATAAGGGGTATTTTTTGGTAAAAAGCCTCTGCAATCGCTGAAAAAAAATTAAGTGCTGCTGTTCCAGAAGTGCAGATTAACACAACAGGTTGCTGGAGCTGCTGAGCCATTCCCAAAGCAATATAACCTGCACTGCGCTCATCTACTATGCTGTGGCAACAAATTTTACTTTGGGTAAATGCAAACACAAGAGGCGCTGACCTAGATCCAGGACAAATTATCGCTTGTTGAATGCCTGCAGATTGGCAAGCCTGAGATATGGCATAAACGTGTTGTTGCATTATTTTAAGAGTACAAATATGCTGCTTTTTACATCCAATATAAATACAATAATGAGTGATTGTGTATGTTCATTGCTACAAATAAGAAAATTGGTGACAAAATTCCTAAATGAACAGTTTGAAAACTCATTGTATTTTTTAATTTTGACCTCTTAACTAAATTCAAAAAATACGAACGATGAGAAAATGTGTGAGTGTAGTTGTACTATTATTGTTTGCTGCTAGCACCTGGGCTCAAACACAAGACCCAAATTCACCCGGTTTTGATTTTAACCTTGGGACCGACACCGCTAGCTCCGAAACAACACCAGAATCAATAGATGGTGAAAACGCGCCTGTAGCAGTAAAACCATATGAACGGATTACGTTAAATATTGATACGTTAACCAATTTAATTACTTACTCAGGAATTGTAGAACAAGAAGAAAGCAGCTCTGATTCCATTTATGTTAGAGCTAAGCGTTTTGCTTCAACTGTTTTGGCAAATGGCGGTAAAGACAATAAAGGATTATATGAAGTTGATAAAAAAAATCTGAAACTCGTAATTAATGGGACGCTTACAGCATACTCATATGCCAATAAATATGCTAAAAAAGAAATTGGTTTTTACTATTTTAAAATGACCCTACTCATAAAAGAAGGTCGCTATAAATATACTATTACTAATTTGGTACATGAAGCAACGAAGCCAAATATTGGTGTAGCCGATCGTAATTATTTTGAATATTACTATAATACAACAACCAATATTAAAGGATTAGATCAAATATTGCGTTATGCTGACAAGGACCTTACGGCTATGCTCGAAAAATTTAAAAAAGCATTGGGCGAGCAATTAGTATTGGATGAAGACGAGTGGTAAAAACTGACTACTTTTCAGTAATATCTTCGTAATCTATATATTCACCTATTTTTGGTGAGTTGCCCTTTGTGTCTTGCTTAATTTTAGGATTAACCGTTATTTTCCCTTCTGATTCTTGTTCGGTTTCACCTGTGTAGTGGTGCCTATTTTGTGTGTTTCGATATACCTTAGTTTTAAAAGAAGACTTTAAAAATCGTCCAAACACCAAACGATACAAGATGTAAATAATAAAAAGATAAAACAAAAACTTAACCATATTTTCTTAAATAATAAGATACAAATTTATTCAAAAGGGAAATATTATTGCATCCTTATCGGTAAAAGGTTCATCTTAATGTAACGAACCGCATATTTAGTTACTTTTGACATCTATGGAAAATAACGAGACCACCATTTTTGAAATGGATGAAACCACTAAAATGAAGTGGTATAAAATTGTTTTTAGTATCAAAAAAGATTTTGGTAAAAAACCAGACATGAACGGGTTACTTTTTTTAATTGGCATGCGTGAACTAGGTACTTCACGCGAATTAAACAAAGAAGAAAAAATGGATTTGATGCATATTGCAACTTGTGCTTTACTCACTCTTGATGGCTATTATGAGCTTATTGATTATGATGCTGAGGGTTGGCCCCACTATAAACAACTCAAACAACTCCCGCATGCTGATTTATTAAAACAGGAAGTTTTTTTACGTAGACTTGTTGTTAACTATTTTGAACACCACGAATTAATTGAAGCATAAATGAAGTCTTACTTTTTACCTTTACTATGTTTACTTGTTGTTCTAATTTCTGGTTTTAGTGACCCTAAACCTATAAAAGAACAAGAGGTTTTAATTGTTACTCGGTTTGGCAAAGTTGTTGTTAAACTATACAATGAAACGCCACAACACCGTGATAATTTTATTAAGCTTGTTAAGCTTGGCTTTTATGACAGCCTTCTTTTTCATCGAATTATACCTGGTTTTATGGCACAGGGTGGCGACCCTATTTCCAAGCTAGCGCCTAAAGATACGATGTTGGGTAATGGAGAGCTTTATTATCTTGTACCAGCAGAAATAAGCACAACTCATTTTCATAAAAGAGGAGCCCTTGCAGCGGCAAGAAATAGCAACCCAGCTAAAGCATCTAATGGTAGTCAGTTTTATATTGTACAAGGAAAGCAGATTTCATCTGAAGAGCTTGCTAATTTAGAAAACCAAAAAAATTATGCTGCAAAAAGTAAAATGTTTAGTGACATGTTGCACGCAGATTCCATGCAAGCCAAGTATCAAGATTATATATTAAGAGGCGACAAAAATGGTCTTCAATCTTTTATGTTATCCATGCAAGAAGAAATTGATCAAAAATATAAGCCCTTTGAGATTACATTTACACAAGAACAAATAACAACATATATGCAAATTGGTGGTGCTCCACATTTAGATGGAGAATACACCGTGTTTGGCGAAGTTGTATATGGCATGAGTGTAATTGATTCAATTATTGCCCAACCAAGAGATAAAAACGACAGGCCAATAGTAAATATTCGAATGAAAATGCAGTTGCTTAAATAGCAATTAGTCTTGCATCATCACCTCCCAATAGGCCTTACCATACCCAACAAAAATTTCTTCGTTTTCTTTGATGGTTTTTGATGCTATGATATAAGGCTTACCTTTTATAATTTGATAGGCTGCATTATTCTTAAGTCCGATTAATCGACTCGGCCCTGCTGCATCATTTGCATATCTGCCCATAGCCCATAGCGTATGTTGTGCATCTACACAATTCTTATTGGTAATATGAAAAAAGTATGCTCCTTTTTCTTCCATTTCATCATTTCTTTTCATACACTCTTTCCAAGTTAGGTTTTCTCCCTCATACTCACATACTACTTCTCCTTTTAAAATTTTTTCGCTGGTAAAAAGGCCTTTCCCGGCTTTAGCTAATTTTGATTTTTTTACATATAACATATATGCTGCAAACATAAGTAAAAATGCGTGTTTAGTTTTTATATTCGCATTATGCAAATTGTATCCTATAATGTAAATGGTATTCGTTCAGCAATTGGTAAAGGCTTACTAAATTGGATGGAAGAACGAAATGCAGATGTGTATTGTTTTCAAGAAACCAAAGCATCACACACCCAAATAGATCATACACCTTTTGATTTGTTGGGCTACAAAAGCTATTGGGTTTCTGCAGAAAAAAAAGGATATAGCGGAGTTGCCATTTTTACCAAACAAACACCAGATCATATTGAGTATGGATTTGGAGATGCTTCTTTTGATGCAGAGGGAAGAATTGTTCGAGTAGATTTTGGAGATGTTTCTATCATTAGTGTGTATATACCATCAGGATCGAGCGGTGAAGAACGACAAAGGTATAAAATGATATGGCTCGATTATTTTTACCACTACATTGAACAATTAAAAAAGAAAAGGCCCAAACTGATAATATGTGGCGATTATAATATTTGTGCTAAACCCATTGATATACATGATCCCGTAAGCAATAAAAACAGTTCAGGGTTTTTACCTGAAGAGCGTGAGTGGTTGGGCAAATTTATAGACAATGGGTTGGTGGATACGTTCCGTGAATTTAATACCAATGCGCACGAATATAGCTGGTGGACTTTTAGAGCTGGAGCCCGCGAACGCAATAAAGGATGGCGTATAGATTATTGTTTAACCACTTCAAACCTTCCACTCAAGTCGGCAGGTATTCTCCAACAAGTAAAACACAGTGATCATTGCCCGGTTTGGGTAAAAATTTAAAACTGTGTATTGCTAATATACAGAATTTTCTGTTGCTCATCATAGCTTGTAAAATATTGCTTCAAAGGCAATATTGCAGGCTTTTTAACAGCTGTTCCATTGTTTAATTCAAACTCAGAACCACAACATACATTAATCACAAAAGTAGTATCATTTGCATAACTACCACATTTAAGGTTAGCATAATTTCTATCCATAGAAACACTTGCACATAGTTCGGTAGGGTTGAATGAACACGTTCTGTCATATGCCATATAACCGCCTTGTGGTAAATGGTAAACTAGAATTCCTTTGTTGCCTTCGGGTATATATACGTACCCTTGTGGTTGCGTTAAAAAAATATATTGAGGTAAATTTAAATTTAACTGCGTTTTTACTTGAACAGGAGTAAAAAAATCAGTCGTATTATCAATTACATTGCTTTTTTTGCACTGTTGAAGCCCGAAAGAAGACAAACCCAAAAAAACCAAAAAGAGTTTCGTTTTAAGATTCATATTGATAAAATCCTTTTCCTGTTTTACGTCCATAATGACCTGCATTTACCTTTTGTTGCTGAATTCTACTTGGTCTATACTTTCCATCTTGATGAAACAAATTATAAATAGATGAAGTGACAGAAAAATTTGTGTCGACTCCTATTAAATCCATTAATTTGAATGGCCCCATTTTAAACCCGCTGCTTTCCATTAATGCATCAATTGTTTCGATGGATGCAATGTTTTCTTCTGCAATTTTTAATCCCTCAACATAATAATGTCGAGCTACTCTATTTACAATAAATCCAGGTGCATCAGCCGCTAATACACATGTTTTACCCATGCCTTCTATCAGTTCTTTGCATTCCATTGCTATTTCGCTGTTGGTTTCTACTCCAAGTATAATTTCTACTAATTTCATGATGGGAGCAGGGTTGAAAAAATGAATACCTAATACCCTGGAAGGATTAGGAATTTTGGCTGCAACTTGTGTTACAGGAATTGAAGAGGTGTTGGTTGCTAAAATGGTTGAGTCATTATTAATGGCTGCTAGTTTTTGAAATAATTGTTGCTTAGCCTCTAATCGTTCAATAATAGCTTCAATGATTAAGTCAGCCTTTACCATTTCAATATCAGAGGTAAACATAATATTAGCTAAGATACTTTCTTTGGTAGTTTCTTCCATTTTACCTTTGGCTACCAACCCCGATAGGGTTTTGTACAAACCTGTTTTAGCTTTGCCAAGCACCTCTTCATTTAAGTCGAATAGAATTGTATTAAACCCCGCTTGGGCTGTAACTTGAGCAATTCCTGCACCCATTGTGCCTGCACCCGCAATGCCAATTGTTGAAATTTTTTGCATACAAACAAATGTACATGATAATTACAGTAAACCTCGGCTCCATTTGATTAAAATCACTAAAACAATATTCTGTAATCAATTGCTCTACCAATTTAAAGTGTAAATTTGTGATTCTTAAATCATCTTGTATATGATTACTGTAACAGAAAAAGCTAAAAGTAGAATTAACAACTTAAAAATCGAATCGAATTACACCGAAGATTATTTTTTACGTGTGGGAGTGGATAGTGGAGGGTGTTCTGGTCTTTCATATAAACTTGATTTTGATAATCAACTAAAAGAGGGAGATGAATTAATAGAGCATGAGGGTGTAAAACTGGTAACAGACAAACGAAGTGTTTTGTATCTTTTTGGTACCGAACTAGATTTTACCGATGGACTTAATGGAAAAGGCTTTGCTTTCAACAACCCAAATGCAACCCGCACATGCAGTTGTGGCGAGAGTTTTGCCGTTTAGGGCATTTTATTTTGTTGAAAACTTTGATATTGAATTCCTAATCCTATATTTGCAGTCCTTTTTTAAAAGAATAATAGAAGAGCAATGGCAAACCATAAATCAGCAGAAAAAAGAATTCGCAGCAGCGCAACGAAGCGTTTGAGCAACAGATACCAAGCAAAAAGTACACGTACAGTTGTAAAAACATTACGTGCAACTACCGATAAAGCAGAGGCAGAAGACTTGTACAAAAAGGTTTCTTCAATGCTTGACAAACTTGCTAAGAAAAATGTAATTCACAAGAAAAAAGCTTCTAACCAAAAATCAAAATTGGCTAAAGTTGTGAGTAAAATTGGCAAACCAGTAGAAGAGGCTCCTAAAAAAGTTGCTAAAAAAACAACAGCTAAAAAAGGTGCAGCTAAAAAAGTTGCTAAAAAGAAGTAATTGCTTTTTAGTTAGATAGTAAAATCCTGTTTCGTTATTCGGAATAGGATTTTTTTATCTCAGTGCATCAAGTAGTTTTTCAAGGTATTCTTCTTGTGTTATCTCAATACCGCCTAAACTTTTTAAATGGTCGGTGATGTATTGTGTATCTAACAATTCCATTTCTCGGAGTTTCATCCACTCAATTAAATATACCAGTGCCACTTTCGAGGCATCACGTTCAGTATGAAACATGCTCTCGCCAAAAAAAGCCTTCCCCATTGCCACTCCATATAATCCTCCAACCAGCGCTCCTTGTTGGTTACAAACCTCAAAACTATAGGCATATTCCATGTTATGCAGTTCATTAAAAACCTCGATAATCTCATCGCTGATCCAACGTTCGTTTCTGTTAGCACAATGCCTAATTACTTTATCAAAATTTCTATTTATGCTAATGGTATATTTACCCGACCGAAGCGTTTGATTGAGCGATTTACTTATGTTGAATCCATCCAACGGAATAATACCTCGCATCCGTGGTTCATACCAATTAATTGAATCGTTATCGTCACTATCAGCCATCGGAAAAATACCCATGGTATATCCATGCAATACTTGCTGCGGACTAAGTATTGAAGCCATTATAAATCGACTATATTTTTATTTGCAGGAGAGGCGCACATAGCATCTTCCATTTCATTGTATAGGTGTTTGAGTTGATGATACGATTCGGCAGATGAGGATCTCCTGAGTTCACCTAACCCATTTAGTTTATGTATAATAAAACCAATCGTAAGTTTTGCAACATCAACTGCCGGGGTATATATTGTATCTTTTGTTTGAGGGTCTATGGATTCCACAACTAACTTTGCTTTCATGCTATTTTGCACTACTACTCTACATTGATTAGCTGGAATATCAAGCCTTGTTGAAATATCAACAATGGTTGGTGGAATTTCGCCATTGGCAAATTGTTTGGCTATAAAATGAATGATATACAAATGATATAATATACGTTGCTCTGCACTAATATTTTTAGTTTGCTGTTCCCCTTCAAAATGTATGACGTTTTGAATAGAATAAGATATTTCGGCACCTATAAGCACTATGGTCCAGCTAAAATAAAGCCAAGTAATAAACAAAGGAATGGAAGCAAAACTTCCATAAATTGCATTTGAGCTAGACACCCCTACTTGAAATTCAATATAGGCCCACTGAAACAGTTGAAAAAATGTACCTGCTATAATTCCGGCAACCATTGCCGCTTTTATTTTTACTCGCGTATTGGGCATAACCATATACACCAAAAAAAACAAGAACCATGTGCTTACATAGGGTATAAACTTGATGGAAATAATAATGAGCTGTTTCACCGCATCTCCAAATACAGAAAGTGTTTCGGCCAGCTCATTAATTTGAGTAGAAATAAAAATATTAATCGACCCAGTAACAATAATAAAAACTGGAGCAACAACCATAATAGCTAAATAGTCGGTGAATTTGCGCGTCCATGTGCGAGCTGTTTTTACATACCAAATAGAATTGAGGGCATCTTCAATATTTCCCAATACTTGCACTACAGACCAAATTAATAATACAAACCCAAAACCGGCAACCCAACCACCACTTGTACGTTGCAACATATTGTGTGAGTAACTTAACAAGTTATCACGCACTTGAGGCTGACTTACAAATGCTTTGGAGAGTTGATCTTGAATATATTGTTCGAGCCCGAAACCTTGTGCAATACCAAATATCATAGCCAATACCGGCACAATAGAAAGCAATGTATAATAGGTAAGTGCCGATGAGCGAAGGATTAATTGTTTCTCATTAAAATCCTTCACACTAAGTAATACGATGCGAATGCTTTTGATAAACGCTCGTTGCCACTTCGGAAATTTTTCCAGCCTTACATGCCAAATATCTTTGGTTATAAATTCTTTGTATTGTTTGAAGGATGCCATGTTGGAACAAAAGTAAGGAATGAAATGGTTAAAACACCTGCCACCATTTCTTTTCGAAAGCTACATACACTCCATCACTCCTTGTTTCAGTTGGGTAAGTGTTTACAAAATCGCCTTGTGTGCCTCGGCCTGTTTGCACATTAAAGCGGTAACGGTGCACAGGGCAAACCAACATATTGTTTTCGCAATATCCTCCCATACCAAAACGAGCTCCAGCATGAGGACACTTGTCTTCCAAGGCAAAATAGCCCATATCAGTGCGTGTTAAACAGATTCGCTTTCCTTCAATATCAACGCTACGTGCACTGTTCACACGTTGTGGTTCATCTCCATGTTTTTCAAAATCATATACTTTATACCAGCGTTGCATATTCGGTTGATAGGTTGATAAGGTTATTGGTTATTGAACTGCGTGAAGTTGTTCGCAGTCCACTGTCGGCAGTCTACTGTAGCTTTTGGTAAATTATGTATTACTTTTTCTTTCGAAATTCGAATTTTTTGCTTCGACTTTAATCCCCTATCGGAGTTAAAATCAACTTCATTTGAATCGTAGTCTGATCCTGTTTTAACAACACAATCAATGTATCCTCTTGTAGTTTTTCTATTGGCACCATTTTTTCTTTTTTGTCCTCTTTGTTATCTATTATAAACCTGATATTGTTTCCGCTAAAAGCCCATTCGCCTCCAGAACTTGCTGCTGCATTTCCTGTCATATAAGTGCCGTCATCTTTAAATTCGTAAATGTTTTTCATCATCACACCTCTGAGCATAAGCTCCGTGCGGTGTTGCATATTCCCTTGCATAGTATCGCTTTGTACCATCGCTTCTGTTTCGTTTATAAATAATACGTTACTCACTTGCCAACGCTTGCACAGCATTTTTTCGCGTTTACCGTTACAGCTTGCAAGGCCTAATAAGCCTAATAGTACTAAGGTGAAATACCATTTGTTTGTCATTGTATGAGATAAATTTTGAGATAAATGTAGCAGAAAAATTTATTTTCGCCCTACTTCAAATCAATAATTTAATATGAAAACTGTTGACGCTATAAATTTTGCAGGCAAAAAAGCCCTTATCCGTGTTGATTTTAATGTCCCTTTAGATAAAAAAACATTCGCCATTACAGATGATGCTCGTATCAAAGCGGCTATTCCTACTATCAAAAAGATAATAGCCGATGGAGGTGCTGTAATATTGATGTCTCATCTTGGAAGACCCCTTAAAAAATTGAATGAAGACGGAACAATAGATGTAACAAAATATACCTTAAAAAATGTTGTACAAAAAGTGAGTGAGCTAACGGGCTTATCCGTAAAATTTGCAGCTGATTGCATGGGTGAAGAAACGGCTACTTTGGCAAACAACTTAAACGCAGGGGAAATTTTGTTGCTTGAGAATTTACGTTTTTATGCAGCAGAAGAAAAAGGAGATGCGGCTTTTGCTGAAAAATTATCTGCATATGGTGATGTTTATGTGAATGATGCTTTTGGAACCGCACACCGCGCACATGCAAGTACGGCTATTATTGCACAGTTTTTTCCAACAGCAAAATGTTTTGGTTTTGTAATGGCTCAAGAAGTTGCCAATGCCGAAAAATTGATGACCAATGCTGAGCGACCATTCACGGCAATTACAGGTGGCGCAAAGGTTTCGGATAAATTATTAATATTAGAAAACTTACTGAATACCGTTGATAATTTAATTATTGGAGGAGGAATGGCCTATACCTTTTTAAAATCTATGGGCTATGAAATTGGTTCATCGCTTTGCGAAGAAGACCGTTTGGACCTTTGCCAACAATTGATGAAAAAAGCTAAAGAGAAAGGTGTTAAGTTATTATTGCCTATAGACTCAGTTGTAGCAGATGCATTTAGCAATGAAGCCAACCACAACATTTGCGATAATAAATTGATAGAAAAAGGTTGGATGGGCTTGGATATCGGACCTGTGGCAACAATTGAGTTTAGTACTGTAATTAAAAACTCGAAAACCATTTTATGGAATGGCCCTATGGGTGTATTTGAAATGAGCAACTACGAAAACGGAACAAAAGGTGTTGCCGATGCCGTTGTAGAGGCCACTAAAAATGGTGCATTCAGCTTAATTGGCGGTGGCGATAGCGCAGCGGCAGTAGCCAAGTTTGGATATGAAAACAAGGTGAGTTATGTATCAACTGGTGGTGGGGCTTTGTTGGAATATTTTGAAGGAAAAGAGTTGCCTGGAATTAAAGCTATTAACTCCTAAAATTGGCATTCAAATTTCGAAAAGCGAGCATACAATATTAGTTAACAAAACAGAACATGTTTAGGTCTTTTTCGTTTCTACTTTTGAATTTAATTGTTCGTATGTAACATGAAGCCAACTATATCAAACTATCGTTATGCTTTATTATGGGCTTTGTTCATTCTATTTGCTACCATTGCCAATACTTCTACTTTAGAAAGTCTTTCTCTAAAAAGCTTGTTTGCTTTTGATAAGCCCATTCATGCATTATTATTTGGAATACAAGCTTGGTTGCTCTTAAAAGCTAGGCTAAAAACACCTTTCGTATCTGCAACAAAAATTATCGTTTTTGCCTGCATTGCTTCAGCAGCTTTTGGTATACTTACTGAAGTACTTCAGGGGTGGATTACCACTTCGCGTACCTTTGATTTTTATGATATGTTAGCGGATATATTAGGCTGTATAATAGTTGGGGCCTGGTTTTGGCAAAAACGAAAACGGCTTACACAACAGGTTTAAATCCTTCAAACGCTTGCAAACAATCATTACAATAATGCATGCTGCGGCAAAGAGTTGGTCCAAAAGGGCTTTTCATTTCGGTGTTTTTGCTTTCACAAAAGGGGCATTGCGTGTGTTCCAATAGTTCAAGTGTTACTTCGCCTTGGTGTTTTACAGGAGGAGCCAAGCCATGTTTTTTTAAGCACATTAAGCCACGTGCTGTTAATTTGTTACTATCCCAGGGTTTATCAAAAGTGGTTACAACTTCTACCGTTTCAATACCCATTTCTTTTAACCGGTCGCTCACCATTCCTTCCATCATTTTGATAGCAGGGCAGCCGGTAAATGTTGGAGTCATTTCGACATAAACGCTACTTTCGCCACGTACTTCTACTTTGGTAATAATACCCATATCTACCATGCTAAGTGTTGGTATTTCTGGGTCTTTTACAACCTCCAGCGCTTGCCATATTTGTTGCTCGGTAAACATTATTTTGTTGTTGGAATTAGGTTATTATAAAAGAAAAGAGAACTGTTTATTATCCTACCATTCAGCACTTGGATCCACTCTAAACACTTCACTCATTTCTTCAACCAAGGGGTCTAAATGTTCCGTATGGAATCCTTTACGTCCTCCTAGCTTTGGTTCCCAGGTATTACTTTCAGGTATACTTAGTGTAGCTTTATGTAAAACGGGAGCAATTGTATCTAACCATTGTTTTTTTAACTCGCCTTCACCAGCAAATATGTTTTCTGAAATTAAGTGCTTTTCAAACTCCCCTTCTTCAAAAATTCCAATTGCATAATTCCATGCTTCGTTTAATGCGGACTGCATTCTTAAATGACTTTCTTCGGTAGCAACACCAAGTTTCACAATCCAAGTATTGGCATGAAAAACATGGTATTTTAACTCTCCTTTTATTTTACGGGCAACTTTTGCTAGTGGTTCATAACTTGAATTTGCTAGCATTTCAAAGCGCAATTGATCAGCCGTATCATATAAAAAATGACGCATTAAACTAAAGTCATAATCTCCATTAGGTAGTTCTACAAATTGTGCATTGTGAAACTGATTTGCATTTCTGGTAAAAGCAACTGTGTCGGGTTCCTGCTCTCCTAGTTCGTGCAACAACTGAAACAAAGCTAATGACTGACCAATTTTATCTTGAGCCATAGAAGAAAAGGCAATGTCTTCTTCTAATATTGGACCTAAACCCGTCCATTCGCTATTTCGATGTCCAATAATTAATAAATCATCGGCCATTTTATACAACAATTCTTTTATTGCTTGTGTATTCATTTCTCTATGCTTCTTTACGGGCCACCAATGTTCCGTTGGCCTTTTTATACTTGTTAATTTTGTCCATTACTTTATATCCGCCTGCTTCGCGGTATTGTTTTTCGGGTATGGTTTCAAACATATCTTGGTCATCATATTCGGTGCAAAAAACAGTGCTTGTTTTCACCACCCAAATATTTGCTGTAATCCCTCTTCTGCCGTATTGGTCCATGCCAAATAATAATGCCATTTCAGGATTTGGAGCATGCACAATTCCTACATGCATATGTTGGTCGCCACGCTTTTTCTGATGAAACACTTCATAGGTTTCCCAATTGTCCATAGGCGTTAATGGATCAATAGTCATGTCTTCAGAAATTTGTTCGCGTGTGATGCGAGGGTCGAGCGATTTTATCATAGTGCTATTAAGCTAATGGTGTAACGTATTTTTCTGTTTTGTTAAACAATGCTTTCCGCACCCAACGACCTCTTTCTTCGGCCATTTTTCTTACTGCTAACCTTTCAGCATTACACGGCCCGCCTCCATTAATTACGCGTTTAAATTCATCCCAATCAGGTTCAGTGTATTCCCATTTTCCTCCCGATTTATAATTCGCGTCTTCAACTTTTTTCAACTTTTCATCGGGTAATGTCAATCCTAAATCCCAAATCTTAGGAACATACATATTCAAAAATTGTTGGCGCATATCATCGTTACTTGCCATCTTTACTTTCCACCTCATCAATATTTCTGTATGTGCCGATAGTTTATCGCTAGGACCAAAAAAATGCATAATAGGTGGCCACCATCTGGTTAATGCTTCTTGAACCATTTTTCGTTGGATAGGAGTGCCTGTTGCAAGCGTTACTACATTATCGTGGCCGTATTTTAAATGGAAACTTTCTTCAGTACAAATTCTATCTAATGCACGGCAGTATGGCCCATAACTTCCTTTTGCATTTGCCACTTGGTTAATAATTGCTCCGGCATCAATAAGCCAAGCAATAATGCAAGCGTCTGCCCAAGTATATGCAGGATAGTTAAATACATTTGAATATTTTGATTTACCGGTGATTAAATCATTGGTCATGTCTTCGCGACTTTTACCCAATGTTTCGGCAGCACTGTACAATAGTTGAGCATGTCCAACTTCATCTTGCACTTTTGCCATTAACGCCATCTTACGTCTAAAGCCTGGTGCGCGCGTAATCCATGTTCCTTCGGGTAAAGCCCCAATAATTTCAGAATGGGCGTGTTGCTCAATCATTCTAATGAGTTGTTTGCGGTATTCTTTTGGCATCCAATCTTTGGGTTCTATTTTATCCCCCTTAGCAATGCGTGATTCAAATTCCGCTAGTTTAATAGGATCCTCTCCAGCCAATATTCCATTAGCTTTTTCATTAGGATCGATGTAAGCATTTCCGTACATAGTTTTTAATTATTAAGTTTGTTACGTTGATTCGTTTGTTGCGTTATCTTTCAAACCCTTTTATTCAATCAACTTCTCTTGTGTTTATATATTGTATTGTCTAGCATTAAATGGTTGTTTCAAAATAGCCGACCAAGTCAACCTCATTATCCAACCAACTCAATCAACTAACCCATTATGGTTTATAATTCAAATCTGTTACTAATTTTTTGCGCAAGCCACCCATTATAAAGTCACTTAGTTTTGTTGCAATTTCAGCCGCGTTCATTTTACCTTTTGGGTTGTACCACTCATTAATCCAATTTACTGTAGATAATATGATAAGCGTTGCAAATTTTTGGTCTACATCTGCAAATACATCTTCATCTACTCCCTCTCTTAAAATTACTTTTAATTCATTTTCATATGCATCTCGTAAGGTTTTGAACTCGGTTAATTGGGGTTCGCTTAAACTTCTCCACTCATGCAAAAACACCGCACTTTGGTTTATGTTTTCAGATATAATATGTACATGGTTTTTTATAGCCAACCTTAGTTTTTCTTCTGCATTAAAATAAATATCATTTACCTCAGCTATACTAGCCACAAGTTTATCGGCAGTGGCAAAACAAATCGTGTCTAAAATCTCTTCCTTAGATTTGATGTGATGATACAAACTCGCTGCTTCTATACCTAACTCAGTTGCTATATCGCGCATGCTGGTTGCGGCATACCCTTTTTCTTTAAACATTTTTGCAGCAGTATGTATAATTTGTTCTTTTCTGCTGATGCTGAGCGTATCCGACATAAACCTAATGATCGTTAGGCAAAACTATTATTATTCTGTTAAAAACCAAGAATAATTTAAAGCGCTCGCAATTACTGTTCAAACTGTTACCTTAACCAACTAAAAATAAACTATGGATAACGATAACAAAAGAGTAGTGTTGGTAACAGGAGCTACCGGAGGCCTGGGAAGCGCTATGTGTGAGGCATTATTCAAAGAAGGCTACAGGGTATTGGCCAATTATCGAAACAAAGAAAAAGCGGCTATATGGAAAACCGGGATGGATGCAAAGGGTGTTGAAGTAGGTCTGTTTCAGGGTGAAGTTTCAGATTATGCTTCGGTAGAAAACATGGTAAGTGAAATAGAAAACACCATTGGACCAATTGATATTTTGGTAAACAATACTGGCATAACCCGCGATACCGCTTTCAAAAAAATGAGCTATGAACAATGGAGAGATTTACTAGCATCTAATTTGGATTCGTTAATTGCAGCCGACATTTAATAAATGAAATGATTGACAGAAACTGGGGCCGTATTATCAATATATCATCCGTAAATGGACAACGTGGGCGGTTTGGGCAAGCAAACTATAGCGCTGCCAAAGCAGGCATGCATGGTTTTACCAAAACATTAGCCGTGGAAGTTGCACGTTAAGAAATTACTGTAAACACTGTTTCTCCAGGATATATAGGAACAGACATTTTAATGGCGGTGAAAGAAGAGATACGAAACCAAATTGTGGAACAAATACCAATGGGGCGATTGGGAGGAGCCGAGGAAGTAGCTCATCTTGTTTGTTTTTTGGCAAGCAACCAAGCAAGTTTTATTACGGGAGCTAACTATTCTATTAACGGTGGGCAACATGTTTATTAGCCTTTAATCATTTCAAGATGTTAACATCCTTGTTGCTCATTCCTCTATTTACCGGATTTGTATTTGTAGTGGCTGGTTTTTTGATGTTTAAATTTCCTCCTAAAAAGATAAATGGATGGTATGGATATCGAACTGCTGCTTCAATGAAAAATCAGGAGCGCTGGAGGTTTGCACAAACGTATGCTGCTAAGCAAATGATGAAAAATGAACGGGGAAAGAAGGAAAAGGCGTTTAGAGAACAAAAGAAAACAGATAAAAAAAGGTTCAATTTGGGATTTGAAGAATTAAACCAAAAGATTTATGTGTTTGCTCCAAACGAGTACTTTATTTATTATAAAAATAGCACAAATATATGCGATCCAATCTTAGACTTATATAGGTTAGACGACAACCAAAATTTCGTAAGTGGATTTGTAAATAAACGTTAACAATTAATATTTGACAAACTTTGCTATGTAATAGGCATTGATTGTTTGAATTTCAATTGTGTATATCCCTTCCTTTAAGTCAGTAATTGAAATCCCTTCTTCTATATACACTGTCTTAATGACTTGTTTTCCGGTATAATCTCTGATAGAAATTTGAGTTTCCTCTGTATTAAAATTGAGTGGCCCTAAAAAGATATATTCATTGGCGGGATTAGGATAAACTGTTAGTTGATGATAACTCACCTTTTCAATAGAAGTAATCGTTCCATATACATCTTGACAATTATTGATCTTGCTCAAAGGACTAATACCGCAAGCTCTGAATGCAAAATTCTGAGAAAGATTAATAAAGTATGAAATGGCCGCACGCTCGTCATACGTTATCGAATCGCGACCGCTCCATGTGTTGGAAGGCAAGAACGACACAGATGGAAACATCGATTGTCCCAATTCGCTGACATGACCTAAACCTAAAGAATGCCCCAATTCGTGAAATAAAACATATCTGAACTTGGTTTTTCCAGCCGGACACTCTCCTGTACCATAATACCAATCATGTGAAGTACTGAGATGCAGATCATGTGATTTAATATTATAAAATGTCTCATTACCTAATATGCAGGAAGCCCACAATCGCTCATTATAACCTACGGGACCAAGCTGAGGATCTGGCGCAATCACATTAAACGTATCCCCTAAATTAAAGCCGACTTGAGTTGAAAATGGCGCTAAAATATAATTAACCCCTGTTTTACATCTGAACTCTCTGAAGACTGCTTCAATCGCTGCTTTTGCTTCAGGAATATCCCAATACGTTTTATGTATATACCAAGTGTATCCGCCTTTATTATTATTATTTGTTAAATACTCGTATACTATGGGGTTTGCGCTTCTATACCCCAGGTTTGCCGTAACTTTAAGCGTATCCCCCGACATAAAATCAGTGCCGTTAATGTTCAACTTAACTTTTCCTGAAAACGCCACCGGCATCTCTAATTCTATCTTTGTATCCGACCATGAAATATACTTCAAGGCCTTTGATGAAGTTGCATCCAGATATTGCCCGGATTCTTGATTGAAACTTACATACGAATTACCTTGATTGACCCCGAAATTACTTCCGTTGAGTATTAATTTCTGAGATATTCCGCCAATAATTTTATTCGGTGTCAAACTGCTTATTTGTGCATTTACAGAGAAAAGGATAAGATAAAATAAGACTGAAACTGTTAGTTGTTTTTGCATCAGCAAATAAAACAAAAAAATATCCATTAAATCTATTTAGGGATTGTTTTTTTCCTCTACACTTCACCATGGTTTACAAACGTCCATCCATGCTGAGATATGGCTATAAATAATTCAAAACAGAATGCCTGCAACTACAATTTCAAACACCCTAGTTTTCATGCTTTTTTGAGACGCAACCATTTCTAAAAAGTTAGCATTGTCTGTTCACGCGGCCGTCTGGTCCGTGTGTCGTAATCCATTAAATGTGATTTGATAGATGGAACAGGGCCGCCTTCTCTAGCTGTTCATTCATCAGTCGCGATTGTTTCTTTTGATGTCAATTCAATTGTTGATCTTAATACATCCAGTTTTAGCAATAACTTTTCATAAAAGGTCTTTAGCATTCTAGCAACATCATTCTACGTTACTATCTGCATGTTGAGCCGCGTTGCCGACTATCTTCAAATACACTTACGTTAACAAAAAACATCAATCCTTTGCAATGTATTGCCATGTTTACTAAAAGTCGCAAAAAGAAAAAATGGTACGTGAGTGGTTTTAAGATAAGTGGTCTCGAGCAGGGAACCTGCTATCAACTATTTAGGAAACAGCTGTTCTATCCGTTCCTGACTGGCTCTGCCACGTCAGGGCTATCAGACCTTTTTAAACACTTCGTAAGTTATTGCTACCTGCAATACTTACTTATGAAGGCTAATTTCCGTTCCTTAGACAGGTTTTTTAACTTCATCTCCAATTGGTACGCAGAAGCCTTATCTTCTTTCTCTATCGTTCCAATAAGTGTCCAAGGCAAAAAGGGTTTTGTTGAGGTATTCAAACCACCGTTGTGCTCAACAAGCCTTCGGTCAATTGAATTTGTATGACCTATATAGAATCGGTCAAATTTCTTCGAATAAAGAATATAAACGCAATACATTTATACAGGGGGACTAGTAGTCTCAGCGAGAATCGAACTCACATCAAATGTTTAGGAAACATCTATTCTATCCGTTGAACTATGAGACCATATATTTAAGAACCATTATTTCTTTCACATTTTCTATCCATTGAATGCTGACGAGACAAGGCCTGTCAGCATCCTGGCTGGCTAAGCCACGTCAGGGCTACGAAACCTAATTTTGTATTACAAAGAACGCTTTATTTGACAACACTTCCCGGTTCAATATCTTTTTCGGAACCTACACTGTATAGTTTTCCAAAATCATTACCCGCCATCAACAACATTCCTTGACTTTCAATTCCTCTAATTTTTCGTGGCGCAAGATTGGCAACAACAGTAACTAATTTGCCTAGCAACTCTTCGGGCTGATAATACTCGGCAATACCACTCAAAATGGTGCGTTTTTCAAACCCTAAATCAACTGTAAGCTTTAATAGTTTATCTGCTTTGGGTACTCGTTCGGCTTCAATTACTTTCCCAACTCGTAAATCAATTTTGTCAAAATCTTCATAAGAAATAGCTGCTTTTACTTCTTGGTGTTTCATGTTAAAATTTGTTTCGGGTGCCTGACTTGCAATATGAGGCGTATTCTGCAATATGTTTTCTTCTTTAATCTTTTGAAGCCTGTCCAATTGTAGTTGTATTTCTTCGTTTGAGACTTGCTTGTATAAAACCTCAGCCTTATTTAGCATGTGGCCATCAGCAATTAAATTTTCATTAAACAAGCTGCTCCATTTTAAATTAGGAGAACCCATCATTTCTTTCAGTTTAACAGATGTGTGAGGCAAAAACGGTTCTGCTGCAATGGCAAGTTTAGCACAAATTTGCAATGCATCGTACATAATTACTTTAACGCTTTCGGCATCTGTTTTAATCAACTTCCAAGGCTCCGTGTCTGCTAAAAATTTATTCCCTGCTCTTGCAATTTCCATAAAGTCTGTTTGCGCTTCGCGAAGTTTGATGTCATCCAAATGTTGGCGCATAGCATGCAAACTTTTACCTATGGAATCCAAACAAACTTGTCTTGCAGCCAATAGTTTGGGGTCTGTTAGTTCAGTAAATACTCGAGGAGCTTTCCCTTCATAATACATTTCGCTAAGCACCAAAACCCGATTCACAAAATTTCCGAAAATAGAAACAAGTTCGCTGTTAACGCGCGTTTGAAAATCTTTCCACGTAAATTCACTGTCTTTTGTTTCGGGTGCAATTGCCGTTAAAACGTAACGCAGTTCATCTTGCCTGTTTGGAAAATCGGTAAGATACTCGTGTAACCATACTGCCCAATTTCTACTGGTCGATATTTTATCGCCTTCTAGGTTTAAAAATTCATTAGCAGGTACGTTGGTTGGTAAAATATAGTTGCCGTGTGTCATCAACATCATTGGAAAGATAATAGCATGAAACACGATATTATCTTTGCCAATAAAATGCACTAGTGCTGTTTCTTCATTTTGCCAATAGTCCTCCCAGCTAGAAGGATTAATGTTGGCGCTTGGCTGTTGAAAGTATTCTTTTGTGGCGGATATATATCCAATTGGTGCATCAAACCAAACATATAATACTTTGCCATCAGCCCCTTCAATTGGAACAGGTACACCCCAGTTTAAATCACGCGTCATTGCTCGAGACTGAAGTCCTTCCTTTAGCCAACTTTGGCATTGCCCTTTAATATTTGACTTCCAACCATCGAATCTTTTAATGTATTGCTGAAACTGTTCGGTTTGTTGAATATCGCCCATGGGCAAAAACCAATTTTTAGTTGCTTTAAGAATAGGGGTATTGCCACTCAATGCAGATTTTGGATTAATCAAATCGGTGGGGCTTAGTGTGGTTCCACATTTTTCACACTGATCGCCATATGCGTTTGTGTTTCCACAACGTGGGCAAGTTCCTGTAATATATCTATCGGCCAAAAATTGATTGGCTTCTTGATCAAAATATTGTTTCGTAATTTCTTCTTTAAAAACACCTTTATCATAAAGGACTTTGAAAAAAGCTTGCGCTGTTTGGTGATGCGTTTCAGAAGACGTTCGGCCATAATAACTAAATTCTATTCCAAACTCTTTGAAAGCATTTTTCATAATGCCATCATATTTATCAACTACCTGCTGTGGTGTGATCCCTTCTTTTTTAGCCTTAATCGTAATGGGAACTCCGTGTTCATCGCTACCACAAATAAAAACCACATCTTTTCCTTGTGCCTTGAGATAGCGCACATAAATATCGGCTGGCAAATAACATCCTGCAAGGTGCCCAATGTGAACGGGTCCATTGGCGTATGGTAAAGCAGCTGTTACTAAATATCGTTTGGGTTCGGTCATAACTAAGGCTGCAAATTACGTCAATTTAACCGAACAAGAAAAAACGTTTACTGAATATTTAGGATGGCTAAACGCTTTTTTACTAAGAAAACAATCTATTAAGCCTGTGCAACAAATTTATACCCCACTCCTCTTACACTTTGAATGAACTCTGGATTTTTAGGGTCTGTTTCAAAATATTTACGTAATGAAAGGATAAAATTGTCTATGGTTCGTGTATTGGGAATAACCGTATAGTCCCATACTACTTTTAAAATATGTTCTCTGCTTACTACTTGATTGTTGTTTTCAACTAACAATTTCATCAATAAAATTTCTTTTTTAGTAAGTTCAATTTTACCTGAAGCACTATACGCTTCATAGCTTTCGAAATTGATTCTGTTTTTACCAAATATATATTCTGTTGGCACTTTTAAATTTTCTGATTTCGCTAATTTTTCTTTTTTGGCGATAAGCTTAGCCACTCTTAAAACGAGCTCTTCCAAATCAAATGGTTTGGTAAGATAATCATCCGCTCCTTTGCGCAAACCAGTAATTCGGTCGGTGGGCGTATTTTTGGCAGACAAGAATAAAACTGGCACATCAGCATCATGCAAACGAATGTTTTCGCACACCATAAACCCATCCATTTCTGGCAACATAACGTCTAGTATCACCAGGTCAAATTTTTGCTCTCTAAACGCTTTAACTGCACTGTTGCCATCGCCAACTGCAAAAACTACATAGTGCTCTAATTCGAGATTTAACTTGAGCGCGTGTTGTAAATGCTCTTCGTCTTCAACCAATAATATTCTATGCATCTTTTTTAAATATTAGTTCGAAAATCGTTCCTTTATTGGGTTTGTTTTTCACAACAATCTCGCCATTCAGAAGGTACATTAAATTCTTAATAATGTACAACCCTAAACCTGTGCCTTTTGTTTTGCGAGTGAGTTCATCGCCTGTGCGGTAAAATTTTTCAAATATCGTTTCTTTATTTTGTGCAGATATTCCTTGTCCTTCATCCCCCACGGATAGTATTATCTGGTTAGCTTTGGTTTGCAAAAACACATCAATACTGCCTGTTGGTGGAGAATATTTTAAGGCATTGCTTAATAAATTGTTTAATACCATTTCGATAGCCGCTTCGTCAGTTAACAAAAAAACATCCTTTTCAATCTGTATATTCACTCTATCCTGAATATTTCTTGGATGTACAAACCGTTCAACAATTTTTGAAACTACATCAGATAGGTTTATTTCAAAAAGTTGCAATTCATATTTATGAGCATCGAGTTGAGCCGCTAATAAAACATTTTCAACCAAATCCCTTAGCCGAAACACATCACTCATTGAATTGGCTATAATCGTATTGGATTGCTCTTTGGTTAGTTCTCTTTTTTGCAATGTTTCTAGGTAAAGTTTAATAGATGCCAAAGGCGTTTTAAGTTCGTGTGTTATGGACAACATAAAATTTCCTTGTTGCCTTTTTAGCTTGAGTTTGTTTTGCAAATTGCTAAAAATCCAAATGATTCCCCAGAATAACAACCCAATCATTACTACCCCTTCTAGCTTATACATTCGCTCTGTCCGGTTTTGTTTATCTCTTAATTCACTGTATGCGGCTCGAGTAGGTCTAATAAGAAAGTTCTCTAAAGGGGGTAACGTTTCATCAAACACAATTTCAAGTTGAGGATAATTGAACTTTAGATAGGACCTTGCTCTTGTGCTATCTTCTATCATTTCCTCAGAAATTGCACCATTAATGTCTAATGTTGCTTTGTAACACAAGAGGTCTAATTCTTCCACTTCTTTTTCGAGTAATTTAGTTGAAGAACGAATATGGGCATACGTCCACCATCCAAAAGCAGCTACAATGTATACTGTAACAATTCCAAATACGACTTTGGTTTTATTTAATTTCATTATCAAATAAATAAATTAAAAGAATACATTAAAGAGAACGCTTAAAGATCGCAAACGGTTTTACTATTGCGAATATGTTTTTTAAGATTAATCCAAAATGCCATAACTAAATAAATGATTATTGGAGAACCCATTGTGATAAAAGACGTGTAAATAAAATACAGTCGAATGCGAGAGGTGGAAATACCTAATTTTTCGCCAAGATAGCTGCATACACCATAAAAGCGCTTTTCAACAAAAAATTTAATTGATTCCATCGTTAACGAATTTAAGCAACTTAAATGGGGGAAAAAAATTCATTTTTCAGTTGGTTGCATTTTGGTGATAACGATTACGCTCCATCCTTCTTCAAAATAGTATTTAATGCTTTCGGGCAACATTACATTATTGAGCCAAAATAAACCAAGGCCTGCTCCAAGTGTAACTCCAAAAGCGCTAAGAGCGTTGAAATTACCAGAATATGCCTTTTGTGCTATGTAAACAGAACCAACTACAGTAGCTATAGATAGCATAAGTTTAGCTACTTGTCTACCAACTGTCATTCGTCTGAAGCCAACAATATCTGTGATTTTTATAGTTTTATAAATAAACCTATTGCTTTTTCCTGGCTTAGACACGAATGACGGAAAGTTTTCGGCAAGATTAACCCCCAAAACAATTGTAGAGTCCGTAATGTCCGTAACCGTTTCTTTAACAACTTCAAGTTGTCCTAAATAGCCTTTGTACAAAATAGTTGCCCTATGCCCTACTTTCATTTCGATGGAATCGTTTGTTTTAACATTGTAAAACAGCAGGCTTTTTTGAGCCCAACATTCACTAAAAAAAAGCAGAAACGAAAACACAAAACTAATTTTATACATGCAATAAGGATTGGTAGCCAATGCTACAATGTAAACATTTAAGTGGAATGCAATATTCGTTTTTTAATTGAATATATGCTTGCCCATCTGCTGCATTTTTTAAGGGTAAATTAAGTGCTGTAAATTGTTTTGTAATAACATTATGTTCCGGTGGTAATTGTTCGTACCAGTTAATAGCCTTATCGCACAGTTCTTCTTGATGCTGTAACTTGCCATATAAAAACACAAAAGGCAATACACTATTGATAAGTAATAAATTGGTAGCCGATTCTCCCAAAACTATTGTTTCGTTATTATACTGTTGTTTTACATGATATAGTTTTTGTAGCTCTTGAATATTTTTACAGTCTACTATTTTACTTAACAAATGTGACGATTGATAAATTAAAGAGGCAAATTGTAGCAACCTAACTGTAGGAAAATTAGCAGGTCGGGTTCGTGAAAATTTCCAAATAGTTTCCTTCAAAACGGGTAATTTATATTTGTTTTTAAGGTGTTCAAAAATGGGGATTAGTGCGGAATATGCATTGCCCATTTTATTCAATAAACCAGCGGTCCCCAATACAAGAGCAACTATTTCTTCTAGTTTATCTTTATGTTTTGCAATAACCGACAGTGGAAGTATTGATGCTAGTTGTTCAAATGGTTGTGCATTTGTTTTCATTCCAAAATAACGAGCTGTTAATAGGTAAAAACATTGTTCATAGTGGTGATGTGATTTAACCAACAGTTCTTTAATGTTGTCGCACTTTTGTTCAATACGTTCTACCAACAACCGCTGTAACCAATTATTCAGAACTATTTCGGAAGGAACAATCATTATTTTTTCACAAGCCAGCTTTTTTATTTGTTGCTGTTGCAAGCTTTGGTAGCGTTGCAATAATGATGCGGGAATGATGCTTCTTAGCTCAAGTGTTGGTATGGTTTCACCAATTGCGTTTTTCACCCTTTTATCGTCAACATAAACCACATGCAAAATCACATTATTGTATGCTTCATCAAATTGGTGATGATGTTGATTCCATTCGGATGAACTGATATGTATTTCTATATTTCCCGCCCATAGTGTATCACCAATTTGCAATTTAGCATTAAAGAAATCGGGGCCAGAATTAGTGTTGTAAGTTCCTAGTTGTATAATTTGAATAGGTTCGCCTGTTTGTGTAAATAGGGGTTTGCCTAATAGCAGTTTACTTTGCCAAATGAAATGAAGTAATTCCTCTTTCATAACAGCAAGATATAAAATAATTACACTACATGAAACGCTTTAAGAATATCATTCATATCGTTGGCCATTTTTTGTGCTTCATTCGCTGCTTTTTCGGCAAAATCAATTCCATTGCTAGCATAAATAATGCTCCTTGATGCATTAACTAACAATCCGCAATCAGCATTCATTCCGTATTTAGCTACTTCACTTAAGCTGCCCCCTTGGGCACCAACACCAGGAACTAACAAAAAGTGATTGGGAATTTGTTTTCTGATATTCCCCAACTCTTCAGCCTTTGTTGCTCCAACCACAAACATCAAATTTTCATCACTGGTAAATGATGCTGTGTTTGTTATAACGCGTTCGTAAAGTTTATCAACGCCTAGCATTTGTTGTTCATAATCTGCACTACCCGGGTTTGATGTTAAAGCTAGTACAATACCCCATTTGTTTGTATATTTAAAAAAGGGTTCAATAGAATCACGACCCATGTATGGTGCTACTGTTACTGCGTCAAAATGGAGGGTTTCAAAAAAGGCACGTGCATACATATCGCTGGTGTTTCCAATATCGCCTCGTTTTGCATCAGCTATTGTAAATTGGTTAGTGGGAATGTAGGCTAGCGTTTCTTCCATTGTTTGCCAACCATAAGTTCCCATGGCTTCATAAAATGCAGTATTTATTTTATACGATACACAGTATTGTTGAGTAGCGTCTATAATGGCTTTGTTAAATGCCAAAACAGGATTTTTTTCTGTTAAAAGATGCGGTGGAATTTTATGTATGTCGGTATCTAACCCTACACATAAAAAGCTCCTCTTTTGTTTTATTTGATTTATTAGTTCTGATCTGTTCACGGTTAAAAAAGTACGTTTAGTTCTACTACAAATTGATGAATATCCTTTCCGGTATTGGCAGGATTTAAGTTAGGCAATAATCCGTTATTTAAATTAATTAAACCATATTTAGCTGCCAGTTGAAATCCAATAAAAGGGGTGTGAAACTGTGCTCCAAGCACTGCCATTAAATCATTGTTTTTAAACTTAGGTGCTAATGAAACCGGTGTAGGTTCATTTGTTAAATACAAAGAAGAATTGAGCAGCCTGCAATACTGCATACCTGCCAATACATTAGCCGTGTTTTTTTCGTTTAAGCCATACATAAACAATACAGGCACATCAATATAATACATTACAATTTTACTATACTGGTTGTTCCCGTTAGCAAAATTACTTCCTCTAAAACTGATGTTTAGTTCTGGTTGCAGGCTTAAATGTTTAGCAAACCGATACCTTAAATAGGCCCCTCCACTTACCATATATGATAATCTAGGGTTTTGCAATTCTTCTCCTAACATCATTGTGGTGCCTGTTCCAAATTTAATACCCACTTTAAATTGTTCGTTAAGGAGAGGAATGACCAAAACCCCTTCGTCATCGTTTGTCAATGAATCAATGCCAGACTCCTCTGTTTGGGCATATGCCTGAACAATAAAGAAAAAGAATAAACAGATAAGTGTTTTGATTTTCATGTATTGCAAAACTATGGTTTTTTAACGAGGCGTGTTTTATTAAAGTATTCTTTGTGCTCAAAATTTATTTGGTAAAACACAAAAACCACCTCTTGGGGTGGTTAATATGTGTAATCAATCAGCGCTTACAATTTATGCTTTATGAAAAAGCCCTGCAGAGAGTATATCTTGTTTGGATCCAACTATGTCTCCCAATATCTTTTTGCACTCTGCTCTTAACTTGAAGGCATTTACAAATTTGGGCTCAAACGAAATGGCCTTATTTAAATCATTTAGCGCCACTTTTGTTTTACTCAACAGTAACAACACTCTTGCACGCTTGTAATATAACAAAGCACTGAAAGGGTCGCAAACAATTGCACGATTGATGCACGAGTAAGCCATATTAACATCTCCTAATTTCTGGTAAATATTAAATGCCATTTCATACCATTCTGCTTTTAGCGAGTAGCTGCTTCGTAAGGTTTCGTTTATAAAGTGTTTAGCCATTTCATAATCGGCAAGCATCCAATATGCATGAGCCATGGCAGCATAAATTTCTGGTTTGCCATTTAGGTGTAACAGTATTTCGCCAAAATCTTCTATTGCACTATTAACCATGCCTGCGTGCATTTTACAAATTCCGCGTTGCAAGTGTGCATCCATGTTAGAAGCATTGAGCAATACTAAGATGTCGAAGTTTTTTTGTGCAGCCGCATATCTTTTTCGTTCCATAAGCTTCATGCCTTTGGTAAAAATTTCATTTTCGGTGCGTGTTTTGGGGTGTCCCCAGGTTTCGGGATGGTTTACTGCTGTTTTCATATTTTTTGAATTGTTTGATGATTCAAAATTTGGTCGACAGCCCGCAGCGTATCTGCGGTGAGAAAAAATAATGTTAAATAGCTGAAATAGAGGTCGCTATTTTTTTACATACGCCTATTCTCGCCATACATTTTTCGTTTTATCATGCCGTTATTGGCTAAATAATTCCTTTTATAAGTTTCAATATCTTGGTTAAAACAGCTTTTGTTCCAAAAGAAAAAAGTTGTGAACGATGAGAAAATTTAAGTATATAAATTTTCAGCCATTCAAGAATTCTACCTAATTGTATCTGCTTGCTTTTCGTTTCAAAAAAGTGAAACTCATATGGCGATTTTAAACTTATGCCATATAAAAACCATTCATTCACTGATTCATAAAAGGATTTGTCTTGTTGATAATATAAAGGAGAGGGATTGTTGTTTGCATCTGCTTTTTTATAAAAGGATAATAACGCTGATTGCCAAGCTTCAGTTGAGTATGTTTTAGCTGCTGCATTATATAGATGAGTGCTATACCTAATAAGTTCCTTTTTATCAGAAATCAATTCTGAAAGCTTTTGTTGCCACTCTTCTTTCGTTGCCGAATACAGATTGCTATCAGAAAACAATCGAAATATATTCGGTGGAGCAAACATAAAATGAACGGGTTTTTGCTTCATTAAAACTTGAAGCAATGCGGTAAAGGAAGAAAAAGGAAACGTTTCAATATAAATGTCTGAAATGTTTTCGATTTTTGCAAGATCTGATGGTAAAAGATATCCTAAAAATTTGATCTGATTATGCTGGTATTTTTTAGCTAATTCTTTATCCGCTCCTATTCCTACTATGAAAAGGAATGCATGTGGGTTTTTATCGAGAACAGGAATAATGGATTCAAAATAATTATAGTCGAATAGCGGATTAAACTTGCTTTCTGTAGATGTTGTAAGCAATATTATTGAATCCGGATTTGTAATTCCGTATGGAGAAAGCAATTCTTTTTTTTCAGCAAATTCTGTTGCTATTACGGCAATTGGAATGGGTAAAATGAATTGAGCCATACTGCCAACACTCCTGTTTTGTTGATCCAACAATAGGGTTGTTTCTCGTAATTGAATTAAGCCATCTATGATGCTTGCTCCTAACCAAAAACAATGATCGGCATGGTTCATAAAATAGATTGGAACAGGCTTTTGATTAGCAAAAGCAAGCAGAGGAACCACATCATTGGGATGAATATGTAAAACTAAAAAATCAAAATCACCCGCCACCGCCAACAGTTGTTGTGCTGTTTCTACTAATGACTCTCCATTGTTAGACCACAGAATTGAGTCAGCAGTTATATTATGTGCTTGAAATATTATTGAGGGAATGTTTTTGGCTGATTGGCGCGTTAAAAACAATTGATGGCTTGAGTCTTGGTCTCGTTGTATCCATTTCAACAATAGGGGTGTATGGCCTCCTAGTTCATAAAGCTCTGATGCAACATGAAGAATACGTCTTTTATCTGATTTGGGAGTTGAACGAATTTTGATAGGAAGTATCGCTTTTGAACCAATTTGCTGTACTACTTTTTCTAATTGATAAGATGTGTAGTATCCAGTAAAATTAAGATACGCGTATGTACTAAGACTTGAAGCTAAATGCAACGCGCAATCAAGCTCGTTCTGAGTTACAAAAGAATTGGCTTTTGCTAATTCGTTTTCAAACAAATACTGGGCTGCTTTAATCGCTTTTATACAAACTTGTTGTTGTTGCCTTGTTTTATTCATTGTGTCCGGTATTGGTTTTATATTGGCTTGTTAAGCCATGACGCTTCATAAAATGCGTGTTTGGTTTTCTTTGGAAATATACTGAAACAATAGTATTGTTAATAATACTTATGGAACAAAATAATAACATTAAAAAAACAACATCGAATATGTTTTGTCTCAATTCCGTAAAACCGGCTGATTTCTTTATTTTGCGCTATGCCAAAAAACAAACAAGCCTATATTCGATATCGAATTATAGATGCGAGCGTTCGAAACAAACAAAAACCTTTTCCATCAAAAGAGGAATTGATTGCTGCATGTGAGGTAATTGCAACTGTGTCGTTGCGCACCATTGAACAAGATTTACACGACATGCAATTTGACGAAGAGCTTGGCTACTTTGCTCCATTAAAATTTGACAGAAAACAAAAGGGTTATTATTACGAAGATTCAAATTTTTCGATTAGTAACATACCGCTCAAAGAAAACGATTTTTATGCGTTAGAGTTTGCGGTGGCTTTGCTCAAGCAGTTTGAAGGTATTGATACCGTTGCTCAATTTGGTGAAGCCGTTGCTAAAATAGAAGACTACGTAAATGTGCGCACCTTAATGACTGATACGGAAATTGCAAGCGTAATACAACTTGAACAAAGCACGAGCAGTCAAGGTCAAGAGTTTTTAAATATTATTCTTCATGCTATAAAAGAGCGAAAAGAAATTCGATTAAAGTATAAAAAATTTGATTCTTCTATCGAAAAAACATACAACATCCACCCGTATGTGTTAAAAGAATATCGCAATAGATGGTATACCACAGGCCTGTCTGTTACATCAAAAAACATCGTAACTTTTGGTCTTGATAGAATAGTATCCATTCACACCTTGAGTGATTCCTTTAGTATCAACCCCGATTTTAATATTGCCGATTATTTTAAACATTCATTTGGCATATCGGTTAGTAATAAACTAAAGCCGGAGGTCGTTATGTTGAGTTTTACTCCACAACAAGGCGAATATATAAAGTCACAACCGCTACACACAACTCAAAAAGTTTTGATCGACTCTTTTGAACAGTGTGTAATTGAGATTACGGTCATTCCTTCTTTTGAATTATTTGCCCAGCTTTTAAGTTATGGTAGTCATGTTAAAATAATAAAACCTGCATGGCTAATTGAGAATTTAAAAGGCGAATTATTAAAAGCAACAAAACACTATTAAAGTATGATTGGGAATACAATGAAACAACAATTGTGGGTGATTTTGGGGTCTGTTATTTTTATTTTACTCGGTGTTGTTATGCTTTCCATTTCCAGTCAATATCGTTTTGAAGAAAGCTTGTGTTGGTTTGATTGTGTTTGGTATCAATCTATTATAAATCATGGCTATAGTTTCCACTATAACCAACAAAGCAATGTCGCTTTTTTTCCCTTATTTCCATTTGTTTGGAAAATGTTGGGGCTGTCTTTTTTTTCAATGTCGCTGTTCAATTTAATTTGTTTTATCTGCTCCCTTATTTATGTGTGTGTTGTGCTGAAAATCCCTTTGAGGAGTACCGCCATTTTTTGTGTTTCGGGAATGCTCACTTTTTTTATGGTTCCTTATTCAGAAAGTTTCTTTTTTGCCGCATCTGTTTTAATGTTAGTTGGGTTTTATAAGAAGTTGAACGGCTTATTATTTGTAGGTGTTTGCATCGCAATTTTTACTCGATCGGCTTCTTTGGTTTTTATGGTTGCTTTTTGTTTGATGGCTATATTGTCCCATATTGAAAACAAACAAAGAGATCGTATTTTGTTTAGTTTAGCTATTTTGGTTTCAGCTCTAAGTACAGCAGCAGTCTTTTATATCCATTATGTTTATACTGGAATGTGGAGCGGATTTTTTATTGCACAATCATACTGGGAGTTCAAATTACAACTGCCACACTTACCCTTTTTACAAGGCGCTTGGCCAAGTACTCTTTTTGATTCAGCAGCATTACTTATTGGGCTATTTAGTTTGTTAGTACTTACCATTTATGCTACAAAAAAACTATTAAGGCGTAAAAATAATTTTCTTGATTTTACTAAAGATCTGCTTCCACATGAATTGTTTAGTTTGCTCTATTTGGCAGGATGCACATTGGTTGTGGTGCTGTTTTTAGGTGGGAGTCTTAGAAGTTTGGGCCGATTTGTGTTTGCTACTCCATTTTATTTGGTTTTTATCACCTTGTTTGTAAATCAATCCATAAAAATACGTGTGAATTGGAAGGTTTTGCTGTTGGTTGGTATAACATGCATGTTGTTTTTACCTATCAATGGATACCCAGAACATATGATACAAATTTATGCAAACAGCTTTGCGCTAGGATGGTTGGTTTTTTATACGCCAACAAAAAACAGCATAGCATATAAGATTATATTGGGGATTGTTTTTGTGTGGGGATTCATTCAACAGTCAATAGCCCTTTCAGAATATATACATGGAAACTGGATGGGTTAGTTTGTATATCGGCTGAGATTCGCCCTTTAACAATTTTATCGTTGTTTAGCTGTGGATGTCCTCGTTTTGAATCTGCTTGTTTTATTGTATTCTTGCGTATATTACTAGCAATAATTAATGAATATAGAACAAAACAATTTTGATTTTCTGAGGGTGGTTTTTGCAAGCTTGGTTATTGTTACACATAGTTATGCCTTAATTGGTTTGCCTGAAATTGATTTAATGTCGGCATTTAGCAATGGCCGTTCTAGCTTGAGCTTTATCGGTGTAAGAGGCTTTTTTACCATTAGCGGGTTCCTTATTTTTACGAGTTTCTCCAGAACAAAATCTCCTTTGTCGTTTTTGTGGAAACGTATTGTTCGTATTTGGCCTGCATTATTGGTTTTATTATTGGCAACCGCATTGGTTATTGGCGCTTGGGTTACAACACTTCCTTTGAGCAATTATTTTAGTGATATAAACACTTATTATTATATCTATAATAATTTGCTGCTGCTAAAGGGAATCTCATACTCGTTGCCGGGTGTCTTTTCAAATAATTTATATCCAACTGCTGTGAACGGTTCTCTTTGGACGCTTCCATATGAGGTTTTGTTTTATTTAATCCTTTCCGTTTTTTATGTCAAAAAATCATTCAACCTTAATTATATTCTCATTCCTTTTTGGTTACTTTTTTTAGTGTTACGTATCACCAACTATCAAATGAGTGGCTCAATTCTATCGATAGCCTTTGATAAAATGTTGCTGGTAGAGCTGGGGATGTATTTTATGGCGGGAATGATGCTTTCAAAAAACTTCCATTTGTTTTCAAGCCTCAATATAAAATGGGGCGTCTTTCTAATGTGTATTGCTCTTTTTATTGTTTTTGCTAAACAGCCTGCTCTTTCATGGCTTCAGTTTATCATCGTGCCATTAGCAACTATTATGTTTGCCTATTTACCTATTCCAATTATACACAAAACAGGGCGTTTTGGCGACTTTTCATACGGTATATATATTTATGGGTTTTTGGTGCAACAGTTATTAGTCTGTTTGTCTAATAATACCATTGGATTATATAACATGATGTGGATGGCTTGGTTTATAACTGTTGTATTAGCAGTATTATCTTGGCATAACATTGAAAAAAGAGCATTAAAGCATAAAAATTTATTTACATGATTTGTGTAATAATGACTGCTGATTAAATCGCTTGCCTAATCCGTTATCGCTTTGAATATGTAAAGCAATAACTGTTATATTGCGGTTATCTACTCAGCCATGTTGAACCTAATTTTCCAATACTCATGAAAATCGACATTATAACAATTTTGTATAACTCTGAAAAATGGCTCCAGGGCTATTTGGATGCGCTAACAAATTGCGACTATCCTCTATCCGATATCAATTTAATACTCATAGACAACAAGCCAAGTGCCGACTATCAAATTATACTCCAAGAACATTCTTTGTTAAAAAAAATTGGCTCCTTTTCTTTTGTTACTAATTCAGAAAATGTGGGGTTTGGTGTAGCAAACAATCAGGGTGTAAAAATTGGAACTGCGCCTTATGTTTTTTTTTTAAATATTGATACTGAAATTTCTACCTCTGCATTATCAGAATTAAAAAAAACAATTGACGTTTCTTCTGAAGATGTTGGTGCTTGGGAAATGCGCCAATTCCCATATGAGCATCCAAAGGTATACAACCCTGTAACACAATATGTAAGTTGGGCAAGTGCAGCAGCATTAACCATCAGAAGAGATGTGTTTGAAAATATTGGCGGTTTTGATGAAAAGCTTTTTATGTATGCTGAAGATGTTGATATAAGCTGGAACATCAGAAGATCCGGATATAATATCAGATACTGCCCTAAAAGTGTTGTGTATCATCATACATATACCGAAGCAGATGAAGTAAAGCCGACTCAGTTTTATTACAGCATTTATAACAACCTTATGCTTCGATATAAATATGGCAGCATAAAAGATATTATAAATGGATACAAGCTTATCAAAAGCGTAAAAAACAGTGCGAATCCTGTTTTTAACGATCAAAAAGAGCGGCTCACGTTACTGTTAAAAGATTCTTTCTCTAAAGGACTTAGTTTTCGATATCCAAAATCTACGAATCAACAAAAAGAATTCAAGCCCACCTTTTTAGGGTTCGATTATGAAACGACACGTAAAGGTGCATTTTACATAAATAAACCTTGGTGGGAGTTTGCTTCCCTTCCAAAAGTTTCCATTGTTGTTCGCACACATAAAAGACCCTTAGTTCTTGAAAATGCTATTATTAGCTTACAAAACCAAACCTATCCAAATATTGAAATAGTTGTTGTTGAGGACGGGCAAAACACTGCCCAATCTATTATTGATAAATGCTTGCATGCGGGTAAATTAACATACAGCTTTACGGGTTTAAACAAAGGCCGAAGCCATGCGGGGAATTTAGGAATGGAAAAGGCAACGGGTGAGTATTTGTGCTTTTTAGACGATGATGACCTTGTGTATGCCGACCATATTGAATCAATGATGGCTGTTATGCAAGAAGGTAATTATAATATGGTTCATGTTCCCGCCTTCTGTGTTATTACCGAAACTCAAAGCATAGATCCTTATATTTTTAAAGAAATTGAATACCAAACTCGGCATGATTATCCTGCAGATAAAGAGGAGCTGTTAAACAACAATCTTTTCCCTATTCAAGCAGTATTGTTTGAAAAAAGATTATTTCTTGAGCTTGGAGGGTTTGATGAAACAATTGACTTTTTAGAAGATTGGGCTTTATGGTTAAAGTATGTTCAAGATTCTAAAATTGGCTATCTAGACAAAGTAACAAGTTTGTATAGAGTGCCTGCTAATGCCAAACAATTTAAAACACGTTTAAGCCAATTATTATCAACGCGCAACTACGTTTTGGCCACATATGCTCATAATTATCTTTCAGAGAAAAATGATTTGGAAATAGCTATTGATCATTTGAAACAAATGAAATCTTATGATAATAAACTATTTAAAACACATATTGATATTATTATATATGGATTCAATTGTTTGTCAATTCATGGATGGGCCGTCATTGATAAAAGGGACAATTTTGATAAAATATACCTAAAAATAGAACTCAATAATACTGTTTATTATTTCAAATTGGCCTTTGATAAAAGAAGGGATATTCAGCGCAAGTTTAATTCTACAAATAAAAAATTGGGGTTCAAAGGTGATTTGCAAATACTAGGCATAAATGGCAGTATTGTTCCTTTCTCTATTTTATTTGTAAAGGATAATGAATTTGTAGAAGCTTTTATTAATTGGCGAAGCTTTTACAAAATTTCGTTGATGGGGCATTTAAGACGATTCTTACATTATATCCGCTAAGCGTGTATATAATGTCCCCATTTTTGCTTCATTATTAGCCTTTCTATCAAATGTCTTTGGTAATTTTCATTATCCGAAAACGGATGCCTGCGAGAAGCTGATTCGTAATGGAAAATTTCTACTTGAGGCAAATAAATATTGTGGAGGTTTTTGCTTAATAATGAAAGGCATAAATCGATATCGTTAAACTCAACTTTAAATTGTTCGTCAAACCCGCCTATTGCTATGAGCTTTTGTTTGTTAATCATTAAACACGCGGCAGTTACTGCTGGATAAAGTTGAATGCTGCTTACTTCTTCATCATATCGCTCTTTTCCAACAAACACGTGTTTCGAAATTGTTTCTGCATCTAACACAACCCCTGCATGCTGTATCGTTTGGTTTGGATATAATAATTTACATCCTACCGCTCCAACTTTATCTTGTTGTGCAAACCCAAGCATATATTCAATCCACTGAGGTGAAATAATTTCGGTATCATTGTTTAACAAAACCAAATAGTCTCCTGATGACTTTTCGATTCCCATATTCATCAATGCGGAGAAATTAAACTCGATATCGGCAGGAATATGTTTGAATACAAATTGTGTTTGATGCTTATATTTTTCGATTAACGCAAAAAGTGCTTGTTCGTCACTTCTGTTGTCAATCAATAAAATTTCTATGTGGGGGTACGTGGTTTTCTGCACAATTGAATCGATACATTGTTGCACCAATTCTGATTTGTTTTTAGTTGGAATGATAATGCTCACCAAAGGATTTCCTAATGGCATAAATTGAACATAAAACCCGCCATTAGACTTTGGCAAAAGCTCCGCTGTTAGTTGTTGGTCAATAATATATGCTTTGGTTGCACCCTTTTCTTCTTTCTTGTTTTTAGCAATGATACTCCACAATCGTTGTTCTTGCTCATTGGCAAAAAGAGGAATAAACACGTTAGAAATGTTGGGCGATGAAAAGAGTTTCTGGTAAATTTTTTTCAATGGGTTAGAAACTTTTGCGTAAAAAGCCAACCGCGAAACAGCTGTTGCAAAGGTAGCATCGTTTCCTATAATCGTTTTTAATCGGTTGAGTAAAGCCACCTTTTTAATTAAACGATTGATTATAGTATTCCCCCACTTCGTCAATTGGACCCACTTTAGCGATTTTTCCATCCTCTAAACAAGCACCTCGAGTGCAAATACGTTTGAGTTCGGCAAGGCTATGCGAAACATAAATAATCGTTGTTCCGGCTGCTTTCATTTCATTGATACGGTCGGCACATTTTACTTGAAACCCTTGGTCTCCTACAGATAATGCTTCATCTACTATTAAAATGTCGGGTATACGACATACTGAAATGCTAAATGCCAAACGTGCCATCATACCTGCTGAGTAACGCTTGATTTGCATATTCAAATCGTTGTGAGAAAGCTCTGAAAAATTCTTTATAACCTCAACAGCATCTTTTAATTCTTGCCCTCTCATGCCAATTAGTGTTCCCACAATTTTAATGTTTTCATACCCCGAAAGTTCGTACTCTAATCCTGCTCCAATAGTTAGTAGTGGAGCAACACTTCCTTTGATATCAATGGTGCCGCTTTCGGGTGTTATAATGCCAGCAAGTGTTCGCAGCAAGGTGCTTTTTCCTGATCCGTTTTTTCCCATTAAGGCAAAACATTCGCCTTTGCTAATTTCTAAATTAAGCCCTTTTAAAACTTGCTTTTTCTCTAATGCTTTTTGCCGCCCAAGCGACATTACTACGTCTTTAAATGAGTTGATTCCAGAGCCGCTAATCCAAAAATTAACATGCAAATCTTTTACTGATATAACACTTTGTGCCGACATACTGAATTTTATAAATTGGAAACAAAACCTCTTTTATACCTATTGAACACAAACACCCCTAACACAAACATTACAAGAGCCAAGCCTACGGTAATTATAATCGTGGTAGTTGAGGGAAGCTGGTTGTAAAACAAAATATCACGCATCAGCTCCATGTAGTGATATAAAGGATTAAGTTTTACATACAACATGTATTGTGGTGGAATAAAATCGGACATAAATGCAATGGGGGTAAAATAAAACAGTGCAGGCGAAAGCGTATTCCATAAAATGCCTACATCTCTAAAATACACATTGAATGTTGCTAAAAATGTGCCGATGCCAAAAGTAAATAAACTAAATACCATAATGGCCGGAAAAATTAGCAGTGTAATCCACCCTATTTGCAAACCAAAAAACAACATCAAACCAAAAAAAGGAACCAATGATAAAAGTGTGGTAACGACCTCGCCAAAAGCAGCACTTAATGGAAATAAAATATTGGGTAGTGCAATGGTTTTAATAATACTCGCATTGTTAATAATAGAATTAATAATTTGGTTCATTGAGTTATTAAAATAGGTCCAAAAAACCAACCCTGTTAATGCATACAAAGGGTACCGGGGTACTGCTGAAAAAGCGTGACTAAATACAAAAACAAAAATTACGAGGTAAGCAAGCGGATGCAACATGCTCCATACAAAACCCAAAAGAGAGTTTTTATATTTTACCTTAATGTTTTTTAAGGCTATAGTATATACTAAGTGGTTGAGGTTTTGTATTTTAAATAGAATCATATACGCTTTGTGAAATGCAAACCTAAACAATTTAAACTACTGCAGCAATGCAGGATATTTTACCAACGTTGGATTATAATAAGGGTCTACTTGTGCTGGATGGTAATGTTCCCATTTGGTTAAAAACTTTTGCAGCTCTTCCATTTTATATCCTTTACCTCGCGATACCGATTCGTAATGATACAATACTGCTTGTGATGAATACACATTGCGATACCCTTTTTCGTGTAGCTTAAGGCAAAAATCAACATCATTATAATTTACCGGAAAAATTTCATCCATGCCATTAATTTCATCATACTTTGCTCGGCCTACCATTAGGCAAGCACCTGTTACAGCAAGATAATTCTTATAAGAACACAAAGCATTAAAATATCCTTGTCCAACATTGGGAATGGCATAATAAATATGACCAGGCGAGCCCTCTATTAAAACGACTCCTGCATGTTGTACTTGTTCGTCTTCGGTTAAAAGTTTTGCTCCTACAGCACCAATTTGGGGCTGTTGTGCAAAGCCCAATAATTGTTCTATCCAATCTTCCGTCATAATTTCAATATCATCATTCAGCATCAACACATATTCTCCTTTCGAAGCTTTTACCCCTAAATTAATGCGTTGCGAGAAATTAAATGTGTCGTCACAATGCACAAATAAGGCTCCTTGTTTTTGGCAAGTCGTAAGTGTTTTTTCTTCAATATCATTTCCGTCAACAACAATTATTTCAATATTAAGATATGTGCTTTTTTGTTTGATACTGTTGATAGCATTTTCCAATAAGCAAATTTCATTCCCTCTGGTCCTCGCGCCTTTTCCAGCACTAGGAATCACAATACTCACCAATGGATCCCCTTTAATAGCCTGTTTTACTTTGTAAACCCCAAAATATTCTGTAAGTGAAACACTGCCTTCTCCTTGAGTTCTCTGAACATGCTCTTCAACAGCTTTTCGTCCTGCTTCATAGGCATATGATTTTGCCATTGGGTTGCTAGCGGTAGAGGTGGCAATTGTGCGCCAATGATATAAAATTTGAGGAATATGGTAAATGGCTTTTGTTTGCTCTGTCACTCTCAAACACAAATCATAATCTTGAGCGCCATCCAACGTGCTTCGAAACCCTCCAACAGCATCCACCAATGATTTGCGGTAAACAGAAAAATGACACACATACATATGAGATAGTAAATATTCTGGTGACCAATCAGGTTTAAACCATGCATCAAAATGGTTGTTTTGTTCGTCTATTTTATCTTCATCGCTGTATATTAAATCTGCATTGGGATATTCATTTATAAGTTTTGCGTTTTCATAAAGAGCATTGGGCGTAATTTCATCATCGTTATCAAGTAAAGCAATAAATTCACCTGTTGCCAGTGATATTGCACTATTACTGGCTGCCGAAATATTTCCACTTTGTTCTCTGTAAACAACTTTAATACGAGCATCTGAATCTGCATATTTTTGCAACATCGGTTTAATATGGGTTTTAGTTGATGCATCGTCTGCTATGCATAATTCCCAATAAGGATACACTTGGCTTTGAACAGATTCTATAGCTTTCGCCAGCCACGCTTCATCCACGTTGTAAACAGGCATAATGATTGAAAAAACGGGCTTAAGTGTAAGCGTTAATATAGTAGCCTCTGCTTTTTTTCTATCTGCTTCAGTAAACGTATTTGCTTCCAAAAAGCTTTTATAAAACAGTTTATTGTTAATTTTCTTTTTAAGCTTTCCCCACAAAAAAGTTGCTGTGTACATAATACCTTGTTTTTGGTATATGCCAATAAGTTTGTTGGTTTTAAAACGAAGTATATTGAAATCCATACCTTGCGAATATGCAGTTTTATTTCTGAAAAAAGGCGAAACAAAAACATCGAAACCGATTACTTTTGTTAAACACAATACTTAAACACAGGCCATTGAAAGTCTATATTAATGCTCGTTTTTTAACCCAACAAATTACTGGAGTGCAGCAATTTGCGGTTGAAATTTGTAGGAACTTAAGCAATCAAAATATTTCTTTTGTGCTCTTGGCGCCAAAAGGAACAACCTGCCCAAAAGCCCTTTCGCACCTGCCTTTTCAGCAAATTGGAAACGCCTCCGGTTATATTTGGGAACAAATAGAATTGCCTTCGTTTTTAAAAAAACAAGGCTCGCCCCTCTTACTGAATTTTTGCAATACAGCTCCTCTGTTATACTCAAATCAATGGATTACCATTCATGATTTGGCTTTTATGCACCACCCCGAATGGTTTAATAAAAGCTTTGCTAAGGTGTATCGTTTTTTAATTCCACGCATTGCAAAACGAAGTCGAAAAGTTTTTACCGTTAGCAAAACTATTCAAAATCAACTTAAAACACTTTTAGGCTTAGATGCCGAAATATTGTACAATGGTGTTGCGCATGATATCCTTTTTGACTCGGCAAAAACCACAACTCGCAAAAATTATATCCTAACAGTTTCGTCTATCAACCCTCGCAAAAACCTAAAAACATTAATAGCCGCTTTTGAACAAGCAAACTTGCCCAACTATGAATTGATAGTGGTGGGAGCAGCAAATGCTGTATTTGGCAAAGAGCAGTTATCCGTTTCTTCTAATATTTTGTTTACGGGCTATGTAAACAATGCCGAACTTATTAATTTGTATAAACAGGCTGCTTTGTTTGTGTCTCTTTCTCTTGATGAAGGCTTTGGTATTCCTGTGCTTGAGGCTTTATATTTGGGGTGCCCTGTGTTGCTTTCAGATATTGCCGTGTACAAAGAATGTTTTGATGCCGTAGCCCTATTTACCTCGGCAACTAATACCCCGCGGGTTGCTAAAGATATACACGCAGCCCTCAACAATCCAATAATAATAAAACAGAACAACCCAATATTTACAGAGTATAACTACGGGCTATCGGCAAAAAAACTAGCCTCATTGTTAACAGAAACCCACAAAAAAATGTAGGTTTGGAAACCTAGAAAACAAAATGAAAGTTGCCTTAGTACATGATTGGTATAATGTGAGTGCCGGAGGCGAGAAAGTAATGCGTGCAATACTCAATAGCTTTAACGATAAAAGTTATACCAAAGACAGTCCGTTTACAAGCGATTGGGAGAAAATTGAAGTTGAAAAGGTTTCCGTATTTAGCCTCATTGATTTTTTAAACCTTACCGATAGGCAATATTTGCTGAATGGCCGCTATGCCAACACTTCGTTTATAGAATATTTGCCTTTGGCAAAAACATATTACCGCAACTACCTGCCTTTTTTTATTAAAGCAACCAACTCTTTTGATCTCTCAAATTTTGATGTTATTGTGAGCTCATCGGCTGCGGTGAGTAAAAACGTAAAAAAACGCCCCGGACAAATCCATATTTGTTATTGTCATACTCCCATTCGTTATGCTTGGGATATGGAAGATGATTACCTAAAACATCTCAACCCCTTGTTGCGCCCAGTTAAATTTTTTATTCGAAGCGTACTTGCTAGGTTGCGAAAATGGGATATTGAAAACACGCCAAATGTTGATCATTTTTTAGCCAACTCACACTTTGTTGCCGAGCGCATTAAGCGCATTTACAATCGTGATGCCGTGGTGGTTTATCCTCCTGTAGATACCGCCTCTTTTGCGCTTGCAGGTTTGCCCCGCAAAAATTTTTATGTTACTGCTGGTCGTTTGGTTTCATACAAAAACGTAGAGCTTATTGCCGAAGCATTTAAAAACATGCCCGATAAAAAATTATATATTATAGGTAGTGGCCCTGATAAGGATAAAATTGCAACATTTGCCAGCGATAATATCATCATGCTTGGCTACCAGCCTAAAGATAGAATGGTAAAATACATTCAGGAAGCCAAGGCTTTTATTCTTGCTGCCGAAGAAGATTTTGGTATTACTACTGTTGAAGCGCAAAGTTGTGGGACGCCCATTATTGCGTATAAAAAGGGCGGATATCTTGAGACGGTTGTGGATGGAAAAACGGGTGTTTTTTTTGCCGAACAAACGCCTCAAAGTATTATGGCGGCTGTTACTTTTTTTGAAAACAACCAACATCAATTTATACCCGAAACGATTAGAGAAAATGCTTTGCGCTTTTCTGAAAAAACGTTCAATCAAAAATTTGTGGCACAAGTAAAAACCGTATTGTATGAAAACAAATTGGGCCAAGCAAGCCAATAGCATTCTTTTGTTGCTGCTTTGCGCGTTCCCTTTGTTTATGCCACATTGGATTTCGGGAGTTGCAATGCTTTTGCTCCTTTCGGGGTTTTTGTATGTATTCCAAACAAAACAATTTACGTTTCAATGGAAGTTTTTTTTGCCGCTAGCAGGCATTGTTTTTCCTTATATTATTTGGCTTGCAGCCAGTAATAATGTTGCTTTAGGATTAGCTTCCGTAAAAGTAAAATTGCTATTAATAGCTGTACCTTTGGTGTTTTCGTTTTCGGCTTTACGCCTAAATGATGTTCAGGTAAAAAAGGCTTTTACCCTATTTTGTGCTTCATCAATCATTGCTGTTTTAAGTGTAAATTTTTTGATGTTATTAAAAGGGTTTACACATCCTGTGGGGTTTAACGGAGCCGACTTTACTTTTTCATACCGCATAGCTTTGGAGCATTATAGCGGCTTACACCCAACATACTATTGTGCCATTGTATACATGGCAGCGTTTATTCAATTATACAATGTATTGGCTAAACAGTGTGCTCACAAATGGGAGTTTGGGTTGGCTTTTGCAACAATAGTTGTTTGCACAGCAGGAGGCCTTGCAGGTGCATCTCGTGCTCCTTTTGTTGCTTTTGTTCTCATTGTTGTTGTGTTGTTGTTTAATCATATAAAAAAACACGCCAAGCGGTGGTGGTTTTTAGCCGCTATGCTATTGGGTTGTGTTGTGTTGTTTTTATCGCCAATGGTGCAAAATCGATTAAATGAAATGACTGCAAAAAACATGCAAGCACCTCAAGGAAACAATGATAATGGAACGAATGTGCGCTCCGGTATTTTTGCTTGTGATATGGCGTTACTAAGCCAGCATTGGTTATGGGGGGTAGGCACAGGAAATATTCAGCAAGCGTTAAACAATTGTTTAAGCCAGTATAATACACACGTGTACCAACAATTTAACTACAACACACACAATGAATATTTGAACAGCTGGCTTACTTGTGGCATATTGGGTTTTATGATTTTTGTGGGATGTTTGGTTTATGCAATGGTAAAATCGGTCCAATCAAAACAGTGGCTTCACCTTTATTTTATGGTTTTTATGTGCATTTGTTTTCTTACCGAAAACTATTTAGATCGGCAAATTGGGGTTGCCTTTTTTGCCTTATTGCAAACTCTTTTCTTTTTCAAAACGTTAAGGCAACAATAATAAGGTACCTTTGCTTTATGTTTTCGCTACAAGAAATTTCAACTATCACACTTACGCTGTTTGCCGTAATCGATATTTTGGGGGCGTTGCCCATTATCATTAATATTAAACAAAAATCAACACATATAGATTCTGGCTGGGCAACAATTGCTGCTGGTGTGCTCATGTTGATTTTTTTGTTTTTGGGCGAAAAGCTCCTTGGTCTTTTTGGTATTGATGTTGCTTCGTTTGCTGTTGCTGGTTCAATTGTTATTTTTATTATAGCCCTCGAAATGATTTTAGGGGTTGATATTTTTAGATCCGACCCTAATGACAAGGCGGGTAGCATCATTCCTATTGCATTCCCAATTATTGCTGGATCGGGCACGCTAACAACGCTTATCTCGCTTAAGGCCGTATACAGTTTTCAAAATATTTTAATCGGAATTATTATCAATTTAATTATTGTATACATTGCTTTAAAATCAACTGATAGAATTGAGAAACTATTGGGTAAAGCAGGGCTTTCGTTGTTGCGCAAGTTTTTTGGAATTGTTTTATTAGCCATTGCTGTAAAATTATTTAAAGCAAATATTTAATCTTGTAGTTTGTATATCTGATGACGCTTAACAAAACTATTATTTCTGTTTTAGCCCTTTGCATTTTATATGCCGTTGGGTTATTTGGAACTGTATTTTGGGGATTAGATTTAATGCCTCTTACTGCTGTAAATCTCCTTATTAGTGCCGTTATTCTTTTTGTCAATCACACAAACGCAAACACTCGACTATTCATCTATTCGGGGGTGGTTTTTGTTTCGGGATGGTTAATAGAGTGGGCCGGAGTAGAAACGGGCCGTATTTTTGGTCAGTATTTTTATGGCAATAATCTTGGGTTAAAACTGCTTGATATTCCTGTAATTATTGGAATGAATTGGTTATTGTTAAGTTATTGTTCTTCTGTTGTTGCAAACAGGATTTTTGCAAACAGCACAACATTTAATACGTTTTTTCCTAAAGTATTTGTAGGTGCTTTATTAATGGTATTGGTTGATTTTTTTATAGAACAAGTGGCTCCCACATACGACTTTTGGTATTGGAAAAACCAACTTGTTCCTTTGCAAAACTATTCGGCTTGGTTTGCGTTTGCGTTTGCGTTTAATTTTTTATTTCAACACCTTCAAATAGACAACAATAATAAAGTTGCTGTATGGCTTTATGGATTAATGTTGTTGTTTTTTGTTGGACTTAATGTGTTGTAATAATTATTGCCCATTTGCAAAACAAAAACCCCTTTTTTTTCTTTAATTTACAGTATGATTTTAAACGCCCTCATTATTTTAGCAACATTCCTTTTTATGGAATTTACGGCCTGGTTTGCACACAAGTTTGTAATGCATGGCTGGTTATGGTATTTGCACAAGGACCATCACCAAGTAGAGCCTGGCTTTTTTGAGAAAAACGATTCCTTCTTTTTAATTTTTGCCGCTCCAAGCGCATACTGCTATATGAGCGGGCTTATGGCTGGTGGAGATTTTAGGTTGTATGTTGGCATTGGAATTTCGTTATATGGTTTGTGTTATTTTTTAGTTCACGATATTATCATTCACCAGCGTTTCAAAATTTGGACTCGCTGGAATAATAGGTATGTTAGGTCCATTAGAAGAGCCCACAAAATGCACCACAAACAGTTAGGTAAATATCAAGGAGAGAATTTTGGGATGCTTATTGTGCCTTCTAAGTATTGGAAAGACCCCGCTACAAGTAAATAATTAATTACCGCTATACATTTGTTATTTATACAACCATGTCATTATACGCTTGGATATTATTGCTTTCGTTTGTTGGGCCCTTTGCATTAAGCTTTGATGCAAAAGTGGCGTTTTACAAAAAGTGGAAGCCATTGTTTATTGGCATAATTGCCAATGCCGTCCTTTTTATTTTGTGGGATGGCTGGTTTGCTCGTGAGGGTGTTTGGGGCTTTAACCCCAATTATGTTTGGCCCTTACGTCTCAATAATTTGCCTATTGAAGAGTGGCTGTTTTTTTTCATTATTCCCTATTCGAGTGTGTTTATTTACAGCTGCATTAAAGTTTATATTACGGCCAACCCTTTTGCTAAATACCAACATCATATTACCCTGTTTTTTTTAACCTCAACCTTTTTTCTTGCCCTTTTTAATACTACTCAATCCTATACTTTTTACAATTGCATAATTGCATCTATCCTTCTATTTATCCATTATGTATACCTCAAAAAAGAGTGGATGGGCTATTTTTGGCTGGCCTATTTTGTACACCTAATTCCCTTTTTTATTGTAAACGGAATACTTACCGGAATGGCTACCTCCACCCCAATTGTTTGGTACAATAATGCAGAAAACTTAGGCGTTCGGCTATTTACAATTCCAATTGAAGATGCCGTGTATGCCCTAACCTGTTTGTTGCTACCCGTTACCATAATGGAATGGTTAGTTGGAAAAACACATACCCGCTGAAATTCTGCTTGTTTTACTTTTGAGACGCCCTTTTCCTTTCATCGTTTTTCTCTTTATTTTGCTAAATCATATAAAAGTGTAATTTGCTTTTCAATCCTATTGCTGCTTGTGCGTTTGGGATTATAAATACTGTTAATTATGGAACAAAAAAAACATCAATGGAGCTTTTCTACCGTAGGTGGAGTTAAACGTGTTAATTTAGAGTCGGGTGAAGACATAAAGCACCTTGACCAACTTGATCAGAAGTTATGGACCGCATTAAGCTGCCCTGTAAATGGCCTCGAAATTGATATTAAAACACTTGAGCTAATAGATAAAGATCATGATGGTCAAATACGTGTTCCTGAAATTATTGCTGCATCAAAGTGGATAACAACGGTTTTAAAAAACCCCGATGATATCCTCAAACAAGATGCTATTTTCCCGCTGGCTGCTATTGATGATTCTTCCGATGAAGGAAAGTCTTTGCTTGCATCTGCCAAAGTGATTTTAAGAAATTTGGGGAAGCCTGATTCGACTACCCTAACTGTAGAAGAAACCTCGGATATTGAAAAGATTTTTTCTGCCTCGCGTTTTAACGGTGACGGAATTGTTACTGAAGACACCACAGAAAAGCCTGAACTAGTCGTCTTGCTAAATGAAATAATGTCTTGTGTTGGGTCATTACAAGACAGGGGTGGCAAGCAGGGCGTCTCCCTTGAATTGCTTCAGTTGTTTATAGAAAACAGTGCAGTATATGCCGCTTGGTATAAAAAAGCAGACGCCAATTCAGCAATTCTTTTTTTAGCCGAACAAACAGAAGAGGCATTCCTCTGTTACTCAGCTATAAAGTCTAAGGTTGAAGACTACTTTATTCGATGCCGTTTGGCCGCTTTTGACCCACAATCCACGGCTGCTTTAAATTTATCGGTTACCAGAGTAGAGTCAATAAGCCCGAAAGATCTTTCTCTTTCGTTGGTTGAAATTGCTGAATATCCACTAGCAAAAATAGAGGCAAACAAATCATTACCTTTAACCATTGGCATTAATCCTGCTTGGGAAAACGAAATAGCCAACTTTAAATCCTTAATCGTAAATACCAAAGAGTCTTTGACAGAACCAGAATGGCGATTGATAGGCGAAAAATTTGCCGCTTACACTCAATGGAAGTCTGAAAAAGAAGGTGCTCTTGTTGAGCCTCTTGGGCCAAGCAGAATCAAAGAGATTTTAAGTAGTCCTCTTACAGAGGAGTTGATTGCTTTGATTGAACAAGATAAGGCATTAGAAAACGAAGCCAATAGCATTATACAAGTAAACCAACTTGTTCGTTATTACCGAGATTTGTATGCGCTCCTAAAAAATTTTGTAACCTTTTACGATTTTTATTCAAAGGGGCATAAGGCCATCTTTCAAGCAGGTACTTTATATATTGACCAACGCAGTTGCGATTTGTGTTTAAAGGTAAACGATATGCCTAAGCACAATTTAACAGCATCATTTAGTGGAATGTTTTTGATGTATTGTGATTGTGTTTCAAGAGCCACAAATGAAAAAATGACTGTTGTAGCAGCGCTTACCAATGGTGATATTGATAATTTAGCTGTTGGTCGAAATGCCATTTTTTATGACCGAAAGGGGTTAGATTGGGATGCAACGGTGGTTAAAATTATTGATAACCCTATTAGTATTCGCCAGGCTTTTTGGTCGCCCTATCGCAAAGTTTCTAGGTTTATTGAAACCCAACTAAACAAAGCTGCTGCCGAGCAAGACAACAAAGTAAATACAAGTGCAACAAGCAACGTTGTAGATGCACATGTAAAACTAACAGACGCTCCATCAGCACCTAAGCCTCCTGCTCAGCCTTTTGATATTGGAAAATTTGTAGGGATTTTTGCCGCCATTAGTTTAGCTTTAGGCGCCATTGGAACCATCATAGCCTCTGTTATTGCTGGGTTTTTAGCGCTTGTTTGGTGGAAAATGCCTTTGGCTTTTCTTGGAATAATGATGGCCATTTCAGGACCTGCTATGATTATGGCTTATCTTAAATTACGCAAACGTAATTTAGCCCCTATTTTAGATGCTAATGGGTGGGCTATTAATGCTCGTGCTATCGTAAATATTCAATTTGGTAATTTGCTTACTAGCCTTGCACAATTACCTGTTGGTGCAAAAATAAATCTCAACGATCCTTTTACAAAAAAGAAGCGTCCATTTTGGCCTTTTGCTGTTGTTGCCACCCTCATTGTTGCTGCCGTTATTTATGCTCTTTGGAAAAATGGATTGATTCATATTAATATATAATTCAACCAAAAAACTACCCTGGCCCCCTCTGTTTTTGCTTTGTTTTTTAACGGCTTTATTATTCTTTTGACTCTTTGTTGCTGTTTTGCCCTATACAATCGTGCTTTTTTGCGTTGTCGCTTTGTGCAATTTTAACACTATACATTCCACCTGCATTCTCTAAGCCCATTTCAGCGTTTAAGGAGAATTCTGTTGTGGTTGTTGCTTCAACTTGTCTAAGATTCAAGTCGAATACCGTTTCTGAAAATGGTTCAGTTGATGCACTTTATATAAACAGTTTAAAGCCGCCTGCTGGGTAGGATTAGGGTTTGCTTTTGCCTCAAAATGATTTGTTGTTGGATCCGGTTCATTAGCTGCAACTGCTCGTGAAGTATTTGACCCTTTTCGCCCCAACAAAAATTTGTCTGAAGACCTTACAAAACGCAAACGAGATGCCGTTCATGGTTTGGCTAAAAAGTTACGCTATAAATTCATTGCCTTAAAACAAGCCGTGTGTATTGATGCCTTAAGAAATTATATAGGCGGCATTTATAGCAAATTACACGTAAATAAGAATGGTGGACTATTGGACATTTGCCGACAAGTTCCATCTGTTTTGTCCCTTATACAGTTCTATAAATGTTATTTGTTATTTCAAGTCCTTCCATCGCTCAATCCTCAATTTAATCGTGTCTCGTTTAATAAAATCAAACGGCTGGCCTTTAGGCGCCCTTCCTTTGGGATCCGCTGCCTCTGTTTGCATGCTGCCTCTGGTGATTTTAAACTCTGTATATGTTTTACCAAAATCCGGTATTGACAATGCATACCGATCATCGCCAAGCGAAGTAAACTTATACTTCTCCTCTTGAGTATTCCATTTGTTAAAATTTCCTGTCAAATAAATATCGTCTTGCTCGGGTGTGTTTTCTGGAACATCAGTCAAATAAATTACAAGCCGGCTTTTGGGATAAGCATCCATCCAACTATCAATTCGTATATGTATTGTGTCGTCTGCCGATCCTTTTTTAATTTGATGGAAATCAATTGCTTCTTCTTTAAAATTTGACTCGTCTGTTCGCGGCTTTCCTCTAGTTATTTTAAATTCATGTTCTTTATAATCAGTGAGCCTGATTGTCAAAATTTTTCTTCCAGATGTAAGACTTCTAAATTGATAATCGGGGTCTGCAATATTCCAGTTGTTAAAATCTCCGGCTAAATAGATATTGTCTTCTTTTCCATATGATGGAAGTTTATCAATAATAAGTATTACTTTTTTTTGCGTTTTCGACTCAGTTGATGGTGCCGGAGTTGCTGGTGCCGGAATTGGAGATGGTTTGGGCGGTGAAGAGACTTGGTTTTCTGGCTGCTTTGTGATGGGCGGAGTTGGTTTTGTGGTTGGCTGAAGCTTTGAGCTTGCTACATCAGGAATTGGTTGGCTTGCTGCTCGGGTTACTCCTTTTGGAATATCTAATGTTATCGTTTGTTGGGTTACTGCTGTTGCCCCATTTGAGTGGGTGATGGTATTCTTGTTTTTGTCTGTTTTGCTTTTTTCAGAGAAAAGCGTTAGCATTATTGTATCATTATTGCTCGGCAATTCTTGTGGTGCATTAAACTGATTTTGCCCACCTCTAAAAACAGTAAAAAGGAATTTTTCTTTCGTGCGATTGAGCGTTAAATAGTACGCTCCATTTTGTGTGTAATGAAATAAATACTCTGGATTACTCTTTTTCCATTGGTTGGTTTCTGTGGCTAAATAAATAGAGTCTCTATTTCTGTTTTGGCTGCCTTTTGTTTGTATTACAAACGTAATTTGGGGACAATCTGCGTGATCAACATCCATCCAGCTTTCTATCGTGTCAACTATAAAGTCTGAAATGCCAATACGCCTTGATGGCTTTTCGTTTCCACATTTATCTGATTCAATGCTTTCAACTGATCCACGTGAGTATTTATAGGTTGCGTGTTTTAATTTATCAGAAACGCTTATGCTATATACTTTTAAAACTGCATCATAATCCAATTTAAAGTTAGAATCGGCAGGATTCCAATTGTTAAAATCTCCTATTAAATATATTGATGAGCCTTCTGGTGTATTAGCAGGAATATTGCCAACCTGTATCGTTCTTTCTTTCGAACAAGCAGAAAGCAATAACATTAATATAACTAAATGACCTAGCTTTTGTGCATGTGATTTCATACTTCTTGTTTACTGGTTTTTGTGTTTTAAAACAAACATATCCTTCATGTGTCGCTAAATAAAAACCTTTTGTTAAACGCTCTTTTTATTCATATTAATGGGCTTATTATACAATAAAGTCGTTTTTGCATAAAAAACACCAATCCGTTTGAATGAACGGATGTTAATATGTGCTAAACAACCGTCCAATTAAGCTAAATAGTTGGCCAAAGCGTTTTCGTATATCTGTATATACTCAGATATTTGGCCAAAGGTTGTATTCGCAACTGATAAGATTCCATTAGTAACCGTTCCTAGCTTTTCAACTGAAACATTTCCTTCTTTTATTGCAGCCTCAAAAGCTAAAACAGCATTTGCTTTTACCGAAACAACAACGCGGCCTTGAGCTTCTCCAAATAAATAAGCATCATTTCTTATTCCCGATGGTTGGCTTTTAATGTCAAATCCAAGATTGCGTACTTTTGCCGATTCCAACAATGCAATAAACAAACCGCCTTCGCTGCAATCATGTGCCGATTGAATATTGTTTTTTGCTATCAACGCCTTTACTAATTGGTGCATATTATATTCTTCCTCCAAATTAAAATAAGGCGCAGGCGAGAGTTGAACATTGTGCTGAGATACCAAATACTGTGAACAGCCAATATCATTTTGCGATTGACCAATTAAATAAATTATATCACCGGCTTGTTTAAAATCAAGAGTCATGTGTGGTTTTGTGCCATCAACCAGCCCTACCATTCCTATTGTTGGCGTAGGAAATACCGCATCATTATCACTGCTTTGATTGTAAAAGCTAACATTTCCTCCTGTAACTGGCGTGCCAAATTTTAAACACGCTTCTCCCATTCCTTTTATAGACTGTACAAATTGCCAGTATACTTCTGTGTTGTATGGGTTGCCAAAATTTAAACAGTTGGTAACTGCTGCGGGATCTCCTCCCGAACAAACTATATTTCTGGCAGCTTCGCTTACTGCAATCATGGCTCCTGTGTGAGGATTAGCATGAACGTAACGGGCATTACAATCTACGCTCATGGCTATTGATTTGTTGGAGCCCTTAACTTTTACCACAGCCGCATCGCTTGGCGCATTAGTGGTTTGGTTAATGGTTCCTACCATTGAGTCGTATTGGTTATACACCCATTTACGCGAACAAATATTTGGGTGGCTTGCCATTGCTTTTGAAACAGCAACAGCATTTTCCATTGAAAAATCAGGAATGTTGTTTATGTCAAATTTCGCTATTTCGGCTATGTATGTTGGTTCGGTATATTCTCTATGGTAAACAGGAGCGCCACCACCTAATACCAAGCTTTCTCCGGGGATATCTGCAACTAATTCGCCATGCATGTAATATTGAACGCGGGCAGTGTCGGTAACTTCGGCAATTTGTGCATAGGCCAAATCCCACTTTTCAAATATTGCTTCAAACTGTTTTTCAAACCCTTTTTTAACTACCACCAACATGCGTTCTTGCGATTCTGAAAGTAGAATTTCCCAGTCTTTCATGTCGGGTTGGCGCATCGGAACTTTATCCAACCATACTTTCATGCCTGTTCCGCTTTTAGCACTCATTTCACTGGTTGAGCACGTTATCCCTGCTGCGCCCATATCTTGCATGCCCACTACTCCTTCTGTTTCCAGCAGTTCCATGGTAGCTTCAAGTATTAGTTTTTCCAAAAACGGATCGCCTACTTGCACTGATGGCAAATCTTTAGCCGATTCGGCTGTGATGTCTTTTGAAGCAAATGCAGCTCCATGAATACCGTCTTTGCCTGTAGCCGAACCATAAATATAAACAGGATTGCCAATGCCTTCTGAAATAGCAGAAACCGTTTTTCCAACTTTGGCAATACCAACACTCATGGCATTTACCAGCGGATTAATTTGGTAGCAATCGTCAAAATAAACTTCGCCTCCAACGGTAGGAATGCCAAATGCATTTCCGTAATCACCTATCCCTTTTACAACACCTTTTACCAACCATTTAGTTCGTTCGTGGTTAATATTTCCAAAACGCAAGGAGTTTAGTTGGGCAATTGGCCGAGCTCCCATCGAAAAAATATCTCGGTTAATGCCGCCCACTCCTGTTGCTGCTCCTTGGTATGGCTCAAGTGCACTTGGGTGGTTATGTGATTCTATTTTAAACGCACACGCCAGGCCATCTCCAATATCAATTAAGCCCGCGTTTTCTTCCCCTGCTTTTGCCAACATTTTTGGACCTTCTTTGGGTAGTGTTTTTAACCACACAATACTGTTTTTGTAAGAACAGTGTTCGCTCCACATTACAGAGTAAATGCTGAGTTCGGTAAAGTTTGGTGTACGCCCCAGAATTTGTTTTATTTTTTCAAACTCTTCGGGGCGAAGTCCTAGTTGTGTTGCTTGCTCAGGGGTGGCAATGTGTTTTTGGCTTACTTGTTCGGTCACGGTAATTGGTTTTTGGAGAGGCAAATTTGCACTTAATTTAGGATTAAACACAAAGAAACCTCCACAATAATTTAACCTTGCTTTTTCATGCGTTTTTCGCCTTTGTTACTTATTTAGGTTAATCTTGCATGTTATAATAAAACAAAAAAATGAAAAAACTACTATTCTTGTTTTTGACGACTCCTTTCGCATTGTTTTCACAATCTACTTTGCCTGCTTCTTGGTCTTTTATTAATCCTGCGCCATCGGGTGCTGGATCTTCTAACCCAACAGGACCCGCAACAACATATACGGGTATCAATATGGATGGATGGAGCACAAAGCTGGATGCTTTTGTGGGAGGAACAACTCCTTTTGTTTATGCGACAGGTTCGGATGGAAATGCTGCCTGCCGATTAGACGGCCAAGATGAATATGTACAACTTGCCTTTGCAGAAAAGCCGGGTGTGCTTACATATAGCATTAGAGGAACAGCCATAAGCCCAAACCCTCCTTTTTCAGGAAGTTTTAAAATACAAGAATCAATAACTGGTGCAACTTGGACCGACCTAAAAGTACATACCTCCATGACTTCAGGGTTTGCTAACGAATCCTTAACCCCTGCAACCACCTCTCGTTTTATTCGGTTTTATTACACCACAAAAGTTTCAGGTTCAAATGTGGCATTAGACAATATTATACTTGCCAAAGCGGGGCCAACCAACGCTGCTTCAATTCAAGTAAAACAAGGCACAAAAACCCTCGCTAATGGTTCAGACTATATTAATGGTAAGGCGGCTACTACTGTTTTTACAATCCAAAATTTAGGATTAGCAGAAGCGCTAACTTTTTCATCAATTACTCTTACAGAAGAAAATGCTGGAGACTATACTCTTGTTTCGCCTCCCTCAACAATTGTTGCAAATGGGTCGGCAAACCTTACTGTTAATTTTGCTCCTGCATCAAACGGAACCAGCAAAGCAACTATCCTTTTGGCAAGCAACGATTTAGATAATCCCTCCTTTTTGCTTCATTTATATGGCATTGGCGGGAACTTCGCTACCGAACCTGTTGAACAAATAACAACCTGCAACATTCATAATGTAACGACATATGGTTTTAACTTATCCTATGTGCGAACTCCAGATGCCGAAAACTTTTTGGTTTTACGTAAAAAAGGAGGAACAATTTCTGATGTCCCTGTTGATGGGCAAACATATAAACGAGGCGATGTTATTGGTACATCACAAGTTGCCTATATTGGACACGACACCCTTGTTAAGCCCAACAATATTATTGCCAATACTGAATATCAATTTAAGATTTTTCCTTTTAATGGCCCTGCAACTTTTGAAAACTACCTTTCACTAAATGCTAAAGGCGCTGGCATAACGACACCTAATGGCGGTCCAAAAAACTACTATGCAGGCATAAACTCCTCATCTGCTAATTTCGTTAGTGCATTAAGCGCAAAAATTGCTGCTCACGATACCATCTTTTATGGCAATTATACACCTACATTGATAAATAATTTTGAATCTCGTGATACCACCAACGATCGCAAAGTTGTTACCTGCGTCTACACCGGATTAAACCATATATACAATGAACCTTTTGTTTGGTGGGGCAATGTTGGTTCGGGTGAGCTAACAAGAGAACATACTTATGCTCAAAGCTGGATGCCAACCCGAAACACTCCAGGGTGGCCAAGCAATGGTGTTGGTGGGCGTGAATTTCAGGAGTATAGCGATTTGCATCATTTGTTTCCTGCCAATCAATTACTGGGTAATAATGTAAGATCAAATAATCCATTAGGTGAAGTTGTTACAGTTGTAAGCCAAAATGGTGAAGGAAAAATTGGAACAGATGCAAATGGAAAAACCGTTTATGAACCAAGAGATTCCCATAAAGGAGATGCTGCAAGGGCTCTTTTTTACATGTGTGTTGCCTATAACGGTATTGGCGGAAAAGACTGGTCTCTCGGGACAATAAGTGCCGCCCAACAAGATGAGGCAATTCTTAAAAAATGGCATTTTCAGGATTTGCCCGATGCATATGAAATTGCCCGACATGAGTATATTGTTTCCCTTCAAAAAAACCGAAATCCGTTTATAGATAGCGTAAACCTTGTATGCCGAATAAACTTTAGCAACCTTACGTGGATTGCTGCTCCTGATGTAAACTGTGGTGTGGTTATTCCTTCGCTAACAATACTATCTCCTGTTGGTGGTGAGGTATGGACAAATACCGGTTTAAACACGATAACTTGGGCAAGCAGTGCTGTCGACTCTGTAAATATTGAACTTCTCATAAATGATACCTTCAATCGCTCCATTGGAAAGGCGGTTGCAAGCTTGGGTAGCTATACGCTTTCCGGTTCTAACCTTCCGAAAACAAACAATGCAAAAATTAAACTTCGCTCAACTAATAATTCGCTAACATCCACAAGCCCTGCTGTTTTTATAATCGGCTTACCTAGTGGGCTTAATCACATGTTTAAGCAACCGGATATTGCTATCTTTCCTAACCCAACATTAAGTAAAATAACCGTTGATATTTTAGAGTCGAACAATACGACATCATTAATAATGGTAACAGATATTACTGGTCGTGTTTTGCTGCAAAAAGAGATGAACGCAACAACAACAATTGAGCTATCAAATCAAGGAATTTATTTCGTGAAAGTTCAAACAGAAAAGGGCTCTATTGTTAAAAAAATAGTTGTACAGTAACGTCTTGTTTGTTGTTTTTAAAAAAGCCTTTTGCAACCAACAGCAAAAGGCTTTTTAATGTATAATTGTTATAGTACGTTTGACAAAAATGGAACAACATAAACTCGATCGATTTTACATCTTTATTTTTGTGCTGCTAAATGTGCTGCTAAAACTTTTATATGTGAGCAATGCCGAAATTGCAATTGATGAGCCATTCAGCATTATGGTGGCACAAATGCCAATAGCCGAAATCCTGTCTTTTTTGGGAGATGGAAACAATCCTCCCTTGTTCGAAATAATATTGCATCCGGTGGTTCTGTTTTTAGGCATAGATGTGCCATGGGTTCGGTTGCCATCCGTACTTTTTTCATCGCTTACGGTTATCTATATTTATTTAATAGGAAGCCGATTTGTGAATAGCCGAGTAGCAATAGGAGCAGCGCTTATATTCACCTTTGCTACATTTCAAATATATTTTGCCCACGAAGCAAGAGTGTATGCGTTGTTTAATTTATTGGCAACGGCATCTGTATATTATTTTTTGCTTTTTTTTAAAACGCCAACACTAAAAATAGCAGGAGCACTTGTGTTTTGCAATGTATTATTATTATACAGCCACTATTTGGGCGCGGTGCTTCTTTTTATAGAAGCTTGTTGGTTTGTTGCCGTTAACCTTAAAAAACCCAAACGAATACTTCATTTTGGCTTAATATGCCTACTAACAATAGTGCTTTTGTTACCACAAATACTGATGCTTTACCACCGCTTTTTAACTGGCACATTTGAACATTGGCTAAAAGCACCATCTATCTCTGATTTGTATTACAATATACTTAAAATGCTAAATGCGCCTGTAGTTGCGGTAGTATGCTTGGTTATATTTATTGCCGCGCTAATTAAAGTTTGGTTGAGCCGAAAACAATCAGTGTTCTCTTTCGCTTCTCCTGCCGTTTTTATTTTGTGGTGGTTTGTGGTGGGGTACTTTGGTTTATTTATTGTTTCTTTTTGGGTGCCGGTTTTTTTAGAACGATACCTCATTTTTGTTTCAAGCGCACTGTATTTGCTTATTCCTATAGCCATACGCTATTTATGGGGCGAAGAAAAAATGATGCCTGCCATCACTATTGCTGTGTTGTTTTTTATGTTTTCGGTGAGCCTTAAACCCGACCATGGAAGAAGATGGCAGCCGTTAATAGAAAAAATTAAAGCAACAACAACCGCACAAGATGGTATTTTAATTGCCCCCGGATGGAATTATCCCCTTGTGGCATATTTATATAATCGGGCGTATTTTAAAGATTTTAAAAACACTGTTCAGCTATTACAAAAAAACAACATTTATTGTGTTTACAATGAGGCGTCACTTGATTTGATACCGGTTGATTCCTTTGTAAAAGTAATATTACTTGATGGTGGAATAGCAGGAACAACCATATACCAAAGATTGCGCAAAACACACCCAAACATCAGCACTCAAAAAGACACCAAGGGAGTTGTTGTTTATTATTTTAGTAAATAGCTATTGCATTAATTCTTGAAATCGTTGCCTTTTTCCTCTAGGGATTTCAGTTCGTTTAACAAAACCATTTGGCAAGGAAATTTTTTGCCATTGGCAAATTGAATCGTGTAATACTCGCCTGTAATGGATGATTTACTTGCTATTTTATCAATAAATGCTTTTGCGGATTGAATATTAGAGCCCGCTTTTTTGCGCTTCATTGCTAAATGTTCGGCCGCTGCTTGAGGGGTGTGTTCAATGCCATTTCGAATAAAAACAGCTCCTTTTAACGAAGCAACAAACCCAATAAGGCGATCAATTTTTTGCTGCTCCGTTAGCAAATGTTGCCCATTGGTTGCAATGCTACAAAAAGCAAATAACAGAATGAGCAGTTGTTTCATTTTGGGTGTTTGTTGAAGAAAGGATCGTTATCAAACGGCTCTTATTTTTTCTTAGCAACAACAAAAATATCCCACGTAAAATCTAGGCGATCTTCTGTTACATAAAAATCTTTCGTAGTAATATTGAGGGTGTCGTTGTTTTCTGTTTTTAAGTCTTTGCGCATTATCGTGGTCAAAAAATTATACGGCACAACAAGCCAACTTGCCGGAATCATTTTGTGAATGCCCAAAGGGTCGAATCGCAGAATTTTTTTTGCCCAACGAGCATTGTCTTCATAATATTTATTTACCGCTTCGTTGCCCTGCACGCCTTTTATTTCAAATGAATCAAACACTTGTCCCATTTCTTTCTTCATTTCATCAAAGGTGTATTCGTGCACATGAAAGGGATTGCGAGCAATGCTCATTTTAGCATTGGGTGTTGAACACAAAAACACGCCTCCTGGTTTCAATACCCTGTACACCTCTTTGATAAACTCTAACCGAGGTTCAATATGTTCGATAAATTGAAATGCTGTTACCACATCCATGCTTTCGCTATCAAGCGGAAGAGGAGGAACGCTGCTTGATTTAAACGTAAGGTTAGTTTTGACTATATGTTTTGCACGAGCTTCTATCAATGTTGACTCGCTATAATCTACCCCAACTGTTGTTGTTGTATAATCAGCTAAATATTGTGTTCCATATCCATCTGCACAACCAATATCTGCCGTGTTTTTTCCTTTTACAAAATCTTTGGCATATTCATATGCAAAAAAACATCGCTGTACGGTTACATTATTACTGTCTTCAAAACTTGGTCTTTCTCTGTCTGCCATTTTGTTGTTGGTTATGGTGTGGCTTGTTAAGGCCATTGGTTAAACATAAACAAGCGTCTGTTCTTATTAACCAAAAGGTTTATTCAATACTTCGTGACAAAAATAATCATTTGTATAACTTTGGCTAATCAAATAATTTATAGAATATGGCCTTTAAACACTTGCTTGATTTTTTAACACGGTTAGATAAAAACAATAACAAAGAATGGTTTGAAGCCAACAAAAAAGAATATGAAGCCTTGCGCAAAGAGTGGATTGGTTTTGTTGCCGACTGCATTAAAAGCGTTGGTGCTTTTGATCCTTCTATTTTGACACAAGAGCCCAAACAATGTGTTTTTAGAATAAACAGAGATGTTCGGTTTTCAAAAAACAAAGCGCCCTATAAAAACAACTTCGGAATGAGCTTAAACCAAGGAGGCAAAAGGGCCGAATTTTGTGGTTATTATTTACATATTCAACCCGGAGATTCTTTTGTTGCAGGAGGGGCATATATGCCACAGCCAAGTAATTTAGCCGCTATTAGGCAAGAGATTGATTACAACTTTGACGCTTTTGAAAAGATTGTTTTGGCAAAAGATTTTAAAGCCCAATTTGGCACAATTGGGGGAGAGAAGTTGGTTCGGCCACCAAAAGGATACGATGCCGAAAACCCTGCCGTAAATTACCTTAAACATAAAGGCTTTATAGCACAACGCAAACTTACTCAAGCCGAATTGATGGACAAACATTTTATGAAAGACCTTGTAAAATCAACCAAAGCCATGAAGCCGTTGGTTGATTTTTTAAAACAAGCAATTGATTTGTAATTCCTTATTCTTCGGCTATGTTTTTCATTTTGCCCAATAAATAATGTCCTCCGCTCAACACTATTTTGGAGCTGTCGGTAATTTGTTTCGTTACCACTATTGCAACAAAACCGTCTTCTGTATTTCCCTTCGTTATGGCAATCATTTCAAACTTTTCGGGCTGTTTTTGAATAAACAAATACTCTTTTCCCTCATAGCTAATAATAGCGGATTCGGGAACGGCAGTTACTTTTTCTGTTTTTGTTTCTATATGCGCAGTTAAAAACGTTCCGGGAATAAGCTGCCCATCTTCTTCATCCAAATGGCAGTGTATTTGAACCGACCTGTCTATCTTTATTTCTCGGCCAATTAAGTGAACGTGCGCACTGCGTTGTTTGCTTTCGTTTGCTAAAGTAAACAGCACTTTTTGTTCGGGTTTTATATTGGCTATGTCTTTTTCAAAAATAGTTAATTCGGCATGGAGGTGTTCTGTATTCACGATTACAAACATTATATCTGCCGGCCCAACAAATGAGCCACGGTTTACATTAACCTGTGTAATATAACCAGCAATAGGCGCTTTTATAGTAATGCTTTGTTGCAGTTCGCCATTGGCAATTGTTTGAACGTCAATTCCGATTAGAGCAAGTTTTGCCCGAGAGCCTTTCACTTTGGCCAGCATGCTCAGGTAAGCCGCTTTTGCTAGCTGGGCCGTTTTGGTTGCCGTAATCTTTTCATCCGATAATTCTTGTTGTCTTTTGTTTTCGGCTTCCAGGTAGTCAAGCTGTCCCAAATAATCCAGATAGTCTTGCTGTAGTTGAATATAATCTTGGTGTTGCAATACCGCTATCGTTTCGCCCTTTGCAACCCGCGAACCTTGTAAAACAGAAGTTGTTTTTACAAAGCCTTGCATGGGCGCAGCAATGGTCACCTTGCTATTTGGTGGAACATCCAAAAAGCCGCTTGCCTGTATCGTGTTGCTTATGTTGCGGTAAGTAAATGTGCCTATGGTAAGAGGCGATATTTTAGCTTCAGCGCTGCTGAACGGAACACTGTTTGTTTCGGTTTCTTCTTTTGTTTCGCTGGGGGCAGTCCCTTTATTTGTGCATGCAGCAAAAGCACTAAGGACAAAAGCATATAAAATTAATTTTTGGTTCATGGTATGGTATTATTTAGCGGTAAAAAATTCGATACTGATAACGGCTTTATTATATTCTAACAATGTTTGAATAAACGCTTCTTGAACAGCAAGCGCCTGCTGAAGATTTAATACGTGTTGGGTATAGCCAATTTCGCCTGCGGCAAAAGATTGTTGCGATTGCTTTTTAACAAGCGCGGCATTAACAAGCGCAGTATTATTGTAATGCGCTAAGCTTTGTTGTGCTTTTAAAAACTGCTGAACGGCTTGTTTATATTGAACATCAAAAGCCTGCTCTTGTTGTTTAAACTGCAGCCCGCTGGCTTTAACTTGTGTTTCAACTGTTTTGGATTTATACACATTGGGGGCAAGCCACAACGGAAAAGACAAGCCAACAATAACGCCTTGAAACCGATTATTGCTTGTTGCAAAATCAGTTCCTGCATTGTTGAGAGGAACACCAAATAACGTTTGGTTAAAATAGCCTAATTTAAAATCTGGATAGGAGCTATTTGCTGCTACGGCTTTTTCTTTTTCGGCTATGGTTATTTGTTGTTTTAAAAACTGCAAATGGGGGTTTTGTGAAACTGAATTTGAGTCTAAACTTATAGTTAAAAAGCGTTGTTTGTTTTCTCTTTCATCTACATCAAATAAAACAGTGCTGCTGAGCAAAAGCTGTAATTGGAGTTGAAGGGATGTTGCTTCGGCTCTGTTTCGTTGTATGTTGTTTTGAACTTCTTGTTGCCGCATATCGCTTGTCATTTTCTCAATTTGGCTTGCATCGCCTCTTTCAAATCGTTTGTTTGCTGCGGCAGCAAGCTCTGCAAAAGCTGTGTCTTTTTGCATCAACAATTGGTATAGGCTTTGTACATTTTGCATTTGGTAATACACCAGCTTTACTTGATAAGCCAATTCGTTTTGGGTTGTTAATACTTTGTATTGAGCAGCCGTTATTTTTGCGTTGCCCAAGGCCGCCTTAGAAATCATTGAACCGGGAAACGGAATGCCTTGCGAAATCGTGAAGTTATTATCCTGTTTGTAAAATCCGTTGTATTGTCCATATAATAAATTAATATCTGTTTTAGGCAATTCAGTAGCTGTCCGTTTTTGGTATTCTGCGGCTTCTTTTTCTTTAGAAGTAGCTAATAATTGGGAGTTGTTTTTAAACGCAATTTGAAGCGCACTGTCTAATAAAACGGGCTGCATTTGTGCTTGTGCTGGAGTATAAAAAAGGCAACACAAAAATAATGGGATTAAAAAAGCTGTGCGGGCTTTTTGTTGTTTTTCTACCCAGTAGTATAAACACGGTAAAACCAAAAGAGTAAGTAACGTTGCCGAAAGTAAGCCGCCTATTACTACTGTTGCTAATGGTTTTTGAACTTCGGCACCACTACCCTGCGATAAGGCCATGGGCAAAAAACCAAGCGAAGCAACTGTTGCGGTCATTATTACAGGCCGAAGCCGTGTTTTTGTTCCATCTAGTATCCGTTGTTTTATATTGGTAATGCCGCTTTGTTTAAGACGATTAAACTCGGCTAACAACACAATACCATTGAGCACCGCCACGCCAAATAAGGCAATAAAACCAACACCTGCAGAAATACTAAAGGGCATATCGCGCATCCAAAGGGCAATAATACCACCAATAGCTGATAGGGGAATTGCGGTATAAATAATTAACCCTTGAATTACGGAATGAAAGGTAAAATACAACAACATAAATATTAATAACAGCGCAATTGGAACCGCAATTAATAATCGCGACCGGGCTTCTTCTAGGTTTTTAAACGCTCCGCCAAATGTTGCAAAATAACCTGGCTCAAACGTTATTGTTTTGTCCATTTTGCTTTTAATTTCTTTTACAATGCTTTCTACATCTCGTCCCCTCACGTTTAGGCCAACTATTATTCTTCGTTTGGCATCATCCCGTTGTATTTGATTTGGGCCCGTAATAAAATCTATGTCGGCTAGTTGGGTAAGGGGTATTTGTGGTCCTAGTGCTGTATTTACATACAACTCTTTCACATCGGTCAGGCTTTTTCTGTTGCTTTCATCCATGCGCACAACAATGTCAAATCGTTTTTCGCCTTCATATAACGTGCCGGCTACTTGCCCTGCAAATGCTGCATTTAGTGTTGTGTTTACGTGTTGTACGCTTACACCAAATTTAGCAAGTTGATCTCTTTTATACTTTACAACTATTTGTGGCAGGCCAGTGTTTTTTTCTACGTACACGTCTTTTGCCCCTTCTGTTGTTGTTATAAGCTTTCCTATGGTTTCTGCATAGGTGGTAAGTTTTTCTAAATCTTCTCCATATATTTTTATCACTACATCTTGCCTTGCTCCGCTCATCAATTCATTAAACCGCATTTGGATGGGTTGCTGAAAACCATAATTTACTCCCGCAACATTTTTAAACGCCTCTCCCATTTTGTCTGCCAATTCATTGCTTGTTGCTGCTTTGGTCCAATTTTCTTTTTCAGTCAAAATAACCATTAAGTCACACGCCTCTATTGGCATTGGGTCTGTTGGTATTTCCGAAGATCCAATTTTTGAAACAATCTCTTTTACTTCATCTGGAAATTCAGTTAACAATACCTTTGCGCTTTTTGATGCGGCATCTACTGTTTCTGTTAGGCTGCTGCCCAATAATATTCTTGTTTCAATAGCAAAATCACCCTCGTCTAATGCAGGAATAAACTCAGCACCTAGTGTATTAAACAAAACAATACTTAGCCCAAACAACACAACAGATCCTATAACAATTTGCTTAGCGCGGGCTAAACTCCAGTGTAAAACCGGAGCATAAATGCCGTGCAGTTTTTCCATCATTTTATCCGAAAAAGTAAGCTTTGTGTCTATGTTTTTGCTTAAAAACAAAGCGCTCATCATGGGCACATAAGTAAGCGACAATAAAAAAGCGCCTATTATGGCAAAGCTCACTGTTTGCGCCATAGGCCGAAACATTTTTCCTTCCACACCAACCAATGCCAAAATGGGTAAATAAACGATTAAAATAATAATTTCTCCGAAAGCCGCAGCGGTTCGTATTTTACTAGCCGATTGGTATACTTCTTCGTCCATTTGTTTTTGGGTAAGCCTTACACTTCCTCTCAATCCTAAATAGTGCATTGTGGACTCTACAATAATAACAGCACCATCTATAATTAAACCAAAATCAATAGCACCAAGGCTCATTAAATTTCCCGAAACGCCAAACACATTCATAAGCGAAATGGCAAACAACATTGCAAGTGGAATTACTGAAGCAACGATAAGACCCGCTCTCAAGTTTCCTAAAAACAATACAAGAATAAAAATAACAATAAGAGCTCCTTCAGCTAAGTTTCGGCTAACAGTGTTTATGGCATTATTAACCAGTTTTGTTCGATCCAAAAATGGATCAATGGTTAAACCCTCGGGCAATGTTTTTTCTATTTGTGCGATACGCTCTTTTACGTTGGCAATCACTTTAGATGAGTTAGCACCTTTTAACATCATTACTACTGCTCCTGCTACTTCGCCTTGATCATTATAAGTCATTGCGCCATATCGTGTAGCAAATCCAATGTTTACAGTAGCAATGTTTTTTATCAAAACAGGTATTCCGTTTTGGGTGATATTCAATACGATGTTTTCAATGTCTGCAATCTGGGTTATCAAACCTTCAGATCGAATATAATAGGCATTAGGTTTTTTATCAATGTAAGCACCGCCCGTATTTTGGTTGTTTAATTGCAAGGCATTAAACACCTGATCAATACTGGTGTTCATGCTTTTTAGCTTATTTGGATCTATCGTTATTTCATATTGTTTGAGCTTCCCGCCAAAACTTCCTACATCAGCAACGCCTTCAACGCCTAACAATTGCCTCCGTATAATCCAATCTTGTATCGTGCGCAATTCCGTTACATCGTATTTGCTTTCATAACCTTTTTTGGCCCTTACTACATATTGATAAATTTCGCCAAGCCCTGTACTTACTGGTGCCAAAACAGGAATTCCCACTTCTGGCGGAATAATGCTTTTAATATTATTCATCCGTTCCGAAATCTGTTGTCTTGCCCAATACACATCTATATGCTCTTTAAATACAACAGTAACTACGCTTAATCCAAAACGAGAAAAAGACCGAACTTCTTCAATACCCGGAATGGTTGCAACAGATTGTTCAATAGGAAATGTAACCAGGCGTTCAATGTCTTGAGACGCTTGTGATGGCGCTGTCGTTAAAATTTGTACCTGATTATTGGTAATATCAGGCACGGCATCAATAGGCAATTGGGTAACGGCATAACTTCCCCAAACTACCAAAGCGATGGTAAAAAATCCTATAACCAACTTATGGGTTATAGAAAACCTAATTATTTTATCTAACATATATCGTGTTAAAAATAAATGATAAAACAAGCATAACGCTAAAAGGGGTGTTATGCTATTGTTATAAAAAAGAAATTGTAAGCAGGAGGTTAGCCTTGCCGAGGAGGCTGAAATATTGCGCTGTATAACGAAAAGCTATAATGGCTTTTAACAAGATTGTTTAACTCAATTATTTGTTCGGGTTGTATCGTTTTTAAGGTGGTTGCTGATCCTAAAATAAAAGGAGTGGTGGCGCAACAATTGTGAAAAAGAGGAAGGTCATCGTGGTCTTCTTCTTGTTTGTGTTTCGAGGAATTTTGGTAATGCATTATCAAAAAACCCATTACTGTAAGTGCTTCTTTTGTTTCGCTTTTGTGCTCATTATAATGTTTAACTAAGCTCGATATTTTATGTAGCTCTCCAGTACCTATGCCCGAACAAACAATAGACACAAGTAAAATAAATATTGAACTAAATGAAAATACTTTCTTCATTAATGGGTGCAAACATACTTTTTTTTTATAAAACACGTCTGTTCTTCTGGTATAATTAATAAAAACACTTTGGTTGGTCTTACCTATTCAAGGTCTATTATCTTTATTCATTATTGAATCGCTAACATTGCCTTTTTAAAAACTTTTTATAAAATAATAGTTGCTGCTAGCTTAAGCTTATTCAACTCTTCAAAATATATATATTGCTTGATGAATGTTTTTACTGGTTTTTTTTCAACGACAAAAACGGCTCGTTATTTTATACTTGGCGAACTAACTGATAATACACATGAAATATGGATTGTATTACATGGTTATGCTCAGCTTGCTTCGGATTTTATAAAACCATTTGAAGCTATTGCAACGCCCGAAAGAGTTATTATCGCACCCGAGGGATTAAACCGTTTTTATGCAAAAGGCTTTGGGGGAAGAGTTGTCGCAACATGGATGACAAGCGAATCTAGAGAAGACGAGATAAGTGATTACATCGCCTTCTTAAATACTCTTTGTAATTCATTAGGCCTTCAAAGCCGTTCTACAAAAATTGTTTTACTCGGCTTTTCGCAAGGCGTAGCAACAGCAACTCGATGGTTAAATCAAACAACGCTTCCAATAAGTAAATTAATTATATATGCTGGAGATATTGCCTCGGAATTACAAAATCCAATTTCACCAAAATTATTAACTATTCCTATTGTTTATATAACAGGCACGCGCGATAACCTTATTTCAGTAGATAAATTAATTGCTTTTAAATTGTTAATGAAAACACTAAATGCAACAATGATTGAGTTTGATGGTGGACACGAGGTGAAACCGGAAGTGCTTAAAGATTGGTTTAAATAAGCCGGTAAATCATGTGCTTTTTTGTTTCTTATTAAACAAAATTATTAATGCCTTTAAGTTTAATTGCGTTTATATAAATTTACATTTATTATTCAGAACAAGCATTTAATATTGGATTCGTAAGTTCCTAATGATTAAATATACACAAAAACAGCCCTTTTGATAAAGTTAACTCTATTCCCCTGAAAATTGTCTTAAAAACCTTACGTCATTTGTACTAAACATTCTTAGGTCTTTTACTTCGTAAAGCAACATGGTAATGCGCTCAACTCCCATTCCGAAGGCAAAACCACTGTACTCTTCAGGGTCAATATTATTTAATATTAATACATTTGGATCGACCATTCCACATCCTAAAATTTCTACCCAGCCCGAGTGTTTGCATACATTACAGCCACTTCCATGGCAAATCATACATGATATATCCATTTCTGCACTTGGTTCAGTAAAAGGAAAATAACTTGGGCGAAAACGCACTTTAAAATCTTGGCCAAACATTTCTTTTACAAATTCATACAGCGTTTGTTTTAAATCAGCAAACGAAACCTTTTTATCTATATACACTGCATCTATTTGGTGGAAGAAACAATGTGCGCGTGCAGAAACAGCTTCATTTCTATAAACTCTACCAGGCATAAGTGCGCGCAGCGGAATTTTTTTTTGATCCATAAGCCTAACTTGTACACTCGTACAATGTGTGCGTAAAGAGAAGTTTTTATCAATGAAAAAAGTGTCTTGCATATCTCGTGCTGGGTGATTTTCAGGAAAATTTAAAGCTGAGAAATTATGCCAATCATCTTCTATTTCAGGCCCTTCATTTATGCTAAATCCAAGTTTTTTAAATATTTCAATTATTCTATTTTGGACAATATTAAGGGGATGACGTGATCCAAATCCAATTGGTTCGGCTGGTAAACTTAAATCTAGATTTGTTTCTTTTTTCTCTTCTTTTTGAATGAATTGTTGTTGTGCATTTTCTAATTTAATTTGCAGTAACACTTTTAACTCATTCATTACTTTCCCTACTTCTTTCTTCTCCGAATTAGGTATCTCTTTAAATGTTTCTAAATATTCATTTAACAAGCCTTTTTTAGCTAAAAATTTTATTCTAAAATCTTCCACTTCTTCAGCTGATTTAATTTCTAATTTTTCAACGTACTGTATTGTACTTTTTAATTTAGCTATCATTTTACTATTTTATCTTTAACCCAATATTCAAATCTAATTTTTTAGTTTATCTGTTTATACACTTAACTTTATCTTCTTTAATTTATATATATAAATATTATTGTTTATATAGTCTGTTAATAGCTGTATAACCTTTTAAAATAATCTTGTTTTTTATTAAGTTTAGTTTTAGTTAACACATAATTAACAGTCTAATATATTGATTATCTTGTTATTTTTTGTTTTATAAACACTGTTTATAAGTTCAACTAACATAAAATTGAGTATAACTACTCCCTTTATAAAATGTTAATAGTTATTGTTTAAGTATAGAACAACCCAATAGAAATTAACACTTACTTTTTTTTTAACTTTAAAATGTGTTTAAATTCTTCTATTCACACACTTTTTACACATTAATTCACAATTTTATTAAGGTTAATTTGTTGTTCTAAGTCCCAATTAGCTCTTAATAATAATACCTCTGGGAAGTAATAAATTTTTTCAGGCTGTTTTTTTGTTTGATAATCACCATTATCCCATTTCCCATTCCTATTTATATCCCTAATTATTTTTATTTTATATTTTGAGGGAGTTATATATTCTAAGTTATAATTTCCTGATTGATTGATTTTTAGTTCTTTATATAGTTTTGTTTCTTCAATATTTAAAATTTGTATAATATATTGATAACCATCATTTGGGTGAACTAAATTCAAAATTAAAGTGCTGTAATCTTTATTCTCTTTAGTAGTAAATAAAACTTTCTCCTTTTGATTATAATGACCGTATATATCCATAAAAGCAGAGTCTTTATAAGATAAACTATAATGAGTTTTTGATTTGAGAGGATAATAAAGTTTTATATAATCTTTATTAGGTGAAAGGGAATAATAGGGAATAATAACAATTGAATCTTCTTTCAATACAATTTTAGATGTATCATAAATTATTTTTTCTACAGGTTGGTTAAATTGAATAGTAAAAGAATCATTCAATTCAACTGTTTTTAGAATTAATGAAGTAAATTTTAATTGTTTAGCTGATTTACGAGGTTTTAAATAAAATGAAGTATCTATAGAATCTATTTTATAAACAAACCATACGCTATCCTTATTCCAAAGGGGATTAAATAATGTTATTGTATCAATATTGTCTTTTCCTACACTATACCATAAATTATAGTTATTAGTGTATTTAGGTTTAACAATAACTTTTTCTGGTTTAAAAATCACAAATTGAAATCGACCCACATCTTTAGCAATTGTATCTAATAATTTATTACTTAAATAAGGGTTTTGTTTGAAACTATAAGATGTAATTAGTTGTGAAGTGTCTGTTGTATTTATAATACTGTCATAAAAAGATATAGTTTCATTTTTATCATATAATAAATTTTTATTTTCATCTTTAAACGTGATTAACTGAAACGATTTTTCAGGTAAGTTTTCCAATTTAAAATAACCATTTTCATTACTTTTAGTAAAATAAAGGGGTTTATGATTATATATAGTTGAATCAGTAAAACCATCAATTGAATATAAACAAACAGACATTCCTTTTTCTGGGACATTTGTAAAGGCGTTTTTTATTAGTCCTTTAATACTAAACGAATCAATAAAAGAACCAGTTGAAAACACATAATTATAATTTGAAAACACATTATTTTCATGATTATCTACAATACTATTTGCAAAATTTATAGTATATGTTGTGTTTGGATTTAAGTTACTTCGTAGGGTTATTTCTACCTCCTTTCCATTTACATTAAATAATGGCTTAACAACCATTGGAGGGGAAATAATAACCTGTTCGTCTATATTTTTTAATTGTATAAATTCATCAAAACGAATACTAATTTTTGTTGAATTAAAATGAATACACTTATTATTGGGATTTTCTTTTTCTATTTTAGGAGGAATAATGTCTTTATTTCCTCCAGTAGGTGCTACAATTTGTGCACATGAGGCATATATAATTACAACAAAAAACAAGATTAGTTTAATATAAAAAAGGAGTATTCTCATTAAAAACTAGTGATTCTTTTTAACTACAAACAACAAACTTGAATAATCTTTTTTAACCAAAGCATTTACAGTAGAAATAGTTCCAAAAATAGCCCCGCGTAAAAAAGAAAATCCTTTTCCTTTATGCACCTCACTTCGCATACTTATATAAGGGGCATCAAATAAAAGAGGTTTTATACTTTGTACTGTAAATCCATGTTTTTGCATTAATAAACCAAAGCTCTTTTGGTTGAAATGATATAAATGTCTTGGAACATCGTAACCATCCCAATACTCCTTGTAATATTTTGCATCCCAACTATTACTATTAGGTACAGCTATAAACATTGTTCCGTTTGGTGCTAATAAACGGTGTAATTCTTGCATTCGTTCATTTAAATAATGTACATGCTCTAATACATGCCATTGTGTGATTATATCAAAACTTTGACTCGGTAAATGAGCTAACTTATTTTCGTTTAACACATTATAACCAAACTTATTTTTTACATAATCTATAGCGTCTTGACTGATATCAACCCCTGTAGAATTGAAGGTATTATCTTTTATAGCACCATCTAAAAAATAACCCAAACCACAACCCAAGTCCATTAAATTTCCTTGAGCGTGATAGGATTTTATAAGTTTTAGTTTTAGATTAATACTGTAATCTCTTACAATATCATAAACCTTATACATAAAAGGCAAATTCGTTTTATTTCCGGCATGCGAAACATATCTATCACTTTGGTAGTAAGGGCTTATTTCTGAAGCAGCGGGACGGGGATTTGTAAATAAAAAAGTGCATTGTCCACAACGGTTCAACTCAAAAGAATTTCCTGTTGCAACAAAGTCTTTACAAGTTAATTCTTTTGTTATTTGATGGCTACCACAAACGAGACAAGCATTAAGGTTTTCCATTATCTTTTGTTTGATAAAAAATAGGTATAGACAAAGTTAAAAGGCAAATATATTTTTTATTGTGTTGTAAACGTATAGGTATATTTAAATTATAAGACGTTTGTCTTAATTAAACAGCCTAATAAACCAATCTTTTATCTACCTAAATATATCATTAATACACTAATATCTGCAGGCGAAATACCACTAATACGAGAAGCCTGTCCAAGTGTTTTTGGCTTTTGTTTATTAAGCTTTTCCCTTGCTTCTTTACTCATGCTTTGTATGTTGGTATAATCAAAAGAATCGAAAATTTTTATATCTTCAAGTCTATTTATTTTATCTGCCATCAACTGTTCTTTTTCTAAATAGCCCTCATATTTCATTAGTATTTCCGCTTGTAATAAAGCTTCAGAATCAACTCCTGCTACAATTTTTTGTACGGTAGGCAGATATGATATCATGTCAATTAGTGTTACTTGTGGCCTTGTTAAAATAGCATCCAGTTTATAATTTTGAGGAATAGGTGCGGTTTCTAGATTTTTCAACATTGTGTTAACCTCCAATGGTGTGATGGATGTTTTTTTAAATTGCTTAATGATATTATTTGTGGCGTTAATTTTATCTTGAACGTCATCCATTCTTTCTTGTGATGCTAAACCAATTTTATAACCCAACTCTGTTAGACGAATATCAGCATTGTCTTGTCTTAGCATAATTCGATACTCAGCTCTAGAGGTGAACATTCTATAAGGCTCATCTGTACCCTTATTTACCAAATCATCAATTAATACACCGATGTAGGCATCGCTTCTTTTGAGAATAAAAGCCTCCTTTTCGGCCACTTTATGATGTGCATTTATACCGGCTATTAAACCTTGGCTTGCGGCTTCTTCATAGCCAGTCGTTCCATTAATTTGGCCTGCAAAAAACAGGTTTTTTACCAAAAGGGTTTCTAGAGAAAGGCTTAATTGTGTTGGAGGAAAATAATCATATTCAATAGCATATCCTGGTCTAAACATTTTAGCTCGCTCAAAACCCGGAATGGCTTGTAATGCTTTAAACTGTATGTGATCAGGAAGAGAGGTTGAGAAACCATTTACATAAATTTCAACCGTGCTCCAACCTTCAGGCTCTACAAATATTTGATGTCTATCTCTTTCTGCAAAACGATTAATTTTATCTTCTATAGATGGACAATATCTTGGACCAAGCCCTTTAATTCTTCCTGCATACATTGGAGATTCATCAAACCCTGTTCTTAAAACATCGTGAACTTTTTCATTTGTATAGGTTATCCAACAGGGTCGTTGTTCTTTTCCCCCAATAGCCGTTGTCTCCTTATTATATGAAAACTTACTTGGTTTTTCATCACCGTCTTGGCGCTCCATTTTATCATAATCTAAGGTGCGCCCATCTATTCTCGGAGGAGTACCGGTTTTCATCCTACCGCTTTCAAAACCTAGTGTTACAAGCTGCTCGGTTAGTCCCGAAGAAGCCTTTTCCCCTATTCTGCCGCCACCAAACTGTTTTGTGCCAATATGTATAATTCCATTTAAAAACGTACCACTTGTGATAACGACTGTATCGGATTCTATGCTCTGGCCCATACCCGTTATAACCCCTTCTACCGTTCCATTTTTTACCAATAATCCCCTCACCATATCTTGCCAAAAATCAACATTAGGCGTTTTTTCCAGCTTTTCTCTCCATTCCGCAGAAAACACCATTCGGTCGTTTTGTGTACGAGGGCTCCACATTGCAGGACCCTTAGAAAGGTTTAGCATTCTAAATTGAATAGTAGATTTATCAGAAACAATTCCAGAATAACCACCAAGTGCATCAATTTCGCGAATAATTTGCCCTTTAGCCACTCCGCCCATCGCTGGATTGCAGCTCATTTGAGCAATCTTATTCATATCCATTGTGATTAATAGCACTTTAGAGCCCAGGTTTGCCGCTGCTGCTGCTGCTTCACAACCAGCATGACCAGCACCCACCACAATCACATTATATCTGTTAAACATTGCAAATCAATTATTTATGAAAAAATTTCACGTGAAACATGGAACTACACGCGAAGCAAAGATAAGTAATAATCCTCTTTCCGTCTCATTAAGGTGGCGTCTTTAGCTGTTTTATCTTTGTATCCACACAAATGGAGTAAGCCATGAACCATTACTCGACTTAATTCATTTGAAAGCGTTTTTTTTTCTAGTTTTGCATTCTCTTTCACCCTATCAATGCTTATGTATATATCTCCTGAAATTGTATTAACTAAACTAAAGTCGAAGGTTATAATATCAGTATAATAGTCATGGCCAAGGTGCTCTTTGTTCATATTAAGCAAGTGCGCATCAGAACAAACATTAAAAGACAGTTCTCCTATTGTTTTGTTTTCTTTTTTTGAAGTGCGTTTTAGCCATTCTCGAAGAACTGTTTTGTTTTTTATTATAAACGAAACATCAACCAAGTTAAAACCAATTTGATTAATTGAGGAGGGTGATAAATCCGCTAAAAAATTTTTCTGTTCCATTCGTGCTCTTTAAATTAAATTTATAAAAATAGACACCCTGCATATATGGTTTACCGCTATCATCTTTTCCGTCCCAGCCCGCTCTAATGTTTTTAATTGAAACAATCCTTGAGCCCCAGCGATCATATATTTCCATTTCAGAGTCTTCATAGTTTATCGAACCACCTTCGGGTCTAAAAAATTGATTTACCCCTTCTGGCCTAAAGGCATTAGGTATATACACCAAAAATGGAGCGAGAACACACGCTGTTGTTGAATTAGAGATTAGACGTTGGCCGTTTAAGTCTCCTCCATTTTGTATGGCTGCAACATAATAACAAACGCCCAGTTCTCCCGCATTTATTGGCAAAAGAGAGTCTATAAAGGCATGTGTGCCGCTTGTAACAGAATCAAAAAGAGAATACTCAAAAACACCCTGAGGGTTATTTGTTCCTCTATATATTAAATGTTTGTTTACACCGACAGTCCACGCCAAATATGGATTCCACATAAGACTGTTTTTGCCATTATCCGAAACGACAGTTAAATTAATATGTTCTGTTATTGGTGAAACAGGATAGGATTCGTTGCAATTATTATATGCAACAACTTTTGTCAGCTTTATTGATGGGAGAAAAGGAATGATAGTGGTATATGATGTAGTTAGTGAAGACGCGTTTATAATCTCCGCTTTAAAATCAAAAATCTCTTGAAGAGATGTTGACATAAATATTTCATACTTATTTACCTCTTCTTCAGGATTAAATAAAGAAACAGCAAAATGGTCGTCATTGGGTTTGCTGATAGTCACAAGAGAAAGATAAGAGTTTTTGGGCTCTTTTCGATACCGAGTTGTGAATCGAATACTGTTAGAGGAAGACGAAATGAATGGAGCCGTATCCTTTACAGACCGGATAAAATAAGCATATGTTAAACCAAGGGTGAAAGAGTCGGTATATGAACGAATACCAGCGGATACAGAATCATACAAAAAGGGCTCTCCTATATTGTATTGTTTAAATATATAATAGTATTTAAGCTTGTTCCATCCTATATATGGTGTCCAAGTAAGGAGCACTGTTTTGTTACAAGTATCTATCTTTTCTTGTAAATACATGGTAACGTGACGATTAAACCGAAATTCTGTCTCTTTCCCGCAACTATCTACACTACTTAAAGCATATCTTACCGAATCGGTAACGGGTATAATACCAATATCTGTTCTTAAGGTGTCTTTATTAAAGGGCAATACAGGAATATTTGTGTTTGTTATTTCATACAATTTATAATAACTAAAATCGGACGACCGATTTCCTCTCCACCCAGCAACAGGGGTGTTTGTTACAGGACTAATACTCACGGAATCTAAGTTTATAATCTCAGGCGGGTTTCTATCGACAAAAACAGTATCAGAAAAGGTTTCCAAATTAGGCCCACAGCTGTCTAGAACAGAAACAAAATAAAACCAGTTTGTTGCACCAACGGGGCTTGCGTTAATATGAATATAACTGTCCTGAGCCATTAACTGTATTGAATCGACAAGGCTAAACGCGCCAACAAAGCCATTGCGCCCCCATATTTTATATTGCTTAGCGCAGGGATCATTAGATGGCGTATAAAAAAGCGTATTATTTGCCCCGTTTTCACAAATACGTCTTATGTTTACAGGGGTATCGGCCCATATAATAGGCGAAAGTAAAATGAACACTATATGCAAAAGCCATCTTTTGAACATCTAATTTTTGCCGACAATTACCGTTGTTAATAAATCCTCTTGCCAATACGCAGCTGCTAAATATTGCAATTCTTGAGCGGTAGTATGCTTTATGGTATCAACGAAAGATTGGTAATATTCATATGTGAAACCATAATCAATTATCGTTTTATAGCGCTCCATTATAGAAAAAGGACCATCAATTCCTCTTAAAAAGGACCCAAGCATATAGTTTTTAACCAAGCTCAGCTCTGTTTCAGAAAGAGCAGAATTCCTTAACTTTTCGAGTTCTTTGAGTATTTCCACCCTGCCTATTTCTCTCAAGTCGTTGTTTATTTCAGTTTCAATATAAAAAGCGCCCCCACTTAAATAGGACTCAACGGCTGAAAAAATCCCATATGTTAAACCCTTCTCTTCTCTTATGTTTTTCATTAACCGAGAACCAAAATAACCACCTAGGGCAAGATTTAAAAGTTGAAGTTTGTTAAAATCAGGATGGCTTCGCCCTATGAAACGACAACCAATTTTGATACTCGATTGCACAGAATGTTTGTTTTCAACAAACAGGGTTTGGCCCGCTTTGCTTTCAAAATTAATAGGGGAAATTGGGGCGGGGCTAAAAGGAAGAGACCCAAACCCCTCTTCAATTTCTGCTAATACTTTTTCGGAAACATCACCTGAAACCAAAATGTATTTAAATCCAGGCAGAATATTTTTTTTGTAAAAAGACGAAACCGTTTCACGTGAAATGTTTTTGTAATCCTCAATATCTACAAGGCCTCCGTATGCGTTTTGTTTTCCAAATATGGAACTATAAAAAGCGCGTCTAGCCAAAAAACTGTTTCGCTGACTGTTGATTTTAAATCGCTGAACAGAATTGGTAATGTAAGTTTCAAGTTCTTTTTCAGGGAAAACGCAATCCGATAATACTGCACGAACATAAGGTATACACTTAGACAATAGTTTTGGCAAACAATATAAAGTGATTTGTGAATCATCTGTATTGGTTTTTGCTTGTAAATAAGAGCCATATTGATCAAGACCGTTAGCCAGTTCAATCGCTGTAAAAAGAGACGTCCCTTCGCTTAACAATGAATTTGTAGCAGAGGCCTGTCCAGGATAAAGTTGATTTCTCAAACCACCATTGTATATAAAATCAATTTTTAGAACGGCAGTATTTGGAGTGTTTACAAAATACACGGTAGCCCCATTTTTAAGGATAAAGGAGTTTAACCTTTGAAGGCCTATTTTTTCTATTTCTAAAAATTTTGGGGCTTTTATTCTATCAAGCTCTTGCATTCTGTTTTGCTAAATAATAAAGGGTAGAACAATTGTTTTTATTGAACAAGGTTGTTGCCGTTTTTGATATTTCCTCGATTGAAACACGTTGGTAAAAGTCTGCTTCTGTATTTACCAAATCAATATTACCAAGCAAACAACAATAAGCAAGTTTCATGGCTTTGTTCAAAACACCAATATCATTAAACCTAATATTGGTTTCGGTTTTATTTTTTACTTTTGATAATTCTGTTTCTGATACGCCATTCTTGCAAAAAGCATATAAAAGATCTTCTATCGCACGTTCTCCGTCTTCAATTGAAACACCATCAGAAAGCTTCCCTTCAATAACCAACAAGCCAGGATCAATATCTCCTGTTAAATATGCATCCAGTTCGCTAAACAACTTTTTTTCTTTTACAAGTTGGGAATATAATCGAGCAGATTTACCAGAACCTAATATATCTGATATTAAATCTGTAGCATAATAGTCTGGACTGTTTCTTTCAACGGTATGATATGTTTTAACCAACAGGCTAGCAGGGATATCTGCAAAAACGGTCTCTAAGCGCGGTTCTGTTTGTATGGGCTCTTTTTCATATTGGGGTTTATTTGTTTTAATTGTTGGTATCGGACCAAACCATGTTTCACTCAATTCTTTTGCACGGTCAAATGTAATGTTTCCTGCTATTACTAGAATTGCATTGCTAGGGGTGTAAAAGTTTTTGAAGAAAGCCCTTACATCGGACATTTTCGCGTTTTGAATATGAGAAAGCTCTTTCCCAATTGTGGGCCATCGGTAAGGGTGCTTTTTATAAGAAAGAGGTAATACCTTTAACCAGACATCGCCATATGGAGGATTCAAATAACGCTCTTTGTATTCTTCAATTACAACATTGCGCTGTGTATCAAGGGATTGTTCGTTAAACGCTAGCCCTAGCATTCTGTCTGATTCTAGCCAAAACCCCGTTTCTATGTTGGTTGCAGGAAGGGTTAAGTAATAATTGGTAATGTCGTTACTTGTAAATGCATTGTTTTCTCCACCAGCATACTGAAGAGGAGTATCAAATTCGGGAATATTCACCGAACCACCGAACATTAGATGTTCGAACAAATGCGCAAAACCTGTTTGATTAGGGTTTTCGTATTTTGAACCTACGTCATATAAAAGATTTAAAACACAAAGCTGAGTTGTGTCATCGTGATGATGAATAACCCGAAGGCCATTGGGCAATTCGAAAAAAGTATATGGAATCAAAACAGTTATGAGTATTATTTACAATACAAGAACAAAAATACCTCTAAAATTACGTTAAACGCATTCACCCCCCATTTTGGATGTTGTAGTATAGCAGCATAGAGATAGTTTATTAGACACAACGAACAAAACAACGAAATAAACACCTGTTTGTCAGACGATTAATTTAAACTAGCCTATTTGGCTATTCACATTCGTTGATAAAGTCAATTTTCTGGGTTTTAAACCCAATGGCTTAGAATTAAAAATGTATACGCGCCTCTGCTAAATTCATCATTAAAAAAGGAAAGATTTTCAACATCACAAAAGAAGACAGGTAAATTCTGTTTCACAACATACACATTATGGGAATCTATTAATTATACAATGCTTAAAAAAAATTGTGTAAGACTTAGTTCAAGCAAACAGGGCACATTTGTTTTAAATAAAATACACACAATTATGAATACAGGAAAAATTGTTTTAGGGGCATTAGCAGGTCTTGCTGTTGGTGCTGCTTTAGGAATACTTTTTGCGCCCGAAAAAGGGTCAACAACGCGAAAACAAATCACAAACAAAGGTGATGACTATTTAGACGAACTCAAATCAAAATTCAACAGTTTATGTAATGCCGTCTCAGAAAAACTAGACCTGACAAAACAAGAAGCGGAAGACTTTGTAAACAAAGGAAAAGCAATTCTTGATGAAGTAAAAGGATAGGAACACAAAACAGGATTTACATTTAGCCAAAACCCAATAATTATGATTGATAGCGCAACACCGATTTCAATGTTGGTTGATAAAATCGAAGAGTATAGCAACTCAACTGTTGAATTGTTCAAAATGAAAGCGATTAATAAGGCCTCAGACATACTTTCAACAGTAATGTCAAAAATCGTAATTATTATGACGGTAACGCTTTCAATCTTGATTACAAGCGTTGGTTTGGCACTATGGTTAGGCAGTTTTTTTGGACACACCTTTCTTGGATTTTTTATTATTGGAGGGTCGTATGCTTTCATCGCATTGCTTTTTGCTTTTTTCAGCAACAAGGTGTTGAAAAAGCCTATTAACAACGCTCTAATTTCTCAAATGCGAAAGCAAAAATAGAATGAAAAACGCAAACGAAATATTAAGCGAAGAGATAATTAAGCTACAAGCTAAACGAGCGCAGGATTTATTGTTGTTGAAAGACCAATGGCATGTGTTTTACGAGGATTTTAAGCCCGCTGGCGCAATAAAAAAACGGCTATTAGACCGTATTTTGTACTCAAAGGGTTTAAACAACGCTATTGGCATAGGAGCAGGTATGATGTCTAAAAAAATATGGGTTGGTGATTCTAAAAGTCCAGTGAAAAGATTGATCGGAACACTCCTTCAAGTTGCAATATCTAGTTATATAGCAAAACATTCTGATAAAATTAAAACAGTTGGCAAAAACATGTTTGATTCTATAAGCAAAAGAACAAACACAACCGAATAAAACAAACACCGACCATGAGAACGACTATTGAACAAGGAAAAAACACCCTAATTATACCTGGGCCTTCTAGTGTTTTTAGACAAATAATTGAAACAATAAATATTATTTTTTAGTTGTTTTTTCAACAGGCTTTTTCTTATTCTTAAAAAAGCCTCTCAACAAAACACTTTGTTGAGCCGCGTCCATGTTTTGCTTGAACCCTTTGCTTCCATCTTTGACATTCATAATTGTTCTGTCTAAGTTTTCGGCAAAAAGGGTATCCATAAACAACTTTCCGATAGTACCATTTCCTGCTCGGATATTTTCGGTAATTGATGCTAAATCGCTCATGATTAAGGATGCATTATCAGTTGTTGTTTTAAGTTTAACTAACAGTTCATCCATATTCATTGGATTGTTAGCGGTAATCGTATCTTGATCTTCTATTTCAGCTTTTCCTGCTGAGCCTGCCGATAAAATCATGATTTTGTTTCCCATTAAACCATCAGAACCAATAGAGGCTGTTGCATCTTTTTTAATAAATTTTTGTGTTGTTGCATCCACAACCATATCCACTCTTACAGTTGTGTCGGTAACAATTTCAATAGCATCAATCGCTCCCACATTAATTCCCGCAAAACGAATATTGTTTCCAACCTGGAGCCCGTTTACATTTTTAAACAGTGCACTTACCCTAAACGTGCTGCTAAAGAGTTTTTTGGTTTCGCCTATAAAGTAAATGCCTAAGACGAGCAAGCCCATCCCAATAAAAACAAATACGCCTAACTTTAGTTGATTAATCGATTCTTTTTTCATTTTTTTCTTGTTGTTTAAGCTATTTTATAATGTGTTGTTAGCAATAGCTATTTAGAGAGGAATACTTTTTTATTGAAAAAAAGCCCTCACGTCTTTGTCTTCCGACTTTTCTAACTCTTCAAAAGTTCCTTCCGCACCAACTTTCCCCTCTTTTAACACCAGTATTCTGTTGGCAGTAAGTTTAGAACAGGCCATATCGTGGGCTATGATAATGGATGTGGTTTTGTATTCACTTTGTATTTTTAAAATTAAATTGCTAATCTCCCTTGAAGTAATAGGGTCGAGACCGGTAGTGGGTTCGTCATAAAGCATTACTTCTGGTTTTAAAATAATGGTGCGAGCAAGCCCTAATCTTTTTCTCATTCCTCCCGAAAGCTCAGCAGGCATTTTGTTAATGGTTTCCTCAAGTCCTACGCTGTCAAGAACCTCTTCAATCAGCCTCTTTTCTTCTTCTTCTGATAGTTCTTTTATATCTCTCAGCGGAAACAGTAAGTTTTCTCTTACTGTCATGGAATCATATAACGCCCCACTTTGAAACAAAAAGCCGACTTTTTTGCGAAGCGCGTTTAGTTCTTCGCGACTTAACGATTCAATGTTTTTGCCCAGCATAAACAACGAACCTTCTTCGGGCATTATTAAACCTACAAGGCACTTTATTAAAACAGACTTTCCGCTTCCCGATTTTCCTAAAACAACTAGGTTTTCCCCTTTGAATATTTTTAAATTGAGGTCATTTAAAACCGTATTTTGGCCAAACGACTTTTTTAAATGCTGAATTTGAATTACTACATTATTTGTTTGTTTAGCGGCTGCTTCGATTTCCTTTGGCGTTGTTTTGTTCATGTATTAAGAAATAAACAAGCGTGTGATTTGCACTGATAATATGTCTATTACAAAAACCATTAATGAAGCCGCTACGACTGAAGAATTTGCAGCTTCACCTACGCCCTCTGTTCCTTTATTTGAGTAATAGCCTTTATTACAAGCTATAAGCCCAATAGCCAGCCCAAAGAAAACGGTTTTTGACAAAGAAGGAATAATATCCGTAAATTGAATTTGAGCAAGCGCCTGAGAAAAGTATAAACGGAAGGTAACATCTCCGTTAATGTTTACTCCCGCAAATGAGCCCAGCATTGAAATAACGTCATTTAAAACGGCAAGAACAGGAAGCATACAGGTAGTTGCAAGCACTCGCGTAACGATGATGTATTTGAAGGGGTTGGCGCCAGAAACTTCCATGGCGTCTATTTGTTCTGTTACTTTCATAGACGCCACCTCAGCCCCAATACCCGAACCAACCTTACCCGCACAAATTAAAGCAGTAATTACAGGGCCAATTTCACGCACAATTGAAACCGAAATCATAGCAGGCAGCCAAGACTCTGCTCCAAACTCTGCTAAAGTAGGCCGAGTTTGAATAGTAAGGACCAGCCCCATAATAAACCCCGTTATACCAACTAGTGGAAGTGATTTGTAGCCGATCAAATAACACTGCTTTAAGAATTCATTAAACCCAAAAGGGGGCTTTGTGGCCTCCTTTAAAAAAGCCAGTGTAAAAAGGGAAAAACGAGAGATTGAAATTAAAAATTCTTTGAAAAAAGCATGCCGATTTTCTACAGCAATATGCACAGAAGAAGACTCTGTTTTAGACTTATCTAGCGGGGTTGTTATGTTTGTTAACGTGTCTTTCATATAATAATAAGCATTTAAGAAGCAAGCATACAAAAGCCTACAATCAATAGGGGTTGTGTTTATTTTATAAAAACACTAAAACAGACTATCGTTTTAAGCCAAGATCTTATTGGAAATAACGGGCTCGGGCAACCGGCTTCTAAAGGCCATTAAAAAGGAATGAAGCGTTGTATTGAATTCGTCTGGACGCTCTAGGTTTGATACATGACCGGCACTTTCAATTATATGAAGGGTGGAGGATAAGATGTTCTTATGCATAGTTATGGACCCTTCTAATGGAGTTACAACATCTTGTCGACCGCAAATAATTAATGTTGGCACAGTTATTTTATTTATCATTGAGCACGTTTCGGTTCGCTCAGCAAGCGCTGTTAAACCTGCACAAATAATGCGTTGCGAGTTTGCAAAAACAATATTGTTAAGATTTTTAACGAGTTCCTTTTTTGTTGTTAACGTGTTTTCGTGAAACACGCTTTTAATAAACCCCTCATTAAAACGGGTAACCCCTTCGATTTGTATTTGTTCAATTGTTTTATATCGACTTTCTTTCACTTTTGTAGTGTCGGCAAGACATTGTGTGTCGCATAACACCAAAGCAGCAAACCGCGCAGGAAACCGCGCGATGGAATTTAATGCTATAAACCCTCCCATTGACAAGCCACAAACAATGGCAGTTGAGATTTTTAATACATCCATAAATGCAATTAAATCGTTGCTAAAAAGCTCAATGCTGAGTTGCGAGCCTTCGTCTTCAGATTTTCCAAACCCACGAATGTCTAATGCTATAACCCAGTTCGACAATTTCAGAAACTCGAGTTGAAGTTGCCACATTGTTTTATCGAATGGAAAACCATGGAGGAAAATGATGGGAACGACACCCCTTCCAATATCGTCATATGAAAGATCGACTCCGTTTGCTTTTATTGTTAAGTCATAGCCGGTTTTTAAAGTTGTCATAAAAAGCATTGATTAATTAAAAAGAATGTTGAACTAAAGCGTAAAAGTACTTTTTCAATCAGCCAACACCTTATACAATTAGTGCCATGTGTTACACAATTTAGGGCTTAATGATAAGAATAAAGAGGTCTCTTCAAAATGGGAACAAACCACCAGGGCAACTATGTAATTTAAATAAAGAAAGGTGTAAGAAAGGTGGAATAATAATAAGCGTGTTTTGTTTCCAAAAAAAGGCTATGAAAAAGGGAATAATAGTATTAATAGTTGGCGCTTTATTATTGAGCGAAATCGCATGCATTGGACCAAGTAAAAATGCAGAAAACGAAGTTAAAGACCTTCGTCACTATATAGATTCAGTTGAACAGAATCGACATAATTATTACCAAGATGAAACCTATTGGAGTTCAGTCGAAAAACACTATTTAACCGAACAAGAAAACATAGAAAGAAAGGCGGCAGACCTTACAACACAAACAAGAACAGACTATGAAAAACTAAAAGCCGATTATGTGGCTCTCAAGGTTAAATACACAGAAGAAAGGACAAAGATAAACGCCCGTATTGAGCTTCGCAATTCACTTTACGGAGAGATAAAAATAAACGATGATATCAGTTTCATGTTTATGACAGCAAAAAACGTGGTTGGTATTTATCAAACTTTTGTACAAACGGTTGATAATAATAAAGAAGAGTATTCAAGAGAAGAATGGGATGAAATACAGGCCCTTTATGATACAATGAACGCCCGCAAAGACGAAATAGAGAAGGAAATAACGGCTAAAGACAAGAAAAAAATAACGGGCCCAAAAATTAAGTTTATAGCCATTAAAGCTTTAAACAGGCCCGTGAGTAAAGCAAAAAAGCAGCTATAAAACAGGGAAGGTAAAAATAGCATAGTAACGAATCATATTCAACGGATGGCTGACAAAGAATTGTGTCTCAAAAAAGAGTTAAGCGCCAGTGTATATAAGGGGTGTTTAAAAGGAAAATAAAACAGGACGGGTAGCATACAATCAAGTCGTTTTTATCTGGCAATAACCAACCGTAATTTGTTAAAAAAAAGATAAGGGGGGGGGCTGTTCTTTAGCCCATTATTTTCTATCAAAAACGATTTAATGGGCCCCTTCATTAAACGATTAACCTGTTCTTGTTCAACCTTCGTACAAAAAGAAAAACCGTCAACATATCATAATAAACGGTACTTTTGCAGCCGAAATTAAGATTATGTATAAAAGAGAATCAAGCAGTAACGATAGAAAAGGAGGGTCAAAACCTTTTGTAAAAACAACGGCTGCGAAAAAAACAGGAAGCTCAAGTCCAAGGAGCGGTAAATCATTTGACAAGCCTGCGGGCAAAGGTTTTGGAGACAAAAAACCTTATGGTAAATCAACAAGAGGGCAAGACAAAAAATTTGACGAAGCACCACGCAATAAGCGATCTTTTGGAGAAGACAGACTAGCGGGAAAAAGCTTTTCGGGGAGAAAACCCGAATCAGACAGACCAAGATTCGGAGAAAGCGATGCATCAAAATCATACGACAGAGAAACGCGTAAGCCTCGTTCAACGGGATCAGACAGAAATGAAGAAAGAAGCTATTCCGGCAGAAAGCCAACAGGAACCCGCACCAATTTTAGAGACAAAAACGAGTCAAAACCGTTTGAAAGAGGCGCGCGCAAAACAGGGCCATTTGCAGACAAAACAGAAGGCAGGAGTTTTTCTGATAGAAAACCAAGTAGCACACGAAGCAATTTTAGAGACAAAAAAGAGGCAACATCGTTTGATAGAGAGCCCCGTAAAACAAGATCGTTTAACGATAAAACAGAAAGCAGCAGTTTTTCTGACAGAAAATCAAGCAGCACGCGCAGCAATTTCAGAGACAAAAAAGAGCCAATACCATTTGAAAGAGAGCCCCGCAAAACAAGATCATTTGGCGATGAGAAGGCTAATAGCGAAGGCAAAAACCCGCGAGCAACCAACCCTTATAATCGCTCACCAAGAAAATCGGCAACAACATCAGAACAAGCGCCACGCTCGTTTTCAGACAGGAAAAACAGCAAGAAGGAGGGTGTTGAAGGAGGAGGTAAGTCGTTTTCAACTTCCGCATATGGAAAAGACGATAAGTTAAAATCAAGAAGCGGGAGAGGGCCTCGAAAAAGCGATCTTATTGCTGAAAAGAAAAAAGCACAAAAAGACGATAAGCCTCAAATGGGAAATATTAGGCTTAATCGTTTCATTGCCAATGCAGGTATTTGTTCAAGAAGAGAGGCAGATGCTCTTATTACTGCAGGATTGGTAACGGTTAACGGGGAATCCATCGTAGAAATGGGCTATCAAGTGAAACCAACAGATGACGTTAGGTATAACGGAGAAAGACTAAGCAGAGAAAAAAAGGTATATGTTCTTTTAAATAAACCTAAAGACGCTATTACCACTTCCGAAGACCCAGAGGGAAGAAGAACTGTAATGCAACTTTTTGGAAACGAATTAGGGGAAAGGATTTACCCTGTAGGCAGATTGGATAGAAATACAACAGGGGTATTGTTGTTTACCAATGATGGAGACTTGGCTCAACGGTTGATGCACCCTAGTTATGAAATGAAAAAAGTGTATAAAGCAACGCTTAACAAAACATTTAAAGGGGAAGACATGTGGCAACTTACAAATGGAGTAGACCTTGAAGACGGCTTCATAAAGCCAGATGCAATTGCTTATCCAGATGCAAAGGATAAAACGGAAGTAGGAATTGAAATTCATAGCGGCAAAAACCACATAATTCACCGCATGTTTGAGCATTTAGGGTATAAAGTAGATAAGTTGGATAGAGCACTATATGCAGGATTAACAAAAGGAAAACTAAAACGAGGAGAATGGAGAGAGCTAACCGAGAAAGAAATAAACACGATTAAAAGAATGGTGAAACTTTCCTGAAGGAGCGTTAGCGATTTATATAGAAAAAAGTAACTTTGTACCTTAATAAAAAATAATATGTTTGGACTAGGCGGATCAGAAATGATAGTAATTTTAATCGTTGTATTGTTATTGTTTGGTGGAAGAAAAATCCCAGAACTAATGCGTGGATTAGGAAACGGCATTCGAGAGTTTAATGATGCCAAGAAAAATGTTAAATCTCAAATAGAGGAAGGCATGAAAGAAAAAGAAACCCCAAAAGACGCTGTGAAATAGTGGAAAAATACAGTAATCTATACCACATACAGCAAGATATTCAAGAAAACAAGACCACTTTGCGTGGTCTTGTTTTGTATTATTTGAATAATATTGAAAGCAAAAAGCACCTAAATGCTTTTTTAGAGGTTTTTGCATCAGAAGCCCTTGAACAGGCAGATATTATTCAACAAAAAATAGCTACAAATACCGCAGGCAAGTTGGCGGGAATGGTAATCGGAATAAAAGATAACATTTGTTATAAAGGACACGCGGTATCGGCTTCATCAAAAATGCTAGAAAATTACGAAGCGATTTATTCGGCAACGGTTATTGAAAAGTTATTGGCAGAAGACGCAATCATAATTGGAAGACTAAATTGTGACGAATTTGCTATGGGAGCGTCAAACGAAAACTCCGCATTTGGGCCGGTATTAAATGATATAGACAACACCCGTGTGTCGGGAGGGTCATCAGGAGGTTCGGCAGTTGCAGTTCAGGCAAACCTATGCTTAGCCGCTCTTGGTTCAGACACGGGAGGCAGCATTAGACAGCCGGCTGCTTTTTGTGGTGTTTATGGGCTTAAACCAACTTATGGAAGGGTTTCTCGGTTTGGATTAATTGCATATGCATCCTCGTTTGATCAGATTGGCCCAATAACACAAAGCATTGAAGATGCAGCAATTATCTTGGAAGTAATAAGTGGACAAGACAATAAAGACGCAACAACTTCTCCGGCTAAAGTTGTGCCGTTTAAAGCAGAACAACAAAAACATAAAATAGCATATATAAAAGAAGCCGTTTTTCATCATGCAATTGATGAAGAGATAAAAACGCGATTGCTAGAAACCATTAACCAGCTTAAAAAAGACGGCCACCAAGTAGAAGAAGTTAGCTTTTCGTTTTTAGACGCGTTAGTGCCGGCATATTATGTGATGACTACCGCAGAGGCATCATCTAATCTTTCTCGTTTTTCAGGATTAGTATATGGTCACAGAAGCTCATTGGCAACCAACTTAGAGACAACGTTTAAAAAATCGAGAACAGAAGGTTTTGGGGCTGAAGTGAAACGAAGAATTATGTTAGGCACGTTTGTGCTTTCGGCAGGGTTTTATGATGCATATTACAGTAAAGCACAAAAGGTTAGACGAATAGTACAGCAAGAAACAGATCAGATTTTGGCTTCTTATGATTTTATTTTATCTCCCGTAACACCGTCAACAGCCTTTAAGTTTGGTGAAAAAAACACCAACCCGATTGAAATGTATTTAGCAGATATTTTTACAGTTCATGCAAACATTTCAGGGCATCCGGCAATTGCTATTCCCAGAGGAAAACACAGTAATGGCATGCCAATTGGAATTCAGTTTTTAGGAAAAAAATTTAGCGAGAACGCGCTGCTAAGCTTAGCAAGTACAATTTAGGCATAACCCCTTTTTTAATAAAAAACAATGAGAGCATTTGCGATAATCGTAGGCATACTATTTTTTTCTTTTAATGTGGCTGCACAGCCCAATAAAGCAGAAGAGGTATATGCCCAAAGACTAGCTACACTGAAGTCGCCTTTAGATTTCACGTATAACCCAGAAGTAAAAAAGTATATTGAGCAATACTTGGAAAACCCAGAAAAAACCAGAGAACTAATAGGCCTTAGTAAGGTATATTTTCCGTTAATTGAAAAAGCGCTGAGAGCAAAAAACATCCCAACAGATTTAAAATATATGGCAATGGCCGTATCAGAATTAAATCCATCTGCCGAAAACAGCTATGGGGCTTCAGGTCAATGGATGATGATGTATACGGTTTCAAAAATGTACAAATTAAAGGTCAACTCTTTTATTGACGAACGAAAAGACCCAACAAAAGCAGCCTCAGCAGCAGCCACCCACTTCAAAGACTTATTCAGCATTTACAAACAATGGCCGTTGAGTATTGCTGCTTATGGATGCTCCCCTGTAATGTTAAACAAATGCATTCGAATGGCGGGGAATAGTCTTTATTTTTGGGATGTTTATTCATTTATTCCCGAAAACTCAAGAGGATTATACCCCAAAGTAATAGCAACAGCGTATATCCTCAATTTTTACCGAGAACACGGCATAAAGCCAATCTACCCCGAGTTGTATATTGAAAACGATAGTGTATTGGTAAACAAGTGGCTTTCATTGCAACAAGTTTCGGCAACAATTGATATACCGTTAGAGCAACTCAGAAGGCTTAACCCAGTGTTTAAAAAAGACGTAATTCCTTATAATCCTGAAGGATATTGGGTTTATTTGCCCAAAAGTAAAGGCAAGCAGTTTGATTTGCTTAAAGACTCTGTTTATAACCCATTACCCAAACAAAAAGAGTATGCTCCCGTGTCTATACAATCGACAGTACCCGATTCGATAACAACAAACATAACAACACCAGATTCAAAGGAGCATGTGGCTTCAACTAAAATCAAAAGAGCGAAAGTGTTTTACACAGTCAAAAAAGGCGATAATATAGCAGCAATTGCAGATTGGTTTGACGTTACAGAAAAAGACGTAAAAGAATGGAACAAGGTAAAAGGAAACAATATTGCCAAAGGTAAAAAGCTGCAGCTATTTGTTGACAAAAGCAAAACAGGCTATTACAAGCGCATTAACACAATGAGCGCTGCACAAAAAAAGAAGCTCAGAAAAAAAGATTAGTCAAAAAGATCCTTTGGGTTTGGAACGCGGAACACTAAAAAATTTGTTCCTAAAAAATTTAATCCAACATTTAATCCGATTGCTAAAATATTTGATACCAACGGACCATTTTCTAATATAAAATGATACCCGTTTTCACCAATAGCCAACACCAATGTTTCAGCGATAAAAACTTCTGGGTGAATATAGTGGTCGCAGATAAAATTAAAACCTAAGTATACAAAAAAGGTTAAACCATATACGATAATATACTTAACAAGGTACTTTTCTCCATCTTCAGCTTGATCCACATATGTCCATAGTTTATTAAGGGTAAAGCCAACAAAAAAGCCCATTAAGTAACCAATTGCTTTTGCAGGCAAATTAAATTGAGGATACTGTAGTGTTATCATCCAAAACACAAACAAGCTAGCCAAAGTGCTTAGCACACCAACAATTCCAAACTTTGCGAACTTGTGCAAAAAAGGGTATTTGCGAATCCAAAGCCGAATAGCCTTAACCAGTTTAATCATGTTTCAAAAGTAATCAAAAGCCGTGAACAGCAATCATTGTTTTCGCTTAACAATGATTTTAGAAATTAGATAAGTGTTATTTAATGAATTTGCTTAAACGGAACAACCAGCCTCTTGTACTATTAAGAAACATTTGGTTTTCACGTTAAGCGGTTTTTATAAAACCATATTTTAAAGTATCACACAAAAAACAGATAAGATATAGATGAAGTACAATAGGATAAATTAGGAGATTAGAAATTATTTGATTTAGGGGTTAAACCCCCACAATAAAAGCAAAACACAAAAAGGGAGGGGTTATAATTCACCACAATCAGCAAAACTGTAGTATGTTTTTTGCCCAATAATTAAGTGGTCAAGAACCAGAATGTCGAGTAAAGCTGCCCCTTCTTTTATTTTTTTTGTTAGCGTTTTGTCTTCAAAACTTGGCATTGTGTTTCCCGAAGGATGGTTGTGGCACAACACAACATTTGACGCAAGGTTTTCAAGCGCATATTTAAAAATTATTTTTGGATCAACCACCGTTCCTGCAACACCGCCTTCACTCATTTTTTTATAATCGATAATTTTGTTTCCTCTGTTGAGCAACAACACCCAAAACTCTTCATGAGGTAAATCGGAAAGGCGGGGTTCAAACAAAGCAAATAAATCAGCACTCGTACTAATTTTAATGGCAGCTGTCGCATCTTCTATTTTTCGCCTTCTTCCAAGCTCAAGAGCAGCAATAATGGAGATAGCCTTTGCTTGTCCAATGCCTTTTATTTGTTGAAAATCTTTGGTTGATAGCTTGCCTAATGCAGCTAAGTTGTTGCTAACAATGGCCAGTATTTTCTGTGCAAGACTTAAAGCAGAATCTTCTTTGCTTCCTGTTGCAATTAAAATGGCAATAAGTTCTGCATCGCTAAGCGCGCTGCGACCTTTTAAGAGGAGCTTTTCTCTTGGTCTATCATCTTCGGCCCATTGTTTTATGGTAAAGGGGTGTGTTGTTTTTTTATTCATAGGATAACTCAAAGATAAAAAAACCACACATGATAACAAGAGGTATAAACGAATGAAAACAAAGATAATTACAGATGAATATGCTTCTGCTATTTTAGTATATTTGACAAACAGAATTTTATGATGAAAACAAGGCCCCCTTTTTGTTCTGTCCTTTTGGGAGTGATTTTTATGAACTCCTCGGCCCAAACGCCTCTACAAAAGAAGGGCTTGGAGCCCATTGAGATCTGGCTTCATAACAATAAAGGAATAATTGTTTTAAGCAGCAAAGACTCTGTGTCAAAAACATTTTTTCAAGCCCAACCTGTTACAATTCAATTATCACAGCCAACAAAAACAGAAGGCGGATTTACATGTATTGTTCAGCCGTTAAACAAACCAGCAGTTGCTTTTGGACTTGACAACAACAGATGCCCCGAAGCCCTTTTAAAACACATTACAGCTGCAGAAAAGGGGACACGAATAACGTTTATGAAGCGATCAGGCTCGAGCGCATTACAACTAATATTAAAATAACGGAACACCGAAATTTTTTGACAAAGAACAAACTTCAACCGATAAATAGTATTTTTGCGCCATGAAAATAGGTGTGGTTATTTTTCCAGGTTCTAATTGTGATGCTGATGCTGTATATGCATTTAAAAACCAGTTTGGATGTGAAGTTGTAGCGTTGTGGCACAAAGACCATGATTTACAAAACGTAGATTTGGTGTTTTTACCAGGAGGGTTTTCGTTTGGAGACTATATGCGCAGCGGTGCTATTGCTCGGTTTTCGCCTATTATGCAAAACATTATTGAGTTTGCAGGCAAAGGGGGGTTGGTCTTTGGCGTGTGTAATGGCTTTCAGGTATTGTGTGAAAGTGGATTATTGCCTGGTGCATTATTGCGCAACGAAAGCGTGAAGTTTAATTGCAATAATGTGTTTATCAAAGCACAAACGCATCATTCAAAAGTAACGGCACAAGTAGATGCTCATAACCCATTAAAAATCCCAATTGCTCATGGCGAGGGCCGTTTTTATTGTGATGAAAAAACGCTAGATGAGCTTAAGGCAAATGAGCAAGTATTGTTTCGCTACTGCGATGAAAACGGGAAAATTACAACAGATTCAAACCCGAATGGGTCATTGGATAATATAGCAGGAATATGCAACAGCACCCGCAATGTTTTTGGTATGATGCCACACCCAGAAAGAGCTGTAGATGCCGATTTATACAATACAGATGGAAGATCAATATTTGAAAGCATATTAGGATTGGCGAAAGCCAATTAATCGTCAAAACAAACAATAAAAAAGCCGATATTCCTTGAGAAATCGGCTTTTTTAATTTTAACACTAGCAAAACTAGTGTTCGATATTCATCAACGAATCATTTGAGACAGCCTCAATTTGTTGTTGAATAACTTTTTCCATGGAGTCCATAGCAAGTTGATCTTTATCAACTTGAATTTGTGCAGCCTTAATTTCCTGATGATTAGGCTTGGGTTCGCTGGTACAATTTGAAAAAAACGCAACTGTTGCTAGCATTATAATACTGTTTTTCATCTGTGAATGGGTTAAGATCGTAATACAAAATTTTGACCGAGGTAAACCTTTCTAACCATTTCATCATCGGCAAGTTCTTGAGCAGTTCCTCCTTTTAGGAGCTTTCCCTCAAAAAGCAAATAGGCTCTATCAACAATGGACAGCGTTTCGTGTACATTGTGGTCTGTAATAAGAATACCAATATTTCGGTGTTTAAGTTGCGCCACAATTTGTTGTATGTCTTCAACAGCAATAGGGTCTACGCCTGCAAATGGCTCATCAAGTAAAACAAAGCTTGGATTAACAGCAAGGGCTCGTGCAATTTCGGTTCGTCTTCGTTCGCCACCAGAAAGCACACCACCCATATTGTTGCGCACCCGGTTTAAGCTAAACTCTTCGAGTAAACTTTCCATTTTATCGACTCTTTCCTTTTTGTTTAGTTCAGTCATTTCGAGCACAGCCATAATATTATCGGCAACACTTAAGGTTCTAAAAACGGATGCCTCTTGAGGCAAATAGCCAATCCCCTTTTGCGCACGTTTGTACATGGGCAAATCAGTTATATCTTCATCTCCTAATAACACACGCCCTTCATCTGGTTTTACAATACCTACAGCCATATAAAACGTAGTTGTTTTACCAGCGCCATTTGGGCCTAATAACCCAACGCACTCTCCTTGTTTTACGTGAACAGAAACATTGTTTACTACGGTGCGCTTTTTATAGCGCTTAACTAGATTTTCGGTTCTTAGTATCATATATTAAAAAGCATTAATAAGCTCTAGCATCATTGCCTTCTATAAAATTAATAAACGCTTTGTTAACTACTTTGTTGCCACCCGGAGTTGGGTAGTTTCCGCTAAAATACCAATCCCCTTTATGGTCGGGGCAAGCTTCGTGTAAATTTTCAATCGTTTGATAAATAACCGTTACCTCAGCTTTAAGATCATCGGGTCTTAGGATTTCAGCTATTTTATTGCTTATCTGTTCATCAGTAAAAGGAGCATATAATTCTTTTACATGGTTTAAAACGGATTCCTTTTTAGCGTGTTCTTGTGCTTTACATTTTATGTAAACATCCTGCAATAAGGATTCGAGGTTGTTGTCTTTAAGTAAAGCGAGCATTGCTTGAAAAGCAACAAAATCTTTTAACCGACTCATATCAATTCCATAACAATCAGGGTATCGAATTTGAGGGGCAGATGAAACAACAACAATCCGTTTTGGGTGAAGGCGGTCTAATATTCTTAAAATACTACTTCGTAAGGTTGTTCCTCGAACGATTGAATCATCAATTACAACGAGCGTATCTTTGTCATTTCGGACCAAGCCATAGGTAACATCATAAACGTGCGCAACCATATCCTCTCGGTGTTCATCATCAGTAATAAAAGTCCTAAGCTTAGCGTCTTTTACGGCCATTTTTTCCCTGCGAGGCTTTAGGGCAATTAATTCTTTAAGTTTTTCCCTGTCGGGGTTGGGGCCCATTTTTAAAATCTCGTTTGCTTTATACTCGCTAAGGTAATCGAGAACACCATCTACCATACCATAAAAAGCAGTTGCTGCCGTGTTGGGAATATAAGAAAACACAGTGTTTTCCATGTCATAATGTATGCTTTTTAACACAGCATCACTTAATAAATAACCAAGTTTTTTACGCTCTTTGTATATGTCTCTATCGTTTCCGCGCGAAAAATAAATACGCTCAAATGTGCAAGCCTTTTTTTCTAGTGGAGAAACAACATTTACCTCACTAAAAGAGCCATCTTTTTTAATGATTAGGGCATTTCCTGGTCCAAGTTCTTTGATGTCGTTAATAGGCACATTAAATCCAGTTTGGATTGCCGGGCGTTCGCTTGTTACTATAATGGCCTCTTCGTTTTGGTAATAAAAACAAGGACGAATGCCAGCAGGGTCCCTCACAATAAAAGAATCTCCATGACCTACAACTCCAGCCAATACATAACCGCCATCCACATCCCGCAACGCACGCTGTAAGATTTTTTGGATGTTCATATTCTCAGCAATTAAGGCAGTGATTTCCCTGTTGCCAAATCCTTTCTTTTTAAACGCAGCAAACAGCGTTTGGTTTTCTTCATCAACAAAATGGCCAATTTTTTCGAGCATGGTTACAGTATCTGCTTTTTCTACAGGGTGTTGTCCAAGCTCTACTAATACATTAAAAAGCTCATCCACATTGGTCATGTTAAAATTTCCGGCCAACATTAAATTACGGGTCATCCAATTGTTTTCGCGAATAAAAGGATGGCACAAATCAGCAGCGCTTCCTCCATATGTTCCGTAACGAAGATGACCTAATAAGACTTCCCCCACAAAAGGAACTTTTTCTTTCATAAAAGCCGCATCCTTAAGCTGGTCTTTGTTTGCTATGGTGTTTATTTTACTGCTAATTTTGTCAAAAATTGTGGCAATGGCGCTGCTACCGCTTGCCCTCTTTCTAAAAATATACGGAGATCCCGGTTTTGGGTCAAGCTTAATTACTCCTAATCCAGCACCATCCTGTCCTCTGTTATGCTGTTTTTCCATTAATAAGTATAGCTTTTTTAAGGCATATAGGCTAGAGCCATATTTTTGCTGATAAAAATCTAATGGTTTTAATAGACGGATATATGCTATTCCGCACTCGTGTTGAATTGAATCGCTCATAAAAGTGGTGCGAACTTAAGCAATAAAACAATGCTAAAAAGATGATTATTTTTTTGCGCTTTCAATAGCCGCATTTAATACTTTTAAAAAGTCGGCTGGGCCTTTGTATCCCACATCAATCGAAAGGCTGTTTTTGCTAGGTGTAATATAATAGGTAGTTGGAAAACCAGTAGATTTACCCTGACAAAGCATGCTGTAAAGCTGCTGATTGTTAATTGTTTGGTCTCCTATTTTATAATTATCAAAAGCGACTTCAGGGTTAAACTTTATTGCAATAAAATGTTGGTTTATTTTTTTTATTACTTCAGGATTTGTGTAGGTGTCTTTATCCATTTTTTTACACCAACCACACCATTCCGTATAGGCATCAACAAGAACTATTTTGTTTTCTTTAATTGCTTTTTCGTATCCTGAATTCCAGTCATTCCAAATCAGCTTATCAGATTGGGCATTGAGGTTTGTAACAATAAAAAAGACAAATAGAAAAAAGGGTTTTTGCATGATGTGAAAGTAATAATGAAATTCATATTTGACAAGAAACGTGCCGTATTGGTTAAATATTAAAACTTAAGAATAGTTTTGTGTCTTCACTATATAAATCAAACAATGACCAATAACGATATTCTTAAAAAACTTCGCGTAGCATTAAAGCTAAAAAACACAGACATTATTGAGATTTTAAAATTAGTAGATTTTAGAATAACAGAAAGTGAACTCGGAGCGTTGTTTAGAAAAGAAGAACATCCTAATTATAAAGAATGTGGAGATCAAATATTGCGAAATTTTTTAAACGGGTTGGTCATACATTTAAGAGGGCCAATGGATGCCCCTAATGACGACAAAAAATAATCCTATGACCAAGGGAATACAATCATTTCCTCATATGATTTCAATTTATATATTCGCTACTTAATTAAGCTATGAACCCAGAAGGCTATTCTTTATTAATTCAAAAGTTAGATGCGTTTATTCGCAAATACTATAAAAACCAACTTATAAGAGGTGTAATTTATTTTGCAACGGCTACGCTCTTGTTTTTCTTTATTGTAATTTTATTAGAATATTTTGGTCGCTATCAAAGCAATATAAGAGCCTTGTTGTTCTTTTCATTTATTGTATTTGTTGTGTTTTGTTTAATACGTTTTGTCTGTATTCCATTGAGTAAATTATATAAACTAAGCAATACAATAAACCATACGCAAGCGGCTATTATTATTGGACAACATTTTCCTCAGATACAGGACAAATTATTAAATGTGTTGCAACTAAAAAACCAGACGAACAATGACGACAGCTCTTTAATAGATGCGGCCATTAACCAAAAAATGGTAGAAATGAAAGTGGTTCCATTTAGTGCTGCAATTGATTTTAGTAAAAACATTCGCAATTTGCGTTTTGTGCTGTTTCCATTGGCTTTATATGCTATTGTATACCTTATTGCCCCTGCTATGATTAGCGATGGAAGTAAGCGGGTGTTTAATTATAACGAAAACTTTAAAACGGCTGCGCCTTTTACGTTTGAAATAGAAAACAGCGATTTGAAAACCAAACAGTTTTCTGATTTTGAGTTAAAGATTAAAGTGTCAGGAGCAAACATGCCTGATGAGGTTTATATTATATTAAACAATAATAAATATAAGATGCTGAAGCAAAACAAGCTTCATTATGTATATACTTTTAGCAATGTACAAAAGGATCTATTATTTCAATTGGTTGCCAGCGATTTTTATTCTGATATATATACATTAAAATCAATAACGAAGCCCCTCATCTTAAATTACCGGACAAAAATTGAGTTCCCGGGTTATTTGGGAAAAAAACCTGTTTGGATTGAAAACCCCACGGAAATAAATATACCGTTAGGGTCTAACGTGTTTTGGCAGTTTCAAACGGCCCATACAGAAGCGGTGTTGATGCGATTTGGAGGCCCTTACCTACAAGCAGAAAAAACCAGCCCAACCCAATTTAGCTATCGCAAAAAGTTTTTTGTTAGTTGCAATATTGTTGTAAAAACACAAAATGCAGAGCTGCAGAACGAGGATTCAATGCAGTATTTTATAACGGTAATACCAGACGCATTTCCGACAATTACAGTAGAGGAAAAAAAAGACAGTATTACTGAAAAAAACATTTTTTTTATAGGAGATGCCGCGGATGATAATGGGCTTTTGCGATTGGCATTTAAGTATCAACTTACACGCTTTGAACAAACAATACCAGAGCCCACAAAAACGCAATGGCTTTCTCTTGAAAAAGGAGTTAGCACTCGTTTTTACCACCAAGTTAACTTAAGCAAAATAGGATTACAAACGGGGGACAGGCTTTCTTATTATTTTGAAGTGTGGGACAACGATGGAGTGCATGGCTCAAAGTCTACTAAAACGGCAATTAGAGAACTAAAATCTGCTACGGAAAAAGAATTGGAAGAAAAAACAGATTTAGGCAGCAGTGCACTCAAAGACAAAATGGAGCTGGCCATACAAGAGGCTAAAACACTGCAAAAAGAGTTGAAAGAGCTAGAGCGAAAAATGGTGGAAAAAAAAGAATTGAGTTGGGAGGAGAAAAAGAAAGTTGAAAAATTATTAGAACAACAAAAGGAGTTAGCTCAAAAACTAAACGAAATAAAAAAAGAAAACGAAAAACTAAACAAAGAAGAAGCCGACTATAAAAAACAAGCAGCGCAAGTTTTGGATAAACAACAACAACTCGAACAACTGTTTAATCAGTTGATGGATGAGGAAATGAAAAAACTGATTAAGGAAATGGAAAAAATGCTGCAACAACAAAATAAAGAGCAGATGAAAGAGGAGATGGAAAAAATGCAGCTTAACAATAAAGATGTAGAGAAGGAGCTTGACCGAATGCTAGAACAATACAAAAAACTGGAGATTGAAAAAAAATTGGAACAAGCAGCCGAAAAACTGGATCAGTTAAGCATAAAACAGCAGGATCTTGCCAAAAAAACAGAAGAACAATCAACTGAAAAAGGAAAACCAACCGAGGAGAAAAAACAAGACCAAGCGGAACTGAAACAACAGCAAGAAAAACTAAGCCAAGAGTTTAAAGATGCAATAGAAACACTTAAGGATATTGAGAAAAAAAACAAAGAGCTAGAAGAGCCTGAAGAATTAGAAAACACAGAACAAGAGCAACAAGAAATAGAACAAAAGCAACAAGAGAGTGAAAAAGACATAGAAAAAGGAGACACTAAAAAAGCAAGCGAAAAACAACAGAAGGCAGCTCAAAAAATGAAAGAGATGAGCCAGAAAATGAAAGATAAAAAGGCAGAGCAGGAGCAAAAAGAATTGGAAATAGATGCGCAAGCATTGCGTGAAATATTAGAAAACACGCTTCAGCTTTCCAAAGACCAAGAAGCATTAATGGACCACATGCGGACCATTAATGGCTACAATCCACAATTTGTAGAAGCCGCTCAAACACAAAAGAAAATCAAAGACGATGCAAAAATAATAGAAGACAGCTTATTGGCATTAAGTAAACGAGTAGCCGAAATAAGCACCTTTGTCAATCGCGAAGTATCCAAACTAAACGACAACTTAGATAGAAGCGCAAAAAGTTATGGCTCACGCAACTTTCCCGACATACGCACACGCCAACAATATAGCATGACACACGCCAATAACTTAGCAGTAATGCTGAGTGATGTACTTAAACAAATGCAAGACCAAATGCAGGGAGAGGGGAAAGGAGACGGAAAAAGCAACCCCCAAAAAAGCGGAAAAGGCAAGAGTGGAAAAGGAGGAGGTAAACCTAAATCAATGGGGGAATTAAAAAAAGCACAAGAAGAGTTAAATAAACAATTGCGTGAGGGCATGAATAAGCAGCCTGGCAAAGGAGAAAAAGGGAAAGAGGGAGAACAAAAACCAGGGGGTGAAAAACCCGGGACAGAAGGCAAAGGTGGCCAAACCGGCACGGGTGGAATGAGTAGCCAAGAATACGCCCGCATGGCAGCACAACAACAAGCCATTAGGCAACAAATGCAAAAGATGCTACAACAAATGGGCACCAAAGAAAAAGAAGGTTTGGGAGGACAACAAAAACTGCAAGAAATGCAAAAGCTGATGGAGCAAACCGAAAAAGAACTATACAATAAACAACTGAGCAACCAATTATTGCAGCGCCAAGAGGAGATTGTAACCCGCTTATTGGAATCAGATAAAGCCGAACGCAAACAGGAGCAAGACCAAAAACGCGAGGCCGAACAGGCGAAAGAAAAGCCAGCAGCAATGCCGCCTAACTTTGAACAATACATTCAGCAAAAGAAAAAAGAAAAAGAATTGCTAGAAACGATTCCTGCTGAAATGCAGCCTTATTATAAAGAAAAGGTCAAAGAGTATTTTAAGAAGGTTGGGGAATAAAGAACAAGCATTAAGCAAAGGGGGTTACACCTCTTTTCTTAACCGAGCCACAGGAATATTTAGTTGTTCACGGTATTTAGCAACAGTTCTTCTTGCAATATTGTAGCCTTTTTCTTTCAATATCTCCATGAGTTTTTCATCAGGGAGGGGCTTGCGTTTTTCTTCGGCAGCAATAGCATCGGCAAGTATACGTTTTACTTCACGGCTACTTACTTCTTCACCATCATCGGTTTGTATACCTTCGCTAAAAAAGAACTTTAAGGATATGGTACCAAAATCGGTTTGCACAAATTTGCTGTTGGCAACTCGCGAAATGGTTGAAATATCCATTCCCACTTTTTCGGCAATGTCCTTCAATATCATGGGTTTCATTTTCGTTTCGTCCCCCGTTTCAAAATAGGCATATTGGTGTTTTAAAATAGCGTTCATGGTCATCAATAAGGTGTTTTGGCGTTGTTTAATTGAATCAATAAACCATTTGGCTCCATCCAGTTTTTGTTTGATAAATTGTACTGTTTGTTTTAACTCTTTGCCTGGCTTATCAGTTTTATCATATGCTTTAAGGGTTTCCATATAACTACGGCTAATACGCAAATCAGGCGCATTTCTCGAATTGAGAAGGACTTCTAACTTTCCATGGCTTTCTACCAATATAAAATCAGGCGTGATATAATGAGGTTTAGAATCTGATACTGATTCGCCCGGTTTGGGATTAAGGTGTGTAATTACTTTTATAGCATCCTTTAGCTGGTCGTCATTAATTTTAAGGGAGCGGTTTAGTTTTTCGTAATGTTTTTTGGTAAAATCATCAAAGTAATCACGCAATAATATTTCGGCAATACGCACGCCTTCTTTGTTATGGTCTTTACGTTTGAGCTGTAATAATAAACATTCTTGTAGGCTTGTAGCAGCAATACCTGCGGGGTCAAGGGCTTGTATTTTGGCAAGGCAATTTTTCATTTCTAGAAGGCTTGCCTCTACATTTTGCGAAAAGGCCAGATCGTTTTGAATTGCCTCCAATGTTCTACGCAAATAACCATCGTCATCAATGGTTCCAATTATTTGGTTGCCAATTATTTCTTCGCGGTCATCATCGGCAATAGCATTAAACTGTTCGGCTAACAAATCATGAAAGCTAGTGTTTTCGGCTATCGTTCGTTCTTTTTTATCTTCATCAGGCCCCTCGTCACTCAAGTGAAAACCGTCCGAATCATAATCATCGTTTACATAATCTTTTATATCTAGTGTTTCATCACCAATATAATCGTCCACTGATATATCGGCTTCCTGTCCATCATCAATTGTTTCCGTTTCGGCTGTTGTTTCGGTCTCCAAAGGAGCTGATGCATCAGCATCTTCAGGCTGAACCAATGCCGGGTTTTCAATAAGTTCTTCACCTATACGCTGTTGCAAATCAACAGTGTTAAGCTGCAATAATTTAATAAATTGTATTTGCTGTGGCGACAGCTTTTGTAAGAGTTTTTGTTGTAGTCCCTGTTTTAACATTGTGGTGGGTTAGCTAAAAATTATGCCAAAGTCGATTTTGCTTCGTTATAATTATTATTTTCGCAGTCTATTAATAGCTAACAAAAGTAAGAAATGTATATTAAAGATTTGAATTTGTATGAAGGGAAAGAAATAACCTTAAAAGGTTGGGCAGCAAATAAGCGCGAAAGCAAGGGCTTAGCATTTATTATTTTGAGAGACGGAACGGGCTTGTGTCAATGCGTTGTTGATGCGGCTAAAGTATCAGAAGACACCTTTGTAGCAGCACAAAAAGTATCCCTCGAAACATCATTAAGTATTACTGGAATGATTGTTAAAGACGAACGCCAAGTAGGAGGTTATGAGTTGCAAGCAACTGCTGTTTCCATTATTGGAGGTTCGATTGATTACCCAATTGCTAAAAAAGAACATGGGGTTGAGTTTTTAATGGATAAGCGCCATTTATGGTTACGTAGCCAAAGGCAATGGGCAATAATGAAAATACGCAACCGCATTATATATTCTATACACCAGTTTTTTCAACAAGAAGGGTATATACAAATGGACGCACCTTTGTTTACAGCAAATGCATCCGAGGGAACATCTACATTATTTGAAACCGATTTTTATGGTGAGCCCTCCTTCCTTTCGCAATCTGGCCAATTATATGGCGAAGCGATGGCAATGGCTATGGGAAAAATATACACCTTTGGGCCAACTTTTCGTGCTGAAAAATCAAAAACGCGCAGACATTTATCTGAGTTTTGGATGATAGAACCTGAGATGGCCTTTCACGATATTTTTCAAAACATGGATGTGATAGAAGCCTTTTTACGGAAAGTGGTTTCGGATGTTTTAGCGGAGTGTACAAATGAATTATCGATTATTGGAAGAGATTGTTCATTGCTTGAAAACATTGTAAAACCATTTCCTCGTTTAACGTATGATGAAGCGGTAAGAATTATAAAAGGGGAAGATGATGTAAATGGGGTCAATGCGATTGTTTCGTTGGAGGAAGAGCTCAAAAATGTGATAGCGCGAATAGATGAAATTAAATTGGAGATTACAGAGCGCGAAGAAAAAATGAAAGCCCCAGGTATGAAAAAAGGGGAAATAGGATTTAACCAAGCTAAAATAGATAAGCTTAAACAAGAACAAGGAGAGAGTGAAGAAGAGGCGCGGAATATACCAGGATGGTTGAACAGCGCACGTAATTTTAAATACGGGAATGATTTTGGAGGAAGTGACGAAACAGTCATTACCCGATTATTTGATAGGCCCATCATGGTGTATAATTGGCCCCATGAAGTGAAAGCGTTTTACTTAAAAAGGGACCCAGACAACAGCAATTTTGCAAGAGGCGTTGATGTATTAGCACCTGAAGGATATGGCGAAATTGTAGGAGGTGGAGAACGCGAAACAGACTTGGCGTTATTGATAGAAAAAATCGAAGAACACAAATTGCCTATGGAAGCATTTGAGTGGTACTTGGATTTGCGGAGGTTTGGTTCAGTGCCACATGCTGGTTTCGGTTTAGGATTAGAAAGACTTGTAACGTGGGTGTGTAAATTACCGCATGTTAGAGAAAGTATTCCGTTTCCAAGAATGTATGGCAGGTTGAAACCTTAGGTTAATGACTGGTGTTTGGGTATGTGGCAAAGAAAAACGGGGAGTCCTATTATTAAAAAAACGCACAGCGTTCGTAGCGATTGTTGCGGGTAAAAAAAGCAATTGAAAGAGCTAAAATTAAAACATTCAAGAGACTCGTTTAGAGGAATATTTTCCAAAACTATAGGATGCTGTTTTGTGTTGGTGTTTGCTTTTCAAAAGATAAACGCACAAGTTGACTCATCAAACAGTAGGGCCCATCAAAAAAATGTAGTTTTGCGCACCATGGATTGGGGTTATCGGATTATTGAAGGCGACACAATACATCCTCGAAAAGTAATAATAGCCCCAATTCCGATATTGGCTTATAAGCCTGAAACCCGTTGGATTTATGGCGTTTCTTTAACAGCAATTTTTAGGTCTCATACAGACAGCATAACAAGGCCCTCGTTTGCACGAGCTAATATTTCATATTCACAAGAACACCAATTCGCATTTATTCCTGCCATTGAGTATTTTAGCAAAGGCAACAAAGTGAATATTAGAGGAAAATACGCGTATACCGATTTTGGTGAAAACTACTATGGTATAGGAGCTGAAACCCCAGCCAGTAATAAAGAGCGATATACGTTTGTTATGCAAAAAGCCAGTGTTAAAATTGCATATTTAGTTATTCCAAAAGTGTACATAGGGGCTCAGTATAATTACGAAAAAATGTATACTGTTCTATCAGATAGTTTAGGCCTTTTAAGAACCACCCAGCCTTTAGGGCATGATGGTTATGAAGCCTCAGGTGCCGGATTTACAATTTATTACGACAACCGCGACCACGTATATTATCCATATAATGGACATTTTGTAGAGCTTTCCAATGTGTTTTACCGAAAAGATTTTGGAAGCCAATATGCGTTTGTAAACATTACACTTGATGCGCGAAAATATGTTCAGTTATGGAAAGAAAATGTGCTAGCCTTTCAGGGGTATGCAAACCTAAATGATGGTAATATTCCCTTTAGAATGCAAGGTGTATTAGGAAGTGATATGTTTATGAGGGGTTATTATAATGGCCGTTTTCGCGACAAACATTCTATGGCATTTCAAGCAGAGTTGCGTAAAACCATTTGGGGTCCATTAGGGGCTATATTTTTTGTTGGAGGCGGCACAGTAGCGAACAACAAAACCGATTTGTTTTCAGGCATCAATCCCAATTTTGGTTTTGGGCTTAGGTTTAAAGCGATTCCAAAAGAACGAGTAAACATTAGCGTTGATTATGGGTTTGGAAACAATGGAAATAGAGCGTTATATATTGGTATGCATGAGGCTTTTTGATAAACTTTTTAAAACGCTGTTTTATCTATTAAAAAAGCACATATTTGCACCGCTAAAAAACAATTTTTCTGAACAACATCGTAAACATAAAGCCATTGCTGTTGGCTAACCCTTCGCCTAAAATCGTTATTACAACGCACCACAAACCGGATGCTGATGCATTGGGGTCATCACTAGGGCTGTGTCATTTTTTAGCGGAAATGGGACTTGCATCAACAGTTGTTTCGCCAACAGATTATGGTGATTTTTTAACCTGGATGCCTGGCGAAAAATCTGTAATTAACTTTGAAGCCCAAGAAACCAAAGCAATTGAGTGTGTAAACGAAGCAGATATAATTTTTTGTTTGGACTTTAATGCTTTAAAACGCATTCATAAACTAGGCGAATATGTAGCGGCATCAAAGGCAAAAAAAGTGATGATAGACCATCACCTAGAGCCAGAAAACTTTGCTGATTATAGTTTATGGACAACAAAAGCGAGTTCTACATGTGAGTTAATTTTTCAGCTTATTGAATTACTTGGAGAAACAGATAAAATAACAAGTGATATTGCCTCGTGTTTGTATGCAGGTATTTATACTGATACAGGAGGATTTAGGCATAGTACAACTTTTCCGAGCACCCATACAGCCGTTGCTGTTTTGTTGGGCAAAGGCGCAGAACCAAATAAAATTGTTGAAGCGATTCACGATAATTATTCAGAAAGCAGAATGCGCTTTATTGGATATTGCTTGGATGAAAAAATGCAAATTTTAAGAGAATATAATACAGCACTTATATGCGTTACTGCCGAAGAGTTGAAACGATTTAATGTAATTACGGGGGATTCGGAAGGTCTTGTAAACTATGGGCTTTCTATAAAAGGGATTAAGTTTTCGGTTATTATCATTGACCGAACGGTTGCAAGAAAAATGTCGTTTAGGGCAAAAGGAATTTTTCCTGCAAACGAGTTTGCTAGAAAATACTTCAATGGAGGAGGCCATTTTAGTGCTGCAGGAGGCGAAAGCCAAGAAACACTTGTAGCTACAGAGCAAAAGTTTAAAGAAGCGCTTAAAGAATATAAAAGCATTTTATCAAAATAGATCATAACAACAAAACACAATAGATGAAAAACAGAATCGCATTAGCACTAGTGGCAGGAGTTGCCCTTTTAGCATCATGTAACAAATTAGAAAAAACAGAAAATGGCGTTGAGTATAAAATTATAACTCACGAAGACGGCACTCGGATGGTTGCAGCAGGAGATATTTTATTGTTAAAATTGCTAATCGTAACCGAAAAAAAAGATTCCGTTATTATGGAAACATATAGCGACTCATCTTCTGGGCCTCGTTATATTCCTGCAGATGAACCGGTATTGAAAGAGGTTTTTGCATTATTATCAAAAGGAGATAGTGCTGAAATTTGGGTGAATGCAGATACCCTTTTTCAAAAAAGCTTTGGCACGGAAAAGCCAAAAAACATGGTTGATGGTGAAAAAATAAAATTTGTAATAACGCTTGTTGATATTTTTAACCAACAAGAAATGCAACAAAAACAGATGCAACAAATGAGCGAATTTGTTATGAAAGACTCTATAGCTTCACAAGCGTTTTTAGCAAGCCAACAAAATGTACAAACTACAGCAAGCGGATTAAAATATATTGTGGTATCAAAAACTACGGGCAAGCAAGTAACCAAAGGAGCCAAGGTAAGCATGCTGTATCGTGGCACCTTATTAAACGGGCAAGAGTTTGATGGAAACATGGATGGTTCAAATCCGCCATTCGAATTTACAGTAGGTTTGGGTCAGGTTATTCCAGGATGGGATGAAGGGGTATCCATGATGAAAGAAGGAGAAGAGTATAAATTTATTATTCCATATAAATTAGCTTATGGCGAAAGAGGTGCAGGTCCAATTCCTCCATTTAGCACTTTGGTGTTTGATGTAAAACTGGTTAAAATAAATTAAACATGATCAAAAAAACAGCAACGATTTTAATCGCATTAGCAGCTACAGTTGCAGTAAGCGCTCAAAAACCCAATACAAAACCAACCCCTAAATTAAAATTAAACGTGGAACAAACTACAGCCAGTGGGCTTAAAATCAAATTGCTTCAACAAGGAAACGGAGCTCAAGCAACAGCAGGAACCACTGTGTCGGTTCATTATACAGGTACGTTAATGGATGGCAAAAAGTTTGATAGCTCTCGCGATAGAGGTCAGCCAATTTCGTTTAAGCTGGGTGAGGGCAGAGTGATAAAAGGATGGGACGAAGGTATTGCCCTTTTAAGAGTAGGAGACAAAGCATTATTTACCATTCCTCCAAGTATTGCATATGGCGATAAAGAAGTTGGAGGAGGATTGATACCGGCAAACTCAACGCTACAATTTGAAGTGGAATTAATGAGTGTAGCAGAAGCGCCCAAGCCTTTTGATGTCAAAGGAAAAGACACCTTAACTACAGCAAGCGGATTAAAATATATTGTAGTTGAAAAAACCAAAGAGGCAATGGCAGCGAAAGCAGAATCGGGCAAAACCGTAAATGTACATTACACAGGGATGTTATTAGATGGAAAAGTATTTGATTCATCAAGAGAAAGAGGAACACCATTCCAGTTTGGGCTAGGACAAGGACAAGTAATAAAAGGGTGGGACGAAGGTATTGCCTTGATGCAGGTTGGAGACAAACTTCGATTAATTATTCCTGCAGAGTTAGGCTATGGACCAAATGGCGCAGGAGGGGTTATTCCTCCTAATGCTACTTTATTGTTTGACGTAGAGTTGATGGGTATTCAATAACAAAGAACAATCAAATTAATTAAAGCCGCTCCTTTTCGGGGGCGGCTTTTTTGTTCTAAATGGTTTTGTATATTCGCAGCGTCTTTAGGGGTGGCAAGTGTTATATTTTTGTAACATAAGTCTGAGATTAAACCCTTGGAACCTGATCGAGGTAATGCTCGCGAAGGGATGAGACGAAAAGCTGTTTTGCTTTTTGTGTTGTACATTATTTGTACAATTCATTTTTTTCCAAGTAGGTAAATAATTGATGGCAGCAACCAACCCTGGTTGCTGTATTTATTTACACGCAATGCTAAACAGGCATTGCACATTTTTTAAATTATGCGGATAATTTACGTAACAACAATTGCATTGGCGTGTATCATGGAGGCTAATGCGCAAACTAATGACACGTTGCAACACAAAAAAGAGTTGCAAGAAGTAGTTATTAATGGTATTAAAGCCTCAACCAACAATCCGGTAACCTTTACCAATGTATCCAAGCAGGAAATTAATAAGCAAAACTTCGGTCAAGATGTACCTTTTTTGCTTAACCTCTTACCGTCAACAGTGGTTAGCTCTGATGCAGGAACGGGTATTGGATATACCGGTATTCGTATTCGAGGAACCGACCCAACACGAACCAATGTAACGGTTAATGGGGTTCCTGTAAATGATGCAGAATCTCATGGCGCTTTTTGGGTAAACATGCCCGATTTTGCCTCATCAACACAAAACATACAAGTGCAACGCGGTGTAGGAACATCTAGTAATGGCGCAGCGGCTTTTGGCGCAAGTGTTAATATCGAAACGGAGGGATTAAACCCCAACGCCTATGGAGAAATTGCCAATTCATTCGGATCGTTTAACACTTGGAAACACACCGTTAAAGCAGGAACAGGTTTATTAGACAATAAATGGACTTTTGATGCACGCTTATCTAACATTACCAGTGACGGATTTATCGACAGGGCGTCATCTGATTTGAAATCGTTTTTTGTTTCTGGTGCTCGTTATGGCGAAAAAAGCTTGTTTAAAGTGAATGTGTTTTCAGGCAAAGAAAAAACATATCAAGCCTGGAATGGTATTGACGAGGCTACTTTAAAATCAGGCAATCGTACACATAATGATTATACGTACTTCAACCAAACAGATAACTACCAACAAGATTATTATCAAGCGTTTTATACCTATGTTTTTAACAAAAACTGGAAAGCAAGTATAGGAGGGCATTATACTTATGGACGTGGTTATTACGAAGAGTTTAGAGAAGACGAATTGTTTTCGACCTATAAATTACCCGATACTCTTTTTGCGCAAAACGATACAATCACAAACGGAAATTTTGTAAGAAGACGCTGGTTGGACAATGACTTTTACGGAACTATTTATTCAGCAACATACACTTCTAATAAATGGAATATCACATTAGGGGGTGCAGCCAATAAATATGACGGACGTCATAGAGGAGAATTAATATGGGCTCAATACACTCAAGGAAGTAATATTAACGACACCTTTTATTTAGGAACGTCAACCAAAACTGAAGCTAGTGTTTATATAAAAACCACGTATTCTTTCTCTAAAAAACTTGAAATGTATGTTGATTTACAAGGACGTTCTATCAACTATAGAGGCAATGGTGATGACTTAAATGGAGGGAAGTATATACCGTATGATTTTAATGTACCATATAAATTTTTCAATCCTAAGGCGGGTTTAACGTATCAATTACCCAACACGAGCAATGTGTATGCATATGTTGGTATAGCTCACCGCGAACCCGTTCGCAATGATATCATACAAGCCAGTGCATCCAGTATTCCTAAACCTGAGCAATTAATTAATTATGAATTGGGCTATCGCAAACATTGGGAGAAATCAGCCTTTACCATTAATGGATATTTTATGAACTACAAAAACCAGTTGGTAACAACGGGCCAATTAAACGATGTAGGAGCTGCAAACCGAGTGAATGTGGCAAAGAGTTACCGAGCAGGAATTGAGCTAACAGCAGGCCTTCAAATGACCCCCTTATTGCATTGGCAAGCTACGGCAACCTACAGCCAAAACCGTATAGCCAACTATTCTGAATATTTAGATGATTGGGATAATGGAACTCAATTAAAAATAGAGTATAAAAACAAGGCTATTGGGTATTCTCCAGAATGGATTGGTTCTTCAATGATTAGCTATGCCGCATTTAAAGGGTTTGAAATAGCGCTTATTTCGAAATATGTTGGACAACAATATTTAGACAATACCGAGAGCAATGATCGTATGTTGGATGCTTTTTTTGTAAATGACTTGAGAATAAACTATGATTTTATGGTGAGGAATTTTTTTAAATCAGTAAGGGTTGGCTTATTGGTAAATAATATTTTAAATGAAGAATACGAATCAAACGGGGCAACTTATCCAGGAGGAATAACAGGTGGTGTGCGCATCGACTATAATTATTATTTTCCACAAGCAGGAACGAATTTTTTAGGAAGTTTGACGCTGTTATTTTAAGACTAAAAACAAGAGAGGTGTTTAACCGCTCTTGTTTTTTGAGCCGTTATTTTACCATAACGAAGCCAGCGCTTTTTTAGTTTCTTCGGTTGTAAGTTCATGTTTTTTAGGGATCACAAACACCTGATGATGTTTCAATTTTTGTATATACCGAACTATTTTTTTAGGGGGTGTTATATGGTCTTTTTCACCTACGATGAGAACCGTTTTAATTTGATGCTTATCAAGCAATGCTGCAAACGAATTAAAGTTTGTTTTCAGTTTTCGTTGTGCATACCAAGTATTAAACACTTTTTCGAGGCGCTCCTTTTTACCGATAAATTTTGAGGAAAACAAATAGACAGAACGGTTTAATATGTTAAACTGATGAAGCCTATTTACCCAACTAAGTAATGCGTGATTGTTTTTCACAAAATAACGAAAGGTCCATAAACCCAAAGGGTTGTTAGTAGTAAAATTTAAGAACCGATTGAAGGTAAATGTAGGAGGAGACAACAAAATAAAATAATGAATACGATGCGGAAAACTCCGAACAAGAGCCCTTGCCATTCGAGCTCCCATGCTGAAAGAGCAAACAGAAAATCGAGCAGCTTCTATTTGCTCTTGACGTTGAATTCCCACCACTATCATTTTCATGTCGTATTCAGTAAAGGCATCTTTTTCATTCCAAATCGATTGTCCATGATAAAAAAAATCAATAGCAATAACGGTGAATTGAGCAGCAAATATGTCTTCAAAAAAAGGAAGTCGGCTGAGGTTTGATTATAGCCATGAAACGCCACAAGAATTTCTTTGCCTACGCCAAAACGATGGTAGGAAACAGGTGAGCTTTTGTATACATAAACTCTTGGGGCTAGCATGGTATAAAGGTGTTTTAAAAAGCAAGCAATCTACAGATAAAAACGAGGCTTAATAAACTATAAAGTGAGATGTAGTTTTTCGCAAGCTTTTTCTGAAGCGAGTTGTTCCGCTTTTTTCTTAGATAAGTGTTCAGCACCACCAAATTCTTCGCCATCAATCTTTACGCGCACTTTAAATATTTTTTGTTTGCGTGTAATTTCTTCATCACTCTCAAAATCAATGGTCTTGTTGTTTTTTTGAACCCACTCAATTAATTTTCCTTTAAAATTCTTTTCTGTAAACTCAAGTTTATCTACATCAATATGAGTAAGCAATTTTTCTTTCACAAAACGTGCGGCACCATAAAAACCAGTATCTAAAAAGATAGCACCAATAAAGGCTTCAAGCGCATTTCCAAAAATACTTCCTTTTATGTTTTGACCCACAGCGCGCCTATCAAAATGCACAATTTCGTTTAGGCCAAGTTTCTGGGCTAAATCATTCAGGCTTTCTCGACTCACAATTTTAGAGCGCATTTCGGTTAAAAAGCCTTCATCTTTGAAAGGGAATCGTGCAAAAAGCATTTCGGCAACAATGGTATTGAGCACAGAATCGCCAAGATATTCTAGCCTTTCGTTGCTATCCCGCATACCGCTTTGATGGATAGGGGTACTCATTGAGTGGTGTCTCAAAGCCTGTAAGAAACAGCTGAATTTTACAGGATAAAAACCGGCAATCTTTACCACCTTTCGGTAAGTCTTTTTTTGTTCAGAAAAGGTAGAGTAATAAAAACCTGAAAGGAGCGTCCTTATCAAAACAAATGGCTTAAAGTTTTCGGAAAATAACAGAAGCGTTGTGTCCACCAAAACCAAACGTATTGCTAATAGCGGCATTAATAGTGCGCTTTTCTGCTGAGTTAAATGTTAGGTTTAAGCGAGGATCTATGTTCTCGTCATCGGTAAAATGATTGATAGTGGGAGGAACAGTATTGTGTTGCATTGCCAAAATGCTTGCAATAGCTTCTATGGCACCAGCACCACCCAATAAATGTCCCGTCATTGATTTGGTAGAACTAATATTAAGCGTGTATGCATGTTCGCCAAACACTTTGGCAATAGCTTTAAGTTCGGCAACATCGCCCAATGGAGTAGATGTACCATGAACATTAATATAATCAATATCTTCGGGTTTCATGCCCGCATCTTCCAATGCCCAATTTAGTACATTAATTACACCCAATCCTTCAGGATGAGGCGCGGTCATATGATAGGCATCGGCACTCATGCCAGCACCAACTAACTCACAGTATATTTTTGCACCACGAGCTTTTGCGTGTTCGTATTCTTCTAAAATAATAGCACCACTACCTTCGCCAAGCACAAAACCATCACGGTCTTTATCAAATGGGCGAGATGCTGAAGCAGGATTATCATTGCGCTCCGAAAGCGCTTTCATATTGCTGAAACCGCCCATAGCAGGCTCATTTACGCAAGCTTCTGAACCACCTGTAACGATGATATCAGACTTGTTTAAACGAATGTAGTTGAATGCATCAATCATGGCATTATTGGATGATGCACAAGCAGAAACGGTAGTGTAATTTGGACCACCAAAACCATATTTAATGCTGATAAGGCCAGAAGCAATATCTGCGATCATTTTGGTTATAAAAAAAGGTGAAAAACGAGGCGTTCCATCGCCTCTAGCAAATTCAACAGACTCGGCAAAAAAGCTTGTAAGGCCACCAATACCAGAGCCCCAAATAACACCAACGCGTGTTTTATTAATCGAATCTAAATCAATATTAGAATCTTTAAGAGCCTCTTCAACAGTAACCATAGCAAACTGGGTAAACCTATCCATTTTGCGGGCCTCTTTGCGCTCAATAAAATTCTCTACTTGGAAGTTTTTTACTTCACAAGCAAATTTTGTTTTGAATTTGGATGTATCAAATTGGGTGATGGGAGCAGCCCCACTCACCCCATTTGATAAAGCAGTCCAATACTCCTGAACATTGTTACCAATGGGCGTAAGCGCACCAAGCCCTGTAACAACTACTCTTCGAGATGTCATGCAATTTTTTTTGTTTAGTGCTTTAATTAGCCTTTTACGTTTTGCTCAATATAAGCAACGGCTTGGCCTACAGTACCAATTTTTTCAGCTTGGTCATCCGGAATAGCTATGTTAAATTCTTTTTCGAATTCCATAATTAACTCAACGGTATCCAATGAATCGGCACCTAAATCATTTGTGAAATTAGCTTCGATAGTGATTTCACTTTCTTCAACACCAAGTTTATCCATGATGATCGCTTTTACTCTTGTTGCTACGTCAGACATTGTTATATTTAATTTAGTTTTGTACCTGCAAATAAAAGATTTTTTTAATCAAAACAGCAAATTTTAAATTTTACATATAATTATGTTTAATTACACACTAATGTGCAACTTTGCAAACTGTTATTTAGGGGCATTCAACTTTAAGGATGAACAAGGTAAAATAGGAGTATTAAACTATGCCAGCCGAGCAACCGCGGATTAGAAAAGTTACTTTAGATATAGGTTTCGACTATGATTTTATATTGTTGGGTGTCGTTTCTCTTGAAAAATTTCATAGATTGGTTTGGCAAATTAATCAACACTCAGGATATAACTTTTATCATGCCGGTGAGCTAGATCTTTATGAGCAAGAAAAAAGAATAGGATCATTTACAAAATATGTATTTAATGATGAAATGAACCACCTTGAAATTTTATTATTAGAAAACAAAGACGAATCAACATACCTCATTCCCGAAATGAGAACCGTAGATTATTTTATGTTAATTAAGGGCGCGCTTGATAATGTTGACGTAAAAGCATTCATACAAAATTTAAAACCGGTTGATAACATTCAACTTATAACAGAAATTGACACTCAAAAACTCAAATCGAGACAAAATTTAATATTTTAGCGCACGCTTAGTGTATAAAATACAACAAGTCAACATACAACATGAAATCAAATCCGTTTAACCGAACTAAAATTGTTGCCACCATTGGTCCTGCAACTGGAAGCTACGAAATGCTAAAAGCCATAATAGAGGAAGGAGTTGATGTTTGCCGACTTAATTTTTCACATGGGAGCTATGAGGATCACCGTAAAGTTGTAGAAAATATTCGCAAAGTAAACGAAGACACACAATCATTTACCTCTATTTTGTTAGACCTACAAGGACCAAAGTTACGTGTTGGTGAAATGGAAAACGGGAAAATAGAATTGATAACAGGAAGCACTATTGTAGTTACAACAACGGAAATGTTGAGCACTGCTCAAAAAGTATATGTTAAGTTTCCAAGTCTAGCAAAAGATGTTTTACCTGGTGAACGTATTTTATTAGATGATGGAAAATTAGAACTTGAGGTTATCAAATCAAATGGACTAGATGAAATAAACTGTTTTGTAAAATTTGGTGGTATATTAAGCTCTCGCAAGGGATTTAATCTACCTGACACCAATCTTTCAATTCCTGCAATGACGGAAAAAGATAAAGCGGATTTGACTTTTGGATTGGAAATGAAAGTAGATTGGATTGGGTTATCATTTGTTCGAAAAGCAGAAGATATTATTGACCTTAAACTTTCGATTGACTCGAACGAGTGGAAGCCTCGCGTAGTTGCAAAAATTGAAAAACCCGAAGCAATGGACAACATTGATGAGATTATTGCTGCTGCTGATGCTATAATGGTTGCTCGTGGCGATTTAGGCGTGGAAATGCCAATGGCTCAAGTTCCTGTTATTCAAAAAAGAATTGTAAAAAAATGTATTGCAGCCGGCAAGCCAGTAATCATTGCTACTCAAATGATGGAAAGTATGATTACAAGCCCTTCACCAACCCGAGCAGAGGTAAATGATATAGCCAATGCAGTAATGGACGGAGCTGATGCAGTAATGTTAAGTGCCGAAACTTCTGTAGGAGCATATCCAATATTGGCGGTGCGCAATATGCAACAAACAATAGCTGAAGCAGAAAAAACGAATGCGCCATATTTTAAAGGATCACGCCCAACTGCAGAGTCTACAACATTTTTAAGTGATGAAATCTGTTTTACGGCTGTTCGTATCTCGGATCACTTAAAAGCCGAAGCTATCGTCAGTATGACCTTTTCGGGTTATACTGCCTACAAAATCTCCTCTTTTAGACCAAAGTCTCTTATTTATATTTTTACAAGCAATTTAAGACTCATAAATACATTAAGCCTTGTTTGGGGAGTACGTTCATTTTACTATAAAGGATTTGACAGTACAGATCAAAGTTTACAACAAGTAAATGATATTTTAAAAGAAAAAGGATTGGTTAAAACTGGCGACATAGTCATTAACACAGCTAGTATGCCCATAAAAGAACGCTCTCGAACAAATGCCATTAAAATTACTGAAATTGAATAATAAGTAAAAAGCTTCCAACATAATTATTGGAAGCTTTTTACTTTAACTAAACACAGAAAAATTAGCAGGAAATTTTTGCTACACGGTTTTGATGACGGCCACCTTCAAAAGGAGTGGTTATAAAAGCAGATACAATTTGTTGTGCAAGTGTAATATCAATAAAACGAGCAGGTAAGCAGAGCACATTTGCATTGTTATGTTGGCGAGCAAGGCTACCCAACTCTTCGTTCCAGCATAGTGCAGCACGAATACCTTGGTGCTTATTTGCAGTTATTGCAACACCGTTTCCGCTTCCGCAAATTAAGATCCCTAATTCGTTTTCGCCTTTTTCAACGGACAATGCTAGCGGGTGAGCATGATCTGGATAATCAACAGAAGCATCTGTTGTTGGTCCAAAGTCGGTTACTTGGTGACCTAGTGCTGCTAATGCTTCTGTAATGGCTTGCTTGTAAGTAAAACCGGCATGATCGCCTCCAATTGCTATGTTCATATAAATTTATTTAACGTTAGTTTTAACATGTTTAGCTTGGTTTTTTTCGACCCCTTTAGCAACAAAAATACTGAGTTCAAATAAACTATAAAGGGGAATAAACATCATTACTTGGCTAGCTACATCAGGCGAAGGCGTTAGGACACCGGATAAAATTAAAATGACAACCACAGCATATCTTCTGTTTTTGCGCATCCACATACTCCCAATTAAACCAATTTTAGCTAAAAAGTAAACCAGTATAGGCAATTCAAAAATAAGGCCTGTAGCAAAAGCAAGGGTTGAGATAAAAGAAATATAAGACTCTAAATTTATTTCATTGCTGACCAAATCACTTACCCTATAGGAGCCCAAAAAATTGATGGAAAGAGGTGCTAAAAAAAAGTAGCCAAATAAAATGCCAATAAAAAACAGCATAGAGCTAAAAAAAACTAACCCCGTAGCATAGTTTTGTTCTTTGGTATTTAGTGCGGGCTTGATAAACCGCCAAAACTCCCACAAAACATAAGGGAAAGCCAATATTACACCCGAAATAAAAGCAATAAATAGATGCTGGGTAAATTGCCCCGACATTGTAATATTGGATAACACAAAGCCCATTTCTTTTATGCAATAACTATCATTTCCTGTTACCCGAAAGGATAAATCACATAACCACTCGTAGGTCCAAAAATCAATTCGTGTAGGTCCAAAAAGGATCACATCAAAAAGTAAGTGTTTATTTACAAAGGCAACAATTGCTAAGAGTATGATTGCAATAGCGGAACGAAACAAATGACCTCTTAAGGCATCGATATGACCAAAAAAGCTCATGTCTTTACCGTCATCAAAAGTTTCATCCATATTATCTAGTGCCATAATGGGTGCGAAAATAATATTTATACAGGCTAATGAAAGATAAATTATTGAAACGATTTCGTATTCAAATAAAGGTTCTTTTAAATCTTTTTGGTTTTACCGTAATTGCTTTTTTATTACTCAACAATAAATTAACCAAAATGAAAAAATTGATGTTAACATTTGCGTTTTTAAGTATTGTCTTAACAAGCATTACTGCAAAAGAAAAAAAGCCAACACTAGAAAAAGGGATGTATGCGGAAATACAGACCAACAAAGGAAATATGTTGCTTCGCCTTGAATTTGAAAAAACACCGCTTACTGTTGCAAACTTTGTAGGGTTAGCAGAAGGGAAAATAAAAAACACTGCCAAAGCAGATGGAGTGCCTTATTACGATGGACTAAAATTTCACCGCGTCATTCCAAACTTTATGATCCAAGGAGGCGATCCTCAAGGTAATGGACAAGGCGGACCCGGTTATGCTTTTAAAGATGAGTTTGTACCCGAATTTCAGTTTACCGGACCAGGTATTTTAGCAATGGCCAATGCAGGACCAACAACCAATGGAAGCCAGTTTTTTATTACCCACAAAGAAACGCCATGGTTAAATAACCGACACACCATTTTTGGCCATATAATAACTGGGCAAGATGTGGTAAATACGATTGAACAAGGCGACACAATTGTGCATATTAAAATCATTCGCAAAGGAAAGCCTGCGAAGAAGTTTAAAGCAGATAAGGTTTTTGAAGAGCTACGTTCAAAATAACTACAAACAAAAAATCCCGATTTATTTTTAATCGGGATTTTTTATACACCTGAAGTTTGTCTAAATTAATTTTCAACCATTGAGAACGAAGCCTTTTTTTCTATTGTACCAGTAGCTTGTTTAAACAAAGCATCTGTTACTCGGTATCTTTTTTTGCCGCCAACAATATCTACATTTAATTTTCCAGTTTGAACGACAAAGGATTGAGGATTTCCTCCATTCATTTGCGAAAACACAATATTAGACTGTTGATTGGTATTGCGACCAAGTGTATACATCCCATCTGCTGGAGCCACAGAAGTACTATCAAAATAAAGGCTGACATTTCCTAATAATACCGAAGTGGCTTGTTGAAATAAAAAGGATCCCTCAACGTAATAATCTTCAAAAACGGGTTGTGCAACAACGTTTGTAATTGGAAGTTGCAAGCTATCCAAAAGAATAGAATTGTTTGGTGCATAATTAGCTCCTGTTGAAGTAGAAGCAGGTGTTGAAGGCGTTTCCTCATCTTTTTTACATTGCAGTAAAAACAAACTTGCCGTTAAGGCTAGAATGGTTAAATACGTTTTTTTCATTTGATACATTAATTTATTTGAGTTTTAATATCCGGGCTTTGTTTCTTTATCTTTCAATCTTTCTTTAATATCCAATCTGTGTTTTCGGGCAGTATCAATAGCAATATCATATCCTGCATCTGCATGTCGAATCACTCCCATAGCAGGATCATTGTGTAAAACACGTTTTAACCTGCGAGCGGCATCCTCTGTTCCATCAGCCAAAATTACCATTCCTGCATGAATAGAATAGCCCATTCCAACACCACCACCATGGTGAACGGAAACCCAACTAGCACCACCAGCTGTATTGATTAAGGCATTTAAAATTGGCCAATCAGCAACAGCATCACTTCCATCTTTCATGGCTTCCGTTTCGCGGTTTGGCGAAGCAACAGAACCAGTATCTAAATGGTCGCGGCCAATTACAATTGGACCTTTTACTTGACCTGTTCTAACCAATTCATTAAAAGCCAAAGCCGCTTTTTCTCTATCTCCTTGTCCTATCCAACAAATACGAGCTGGCAATCCTTGAAATGCAATGCGTTCTTGTGCCATGTCTATCCAGCGATGAAGGGATGTGTTTTCTGGAAACAATTCTTTCATTACTCGGTCGGTTACATAAATATCATTAGGGTCACCGCTTAAGGCTACCCAACGAAATGGGCCTTTTCCTTCGCAAAATAAAGGTCTAATATAAGCAGGTACAAATCCAGGAAACGAAAAAGCATTTTCTACATGACGCTGGTCTTTTGCCTGTCCGCGTAAATTGTTACCATAGTCAAAAACAATAGCTCCTTTACTTTGTAGTTCAATCATTAATTTTACATGATGTGCCATGGTGTCCAATGATTTTTCAACGTATTTTACGGGCTCGGTTTTGCGCATATGGTCTGCTACTTCTTCTGCTATTCCTTCGGGATAATAACCATTCAACGGGTCATGTGCGGAAGTTTGATCAGTTAACAAATCGGGAATAATATTACGTTCAATTAGGCGCTCTAATAAATCGATTACATTGCACAATACGCCAATGGACAAACGTTGTCCAGCGGCCTTTGCTTTTAGCGCCATGTCAATAGCTTGATCAATATCCCTGCTCATCACATCTAAATATCGTGTTTCAATTCGTTTTTTAATGCGCCACTCTACCATTTCGGCAGCCAAGCATACGCCATCACACATTGTTACCGATAAGGGCTGTGCTCCTCCCATACCACCCAAACCAGCAGTTACAGTTAAAGTGCCTTTTAGTGTTCCATTAAAATGTTGGCGAGCTGCTTCAGCAAAAGTTTCGTATGTGCCCTGTACAATTCCTTGTGAGCCAATATAAATCCAACTACCAGCAGTCATTTGGCCATACATCATCAATCCTTTTTTATCTAATTCGTGGAAGGTTTCCCAATTAGCCCACTTAGGAACCAACATAGAATTGGAGATGATAACGCGAGGAGCGTCTTTGTGTGTAGGCAAAATACCAACAGGCTTACCACTTTGTATCAACAATGTTTCGTCTTCCTCTAAATCTTGCAAAGCCTTTACAATAAGCTCAAAGCTTTCCCAATTACGAGCAGCTTTTCCAATGCCACCGTATACGACTAAATCCTCAGGTTTTTCAGCAACTTCGGGGTCTAAATTATTAAACAACATGCGCAATGCAGCTTCTTGTACCCATCCTTTGCAGCTTAATGTGTTGCCTGTTGCCGCGTGTAATTCTTTTCTTGCCATTTTATTTTATGATAAAGGTTTCGAAGGTAATGTTTTCTGATAAACTTGATTAATCGCAAATATCGTTTGGTGAGCAAACAGCCCCTTCTGTTTCCCCCGTTTTTTCCAATTCGTTCCATGCTTGATTTAATGCACCCAAAAAGGTTTCAGAAGGTTGTGCCCCAGAAACCGCATACTTATTATTTAATACAAAAAAAGGAACACCTGTTACGCCAATTTTGTGTGATTCATCAATATCTTGGCGAACATTAGAGGCATAATTATCCGAAGCAAGAACTTGTTTGACTTCAGCTTCATTTAAACCGATTTCAACGGCTAAACGAGTTAAGGCTGCATGGTCTGCTGTGTTTTTACCATCTACAAAATAGGCTTTAAACAATTGCTCTTCCATTGCATCGCTTTTGTTTTTTGTTTTAGAAAATTGTATCAGGCGGTGAGCATCAAATGAATTTGCAACAACCGTTTTATCAAAATTATAATGCAAACCAACTTCTTTTGCCATCGCAATTACATTTTCAGTAACCTCTTTTGTATAACCAATTGTCCATCCTTTGCTTTCTGCTAAATGCACTAATGTGTTTTTAGTAGGGTCCGTTTTCAAGTCGGGCTGCAATTGGTAACTTTTCCAAACGACTTCGACTTCCTTTTGGTCCTCAAATTTTTCAAGTGCTGCTTCAAATTTACGTTTGCCGATATAACAAAACGGACACATTACATCACTCCAAATTTCTACTTTCATCTTTTTAGTTGTATTAGGCTTTTTTATATGTTTTTGTGCATTAGCCATTGTTCCAAAGCACAAAAGTAGCATACATATAACTATGCTAAAGCTGTTTGTTTTAATGATTTTGGTTAGCACGAATAATTAAGTATAAGCGGGGAACAAAAAGAAGCAATAAAATGTTTAAAAAAAAGTAAGATATTCGTTCGCGATTTTGAAGTTCATATTTCAACATATCTCGTTGGTGTTGCTTGCCATTTTTACGGCAACTTTTGTGCCGTTTAATGTGTTACATCACCATGCCGAAGAAGATCATTTTGCTTATGTTCATGCTCATAAGGCCATTAAAAATCATCATTGCGAATTGGATAGCCATTTTTGCCAAAAGGATTTAGAGCCGAATTGCGGTCATTCAGAACATATTAAAAACACCTTAGAAAACTGTTTTACTTGCGAGTTTCATTTCATCAAACATTTTGATCAAATACAATCAAAATCATTATTGTTAACAGAATCAGGGCTTAATGTATACAATAGCCTTATTGTTAAAAAGGAGCACCAAACAATACTTTTTATAAGCAATAAAGGACCGCCACGTTCAGTCTAGCCGTCATTGATGTTAACGCATTATTTCCAAAATTTTTATTAAAAAAAATATACCCATGCGCATATTCTGTATGTTAGCGGTGTGTTTGTTTGTTAATAGTGTTTTAGCACAAAACACAAAACTGTTGTATTCTCTTAAAATCACAGTAAAGGATAGTATTACTGGATTGTTTTTGGAAGAAGCAACGGTTAAACTTACTAAACATGCACACGCACATGTAACCAATACAAGAGGTGACGTTGTTTTTGACACGCTAAGTGCGGGTCATTATCATTTAACGTGCACTTATATAGGCTATTATTCTTACGAAACAAGTATCGATTTGCCTAATCAATCTTGGGTTACCGTCTTGCTTTGTCCATCGAGTTACCATTTACATGAAATGATTATTGAAGGAAATGCAACCCAAAACAGGCAATCATTTTCAACACAATCGAGTACTGCTTTAAATCAAACACAAATTGAAAAAATGCGGGGGCAAAACCTAGGCGAGCTACTCAAAAATGTAAATGGCATGACGACTTTAAACACCGGTCCCGGGATTTCAAAACCAGTATTGCGAGGGTTGCATAGCAATCGGGTGGTTATGCTCAATAATGGAGTAAGGCAAGAAGAACAACAATGGGGTAGTGAACATGCACCTGCAATAGATCCTTTTGCGGTAAACAAAGTTGAAGTGATAAAAGGCGCTGCCTCTGTTGAATATGGACCGGAAGCCATTGGTGGTGTAGTAAGACTTTCACCTAGGCCATACTCAACCATGAATGGCCTAAATGGAGAAATATCGTTACAAGGGTTTTCGAACAACAAACAAGGTTCGGCAACAGCAATGCTTCAAGGGACACATTTAAGTAAACAGCAATTAAGTTGGCGCGCACAAGGAACATTACGAAAAGCGGGCGATTCGCGCGCTCCCGATTATGTGATTTCCAATACAGGTTTTGATGAGCAAAACGGAAATGTTTCGGCAGCGTACTTAAATAAAAAATTGTATGTAGAGGTTTTTGCAAGCGTGTTTAATTCAACAATTGGTATTATGAGGGCCGCTCATATTGGAAGTTCCACAGATTTGGTAAAAGCGATAAATAGTGATAAGCCGTTCATTGTAAAACCATTTACTTATGCCATTGGCAAGCCTTACCAACAAGTATGGCACGAATTACAAAGTTTTAAACTGTCATACGCTTTTACAGTATTGGGTAAACTTGAATTTCAAGCGGCACGGCAACTAAACTCAAGGAAAGAATACGATTTAGGGCTATCATGGAATCCGCAATCGCAGACAAAACCCGCTTACCATTTAACTTTAACAACGTATACTTATGACGGTGTATTTGAACATAAAAAATGGAAAAACATTGTTGGAAAAGTAGGTGGGAGCCTAATGGCTCAATCTAATTATACGGAAGGAATGCAGAAGCCCTTGATTCCAAATTTCATTGCCAATACGTATGGTTTTTTCGTTTTTGAAAAATGGAAAAAAGGCAGATGGACAGCCGAGTTAGGATCAAGGTTCGACAAGCGAAATCAGACTATTTACCAACGGAATAATAAGAATGAAATTATTACCCAAAGGAGAGGTTACCAGCGAGCAACTGCAATTGTTGGAGGGTCTTATATGCTCTCGGAAAAGCTAAAATTGAGTTCTACTTTTTCATCAGCATGGCGACCGCCATCGGTAAATGAATTGTATAGCAATGGCCTGCACAATGGAACAGCAACGTATGAAATTGGCGACTCGAATTTGATACCTGAACGCAGTTATAACGTGGATGTAAACCTAAAATACCAGCACACAAAATGGGTTTTAGAGACCAGTATTTTTAGGAATACCATTTATAACTTTATTTACCAACTACCAAAACAAACTCCAACCATAACTCTCCGCGGCACGTTTCCTTCATTTGTATTTACCCAAACGGATGCGGTTATGCAAGGTGCGGAAATGAATGTTTCATATTTTATTAGCAACCATTTAAGCACAACCGGAGCAATTAGTTATCTGCTTGCAGATGATGCTGCCAATAATCAACCGCTCATTTATATGCCTGCAAATAGAGTAAAACTTGGGGTACAATATCAAACCAATACCCTTTGGAAAGCAGAGCATTTTTTTGCTGAATTGAATTGGCAATATATAGCAGAACAAAAACGCTTTCCGCAAAATTTGGATTACAAAAGTCCGCCACCTGCTTATAATTTACTTGATATAAATATGGGTTTTGAATTTCCAGTAAAACAACAACACATAAGGGTTTCTGCCAGTGTAAATAATGTATTTAACGAAACCTACCGCGACTACCTAAGCCGATTTAGGTATTTTACCGATGAGCCCGGACGCAATTTTATTGTAAGGCTTACTATTCCTTTTCAACTATTTAAAACAAATAATAAATAACAACATGAATTACCTAAAAAACACAGTATCATTTCTGGCAATAACAGCCCTTATTTTTATTACATCGTGTAAAAAAGAAGACGATAAAAAAGACGTTACCATACCGCCAATTATAAATCCTGAGGAACAGATTACAACGGTAATATTAAAAGGTTACGATGAAAACAATCCCAACGATATTAGTCGTCAGTTTGCAATAAAGTGGGAAGACATGGATGGAACAGGAGGCAATGCTCCAATAATTGATTCATTAGTCTTGGACACCGGCACTCAGTATCGAGTTCAGGTTTTACTACTTGATAAAACAAAGACTCCTTGGGATACGATCTCGAACGAAGTAGAAAAAGAGAAAAATGTGCATCAGTTTTTTTACACCCCAAGTGTTTCTGTGAATGGTAAAATGGAAGTAGAAGTGCTAGATTTTGATGACAACATTCCAAAATTGCCCGTGGGTTTGGCGTTTCTCATGAATATTGCTGCCGAACCAACTTTTGCAATCCCATTGGTTGGAAAATTGGGTGTTGTGTTAAGCCATTATGATGGCATACCTAAAACGATAACGCCCTCGCCTGAAAGCGATATTGATATTGTTTTTCCGGTAAAATTGAAATAAAAACCAGCCTGAACATATATACGCTCATTGCGCTTTTTTTGAGGCGGGGGTGTATATATGTCTTTATAGATTGTTATTCTTTTTTTGTTTTCTTTTTGCCATCAATTACCAGCACTATTTCTCCTTTTACAGGCTTTGATTCAAAATACATAATTAACTCATCTAATGTTCCGTTTTTTGTTTCTTCAAACATTTTGGTAAGCTCTCGAGAGACAGATGCAAGCCTTTCACCACCAAAAAACTCTTTTAATTGATGTAAACATTTTACCAATCGGTGAGGAGACTCATATAAAATAATCGTCCGTTCTTCTTCAGCTAATTTTTTGAGCATCGTTTGCCGGCCTTTTTTATCTGGCAAAAACCCTTCAAAACAAAAACTATCGCTTGGCAAACCACTTTTTACCAAAGCAGGAACAAAAGCTGTTGGGCCAGGCAAACACTCAATTGCAATTTGATTGCGCAAACATTCGCGAACCAATAAAAAACCGGGATCACTAATAGCTGGAGTACCTGCATCACTTACCAATGCTAAGTTTTTACCGTTTTCTAACATCGTTATAAACCGTTGCAGTTCTCGGTGTTCATTGTGCATGTGGTAAGGAATGAGCGGCTTTTCAATCTCATAATGTTTAATCAGTTTAATAGATTGCCTTGTGTCTTCGGCCAAAATCGCATCCACTTCTTTTAATATTCTTAAAGCACGAAGGGTAATATCCTCCATATTACCGATGGGTGTGGGTATTAAATATAATTTACCTGCCATGGCAACGAATGTAAGGAAAGTTCACGGTTGATAGATTAAGGTAATCGTTTTTTAAGTTTAAGCAACTCCAATAATTGCCAAGCAAACTTATTCAACCCAATTAACTGCTTTTTTTTTCGAGTTAAAAAATTAATTTAGCGCCCACTTAAAACAAACAAAGTATGAATTTTCCTGAAACATTAGTTTACACCAAAGATCACGAATGGGTTCGCATAGAAGGCGATACTGCTTATGTAGGTATTACAGATTTTGCACAACATGAATTGGGTGATATTGTTTATGTAGACATTAACACTGTTGGTAAAACAGTTGCACAACACGAGGTATTTGGAACAGTGGAAGCGGTAAAAACAGTTTCTGATTTGTTTATGCCTTTGAGTGGTGAAGTACTTGAAATGAACAGCAAACTAGACAACGCTCCTGAAATGGTAAACAGCGATGCTTATGGCGATGGATGGATGGTAAAAATTAAAATTACAAATGCTGCAGAAGTTGCAGGGCTTATGAGTGTTGCCGATTACAAAACGTTGGTAAACGCTTAATTAGATATTTTTAACAACAGAAAAGAGGAACTTCACTTACTGCGGAGTTCCTCTTTTTTATATAAACCCATATTTAAACATGAAAAAATTATTAAGTATTGCTTGTGTATGCATAAGTTTTTTTGTGCAAGCACAACAGCTATTTCCAATTTTACATTGCGAAACATTATCCGACAAAACGGTAGTAATTCCTACTGATATTTTGGGAAAACGAAGTGTGATATGTATGGCCATGTCTCCCAAGGCCGAAAAAGAACTGCGAGCATGGAACAACCCGTTATACAAAGCATTAGTTGCCGATGGCATGGGCGGGTTAATGGGAAGAATGTATGATGCAAACCTTTGTTTTGTAGGTATGCTAAAAGGGATAGCCAAGTTGGGATTAACTGAAGCCAAAAAACAGTCGAAAAAAGAGGTAGAAAAAAAACTACATGACAATTTTATGGTGAGTGATGATGATGTGAAAATGTTAATGAAAACACTTGGAATTACAGATGTAAAAGAGCCCCATTTTTTTGTGTTAGATGCTGAGGGTAAAATAATATACCATACTCAGGGCGAATATTCCGATCAAAAACTAAACGAAATAACAGAACGATTGCTTTAACTAAAAAAGGCCTAACTTATTCTTTAGGCCTTTTTTAATATTATTATTACGCTTCTTGGTCGGGTTCTCCTTCTTCTCCTTCTTCTGGTACTATACCTTCCATCAAATTGCGTACTTCTTGTAATTCTTCGCGGTTGTACTTGTTGTTATAATCCGCAAACAAATCCAACAGGTAATCCAAGTTGGCTTTACCATCATCATCTTGCAAATACAAAAACGTGTAATCACCAGCATTTTCTTCGATATTCTCGTATGCCATTCGAATCATTCGAACATATCCCGGTTCGTTTAGATTTGTTTTTACGTATTCACGTAACTCTTTTAATTGTGCTACAACATTTGCACCTACACCTTCAGAAGCTAAAGTCTTCTTAATTTTATCAATATTTGCTTTCATCTATTTTAAACTATTCGGGTGCGAAACTACTGTTTTTGTCCATTAATGAAAATACATTTGTTTGAAAATTCTACAAACCATAATAGCCAGAGGATTCTATCCTTTTTTTATACCCGTGTAGTTGTTGTTATTGCCCAATACAAAAACCGTTGAACCGGACTAAACAGCTATTATTTAGACACAACTCAATAGTATTTATTTTTATACAGGTAGAAACCGTGGGTGCGTTTGTTGTGTATTTTTTTAAGAAGTGGTAAAATTAAATAGCTTTGTATAACAAATGGACAAACCTGTAAAACCGATATTCAACAAACGCATTTTTTGGGATGTAAATTTCGAAGGAATAGATTATGAAGCAAAAGCTAATTTTGTAATTGAGCGAGTATTTGAGCGAGGCGATGTGGAAGATATTAGAAATTGCAGGCGGTTTTATGGAGATGAAAAAGTTAGAGTAGCGTTATTAAACGCCAAATTTTTACCGCTTCACACCATTTATCTTGCTAGTGCCGTTTTAGATGAACCTTTAGAAGCATTCAGATGTTACAAACTCAGACAGTTGAACCCAACACTTTTTCCTTACTAAAGGAATTAATGGAAGTGCCTTCCTTAAAGCCATCGTTTTTGGTTGGAGGCACTGCTCTTTCATTAAAATATGGCCATCGAATTTCGATTGATTTGGATTTGTTTTATACGGAAGATTTAAACAAGGTTTCTATTATAGAAGAACTTAGCAAAACGTTTAACGATAAGTTTGACTATAGGGGTAATCCCAACTCATTTGGAATTTTTTGCTCTATCAATGATGTAAAGGTAGACATCATAAAATATCCTCACACTTTAATTCACGATACACAAACAATTGATGGAATTCGAATGTATCATACCGATGATATTGTGGCGATGAAAATTAATGCAATACTTGGCCGAGGAAAGAAAAAAGACTTTTGGGATATAGCTGAATTGTTAAATCATTATTCGGTGAAAAAAATGATAGAATTACACAAGCAAAAATATCCTAGTCAAATGTTGCTTATTTCCACACCACAAGCATTAACTTATTTTGATGATGCCAACGAAAGTGAAGACCCCATTAGTTTAAAGGGACAAACTTGGGAGGAAGTAAAAAGAATAATTAGTAAGGCAGTAAGAGAGTATTTGACATAACTACTTCTCCCATCTCTTCGTCATTCTTAAAGTGTATTGGCAGCTAGTTTACTTTCTTATTTAATTCTGTTTTCCCCGGGTTTGTTTACATATCGTATTTTCAGAATAGCGAACAAGTTTAGAATTCTTTAATAATTCTCTTATGTCTAAAATAAATTTAGCCTGCTCATCTGAATTTAATTGAGTCAGCTTTAAACAATAATCTGTCTCTCCTTCACGTCCCCATTTAGTTGTTTCTATAGGAATTTGAATGTTTCTTTTTGTTTCAAAGTCTTTAATAAAGTCTAAAAATTGCCGTCTTGCTATTCCATCTGTCCCTGAACCTATACTGATAAATGAAACATTAAACCGGTAAATGGTTTCTGATGTATGCTCATTGTTTTGATTATTCTCAGTTTGTTTAGTGGTCTTTGTTCCTTTGCATGAAAAAAAAACACCTAATAAAATCGCTATAAATAATTTATTCATGATTTTAATTTTAAAAAAGAAGTAGGGCACAGCCCTGCTTCTTTTTGTTATTATTTAGTAATAAATACCTTTTTGATTGTTGATGTTGTTGGAGTATTTACTCTTAAATAGTAAGCGCCAGTTGAAACATCGTTTATATCAAAAGTTGTAGTCTCTTTTGTAATTATACCAAAATCTTTAACAGTTGCTCCAACCATGTTAATTAGTGATGCATTAACTATATTGATAGAATTAAGGTTGATTGACAAAGTAAACTGTCCATTATTAGGATTTGGATAAACATTAATTGAATTTAAAGATGTTACTTCGTTTAAAGCTGTTGGTAAGTTACACCCAATTGAAGTAAGCAAGCCATTACGAGGACCATTCAGAGCAGCCTGCATTCTGTCTGCTTGTCCACCTGTAAACATATGCATACAGTTATCGTCAACATAGTCCATGTAATTCATATACATTTCACCATCAGCACCTGAACCGCACTGATTATTTGGTCTATGAGGAAATGAAGGGCAACCATAATTTGCGTCCTCAGCTGGCTCGGTATCTTCTACGAAATCATCACCACAGGCCGTGTCAGCCCAAATATGTCTTAGGTTAAGCCAATGACCTACTTCATGAGTACCCGTTCTGCCCCCATCATTTAAAGAAAAATCTCCAGTTCCAGCGGTTCCTTCTGTTCCAAATGCTTCATATCGAATTACAACTCCGTCTAAATCAGGATCGGTGCTAAGCTCTTCAGGGAAGGTGGCAAAGCCTAAAGTTGACCCTTCAAGATTTACTACATATATATTTAAATACTTTGTTGGATCTCAATTGTCCCGTCCTCCATTTAAAGTTGATTTAATATTATCAGAATTATTATCATCCCAATTAACTACACTTGTTTCTGTTCTTGTAATTCCAGTTGTAGGATTTCCGTTAGGGTCTTGTTGTGCGATACAAAATTCAATCTCTGCATCAATCGTAAATGGCCAAAATGGATGTTGGTCGTCTAAACTATCCTCATTCATTAATCTAAAGTCTTCATTTAACACGTCAATTTGTGATAGTATTTGTTCGTCACTTATGTTTTCAATTGGGTCATTCCAAATTACGTGCACAACCGTGGGTATCACAATTACCCCCTCGCTTGCTTTTTTGCTGCGAGAATTATTTGAAATCCAGTTTCGAGTTGCTTTTTCGCTTTCAACCATTCTTTGTTTTAAAGTAGGGTTTTTAGCGAGACTTTTTTGGAGATGTTGCATTGTTAAACACTTATTAGATTGTGCATTAACATTAAAGGAAAAAAGTACAACAATAACCATTATTCCGTTTTGTAATTTTGGTCTCATAGCTTTAATTTTTTTAAGGGGTTCTTAATTTTATGTTTTTTTTCGATAGTCCTGATTAAACTATAGCAATTAACAATATATCAAATTTAATACTTTTCGGTTTGCAGTAATGTTTTATAAAATATCGTTTTTCTTGCCTTTTTTGTTGCTTGTTATACAATAATGAAAAAATCTTAGCCCTAATAAATTAATGATTATAATAAGTTATTCGTTTGTAGGTTTTAATATCGCAATTGATAGGAAAGATTTAATTTGTTTGAAAAAGCAGAGGTGTATTTGAAATTAAAAAAAGCACCAAAAGAGGTGCTTTTTTTAATGTTGTTAATCCTTAGTAAATTATTGTATCAATTCCAACGCTAAACAAGTATTTGCAGTAAACGTTACATTACCAGAATAAATAACATCGTTATCTTGATCTATAACTTTAAATGTTGAAGCTTTAGTTTTGGTTTTCCCTAAATCTTTTTTTACAGTAACAGCAGCTGAATTTCCACAATCTGGACTACCCCCTTTAAAAAAAATACTTGCTGCAGAAGACCCAACAATTGCTCCATCTATATAATAAGTTAGAGCTGTTGAGCCACCATCAATTAGTGCTTGTGCATTCGCTTCACTTTGCCAAAAGACTATGCTTCCCTCATAAGCACACGAAGCATCATCTTCCTCTGCTGCTGCATTATAATTTTTACTGTCTTTGTCCATACAGCCTTTTACTTTTTCTTTTTTGCAGCTTGAAATGGTGAATAGCATTGTTACTGCACTTAGCAATAAAATAGTTTGTTTTAGGTTTTTCATTATTGGTTATAGTTTGTCTTGCAATTGTAAAACAAATTGTTTGATTATCAAATTAATAATTATGCTATTAAAACTATTATCTTAATTAGCTGAATGTAAGTATATTATTTACAACCTTGCGCCATGCATTTAGGCTTACGTATAAAAATTGCTCGCATTAGTAAGGGAATTACTCAAGAGCAACTTGCTGAACAGATTAACAAAACAAGACCATTGATTAGCAGCATTGAGCAAACAGGTAAAGCCAACTATTATACCCTAAAAAGAATATGTGAAGTTTTAACTTTAGATATTGAAGAAATAAATAATGAGCAAAACGAATCTGATTTCGGTTTAAGCAAAAACAGAAAACAGACCGAACAATTAAAACAGTTTGAAAAAGAGATTCATCAATTGCAAATGCTTACTAAATCTCAGGCAGATTTAATTTTAGCACTTAAAGAAAAAATCGAATTATTGGAAAAGGGTAAAAAGAAATAACTACTTACCCCAACGCTTCGTCATTCTTAAAGTATATTGAATAAAATCATCCAACCCTGCATCGTAAGCATTGTTTCCAAGCGAGTTTCCATTTTCATCTAATACATCTTTCGTGTAATGCGATTCAAATATTTTTGCCGAAACAAACGAATCTAAATCGGTAAAACTGATAATTTTATTGAGGATAGAATGCAAATGAAGTGCCGGTGCTTTACCTCCTTTTCCGGTAGAAACACCAACGGTTGCAAATACTTTTTCATTAAATAAATGCATAAACCTTTTTTCGCCCATTCGGTGTAAAAAATTCAATATTTCGGGGGTAGTGCTCCAATTATATTCGGGTGTGATAAGTATAATTGCGTTGGCTGTTAGCATAGCATTAGCCAACTCTTTTTGGAAGGATGTGAACGAAGATTCTTCTATGTTACCTTGGTTAATTAGGGGGATATCATATTGTTGAAAATCAACCAAAGAAACTTGATGTGCTAAGTTTTGCAAACGCAATGTAAGCGCTTTACCAACGCGTATAGTATTATTATTTGCCCTTGCCGAGCCTGAAAGGATTGCGATATTCATGGTTTATGGTTTTATAGTTTGCCGTTGGTATTATTGCTAACGATTAAACCTTAATGGCAAACCGCAAACATTTAACCTCAATTATATTTAGCAACAAACCGATACAAATTAAAGTTTTGCTCTTGTTTGGCTTTTGTAATTTCTTCAACTAATGTATCAAAGTTGATATCTTTTGTTCGTTTGGTTTTAATTAGAGTCAATGCTTTTTCGGCAAGCAATATATTTTTGGTTGGCGATGTATAATTGCTGTGATGGTGTTTTTCAATTGCAGCCATTAAATCATCCAATCCGCTATTTTTGGAGGCAATGGTTTTAACTACGGGTGCTTCCCATTGAGTTGTTGCATGAGCATGTGACAATGCTGAAAGATTTTTATAAAACGTTGCAGCCCCATCCCTATCTGCTTTGTTTAAAACATAAATATCTGCAATTTCCATTATTCCACTTTTAATGGTTTGTATTTCATCACCCGCTTCGGGAACCAACACCAAAACGGTTGTATCGGCTAGTGCAGCAATTTCCACTTCGCTTTGCCCAACACCCACTGTTTCTATAATAATATAATCAAACCAAGCGGCACGTAACATATCCGTTACTTCTATAATTTTTGGCGAAAGCCCACCCAAACTCCCCCTGCTTGCCATGCTTCTGATAAATACATTGGGATGCAAAAAATGTTCGCTCATGCGAACCCTATCGCCCATTAACGCCCCTTTGTTAAATGGCGAACTTGGATCGATAGCAACAATGGCAACACTTTTATTTGCCTCAACAATATATTGGGTAAGAGCACTAATTAAGGTGCTTTTACCAGCACCCGGAGGGCCGGTAATACCAATAACCTGAACCGGATGTATAATCAACTCTTGTAATAAGTGTTCATAGCCTTCGGCCTCGTTTTCTACCATCGTTATAGCCCTAGCCAACGCTCGTTTGTCTTTTTGGGGTAGCTTATTAATGATTGATTGGCTCAAGGTAATGCTCGTATTATAGGTGCAAGTTTACACTATTTTTAAAAATGTGTGGGTACGTAATACTATTTTGATTTACAAAATAGGCCAATACGTTTGACCTAAATCATAAAGGGCATATGTTGCCACAACATAAATTGGACTAACAGTTTTATGTAAGCAGTACTATTTACTATAAACAACCGCTAAAAAACCCAAACTAGTATTTCCTTTTTTTCCATTGTATTGAAATAGGTAATACATAAAATAGTTGTGTAGAAAGAGCAATACAATTTGCATACACATCATACAACAACGCTAGAAACACGTTTTGCCTAATGCCCAGTTTATGTTGAAGGTAAAGCACAAACAAGGTTTGAACAACCATTTTGATACTGTATAATTTTAATGCTAAAATAGGATTGTAAAACGCCAATACAATTATGGCAGGTAACAGCAACCCTAATACAGCAAACAGTCCCCACCAATACAAAGGCAACTCTCTGGCGCCCATTAGCCAACGTTTGCGCTGATGCATTAATTGTAAAAAACCAGTTACCGGCTGAGAAATATTTAAGCTGTTTTGTGTTAATATGTTTATCGTGTTCCAGCCTTTTCTGCGAACCTCTTTGTATAATTTATAATCTTCGGTAATGGAAAAATCAAGCTCTTCATAACCACCCACGCTTTGATAAGCTTCTTTTTTGATAGCCATATTGTTTCCTACAGCCGTGCAATGCAATCCTACTTTATCAAACCCTTTAAGTATGCCCATAAAATAAAGCCAATCAATTCCTTGGAGCCTTGCCCAAAAAGCAGACCCGTGTACCAATGTAGTGCCAGAAACAATGCCCATTTTGGGTTCGGTAAAATGTGCAATTAATTCTTTTGCCCATTGGCTATTCACTATTATATCAGCATCGGTTGTCAAAAAATAATCGCCTTTGGCTTTGATTGCAAGGTGTGCTAAAACATTTGCCTTTCCTTTTGCCTTACCTAAATTTTCAGTAATATCAACCACTTTGATATTGCTTTTGTGTTTGGCAAAAGCAGCAACTACTTCTTTTGTGCTGTCTTCTGATGCATCGTTTCCTACCCATATTTCTATATTACTTGCTGGATAGTCTAATTCGCATAACGACTGTAAACAATGAACGATATTTTGTTCTTCGTTTCGTGCTGCTACCAAAATGGAAATAAAGGGTAAGTTGATATCTTCTGTTTCAACGCAATGATTATCCTTGCCCGCAGCTACACAAAAAAACACCCCAGCCAAAATGGTTATAAAGGCAAAAACAATACTGATACAAATGATGGGTATTAACATTTAACTAAGTGCTTTAAATTGAAAACCTTTTTGTGATAACCGGTGCAAAACTTCAGGTAATATTTTTTTGAGTTGCGCCTCTGCCTTGGCACTATCATGAAATACAATTATAGAACCTGCTTTGGTTGCCTGTATAGTTGCAGCAATTGCTTTTGCTACATCCACATTTTTATCATAATCGCAGGTTAAAATATTCCACATTACTATGTTGTATCCTTTTGCTTTCAATTTAGGTATTTGCCATGGTACAATTCGGCCATAAGGAGGGCGAAACAAATTACTTTTTACCACTTTAGCACAAGCATCAATATTGTTAAAATAATCCTTTTGTGAATGACGCCAACCGCTTAAATGATTGTATGTGTGATTGCCAACGGTATGCCCCAATGCTAAAACTTGTTGGTATGTATCTGGGTGTTTTTCTATATTGTGTCCAATACAAAAAAAGGTAGCTTTGGCATTATATTTTCTTAATTCTTGCAGTACCCAAGGTGTAATTTCAGGATGAGGGCCATCATCAAAGGTTAAAAACACATCATTCTCTGTTGTTTTTACCTTCCACGTAAGAGAGTGAAGGATTAATGGAAGAATTGATGGTATTGTGTGTTTAAACATTATTTTTGAAGCGCTACTAAGACATATAGATGCATGAAATTGTCGTTAACCAACACCAACCTTAAGCTCTCTTTTTTGTTATTATTGATTTCAACAACTCAAATAGTTGTTGCGCAAAAGTATTACACTTTGGAAGAATGTGTGAATCTTGCCTTCAAAAATAATATTACAGTTAAACAAAAGGAATTAAACAAACAAACAGCAGAAGCAGATAGATTACAAAGTAAATTAAATATGCTGCCAAACCTCAATGGTCAATTAACCCATAACTATAATGTTGGTTTTGCTATTAACCCTGTAACCAATACAGCTCAACGAGACGTAACTTTTCGGAATAACAATTTTGGTGTAAATAGTTCTTTAACATTGTTTAATGGATTTCAAAAGGTAAATACAATTCGACAACAAGAGTCAACGCTCAAGGCCAATACGTTTGATGTAGAATCAACTAAAAACAATATTGCCCTTTCGGTATCAAACGCTTACATGCAAGTTTTAATGAATGGAGAAATTGCAGAAAGCAGAAGGCTTCAAATGGAGTCCACAACTGAGCAATTGAAACGACAAGAAAAGTTATTTGAATTAGGCGGAACCAGCAAAGTAAAATTATTGCAGCTCAAGGCACAGTATGCTAATGAAGAATCGCAATGGATTACTGCTCAAACACAGTTGGAGCAATCTTATTTAACGCTATGGCAATTGTTAAATATGGCTCCCGATATGAACAATCAAATTGAGAAGCCAGATAGCAGTTCAACTTATTTATTAAAGGATGATGCACCCAATGCCGATAAAATTTACACGGATTTTATTTCTAAAAGCCCAGATATATTGGCCGCAAAACAACGGGCTAAAACGGCCGAGATTTCACACAGCGTAGTTGCTGGAGGCAGAAGCCCAAGTATTACATTGAGTGCAGGAGTTAATTCTTTTTATACTACCCAAAACCAACAAGGAGTTGGAGCCCCTATATTAACGCCAATTCAAATTGGAACAGATATTTCAGGCAGCCCCGTTTTTTCTACAGTTCCTCGGTATTCAAGCACAGAAGTTGTTCCCTTTAGTAATCAATTCGATAAAAATTTAGGTAAAAATTTGGGTTTTACGGTTAGTGTACCCATATTAAATGGTTGGCAAGTAAATACCAATATCCAAAAAGCGCGAATTAACCAAACCAGCAGTGAACTTAACCAAAAACAAGTTCAATTAGATGTGTATAAAAATGTTAACCAGGCCTACCTCGACTATAAATCGGCATTGAAAAAATTTGCAGCCAATCAAAATAATTATGAGGCAAACAAAGAGGCGTTTTTATTGGCCGAAACACAATTTAATATTGGTGCTTTAAGTACCTCCGATTTTATTTTAACCAAAACACAATTTTTACAAGCCGAAACCAATTTGGTTCAATCAAAGTATGAACTATTATTTAGACGTAAGGTACTTGATTTTTATTTAGGAAGACCAATTTATTAATAATACAGTTGAACACAATGACACAGAAAAAAAATAAACTTATTTGGTACCTTGGAGGATCCGTAGTTCTTCTAATCATCGTTTCAATTATAGGAAAACAAGCAGGTTGGATAGGTAAAGAAGAAGGCATCAAAGTAAGCGTCACGAAAGCCGATCGTAAAACCATTATTGAAACGGTATCCGCTAATGGCAAAATTCAACCAGAAGTTGAAGTTAAAATTAGTTCTGATGTATCTGGAGAAATAACAGAGTTATATATTAAAGAAGGAGACAGCGTGCAAGCAGGAACCTTGTTAGCGCGTATTGACCCTGAATTATACCAATCTTCATTAGATCGTGCCGAAGCAAATTTAAATAACTCAAAAGCAAGTTTGGCAAATGCAAAAGCAAGGTTGCTGCAAAGTGAAGCTAAGTTTAATGAAGTTGACCAACAGTTTTTGCGCAATCAAAAAATGCACGACCAAAAACTTATTTCAGATGGAGAGTTTCAAACGTCACAATCAACCTATTTAAGTGCTAAAGCGGATATTGAAGCATCGAAACAAACAGTCATAGGGTCTCAGTTTTCGGTAAAAACGCAAGAAGCAGGATTAAAAGAAGCAAAAAAAAACCTAACACGAACAGAAATTTTTGCCCCTGTAAATGGAATCGTTTCGAAACTTAATGTGGAAAAAGGCGAGCGTGTTGTTGGAACCTCTCAAATGGCAGGAACAGAGATGATGCGTATTGCTAACTTAAATGACATGGAAGTAAGTGTAGATGTTAATGAAAACGATATTGTAAAAGTTAGTATTGGCGACACATGCGAAGTAGAAGTAGATGCTTATAACAACCGGAAATTTAAAGGCATGGTTACAGAAATTGCAAATTCGGCTACTACAAGTTCTGCATCCACATCTGACCAAGTGACTAACTTTATCGTCAAAATTAGAATTTTGCGAACCTCATATGCTGATTTGGAAAGAGCATTTGGAAAATCACGATCGGTATTCCGCCCGGGGATGAGTGCCTCTGTTGAAGTACAAACCGAGTATGCACAAAACGTTTTGGTATTGCCCATTGAAGCTGTTACAACCCGCAACAAGAATGATATTGATACAATACAAAAAGATAAGCCTAAGTTTAAATTGAAACAGGAAAAAAGTAAAGAGGACGTAGAAGTTGTTTTTATATATAATACCGAAAACAAACTAGTTATTAGAGCGGTAAAAACGGGTATTCAGGATGATAAATATATACATATCGTTTCAGGAATTACTGAAAACGAAGAGATTGTTTCAGGGCCATACAGTGCAGTTTCACGAACGTTAAAAAATGGCGATAACGTTAAAAAAGTAACGAAAGAAGAATTGTTTGAAGTGAAATCAGAAGACCCTAAATAAAGAAAACATACTTGTTTTTAAAGGGTTAAACGAAATATACCAGGTATTGATTGGATTAATAAGCCAAATTTAGTTATTTGAAATCTTAACCTATAAACGAACACCTATGAAAAAAATCCTTTTGAGTTTTTTAGCAATTATTTTGTTAGCTTCTTGTGGCCAACAAAAATTTGCATTTCGCAAAACAGTTCCTGTTGATATTGTAAAAGAAGAAGTTGTCAAAAACGGCACCCCCAAAACGGGTTTAATTGTACCCAAGTCCAATGCATTAACCCAACAAAAATCGATAACAGAACGAGAGTTGCTTCCATTGGAAATGCAAGTTGCCGAGGCTTCAGCTGAAAAAGCAACCCCACAAACAGTTGCTCCCGAGTGGAAACAAAAAACTCCACAGCCAACAACAAAATCGAGTCCTCAATCACCACTCAAAAAAATGGAAGGTGGAAATGGCATGGCAATAGCGGGTTTTATTTTGGCTATTTTAGGATGGTTTATTGCAGGAATTATCCTTTGTACATTAGGTGTTATTTTTAGCGCAATTGGATTAAAATCAGACCGAAAAGGACTAGCAATTGCAGGATTAATAATTGGTATACTTGGGGTTGTGTTTTCAATAATTGCCATATCTGCTGCTATTAATGCGGCTTAAACGTTTTTTTAAGGGGACAAAAAAGCCTATTATCATTTTTGATAATAGGCTTTTTTTGTGAAGCCTGTATAAATGTTATATTTTTACCACATGGATATATTACCAAAACATATTGCTGTTCTAGGAGGAGGAAGTTGGGGAACAGCAATTACCAAAATGTTAAGTGAGCATAAAGCGAGTGCACATTCAAAAATTTCCACCTTACAATGGTGGATTCGAAATGAAGAAACCGCAGCATACATTCGAACAAACAAACACAACCCAAAGTATATTAGTTCAGTTGAAATTCACCCCAATATTGTTTCCGTTTCAAGCGATATTAAACACATTATTGCAACCTCCGAAATCTTGGTTTTAGCTGTACCTTCAGCCTTTTTGAAAGACTCATTAAAAGATATAACAGCTCAGGATTTAAAAGGAAAATTTATTGTTTCAGCTATCAAAGGATTGTTGCCACACAGCAAGCAAATTGTTGCCGATTTTTTAATGAACGAATTTGGAGTGCCACACGAAAACATGATGGTTATTTCGGGTCCTTGCCATGCTGAAGAAGTTGCTTCAGAGAAACTTTCATACCTCACTATTGCTGGTTTAAATGATACAATGTCTAAACATTTTGCATCATTGCTTGCTTGCTGTTATATCAAAACCATTATATCAAAAGATATTACTGGAACAGAATATGGTGCGGTACTTAAAAATATTTATGCAGTAGCAAGCGGAATTTGCCATGGCATTGGGTACGGTGATAATTTTCAGGCTGTTTTGATAAGCAATGCTATCCGTGAAATGGAAGCCTTTTTATACAAAATACATGCTCATCCCCGCGAAATTAACCACTCTGCATACCTTGGAGATTTGTTGGTGACAGCCTATTCGCTCCATTCGCGTAATCGCAGGTTTGGCACCATGTTGGGCAAAGGATACAGTGCTGCATCAGCTCAATTGGAAATGAACATGATAGCCGAAGGGTATTATGCTACTAAAAGTATGCATGAGTTAAACAAGGAAGAGCTGCATGTGGATATGCCCATTGCCGAAGCTGTTTATAGCATTATTTATGAACATGTTTCAGCTAAAGTAGCGATTGAAAAACTGAGCGATAAGCTTATTTAATATTGATTTTATTACAAAAACACTTTCAGCTATATTTTTAAAAGCCATGACAGATCAAGTAGAAGAATTTAACGCATACCGCAGCAAGATGAACGATAAGATGATGGCTGCTGATAATAAAGTGTTGAAGCGCCTATTTAACTTGGATACAAACACCTATGAAGATGGCGCACTCTCTTCTCAAACAAAAGAACTATTGGGATTAGTGGCTAGTATGGTTTTACGTTGCGATGATTGCATTAAATACCACTTAGGAAAATGTTATGAATTGGGCGTTACTACTTCACAATTGTTCGAACTCTTTTCAGTAGCCAATATTGTTGGGGGAACGATTGTTATTCCTCATACCCGCAGAGCTGTTGAGTATTGGGAAGCGTTGCAAGAAGAACAGAAAAACCAATAGCAAAAAATAAAGACAGCATAGGCAGTCGTTTTTTATGCATATCAAATATCTTTGACAGGTTATGACACAACGTAAAAAACTTTTCCTTCTGGATGGAATGGCCTTGGTATACCGTGCTTATTTTGCCTTTAGCCAGAACCCCCGTATCACTTCCTATGGTTTTAATACATCTGCAATATTTGGGTATGCCAATACTGTTTTAGATATTATCAAAAAAGAAAAACCAACACATATTGGGGTTTCGTTTGATACATCAGAACCTACAGCAAGGCATGTTGAATATGAAGCATACAAAGCGCACCGTGAAGAAATGCCGGAAGACATTTCGAAAGCATTGCCTTTTATTATGCGCCTTACCGAAGCCTTAAAAATCCCATTACTTATTCGTCCGGGTTTTGAAGCAGATGATATTATTGGAACACTCGCTAAAAAAGCAGAGTTGCAAAATTTTGATGTGTACATGATGACTCCTGATAAAGATTTTGGGCAATTGGTAAGCGAACATATTTTTATATACAAACCCGCACGTATGGGCAACGATTATGAAATTATGGGCGTTCCTGAAGTGCTCAAACGTTGGGAGATATCGGATGTAAACCAAGTAATTGATATTTTGGGAATGTGGGGAGATGCTGTAGATGGAATACCGGGAATACCGGGTATTGGCGAAAAAACAGCAAAGCTGTTGGTGCAAAAATATGGCAGTATGGAAGGGTTGTATGAACATACGCATGAGCTCAAGGGCAAACAAAAAGAAAAAGTTGAAGCCAATAAAGAGCAAGCATTTTTGAGCAAACGCCTAGCCACCATCGACCTAAATGTCCCGATTGAATTGGAAGAAGAAAAGCTTGTTTTTGAACAAGCGGATAAAGAAGCATGCGAAGCGTTGTTTGCAGAGTTGGAGTTTAAAACAATGGCCAAGCGTGTATTTGGAACAACGGAGGAAAGTTCGTCCGCAGTCCGCAGACCGCAGTCCGTAGTTATGGGTCAACAGCCAACGACCAATAGCAATGCGTTTGATTTATTCAATCAGGGCACAAATGAAACAAGTGCAATTGACAAAAGAGAGGCGGAGCTATCCGCAGATGAAATTCCTGCCACACCCAAAAACTCAGCTGATACGGTTCCGCACACCTATCATTTAATTGATAGCGCAGAAAAACGTGCGGCTTTAATTTCCGATTTATTACAGCAACCCGAAATGTGTTTTGATAGCGAAACAACCAGTTTGGATGAATTGGTTGCCGAAGTTGTTGGTCTTTCGTTTTCATACAAAGTGGGGGAGGCATATTATGTTCCGTTCCCCGAAAATAGAGACGAAGCACAAGCAATGATGTATGAGTTTAAACCCGTTTTTGAAAATGAAAACAGTGTAAAAATTGGTCAAAATATTAAATACGATTTAAGTGTTTTGAAAAATTATGGTATTTCATTAAAAGGAAAATGGTTTGATACCATGCTTGCGCATTATTTAATTGATGCTGACCTAAGACATGGAATGGATTTTTTAGCCAATAATTATTTGAATTATGCACCCATTTCCATTGAAACATTAATTGGCAAAAAAGGCAAAGGGCAATTAAGTATGCGCACGGTTGAACTCGAAAAAATAAAAGAGTATGCTGCTGAAGACGCGGATGTTACTTTGCAATTAAAAGAGTTGTTTGCGCCACAATTACCAGAGCGAAACGCACAAAAATTATTTGACGAAGTAGAAGTTCCACTGATTGATGTACTCAATAATATGGAACGCGAAGGCATTAGGATAAATGCGCAATTTTTAAATGAATACTCTGTAGAATTGGCCAAAGAAATTGGCGTATTGGAAAAACGTATTCACGAATTAGCAGGGGTACATTTTAATATTGCTTCACCCAAACAACTAGGGGAAGTGTTGTTTGATCATTTAAAACTTGACCCTAAAGCCAAGAAAACAAAAACGGGTCAGTACCAAACGGGGGAAGAAATTTTACAAGGACTGAGTGAACACGAAATTGCAACATGTATTTTAGATGTACGCCAATTACAAAAGTTAAAATCGACTTATGTGGATGCGTTGCCATTATTGGTAAAAGAGAAAACGGGTAGGGTTCACACTTCTTTTAACCAAGCTGTTGCGGCTACGGGAAGACTTTCTTCTACGGATCCCAATGTGCAAAATATTCCAATCCGTACCGACAAAGGAAGGGAAATTCGCAAAGCATTTATTCCGCGCAATGAAGAGTTTGTATTGATGAGTGCAGATTATTCGCAAATAGAATTACGTGTAATTGCCAGTATGGCAAAAGAAGAAAACATGATTGAAGCGTTTAAAAATGGAGTAGATATTCATACTGCAACAGCTTCCAAAGTGTATAATATTGAATTGGCAGAAGTAACAGGTGAGCAGCGAAGAAACGCAAAGGCAGTAAACTTTGGAATTATTTATGGCCAATCAGCTTTTGGTCTTTCCCAAAATTTGGGTATTCCACGCAAAGAAGCAGCGGCTATAATTGAAGCTTATTTTGTACAATATCCACGTATCAAAAATTACATGAGTGATACCATTCATTTTGCACAAGAAAATGGATTTGTAGAAACCATACTAGGCAGAAGAAGGTATCTTAGAGACATTAATTCTAAAAACTTTACCGTACGAGGATTTGCCGAACGAAACGCGATTAATGCGCCCATACAAGGAAGTGCAGCCGATATGATTAAAGTGGCGATGATTAAAATTAAAGCTGCTATGGAAAATCAGAAATCAGAAATTAAACAGTCAAAAATGATTTTGCAGGTACATGATGAGTTGTTATTTGATGTACATAAAACAGAAGTTGAAGCAATGAAAAAACTGGTAAAATATGAAATGGAAAATGCCATGCAGTTAGAAGTACCTTTACAAGTAGAAGTGGGCGTTGGTGATAATTGGCTAGAAGCACATTAATTAGCTTTGTTCATGTAAGTCTGATATGCATCAGCAAGACACTGTCGATAAAAGCGAAAAAGTTAAATTGTAGGAATTATTTATGCAAGAAATTGAATTATTAAAACAAGAATATTTAGGCAACTCGGTGCTCGATTTTTGTATTTGTATTGCTATTTTATTGTTTGGTTTTTTACTCAAACGATTTGGCGCAACTTTTTTGAGCAAGCAGTCTTTTCGATTGTTTAAAGGCCTATCGGCCAACCAGCAATCAGAGCAGTTGGTTTTGCATATCCGCAAGCCAGTAGAGCAACTGCTTACCTTAATTATAATTTATGTAGCATTTGAACGAATCACTTTTCCGGTATCATGGGATATAGATTCGATTGATAAATTTGGGCTAAGATGGTTTTTACTTACCATTTGGATGATAGCTTTGTTTGTAACGATTGGCAAAGTTTTATTGAGGGCAACGGATTACTTTGGACATTTACTTTCTCACAGAGAAGAGTCGCCAATTTCTCCTCAACTAGCTCATTTTATTAAAGAGCTAATTAAAGTATTTGTTTTCATTCTGATTGTTTTTGCAGGCTTGCGTTTTGTGTTTCATGTAAATATCACCGCGTTGGTAGCATCATTAGGTATTGGGGGATTGGCGGTTGCTCTTGCTGCTCAAGATACACTAGCCAATTTGTTGGGCTCGTTTATTATTTATTTAGATAAGCCATTTAAAGCAGGAGATTTAATTGAGTCGAATGATATTAAAGGAACGGTTGAACATGTTGGTTTTCGCACCACACGAATTCGCACTTTGGATAAAAGTTTACTTACGGTTCCTAATAAAAAAATTATTGATAACGCGCTCAATAATATCACGCTGAGCGAAGCAAGAAGAGTTCGATTTACGATTGGGCTTACATATAATAGCAAGTCGACACAACTTTTAAGCATTATTGAAGATATTAAAAAGGCAATTGAACAACACCCCAAAATAAGTAAAGATTATACAGTACGATTTGATGAGTTTGATAAAAGTTCGTTAAACATTTTAGTTATTTATTTTGTAATGAGCAATGAGTATGAAACAATGATTGAGGTGAAAGAAGCTATCAATTTAAACGTAATGCATATTGTTGAGCAACATGGGTGTAGTTTCGCTTTTCCAACTCAAACTGTTTATGTAAAACAATGATTTTAACAGATACACACGCACATTTATATGCTATTGAATTTGATGCCGATCGCAAAGCAATGATGGATCGGGCTTTTCAAAAACATGTTTCAAGAATGTTTTTACCCAATATTGATGTAAGCTCTATTCAGCCTATGCTCAATTTGGTATGGGAGTATCCCGAAAACTGTTTTCCGATGATGGGGTTACATCCTTGTTCCGTTGACCAACATGTGGAAGCACATTTATTTCAAATTCAAAAATGGTTTAAAAAGCGAACCTTTTATGCTGTAGGAGAAATTGGGTTGGATTTTTATTGGTCGATGGAATTTAAAGAACAACAACTTGTTGCGTTTAAAAAACAAATTCAATGGGCTATACAATATAATCTACCTATAAATATACACTCGCGCAATGCTACACCCGATTGTATCGCTGTTTTACAAGAAATGAAACACCCAAAGTTACGAGGCATTTTTCATTGCTTTAGCGGTACAGCAGATGAAGCACAACAAATAGTTGGTTTAGGATTTTATTTAGGAATAGGAGGCGTGCTTACCTTCAAAAATGGAGGGCTTGATAAAGCCATCGAAAATATACCTCTCGAAAAACTAGTATTGGAAACGGATGCACCTTATTTAGCGCCTGTACCTTATCGTGGCAAACGAAATGAAAGTACTTACCTATTGGAAATTGCACAAAAATTAGCCGAGCTAAAACAAACTACAGTTGAAAAAGTAGCATTGGTTACAACTGAAAACTCTAAAATAATTTTTGGCATTTAATAGTGGTTAGGGTTAAATATAGAATGAGGAAAATAAAAACAAAATGAGGAACAATTTTTTTATTAATAAATAGAGTATAAAAGCCCATAAGAATATTCAACATCAAAGGCTGATTTTTTATTTTTATTGATGATTTCATTCAGTTTTATCTGTGCATTAATATAGCTCATCTCTCTACTGTTTATCATAAACAAGGAGCTTTCTCCGGCATCAAACAATTGCTTTTCTGATTTCCATAGCTGCTCATAATTGAGTACGTTTTTACTAAAAACTGTAATTTGAATTTTGTAATTATTAAATTCATTGATTACTGTTTTTGTTTTGTTTAACAACTCGTTTCGTTTGTTTTTGGTTTCAAATGAAACATAATCAATTTTTATTTTGGTTAGTTGTAAATCCCCTCTTTCTTTTCTTAAAAGAACTGGAAATCCTACTGTTAACCCCCATTTGTAATTGTTAACATAACCCGAGTTTAAATTTGAAGCATCAAATAAAGGATTAAAGTTTACGTTTAAGCTTGGCTTTAGTTTATCCTGTTTAAAGGATTTTTCTACTTGCAATTGTTTCAATTTAAAGTCATACACTTTTAAACTTGGATGTATATTTATTAAGCTATCTATATTCTCAACATATGAAAGCAGAAGGTCATCGGTTTCTTTATATGATTCAGGAATAGTTTTATCCGTCAGCTCTATTGGAATATCGTTTTCAAGCCATAAAAAATTAGATAACAGCAATGATTTTGTTTTGTACTCAACTGATGCTACTTGTAAACTAATAATTCTATCTTGTAATTGTATGAGGGCTTCTACCGTATCAATCGGAGGTCTATCGCCAAAGGCCGTCATTTTTTTCACAGCTTCAACTCTCTCTTGGCCAATGGTTACTGCATTTTGATAAACCTTTAAATTTACATACGACAGATACCAATCCCAATATGCTTTTCCTGCTTTGTTCAGCAGTTCATTTAACAACAGGATTTTATCAAATTCGGATAATTCTTCAAATAGTTTTGCTTGTTTTAACGTTGCTCTTCTTTCATCAATAATTAAGCCTTGTAATAAAGGAACAGAAACCTGTGAATATAACAATCCATCAGTTGGAACATTGTTTTCTGGGTTTATAAATGAGCCTTGATTTTGTTCATATCCGGCTTTAATATCAATGCCAAACCAAGTAGGAACTTTAAATCCACCATTACCAAGTTCATAATAATTTTTAGCATCAAAATATTTATTATTAAACTCATAAAACAGTTTGGGGTCAAAACTTCCTCTCGCTAATAAGGTATTTGCATCTGCTGTTTTGCTAATTAAACTTGCTTGTTTTGCTAAGGGGTGGTTTAGTTTTACTACTTGTAAAAAGTTTGCTAAACTCAACTCCACTGTTGAGTCTGACTGACCTAAACAAGCTGTTGCAATTAACAAGAAAATCAGCGTACGACTAATTTTTGCTTTCATCTGTTTTCTTCTCTTTTACTGAGGGCGTATTTGACGAATAATAATCAGGTGGAAATCCATTTATTTGACGCCACAGTTCATACCAAACAAATACTTCGTTTAACAGGGTCATTGTGTTTGCCCCTGCCCCTAATCTAATTTCTTTTGGCCATTTCGGATAATTTTTATCATGAGCTACTAACACTCTATATTTACCATTTAAACTAATAAAATTATCAATAGCAACAATTTCACCTCCGAAAGTTCCATAGGAAATGCCTGGCCAGCCTGAAAAAACGACTGATGGCCAACCATCAAATTGAATTTGAACATGCTGGTGTTTTTTTAACAATGGAATATCCATTGGGTTAACATACATTTCAACAGCTAGTTCATATTCTGATGGCATAATACTAATGATTTCTTCACCTTCTTTAATTGTTTCACCAATTCCAGATTGAATAGCTTGTGTAATATAGCCATCTTGAGGTGCAAGAACATAATACATACCTGAACGCAAGCTGTAATTAACTACTTGATTTTGCAATTTAGACACTATTGCCTCTGCATCATACATATTTGATAGTGTTGCAAATTTTTCAGATTCAGCTTTAGCAATTTTATCTTTATAATCTGCATTGATACTAAATAACTCAATTTGTGCATTGATAACTTCGTTTTTGCTGCTGATAAAATGATTCTCTTGTGCTATCGCTTTTACTTGGGTTTCTTGTAATTTTAATTTGCGTGTTTCCAATTCAGTCAACGATTTTAGTCCTCCCTTATACAATTCCTCCATTCGAATCAATTGCTCTTTAGCAATTTTATTGTTTAACAAAGCACCAGCCAATTCAACACTATCACTTTGTACCTTTAACCTAGCTTGGATGAGTTTATTTTGTGCCTGTTCAAATTTTAGCTTTCGAGAACGTATCATTGCATCAATTTGAACATCATTTGCCTGCACTTTTTCCATATACGACTTAACAGAAAACTCTTTTGATTTAAGTTGTTGTTCGGTGTTTTGAACAAGGTTTGGATCTAAATAAGCTTCTTTTGTTTCACTTATATATAAAATAGTATCTCCTCTTTTTACAAATTGTCCCTCTTGTACATACCATTTTTCAATTCTACCAGCAATAATAGAATGTATGGATTGTGGACGTTGGTTTGGCTTTAAGGCATTTACTTTTGCCATTGAACGGATGTTCTGTGTCCAGGGTAAAAAAAGAATAACTAAAAATATTCCTCCCACAGCATAGAGCATTTTAATAAGCTTCTTATTAATTGTTCGAGTAGAAATAAGCTTGAAAGAATTTAACTGTTCACTTCTTGATTTTTCTACTACTTTATTTTGTGTAATGTTTAGCATTTTTCTAACTGAATTTAATTCAAAATGATTCCATCATTCATGCAAAGTATAACATCCGAATGTTGTTGTAAATAACTATTATTAGAGATACAGATTAATGTCCAGCCATTTGTTTTATTTGTTATTGTATCGATGATTTTGTTACGAGTTTGTTCTTCAATAAAATCTAGGTGGTTTTCCAATAGCAGTAATTTAGGTTTATTGACAATGCTTCTTGCTAAGATTATCCGCTGTGTAATGCTTTTAGATAATTTTTGTCCTGATAAATCAATTAACGTATCCAAACCTTTTGGCGATGATTTTATATAGTCTACTAAAAACATTTGTTCTATAGCCCATTGAACATCTTCTAAAGAAATAGATTCTCGACCCAGTGTAATGTTTTCAATTATTGTACCTTCAAAAATACTTTCTTCGGCCAATCCGTTTCCTATAACTTTATATAGTTCAGGAATATTATAATTACCTATTGGAAAACCATTGATGCAAACGTTGCCTGATTGAGGTTGGTATAATCCACTTATTAAATGAATCAAGGTTGATTTACCTGAGCCATTTTCACCAGTAATACAATAATTATGGTTAGCTTTAAAAAGGTAACTTGCACCATTAATAATAGGCTTTGACCTTCCAGGATAGGTAAAACGAAGGTCTTTAATATCTACTTCAATAGGATGTATAATCGCATGATTTAAGGTAGATGTTTCCGATATATCTTCTAGTTCTAAGTCTGTTACCTGTCCTAGTTTTTCAAGCGAAGTAAGTATATCAAAAACGTTGTCTAGGTTTATAATTATTTTTTCGGAAGAATCAATAACCAATAAAATGATGATTTCGGCAGCAACAAATTGTCCAATATTCATTTGTTGATCAATCACCAAAAAACCACCAACCGTTAACAATCCTAATGAAACGATTACTTTAAAAATTAGCAGTAGCGAATATTGTGTTTTAAGAATTTGAAAGTGATTTTCGCGAGACCTTAAATAACCCGTAACCCGCTCATCTGTTTTTGACTCAGGTAAATATGTAATACCTGCAAGTTTAAAGGATTCTTTAGATTTTGCTAATTCCTCTAGCCATGATACTACTTTGTACTTATATTTTGATTCGTCTAAACTTGTTTGTAACCCTCTTTTCGTTGTAAACCGAATAATACTATATACTAATATGATTAAAATAACACTTAATAAAATAAAGAAAGGGTGATAAATAGATAAAAGGATCAAACCAAAAATGATTTGAAGCAAAGCCGTTGGAAACTCGATTATAATTTTTGCAAGACTTTTTTGAAGCGTTAATACATCAAAAAATCGATTCATTAATTCAGGGGCATGATGTTTATATATTTCTTCAAACTTTATTTTAGGAATTCGATACGTAAAATCAAAAGCTGCTCTAGCAAAAATTCTTTGTTGAACAATTTCTGTTATGCGCATTTGCATAAGTTGCATATATCCCCCCATGGCAATACCAAGTATCACAATAAATACAAGAACTATCCAAGAAGCAGAAACACTTCCTCCTTGAATTAAATTAATAATGGATTGAATGCCTAGTGGCATCGATAATGCGATTAAGCCTTTAAATAATGCATACGTGTATATTTGGTATATTTCTTTATTATCGGGCTTAAGCATTAACCAAAAACGCTGGTACGGTGTTTTCATGTGCTACTTTTTATAGATTGTAAACCAAGGTTAGTGTAAAATTTTGTAATATAATTAGCCGATTTTTGTTTGTTAGTTAAACTAGGTAAATGCTCGGCAAAATAAACCTGCAGATGCGCCCCTTCAATGATAGTTGTTAAAAGCATATTGGGAAAAGGATAATTGGGGTTTATTTCCTTTATTATTTCAGAGATACGCGCCACAAATTGTTTGTAATTTAAATAAGCCCCTTCTTTATTTGCTTTATCTACCTCTTTAGTTAAATAATATTTAGCGGATTCAGAAATTACAATGTGGTGTAGTTTTTTTAGGCTTATACCATCAACATTTAATGTTTCGTTAATATCGGTAGCAATTAAACTAATTGATTTTTCAAATCGAAGATCAGCAGATACAATATTGGTTGTTTCAAAAACCAAACGGTATTCCATTAGCCCCCAGTACCATGAAATTAAATAGGACAACAATTGATTTTTACTTTTAAAATAACGATAGATAGACGCCTCAGGCGAATCGATAACGATACCCAATTTTTTAAATGTAAATTTTTCAAATCCCATCTCACCAATCATTTCTACAGCATTTAAAATGATTTTTTTTCCAAGCTTACTAGAAGAGGGCTCAATTAAATACAAGTTTTTGTTAACACTTATAATTAATGTAGATAAAAGGTTTTTCATTCATGTTTTATTGCTTGCAAATATAATAGCAATACTATTATATTTGCAAGTGTTATATTCATTTTTTCATAATCTTGTTTTAAGCGTATAAATAATAAGCCCAATGAATTTTAGTTTACTTGTAGAAAACCTAACCAATCCTGCATTACTCTTTTTTGTTCTAGGCATTATCGCAGTTTACTTAAAAAGCGATTTAGAAATACCACCCAATTCCTCAAAGTTTATATCTTTATATTTGCTTTTCTCTATCGGTTTTAAAGGGGGTCAGGAATTATCTCATGAATTTTTTACTGCTGAAATAATTTGGTCGATGTTGTTTGGAGCTGCTATTGCTGCGCTCATTCCGTTGTATTCCTTTTTTATACTTAAAACAAAACTAAATGTATACGATTCTGGAGCAATAGCTGCTGCTTATGGATCGGTAAGTGCGGTGACATTTGTAACAGCCGTATCTTATCTCGAGTCTCAGCAAATGGGATTGCATGGACACATGGTGGCTATTATGGCTTTAATGGAATCGCCCGCAATTATTATTGGGTTGGTTCTTATTTCTATTTATAACAAAAACGAATCTGGTACGATTAAAATCCCATCTGTTATTAAACATTCACTGACCAACGGAAGTGTTTTGTTGATTCTTGGAAGCTTGGTAATTGGCTTATTAGCTAGTACCAAACAAGCAGAAGGAATTAGGCCTTTTACAAATGATTTATTCAAAGGGTTCTTAGCAATTTTTTTACTCGATATGGGAATTACAAGTGGTCGAAAGCTAAAGTCGTTTTTTGATTTTGGTCTATTCCCTTTTTTCTTTTCTTTGTTTATGCCATTAATAAATGGAAGTATTGTAGCGGTTTTAAGCACTTTGGTTACGGATGATATTACAAACAGATTTATGTTTGCAGTATTGGCTGCAAGTGCATCCTATATTGCAGTGCCTGCTGCAATGAAAATTTCAGCTCCTAAAGCTGATCCGGGTTTGTTTTTACCAATGGCACTTGCAGTAACGTTTCCTATAAATATTACTGTTGGGTTTCCGTTATACTTTTTAATTGTTCAATCTTTTTAAAGATAACCGTTAACAATATGCTGATTATAAATAGTCCTTTATATTGTTTAATTATCATAAGCCAAATAAGGGCTTAACCATTTTTCTACATACTCCACCGAAACTTTTTTACGTTTTGCATATTCTTCAATTTGGTCTTTGTCAATTTTTCCAACTGCAAAATATTTACTATCGGGGTTGGCAAAATAAAACCCGCTTACGGCTGCTGTTGGATACATAGCATAACTTTCGGTTAAGGTAATTCCTGTATTTGCTTCTGCATTTAATACATCAAATAGCTTACGTTTTTCGGTATGGTCGGGGCAAGCTGGGTAGCCGGGTGCCGGGCGAATACTGTTGTATTTTTCGCGGATAATTTCTTCATCCGTTAGCTGTTCATCTTTAGCAAAACCCCAATATTCTTTGCGAACCAATTCATGCATTTTTTCGGCAAAAGCTTCTGCCAACCTATCGGCAATGGCTTTTATCATAATGCTGTTATAGTCATCATGGTCTTTTTCATAAGCCTCAATTAAAGTCTCAATGCCAATGCCCGTTGTTACAGCAAATAACCCTACATAATCTTGCTTGCCACTTTCTTTTGGTGCCACAAAATCAGCTAAACAAATATAAGGTTGATCGGCTGCTTTTTCGTTTTGTTGGCGGAGGAAATGGAATGTAGTTATGGGCGACTGATTGGAGTCGAAGTCACCGGTCATGAGTTCCACATCATCTCCAATTGCATTGGCTTTATAAAACCCTATTACACCACGCGCTTTAAGCAGCTTTTTACTAATCACTTCATCCAGCATTTTGTTGGCATCGTCAAATAATTTTTTTGATTCAACACCAATAATTTCATCATCAAAAATGCGTGGGTACTTGCCCACCAATTCCCATGTTAAAAAGAAAGGAGTCCAATCAATACGATTGCGCAATTCGTCTAATGGAAAATCGTCAAACACTTTTGTGCCCATAAAACTTGGCTCTATAATGTTATCAAATGTTACGTTAAATTTATGCTTACGGGCTTTGGCTAATGACACAAAGTTTTTATCCTTTTTTCTGTTTTTGTACTCAATGCGAAACTGCTCGTAATCGGCTTTAATTGTTGTTAATGTTTTTTCGCGGTGGTCGGGACTGATTAAACTTTGTGCTACCGGTACACTTTTACTAGCATCCAATACATGCACTACTGGCCCCGAATACATAGGGTCAATTTTTACAGCAGTATGAGCTCTTGATGTGGTAGCACCGCCAATAAGCAATGGTATTTTTAATCCAAGACGCTCCATCTCTTTAGCTACATGTACCATTTCATCTAAGCTTGGAGTAATCAATCCACTTAATCCAATTACATCTACATTTTCTCTGATGGCTGTTTCCAATATTTTTTCGGCAGGCACCATTACGCCAATATCAATAATTTCAAAATTGTTACAAGCCAAAACCACACCTACAATATTTTTACCAATATCGTGCACATCGCCTTTTACGGTTGCCATTAATATTCGGCCTTGGTTGGTGCTCATATCGCCATGTTTGCGCTTCTCTTCTTCCATATAGGGCATTAAATAAGCAACTGCTTTTTTCATAACCCTAGCACTTTTTACTACCTGCGGCAAAAACATTTTTCCTTGTCCAAACAAGTCGCCAACAATGCTCATACCAGCCATCAGCGGGCCTTCAATTACTTGTAAGGGTTTCGGTAATTTTTGTCTTGCTTCTTCGGTATCCACCTCTATAAACTCTACAATACCTTTTATCAAAGCATGGCTCAATCTATCCTCAACACTGCCTTTGCGCCACTGTTCATCTATAATATTAATTTTGCCTTTGCCTTTTACGGTTTCGGCAAGTTCCAATAAACGTTCGGTTGCATCCTCTCTTCTGTCCAATAATACATCTTCTACGTGTTCCAACAACTCTTTGTCTATTTGATCATAAACCTCCAACTGACTTGGATTTACAATGCCCATATCCATTCCATGTTGAATGGCGTGGTATAAAAATGCAGAGTGCATGGCTTCACGTACTTTGTCATTTCCCCTAAACGAAAACGATACATTGGAGACCCCGCCACTAATTTTAGCGCCTGGCAAATTTTCTTTAATCCATTTTGTTCCCCTAAAAAAGTCAATAGCATTTTTACGGTGTTCTTCCATGCCTGTAGCCACTGGAAAAATATTGGGATCAAAAATTATATCACCTGCAGGGAAATGAACTTTTTCGGTTAGGATACGGTAAGCACGTTCGGCAATCTCTATTCTACGTTCATAATTATCGGCTTGCCCTGTTTCATCAAATAACATTACAATTACAGCAGCTCCAAATCGCTTTACTGTAGTTGCTTGTTTTATAAATTCGGCTTCGCCACCTTTAAGCGAAATAGAATTAACAATTGATTTGCCTTGAACACATTTTAAACCCGCTTCAATAATTTCCCATTTTGATGAATCAATCATAATTGGAATACGAGAAATATCAGGCTCGGAGGCTATTAAATGTAAAAACCTAACCATGGATTCTACGCCATCAATCATACCCTCATCCATGTTGATGTCAATAATTTGTGCACCGCCTTGTACTTGCTCGCGGGCAACATCCAAGGCTTCTTCAAAGTTTCCTTCTCTAATTAACCGCAGAAATTTTTTGGAACCTGTTACATTGGTACGCTCACCAATATTGGTAAAGTTTGCTCCTTCAAAAATCACTAAAGGCTCCAGGCCTGATAGTCGCAAAGTATAATCTTTAGCTGTTTGAGTCATATTGTTTTGTTAAAAATAAAGGGATCGCAATTTAGGTAAGTTTAACACAATTTAGAGGTATTGGTTTTAAAGGCTATTTAGTTTAAAGAAATTTTGGCATTTCCCAGGATGCATGTGGGTTGTAGTATAAATAACCTGATTGAACAAACAATGGAGCATTAATATTATTGGTATATAAATACCCCGTTCCCAAACCTTGAGGCAATTTTACAGCTTTTGTTGAACACCATTGCGCAATAGCATTTAATCCAATATTACTTTCCAATGCTGAAGTTGCCCACCAGCCAATGCTGAGTTTGTGTGCATGATCTATCCATGAATTTGCATTGGAGAATCCTCCAATTAAAGTGGGTTTTATAATAATGTATTGAGGGTTGATAAATGTCAATAAGGCCTCTCCATCATTTGTTGGATCAACACCAATTAGCTCTTCATCGAGAGCAATAGGAATAGGCGTTTGGTAACATAATTCTTGCATCCATTCTTGCTGTTTTGCTTTTATAGGTTGCTCAATAGAATGAATATCAAAGCGAGCAAGCTCTTTTAGTTTTTCTAAAGCATCATCTGTTGAAAAAGCACCATTAGCATCTAAACGCAATTCTATTTTAAAGGCAGAATATCTTTTTCTAAAAGACTCTAACAAGCGACACTCTTCATCAAAATCCAATGCGCCAACTTTAAATTTAATGCAATCATAACCCTGCTCGGCTTTAATTAATGCCTCTTCCAGCATTTCGTCTTTGGAGCTCATCCAAACCAAGCCATTAATTTTTATGGGTTTACCTTTTATAAAATCAGTCTCAAAAAGTTTACACGCAATATCAAATTGTAATCCAAGTTTTGCTGTTTCAAAAGCAAATTGTAGAGCAGGGAATTCTTTTAGTTGTAATGCATCAATGGGTAAACCATCATTAATATAGGTACAACATTCTTTTATTTTTTGCTCAAAGTCGGACCTGTCATCAATACTTAATCCTTTTAATGGTGCGGCTTCTCCGTATCCAATTCGGTTTTCGTGTTGAAGGATAATGTAGTATACTTCATGTGAATACATTTCTCCTCGAGAGGTGCGTATTGGGTTTTTAAAGATGAGAGAATGTTTGGTATACTGAGCAATCATTTGAATCAAAGGTAAGTCTTGTAAAGAGATTTTAGGACTATACCTGTATTTATTAGGTTTGGCTAATGTATAATATATTATTGTTACTTAATGAGTATTGTAATTAAGTATTTAATAGGCATTTCAATTGTCCCAAAACGCTTCAATAAAAAAAGAAAATAATCGTATTCAATTAGAAAAAAAGACTTTTCGGTATCCTAAATCAATTAAACCAACAGTGTATCTATTGTATTAATCTTGACATTGCATTAAAGGCCTCAACACCCATTATAATATGCGCAACGAACGATGTTGTAATAAACACCGACACCAACAATAATATTCCAAGTGATAGCTGTTTTAAAAACACATTGTAAGCTGGTGAAGGGTTCGTTTTTAATATCCCTAACCAAGTTTTCACAATCAAAAACATAGCAGGGAAAACCAATAACTGTATCCAATGATAATAAACAAAATAGAGGCTAACACAAAACAAAAGCAAAGCCAATAGGATTAGAATCGAATGATATGTTCTTGCTTTGTGTAAACCAATTTTTACCGGGATAGTAAACTTACCAGAGGCGAAATCATTTTCGATATCACGAATATTATTGGTGTTTAACACAGCAGTGCTTAACAACCCTATGCTTAAAGAGGGAAAAAAAATATACCAGTTGCTGTTCCAATCAAATGCAAAATTCGAGCACAATAAAAAGGCGCCAATAACAGAAACGGGGCCAAAAAAAATGAATACAGCAATATCTCCTAAACCACTATAGCCATAAGCGTTTTTGCCAACGGTATATTTTAATGCAGCAACAATAGCGGCAATACCTAACAGCAAAAACAGTAAAAAACTTGTGTTAATGTTCCCTGCGGTTGCAGTATACAAAAGTGTAATGCCACTAACTAACGAAAGCACAACCAACACCATCATTGCTATGCGCATTTGCCCAACAGTAATATCACCACTTTGCAACGCACGCATATTTCCTAAGCGTTTTTCATTATCCGTACCTTTGGTAAAATCGCCATAGTCATTAGCAAAATTGGAAAGTATTTGCAAGCAAATGGCCGTTGTTAAACATAATAATGCAACAAAACCGTTAACCCTATACAACAAACTAGCCATAGCTATTCCCAGTAAAATTGCTGAAACAGCTAATGGTAATGTTCTAAGGCGCATAGCGCTAATCCATGTTTTTAAGGTGCTCATTTTTTTTGCTATACTAGCATGGAGTTTTCAGGTTTTTGCAATACTGTTTAAAAAGAGCGTGTATTCAATATCAAATATGAATATTATACGTGCACAATTTACAGTCAGATTTAACTAGTTTTTCAACCAAAGCTCGGGATCCAATTTTTTATCCATAAGCCAAATTTGAAATTGCACTTCTGTAATGCCTTCTTCGTTTGTATCAACTACTCCAATAATTTGTTTACTATCAATTAATTGGCCTTCTTTTACTGTTGTACTTGCTAGTCTTGCATAGGCTGTAAAATATTTTCCATGGCTAATAAGTACAATTTTACCCATACCGGGTACATTAAATATCTTCGTTACTTTTCCTTTAAAAACGGCTCTTACGTTAGCATTGGGCTGGGTACTTATATCCACGCCATTGCTATTTACTTGTACCCCTTTTAAGGTTGGATGAGCATGAGTTCCAAACTCCTCAGTGATATATCCACGCTCAACAGGCCAAGGTAAATTGTTTTTATTCTGTTCAAAATCCGCACTCATTTTTAGTACTTCTGGAGTTAAAAACAAATCGGGTTCAACTTTGCCAATTGGCTTTACAGGCTCATTTATTGGGCTAATTGTTCCTGATGCGGCAGCTTTACGGGCAGCTTCTTCTCTTCTTCTTGCTTCTTCTTTTCTACGTGCTTCTTCAATTTCTTTGGCAATCATATCCTCTATGGCCCTATTTAATTTTTTTGCAGCAGCTTGACTTTCGGCCAATTGTTTGCGAATCTCTTTTTCTTTTTGTTGCAATGAAGTTAGCACCTTGCCTTCTTCTTTTTTGTCTTGTTCTAATTCTATACGTTCAGTTTCTCTCATTCCAATCAGCCCTAATTTTTCTTGTTTTTTGGAGAGCAACTGATTTAGGGCATAAATAATTTCTTTTTGTGTACCAAGGATTCGTTCAGCTTGTCGTTGTCTATAATCGCTATATTGATTAAGGTATTCAATCCTCTTTAGTGCTTGATTAAAACTTTGTGCCGAAAAAATAAACATCATTTTATCATAAACATTCCGTCCCTTGTAAGCAGCTAAAATACTTTTGGCATAATCCTGTTTTAGCTTTTCGAGTTGTTGTTTTAATAGAACGAGTGAATCTCTTGACTCAGATATTTGATTGCCTAACACAGATATTTGAGATTGCACATTGGTAATAATACGTTCTCGGGTTTTTATTTGGCTACTTATTGCTTTAAGTTGGGAAAGTGATGAGCTTTGTTTTTTGCGCGTATCTTCTAATACTTTTTTTGCCTGCTTAATTTTTTCAAGTAGCTCTATGCGCTTAGTTTCTAACTCTTTTCGCTGATTTTGCGTGGTTTGTCCGACAGCATTTATACTTAACAGCAAACAAAGAACAAGAATTTTACAGGCGAACTCTTTCATACGATTTAGGAATACTAAATTGAAGGTCTTTCTTTTTTTCAAACACAAAATTTTTGATGTCGAAACTTACATACATTTTTTTTGAAGTATTGATAGTTATATTAAAATTAGACGGAATTAGGTTGTTACCTTCTGCATGAACTTGCTCATAACTAACAATCATTTCTTGACTTTTAGAAGACTCATTTATGATAGATTGTGAAATCTTAAGATTGGGAGTGTAAATTGTTTTTTGAACAATAGTGCTTGTTAATTGTTGAAGTACTTGTATTGAATTTGGTGTAGAATCAACAGAACAGGCAGATTCAATATTAGGAAACAAGGTATTGCCAATTAATAAATGTTGAAGATTACTCAATTGTAAATTGGCCCCAGTAATTTTTTGTATAAAATTATAGTCGGCAATTATAGCTTTTCTATGCAATAGATCTAAAATAACCAACGAGTCGGGTGTTGCTAATACACGTGCAACAGCAATACCCATTATAGCCGTTACATTCAATGAAATGTATTTATCCTTTTCCATAACAATAGTTACACCTAATTCTTGTTTTTGGTTTTCGTCTTTAAAATTCAAATCGCCTGTTGCTGAGTAAAAATCCAAGGTGTTTTTTTGCAGCTCAATGGTTTTTAATAACATTATTTTTCCAGTAGGCAATTCAATCTCTTTCGCTTTTTGAGAAGTTGAAGTAAGAATCCCCTTTTTACTTTTACAAGAATGTAAAGTGATTATTAAACTAGTTAAAACGATAAACAAAGTGGTTTTATTCATACATTTTGCCTTCCTTAATTTTTTTATCTAAAACGGCACTTGTATTTCCAAGCTCTTTAGCTTTTTTCCAATTTAACAGGGCTCCTTCTTTGTTGTTTAATTTATAAAGGATATCTCCAAGATGGTCCAAAACCTCCGCATTGTTTGGTGATACGGACAATGACTTTTCAACATACTCTTTTGCTAATATATATTCTCCTTGTACATATAAAATCCATCCGTATGTATCCATATATGATGGGTTTCCGCTATCTATCAGTAGGCTTTTTTTGGATAAGGTTGCTGCTTTTTCTAATTGTGTTTTACGTAAACTTAAGAAATAGGCATAATTATTAAGAGCGTATGCATTATTCGAATCTTTTTGTATGAGAGATTCATAAACAGAATCGCTTGCGGCATAATTTTTAACATAATGATAGGCATCTCCTAATGATGAGGAAAGTTGAGCAACAATATCTTCTTCTTCTGAAGTAGCTATTGCTATGCCTCTTTTAGCCAAATCAATTGACTTGTCATACTGTTTAAGTTGAGCAGCTGCAATTGCACCATAAGCATAAAAGGCGGCTTCATTTGGAAAATATATCAATGCGTCTTCACAATCAAGCAACAAAAAAGTATTGTTGATTAACTGCGAGCTACAATAGATTGTTTGTTGCCAAGCCAAATATGTTCCAGGTTCAATTGCCAATGCTTTTCGGTATTCTATTCTTGCAGAGTCAAATTTTCGTTGTTGTCCATAAAGATCTCCCAATACCATATATGGCAAAGGCTCATTTGAATTACCCTGAACAAAAACACGAGCTAAACTCAACATCTTATCGGACTGGTCTTCAAACTCTTTCCCGCCCATAAACATCGAAAGAACGGATACTTTTGTTTTCGCATCTATGTCAGAAGACGCCATTCCTCTTTTTAAATAGTCAAACCAAGTTGAATACTCTTTGATTGATTTATGATAATCAGCCAATGCAAATAATGCAAAACCATTAGTTGGATTTTCAAGGAGTATAGATTTATAAATGACAATTGCTTCTGTTGTTTTACCATTTGCCCAATATAAATCCGCCAACATTCCCTTATATTTTAAATTAGCAGGATAAGCACCATTCAGTTTTTTAACTTCCTTTATCGCTTTGTCTAATTTATTTTGTGCTAAATAAATTTGTTCTTTACGAATGACAATATCTTCATTGATACCAATGTTTTTTTCTACTTCTTCTAAAACCTTAATGGCATTTCCGTAGTCTTTAATAAGGGTATACAAATAGGCTGACTTTAATAAATAATCAACCTCTTTTTTTTCTCGGCCCACTATTGTTAGCAGGTTTGCTGCTTCTTTATTTTTTTTTAATCCTATGTATATATCTACTAATAACTCTTTGTACCAAACATTTGTTGGTTCTAACCTAATGGCAACAAGTGTATATTTTTCGGCACTTTCATATTGTTTTTTCTGAAAATAAGTGTCGCCTAACACAAAATTTAAAGCGGCATTTTGAGGATTTAATCCATAACAGAAGGCAAACTGTTTTATGGCATCATCATAGTTGACTAGTATTTTTTCTTTGTTGCCATTTACAAATGCAATATCAAATTTTAATTGCTGTTCCTCTGAAAGTGGCCTGTTTTTTTGAGCATTCACACTTGCTGCAAACACACAAAAACAAAGCAAAAAAATATATTTTAAGGGTTGTTTCAAAACGCATTTATAAGTTAGTCGTATAATCTCCAATGCTTAAGTCTTTAGCTTCACCTGTATACTCTACAAAATTGCCTAACATAGCATTGGTTATAATGGCATTTTTTATTTTACCGTTTGTTTGAATAATACAATTACTAATGACCGACTGTTCTATTGTTGTTTCGTCTCCTATGCTTGCATTTGGACCTACAATAGCGTTTTTGATAACCACATTTTTACCTATAAAAGAGGGTTGGATAATGATGGCATTTTCTGTTTTTACGGAAGCATCAACCATCGTTTCACCTTTTGTATGCATATGAAAAAGGATACGAGAATTGGTATAAACAGTTGAATTTTTATTGCCACAATCCAACCATTCTTCAACTTTACCAGCTTCAAATTGCAGGCCTTTACTTTTCATATTATCCAGCGCATTTGTCAATTGATATTCGCCTTTTTCCATTATTTTATTATCAAGTAAATATTGTAACTCATTGCGCAAATTTGCACCATCTTTAAAGTAATATATTCCGATAATAGCTAAATCGCTTATAAACTCTTGAGGCTTTTCAATAAAATCAGTAATTACGCCATCGGCATTGAGTTTTACAACCCCAAATTGCCTTGGGTCTTCTATTTGTTGTACCCAAATAATTCCATCCTTGTTTCTGTCTAATTTAAAACCAGCTTTAAACAAAGTATCAGCAAAAACAACCAATACGTTTCCATCTAAAGATTCTTTGGCACACATAATGGCATGTGCAGTTCCTAGTGCTTCATTTTGATAATAGATACTTCCTTTAGCGCCAATTTTTTCGGCCACAGCTATCAATCTTTTTTCCACAGCCTTACCAAAGCTTGGATGTATAATGTAGGCTACCTCTTCTATCCCTTCGCCACAAACGTCTTCCAAATCCTCTATAATTTTTTGAACGATTGGTTTGCCACCAACAGGGATTAAAGGTTTTGGCACTGTTAATGTATGTGGCCTCATGCGTTTACCCATACCGGCCATAGGTACAATTATCTTCATGTTATATTATTTCGTTCGATTGTGATTAATTAAAAAAAGAGTTAACAGCAAGGTTATTGCAACTCGTTAAAATGTTTGCTTAGCATTATTTTCCTGTGCTTCCGTATCCTCCCGCACCTCTATTTGTTTCGTCCAAGGATTCAACAATTTCCCATTGAGCAACTTCGTGTTTGGCGATTACCATTTGAGCAATTCGTTCTCCTTCTTTTATATCAAAAGATTCAGTTCCAAAGTTGATTAATAATACTTTAATCTCGCCCCTGTAATCTGCATCAATAGTGCCAGGTGAATTAAGAACGGTGATACCATGTTTAAATGCTAAACCGCTTCTTGGCCTAATTTGCGCTTCGTACCCAATAGGTAATGCCATAAATAAGCCTGTAGGAACCAGCACACGTTGCAAAGGAGCAATAGTTAATGTTTCAGTCAGGTTTGCACGCAAATCCATTCCTGCAGCATGTGCAGTTTCGTATGCAGGCAAAGGATGGTTTGATGTATTGATTATATTAATTTTCATACTCCTTAATTGGGCAAATTTACACTATTATTTCTTCTTTCAAATACGAAAGCAATACCTGTAAAACCGAGTAATAGTAAGCCATTTACACCATATTGCATAAAATGGCTATTTTGATATAATGGTTGTATCCATAACGATACACCATAAATAGTTAACGCTATTGTTAAATATATCATAAATCGACCAACTTGATAAGGTATGGGATAATATTTGGCACCCAACAGATAACAAATGACAACCATGCTAACATAACAAATAAGGGTAGCCCAAGCAGAACCAGTATACCCAAAATGGGGAACTAGCAATAAATTGGCAACAATAGTAATAGCTGCTCCTGTTATCGAAATGATTGCTCCTTTATTGGTGTTGTCACTTAATTTATACCATATAGAGAGGTTAAAATACACCCCTAAAAATAAATTGGCAATAAGCAAAATAGGTACTACATGCAATCCTTCCCAATAACGCTCATTTATAAAATGTTTAAACACATCAATAAATAACATTACAAGCAGAAATAGTCCTAAACAAATAAGCACAAAATAGTTCATAACTGTTGCGTAAATGGTGCGCTTATCACTCGTTTGAGCATGGTTAAAAAAGAATGGCTCGGCAGCATATCTAAACGCTTGAATAAATAAACTCATTAAAATAGCCAATTTATAATTAGCCCCATAAATACCTGTTGCCTCAAGCCCCTTTTGAACATCGCTGTATGAATACGAAATAATGATTCTATCCAAGGTTTCATTAATCATTCCGGCAAAACCAACAACCATTAATGGCAATCCATATACAATCATTTCGCGCCAAAGTGATTTATTAAATGAACCATTTCTTATGGCTACTAGTTCTTTGGCTAAAAGAGGGAGTGTAATTAAACTGGCTATTAAGTTTGCAATAAAAATATAACCAATATGCATTTGTCCATCGTAAAAAGGCAACAACACATTATTATTATTTTGCACCCAAGGGCATAGCAATAAAAAATATAAGTTAAGCAAAATATTGGTAAAAATATTTATGTTTTTAATTAGGGCAAACTTGAGTGCTTTATTGTGTTGACGCAGATATGCAAAGGGAACAGCACTCATGGCATCTAAAGCTATAATAAAGCTAAAATAGAGTATATATTCTGGATGTTGAGGGATATGAATTGCATTTGCCAAGGGCTTAGCAAAAACAATAAACAACAAAATAAAAAACACAGACGAGCTTATAATTGAAGTTAAAGCTGTACTGTATACTTGTTGTGGGTTATCCTTTTTTTGTGAAAACCGAAAAAAGGCAGTTTCCATTCCATAAGTAAGCAGCACATTAAAAAAGGTAACATATGAATACATTAAGGTATTAACGCCATAATCGCCTGTTGCAAATAGTGCTGTGTGCAGCGGAACAAGGAGGTAATTGACAAAACGACCTACAATTTGGCTTAGCCCATATACAGCAGTTTGAGATGCAAGTTTTTTAAGTGGATTCAAAAGCGGATTATTTACAATGATTCAAATAACATAAAATTATTTCAGAGAAATGACCTTGTTTACGCACAGCTTTGGTTTGTTTGTCTATTTTCGCAACTATGCGTTCACAATTATTATTATTTTTATCTTTAATTGCTGGCTTGGCTTCATTTGCCCAAAGTACAGATGAACAATTGGCTGCACAATATTTTAGCAATAACGAATTTGATAAAGCGGCAGATATGTATGATAAACTATTGAATAAGAATGCTAGCTCTGGGTATTATTATGAAAATCTCCTTTCATGCTATTTAAGCGTTAACAAATTTGATGAAGCTGAAAAATTAACCAAAAAGCAACAACGAAAATTTAGTACCAATATGGGCTTTAAGGTAGACCAAGGATTTGTTTATAAAAAACAAAACTTAATCGAAGTGGCTCAAAAAAATTGGACTAAATTGGTAGATGACATAACGGGGCAAGAGATACAAGCAAATGAGTTGGCATCTGCTTTTCAAAAAAGAGGGGAGCTAGATTTTGCCATTGCAACGTTTGAAACAGCCCGTAAAAAAAGCAATAGTCCTCAGCTGTTTAGTTTTGAACTAGCTCGGCTTTATGCCGATAAACATGAAACCCAAAAAATGGTAAATGAATACTTGGCAATTTTGTCTGATAATCCAGCAATGTATCAAGAGGACATTGAAGGATATTTGCAAGCATATTTGGAAAAAACAGAAGATTTTGAAATTGTAAAATTGGCGGTTCTCAAAAAACAAAAAGAATATTCTAATAATCCTGCATACAGTGATTTGCTGGTTTGGTTATACGTTCAACGGAAAGATTTTAGCAGTGCATTTATACAAACCCGTGCTATTGATAAGCGCAATAAAGAAGAAGGACAGCAGGTTTTACAACTCGCTAATTTGGCTTTGCAAAACGAATATTATGACGATGCTACAAACATGTTTAACTACATTATAAGCTTAGGAAAAGATAAGGTAAATTACATGAATGCACGTATTGGAACGCTGAATGCTCGAAACAACAAAGTAATTCATACAACACAATATACCATAGCTGATTTGCAACTATTGGAAACCGACTACAATGCGTTTTTAACTGAATTTGGCAAATATTATTTTACAGCATCCGTAATGCGCGATCTTGCAAGGTTGCAAGCTTATTATATCCATAATTATGCAACCTCCATTAGTTTGTTTCAAGAACTAGTTGATATGCAACGTATAGACAATCAATTTAAAGCAAATTGTAAATTAGAACTAGGCGATATTTATATTCTAAAAGGCGAAGAGTGGGAAGCAATGCTGCTTTACGGCCAAGTAGATAAAGACTATAAAGAAGATCCGTTAGGGCAAGAAGCAAAATTTAGAAATGCAAGACTGAGTTATTATATGGGCGAGTTTGAATGGGCAAGAGCACAATTGGATGTTTTAAAAACTGCTACTACCCAACTTATTGCCAACAATGCATTAGAGCTTTCGTTGCTTATTCAAGATAACACTTTGGATAGTATAGAAGAACCATTGCAACTATTTGCCAAAGCTGATTTGTATTATTACCAAAACAAAACGGTAGAAGCAATTCAATTATTAGATAGCATTGAAATATTATTTCCGCGCCACTCCCTTGCCGATGATATATTGTATAAGCGTGCCGAAATAAGCTATAAAAACCGCAACTATACCCAAAGTGTAACATATTTAAACCAGCTATTAAAAGAACACGGGACGGATATTTTGGGCGATAACGCACTATTTATGTTAGCGGATATAACTGAAAAAAAGTTGAATGATACGCTTGCTGCTCAAAAATTATATGAAGATTTTTTGGAAAAATATCCGGGCAGTTTTTTTACTGCAGAAGTTAGAAAACGATATAGAAAACTGCGTGGCGATTTAGTGAATTAACTCTGACCTATTATGATAATATACAACGTAACCATAAACATAGAAGACAATGCCCACGATGTGTGGTTGGCTTGGATGAAAGACACTCATATTCCTCAAGTAATGGATACGGGATTGTTTGTTGATTATAGTTTTTCGAAATTACTGGATAGGCAAGAAGACGAAACGGGCACAACCTATGTAATACAATACATGGCAAATACCATGGCCGATTACGAAACATACCAAGCTGAATGTGCACCTGCATTGCAAGCTGAAACCCGCAAATACTTTGAAGGAAAATTTGTGGCATTTAGAACGTTGATGGAAAGCGTTTAAAATAGGCTCAGGTAACTTTTAAGTTAAATCAATTTCCAGTTGCAAGTCAATTCCAAGTTTATTACTTTCGAAAAAAATTATAGCAGATGAAAAAAATTACTTTACTATGTAGTTTATGGGTTTCAATTGGTTGTGCTTTTGCACAAAATAATACAGCCCAAGTTGCCGAAGCAAACCAAGCCATAAGCTCCGAAGACAATCGGATTGTTGAAGTAACACATAAGTTTTACGCTGCACTCGAAACGTTTTCTCGAAACAAAGAAATAATACTTGAACCGATTACTAATTTTTTGGATAAGGACTATTTATCAACGCGCTATATCATTAACGTTAACGGCAAACAAACCCGTTCTGAGACTAAGTTAGCTGATTATAGAAACCAATTAGTAGCATTTAAATCCATTCAAGGACTTGTCGCTTCGTATCGTGTAGAAAAAATAAATTTTGTTCGATCATATGATGCATTCGCAACCGTAAATTATATTGTATTGGTAACAGCTTCAATTAACGATGAAGTTGTATTAAAGTTCAGAAGTTTAGTAACAAACTATTTACGCAAAGATGAAAATGGGGAGTGGAAAATTATTGAATCAAATGGATTGAACGTATACAAAGAACAAGAAATAGGTATATGCCCAATAGCTATATCGCAAAAGGCAAATAATGTCAATATGTATAATACAACCGTGCTATCACCTGCAGGAAATAGTTTTAAAACGGATAGTTTAACGTTTGCCTTTAAAGTTGCCAATACAAAAACAATTATTACCAGTGGCCAAAATGGTTATTTGCTAGAAAACAACGAAGTTATCTGTGTTAAAGATGAAGGAAAAGTTGTAAGCCTAAAACTAGGTAAAGGAACATCCAAAACAGAAGCCATCAATACTATATTATCTCAACATTTGTATGCAAATAAATGTATGGGATTTAAAACATTAACTAAATAACTGCGAGTGCAATAAACTTCCTAAGGTTTCCATTTTTGTTACGGTTTCTTCCCATTCAGCTGTAGGATTTGAGTCTTCTGTAATGCCTGCTCCTGCGTACAAAAGCGCATTTTTATCGCCTACTTCCATGCAACGTAAATTTACATATAAATGTGTTTCATTGGGCTTTACTAATCCTATAAAACCACTATAAAATCTGCGTTCAAGATGTTCTTTTTGTGAAATTAAGATGGAGGCTTCAAATTGAGGCAATCCACATACTGCTGGAGTTGGGTTGAGTACACCTAATAATTTACTAAATTTTTGTTTCAATACTTCAGGTTTGGGTTTCCAGCTAATTGAAGAACATAAATGTTTGACAGCTCCAGCCTCAATTGTCTCAACAGCTGATTTACGAATACTATTAAGCTTTAAACTAGTGAAAGCATCTTCAATAAAAAACTCAGTCATGTTTTGCTCATCGTGTTCTTTATCTGTCCATTCCTGATTTGATGCTATTGGCAAAGTGCCGGCTAATGCCACAGTTTTTACTATTCCTTTTTCCACAGTGAGCAATTTTTCTGGAGAAGCACCGCACCAACTTCCCAAGTCATGAATGTAAAAAAAGTACACGCAGGCAGTTAAATATTGTTGAGTGAGTTGCTGATAAAAAAGGGCGATATCGAAACGCTCATTCAGATCAAAAGGCTCACATCTGGCAGCCACAACTTTGTCTAATTTATTCTTTTTTATAGCATCAATACCCTCTTGAATATAATTTTGGAAATCATTTTGCTGTGCAAAAAAGTTTGACAAGTTTTTTTTAAACGCAAATGGATGAAGTGTGGCTTCAGAAGGAATTGCTGGCCCAAACACTAACGTCTCATTGGTATAATAGGTTTCAGCCTGGAGTATATAACCTAAATTACCAGCACTGTAAGGTGAGCAAACAAACTGTGTGGCCCCTTCGTTAATTAAATCAACTTTAAGCAGTTTAGGTTGTTCGCGGCTATATAAAAAGTGTATATCAGTGCTATTCGGTAATCTTACAGCGGCAAAATTGAGCTTATGAGCTGCTGCTTCATTAAACCTTTGGCGGATTAAAGTTTCGTTCATCTTTTTTTAATTCAATTACGGCCATCGTTAACCTACTAATGCAACATAGTTTATCATGCTCATCAGTTATTTTAATTTCCCATATCTGTGTTGTTCGCCCTAAATGAATGGGCTTGGCAACTCCATATACATAGGTGCCACCAACTCCTTCATGTGCCGAACGAATATGGTTTGCATTAATATCTAGCCCTACAGCAACATACAAATCACGGTTTAGACACATATTTGCAGCAGTACTTCCTAAACTCTCGGCCAACACACAATAGGCACCGCCATTCACAATCCGAAGAGGCTGGACCGAACGGTGATCAACAGGCATTCGGGCTTTAAGATAGTCTTCGCCATGTTCTGTCACTTCAATACCTATCCATTCACACAAGGTGTTTTTGTTTCGGGTGTTAATTTTTTCGAGATTAATGTCTCCAATAAAAATGCTCATCGTAACGCAAACCTATGGTATCAAGTTTATATTAACAATTCCGATTTAGGTATGCGGTAAATTGTGTAATTATGCAATATTAAAATTGTTGATTACATGCAGGCAAAACAGCTTTACATCATTCGCCACGGAGAAACAGAATACAACAGGCTCAATATAGTTCAGGGAAGTGGAGTAGATTTGGAGCTCAACAAAACGGGGCTGCAACAGTCAGCACAATTCTATAACGCTTATCAAAACCAGTCGTTTGATGTAGTCTATACTTCTTCGCTAAAACGGTCACAACAAAGTGTTGCGGGTTTTTTAGCACAAGGCATAAAACATTACATTATGCCCGAATTAAATGAGATTTCATGGGGGGATTTTGAAGGGAAACAGCAAACAGCTGAACAACAAGCTTCATATTGGCAAATGATTCAGCAATGGAGTGAGGGGAACTTGGATGCTAAAATTATAAATGGTGAAAGTCCAATAGAAATGCAACTCCGACAAAAAAGAGCATTGGATTTTATACTGGCACAAACACATGAACACAAGGTGCTTATTTGTATGCATGGTCGTGCTATGAAGAGTTTATTGTGTTTGTTGATGAACGAGCCTCTTACAAGCATGGAAACATTTACGCATAGCAACTTATGCCTATACCAACTTTCCTATCATAATGGGCTGTTTAAATTGATCGAGGCTCATAATACAAAACACCTTAGCCAAGATTAAAACACCCATTGGCAGATTTTTTTTTGGTTAATTTGTTTAACTTTGGTCTTTTAAAAACCTAAGATATGAAAACAATTAAACTCTTTCTACTACTCTTATCATTATTCAGTTTATCACTCTCATCAGAAGCTCGTAAAATCAGATTTCGTGTTGATATGACAGGAGTGCCGGTGAGTACAAATGGGATATCAATTGCCGGAAACTTTAGAAATGTAAACTACGACTCGTTGGATGAAAATCCTAGTTTGATCAATTGGCAACCAGGAACCTATTTTTTGACCAACGGTGGTTCTGGAAATATCTATTCGGTGATACTCGATTTAGCCCCAAACTTAGCTTATGAATATAAGTTTGTCAATGATAATAATTGGGCAGGAGTAGAAGGTGTTCCTTCGGTTTGCTGGGTTAGTGGCTACAATAATAATCGTTGGACGTATGCCCCTTCAGGGAGTGATACGCTTAATTTGCCGGCTATACAATTTGGCCAAGCAGCTCCCATAGGTAAGGTTTATGTAGGTTTATCGGTAGACGCTAAAGGAATCACTGTTCATCCTTCGGGAATGATGGTGTCCGGAACCTTCAATTTATGGGCACAATCGCCAATACACAATTATGTTGGTGACGGTTTATTTTCGGGGTCGATATATCGAACGCAATTATTGCTAGACTCAGGAATGGAAGAGAAATATAAATTCTTGAATGGACCAAGTGGTTATGAACAAGTTTCCCTTAACTGCACAAGCGGTTTTTTTGGTGATCGCGTGTTAAATGTTGATGCCAATAAAAATATTCCAACGGTATGTTTCGAGAAGTGCGTTTCGTGCACTTATCCTATTGTTGATGTAACTACAGTTCAGTTTACCAGCAATTCAAAACTAACGTCTAATCCAATTATCGACTCCCCTGATTATGTGAGTCCAACGTTTGTAAATACGCAATTTAGAGATACTGTCATCGTTGAAGGGATCGTTGCCTTTAACCCACGTCACTATGCATTATCCGCATCCTCAAGAAAAGCATCAATCATTCAAAAGCTTGGTGGTGGACCATGGAGTGGAGTCATACTGAATGCAGACCCAACCGGATATGGAGTTAACCTAAGTGCATTTTTAACAGAAACACAGTTATATGCCAAAACCGCCAACCGCGGTCGACATATTAGGGCTGTTGGTCTTGTAAGAGCTTTCACCAATGAATCCCAAATAAACCTCATTCGCAATGGGATTGATTCTGCCATAACCTATTATGATAACCAAGTGGAGGCTGCTTTAACCTATAGCAAAATTCCGATTTCTCAACTTAATATTGGTTCGGTGAATGCAACATCTATGCAAAAAGCAAGTGGAGAACAATGGGAAGGGGTATTAGTACAATTGGATAGCGTAACAGTTGACTCGGTATGGGCAAGTGGTGCTTCACGTTTTGGTTGGAGGGTGAGGGATGTAAATAATAATATAATTGAAATATCAGACTATTCCGGTTTTTATAGAAATGATAACAATGAAGATTCTGCCATCGCCAATACCTATTCACCTCCTAAAGCTGGCACTCAGTTATTATACATTAGAGGTATGGTAAGGGAGATTGTGTTATCAAGTATTCGTAGGTATCAAATTGCTCCTTTGTACCCAGAGGATGTGAAAACGATGCCTGCTCCTCCAATACCCGGAGCACAAGTAGGATTGTGGCAAGCACAAAACCCTGCATTCTCATCAGCAACCAATATTTGTTCTGTCAGTTCTCCTTCTGCTTCAGTGGTATGGATAGCAGGGCAAGACACCTCTAACAGTGTTGCAGGTCATCGGTTGGCGCGTTCAATCAACGGGGGAATGTCATGGACTCAAATTGCTATTTCTGGTTTCGCTAACTATACTCCTTCTAATATTGTAGCTTTAAACAAAGATACCGCTTGGGTATCCATGTATAACTCAACAGGAGGAGGAGGTGTATTTAGAACCAATGATGGTGGACTTAATTGGACACAACAAACAACAGCATCATTCGCTGCTCCAGGAGGGTTTCCTAATTTTGTGCATTTCACATCGGCAACCAATGGCGTATGCATGGGTGATCCCAATGGAGGCTATTTTGAAATTTATACCACTACAAATGGAGGTGCTAACTGGACACGTGTTGCACAATCCGCTATTCCGGCCAACTTGCCGGGCGAATATGGCAGTGTAGATAAGTTTACCACAAGCGGATCAACCATTCATTTTATAACCAATTTGGGTCGGATCATTTCGTCAACAAATGGTGGGCTTACTTGGAATGTCAACCAACCCATCATCAATGGCGATAATACTTACGTTCAATGGGTTTCTGCAAAATCAGCAACTGATGCGATAGCGTATTTAGCCACAACAGGATACACCAAAGAATATTTGGTGCAAACAACCAATGGTGGACTTAACTGGCAAGAAATAAAAAATGTAACTGGTTATTGGGGAACTTATAACAAATCTGCCTATGCTCCTCTTTCAGGAAGTGAGGGTGTGCATGTTTCGCTTGACCAAAATAATGTTCGTGTTAGTTACAATAATGGGGTAGCATGGGCTCCGCAAACCGAACTTCCACAATTAAATAGAGGCTATTACGGTGCTGTTGCTGCAGCTCCTGATGGTACAGTTTGGGTAAGTGGCCAATACCGCAGCTCAACCTCCACAGGTTTGTATAAACTAAACAAAGCAGCTGTTGATTTGGTTCCTATTCAAGCTCAATTTGGAGGAGGTAAAACCGCCTGTTTATTCCAAGATTCGATGGAGGTGAAATTATTAAATACAGGAACCTCAACCATTAATTTTAGCAGTACCCCGCTAATCATTACCTTTAATTTGGTAGGCAAGGGAATAGGAGATACAGCTTTTAATACTACAGCTGATTTTGCGGATACAATAAGCAGTGGGTTGTTGGCTCCCGGACAAGTTCGAGTACAAAAATGGACGCGCGGTGTAATCAATACCCAGTTATTCGAAATCTACATGAAGGCATCGCTAAATTTTCCAGCAAACTCAACAGGTGCAGAATGGAACGATGTTTCGGGTCAATCTTTTACCAACGGAAAGCTAAGCACAATACTTGCCGATAGTGTAACAGGAAGCCCTGTAAGTTTAACTTATACAGGCTCTAAGGTTACGCTAACATGTATTGGCGCATTTACATCTATTCAATGGCAAAGTCAATTACCAAATGATACAAATTGGGTGAATGAGATGGGATTGGGATCCAATACACCACAATATACAGTTGTTGCAACTCAAACTAAAAACTATCGTGCTTTAGTTTGTGGAAGTATTTTAACAAATGCTTTAGCACTAAAAGTAGCTCAAGGAAATGCCGTTGGGTACACCTATTATAATAACCAAACGAATGGCTCCATTAATAATAGAATTCAGTATTCTGGCAATAAAGTAACAGCAGTATTTACAGGCTCAATGGACAGCACAAATACAACTACGCCTGATAGGGGTTCGTTTTACAATATCAATGCTGGTTCTGGATGGAATCCCCCTACAACTTCACGTTTTGAAAGCTTTCGTACTGGCTTTCCATCAATGGCAGTAACGACCAATGGAAAAGAAATTGTAGTAGCACATAACGGAGCAACGGGAAAACTTTCGCTGTTCAGAAGAAATACAATTGGTAGTGGAGCATGGACCGAATTGATTGATATACTTGATGGAGGATGGCCTCGAATTGTAGCTGGTAATGGAGATACCATTCATGTGATAGCGCTTAGCAGTTTTACTAATGCCGGAGCCGCTGTAAAATATTACAGAAGCACCAATGCAGGAACCAGTTGGGATATTGGAATTGATTTGCCTGGGTATTCGGTAGCCAATGGATTTGCAACTACAAGTCCAGAAACCTACGCTATAAGTGCCAAAGGAAACGTGGTTTCTATAGCAGCAGGAGGATATACTAATAAACTCATGATATGGAAGTCGACTAACAGCGGAGCCAACTGGAGCTCACAAACAGTAAAAACATTCCCTGCCGGATTTGATGGAAATACCATTACCCCCCAAACCGAAACAACAGATGGATCAGTAAGTATTACAATTGATAATACAAATAAAGTTCACCTATTTACCGGAAGAATGTTTTTGCAAGACGATATAGCCGGTGATAACGATTGGAGCTATTTCCCCTCAACAGATGGTTTGATGCATTGGAAAGAAGGATGGCCAACAGATTCGTTGGTGCTGATAGCCAGCGCAACAGCAACCGGAAATTATAATACAACAATTCATCAAACCGGAACTGTGGGATTATGTACTTTCCCTGCGTCAACGGTAGATAGAAATTCAGGCGCGTTGTTCCTTACCTTTAATGTGCCAATGGATAATACTGCTGATGGAATAACTTCTGTAAACAGGTACGATGTATTTGGGATGATGAGTAAAAATGGCGGACTGAATTGGTCGGCACCACAAAACCTTACGCAAAGAGCTGCTATTGGACTCGAAAGTGGGTTTGCTTCAATCATTAGTAATTCTTCTAACAAAGTACATATGTTATGGCAAAGCAGCACTACACCGGTTGCCACCAATGATGGTCGCATCAACAGAAAAACCATATTGCATGAAGCAATCGATTACAATCGTTTTGCAAGCATTACTCAATACCAAATAGGACAATCACAGTTTTGTGGTGGCGATAGTGTTGATGTTTCGTATTTAGCCATTGGTGATTTTGCAACAGTTTCAGTTCAACTCTCAGATGCAAGTGGGTCATTTGCTAACCCGACAATATTAGGTAATTTAGCTAATACCAATCAACCTACCACTCAGCGTGTTCGTATTCCTAATAATTTGGCTAATGGTGTGTATTCAATTCGGGTTGTATCAAATACCAATATCGAATCGCAGGCATCGCAAACCATTGCCATCAACAAAGCACCAAATAAACCTCTTATTGTCAATACCCGCCCACTTGTTTTTTGCTCAGGTGATAGTACTGTACTCAAAGTAGATACAACTCAAATCGGTATTCACAATCATTTTTGGTATATTAACGGAGTTGAACAATTGAGCTGGTTCAACAATTTGCAGGTTACCATTAGTGCAACGTCCAACGTGCAAGTGTTATCAGATAATAACGGGTGCGCTGCTTGGTCTGATACCATTCGAATTACACGAAACAATAACCAAGCAATTTCAGCTAACATTACACCAGATACGTTAGCCTGTTTGGGTTCTGTATTAACGCTTAAAGCAATAATTGTTTCAGGCACACCAACGTCATATCAATGGAAAAAAGGATCAATAGTAGTTGGAAGCAATAGCCCAAATTTGGTTTTGGGAACCGTAAATAATACTGTTGCAGGAGGGTATACCATTACCATTAATAGTCAGTGTGCTGCCTTTGTTAGCGATACAATTAATGTAGGTATTAATACACCACCTGCAATTATTACTCAGCCCAATGATGTTATTACGTGTGATGGCTCTAATGCAATATTTGAAATAAATGCAAGTTCTCTTTCAGCAATTTCTTATAAGTGGAAACGCAACAACGTGGTTGTAGGAACAGATGCTACTTTAATTGTATTGAATGCAGCCATTACAGATACAGGTGAATACACTTGTTTGGTTGGTAATAGCTGTGGAAATATAGTATCACAGGTAGCTAAACTTACCCTTTCTGAGGCTTTAAGCATCAATTCGGTATTAACGGATACTTCTGTTTGTAAAGGAAATATATTAGAGCTTTCTATCAATGTTTCGGGGTCAGATATTGATTATACTTGGTATAAAGACACGGCTATTGTAAGTAATAATTCCGCTCTTTTATTTAACAACATCGCCCTAAATGATTCGGGTAATTATTTTGTTGAAGTAAGTAATAGTTGCGGCTCGTTAGTAAGTAATATAGCTACTGTTTCGGTGAATGATGCTGCATTAGTGTCCATTGAACAAGTGTCAGGGGATACCTTAAGAGCGAATATTTCAGGAACATACACCTCTATAAACTGGTCAGTCAACGACTCACTCATTGACGGTGCTTCTGATACAATATTGCTTGCAAGAAAAAGCGGTAATTACGTGGCCAATGTTTTTTCAGGCAATAATTGTCAAAACACATCTGAACCTTTCCCATATTTTATAACGGGTTTAGCTAAGCAAAATGTAATCGAAAGTATTACGGTGTATCCAAATCCTGCAAATAATATCCTGTTCGTAAATGGCTTAAAAGGAATGGCTGTTTTAAGGATTACCGATTTGTTAGGCAAACAACTGTTTATTAAGGAAACGAACATCGACAATATTCAACTTGATGTTTCAGCATTGCTTCCAGGGATGTATTTAGTGCAAATACAAACAGAAGCTGGTTTTGCTGTCGAAAAAATACATATCCAACGATAATATTTTTTGTTTCATATCACGTAAGGAGTCGGCATCAAAACCGACTCCTTTTTTTATAAGCGGTTCTTCGAGCTTAATTACATCTTGTATATTCGAAGCCTAAATTTTCTCTAATGAAAAAAATGACCATAATAGTAGCGACAACTGTTTTGATTAGCTGTGGCAAAAACAAGCAAAAAATGATAACAACGATGACGTATCCCGAAACAAAAAAAGGTGATGTAATAGACAGTTATTTTGGAACAAACATAACCGACCCTTACCAATGGTTGGAGAACGATACCGCAGCTGATGTTCAAGCATGGGTGAAAGCCGAAAACGAAGTAACACAAAATTATTTGTCGCACATTCCATATCGCGATAACATTAAAAAAAGACTTACACAAATTTGGGATTTCCCAAAATACTCAAGCCCATTTAAAGAGGGTGATTGGTTTTACTTTTTTAAAAACGAGGGACTTCAAAATCAAAGTATCTTGTATCGCCAAAAAGGATTGGATGGCAATCCCGAAGTCTTTTTGGATCCTAATAAATTGAGTGGAGATGGAACAGCCTCTTTGGCTAGTTTTACATTTAGCAAAAACCATAAACTATGCGCTGTAGGTGTAGCACAAAGTGGTAGCGATTGGAATGAGCTATTTGTGATGGATGTAGAAACCAAAGAAAAATTAACAGATAAAATAGAATGGGTTAAGTTTAGCGGAGCAACCTGGAAAGGCAACGGTTTTTATTATAGCCGCTACGATGCACCGATAAAAGGCAAAGAGTTTAGCAACCAAAATGAGTGTATGAAAATATACTTCCACACCATTGGCACAGCACAAACTGCCGATGAATTGGTGTATGAAGATAAGCTACATCCATTGCGTTATTTTAATGCGGGCCTTACCGAAGATGAACGTTTTATGTTTATCAATATTAGCGAAGGTACAAGCGGAAACGAAATACTCATTAGAGATTTAAGTAAAAACGAAACGCAATTTAAAACACTATTTAAGGGCTTTAATAATAATTTTAATGTGGTTGATAATATTGGAGATAAGCTGCTGGCCACAACAGATAAAGGAGCTGCTAAATACCGTCTAATAGAAGTTGATCCAGCAAATCCGGATGAAAAAAACTGGAAAACCATCATACCAGAAAATGATGATTTATTAGAAAGTGTATCACATTGGAATGGAAAATTATTTGCCAATTACTTAAAAGATGCGAGTACGCGTTTGTATAAAATGAATGCCGATGGAACAGCTAAAGAAGAAATAATATTACCTGGAATTGGAACGGCAACTGGTATTGGTGGCAAAAAAGAAGATACCGAAACCTTTTATACGTTTACATCATTTACCAACCCAGGCGAGATTTACAAATACGACTTGGCAACAGGCAAATCTGAACTTTTTCGCAAAACTGAAGTAAACTTTGATGCCAATAATTTTGAAACCAAGCAAGTATTTTATACTTCAAAAGATGGGACAAAAGTACCTATGTTTATTATGCACAAAAAAGGATTGAAATTGGATGGAACAAACCCAACATTATTGTACGGTTATGGAGGGTTTAATATTTCCCTCACTCCTTCGTTTAGTGTTTCGCGTATGATGTTTTTGGAGCAAGGTGGTGTATATGTAATTGCTAGTTTACGTGGTGGTGGAGAGTATGGCGAAGACTGGCATAAAGCAGGCATGTTGGCTAAAAAACAAAATGTATTTGACGATTTTATTGCAGCTGCAGAGTTTTTAATTTCCGAAAAATATACTTCATCCGAAAAGTTAGCTATTAATGGTGGTAGCAATGGTGGGTTATTGGTTGGAGCCTGTATGACCCAACGTCCCGAGTTGTTTAAAGTAGCCATGCCTGCTGTTGGGGTATTGGATATGCTAAAATACCACAAATATACTATTGGCTGGGGTTGGGCTGTAGAGTATGGTAGTAGCGATAAAAAAGAAGACTTTGATTACTTAATAAAATACTCGCCTTTGCACAATGTAAAAGCTGGAATCAATTACCCCGCTACTTTAATAATGACAGCCGATCATGATGACAGGGTGGTACCTGCACATAGTTTTAAGTTTGCTGCCGAGTTGCAAAGCAAACAGCTTAATGACGGAAACCCAACCCTTATTCGAATTGATAGTAAAGCGGGGCATGGTGCTGGAAAGCCAACAACTAAATTGATTGAAGACGCCACCGATATGTGGAGTTTTGTATTGTGGAATTTAGGGGTATTGGAGGTAAAATAACGGTTATTCGAGTATACAAAAACACCCGATTGACAACTTGTTATTCGGGTGTTTTTATTTTTATGCTACCATCCTCATACAATCATCTTTTATTTTGTAACAACCAATTTAACAATAACAAATCCACTTCTCGAAACATAGAGAGGCCTCCTTCACTCACCTACCAAATTTTTGAACTCACCTATTTTTATCTTGTTCGTGCCTATTGTTGTTCGTGTAATAAGATATTAAACATACGTTTGTAGTGTAATTAAAAAATATACGATACAGTGAATAGAGATGAACAGTGCGATGTGAAATGGAAAAAGTACCAACACTCACCAACAGGTAAAATACTTGCAGGAATATGGGTGGTGGCTGTTGGTGGCGTTTTGTTATCTCGTCAGTTAGGGGTTGAATATCCAATTTGGTTATTTACTTGGCCAGTAATGCTTATGGCTATTGGTATTTACATTGGCGCTCGCCATATGTTCTGCAATCCAGGTTGGATAATTACCGTTACTATTGGCGGCCTGTTTTTATGGGATTTGATATCACCCGATTTTCAATTATCAACGTATATCTGGCCTGTACTAGTCATATTGGCGGGTGTACTTATGATTTTTAAACCTCAAAGAAAACAATATTTTTTAAGCGAACACAAACGTTATCGTCCATACATGAAAGAAGAAAGAAGTAGTGTTACAGCTGAAAATGGAGCACCCCTTTACACACATGAAAATATAGATGGGGCTGCTAACGAAGATTGGCAATACCGTAAATCAAGAGAAGAAAATACCCAGCAAGATTATTTGGAGTCTGTAGCAATTTTTGGTGCGGTTCGCAAAAGTGTTTTATCTAAAAAATTTAAAGGGGGTGAGATTATTTGTGTATTTGGAGGTGCTGAAATAAATTTTATGCAAGCGGATATTCAAGGTAAAGTAGTGTTAGATATTACGTGCGTATTAGGAGGTGCAAAATTAATTATCCCTTCGCATTGGGATGTACAACCCGAAACGTTGGCTATACTAGGAGGTATTGAAGACAAGCGTCAAATAAATGCTAATGTATCAACCGATAAAATATTGCTACTAAAAGGCACAACTTGCCTTGGCGGTATCGAAATAAAAAGCTTTTAAACACGATAAAAAAACAAACTATGAATTGGTTTATTGCTAAGTTGGTTTTTGCTATTCATCACCATCCAAATCCTATTTCAATACAATTTGACGAACAATTTCGGCTTGTTTTAGCTAAAGATACATTAGAAGCTGTATTAAAATCACGGATGCTTGGCATTAAAGAAGAGCATTCTTTTACCAATGAAAATGCGATAGAAGTAAGTTGGGATTTTATAGATGTTATAGACTTAAGTTTAATAGAATCATTTACCGATGGCATGGAGTTAAATGCTCGAATATTTGAACAGGATTCTAACGATTTATATATTGATTATGTAAAACACCGCGGGCAGGCACTAATCAATGATATTGAAAAATCTTCCCTGCAAGTTGTTGTATAATGTTTAACGATTTCACTTTTCGGAAAGCACTTTTATTCTTCATCGTTTGGTGGATAGTATGGTCTTGTATTGAGTGGTATATTATAACCTATTATGGAATAAATTGGAAATTCGCACTCGCTGATTCGATTATTAATAACGGACTTTTGGCCTTCACCTTCATAGCCGTTTTTAATTCCATAAAATTTTACAGACCCACACGCGGAAACTTGCTTTATGTTAGAATTTGGACATTACTACATGCCTTATTTATTACAGCTATAAATGGTTGGTTCATTTCTCATTTAACACAATTTAATTCTGAATATGTAACATTTTTGAATGCTGCCTGGCCTATTCGGTATGTATTTAATGTAATTATGATTGGTATCTCTTCAGCTACCATAATTATGTATTTTTATATACACGATGAGCAAGAAAAAGAGCAACGAAAAGATGATGCCGAAAAATTAGCTAAAGAAAATGAGCTGGTAAAATTAAGACAACAATTACAACCTCATTTTTTATTTAACAGCTTAAATTCTATCAGTGCATTGGCGGGCAATCAGCCTGAACAAGCAAGGAAAATGATTCAACAATTATCTGATTTTTTGAGAGGCACAATGCGCAAAGACGAACAACAATTAGTTACTCTTGCAGAAGAATTACAACATTTACAATTGTATTTAGATATTGAAAAAGTGAGGTTCGGCCATAGATTAGCTACCCATATTGATTCTGTTGAAGAGTTGCAAAAATTAGTTTTACCTTCACTTTTGTTGCAACCAATTGTAGAAAATGCCATTAAGTTTGGCTTGTATGATACAACTGAAAAGGTGCTGATAGAAGTAACAACTGCCCTTCAAAATAAAGAGTTAATAATTAGTGTAAAAAACCCTTTTGATGCCGCTACGGCCGTTCCTCGTAAAGGAACTGGTTTTGGGTTAAGCTCGGTTAATAGGAGGTTGTATTTGTTATACGGCCGAACCGATTTGCTAAAAACGCATTCAGAAAACGCTCATTTTATAACCACTATTAATATCCCACAAGCATGATTAAAGTAGTACTTATTGATGATGAACCATTAGCTTGTGCTATTGTAGCCGAGTATTTACAAAGTTATTCCAATATTGAAGTTGTTGCTTCTTGTAGCGATGGATTTGAAGGAATGAAAGCGATTTCACAATTTCAACCTGATTTGATTTTTTTAGATGTGCAAATGCCTAAAATAAATGGTTTTGAAATGTTGGAGTTATTAGAAAATCCTCCCGCTGTAATTTTTGCAACTGCATTTGACGAGTTTGCCATGCGTGCTTTTGAAGCTCACGCAATTGACTATTTGTTAAAACCATTTAGCAAAGAGCGTTTTGATAAAGCTATTGAGAAATGGATTAAACAACTCGCCATTCCTCAAAACACACAAGCACTATTAGATAGTATTGCCTCTCAACAAGAAGAACAACATCGGGTTATCGTAAAAACAGGTTCGAGTATTCGTATTGTTCCAATACTTGATGTGATTTACTTTGAAGCGTATGATGATTATGTTAAAATTCATACTAAGGATGGTTATTTCCTAAAAAAGAAAACCATGCAATATTTTGAAAACACCCTGGATTCAAAACAATTTGTTAGGGTTCACCGGTCTTTTATTGTTCAAGTATCTGAAATAACCAAAATTGATTCAGCTGAAGAAGCCTTACTTAAAAATGGAAAAAGAATACCGCTGAGCAGAACAGGTTATGGTAAATTGAAATTGGTTTTGGGACTTTAACTAGCGCAAATTATAATATATTGATAGCCCAATTAAGGCAACGATTAAAAGCTCCTTGATTATCCTTCTTTCAGTTGAGATAAAGAAATAAGCCATGACTATGCTCAGTGGAATGCTCAAGTAAAATAATGCATATAAAAAGTTTGTGTTCTCTATTACTAATCCTAATGCTCCAAAAAAGAATAAAAGGGCTACACTTTTTAAAATCCTACGTGTTTTTACTTTATTCCTAAAAAAATTTAGTTGTAAATTGAAGGTCGAAATAAAAACAATTGGAAAAATAATAATCACTGGAAAAAGTAAATCATACCCGCCAAAATTAGAAGTAAGCAATGTTCGTTGAAAACTTTGCTGTGTAAATTGAATAACCATTGTAAGTTCATTATTTAAATAAAATACAACAGCGGCAAAATACAATGGGATAGCAATTCCAATAATGGACAATGCCAAATATCTAAAATTAAATGAAGTGAAAATAACCACACTAATAAGGATAAAAGGTAAAAAAACGGCTACATCATAATTAAACAAGAGAGCTACACCCAAATACATTCCAGCATCTAATACAATTAACAATGGATTTGGCGATTCATACAAAAAACATAACCGCTGAAACATTAAAACAATAAAGGTATTAGAAATAAGCTGTGGGGTAAGTTCTGCTTGCTGAGGATATATGCTATTGAGTAAAATAAAAAACAAGCCAGGCAAAAAAGTATCCTTGTGTAAAATACTATGTTGTACTACTATATAGTTTAAAAATATGCCTTGAAAAATTATTAAAAGGGAGGCAATTAAATAACTTAAAAAAAGAGGATTGGGAAGCGATCGGATATAAGTGAAAGCCGTATTTGCAAGAGGTGCAGTTTGAATAAATTCATATTGGTGCGGATACAAAAAAACAGGCAATTTTAATAAAACAGCTATTAGTACCAAGATCAATGCAGCAAAGGCGTTGTTTTGTCGAAATAAGTTTAGCAAATCTTAGTGGGTTTAATAAGTGAGTTTCATTAATGTAAAGCGTCTATCTTTTAACGTACAAATTAAGCTTGTATTTGCATTAATTTGTTTTGATTCCAATGGCATTAATTGTACATAATAGCTAAGAGCCTTAATCAGTATTTTTGTTTCTATTAACCCTAATGGATTGATACTGCTAATCATAATATCTCCGTCATTATTTGAATTTGAATTATAAATAAAGGAAAGTTTATTGTTTGTGTTGAGCAATACAAATGAAGAATAATATCCTGCATCATTCATGCTTGATTGTGTTTTTTTGATGACTTCATTAAATTGAGTTTTTCCCTCATTGTTTTTTGATATTACGATAATCTCATCGTGATGATACGTTATTTTTGAAGCTGTTTGCGGAAATCCATTGGCGTAATAGGTATACGTTTGCCGCGTTTCATAATATTTTTCGGTAATAATTGAAATGCCACCATCGCTTCTAGGAATTAATTTACGGATATACAAATCAGTAATGTTTGGTCCTGTTTCATTTAACATACTCGTTATCAATTTTGTAATAAAAGATTTGTTTAATGGTTCATAAAAAGAATATTGAATCAAGGTTGATGGTATATCTATAGAATACACAAACGTACCTGAAGCTATTGTGTTTCCTGCTTCTGTGGAATATAACCCTGCAACAACAACAGTTTTTTTATAATTATTTAAAACCAATCCTATATCATTGATAAAGGCAGAATCATGTTGAATAACATATTCTAAAACTTTATCAAGCTCTTTGTAATAACTATATAAATAGAAATCTCTTTCTGCTGATTTTTTAGTTTTCTCTGCAACTGGTGTTGGATAATCAATAAGTAAAAAGGCATTACCTTCATTGTCACATTCAACTCCAGATACTACAGCGTCATCAGCAGAATTCCTCCTTGCAACACTTTTTGTAAATATTCGGTTTAATCCCTCATCAAACCCTAATATATTTATATTAGATGTTTTTTTTTCAAGGCCTTCTGTAAAATACACAACCGTGTAGTTTTTTTTAGCTACTGATGGTTGAATATACAGAGTTGTATTATTGTTAAAAAATGCTTGATCAATTTGAGCAATTTGCCTAATGCTTCCATTTCTCTGCAATTGACTATTTAATTTCCAACAAATCAAATCGAGCATCGGTAAACTGTCGTTTCTTCTAAATGCAAATAGGAGCAATCCATCATCCATTAACAGTATTTCTTCTATATCGGAATTGACGGGCTGTTCTATTTCTGCGGAAGTTTCAAGCGCTAAGTTGCTTTTGTATTTTTCAATAATAATGTCACGGTTTAGCTCGCCATTTTTTCCTCTTATTAAATACAATCCTGTCGCATTTTCACCAATAATTTTTGTAAAGTTTGTTTTAGATTTTAATTTCTGTTGATTACTCCATTCAACAATTTGCGATTGTGCATTTAAGGTACACAAAACTGAGAATATTAATAAAAGGATTAGCTGTTTTACCATTACTTTGCGGTACAATTTAATTCAGATTACAGAATAAAAAAAATAGCTGCTGCGATGTAAGAGCAAATAGCACTAAATGGCTACATTTATATACGATATCAATAAACAGACTGCATGGCACGACAAATAGGATTTGACACAAAAAAGAAACAAGAAAAAGCGATACTGATAGGCGTAATTACGCAAGATCAAAAGCAAGAAAAAGCGGAAGAGTATTTAGAGGAGTTAGCTTTTTTAACTCTTACAGCAGGTGCTCGAGTGGTCAAACGCTTTTTGCAACGCCTTACTCACCCTGACCGTAAAACGTATATTGGCTCAGGCAAGCTCGAAGAAATTGGCGAGTTTGTGGCTGCTCAAGAAATTGATATTGTCATTTTTGATGATGAACTTTCGCCATCACAATTGCGTAACTTAGAACAAGCGCTAAAATGTAAAATATTAGATCGTAGCAATTTGATACTCGATATTTTTGCTACTCGAGCCCGAACAGCCCAAGCAAAATATCAAGTTGAGCTAGCCCAATCGCAATATTTATTGCCTCGGCTTACCCGAATGTGGACTCACCTTAGTAAACAAAAAGGCGGTATTGGAATGAAAGGCCCCGGTGAAACTGAGATTGAAACCGATAGGAGGATATTGCGCGAAAATATTTCTAAACTTAAACAACGCCTTGCCGATATCGATAAACAAAGTATAACCCGCAGAAAAAATAGAGACGATAAGGCTCGTGTTGCGTTGGTAGGTTATACCAACGTAGGTAAAAGCACATTGCTTAATTTATTAACCAAAAGCGAAGTATTGGCCGAAGATAAATTGTTTGCAACATTGGATTCAACTGTTCGCAAAGTTGTTATTCAAGATACTCCTTTTTTGCTCACCGATACCGTTGGTTTTATCCGAAAACTTCCACACCAACTGATTGAATGTTTTAAAAGCACATTGGACGAAATACGTGAAGCGGATGTGTTGTTGCACGTAGTTGATGTTTCCCACCCCAATTTTGAAGAACAAATTGAAGTGGTGAACAAAACACTAACCGAATTAAAGGTAAACGATAAGCCAACTATTTTGGTATTTAATAAAATAGATATGCTGAAAGAACCACTTGTGCAGCATATTGAAGATGATGATATACAAGAAGAGATGCCTTATATTGAACGGTTAAAAAATACGTGGATGTCGAAAGAAAATGCCCCTGTTATTTTTATTTCAGCCGAAAACAAAACCAATATTGAAGAACTGAAAACAGCCTTGTGGGAAAGAGTTAAACCCTTAACAAAAGCACTATACTAACCATAAAACGGAGCTGCTGTTAACTATTTCTATTTGTGAAAGCATAGGCAGCAATCTATTTGATAAATATAAAAATGCAACCCGACCCCGAAATTCTTAAATCAGTAGTTGTAACACGAATGCCTTTTGGTAAATATAAAAATACGCTGCTATGCGATTTGCCCGATTTTTATTTAGAGTGGTTTGCAAGGCAAGGATTTCCGCAAGGCAAATTGGGAATGCAATTGCAAACGGTACATGAGATAAAACTGAATGGACTGAACGAAATTTTGGTTAAGTTAAAACAAATGCGGTAACCCCAAACGGCAACAATACGCTGGAGTTTTCGTAAAAGCGATGCTGAGGAATCAAACTGAAGAATTGTAAATCCCTCCGTTTCGCTCAAAATGTTCAACAATTTATTGGCCAGTTGAAAACGGATTAATTTTTTTTAACTGTAAAACGAAGCTTTATACGACCTATTTTCTGGTAAAGCAAGAGGTTAATCATAGAACTTTTTGGCTATCACAGAACAATTAAGCGCATTCAATGTTATAGAACTTTAAAACGTTTGTTCCTCATGTATATCAAACAAAAAATAGAATTTTTATACAATAAGCTGCTTTCGGAGAGAACCAAAAAAAGGGGCGAAAACACCATACTGACTGTGGCTATTCTCAGCTATTTGATACACCTGTGTATCATTTACCTGGTTAGTTTCAACTTTATAGCAATAGACACTTCATCAGAACTACTCAAAAATCCCATAGCGGCAATTTATACACCGTTCTCGTTTATTCTCGTATATGAAGTATATTTGCTTATTTATTACTTGCCAAAATCTATTACAACATATATTGGTAAGCAATATGAGATTATTACCCTCATTATCATTAGGCGGTTGTTTAAGGACTTATCCAACTTATCCCTTACCAATAATTGGTTTAAAATTAACTACGACTTACAATTTACTTATGACCTTATTGCCTCTTTGTTGTTGTTTTTTTTGATTTATCTTTTTTTGAAACAACGGCAAAAAAAATTTAGAACCGAAGAAGAGCTAGAACAATCATTGGATGGTATCAATCGTTTTATTGTGCTCAAAAAAATATTGGCCATTTTATTGGTTTTGGTCATTGTATTGCTAGGCGTTTATTCCTTCTTGCATTGGCTGATGGGAATAGTAACACCCGATGCCTTCAGCGGAATTTCGTTTAAGAACATCAACAATGTATTTTTTGAGCAATTCTTTTCTATCCTCATCATTGCAGATGTTATTTTGTTGTTGTTTTCCTTTTTTCATACCGATGAATTTCACAAAGTAATTCGAAACTCAGGATTTGTCATTTCTACCATCCTCATTAGAATTTCATTCTCGGTAAGTGGTATACTCAATACGGCCTTAATTGTTTCGGCAATTGTATTTGGCTTGCTCATTTTGGTATTGTACAATAAGTTCGAAGAAGCCATTGTTCGGGAAAACAATAGCCATTAAATGCTCAGAAGGCTGAATGAAGGATATTGATGGATTCTTTAATGCCATATGCGTAAGCGTATTTAACAATTCCACATATAATAGGCTGGTTTGTTGAACAATACTTAAACAAAACGGCTTGTTAAATATAATAAAGATTAAAAAATTTAGGTTAATAAAAAAATAATATACTGATATTAAATAAATTATTAAATTGCTAATTATTAACTAAAAAAAATAACTTTTTTTGTTAGTAAGACATTGGTAACCGAATACCCAACAAAAAACGGGGAGACACTGAAAATCCATAAGAGTAGGGCAAACTTTAATTTTATACAATGGAGCATTTAAAAATTGCAAGCGACAATTACGTTGCATTCACGTTCTTTATCGGAACAATGGCTATGATGGCCGCCTCAGTTTTTTTCTTTTTTGAATTAAACAACACCTCAGCAAAATGGAGAACTTCTGTTTTGGTTTCAGGCTTAATTACTTTTATCGCTGCTGTTCATTATTACTACATGCGCGGTTACAATCTAGAAACTGGTGATTCACCAACATTTTTTAGATATGTAGATTGGATTCTTACTGTGCCTTTGATGTGTGTGGAATTTTATTTAATTACCAAAAAAGCAGGTGCTAAAATTGGTTTACTATGGAAACTTATTTTTGCTTCTTTAGTAATGTTAGTTACAGGTTACTTTGGTGAAACCCTAGATCGCGATAACAGCGTAATGTGGGGCGTTTTATCAGGTGCAGCTTATTTTTACATTGCATACTTAGTATGGTTTGGAGAAGTGGCAACATTATCTCAATCTGCAGGTCCACAAGTGGCAAAAGCTACTCGTGTATTGGCTTGGTTTGTGTTGGTAGGATGGGCAATTTACCCATTAGGTTATATCCTTGGAACACCAGGTGGATTATTTGGTATTCAATTGGTATCTGACCCAGCAGCAGCTTCGCATGCAATGGATATCGTTTACAATATTGCAGATGCAATAAATAAAATCGGATTCGGTTTAGTTATTTATGCATTAAGCAGAACAGAAGACTAAATTTATACGTTAACAATTAAAAGGGGATTCATTCATCTGGGATGAATCCCCTTTTTTATTCCTGTTTTTTTGGTGAAAACTCAAACACATTTTCCAATAGCTGATTACCTTTTTGTTGGTGCTGGGGCTTCTGCAACCTTGTTGCTGATGAGTATGGAAAATCGGGGTTTGCTTAAGGATAAAAAAGTTGTGGTCATCGATCCTGATGCAAAAAACACAAACGATAAAACATACTGCTTTTGGAGCAATCCAAATGAGCCCATTGCTCAGCAATGCGGGCATTTAATCAGCTATCAGTGGGACCGGGCCAGTATTGGACAAAACCAACCGCAATCACTCTCACCCCTCAATTATGTCCATTTATCAAGCATTGATCTTTATGGGGAATTGCACCGAATTATTTCAGATAACAATATTCAACGGATACATGGAGCAGTTCTATCCTTAGAAACATCCGAAACGGGAGTTCGACTCACAACTGAGAATGGTAATTTGTATGCCCAAACCGTATTTGATAGCCGAACACCTCAATACCTGAAACCCAAAACAAATGAGGCGCATTTGCTTCAATCGTTTATGGGTTATGTTATAGAAACGAAAACCCCGCTTGTAGATGCTAGTTGTATCAACTTAATGGATTTTGATGTTGAACAACTTGGGTCAACACAGTTTGTATATGTTCTTCCATTTGGTGAACATAAACTCTTGGTTGAGCTCACTCGATTTGGTGAATTGCCCATAACCCAAACAGAAGGTGAACCCATTTTACGAGAATATATAACTCAACGATTTGGAAGTTTTTCTATTTTAGATACCGAAACAGGAGTTATACCGATGAGTAGCGCACAAATGAAAAGTGATGTGATTCCGGGAGTGATTTTAATAGGCGGGAAAGCAGGAGCTGTAAAACCAAGCACAGGGTATGCCTTTAAAAATATGTTTAGGCATGCCGAATCGATAGCTAACAGTATACTGCAAGGGATTCATCCTGCCACCATTAAAAGGCCAAATCGGTTTCCATTTTATGATCGGTTGTTGCTCTATATTTTACAGCATGAACCACACCAAGGAAAACCCATTTTTCAAACGTTATTTAAAAATAATAAATTGGTGCATGTATTGCGGTTTTTAGATGAAAAAACCTCCATAACTCAAGATGTGCGTTTGCTCGCTTCATTACCTTTTAAGCCATTCCTAAAAGCGTTGAGGTACGATATTTCAGCTCGGTATCAGCAATCATTGATGCCGCTGTTGGTTTTGTTATTATCGCTGGGAATGTGGCTTCTGTTCCATGCATCTCCCACCGTTTTTAATTGGGTAGAACCCGTCCTGTTTTTGGTTGGATTATTGATTGTTGGCATTCCCCACGGTGCCGTTGATCATTTGCTGGAAAGTGGTCAAATGCATAGTCGGCCAAGTTTATTTTTTATGGTTCAATATTTAGGTGCTGCCTTACTCTATTTTTTAGGTTGGCTACTATTTCCAGTATTAGCCATCTCTCTTTTTCTCCTTTATTCCATGTGGCATTTTGGTCAAAACGATATGAACCAATGGCAACCCTTGTCAAAAAGCACACTCAATAATTGGATTTGGGGTTTTACACTGCTTGGCATTCTCATTTGCGGACATGTTGAGGAAACCAACATCATTTTTGAAGAAATGGAGGTTTATACCATTCCATTAACCAACTTACAAGGAAACACGGCAAGTATTATACTCATTATAATCGCAATGATTTGGGGATTATGGAAAGGTTACCCCAGCATGATATTGAGCAGTTGCATGTTGGCTATAGGTGGTCAACTCCCATTAATTACCGCTTTTGGTTTATACTTTATCGGTCAACACAGTGTGAATGGTTGGTCACATTTAAAACAAGGTCTATCGACAGACAACGCAACATTATTTTTAAAAGCCCTGCCTTTTTCATTGGGTGCATTCCTATTGTTTTCAGTTTTGCTAGTAGCAATGCAAATGGGGTGGCTTAAAGAGTTTAGCGGAAACTGGCTAACAGCCTTTTTTGTGTTTGTTTCTTGCATCAGCTTCCCCCATGTAATTGCTATGCATCAATTTTACAAAAAGCACCTATAATCTTCATGTTTTCCGTAAAAGATTTATCCTCAGAGTTCAACAGTTGAGTAGTTCATAATTAAAAGCACAACTAACACATTTTTGTCAACGCTACAACATAAAAAAGCCTCATTTATTTAGAGAAGCTTTATGTTATTAATGTAGCCCGTAGGACGGCTAAGTGTAAAGAAATGATTCTGTGAATCATTTTAGCTTTGATCGCGACTGTAGCGAAGGCACTCCCCTAGGTATACTAAAAAACAAGAAAAATATACTATCAGAAGAAACGCTACAACATAAAAAAAGCCTCACTTATTAAGTGAAGCTTTATAGTTTTTGATGTAGCCCGTAGGGGAGTCGAACCCCTCTTTAGCGGATGAAAACCGCTTGTCCTAACCGATAGACGAACGGGCCATGTTCGTTTTAGGGAGTGCAAATGTAAGGGCTCTTTCCTAAATTCAAAATTTTTTCTCAAAATTTTTCAGTAAGTCACGCAATCATTACATTCGCACACCTCAAAAACAAACAAAAACAATTATTTAATTTTATACACTATGAAAATAGGAATCAATGGCTTCGGCCGCATCGGGCGCTTGGTTTTCAGAGCAGCCATCAACAACCCACAAGTAGAAATTGTAGGAATCAACGACCTTATAGAGGTTGATTATATGGCTTATATGCTTAAATATGATTCAACTCATGGCCGCTTTAATGGGGAAGTTTCTGTAGCAAACGGCAATCTAATTGTAAATGGAAAAACAATCCGCGTAACGGCCGAAAGAAGCCCTGAAAACTTAAAGTGGAATGAAGTAGGAGCAGAATATGTAGTAGAGTCTACCGGTTTGTTTCTAGATCAAACTACTGCAGCAGCCCATATTAAAGCGGGAGCTAAGCGTGTTGTAATGAGCGCTCCTGCAAAAGATGATACGCCCACTTTTGTAATGGGAGTTAACCATTTGAAATATACAGCTGATATGACAGTGGTTTCAAATGCATCGTGTACCACAAACTGTTTGGCACCAATTGCTAAAGTGCTAAACGATAACTTCGGTATTATTGAAGGTTTAATGACAACCGTACACGCAGTTACAGCTACTCAAAAGACCGTAGATAGTCCTAGTGCCAAAGATTGGAGAGGTGGCCGTGGTGCATATCAAAATATTATTCCTTCATCAACAGGTGCAGCCAAAGCAGTTGGATTGGTTATTCCCGAACTTAAAGGAAAACTAACAGGGATGAGTTTCCGTGTTCCTACACCAGATGTTTCGGTAGTAGATTTAACTTGCCGATTGGACAAAGGAGCAAGTTTTGATGCTATTAAAATGGCAATGAAAAAAGCATCTGAAACGGATATGAAGGGTATTTTGGGTTATACTGAAGATGAAGTTGTATCAAACGACTTTTTGGGTGATGCCCGCACATCTATTTTTGATGCAAAAGCAAGTATTTCGTTAAACGACAATTTTATAAAAGTAGTTTCGTGGTACGATAACGAATGGGGTTATTCAAACAAAGTGGTGGATTTAATTTGCCATATGGACACCGTTAAATAATGTCTAATCATAAATCTCGAAATTCGAAAGAATAGTAAATACTTAAATTTATTTCGGGGTTTAGATAAACTATTTAGTTCGCTAGCCTCGGCTGAGCGGATTGTAAGCCTCACAATAATTTATTGTGAGGCTTTTTCGTTTAAGAGGGTATCACAAATTATAGTATGACCATGAAACCAGCTCTTCTTTATCTAATTTCGGCTCTTGTTTTTTGCTTTTTTCTTGGCTTTATTGATGAGGGTTATTATAGCCTCAAAACCTTTGAGAGCTTTTGGAATATCATCATACTCCTAGTGTTTACTTTGTTCTTTTGGATTATTCAGTTAGGTCTTCATTGGCTACTCAGAAACGTTCATTCAATCTCACTTACCGGCCGAAAAACCATTGTGATTATGATGGGCTTGTTTGTCCCTGTAATCATTATGTTGATGTTGGCCAATCCAGACTAACACTGTTTTTTATTAAGCAACGTTAGAAAAAAATAATGATTAACATAAAAATAAACACCTAAAAAAAGACCCAATTTTCATTGGATCTTTTGGTATTACCTTTTCGAAGTTAAGGGGTTTCGCACACCACTCATTTTTACCAAATCAGCTTTAAGAGAGCCCACCCAAATATCGGATTGGGCGCGCAGTGGAATATGGTTTTCGTCATCAGTCACCCACATAGTAATTGCTTCCGAATCTTTAAACACGCGGCCTTCTACCACCTGTGGCCTAATTTTTAAGGCGGCAAATGTTCCCGCTTCTGTTTCAATTATATCACGGCCCAAAAACTTAAATCTAAACTCATAGTTTTTGTTATCTAAAAAAAAACTAATTGGAAACACATCGCCCACTTTCGCATTGCTCATATCTGTAGTGCGAGCATAATAAATTGCCGAAATAATGTCGTGTGTATTTTCTGGAATATCTAGTGTTCCTCTGCGGCTATTGGCTTTTCTTCGCTTGTGATCAAATATAATAAAGTCCGAATCTTTATAATTTCCTTCTTTCACTTTTTTGGTGGCTTGCCAAGGCAATAATGCATCTACATCCATATAGGATTCAAACTCATCTTTTACACCAAACATTATATCCACCATACCCGAAGATTTTCCATATACTTTTAAATGGTATGTTGTGTTATCGCCAATCATAACAGGCTTTTCACCAACCGAAAAATCGCAGGTTCCTCCATTTAATAAACCATAATGCACACGGTAAGTAAGTTTTTCGCCAAATGTAAATGCGGTATTCGCATGATTTTTTACTTCATACAATACTTCATCGGGCGTTTTATTTTGGTTATGTGCTGCTAATGTTATGGCAATTAAACCGGTTAATAAAACATACTTTTTCATATCATTCATCATTGGTTTTTTCTTAAAATCAAATGTTGTTCCAAAAACACGATTCATTTATAATTATTTGATTTAGAGCAGCTCTGATTTTGTTTCGACTAAATATTAAACTCAATCCCTTGCGCCAATGGCAATTCTTTTCCGTAGTTAATGGTATTGGTTTGTCTGCGCATATAGGCTTTCCAGCTATCCGAACCAGACTCACGACCACCGCCTGTTTCTTTTTCGCCACCAAAAGCACCACCAATTTCGGCACCCGAAGTACCAATATTAACATTGGCAATTCCACAATCGCTACCCCAAGCCGAAAGAAACTGTTCTGCTTCTTGAACATTATCGGTAAAAATAGAAGAGCTCAAACCTTGTTTTACGCCATTTTGCATAGCTATGGCTTCATCAATGGTTGAATATTTAAGCAAGTATAAAATAGGAGCAAAAGTTTCCTCTTGCACAATATGGTATTCGTTTTTAACCTCAGCAATGGTTGGTTTTACATAACATCCCGATTCATACCCTACACCACTTAACACTTCGGCACCACATAGAATGGTTCCGCCTTCCGATTTTAATTTTTCTATAGCATTTTGGTAGCTTTTCACTGCGTCTTTATCAATAAGCGGACCCACCAAATTATTTTCCAACGGATTGCCAATGGTTAGTTGTGTATATGCTTTTACCAGTTTTTGCTTAACCGTTTCGTAAATACTTTCATGAATAATTAACCTGCGTGTTGTTGTACAACGTTGCCCGGCAGTTCCCACAGCACCAAATACAGAACCCAATAATGCTAACTCTAAATTGGCATGTGGTGTTAAAATAATGGCATTATTTCCGCCTAGTTCCAACAAGCTTTTTCCCAAACGTTGGCCAACTGTTGCCCCCACAATTTTACCCATACGGGTAGAACCAGTTGCAGAAATAAGCGGTACTCTCGTATCTTGAGTCATCCATTCGCCTACTTTATAATCGCCATTTACCAAACAGAATAATCCTTCGGGTAAATTGTTATCTTTAATAATACGAGCCATTAAATTTTGGCAAGCCACAGCCGACAAAGGCGTTTTTTCTGAAGGTTTCCACACGCAAACATCACCACATACTGCTGCTAGCATAGCATTCCAACTCCATACAGCAACAGGAAAATTAAAGGCCGAAATAATCCCAACAATTCCAATGGGATGCCATTGTTCATACATGCGGTGGTTGGGTCTTTCGGAGTGCATGGTAAAGCCATGTAATTGGCGCGATAAACCCACTGCAAAATCACAGATATCAATCATCTCTTGTACTTCACCCAATCCTTCTTGGTAGCTTTTGCCCATTTCGTAGCTCACTAGTTTTCCTAAAGGCTCTTTGAACTCGCGCAATAAGTTTCCATATTGACGCACAATTTCGCCACGCTTAGGTGCTGGCATCTTACGCCATATTACATATGCTTTTTGCGAAGCAGTAATTACTTGCTCATATTCGGCAGGAGTGGTGTATGTTATATTACCAATCAATTTGCCATCAGCAGGAGAATATATTTCTTTAACTACAGCACCTTCAGAGGAAAAATGATCTGTTCCAGTTGATGTTCCGTGGTTTATATCTTTGATTCCGAGAGTTTCTAAAAAATTTTGCATGCTTTAAATATTTGGTGTTTGTGGTTGCGAATGTACGTGAGTTTCGGCTGCTGTTAAAATGAAATTTTACGAACTGATTTTATTGGATTGATCTTATTAAGATTTAAAGAGAAGGTAATACGTTCGGTATACCGTTGCTCCCCTGTTAGACTTCCGGGTGTATTTCCTTTAAAATAGTCGGTAATCGCTTTCGATGCCATCACTGGAATATTTACCCTGAAAACATCTTTGAACAATACCAAACTGATACCCGAAGTGTATAAAAAAGTAGGAGTATATTTGGAAACATACGTATTTGTATTGCCATCGAAATAGCCATCATTCGCATTTACAAGAGCTAAATCGCCATACAATACAATGGGAATAATACCAGGAATAGTTGTTTCCAAATTTAAACCCGTTGCCCATTTATTGGTAAAAACCATTGGATACAATTCCTTAAACTGCACACCGCCATATATTAATTGTTGTGCAAATAAACTGTTGGATGTTACAGAATATTCTTCGCTGCGCCCAAACTGTGATTGATCGTATGTGTAATCATAATATCCATTATTACTTCCTGCTCTAAAATCTTCGCGTCCCGATGTGCTAGTATAATCGTTCAAAAATACACCACCAAAAAAGCGAGCCGTAAATCCTTTTTTAGGTTTAGCATAATTTACAAATTGTGTTGCTTCAACAGTTAGTTTGTGAAAATCGTTTTGTGAAATATTGGCCACTTTACCAAATTGATAATTGATTATATAACTATATGGATTCATTACTCTCTTTTGTTCCGATGAAAATCCTAAATCAACATACGTGAAGTTATCTCCTGTGAAAACTGCATCCCCTCTCTTTCTTTCATTAGCCAACACCATGCGACCATAAACATTATTCATGGGTGAAGTGCGCATTAATTTTGGAGTGAGTTCCAAATTAAAACCACCTTGCAATTTGGTATAGGTTGTTGGCCCCAAAATTTCGTTTGCAAACTGTGCTGCTTTTACTTCAAGTGTTACACGCTTTGCAAATCCATAGGTTAAAAAATGATGTTGAATCTCGGCTGTTCCCGCCAAATCCTTTGTACCAAAGGCGTACATCGGAGCAATAATATATTCTGTTCCTTTTTTTACGGGTAACAAACCATTGTAAAATGCCATACCAAGCATTGTTTTATTGTACAAATTGGCTCCTATAATGGGCGAATAAAATAGTTGGTTAGCGTAATCATTCTCTGCATCCCCAAACAATTTAAAGTTAATGGGTTCGCATTTTTTGAACAAACCTTTGGTGCGCATGGTATTGTTACTACGGTCAATATCTGTTGTATTGTCGAACGCGTCTACTCTAATTACATCATACTCTCCTTGGGGAAACAGAACTGGTTTTTCTGTAATGCTATCAACCCAAATCGTTTGAATTGCTAAATCATTTTTTATTCCAGTAATACTCACAGGAGCATTGATACTCGATGTATTTTTGATGCTCACCCAATAACCATCGTTACTCTTTTGTATCTTCTTTATTTTCCAATCTTGCTTCACGGTTGTTGCCATCAAGCCCTCAAAAAACCAATCTAATTCTTTGCCCGTAAACTGTTTGGCATGATGGATAAAATCATTGGGCAAAGGATGTTTAAACTTCCATTTTTCGTAATAGTATTGCATCATGGCATCAAAAGAGCTATCGCCCAAATACCGTTGCAAATAATGAAATGCAGTTGATGCTTTTCCGTAAATAACAGCTCCATAATTAAAGTCGGTATAATTTACCGAAGGCAAAAAACAAGCTTGGTCTTCGTTTTTACGAGCCCCCAACAAATACCGTGTTTCAAGGCCTCTGTAGCCATCACTTCCAAAACTTGCTACTGTTTGCAGTGTTAGCGGTTTAAATGTTTTGAGGTCATCATTTTCAGCACTGCGCGTTTCATAATAATTATTAATACTCTCATCCATCCACGGGTATTCACGTTCGTTGCTGGCCAAAATCCCATACAACCAATTATGTCCCACTTCGTGCACAATTACTTGTCGGCCCGACTCTGTTATATTGGTAATCATTGGGTACTCCATACCAGCCCCCGAAACCAAAGGCGTTACCGCTACCGACACATCGCTGTATGGATATTCACCCAACATGGCTGAGTAAAACAAAATAGCAGTATCAACATATTGAATGCTAGATTTTTTTGGAGCAACTTCGTACATCCAGGTTGTTACTTTTCGTCCGGATTTAGGAAGTGTAACTTCGCTACGTTCAATGCTAAAACGCTTGTCTGCAAACCAACCAAAATCGTGGATGCTATCTTGTATAAAGGTGAGTGTTTTTGTTTCCGATGACGAAACAGGAAATTCTTTTGATTGATTTTCTCCTTTAAACTTTTCTTTGCTTTTTTCATACAACCATTGTTTTTCATCTTGGTTTTGAAGTTGGCCTGTTGCTGCCACCACATAGTTTTTAGGAACTGTAATATTTACTTTAAATGCGCCAAACTCACTGTAAAATTCCCCTTGGTCTAAATAAGGCATTGGGTTCCATCCGTTCACATCATAAACGGCAGGCTTTGGGTACCATTGGGTAATACAGTATAATTGATCTTCATGGCCCATTCGTGATATTACTTTGGGTAGCTTAACTTTAAACGTAGTTGCTAAACGCACCTTTTCTCCTGGTAATAAAGGTCTTCTCAAAGTAAGTTTAGCAATATCAATATGTTCAGTAAGTTCCCATTTTATGGAAACCCAATCGGCTAAAAAATTGAGAGAGTCAATATATCCTCGGTCTTCATTAGGCAAATAATAAAATTCTGTTTTTTTATTTTCAATATTTTGTTTTCCAAATGCCGTCTCATTATTTTTATAGGCATTAGGCCATAAATGAATGTACATTTCGTGTAATGTATCGGGCGAATTGTTTACATATAAAATGGTTTCATTTCCAATAAGTAAGTGAGCAACATCATCAAGTTTTACATTAATTGTATATTCAACTCTTTGTTGCCAAGGAGCTTGATTCTTTATAGTTGACTGCGCCCAAAGCAGTATAGGTGCAAAGCAAATACAAAAAGTGCTTAGTGTTATTTTGAGATTCATACGGGCACAAGATAACAAAGCATTTGTGATCTAAAAAAAGTGAATGAAAAGCATACAGTACTTAAATAACGACTAAATAACTGTTTTTTTCAGAGCTAAAAAAGATTTATGTAAGTAAATTGGAGAAATTTAGCAGGGTTTATTATCTAATTTCAAAAAAATTTTCGCTATCTACTTTTCGAATCATTTTTTTATTCATTTGTTTATTAAGCTACTCACATTAGGTTGTTTATAACATGACTGAGTAATCTGTTATTTAAACCCGTTTGGGGTTATATTTGTTTAACCGATTCCTATGTTATATGGATGCAGATGATTTTTTAGATGAGGATGTAACCTCCAATGTACAACGATATGAAAAAATGTTGCGCAATAAGGCTAACGATTATTTTGATGCAGAAGCACTCGAAACAATTGTTGAATACTATATCCAAAAAGATAATCTAAAAAAAGCATTAGAAGTAGTTTATTTTGGAGAGGACCTTTATGCATACTATACGGGGTTTAAATTAAAAAAAGCTGAAATATTTGTCATGATGGGCAATCTTTTGGAAGCTATAGTTGAACTTGAAAAAGTTGAAGTTTATGAACCGTTTAATACCGACTTGTTATTATTAAAAGGAGAAGCTTATTTAAACATGGATGAGTTTAAGGAAGCAGAAGATTATTTCGAAAAAGCATTAATGCACACAGATGAAACAGTAGATATGCTGTTTGAAATTGGTTACGTTTATGAAGATTGTGATTTATATGAAAAAGCTATTTCTTTTTTTGAAAAAGTATTAGAACACAGCATTGACAACGAACAAGCTTATTATGAGATTGCAAATTGTAATGATGTAATAGCCAATTACGATAATTGTGTTGAACAGTATAATAAGTTAATAGATATTGATCCGTATTCAACAAATGCATGGTATAACTTAGGGGTGATTTATACCAAAATGGAACAATATGAAAAATCTGTTGAAGCTTTTGAGTATTGTTTAGCAATTGATGACGATTACATAGCCGCTAGATTTAACAAAGCCAATGCGCTTGTTGAGTTAGATAAATTTGAAGAAGCCGTTTTAGAGTATACGATAACTCTTGAAAAAGAAGGCCCGGACTCAATTACTTATTGTAATTTGGCGGGTTGTTACGAAAGGTTAAACGACAATGTAAAAGCGCAAGATTTTTATAAAAAAGCGACACAGATTAACCCAAATATTGCAGAAGGGTGGTTTGGTGTTGGGCTAACCTTTGAAAAAGAAAATAAATTTAAAGAAGCATTATCTTATTTTAAAAGAGCGGTCATTTTAGAACCCGATAATCCCGAATATTTGTTAATATTAGCTGAAGCAGAATACAGACAAGGAGATGAAATTGAAGCAGAGCGACTGTATAAACAAATTCTTGAAATAGATCCAACTATGATGGAAGCATGGCTGGACTGGTCATATGTAGCTTTTAATAAAAGAGATTTAACATTGGCCATTGAAATGATAAACGAGGCGTTAAAGATTGAACCAGATTGTCATCAATATCATTACAGGTTGGTTGCTTATTTATATGCAAATGGAAAAGTAAAAGAAGCACTCGAACATTTAGAGCTTGCATTAATATTAAATTTTGATGACCATTTCTTGTTGTTTGAATTAACTCCAGTATTTTCGCAAGTCCCAGCAATTTTAGAATCAATAGAACGTAATAGACCTTAATATAAACTAATGAATAATTTTAAACTCAAAAACATTCCTTCTCGCACAGCTAAGCCAAGGAACAGTGGTATTACAATGGTAATGGACAAAGGCTTAAGTTTTCGTGAAGCTGAAGATTTTATTGATGCCAACGGAGATTTTGTTGATTTTGTAAAGCTCGGATTTGGAACTTCTTTTGTTACAAATAAGTTGCAAGAAAAAATTGATTTGTACAGGCAAGCTAATATTAAGGTCTATTTCGGAGGTACATTATTTGAAGCTTTTATAGTTCGAAATCAATATGAAGATTTTTTAAAACTACTAGATAGATTTAAAATGGAACATGCAGAAGTATCGGATGGAAGTATTGAACTGCCTCACGATATGAAATTAGATTATGTGTACAAATTAAGCAAATATTATACTGTTTTAAGTGAGGTAGGAAGTAAGGATGTAGAAAAAATTATTCCTCCATATCAATGGATTGAATTAATGAAAACAGAAATTAAAGCAGGAGCATGGAAAGTTATAGCAGAAGCAAGAGAAGCTGGGAATGTTGGTGTGTTTCGATCAACTGGTGAAGTGCGAGAAGGCCTTGTTCAAGAGATATTGACAAAGATTGATGCGGATAAAATTATTTGGGAAGCACCTCAAAAAGCACAACAAACTTATTTTATTAAACTTGCTGGAAACAATGTAAATTTAGGAAATATTGCAACCAATGATGTAATACCTCTTGAAACGTTGAGGTTAGGATTGCGTAGTGATACATTCTCTTTCTTTTTACCTAAATCAACGAAATTCATAGACAAAAAAAATAAATAAGATGAGCTTACAAGAACAAGTAAATAAAGACATAATTACAGCAATGAAATCACGAGATGAGGTTTCACTTCGCACTTTACGTGCTGTAAAAGCTGCCTTACTTTTAGCTGCAACTGCCGAAGGAGCTAATGATGTAATTGAAGATGAACAATCCCTCAAAATATTTCAGAAACTTGCCAAACAACGAAAAGAGTCATTGGATATTTTTACTCAAAATGGGCGAACGGAATTAGCTCAAACTGAAGCTGATGAATTAGCTGTATTGGAACGTTATTTACCTAAACAAATGAGCGAAGCTGAAATTAAAGTTGAATTACAAGAATTGCTTAACAAAGCAGGAGCTAATACTGCAGCGGATTTTGGCAAGGTAATGCCGGTTGCAATGAAACATTTTGCTGGTCGTGCTGATGGTAAAATTATAGGCGGATTAATTAAACAACTTTTAGCCTAGTTTCTATAGATTAACACAGAGATTATGTATGCACTTTCAGTTTTTTTTTACGAACGTAAATAAAAATTAGCCTGTGCTAATATGTACCATAAAACCAATATTGATAACATGACAGACGAAGAGAGAATTAAAAAAGCATTTGAAAAGAAAAATTGGCCAGAAATTAAAGTTACAGACAGTTGGGCTACGTTTAAAATAATGGCTGAGTTTGTTGAAGGTTTTGAAAAAATGAGCAGAATAGGACCTTGCGTTTCTATTTTTGGATCTGCTCGTACTCAAAATAGTCATCCATATTATTTATTAGCGGAAGAAATTGCTCGAAAATTAGTGAACGCTGGTTTTGGCGTTATTACAGGAGGTGGTCCAGGTATCATGGAAGCTGGTAATAAAGGAGCTTTTGAGTCAGATGGAAAATCTGTGGGCCTTGGAATTGAACTTCCTTTTGAGCAGTTCGTTAACAAATTTGTCGACCGAGATAAGATGATCAATTTCGATTATTTCTTTGTTCGTAAAGTGATGTTTATGAAATATGCTCAAGGATTTGTTGCTATGCCGGGTGGTTTTGGAACTTTAGACGAATTATTTGAGGCATTAACATTGATTCAAACCCATAAAGTTGCCCGGTTTCCTGTTGTTTTGGTTGGTACTGAATATTGGAGTGGATTGTTGGATTGGATAAAAAACACAATGCTCCAAAAAGAGAAAAACATAAATGCGGAAGATTTGCTTCTATTCAAATTAGTTGATTCTGCAGATGATGCCGTAAACTATATTCTCGATTATTATGCAGATATGTCTTTAAGTCCAAATTTTTAAAATTTGATACTATTACTTTGAACCGAATACAATTTTTGTAAGTTCGGAAACTTATCCTTATACTCATAGCTTATGTCAACATTAAAAGAAGACGCTTTAAAATATCATAGCAAAGGTCGTCCAGGTAAAATTGAAGTTGTGCCAACCAAACCCACCAACTCAAAACGCGACTTAAGTTTGGCGTATTCACCGGGCGTTGCCGAGCCTTGTCTGGAAATTGCTGCTAATATAGATGATGTATACAAATACACTGCTAAAGGAAATTTAGTTGCAGTCATTTCGAACGGAACAGCTGTATTAGGCCTCGGAGATATTGGTCCCGAAGCATCTAAACCTGTTATGGAAGGGAAGGGTGTTTTGTTTAAAATATTTGCTGATATTGATGTATTTGATATTGAAGTAAACACAAAAGATACAGAAGAATTTATTCGAACTGTAAAGGCAATTAGCCCAACTTTTGGGGGTATAAATTTAGAAGATATTAAAGCTCCTGAGTGTTTTGAAATTGAACAACGCTTAAAAGAAGAGTTAGATATTCCCATCATGCATGATGATCAACATGGTACTGCAATTATTGTTGGTGCTGCTTTAATCAATGGATTAGAGTTGGTAAAAAAGAAAATCGGGGAAGTTCGTGTTGTATTCAACGGAGCTGGTGCTTCAGCTATTTCGTGTGCTAAATTGGTTATTTCACTAGGTATAAATCCTAAAAACCTAATCATGTGTGATAGTAAAGGTGTGATTAGAAAAGATAGTCCAAATTTGGATGATACCAAACTGCAATTTGCAACAGATGCTGATTTAAAAACATTAAGTGATGCATTAAAAAATGCTGATGTATTTGTTGGTTTATCAAAAGCAAATGTACTATCACAAGATATGGTGCGCAGCATGGCTAAAGATTGTATTGTGTTTGCATTAGCAAATCCAGATCCTGAAATTCCTTATGAAGATGCCGTTGCTTCTCGTGAAGATATCATTATTGCAACTGGTAGAAGTGATTACCCAAATCAGGTAAACAATGTATTGGGATTTCCGTATATCTTTAGAGGAGCACTAGATGTTAGAGCTACCAAAATCAATGAAGAAATGAAAATTGCTGCCGTGAGAGCTTTGGCACAATTAACCAAGGAGCCTGTTCCCGAAATTGTTAATATGGCCTATAATGAAAAGGCATTAACTTTTAGCAGAAATTACTTAATTCCTAAGCCCTTAGATCCCCGATTAATTACAACGGTTTCTCCTGCTGTTGCAAAAGCTGCAATGGACAGTGGTGTTGCTAAACATCCTATTACAGATTGGGAGGCATACAACACAGAGCTACTTACTCGATTAGGAAAAGAAAGCAATTTTATTCGATTGATGGGTAATAAAGCGCGCTCAAACCCTAAGCGTGTTGTTTTTGCAGAAGCAGATAATTATAAAATTTTACGTGCTGCTCAGGTAGCTAAAGAAGAAGGTATTGCCATTCCAATTTTATTAGGAAACAAAGAAAAAATTGCATCCATTATAAAAGAAAACAACATCAAATTAGATGGTGTTTTAATCATAGACCCTCTAGAAGAACATGCAAAAAGAGACCTGTTTGCAAGCTTTTTTTATCAAAAAAGACAACGAAAAGGATTGACCTTATACGAAGCCAATAAATTAATGCGAGACCGTAATCACTTTGCTCCAATGATGGTAGAGCAAGGAGAAGCAGATGCTATGATTTCGGGGCTAACAAAAAATTATCCTAGTACCATTAAACCTGCTTTGCAAATTTTAGGCAAAGAAGTAGGTACCTCTAAAGTTGCAGGTATGTATATAATGTTGAGCAATAAAGGGACCTTATTTTTTTCTGATACTACTGTAAATATAAATCCCGATACCCAAGACATTGTAGATATTACAAAACTTACCTACGATGCAGTGAAAAAATTTAATCTTCAACCGCGTATTGCTTTATTATCCTATTCTAATTTTGGTTCGGCTGAAGGCGAAACGCCAAACAAAATGGCTAATGCTTGCAAAGTACTAAAGGAGAAATATCCTTATATGGTTGTTGATGGAGACATCCAAGCAAATATTGCCTTAAATCAAAAAATGATGCAAGAAAACTTTCCATTCAGTGAATTGTGTGGGGATCCGGTAAATACATTTATTTCGCCCAATTTAGCTGCCGGAAATATTGCTTATAAAATGTTGCAAGAACTTGGAGTTGCTGAAGCAATTGGACCTGTATTATTGGGTTTAAAAAAATCAGCACATATTTTACAATTGGGAAGTAGTGTTCGTGAAATTGTGAATATGATTATTATTGCCGTTGTTGATGCTCAAAGTAAAGAATAACAAAAAATAAATTTTATTTTAATACATACTACATATTCATCAATAGCACCTTTTCTCCCTGAAAAAACGGTTGAAAATATTTTTTTTAAAAAATTCTTGCGAAAGTTTACATCTAAAGTTATCGATGAACATATTGGTGCTTTGAATAAAGAAATAATGCCATTAGTAGATTGCGTAAATTGTGCTAATTGTTGTAAAAAGTTAGAACCTGGATTAGAGGTTGAAGAAATAGCAATATTGGCATCATTAAAGCAAGAAGAAATTACAGTATTTAAACAAAAACACATCGCATTTGATGGCACTGCTTTTTATTTGAAAACAAAACCGTGCATGTTTTTAAATGATTGCTTATGTAGTATTTATACCTATCGCCCAGCTGCTTGTTCGGGCTATCCTCATCTAAACCAAATAGAGATGAAACACCGTAAAAGCTTTTGGGAAAACTACAGCGTTTGTCCTATTGTTTTTAATGTAATTGAAAGGTTAAAAAAAGACTTGGGATTTAGGTATTAAATTTTAGGATATGTAGAATCACATCCAATTGAATACAAAAATTAAATTAGGTATAAATAAAGTACCCTGAAAATCAACGAGTAAAGGAGTCTAAAAGCTTTCAGTATATACCTATCTTCTAATGCAACCAATATTTATATATTTGCACTCCTTACTAAAAATAACACTATAATAAACTACCATGAAGAGCATTCCTTTTCTATTCTTAGCTACAACTTGTATTTCAACAATGGTGTTTGCTCAAAAGCCTGCACCCAAATCTAACAATTTAGCCACAAAGCCTTCTACTGCTAAGCCTACAGTAGTAGTATCACCCTGGGTATTTACCTTTGGTATCGATACTGTATACAAAGCAGAATTTGAGCGATTACTATCTAAAAACAAAAAAGACAAAGAACGTCCAACAGAAGCAGATGTTCTGGAGTATTTGGAGTTATACCAAAACTTTAAAATGAAAGTAGCAGAAGCAGAATCTATGAAGTTAGATACCAATGCATCATTTAAAACTGAATTGGCAGGTTACCGTAAACAATTAGCCAACCCTTACCTAACAGACAAAAAAGTGAGTGATGGTTTAGTTAATGAAGCTTACGAACGCATGAAATCAGAAGTAAATGCAAGTCATATATTGATTAATTGTGCAGAAAACGCTTCAGCAAAAGACACATTGGTTGCGTACAATAAAATACTCTCTTTAAGAAATCGTATACTTAAAGGAGAAGGATTTGATAGCATAGCAGCTAAAAATTCTGATGACCCTTCAGCGGTAAAAAATTATGGCAATTTAGGTTGGTTTACCTCTTTTCAAATGATTTACCCTTTCGAATCTCAAGCCTATACTACACCTAAAGGGCAAATTTCAATGCCTTTCCGAACACGTTATGGTTACCATATCTTAAAAGTAAACGATAAACGCGCAGCACGTGGCGAAGTTAAAGTACAACATTTAATGATACAAACAGGCCCAAGTGCTTTAGCTGAATTAGTAGCTGAAGCAGCAGCAAAAGCGGACACTGCCTACAATAAATTAATGGCAGGTGAACCGTTTGAAAAAATTGTAGAACAATATTCTCAAGATCAATCGAGTAAAGCAAATGGAGGAATGATGAGTTATTTTACCAGCTACAGCAATTATCCTGAACAATTTAAAGCGGTAGCTTTTGCATTAAATAAAGATGAAATTTCTAAACCCTTTCGCACCGATTATGGGTATCATATTTTAAAATTAATTGATAAAAAACCTATAGCAGAATTAAAAGAGGTGGAGGAAGGGATTAAAACTAAAATTGCTAGAGATAGCCGTGCAGAAAGTAGCAAATTAGTAGTAGCTCAACGCATTAAAAAACAAAATAATTACAGAGAGTTCCCATCAAATTTAAAAGAGTTTACATCATCTGTTGACTCAAATTTTTTATATGCTATTTGGGCACCAAATGAAAAACAATTGGCAAACTCAAAACCTATTATGCAAATAGGTTCTCAAGTATATTCTGAAGCTGATTTTGCTAAATATGCCAAAGGAAATCAAGAAGCTCGTCCAGGAGAATCGGTTGTAATGATTTTGAATGGGTTATTTAAAAAATATAGTGATGAAAAGGCACTAGAATTTGAAGAATCCATGTTGGAACAAAAGTACCCAGACTTTAAAAACTTAATGCAAGAATACCATGATGGCATTTTATTATTTGACCTTACGGACAAAAAAGTATGGTCTAAAGCGGTTAGTGATACTGCTGGACTTGATCAATATCTCAAGGTTAATCAATCTAAGTATATGTGGAACGATCGTGTTAAAATATACACGTATACTTGTGTAGATGATAAAGGTAAGAAAGCTGCAATGAAAATGGCCTCAGCTGGTAAAACAGGAGAAGAAATTTTGGCAAAGGCTAACAAAAAAATTGGAGGATCGATAGTTATTACGGAAAACAAATATGAAAAATCAGAAACAATAGGCGAAAAATATTGGGATAAAAAAGGAGTAGAAGATATCGCAACTGAAAACAATGTATATAAGTTTTATGTAGTTGAAGGAATTGTTGGTCCTGAACCTAAAGCACTTAAAGATACAAGAGGATTAGTAACATCTGATTATCAAAATTATCTTGAAAAAGAATGGATTAAAGAAATGAGAACTAAATATCCAGTAACGATAAATGAGCCAGTAATAAACTCTTTATTTAAATAAAATAAACTCAATATTAGGAATCTGTTTACTCATTTTAATAACAGGCTTGTATAGGATAAAATCTCATACAAGCCTGTATAATTTAAACATACTACAATTTCAGTATCTTGTGCACGTTTAGTCAATGCAATATTTAGCAATACACATGAATAGAATAATGGCTTGCCTGATGGGCGTGATGATGACAGTTGTTGTAATTGCTCAAAACAAGCCTGGAATGGTAATTGATCAAATTGTTGGTATCGTTGGCGATAACATTATTATGCAATCTGAGTTGGAAATTGAATTTGCCCAATTGCGAAAAGAATTTCCGGAAGCAAACGATTCCTTTAAATGTGAAATATTAAAACAAAAACTCAATGAAAAGGTAATGCTGTGTAAAGCCCAACTTGATAGTATTGTGTTAAGTGAAGATAGATTGGAACAAGAATTAGAAAGACGGATAGCCTATTTTGCAAGCCAAACACCTGGTGGAGTCAAAGGCTTAGAAGAATACTACGGAAAAACGATAGCTGAAATTAAAGCCACTAACCGAGAAAAAATAAAAGAAGGATTATTGGTTCAAGAAATCCAACAAAAAGCGTTAAAAGATGTAAAGATTACTCCTAATGATATTAAAAAGTTTTATAATGAATTAGCAGCAAATGACAGTCTTCCTTTTTACAGTGCAGAAGTAGAGGTTGCTCAGCTTATTATTGGTCCAAAAGTGAGCAAAGAAGCTAAAGATATTGCACATGAAAAAATTATTGAGTTACGCAATCGAATTGTGGCAGGTGAACAATTTAACACCCTAGCACTTATTTATTCTGATGATAAAGGATCGGCCATACAAGGAGGAGAGTTAGGCTTTTTTGGGAGAGGAGCTATGGTTCCTGAGTTTGAAGCAGCAGCTTTTAGGTTAAAACCGGATTCGGTTTCTAAAGTTATAGAAACAAAATTTGGCTATCATATTTTAACATTAATTGACCGTAAAGGAGATAATATAAACGTTCGCCATATTTTGATACGGCCCAAAATTTTTAACAAAGATATTGATGATGCCAAAGTTTTATTAGATAGTGTTTTATGGCAAATAAAAATTGATTCACTTACGTTTGAACAAGCAGCAAAAAAGTTTTCTGATGATCCACTCACCAAATCAAGTGGTGGCTTTATTACTGAAAGCGGAACAGGTACTACAAAAGTTCCAATTGATGAATTGGACAAGAGTTTATATTTCCGTATCGAAGGATTAAATGCTGGTGATGTAACGGAACCAGAATTAATTACCATGCCAACTCCTGATAGGGAACAAATGTGGCGGGTGTTGTATTTAAAATCGGAAACCAAACCTCATAGAGCAAATTTGAAAGACGATTATCAAAAGTTTCAGGTAATGGCCGAAAATAAGAAAAAGGCAAAAGCATTAGCAGATTATATCAACCGATCTAAAAAACAGTTTTATATACATGTATCAGATGAATATAAAAACTGCCCTAGTATTCAAAAGTTTTTAAAAGAATAACATATGACCCAATATGCAAGTGATGTAGAGGCAGCTAAAGCGCTTCATCAAAAATACAAAGACCTAAAAGCAGAAATTGGCAAAGTAATTATAGGCCAACATGATGTAGTAGATGCAGTGTTGATGTCTATTTTTGCTGGTGGCCACACGTTATTAGTAGGGGTTCCGGGATTGGCTAAAACATTGTTAGTGCGCACACTTAGCGAAGTACTCGATTTGCAATTTAGCCGCATTCAGTTTACCCCCGACTTGATGCCAAGTGATATTACTGGTTCTGAAATTTTGGACGAAAAACGCGAGTTTAAATTTTTGAAAGGGCCCTTATTTGCTAATATTGTGTTAGCAGATGAAATAAACCGGACACCACCCAAAACGCAAGCAGCATTGCTAGAAGCTATGCAAGAAAAAAGTGTAACAGTGGGTGGGAAAGTACATCAACTCGCTAAGCCATTTTTTGTATTAGCTACCCAAAATCCTATCGAACAAGAAGGTACCTATCCACTACCCGAAGCCCAACTTGATCGTTTTATGTTTAATGCAATTTTGGATTATCCAACCTACGAAGAAGAGTTGCAAGTGGTAAAAAGTACAACATCCAATAATGCAGTAACTCCTAATAAAATAATGAGTGCACAAGAAATTTTGGACTTCCAACAATTGGTTCGTAAAGTTCCTGTTGCGGATAATGTGATGGAATATGCAGTAAAACTGGTGAGTAAAACAAGACCGAATACGCCAATGGCTTCAGCTAAAGTAAACGAATATATTTCGTTTGGAGCAGGACCGCGTGCAGGGCAGTTTTTAATTTTAGGAGCCAAATGTCATGCGTTGTTGCACGGAAATTATTCACCCGATATTGCCAATGTGCAAGCTGTAGCCAAAGATGTTTTAAGACACCGTTTGCTTAAAAACTATAAAGCCGAAGCAGAAGGAATTTCCATTGAACAGATTATTGAAGGGTTGTTATAGTTAACATAAAACGTTGGAGTTATACCTACTTTATCAATTGGAGAAATTTGCAAATGAATAAAAGCGTATCATTAATCATTTCGAGCGTATTTCATCCTGTGTTTGTAAACCTAATGGGATTGATGAGTCTGTTTGTATTGTCACCTTACCTTAGGCTTGGTGTAAATGAAAATGCCAAACTGTTTTATATTTTGTTCATTTTTATCAGCTCAGGTATTGTTCCTGTTGTTATGGTATTGTTACTCAAAATGCTTGGCAAAGTGCAAAGTGTATTGCTTGATGTTCAGGAGGAACGCAATATTCCATATTTAATTACAGCCTCTATTTACCTAATTGATTATTATTTTTTATCACAATCGCAACACACTCCAACTCTTATTAGAGCTTACGTTTTGGCTTGTGCGTGTATTGTTGTGGCTGTTGTTATTGTTAATCATTTTTATAAAATAAGTGTGCATGGAGCTTCGCTGGGCGCTTTAACAGGAGTTATAATAAGCACAAGTTTTTTCTCAACAATAGACATTCGCTATTTGTTGGCGGGAGTCTTTATCGTATCGGGAATAACCTTATCAGCTCGATTATTTTTATACGCACATACATTTGGACAAGTAATTACAGGTTGGCTACTTGGGTTTGTAGTAATATATACTATACTTTGAACAACTATTTTTTAAACATATATACGCTCATAAAATATGACAACGCAAGCAACATACGAAACAATTTTATTTGAAGTTAATAATGGTATTGCTACACTCACGCTAAACCGCCCCGAAGTATTTAATGCATTTAACGAACAACAAAGTTTTGATGTAATGGATGCACTTAAAAAAACAGAAAAAGACAAAAGCATTCGTGTGCTTATATTAACTGGAGCGGGTAAAGCATTTTGCTCAGGTCAGGATTTAAAATCTATATCTGGAATGAAAGAACGTTCACTAGCCGAGTCTTTGGACAAGCGCTACAATCCAATGATACGCGCTATGCGTAATTTGCCTGTACCTATTATTTGTAAATTAAACGGTGTAGCAGCAGGAGCTGGAGCAAGCATGGTATTAGCATGTGATATGGTAGTAGCTTCTGAAACGGCTTCAATTATTGAAGTATTTGTTAATGTTGGTTTGGTGTTAGATTCCGGATCATCCTATTTTTTACCTCGTTTGGTAGGTTCAGCACGTGCATTTGAGTTAGCTACGATGGGCAATAAGGTAAGCGCCCAGCAAGCATTTGAATGGGGAATGATAAACCGTGTAGTAAAACACGAAGAGTTGGATGCCGAAACACAAAAAATTGCCGAGTACTATCAACATGCCCCAACCAAAGCGATTGCGTTGATGAAAAAAATGTTACACAAATCGTTCCAAAGCGACCTGGATACAATGTTGGAATACGAAAAACATTGCCAAGAAATTGCAGGAAGAAGCAATGATAATAAAGAAGGAATAACAGCATTTAACGAAAAAAGGAAGCCACAGTTTAAAGGCAACTAGTATTGGTTAAAATAAAACAGGATTGCTTTTTTAAAAATATAGTGTAATTTAACACTATTAATCAGAAAGCAAATGGACACATCATTCAAAAACATTCTTGTACCCGTTGACGCTTCTAGTCAGTCAATGGTGGCTTTTAAATCAGCTGTATTTTTTGCACAAAAGTATGGCTCAGAACTTACCGCTGTTCATATTGAGGAAAGTTCTGACGAAAATGGATTAAAAGCAAAATTAGAACCAGATTCACTTGGCTTAAAATACCGCTACCTGCACAAAAGCGGATCAGTATACAAGGGAATTTTGTCGGCTGCTGAAGAAATAGATGCTAGTTTAATTATTATGGGCACACATGGTATTACTGGCTTTCAAGAGTTTTGGAGTGGTAGTAATACGTTTAAAGTAATAAGTTCTGCTAAATGCCCTGTACTAAGTATGCGCGAAGATGGAACAACCAATGACTTTAAAACCATTGTGTTGCCAATAGATACATCATTTGAATCACGTCAGAAAGTGCCTTACGCACTATCGCTTGCCCAAAAATTTGGCGCAACAATTCATGTTTTGGGGGTATCTGTAGATAAAGACAAAGAAGCCGAATATCAAGTTTCAGCATACTGTCGTCAAGTGCTGCATTCATTTGATGAAGCAGGTGTTTCCTATATTCACGAAAAAAGATTGGGTGGAAATATTACAAATCTTACTGTTGATTATGCTAAAGGAGTAAAAGCGGATTTGATATTGATAATGACAGAACAAGAACCTCAAATCGGATCTTTTTTCCTTGGAAAATTTGCCCAACAAATGGTTAACCACTCTACAATTCCCGTTATGAGTATCGCTCCAAGGGAAGACCTAATGATATCTGAAGCTAAGTTATAATTTGGAACGTACTATTAGATCTAGTATTTTTATACTAATCTTATAGGTGGTATGCTTATTTGCGTTTATTTTTGCCCGATATAAACTTTTGAATACTAGTGTTGTTTTACGATTATGGAAATAAAACCTGGACCTTATTTAGACCCTATAAAATTCCCTGCTGATTTACGCAAAGTAAAAGAAGAAGACTTGGTCAAAGTTTCTGCAGAGTTACGTCAGTATATAATTGATATGGTTTCGGTTTATGGAGGCCATTTTGGTGCAAGTCTTGGTGTGGTTGAATTAAGCGTTGCCTTGCATTATGTTTTTAACACACCTTATGACCAATTGGTATGGGATGTTGGACACCAAGCATACGGGCATAAAATTTTAACGGGTCGCAGAGATTTATTTCACACTAATAGAATATATAAAGGAATTTCAGGTTTTCCTAAACGTGCCGAAAGTGAATATGACACTTTTGGTGTTGGACATTCTTCTACCTCTATTTCTGCTGTTTTGGGAATGGCGGTTGCGTCTCGTTTAAAAGGCGAATTAGACAGACAACATATTGCAGTAATTGGTGATGGTGCTATGACTGCTGGTTTGGCTTTTGAAGGGCTAAACCATGCTGGAGTTGAAGATAGCAACATGATTGTGATATTGAATGACAATTGTATGTCTATTGACCCCAATGTAGGAGCTCTTAAAGAGTACTTAACTGATATTACAACGTCCCCAACATATAACCGATTTAAAGACGATGTGTGGAAAGCACTGGACAGGCTAAATAAAGTAGGCCAAATTTCGCAAGAAATATTAACCAAGGTTCATGACACAATGAAATCAGGTTTGCTTAAACAAAGTAACATGTTTGAAAGCCTTAGATTCCGTTATTTTGGACCTATTGACGGACATAATGTAGATCATTTAGTTAAGGTGATGAAGGATTTGAAAAAAATTCCTGGCCCCAAATTATTACATATAGTAACGGTAAAAGGAAAAGGATATTCACTTGCCGAAAAAGACCAAACTAAATGGCATGCACCAGGGCTGTTTGATAAAGTAACGGGTGAAATTTATAAAACCGTTTCTGAAAAACCCCAACCTCCAAAATACCAAGATGTTTTTGGACATACGTTGGTAGAACTTGCCGAGCAAAATGAAAAAATTGTAGGTATTACACCAGCAATGCCATCGGGTTCTTCCATGAATATAATGATGAAAGCAATGCCAAAGCGAGCATTTGATGTTGGTATTGCTGAACAACATGCTGTTACTTTTAGTGCAGGTTTAGCCACTCAAGGTCTTATTCCTTTTTGTAATATTTATTCTTCATTTATGCAACGTGCCTATGATCAGGTAGTACATGATGTTGCTTTGCAAAATTTACATGTAATTTTTTGCATGGATAGAGCAGGTATTGCTGGAGCAGATGGACAAACACATCATGGCATGCTGGATATTCCATTCATGCGTTGTGTTCCTAATATGGTTGTGAGTTCACCGATGAACGAAGAAGAGCTTCGAAATTTAATGTATACAGCAACCCTTCTTAAAAATGCAGGACCTTTTTCTATCAGGTATCCTCGCGGAAATGGTGTAATGCCAGATTGGAAACAACCTTTCAAAGAAATAGAAGTAGGTAAAGGTAGAAAAATGCGTGATGGGGATGATATTGCGGTATTGTCATTTGGACCTTTAGGTAATTTTGTAACAACAGCTGCCGAAAAATTAGCAGGTGAAGGTATTCAAATTGGGCATTATGATTTACGGTTTGTAAAACCAATTGACGAAGAGTTATTACACGAAGTGTTTAGTAAATATAAAAAAATTATAACACTTGAAGATGGAACAACAGTTGGAGGTATGGGAAGTGCTATACTTGAATTTATGGCACAACATAAATATACTGCTGAAGTAAAAATGTTGGGTATGCCAGATAAAATTACTGAACATGGTGAGCCGGCAGAACTATACGCTGAATGTGGTTATGACGTGAAAGGTATTATGAAATCGGTACACGAAATGATAGCGGAAAAAGTAAATGTGTAGTTTGTCTCTTCTGTGAATATGGAAGAAGCATTACAACGAGCCTAATTTTTGCATATCATGTAATTCTTTATATAATCCTTCTTGTTGCAATAATTCCTGATGGGATCCCTGTTGAACAATTTGACCTTTATCCAACACTACAATTAAATCGGCACTAATAATGGTGCTAAGGCGATGAGCAATTACAACAGTGGTTCTTCCTTTCATTATATTGGATAGCGCATCTTGTACTAACCTTTCAGAAGAAGTATCCAAAGCAGATGTAGCTTCATCTAAAATCAAAATTTCAGGGTTTTTGTTGATGGCACGAGCAATACTAATACGCTGTTTTTGACCACCACTCAGTTTGTTTCCGCGATCTCCAATATTTGTTTGGAAACCATTATCTGTTTCTTTAATAAAGTCAAATGCATTAGCAACTTTAGCAGATTCTTCAACACCTTCTGTAGAAGCATTTACTTGCCCAAATGCAATATTGTTAAAAATGGAATCATTAAACAAAATAGACTCTTGTGACACCATTCCCATTTGTTGACGAAGGTCCAAGATTTTATATTCTTTAATATCTACTCCATCAATTAATACTTGTCCATCAGTGGGGTCATAAAAACGAGGAATTAAATCAGTAAGTGTTGATTTTCCTGCACCTGATGGCCCAACAAGCGCTACTGTTTTTCCTTTGGCTATTGTAAGGTTTATGTTTTTGAGAACAGGTTCATCACGATATGAAAAACTAACATTTTTAAACTCAATAGCATTCGAAAAAGAAGACAGGGGTTTTGCATTGGCTGCTTCCACAATTTTTTCTTCGCTACTTAATACTTCTTCAATTCTACCTAAAGATATTAACCCTTTTTGCATACGACCATAAGCTGTTGAAAATGCCTTAGTCGGTGGAATAAGTTGAGTGAAAATAGCAACAAAACCAATAAAAATATCAGCAGTGAGGCTACCATTACCAGTTAAAACCATTTTACCGCCAAACCATAAAATAAAAGCTAGAATAGCTACAGTTAGTGTTTCTGAAATCGGTGAAGCAGCATCTAATAATCGGTTCCCTTTTATGTATACATTTGTATATTGGTTATTTTGCTGGTTAAATCGTCTGTTTAAAAACTGCTGAGCATTAAATGCTTTGATGATACGAACACCCATCAAGGTCTCTTCAAACATGGATACCAAAGAGTCTAATTTATCTTGTCCGCGTTTTGACTGTTTTTTTAAATTACGTGTAACCCTTCCTAAAAACAAGACAATAACGGGAATGCATAAAAACACAATAAGTGTCAAAATAGGACTCATCCAAATCAAAACAGATAGTGAAATAATAACAGTTAAAGGCTCTTTAAACATAGCCTCTAATGAGCTCATGATAGAATATTCCAGCTCTTGTGCATCGCTGCTCATACGAGTGATTAAATCACCTTTACGCTCTGATGAAAAGTATGATAGTGGCAATATTAATACTCGCTTGTATAGCATATTGCGCAAGTCACGTACTATCCAATTACGCAAGGGTACCATAAAAAATAAGGCCATGTAACGGCAAACGTTTTTAAAAAAAATCATCACCACCATTAATATGCTCACAAACACAAGCCCACTTTCGGCTCCATGTAAAATAATAATTTGAGAGATATAATAATTGAAAGTACCGTAAATAGCACTAAAATTACCTGTAAATTCAGGTTTAGCTGTTACCAAAGCATCAGGCTTAAATAAAATATTTAAAAAAGGCATGAGCAATGAAATTGAAAATAACTCAAAAACAATGGATAAAAGATTGAAGAGCACATTTAAAAACGCATATCCTTTGTAGGGAGCTACGTAACTTATAAGTTTTAAAAATCCTTTCATTGTAAGAGTAAAAATCCGTTTAATTTGGGCAAAGGCAAATATCTAAAAAAATATCAACCATTTACAGATATTTGCAACTATGAGTATTAGACAGGAAAAATTCGGGAAGGTTATTCAAAAAGAATTATCAGAAATCTTTCAATCCAAACGTTCGGAACTTTTTAACAATGCCTTTATAACCATAAGTAAAGTTGACGTTTCACCTGATTTAGGGTTTGCTAAAGTTTTTGTTAGTATGCTCAATAGTTCAAACAACGAAGCATTAATGTCTGTATTAGAAAAACAAAAGAAAATAATTCGCCATGAGCTAGCATTGAGTATTCGCAAGCAAGTACGCGTAATACCAGAGCTTAATTTTATTTTAGACGATAGCCTTGATTATGTATTTCATATGGAAAAGGTGTTCCAAGAAATTAAGAAAAAAGACGAAGAAGGAAAATAGTTGTTTAATGGGTATTTGTATTCTTTCCAAGTCTTTAAGGTGTAGATTAAACGCTCAATTTGCTTCCTCTTATCCTACTAAACTACCCAATCAACTTAATTACTTACCCAACCGTTTGCTAAATAAAAAGCCATTGCTTATGTTTACTCACTAAGTAAAACACATATAGTGGAAAGTTTTTGGGATTTATTTAAACCAGAGGAAGTAATCAGATATGGAGGTTTAGCATTATTGCTAGCTATTATCTTAGTTGAAAACGGATTGTTTTTTGGCTTTTTTTTGCCAGGAGATTCATTGTTATTTACGGCTGGCCTTTTGTGTTATTTAGATGTACTAAATATTGATTTGGCTATACTTGAGGCTGGAATTGCGTGTGCTGCTATTGCGGGGTATTATGTAGGTTATTATTTCGGATATAAAACAGGGGAGGCATTTTACAAGCGACCAGATTCGTTGTTTTTCAAAAAAGAATATATTTATACAGCAGAAAATTTCTACAAAAAATATGGTGGTATTGCATTGGTAATAGGTCGCTTTTTGCCCATTTTACGAACCTTTGCTCCTATATTAGCTGGTGTAGTTAAAGTTAACCACAAGGTATTTTTTATGTACAATATAATTGGTGCAATTTTGTGGCCAGCAGTTGTCGTTTCGGCTGGATATTTTGTAGGAAGTGTATTTCCCAATGCGCTTCATTATTTAAATTATATTGTTGTAGCTTTTATTTTGGTAACAGCCATTCCTGTTTACAAAAATTATAGGTCGCAAGCTAAAAAAGGAAATGAAACTACTCTATAATTTGCTTGGCTTTGTATGCAGGATAAATAGAAGTAATAAAGCCTAAAAACAATACTGTTATAAAAACGATACAAACATCGTCCCATCTTAGTTCTACTGGGTAAGCATTAAATACAAAAGAATCGGCTCCATTTAGCTTTATCAAGCCATACTCGGCCTGAAAATAACAAATGGCTGAGCCAATAAGTAATCCTAAACAACCACCTATAAAAGCTAGTATTAGTCCTTGCCAAGTAAAAACAGCTCTTGCTTGAGCTCCTGTGAAGCCTAATGAAGAAAGTAATTTTAAGTCTTTCTTTTTTTCGATTACTAAAATATACAAAGAGCCAATTGTGTTTCCTGCAGCAATTAATAAGATAAAAAACAAAATAAAGTAACTAATCAGTTTTTCAGATTTCATCACTTTGTAAAAGGCTTCGCGTTGTTCGAAACGATTTTTGACTATAAATGTATTGCCTAGCCGCTCTTGAAGTAGCTGTTGAAGCTGTTTACTATTTGACTGTTTTGCAATTTTTATTTCTACAGATGAGTATTCCCCTGGCCTATTGAGTAAAGAATGTAAAAACCTTAAGGGTGTAATAATATACTTGTTGTCTACTTCCTCTTGCACACTAAAAACCCCAACAGGTAAAATTATGGCTCTTGAAAATGCACTTGTTGGATTTAAAAGGTCCACTTCTTCTCTTGTAGGAACATAAATATGAAGACCTTCAAACAAATCGTTTGGGTCTACAGATAGTTGGTAACCTATACCTTGTCCTACTACGGTGTAATTCGTATCTCCACTTTCGAGTAGTAATGTGCCTGCTACCATGCTACTATCTAATCCGGTGAGGGATATAAAGTTTTTATCTACTCCTTTAATGGCGGCTAAATTTTGGCGATCACCATATTTTAACAACACATTTTCTTCGAGCACAAAAGAAGATTGTTCTATTCCAGGTATTGAAAAAATGTTTGCAGAGTCGATTTCATCGGCTCGAAATGTTTTGCCTACGGCAGCAGTAATTTGAATGTCGGAATCAAAGTTTGTATACATACCCATGAACAAGCCTTCAAAACCATTAAATACAGAGAGCACAATAATTAATGCTGCAGCACCTACAACATACCCCATTAGTGAAATAGCAGAAAGAATAGAAATTAAATTAAAAGCACCTCCACTCTTGCGAGAGAAAAAATATCTTTTGGCTATTTTAAGGGGGAGAAGCATTGCTTTAGTTAATAAGTTACAGGTTGATAAAGTTAAAAAGTAGATTGGTTAAAGCAAAAAAATTTGGTAACCTTAACAACCTGTAAAAGGATTAACTTAATTACCTACTTCCAAGCCTTTACAATAAGACCTGTTCCTGTTTGATGAGTAGTATAGGTATCTATCCAATTTAACAGAAAAGCAAAAGGGTAAGTAACAATATAATAAAAGGGTAATACCACAAAAAACAATTTGGTAGCATTGAGCATGCTCATTGGGTATTTCATAGAAAGTTTCCAGGCAATTTTTCCGGGTGTTCCGTATGAATATAATATTTCTGATTTTTCGAAACCCGCCTGCTTTAATTTATTGCGCATTTCTTCTACAGGGTATCCATCACGCACATGTTCGCCTATAAATGATTCGCCATGCTCATCAGCATTGCTACCGCCTTGGTCGCTTGGAGTAGAAATTAATAAAAGTGCACCGGGTTTCATGCTTTGGTGAAAATGCTTGAATACATCTACATCTTCTAAAATATGCTCCATTACATCCACACACAATACTAAATCATAAGCATTGCTGGCATGGGGTTTGGTTAAATCGCCTACTTCAAATTTTACATTGGTAATACCACATTTACCAAAAAAGTCATTACAGTCTGCTACCTGATCATCCTTTACATCAATTGCTTTGATTGAACAAATGGGATTACGATTGGCAATATAAAACGAGTATTGTCCAAAACCTGAACCAGCATCTAGCAGTTGGAACGACTCTTTAAATTTAGGCCAAGCGCGCAATTCGCGGTGAATATGCCAAGTGCGCAACAACAACAAATCAAGTAGCTTGTAAAACAATTTACGTAAGAAAAGGGATTTGTTAAAAACAGTCCCTAAATCTTTCTTTATTGGATCGTATTCCATGTGGTGGTTTTGATTTTTATAAGTTGCAAAATAAAAAAAGCCACAACTATTTCGTGGCTTTTTTTTGTGGTGTGGGAGGGAATCGAACCCCCGACACAAAGATTTTCAGTCTTTTGCTCTACCGACTGAGCTACCGCACCGTTCATTTATACCTCACTACTTTGAAGTAGTTTTCATTTTAATGGGATGCAAAAGTATGAATTTTCAAATACGATGCAAATCATTTTGTTATAAATCTAAATTTTGTTGTTGTGTTGGGCTCTCATCTTTTTTAGTAATTTTGTAAACATACATGCAAAGACTATGATTTCACAAATACTCTTCGTTATCGTTTCGGCTATTGCCATTTATTTCTTTGCCATAAATTTAGGCAAAATCCGCAGGAATATCTTACTTGGAAAAGATATTGACCTCAGCGATAACAAGCCCGAGCGCTGGAAAACAATGTTTAAAGTGGCCTTTGGACAAACCAAAATGGCAGCTCGCCCTATTCCATTTGTATTGCATTTAATTGTGTATGTGGGGTTTGTATTAATTAATATCGAAGTACTGGAAATATTGATTGACGGCATTTTTGGAACGCATAGAGTTCTTTCTTTTTTGGGTCCGGTTTACGATTTGGCCATTGGTTTTTTCGAAATATTGGCTTTTGGTGTGCTGGTTGCTTGTATTGTGTTTTTATGTAGAAGATATATATTAAAACTAGCACGCTTTCAAAGTCCAGAATTAAAAGGTTGGGCTACTAAAGATGCCGCAACTATTTTGTTTGTTGAAATTATTTTGATGGCAGCATTGTTATTTATGAATGCTTCCGATCAACTATTGCAAGCAAGCGGAGTAGAGCATTATACTCAACACGGTTCGTTTCCTATAAGCAGTTGGTTGGTTGCTCCTTTTTTACAATCGTTCAGCACGGGTTCTTTATTGATATTGGAACGTACAACTTGGTGGTTTCACATATTGGGCATTTTTGCTTTTATGAATTACCTTCCCTTTAGCAAACATTTCCATATTATTTTAGCTTTTCCCAATACATATTATTCAAACTTAAAAGCCAAAGGAAATTTAAACAATATGGCATCGGTTACACAAGAGGTAAAACTGATGTTAGATCCAAGTGCTCAAACTCCAGAAGGCTATATCCCTCCTGCTAGTTTTGGGGTAAAAGATATTCAAGATTTTACTTGGAAAAACTTAATGGATGCATATTCATGCACAGAATGCGGCAGATGTACTTCAAGCTGCCCTCAAAATATAACGGGTAAATTATTATCGCCACGCAAAATTGTAATGGATGTGCGCGATAGGTTAGAAGAAGTAGGAAAAAATATTGATGCCAACAAAGGAGTATTTGTAGAGGACGGAAAAAATTTGCACAGTTATGTAAGCGAGGCCGAATTGTGGGCTTGCAATACTTGTAATGCTTGTGTAGAAGCTTGTCCAATTAACATTAACCCAATGGAAATGATTGTAGAAATGCGCAGGTATAAAGTAATGGAACAATCATCGGCACCGGTTACTATCAATAATATGTTTACCAACTTGGAAAACAACCAAGCTCCATGGCAATTCAGTCCGATGGATAGAGCCAATTGGATACAAGAAGCATAATAGAATTTGGCGTAATTAAATTAACCAAGAACTAAGGGTTTCCTTTAAATTCTTATTTTACCATCCATTCCAAATTCAACATACAATGAGCAATTCAAGGAAAATGTCTACTAAAGAACAAGCAGATTTATTAAGCATTTTGGAGCTCCGTTTTGCTAAAAACAGGAATCGTCATAAAGGCATTGAATGGAGTTTAATAGTTGAAAAAATAAAAGGCAATATTGATACTCTATGGTCACTGAATGAAATGGAAAAAACCGGTGGTGAGCCAGATATTATTATTTTTAAACAAGGTAAAGACGACTATTATTTTTGTGATTGTTCGGCTGAAAGTCCAGCAGGACGGAGAAGCCTTTGTTATGATAAAGAAGCTTTAGACGCACGAAAAGAAAACAAACCCATTAACAGCAGCATGCAGATGGCAAAAACAATGGGCATTGAACTATTAACAGAAGAAGAGTATCGGTTTTTGCAAACAGTAGGAAAATTTGACAGCAAAACATCCAGCTGGTTAGCAACACCTGCACCTATCAGAAAATTAGGAGGAGCTATTTTTGTCGACTTCCGCTATGGCCATATTTTTGTTTACCACAATGGCGTTCAATCCTATTATGCTGGAAGAGCATTTAGGGGAAAGCTTAAAATTTAACGTGCGTTGCTATTAGGCTTTTATAGCCCAACGTAATTTAGCCGATCTTGCTCTTGGGTTGCTGCCAATTTCTTGAAGTGACGGTCTGATGGGGTCAGGCGCTACTGAGCTATAAATACCTTGCCTGTAAAAACCTTGGAAGGCTTTTTTAACCCTTCTGTCTTCACCCGAATGGAAAGAAAGAATAGCCACTTTTCCTCCTGATACAAGTGCATCAGGAAGTTTTTCTAAAAACATATCCAATACTCCAAACTCATTATTTACAGCAATACGCAGTGCCTGAAAACTGCGAGTACATGATTTTTTAACGTCATCATTCTCTAAAAAATCGAGTGTTTCTTTGATGGTGTTTTTTAATTGATGGGTTGTTTCAATGGCTTCGCCCTTTTTTAACTTTACAACAATGGCTTCTGCTATTTCTGCTGCATAAGGTTCATCTGCATTTTCAGCAAGAATTTCTTCTAGCTCATGTTGCGAAACTGTTTTTAAAAACAGGGCTGCCGATTTCCCGCTTTTGGGGTTCAACCTTAAATCCAAAGGGCCATCTACTTTCAACGAAAATCCTCTTTCGGGATTGTCGATTTGCATCGATGAAACGCCCAAATCGGCAAGCACAAAATTGAACAAACCAGATTCGTGCACAATTACATCAATATTGGAAAAATTCATTTTGCGAGGCAAAAATACATCTGGTCCAAAACCTAAGGCAGCAATTCGTTCAGTTGTTTTGGGCAACTCAAAAGGGTCAACATCTGTAGCAAATAATTTTCCTCCTGGCGTTACACATTTTAACATTTCTAAACTATGTCCACCATAACCAAGCGTTGCATCCAATCCAACTTGTCCGGGAGCAATTTGAAGGACCTCCAAAATTTCGTTCACACAAATTGAACGGTGCATTCCTGCAGGGGTGGCGCCTTTCCCTTTTATTTTTTCAATGTCATCAGCATATTTTTCGGGCTGAAACTCTTTGTATTTTTCTTTAAACACTTTAGGGTGCGTTCCTTTATACCGTATTCTGCGTTGGGGTTTTGCGTCCTCATTTTCCATTTGGTAAAACTACAATTCTATAAACAAGTTGAAAAAAAAATGCTCATATCAGGTTGATCAAAAATTAATAGCCACAACAAAGTTTAATTATATCCAAATGATACGATAGCAAACAGTATAAACTCTTTAATGAGGATACTAGGGCAGATATCAGTATTACAAAAAGACCATGTATTTTTTAAGTTGTTCAACCTGCCATGGCTCCCACGTTTTTGATTTATAATAGGAAATAAAATTATTTTTATAGGTTGTTCGTTGCGCTAAAAATTCTGCTAATTGCGCTGCTGGAGTTGCCAATCGGCCATTGGTGCTTAACATAGCATCAACTAAATGTGCAATTAGTTTGTCATCACAATAACCCAATGGTTTTAGCGCAGCAAAGGCATTATTTCGGGTTCTAAATTCCCAATTGTTTGACGCAAAATGTACCAATCTTTCTATGCTTACTTGTTTGTTTATATTATTGCTTGCAGCCAGTTCATGCCATTTAATGGTTACCACATTACACATGCCATCCACGTTTTTAGTTGCTTCTAAATATTGTGCTGCTTCGGCAGGGTATTGTTTGCACAATTTTTCTAATGAAGCCAGCACAACATCATAACTTGAGTCTTGTAATGCTTTAATAAATAGTTGTTTCCAGCTATCATTGTTACCCGTATAATTTTTGATTGCAGCAAGTTTTGGAGAAGAAGCAGGTTGCGTAAATATTGTTTGCAAATCTGTAGCTGCTGTTTCATCATTTACCAATTGGTTAATCACTTCTGCTTTGAGTTGGTGAAATGTTTCTTGCTTAAAAATGGTCAATAATAAATCACGTTTTTGGGCTAAAGGGATTTCTTTCAACGCAATTAAAGCATCATATTTATCCAACATAAAAGGGGCTTTTAAAACTTGTGCTTCTAATTCGTCATATGATTTTTTAAACTGAACCGTTTTGAGAACTTGTGAATTTGGATCAAACAATACAAAGGCAATTTCTTTATGCGCTTTATTGTTAATTTTTACTACTTCAAATGCTTCATCTATCCAGTCTGTTGTTTTATCTGATGAGCCATCAGTATAATATACTTCAAAAGCTATGGGCATTTTAAACAATCCAATAACTTCGTCTCTTTGGTGTGTTTGCTCAATAGCAATTTCAGTATGTCGGCTGCCATCGACTTTCATAATATCTTCATAGTGAACCGTGTATTGAGGTTCTCCTCCTTTATACAACCATTGATCAAAAAACCAACTCAAATCCTTGCCTAATTTATCTTGTATGGCTTGTTGTAAATCATTGGTTTCTACATTGGCGTAAGCGTGTGTTTTTAAGTAATGATTCAGTGCACGTTTCCATTGTTCTTCACCTAATACATATGCCAACATGCTAATAACAGTTGATCCTTTGGGGTATACACGTGGTGTTCCTGCTTGGGTATGTCGAATTGGATTTCTATCTTTTTTACTGGCTTCTATAGCTTGATTTTGTTCTCCTCTACGTTGCCAATTGTATTCATCCTCACCCAAAATTTCTTTGGTAAATTGTTTTGGATAATAAGTAGCATAACTTTCTTGTAACCATGTATCACGACCATCACGAGCCGTTATATAATCGCCAAACCATTGATGGGTGAGTTCGTGGCAATTAACGCCAACATAATTTCTGTCTTTATACGCACGTTCATTTACATTAAAAAAATCGCCAAAAATGGTGGCTGTTGTGTTTTCCATGGCACCGTATAAAAAATCCTGAACCATAAGTTGAGAGTAACTTTCCCATGGATACGGTATGCCCGTTTCACGTTCCAAAAAGTCTACCATTTTTTCCGAGTAACGGTAAGTTGGCTCAGCCCTATCCGCAAATTCTGGATAGTAATACAAATTCATAGGAACACCTTTCGCACTTTTGGTTTTTTTGATAGCGTATTTACCAATACCCAACATTAATAAATACCCAGCATGTGGTTTGCTCATGGCATATTGCCAAGTGATAGTATTGTCTTTGTTTGACGTTTTCTTTTTTAAGAAACCATTGGAAAGCACTTCGTAGTTTTTATCAAACGTGATGGTTGTTTCTGTAATGAATTTATCATTCATATCGTCATACATTGGAATCCAATAGCGGTTGTCAACTCCCTGTCCTTGAGTCCATATTTGTTTGCGAACTGCAAAGGGGTTTTTTTCTGTGTTTTCGGGTACATTCCATCCTATAAAATAAATTCCCTTACGAGGAGATGCTTCATATTCAAATACAATAGTTCCTGTTTCATCCCAGGTTAATGGTTTGGTAGGTTTCACCCAAACCCCAGTTTTAACAATAGTAAAGGGTAACGATTGATTGTTTAATAAAGCAGTCTTGATGGTGATACTAGGGCCATCAAAAAAAACAGAGTCTACTTGTTTTTGCAACACCGTATACGAGTGTGTTACTTTCCCTTTTACCAATCCTTTTTCTGGCTCAAAAGCTACTTCCACTTTCATGCGGGTAATATCCAACGAATGTTCGCGGTAAGTTGTATTGTCTTTTAAATATGATCGGTAAGTGTTTTGAGCAACCACAAAAAAGGATGCAACTGAAAGAATAGTAGTAAGAAGCTGTTTCATATTTAACAATATTATATCCGCAAAATGATGCAGAATAATCGATAAAGCAAATTGGATGTGATGAATGGTTTATTTGGATAGTTTTACAATCTCATTTCCTTGTTGATCTATCATGCCAAATAAATCACCAATTTGAACTTCCGCGAGTCCTTTTTTAAAGGGACCGATATAGTCATATTTAACCGGTATTAACTCTTTTCCATCTTGCGTAATTAGGCCAAATTTATCTTTTTTTTGCACTTCGGCAATGCCGTTTTTGAAAGGAGAAATGTAATCATATTGAACTTGAGTTATTGCTTTTCCATCAGCAGTTACCAAACCAAATTTATTGTCTATTTGTACCTGCGCAATTCCATTTTTAAAATCACTAATATCGGTATAAATTACAGGTAAAATAAGGGTTCCATTTTCATTTATGATACCTATAACATCATCTAGTTGCACCGAAGCAAAACCGTTATTAAACGCACTAATATGAGTATACATTACGGGTATAATTTCAACTCCTTGAGTGTCTATGACGCCATATAAATCTCCTTGTTGAACCAATGCCCGGTTGTTTTTAAATTTACCAATATAAGTATAGCCATTTTGAGCATAACCATGAATAAAACAGAAAATACAATAAATAACTTTTCATTTTAATTAGTTGGATAAATTAATCATACAATTCAAACTTAATATGTTCTTTGGTATATCCCATCGAAGTTAGCCTATCTCGAGCTTCCAAAATCATATTTTTCCAACCACATAGATAAAAAGATGCCGGACGTTTATCGGCAAAAATTTCTTCATATACCGAATGTACATATCCTGTTCGACCATTCCAAGAGTTTTCATTTTCGCGCGAGAGGACAGGTATAAATTTGAATTTTTCGTGCTGCTGTTCTAGCGATTCCATTTCTTGTTTATACAAAATATCTTTTTGAACACGGTTTCCAAACACCATATAAATATTATGATGTTCCATATCATTATTCAAAATATGGTGAAGCATACTTCGCAATGGGGCAATCCCTGTTCCTGTTGCCAAAAAACAAATATCATGCTCTATTTTTTCGGGTAATACAAATTTTCCAACTGGTCCTGCAACAGGTACAATCATTCCTACTTTATAATGCTCCCACATATAGGGTGTTCCAAGACCTGGAGGATTTAACACGATAATGAGTTCAAACACATTATCGTTTCCGGGTGCTGAGGCTATAGAATAACTGCGATAAGGAATTTTAGATTCAATGGGTAAATTTACCATTACAAACTGCCCTGCTTTAAAATGAAACTTAGCAACATGAGGCATTCTAAAAAAAAAGCGTTTCACAACTTCCGACTCGTCAATAATATGAATGATTTCAGCATCGTAAAAAACTTGTTTCATGTGTTTTTTGTTATAAGTATATCAAACCTAAACAATTCAGATTAATTATTGCAGTATTTTAATAAATTGCAATGGTTAACCCATTTAAACGGTTTGACAAACACCAATGAATAAACTAAAAACCATTATGTTGTGCGTAAGCGCACTCATTTATTTTAATATACATGCACAACGGTCTAATTGTTCTGCCTTTCCTGAACCTGTTAAAATAAAGCAACCTAGTGGAAAAGAAATAGACTTGAAAATACTAGGAAACGAGGTTTTGCATTATTACCAAACCCTAGATGGTTACACTGTTTTACAAAATGCCGAACATAATGGGGCATATGAATACGCTGCGTTAAACGCTAATGCCGATTTAGTAGCAAGTGGAGTTCAAGTGGGCGAAAATTTTGGAAAACATGCCATGTTAAAAGGGCTTAAGCCCAGCAAAATTCAAATCGCAAATGCTTATAAAAGTTTTATGGGAAATATTCCCGCTCAGCATTTTAGCAAATCAAGTTCCGATCATATTTTCCCTTCTACAGGTAAAAGAAAATTGCTTGTAGTGTTAATTCAATTTCCAGACGAACAGTCAAACTATTCCAAAGAAAGTTTTGAAAGACTTACCAGTGAAGTTGGTTATAATGATAATGGCTGTGCGGGTAGCTTTAGAGATTATTATTTAGCCAATTCGTATGGTCAATTGGATTTAGATGTTACTGTTGTGGGCTGGTATACCGCTGCTCAAAACAAAATTAATTACGGTAAAACGAATTTAGATGGCTCGGCTAATAACAACTATAATTCCAATGTTCAATTGTTAGTTGGGCAATGTATAGATTCAGCAGAAGCCGAGGGAGTAGATTTTTCTGATTATGATAATGATGGCGATGGACAGATGGATGGGATGGTTATTTTTCATTCCGGTTATGGAGCCGAAGAAGGCAAAAATGGATATATATGGTCGCACAGGTGGAGTTTGTGGGGAGGAAATAATCGTTTTTATGATGGAATTAATATCAGGGATTATTGTATCAATCCATCTAAAAGAGACTTAGGCGTTGGACTTACTCAAGTTCGAATTGGCGTTGTATCGCATGAGTTTGGCCATGTATTGGGATTACCCGATTTATATGATACTGATCAAACCTCAGAAGGTGCTGGTAACTGGTGTTTGATGGCAGGTGCCGGTTGGTTAAATAGCGAATCAACACCGGGTAGGATGAATGCTTGGTGCAAAACAGAATTGGGTTGGCTTACACCCACAATTATTTCATCTAGAAAAACCTATTTACTCCCCAATGTTTCGGATAGCAATATTGCTTTCAGGATGAATACACCCATAGAAAACGAATATTTTTTATTTGAAAACAGGCAACAAAAAAAGTGGGACAGATACATGCCTGGTAAAGGAATGGCGGTATGGCATATTGATTCTGATATTGCTGATCAATTTCGCTTATTTGGAGGCAATAGCGTTAACACCGATACTGCAAATTATGGTGTTGGATTGGTTCAAGCTGATGGTTTGCGTGAATTTGAACGGAATATCAATAGAGGAAATTCAGGAGATGTATATCCAGGGTCTACTAATAATAAATTATTTACAAACTCTTCAGTTCCTAGTTCTCAGTTATACAAAAAGGATAATAGTGGTAATAAGTTATCTTCAAATATAAACCTCATTAATATTACACTCAGAACAGATAGTGTTATTACGTTTGATATCACTGCAAACGCTAAAGCAAGTTTTATTCCCTCTACCAAAAAAGGTTGTGCGCCTTTAACGGTAAACTTCAACAACACATCCATATTTAGCAATAGCTACCAATGGGATTTTGGAAATGGACAGATATCAACTCAACAAAACACAAATCATACGTATACCCAAGCAGGAACCTACATTACATCGCTAATTGTATTTGATGAAGATAATCTTCCAGTTGATACGGTTAAAACTACAATTACGGTAAATGCAAGTCCCAAAGCAATTGCTGAAGTTACAAGAGATGGAAATAAAATCATTTTTACCAACAAATCTGAAGATGCTGTTGTTATTCAATGGGGTTTAAGCAATGGTTTTTCAACCCGCGACCAAACTTTTGAATACACTTACACCCAGCCTATAACCTACACCTTAGATGCCTATAATAATAGTTGCAGCAGTCAAACATCAGGAAGTTTATTCAGCAACTCTGTTCAAGAAATTATCAAGAATAATATTGGATTATCGGTATTTCCAAACCCTGCAGCTTCTGAAACATTTGCTGCAATTGAATTAAAAGAATCGTCAAATGTTACAATTACTTCTTATAATATATTGGGCGAAAGAGTATTTAGCCAACAAATAGAAATAGTAGGAGCCGGTAAACAACAAATAGCTTTGGATAAAAACTGTTTCCCTTCTCAAGGCTTGTATTTGATAAAAGCACAAGCAGGTAATCAAAGTGGATTGCAACGAATAGTTAAAAATTAGTTCCCATGTTTAGGGATGTCATTCAATTGTTGTTTCCCAAAACATGCGTAGCATGTCATGTAAATTTAGTTAAAAATGAGCAGCATTTATGTGTGGCTTGTTTATTGGATTTGCCTCAAACAAGGTTTCATGAAATGCACGATAACGCACTTGCTAAAACTTTTTGGGGGCGACTGCCAGTGGAACAAGCTTTTGCTTTTGTTTACTTTAAAAAAGGGAATGCCGTACAACATATTTTACATGAAATAAAATATAAAAACAACAAAGAGCTTGCTGTTTTTGTAGGTCAGTACTATGGGAGTATATTACATGCTGCTGGTATTAAATTGGATGGAGTTGTGGCTATTCCTTTACACTCAAATAAGCTTCGTTCTCGAGGGTATAATCAAAGCGAACTAATTGCCGAAGGATTGGCGCAAAGCTTGCAAGTTCCTAACCTAAGCAGCTATGTAACCAGGGTTAAAGCAACTGAAACACAAACAAAAAAAACGCGGTTTGCCCGTTGGCAAAATGTAGAGGAAGTGTTTAGCCTTAAAAGGGAACATGCATTTGTAGGTAAACACTTATTATTGGTAGACGATGTGATTACAACTGGAGCAACAATTGAAGCTTGTGGAAATCAACTATTACAAGCATCGGGAGTAAAACTAAGTGTAGCAAGTATTGCTTTTGCAAGCAACTAATTTTGAGTATTAAGCCAACAATCCATCTTTTAATTTCTCCGCATTTTCTGCAAATTGAAGCTCATCAATAAAATCCTGAATTTCACCATCCATTACTTGTGGTAAGTTGTATACAGTATAACCAATTCTATGATCGGTTACACGTCCTTGAGGGTAGTTGTATGTTCTAATTTTAGCAGACCTGTCTCCTGTTGAAACCATCGTTTTACGTGAGCTTGCAATTTTTTCATTGTGTTTTTGCAACTCAATTTCATACAACTTAGAACGCAACATAGCCATTGCTCTTTCTCTGTTTCCTAATTGGGAACGTTCAATTTGACATACCACCACAATACCAGAAGGTCTATGGGTTAGTTGAACTTTGGTTTCAACTTTATTTACATTTTGCCCACCAGCTCCACCTGAGCGCGAAGTTTGCAAATCTACATCAGCAGGATTAACATAAACATCTACTTCTTCGGCTTCGGGCATTACTACAACTGTTGCAGCTGATGTATGAACCCGACCTTGCGTTTCAGTATCGGGTACACGTTGCACTCGGTGAACACCGCTTTCATATTTTAATATTCCATAAGCATCTTCGGCTGTTACTTCCATGATAATTTCTTTGTAACCTCCTGCCGAACCTTCAGTTAAATCAATCACATCTACTTTCCAGCCACGTTTTTCACAATACCGTGTATACATGCGGTGTAAATCACCTGCAAAAATACTGGCTTCATCACCACCTGTTCCTCCTCTTATTTCGATAATGGCATTTTTTTCATCGCCAATATCTTTGGGTATCAAAAGTATTTTTATTTCCGCTTCAATAATTGGAATCTTTGGGGTCATTTCATCCAATTCAGACTTTGCCATTTCACGCATATCTTCATCTTTTTCCGTCTGCAAGATTTGTTTACAGTTTTCTATATTGTTAACCAAGCTTCGGTACTCGTGGTATTTTTCTACTATACGTGTAAGGTCTTTGTATTCTTTGTTTAATTGCTTAAACTTTTTCATATCTGCCAATACCCCGGGGTCGGTTAGCTTTTCACCTACTGAAATCTGACGTTGCTCTATAGCTTCTAATTTATCTAACATAATTTACGGTAAAAAATCGAGGCGCGAAGATAAGAACTAGAAGCCATAAATACGTATTTCTCCTTTTTTAAGCAAATACAATCGATTTTTTTCAATGCTCATGTCTGATACTTCAATTGTATCAGGCATAGTGTAGGTTTGGGTTTGAAAGGCTTTGAACAAGTACTTTTTAAGGTAAATTCCTTGCTTGTAAAAGAGCTCATCATTAATTACTTTTAGTTCATTACATCCTTTAATGGGAAGTGTTTTGAGGTATGTTGAAAAAACATCAAACACCAATACCCCATTGGTTGAGTCGTTCACAAATACACGATCGTTGTTATCATACAAATAGGTTATAGCACTATTCTCTGATATGTATTGACGCACATTTCCGCTTGCTTGTTTATTCAACCCGTCTTTATCCATTTTTTTGAGTTGCAAATCTGCTAAATCAAATACCCAAAGCCCATTGTCAAATGATCGACAAATTGCTGCAGCTTGACCTATGCCATAATCTGCCAAACGCATTTCACCTCTGTAGGCTAAATTATTATCTAAAAAAACGACCAAGTTTAACTCTTTGTAAAACACATATATCTCCATTGGATTAGTGGCATCAACATGTGTTATGTTTCCAAGGTATTTATAATTAAGCGTGCTTAATAGTTTGCCTTCTGTATTGTATTTGTATAGTTGATTGGTATTGCTTACCACATACATGTTTCCAAGCCGGTCTGTTTGTAAATCTTTGGCTACAATGGGAATCGTTTTAATGAGTGTAAAAGTGGAATCGGTAGTTGTAGCTTGGACAAAGTTTTTTGGCTGTTGAAAGCTGAATCCTAACAGAAGGATAACAACTCCTAATAAAACCAAGAGATTTATGTGATAAAAAGTTGATGAGTTGTATCTACTCATATTTTTTGAGCTCAAGAGTAATTCCATCATACACAGCATATGTATTGTACTCCATCCAATCACCTAAATTTACTACGTGTGTATGGTCTATTATTCTATCAAACGGAAAATGCCTATGTCCTAATATAAAATAATCAATTGCTTGTTTTTTTAAACACTCTTTTGCATATAATAGTAAGTATTCCTTATCATCACCTAAATAAGTTGCGTTTTCGGTAAACGTTTGTTGTTTGCTGCGGTTAGAAAACCAATGGGCTATTGTTAATCCAATATTGGGATGAAAAAAAGCAAACAAACGCTGAAAAAAATAGTTGCGATAGATTGCTAATATTAATTTGAAGCCTTTTTGGCCAGGACCTAATCCATCTCCATGCGCAATATGAAAAGTTTTACCCAGCAGATTAACGGTAATGGGTTTTGAATATACCATACATCCAATTTCTTTTTCCAAATAACCAAATTGCCACAAATCGTGGTTGCCATGAAAAACATGAAGGTTAATACCGCTATCACTTAATTGAGCTAATTTACCTAATAAGCGAACAAATCCTTTGGGAACTACCGTTTTGTACTCAAACCAAAAGTCGAATAAGTCGCCCACCAAATAAATATCCGAGGCATCTTTGGATACATCGTCAAGCCACTTTACAATTCGTTTTTCGCGAACCAAACTATCTGCATGAGTAGGAACTCCTAAGTGAAAATCGGAGGCGAAATAAATTTTTTTAGTTGTACTCAATGGTTGGCATTTTGGTTGTTAACGTAAATCTACTATACGCAATAAACTATTTTAAATAAACTATTCGTGCTTTGCATCATCAATTAAAAACACAAATACTTCTTTAGGGCCTTGTGCACCAATCACCAATGTTTTCTCAATATCGCTGGTGCGGCTAGGCCCCGATATAAACGAAATCATGGAAGGCATATTTTTGCCGTATCTATTGCGCAAAACTTGCAGCCCATCTTTAATTTCCATCACTACTTGCGAGGTATAAGCTACCACAATATGTGTGGGAGGATACACAGTAAGGATACGTGAGTTTTTACCTGAAGTAACCAACACTGATCCTGTTCGGGCAATCAAAGCTTCGCAACTTGTGATAGCAACTTGCATTTTATCTAAGCCTTCCTTTTTACCTTGAAACAACACACCTGCATCTTTTAATTGGAGTTGCAAATGTTCATCCCAACAATGGATTGTTTTAAACTTTTTACGCTCGCTAAGGGTAATCAGTTTATCAATAAAATCAAATGAATTATCGCAAATAACAAACTGACCGGATAGCTGTGTAAATTGTTTGGCAAATGTTTCAAAAATAGATTCATCAGCATCGGGTTGTGCATAAACATTGGTATCCAAATCAATATTGGTATACTTTGCTTTTGATTTAAAAATCAAAGCTGCGCGTACTTTTTTTAATATTTTTTCTTTGGAGGTTGTATGCTGTTCCACTGAGGGCAAGTTATTACTTTTTTTGAAAATGAAACAGCATAAAAAAAGCCAAACATTTCTGCTTGGCTTATCCATTTTATTTCTTTAAAATTATTTTCCTTTAAACTCCGCTTTACGTTTGTCTTTAAAGGCGGTTGTTCCTTCTTTAAAATCTTCTGAACCAAAGAAATTTCCAAACTCATTTATTTCAACATTGTTTCCATCTAGTTTCTTTTCGTAATAAGCATTTACACAACGAATAACCGAGGCAATAGCCAAAGGTGATTTGGTTTTAATTTTGTTCAAAATTTCTTCTGCTTTAGCAATCACTTGATCGCCTGGAACTACATGATTTACCAAGCCCATTTCGTAAGCTCGCTGAGCAGGTATCATATCGGCTGTCATCAATACCTCTAAAGCAAGTCCTTTGCCAATTAATTGTGCTAAGCGTTGGGTGCCTGCGTATCCTGGAGTAATTCCTAGGTTTACCTCGGGTTGTCCAAATCGAGCACCTTCGCCAGCAATTCGCATATGGCAAGCCATGGCTAGTTCGTTTCCGCCACCCAATGCAAAGCCATTAATAGCTGCAATAACAGGCTTTGGGCAATTTTCAATTGCATTTAATACCGCATGTCCTTCGGCACTCATGCGTGTACCTTCTTCTACGCTAAAGTTTGCAAACTCTGCAATATCAGCTCCTGCTGCAAATGCTTTTTGACCAGAACCTGTAAGTATAACGCCTTTAATATCGGCATTTTGGTATATGCTTAACACGGCATTTTTAATGTCGGTTAGGGTTTGAATGTTTAGTGCATTCAGTTTAGATTCTCTGTTAATGGTAATGTAAAAAATCTCATTTTTTGCTTCTGTCAGAATCGTTTCGTACATAGTTGCTATTGTCATCTAAAAATATTTTTATTGATTTTTAAAAAGTAAATGGAGTAAATTATTTTTTTAATTTTTAACGTCACAAGGTTAATCGTTAAACTGATTGCATGTGTGCAAATAGGCTATTTTTTATACACAGTACATACAGGTTATTTTGATTGCTTGATACTTACCCAATCCTTGATGTATTGAGCAATTTCGGCCATGGGTGTTCCAGGTGCAAATAATTTTCCCACACCAATAGTATGTAACTGTTGCATATCTTCAATGGGAATAATACCACCACCGGTCAGTAATACATCATTGAGCCCTTCTTTTTTCATTAAATCAATGAGGCGCGGAAAAACTGTATTGTGTGCTCCTGAAAGAATGCTCACTCCAATTACATCCACATCTTCTTGCAAAGCTGCTTCAACTACCATTTCGGGTGTTTGGCGCAAGCCTGTATATATTACTTCCATGCCTGCATCGCGCAATGCGGTAGCTATTACTTTTGCTCCTCTATCGTGTCCATCTAATCCTACTTTGGCAACCAATACTCTAATGGGTTTATTCATGTTGTATATTATTTTTGAATGCGCATCAATACCAATGCATCTTTTTTGCGCAATACTTTTTCAAAGTAATTTCCTAATTGTATATCGTTTGTTTTGTATGCAAATACTGAATCGCCTGAATTATTAACTGCAACAAAAGAACGGCTGAAATATTTTGGTAGTATTGGATTTTTTTCATCCTCTAGTACATAATATATGTTCAATCCTTTTTTAGTAGGCTCTATAAAACTGAGGCTCCAATATTTTAGAAAATCATCATCTTGTAAAGCAATAACAGTGTATTTTTGATTCACCATTCTTAAGCAATGTGTCTCATCAAGCTTTGTTTTATTCATGTTTCCACTGTCTCTGCTTATAAATTCAGTTTCTGTAATATCAAAAAACAAAGTATCTTTTAACGTGCTACGCTTAAAAAAACTGGAGGGAGTTTTAACAAAATAGGAACCCTGTAATTGTTTAGAAAAAGTTTTTTGCTCTTGGCCAGGAAGGCTATCAAACAAAGCCGTTTTGCAAGATGAAATGGCTATTCCTATAAGTACATATACAAGTATTTTTTTCATCCTATTTTAAATTTTGATTGTATCCATCGCATGCTGAAGGCGATTTATGGTTTCGTGTTTGCCAAATAGTTCTGCCATTTCAAAAATGGGAGGACCACCTGCAACACCCGATAAACAAACACGCAATAGCTGCATAAAATCCTTATTGTCTACACCATTTTTAGCTAAAGCTTCGTTGTATGCAGCTTCAATAGTTGTTGCTGTATACTCTTCAAGCAAGCGCAATGCTTGAATAGTATCTTGCAAAACTAGTGGCGATTTTTCATTCCATCGTTTTGCTACAACTCCCGCATCATACACTTTAGGAGCAATAAAAAAGTATTCACCAAAACTCCATAACTCTTTTACAAACGAAATTTTTTCTTTGATTAACTCACAAGTGCGTGTAATGTATACATCGCTAAAATCCAACTTATGCGCGACAACTTCTTTTTTCAATTCGGCTGCAAGAACAGCATTATCGGTATGGCGAACGTATTGTTGGTTAAACCATTTTGCTTTATTTTGGTCAAATTTTGCACCATGTTTACTTACCCTATCTAATGAAAATAGGTCAACCATTTCGGTTAAGCTCATCAACTCTAAATTGTTTCCGGGATTCCAACCAAGCAACGCCAATAAATTTAAAACGGCTTCAGGCAAGTATCCACTCTCGCGGTAACCGCTCGACACTTCGCCTGTTTTAGGGTCGGTCCATTGCAAAGGGAAAACTGGGAATCCTAATCTGTCGCCATCACGTTTGCTGAGTTTTCCGTTTCCTTCTGGTTTTAATAATAAAGGCAAGTGTGCAAATTTTGGCATTACCTCTTCCCAGCCCAATGCACGGTATAATAAAACATGCAACGGAGCAGAAGGCAACCATTCTTCTCCACGAATGACATGCGATGTTTGCATCACATAATCATCTACCACATTTGCTAAATGATAGGTTGGCATACCATCGCTTTTGTATAAAACCTTATCGTCCATTTGGCTGGTATTTACATTCACCCAACCACGTATTTCATCATGAAATTTCACTTCTTCTTTGCGGGGTAATTTAAAACGGATCACATATGCATCACCTTTTTCAATTCTACTTTTAACTTCGTCTTCGCTAAGCGTTAATGAATTTAACATAGCGCTTCGGGTAATTGCATCGTATTTAGCATCCACGTTTGAGGCTTTTAATCGTTCACGCATAGCCTCCAAATCTTCGGGCGTATCAAAGGCATAATAGGCATGACCAGCATCTATAAGTTGCATAGCATATTGCTTGTACATTGGCTTGCGCTCGCTTTGGCGATAAGGCGCATATGGGCCATCACCAAAACCAAGCCCTTCATCTGCAGGAATGCCTAGCCATTTTAGCGCCTCAATAATATATTCTTCGGCACCAGGCACAAAGCGGGTTTGGTCGGTATCTTCCACACGAATGTAAAAATCGCCACCATGTTTTTTGGCAAACAAATAATTGTACAATGCTGTACGAACACCACCAATATGCAAAGGCCCAGTAGGGCTTGGGGCAAAACGAACTCTAACTCTTCTGTCTGTCATAACGGGGGCAAATATAGCTTTTTGTGTTGGAGTTCAAACAGGTATTCTATGTGTTGAATGGGTCTTATTTGTATATATTTGTACTATCATAAAAATAATCGCATTCCTTATTGAACTAATCGGCTGGGTGAAAATTGTTCTTTCTCCTACGTTGGCTGCTGCTTTAATTGCAGGCATCATTCTTTACAATAAACAAGATGAGAATGGATTAATGATTGCTGCTTCGTTAATCTTTTTTGGCTTTATCATCGGTGTAGTTTGGGCAACGTATGTATGGAAAAAACACGGAAATACGACCGGCTTTTTATCACGGGTTTCGGCTTCGCCTGAGCTGAATAAGAAAGAGTAGGTTCACTCGTTTTTCCTTATACTTGCACTATGATCATTTTCCGCTTTCTGGGTAAGTTAATCTTGTTTTGGTTATTGTTTTTTGTGGTACAGCAAGCCTGTTTTTTGGCTATCAACTTTACGTCTTTTAATGGTTCATTTGGCGAATTACTATACAGTTTTGTGGTGGCATTTCCACTTAATTTTACTGCAGCGGCTTATGTTTTGGCGGTACCCATTTTGTTTTTAATTGCTGGTGTTTTTGGCTTGCTACCAAGGGTTGTAAATGGAATTATTAAATGGGTAACGACTTTACTTATTGTGGTTTGTTCCTTTGTAGGAGCAGGTGATATGGGATTGTACAAAGTTTGGGGCACAAAAATTAATGCTAAAGCGTTAGATTATTTAATGTACCCCAATGAAGTAATGCCCACACTATTTGCTAGTCAAAACTTAGGATTATTGTTGATTGTGTTTGCTCAAATAGTTTTTGGCATTTGGTTGTTTAAAAAATTACAAGAACCATTTGTTAAACCCAACTGGACGTTTTGGTACAAACCTTCTTTTGCTATTCTGGTTATAACTTGTTGTGTGTTGGCTTTTCGAGGAGGATTTCAGCGAGTGCCCATTAACCGCAATTGGGTCTTTCAAAGCCAACATGCGGTCTTAAACTATGCAGCCTTAAATGGTTTTTGGAATACAGCCGACCTTATTTTTCATCCATTGGAAAAACAAGAAAACCCATACCGTTTTTTTGATTTAAAATTAGCCAAACAATATACAGAAGATCTTCACCACAAAAATAACTTAGTTAAGGATACAACATTGCATATTTTAACTACACAATCTCCTAATATTGTGATTGTTTTTTTGGAAAGTTGGGGGGCAGATGCAATTGCTTGTTTGGGAGGCGAAATAGGTATTACACCCAAATTTGAAGACCTTACAAAAGAGGGTTTGTTGTTTACTCAATTTTATTCAACTGGATTTAGGACGGAACAAGGACTGATAGCAACATTGAGTGCTACACCCGCATTACCTGTAGGTTCAGTTATTCAATCATTTGGAAAATTTGATAAGTTACCCAATTTGTATAAAACATTTAACGAAGCTGGTTACCATACTTCATTTTACACAGGAGGTCGGTTATTTTTTGATAATGTGGAAGCTTATTTGCGCGCAGCAGGTGTACAAAGTATGAAAGGTGAAAACGAATGGGAGATTCACAAACGCACTGTTTGGGGGGCGTATGATGAAGAAACTTTTGCATATCATTTAAGCGAGATGAATGCATTACCACAACCATTTTTTACTGCCGTTTCCACAATGACCACACATGAATGGTTTGATGCAAAAGTTCCAACAGTATTTAGTGGCGATGCTGATAACATAAATGACCATTACCGCAATACGATGCACTATGCAGACAGTTGTTTATATGCGTATTTAACGCAAGCCAAACAGCAACCTTGGTATAATAATACGGTATTTATTGTTGTAGCCGACCATGCATGCAAGTTTCCCAAAAACAGAAACAACTACGATCAGCAGAGGCATCATATTCCTTTATTGATTATAGGTGGAGCTCTCCAACAAGAATGGAAAGGAAAAACCATTGATAAAGTAGGCTCGCATACAGATATTGCGGCAACATTAATGGGTCAATTAAATAAACCAGCATCCAATTTTCCGTACAGTAAAAATATGTTTAATGCTACCAATCCTGCATTTGCTTATTACGCTTTTGATAATGGTTTTGGAATGGTTACCGATAGCGCAACAGTAATTTATGACCATAACAGAAATGTAGTAATCACGGAAAAGCCAAATCTAGGGCTCGAAAGCAAAGGCAAAGCGTTTTTAGAAATGCAGTTTCAGGAAAATTTAGATTATGCTACCCGCAAACGGGCACAATAGTTTTAGCCACTGAAAGTGCAAATTACGGTTATAATATTCTTTGGATATTATTGCCATAGATTTTACAGATTAATGTAAAAGTCTTCTCTAAATTTTTTTACCAACTACAATGTTCTAATTCTGTGCTAATCAATGGCAATTAAACAGCCGTCAGGCGTTGTCTTACTGTTTCGTAAATAGCTATACCAGCTGCAACTGAAACATTAAGCGATCCCACACCCATTTCCATTGGTATTTTGGTTATTTGCGATGATCGTCTGATAATATCATTTGAAATACCATCTTCTTCTGAGCCTAAAATAAGTGCAATAGGTCCTGATAAATCGGCAAAGGGTAAATCTTTATTTCCTTTTTCGGTACAAGCAACAGTGGTTAAACCCGATTGGTTAAGTAATTCCATAACTGTTTTCATGTTATTTTCTCTACACACTGGAATTTTTAACAAGGCACCAGCTGAAGTTTTTACTGCATCATCTGTTACTTGTGCCGCTCCAGTTTCAGGTACAACTATAGCATGAACACCACCACAATATGCTGATCGTGCTATTGCCCCAAAATTGCGCACATCCGTAATTCTATCCAATACCAAAATAAAAGGAACTTTACCTTCCTCGAAAAGTTGAGGTAATAAATGCTCTAATTTATAATAGGTAACAGGTGAAATAAATGCCAATACACCTTGGTGATTTTTGCCATAAGGGAATAATGAATTTTCGCGAGGAACTTGTTGTACCGGAACATGACGGTTTCGAGCAACTTTTAAAATCTGCTCAATTTCATCACTTTTTTGCAACCCTTTTTGTAGGATAATCTTATTGATTTCTTTACCAGAGCCCAAAGCCTCTAATACAGTATGGATACCAAATATAAGGTTTGGTATTTCTTTGGGTTTTCTATCCCGTTCTTCGTATTTCATATCTGCAAACATACAAAAAAGGCTCGCACCTTTTGGATACGAGCCTTGTTTAAAAATGAATTCTTTGATTTTATTGTTGTACAGGTATCTGCAACGATGTCATTTTTGCAGCTATTTCTTTAGCTAATGCTTCTTCTTTATGAAACTGCGCAACTTGCATACAGTAGCCTAAAATTTGTCCAGCTTCGCTTAGCTCTTCTTGCACTTGTCCTGTTTTTCCAGCTTTTTTAAAGGTGCCAAAATAAGCATACCTATCAGCATATTGGTTGGCTACTTCTTTGACCAACATATTTCCTTTTTCGGTATTACCCGAAGCATAATAAGCTTCGGCCAAACGCACTACAAATACATCATAAGGCACATTTTTCTTAGGCATTACCTCTAAGCATTTATCTAATACTTTTTGTGCTTTTGCCGTATCTCCTTCTTCAACTAATTTACTAGCCAATCGGAAAAATAAATTACGTAAATTTTTAGTCTGTCTTAGGATGGTTTCATCTAAATAGATGCCATCTTTTTCCATGCCACCCCATTTAAATTTATTCATCAAATTATCATATAACACATCAGAATTAATTCTTCCCATGGTTCCGTCATTGGGTTGAGTGTTAATGATAGGAACCAATTGATAGACTAAGCCGTTGATTTGAAAATGTTGTTGCATGTTTAAATACACATCACTTCCAGTAGTAATTGCGAAACAAACAGGACGAGTCCAATCGGTTGAAGCAACAATATCAAGAGTTATTAAATCGGCTTTCATCAAATTGGTGTTTCCTATTTCAAACTTAATAGAATCAACCATGTAAGCGGCATCTTTAGCTTTTACAGCACCTGCTTTCAAAGCTTGTTCTTTATCTACTTTTAAAAAGAATTTTTTTGTTGGGAAGTAACTATACTGCTCACCACCTTGTGATGAAATTTTTGCCATCGGATCATTATCATCATTGATAAATGCAATAATATTTTTTAATGGATAAAAATCGGTTTGGTTTACACCATAATTTTTCTCAACTGCAGGGTTATTATAATAAACTACATAATCGCGAACGCCTTGTTTGTATTTATCGGGAGTCATGCTAAATGGAACTGGTGCACTTTCATATGCTTGGCGTTTTAATCCATCAGCATACCAATCCGTATTTAATAAACTTAAGTTAATAACTCGAACATCACTTCTGATTCCTTCCACATTTTGTGCATACCACAACGGGTAAGTATCATTATCACCATTGGTAAATAAAATGGCATTTTTAGGGCACGACTCTAAATAATTACTTGCAAAATCAACTGCAGTAAAACGATTACCACGGTTATGATCATCCCAGTTTTGAGAAACCATTAACAACGGAACACCTGCAAGTGTTGCAACAGATGCAATTCCTGTTGCAACCATTTTGTTCATTCGTTTGGCTAAAAAATCAATTATACCAAGCACACCAATTCCCACCCAAATCATAAAGGTTTGGAAAGAGCCTACATATGCATAATCTCTTTCGCGTGGCTGATGTGCAGGGAAATTTAGATACAATACAATAAAGGCACCTGTAAATAAAAATAACGTTAAAATAACAATCGCATCTTCTTTGGCCTTTTTAAAATGAAACCACAAACCAATTAATCCTAAAATTAAGGGTAAAGCAAAATAGGTATTTCTTGCTTTGTTATTCATGCTTTCGGGTATGCCACTTTGTGGCCCCAAGCGTGCTTCGTCTAATACATTAATTCCTGAAATCCAGTTTCCCCTTGTAGCATCACCAAATCCTTGGTCGTCATTTTGCCTGCCTACAAAGTTCCAAAAAAAGTATCTCCAATACATAAAACCCAATTGGTACGAAAACATAAAGTCCATGTTTTTGCCAAACGTAGCTTTCTTGCCTTCGGGTATTTTTTCCCATTGGCGATACGATTGAATATAATCAGGTCTATCGGCCCACATACGAGGCAATATGGTACAATCTTTTGGGTCGTAAACTCGCTTTATCGAAGGACCTATTTCTTCATATTTTCCATCTCCTACTCGGTATTGCATAGCCCCTTTTTTGTAATCTATAACCTTAGCATAAAAGTATTGACCATAAACAAGTGGATTATCTCCATATTGTTCACGGTTGATATAAGAGGATAAAGAAAAAGGTTGTTCAGGATTGTTCATGTCAATAACGGGATTGGCTGACGAACGAATCAAAATCATTGTGTAAGAAGAATAGCCAATAATAATAAATGCTGCACTTAAAATAGCAGTGTTTAACCAAACTTTTTTGTTTTTAACCGACCAAAATAAACCGAATGCAATGATACCTGCTAAGAATAACATGGTAAAATAACTACCCGTATTGATGGACATCCCAAAGCTATTAACAAACAATAAATCAAAGCGAGTCATTAACCACGGAATACCGGGAATCATGACAAATTGAACCATTGCAATAGCTATTAATGCAACCAAAGTAGCTTTTAAAAAACCTGCACGGGTAAATTGGTATTTTTTGAAATAGTAAACATATACAATTGCAGGTATAACCAATAAGTTTAACAAATGGACACCAATAGCCAAACCAATAAAGTAGGCAATCAAAATAATCCACCTATCTGCATATTTTTCGTTAGCTACATTTTCCCATTTTAAAATACACCAAAACGTAAGCGCTGTAAAAAACGAAGAAGAAGCATATACCTCTGCTTCAACAGCCGAAAACCAGAAAGTGTCGCTCCATGTTAGTGCTAAAGCGCCAATCAAACCGCTTATGGCAATAGCAAAGGTTTGTTGCATATCTACCTCGCCACTTTTTACCAATATTTTTTTGGCAAGATGGGTAATAGTCCAAAAATAAAACATCACACACAACGCACTTGTAGTTGCCGAAACCATGTTTACCCAAAAGGCAACTTGTGTTACATCAGTGCCCGCCATGAGTGAAAATAAGCGGCCAATCATTAAAAATAGTGGTGCTCCCGGAGGATGGCAAATTTGTAACCGATACGATGCCGAAATAAATTCACCACAATCCCAAAAACTAACTGTTGGCTCTAAAGTGATGGTGTATGTAACTAGTGCAATAACGAAGGTTATCCAACCCAAAGCGCTATTAATTAAATTGTAACGACTCATTCTTATATGTATGTGTTGTTGTTAAAGGTTAGCAAATATATATGCTCCCGTGTATTAACCAAATTGCATCTTGTATTATGATGAGATTTGGTTAATAGAATACCCCTAACGTTTTTTTTGCTTCTGTGTATATCCCTTCCTCAAACAAGCGGGCAGTTATTAAGTTAAATTTAAGTTTATTGATGAGTTTGTGTATGTCAATTTATTGGTTACATTTGCTGCCGTATAAATAAAATTAAGTAAGAGGGGACCGCAAGTCCCCTCTTTCATTATAACATGGATATCTTATCGCAACTTACACAATGGACCAACGAGCTTTTACCAGAACAGCTGTTTTTGGTAGAGATTGAGCAAAAACAAGGGGCCAAAAAAATATCAGTATTTATTGATGGCGATGCAGGTGTTACCATTGAAGATTGTAGATTATTGGGCAAAGGACTGAATGTAAAACTGGACGAAATGGATTACGGAACCGAAGCGTATATGTTTGAAGTTTCATCTCCAGGAACAGACAGGCCTATAAAGTTGCAACGCCAATATGCGCAACATATAGGACGTGAATTGTTGGTAAAATTAGTAGGAAACAATGAAATAATAGGCAAGTTTGATTCTCTATCAGAAAATGGAATCACGCTTTTGTTAAAAGATAAAAAGAAAGGGTATAAAGATGCTGCTCCCGAAAAGGAGATTGCTTTTACAGATATAGCCCAAGCAAGTGTACAAATTAGTTTTAAATAAAATATATATAGTGTTATGCATAGCGTAGGTTTAATTGACTCGTTTAGCGAGTTTAAAGAATTCAAAAACATTGATCGTACCACCATGCAACGTGTGCTGGAAGATGTATTCCGCAGTATGTTGCGCAAAAAATATGGTACTGATGAGAATTTTTCAGTCATTATTAACGATAACAGTGGTGATTTAGAAATTTGGCAAAACCAAACCATTGTGCACGATGGTGAGGTTGAAGAAAACCGTGGACAGATTTCAATATCTGATGCCCGCAAAATTGAGCCTGATTTTGAGGTAGATGAAGAAGTAACAACTGAAATTACCCTTGAAAGTTTTGGTCGTAGAGCTATTTTAGCTGCCCGCCAAACATTAATGTCCAAAGTATTGGAGCTTGAAAAAGACGAACTTTACAAGAAGTATAAAGACAGAGTAGGCGAAATTGTGATTGGTGAAGTATACCAAGTTTGGAAAAAAGAATTGATGGTATTGGATGATGATGGAAACGAATTGTTATTACCCAAAACAGAAATGATTCCTGCCGATCACTACAAAAAAGGAGATAGCCTTAAGAGTGTAGTCTTAAAAGTTGAAATGCACAATGGTTCGCCTCGTATTTTACTTTCACGTACTTCACCTGTTTTTTTAGAGCGATTGTTTGAACAAGAAGTTCCTGAAATTATTGACGGGCTAATTACCATCAAAAAAATTGTTCGCGAACCTGGTGAAAGAGCTAAAGTAGCAGTTGAATCATTTGATGACCGTATTGATCCTGTTGGTGCTTGTGTAGGAATGAAAGGTTCACGTATACACGGCATAGTGCGTGAGTTGCGTAACGAAAACATTGATGTAATTAATAATACAGCCAATACCCAACTATTGATACAACGTGCTTTAAGCCCAGCTAAAATTACGTCAGTAAAACTAGAACAAGAAAGCAAACGTGCAGCTGTCTATTTAAAGCCCGATCAAGTTTCCTTAGCTATTGGCAAAGGAGGTCATAATATTAAGCTTGCTGGTAAATTAGTAGGTGTTGAAATAGATGTATACCGCGACAATGAAGAAGAAGAAGGAGATATTGATTTGGAAGAATTTACGGATGAAATTGACAGTTGGATTATAGATGAATTGAAAGGCATAGGATGTGATACGGCAAAAAGCGTATTAGCTATTTCTAACGAGGAGTTGATTCGTAGAACCGAATTAGAAGAAGAAACAGTTATTGAAATTCGCAAGATTTTACAAGCAGAATTTGAATAGCCATAGGCTAGATGATATGATGACTGGTTATTTTTATTGATTGGTCTTCAAAATGTTTGATATTGAAGGGTTTTTGATAACAATTCAATAGCAATAAAAAGAAAAAGTAGAGACTGGAGAAAGTCTGGCTTGAGCATAATTAGGGAGCGTAGGTAGTTGGTTTTACATAATTAACCAATCAATATAATTAACTAAATCAACTGCTGCTTAACCATAAACTCACAAAAAATAAGTAATATCGCAGATTGAATGAGCGAAAACGTAGGAAATATTAGACTTAGTAAAGTTGTAAAAGAATTAGGCGTTGGTATAGGTACCATTGCTGAACACTTGTCGAAAAAAGGGTTTAAGGTTGACAATAATCCAAACTCTAAAATCACTGACGAGCAGTATAGTATATTGCTCAATGATTTTCAAAGCGATAAAAAAACCAAGGACGATGCTCTGCAAATGGGTAAGGCCAAAGTAGTAAAAAAAGAAGATGTAACTATTGCACCCCCTAAAGCGAAAGAACCTATTCAGGAAGAGGATGAAGATGATGGAATTTTAATTAAATCATCATTGGTAAAAGAACGTTATACGCCTAAGCCTGAAACACCTAAAGCCGACATTCCGGAACCTGTTGCAGAAAAACCAATTGTAATTGAAAAAGTTGAAGTTGCGGAAGCGCCCAAAGAAATAGTTGCTAAAGTTGAAAAACCTGCTGCAGAACCTATTGTTGAAGTTATAGCTGAAGAGGACTCAAAACTTAAGCTTACGGTAGTTGGTAAAATAGACCTTGATGCTATGAAAAAAGGCAAAGGAAAGAAAACAACCAAAACTACTGAAGAAGTTAAACCAACTAAATCCGAAAAGGTAAAGGCAACTAAAACTCCAGCAAAAGAGGCAAAAGAAGAAGCGCTTCCAATTGTTGTTGAAGCACCTCTAGTAGAGATAGAAGCGACTAAAATCATGGACCCCAATTACGAGAAGCTCACGGGCTTAAAAGTAATGGGGAAAATAGTGCTTCCAACAGAACAGCCTAAAAAACCAACTCCAGTTGCTTCAAGCGATGGAAGTGCAGCCAATAAAAAGAAAAGACGTAGAAATAATTTTGTTACAGGTAGTGATAATGTAGATGCAAAGAAATTTGACCCTAACAATAGACCACCCCGTGATGGAAATCGTACTAATCCAAACCCTGGGACACCTAACACAGGTTCAAACCCAGGAAGTGGAAATCGCTTTGGGAATTCCCCTCGTCCAAATGGCGGAGGTGGAGTAGGCAGACCATATGTTCCAAATCCTAACTACAAAGGGAAAAATGACAGGAACGCACCAGCTGAAGTAAAAACAGAAATTACCGAAAAGCAAATTCAAGATAAGTTAAAAGAAACACTTGCACGCCTAAATCCAGGAAGCAAGCCTCAAAATATTGGTGCCGCTCGATCAAAAATGCGTAAGCAAAAACGAGATGCAGCAGCCGATAAACGTGAAGAGGAAGCAATGGAATTGGAAGGTCAAAAATTGATTAAAGTTACCGAGTTTGTAACAGCAAACGAGTTAGCTAAATTAATGGAAGTGCAAATCACCAATATTATTTCAGCCTGTATGTCCCTTGGACTGATGGTTTCAATCAATCAACGATTGGATGCTGAAACAATTTCGATAGTAGCTGAAGAGTTTGGTTTTGAAGTAGAATTTGTAAGTGCCGAATTGCAAGAAACGGTAGAAGAAGATATTGATGCTGAAGAAGATTTATTGCCACGTGCACCTATTGTTACCGTTATGGGTCACGTAGATCATGGTAAAACTTCATTACTCGATTATATTCGTAAAGCAAATGTAATTGCAGGCGAGGCAGGAGGAATTACCCAACATATTGGTGCGTATGATGTAACATTAGCTAACGGAAAACATGTAACGTTTTTGGATACACCCGGTCACGAGGCATTTACGGCTATGCGTGCTCGAGGAGCGAAAATAACGGATATTGTAATTATTGTAATTGCTGCCGATGACAGTGTAATGCCACAAACAAAAGAAGCAATTAGCCATGCTCAGGCAGCTGGAGTTCCTATTGTATTTGCCATCAATAAAATTGATAGAGAAGGTGCCAACGCTGATAGAATTAGAGAACAGCTATCTGCCATGAATATTTTGGTTGAAGAGTGGGGAGGTAAATATCAATGCCAAGAAATATCGGCTAAAAAAGGATTAAATATAGATGCATTACTCGAAAAAATATTGCTGGAAGCAGAAATGCTAAACCTAAAAGCAAATCCGAATAAACGTGCTGTAGGAAATGTAATAGAAACAACCTTAGATAAAGGTAGAGGTTTGGTAGCTACACTCATGATTCAATCAGGAACGATGCGTGTTGGCGATCCAATTTTGGCTGGGGTGCACAGTGGTAAAGTAAAAGCCATGTTTGATGAACGGGGTAAAAAAATGACGGAAGCAGGCCCTTCAATGCCTGTAGTTATTTTAGGATTTAACGGAGCACCACAAGCAGGTGATAAGTTTATCGTAACTAAAAACGAACAAGAAGCCAAAGAGATTTCAAACAAACGAGCACAATTACAACGTGAACAAGGTATTCGTACCCAAAAACATATTACGTTGGATGAAATTGGAAGACGTTTGGCAATAGGTAATTTTAAAGAGTTGAAAGTTATTGTGAAGGGGGATGTGGATGGATCGGTTGAGGCATTAAGCGATTCATTAATTAAACTTTCAACAGAAGAAGTACAAGTAAGCGTATTGTACAAAGGCGTTGGACAAATCTCTGAGAGCGATGTATTGTTGGCTTCGGCATCTGATGCTATTGTAATTGCATTTAATGTTCGTCCATCGCCACAAGCCCGTAAATTAGCTGAAGCCGAATCAATTGATATTCGCATGTATTCTATTATTTACAATGCTATCGAAGAAATTAAATCAGCAATTGAAGGTATGTTGGCGCCTACTGTTGAAGAAAAAATTACGGGTAATTTAGAAATCCGTCAGGTAATGAAAATTACCAAAGTAGGAACCATTGCTGGATGTTATGTTACTGAAGGAAAAATATTCCGCAATTCTAAAATTCGTATCATTAGAGATGGAGTGGTCATTCACAGTGGAGAACTGGATTCATTAAAACGTTTTAAAGATGATGTGAAAGAAGTTGCATATGGATACGAGTGCGGTGTAGCAATCAAAAACTATAACGATTTGATAGAAGGAGATAATATTGAAGCTTACGAAGAAGTAGAAGTAAAACGTACGCTGAGATAATTTACACGAAACGTATATTATTCAAAATCCTGTAACAATCCGTTGCAGGATTTTTTGCTTTACTGGTTTTTTTAAAGCTTATTGAACTAGGCTAAAATAATTTTCAAAGCACTTTGAATAACAACAAATTAGTATACCTTTGAAACGTATTTTATAATATTACAATGAACATTTACATCGGAAATCTTGACTATGCAGTCAACGAACAAATGCTACGCGACCTGTTTGAACAACATGGTGAAGTAGCTTCAGCAAAAATCATTACGGATAAATTTACAGGCCGCAGCAAAGGTTTCGGTTTCGTAGAAATGCCTAATGATGCTGATGCAACAAATGCTATCAGCACCTTAAATGGTACAGCAATGAAAAACAGAGACATCTCGGTAACAGAAGCACGTCCTAAAGAGGAAGGTTCTGGAAATCGTGGTGGCGGTGGCGACCGTGGCGGTTTTAACCGTGGTGGCGACAGAGGTGGTGACCGTGGTGGTTACAACCGTGGTGGCGACAGAAGTGGTGACCGTGGTGGCGACAGAAGATTCAACAGAGACTAATTATATTTTTCTCTTCTCCTTCAAAACCCATACTAATTTGTATGGGTTTTTTTATGCTTCATTTTTTAATAGCATGATGTGTTTTCGTTTCTTTTTTTCCATAAACAAACATCCTATATCACCTGATTTTAACGAATAAATGCACAAATTTTATTGGCATAGTAGTGCTTATTTATGCTTTTGGCAGAACTGTATTTTACTTTAAAGGAGTTTATCGTTTATTTTCCTAATAGGTAAAACAGCCAATTTATTGCGAATGCATAAACTGGATATTCAAAAAAGCTTTTTTATACATAAACAGGAATACCAAGACTTTTCCAATTATTATTATACAAAAACAATAATCATAGTTTAAATCAACTTAATTTTTATTGATATAAGATTTTTTAAGCATGCTAATTTTAGTAAACTTTGATAAGGCAAAAGATTCTAATTATAAATGAGTTTATGCTATACCTTTTTAATTATCCCTTGTATGAAAACACTCAAACAAATAGGTATCTTATTGGCAGTATCAATAATTTTTGCTGTACAATTAAATAGTTGTAAAAAAGACAAAGAAACAGAAACATCCAGTGGAGACATAAAAGTTACCGTTTATGAATATGGAAGTAATGCCCCCATAAAAAATGCAGCCGTAGGATTGCTAAAACGAACGCCAGGAAGTATGCTGGGTTCAGCATCTTATAGCGTTGTAAAAACAGCCAATACAGATGCCAATGGCATGGTTAATTTTGGTAATTACAGCGATTGGAGCCAATTGTATATGGATGTACAACACCCCGATTATTATGATATGAGTACATTAAGTACCCAGCAATTAGCAAAAGAAGGATATAAGGTTACGTTATCAGGCGTATCCTTTGTAAGTGTCAGGTTTTTGAATGTGCACAATAGGGATAAACCCGAAACGGTATTGGCATACTATTTTGACCCCTATAGAGGAGGAGGGGGACTTCCTTTGGAGGTAACAAGTAACGATACTATTTATCATACTTATTTTATTCCTGCATGGCATCAAACGAATACTAGATACCTACTTTTTGAAAACTGGGATAAACGTTATGTAGGTCAATATTATAAAGATACTTTAATCCCTTTCACCACAGCTCCAACTAATGATACTATTTATTTAACCATTCATTTTTAACCTCTATGAAAACAATTATGTTAGCATGCATATGCATGTTCTGTCAAAGCTTTGTCTTTGCTCAAACAGACACGTCACTAATTTTAGGCAAAATTCAGTATAGTTTTGCCATATTAGACTCAACTAAAATCCCATCACATATTCTGCTGGATAGAACTCTTGCTTTTGGCCATGCCAATTATTATAGTGGGAATGGTGATAGTATTTGTACTATTAAACGATATAAACAATTGTATTTTGATATGCAAAATGCAGCCTATGTCTCTTATTGGCAACTTCCTTTGTTGGATTCATTGGAAACTAGAGCGTCTGCTTATTTGGATAATGGTATTCACCCAATCAGCTTAAGTCGATTCGACTTTCATTGTATTAAACCAGAAGCGTTAGATTCAGGTTGGTTATTATTCGATACCGTTGTTCAGCAGTATAAAGAATCAACTAATAATGGAATAAGCCCATTTGAAAGAAAAACCCTTTTTGTTGGTGCAATATTTAACCCGGTAACTTGGAAAGGAATCACTAAATTCAAATTGGCCCCTGATTTACTTTTCTCCAATGTGTTAAACAATTCAGTGGAGGTTAGTATTGATTTTGGGGATGGTTTTGGGTACAGAAATGTTGGGTTTGATGAAGTAATTACCATAAACTATACAGGCTTTGAGGAAGGGAGTATAGGCATCATTAAAATCAAGGCAAAATTTAATGGTGGTGAAACCCTATTTACAACAACTGTTTTTAGATTTGCAAAAACAGGTGATGACATAACTCCTGATGGCACAATTGAGGTACAAGAAAATTTTAGAAATACATTTAATGTATGTGGAATAAATAATGGATTGCAATCAGGAGATGCAAGGTTTTATATTCAATATGCTAATTTATATGATTCAAAATTAAGAAAACCAATCATCATTGTTGAGGGATTTGATATTGATAAAAATGCCAATGACAATAGATACGGGGATTTAGGATGGACAACATTTAAGACTGGAATTACATACAATGAGGATGGTGAGCAAACTGCATTCCAACTAGAGAATTTGCCAGTATTAATGGGAAGGTTAAAAGCAGAAGGGTATGATGTAATTGTTGTCGATTTTAAAGATGGAGGGAAGCGCATAGAATCCAATGCATTAGCATTGATAAGCATCATACAATGGGTAAACCTCAAAAAAGAAGGTTCTAATGAATTAAGTGTAATGGGGGCAAGTATGGGCGGACTCATAGTTAGATATGCCCTTCGTTTGATGGAAGAACAAAATTGCAAACATTGCACTCGAATTTATATAACGTATGATTCACCTCATCGAGGAGCAAACATTCCAGTTGGAGTCCAACATTTTGTAAAATTCTTTGCACAAGTAGATGCTGATGCAAAGGACCAATACGACAAAACGCTCAGTTCAGATGCGGCTCTGCAAATGTTGGTTTATCACGTGAATCCACTTGCTGCAACCTACCGCAACCCATGGCAAAATTTATTAAATAAAATGGGGCACCCTCAAAAACCCTATAAAGTGAGTTTAATAAATGGTGCTAGTAATGGTAAAGGATTGAATTTTACAGCAGGAGATCAGGTACTGCAATATCATGCAAATAAGTGGATAGTTGAGATAATGGGAAATGTTTGGTCTGTTCCCAATAACCCAAATGCGGTGAGCGGGCAAATTATATTTGCTGGAAAAGCACCTAAAAATGGGGCTTGGAGCGCAATCGCAAATCTCACATTAAATCCTTTTTTATCTTTATTTGGAATGCATGTAGATCACCATACGACAACTGAAGTTTTAGGATTTTCAACTTTACCCTATGATAATGCAGCAGGAGGAACAACTGAAACTTTTAAAGATATTGCTGATGTGGATTATCCCGTTGGCAAGGTAAGTGCTCTTGTTGGAGATTATCATTGTTTTATACCAAGTGTCAGTGCTATGGATTTACATACCAATGATTTGAATTTGGATATAACTCAAGAAATTGCAAAAAAATCTAAAGTTACACCATTCGAAGCATACTACTTTCCTGATATCGAAGATAACAAACCTAACCAACGCCATGTAGAAGTCACAATTGGTATTAGAGGAAATATAGAATGGCTCATTAAACAATTAAAGGAAAACGAGCCGATAGTGAATATATCAATATTACCCAATAACAGTGGACTAAACTTTAACTATGCCTTAGCACATAAAAAAGACGTAAAAGGAAATATTATCATAAATAATGGTGGAGCGTTATATTTTAATAAACATGCAAAAGTGAATTACGCTACAGCGGCTGATGAGTTAGCCATAAAAGCTACTACACGTTACTTTCAAACATCAGGTTGTGAAATATCGCAGTTAACAGTTAATGAAGGGGGTAAAATTATAGTTGGAGACATTGGCCCCACACCTATCAATAACAAAGGCATTGTAACAGTTTCTGCTGGTAGTGCATTAATTTTAAATAGTGGGTCACAATTTATCATACACAAAGGGAGTAAAGTAATCATTGAAGAAGGAGCTAGTATCATTTTTAATCAAGGAGCAACTATTCAAATTGCTGAAACTGGAATACTAGAAATTAGAGGACGCTTGTTTATAGGAGACAATGCAGTGTTCAGTTTTGATGGTGTAACTGGTCAAGGAAAAGGGTTTATAAGATGGGTGAATAATGAAAACTTACATGATAGATCCTCTCAAATAAATCCTGGTATAAATTCAAAGATTAGTTTTTCGGGATTGCCAGTAGGCTTTAATGCTTATTCAAAAGTATTAGAAATTATAGGCTCTGGTGGGTTAATTATGCAACAGCATATTAAGCCATATCTGTTTGAATGTATAAATGGAATTATTGAGTTACATTCAAGTACATCCATCATAACGAGCAACAGTATTTCATTAACAAATGTAACAATCCAAAAAATGATTGGAGCTCCTACTAAAGCTGGAGGATTATACATTGTTGAAGAAAACTATGCATCAACGCCACTTCAATCTATAATTAATATTACAGGGTGTTCAATGAATGATTGTGAAAAGGGGGTATCCATAATTATGGCTAATAATCCAATTACTGTTACACTCGTTAACAACCGTTTTAATAGATGTGTTACCGGACTTTATACAAATGGAATAAGCGCATCAGTAAGTTTAACAAATTTTAGTTTTTGTAATTATGGTTGGGAAGTTTCCAACCCAAATGGTATTACTTTAGGCTCTGAAATTAGCACGAATGCTTCAGGTTCTGCTGGTATAATGATATTGAATTCCGCAACATCAATAGTAAAATTAGAAAGGCATAATTCTACGAATGATTACATCGGATGTTTAGTGAATAATGGAGAACTTAGAATTAAATGTATGAATGCAGTTAACCCATTTAAAGCAGCAATATATTCTAATGGAGGAAAGGTAGTTTTGAATGGTGTTGATGGAGGATTCAATAGCATTACTAATAGCATTGATCAAGCAATTGTTCTAAATAATCAAAGTTCTCTAAATATAAAAGACGGATATAACCATATAACCAAATCGAGTATGAATTACAATTGGTATCCTATTGCAGAAGATGGATACAATGCAGCTAGCTTATCTTGTAGTCAGATTTTTTATTCACCACACCCTTTAGGTAGTTTTATGGAGGCTATAGATATTAGTGGAAATTTTATTCAACTACCACATTCAAGTTCATATAGAAGGTTATGTGGAACAGTCAATCAGTATGGTGGATTTTACAATAACAATACTTCATCTACAGCTACAATTATTTCACTAATAAATAATACATGTAATACAGGGACTGTAACTATTGGTGGAGGCGGGTCGTTTAATAAAAAAGCAACAAACCCAGACCCGCAACCAACAAATGAAGAACAATACGAAACCCAACAATTAATAAGTGAAATTGTAGTTTTTCCGAATCCAGCAAAACAACAACTCCAAATACAAACAAATAGTAATAAGGCGAACTACCATGTAGAAATATTCGATTCGTTTGGCAAAAAAGTGTATGAAGGCATAATTGTGAATGGACTAAATAGTATTAACATAGAAAAGCTAAAAACAGGTATTTATAGTATCAATATTGGGTGTCAAAAAAAGTTAAACAAGTATAAAATATTAATAGAGAATGATTAAAGAAATAACTTCTCTTCCCCTTAAAGACCTGCGCTTTTGTGGTGCGGGTTTTTTAATATTAAAAAGGGAAAGCACCTTTAATAATATCAAAAAAAGGACTTATGATTTTTTCACTTTGTTTATTTAACCTAACAGATTTTTTTAAGATTGCATCAATGTTTTTACTGATATAACTTGTTACTTCTTTTTGTGAAGTTGTAAATGAATTGACAGCATTTGGGGTAATAAAAGCTATTTGAGACGTTTCAAATTGAGCAAGTACAGTATTGTCACCAAGAATCAACTCGTTATGGTAAATATCAAAATCTGCCAGTTCAGCTCGTGTATGGAAGTCAATCTTTTTTCCTGCATAAGTTTGTTTTTCTATATGCTGAATCAATAAATTATATTGTTTTAAAATGGTATCGTAACTTTCTTTATTTTCAAATAAATGAGCAATTTTATAAAAATCTATTTGTCTTAATGTACAATTTACGGTTTCGTAATTCCAAATTTCTTTGGAGTGAATTTGATTATAAAGTTGGTAAACTTTATTTCCTGATAATATAATTTCGGGGTCTAGGTTATGTATAGAAAATTTTGCGTCATCAAAATCAGGAAGATTTAGAATGCTTTTTTGCCAAACAAAAGATTTGAAACAACCTAATTCGGGAAACATAAAATTATAGAACATTGGAACTTCTTTAGCAGAATAAGTGATATGTTTTACTTTTTGATGGATAAGATTTTCGAGGTTTACCATCATTTGTTGTAAATATTCTTTGTAGGTAAATCCATTTTCTCCTATTGGACGAAACTGAAACCAAACCTTTTGGTAATTATCATTTACATCTACATCCGATAATGGAATTCGATAAATATGGAGCAACAACTGAAGTTCTATCAAATCTAAAACGCGCTCTCCTTTAATTTTTTTGTATGCAGCGTCAATGCCTACATTTAAATTGTTAGAAATAGTTTTAGCCAAGTTTTCGTCATTAGGCAATTTGTTTTTAATAAGGTCAAATAATTTATACTGTAAAGCTAAATTCTCCATTTATTTTTCCATTATATAACTTATACGCAAAATAACTATTTTTATACAAATACAGAATAAAGGGCAATTCACCATTTGCACCGTGGTGGTTACAACCTTGGTGGCGACAGAGGTGCGGACCGTGGTGGCGACAGAAGATTCAACAGAGACTAATTATATTTTTCTCTTCTCCTTCAAAACCCATACTAATTTGTATGGGTTTTTTTATGCAATAATGCATACAAGCGAGTTATCGTTTAGGGATATATTTTGTAAATCTCCGGACTTGATTTTGGTTAAAAATTGGGAGTTGAATGCTGTGCAAAAAAATGCAAATCATAATAATAGTAAACTTCAAGCCATTAGAGTATATATGAAGCAATCACTCAATAAATAGCTAATAATATCTGTTTATAGGATTGTCGTATTCAACTTATTATTTCCAAAAGCTTACTTGCTTTTTTTCATGTTAAAGGTAAAAAGCTGAGCAGGCTTATGCATTACACCTTTTTGTTTTTCATCAAGTGGAATCAACTCTTCTTCTTTTTTAATTCTCTTCACAAAATTGCGTTTATCAAATTCCGTATTTAATACAACTTCATATAAGTTTTGAAGTTGGCGAAGGGTAAACTTTTTGGGTAGTAATTGTTGAGCAATATCATTTTGATATATTCTATCTTTAATGTCATCAATAGCCTTTTTAACAATCTGATTATGGTCAAAGGCCAAAGGAGGTACTCTTTTAATATTTCGCCATACAACGTTTTTAGCAAATGAACCTGCATGTGGTTTAATCATCTCTTTTCTAACGAGAGTGTAATATGAAACGGTAATTACTCGTGCATTTGGATCACTTCGATAAAATTTTAGCCATTCGATATCTTTTTCTTGTTTAACACGCAATGGATCTCCAAAAGAATAAAATTGTCGTAACAATAATCCTTCAACATGGGTTAATTCTTTAAGCACACGCGCAGCAGCATCCTCTAAACTTTCTTCTTCATTGACCAAATCGCCAGGTAAAGCAAACTGTGGAACATATGGGTGTGAAGAATTTTGGGAAGGTTCTTTTTGTTCAATTAATAATACTTCAAGCTTATTTTCTTCTTCGTTGTATCCAAAAATCACACAGTCAACTGAAATATGATTTTTAAAGGAGGTGTTTTTCATTGCATAGGTAAATAGTAATTGCAAAAGTTAGTTAGTTGAAAAAACCAACTAAATCAAGCATTTAAGTATAGGTACGATATTACAATTTTTGGCTCAAAATAAAAAAGGGGTAATTGTACTTTGTACATTAACTCGTTTTCCTATATTTGAAGCTATGCTTTATGTCGTAAAGCAAAATCCATCAGTAACAATTAATATACACTATGAAATTAGTAGTAGAAAGTGGGTCAACAAAAGCTAATTGGGCATTGGTAAATGAAACTGGAAACATAATTGAAGTGTTTGATACAATGGGATTTAATCCATTTTTTCACAACTCAGATTTCATTGGCAAACACATCCGAAAAAATGAAGCTCTTACACAAGTTGCATCTTCTATAAATGAAGTTTATTTTTATGGAGCTGGATGCTCAAGTGATCATTACAAGCAGATAGTAGTTCATGGCTTAATGCAAGTATTTACACATGCAAGTATTCATGTAGACCATGATTTGATTGCTGCTGCATATGCTACTTATGCCGGAAAACCTTGCATCAGTTGTATTATTGGCACAGGTTCAAATTCGTGTTATTTTGATGGTCATATTTTGCAAGAAGAAGTGCCAGCATTGGCTTATATTTTAGGAGACGAAGGGAGTGGAAGCTACTTGGGTATAAAATTATTAGCCGATTATTTGTATAAAAAATTACCACAACATATTGCTGACGATTTTGAAGACTCTTATTTGCTTTCTAAGGCTATTATTTTTGAAAATGTATACCAAAAACCCCATGCAAACGTATACTTGTCAAGCTTTAGCCCATTTGTCAGCAAACACAAAAACAATCCTTATATACGGAAAATGGTATATGATGGACTTAAGTTATTTTTAGAAAACCATGTTTGCTGTTATCCAAACTATTCAACTATTCCAACCCATTTTGTAGGTTCGGTAGCCTACCACTTTAGCGAATTGTTAGAAGAAGCTGCAGTAGAACTTCAAGTTAATATGGGTAATATTATCAAACATCCAGTAGAACATTTAGTTGCGTATCATGTAAAATATTTGTTCTCAAAACAAAATGCCTAACCCTATTAAAGCCTGTATTTTTGACCTTGATGGTGTTTTAGTAGATACAGCTAAGTATCACTTTACAGCCTGGAAACGTTTAGCTGAAAGCTTACAGGTGGTTTTTAGTGAACAGGATAATGAACAGTTAAAAGGGGTAAGCCGAGCAGATTCTCTTGCCTATATTTTACAAAAAGGAAATATACAACTTGATGAATTAGCGAAACTAGAACTTATGCAAACCAAAAATGATTGGTATTTGGAACTAGTTGCTACAATGCATTCGGACGAATTATTACCCAATGTTACCCAGTTTTTAGCAGAACTTAAAGAACATAAAATATTAATTGGACTCGGGTCATCAAGTAAAAATGCACAATTAATTTTAGATAAAACGGGTATAACACATTATTTTGATACGGTTGTTGATGGCAGGCATACATCAAACTCAAAACCTCATCCTGAAGTGTTTTTAAAAGGAGCACAAAACCTAAACGTATTGCCTTCTGAAGTTGTCGTTTTTGAAGATGCTATTAGTGGGATTGCTGCTGCAGTAACTGGGGGGTTTTATGCAATAGGTCTTGGCGACCCACTTACATTGAAACAAGCACATATCGTAATTCCCTCTTTAGCAAAATTTAACTATTCGCAATTACAATTATTATTTATATCCGAGTAAGCGTAACACATGAAGAAGTATTACAAAGAAGACGAGTGGTTTATTATTGAAAATGGTTTTGATCCATCTATGCATGAAAGCAGCGAAAGCATGTTTAGTATTGGAAATGGCAAAATGGGTCAACGTGCAATGTTTGAAGAACACTATAGCGGAAAATCATTAGAAGGAACTTATATAGCTGGAGTTTATTACCCAGATAAAACACGTGTTGGTTGGTGGAAAAATGGATATCCTGAATATTTTGCCAAAGTATTAAATAGTCCAAACTGGTTAGGAGTAGACATTTTTATCGGGACTGAACGTTTGGATTTAAATACATGTAAGGTGCGCAATTTTGAGCGCAAGTTAGATATGCAACATGCTATTTTAGCACGTAAATTTACAGCTGTTTTTACTTCAGGAAAAGAAATTGAAGTTAACGTAGAACGTTTTATAAGCCGTGTGGATGACGAACTAGGATGCATTCGTTACATCATAAAAGCGTTGAATTTTAAGGATACAATAACATGTACAACGTCTATAAATGCTGATGTAAAAAACAAAGACTCAAATTATGATGAAGTTTTTTGGGATCGTATTGAAGAGCAAATAGCAGGAAATAAAGCATTTGTTGGAGTACGTACCAAAAAGATCGGATTTGAAGTATACGAAGGATTTACGAACAGCTATAAAAAAAATGACGAAGTCATTCAATTGGTTCCATCAGCAACTCAAAAAGAAAAATTTGTTTCTTTTTCTGTTGCAACAAATATTAGTGAAAATGAAACTTTTGAAGTGCAGAAATATGTTAGTGTTGTTTCGAGTATGTATTACTCTGACTCACAACTCAAAGATGCTTGTGCTAAAAATTTAGATATAGCCATTCAAAAAGGATACAATCAATTGCGAAGCGAACACGCAATAGCCTGGGAACAATTATGGGAACAATGTGATGTTCAAATAAAAGGAGATGTCTCGGCCCAGCAAGCTATTCGTTTTAATATATTACAATTAAATCAAACATATACAGGTAAAGATCCTCGGTTAAATATTGGTCCAAAAGGATTTACTGGTGAAAAGTATGGAGGGTCAACTTATTGGGATACAGAAGCGTATTGTATACCTTTTTACTTAGGTACCAATCATCAAAAGGTAGCTAGGCAGCTCTTACAATACCGATACAATCAACTCCCGCAAGCGATTGATAATGCAACCAAACTTGGATTCAATAATGGTGCAGCATTATACCCTATGGTAACCATGAATGGAGAAGAATGCCACAACGAATGGGAAATTACGTTTGAGGAAATTCACCGCAATGGAGCTATTGCTTATGCCATTTACAATTATATTACTTACACGGGTGATAACTCCTATCTATGGGAAGGTGGCAGCGAAGTACTTATAGGGATAGCTCGTTTTTGGGCACAACGTATTCATTGGAGCGATGCCAAAAAACAATATGTGATGCATGGTGTTACAGGGCCTAATGAATATGAAAACAACATCAATAATAATTGGTATACCAACTATATAGCTTGTTGGTGCATGCAATATGCAACTCAAGCAATGTCAGAAGTAAAAGAGCATTATGCGAAGGCATATGAAAGTTTAATCATAAAAACAAAGTTTAACCAAACCGAAGAGCTTGCAAAGTGGAAACATATTTGTGAAAATATGTATTACCCCCAAAATGAAGAACGAGGTATTTTTTTACAACAAGAAGGGTATTTAGACAAAGAACAAATTTTAGCAACAGATTTGGATCCTAAGCAACGTCCAATAAATCAACATTGGAGTTGGGATAGAATTCTTCGTTCCTGCTTTATCAAACAAGCAGATGTTTTACAAGGGATTTACTTTTTTGAAAACGATTTTGACTTAGCAACACTTAAGCGTAATTTTGATTTTTACGAACCCCGCACTGTACATGAAAGTTCTCTTTCTCCATGTGTACACTCTATTTTAGCTGCTAAACTTGGGTATGAGGAAAAAGCATATGAAATGTATTTACGCACATCACGATTAGATTTAGATGATTATAATAATGAAGCGCACGAAGGCTTGCATATCACAAGTATGGCAGGCACCTGGATGAGTGTGATACAAGGGTTTGGTGGCATGCGTGTTGTTAATGGAAAATTGTATTTTGAGCCAATGATACCCAAACAATGGGAGTCTTTTTCTTTCAATATTAGATTTAGGGGTAGAGTAGTAAAAGTTACAATTGACCAACAAAATATGGTTGTTGAATTGTTAAATGGCGATAAAGTTGATGTAGTAGTGAATAAAAAGCAATATATTGTTACAGAATTGCAACCAGCTCAATTCTCGCATCACAACAATTAAATAGCAAAATCATGAAATATTTATTGGCATTTTTCATTGTTTTAATCGCTATTTCAAAAAGCATATCACAAATGGTATCGCTTGTATCGCCTCTTCAATTTCAACATCAACAAACAGTTATTGTTAAAGCAGATTATTTCCCCTTTGGCGTAACTAATTTGAGGATGATTTTGCCAATGGGGCTCTCACTTGTTTCGGAAACAGAAGAAGAATATGTAGTAAGTGGACAACCTACTAGGCCTTTCGATAATATTAGGTTTGAATCAATTGAAGAAACCAAAGACATACCTTGTAAAGCATCTCAAAAGGTATCCATAACAGCAATTATAGATTTGGCAAAAGCAACCAAAAAAGTAAGCATTAAAGGAAGTTTTAATAGTTGGCAAGTTGATTCGGTTTTACTCAAACCGATTGGAAAATTACCCGCTAAAAATTGGTTGTTAACAGGTATTTCAGCTAATGAAGGGTATATACAATACAAACTTATTGTTGACTCAAAAGAAATAAATCCTATAAATACAACCATAGTAAGTAATGGAGCTGGAGGAACAAATGCGATTTTAATAGTGGGTAATCCTGATGCTTTACCCCCATTTGCTTATACTCAAAGTTTTGATGAAAAAGCTATCAATATTAAGTCAACCAATGCTAGTCATTATATTGCATATTGGAACAATGAATTATTAGCCAAAAACAGCATTCCTCTTTCTGGAAATATTTTTATTCAATTACCCGAACAGGCTAAATCCTTTCAAGGCAGGTCATTTATAAGAGTATACGTAAGCAACAAAGATAAAGCAGGAAACGATATACTCATCCCACTTCAAAATGGAAAAGTTGTCGCTACTTCTTCATCTATCAATCGGAACGATTTACATAACCAGATTATGTATTTTATGATGGTAGATCGATTTGCAAATGGAGATCAAACTAATGATCCAGAACCTCTTTTGGGGGTATTGCCCAAAGCTCAATATTTAGGAGGTGATTTAGCAGGTATCCAACAAAAAATCGCAACTGGTTTTTTTAATCAATTGGGTACAAATACAATTTGGCTTTCGCCTATTTCGCAAAACCCAAAAGGTGCATGGGGTTTATGGAACAATCAAGTCTCCACAAAATTTTCGGCCTATCATGGCTACTGGCCTACTTCTTATTCTTTAGTTGATTTCCGTTTTGGAAGCAATAAATTGTTTTCAACTGTAATTTCAACAGCACATCAACAAAACACCAATATTATTTTAGATTTTGTTGCTCACCATGTGCACACTGATCATCCATTATATCAAAAACATCCAGACTGGGTTACACCATTATATTTACCTGATGGTACCATGAATACTGAACGATGGGATGATTACCGATTGACAACTTGGTTTGATACATTTTTACCGACTCTTAATTTTGACAAAAAAGAAGTACGAGAAGTTGTTGCAGACTCCGTATTATTTTGGGTAAAAAACTTTGAGATTGATGGGTTTAGACATGATGCAAGCAAACATGTTCCATCTGTTTTTTGGAGATTACTCACCCAAAAAATTAAAGTAGAAAGAAGAGATAAGCCCAATAGTACTTTTTTTCAAATAGGCGAAACATATGGAAGTGCCGAATTAATCAACTCTTATGTTAATACAGGTCAAATGGATGCCCAGTTTGATTTTAATGTATATGATGCAAGCGTAAGCGCTTTTATTCACAATGGAAATGATAGCACACAAGCCTTACAATGGGAAAATTTGGAAAGAACGCTTACCGAAAGTTTTGCTTACTACGGTAGCCATCATTTAATGGGAAACATTTCGGGTAATCAAGACAGACCAAGATTCGCTTCATTAGCCGATGGAAGTTTAAATGCCAACGAAGACACTAAGCTTGCTGGATGGACACGTGATATTCAAAATGCAAATGAAAAAGGATTTCTACGGATGGCACAACTAATGGCATTCAATATGACGTTGCCAGGAGTGCCAGTCATCTATTATGGTGATGAGTATGCAATGCCAGGAGGTAATGACCCAGACAATAGAAGAATGATGCAATTTACGGGCTACAACGCCAATCAGCTTGAACTTATTAATAAAGTCAAAACACTTACAGCTTTGCGTAAGAATAATATGGCATTGCTATACGGAGAGTATCAACATATTGAAACCGAAAAACAGTTTTTTGCTTTTCAACGATCCTATTTTAATCAAAAAGTAATTACCGTTTTTTCTAAAAAGGTAGGCAGGGTAACATTGCCAAAACAAGAAGGTGTTACATATAAATCTGTGTTCGGCCAACGTTATACCACACTTGAAAATGAAATACAAGTTGATATGAAAGCGGATGATGTAGCGATTTTTATTACTGAATAAAAAACAACAAACAATGATACGATACCTATTTTTATTTTCTGTGCTTTTGTTAGTGCAATTAGCTGTTGCACAACCTAAACAATTAGCACAACCCAATGATGTAATGTATGAAGTTAATGTAAGACAATATTCTGCATCAGGAACTTTTGAAGAGGTTACTAAAAACATTTCGACAATCAAAAATTTAGGTGTAACAATGTTGTGGTTGATGCCACTTCATCCCATTGGTATAAAAAATAGGAAAGGTACGATGGGAAGTTATTACAGTGTAAAAGACTACAGGGGAATTGACGAAAGCTATGGAACTGCAATGGAGTTTAGAGAGTTGGTAACTGAGGCGCATTTGCAAGGCATGAAAGTGATTGTTGATTGGGTTGCAAACCACACGGCATGGGATCATGAGTGGGTAACTAAACACCCTAATTGGTATGCGCAAGATAGTTTAGGGAAAATTATTACACAATATGATTGGAGTGATGTAGCAAAACTAAATTACAAAAATAAAGAGTTGCGAAAAGCGATGATAGCCGACATGAAATATTGGGTAACTGAATACGGTATTGATGGTTTTAGATGTGATGTGGCGTTTTTGGTTCCACAAGATTTTTGGGAGCAAGCCCGTAAAGAATTAGAAGCCATCAAGCCAACGTATATGTTAGCGGAAATGGAATGGAATGCTGATATTACTACAACACCAAATTTGTATTTTAATAAAGCCTTCAATACTTCATATGGGTGGAATTTTATGGGAGTAACCCAAGATATGGCCAAAGGTAAAAAAACACTCAATGATTTTAGAAAAGAAATGAATGCCAATTATGCAAAGTTTCCTGCACACATGAGCAAATTGTTTTTTATAACCAACCATGATGAAAACACTTGGAACGGAACAATAGCTGAAAAGTATGACGTCAATTGGCAACTGTATGCTACATTATGCTATACCTTACCCCAAAGTATGCCATTGATGTATACGGGCGAAGAAGCTGGACTCAACAGGCGATTGGCATTTTTTGAGAAAGACCCAATTACAAGTAAAGAATGGTCCGATACTTCAAGGTATGAATGGTATAGAACGTTAATCCATTTGCGCCAATCAAACCCTGCTTTGGCCAATAATGGAATTGCCCAAATTGAAGAAATAGATATGAGCAATGGGGATACTGCTATAATGAATAACCTATATGCTTTTACGCGTAAAAGCGAACAAAATGAAGTGATAGTTATGACTAATTTTAGTGAAAAAGATATCAATTTTAACTCAGGTGAATTCGATATAGAAACCAATTTTAAAAAACTATTTGACACCAATCAGCTAGTGAAAATTGCAGCTAAAAGTTGGGTGTTAAAAGCACACAGTAATATCATTCTTTATAAATAATGGCTATGAGTTTAAAACAAAAACCACGCTTAAGCATAACACAACTATTTACCATGAGCTTTGGCTTTATGGGCATACAGTTTGGTTTTGCGTTACAAAATGGCAACGCATCTTCTATTTTGCAAAATTATGGTGCACATGTTGAACAACTTAGTTGGTTTTGGCTTGTTGCTCCGCTTACAGGAATGATTGTACAGCCCATAATTGGTTACTACAGTGATCGAACGTGGAATAAACTAGGTAGACGGAAACCCTATTTTTTAATAGGTACTCTTTTGTGCTGTATTGCTCTCATTTTACTTCCAAATTCTGCAGGTTTTTTCCAAGCAAAATCAGCATTGCTTATAGGAGCGGGTATGTTAATGATGATGGATGCAAGTATCAATGTTGCCATGGAGCCTTTTCGCGCATTGGTAGCCGATAATTTGCCCGATAACCAGCGTACATTAGGGTTTAGCATTCAAACATTTTTAATCGGTATTGGCGCTGTATGTGGCTCATGGTTACCATATATGTTGGATAATTATTTTCACGTTTCATCTTCTGCTCCTGCAGGCCAAGTTGCCAATAATGTGATTTACTCTTTTTATATTGGGGCATTTATTTTTATTGTAACAATTCTAATAACTGTTATTTTTTCCAAAGAATATGCACCTGCTGAATATGAGGCATACCACGGAAAACCAGATGATTCAAAAGCAAGTATTACACAGGTATTTATTGACTTTAAAAACATGCCAAGTACCATGCGCCAATTGGGATTGGTTCAGTTTTTTAGTTGGTTTGCTTTGTTTAGCATGTGGGTTTTTACAACTCCAGCAATTGCACACCATGTTTTTAAACTATCAATTGATGATACCAGCAGCGATGCTTTTAGAGATGCAGGTAGTTGGACTGGAATTATTTTTGGTGTATACAATGGTGTGAGTGCCATTTATGCACTATTGCTTCCTAGCATTGCCCGCAAAATTGGCCGAAAAAACACACATTCCCTTTCACTGCTTGCTGGTGGTATTGGTTTAATATCCATGTATTTTGCTAATGATAAATCAGATTTAGTTGTTTCAATGATAGGAGTAGGTCTTGCTTGGGCTTCAATTTTATCAATGCCTTATGCCATATTAGCGGGCAGTATTCCTGCCGGTAAAATGGGTGTTTACATGGGTATTTTTAATTTTTTTATCACCATTCCGCAAATTGTAAACGGAGTAGTGGGTGGGCCAATTGTAAAAAATATTTATGGAAACAATGCAATATATGCAATTGTATTGGCAGGTATTTTTATGATTTGCGGAGCTCTTTCTATGGTATATGTTCAAGATAGCACAGACATAAAACTTGGTAAAACTTAAGTGAATATAACAAGCAACAAATATGTTATTAGTTGTTTGAAAGGTTAAGTTTAGCAGCTGCAACTTTAGCCATATCCAAATGTATATACAACGCCTTTAATGTAAGCAAGGCCCAATCTTTAATTTCTATATCAACACTTATGGCAATGTATTTTTCAAAAGTGACAATAGCGCTTTTGTGTGATGTTTGAATCATGGATACATAATTGTTATCAAATGTAGTTCCTGAAGATCTTGTTAGTTTAATTAACGCTTCTTGCCCTCTTGGGGTTATTGTCATAGGTATTGCGATAAGATTTTTAATGGCTAGTTTTTTTAATTCATTAAAAGCCTTTTGGTGAAAATCCTGCATTGTTTTTGAAAGAAGAAGTACATTTTTATTGTTGGTAGTTGCTATTGCTAATTTTGCTAATTCAATCTCTTGCAGTTGAGTTTCGGCTGCAGTTACCATAAATTTTGCATCTTCCTCTTTTTGTGAAACATCATAGTTTGGCTCTAATTGATCTTCGGCAGTTTCTTTAGTGACTGTAGGCTGGGTCTTGTTATGGCATGCTCCAAATGTAAATATGAACAGTGCAAGCCATACTGCTATTGCATTCATTTTAAGTATCGTTAACATGTTCATTTTATTTGGTTCGTATTTTTTAGTAATGAGCACAAATATTTACAATCATTTGCCGTTGACTTTATATAATTTTTAATTAACGTTATATAATTATATGTCTAATTCTTCAATAGAATGCGTTGAAAAAATCAAATGTGTTTTACAAATAGTTGGTATAATTTTCCTTAATAGGAGTGAACAAACATCATTAAAATATTTGCATTACTTTTTATACGTAATTAAAAATGTGTTATACAATTTAATGAAACATAAAGAGGCTATCTTTTTATGCTGGTAAATAAATGTAAAAAGTAGAGCCTATGTTTTCGTTACTTTCTACAGTAATTATTCCATTATGATTTTCTACTATTTTTTTACAAATAGCTAACCCAATACCTGTTCCTTGATAATATGATTTATCATGCAGCCTTTGAAAGAGTTTAAATACTCTTTGTGCATGTGCTTGGTTAAATCCAATGCCATTATCACTTACACTTATTTTATGAAATAGGGTAGCATCAATGTGTTCTAGTTCAGCATGATCATTCTTAGCTACTTTGGTACAATCAATTTGGATAACTGGTTTTACAGTAGTTTTGGCATATTTAATAGCGTTAGCAATTAAATTATTAAACAATTGTTGAAGTTGAAATTCAACACCATTTACTGTAGGTAAATTAGTACAGGTTATCGTTACTTCTTTCACTTTAATTTGCTCTGCCAATTCTTCTTTTACAAATAATATTACAGCATTTAAGTCTACTACATCTATTTGTTTGTTGTTGTATTTGGCATTCGAAAAAACAAGCAAATCCGTAATAAGCTTTTGCATGCGTTGAGCCGCATTTTGAATCCGTTCAAAATATTTTATTCCTTCTTCGCTTAAGTGCTTTGCATCTGATGATTCTAATCTAGAAATAAACACTTGTATTTTTCGCAAGGGCTCTTGCAAATCATGGCTGGCTAAGTGGTTAAAAGAAATGAGTTCAGCATTGTTTTTTTCGAGTTCTGTGTTTTTATGTTCTAGTACTTTGTTGATGCTTTCAATTTTTAATGCATCTTGTTTAAGCTGTGTTATATTACTGAAGGTTACGGTTACGCCATCCCCCATTTTTTCCATGTAGTTGTAAAACCACATTCGAGGCTTTTCAGGCAAATCATAGTATATTTCATATTCCATTTTTACGCCTGTATTAATTATATCAACAAGCTTATCAAAATAATCTGTATCCATCACTCCCAACTCCAAGCTTAGTAACCGTTTACCAATTAATTCACTTGGTTTTACGGCACTATGCAAAGCCGAGGCTTCATTAGCAAACGTTATAATAAAATCAATGATATGTTGATGTTCATCTCTAATAGCCTCATACACCCAAATCCCATTAGGAGAAGTATTGATAAGGGTATTTAAAAATGTATCAGTACTGTATTGTCGTTCTATAGATTTTGCTAATTCTTTATTGGTACGTATTTGCTTATTTTCTGCATTTTTTCGGATGGTTATATTCTGTAATGTTCCTATAACAGTAGCTCCCGAATTGGATTCAAACAATAAACTAAAACCTTTAATTTGTTTTATTTCACCAGAGTCTAGTTTTATTCGATACTCACTTGTACGAACAGTTTTGCTTGAATTGCTATAATTAAAAAAAGCTGATGCAAGTTGAACATCATCGGGATGAATAAACTTCAACAAATCACTTTTTACTAACTCAAAATCATTGCGCTCAATATCAAAAATTCTAAACAATTGGTTTGAAAAGTTAATTTTTCCTGTTTTTAAATTCCACGAGTAGGTGCCTTGATTAGATGCAAGTTCTCCATGATTGAAGGTTGCATTTTGCAAGCGTAGTTGATCAATTAATGTTTTCTGATTTAGATAATCTCCTCTTACTTTGACATATGATAAAGTGGCAACAGAGATTGAAAATAATAGTAAAAATAGCGTTGCAATTGGGGCTACCCACAAGTTCCAGTCTAATTTAATCATTCGTTCACGTAATAATATACGCTCAGCACGTTGTATCTTATTTACAATTAAACGAATTCTATCCATCAAAACTTTCCCCCTTTTTAATTCAGCTCTCATTTCAATATACTTTTCATTACTCATTTTAAAGGTTAACGAGTCCATTTGTAAATCCGCCAAAACGGCTGCCATACTATTAAGCCTATAGATAGTAAGCGAATACAAAACTTGCAATGTTTGTGTTTGCACAGGATTATCTTGAAGCAAATATTTTAACTGACTTAATGATTGGGTAATTAAAAAATAGGAATTTGTATAGGGCTCTAAATAAAGGGTGTCGTGTGTTAGTAAAAAACCCCTTTGACCCGCTTCCGCATCCTTAATATGAGAAAACAATTTTTCGAGTTCAGTATTTATTTTGTGGGTATGTACAACAAGCTCTGTGGAGTTATCTAATGCTTTGATTTGTTTGTAAGAAATACCTGTAAATAAGATAAGCAGTGTTATGGCAATAAAATATACAATACGATAAATAAAGAATTGTTTTTTTCTTATAATCTGTTTCATCGTATAGGTTGAATAGGAATTTTATATATTGAGCAAGAAGTTTTCTTTGTTAAGCCCCGATGTATGGTATTGCCAATTAAGTGTAATTACTTCCTTCATAATACGCTTTAGATCATTGAAATTATTAGGCTTTCGTATGTAAATATTTGCACCTTTTACAAAGGTTTCTTCAATATCCTTTTCTGTTGATGAAGTAGAATAGATAGCAATAGCCAAGTGTTTTAACCTTACATTATTTCGAATTTCTTCCAAACATTCAATTCCAGTTTTAAAAGGCATATTTATATCCAAAAAAAGTATATCAGGCAATATATTTTGTTCGTTTAATAAATAGTTCATCGTTTGAACTCCATCAGTAAGCAGGTGTAACTTTGTTTTTACTCTTACCTCAGCAATAGCATCTGCAAACAATACACGATCATCTTCGTCATCATCAGCTAATAGTATATTTAAATATTCACTAATGTTTGTTAAAGATTTGAATGTAATGATAGGCATTAAAGCTGAATTAATACAATATAATACTGATAACCAATCAATGCTTGCAAAAGCATACTTATCTTAGTCAATAAATAAAAGAACCTTCTTTTATTTCATCATCTCTACATGTTTTCGCTTTTTGATTATACGCTGAAACATAGAAGGGGTAAGTCTGGTAGTTTTTTTAAACTGAGTTGATAAATGTGCCACGCTACTATAATCTAATGAATCGGCTATATGGCTTAAGGTTTCTTGGTCTTCAATTAACAGTTGTTTTACACGTTCAATTTTTTGCATGATAAAAAATTTTCAATAGAGGTACAGGTAACCTCTGAAAACAAATTGGTCAAATAGCTATGGTTAAGTTTTTCGCTTAAATAAATAGAAAATTTTGTGCTCCGGGTTTTTTCCGAAAAAATTTGTTGGTGAATTAAGTCTTTAATTTGATTGACAACTTTGCTTTTTTGATTATCAACCATTTCAATTCCGTACTTTGCTAATTGAATATTCATATCATTAAATTGAACAGCCGTAATAGTTGTTTGAAGATCAACTTCACCAATATCATCCATAGAAAATGACTGTCCCATTTTAAGAAGTTGCTCTTCGATAATTGCACGACAGGCTTGTGAGATATTGTATTTGATATAGTATTTCATCTGAAATATAGTTGCACGATAACTCAAGGTTTGCATTTGATAGTCAAAGCTACCCGATTTTTTAAGCTTATAAGCTTATTCTTTTAACTGATTTTTAAGGCTATTCACTTTTATAAATGTTGTTAGTTTACCTTATTCATATGTAATGTTCGATGGCTTTGTAATTTTTGTTATAACTATTACCTGTTTCATAAATTCAGAAACGCCCGTATCGGCATATACACCATAAGCATCTGCTATAATTCCTTTTGTTCCATCATGGGTTTGTATAGCATACAAAATAGAAGTATCACTTGGGTCAGATTCACCTTCAAAACGGTAAAAATTATCAATCTTTACTTGCTCTGGAGTATATTTTTTGGGCTCATCTATAATGGAGAGTTTACCTTCAACAACCATAAAATTAGCAGTAAATCCATTTCGAGCTAATGTTGTCATACACTGCGAAAGTGTTTTCATATTCGTTTTTTCTGCGTTTTCCATCATCATCTTTCTTATAGCAATCATATGATATCAGAAGTCTAATAGTATTTCACTTTATTCCTTAAATATTATATAATTCCATTTTGGGATGGGTGGATGATAACAATATATTCACTTATTATCATCCAAGGAAGTATGGCTTAAATGTCTAGGATTAAACTATTTTGATCAAAACTATTTGTAATGAATGAATATTATTTCACTTCAAAAATAACAGTTTCACCAGCTTTGGCTTTAAGCGAATGGCCAATGGTAATTTTTTCTTGGGTAAAAATATTGACCAATGTTTGATTTCCGTTGAGCATTTCATCAAATCGGTCCAATGAAACGGATACTACAGCATTGCTACTGTTATATACAACCATTATTTTCTGTGTATCCGAATACCTAAAATAAACATACACCCCTTTTTCAGGAATAAATTGTTTCATTTTTCCACTCATGGCAGTAGTTGATTTTCGCCATTTTGCTAAAAATTGTAAGTGATTCCATGATTCGTTTTCATCCGTAGTTCTTCCTTGTTTGGTAAATTTATTAATGGAGTCTTCTTTCCATCCTCCTTTAAAATCTTCTCTGATAACTCCATGTTCTCCTTTGTTGCGCATCAATATTTCGGTCCCATAAAATACGGATGGAATACCACGGATAGTCATCATGATACTCATAGCCGATTTCCATTTATTTAGATCATAGTTTATAGTCGAATAAAAACGATCAAGGTCATGATTATCTGTAAAAATTATATGATGATATGGATCAGCATATACAAAATCCTGCGATAAATTATAATACAATTTAGATATGCCTTCTGTCCACCCATCAGGTTTGGAAACGGCATCATCAATGGCAAAACAAAACTGGAAATCCAATACGTTTTGCATGTTTTGTGAGGCATTTTTATCTTTGGGAACAAAGTAGGATTGTAGTGGTACGGCATGTTCCCATATTTCGCCAAATACACTTAAAGTTGGATACTCAGCAATAATGTGTTGGTACCAAGCCTGCATAAATTTTTGTTCGGGGTATGAATAGGTGTCAATTCGAATGCCATCTGCTCCACTTGTTTCAATCCACCAAATGGTGTTTTGTGTCATATATTTTGCCACAATGGGATTGTCATTATTTACATCAGGCATATGGTGATCAAACCATCCTTCGGTAAATATTTTTTTATCCAACTCTGATGCATATGGATCCATTAATGTATTGGCACGATAGTTTGTGCGGGTAAAGTTTTTAAACTCATGTATAACGCTATCAAATGGCTTGTCGGTATACAACCAATGCCCATCGCCAATATGGTTAAATACCAAATCCAACACCCATTTCATATTTTGTTTTTTGGCTTCAGCGCATAATTGAGTGTAATCAGCTAATGTTCCAAAACGTGAGTCTACTTTGTAATGATTGGTAATGGCGTATCCATGATACGATTCTGATGGTTCATTGTTTTCTTGAAACGGGGTTAACCATAGTGTTGTGGCCCCTAGGTCTTTGATGTAATTTAAATGTTGTGTAATGCCTTGTAAATCGCCACCATGCCTTGCATACATTGAATCGCGAAACATTGTTTTTTCGCGTTTGGTTACATCTATATCGTTTTGGGTATTGCCATTGGCAAACCTATCGGGCATCACTAAATAAATTAAATCATTGCCTTGTAATGTTTGCGGTATTGCTTGTTTTTGAGTTAGTTCATAAGGGATTGTTTGTTTCTTTTTTCCTGCCAATTGTAGTTGAAATTTTCCTGGTTTAGTTTGTGTGCCAATAGCACAATTCACCAAAATATAATCTTTGTGTTTGGTTTTAGAAATACTTAAAATGCTCACATTTTTATCTGAAGTTGTAATCGAGGAAATGGTTATCCCAATATCTTTTTGTTTAATGATAAGTTGTAATGTAGTATCGGTTAACCCCACAAACCAGTTAGGGGGATAGATTTCTGTTTGCGCAATTGCTTGCAGGCTAAAAAGAAAAAACAACACAAAAAATTTATTCATATGTTTAATTTATTGGATGGTTATATATGTTCTGTTTCATGCTGATTTTTTTCAGCTGAATGTGTGAAATCTGCGGGAAACATATTCCTTATAAATACAAAGAGCCCCGCAGTATTGCGGAGCTCTATTGTATACTATCAATTAACCGTAATTAGCGCACGATAAGTTTTGATGTTACCGACTCATTACGTGTATTTGAAGCTTTAATAAAGTACAATCCTTTGCTTAGTTCATCTGTATTAATTAGCAATGAATTTTGTGTGTAATTTGTATAAGATTGAATTGTTTTTCCTGCAATATCCATTAATACAATAGTGTGTAATGAAGTATTGTCGTTAAACTCTACCATTGTATATGATTGTGCTGGATTAGGGAATACTTTAAAGGTATTGCTTAATGATACTTCATTGATACCAACTGAAGAACCTGCAGTACATGTATTGTATACATAATAAATAGTTACCGGAGTTGCCGCATTTCTAGTATACGTTCTGTTCCATCCACCCACACCGCTTGGCTCAACGCATCCTCTATTTGCTGTATCTGGAAAGTTTTCTTCAAAGGCTGAATTTGATGAATCACCATTGACAAATTTATAGTTAAATGTACCTGGGCAAATATTATTTACAGTAACTTCAAAAACGCCAGGTTGGCCTGGAGTTGGAGACATACGCAAAGCTCCACTTTGCCAATTGGGAGTTTGAAAAGTACCCATTACATATATTTTATCAATTGTTTCGTTACTTGCATCTACTTTAAACGTAATGCTTGAAGGTGCTGGTTTAGATACACAATTTCCAACAACACGCAATCCAAAACAAGTAAGATCAACAGTATCTTGTTCCGACAAGGTTAAAATACGGTTGTCTCCACCTTCCCAACCAGTATTGCCATTTTTGTGTTTACGGAACTTAAAATTTACTTCACCTGAATCTAACGAATCAACGGTGATAGCAAATATTTTAGATGTTCCTATTTCCATCATTTTAATACCAGATCCGAATTTAGTTAAACGTGGACCTGCTCCTGCAACCGTAACCGAATCGTATACGCCATCACAATCAGAGTTGCTCATATCTACTTGGAACGTTAATGAATAGGTAGGGATAGGCGCAGTAGGGCATGCAACACAAGAATTGTAGCATACTTTTGTTGCAGCAATATCCGCAGTAGAAACAATTACTTGTCTGTTGTTATCTACAGCACATCCGCTTGGTACACTTTCGTCACTTCCCCATGCATTACCATTCACAAACTTATACGCATACGTCCCTGCAGATACATAAGCGATGTATTCGTATACTTTATTATTTGAAAATAGATTTGCCATATTGTTTGCTGCGGGAGTCCAATTAGGCATTACTGCATTTCCTGCAATATGCACACCATTTGCACTAATAGATGCTTCCTTTTGCATATCAACAGCTAAACGAACGGCATATTTTCCTGCAGGTGCACTTCCAGAAAACAAGATAGCTGCTAATACTGTTGTATCATCAGCAATTGAATCATTAAAAAACCAACGGTTGTCATCTCCTCCTCCGTTGTTACTGTGTCCTTTTTGAGAGATTGCTGGTACAGATTCTACAGAGTTGTTTGCACCATCCCAATCGTTACCGTTAATAAATTTGAAACGATAAATTGCTCTTTCAGGAATATCATATACTCTACTGTAAATATTAGTAGTTCCTTCTTGGGTTAAACCTCCAGCCCCTGGTGTCCAATCTTTACCTTGTCCAGAAGCTGTTTGAAAATCACCTGCAACACTTACTCCATTTACACTTACCGTTTGCCCAGTCATATCTACTTGGAACTTTACTTTTTTAGCTTGTACAACACCAAGTGTTGCAACAGCCATTAATGATAGTAATAATTTTTTCATAGTAATTATTTATTGTTTTGTTTATTCGAATATAACGTAAAGTTTTTATTAAAAACAAATAAGTGTAGGAAATACACTAACTTTTTTTTAACTCGCATATTGAAGTTTAATTTTGTATTACTTATTGAATCATGCTCTTGTCTAAAAAATCATTCTTAATAAGCCTCTTGTTCGTTACCTGTATACATTACACAAAAGCCCAAGTTGTAATAATATCTCCAGCATTTGCAACAGCCGATGATAGCGTAACCGTTACCTTTGATGCAACAAAAGGAAATGCAAGTTTAATAGGTGTAGGCACTGTATATGCGCATACTGGCATCATAACATCCAAAAGCACCACTGGAAATGATTGGAAATATGTGCAAGGCAAATGGGGCACCGATGATGCAAAAGTTCGGATGACGAATATTGGAAACAATAAACATACTCTTCGTTATCATATACGTACTTTTTATGGACTACCGCAAAATGAAATTGCGTTAAAACTGGCATTTGTTTTTAGAAATATAGATGGAAGTAAAGAATGTAAAAATACAGATGGTAGTGATATATTTATTGAGTTAAGCCAAGGAGGGTTTTCTGTTTTATTTAAATCACCTATAACACCACAAGTAATTAGATCAACTGATAGTATTTCCATTATTGCGGCTTCTTCAATCAAATCAAATCTACTACTATACAAAGATGGAATACTATATACACAAAAAGTAAACGATTCAATCCTTTCTATTCGTGTTGCAGGAAGTGAGTTAGGTTTGGGGAAACATATTTTTACCATTCAGGCAACACATAATAATGAAACTAGTTACGATACTGCTTATATAACTGTGCGTCCATTTGCACCAAACTTGGGTGTTATTCCTGCTAATGCATTAGATGGAATAAATTATGTGAATGATTCAACAGTAATATTAGTGACATATGCTCCTGGTAAATCATATATATATGTGTTGGGTGATTTTAATAATTGGGAATTTGACAATGCCTATTTTATGCAACGAAATCCTGAAGGCACAAAATTTTGGATTACCTTAACTGGTTTACAACCTGGAAAAGAATATGCTTTTCAATATGTAATTGATGATGAACAATTGCGTGTTGCAGACATCTATGCTGATAAATTATTAGACCCTTGGAACGATGGGAGTATTCCTGCAATTACCTATCCTAATTTAAAACCTTACCCCTTTGGTAAAACATCGCAAGTAGTATCGGTATTGCAAACGGCACAGTTACCCTACAATTGGCAGCATTCGCAACATTTTGTAAGGCCACATTCCGAAAAATTAGTGGTGTATGAATTATTGGTTAGGGATTTTATTGCTCGCCACGATTACCAGACACTCAAAGATACACTTTCCTATTTAAAAAGATTGGGCATTAATGCCATTGAGTTAATGCCAATTAATGAATTTGAAGGAAACGAAAGCTGGGGTTATAATGTGAGTTTTTATTTTGCGCCCGATAAATATTATGGAACAAAAGATGCCCTTAAAGCATTTATTGACGAATGCCATAAGCAAGGTTTTGCTGTAATTTTGGATATGGTATTAAACCATTCATTTGGTCAAAGCCCTATGGTACGTATGTATTTTAATCCAACACTTGGCCAGTATGGTCAACCAACTGCCAACAATCCTTGGTTTAACCAAATAGATAAACATCCATATGGAGTTGGATATGATTTTAACCACGAAAGTTTAGTCACCCAAAAATTTGTTGATTCGGTAAGTCAATATTGGATTACTCAATATAAAGTAGATGGATACCGCTATGATTTATCCAAAGGATTTACCCAAAAAAATACAGGAACAGATGTTGGTGCTTGGGGTGCTTATGATCAAAGCCGTATTAATATTTGGAAACGCATCATTGATAAAGTGCATACGTATGATAGCAGTGCTTATATGATACTGGAACACCTTGCTGATAACAGCGAAGAAAAAGTATTGGCTAATATGGGTTTTATGTTGTGGGGAAATTTGAACCATAATTTTAATGAAACAACCATGGGCTATGCAAGTACAAGTGATTTAAGCTGGGCCGATTTTAAAAATAGAGGATGGAACTCACCAAACTTAGTGGCTTATGCCGAAAGCCATGATGAAGAACGATTGCAAGTTAAAAATGGCAAATATGGAAACTCAAATAATCCCAATTACAATATAAAAGATACCACCATTGGATTGCAACGTATTGAAGCAGCAATGTGTTTTTTAATACCATTAAGAGGTCCCAAAATGATTTGGCAGTTTGGCGAAGTTGGATATGATTACAGCATCGATTTTAATGGGCGAATTGGCAATAAACCGATACGTTGGGACTATATGAATGATAGTAGAAGAAAAAGAGTATATGAAGTTGTAGCTACACTCAATAATTTAAAAATAGCAGATGATTCTCTTTCAACAAAAAATTATACCTATAATGCTGGAGCCACAGCTATTAAAACATTAGTCATCAATAGTGGTACTACTAAAGCAAGTATTATTGGCAATTTTGGGGTAACTCCAGCTGTCGTTTCGATTAGTTTTCCAGTAGCCGGTACTTGGTACAATATTTTTGGCAAAGACTCCATAACGATTGCTGGTACAACATTAGCCGATACTTTAGCTCCAGGAGAATACAGGGTTTATTTAAATAAATTTATGGAAACAAATTATCCAACTGCAGTTTTCGAACATAAAACAGATTGGAGCGGAACGACCATTTATCCTAACCCTGCCCAAAACGAATTTAGCATTAAAACAGGAATTGAACATTCGCAACCCATACGTGTGGAGATAACAAACCTAGCCGGACAAAAAATGTTGCAACTAGCATACAACAATGCCCCTGCTTTTATCAATCTAAATGCGCAATCTATAGGTCTTTCACAAGGGTTGTATATTATCACTGTGCATACAACAAATGCAAGCAAACAATTTAAATTATGTATTACCGAATAAACGTAAACTCAATGTATAAAATGATAACTAATTTTACACTCAAACAAGTATTGCTACTGGCTATTTTGCTACTCAGTTTTGGGGCTTATGCCGATAAAATAAGAGGGCGATTGATAGATGAAAAAGGAGAAAGCATTATTGGCGCAACAGTTACCATTGATAAAACAAAATTTGGAACTGTAACCGATGCATTGGGGATTTACGAAATTAAAAATGTACCAGCAGGTAGCTACAAAGTAAGGATTACATATATTGGGTATGAAACTACGTACTTAACCTTGAGTACCGTAGCCGATAATGTTTCGGATGCACCCGTAACCAAAGTAAAAGAAGATTCAAAAGCTTTAGAAGATGTTGTAGTAGTTGGATATGGTACCAAACTTAAGAGAGAAATTACGGGGTCAATTGCAAGCTTAAATGGCAAAGAATTAAACGATATGCCTGTACAAAGTTTTGAAGGAGCATTACAAGCCAAACTTCCGGGTGTGCAAGTAACCACAGGTAGTGGATTGGCTGGTTCGGCTTCGGTGATTCGCATAAGAGGAGTAGCCTCCATTAGTGCAGGTGGAGATCCGTTGTATGTAGTAGACGGTATTCCTATCACTCAAGATTTTTTTTTAAACAATGGAAATACCAATGGTAACAGTGGGGGTATGAATAATAATCCGCTTGCAACCATTAACCCTGATGATATTGAAAGTATTGATGTATTAAAAGATGCTGCCGCGACTGCCATTTATGGGTCCAGAGGTTCGAATGGAGTGGTGATCATTACCACCAAACGTGCCAATAAAGGAGGCATTAGAGTGAATTATACAGGGAGTGTAGGAATTTCAAATCCTACGGCATTGCCCAATATGCTTAACTCTCAACAATATTTGCAATTATACCAAGAAGCTTATGAAAACGATGGTGGAACAGGAAGAGCTCCCTTGCCGAATAATATTAGTTGGGAAGACGCCCTCAAAACAAATACAGATTGGGTTGACTTAACTACCCGAACTGGAATTAAAAATAGCCACAGTGTTTCTGTTTCCAATGGTTTTGCCAAAGGAGGTATTTTGGCCAATTTTGGTTATTCCAATAACGAAAGTTATTTGGTGGGCAATCGTTACGAACGCATTTCAGGTCGTATCAATGGCGACTATGCCATCACCCCAAAATTAAAAGCCTCCATCTCCACTTCTTTAAGCCAAGGAACCAATTACCGAGTTAATTCGGCTTGGGCTGGTGGATTAGGTTCGGCCATGAGCACCGCACTTCCTATTTTTCCTGTATTCGATAGTACTGGAAATTATTTCACCGGAGGCGATAATCCTGTGCGCGTGCAAGAATTAAAACGTTGGAGAAATACCGAATTACGTACCATCAATAATTTCCAATTGGATTATTCCATCACCAAAGATTTTATTGCAACGGGTAAAGTTAATTTGGATTATATGGAACTAACCGATGACCAATACGATCCTCAAGCTTTAATTAATTCTACCCATTTAGGTACCGCCAACCAATACCGCACCTATGTAACCAACTACAGTTATTTTTTCATGCTTAATTACCGCAAAACCTTTAAAAAAGTACATAATTTAGGGCTCATGGCTGCGTATGAATTTCAAGATTCAAGAACAGATTCGAGAAGTGCCAATGCCAATAATATGTCCAATGGATTTTGGGACCCTAATGCGCCAGTAAAAGGGCCCGATTATTCGTATAATAGCTTTCCACAAGTGGCACAAGGATTTTCTTTCTTGAGTTATTTTGGCCGTGTGAATTACAATTTTAAGCAGCGTTATTTTGTGGAAGCCGTTTTGAGGAATGATTACAGCACAAAATTTGGAAGCAATTACCGTTATGGATTCTTTCCAGCCTTATCCGCTTCTTGGGTAATTAGTGAAGAGTCCTTTTTTAGATTACCTGCTACCAGCACCACCAAATTGAGAGCTGCCTATGGCAAAAGTGGAAATGCCAATATTCCTAACTATTTGTACTTATCCAATTGGTCGCCTACATCTGCTGGTACTACCTATAATGGGCAGCCAACCACCTATCCCAATATTTTACCCAACTCCAATTTGAGATGGGAAACTTCTTGGACTTTTAATGCAGGAATTGATTTTGGCTTCTTTAAAGATAGGGTAACCGTAACAGCCGATTATTATGATAAAAGAACTACCGATGTGTTAATGCAATTAACCTTACCTCCTTCTACCGGTTTTCAAACTTATTGGGATAATGTGGGGGCTATTACCAATAAAGGAATTGAACTCAGCATTACTTCAAGGAATATTGTGGGAGCCAATTTTACCTGGACCACTAATTTGAATGTAGCCCGCAATAGAAATGAAATAACCAGCATTGGCCCATACAGTGAAGATGCTGTGAGTGGAGGAACCAACGATACCCGCGTTGTAGTGGGCGAATCCGTTGGAACCAATTTTTTAGTAAGGTATAAAGGAGTTGACCCACAAACAGGCAGACCAGTGTATTATGATATCAATGGCAACGAAACCTTTAATTGGGATCCAAAAGATCGTGTAGCCGTTGGTGATATTCAACCTGAAGCCATTGGAGGAATTAATAATCAGTTTAAGTACAAAAATTTTGAATTCAGTTTCTTATTCAATTTTGTGTTGGGAGGCGATATATACGAATCATCAGCCAAACGCCAAAACGGAGTAGTGACAAATTGGAATATGCGCTCTGATTTGTTTGACCGCTGGCAACAACCGGGTGATGTTGCTAAATATCCTAGGCTCACCCGCGAAACGGCAACCTACGGTTCTACCACTCCTTGGATCAATACAACTCAATGGTTGCAAGATGGAACATTTGCACGATTAAGGAATGTAACCATTGCCTATAACCTTCCTCGCGCCACTTGTAAAAAATTACGTTTGGCAGGAATGCGCATGGCTTTGATAGGAACTAACTTATTAACCTTCACCCGATACACTGGGGTTGATCCTGAAATTGCCCGTGATTTTGAGAATGCCACCGATAGAAACATGAGTCCAAATATTACCTATCTAACCCCGCCTCAAGAAAAAACATTTACTTTCCAATTGTCTGTTAACTTCTAATTAATTCCTCATGAAAAATAAATATATACATTATTTCACACTCCTTTTTCTTGCAGGTACATTCATTATTGTTGGCTGCAAAAAAATAACGGAAGAAAAGCCTGAAACTGCCTTTACCGAGGATGAGGCAATTAAAACACCCCAAGATGTTCAAAATTTATTGAACTCTTGTTACGATGCATTTGCCAATCAAGTAAACGGGAAATTGCAAACGGCCAATGATTTATTGTCGGATGATTTAACCAAACCACTGAAAGATGATGGTACTTTCCAAACAGAAATTTACCAAAGGAATACTACTATTTTTAATTCAGATGTAGGAGATTTATACCGCAATTTGTACATCATTCCATTTCGCATTAATAGCCTTGACGCATTTTATGAAAAAGTGAATGTGCCTGCTGCCGACAGAGTAAGAATGGATGCTGAAGCCAAATTTCTGCGAGCCGCTTGTCATTTTGAGGTATTGCGTTTATGGGGCCAACCGGCAGGTTTTTCACCTGATAATTCCCACCCGGGTGCAGTGGTGCGCGATGTGAATGCCAAAACACCTAAAGCACGTTCAACAGTGGCAGATACATATGCCTTTATTATTGCTGATTTAGAAATTGCCATTGCCAATCTTCCAATTAACAACGGAAATTATGCCAATAAATTTGCAGCAAAAGCATTGTTGGCCAAAGTATATTATCAGCTCAACCAACCTGCCAAAGCATTAACTTTATTGAATGACGTAATTGATAATGGTGGCTATTCATTGGGTACAGAATTGAATCGTTTCTCAACGACCAATCCTAAAACTGAGTTTATTTTTACCACAATCAGTACCAATGCTTCTACCGACAATAGAGGCTCACGCTTCATTGAAAAATACCGCTCCGACAAGGACAACGAATCCTTTACCATTTCCAAAGAAATTTTTACCTTGCTTACCGGAGATAGTTTGGACAAAAGAGGAAAAACATTGGTTGGCAAAAAGAATGCCGGCAAGGATAATGAGTATTATGTAGTGAACAAATTCAATGCTGATTATTTTGGAGTACCGTATCTTACATTGACCGATATGTTGCTCACAAGAGCAGAATTAAACGCAGAAGCGGGAAGCAATTTAACCCAAGCAGTGGAAGACGTGAATAAGGTAATAACCAGAGCTTATAGCGATTCCACTACTCGATTTCTTTCAGCTGGTGCTGCACAATCGACTGTTTTAACAGCTGTGCGTTTACAACGCAGACTTGAATTTGTATGCGAAGGCGACAGAGTACAAACCTTAAAAAGAAGAGGAGCTTTTCAACAAGCCAATTTAACTATTCGCAATGCCCCTTGGAATTGTCCAGGCATGATTTTACAATTTCCTTCAACCGAAACGGGTGCAGGATTCGTATTTAATGGAACTGGAGGCTGTAATTAATGTATATGATAAGTATGAAAAATAAACTGTATATGCTATGCGCTATCATGGGAGTATGGATAAGCGCTTGCCAAAAAGAATACAAAGAAATAGGTGAAGTACCCAGCAAGGTGGAAGGTATTACCGCTAACTGGGTATTGCAAGCCTGTGAAGTGGTAGATAAGGGAGGATTTGTGGAAGAAACCATGGATATCACCTCCTTTTTTTATACCAAAACCAATTTGCCCAATATCCAATTGGCTATGGTAAATGGTGCTGGAGTTTATACTGCCGATACTTCCAATATTGCTTTCCAATTTTTTGGAGGCACAAGTGGAACATGGACCTTTGACAACCCCAATTTCCCAAAACAACTTATCCTCACACCAACCGGAAGCTCTACAAACCTTGTATTTCCGCTAGCTACAACCATTCGACCAACCGATACGAACTTAAAATTGGATAAGTCGATCCTCTGCAAGGATACTGAAAAAGCTGTTTACCGATTATCATTTATTAGAAAATAACGCATATGAAAAAACTATTGATTATTGTATTCTGCTTAAATGTATTTGCCAGTTTTGCGCAACTAGCAACCATAGAGCCATCTCCCACCATTGCCACAGAAAAAGTGACCATTTATGTTGATTTGAGTAAGTTGGATTTATCGTTGGATCACAATAAATTATTGTCTGAACATCCGGGGCCCATGTATATTTGGACATGGAAGCCAGCGGAACTACCCGTTGGTAATCCGAATGTAAATGGCACAGGTGAAAAGCCTTGGCAAAATTCGAACGATGCCTTGTTAATGTCTCCTGCCCCTGAAAAAGGAGAGAAAGTGTGGAAATATGAAATGATCCCTACTGCCTTCTACGGGGTTACTGCTTCGCAAGTATATGCCTCAGGAATTTCTCTTATTGTAAAGCCAAAAAATGGCGGTGGTTATGGTGATCCCGATATTAAAACAAATGATATTTCTATTTCCGTAACCCCCCCTACAACGGACAAAGGAGCCTTGTATAACTTTCCAACCGTACTTCTCGAAAATGAAATTACAACAATTGTTTACGATAACTCAGCTGAGAAAAAACCAACCATGCAAAATCTTGACCCAGGTACTGTTTTATATTGCCATTTAAAAGCCATTGCAAAAGATAGCATTACAGGAGTTGTTTCAATATATGAACCCTACAAGTTACTTCAAGTGTTAAATAAACCACAGTTTGAAATGACCTACTCGGGGGCAAATAAGTGGATAATGAGTTTAATTGTAAACGATTATTTTAGGTTCCCACCTACTTCAATTCCACAAGAAATGGAAATGAGGATACTTCGAGCCAATTGGGCCAGTGATGACGATACAGGAGGGAATTTTACCAAACTTCCTGTTGCCAAATTTGGGTGTAAATAATTGTTTTGAAAAAACTTGAACTAAGTACAAAGCCAATACTATATTTAAGAGTATTGGCTTTTTTTGTAACTAACAACCACAAGCTGGTCGGGTTTTAACTGTTCCATTTTTGTTTACCGTTTTACTAATTTTACCTTTGGGTGTATAATATATTTGCCATATTAATACCCCCTTTTTCCATTTTTCTTTCAGGTTAATGCTTCTGTTTAAATGGTAATAATACCAATAACCATCCTTAGCTCCTAATAGGTATTGCCCTTTTTCTTTCAGGGTATTGTCAGCATAAAAGGCAGTGTGTTTTTCTATAGTAGCCTTTTGTGCAAGGCTACAAACAGGTAACAGTGTAACCAAAGCTATAACCATGGCTAGTTTCAATTTAAACTTGTACAGTATAAATTTGTTTGAATTCACTGCCTCAAAAATAAAAACATTTCTTACTTTAGCGGCCTTATTTAATCCTAAAATAATTATACAGCAGTGATAACTCATATTAATGGAAAATTAGTTCAAAAAACACCCACATATGTTGTGATTGAGTGTGGTGGTGTGGGTTATGCCATTCATATATCCTTACATACGTATGAAAAAATTGGAGCGGAGGAGCAGTTAAAATTATATACACACCAAGTAATTAAAGAAGACAGTCATACCCTTTATGGTTTTGTGGATGAAGATGAGCGAATGTTATTTATATTGTTGCTTTCTGTTAGTGGGGTTGGGCCCAATACTGCACGTTTAATGTTATCATCGCTAAAGCCAGCTGATATTAAACAAGCAATATCTACCAACAATTGGGCGTTAATTAAAACCGTGAAAGGAATTGGAGAAAAAACGGCTCAAAAAGTAGTGATTGACTTAAAAAATAAGATCAAACTTGATGATATTTCAGATGGGTCATCATTTACTGGAATTCGAAATTTAATAGTGGAAGAAGCTTTATCAGCATTGGTAATGCTTGGTTTTTCGAAAATTGAAGCAGAAAAGAGCTTACAAAAAGTTCGTCAGCAAAATCCACAATACACAGTAGAAGAATTAGTTAAAAACACCTTAAAAATTCTTTAGATGGCGAAACTCTACTTTGTTAAGTAACTCTAAATTTACCTACATATCTTTTACAACCATACTAGCATGTATACTTACACTGTTGGGAGGGGATGTTTTTGCAGAAATAGTAGAAACGGAAACAGGTTACTATTCACTCATTTCACTCATCAATAGTGCTCCCCCCGATTCAACAGGGAAAGACACATCGGTTAACCTACCCTATCCTATTAAAGATCGAAAGCCTTATGAACGAAGCAACTCTAATAATCCTTTTGATTTAGGAGAACCCGCAAACATTAAAACCAAATATGAGCTTGACCCAGAAACCGAATCATACAATTACAGCTCCAAAGTTGGAGGACAAGATTATCGTTTACCCGCTTCTGTTGGTTTAAAAGATGCGTTGAGAGAAGAAAATAAAAGACAAAACAAAGAGTATTTTAATCAACGCTCTCAAGCCAATAATTTTGTAAGCGGAAGTGGCATTATTCCTCAACTTAGAGTTGGTCCCAAAATTTTCGAGCGTATTTTTGGAAGTGGCATTATTGATATAAAACCTCGTGGCACAGCAGAACTTATTTTTGCGGGAAACTCTAATACAGTTAGAAATCCTCAATTTGCTCCTCAACAACAAACAACCCGACAATTTGACTTTAAGCAAAAAATTCAGCTAAATGTTGCTGGTAGCATTGGCGATAAATTAAAAGTAAATATCAACTATGATACGGAAGCTACGTTTGATTTTGAAAACCAGGTAAAACTTGATTATGCCGGAAAAGAAGATGATATCATCAAAAAAATTGAACTCGGAAATGTAAGCTTACCCCTCAATTCTTCCCTTATTCAAGGCAGTCAGAGTTTATTTGGGGTGAAAACAGCCCTTCAATTTGGAAAACTAACGGTTACTACTATTATTTCTCAGCAAAGAGGAAAAACAACGGAAACAGAAATTTCTGGAGGTGCTCAAACCACTAAGTTTGATATTCAATGTGATAATTACGACATGAATCGTCATTATTTTTTAGCACAGTATTTTAGAGACAATTATAATTTATGGTTATCCAATTTGCCTATCATTGGTTCACCTGTCATAATTAACCGTGTTGAAGTATGGGTTACCAACCGTACAGGTTCATTTGATGGATCAAGAGATGTTATAGGATTTGCGGATTTAGGTGAAGCGAGCAAACGAAACAATAAAAGTTGGACGTTGGGTGTTGATACTTTTCCTGGAAATGGGACCAATAATTTATACTCTTACCTAGAAGGTGAAACACCCATAAATTCAAATAAAGATGCACTTAGGGCTTCTTATCAAATTCAAAATGAGTTGTTAAAAGATCAACCAAAAACAGGCCTTCAACCCATTTCGCAATACCAAGCCATAAGTTATGCTCGATTGTTAAGTCCAAATGAGTATTCTGTAAATCTACGCATGGGATATATTTCTCTTAATCAATCATTGAATAATGATGATGTACTTTGTGTTGCATATGAATATTCTATAAATGGAGTTAATTATACAGTAGGAGATTTAACTACTAAAATCCCAACGAATCCTGTTACACCAAATGTGTTGTTTACCAAAATGCTCAAAGGGCCTTCACTTCGTCCCGATTTGCCAATTTGGGATTTGATGATGAAAAATATTTATTCATTAGGAACATTTCAACTGCAAGCCAAAGATTTTAAACTTAACATTATTTATGCAGATGACCCATCTGGAGCCGATTTGAATTATATACCAATAGTAAACGAACCACTTTTAACTGGATTACCGTTGGTGAGCGTTCTTAATTTAGATAATTTAAATACACAACAAGAAAGAGCACCTGATGGTTTATATGATTTCATTGAAGGTATAACTGTAAATCCAACACAAGGACGCATCATATTTCCAATGATAGAACCCTTCGGGAATTACCTTGCCAATAAGTTTGTAAACGATAAAAGCAGGGCTCGATATTATTCATTCTTTGAATTATATGACTCTACTCGATTTGCTGCAGTCCAACTACCACAATACAACAAGTTCTTTTTGCGAGGGAGTTATTCGGGTAATTCATCATCCGAAATTTCTCTTGGGCAAACAAATATTCCACGCGGTTCAGTAAGAGTTACGGCTAATGGTGCACCACTTACCGAAAACCAAGATTTTACAGTTGATTATAACCAAGGACGTGTGAAAATTATTAATACGGGGTTACTCAATTCTGGTGCGGTTATTAAAGTATCCTCTGAAAGTAACTCACTCTTTAGTGTTCAACAAAAAAACTTGTTGGGAACCCGATTGGATTATAAATCAAGTCCAAACTTGATACTAGGAGGTACTCTTTTATACTTAAATGAAAGACCACTTACTCCTAAAGTAAATATTGGCGAAGAACCTATCAGCAATGTGATTATAGGATTTGATGGAACCTATAAAACAGAGTCGAGATTGTTAACAAAACTAGTTGATAGGTTGCCATTTATTGAAACCAAAGAACCCTCTCAAGTAACCATTCAAGGCGAATATGCTCGTTTAATACCGGGTGTTCAAAATTCGCTTGCCAATAAGGGAACAGCTTATTTAGATGATTTTGAAGGTGCAGAAACGCCTTTTGATTTGCGATTGGGCAACAGTTGGTTTTTAGCTTCTACACCTCAAGGGCAAGCAGATATTTTTCCTGAAGGAGGCATAATAAACAGCTTAGAATATGGTTATAAGCGTGCAAATTTAGCATGGTATACCATTGCGTCTACTTTTTACCAAAGCAATGCTCAAACGCCTAAACATATTCAAAATGACGATGCTCAATTATCAGATCATAGGGTGCGTCAATGTGAGCTAAGAGAGATTTATCCCAACAGACAAATTCAACAAGGTCAACCTCAAAATTTACCTACTCTTGATTTATCTTTTAGTCCAAAAGAAAGAGGCCCATATAATTACACCATCAATGGATTAAATGCAGATGGATCATTAAAAGACCCAACCCAAAATTGGGCAGGTATTATGCGCAAAATTGAGCAAAATGATTTTGAAGCATCTAATATTGATTATATTGAAATTTGGATGATGGATCCATATTTAAGCAATCCTAATCCAACAAATAAAGGACAGCTTTATATTAATTTAGGAAATATTTCAGAAGATATTTTACGTGATAATAGACGTGCTGCGGAAAACGGATTGCCAAGAACGACCGATCCTACACTTCAGTTTGTAGATACTACTGTATGGGGAAGAGTACCTCGCCAGCCTGTGGTAAATTTTGCTTTTGATGCTGATGAAAATATACGTACGAGTCAAGATGTGGGATTAGATGGATTTAATGATAATGCCGAAAGAATTCAATTTGATGCTAACTATATTCAAAAAGTTGCAACACTACATGGTACGGCTTCTCAGGCATATTTAAATGCAGTAGAAGATCCTTCTTTTGATAACTATCAATTTTATTTAAGTACAACAAAACTAGATCCAATTGAGGCAAGTATTTTGGATAGATACAAAAAGTTTAATAAACATCAAGGCAATTCCCCTACTCAGGCTCAAGGTGGCGAATCTTTTTCAACGTCAGCTACCAATACGCCAGATAATGAAGATATCAATCGAGATTATACGTTAAATGATATTGAAGAATATTATCAATACAAAATAGACATTGACAAGAATAGTTTGGTTGTTGGGCAAAATTTTATCACCGATAGTATTGTAACATCCATTACACTAAAAAATGGTGTAAATACTCCTGTTACTTGGTATCAACTAAAAGTTCCAATTAGAGAATACCAAAAAAGAGTAGGCGAAATTTTAGATTTTAAATCCATACGTTATATGCGATTATATATGCGAGGATTTGAAAACGAACAAGTACTTAGAATAGGAGCGTTACAATTGGTTAGAGCTGATTGGCGAAAATATTTGGAGAATTTACAAGTAGGTAAAGAATCAAAACCTGGAGATCCATTAGACGATACAAGGTTTGTTGTTTCTACTGTTAATATTGAGAAAAACGCCACACGAAATCCTATTCCTTATGTTGTACCTCCTGGCATTCAACGAGAAATTGATTTTAGTTCACCACAAGCAATTTCTCAAAATGAGCAATCCCTTTCAGTATTAGTTGGCAACTTAAAAGATGGAGATGCTCGAGGCGTTTTCAAAACAATAAAAACAGATTTACGTCAATATGGTAAACTGCGAATGTTTATTCATGCAGAAGCATTAAAAGAAAATGTTACCAATAATGGAGACATCACTGCATTTATAAGATTAGGTACAGATTTAACAAACAACTATTACGAATATGAAATTCCATTATTTATTACCAAAGATGGAGAGATAACACCAGATGAAATTTGGCGAGTGGAAAACGAAATGATTATCACACTCGAAGAATTTATCAATACCAAGATTCAACGAACAAATGCTAATTTTCCTTTTACCTCTCCGTTTTATAGGCAATTGGGCAATGTAAAATATACTGTAATTGGACTTCCAGATTTAAGTAATTTGAAAGTAGCAATGGTCGGAATTCGCAATCCCAAAGCGATTCCAGGAAGTATTGATGATGGCCTTGCTAAAAGTGCAGAAGTGTGGTTTAATGAATTGCGAATGACAGAGTTTAACAACAGGGGAGGATGGGCAGCCAATGCAAGAATACAAGCAAAACTTGCTGATTTTGCCAATTTACAACTCTCCGGAAGTGTTACTACCGTGGGTTTTGGAGGAATCGATAAAAAATTGAGTGAAAGAAGTTTTAATGATCAATATCAATATGACTTACAAAGCAGCTTTGAATTGGGTAAATTTTTCCCCAAAAATTCTGGTCTTTCTGTACCGATGTTTGTTTCATACGGAAACACACTTATACGACCTTATTATAACCCATTAAATCCAGACACTAAATTGCAAAAAGAGATTGATGAAAGTACCAATCCGGAGTATCAAGCAAGAATAAAAAAAGCAGCTGATGATTTGACAACAAGACGAAGCATGAACTTTACCAATGTCCGAAAAAATAAATTGGGTGGCGGTAAAGCACATTTATACGACATTTCAAATTTTACGTTTACCTATTCGTTTAACGAAACCTTTAGGCGAAACCAAACACTCGAATATTATTTGTTACAAAACTATAAAAGCCTTACAGCTTATAATTATAATTTTAATCCTAAACCTTGGGAACCCTTTAAAGGAATTAAATCGAAAAGCTTAGCATTAATTAAAGATTTTAATCTGTACTTTTTACCACAATCATGGGGTGCTCGATTGGAAACAGATAGGAGGTATGGGGTAACGATTAACCGAAATAACGATAACCAAGGAATTGTTTTGAATCCGTTGTATGATAAAATGTATACAATGACCCGTTATTATGAATTTAGATACGATTTATCAAAAGGGTTAAAACTAGATTACAATGCCACAGCATTGGCGAGAATTGATGAGCCTTTAGGTGCTATTGAAAAGAATACACCACAAAAAGATTCCATTTGGGATAACTTTTTAACAGGAGGGAGAATGATGCAATTTGACCAAACGGCTAGGGTTAATTACAATGTTCCTATTAATAAAATTCCAGGCTTAAATTGGATTAGTCAATCATCTTATACTTACACAGCAACCTATCAATGGAAACAAGCACCTCCAGCAGCAGATAGTTTAGGAAATACCATTTCAAATTCACAAGCACAAGCGTATAATGTAAATTTGAATATGCTCATGTTGTATAACAAAATACCCTTTTTGCGAAACATCAATAGCCCAAATCAAGGAAAGAAACAAGCTGCATCCCCCAAAGAGGAGGTGTTAAAGGCAAAAAAAGGGAAAGATGGAAAACCGATTCCTCCCAAAGAAGAAAAACAAGAGAAAGAACCAGGTAAACAGCCTCCCGCATTGGTGTATACGATGAAGTTTTTAATGATGCTAAAAAATGCATCGGCTTCCTATACACAAACAGAAGGAACAATCCTTCCAGGATTTAAACCAACACCTCAGTATTTTGGTCAAAACTTTGACGATGGAGGTCCAGGTATTGATTTTATTTTAGGTTCGCAAGATCCAGATTATAGAAATAAAGCTGCTCGCAATGGATGGATAAGCAAAGATCCTCGTCTTACATCGTTTTATGGACAAAACTACCAAGAAAATTTAACGGGACGTGCAACATTAGAACCAATTTCTGACTTTAGGATAGATTTAACTTTTTCACGCACTAGGAGTGTAACTACATCGGTTTTATTCAGATACGATGACACTTCTCAAACATTTAGAGATATAAACGAGCCTATTGTTTCAGGAAACTATTCTATAACCTTCAATACGTTTGCAAGTACGTTTTCAAAAGAACTTGCTAATGGCAATTCAGCGGTGTTTGAAGAATTTCAGAAAAACAGAGAAACCATTGCGAATCGATTGTCACAAAACCCCGATAAGCCTAGTAGTGGCATTGATAGCACAGGGTTTCCTTTGGGCTATAGCCGCAATTCACAAGATGTTTTAATTCCAGCATTTTTAGCAGCCTATGGAGGTGAAGACGTAACAAAAATTGGATTGACAGCTTTGCCTAAAATACCAGATTTAAACTGGAAAATAACCTATAATGGCTTGTCAAAAATTGAAGCGTTCAAGGATTATGTAAGCAACATTACATTAAATCATCAGTACATATCTACGTATAATGTTGGCTCGTTTCAAAGTATACTGGCTGATAGCGCAAGTAATGGCATTACAGGAGATTATGCTTCAAAATATCAAATACGACAAATTTCTATTACAGAACGATTTGGGCCATTTTTAGGAATTGATATTTCATTTGTAGGAAATATTACCACCCGAATTGAATACAAACGCGACCGTAATTTAAATTTTGGATTAACCAACGGTCAATTAAACGAACAAAAAGGAAGTGAATGGGTAATTGGAATGGGTTATAGAACAACAGAGTTAACGATTCCTTTTATTAGGCGAAATGGCAGAAGATTGGTGCTAGAAAGTGATATTAACTTCCGATTAGACTTTGGAATAAGAGATAATGTAACCAAAATACGCAATATTGATAGACCTTCAAATGATCCCGTTCAAGGACAACGCGTATATACTTTACGACCTACAATTGATTATATGATTAGTGAAGCATTAATGCTTCGCTTGTTTTATGACTACCGGAGAACGGATCCCAAAACCTCCAATTCATTTCCTACCATTATCCAAAGTGGTGGTGTATCTATTCGATATACTATTCAATAGTCATTTAGTATAAGTTATCCATTAATATAGGATTTTATTTCTGCAAACAACTTTTCATCCAATGGTTGAAGAGCTTTCATTGTATGTATGCCAATTGCTTTTGCTGCATTTAAATTTGTAGTGTTATCATCAATAAAGATAACTTCTTGAGCAGTTAAATTTATGTGTTTGAGTACAAATTCATAAATTGAACTATGTGGTTTGCGTAAACCAATTTCATATGACAAGAATTGCGCATTAAACAAATTACTCCAACGGTCCCAGCCAAAATGCACATCGATATATTTCTTAACTGATTCGATATGTATAGAATTGGTATTGCTTAATAAATATATTTTATAGTTAGTTTTTAAGGATTCAAGCATAACAAATCGTTCTTCAACAATATCAAGCAACATAGCATTCCAAGCATTGTCAATTTGGGTTTCGGTAATATTGCCTTTAAGTGCAGATTTTAGGGCATGTCTAAAATCATCAGCGGTAATTTTTCCCGTTTCAAAATCAGTGAAAATGGTTGACTCTTCATTTAAATCTTCTAAAGTTAGTCCAAGCCTTTTAAAGGCTCTAATTGTTTTGTTTTGATCCAAATCAATAAGTACACCACCTAAGTCAAAAATTATTGCTGAAATCTTTTTCATGTTATTTGTATAACAACTTGCAAAAATATATGTTTGCAGTCCTTTAAAAATTAAAAACCATTCAGTTGAATACCCAACCATTCAATTTGCAAGGTTTTTAAAAACAAAAGGTATTACAATCCGTATCGTATAAAAGTTAAACAACAATATTGGAGCAATCCAAGGGCCTATAGCTCAGTCGGTTAGAGCATCTGACTCATAATCAGGGGGTGCCTGGTTCGATCCCAGGTGGGCCCACCCTTTTTCAAAAGAGCTTAAAGATAAATTTCTTTAAGCTCTTTTTTGATGAATAGGGTAGTTACCGTTGTGTTAGTATAGAAACGATGTATTAGGCTAATTAGGTAAAAATGTAATTATTTTTTATCTTTCTCAAACCTAAATTATGAGACCCCTATTCAGCATATTTATTTTATTTGCTTCTTTTTGCCAAGCTCAGATTTCCGAAAATTTTTCTGATGGCAATTTTTTAAGCAATCCGAGTTGGCAAGGTGACGATAGTTTGTTTCAAGTCAATTCAACGTTTCAACTTCAAAGTAATGGCACTTTAGCAAAAGATATTTCCTTAAGCACACCCTCCACTATTGCCCAGGGTGAATGGCGATTTTGGTGCAGATTTAGTGTAAGCCCAAGTACTGCAAACTTTATGCGGGTATATTTAATAAGTGATTCTGCAAACTTAAAAACCTCCTTGAATGGATATTATGTACAATTGGGTGGAGTTACTGGAACTACCGATTCTATAACGCTTTATAAACAAAGTGGAACCATACGAACACGCATTATTGCCGGAAGACCAAGCACTGTTAGCAAATCCAATAATGTAGTAAGTATAAAAGTATTGAGAGACATTACTGGAAATTGGCAACTGTTTTCGGATACAACTGGGTGGCAAAATTATGTTCTGGAAGGTACGGGTATCGATTCAACATTTACACACGCTAATTTTTTCGGAGTTGTTGTTAAATTTACAAACACGAATACACAAAAATATTATTTAGATAATATATACACAGGTCCGATAATTATGGATACGATAGCACCTGTTGTAGATTCTATTCAAGTAATTACACCTACACAATTGCGGTTGGTTTTTTCAGAAAATATTGAATCAATTTCCGCACTCAATACGTTTAATTACAATATAAACAATGCCATTGGAAGTCCAGTATCGGCTCAATATGATGGCAGTAGAAAAGATGTTGTTTTGTTAGATTTGAATACAATATTAACTGTAAATAATTATATGCTTACAGCAAATAATATTTCAGATGATATCGGAAATATAACAGTTACCCAACAAATTCCTTTTGGTTTTTATCGTTACGATGCACAATTTGGAGATGTATTGATTAGCGAATTTTTTCCCGACCCAACTCCTTCAGTTGGTTTGCCAGAGGATGAATTTATTGAATTGTATAATCACACCAATATTAGGTTACAATTAAAAGGATGGACAATAAGTGATGCTACCACTACGATCACATTACCCGATTTTCTCATTGGTCCAGATAGTTTCATCATATTGTGCGCTGCTTCCAATATTGTTTTGTTTAGAAATTTCGGAAACTGTATATTTACAAGTTTACCATCATTAAATAATACGAGTGATCAGCTAATATTAAAAGACAATACGGGAAAAATTATTCATCAGCTTAATTATGATATGAGTTGGTATGGTAATGAATTAAAAGCTGATGGAGGGTATACAATTGAGATGAATAATCCAAACCAGCTTTGTTTGGGAAAGCAAAATTACAAGGCAAGTGATAATCTTATTGGTGGAACCCCTGGAACCAAAAACTCTCGTTGGGCATTCCTAAATGATACTGTTGCTCCTTTTATTTTTTCTGTTTCAGCTAATAATGATAAAACTGTCCAGTTAGTTTTTAACGAAAAAATGGATAGTGTTTCGATGCTCAATGCTGCAATTACATTTGCTCCCACCAATACTATAGTATCTCGTTTAGTTGCTCAATCGAATATGGATACACTTATTATACTCCTAGCAAACCAACTTTCATCAAATAGTACACATACACTTACAATTTCCAATGTTGCTGATTGTAAAGGCAATTTAATAGTACCCAATACACTGAAGCAATTTTCTTATTTTGTTCCTGATACTGCAAGTCAATTTGATGTATTGATAAATGAAATATTACCAGATCCAGAACCAATAATTGGATTGCCTGCAGCTGAATATATTGAACTGTATAATCGTTCTAATAAAATCATTTCACTTTTTAATTGGACAATAAGTGATGCAAGTTTAAATGCTAAACTACCTAATACTATTTTACTCCCTGATAGTTTTATTATCCTTACAGCCCAAACTAACATTTCATTATTTACCTCTTTTCATCATGCATTTGGCTTGAACAACTTTCCATCGTTGGGAAATGATGGAGATGTATTGACACTTAAAAACGAAACCGGAAAAGTAATTCATACTGTAGTTTATCATTCAAATTGGCATAGCAATAAAATAAAACAAAATGGAGGATGGAGTTTGGAAATGATCGATACAAAAAACCCATGTGGTGGCATTTCAAATTGGACATCTTCGACCAATACACTTGGAGGAACTTTGGGTAAAAAAAATTCAGTAACAGCTATAAATAGAGATAAAACAGCACCTAAATTATTACGAGCATATCCGTTTTCTGCAAAAGAGTTAACGCTCTATTTTAATGAACCTATGGATAGTATTTCGATGATGCCATTACACCGGTTTGTGATAAATAATACCATTGGAAATGCAGTTGCAACAATATTTGATGATGCCACTTTTCAGACTGCAACAATTTTATTAAACACGGCACTTGATACCAATACTGTTTATAGGATAATAGTAGATTCGGTAAAAGATTGCGCTGGTAATAGTATCTCCAACGAAGATTATGCTGATGTTGGGCTGCCCGAAAAAGCAGATAGTTTTGATTTTGCTATTAATGAAATACTTTTTAACCCACGTGTAAATGGAGTTGATTTTGTAGAACTCATCAATAGAAGCGATAAAATTTTAGACCTTAAAAATGTGTTTATTGCCAATACTACAGACGATAATGCTATTAATGATTTTTATCCAATAGTACCCAATGGATTTATTGTTTTACCTAAACAATATATTGTGTTAACGGAGAATTTAGGTGCAATCCAATCCGACTATTTTACACCTCAACCTAAACATATAATACAATGCCAAATGCCTTCGTTTAACGATGACAAAGGGGGTTGTGTTTTCATTGATTTATTTAATAAGCGATACGATCAATTTAATTATGACAAAGACATCCATTTTAAATTAATAGATGAAAAAGAAGGTGTAAGCCTTGAACGGATAGATTTTAACAGGCCAACAATGGATAAGAGTAATTGGACTTCAGCTTCATCAACATCAGGTTATGCAACACCTACGTATCAAAATTCACAATATTCGGTTACCACAACCACGCAAACGATAAAAGCCGAACCCGATATCTTTTCACCTGATGGTGATGGATACAATGATGTGGTAAATTTTAGTTACTTAATGAATGAGCCAGGCTTTACAGCAAATTTTTATATTTATAACTCAGCCGGACAAAGAGTAAAATATTTAGTACGCAACCAACTATTGGGAACCAACGGTGTTTTTAGCTGGGATGGAATTACCGATGAAGGAACAAGAGCACCTATTGGTATTTACGTTTGTTACTTTGAAACCTTTAACCTGAATGGTGAAGTGAATAAACAAAAAATAACCATCGTAGTCGCTGCAAAATTATAAGCAAACAGTATTTGTAAAGAAAAGCTAGTTGGCTTCTACTTTTTGTTTATCAACTGTAATAGGGAGTTTCATTGTTTGAATAGTGCTCCATCCGCCTAATACATTTTTTACCCGTTGAAACCCTTTTGATTTTAAATACGAAGCTGCAATCATAGAACGGTAGCCTCCTGCGCAATGCACCAAAAATTCATCTTCTTTATTTAATGTATGGTAATCAGTTGTAATTTTATCCAACGAAAAATGTATTGCTTGTGTTAAATGTGCTGTATTAAACTCTCCTGGTTTGCGCACATCCAATATATTAACATTCGTATGTTTTGCATCTAACTCAAACTCTTCTTCATCAACTGTAATAATCATATCCCACCGTTTGTCTGCTTGTTTCCACGTTTCGAAACCACCATCCAAAAACCCTTGAATATTATCAAAACCTACGCGGGCTAGGCGCTCAATGCTTTCTTTTTCTTTTCCCTCATCTGCAACAATCAAAACGGGAGTAGCAATATCGAGCAAAGTTGCTGCCCAAATAGCATACTGTCCGTTTAATCCAAAATTGATAGCTTTTGGGATAAATCCAATCTCAAATACATCGGGAATGCGTGTATCTATAATGGTAGCTCCTTCTTTCATTTTTGCTTCAAAAGTACTTACAGAAAGTGGCGAAAGTCCCTTTTTTAATACATCTTCGATGGGGGCATATCCTTGTTTATTTAATGTGGCATCTTTAAAAAAGTACGCAGGAGCTGCAGCAATTCCATCGGTAACAGTGGTAATAAATTGTTCTTTGGTCATGGGTTGCAACGCATAATTTTTTGCTTTTTGCTCACCTATTGTTGAGAATGTTTCTTTGCCAATATTTTTGCCACATGCACTGCCGGCACCATGAGCAGGATACACAATTACGGCTTCAGGCAAGGTCATTAATTTATTGCGCAACGAATCGTACATCATACCAGCCAACTCTTCTTTAGTCATTATTCCATCCAATAAATCAGGTCGTCCAACATCACCCACAAATAAAGTATCGCCAGTAAACACACAATATTCTTTGCCGTTTTCATCCAACAATAAGTAACTGCTCGACTCAGGTGTATGGCCAGGCGTATGCAATACTTTAATGGTTAATTTACCCAATTTAAGTTCTTCGCCATCCTTGGCTACATGCACGGGGTAGGCAGTTTGTGTTGTTGGTCCATATACAATTGAAGCCCGAGTTTGCTTGGCCAAATCAATATGTCCGCTCACGAAATCAGCATGAAAATGTGTTTCAAAAATATACTTTATTGTAGCTCCATTTGTTTTGGCCATTTCAATATAAGCATCATAATCTCTTAATGGATCAATAATGGCTGCTTCGCCTTCCGACTCAATATAATAAGCAGCTTGCGCCAAACAAGTTGTATATAATTGTTGTATGATCATGTTTTAATAAATTTATTACAAAATAGAATAATGGTAAAAATACTTTTGAACGTAAAGAATACAAAGTTGAGTTTTTTTAAGGTTCAAAAATTTATATTTTGTTATGGTATAATTTAAATGAATTTAATTCAGGTGAAAGATCTAATTTTGATATGGAACTCTTAATGCAATACTTCTGCCCAAGGTTATTTCATCTGCATATTCCAATTCGCCACCTATAGCAATTCCACGAGAAATACTACTTATATTAACTGTATAATCCTTTAATTTTTTAGAAATGTAAAACACTGTTGTATCACCTTCCATAGTTGCACTTAAAGCCATTATAATTTCTTTGGTTTCTTCTACCTTTATGCGTTCAAGCAGTTTGTTTATATTTAAACTATCGGGGCCAATGCCATTTATTGGCGAAATTAAACCACCAATAATATGGTAAGTTCCATTAAACTGGTTGGTGTTTTCGATAGCCAACACATCCCGTAAATCTTCCACCACACAAATAGTGTGTTGGTCGCGTTTGGGTGCTGCACAAATATTACACAATGCAGCATCGCTTACATTATTACACCGTTGGCAATATTGTATTTGGGTGCGCATTTTAATGATAGCTTCCCCCAGCTTGGTTACTTCAAGTTCTTTTTGCTTTAATAAATACAATACCATACGCATTGCCGATTTTTTGCCAATACCTGGAAATTTTGACAACTCGTTTATGGCTTCTTCTATTAAATAGGAAGGATAATTCATGTGGTGCAAATGTAGTTGTTTGAAACAGGATTTTAACACAACCATTTAGAGGTTTTTGTAGTCTATACATTCATTAATAGTTTTTTAAGTCCCATTTATGTATAATTGAATCTATGAAAAAACAACTTATAGCCTTTATTGGATTAACGTTTACACTCTTGTTAAGTGTTTCTCAACTTGTTTCAAATCCAACCGGTACTCCTAGAGCAGCATCTGGTGGTCCTTCTGAAGGAGGAGTTACTTGTGCTCAAGGAGGATGCCATTTTGGTAACGTAACAGATGCTTCAAATATAATAACAACTGATATTCCTGTTGGAGGATATATTCCAGGATCAACATATAATATTACAGTTACAGTTTCTGGTTCTGGACAAAAAGGTTTAATGGTTTCTGCACAAAATGCTAGCGGAAATTTTTTAGGTTCTTTTATTTCTGGTCCAGGTTCTAAGGTTGTGTTTACAAATTATATTACCCATTCAAATAGTAAATCTACTTCTCCTGCTGTATGGAATTTTCAGTGGATTGCTCCTGCAACTGGAACAGGTGCTGTAACTTTTTATGGGGCATTTGCCATTACACGTAATGCAACTCAAAAACAATCAATAACGGTTCAAGAAAACTTAAATACAAGCATTTCAGAATCTATTTCAGATTTTAGACTAGCTGTTTTTCCAAACCCTGTAACTGATTTCTTAACTATATCATTTAACCTAACTCATACAGAAAACACAACCATTAGATTGGTAAGTATGGATGGTAAAGAATCTATTACATTATTAAAAGGACTCCTTTATTCTGGTCAACATGAAAACAAATTTGATGTTACTAGCGTAAAACAAGGCTTATATTTACTTAATATCAATACTCCAACAGGCAATACTTATCAAAAAATTATGATTGGTGGCTAATTGTTACTTGTTAGCATGTGTATTTTTATTTACACCTGCTGATAGCTGTGGCTAACTATTTTATGGGTACTCAAAAGTGGCGACTACATTTGTTTATATGTCGCCACTTTTATTATTTGCCTTTGTAGTATTATATTTTTTAGTATTGTTGGTTGTTGCATTTTATACCTCCCGTGGGAGCAACAACGAAACATTTTTTAATGGTAACAAAAATAGCCACTGGATGTTGGTTGCTTTTGGAATGATTGGTACCTCCTTAAGCGGGGTTACGTTTATATCCGTTCCAGGTACAGTAGCTGTTAATCATTTCTCCTATTTTCAAGTTGTTCTTGGTTATTTTATAGGCTATTTTGTGGTGGCGTATGTATTATTACCACTTTATTACAAACTCAATCTTACCTCAATTTACCATTACCTCGATCATCGTTTTGGCCAATACAGCTATAAAACAGGAGCCTTATTTTTTATTGTTTCGCGTACTATGGGTGCAACACTCAGGCTGTATTTGGTTATTAATGTATTACAACTTTTTATATTGGATGCATTGGGCGTTCCCTTTGCAGTTAACACGCTTATTATTTTAGGAATGATATTGTTATACACCTTTAAGGGCGGTGTAAAAACAATTGTTTGGACCGATACCTTACAAACCTTTTTTATGTTATTGGCTTTGGTCATTTGTATATTTTACATCATGAGCGATTTGAATATTACGTTTTCGCAAGCCATGAGCCAGCTTAATGCACTTGGCTATACCGAAATTTTTAATACCGATGTATTAGATAAAAAATTCTTTCTGAAACAAATAATTGGAGGTGCATTTATTACCATTAGCATGACAGGCCTAGATCAAGAAATGATGCAAAAAAATATTAGTGTAAAAAAGCTGGGCGATTCACAAAAAAACATGCTCACATTCAGCTCTATTATGGTAGGTGTTAATTTTTTATTTTTACTGCTGGGTGGTCTTTTATACTTGTATGCAAGCAACAAAGGATTGGATGTAAAAGGTGATGATTTGTTTCCAACCATTGCTTTGCAATATTTGCCACCAGCTATTGCAATTATTTTTATTATTGGGTTAATATCGGCTTTGTTTCCGAGTGCCGATGGAGCGATTACTGCACTTACTTCTTCTTTTTGTATTGATATATTAGGAATACAGCGAAACACCCAATTAAGCGAAGCACAACAATCAAAAACGCGCATTTCTGTTCACCTTACTTTTGCGGTTGTTTTTATGGTATGTGTATTGTTTTATAAAGCACTCGATAATAAATCCATTATTGGTATTTTATTGGATGTAGCTGGCTATACTTACGGGCCATTATTGGGGTTGTTTGCCTTTGGTATTTTAACCAAACGGCAATTAAAAGATAGGTTGGCACCCATTGTTTGCCTTGTAGCTCCCGCAATATGTTATCTCATTCAATACAATGCCGCATCTATTTTTGGTGGCTATCAAATTGGTATTGAAATGCTTATTTTAAATGGAGGGTTAACCGTTGTAGGTTTATTTTTGATTAGTTCAAAACCTATTTAAAAATTAGCTGCCTAACGATAAACTTTGTTGTATTATTGGGCACTAAATTTAAGTTCAATTTTTTTTTAAATGAAACGAACCGTATTAATAACAGGTAGCACAAGTGGCATTGGGTTGGCTATTGCCAAAACATTTGCAGCCAAAGGATACAACATAGCATTTAATGGTTTAGAACCCAATGGAGCCGAAATAGCTGCTGCTGTTGCCAAAGAGTTTGGTATAGATTATTTGTTTTCGCCTTGTAACGTTTTAGATTCATCTCAAATTGAAGAATTTGTGAAGCAAACAGCAACTCAATTTGGTACCATTGATATTTTGGTAAACAATGCGGGCATTCAGTTTGTATCTCCCGTGCAAGATTTTCCGTTGGAAAAATGGAATGCTATCATTGGCATTAATCTTACTGCTCCTTTTTTATTTACCAAAGCGGTATGGCCAACTATGCAACAGCAACAATTTGGCCGCATCATTAATATTGCTTCGGCACATGGCTTGGTCGCTTCCGAATTTAAATCGGCATATGTGGCTAGCAAGCATGGTATTATTGGCTTTACCAAAACCATTGCTTTAGAAGGTGCTCCGTTTAATATTACCTGCAATGCAGTTTGCCCCGGATATGTACATACGCCTATTGTTGAAAACCAAATTGGCGATCAAATGAAAGCACATGGTTTGAGCCGAGAAGAAGTGATTGAAAAAGTAATGCTTTCCAAACAAGCTATTAAATCATTTATTCCCATTGAATTGATTGCAAACACAGTTGCATTCTTAGCAGCAGATGAAGCAACAACTATTACCGGAACTGCCATACCTGTTGAAGGTGGCTGGACAGCACAATAACACATTTATGAGAAAAACGGCTACGAGTCATTTAGTGAATGTTAACAGCATTAATATTCACTATATTAGATACGAAAACCCCGGCAAACCTGTATTGGTTTTATTGCATGGCCTTACTGCTAATTGTAGAGCTTTTGAAGGATTGGTTACACATGGATTAGCAAAACAGTATGATTTAATTTCAGTGGATTTAAGAGGACGTGGTTTGAGTACACACCCTGTTTTTGGGTATACCATTAAAGCTCACGCAAAAGATATTATTGAACTACTTGCTTATTTAAAACTCGAACAAGTGGTGTTGGTTGGTCATTCGTATGGAGGTTTTTTAGCTTCCTTTTTGGGGTATTATTATGCATCACATATCAGCAAAATAGTGTTTTTGGATTCTGCTCCCGAAATGAACCCACGAACTCCCGAGATGTTGCAAACCGCAATGGGAAGATTGGATAAAATATATGCCAACAAACAAGAGTATTTTGATACCATCAGCAAAGCGCCATATATTGATTTTTGGGATAAGGATATGGAAGCTTATTATACAGCTGATATCAAAGTTTTTGAAAATGGTACGGTTACGCCCCGACCTGATTTAGCCCAAATTATGCAAATCGCTTTGGATGTAGGAATATCGCCTTTATCAAAGTATTTTAAATACTTAAAACAACAATCGTTGCTTATTTGTGCTACCGAAAACTACAATTTAGGCGAGGCTATTTTGCCAGGTTATTTAGCCGAAAAAGCAGTTAATAACATGAAAAATGCAAGAGTGGAATATGTAGCTGGAAACCACCATACCATGGTATATGGAAAACATGCAGCTGAAGTGGTTTTGTTAATAGAGAAATTTATAGGCTTTTAGTATTGTACTGTTCAGTGGTCTGTTACACGTTCTATACACTCAAAGTTAATAGCCCAACATATCCATTACAATAATTTCCCTACAGCATCAAACTTATCAAATACCGTTTGGGTATGTGGGGCATCTTTTAGTTCAGGTGTTAAATCTTGTCCTGCCCAATGTTGGTAGTGTTTACCATTTCGCCACAAACGGCTTTTGGTTACATCATAAATAATACCTTTAAACGCAACCCAAATTTCGGGTCTATCCTGTCCGTTGCGCAGCGCTAGTTGAGAACGAGTGTAGTGTGGGAGTTCCATTTTTGGTTGTTATGTTTTTTGACTGACGACATCCGACCGTGAACTATTTTACAATCGCTTTTTCGACTAAATACTCCGCAATTTGAACTGCATTAGTAGCAGCACCTTTGCGCAAATTATCAGCTACAATCCACAAGTTTAATGCATTGGGTTGTGTTTCATCTCTGCGAATGCGGCCTACAAATACATCATCTTTCCCATCTGCATCTATCAATGGCATTGGGTATTCAAAATGTGCAGGATTATCCTTTACCGTAATGCCGATTGTTTGAGCTAGAAGAGCTTTGACATCTGTTTCGTTAAATGGTTTTGCAAATTCAATATTGACACTTTCGCTATGGCCACCCATTACAGGTATACGCACACAAGTAGCTGTTACTTGTACCGTTTCGTCACGCAATATTTTTTTTGTTTCGTTCACCATTTTCATCTCTTCTTTGGTGTAACCATTATCCATAAATACATCTATTTGTGGAATGGCATTTTTATCAATTGGAAATTTGTAAGCCATTTCGCCAACAATTCCGTTGCGTTCATTTTCTAATTGTTGAACAGCTTTTACGCCCGTTCCTGTTACACTTTGATAGGTAGAAACCACCACTCGATTTATATGGTAAGCTTTGTGCAATGGGCTTAATACCATCACCATTTGGATGGTAGAACAATTGGGGTTGGCAATAATAGTATCCTTTTCAGTTAAGGTATCAGCATTTACTTCGGGCACAATCAGTTTTTTGGTTGGGTCCATTCGCCAAGCCGAAGAGTTGTCGATAACAAAGGTGCCAACCTCCGCAAATTTTGGCGCCCATTCCAATGAAGTGCTTCCTCCTGCCGAAAACAAAGCAATAGCTGGTTTGGCTGCAATGGCTTGCTCCATGCTGTGAATGGTATATTCTGTATCCTTCCAAAAAAGTTTTTTTCCAACCGATTTTTCGGATGCAACAGGGATTAATTCTGTTACAGGAAAATTTCTTTCAGCTAATACTTTTAACATGACGGTTCCTACTAAACCTGTTGCACCAACAACTGCTACTTTCATATTCGATTTTTTTTGGGAGTAAAGTAGGCGAAAATACTATTTTATAACATGCCAAAGAATGGATAAAATATTTTGCATCAAGCAGAATGGTTAATGAAATAACTTATTCCAATATAAATGGGACTTCAGCTGTTTCTTTTCCATTAAGAACAATTACTAGCTTGTGTTCTCCTTTATGGTGTTTGCGTGTTGTTAAATCGATAAAAGCATGAGTGCGCTTAATTTCCAATTTCTCTTTTGGTTTCATATTGTAAGTACCAATTTGGAATATTTTCCCCGATTGTTTTCCATTGGCCTTCATAAAATATAGTTTGTATTCAATACGCACTTGATGGGCTTTTTTCTCCTGCAGGGTTATGGAACAACTAAATTCAAAACGTTCGCCAATTGTTGGTTTTGGGTTGCTTATTTTCAATTTTGTTAATACAGCGTTCAGTTTATTGTTTAATCCAAAAACCATTAAAGCCTCTGTATGTCCTTGTTTGAGCAAACCTCGGCTTGCATGTTTTACAATCCAATTGGTTTCGGGCGAAAGGCCTTGCCATTTTTTTACAATACTTAAAACAATATCTGCGTGGTCTTTCGAAATATCATTTAAGTTATTGGCCACACTTTTGCGCACGTATTCACTTTCATCTTGTTTTAGCAATTCGAGAATGGGAAGCAATGCTGTAGGATCTTTTTTAAATTGTGGTAGGGCTGTTGCCCAAGGTAAACGAGGACGAATACCTTCGCTGGCCAATCTGCGTATATGGTGGTTTGGATGTTTTGCCCAAACCAAATGTTGTTGTACCATTTGTTTTTCATATTTCATGATAAACGGGCGTACGGCAAATTCGCTACTGCTATATTGTGTAAAATGTTCCAAAGCGTCAATAGAAATAACATAATTATCTAATCCATATACCGCTACAAAATCAGGAAAAATCAACGCTAAAAAGCCGCTGAATTCTTGGGACACAGGTTTGAGAATATGTATTTGTTTGGCATACTCAACAGGTAAATGCTTGTGTAGAGATTGTGAAATATGGCGTATGCGTTGTTTAAGTTCAAGGGTAGGCCATTGTTGGTTAAACACATCGTTTAAAAAAGCGGTTTCATTAAATGGCTTATACTGTTTTGAAACGATGTTAGCCAATGTTGCTAGCCTAGTTTGAGTATATAAATTTTTTAGAGGTTCAGCCATTTTTTAGTGGAATAAAAAATCCAATTTCTCGATGGTTGTCGGGAGAATGGATTTTATGAATTACGAACGGTACTAAAATTATTTTTTTTCAATCAACGATATTACTTGTGTATCTAAAGGAGAAACTTGTGAGGGGAAATACTCAACGAATTTACCCGTTTCATCAATCAAAAATTTACCAAAATTCCAACGTACGTTTACATCTTTCACTTTATTGTATTCTTTTAATGTTAACCATTTGTATACATCATGTTGATGATCACCTTTTACATCTATTTTTTCGGTTAAGGTAAAAGTAATGCTATATTTTGCTTTGCAAAAAGAGTTGATCTCTGCGGGAGTACCTGGTTCTTGGTCGCCAAACTGGTTGCATGGGAAGCCAATTACAACTAATTTATCTTTATACGTTTCAGCTAGTTTTTGTAACTCCTTGTATTGAGGTGTAAAACCACATTCAGAAGCTGTATTTACAAGGAGCACTTTTTTACCTTTGAAGGTATTAAAATCAATGGTTGATTTTCCATCAAGTGATTTGATAGTTAAGTCGTAAAAGTTTTTGGCAGGTGGTGTAATTGGCGTTTCAGGTTTAATTGCATATGCAAATACTGCAGCTAGCATGCTAAATCCGATTAGTACTATGAGTATTTTTTTCATTTTTTATAGATTTTATGTAGTTAAAAAGGTGTTGAAGGTATTTACAAAGCTAAAATGGCATCTCTTACTTCTTCCATTTGCCATTGAGGTGTAGATGTAGCACCACAAATTCCGATGGTATCATGTTCTTTAAACCAATCTTTTTGTAATTCTGATTTTGAACTTATCAAAAAAGTATTTGGGTTCACATCTTTACAAACATCATACAGAACTTTTCCATTGGATGATTTTTTACCAGAAACAAAAACAATGGTATTAAATTTAAGAGCATAATCCCGAAGTTGTATGTCTCGGTTAGAAACCTGCCTGCATAAAGTATCGTTAAAATTTACTTCTACTCCTTTAGAAACGAGTAAATCGCGCAACGCATAGAGGTTTTTAGTACGTTTGGTTGTTTGGCTATATAATTGTATTTTTTTAGGAAGTTCAATATTATCAAGTTCATCAAAAGTTTCAATAACTATGGCATTCCCATTCGTTTGTCCCATTAGGCCAATAACTTCTGCATGCCCATGTTTGCCATATATCAATATTTGATCATCATTGTTGTAGGCTTCTCTTACTCGGTTTTGCAGCTTTAAAACAACAGGACATGAAGCATCAATAAGTTCTATATTTTGATCTAATGCTTTTTTGTATGTTTCAGGTGGTTCGCCATGTGCACGAATCAAGACTGTTTCATTTCGTAAGGCATCAAACTCTTCATGGTTTATTATTTTTAACCCTTTTTTACGAAGGCGTTCAACTTCTTCATCGTTATGCACAATGTCTCCTAAGCAATACAAATGCCCTCTTTCATCAAGAATATCTTCAGCCATTTGGATGGCATACACCACTCCAAAACAAAAGCCAGAATTATCATCTATTTCAACTTTTACATTCATTTGTTACAAAAGTAAACCATTTTGCCTTTAATATGTTTGTACAAATAAATAAATGGTTCAAACCCATCAAAAAGTAGGTGAAAATACGTCATCTAACCGTAAGTTTGTGTTTATAATATGATAGAATTAACAACAACATTTGAAAGTTATTCAGGAGAAGCTAAATTATCTCCCATTCCATTGAGTATAGGCTCTCCTGTGATTAGGCCCGAAGATAAAAACCTCATCAAATCAAATGCAGTTGAGGCCATGCACCATTATGCCAATCAAGAAATTGCGTTACTCAAAAGGCAAGCAGATCTTATTATGCAGCAAGTGCGCGAAATAGAAAACAGGTTAAGTATTTCGCAACAAATTTACCAATCGGATATTCGGTTTACACCAATTGTGAATCAGGTATACCATTTATATGAAAAAGAAGATCATTTTTTGCTTTCACTCATTGGGCCAGATGAATGGGGGCAATCTAAAAATTCAAGAAAATTTGTTGCATCCGTAAAATTACTGGGCGATCATAGTTGGGATGTTTTAAAATCAGAACAGTCAATAAAAATGGATGTTTAACAAAACAGAAACAACATATTGGAAGCTAGGTATTATCTAATTAACGATATTGTTCCATGTCTTTCTTGTTTGGGTTGATCCCGTTTTTTTATTTCCATTATATAAAAATAGACTCCTTGTGATGCATCAATACCTGATTCGTTTTTGCCATTCCAACATTGGTTTGGATTGGTAGATTGAAAGTAAATAGCACCCCAACGGTTATAAATAGTTACTTTATACTCATCACATTTGGCCGAAATACCTTTTACGGTATAACAATCATTGAGGCCATCACCATTGGGTGTAAATGCATTGGGAATAATAATTTCTTGTGTTGAATCCCCATCAATAAAAAACACATTGCTAGCAGTATCGACACAAAAAGTACCATTATTGGTAATCAGTTGAATGTAATAATTGTCTGTTCGGGCATAAGTATGTGTTGGGTTGGTTTCGGTTGACGAATCGCCATCACCAAAATACCAAATATAGGGAATAGGTAATCCTGTTAAAGAATACGATTTGTTCTTAAATTGTACAACTAATGAACAACTATCGCGGGCGATATTAAAATCAGGGATACCGGAAAGAGCAATATTGATGGTAGTGCTGTTTGTATCTGTTTTGGTGCAAGCACTTTGATTGCTGGCAATTAATGTTAGGGTGTAATCGCCAGGTTGTATAATGGTGTCAGTATAAATACTGTCAGTACTAGTTACAACGTCATTGAGTAGCCATTGTATAGGGTTTCCGTTGAGGGAAGTATTGATGGCCGAAAATATTCCGGGAGCACACAACATAGTATCGTTTACTACAAAAGAAGCAGTCAATAAATGAGCCTGTTGTTTATAGTCAAAAGCTACAAAGCTGGTATCGGCACAATAGGTTCCATTATTGGTGATAAGTGTAACCAAATATAAACTATCAATAGTATAAGAGTGAGTTGGTGTTTGAAGAGTTGATGAATCACCATCGCCAAAATACCATGTATAAGTTAGCATTTCTCCATTATCACTTTGAGATTGATTAACAAAAAATACAGCAGAAGAACAGGTATCTCTAATTAATGAAAAAATGCTGTAGGTATTATTTTCAATTACAATAACAGTATCAAAACTATCTGCAGGAATACAGGTAATAGCACTATAAATTTTAAGTTTTACATGAATGATTGTATCGGTATAAAAGGTATCAGTCAATAACGAATCGGTACTAACCAATATTGAATCATAATACCATTCTTGTACCTGCTGATTTACCGATAGATTTTTAAATTCAATAACAGCAGGCGTACAACTTTTTGTAGGGACTGCTACAAAAAAAGCATTGAGAATACCTGGCAAATTATTAACGGTTACGGTTAATGTTGTATTTTCTTGGCAAGCCAAACCGGGGTTCGTTATTAAGGTAACTAAGTAACTTCCTGCAGTATCAAAGCTAACTATTGTATCTTGCTGGTGTGAAGTAATACCATTTCCAAAATCCCAAAAATAGGCAATAGAATCGCCTAGTTGTTTAAGTGTAGTATTGGTAAAAGAAACGGTAAATGAGCAAGAATCTTGAACATACGTAAAATCGGGATATAGATAAGGTACAACTGTAATAGGATGTATACTGCTATCGGAGATATTACAGGTGCTCGAATCAATCGAAACGAGTTTGATATCATATTTCCCTTTCATCAAAAAGGTATCAAGAACAAATGAATTAGAAGCAAAGGTGTCGTTTACATACCATCGTAAATGGCTAAATTTATTACTAGTACTTATAAAGGTAAATCCAGCTGGTTCACATCCAAAGCTATCAAGCGGTATAAAAGATGCACGGACAAGATGACCAATAGAATCATACAGCAGGTTTGTAACTGATGAATCTAAACATCCAGAACCAGGGTTTGTCAGCAGTAATATTTGATAGTTCCCATTTGCAGGAAATGTTCGTGTTACAATTTGAAGGCTGGAAGTATCACCATTGCCAAAATACCACCGAATAGGAACAAGTGAAGGAGTGCTGGTATTGGTAAAGGTAATACTGGATGAACAAGTATCACGAACGGTAGTAAATGAAGCTTGTGCATCTACACCAACAACAAATGAAACCAAAGCACTGTCAATAATGATACAACGGGAAGAATCAACTTCCAATAATTTAATGGTGTAACTCCCTAAAGAAGTAATGGTATCTAAAAAGTTGCGTGCAGTATCTTGTAATACACCATTTACATACCAAAAATGATAGCGCCCATTATAAGATTGGTTGGTAAACGTAACAACAATGTAAGAATCAAGGCATAATTTTTTTGGGGCATAATCAAATTGAGCATACACAATATTACTTTTTCTAAAATCGAGCTTGAAACTTGCATTGCTGCAACGTGGGCTTAGGTTGGTTGGTGAATAGGATCCTGGAGTAGTTAAAAAATTTCCAGAGGTGCCACCATTGCAGCTAGCACACACACTTTGGTAAACAATTCCCTTTTTATCAAAACGGCTTGTCCCTCCATCCACATGGTCTCTGTCTCCAGCCTCACCAAAATAGGTTCCATACAACAAACTATCGAGGTTTCTATCCAATACAAACAAATAAAAATCACTGTTGTCTGTTGTGTTTTGAATGGCGTCATTTGTTAACGGCAAGTTGGCTGTTGTAGTAATTACTTGATTGGCATGTTTGCTAATAAAGTTGCCCTGCCTATTGGTTAGGCCGCTCCAAACAGAACCATAAAGTACTCCACACTCATCTACCATAAAGGCGCTTGGAGAAAGAGCATTATTGCGTATTGAATTACCTATAGAAGTTGAAAAAATTATACTGTCGAGAGATGGTTTAAATTTTGTTATAAATAAAGAGCCATTTGTATTGTAATAGGGAGCATTTATAATTGGAATGGAATCAAAATGTTGACCGAAAATTACTGGATTTGCTTGAGGGTCGAGCTTAACAAAATAGGATTGGTCATAACCTGCACTTCCCCAATATCTAAATTGAATAACGGAACTTAATGTACTATTTATATTGCCTATAAAACCATCAGCAAAACCACCGTGGTAATTGCCCAGCTGTATATTTGGCATAATCGGAAATGTAGTACTTTGTGTACCACCTGAAAAATAGATGGAGCCTGTAGAATCTATATCCAACGAATACAATGCATCATTTTCTGACTGGCCTATAAAGGTTGAAAACTTTAAGGTTGTTAGGTTGCTATCCAGTATTACAATACAGCCATCTTGTTGGCCACTTTTGATGGTTTGGTATGCACCCGTTGTTACCGGAAAATTAGCCGAACTAGTAGATGTAGCAATAAGTATATCATTGTTTTTGTCTACCATTATTTCGCCTCTAAACTCATCAGCATAATTCATCCGAAGGGAGTCGGCTATATTCATTCCATCAGCGCCATTCCCACCTAAGTAAGTTGAGCCAATAAGCTGAGTTCCATCTGCCGAAAGTTTGGTTACAATAATATCAAAGGAGTCATTATGAGTTACATCAAATGAACCTGTTTTGGTTGGGTAGTTTTTAGATAATGAAGTGCCAAAAACAATCAGGTTGTGATTTTTATCGGTAACCAAACTATGGGGATAGTCATTTCTGTCTCCGCCCAAATAAGTGGCATATATTAATGCACTACCATCAGGCGAATATTTACTAATTGAAATATCACAAGGAAAACCTGCCTGAGGCCATGAGCCAATACCGCCTCCCCATACTTGCTGGAAGGCACCGGGTGTAGTGGGATAACTGCCATTGGGAAATAAAGTTGGATGTGTGGCAATACCTGCAGCATATAAATTTCCATCATTATCATACGTAGCCGAATGGCCAAAATTATCAACACTTGAGCCCGAGTAAGTTGAAAAAATGAGTTGAGGGTCAATTATTAAAGGGAGTAATGTATCATATTGACCTATTTTAAATTGTACGGTATGTTGAATTAGTTCAAAAGCACAAACAACTTCTTTTTGTTTGCCATTTACAAGTTGGTATGCATAAGGTTTTTGTTCAATCCAACTATTTACTGAAGTATTAATGTGAAGATTCCCATTTTTTAGGTTAATCTTTTCTTGACCTTCATACTTAAGCTTAATGTTTGCCAATTTTGCTCCAGGATCTAAAATTAGATCGTATTTAATTCCGCCACCCTCAGTTGTGGTTAACACTGTTGAAATAAATGGATATATTTCAGCTGCAGTAATTTGAGCAAAACCTTTAACCCCAGAGCGCCAATACTTGGGGTCGTTGCCCAAAAAGTAATTGTAATACGTTTGCTCAGGTTGTTGTCCTGTTACAACTGCATCTTCACTGCCATTTACAAAAGTAATACGAACAGCATGATGCCTGACGGTATAAGATTTAAAGTCTTCTTCAAAATGTCGAGGATGTTTAAATGCTTTCGCCAAATCTTGTTGTTGGGTAAAAATGAAGTGCAATGCATTTTTTTCGACACATAACTGCCCTCCATTTATTGTAGCAACAAATGCAGCCTGATTATCCCATTGCCCTTTATTCTCAATAAACTGCAGCTTTTTTTTGGCAGGAGCTCCATGCAATGGCTTTCCCATTGCAACTTGGATAAGCAGCAAACAGAACAGCGGCAAAGTTATACAATATATTTTGTTCAATAGTAAATAGCGAGTTTTGCGCCACTAATCTAAGAGATTAAATCCATAAGTAATGGTTGCTTAAGAAAGTTTTAAGAAAAAATGATAGCATTGCAACCTCAGAGGATAGAACTTCGTCTAAACCTATAATTCATATAAAAGCGTGAACAATATAAATGAGCAAGTATTGATAAAAGCATGTTTGCAGGGAAATGCTAAAGCTCAAAAGCAATTGTATGAAAAGTATTCGAAGATGATGTTCGGAATTTGTTTGCGCTATAGTAATACTTATGAAGAAGCAAAAGATATTTTGCAAGATGGTTTTGTTAAAGTGTTTACAAAAATGGGCCAATTTGGGTTTCAGGGTAGTTTTGAAGGGTGGATGAAACGCATATTTGTAAACACCGCTTTAGAATATTATCGAACTCAAAAAAACCATATGTATCAAGCTGATGTGGATGCTGCTTTTGATCTTCCTCATCACGATTTTACAATGGATAAAATGAGTCAGAAAGAAATTTTAGCGTTGATACAAGCGATGGCTCCAGGGTACCGTAATGTGTTAAACTTATATATTATAGAAGGGTATTCGCATGCAGAAATTGCTGAAATATTGAAGATTAACGAAGGAACATCAAAATCTCAACTATCTAGAGCAAGGGTCATACTACAACAAGCTATACTCAAAAATCAAAACGTAAAACAAACACATGGGTAAACGAACGAATATTGATGAATTGCTAAAGGAAAGTTTTGACAACTTTTCACCCGATGCTCCCGATGTGTGGCAGGGTATACAGCAAAGTGTGCAAGCTACCCAAGCTACCTCGCTTACTGTAGGTGCAAAAGGAGTTGCTTTGGGCATTAAAATGATTGCCGCAGTGGTTATTGTTGGCGCAGCTATAACTGCATATATTGTGGCTACAAACAAAGCCGAAAACAAAATGCCAGTTGAAGCAACACCCATTACCGAAAAGCCATTTGATTACACTACACATGCAATAACAAATGAAGCTTTAGAGCCAATAGCATCTGAATCAAAAAAGAATGATGAAAGGCCAAAAGTCAATTTGGATAAACCTAAAAATGATCAAAAGAAACTGATCTCAACTCAAGAGGCAGTACAAAAATTTGCTGTTGGAACTCAAACTGAATTTATTGAAAAGGAAATAAGTAAACCAGCTGAAGCAGTTGTTGGTGCGAATAATACTAAGCCATCAGCGCGACCACAACCTACAACTATTACCCCAAAAACCGAGCAAGAGCAGCCAGCAATTCAAGAGGTACTTACTACCAATCAGTCTCCTAAACCAATAGCTGTAAATATTGAACCGCCAACTATTCCTGGATCCTTTTCACCAAATGATGATGGGGTCAATGATAGGTACGTAATTGTGATTGATCAGGATGAATTATACTCATTGGTTATTTTAGATAAAGAAGGTAAAAAAGTATTTGAAAGTAATGACAAAGCGAATACTTGGGATGGCCGTGATGCAAAATCTGGGAATATGTGTCCACAAGGCACCTATCAGTATCTATTTAATTATCAGGTTAAAGGGTCTCAAAGCCCCGTTTATAAAACCGGTTTAATCGGACTATATTAATCAAGTATTGAAAATGATAAATATTAAGTATATGTTAGCAACTATGTTTTTAACTCAAAAAAGTACTATTACGTTGCTTCGGGGAAGCGCATTTAGTCCGTTTATTGCTAAGGTTAGCAAGCTACTATCGTTGGCTTTTTTGCTTATCTTCGGTACACATGTCAATGCACAATTTAGTGCATCGTATGCGCCTTTTCCTGTGTGTAAGGGTAATAACACAATTTTGCAAGTTACACCTCCTTCTTCATTGGAATTAAATGGTGCAACTGTAACCAATTATGTGTATTACCATTTCGATGCAAATGGTACGCAAGATTCATCTAAATCATTGTCGCCAGCTATTGCCCTCATATACGACCCAGGTGTATATAGTCCCTATGTAGTCGCTATATTAAGCGATGGAAGGAGAATCACTTCAAATTTAATTGACTTAAAAGTGTACAATTTGCCAGTTGCTAAATTTTCACTTTTAACAACCGATACACAATGTTTTAAAAACAATAATGTTTGTTTTAAAAACGTATCTGTTCAAGCACCAACTTTTGGTCTTCCTATAACTCAATATGTTTGGGAGTATGGAGATGCGTTTTCAGATAGTGTTCCAACCAACGGAGATATATGCCATTCGTATTCTTTCCCCGGTACGTTTTCAGTTACATTACGAGCTATTGATAGTTTGGGTTGTAAGCAAGATTATTTTATACCAGCAGATAGTCCTGTTATGATTAAAGAACCCATAAAACCTAAGTTTTCATGGATGCGCAGGTCTGGTCCTTGTTTTGTATCCAACTATTTATTTACCAATGCCACACCGGTACATATTGATAGTTTGTATTCATACACTTGGGATTTTGGTGATGGAAAAACATATACTGCAACGGTTCCTTTCTCTCAAACAGAGCGTAATTTTTATGATTCTATAGGCCATAATTATGTGTTAGATGGGGAGTTTAATCCTGCTTTAACTGTAACAGATAAATCGAGAGCAAGATGTACAGATAGTACTCGGTATAATCCTAGTAATTCAAGTGCTTTACCTAAAAATATTAGAATAGAGTTTGATGTTGTAACAACCAAAACGGCTGTTGACCCTACAACAAGAGACTCGGTATGTATTGGTAGTGGCAAAGCAGGTGAAATTTGTTTTAAACAAACACCTATACAATTTGCAAGTGCAGGTACAGGCGATTTTGTATGGAATTTTGATGATCCACCTTCCATGCAACTTAATTTTGATATTTCGAGCTGGAAACCCTGCCATTCTTTTACAGGAATGGGTACTTATTTTGTAACTCTTACGATTAATAATGTTTGTGGGCCTACACCAATTGTTCATACCTTTCATGCAGGCGCTACTTTTAATGATGATATATACATTGATAAATATCCATATGTAAATGCGGATTCAATTGATACAGAATCTAGACCGGTAGTATCCAATCAAACCTTAAGAGGGCTCGACTCAGCATCAGTTACAAAAAAAGTAATATCCATTGGAGGGTATCATTTATCTGGAAATCCAGTTGGAACGGATACACTTTTTGCGTATGCTGAAAAACCAAATAGTAGGCCAATTTATTATATTAGCAATGACACTTTGTTATATAAAGCTCCAGGGGTAAGAAGAGATACAATAACGTTACCTCCAAGAACAATCGTTTACTTTAATCACTTTGATACGATATTTTATGATTCGATATCAGGTACAGATACGTTCTATAATGTGCGTAAATTAGTATTGATAGAAGATTCGGCTAGAGCAACCTATAGATACAATGGATATGGTGTTAGGGTAATAGGTCCGTTTTCTCGAATCGAAAAACCAGCTCCTCCTCCTGTTGTGATTAATCCAACACAAAAAAACCAATGTGGGCCATCGGATACAGTTGATTTTGTGAATACCTCCCAATACTACAAATCGCGTAAAATTTATAGGCGATGGGATTTTGATGATAACTTTGCGCCTCAATGTACCTCATTTTGTTTGCCTAAAGTAGGTAATTTAGCTACTACCACTTGGACCACTGCAATTGAACAATACAATGGAAGCAATCATTATTTTATAGCCAATGGGCAAACCTATGGTGGTAAAATGAATTGTAAATTTTCATACGATACTTTACCTCGACATTTTTATCCAAATTGGGATACTGTATTTAGATGGTATACAACCGGTAAAGATTTTATGCCTTGGGATAATGCATTGTACTCTTTAACTCCAGGTCCAGGTCAGCGTCAAGTTACACCAGGCGACACAGAATTTTGGAATAAACCAGTTTATTTAGAACCCACAACAGGAACGTGGTCACTTACACAAGGAAGCGGACCAGCGCCTTATGGACAATGGGTGCGAATTGATACCATAAAATTAGATTTTAATAGCGGACAAGATTTAGAACCAGGTGAGCGGGTGCGCGTTCAACGTTTGCCCGATCCTTTTAACGCTGCAAACCCTAATGGAAAATATAATATCATACAATCTGGGACTGTAAGACCCAATACGGTATTAAACTATTTTTGGCCAGGTGCTACTTATGATATGTTAGCCGATACGATTCTACCCGATTCGAGTGGCAGGATGTATTATATTTATGGTGGTACGCTACTTCCAGGGTCACTAACTACAACCTTTTATAAGTATGCCTTTATGCGCACCATCAGTAGGTGTATCGCAGTTAGATTGTTGTTACGTGATTCTTTAAACAATGAAAGTACCCAAGGTACGGCACTCGACTCAACTAAATTGGATACGGTAGATTGTGAGATGCGTTCTACAGTTCAGCTTGTTTTGGCTAGGGGCGATGCACGAGGCTTGGGCAAGCGCGGTAAGGAGTGCCCTGGGGCAAATCCGAATACGGTGTTTTTTGAATTGGGGCAAAGTGGAAGTTATCCTGGTGTACAACCTAATTGTGGTCAAACATTTATTCTATTTAATTTTGATTCATTGGCTGATAGGATGGATAATACGCCTTGTATATTGGATGGTTTTGTAACGTATCAAGGAGGTGGTACTCCAGGAGGGTTAACGACTCCTCCATTTTTCTCCCAGCCCAATTATAACCAACCTCCATCCATGTGGACCAGCCCAGGGGGAAGTACCATTGCTTGGCATTATGGATTAAATGCACCCGCCAACAGACCTCCACCAGCTGATACAGTGAATGGTTGGATTACAGTAGGTTTAGTTATTGGAAGTGGTTGTAGAGATACAACTAGGATTCCTATGTTTATGTCAACTTATAGAGCTAATCAATCATTGTGGGAAGCTGATATTACAGCTCCAGTAATTCCTACGCCTCAAGTTGCTGGAATTAACGCTAACTATACCTATAAGTTTAACAGATTATTGATTAAACAAATAGTACCTGGAGATACTATTATTGAATTGCGTTACTCTGATTGTAATTTTGCCAAGTGTTTGTCTGATACAGTTTGGTACCACAGATTTTTGCGCATCAATAATTTAACGTCAAGGTTTTTTATTGATACAGCAACGTGTAGGCTATACCATAAAGGCGATGTAATTACAACGCATTTTCAAGATAGTGTACAAGATGAAATTCGCTTCTCTCAAATTCAATGGGGTGATAATACCATAACTATTGATACCTTCTTTTATGCACCTGATTCATTAGGCCCAATTACCGACAGTTATTATATTGGTGGTGTTAGACGTGTAAGGTATAATTTTGATATTCAATCAGGGGATGCCATATTATTGGATTCTACCGAATGGCCAGTTCGGGCTCCAGGTAAATCATTCAGAGAATTCTATTTTGATAGCACATCAAGTACTTGGGTGTTGTATAGGAGTGGAGCCACAATTTTAGTTCCTACCATTACTCTTACTTCTAATACTTCTCCTGCAGGTTCGAGTATTGGTGAGTATCGCTATAATAATAACCCCGTTAATTTGCCTGGCATAAATGGAAACATACCTGTAAGGTGGAATGGTGTTATTTGGCAACCAGCCGCAATAAGAGGCTCTATTAGGCAAATGCCTGGAATAAAACCCAACACTCCAGGGTTGTTTACTCCTGTATTAGCAACGTCTTTTTACCGTATATACAATGTATTGAATAGATTGGCAGATTCAATTGTTATTCAAGCTAAATGTCCTCCAAATAAAGTGGATACAGTTGCCAATGCAGATACCATGAAGTTTTTTCCAATTGTTCAAACGATTGATACAGCTTTGATGTTTTTACCCGTTCAACATAAATTTGTTCGCACCAGTTGGGAAGCAGGTTATAAAGCTGAAGATGCCCAGCCTAAAAATATGATTCACCTTATTTCCAGCAAATCTGGCTGTACCCAAGTAAGTGGAAAATTAATTACCATAGGTTGGATTGACACTTTATTTGTTAAAAACATGTCTGGTGAGAATGATACGTTGTTTTGTGAGCAAGAACCAGTTCAATTTATCGATTCATTGCGCTATTGGAGGCAAGATTGTCAATTAACATCATTGCCTTTTGTGCCTAATATATCTGCTAGCCCAACTTATACAGGTCCACTAGGTACGTTACCTTGGAATAGTTATCAAATAGATACAGCTGATTTTTGGCGTCAAGATTTTGGTGACCCACGTCCAATTCAAAATATAGTTATTTATCCAAAATGGAAAAATCAACAAAACATTGATACCATAGTAGCCGAAAAATTATATTGGGATTTTGGAGATGGATCTCCAATAGACTCTACGTTGAGGCCAATTCACAGATACAAGAATTTTGGAAGGTATACTGTAACGTTGATATCAAAAGATAGTGTAGGCAGATTTGATACTACATGGGGCTTTTTAAATATTTCAAAACCAATAGCCAAAATTGGTTTCCCATTAAATGGATTAGGTAATCCAATTGATGTTATTAATTGTGGTAATGCCATTGACTTTATTGATTCTTCGGGCATGGATCCAGCAACGCGTTCGGGTGCAATTGATAGTATTAAAACCAATTATTGGTGGTTTGGTAACAACGAACTAGATACCGTTAAATTCCAAACGAAAGACAATTATTTCCCTAAATGGCAATACAGAAACAATGGTTTATTTGTGGTAAAACTAGTTGTTGAAACGTATTTAGGGTGTGCTGATACAACGTATGATACCGTATTTGTAAAAGGGCCACGTCCGCAATTCCAGTTGCTTAATGCTGGAGATACAATTGGTTGTGCTCCATTTAAAGTCCGAATTTGGAACTTAGCCGATTCAACAGGTAAACAAATTGGCTTCGATGGTAAGCCTATTACAGATACCGTTTGTAAAACTACCTATTTTGATTTTGGAGATAAAATTAGTCCCCTAATTCCAATATTTGGAAGAAGAGATACGATAGAATTTTTATATGACAAACCTGGAGTATATGAAATTTATGGATATGGTTCAGATGCTGCATTTGGTGGTCCAAACTCATGTGATTTGGTGGTATATCCAGATACAGCTATACAGCCTAAAATTCGTATAACAGTACTAAGTTATAAAACAGATGTAACCTTGGATAAAAGCGTCATTTGTAAGGATAATGAAGTTCAGATTTTGAATAATTCTGACCCTGTATTTAAATCATACAAGTATATTTTTAAAGATACATTAGGTGTTCAATTGGATTCAATTTACAGTATCTCAACACTTCCTAGTACCGAAACGAGAGTGTTTACAGATACAGGTTATTATCAATTGTTGGCATCCCCCGTTAACTTAGATCAAACTATTTTAATATCTGAGGATGCACGCAGAAATTGTAGAGTAACAGATACGTTGTACTTAAAGGTTGTAACCCCTTCTCCTTCGTTTACAATGGATACTATTGCTACTCCGATATTTACGATGACCAATACTTCGGATCCAAACACGAACACAAATTATGAGTGGTTGGTGAGACGCTTACCTTCAAATGATATCATTTTTGGTCCAATTGCTAAAGACAGTGCAAATCCAAACTATACCTTTGACTTGGGAAGTGACACGGGTACATTTGAAGTATGTTTAACTTCATATGCAAAAGGGATTGCTGCTTCTGAAGCTTGCAACGACTCAGTTTGTGATAAAGTTAAAATCACTTATGATAAGTTTATTGATATTCCGAATGTGTTCTCACCTGATGGAAATGGGCAAAACGATAATTTCGTTATTCGTATATTAGCAGAACAAGAATATAAACTTGATATCTATAATCGTTGGGGAGCTAAAGTTTTTGAAAGTGGTGCAGCTAATCTAACATGGAATGGTAAAACATTTAATGAAGGAGGTGAATGTCCTGCTGGAGTGTACTATTTTATCTTTGAATACAAATTAAGAGGTGATCTTAAGAAAACAACAGTAACTGGTACGGTAACCTTGATTAGATAATACAAGATTGCTGAATTAAACTAAAAACGGTTGGGATGCACAATGCACCTCGACCGTTTTTGTTTTAGGTATAATTGTATGTTACAAAAAGCGTTTGTTAATGAGTGTTTCTAATTCCTTTACCAAACTGTTATCTGTTTGCCAATCATAATTGTGCTTAAGTTCGGTGAAATAACGCATGGCTTCATGTATGTTCTCCGATGCATTCAGTTTATCAATTGCTTTAACATATTCTACCGTGTTTTCTTTGAACAAGTCGTTTACAATAGCTATTTTTAAGTTGACATGAATAGCCGATTTTAAACTTGGAATAGCCGATTTGGCTAAACGTTCGGATAAATCAGCACGTTGGGTTAAAGAAGTAGCTATTTTTTCGTGAAGAGAAAGTTCATGTATCACTTCTTTAAGTAATACTGGCGGTTGGGTGAGTATGTCAGATTCTTGTTGTTGCTCTATAATATCATCAATTAATTCATTCTGCAATTCGGTTTCAGTTTTTAGGTCCATCATTTCAGCTTGAGGAGCAGGCTCTATCATTTCTTGATTCACTTCCTTAGTAGCAACAAAAAGTAATTCTTGATTAACGAAAGAAAAGGGTCGTTCAACAATTTCTTCCTGTTTTTCAAACAACTCTTCTACCGGTTTCTGTTCAACTTGTTCATTGTTCAAAGTTGGTGTTAAAAGCAGTACTTGCTCGTATGCCTCAACACAATATTGTTTTAAGAGTTCTTTGTCTAAAACAGAAACCGAATGTGTTCCGTTCAATTGGGTAATGAGTTCGGTAAGTTTTGCTGAAAGTTCCGCAATAGCTTTTATATTCGTAGTCATGTATTGATTATTTTATATTTGTACAAAGTTGTAAAAGAAAATAATAAAGTAAGCTAATTTTACCCACCGATAGTTACCATATGTTTATAGAGCCAAAATACCATTCAACAAATGCCAAAGGATGGATAGAAATTGTATGCGGTTCTATGTTTTCGGGCAAAACAGAAGAGCTTATTCGCAGGTTAAATAGAGCCAAAATAGCACAACAACGTGTTGAAATTTTTAAACCAGTTGTGGATACTCGGTATCACGAAACTGAGATTGTTTCCCATAATGCAACAACAATTCAATCTACACCCGTGCAATCATCACTCAATATATTATTAATGCAACACGATGCCGAGGTTATTGGCATTGATGAAGCTCAATTTTTTGATGATGAAATAGTGTATGTGTGCCAAACATTAGCTGAACAGGGGAAGCGTGTAATTGTAGCAGGTTTAGATATGGATTATTTAGGGCTTCCATTTGGCCCAATGCCTAAATTAATGGCCATTGCTGAATATGTAACCAAAGTACATGCCATATGTATGGTATGTGGAGATTTAGCTTCTCACTCATTTCGAAAGTCGTTAGATAATTCTCTTGTACTGATAGGCGAAACGGAATCATATGAAGCAAGGTGTAGGCATTGCTTTAACCTCGGATTAACAGCGTCTAAAAATCGAGGCTAAGTGAAAAATAATAAATAGGCTTATCTGCAACCTCAGCATCTTGTATTCCCCAAGCCATATCAAATCGCATGAAGTAACCCAGCAGTTTACTTCTTAATCCTCCTCCATAGCCGGCTACTATAGGATCGCGCACATTTATAACCGTAGCTGATATATAGGAGTTTTCAACGACTGTTCTTTGGTTAAACGTGTTTTCTTCAGAGTATGGATCAGGACCAACCCACGCTGTTCCAATATCAAAAAACGGAACAACTTGAAAATTAGAAATAAACTCTGAACGGATAGGTCTATTTATTAAATAGGTAAAAATTGGCCAACGTATTTCATTATTGATTACGGCAAATGAATTTCCGCTTCGAATGTTTTGGTTGAAACCTCGCAAGTTGGTTGCCAATGCCTGAAAAGCATAGTTAACTGTATTGGGTGCATTCCCCGATTCTTCTTGTGCTGCAAATACCCAATTATCAACACCTCCCAAAGTATACCGAACTTTTGCTGGTCCAAAAGAAGTATTGAAAGTAGTTCGAAATGCAAATATTAGTTGACGATGCAGTTTTTGAAAATGCCTAAAGTCAAAACCTACCGTATTAAGCTGTCCCTTTTTGTCTTTTAATTGTTCATAATGCTCATAAAAAACTTTAAACTTAGTGCCATTATATAGATTCAAACCTTTGGGAATAGTATTGTCAAATACGAGCTCAATCTTACCTCCAGCCCAATTTTTAAGTTGATTTGGTAATTCAAGCGTTGCTTGGTTTATACCCTTTATAATGGTGCGGTCTTGTCTAACAAATAACTCTGTTCGAATACAAAAAATGGGATTAAATGGAAACCGAACAGTGTACCGAATTTCGTGCGATAAATTTTTAGCAATATTCGAAGGGTTTTCTACCAATGAAACTTCTCTAGATTGACGGTATAAACTAATTTTATGATCAAACCGTTTTTTCAATGTTTCAAAACTTACAAAATAATCGATAGTGTTAAGATTAAAAGGAAATCTAAAGCCACCTGTTATGCGGTAATCCTCTAATAAATCAACTACTCCAAATTTTATCATGGGCTGTAGTGCTTGAGAAAACGGTTCACTTAAACCAATGGGTTGGTAATAAGTATTAATGATAGAGTTATCGAGTTGGGTTACAAAATAGTCTGGAAAGTACGTAACATTATAAAACCTTGGAGCGGCCAACTTAAATCCTTTAGCAGAGGCTATTTTGGACGTAGATTCGATTACGATGTTGTCTTCATTTGTTTGTGTTTTAGGCGTAAACTCACTAACAAAAAAGTAGTCATATGTTTTGGGAGCTTTAACAACAACGGGGTTGGAACCATCTTGTTTAAGTTGTGTTTTTTTTCGGGAACTGTAAGTGATAGCTCCTTGTGTAAAGGGTTTACTTGCAAAGCCACTTTTTAATCGATACATCGTAGGATATGTTTCAATTCGGGTTGCTTCTTCTTCAATTTGTTTAATTAATGGCGAATAAGAGATAACATATTTTCCGTCTGCATACACGGTTTCGTATACCATTTTACTTTGTTTGCTAACATCGTGAGTTATAATATTTCGCTTATAATTGGTAAGTGGGTAAGTAAATACAATTGTTTTTTGGTGAACAATAGTGTCAATTTTTGCAACTGAACTATCTAATAATATTTGTTTTCCTTCATACTCAAAAGTATTGCCTAGGTTTTTAAGTTCATCAACATATAACGTGTCACTTGGTCTTTCTTCATCTTTGTATAGAATCGTTAATTCGGTATAATCATACTCTTGTTCATATCGGGCTACATAGCGGTTTTTTATACCATTAAACTCGGTTAGGTATCCAAAGTAGTTATTGTTATATTCAATAGGTTCTGTTTCGTTAATATTGGGTGTATTTGTTAATCGTACAAGTTTGGGATCACTGTTTTCAAAGTCATATAAATAAATATCAAGGTTGTTACCATCTTGTAAAGTGGGTCCTGCTGGTGCTCCAACCAAATTACTATTCCGATTGCTGCTAAAAATTATTTTAGACGAGCCATCAACAAACCTTGGATATAAATCATCATGCGAATCGTTTGTTAATTGTCGTTCTCTTCGGGTGTTTAAATCATAAACATATAAATCACTTTGCCCTTTGCGGGTAGCCGAAAAAACAAGAGTACGCTCATTATCTGAGTAGGCAAAAGAGTTTATTTTATCAAATTTAAAAAACTGTATGGTTTCTTTTTTCTTGTTAATTAAATCAACTGTAGTCATATACAGTTTCCCTTTCTTCTCAATGATAAACGAAAATTTTTCACCTCCAGGGTGCCAAGCTGTCATCGGAAAAGAATGGTCTAATTCAAACATATGGTATTTAAATCCACCCTTGTGTACTTTCTTATGTTTGCCCGTTTTGGTGTCCATCAACCAAATTTTATACTTACCATATTTATTAGTAGTAAAAATAAGTTTATCACCTCTCGAACTTACTTTTAGTTGAGGTTCTACATAAGGAATAAGTCGTTTTTTTATCTTAAATTGATTAATCGGGAGGTTGCGAAAGGTGTCCTCTTTACTATATTGAACTTGGTAATATCTCATTAAATCCTTAGCGGTTTTTTTTAGATCGTCACCCGTTACATAAATGAGTGCGCTTTCGTAATTTCGGCTCAATCGAGTTACATATAACATATTGGCCACTACTTCAATTCCGAATTTTTCGATTAAATAATACCAAAATGCTTGCCCAGCCAATTGTGGATTGTTTTGTATTAAACGGTTAAATTTTTTCGTTTTTTTCTTCAAAATGATATCCTTCATTTTGTTATTATTTTCGATATCCCAGGATTTTCCTATGTAGGCTGTGAGTCCAAATAAATACCAATCGGGTAAATTTAGGAGAGCCGCAGTTTGAATTCTATCCTGTATACTTCCACCAAAAAGCAATTCATTTATTAATACCAATGACAAGCCAGATCTTAATTGACGAACAAAATCTTCGTGGCTGCCATTAAAATAAACAAATATTTTATTGCTTACAACTTGAGCATATCCTCCTGGGTTTTGCGATTGGTCGCTAAGAACATTTAAGTTTGTTTGTTTGTAATCAGATAAAGTGTTGTAAACAATAATTTCAACACGTCCACTCAGTCTATGGTCAATCGTTTGTTCAACTGAATTTAGTTCGTTTTCACAAGTGCGGGCTGCAAATTGAGCGAGCTCTCTACCTCCAGGATAGTGGTAGGCATCAAAATTTTCCGAACGCACAAACGACCATTCAAATTTGCCATATTGAACCTTACTTTGTCCAAATGGCGTATACATTCCTTGCCCCCATACTGTATTTGATAGTAACAGTAAAAAGTAGAAAGACAAACGAAATATTGAATACGGCAAGGTAAAATGTTGACTTAACAAAATGCTACCAAATTTGGGCATAAGTAATGTATTAAACAAGTTACTTTTTTAGCAAATTTAGTTGCATGTTTTGGTTCCATTTATGCCAAGTAAGGTTCATATTTGCTTCATGATTACAGTAAAATCTTTTACATTTAATGAATTTCAAGAAAACACGTACATCCTATTTGATGAAACCAAGGAATGTGTTATCATCGACCCTGGTTGTTATAAACCAAGTGAACAGCAAGAATTAGTTCAATACATTAAATCAAATGACCTAAAGCCGGTTACATTATTAAACACCCATTGCCATATCGATCATGTGTTAGGAAACAGTTTTGTATCGGAGTATTTCAAGCTCAATCTATACATGCACGAAGGGGAGCTGTTTACGTACAATGATACCCGTAGGTGGACGGCCTTATTAGGTATTGCTCCATTAGACATACCTGAACATACAATTTTTGTAACTGAAAAAGATACCATAACATTTGGGAACAGTGAGTTGAATATTGCCTTTACTCCTGGTCATTCTATTGCATCTATTTCCTTTTATAACCTATCACAAAAATTTGCGATTGTAGGGGATGTATTGTTTTTGGAAAGTGTTGGCCGAACCGATTTGCCGGGCGGAAATCATCAAACACTTATTCACACTATTCAATCAGTTTTGTTTGCTTGGCCCGATGATATGACTATTTATTCAGGCCATGGTAACCCAACAACAATTGGTCATGAGCGACAGTTTAATCCGTTTTTGAATTAGTATACAATTTGTTATCAGCCTTTCGGTGTTTCCTATCTTTTTGTACAGCAGTTTGTTAGTAGTAGTAAAGTAATTATCTAATAACCACATCATCTATCAATTCTTCTCCTGCTTCTTTATTTACCAAATCAATTATTTTTGATTTTGAATAGGTAAGTTCTGTTCGCAATGGTGCGGATTCAATATGTAAAAATAATTTACCTTGATGGATGTATATTTTCTGTGTGTTTTTAGCTATTAATTTGCCTACAATTTTTTCCCAATTGTTTACCAGGTTAATCTCTTTTAATTTTCCTCCCATATGGTTGGAATCAAACAATTCACTAATTACATCTTTAATGCTTTGTTCGTTAGTGGTCCTAGGTTTTTTCATGAGTTAATTGGCTATGCTAAATTTTGTTGCTCGTTCACTGTCTTTTAGTATTTCCCTTAGATACGCGCAACCGATTTACTGAAGAAATATCGTTTATGTTTAATCTACGTATCTATTTCAAATTTCGTTAATACTTCCATTATCTATCCTAAAATATTTTACGGGGACTTGTGGCATTTTTGAAAATACATCTTGTAAGCGTTGCAAATGTGTATCGGTAATAAAAAGTTGTCCAAAATCACCACTAGCAATCATACGGAGTAAGGTATTTAATCTTTGTTCGTCTAGTTTTTCAAAAATATCATCCAAAAGCAATAAAGGTTTGGTATCCATTTGTTGATTTAAAAAGGAATATTGAGCCAGCTTAAGAGCAATGATAAACGATTTTTGTTGTCCCTGAGAGCCAAATTTTTTGAGTAGATTTCCATTGATTGAAAATACCAACTCGTCTTTATGAATTCCTTTGGTGGTGCGTTGTGCCGCTAAATCATTACGTTCATTTTGTTGTAATAATTCGGCAAGCGATAACTGATTTAACTCCGATTCGTAACTAATCGTTACCTCCTCAGATGCATTCGAAATGGTTTGGTATATGGTTTGAAAAACAGGAATATAGTGTGCCAAAAATTCGTTTCGTTTGGCATGAATGAATGTTCCATATTCAACCAATTGTTCGTTGTAAGTTTGAAGTAAGGTATTGTCTACATATTGTTGTTCGGCAAATAGTTTGAGCTGTTTATTGCGTTGTTCCAATACCCTATTGTAAAATAATAAATGAGACAAATATAGTTTATCATATTGGGCGATAAATCCATCCAAAAATTTTCTCCGTTCCTCACTTCCATCTAATATCAGTAAAATATCATTGGGTGCTATCATTACCAAAGGATATAAGCCAATATGGTCGCTTAGTTTTTTGTGTTCGTTGTTGTTTATGTTAACTGTTTTTTTTGTACCTTTTTGCACTGCAATTCTCACCAATTCCGTCAATTTATTTTGGTCAATTTCGGCTTCAATAAAAAAGTAATTAGCCGTGTTTTGTTGAATATGTTGTTGGTCGTTGCTGTTAAAAAAACTTTTGGTAAACGATATATAATAAATGGCATCCAACAAATTGGTTTTACCAGCGCCATTGTTTCCTACAAAACAATTAACCTGAGGGCATAATGAAATAGACCCTTGGGTATAGTTTTTAAAATGTGCTAAACGGATAGTTTGTAACGAAAACATAGGGGTGCAAGATAAGGGTTTTGGTTGAATGAGTATTGGTTGATTATTGTGTTACTGGTTATTCGTTATTGGAAAATAGTTTATCCAAAGCCAACAACCACTTACCCAACCGCCATATTTCACCCAACTCTTTGCACTCTCCCAAAAATGCTTAGTTTTGCATCACTTTTTATAAAAATGGCTAAAACTAAATTTACAAAAGAAACCTACCTTCAATGGTACGAATCGATGCTACTAATGCGCAGATTTGAGGAAAAAACTGCGCAACTATACGGACAACAAAAAATAAAGGGTTTTTGCCATTTATACAATGGGCAAGAAGCCTTAGTTGCAGGAGCTATGACTGCATTAAATACCGATGATAGGCATATTACTGCTTATCGTGATCATGCACATGCATTGGCTTGTGGTATTTCTGCTCGAGAGGTTATGGCCGAAATGTATGGTAAAGTTACAGGTTGTTCCAAAGGAAAAGGAGGATCTATGCACCTATTTTCAAAAGAGCACAATTTTTTTGGTGGTCACGGTATTGTAGGCGGACAAATTCCTTTAGGAGCAGGTATTGCTTTTGCCGATGCTTTTCGTGGAGGTAAACAAGTTACTTTGGCTTATATGGGTGATGGTGCTGTGAGACAAGGAGCAGTGCATGAAACATTTAATATGGCTATGTTGTGGAAATTACCTGTAATTTTTATTTGCGAAAACAATGGGTATGCAATGGGTACATCAGTTGAGCGTACAACTAATATGCTCGATATATACAAACTAGGATTGGCTTATGATATGCCTTGTGCTGCTGTTGATGGTATGCAATGTGAAACTGTTCATGAAGCCATTGCCGAAGCTGCCGATAGAGCGCGTAGAGGTGATGGACCTACCTTTTTAGAAATTCGTACGTATCGCTACCGTGGTCACTCTATGAGCGATCCGGCAAAATATAGAACCAAAGAAGAGTTAGAATCTTTTAAACAAAAAGACCCAATTGAAAATGTAAAAGACTCCATTCTTAAACATAAATATGCAACCGAAAAATGGTTTGACGAATTGGAAATTAAATTAGCAGCTATGATTGACGATAGTGTTGAATTTGCTGAAAATTCTCCTTATCCATTAGCTTCAGCTATTTATGAGGATGTTTATTCCGAACCTAATTACCCTTTTATTACCGAATAATTTTATTACTGAAACAACACAACAAAGATGAGCAAGAAAAACGAATTAGATTTAGACAAAACATTAGTAGAAACCACACATAAAGTGGAAGACTTTTATACCCAAAATAAAAAAAATATCAATATTGCTATTATTGCTTTGGTTGTAATAATTGGTGGCTATTTTGGATACTTAAAATTAGTGACAGAACCCAATGAGATTGAAGCTCAAAAAGAAGTGTTTATGGCACAGCGCTATTTTGAAGTTGATTCTTTTGATATTGCCTTAAATGGTAATGGCACATTTAAAGGATTTACCGATTTAGCAGCCGATTACAGCGGAACTAAAGTTGGAAATTTAGCACATTATTATGCGGGTATTTGCCACTTACGCAAAGGCGAATTTCAAGCTGCAATTGACCAATTGGAAGATTTTTCAACAACCAACGAATTAATTGCTCCACTTGCCGTAGGTGCAATGGGTGATGCATATGTAGAGTTGGCGGATTTAGATAATGGCGTAAAATATTATATGAAAGCAGCTAACATGAACAGCAATAAATTAACCTCTCCTATTTTTTATAAAAAGGCTGGGTTGGTTTATGAAGAGCAAAAAAACTTTGACGGAGCAATTGATGTTTACACCAAAATTAAAACAGATTTTGCTGAAGCAACAGAAGCTCAAGATATTGACAAGTATATTGCAAGAGCTACTGCCTCTAAATCAGGAAATTAATTAAAGACAACTCCAACAAAACCGAAGTCGATGATTTCGGTTTTTTTGTTTGGGGTATAGTTGATTGATTAAACGTTCCGTTACAACTTCAAATTATCAAATCAAATTTAAAACATGGCAACAGCGTTAAAAAAATTATCTTCTACCAATCTTATCGAAAACCAAGCGTTTAAAAAATTCAGAATTGGTATTGCTGTAGCCGATTGGAATACAGAAATTACGCATGCACTGTTAAATGGTGCTATCGATTTTTTAAAAGAAAAAGGAGTTAAGGACAAAAATATACATGTAAAATTTGTCCCTGGATCATTTGAATTACCTCTTGCAGCTTCTTGGTTGGCCAAACGTAAAGATATAGATTCAGTCATTACTTTAGGGTGTGTAATACAAGGTGATACCCGCCATTTTGATTTTATATGCGATGCTTGTGCTCATGGAGTTATGCAAGTAGGATTGGAAACCAACAAGCCTATCGTATTTGGTGTACTTACAACTGATAACCAAAAACAAGCTCAAGAAAGAGCTGGAGGTAAACATGGTAACAAAGGAATAGAAGCAGCCGAAACGGCTTTAAAAATGTTATTGGTAAAAGAGCAGATTTAACCAAAGGATTAATATTAAGTTAACCTTAGTTGGGTTATTATTGTAATCTGATTGCTACGTATATTCATGCAAAAATTATTATTTTTATGTACTGTTTTATGGGTGTTGTTATACTCGTGTAAAAAGGAGTTTGATGGCGAGCGCAATAACCAAAATGCACCCGAAACATTCACGTTGGTTGATTCTATTATAAGAGATTCAAACAATTTACTTTCAACCACAGTTAAAGCGAGTTGGTGGGGTGTTTCCAAATCTGGTTTTATTTCAGGATACGAGGTATCAACTGACAACCAACTAACATGGCAATTTACCAAAGCACAAGATGGAACCTTTTTATTAAACCTCCCTTTAGGATTTGCTAAAGGCAATTTACCTATTTTTGTTAGAGCTATTGATAATATTGGACAAACAGATCCAACTCCTGCCGTAATGGTTTTTCCGGTAAAAAATACCGCCCCTACCATTGTGTTTGATTATTTAACAGGTCGTAAAACAATAACTTATCCAGCCTTTAGGTACTATTGGATAACGACTGATTTAGATGGGCCACAAGATATTGAAAGTATCGAAATAGTATTAAATGACACCAATAAAACACCATTGGTGATGCCCAGCAATACAATAGCAGCAAGTTTTGTCGCGCTAAATAACAATGGTGTTTTTGACACGTCATGTTGGGTGTACCAAAATACGCGTTCGGTTCCTTTTGCCGAAAAACTACATGGTATTCAATTCAACAAGCTCAATTATATTTTTATCCGTTCGGTAGATAGGGTGGGAGCAAAATCTGCTTGGGTACGCGATTCAATTACCATAAAAAAACCTAAATCGGATTTGTTGTTGGTGAATGATTATAGTACCAAAGGACCTGTTCAAAAATTTTACACTACACAAGTATCTAACTTAGGACCTGCATACAGTAATTTTGACTCCTTATTGTTGCTTACCGATTTGCCTGCTGATGTTTTTACAATCATCAAAACATTGGACTTTTATAAACGGATTGTTTGGTATAGCGATAATCCTACAAGTACTTTAGGGTTGGCTCAGTTGGTTACGCAAAACTTTTTTTTACAAGGTGGTCGAATGTTGATGACTTGCGAAATTCCAAATGATTTTCCGTATAACTCCGATTTGCTCAATTTTACACCTGTGCAAGAATTAGCGCTGCCTCCATCGGGTACAATATTGCGAATGAATAAAGACGAAATAATGTATCCTTATACTCCCGCAAACGGTTGGCCTACTTTAAAAGCTGAAGCTATTCTATCGAGTGCACGTCCATTTATAACATTTAGTCAGCCTTCTGGTGCTTTTACTTACGATTCAACCTGCAAAGCAAACATTTTAGCACAAAATACTCAAGGTACAACAGCATGGACGGGTCCTTCAAATGTACTCAGCAAAAGAGTAAAAGTTAATACCGGAAAGCCTGATTTGTTGTTCTTAACCTTACCCTTACATCGGTTAAATGGGAACAATAATATGGATTCTTTTTTTAGGCAGGCACTTATAACAGAGTTAGCATTTTAATGAAAAAAATACTACTGTTTGCATCGGGAAGTGGGAGCAATGCAGATAATATTTGCCATTATTTTAACAATAATGCCAATGTAAAAGTGGTCGCTTTGTGTTGCAATAATCCCCAAGCAGGTGTGATTGCTAAAATGGAAAAATGGCAAGTACCCGTTCTGTTAACTAGCCGAGCACAATTAAATGATGCCAGTTATTTTTTACCGCTTATTCAACAATACAAACCAGATATTATTGTACTTGCAGGTTTTTTAGTATTGGTACCTCCTTATTTGGTCAAAGAGTTTCCCAATCGTATTATCAATATTCATCCAGCATTACTACCAAAATATGGAGGAAAAGGTATGTATGGACATTTTGTGCACGAAGCCGTTCTTGCTCAAAACGAAACCGAACATGGCATTACAATTCATTTGGTAAATGAAAAATTTGATGATGGTGCACACTTGTTTCAACAGTCATTTGAAGTTACACCTCTGGATAACTTGGAATCATTATCGATGAAAATTTCACTGCTCGAAATGACTCATTACCCAAAAGTGATAGATGAGTATTTGGAGCATAATTAAGTAGACTTAATTTTTTTCTCGATAAGTGAGGTTGAAAAACCCGGAATAAAATCGATGGTTTGTACGCTGCCACCTTTTGCTGTTACAATATCATAACCCACAATATTCTCAGCAGTATAGTCGCTACCTTTTACCAAAATATCAGGTTGCACCATATTAATAAGTTCATAGGGTGTTTGTTCCTCAAATAATATTACTGCATCTACAAACTCAAAAGAAGCTAAAATTAGCATACGCGAAAACTCATCTTGTATCGGGCGATGTGGTCCTTTTAGTTCACTTACCGAGGCATCGGTATTAACGCCAATAATCAACCTGTCGCCTAGGTCGCGAGCTTTGGCTAAATAATCTACATGCCCACGGTGAATAAGGTCGAATACACCATTGGTAAATACTATTTTTTCACCACCGTCATTCCACTGTACAATTTTTTGCATCAACATATCTGGAGTTGTACATATTTTATTTTGAATGAATTCGGTATGAGTTTGCATATATATCAGATATTATAATGTGCAAAATACGGATAAGTTTTTAAGATAATGAAGGATACCATTTAGAAGGGAATAATTAATATCGAATTTCGAAATAAAAGAGGAAATATGAATGAAAAAGAAAGACTAAATAAGAGAATGAAGATTATTGGATTGAAGAAATAATTAATTTCGAAATTCGAGATTAAATATTCATAACCCCCAAAGAAAATATTTTCTATTGAATGATCAGATTTAGAAAAGGGATTGTTTTCTAAATTTTAAAAATTAAATATTATTTCGAAATTCGAGATTAAATATTCATAACCCCAAAAGAAAATATTTTCTATTGAATTATCAGACTTAGAAAAAGGGATTTTATTCTAAGTTTAAAAATTAAATATTCGAATTCGACATTCGAATTTTGAGTATCTATTTTTTCTGTTGTTGAGCTAACACCAATAACGAACAAACGCCACCAATAGCTAAGAGTAAAATCATTTGTACACCATGCACAATGGTTGCGTATGCAATGCCATCTGCTTGCGCTACACCAAATAACAATAAGGATTGCATCACAGCAAAATGGTAAGTTCCTGCACCTGCTCCTGGAGCCGGAATAATCATACCTATAGAGCCAATTACAAATACGGTTAGGCAATCCATAAAACTAAGGTGTGCAGTTGCTTGCATGGCAAATAAGCAGAAATACATCATCAATACATAACAAATCCAAATACCAATAGATAATAATAAAAATAATAATGGATTGTTGATTTTACGGATACTCAAAAGGCCCTCGGCAAAGCCTTTACATACAACTACTATTTTTTGAAGTAAGGGATGAGCAATAATTTTTTTACGCATTATCAATAGCAATGTTCCGAGTAGTAAAAAAAATCCTATTACTACATATTTCAGGGTGTGATCAGCCGAAGAGGGATTACTATTAATTATATTATTCAGAACAAAATTACGAAGCAATTCAAACTGTATCAAAAAAACCACAAATAATAATAGTAGTAAAATAACAACATCAAATACACGTTCGGTAACAACGGTGCCCAGTGATTTATTAACAGGTATATCATTTGTTTTAAGCAAAGAAGCGCAGCGAGAAACTTCACCCGCTCTGGGTATAATATAGTTCATCATGTACCCAATCATTACTGCATAAAAGCTGTTTTTTGCCGAAACGGTGTACCCCAAAGCTTTGTATAACATATTAGCCCTATATGCTCGTATATAATGGCTAATAACAGAAACCGACATGCCGGCTGCAATCCACCAATAATTGGTATGCTTAAATTTGAGCATCAAATCAGCCCAATCGGTTCCTTTAAAAACAATATATAAAAACAGAACACCAATCAGTCCAATTATTGTGTATTGAATAACCGATTTTAGCTTTGCGCTCAAAAGTTTAGTTTGTTGTTTTGGTCAGGATAAATGGCAATTGGTTGGTGTTTTTTGGCCACCTCAAATTCCATTGAACAGTAGGAAATGATAATTAAATGATCACCAACAAATCCTTTGCGGGCAGCTGGACCATTGAGACAAATAACGCCTGAGTTGCGTTCTCCTTTGATAATGTATGTTTCCAAGCGCTCTCCGTTATTCACGTTTACCACTTGTACTTTTTCATTTTCAATCATATTTGCAGCTTCCATTAATGCTTCATCAATGGTAATACTGCCCACATAATGAAGCTCCGTTTGGGTAAGCTTTACTCTGTGTATTTTGGATTTTAAAACTTCTATATTCATAAAAAGCGAGGCAAATGTATGGCAAAATTTTAGAATCACCCGATTTGTAAAGGCAAACATGCTAAAAATCCAGTAAAACTACCATATTGCATCTATGAAATTAATACTTGCGCTTGAACCTCAATTGGCTAACAAAAAGATAACCTATAACGACACGTTATTATTACTAGGTTCTTGTTTTTCCGATAATATGGGTGCTTTGTTACATGATGCCAAGTTTAATGTTTTGTTTAATCCTACTGGAATTGTATTTGATCCATTAAGTATAGCTCAACATTTAAGCGATTATGTAACGGGTAAACAATATCAACCTAATGATCTTTTTCAGCACAATGAGTTGTGGCATAGTTGGCTTCATCATTCGCAGTTCTCTGCTCCTTCGCAAACACAAACTTTTACAGCTATTAATGAGTCTATTTGTATTAGCCAACAACACCTGCAATCAGCATCGCATCTTTTTATTACCTTAGGGACAGCTTTTTCGTATTCTTTAAAAAGTGATGATAAAGCAGTGGCCAATTGTCATAAAGCACCCAAAGAATGGTTTGCAAAAAGATTGTTATCTATCGATGAAATGGTTCAGGTTTTAAAACAAAGTATTGATCAAGTAAAAAACGTAAATCCACCAATAGAAGTTGTTTTTACTGTAAGTCCTGTTAAGCATTTGCGCGATGGTATTATAGAAAATGTACACAGCAAAGCAAGGTTATTGGAAGTGGTGCATCAACTTCAAGCGCAACAATATTGCACTTATTTTCCTGCATATGAGCTAGTAACAGAAGTGTTACGTGATTACCGTTTTTATAAAAGTGATATGGCTCACCCAAATGAACAATCGATACAAATTGTATTCGACCATCTTTGTGAAACGTTTTTAACTGCTGAGTCAGCAAAACTAGTAGAAAGTGTAATGCATATTATAATGGCTAAAAAGCATAAACCAATACATGTTGATTCAACTACACATCAACAATTTTTACGTTTATTTTTGGATAAAACAATGGGTATGCAACAACAATTGCCACAGTTAAATTGGGAACAAGAAATAAATTATTTTAGTAACAGGATATAAATACTGTTCAAATATCTCGCTAATTTCCGTAATTAAAATTGCCTCATATTGTTGCGCTTTTCATCCATCCATTTATTTTTTCCTCCAGGTTTATAAGAGTTGCGCGCTTTTTTAGGTTCTTTATATCGAGAATGTTTGCAGCTAGCAAAAAGGATAAAAATGGAAATGAAAAGAAGCGTTTTTATGGTGTTGGTAAACATGTTGGATTAAACTTTTGAAAACTCAATTAACTAAAAAAAGCAAAAACCACCTAATTGGGGTAACAATTATTTTATATTGATAGTAAGATTAAGGGTAAAATGGCTTTTAAATTTTTAATGATCAAAGCTCACACGAATATTTTTTCGAAACTTTCAAGCGAATGTGTCGTCTGGGTGACTAACAACGGCTAGCCAATAAATAAAACAGATATAAATAAGTAAATAGGTTATAAAAGCGGAGCAAAAAGTATTGTATTGTTAAATATGGAGCAGTCACGGACGTTAAGTGCTAACCAACGTTTGCGGAGAGCGAGGGATTATTCCATGATCCCATTATGGGGAGGCTAAAATCAAAGCCAGCTCGTAACCTCGCTTTTTTTAATGACTTCGCTTACATGCGCTCCTGCGTCACACTGATGCTAAGCCATTAAAAAAGCCCATTAGCTTTGCTATGGGCTTTGACTTGCGGAGAGCGAGGGATTCGAACCCTCGATACCTGTTACAGTATACACGCTTTCCAAGCGAGCTCGTTCGGCCACTCTGACAGCTCTCCGAAAATTACTAGGCTTTTACAGCTTCAACCAATACTGCAATAAGTGAAGGGTCATTTTCAATTGCATTTCCTACCACTACAATATCGGCACCAGCATTACAAGCCGCTTTCACGGCTTCTGGTGTGCGCATACCTCCACCTACAAATAAAGGAATTGTAATATTGTTTTTGACTTCTCTAATCAGTTTCTCGGGTATAGGATTTTTGGCTCCGCTACCTGCATCCATATAAATAAATTTGAGTCCTAACATTTCGCCTGCCATTGCTGTGCAAGCTGCAATACTACTTTTATCTGAAGGTATTGGAGTGGTATTGCTCATATAACTAACCGAAGTAATATTTCCACCATCAATTAGCATATATCCAGTAGGCAAAATTTCGAGACCTGATTTTTTTAAAGTGGGTGCTGCAAGAACATGTTTGCCGATGAGCATCTCAGGATTTCGCCCAGAAATGAGGGACAAAAGTAAAATGGCATCAGCTTGTTCATCAATTTGCATGGTATTTCCAGGAAAAAGTACAACAGGTATTGCAGTGTGTTGCTTGATTATAGTGATAGCGCGTTCGAAGTAACCATTGGTAATAAGGCTGCCACCCACAAGTATCAAATCTACTTTGGCTGCAGTGCACATTTTACAGGTGTTTACCAACATAGCTTCATCTATGATGCTATCGGGGTCTATCAATACAGCAAGTTGCTTTATGCCTTTGGCAGTGTTTGCAAGTAACTGGGTTAGTATCAAATTTTTCACACTCAAATTGTATTATAAAAAGGACAAAAGCTTGATAATGAATTTATTTTTTTGCTTGTAAATACTAGGCAAATAAAAGACTTTTTGTGAATAAATCATGTTATGCACATATTAAGGCATCAGAAAAACAAGGGGAAATGCTGTGGATGAAATAATGATGTGGAAAAGGCAGTTTGATAGAACGGTTTTCAGGAAGCAATTTTGGATAGAACCCCTCTTAAGGTTTTATAGCTTTAACAAAAAATACGATTAACTGAATTATTTAAAGCCTACTATATGAGCAATACCACCACCCAAAAAAAGGAACAAAAAGGCCTTCGTTTCAATCGCTTTTTTACCCAAGATGGAGTAAGTCCATTTGATTTGTATGAATACGATTCGCGTACTTCTGTCATTAAAAATCCCAATGGCGAAAAAGTGTTCGAACTTACCAATGTAGAAGTTCCCAAATCATGGAGTCAAGTTGCAACAGATGTGTTGGCCCAAAAATATTTTCGTAGAGCAGGTGTCCCATTAGCAGATGGAAGTATAGGTGGTGAACATTCGATTAAACAAGTTGCACATCGTATGGCCAATTGTTGGATGTCATGGGGTGAAAAGTATCATTATTTTGATAGCAAAAAAGATGCTCAAATTTTTTACGATGAAATGGTATACATGATCATCGGTCAGTATGCTGCACCCAATTCACCTCAATGGTTTAATACCGGTTTGCATAGCTCATATGGCATTACTGGTAAACCACAAGGGCATTATTTTGTGAATCCTAAAACGAATAAATTGGAGCGTTCTACTTCGGCATACGAACGTCCACAACCACATGCTTGTTTTATTTTATCGGTTGATGATGATTTGGTCAATGAAGGCGGTATTATGGATTTGTGGGTTCGCGAGGCACGTATTTTTAAATATGGTTCGGGTGTAGGCACAAATTATTCAAAGTTGCGCGGAGCTTCCGAAAAACTATCGGGAGGTGGAACATCATCAGGTTTAATGAGTTTCCTAAAAATTGGTGACCGTGCTGCAGGTGCTATAAAAAGTGGTGGTACAACCAGGCGTGCGGCCAAAATGGTTTGTTTGGATTTAGATCATCCCGAAATTGTAGAATTTATAAATTGGAAAAAAAACGAAGAGAAAAAAGTAGCTGCATTGATTGCTGCTGGTTATCCAAGCGATTATGAAGGTGAAGCCTATGCAACCGTTGCCGGTCAAAATTCCAATAACTCTATTCGTATTCCAAACGAATTTTTTACTGCCTTGGAACAAGACACGGATTGGAATTTAACTGCTCGCAGCAATGGCCAAACAATTAAATCCATCCCCGCTAAACAATTGTGGGATATGATAGGCGATGCAGCATGGGCTTGTGCCGATCCGGGTGTGCAATATGATACCACCATTAACGAATGGCATACTTGCCCCGAAGGTGGACGAATCAATGCATCCAACCCTTGTTCGGAATATATGTTTTTGGATAACACAGCTTGTAATTTAGCGTCATTAAACTTAATGCGTTTTTTTAATGCCGCTACCTGCCAGTATGATGTAAAAGGTATTGAACATGCTTCGCGTTTGTGGACAGTTGTATTGGAAATATCTGTATTAATGGCTCAATTTCCATCCAAAGAAGTTGCACAATTATCATACGAATACCGCACCTTAGGGTTGGGTTATGCAAATTTAGGAACGGCATTAATGGTTGCTGGAATACCATACGACTCCTCAAAAGCATTTGCAATCGGTGGAGCAATTACCGCTATCTTAACTGGAACAGCGTATAAAACTTCGGCAGAAATGGCTAAGTATTTAGGAGCATTTCCTAAATACAAAGAGAATAAAAAACACATGTTGCGCGTAATGAAAAATCACCGTTATGCTGCCTACAATACTCCCGATTTATATGAAGGTTTAGCTATTCGTCCCGCAGGTATTGATACTAAAAATTGTCCTGATTATTTGTTAAGTGCAGCATGTACATCATGGGACATGGCCGTGCAAATGGGCGAAAAATATGGCTATCGCAATGCACAAACAACAGTTATAGCTCCTACAGGTACTATTGGTTTGGTAATGGATTGTGATACAACCGGTATTGAACCAGATTTTGCTTTGGTAAAATTCAAAAAATTATCGGGAGGGGGTTATTTTAAAATTATTAACCAATCGGTTCCAGCTGCACTAAAAAACTTAGGATATTCCCCATTACAAATAGATGCAATTATCAAACATGCAACCGGTCATACTTCGTTAACAGGTGCTCCATTTATCAATCCTGAATCGTTATTATTTAGAGGATTTACTGTAGAAGAAATTGCAAAATTAGACAAAGCAGCTGCAGGTGCATTTGAAATTGGTTTTGCCTTTAACCAATGGACAGTAGGTGAAGAATGTTTGCAACGGTTAGGATTCACCGCTGCCGAATACAATAGTCCTAAATTTAATTTACTGCGCAAATTGGGTTACACCAAAACAGAAATTGATGCAGCAAATATTTATGTATGTGGAGCAATGACAGTGGAAGGTGCAGCTGACTTAAAAGACGAACATTTGGCAGTATTTGATTGTGCCAATAAATGTGGAACAACAGGCGAGCGGTATATTGCAGCATCAGGCCATATTCGTATGATGGCAGCAGCTCAACCGTTTTTAAGTGGTGCTATTTCCAAAACCATTAACCTGCCAAATGAGGCAACTGTGGATGAAATAAAAGAGTGCTACCATTTAAGTTGGAGCATGGGCTTAAAAGCAAACGCATTGTACCGGGATGGGTGCAAATTATCGCAACCACTAAGCAATAAAAGTGATGTGGTGGATGATGAAGACATGCAAGAAGTTGTGGAATCGGTATTGGGCGAATCGGCTCATAAATCATTGGGCGAATTAACTCCTGATCAAGTATTGGAAGCTGCAACGGCTATTTTAAATAAATCGAGTGATACAGAGTTTAAACGAAAATTAGCGCGCATTGTAGAGCGTAAACAATTACCTGGCAAACGTGCTGGTTTTACCCAAAAAGCAACTGTTGGCGGACAAACCATTTTTGTGCGCACAGGTGAATATGAAGATGGAACATTGGGCGAAATATTTGTGGATTTACACAAAGAAGGAGCAACCTTACGTTCGTTGATGAACTGCTTTTCTATTGCAGTATCATTAGGCTTGCAATACGGAGTTCCATTGGAAGAGTACGTTGATAAATTTACGTTCACCCGTTTTGAACCTGCAGGTATGGTTACTGGGCATGATAATATTAAAAGTGCAACTTCCATAATTGACTATATGTTCCGCATGTTGGGATTTGAATATTTGGGCAGAGAAGATTTTATACAAATTGCTCCCAATGAAGTGCAACGTGCAAACCTTGCAATGAATAAACCACATGTAACCATTGCACCCAAAACGATATATCCAGCAGAAGTAAATCCATTGTTGAATGAAGTTGAAACAACTGCACCCATCGGTTTTATGAAACCACAAACAACAGTGGAAACCATACAAGCCCCGATGGCCGAAATCGTTCAGCCAGACCAAACACAAGCCTATTTAAAAAGTTTTGGCGATAGCCCATCCTGCCCAAGTTGTGGTAGTTTAACTATTCGCAGTGGCGCATGCTACAAATGCATGAACTGTGGAACACAAACGGGGTGTTCGTAAAAAGTCGTTGTCTTCGACTCCGCTCAGACAACATCAGAATTTGTAAATCCCTCATTGAATAAAATTCAGTGGGGGATTTTGGGTTTAAATGAATCTTGTATGATAAAATTCTATGAATAATATTAGGCGTTTCACTAGTAGAAAACTTATTGAGCTTTGGAGAATGTAGTAAAAGTGCATAAACGCAAAAAGCCATTCGGTCCCGATAGCTATCGGGAGGCGTTTTCTTTTTTTGCTCCCTTCATTGATAAAAGATGCAGCCAAAATGAGTTAATGATGTATGGAATTATTAGGAAATTAGAAGTTTGATTTTTTATTGACTTAATCAGATTCAAGAAGAAGTTGGTTATAGCTTATGTTTACTTTTCTTTTCCTGCATCTTAATAAACATTTCAAACTCAATTATCAAGTCGCTCAACTTAAATTCAAATGCATCTGCAAGATTTTTAACCCAATAAAGTGTAGGTGTAATTAAACCACGTTCAAGTCGAGATATATTTTGAAAATTATTGCTCATTAAATCGGCTAAATCAGATTGGGACATGCCTTTTTTAGACCTTTTATATCTAACAAAATCACCGAACAAAATGTTGTAGCCTCTTTTTTCCATTTAAGCCAAACAATTTGTGATAATAGACAACTTGTATACTAACCATATGTGGTTATTTTTGTGATGAACATTACATTGATGTTCATCAACCAATTTAAAATAGTATTAAAATGAAAAAAGTAATTTACATAACAATTGCAATTCTAGGATTTGCAAATTTTACAATGGCACAAGTGCCAAGCTATGTGCCATCAGATAGTTTAAAAGGATGGTGGGGATTTAATGGTAATGCGAATGACCAAAGCGGTAATGGAAATAATGGAACCGTGAATGGTGCTACATTAACAAGTGATAGGTTTGGAAATTCTAATAATTCTTATGGATTCAACGGTTCAAATAATTTTATTTCTTATAATAACATTGCAAACCTCCCTATTAAGAACTCTTCGCGAACAATTTCATTATGGTTTCTTTTAACTCCTACTTCAGGATATAACGATGGATATTCACTAATTTCTTATGGAAGTAAGAATGTTAATGGTGGGTTGAATGATATTTTTATAAAAGCAGATCCTGCTTTGATCGAATTTAATGCACATAGTTGTTATACCGATAATAATCCTGGAACAATTAATTCATTTTCAAGCACTTGGCATCATCTAATAGTAAAATACGATAGTGTTAGCATTGATAGTATAGATATTCGTTTTGATAATTTAAAAATTGCATCAACTAATCATAACATAAATCAATTAAAAAGACTATTTACCGATAGTTCAGAAATGTTAATTGGTAAATCTGTAATTTCATATGCTACTGAATTTTATTTTAATGGTAAAATTGACGACATCGGTATTTGGAATCGTGCTTTAACTGAACAAGAAATCACAAATCTATATAATGGTAATATTTGTTTTCAGAATATTAGCGTAACTGATACATTAGTTATAAATGTTAACCGTACTGGTTATAATCCTGTAACTTATAGTAACACTTTAAAGGTGTATCCAAACCCTACAAAAGACCGCATCACTATTGATAATGGTGACATATCAAAAATGTCAGGATATTCAATAAAAATATTCAATTCATTAGGTCAACAAAAATTCCAATCAGCCATTAACCAACAACAATTTACAATTGATATTACACAATGGGGTGGCAATGGTTTATACTTCTTAAATTTACTTGATGCATCAGGAAATATTATTGATGTAAGAAAGATTTTATTGAATTAATAAGCGTCTAATTTTTAATCATTAAATCAAAATAAACTAGCATTTTATTTGAAAAAGGAGAGTCAAATGGCTCTCCTTTTTTTGTTAATGTTAAAATATGCAACCACTTCTGGGGCTTGCTGTAAAAAGAAAAAGGTGACAGAAACGTTGCCTTGTTTAGTTGTGCTCCCTTCCCGATAGAAATCGGGACTGGGCTCCCCGATTGTGCAGCTCTATGCTCGTTCCTCACACAGCCGCAGCATCGGGATAAACTTCTCGCCCTCAAAATTTATTCAAAAAAAAAGACCGCAGACTGCGGCCTTTTTTTAATTTGCTCCCTGACCTGCCCCGATAGCTATCGGGGGAACCAGGGACCTATTGATTAAGAGTTATAATTTTGTGAACCAGTTCAGGATACTGAATCAATGATTCAATAAACCGTTTACTCTTCATTCGTTTAATATGCATTTCAACTTTCAAGGCATGACTTCTATTTTCGCAAGGGATAATAAGCACTATTTCCCATGGAATTCCTGCTTTTGTCGAATTTGTGTTGAGTTCAGAACTGTTGTGGTACAAAAGACGTGCGTCAACATCCGTTGTTTCACCAGTATAATATCGATTGCGTTTAGTAGAATATAAAATATAGCAAAAGTGCATAAACAAAAAAAGCCATTCGGACAGAATGGCTTTTGCATTTAATTTGCTCCCTGACCTGGACTCGAACCAGGGACCTAGTGATTAACAGTCACTCGCTCTAACCAGCTGAGCTATCAAGGAATATTTTCCGATTTCAAGTTGTCAAAGCTTGTTGTTACTTGCTCTAACCTCCCGATAGCTATCGGGAGAGCTATCAAGGAATTTTCCTTTAAGGGGATGCAATGATAGGATTTGAAATTTAAATACGCAATATTTGCCACGAAAAAATTTAAAATAAAATTAGCATGAGTTTATTAGTCGTTGGTAGCGTGGCATTTGACGCCATAGAAACACCTTTTGGAAAAACAGATAAAATTGTAGGAGGAGCAGCTTCGTACATTTCATTAGCAACTTCTTACTTTACAAATACCACCAAATTGGTTGCTGTAGTAGGGGATGATTTTCCGCAATCTTTTGTTGAAACCCTAAACAAAAGAGGTGTAAACACGGAAGGATTGCAAGTAAAACAAGGAGAGAAATCATTTTTTTGGAGTGGTAAATACCACACAGATATGAATTCGCGTGATACACTGGTTACCGAATTAAATGTTTTAGGCGATTTTGATCCTATCATTCCTGTATCCTACCAAGATTGTGAATACTTGATGTTGGGAAATTTAACTCCTGCCGTTCAACAAACAGTAATCAACCGGTTAACCAAACGCCCAAAACTAATTGTAATGGATACCATGAATTTTTGGATGGAAATAGCCATGGATGATTTGAAAAAAACCATTGCGATGGTGGATGTTTTAACAATTAATGATGAAGAAGCGCGTCAACTTTCTGGGGAATATTCATTGGTAAAAGCTGCAGCCAAAATTATGTCAATGGGTCCAGCCTATTTAATTATTAAAAAAGGAGAAAACGGAGCATTGTTGTTTCATGGTAAAGAAGTGTTTTTTGCACCAGCATTACCATTAGAAGAAGTATTTGATCCAACAGGAGCAGGCGATACATTCGCTGGTGGTTTTATTGGATACCTTGCCAAAACGGATGATATATCATTTGAAAACATGAAAAATGCCATCATTTATGGATCAGCAATGGCTTCGTTTTGTGTTGAGAAATTTGGTACCGAGCGAATCCTAGATTTGAAAGCGGATGAATTGAAAGCTCGAATAGCACAATTCCAGCAACTCGTGAAGTTTACAATTGACTAATTTAACCATTTGTTAAAACAACCTCAATTGTTACATTTGCCGCACTCACAATTAAAGAAATAGCATATTATGTCACAAAACACAGCAACACATAGCAATGATAATCCATTTGAATCGATGATGTCTCGTTTCGATGAAGCAGCTCGTATTATTGGTTTAGATGAAGGTTCATATAATGTATTAAAATCGCCACAAAAAGCGGTTATTGTTTCTATTCCAGTAACAATGGATAATGGTACCGTTCAAGTTTTTGAAGGCTTTCGTGTTGTACACAATGCTAACTTAGGTCCATCAAAAGGAGGAATTCGTTATTCAATGGATGTAAATTTGGACGAAGTAAAAGCATTGGCTGCATGGATGACTTGGAAATGTGCTGTTGTTGGTATTCCATACGGAGGTGGCAAAGGAGGTATCAAATGCGATCCACGTAAAATGAGCAAAGGTGAATTAGAAAGAATGACACGAGGATACACCGATTTAATGGTTGATGTTTTTGGTCCAGATAAAGATATTCCCGCACCAGATATGGGAACAGGTCAACAAGAAATGGCTTGGATAATGGATGAGTATTCTAAATTAGTAGGTTATTCATCTCCAGCAGTTGTAACTGGCAAGCCATTGGTTTTAGGAGGTTCATTAGGCCGTGTTGAAGCTACCGGTCGTGGTGTAATGGTTTCAACCCGCTCAGCATTATCTAAATTGGGCATTAGCCCTATTGGATGTACTTGTGCTGTTCAAGGGTTTGGTAACGTAGGTTCTATTTCTGCCAAATTACTGCAAATGCAAGGAATGAAAGTGCTTGCAATTAGCGATGTTACTGGTGGGTATTTTAATGCTGAAGGAATTGATATTGAAGCAGCAATTGCTTTCCGCGATGGAAATAATGGAACCTTAGAAGGCTTCAAAGCAGAAAGAATTAGCAACGAAGAGTTATTAGAGCTTGATGTTACGGTATTAGTTCCAGCTGCAATGGAAAATCAAATTACAGTTGACAATGCTGATAAGATAAAAGCAAAATTAATAGTTGAAGGAGCAAACGGACCAACTGTTGCTGGTGCAGACACAATTTTGAACAAAAAAGGAATTATGGTAGTGCCTGATATTTTGGCAAATGCGGGTGGTGTTACTGTTTCATATTTCGAGTGGGTACAAAATCGTCTGGGTTATTTTTGGACAGAAGAGCGCGTATACCGCAGAGCCGATCGTGTAATGAAAACTGCTTTTGAATCAGTTTATGCAGCTTCTTTAAAATATAATATTAGCATGCGTATTGCAGCCTACGTTGTATCTATTGCTAAAGTTGCCGAAGTTGAAAAACTACGTGGCAAGTTTGGGGTATAATTGATTCATATTTAATTGCCACTTATTCGCTCAAACTGCATTTATGGTTTAAACCAATGCTTCAAGATCTGAGTTAATGAGTGGCGATATTTTTTACTATTTAATATACAAAATAATGCTACACAGAGAGGGTAAAGTCACTATAATGTTAACCTTGGTTTTCTTGTTTGTACTCAATGGTACAATTGGATATTTTTTCCCCGAAACAGTGTGGTTGCAAAATATTTTTATAGCTTTATCTATTGTATTTTTAATCATTATTCTTCAGTTTTTTCGCAATCCCTCAATTAAGCCAACACTGGGAGATAATTTAGTTATCTCTCCTGCTGATGGAAAAGTTGTTGTTATTGAAGAAGTAATGGAGACCGAGTTTTTTAATGAAAAACGTATTCAGGTTTCCGTATTTATGTCGCCCTTTAATGTGCATGTAAACCGCAATCCAGTAGGTGGAGTTGTAAAATACTTTAAATACCATAAAGGTAAATATTTGGTAGCTTGGCATCCTAAATCAAGTACCGAAAACGAACGCACAACAACCGTAATTGAAACACCAAACAAAGTACAAATTTTGTTTCGTCAAATTGCTGGAGCCTTGGCTAAGCGTATTGTATGGTATGTAAAAGAAGGGCAATCCGTGCAACAAGCTGGCGAAATGGGGTTTATTAAATTTGGATCACGTGTTGATATATATTTGCCCCTACATACCAATATAAAAGTAGAACTTAATCAGGTTGTTAAAGGAGGCCGAACTATTTTAGCAGAGTTATAAGTTATACTTTTATTAACAAAATACTGTTATATTTGAGTTATCAATTTAAATAAAAATACCATGAAAAAATTATTCGTATTGTCGGTATGTATCGTGTTAAGTGCAGTTGCTTTTGCTCAAACACCAACCAAAAAAGATGCTCCCAAAGCAGCTACATCATTAACGGTATCACAACCAGCTGCAACTGATGCAGAAGTTTCGAGTGTGGTTTTAGATACTAAAAAGGCTGCTAAAAAAGAATGCAGCGTTGAAGAGAAAAAAGCTTGCGGAACAAAGTCAGGCAAAAAATCATGCTGCAGCAGTGCAGATAGTAAAAAAGAAGAAAACAAATAATAGTGTTTTCGTTTTTAAAAAAAAGCCATCACGCAATGCGGAATGGCTTTTTTTATGCTCATTATTGTTGATTAGCTTTGTAGCGGTAAGCTAAAAAAGAAAGATGTTCCGTTGTCTTTTTGGCTTTCTGCCCAAATTGTTCCTCCATTTCTTTCTATAAAGTCTTTGCAAAGCATTAATCCGAGGCCAGTTCCTTTTTCGTTTGCAGTACCTTTGGTGCTCGGGTGTTCATGTTGGTTAAATAATTTGGCTAAATTTTCTGTGCTTATACCTACTCCGTTGTCTTTTATTTCTACAATACATTTCTGCTCTGTTATTGATGCCAATAATGAAATTGAACCACTTTCAGGTGTGAACTTTATTGCGTTTGAAATCAAATTTCGCAATACTAAGTTTATCATATCAATATCGGCAAATGCAGTTATGTTTTCGTCTACAGAATTAACCAGGGAAATGTTTTTTTGATGTGCCGCTGAGTTTAATAAATTGATGTTTTCTTGTGAGAGTGAATGGATATTTAGTTTTTGACGGTGAATGGTTACTCCTTTGATTTGCGCAGATGCCCATATCAATAAATTTTCTAATAAATCAATCGTGTTTTCTACAGAACTGGAAATCTGTTTGGTAATCTCTGAAGTATCTATGGGGACATACTCTTTATTACTCACTAAATCAAAATAGAGCTTCATTGTGGTCAAATTGTTTCGTAAATCATGTGATATGATAGAAAAGAAACGATCCTTGACACTATTCAGTTGATCTAGTTTTTCTTTTTGCTCCATAATCGAAGCGTTTTTATCAATTAATTCAATCTGCTGCTTTCGCAAGTTTTTGGCTATACGCCTGTTTTGAATTGTAAAAGCTATAAGAAAAATAAATAGGACTCCTAAAACAATAGAAGCTATTGTAAATAGATTGGTAACAGCTTTTTCTTTGGTAAGTTCTATTTCATTTATTTGTTGTTCTTTATGCAGCAATTCTATTTGTTGTTGTTTTTTTTCTGATTCATATACAAGGAGTTGATCTGTTAGTTTTTTCAAACTGCTGTCGTTAAAAATGGAGTCTTTTAACTCTTTGCTTAACGTACTAAAAGTAGTTGCTTTTTCATTTTCTTGGGTAAGTTTATAAACTATAGCTAAACCTTGATAAGCCTCTTCCAATTCAATTTTTGAATCTATATTTTTGGAGAGTTGAATCGCTTTTTGATAAGATTGAATCGCTTTATCATAAAGCCGAATGGAAACAAAAGTTGCACCCATGGCATTGTAGTTAGATACCATAATGGGCAGTGCTTTAATTTGTTCGCTCATAAACAATGAACGCTTAAAGTAGTTTATAGCTTTTTCAGAATGACCATCAAGTTGTTCAATTGTTCCTAATTGATACAAGGTTGATGCAATGCCTGGATTGTTATTAAATTCAGTATATAAGGCTAATGATTTCAAGAAATAAGTTTTTGCTTTTTGAGGTTCCTGTTGTCGCAAGTAACTATTGCCAATATTGTCGTATCCAACAAGTGCTCTAAATTTATCGGATGATTCTTCGTATAAGCTGATTGCTTTTAAATTGTATTCAATTGATTTGGAGAAATTATTTTGACGGGCATAAATGCTTCCAAGAGCGTTAAATACATTAACCATTCCCACTTTGTCTTTTAATTCTTCATAATACCTCAAAGCCTTTAAATAGTTTTCGGAAGAAAGCGGTAAGTTTCCTTGTGAGAAATAAATACCCGCAAGAGCTGCAGTTACATCTGCAATATTTTTGGTGTTTTTTAAATTTACATAATAACCTAATGCTTCTGTGTAATGCTCTTTTGCAGTGGTTATGCCCATTCTAAACTCAATTGCAGCAAGTGTTTGTAAAGCTTTAGCATGTGATGCATCATCTTTTAATTCGGTTGCATACTGTATAGCTTGGTTTAAATACTGAATGGCAAGCTGTGGATTGTTGTTTCGATTTAGCTGTGCAATAATTTGCAATGCAACTAATTTATCTGCGTCAGCTCCAGTACTAATGATTTGTTGTAAACTATCTGAATTGATTTGCTGAGCGAATAGTTGTACACTAAAAATAACTGAAATACATAAATGATAAATTACCTTTTTCAACTGGTTACATTTTCTGCTAATTTAAATCCACTTCCATGAATATTCACTATTTCAACTGTAGTATCTTCTTTAAGGAGTTTTCTTAGCTTATTAATATATACATCTAAATTACGTGCTGTGTAAAAATCATCTCGTCCCCATACACTCAGCAATATTGCATTTCGGCTTATTAAATTGTTTTTGTTTACAATAAAAAGTTTAAGCAACTCTGCCTCTGTTGTACTAATTCTTTTTTCATTTCCAAACTGTTTAAGGATGTGAAGGGTATAGTCTACTTCGGTATACCCTGCAACTAAAATTTCATCCTTTGAAGCAATTCCTGGTTGTGCGAGTTGTGTTCTTTTAATGATTGCTTTGATTCGTGCAATGAGCTCTTGAGTACTAAAAGGTTTAGTGATGTATTCATCTCCCCCAATTTCAAACCCTTTTAACTTATCTTCTTCTGCTGAGTTTGCAGTTAAAAAAATAATGGGTACATGTTTATTCGTTAGTCTAATTTCTGCAGCAAGTTCAAATCCGTTTTTTTTCGGCATGTTTACATCAAAAATACATAAATCAAAACGCTCTGTTTTAAAAGTTTCAAGTCCCTCAACACCATCTTTACATAATTTGATTGTAAATCCAGCCAATCGCAAATTCTCTTTTAATAAGATACCTAAACTGCTTTCATCTTCAACAAGTAATAAATGAGGGAATACTTCCTTTTGCATAAGCTGATGTTGGTTTTGAACAAATGTATAGCATTCATATTTCTTCTTAAAATATTTATAACAGAAGCTTCTTAATATATTCTAAATTAATCTTCATTATTTAGTTTCTATTGATATTAAGACGTTGGTTAATGTTTTCTTAAAAATGAAATTATTGAATTTTAGAATCAAAATGAACATACTTCACTACATTGCTTAAACTTATGTTATACCAAAATACACTCAAACTTCTTCGAATTCCCTTTTCGATTTTTTTGATGCCTGTTTTTTTATTTGCATTAAGCCAAACACAACCTATTAATTGGATGCACGCAAGTTTACTTTTTATCGTGCTACATATCTTTATTTATCCATCAAGCAATGCTTATAATAGTTATATGGATAAAGATGAAACGAGTATTGGTGGACTCGAATTTCCACCACAAGCCACTAAACAACTTTTTTATGCGAGTATATTAATGGATAGTATAGGGCTTATTATTACTGCTTATATTAGCCTTCATGCAGTTGTCTGTATTGGACTATATATTTTAGCTTCTCGCTTATATAGTTATCGTGGTATAAGGTTAAAACAGTTTCCTGTTGTAGGTTTTTTAACGGTTGTTTTTTTCCAAGGTTTTTTTACTTTTTATTTTTGTCAAACCAATATAGGTATTGGCAATATAAATTGGATTGCAGCTATTGCGGCTTCTTTTCTTATTGCAGGAGTGTATCCGCTTACACAAATATACCAACATGTAGCTGATGCAAAAGATGGTGTCCAAACCATTAGTATGCTGCTTGGGTATAAAGGTACATTCCTTTTTACAGTTGCCATGTTTACAATTGCCAATGCACTATTGTTTTATTGTTTTGCCATACAACATAATGAACATCATTTTTGGATATTAAGCGGATTGTTGTTTCCTACCATTGTATATTTTTTGTATTGGATGAATATCGTATGGAAAGATGAAACACAAGCAAATTTTAAAAACACTATGCGAATGAATTTGATAGCCTCAAGTACTATGAATTGCTGTTTTCTAATATTATTATTTCTGAATCTACATACATGAGCAAACTTATATCAATTGGCACGGCAACGCCCGAATTTGAAATCAACCAAATGGATATACATGCCTTTATGGATGTAATTTATGATGGAACAATAGAAGAAAAACGTAGGCTAAAATTATTGTACGAGCGAAGTGGAATAAACAAACGATTTTCTGTAATACCTGATTATGACACTCAATTAAAAGAGCGGACGTTATATGCTCAAACTAAAAACTTAGAACCGTTTCCTTCTATAGAATTGCGTATGGCTAAATACCAGCAAAAAGCTGCTCCATTAGCAGTAAATGCTAGCCATCAGGCTTTCCAAAACAGTTCGTTTTTGCCTCAACAAGTTACACATTTAATTACAGTTTCGTGTACAGGGATGTCGGCACCAGGGTTGGATTTGGAGGTAATGGAGTTATTAAACCTGCCAAATTATACCGAGCGTACTTCTGTCAATTTTATGGGGTGCTATGCTGCTGTTCATGCACTTAAACAAGCAGATGCTATTTGCAACAGTAGACCAAATGCATGTGTGCTTATTGTATGTGTAGAGTTGTGTACACTGCATTTCCAAAAAACCAAAGATTATGATAATTTAACCGCTAATGCTATTTTTGGTGATGGCGCTGCTGCATGTATTGTGGTTAGTGATGAATTGGATACTCATTCTCAATCTGCTTCTATTCAATCTTTTTATAGCGAAGTACATGCTAGTGGAAAACAAGACATGGCATGGCAAGTGTCATCTACTGGTTTTTTGATGACGTTGAGCGCTTATATTCCACAGTTAATTGAAAGCAATATTGACCAGCTTTTACAACATGCATTAGGTAAATATGGTATTTCCCAAAATGAAATTGCGGGTTGGGCAATTCATCCAGGTGGTCGTAAAATTGTGGAAGTAATAGCATCAAAATTGCAACTAAAACAAGATGATGTGAAACACTCTTACCAAGTATTACATGATTATGGTAACATGTCATCACCAACAATTTTATTTGTGTTAAAACAAATGTTAGAAGACAATACACTAAAGGGTAATATTTTTGGTGCAGCATTTGGTCCGGGTTTAACCATGGAAACATTTTTAATTCACAAGTAATTTATGTTGATTTAGCACCTATTAATATGTTTACTAACAGATCAACTCTAACAGAATTATTAGATGCAGATAGTATTCCACAACAAGATTTGTTTCGCAATTTACATGAGTTGGATGTTATCAATAGATTACTTGGCGGACATGCTGTTACCCTAAAAGCAATCAAAAGCTTAAATCTAAAACAAGATAAAGTGTACCATGTCTTAGATATTGGAAGTGGAGGAGGTGACACATTAAAAGCCATTGCAAAGTGGGGTAGAAAAAATGGAATTCAATTAGCGTTAACTGGGGTAGATTTAAAATCGGATTGTATCCAATACGCTCAATCTTTTTGTAAAGAGTATCCTGAAATCACATTTATTCAAAGCGACTATCGTCAAATACCCAATTTACAGTTAACATTTGATATTATTATTTCTGCTCTTTTTTGCCATCATTTATCAGATGATGAAATACAGGATTTATGTTTGTGGGGGAGTAAACATGCTAACAATGCTTTTATTATAAACGATCTTCATAGGCATCCACTAGCTTATTATAGTATTGCATGTCTCACCCAAATTTTTTCACATTCATATCTTGTCAAAAATGATGCAAAGTTATCGGTATTGCGTGGGTTTAAAAAAAGTGACCTAACTAAACTAATTAATTTTTTATCCACTCAAAAAATCACCCTAAAATGGATGTGGGCATTCAGGTGGTTATTGGTAATTCGAAAATGAGTACTTCACAACCATACGATGTAGCCATTATTGGTGGCGGACTTGCAGGCTTAACCTTTGCCATTCAAATGCGCAAAGTAGGCTTACATGTTTTACTATGTGAAAAAGAAACCTATCCTTTTCATAAAGTATGTGGAGAATACATTAGCATGGAAAGTTGGGATTTTTTGGAGCGTTTAGGTGTGCCATTATCCAACATGAATTTGCCACGTATTACCAACTTAACTATTTCTGCTCCCAATGGCAATACATTATCACACAAGCTTAATTTGGGTGGATTTGGGATTAGCCGCTACACGTTGGATTATAAACTCTTTACCATTGCCAAAAAGTTGGGTGTTGATATAAAGGAAGGGTGCACTGTAAATGATGTTCATCATCAGCAATTGCATACCAATGCAGGAAATTTTTCGGCAAACATAATTGTGGGTAGCTGGGGCAAACGTTCTAAAATGGATGCAAGTTTGATGCGTAATTTTTTACAACCGCATAATAGGAAGTTAAATAATTATGTAGGTGTAAAATACCATATTGAAGCTGATTTACCAGAAAATGTAATTGAGTTACATAATTTTAAAAATGGCTATTGTGGCATTTCCAAAATTGAAGATAACAAATACTGCATATGCTATTTGGTGAGTGGGCAAGAATTAAAATTAGCACACGGAAATATTCAACAATTACAAGAAAATGTGCTGATGAAAAACCCATACCTGCAAAAATATTTTTCACAGTTTCCATCCTTATATGCCAAACCATTAACCATTTCACAAATTAGTTTTGAGCCTAAAACATTAACCGAACAAGGCATCATTATGGCAGGTGATGCTGCAGGATTAATAACACCACTTTGTGGTAATGGAATGAGTATGGCTATGCATGCATCTTATTTATTAGCACAACAACTTATAGCTTATTTTGATGGTAACCAATCGAAAGAAATGCTCATTAAAAATTACAGTAATGATTGGCAACAGCATTTTTCAAGTAGGTTAAAAACTGGACGTTTTATTCAATCATTATTTGGTAATCCTTTCCTTACCAATATTGCTATTCCTTTGCTTAAGCCATTCCCATTTGTAATAAATGCTTTGGTAAAAAGCACCCATGGCAAACCTTTTTAGTCTATTCGTGTTTTGTATACATGAAACATTATGTAATAGTTGGAGCCAGCAGTGGCATTGGATTTGAACTTGCCAAACAATTGAGCCCTAGTCATAAAATAACAGCATTAGCTCGAACAGAAAAGGAATTAGGCAGCCTTAATAACACTTCTTTTTACAGCTGTGATATTGCTGAAGAAACCCCAACGTTTCCGTCAATAGAAATCCCAATTGATGGCTTAATTTATTGTCCGGGTACCATCAATCTAAAGCCTTTTAGAGGGATTAAAAACGAAGATTACCTTCACGAGTGGAACATTAATTTTTTAGGTGCGGTAAAAACAATTCGCAACTATTTACCTCAATTACAACAAGGCCAAAATCCAAGTATTGTATTGTTTAGTACCATTGCTGTTCAACTCGGAATGCCATTTCATGCCAGTATTAGCGCTGCTAAAGGAGCTGTTGAAGGGTTAACCAAAAGTTTAGCAGCTGAGTTTGCCCCCAAAATTAGGGTAAACGCAATTGCTCCATCGCTTACCAATACACCTTTGGCTGATAAGCTATTGAATAACGAAGCTAAATTATCAGCAGCAGCCGAAAGGCATCCATTAAAAACAATCGGGCAACCAAATGATATTGCAGACGCTGTTCTTTATGTATTAAACGCAAATTGGGTTACAGGCCAAATTATTCATGTTGATGGGGGCATGAGTGCTATTAAATAATTACAGTGATTCTTACATAAATAAAAACAATAGTTACTTTAAATGGAAAAAAGGGTTTTACGCCTCAATTTCCATCAATTTACCAATCTCCAAATGTAAAACCAATCAAAGTAAAAATGGATTTGCGTTTTGTTGAGAAACAGCATATAAAATGCAATAGAATAATATTGACAGTTTAAGAATATATAAAAATCATATTGGAAAATAATTCGTATTTGAATGTCCATAACATGCTACTGTTAAATCAAAGCAAAAGCACAGGTGTAAATGGTTTGGAATCATATAATGCTTTAATTAAAAAGAAGGAACTACCCAATGTAAAGGGTATTTAATATCTGGTATAATTAGTCCAATTGCGCTCAATTGTTCACAGGTATAATTTTAGCTGTCTATTTTTGTGTTATGCTGTTAAGGCCTTGTATCTTGTATATCTTAGGTTATTGTAACGCGATATTAGATTTCAAATCCTCAATATCCACCGCTTTCTTCGGGGTAGTCTATTTCGTAAGATGAAGTATTCGGTTTAGTTTTGGTGTTGATGATACTCACACATAAATACGAACCATCAATACTCATTGACGAAATGCATTGGCAGCAATGTCGAATGTATGATGAATTGGTTAAAATTTTTGAGTTTATAGACTTACCCGAAAACATAAAAGTTATTGAGCAACAAAATAGTGCCATTTTAAGAGCCTACTATGCAAATGCAATAACCCATAATATCATTGATATTAAAACGGTAAAGTATATTGTTAAAGGCAATATAAAACCTAAAGGCATAAACGAACGTGCAGTTGAACAATTTATAAAAGCAGAACGTTATCTCGATTCAATAGTAAACGAGTCATTAAGTATTTCGATAGTATATCAACTTCAAAAAATTCTAATTTTAGATTTATACAACAACCGAGAGGATGTTAATTTATTTTCAGCAAATTCTGTTCGTCCAATAGAAAAGCTTAGTGCAACAGCTGAGATGGAATTGGAATCATTATTTGAGTTTATAAATACTGATAATGAATTTCACCCTATCAACCAATCTTGGATTTTACATTTTAGGTTATTAAATACCCGTTTGTTTTCTGAAGGAACTACAAAAATTGCATCTTTACTTCAATATTTTTGGCTTAAGAAAAAAGGAATGGATGCTTTTGGTATGCTAAGTATAGAGCATGAGTTATATGTAAACAAAAATGAATATCAAGGTTTTTGGGATGATCAACTCCCGGAATATGTAAACGATATTCAACAACAGTTTAATTTTGGAATGGAATTGTTTGGCACGCAACTAGATCGAATCAAACAATTATTACGTTCCTATTTTAGAAAACAGGTGGATTTTGAGAAGCTCAACCCCCGTCAAAAAAATATCATGAATTATGTTTTTGAGCGTGGATATCGATTAAAAGAAATGGATGATTCCGTTTTAAATAAAAGACAAAAATTAATTATGTATATCATTCAACATAGAGGATTTATTTCTACTAAAGACTTGGTGAATGAGTTTGAATGTAATCGGAAAACCATACAGCGAGATTTTGTTTCGTTAACCGATAATAATTTGGTAAAAATAATTGGAAAAGGTGCAGGTTTACGTTATGCTGTAAACCTAACGGAAAGAAAGTATCAGCATTTAGATAAATACCAATCTCCTTTGGTTGTTGATGATCCGATTGAAATTGAATTATAACCAAAAAAAAGGTCCCACTATACGGTGGGACTTTTTTTATAGTTCGTCTTCGTTGTAAAAATAATCCTCATTGGTCGGGTAGTCCGGCCAAATTTCTTCAATACTTTCAAATGGTTCACCATCATCTTCCAATTCTTGTAAGTTCTCAATTACCTCTAAAGGAGCTCCCGAACGTATTGCGTAGTCTATCAGCTCATCTTTAATTGCGGGCCAAGGTGCGTCATCTAAATGTGATGCTAATTCTAATGTCCAGTACATAGTATTATCTGTTTAATTTAATGCGAATATAAAATTTTGAAGTTACTGCGAAAGTAATTTTTTGAATAATTAATTCCTGCCAAATTTATTTGCTTAAATCTATCATTTTCAGCGTTTCAGCTTTATTTATTTTGCCTGTAGGGGTATAGCTAAAGGAGGGAAAAGTATAATATAACTTTGGAATCTCATGTTTAGCTAGTTTTTGAGCCAACTTCAAAATAAGTCCTTTTTGTTGCGAGGGATCCCAATTTGTTGATTCAATAAGGGCTATTACTTTTTGTCCGTATAACATATCATCTATCCCGCAAATAAAAACATTGGTTATGGTATCTGATAATACAGAACGAATGGCCTCTTCAATTTTGCCAGGAAATATTTTTAACCCACCTGAATTGATTATATCATCGGCTCTTCCCAAAACAATAAACGATGTATCATCTATTAGCTCGACTACATCATTTGTTTGCAACCAACTATTATTTGTGGAAACACTTTTAATAGCAAGGCAATGTCGATCATCTGTTCGAATATTTACACCTTTTAGTAAGGTGAAATAATCCTCTTTGCCAATTTGTTTGAGTGCTATATGGCTAACCGTTTCGGTCATTCCATAAGTATGAAAAACTTTGGTGTTCAACTTACCTAAAGCGGCTTCTAGCTTTTTATCAATGGTAGTTCCGCCTATAAGTATCCGACTAAATTTAGTGAGTTTTTGGGTTTCATTGGCTTCATTTTTAATTATTGAAAAAACCTGTAATGGAGCAAACGATGCAAAAGTGTATGGGTGATTGATTTGTATGTTTTGTAACGGATTACTACCTGGTTCTTGTAATGTAATAGTAGCACCTAATATCAAACCGCGTACAAGCAACATTGCCCCCCCAATAAACTGTGTGTTCATGCAAAGTAAAATATGTTCATCAGCAGTAAGCAATAATGTTTCTATTGTGCTTTTTGCACTCGCTTCTAATTGTTCACGGTATAGTATTGTTTTTTTCGGAATACCTGTTGATCCCGATGTATGAAAAACAAATTGTTGTTGGTTATTTAGCCATTGTTGTGCAAGCTTAAACGAAAAGGTATGCATAGCTTCGTCATCACTTAACAGAGCTGCTCCATCATGCTTTATTGCATTAAATGAATAGCTTTTGTTATTTACGATTATTGAAGACATGTTCAATTCTATTTAAATTATTGGCTAAGCCATTTTAACAAAAAATGGAACAACCAATCACCATATAAACTCATTACAATCAACTAAAAAGTATAACGAACATACTTGATCGTTCGTCCTTTTGCGGAAAATTTATTTTCGTAATATGTTCGGATTTCCCGTAAATGAGGATGTGAATCTTGGTTTCCATGCACATCCCAATTTACCTCTTGTGTTGTAATATTTACCTCTTTTAAAACCTCAAGCGAATATTCAAACAAAGGAGTATCGTCTGTTTTAAAATTAACTACACCACCTGGTTTTAAAATTTGTTTGTATAAATTTAAAAATCCTGGGCTTGTTAGCCTATGCTTAATATGTCTTTCTCTGGGAAAAGGGTCAGGAAATGTAATCCATATTTCGTCTACTTCGTCTACTTCAAATACTGTTGTAATATTGTTTATAATCATTCGGATAAAACCCGCATTGGTAATGCCTTGCTCTTTAGCTGTGAGTGCCCCACGCCACATTCTATTGCTTTTAATATCAATACCCAAAAAATTTTTTTCAGGATATTGCGTGCTCAATGCAACTGTATACTCTCCTTTACCACATCCCAATTCTAATACCAAGGGGTGATTATTTTTGAACACCTCTTGTTTCCATTTCCCCTTTAAATCATAAGGAAAATCAAAGGTTTTATCAAACTCTTTAAACTCTGCAAATTGCTGTAATTTTCTTTTAGCCATAATACGGGCACAATGATAGCGGTTATCTTTTTACTGATAATACCTCAAACAAAAAATTATACTCAAACGCAACTTCTTTTAATGCAGCAAATCTTCCGGATGCACCTCCATGACCAGCTTCCATATTTGTTTTGAAAAGGAGCAGGTTATTGTCAGTTTTCATTGTTCGCAATTTAGCAACCCATTTGGCAGGTTCCCAATATTGCACTTGTGAATCATGCAACCCTGAAGTGACCAACATTGTTGGATACGCTTGTGGTTTTACTTGGTCGTAGGGCGAATACGACAACATATAATCATAATATTTTTTTTGATTGGGATTTCCCCATTCATCATATTCATATGTTGTGAGTGGAATGCTACTATCCATCATGGTTGTAATTACATCCACAAACGGAACATCAGCAATAATAACACTATATAAATCGGGCTGCATATTGCTAATAGCTCCCATCAAAAGCCCGCCAGCACTAACTCCCGAAGCAACCAGTTTAGATGCTGAGGTATATTTTTGTTCAATCAAAAATTGAGAACAAGCAATAAAATCTGTAAAGGTGTTTTTCTTTTTCAGGAGTTTCCCATCTTCATACCAAAATCTTCCCATTTCTTGTCCACCACGTACATGGCAAATGGCAAATACAAAACCCCTATCCAATAAACTCAGTCGTGCTGAGCTAAAATAAGCATCCATGCTTGAACCATAACTTCCATAAGCATATTGGTATAAAGGTGCCGAACCATCATGGTTAAAACCTTTACGGTACACTAATGAGATGGGAACTTTTACCCCATCGGATGCTGTTGCATACACGCGTTCGCTTACATAATTATTTTTATCAAATGCCCCACCCATCACTTGTTGTTCTTTTAATAATGATTTAGTATGTGAGTTCATTTCATAATCATAAGTGCTCATGGGCGTTGTGAGCGATGAATAACGGTAACGAATAACATCAGTGTCGTACTCAGGATTGTATGACGTGTATGCTGTATAAGTTGGCTCACCAAAATTCAGGTAATGTTCCTCGTTTGTGTTTCTATTTATAAAACGCATGTTCAACAATCCTTCATTTCGTTCTTCAACTACTAAATAGTTTTTGAAAATATCTACGCCTTCAAGGAACACATCATTGCGGTGTGCAATCACTTCTTTCCAATCATTTTTTGATTGATTAAATGGCGTGGTTGTTTGCATTAACCTAAAATTTTTTGCTTTCCAATTGGTTACCATAAAAAAGTTTACTCCATCGTGCGTAAGTGAATATTCATGATTCTCTTCACGCGGCAAGAATGGTTGAAATTCGCTATTAGGTTTATCAGCATCTAGCAATAAAATTTCTGTGCTCAACGTGCTATTAGCAATAATCTCTAAATACTTTTTGGATTTTGTTTTGCCAATGGATAATGAAAACTCTTCATCTATTTCTTCATAAACCAACACATCTTTAGTTTGTGGAGTTCCCAAGATATGCTTGAATATTTTACGTTCCTGCAAGGTTTCAATATCCTTATCTACGTAAAATATTGTTCTATTATCGTTTGCCCAAACAGCTTCTCCTGTTGTGTTTTCGAGCACTTCATCAAAATCTTTTCCGGTTGTTAAATCCCTAAATCGCATCTGGTACAAACGCCTGCTCACCAAATCTTCACTGTAAGCCAACAAGTTATTATCGTTGCTAATTTCCAATGAACCTAAATCGTAGTATGAATGACCTTTTGCGCGTTCGTTTTCATCCATTAAGAGTTCTTCTTTAGCATCTAAATTACCTTGCTTTCTGTAATTGATTGCATAGTCTTTTCCTTGTTCGTATTTGTTGTAATAAAAGTAATCACCATCTTTATACGGAACGGATTCGTCATTTTCTTTCACACGAGCTTTAAGTTCATTAAACAAAGCGTCTTCGGCCTCTTTCGAATCTTTTAATACAGCTGCACAATAATCATTCTCTGCATTGAGGTAGGCAATCACTTCAGGGTTTTCTCTTTCCTTCAGCCAAAAATAATTATCGGTTCTCGTATGGCCATGTTCATTAAAGGTATGTGGCTTAATGTTGGCAACTGGAGGTGTTGGTTTATTCATATTTGGTTGGCAAGCGGTAAATGTAACCAAACTCACTATAATCGATTGACATAAATTTTTAATGACCCATTTATTCATTGGGCAATATTATACGCTTTGATGAGTTGGCAAAATAAAATTTGTTGAGTGGCAAACTATCATCTTTTCTTCCAAATAGGAACATTGCTACAAGCTTCGCCATACATAATGCTTTTAACATAAGGAGAAAGTTTATGGGTAATCTCAACGTAAGCACTTATTGGAACTGGCACATCACTGCATCCTTTTATGATAACTCGTGTATCGCTAAAAGAAGCATAATCTACTTTAGCTAAAGCATCTTGATACAAAATGGTTTCAAGTGCAGTTAAATCACCAAATACATATCGATTGGCAAAAGGTTCAATATTCACGGCTAAAAGCATATAAGCCCAAGTGGGGATAATGGCATCTGTTGAACACATAAATGCTATATTCTTACTTGTGTATTGTTGCCAATCATGATTTTTAATGTGCTCCCGAAAGTCTTTCTCTTTGAGAATCATTTCCCGAAAAAGCCAATCTTTTATATCCAATAAAACACGTTCGCCTTTATGAAAGTAATCTTCCAAATTCAAGGTAATCAATCCACTATTGGCAATTTTATTTTCTATTGGTTCAATGTTTTCCATATTGTATTATTTCCAGCAGATTTCGCTTATAACACTGATTGTCTCATGTTTTCTAACAGTTTGATAAACACATACTAATTGATTTTGTTCCATCCAGAACATCTTTCTGCCAGAATCTAATTGTAACTGTGTTACGCTAGCAACTTTTTCCAACTGATTTCCTCCGATAAAATTTCCCTTATCTTTTCTATCGATATGCGTTCTTGTTTCATAGTATCACGATAGCGAATAGTGACAGTTTGGTTCTCTAAACTTTCATGATCAATGGTAATGCAAAAAGGCGTTCCCAAAGCATCTTGCCTGCGGTAGCGTTTTCCAATTGCATCTTTTTCTTCATAAAAACAAGTGTAATCTAATTTTAAATCATTCATTAATTGACGAGCTACTTCAGGTAATCCATCTTTTTTGGTTAGCGGAAATATGGCTATTTTAAAAGGAGCTAAAATGGGTGGTAATGAAAGTACAACTCTTGTGTCTTTTCCATCTTCACCTACAATTTCTTCTTTATAACTGGCACATAATACGGCCAAAAACAATCGGTCTAAACCAATCGATGTTTCAATTACATACGGAATATAATTTCCATATGGTTTTCCATTTTCATCTAAATCTGCATCAAAGTATTGCAGTTTTTTTCCAGAAAGTTCTTGATGATTCTTTAAATCAAAATCAGTGCGAGAATGGATACCTTCCATTTCTTTAAAACCAAAAGGGTAATTAAACTCAATATCAACAGCAGCATCGGCATAATGTGCAAGTTTTACATGGTCATGAAAACGGTAATTTGAATCGCCTAACCCTAATTTTTTATGCCAAATTAATCGTGCTTCTTTCCAATATTCATACCATTTTTTTTGTGTGCCTGGACGAATAAAAAACTGCATTTCCATTTGTTCAAACTCTCTCATTCGCATAATAAACTGACGAGCTATAATTTCGTTGCGAAAGGCCTTGCCAGTTTGTGCTATACCAAACGGAATTTTCATTCTGCCTGATTTTTGTACGTTTAAAAAATTAACAAAAATTCCTTGTGCTGTTTCAGGTCGAAGATAAATTTTATCCGCATCTTCGGCCATTGCTCCCATTTCGGTACTAAACATTAAATTAAATTGACGAACGTCTGTCCAGTTGCGTGTGCCACTTATTGGACAAGCAATATCATGTTGTTCAATTAATGTTTTAAGTTGAATAAGGTTATTGTCAACTAATGCTTTATCTAATGCTGTTTGTAGTTCTTCGGCTTTGGTAGTTTTGCCATCTTTTTCATACCGTGTAATTTTATCTTCCAGCAATTGATCTGCACGATATCTTTTTTTACTGTCTTTGTTGTCAATCATGGGATCGCTGAAACCATCTATATGCCCACTTGCTTTCCATGTTTTAGGATGCATAAAAATAGCCGCATCTAATCCAACAATGTTTTCATGCATTTGCACCATAGCTTTCCACCAATACTGGCGTAAGTTATTTTTAAGTTCAACTCCGTTTTGTCCATAATCATAAACAGCCCCCAAGCCATCATAAATTTCACTAGATGGAAAAACAAAACCATACTCTTTGGAATGGCTCACTACTTTTTTAAAAATTTCTTCACTCATATCTTTCGCGAATATAAAAATATTTGTAGTGATTAAGGAATTAGTTGGTTCTGTATGGAGGATATATTTGCTGTTAGACTAAATTAATAATTAGAAAAATTGAAAACCAACACGAAATATATTTTAAAGTGTTTAATATCTATACGTTACATTTATGAGTGTTTCCATGCGTTTATTGAATATAACCTTATTCACTCTTCATGCATAACTTGTTTTGATTTTAGCTAAGGATTGTGTTTAACTTGCAGTTGTTTGATACTTATTTATAGCCTACATATTGACTCCCCTCGATTGCAGTATATTTTGCATGAGCTTTTTACACGTAGATTAGGTGTTGTGTATTCCTTAACGGGTGATCTTAATTCCTTTAAAAACCATGTTGGCCCTAAGATTAATTATAGTCATCAATCAATTGATGATTGTTTGCATATAAAGCCACATGAGTTGTTGTTTGACCAAAACATTAGTATTTATAATGTGAATGTAAATCATAACAATGAATGGGATACATTCATTTGGGAGCAAAATGGAGATGTTCCATTTGAATTGTTTGCAGCTTCTTTTTATTTATTGAGCCGATATGAAGAATATTTACCTCATAAAGTGGATGAACATAATCGATTTGACCATGAACAAAGTTTGGCTGTACAGTATGGATTTATTGAAACACCCTTGATCGATAAATGGGCAATTAAACTGAAGATTTTGTTAGAAAATAAATTTGGCCCTATTCCATCTCAACCGCCTTCATATCAATTTATCTCAACTTTTGATATTGATACAGCTTATTTATATAAAGGTCTTGAGTATGGTAAACAACTTAAGAAAACGATTAAATCTGCAAGTTTAATGCGCTTTGGAAAGCTTGCTGAACAATTGCAGGTTATGAATAATAAGATTGACGATCCCTATGATACCTATGATTATATCCAACATATAGCAAAGCAAACACCTATTTTGTATTTTGTTCACTGTGGTGGAGATTCTGAATATGATGAATCTATTTCTTTAGAAACGATAGAAATGCAACATCTTTTGGCGAATCTTTCTAAACAATCTGCTATCGGTATTCATCCTTCTTATAATTCATTTAACAATAGCGAAATTATATCCACTGAAAAGCAAAAACTAGAAAAAGTGTTGTCTAAAAAGATTACCCAAAGCAGGCAACATTTTTTACGTTTTCAGTTACCACAAACAATGAAATTACTTATTGAATGTGGTATTACAGAGGACTATTCTATGGCTTATAGCGGTGTTTCAGGCTTCAGAGCATCAACAGCTCATCCTTTTTTATTTTTTGATTTAGAACAAAATGTATGCACATCACTTTTATTATACCCAACTACAATAATGGATGTTACTCTTCGACATAATATGAATCTTACCATCTCATCAGCAATAAACAAAGCTGAGCAATTAATTCAAGAAGTGAAGCAAGTAAATGGATTATTTATTAATCTTTGGCATAACAGTAGCTTTAGTCATACCGATGAATGGTATGATTGGCGCGAAGTGTTTGAGAAAATATATATTTTAGGCAGATGATAAAGTATGTAACACACCATGAAATTGATAAAACGAAGTGGGATATATGTATTGAACAATCAGCTAATAGTTTGGTCTATGGATATAGCTGGTATTTAGATATTGTTGCCCCTCAATGGCATGCTTTAATACTTAATAACTATGAAGCAGTAATGCCACTTACAGCTAATCGCAAACTATTTATAAATTACCTGTATCAGCCTTTTTTTACCCAACAACTAGGGGTGTTTTATACGCCCTTTTTTACACAAGACTTGATTCATGATTTTATCGATGCAATTCCTAGTAAATATAAATTTATTGATATAAATATTAATGATCAAAACGAAATAGAAAGTACAAAGTATAACATTAAAAAACGTAAGAATTTTGTACTAGACTTAAATTATACTTATGATCATTTACATAAACATTTTGATGATCATTGTAAACGAAATATTAAAAAAGCAAAAAAAGAAACCTATTCAATCCAAGTATTAGATCCTGCTTTAGCAGTTGCATTTTACCAAAAGCATAAGGCACAAAATACAGCAAATATACTAGTCAAAGATTATCAAAATCTGTTACAGCTATTGCTTAAGGCAAACGAAAAAAAATTCTTGCTGAGTCGAGGTGTTTTTACAGAAAATAATGAGCTAATTGCTGTAAGTGTTTTCATTATGCAACGCGGACGGATCATCTATCTATTGGGAGGTGCAAATGAAATTGGGAGGGAAAGGAGAGCTATGTATCGGTTGTTTGACGATTTGATTCATCAGTTTAGTTGTCACGCCTTCATTTTGGATTTTGAGGGTTCCGAAATACAAGGCATTGCTCGCTTTTTTAAAGGATTTGGAGCAAAAAAGCAACCCTATTTTAAATTACAAATAAACAGACTACCTTGGTTTATGAAATGGCTCAAATGATAAGAAATAAATTTTTATTTCTTATCATTTGAGCCATCTTGCCAATGCTCTTATCCTAATAATATAATATTAACTTAGGGAATCATTTAGTTGAATTAATAGAAATCATGAAAATCGCAGCCATAGATATTGGATCAAATGCTATACGTCTTCAAATAGCTAGAGTAACAAATGAAATTGGAGAAGAACCTTTTAAAAAAGTTGAATTTGTACGCATTCCCATTCGACTTGGTGATGATGCATTTACAGATGGAAAAATAAGCAAAGAAAAACGTGAAATTTTTTATAAAGCCATTCATTCATTTGCTTTGTTAATGGATGTGTATGAGGTTGAAAGTTATATGGCATGTGCAACCTCTGCTCTACGAGAAGCTAAAAATGGAAACAGGATCGTTGAAAGAGTTTTTGAAAAATCGGGATTAAAAATTGAAATCATTAACGGTAAACGTGAATCAGAATTAATTTTAAAATCAATTAAACAACATTTAGAACCTGGTAAAAGTTATTTAACCATTGACGTTGGTGGAGGGAGTACTGAAATGACAGTAATCAAAAATAAAAAAGCATATGATTCTGTTTCATTTGATGTAGGAACAATTAGATTATTAGATAATGCTGTAAAGAAAAATACGTGGGACCAAATTGAAGCTTATGTTAAAGGACATGTTAAAGATTTTAAAAATGCCGAAGCAATAGCTACCAGTGGCACTATAAATAAGATTGCAATGATTATCAATCCTTCAACCGATCCACATATCACTACAGATCAATTAGATTATTTTTACAAGGATGTTAAAAAACTAAGTATGATTGAACGAATTGAGAAATATAAATTAAATCCTGATAGAGCGGATGTAATTGCACCATCAGCAAGTATTTATCTTAAAATATTAGGTTGGGGAAATATTGATAAAATGCATGCACCTAGTGCTGGACTTAAAGATGGTATTTTATATGAGCTTCTTGAAAAAATTAAATAGATGCGATACGTTATTCAATTAGCTTATAAAGGAACAAACTACCATGGCTGGCAAAAACAACATAATGCAGTGAGTGTGCAAAGTATATTGGACGAAAAAATTTCTTTATTACAAGGTGAAAATATTGAAACGCTTGGTTGCGGTCGAACAGATACAGGGGTTCATGCTAAAAATTTTTACGCACATTTTGATTCAACAAAAATAATAACCCCCGATATTTTTGTTCACAAAATCAATCAACTATTACCCAACGATATTGTAGTTTTTGAAGTATTACATGTTGCTGATGATTTTAATGCTCGTTTTGATGCGGTAAGCAGAACATATGAATATTGGATTATTCAAAAGCAAAATCCTTTTTTAATTGGACTCTCATTATATCAATATAGGCCATTAGATATTGAACGAATGAACATCGCTGCAGAATCATTAATTGGGACTAAAAACTTTGAATGTTTTAGTAGAGTTCAAACACAGGTAAATAATTTTATATGTACTATTGAATATGCTCAATGGACAATTGAAGATGACAAATTAATTTTTACCATTAGAGCCAATCGTTTTTTGCGAAGTATGGTTCGAGCAATCGTTGGAAGTTTACTTGAAATTGGTAAAGGCAAACTTCCTACAACTAATATTCAGTATATTATCGATAGTAAAAAAAGAAGTGAAGCAGGCCAATCAGCTCCTGCAAAAGGGTTATATCTAACTCAAATTGAATACCCCAACCTGCCTCTTAAATAATTTACATGTAATCAACTTATGTCGGGAAGCATTCAGCCAAAAAACACAACAGGATCAGCGTTTAAATTGAGTTTGCTTAGGCGTGTATATGCTCTAGCTAAACCTTATCGAACCAAACTGTTTACGGCTATTGCACTAACCTTATGTATGTCGTTTTTAGGCCCATTCCGTCCATTTCTTATTCAATACACGCTTGATAATAATGTTGCCAAAGGGGATATGAAAGGGCTTGTATCAATGAGTATACTTATTTTTGGTTTGTTGTTATTACAGTCTTTGTTTCAAGTATGGAGTACTATTTTCACCAATTTTTTAGGTCAAAGTGTTATCAAAGATTTACGTATTCAAGTGTATACATACCTTACAGGTTTAAAGTTGAAATTTTATGATAAAACACCTGTTGGAACGTTGGTTACCCGTTCGATCTCTGATATTGAAACGATTGCTGATGTTTTTAGTGAAGGGCTTATCAATATCACAGGGGATTTGTTGCAGATTGTATTCATTCTAATATTAATGTTTTATACCGATTGGCGTTTAACCTTAATTAGTTTATCTGTATTGCCAGTTCTTTTATACGCTGGTTATTTGTTTAAAGAAGCGGTACGTAAATCTTTTGAAGCTGTTAGAAATGAAGTTGCCAGACTCAATACATTTGTACAAGAGCATATTCAAGGAATGCAAATTGTACAACTATTTAATAGAGAAGAAAAAGAGTTAGATAGCTTTAAAGAAATAAATCGTACTCATAGAGATGCTAATATTCGTTCCGTATTTTATTATTCTGTATTTTTTCCTATAGTAGAAATGGTTGCTGCGGTTTCAACTGCTTTGATTCTTTGGTATGGAGCTAAAGAAGTTATTTGGGAAACTACTACCATAGGTATATTAATTGCATTTATCATGTATGTAAATTTGTTTTTTAGACCTATACGTCAGTTAGCGGATAGATTCAATACTCTGCAAATGGGCATGGTTTCGGCCGAAAGGATCTTTAAATTAATTGATACTGAACAAAATTTAGAACCAAGTGGAACAAATCCTTTGGATGATATTATTGGCACTATTGAATTTAAAAATGTATGGTTTGGATATGCCAAAGATGAATATGTTCTGAAAAATATTAATATCAAAGTAGATGAAGGTAAAATTATAGCTCTTGTAGGCGCCACTGGAGCTGGAAAATCTTCTATTATCAATTTAATTAGTCGGTTTTATGAAATCGATAAAGGGACTATTTATGTTGATGGATTAGATTTATACACTTTGAACATAAAAGATGTTCGCAAACATATATCCGTTGTATTGCAAGATGTTTTTTTATTTAGTGGTAGTGTCATGCAAAACATTAAACTATTTAATCAAAGTTGTTCGGATGAGCAAGTAATAGCTACTGCTAAACTTTTAGGAGCACATTCATTTATTTCAGCTTTGCCTAATGGATATAATCAAGAGGTGCATGAACGAGGTGCTACTTTATCTGTTGGCCAACGTCAGCTTATATCATTTGTTAGAGCAATGGTTAATAACCCCAAAGTGCTTATTTTGGATGAAGCAACTTCATCTGTTGATAATGAAACAGAAGAGCTGATACAACAAGCTATTGGTAAAATGATGAAAGGCAGAACATCAATTGTGATTGCACATAGGCTTTCAACTATTCAATATGCAAATGAAATTGTGGTGCTTGATAAAGGTGAAATAGTAGAACGGGGAACCCATGCTCAACTCATATCTTTAAATAAGGTTTATAAACAACTATATGAATTGCAGTTTGCCGAATCGATAGGTTAATAATATATTGCCTATTACTATGTTACGTATACTGCTTTTTTGTTTTGTAAATATATCTATTGTTACTGCCCAAAATAGGATAATGATAGATAGCTTAACTCATGTTTTAAAAACTGAAAAAAAGGATACTTCAAAAATTAATATATACAACTTACTCGCCTGGGAATACCACAATTCTAATATTACGCTTACTGATAGTTTTGCTTCATTGGCTATAACATTTGGGGAGAAAGAAAAATTTTGTAAAGGCTCAGGAAACGGGTATTTAAATAAATCATTTGTTTATAGAAATGCGGGTAATTATCCAGCAGCACTTCAAGCTTGTAGGTGGGCCCTTGTTCAGTTTTTAAAATGTGGATATAAGTTGGGTTATGCCTCCGCTTACAATAATATTGCGAGTATTCATTACTTGATGAGTAACCACAGCACTGCCCAATTTTATTATTACCAATCTCTTAAAATATCGGAGTCGTTAGGAGATGAAAAAGGTACAGCTAGAACATTAAATAATATTGGTGTCGTATTTATGGAACAACGTCAATATGATAAAGCATTAATTTATTTTAATAAAGCATATGCAATACTACAATCTCAAAATGACGATCAAGGCATGGCAGACTGTCTTAATAATATAGGCAGCATTTATCAATTCAAAAATGATACAAAACAGGCTGTAGAAAGTTATCAAAAATGTGCCGAAATAAATGCCATAGTTGGTGATAAAAAAGACGAATCGAGTGCAATCCATAATATAGGACTAGTATATTATGATCAACATGATTTTAAAAATGCTCTTACCTATTTTCATATATCATTAAGGCTTGATGAACAGTTAGGGAATATTCCTTCTATTATCCTTACTTATAATAGCATTGCAAATTGTTATATTAAATTATCGATGTATCATGCCGCGTTTAAGTATGCAAATGAGGCTCTTCAATTAGCCTTAGGATTTAATATGAAAACTGAAATAATGAATGCTTATGAGTTATTATATAAAATTGAACAACAAAAAGGCAATTTCAAAAAAGCATTATCTTTTCATGAATTGTATAAGGCTTATAATGACTCCATTTACAATATAGAGACCAATGACAAAGTTGCTGAACTTGAAACTCAGTATTTACAGGAGAAACAAGAAAAACAATCTCTGTTGAATACAAAAGAACAAGAAATTAACCTCATTCATTCTCAAGAAAAAGAACATGCTGTTACACAATATATTTTTATAATAGGGCTGGTGCTTATCATTTTTGTATCGTTGATTTATATTGTTTTTTTCTTGATAAGAAAGGTGAAATCATCTTGATTTTCAGTTAAATAAAACGCAATTGTAATTTGCGTAAAAAAGCGCATATTTGCCCCACTTAAAAGCACAAATAGTAACAATTCATGGCAGTATTAGTAGACAAAAATTCTAAAGTAATTGTGCAAGGTTTTACGGGAAGCGAAGGTAGCTTTCATGCACAACAAATGATTGAATATGGAACAAACCTAGTTGGTGGTGTAACACCAGGCAAAGGTGGCCAAACTCATTTAGACAAACCTGTATTTAACACAGTTAAAGAAGCAGTAGATAAAGCTGGAGCAAATACCTCCATTATTTTTGTGCCTCCTCCATTTGCAGCTGATGCAATTATGGAAGCAGCTGATGCTGGTATTAAAGTTATTGTCTGTATAACGGAAGGCATTCCAGTAAAAGATATGATTGATGCCAAAGAATACATTAAAGGAAAAGAATGCACGTTAATTGGACCAAATTGTCCGGGTGTTATTACTCCTGGTCAAGCAAAGGTTGGTATCATGCCTGGTTTTGTTTTCAAGCAAGGTCGTATTGGTATTGTATCTAAGTCAGGTACTTTAACCTACGAAGCGGCAGATCAAATTGTGAAAGCTGGAATGGGAATTAGCACAGCCATTGGTATTGGAGGAGATCCTATTATTGGAACACCAACCAAAGGTGCAGTTGAATTATTAATGAACGACCCCGAAACGGATGCTATTGTTATGATTGGTGAAATAGGAGGAAACTATGAAGCTGATGCAGCACGTTGGATTAAAGAAACTGGAAACAAAAAGCCTGTAGTAGGATTTATAGCTGGACAAACTGCTCCTCCAGGTCGTAGAATGGGTCATGCTGGTGCAATTGTTGGAGGTCATGATGATACTGCTGCTGCTAAAATGGCTATTATGCGCGAGTGTGGTTTACATGTTGTCGAATCACCAGCAGAGATTGGTTCTAAAATGTTGGAAGTATTAAGCGCAAAAGGAATATAAATTTAATAATACGAATATAAATTAAGGCGTCTTACTATTTTAGTTGGACGCCTTTTTTATTAGTCAAGAATGATATTTAAAGGTTGTCTGATTAAACTAATTTTTACTTCATTCAGAATTTCGGGAAAAAACGCTTCAATATTAAAATCAGATAATAAAACTGTAAAATCAAATGTGAGCAATGGAGGTTGATTATTTCCAGCTGAATTATTTTTTTGAAAAATACTATAGTTAGCAGGAGTAAGTATCCTAATACCATTTATTTTAGTGCTGCCATTTATCTTATGAGGGATATCAGTACGTTGATTGGATAACTCTTTACCTGGTTCTATTTGTAAATTACCCCTGTAAATTAATTTTTCATTATGCTCCTTTAGCTCGTTTGCCAATCCAATATTCTCTGTAGTAAAACTTCTTATTTTTACTTTAAGTATGAGTTCACCTGATTGCATATTAATTTCAACAGTCGCTTCTTTTGAATGAACTGATATTGGCAAAGAATCCTTTCCAACAGCATGAAATGTAACAGTACAATTTCGATAGGTTTGTGCTACACAGTCAATATTTATAGAGTATAAAAGGAGTAAAAAAAATAAGCTAATAGCTGTTTCAATTTAATACCCTTTTTAAGTCATTTAACAAATCATCAATATCCTCAACACCTACACTAAGGCGCAATAAATTATCTACTACACCTGCAGCTTCTCGCTCAGCTTTGGGAATGCTAGCATGTGTCATAGTTGCCGGATGGTTTATTAAACTCTCAACTCCACCTAATGATTCTGCTAATGTAAACACTTCAAAAGATGAAGCAAATGTAAAAGTGTCTTCAATGGTTGCATTTTTGAGAACAATAGAAATCATTCCACCGAAATCACGCATTTGTTGTTTTGCAATTTCGTGATTAGGGTGATCAGTAAAACCTGGCCAGTATACTTTTTCAATTTTGGGATGTGTTTTCAAAAATTCAGCAATGACTCTACCGTTTGCACAATGCGCTTTCATTCGCAAATGCAATGTTTTTATGCCGCGTAATGCTAAAAATGAATCCATTGGTCCTGGTGTAGCTCCACAAGAGTTATGGATAAAAGCCAATTGTTCGTATAAAGAATCATCACTAGTAAGCAAAGCACCCATCACTAAATCACTATGCCCACCTATGTATTTGGTAACACTATGCATCACAATATCAGCACCCAAATCCAAAGGGTTTTGCAAGTATGGCGAAGCAAACGTATTATCAACAGCATAAATTAATTTGTGTTGTTTAGCTATTACTCCGCATGCGTGAATATCAATTATCTGCATTGTTGGATTGGTTGGGGTTTCAATCCAAAGTAATTTGGTTTTATCGTTTACATATGAGCTAATATTTGCTGGATTGCTTAAATCAATAAAATGAAATTTGATTCCATAATTAGCAAAAACCTTTGTAAACATCCGATAGGTTCCACCATATAAATCATTGCCTGTAATAACTTCATCACCTGGTCTTAACATTTTGATTACAGCATCAGTTGCACCCATTCCACTGCTAAAGGCCAATCCATATGTTGCGTTTTCTAAAGCAGCTAAGCAGGCTTCTAATGCACTACGTGTTGGGTTTTTGCCACGAGCATATGCATATCCTTTGTGTTTACCCGGGCTTTCTTGCGCATAGGTTGACGTTTGGTAAATTGGAGTCATTACAGCGCCAGTTGTTGGATCAGGTTGTTGGCCTGCATGTATGGCTTTGGTTCCAAAACCTAGTTTTGATGTATCTTTCATGTTTAAAACAATCTCAATTTCAGTTGGCAAATCTAAGATTTATATTGAGTTATATACTGTTAGAAATTTATCAACAATTGATTTGCTACTTTCGAAAATAGAATTACTTTTAACCTCATAATTAGAAGCTATTATGCCAACTCAATTTATTAAAAAAATGAACAAAACCGAAGCTGGTTTTCATCTCCTTACATTATTGTCTCTTGCAGATGGTCATATTCATGCTGAAGAAGCAACTGTTATTTTAGATTTTTTGAACGACCATTTTAAAGATAATATAGATTTAATAAAGGAGCAAGCATTTCTGCGTGCATTACCAATAGCAGAATACGAAAATCATTTTACAGAAACAGCAGAACATTTTTATTCGTTAAGCAATGAAGATGAAAGGCACACGATTACTCATTTTGCTATGGAGGTAGTAATGGCCGATGATGCATTAGGTAATCATGAAAATACATTAATTACTAAATTATACGACTGTTGGGCAATTGAATAGTAGAAAGAGTTACCTATACTCGTTCAAACATTACATTAGTCACTTTTTACATTTATAAATGGAAGCTTATTTTGAGTTTACGATACGTTGCAATAATGATTTAAGAGAACAGCTTATTGCAGAGTTTGCAGATGAAGAATATGAAGGGTTTATTGAAACTGAAACGGGATTTTCTGCCTATATTATTGCATCCGCGTTTAAGCGAGATATTTTTGAACAAGTATTGTTAAAATATGAAATAGATCCTAATTCAGTTGCTCAAAGTCATATTGAACAACAAAATTGGAATGCACAATGGGAAGCAGGATATGAACCCATTATTATTGAAAACAATGTCATTGTCAAAGCACCTTTTCATCAAATTGATAAAAAATATCCATACGAATTATGGATTCAGCCTAAAAACACTTTTGGTACTGGACACCATGAAACAACTCAATTGATGTTGCGTTTGATGTTGCAGGTAAACATGAAAGATAAAAAGGTTTTTGATTATGGAAGTGGTACAGGTGTTTTAGCCATCATGGCCAGTAAAATGGATGCCTCATCTATTTTTGCTATAGATATTGATGATTGGAGTGCTGAAAATATTTTTGAAAACACCCAACTGAATAGTATTGAAAATATACAATTTGAACAAGGAGATTTAAACAGCGTAAAGCCTCAAAAATTTGACGTAATTCTAGCCAATATTAATAAAAATATATTGCTATTTAGTTTTGCGCAATTAGCACCACTTACCGCCAACAATGGAACGTTACTTATTAGTGGATTTTATGAAAACGACCTGAACGATTTAAAAGCATCGGCTTTTATTTCAGGGTTTATATTTCAAGATTATATAACACTTAATAATTGGTGTGCAGCAACTTTTAAAAATCAACAATAGTTAGTGTATACTTTTTTGTGGGTGTTATTAATATAGTAAAAAAACTCCTATCACCATAATATCATAACCAACAATAACCTTAAAACATATGTACGGAAAACTCAAACAACATCTTCAAAACGAATTAACAGATATTGAATCCGCTGGTTTATATAAAAACGAACGCATTATAGCTTCTGAACAAGGTGCAGAAATAACACTTACATCTGGTGAAAAAGTGTTAAATTTTTGTGCTAATAATTATTTAGGCCTTTCTTCACATCCCAGGGTTAAAGAGGCTGCAAAAAAAGCAATAGATTCACATGGTTTCGGAATGAGTTCAGTTAGGTTTATCTGTGGAACTCAAGATATTCATAAGGAATTGGAAAAAACCATTGCTACATTTTATGGAACAGAAGATACCATATTGTATGCAGCAGCTTTTGATGCAAATGGAGGGATTTTTGAACCATTGTTTCAAGAAGCGGATGCGATTATAAGTGATTCATTAAACCATGCTAGTATTATTGATGGTGTGCGACTTTGCAAAGCGCAGCGATACCGTTACAATAATAATGATATGGCCGATTTGGAAACGCAATTGGTAGCTGCTACTGAAAAAGGTGCAAGGTTTAAAATTATTGTTACTGATGGTGTGTTTAGCATGGATGGTTATGTTGCCCAAATGGATAAAATTTGTGATTTGGCCGATAAGTATGATGCATTGGTTATGACCGATGAATGCCACAGTGCTGGGTTTATTGGAAAAACAGGTAGAGGAGTTCCAGAGTATTGTAATGTAATGGATCGAGTAGATATTATTACGGGAACTTTAGGTAAAGCATTAGGTGGAGCAATGGGCGGATATACTACCGGTCGCAAAGAAGTTATTGAATTGTTACGACAACGTTCTCGCCCATATTTATTCTCTAATTCTTTAGCACCTTCAATTGTTGGTGCTAGTATTGAGGTGTTTAAATTATTAAATGAAAGCACTGCTTTGCGCGATACGTTGGAGAAAAATGTTAATCAGTTTAAAGCGGGAATGCAAGCTGCAGGTTTTGATTTACGTGGTGGTGCTTCAGCAATCGTACCCGTAATGTTGTATGATGCAAAATTAGCACAAACCTTTGCACATAAATTGTTAGCAGAAGGAATTTATGTAATCGGATTTTTTTATCCAGTTGTTCCAAAAGATTTAGCACGTATTAGGGTTCAACTTTCTGCTGCTCACGAACCTGCACATATTGATAAAGCAATTGCGGCTTTTATTAAGATTGGTAAAGAGTTAAATGTAATTTAATAGCATATGATTAACATCAGATTAATCATTAACATGTATTTATATTGTTTATAATCAACAAACTACGTTAGTTTAATTTTCTTATTTAACATTCAATTAACGTCTAATTGATATTGAATTAACTTAACATTAATGTTTGGTTAACTGTTGACAAGCATTCGAAAGATACTTTTGTCGTACTATAATTTCACACATGAAAACAGTTCGACTTAAGTATCTTTTTTTGTTATTAATCAGTACAATAGCTTTTGCAATTAATGCACAAACAGGTCGTATTGGAGGTAAAATAATTGACAAAAAAACAGGAGAAGAATTAATTGGCGTATCTGTTCAAATTGAAGGCACAAGTATTGGTGCTGTAACCGATTATGAAGGAAAGTTTGTGATCAATAATATTCAGCCAGGCACCTATAATTTATTGGTTACATACATATCGTATTCAAAAAAGAATATAAAAGCGGTAGAGGTTAAAGCAAAAGAAACTACAACAATCAATTCTTCATTAGAAGAATCTTCTAACGATTTAAATGAGGTAGTTATACAAGCTGAGTTTAAAAAAGAATCAGCAAATGCGTTACTTATTCAGCAAAAAAATGCCGTTTCAGTTTCGAGTGGTGTTTCTGCCGATTTAATTAAAAAAACACCAGATAGAACTACTGCAGATGTAGTCAAACGGATTAGTGGTGCATCGGTTCAGGATGGAAAATTCGCCATTGTACGTGGATTAACGGATAGATATAATTCTGCTTTTATCAATGGCGCTCCAATGCCAAGCACCGAAAGTGATCGTAAAGCATTTTCGTTGGATTTAATTCCTGCAGCAGTAATTGATAATATGATGATTCAAAAAACAGCTACTCCTGATATGCCTGGTGATTTTGCTGGTGGATTTATTGGAATCAATACAAAAGATATTCCTGAAGAAAGTAGTTTTTTTGTGGGAATGAGCGGTCAATACCATTCTATTACTACATTTAAAGAAGGTATACAAGGGCCAAAAAGTAAAACGGATTGGTTAGCTTATGATGGCGGAACACGCACTATCCCTTCTGATGTAATGAGCACTGAAGAATCTACTAACAATAACTCGTTTGCCAATAATATTAATGACACCAAAAAATTCAACAACGATTATTCATTTAAAACGGTAAACTCTTTTCGCCCAAATATAAGTTTTCAATTGGGAGGTTCTAAGCGTTTTCAAGTTGGCGAAAAAGACCAATTAGGTATTATTGGAACTGCTTATTATAATAATAGTTTTAAAGCAACACCATTAACTACAGCATCTCCACGCCAAATTGGTGTAAATCAAACAGAAGTTAATCAAAATGATAGCGATGGGTTGTTTTACACTATTGCTAATTACAGACAAACGGTTGCAATAGGAGGTATTTTTAATATTTCCTATAAACTTGGAAACAACAGTAAGTTTACGTTCAAAAATTTATACACCCGTAATGCAGAAGACCAAACAATAAATAGAACAGGTTACGGAACGGATCCTAACAATCCTCAATTGGCTCAACAATATGATGATTACATTTTCTCTTACCAATCAAGTAGCATGTATTCTACCCAACTTTCAGGCGAACATTTAATTCCATCAGCAAAAATTAAAGTAAAATATATTGGTAGCTTTAATAATATCCATAGAGAGATGCCTGACTTTAGAAGATTGATGTACCAAAGCAATAAAAATAATGCAATTGACGCCAATACTGGTTTAGCTATTGATTCAGCTTACAGCAAACCGGTAGCTTCTATTTTGCCCAATGCGCGTACATTTACTCCTTTAAATTCTGGCCGTTTTTCTTCAATTTTGGACGAACAAAGTTGCCACGCAGGGTATGATGTAGCTATTCCGTTTAAGTTGTTTAAAAAATCGGAAGTAAAAGTTGGAGGTTACCACCAAATAAGAACTCGCGCATTTAATGCTAGAACTTTTATGTACAGCATTGATGATAATAATAAAGACCAAGGTAGATTGGATAGTTTGCAAAATGTAAGTTCGGGTCAAATTTTCAACAATCAAAATATTGATTCGGCTACTTATTTTCAGAAAGAAACAACCCAAGGATCAGACCAATATGATGCAAGCTCAAAATTGCATGCAGGATATGTAATGTTGGATAATAAAATTACCAGTAGACTGAGATTAATTTGGGGCGCTCGTGTTGAAAGTTATAACCAAAAAATAAGTTCTGAAGCTCAAGGTGCACAGCAAAAAGTTGATACTACCGTGGTGGATATTTTACCTTCAGTGAATGTGGTATATGAACTAACAGATAAAATTAATGTTAGAGCAAGTTTTGCCAAAACGGTTTCTCGTCCTGAGTTTCGTGAGTTTGCTCAACTTGCCTTTTACGAAGTAAATGCTAATGCGATTATTACTGGAAATCCATTTTTGATTCGGACCCAAATTTATAATTATGATTTAAAGTTTGAATGGTATCCTAGTGCAGGGCAAACATTTTCTGTCAATCCTTTTTACAAATATTTTGTCAATCCAATTGAAAATACGGTAAACCCATTACAAGGAGGACTAAGAGGTTTTGGTTATCAGAATGCACCTTCAGCTCAAAGTTTAGGAGTAGAGTTTGAAGCACGTTTTAATATTGGTGCTTTGATAAAAGCGGAACAACGTTCATTATGGAACAGAATAGGTGTTTTTTCTAACCTAGCGTTAATTAATTCAACTGTTAAACTAGCCGATCCAATTGCTGGTCAACAAGATGTTGTGAATAGTCGTCCGCTTCAAGGTCAATCACCTTATGTATTTAATGCAGGGTTAAACTATAATAATATTGAAAAGGGATTTGATGTAAGTGTAAATGCAAATAGAGTTGGAAGAAGAATTGCTTATGTAGCCAACAACAATCGTTTTATGATTTGGGAAAATCCACGTACCGTAGTTGATATGAGTGTGTCAAAAACGTTTAAGAAAAAACTGCAAATGAAATTTATTGTAGGTGATTTATTGGCTCAAGACCTTGTTTTTTACCAAGACCTAAACAAAAATGGCAAGTATGAAAACGGACAAGATGTTGGGTTTAATGTTTGGAGAAACGGTTTTACCACAACGTTGAGTTTTACGTATAACTTTTAATAAAAATAGATATTAAAAAGTCTCGGGGATGAGCCGAGACTTTTTTTATGCCTAAAATTTTGGTACATAACATTAGTTTAATAATGCATTTACACAAGGTTCATGTTACCGTAACATTATCATGAAGCACCTCGGTTAAACTTGTGGCATTAAATGACAATAAACAAAGTTATGAAAATAAAAAGTACAATCTTAGTATCAGCACTAGCATTAAGTTTAAGTGCTTCAGCTCAGTTTTTCGATACGGTTCCTTTTAGAGGAGCATTCGGAGTTACGGGTACTACAAAATCTGCAACTACTGGTTACAATCCAGATCCAACAAATACAGGAGCCAATTGGGCAACTGGTTGGACAAACTGGACACCTAACACTACCGCTTATCCTGGTGATGTTAATTGGACACCAACTGCACAACATCCTGCAACTTCAGCTAATAAAGTTGTTTTGTCGGGTGATTTAGCATCAAACCTTACTTTAACTAAAGGAAATTGGTATGAATTAACAGGTACTGTTCACGTATTAAATGGAGCAACATTAACCATTGAACCAGGAACAGTTATTCGTGGAAATGCTTCAAATATTGGAGTATTAATTATTGCAAAAGGTGGAAAATTAAACGCCATCGGAACCAAAGAACAACCTATTGTATTTACTTCTGGTAAAGCTACAGGAACACGTGTTCGTGGCGATTTAGGTGGTTTGTTACTAATAGGAAATGCACATACCAACACACCAGGTGGTGTTCGTCAGTATGAAGCTTTGCCATCTGATCCATTAACTAATTATGGCGGTGGCGTAAATTATAACGATGCTGATAATTCTGGTACGATGCGTTATATACGTGTTGAATATGCAGGATATAATTTCTTACCAGATCAAGAAATCAATGGAATTACATTTGCAGGTGTTGGAAATGGAACACATGCTGATTATATGCAAGTAAGTTTTGCAAATGACGATTCATATGAGTGGTTTGGCGGTAGTTCAAACCACAAATATTTGGTTGCTTTTGCCGGAACAGATGATGAGTTTGATATGGATGAAGGATATAATGGTAAATGCCAATATTTATTAGGTGTTCGTAATCCTGCTATTTTCGAAACATCGCCAACAGGAACTTCAAATGGATTAGAGCACGATAACAACACTGGTTTAGGTACTTCAGGACAAATTAATCCTGGCTTTACTGCACCAACACCTTTAACTGCTCCTGTTATTTCAAACATGACTTTGGTAGGTCCACTTAAGCCAGGTGCTATAAATTCATCTTTATCAAGTACGGCTCAAACTCGTTTTGGCCGTGCGTTAGAATTTAGAACCAATGTTTCTACTTCTGTTTTTAACTCGGTAGTTTGGGGATACACTGAATTGATTCGTTTGGGTAATCCTACTGGAAATTTTTCACCTTCTACTCAAACACGTTTTACCAATGATGAAACAACATTGCGCAACGATGTTTTTATCAATAACGTAACAAGATTTAACAGTCAAAATCCACCAACAACTAATAACGGAAATCCTTTTACTTTCTCCGTTACAGATATGAGAAATATATTGGTAAATGGCCCATTAGTTGGTTTTACTGGAGCTACAGCAAACGATACAGCACGCGGTACATTAACTGCTGGCGTTGAATTTGTAAACCCTATTTATGCTGGTAATTCAAATGGTTCATTAAACCAAATAGATTTTTCAGCCGTTGATTATACTTTAACAGTTGGAAGTCCTTTTAATGGTACTTCATCATTTAGCCATCCTAAAATTTTAACAGTTCCTTCTCCAACTATTGCAGTTGATCCAAGTGTATTACCAGTATTTAATAAATTGGTAGATCAAGATGCATTGGTAAAATGGATTTTGGTTAAGGCATCTAACTTATTAGGAAACATCCAAATTAATGCTCCTGCAAACTTTGAAGTGTCATTTACTAGAGCTTCAGGATTTGGTGCTTCAATTACTAAAAATGGTCCGAGTGCAAATGATACTGTATTTATTAAATACACTAGAAATACACCAGGAAGTGCAAAAGGCTTTATTGCTATAAGCTCAACCGTTCCAGCAGATTTTTCTACAGTAAATATTTCAGTTTCTGGAAATACAACAGCTCCTGCATCACCATTTTTATCGGTGAGCACATCATCACTTTCATTTTCTAGCGCATTAACAACTCCTTCTGCTGAAAAAGAATTTGTGGTTATGGGTAAATTTGTAACTGCTAATACTAGTGTAGTTGCTACTGCTGGTTTTGAAGTTTCAACAACTTCAGGAAGTGGCTTTGCTCCATCTGCTGCAATCACTGTAACGAATGGTGATGTAAACAGTAAAGTATACGTACGTTATACTCCTTCAGTAACTGGGAGTGTATCAGGTTCAATAAAAATTGGTGCAGGAACGATGGATTCGGTATCGGTTGCTGTAACAGGAGCTACTCCAGTTGCAACGCTTACTATATCACCTTCAAGTTACCCGCAATGGCAAGTTGTAAATGGTGATTCATCATTAGCATATCCATTTACAGTTTCAGGTGTTAACTTAACAGATTCGGTAAAAATTACAGCACCTAATGCTAGCTTCCAATTAAGTATAGATTCAGCATTTACAACTCCTGCTGCCATTCTTTATTTAAATACTGCAGAAGCGGCATCATTAGCATCAACAAAATTATTTGTAAGATACAAACCAGTTGCTGCAGCAGCGCATACAGGAAATGTAGCTATTACCAGTTTAGGTGCAACTACTGCAAATGTTGCTGTATCTGGTTTAGGGGTAGCTAATACAAATTCTCGTAGAATAGCATTGCAAGCAACTACTAATTCACTTTCATTTACAACTACATTAGGTACACCAAGTTCTTCTTTAAGAATAAGTGTTGCTGGATTTAATTTAACCGATACAATGGGTCTTGCATTCTCTGCTCCAGGTTTCGAATTATCTTTAGACAATACTGCATGGTCTACAACTTTAAGATTAGATACTTTAGTTGGTAAAATAGTTCCTACTACAAATGTTTGGGTTCGTTACAACCCTTCTTCTGCAGGTGCATCAGGTGCTCAACAATTAATCATCAACAGCCCTTCTGCTACAACTATAAATATGGCAGTTAGTGGTCAATCAACGCCAAGTATAGTAGTTACACCTGCAGTATTACCTGTATTTGCAACTGTAAAAGGCAAACCAACTTTTAGTATTCCAGTTACTGTTACAGGTTCACGTTTAATCTCTGATATTACGTTAACTGCTTCAGTTGATTTTGAAGTATCTTTAGATTCAATATCAGCTTTTGCACCTTCAGTTACTATATTAAAAACAGGAACTACAGTTGCAGCTACCAAAGTATTTGTACGTTACAATCCTTTAACTTCTGGTAATTCGGCATTAAATAGTGTATTAACTATTGCAACTCAATCAGCTCCTAGTTCAATTATTTCATTATCTGGTTTTGCTGTTGAAGCGCCAACACCAATTATCAACCTTTCAACCGCATCTTTAAGTCCTTTTGCAACCAATGTTGCAGGTCCAACTGCTGCACAATCATTTATAGTGAACGCTGAGAATCTTACAGACTCTTTAGATATAACTGTTGGTTCAGACTTCGAACTTTCACCTGATTCAATTACATACAAACAATCATGGAAAGTAGCTGGTGATGCTAATGGATCGATAGTTGATTTGAAATTGTATTGCCGTTTAAACAGAACAACTTCAGGTAGTTCAAATGATACAATTGTGGTTTCGGCTTCAGGTGCTGAATCAGGTAAAATTGCAGTATCAGGAGTAAACAATACACGTGTTGACGAATTGAAAAATATCAGTTCATTTACCATGTATCCTAATCCAGCTCAAAGCAATGTAACATTTAAATTTTCAATAGCAAGAACAGCTGAAACAACGATTAATATCATGGATATTACTGGTCGTATTGTAAAAGAAGTTGTGAAAGAAAATTTTGTTTCGGGTATGAATTCAGTAACTGTAGATATTGCAGATTTAAACAACGGATTTTACTTCGTAAATATCCAATCATTACAAGGTCGTAAAACTTCACGTATACTTATCTCTAAATAATTAAGATTATAATGTTGAAAAAGCGTCTTGTAGCAATACAAGGCGCTTTTTTTGTTTTAGGTAAGTTTGATGGTGAAGATTTAAATAGGAAATAACGAATAACGAATAAGGAATAGCGAATAGCGAATAACGAATGGAGAATAACGAATAACGAATAACGAATAGCGAATACCGAATACCGAATCGAATAAGGAATAACTATTGACTATTTTCTATGAACTATGGACTATTCGCTAACAACTACACAATATCGTGGCATTCCATCATCAACAAATCGCCATCTAAATGTGTAATGGATACAATCCCATCCTCCAAAACCTCATTGCTGCTGCCGGTTCTATATCCTATTTGTAATGCTTCATTTTCCAGGTTGTATAGCAGTCCTGTCGTTTTAATTCCAAGTACATTCCCTACTGGCATTAATGAAATAGGAGTGCCTTTTGTATACCATTTTTCAAATTTTTTAGGCAATTGAAATATTCGAGAGTAATCATCCATTAATACAATATTGATTTGATTTTGGTATCGAACCACATCTGTTACATTGCTTAAGTTATGGTCAGCTCTGCGGCCAGTTGCCCATATTATATTTACGGCTGCAAATTTTCGTTCAATTAAAAACTCGATACCTTTTTGCAAATCGGTTTTGTTTTGATCGGGTGTATGCACAATTTCAATTGGCATGTGTAATTGTGTTTTTTCTAAAGCCTGTTCTTTACTATCAAAATCGCCTAGTAAAACATCTATTTTAATACCCAATTCATTTACCCTATTAATGGCTCCATCCAACACGATAATATAGGGACTCCATTCTAATAGTTGACCCATCAATTCAGTAGAACAGGCTTCTCCATTGGCAATAATTAAGGCAGGTTCTTGCCCTTCGCGTACAATATGGTGAGACGACATGGGTTGTTTTTAGGTTTGCAAAATAGGGAATTAAAGGATGGATTACGAATGACGAGTTATCATTGTGTATGTACTATCAACTAATGACTATTAGCTATTGACTATCGATTATGATCCATATGCTTCTTAAGCCCAAATTTTAGCACTCAAACAAAACAATTGTATTTTTCGATAAAAAATATGTTATTTCACTTTTGCTAAAACCAAACAATTTTGAGCCAACGTATACTTTTATTATTTTTTGTACTGATACCTATTTGTTTAATTGCACAAAACCCAATGGTTATTAAAGGGGTTATTCGTGACAAAAAAACAGGAGAAAAATTAATTGGTGCTACCGTTTCCATAAAAGGATCTAGCATGGGAGCGTCAACTAATTTTGATGGTGAATTTTTACTTAAAACAACTCAGCCACTACCTTTACAACTAGTAGCAAGTTATATTGGTTATATTCCAATTGAAGTTACTGTTACAAGCACAATAAAACCGCTGGATATTCGCATTGCTGAAAATAACCAACAGCTGAAAGAAGTTGAAATTCGGGATTCACGTATTAGTGAAAAGCAAAAACAAGCACCTCTTACCATTGAAACAATGGATGCAATAGCCATTAAAGAAACACCAGCTGCCAATTTTTATGAAGGTCTTGCACACTTAAAAGGAGTAGATTTAACATCGGCAAGTATTGGGTTTAAAATTATCAATACCCGTGGATTTAATAGCACTTCACCTGTACGCAGTTTGCAATTAATTGATGGAGTAGATAACCAAAGCCCAGGATTAAATTTTTCGTTGGGAAATTTTTTAGGAGCAAGTGAGTTGGATGTTCAGCGGGTAGATTTAGTTGTAGGTGCAAGTGGTGCTTATTATGGGCCTAATGCATTTAATGGCGTTATCAATATGGTTACCAAAACGCCATGGCAATTTCCTGGATTAAGCGCCAGTGTAAAAGTGGGTGAACGTAACTTGTTTGAAGGAGCAGTTCGTTTTGCACAGGTGTTTAAAAATACTAAAGGGGATGAAAAATTTGCCTATAAATTTAATATGTTTCACATGCGAGCGTATGATTGGGAAGCAACAAATGATGATGTAACAAGCCAATCTCCAGTAGGAAAAAGTAATGCAGGAAGTTATGATGCTGTAAATACATACGGTGATGAAGATGTAAGTCAATATTTTTATACAGCACCCTCTAGTGTTCCTACTGTTGGAAGAGGTTATTATTTACGTGAAGGGTATATGGAAAAGGATTTGGTTGATTACAACACACGTAATACAAAACTGAATGCCTCATTCCATTATAAAATTACCAAAGATATTGAGGCTATTTATGCTACTAATTATAGTACTGGAACTACCGTATACCAAGGTGATAATCGCTTTAGTTTAAAAGATATTCAGTTTTACCAAAACCGGATTGAAATAAAGAAAGAAAATAAATTTTTTATAAGAGCTTATGTAACAAATGAGGATGCAGGCAATACTTATGATGCCTACAATACAGCTATTGTTATGCAAAACAAATCTAAATCAGATGAAGCTTGGGGAAAAGATTATAATAATGGACTGTCGGGTTTATTAGATCCATATTTACAAAGTTGGTATGCTCGAAACTTTAGTGGTGGATTGCAACTTAAAAATATACCTGCGGCAAATAATCAACGGTTAAATTTTATTGAAAATTATTGGCGAACAGAATTGAATGATTCATTGATTTATTTTCATGAATTAGCCAGGGAAAAAGCCAGTGGACAACCATCTTCTACTGGAGGGAATTATGCACGATTGGCACCAGGAACTTATGGATTTGATACAGCTTTTGAAAGTGCCAAATCTACCTATAATACTCAAGGAGGTTCTCGCATTTACGACAAATCAGCTTTGTATCATCTTGCTGGAGAATATAAATTTTCAATTTCCTCTTTTGATTTTACTTCAGGAGGAAATTTTAGGTTGTATGCTCCTGATTCAAGAGGCACCATTTTTTCGGATACAAATGGAACAGTTATTCGGAATAAAGAAGGTGGAGCCTATTTAGGGGTAGAGAAAAAAGTATTTAATGATAAACTTAAGCTAAGTTTTACAAATCGTTTAGATAAAAATCAAAACTTTAATTTGCTTTGGTCTCCTGCTGCTACTGCTGTTTTTGTATATAAGCAACATGTGTTTCGGGTATCTGCATCATCTGCAATTCGCAACCCTACACTGAGCGATCAGTATATTTTATTAGATGTTGGTCGAGCAACGTTAAAAGGAAACCTATCTGGGTTTGATAGTTTAGTTACTACTGCATCTTTTCGCAAAGCATTAAATGTAGGAAGAGATCAACTTGAATATTTTAATGTAGCACCCATTAGGCCCGAAGAAGTGAAGACAATCGAATTTGGATATCGAGGAAGCTTAATTAAGGATAAATTGTATTACGATATTAATTATTACCATAGTTGGTATACTCATTTTATTGGGTACAAAATAGGCGTTGATTTAGAATGGCCTCCTGGATCACCTTTTTTAACTGAATTTAGAGATGTGTATAGGGTTGCTGCAAATGCAGTGGATGTTGTAACAACTCAAGGAATTACAATTGGAGTGCAATATTTTTTCAAGAAATATCTTGGGTTTAATACCAATTATTCGTGGAACAAATTAGATAGAGGAGGTTCAACAGATCCCCTGATACCTGCTTTTAATACACCTGAAAATAAATACAATATTGGAATCAATGGAAGAGATATTGATACTAAAATTGGGGGTCTTTCGATTTTACATTGGGGTTATAGTATTAATTATAAATACCAAGATGGTTTTATGTTTGAAGGTTCTCCTCAGTTTACCGGATATGTTCCAGCTTATGATATGGTAGATGCTCAAATAAATAAAAAAGTTCCTGTATGGCATTGTGTATTTAAATTGGGTGCAAGTAATTTGCTCAACAATAAAGTATACCAAGTATATGGAGGTCCAAGAGTTGGAAGATTGGCATACATTTCTGTTGTGTTTGAATTGGATAATTGGAAATAAATTTTTTTTTATAAAAAAAACGCTATATTGGATTATAATTAACTTTAAAAAAACATGAAAAAACAGCTACTAAAATTGTCATTGGTATTTGGCGTGCTAACTGTTGCACTTCTTTCAAATGCCCAAACTCGCTATGTTGATGATGTATTTACTGATATTCAAAAAACATCAAACATACCGTATGATTCAAACCAATCATTTAATATTTTATTTGGTTCTGGATACCCAGTTCCTGCAGTAAATGCAAACCCATTTATTAAAGCAGGCTTAACTTGTGATATTTATGAGCCAGCTAACGATTCAATTTCAGCAAGACCAGTAGTGTTGGTTTTGCATACAGGTAGTTTCTTGCCTATCTTGGTCAATCGCCAAAGTACAGGTAATAAAAACGATAGTGCCATTGTCGAACTTTGTACTCGTTTAGCTAAAAAAGGATATGTTGCTGTTGCTGTGAACTACCGTTTAGGTTGGAGAGCATCTTCAACCATTCAAGAAGTTGCTACGCAAGATTTATTACAAGCAACTTACAGAGGTATGCAAGATGCTAAGAACTGTGTTCGTTTTTTAAGAACCAATGCAAGCACTTATGGAATTGATACGTCAAAAATTGTTATTGGTGGTCAAGGTACTGGTGGATACATTTCATTGGCATTTGGCTCAGTCCAAAAATCTGAAGAAATTACCGACCTCTTAAAGTTTCAAAGAGGTGATTTTACACCAATGGTTAATATCGATACTTTAGGAGATTGGAATGGCCTTGGTGGACTTCCCTATTTTAACACTCCTGGTGATGCGGCTGTTTCTAGTGCAGCTCATATGACCTTTAACTATGGCGGTGCAATGGGTGATTTAAGCTGGCTTGAAGCAAGTAGTTTGCCAGTAGTTGGTATGCACGTAGTTACGGATATTTTTGCTCCTTATAATACAGGAAATGTTGTTGTGCCTAACGGACCAACAGTTATTAGTAATGCATCGGGTGCAGGAGTTGTGATACCAACTGCAAATACGTTAGGTGTAAATAATAAATTAAATGCTGCTTCTTTCAATGATGCAATTTCGGTAAAAGCACTTCAACTAAGTGGTGGTGTTAAAAATCTATATCCATTTAACACGACAGTTTCGGTAGATGGAGCTCCATGGGAATGGTGGGATAGAGCTGCTGTTCAAGCTGCACAGGGTAGCGCATTTTATGTATATCCAGTTCCTGCTAATGGACGTGTTGCTGATTCACTTTCATTTTTAACCAACCCATTAATGACTGCTGCTAAAGGAAGAGCATACATTGATACTGTTGTAAACTTTGTTGCACCACGTATTGCTGTTCAATTTGATTTAGTGAATTTCACTGGTATTAAAGAAACAGCTTCTTTAACAAGTAAATTATCTGTTTATCCTATCCCAGCTACAAATGAATTAAACCTTCAATTGCCGGTTGTAATGCAATCAGTTGTATTAGTTGATATGATGGGTCGCGAAGTTTTAACGAGCGATGTAAAATCAATGAATGTAAAATTGGATATTACTTCACTTAAACAAGGGTTATACTTTGTAACGGTAAAAACAATAGATGGCAGAAGTGCTGTGAAAAGAATTGTAATAAACTAAGAAGTTTTATATAATAAAAATTGAAAAGAGGAGGCCGGTAGTCTCCTCTTTTTTTATGCTCGTTTGTATAACACTGCTTTACCTTGTCATGCTGATACATATCAGCATCCCGCATGGTGGCAAGAGACAGTGTCAGATGGTGTGACCTTCGTCAGCATGACTATAGCAAATGAGAAGTAGTTAAGAAAAAAGAGCACTTTTCAAAAGACAACGTTTTGTGTCTTTATTCTTCAAAAAACTATGCCTGCAATACAATTCTAAACGTAGTTCCCTTGTTAACTTCCGAATGTTTCACAAATATTTTACCACGGTGGTAATCTTCTATAATACGTTTGGCTAAAGATAGGCCAAGCCCCCAACCTCTTTTTTTGGTGGTATATCCAGGCTTAAATACTGTTTTAAGTTTGGAAGGAGGTATTCCTTTTCCTGAATCTGTTATATCTATTAATACCGAGTCGCCTTGTGCTTGGGTTCGCATGGTAATACTGCCTTCTCCTGTCATAGCATCAATAGCATTTTTGCAAATATTTTCAACTACCCATTCAAATAAAGGCACATTCATTTGTGCAGTTAGTTCGTCTTCATTTTTGACCAATAAAAATTGAACACGTTGTGAAGTACGAAGTTGTAAATAGTTGATGCTGTCTTGTAAAATTTCGTCAACAATTTCCGTTTCCAATTTGGGTGCTGATCCTATTTTTGAAAATCGCTCGGTAATCAATTCCAATCGTTTTACATCTTTTTCTAGCTCTAATAAATATTCTTCTTGATCTACTTTTTCTGTTTCGCGTATCAAATTTATCCAACCCATCAGGGATGAAATGGGTGTTCCCAATTGGTGAGCTGTTTCTTTGCTCATACCCACCCATACTTGATTTTGCTCGGCTCTGCGCGAAGAACTAAATGCTAAATAAGCAACCAAAATAAAAATACCAATAATACTAAGTTGGTAGTAAGGATATTGTTTGAGTTGGGTTAGAATAATAGAGTTGCGGTAATATAAATAATTGTAACGTTTGTTCACCTCGTCATATAAAATAGGAATGGGTTCTTTGTTTTCAATCATATTGGCTAGTTGAGTACGCAAATAAACAGTATCGTTTGAGCGGGTCGAATCTAAATTTCGGTGAGCGATTATTTCACCTTTATCATCCACTAAAATAACTGGGATGGACTCATTGTCTTTAATGATGTCAAGTAAAAAAGTAAAATCGCCTTCTGCCTTTACCAGTTGTTTGGTGGCATTAGCCCATAACACTACTTTTTTTTCTTCCTCTTTAGCTAGCTTTTGTACCAGCTTTTGGGTATACCATAGCGAATACATACCAATGCCAATGGCAATGATAAAGAGGATTCGCTTCCACCATATTTTTTGTTCGTACAATCGCATATTGCTCGAATATATAGATATTGCAACAATTATTGAATAACGCTGTTATGCTAGCAATTATTGAGCACCTACAAATAAAACGAACTGTTGACTTTAGCAAACCGCTAGATATATCGATTCCAATGCACTCGGGGACAAACAATCCCAATGCGTTTGGCATTCAGCCACCTGAGTTTAAACCTTTTGAAGCGGGTGGATTTGTAGGCTCTGTGGCACAAGGAGGAAGTGTAAATTGCAAAAATTTATTTTTGAATGCACATGGTAATGGCACCCATACCGAATGTGTAGGTCATATTAGCAAAGAAAAAATAACCATTAACCAAACGCTCTCTCAGTTTTTTGCCATTGCACAAGTTATTACCCTTGAACCACAACACAACATATTAAGCCAAGCACAAGTTGAGCAGTTGTTGGATGCTAACACGGAAGCACTTATCATTCGCACATTGCCTAATGATGAAAGGAAATTAACCCGCAATTATTCGGGTAATAATCCTGCTTGTTTAACGGCTGACCTGTGCAAACTATTGGCACACAAAAACATTAAACATTTACTCATTGATTTGCCTTCGGTAGATCCTGAAGAAGATGGAGGCGCATTATCGGCTCACCATGCTTTTTGGAACTATCCAGCAAATCCACGTTTGGATGCTACCATTACTGAAATGGTATTTGTACCCAACCAGATAACTGATGGCATGTATTTACTCAATTTACAGATAGCATCATTGGAAACTGATGCAAGCCCAAGTAAGCCTGTATTGTATGCATTTTTACCATAATTTTTAAACAACAGGAAACCTAAACACACAATATGACTGAATATACAGAAGAGGTAGACGACACCGAAGAATCGACAGAGCAAGATTTATTTGAACACCATCGTATTGTAACGGATAAGGGACAAGCTTTACTGCGCATCGATAAATTTTTGATGCACAAAATGCAAAATGCAAGCCGCAGTAAAATACAAAATGCAGCTGATACAGGGTGTATTTTGGTAAACGATAAAGCGGTAAAATCGAGTTATAAAGTAAAGCCCTTTGATATTATTTCGGTTGTTTTTCCGCATCCACCTAAAGATAATGATACCATTGTTGCCGAAGAAATTCCGTTGGATATTATATACGAAGATGAGGATGTATTGATTGTAAATAAACCTGCTGGTATGGTAGTGCACCCAGGATACAATAATGTTACAGGTACATTGGTAAATGCTTTGGCATGGCATTTAAAAGATACCTCGTTTGCCAAGGATGGAAATATTCGTCCGGGATTGGTTCACCGCATTGATAAAGATACAACTGGTTTATTGGTTGTTGCCAAAAATGAATTTGCGATGACACATTTAGCCAAACAGTTTTTTCACCATACCATTAAGCGTTCATATATTGCTTTGGCTTGGGCCGATTTTGAAGAAGAAGAAGGCACAGTAACAGGTTATATTGGCAGAAGCACCCGCGATAGAAAAGTGTTTACCATGTATGAGGATGAAACTGAAGGGAAGTGGAGTGTTACTCATTACAAAGTATTGGAGCGGATGAATTATGTAACCTTATTAGAGTGCAAGTTAGAAACAGGCCGTACACATCAAATTAGGGTTCACATGAAACACATAGGGCATTCCTTATTTTCGGATAGTACATATGGTGGCGATCGTATTTTAAAAGGTACCACTTTTACCAAATACAAGCAATTTGTAGATAACTGTTTTCGCATTATGCCAAGGCAAGCATTGCACGCCCGTTCCTTAGGATTTGTACACCCAGTTACAGGTAAAGAGTTGTTTTTTGAAGCGCCATTACCTGCCGATTTTACAGGCGTACTCGAAAAATGGAGAGGATACAGCAAACATGTAATTGAAAAAAATGAAGCAGAATAGTTAGGGTAAAAATAATTAGAGTAAAGGGTTGTAGCCAAAAGCTACAACCCTTTTTGTGTATACTTGTACCATGGATGCAAAACAAATATGCTTACAAGCAGGTGAGTTAGCCAAGCAAGTAGGATTATTTATTAAAACAGAAGCTAAAAATTTTAGTGCAGATAAAGTTGAAGAAAAAAGTTTTAACCAATTGGTTTCATACGTAGATAAAACTGCCGAAGAAAAATTGGTGAAAGGCTTATCTGCTATTTTTCCAGAAGCAGGTTTTATAACCGAAGAAGCAACCATTGCTGTGGAGCAAAAAGAATATATGTGGGTAATAGATCCGTTGGATGGTACCACCAATTTTATTCACGGTATACCCGTTTACAGTGTGAGCATTGGGTTGCTACAACACCATAAACCCATTATGGGCATTGTGTACGAAATAAACCGCGATGAATTATTTTATGCATGGGAAGGCAGTAAAGCCTATTTAAATGGAACCGAAATTTCGGTAAAACAAAATGCAGATTTATCCAAATCATTATTGGCCACAGGTTTTCCGTATTACGATTTTGATGGCATGAAAGGATACTTAAATGCATTGCAGTATTTTATGAAAAACACACAGGGTATGCGCAGGTTGGGAAGTGCTGCCGTTGATTTAGCTTACGTGGCTTGTGGCCGGTTTGATGGTTATTTTGAATACGGTTTAAGCCCCTGGGATGTTGCAGGTGGCGTATTTATTGTGCAACAAGCGGGTGGTGTAGTTAGCGATTTTAAAGGAGGTGATGATTGTATTTTTGGCAAAGCCATTGTCGCATCATCCAAAGCGTTGTATCCCAGTTTTTTTGAAGTGGTGCACAAAGAGTTTGCTTAAAAAAGTTCGCGTACATTAATACCAAACAATGCAGATAAGCCATACAAGGCAAGTGTCCATCCCAAAAAGGAAAAAAACATATACCGTTTGATGCGCCATTTGTTTTCTTCTAAAGCTGCAGCCATAATCGTTCCAATAGGAACGGATAATAACAGTGGTGTTAAAAAGGCTATTCCATACAACTCATACTTGATGATAATTTTGACGATCCATCGTTTGGTATTGTTTATTTTAATGCCTCCTTGTTTGGGCTTTGCTGGAAAAAACTTGCGGTAAATAGTTACAAGTAATTCCCATAAATATAAATAAACCACAACACCCAACATTCCTCCTCCTACTGTGCATATCAGTGTTTCCCAAAATCCCAATTCGGTAGTTATTGCTCCAATTACCCCAAATATATATTTAACGGAACTGGTAAGGGCAACACCAATATACTGTGCAATGTGTTCGTTCATGAGACGGTAAATATAGGTAAGTATGTTGAGCTATTGTTGCAGAAGTTGATTGTAGTGTTGTATTGCCTCTAATGCTTTAAGTACTGTTTTATCGTTGCTGTTTGTTACTGTATAATAACCATTGTCTCTCCACAATTGTCGAGCAATTAGTGCTTTGAGTTGGCGGCTTATAAATTCTTTCGTTTGTTTGTTATCAGTTGCACTTGCTTTAACTCCTTTAGCAGTTGCATAGGTAACAAATTGCGTAAACACATCATCATTAAAACGGTTATTAAAAGCAATTACATCTGTATATTTTTTTAACGCCAATCGGTGTACATCAACATACGAATAACAAAACTGATTGAGTAATCCTGCAGATAATACTTCGGTTGTATACTTGTTTCGGTAAGAGGTATCAATAGGCACAAAAATATCGGGCATAATACCTCCTTTGCTATACACAATACGGCCATTTGCAGTTTTATAAATGGTGCTATCTTTGTGTTTAAATTTGGTGGCATCTTCTAATTCTCCTCCCTCAAGTCGGCCGTAAATCTCTTCTTCATAAGCATCGTATCCAATATCATAGGGCTTTTGAATGCTGCGCCCCGAAGGTGTGTAATACCTTGCTATGGTAAGCCTAATAGCTGATCCATCTTTGAGTTCAAAAGGTTCTTGTACCAATCCTTTTCCAAATGATCTTCTGCCAATTAAAATACCTCTATCCCAATCTTGTATGGCACCAGAAACTATTTCGCTAGCTGATGCAGAACCCTCATCTATGAGTACAATTAACTTCCCTTTTTCAAATAGACCTTTTCGTTCTGCGGTGTATTCGTTTTTGGGTTGTGTACGTCCTTGCGTGTACACAATCATTTTATGGTTATCCAACAACTCATCACTTATTTCAGTTGCAGCAGTGAGGTATCCTCCAGGGTTTCCTCTTAGGTCTATTACCAAATGTTGCATACCTCGTAGTTTAAGTTGGTTTATGGCGGCCACAAATTCTTCGTGGGTATTGGCTGCAAATCGGCTAATTTTTATATAACCAGTTTCCTCATTCAGCATCATGTTTACATCTACACTGTGAATGGGAATGGTATTGCGTGTAATGGTGTAGGGAATTTGTTGGTTGGCATCGGCACGGTAAATAAGCACTTGAACTTTGGAATCTTTTGGGCCACGCAGTAATTTAAATACGTTTTCATTTTTGATTCCAATACCCGCTACTATCTGTGTATCTACTTTAATAATGCGATCACCTGCTTGTATTCCTAGTTCTTGCGAAGGTCCACCGTTAATGGCCGATACAACCATAATGGTATCATTTAAAATGGTAAATTCTACACCTATCCCTTCAAAGTTTCCTTCCAGTTGTTCGTTGGCTTGTTGCAGGTCTTGTGCGGGTATGTATACCGAATGTGGGTCGAGGTTGCTAAGCAACTCATTGATGGTTTTGTTTTCCAATTCATCCATATTCACCGTATCAACATACGCCTGATTGATAATGCTGAGGACTTCACCAAACTTACTATCATTACCTAAAAAGGAACCAGCATTGCTGCCAGGTTTAAGCCATATGCCTATAAAAATGCCCAGTGCTATCAACACTCCGTATATAAATGGTTGCCATTTGCTAGTATTATTCATGAATATTTGCTAAAAGAAGCGTTCAAAGATAACAACTCCTAAAGCCCAAAAAAGATTTGATATGATTTTAATAGCAGATAGTGGTTCTACCAAAACGGAATGGGTATTGCTCAACGGGAAACAAATAATAGCTGAGTTGTATACCCAAGGTATTAATCCATATTTTCAATCTGTAGCACAAATTACAGCTGTTATGAAGGAGGAATTGTTACCACAACTACCCTTTGAAAATGCACCATTGGTTACGCATATTTATTATTATGGAGCAGGTTGTTCGAGTACCGAAAAATGTGAACTCATAGAACAAGCACTTACCCCTTTTTTTATCCATGCAGTTAAAGAAATAAACCACGATTTATTAGCAGCAGCAAGAGCTGCGTGCGGCAATGAAAAAGGCCTCGCGGCCATTTTAGGTACGGGCTCCAACTCTTGTTTATTTGATGGCCAACATATCGTGTCCAATCAACCATCGTTGGGTTTTATATTGGGTGATGAAGGAAGTGGAGGATATATTGGAAAGGAATTACTCAAGCAGTTTTTATACCAAGAATTGCCTGACGATTTGCACCAGTTATTTTACAATCAATTTCTATTAACCAAAGAAATGGTGCTTGAGCATATATACAAAAACCCAATGCCCAACAGATATGCAGCATCCTTCGTTCCTTTTGTTGCTCAGCATATTCAGCACCCTTATTTGCAACAATTGGTATGTGCTAGTTTTGTCGAATTTTTTAAACGACATATTTCTTCGTATACCAATTATACTTCTTACCCATTATCTGCAGTAGGTTCGGTTGCTTATGTATTTCAACAGCAATTAAAAATTGTAGCAGCTCAATACCATATTGCTATCAAACACATTTTTCAAAAACCAATGGAGGGATTAATTCACTACCATACACATTCATTATAATTATGACAATTAAACGTATTACAGAATCATCATCTAAGTATCAAAACTTAGAAAAAATGACAACCAAACAATTGCTTATAAATATAAACAATGAAGATGATACCGTTCCCAAAGCCATCAAAAAAGCATTGCCACATATTCAGAAATTAGTGGATGCAACATATGACCGCATGAAAAAAGGCGGTCGGTTATTTTATATTGGTGCTGGTACAAGTGGTCGTTTGGGAATAGTAGATGCAAGTGAATGCCCGCCAACATATGGTGTGCCACAAGGATTGGTTATAGGGCTTATTGCAGGTGGTGATAAAGCCATACGCAAAGCGGTTGAGTTTGCCGAAGATGATGTAAAAAAAGGATGGAAGGATTTACAACTATACAAAATTTCGAAAAAAGATGTACTGGTTGGAATTGCTGCAAGTGGAACTACGCCTTATGTAATTGGTGCATTAAACGAAGCGCGAAAAAAAGGTGTGCTTACGGGTTGCATTGTGTGTAATAAACAATCGCCTGTGGCTGCTGCAGCAGAGTTTCCAGTAGAAGTTATTGTAGGCCCTGAGTTTGTAACAGGTAGCACGCGGATGAAAAGTGGTACTGCCCAAAAATTAGTGTTAAACATGCTTAGCACTTCGGTAATGATAAAACTAGGTAGGGTAAAAGGAAATAAAATGGTAGACATGATGCCTACTAATAATAAGCTTCTAGCAAGAGGCGCTCAAATGATTATGGATGAGATAAATATTACGGCTACTAAAGCAATTGCCTTACTTGCCAAACATGGAAATGTGAGAAAAGCCATTGAAGCAGCAACCCAAAAGCAAAAATAATAAAAAGGGCTTTTACTCAGTTGTAACTAGAAAAAATAGCCGAAGTTAAAACCTAAATAAAGGTGAATACTGCCAAGGTATACGAGACAATATAAGCAGTAAACCAATACTGAAAAACAGCAATGATTTTTTGTATTTTACACGGTCTACTGTTGCTTTTTTGCTTAATGTTCTTCCTACCTGAATAAGAGCTATGGCAATTACGTTGATAGAAATATGTTCAACAACAATGAGTCTGCTGTAACTATCTTTCATGGCAGCACCAAACCCATTTGCCAATGCCATATCCACATTTGGACTAATCAAATACAATACCATTCCCAATACCAATTGTAAATGGCAAAACCCCACAAAAATAGCATGGGCAATATTGGTTTGTTTGGTGTATTCTCTTTTGTGAATAAGACCTAAAGCCGATTTAGTGATGGCATATAAGCCAAAAACTAACACCCCCCAACGAAGTATATTATGAATGACTAAAATAGATGGATACATAAAGTTAAGATTGATTTAATGAGTGAGCGAAAGTAAAAAAAATAATGGTATTCCCATCAAACTATCCATAAATACATCCACCTATACTTGAAAATTTTGCGTTGGTGACTTCGGCCAAGGCTGTGGTTTTGTGTTGCAGTTTTAACACTCCCATAAAGGCAAAAATTAGGGCTTCTTTAAACTCAATAAGGTTTGATGGGGGCAATATGAGTTCTTGTTTTGTGAGCGAGCGCAAGCGGTTTACCAAAAACGAATTAAACGCTCCGCCACCTGTAATCAACATATTGGTACCAGCAACACGATTGAATGTAGTGCTTAGTTGTAGTGCAATATGCTCTGTAAACGTAGCCAATAAATCTTCATGGGTTAGGGTAAAAGATGTTACCAAAGGCCATATTTCTTTTTCTACCCATTCTCGGCTGAGGCTTTTTGCCCCTAGTTGTTGGTAATATAGTATACCATTTAAGGTATCGAGTAAGGCAGTATTTATTTTTCCTGTTGCTGCAAGTTGCCCATTTTCGTCATACGCAAATCCTATTTGCTGTGCCACTGCATTGAGTAATATATTACAAGGGCAAATATCAAACGCCAATCTTTTTCCATTTTGCTTAAAACTGATATTGGCAAATCCACCCAAGTTTAAACACGCATCATATTCAGAAAATAATAATTCATCGCCAATAGGAACAAGGGGTGCTCCTTGTCCGCCCAAAGCCACATCTACAGTTCTAAAGTCGCAAATAGTTGGTATTGATGTTTCAGCATAAATGGCTGCTCCACTTCCAATTTGGGTAGTATAATTTTCGGCAGGATTGTGAAAAATAGTATGCCCGTGTGAGGCTATATAATCAACTTGTAATTGGTTTTGTTTGATAAAATCATGTATGCATTGGCCAATATATTTTCCATAAAAAGCATCGGTTTTAGGTAATACAAACATGGGTTGCTTGTGCAATTCGTTTAACCGAGTTAACCAAGTTTGAGTATAAGGAATGGTTTGTGCAGGGCCAAGTGTATAGTGCCATTTATCGTTTACACACTCAAATTCACAATAGGCTACATCTAGTCCATCCATGGATGTGCCACTCATTACGCCTATTACTTTATACGAATTCATGTTGATTGTGTTGTGCATTTTGTGCTTACTAATCTTCTACCAAAATTTTCTCCAACAACTCATTCAATTCATCAAAATCTTTGATGCCTGCTTTTTCTTCCTGCCCTCCCGAAACATTGATGGCAAAAGGGTTAAATGATTCAATTATAGTTAACACATTGTCCAAATTTATTGTGAGTCCATACATAATATTTACCTCTTTGCACAATGATTGTAATTGGTTTGTATCAATATGTTCAGTCGTTTGAGTTGAATACAAATGAAAGGCATCAGCTACATTTTTATAGGCATCTATTTCAGTTTGCAAGGATGTTGTATCAAATTCACTCACATCAATTTTTTTGATGATGGGTTTGCCTAAACGTAATAATTCATCGGGAAGTAATTTGTTGTCCACTTCAACTACATCTATATTGAGCAAATCGCTTATATCTTTTATTTCATCCAAACGTTGATTGCCAAACTCAGCTACCACCAAGCTTCCCGTAACCCAATCTATTATTTCTTTGGCTTTAAGGGGCGTAATGTAATTTTCGTTTTCGGGGTCAAAACAAAATCCAATATAGGTTGCACCAGCAGCAGCTCCAAAACGGGCATCGCTTAAGTTGGTAATATTACCTAGCTTTATGTTACTTAAAAAACTCATGCGGCAAATGTAATGTGTAAATGCGAAGATGTGCAGATGAGGTAATTATATTTACCAATTACTCTTTTAAGGTTCAATTTGAAGAGTTCATTTATTCTTCTTAAAATTTACACATCTTCGCAAATGCACAGCTGCAAATAAAAATGGCAACAACCTCCACCTTTTTCAACGATGTTTACGAAGTGGTAAAATTGATACCCAAGGGGCGGGTTACGAGTTATGGAGCTATTGCCACATATTTGGGAAGTGCCAAAAGTTCGCGTTTGGTTGGATATGCGATGAATGCTGCTCATGCATTTCCCGATATACCAGCACAACGGGTGGTAAACAGAAATGGATTACTCACCGGCAAACATCATTTTGCAACCATAACCCGTATGGAAGAATTACTCAAAAAAGAAGGTGTAAAAGTGAAAGATGACCAAGTAGTTGATTTCGAAAAACGCTTTTGGGACCCGATGGTGGAGTTGGCTATTTGAATTATTTACCAAATCATTTCTTTTACTTTATTTGCCGCAAATTTCGCTTAATTATTCTTTTAGTAATTGCAGTTTATATAATTCCTTTTTAGAGAAATAATCGTAATGGGCAACTATTAATATCCATTTACTCATTTTCAACATTTACTCCTTTACTCATTTCTTCAATTCCCTCCCCAACTCTCTCTATCCAAACTCCGATACTGAATAGCTTCCGCTAAATGTTCAATTTTTATTTCTTCGCTTTGTGCTAAATCGGCAATGGTGCGTGCTACTTTTAATATGCGATCATATGCCCTTGCACTGAGTTGCAATTTATTCATGGCTGTTTTTAACAGCTGTTGTCCTGCATTACTTATTTGGCACCACTCGCGCACTTGTGTACTGCTCATTTGGGCATTGCTGTATATATTTTCTTTGTCTTTATATCTATCGTTTTGTACATCTCTTGCTTTCATCACCCGTTCGCGCACATTTACACTTTCTTCTGCTTTGCGCAATTCGGTTAATTGGTCAAAATCAACAGGTGTAACTTCAATATGAATATCAATTCGATCCAATAACGGCCCCGATACTTTACTCAAATATTTTTGTACCACACCTGGTCCACACATACACTCTTTTTCGGGGTGGTTAAAATACCCACAGGGACAAGGATTCATAGATGCTACAAGCATAAAACTACAAGGATATTCAACAGAAAATTTAGCGCGAGAAATGGTAATTCTCCTTTCTTCTAAAGGTTGGCGCATAACTTCCAACACGGTGCGTTTAAACTCTGGTAATTCATCTAAAAAAAGCACCCCATTATGAGCTAAGCTAATTTCGCCTGGCTGTGGATTGTTGCCACCTCCAACAAGTGCAATATCACTAATGGTATGGTGCGGACTTCGAAAAGGGCGTTGATACAAGAGGGATGTTTCTTTGTTTAAGCGCCCAGCCACCGAATGTATTTTGGTTGACTCTAATGCTTCTTGTAAATTGAGTGGAGGCAAAATGGAAGGTAAGCGTTTGGCAAGCATCGTTTTTCCCGAACCTGGTGGACCAATCAAGATCACATTATGTCCACCGGCAGCGGCAATTTCTAAAGCTCGTTTGATATTTTCTTGTCCGCGCACATCCGAAAAATCAGTATCGTTTTTGTGCAGGTTGTCTTCAAATTCTTTGCGTGTATCAATCTCCACTTGCTCAATGGTTCCTTCATCATTCAAAAAATCAATTACTTCTTTTAAATTTACTGCACCGAGTACTTTTAAATTGTTTACAATAGCCGCTTCGCGGGCATTTTCTTTGGGTAAAATAAATCCTTCAAATCCATCTTTGCGCGCTTGTATAGCTATGGGTAAAGCTCCTTTTATGGGTTTTAAAGTTCCATCCAAAGCAAGCTCACCCATAATTAAATAGTTGGCTAGTTTTTCGCCATTCACTTGATCGCTTGCGGCTAAAACGCCAAGTGCAATGGGCAAATCATACGAGGAACCTTCTTTGCGAATATCGGCTGGAGCCATATTGATAACCGTGCGTTTGCGGGGCATGGCAAGTTTAATATTACGCACTGCTGTTTCTACCCTTTCTTTTCCTTCTTTTACAGCATTATCGGGTAATCCTACCAAACTATAGCCAATTCCTTGATCTGATACATTTACTTCAATGGTAATGGTTACTGCATTTACACCGTGTACGGCACTTCCAAAAGTTCTAACGAGCATAGGGATAAATTGATTTATATTTATGCAAATTAGTAAATTTTATAGGTATTATAGTTGAATACTTTAAAATGATAGTTTTGCTTTTTAGTAAACACCAAATGGAATATAAATTTACCAATCGTCTCATAAAGGCATCTAGCCCTTACTTATTGCAACATGCACACAACCCCGTAAATTGGTACGAATGGGGCGATGAAGCTTTTGCAAAAGCTAAACAGGAAGATAAACTTGTATTGGTAAGTATTGGCTATTCAGCTTGTCATTGGTGCCATGTGATGGAACATGAGTGTTTTGAACAAGAAGATACAGCTGCCATTATGAATGAACATTTTATATGCATTAAAGTGGATAGAGAAGAACGACCCGATGTGGACCAACTATACATGGATGCAGTGCAATTGTTAACAGGGCAAGGCGGTTGGCCACTTAATTGTTTTACCCTGCCCGATGGAAGGCCCTTGCATGGAGGAACTTATTTTTCCAAACAACAATGGGAAAATGTGTTGCACTCGTTAGCGGGTTTTTACCAAAATAAAAAGCAAGAAGCGTTAGAATTTGCAACCGAATTAACCAATGGCATCAAAAATTTGGATGCGATTATTGCTCATCCCGAAACAGAATTGATGTCTAAAGCAACACTCGAAAATAGGATGGATGAGTGGAAAAACCAGTTTGATATAACGTATGGTGGATACAATTGGGCACCTAAATTTCCGATGCCCAACAATTGGGAATTTTATTTGCAATTTGGAACCCTTACACACAACCCAGAACTTACAGATGCTACTCATTTAACCCTACAACGAATGGCAGAAGGTGGTATTTATGATCAGCTTGGCGGAGGTTTTTCGCGTTACAGCACCGATAGCTTTTGGAAAGTTCCGCACTTTGAAAAAATGTTGTATGATAATGCACAATTAATGGGATTGTATGCCAAAGCATTTCAACACAAAGCACTTCCATTATACAAACATATTGTAACCCATACCCACCAATTTATACAACAAGAATTAACCAATGCCGAAGGATTATTTTACAGTGCTTTGGATGCCGATAGTGAGGGCGTAGAAGGAAAATGTTATGTATGGAGCAAACAAGAATTAGCGCAATTGCTGGGCGATGATGAACCGTTGTTTAGCCTATATTACAGTGTTGAAAATGATGGAAATTGGGAACACGGAATTAATATTTTGCATAAAACCAAAACCGACCTTGAGCTTGAAACAATAACAGGAAAAAGCATTGCTGATATAAAAGATAGTATTGAAAAGTGTACTGCTATGTTGTTACCCGTAAGAGATAAACGAATTGCTCCTGGATTAGATGATAAGTGTATTACATCCTGGAACGCATTGATGATAAAAGGCTATGCCGAAGCATTTGAAGTATTTGGAGATAAACAGTATTTGAATGCAGCTAAACAAGCAGCTGATACTTTATTGGATAAGATGTGGGACCATAAAAAACTGTATCGTATTTATAAAAATGGAACAGTGAGCATTCATGGATTTGCCGAAGATTATGCAACCTTTGCCGAGGCTCTTATTGCATTATATGAGGCGGGTGCAAATGAAAATTATTTGCATCATGCACACCATGTTTTACAATCAGCAATGGAACAGTTTTACAGCAACGAGCACCATTTATTTTATTTTAAATCGGTTAGCGATAAACAATTAATTGCCCGAAAAATTGATATGAATGATGATGTAATTCCTTCGGCAAATTCAATTTTTGTAAAGGTGCTCATCAAACTAGGATATTATTTTAATGATGCATCTTACCACACTATTGCTACCCAAATGATATTGGCAGTACAACCCAAAATAGCCAAGCGTGTAGCTGGTTATACCAATTGGATGCAAGCACTTGTATGGTTGCAATATGGTTTTAATCAAGTTATTATTTGTGGTGAACATGCAAATGAATACAAACGTATGTTACAACAACACTATATACCCAATAGCTTGGTAATTGCATTGACCAAACCGAGTTTAACGGTTCCTTTGTTAGCAGATAAAAGGGCAGGTGCTACAACAACATTTTACATTTGCACAGATAAAACATGCTCTTTGCCATTAACAAATATTGAAGAAGTAAAGCAATTGTTAATCGTTTAACTGAAAACGTAGAAACGATATTTTAACAAAGAGTAATAAATTAAAACTATAGGTGTACCAATTTAAATTCTAGTTTCTCAGCAAAAGATTTATAATATTGTTTGATATGCAATTGCACACTGTTTAAGTTTCTAAACTCTTGAAGCATATCAATCAGCAAGATATCAAAGGCACATCCTTCTACAAATTTTATTTCTTTGCCAAATCCACATACACACAATGCATTTGTTTTGCGAATAAATCTTTTAATATGTCTTAAATCGGTATTAAGGGTGTGGCACGTTCCAAAATGGATAATTTTATTATGGCAATTGGGGCCTAAAATTTCGGCCAATTCATCCAATGTTACAATTTCTTTTCCCACCAAAATTTGGTTGGGTTTGCCATGAAAGGCAATATACAAAATACTGTAATCTTTATACCTTTTTTGTTGCCATTGATTGAGGTAATAAGCCATGTTTTCGCGGGTGCCACAATGGCGGTGAATAAAATCAATGTTTCTACTTTTTTTCAAAAAAGTTAGTACCTCAAGCACACTGGTTTGGTGCTTCAAGTTTTTGTTCCAATCACCTTCAAGGCAAAATACTTCTTTGTTGTATGTTTTTGAAAAACGCATTTGATTGACATAAGCCATGCGAAGATAAGTTATTAGTTATTTTTAGCCTTTTTTCTTTCTGCTATGATTTAGATTGTATTACGAAGACACCTATAAATACCCCTTTTGAAAAATTTTACATAAAAAAATTGACTTTAATCATATTAGTTATTACATTGTATGTTCATTTTAAATATAATTATATGAAAAACACCTACAAAATTTTATTGCTTATTATTTTACTCACCTTTACGGGCAAGATTTATGCACAGGCCCCTACCCGTGTTTCCGAAGATTTTAATACCACACTTGTTCCAAGCAATTGGACTAATTCTTTAAACACAAGTTCGCTTATTTCTCGTGTTACAACTGTTCAAAGTTTTGGAAGAACAGGAACGATAGCTGCTGTAAGGGCAGATAATTATAATGTAGCTGCTGGAAGAGCTTTACTTGAGACCCCACTATTCACTGTTCCGACTGTTGTAGAAGATACACTCAGGTTTGATGTAGCTCATGCAACATATACAACAGGTGAAAAAGATTCATTAATTGTGCTTGCCTTTGATGGTGTTTCATACAACAGAATTGCTGCTTGGGGATCTAGTCCAACAATTGATTTGGCGGGTATTACCACTGCCATTGCACAAGGGGCAGCATTTGTTCCAACAAGTGCACAATGGGTTACCAAAAAATTGCCATTGCCAGTTGGAACAACCGGTATTCGATTTGAATTTTATACTGATAACGGTAACAACCTTTATTTGGATAGGGTAATTGTTGATAGTTTTTACGCTGCACCGATGGTTTATAACTCATCAACCACAACCCAAAGTGTGGTATCAACTGTTTTTAATACAGCAACTAATCAGCAAATAATTGGTATTACAGTCAATGTATCAGGTAATACAACACCTCTTGATGTTACAAATTTTGATTTTAATACAGGTGCAACAACAAATGCATTGGGTTCTATAGATAGCGCCAAGGTTTTTTATACAGGTAGTACAAATTCCTTTTCGGCAATAGGAAGATTTGGTCAAACTGGAACTCCGAATGGTCTTTTTTCAATTACAGGAACACAAGCACTTGGTGATGGAAATAACTATTTTTGGTTGGTATACGATATTAAACCAGGAGTTACTCCTGGAGATACGGTAGATGCCGAGTGTTTAAGTGTTACTGTTGGAGCTGTTACACAAACGCCAACAATTACAAGCCCAGCAGGAGTGCGAATTATAGACGTGGCCAGTGCAATAAGTGTTACTTCAACTGCGGGCGTTGCTCTAAACACTTACAATACGTTAAAGGCAGCATTTGATAAAATAAATGTCGGTTACCATCAAGGAAGTATTGATATTAGAATAAATCAAAGTACAACAGAAACAGCAACTTGTTTGCTCGACTCTTCAGGCAACCCAACAGGTTCAAATTACACAGCCATATCGATTCAACCAGCAGATACTGCAACTACTCAAAAAACGATATCTTTTACTACAACAGGTTCTTCTTCATTAACGTTTAATGGCTCAGATAACATCACAATTGATGGACGTCCATTGGGATCGGGTACTTCAAAATTGCTGGGATTTAACCATACGGGCACAACTGCTGGGTCACATAATTTTACCTTGACTAATGGCGCACGTTTTTTTGCTACACGTTTTTGTAGTTTTACGCATAGTACAACTACAGCAGTTGTTGCATCCAATATTTTATTGTCAACTTCGGTAGCACCACGTTCGCCTAATGCTGATATTAGAATAGAAGATTGCCGATTGCAAGGAGGTAGAGCAGGAGTATATTTAAGTGCTACTGCAACAAATCCAATGGACAGTATTTCGATCATAAGAAATGAATTTGTTGATTTTGCAAATGCAGCAATTTTATCAACTACAGGCTCATTTAAAAAAGTACTAATTGATTCAAATTTGATGTACCAAACATTTAACAGTGCAACAGCGCCAACAGCTATAGATATAAGACATAATGATATAGGAACGGATCTTACAATTACTAGAAATCGTATTTTTGATATGCAAACTGCAACTACTAATTTTATTAGAGGTATTGTGGTTGCGCCTACTACTTTGAACACAGGTACTGTTATATTGGTTGCTAATAATTTTATTTCATTAACTAAAAATGGGGGTTCAGGTGCTAATGTGAGAGGATTTGAGTTTGGTGGTGCTGGTAATGTAGTTTGCAGATTTATTCATAATACGGTGCTTATTGGTGGAACACATACAGGTGGAACAGCTGGAGGAGTTGTATCTATTGGCATTAATAAAATAAATACTTCTGCATTATCTACTTGGGTATGCAGAAATAACGTATCGATAAATAAACGCACAGGTGGTACAACGGGTCTATTTCATACTGCCGCTTGGGTATCTGGTATTGGTACATCATTGGTGGGCACTTATGATATTAACTACAATATTTATTGGGCTACAGGAGGAGCGGGTAATGGGCCATTTCCTGCTGTATGGGGCGGAACACTTCAGCCTCAAGCGGGTCAAACAGCATACAGAAATGCTGCAACACCTCAAGAACAAAATTCTATTTTTGGTAATGTAAGTTTTGTAAGCAATACCGATCTTTCTTTATCAGGAGCATCTATCAATAATTATGTGACAATGGGGGCTCCACTTTCAGCATTTGTAAGTGCCGATATTTTTGGAACAGCTAGAATTAATCCTACTTATAAAGGAGCGCACGAGTCAACACCTTTTAACAATTTAAAAGATGCTCAAGTAAAAGAGGTGTATACCTTAGGTAAATTACCAATACCCTATGCTATACCACATGAGGTAAGAGCTAATATTATTAATCAGGGTATTGATACCTTGTTTAACCAACAAGTAGATTTGCAAATTAGTGGAACAAATACATTTTCTGATATTCAATTTATTGATACCATTTTACCTGGGGCTGCTAAAATTGTAACTTTTGTTCCATATTCATACGCAAATCTTGGAACTTGTGTATTAACAGTAACTGTACCTACAGATAGTACGAATAGCAACAACACTAAATCAACAAATCAGACTATTACCAATGATGTGTATGCTTATGCCGATCCAACATTACCCTCTGTTGGAGGTGTAGGTTTTAATGGAGTAGGGGGTGATTTTATAGCAAAGTTTCCATATACGGGTTCTAATAATATCAATCAAGTTGGTGTAACTTTTAACACAGGTGGCCAACCGTATCAAATTGTTATATTTGATATGTTAAATGATACTCCAGGTACGTTAATTTGGAATTCGAATACACTTATCTCAACAATAGGCGTTAATACAGTTCCTGTTTTTCCAGCAATTGGTGTATCAGGAAGTTTTTTTGTAGGTGTTCGCCAAACCGGATTAGTGAATGTAGGTTTTGGTTACCAAGTCGAAGACCCCATTCGTAATAAAGTATTTTTTTATAAAGCAACTACTGTAAATTCATGGCAAGATTTTGCAACAACCAATTCGGCATTCCGTTTTATGGTAGAACCAAGATTGCAAGCAGCAAATGATATTGGTGCTATAAGTGTGGAGCTTCCTTGTTTGAATGTTGCCGCAGGCTCATCAGCATTTTCACCAGAAATAAGAGTATTAAATTTTGGGCTGAATGCACAAGATTCGTTTTTGATTGGGTACCAAATTACGGGAGCTGTTAATGTGAGTGGAACAGATACCTTTAAAATAGCAGGATTAGCAGGTGGTGATGATATTAAATTATCTCTTTCTGGACTATTTAATCCCAATACAGTAGGTGATTACACCATGAAAGTTTGGACTAAGTTATTGCAATCAATTGACGCTGCACCAGAAAATGATACCTTTACCTATGATTTTAAGGTTTCAAATATCAATGCATTTACCAATGCGGGCAATCATTTAACACTCAACGGTACTGATCAATTTGCTGCTGCTGATGGAAGAGGATTGTTAAATATTAATGGTAATCAATTAACCATTGAAGCTTGGATTAATAATGGATCAACGGGTGTTAGGAATATTGTTACCAAAGACTCTACAGCTACACTATCTCAGTATGATTTTTACATCAACGCAACGGGTAATTTAGTGTTTAAATTGTTAACTGTAAATGGAATGGATTCTGTTGTTTCATCGAGTACAATCCCCCTTTTAAGTTATACCCATGTAGCTGTTACATACAATAGCGTGCTTGGTTTTGCAACCCTGTATGCAAATGGTGAGGTTGTGGGGCTTAAATCTATTATAGGAACGATTGTTGGAAATACCAATCCGGTCTTAATCGGAAGAGGGTATGCCGAAACTGGAGCATTTTTTAACGGAAATATAGATGAGGTGAAAATTTGGGATACGTGTAGAACAGAAGCTCAAATTAGAGCAAATATTCATACCAGATTGGCCAACTTTGCGCATCCAAACTTAGTAGCTTATTGGAGAATGGATGATAGCACAGGTGTATCAGTTGTAGATGCATCCGGAAATTGTCATGCTGCTGTCTTATTTGGAGGTCCTGTTTTTGGAACATCTACTATTCCTTTGGGTGCTCCAATTGTGTATTCTCAAGCAGTTGCTTTATCGGGTGTTACCAATTTCCCAGGTTCACTGGTTAGCATGAATGTGTTTAACCAAACCGGTACCAATGATTTTTATATTCATCATTTTCCAGGACTTCCTATTGGCACTCAACCTACTGGCGTTACAGCCGTAAATGCCAATAATTGGATAATGTATCGTTATGGTGCAGGAACAATGGATAGCAGCGAAGTGAATTTTAATACAATGGGCGTAACGTCCATTGCTGATCCAAATGACTTCTTTTTGTTTAACAGAGGTGTAGGATCTAACACTGCATGGTCTGTTCTTGATACTGCAAATGCGGTTAACCATGGATTAGGGCTAGTTACTTTCCTTATTTTACCGAATCAATTTGCCAATCAGTTTGCTGTTGGGGCTAATAATAATACCCTTCCCGTAAAACTACTTTATTTTACAGCTAAAAATAACAACGCAGATGTGAATTTACGTTGGGCAACTGCTAGCGAAACAGATAATGCAGGGTTTCAGGTGGAGCGTTCGGTAGATGGTAAAAACTTTAAGCAAATCAGTTTTATTCCTGGAAAAGGACAAAGTGCTCAAGTTGTGAATTATACATTAGTTGATAAAGATGCATTTAAACTGATGGCTAGTTCAACATTATACTACCGTTTGGTGCAAACCGATTTTAATGGTAAAAAAGAAGTAAGCAATACCGTGTTGGTTACTTTTGGAAAGGTATTACAAACAAGTTCAGCTGTGTATCCTAATCCTTTTAGCAGTGAAATAGTTATAAGTGTAGAAGCCATCAATGATGGAGTGGCTAAGCTTGTAGTTTCAGATATAGCAGGTAAAGTAGTGTATGAAATGACACAACCTGTAACTATAGGTTCAAGCTCTTTATCAACTCATGGATTGGATAAGTTACCTAAAGGAATGTATTTTATGAACCTGAATGTAAACGGAGAAATGAGTTCGCAAAAAATGGTTAAACAATAATGCTTTAACTAGTTTTTGTAAATGGCTTTTTAAGCTATTAAACAAGTTTTCTTTTCAATTAAAAAGAAGTCCAACACAGAAGTCTGTTTTGGACTTCTTTTTTTTCTTACTTTCGCCAACGTTTAGACCAATAAAACCAACTCATGAATAAAGATGCTTTAGTAGAATGTGTACCCAATTTTAGTGAAGGGAACGACCTTGCCATTATCAACCAAATTACCAATGAAATTGAACAGACAGAAGGAGTACTATTGTTAGATGTTGATCCTGGAAAAGCAACCAATAGAACAGTGGTAACATTTGTTGGGCACCCTGATGCCGTTATTGAAGCAGCCTATAAAGCCATTAAAAAAGCAGCCGAATTGATTGATATGAGTAAACATAAAGGCGAACATCCACGCATGGGCGCTACGGATGTGTGTCCGCTGATACCCGTGAGTGGAATGACAATGGAAGAAACGGTAGTGTATGCCCACAAACTGGGTAAGCGTGTTGGGGAAGAGTTAAACATTCCTGTTTATTTATATGAAGCAGCTCAGCCAAACAAAGAGCGAAATAATTTATCGGTTATTCGTGGTGGTGAGTATGAAGGCTTTTTTGATAAAATAAAACAACCCGAATGGAAGCCTGATTTTGGAGCAGCAGTGATGCACGCAAAAGCAGGAGCAACAGTAATTGGTGCAAGAGATTTTTTGATTGCGTACAATGTCAATTTAAATACAAAGTCGGTTCGGTTGGCCAATTCTATTTCTTTTGATGTACGCGAAGCAGGACGCGTAAAAAGAGAAGGAAATCCAATAACTGGAAAAGTTGTAAAAGATGCAGCCGGAAATGAAGTACGTATTCCAGGCATATTAAAAGCCGTAAAAGCTATTGGATGGTTTATTGAAGAATACAATATTGCGCAGATTTCAATGAACCTCACCAACTATAAAATCACATCGGTGCACCAAGCTTTTGATGAAGTTTGCAAAAGCGCAGAAAGTCGGGGAGTCAGAGTTACAGGTTCTGAACTTATTGGATTAATTCCATTAAGTGCTTTGCTCGATGCAGGTAAATACTTTTTGGCCAAACAAAAAAGGTCAGTTGGAGTAAGTGAATCTGAGCTTATTCATATTGCGGTTAAATCAATGGGGTTAGATGAATTGGCCCCCTTTGATCCCGAACAAAAAATTATCGAATACAAACTGCGCTCTTCGGCAACTGAAAAATTAATTCGAATGAATTTGAAGGCATTTGCAGATGAAACAGCTAGTGAAAGTCCTGCACCTGGTGGTGGTTCAATTTCAGCTTATGTTGCTACGTTGGGTGTTGCTTTGGGAAATATGGTAGCCAATCTTTCGGCAGGCAAACGAGGGTGGGAAGAACAAACGTTATTTTTTAGCAATTGGGCCGAAAAGGGTCAATCCCTTCAAGCCGATTTGCTCAAAATTGTGGATGAAGACACCGCTGCTTTTACAACTATTATGAACGCTTTTGGGTTGCCTAAAAATACGGATGTAGAAAAACAAACACGTATGCAAGCTATTGAAGATGCCACAAAATATGCATGTGAAGTTCCTTTGCGTACCATGAAATTAGCGTATGCTTCTTTGGATATGTTAGCAGTTATGGTTGAAAAGGGAAATCAGCAATCGATAACGGATGCTGGTGTAGGTGTGTTGTGTGTAAAAACAGCTGTGCGTGGGGCCTATTTTAATGTGTTGGTAAATGCCAAATCATTAAAAGATACGGTGTATGCAAATGATATTGTTGCTGAAGCTAAAAGTATATTGGCAATTAACCATCAACAAGCGGATGTTTTGCTAGCCAAAGTAGAAGAAGCTATTGGGTAACGTCATTATTCATAAGCTCCAATGCTTGGCGTTGTTTGGTTTCGGGGTGCTTCCAGTAAATCAGTAAAAATATTAACTGAAAGTCCTTTGTTTTTTGCTGGTGATAGTGCTTTTAACCGCATGTTTTCTGCTGCAATATCTTCAAACTGCGGATCAATATTCAATATGTTTTGATTGATATTAAGGGCAGCAATTTGTGTTCGAAGCAGGTTGTTTTGAAGTTGTACATTAAACGCGCCTCCTTGTGGATTATTGTTGAGTATAAGCTCTTCTTCTTCGCTTCCATAAACAATATTATTGATCATAACCATATCTAAATCAAATACAGCAGTTGCTTGGCCTTGTTCATTTTCCAGAGGCGAGTTGTCTACTAAAAATTGTGCATTTTGGCGATTAAAATTAATGCCATACGATGCAAATGTATTATGGTACACATTATAGTTTCCACCATATCTGGCATAAAAAGTAAACTGCCCACAGTTAAGCACTTCGTTGTTAATGGCAGTTAAAGTAGCTGTAAAGCCAAGCAGCCCCACAGCCGACATGTTTTTAATGGTACTGTTGCGCAGTAATAATTTCGGATTTTGGTTGTTTGATAAAGAATCAACACGTATGCCAATGATTCCATTTTTAATGATGGCATGGTTAACAACATTATCAATGCTACTAGATAATAAATGAATACTGCCCCATTGACCTGATCGGTTTCGATACTCTCCATCCAAACGGTCGGATTCAAATATGACTGGATTGTTGATGGTTCCATTCACAATTAGGGTACCTGCCACCAATATTGCTGATGCATTATGAGAATGGATTTTTGTACCAGCATCAATGGTTAATACACATCCTTTAGGTACCAATATTGAATCATATATCACGTAAGGCTTATCAGCGGTCCAATGCAAATTTCCAGCAGTACAAGTTAATACGGCATTGTTTAAATACACTGCATCTTGCGGATAAGCAACTAGTTCCACACGTTGCGAATTGCCACTGGTTTCAAATACCAATTGGTCTATTACAATAAATGGAGTGTTGGTATTTACTTGGTTTAAATATACCTGAACAAAAATAACGATTGAATCGCGGCCCCTTATTTCTTTTTGGGTAACAGCAGTTGTAGCTTGTCCATCAATATTTATTTTGTACAATCCGTATTGATTTCCGGCAATGCGGATAGATACTTTAACACCTTTAGCATTGTTGTTTACCACCCAAAGTTGTTTGGTAATAGATAAAGGGCGGTTTTGACCAAACTGTGTGAACACAGTATCAAATGTTACTGTATCGAGCGAAAAAGAAAGTTTAGCTGAAGCATCCGAAGTAAAGTCATCCTCTTTGCGACAAGCAGCAAAAAAGCTAATGAGTACAATGGCGTATACGTATAACTTAGGTGTAATGTTCACTTATGAATAGCAAAAAATTGGCTGTAATAATACGTAAAAAAGCAGTATTTAGTATGCTACAATAAGTTATTCAAAGCTTCAGTTGCAGTTGTAAATTGAAAGGTAAATCCTGTATGTTCTATTTTTTTACTGCTCACTGCTTGATTAGCAACGAGGGTAGTGCTCAAATCACCAAAAAGTAGTTGCAATACAAATTTGGGCACTGGGGGCAGTAAAATGGGGCGATGCATTTTTGTTGCCATAGCTTGCGTAATAGCTTTATTGCTAATAACGGTTGGAGCTACTGCGTTATAAGGTCCATGCATGTTTGGGTCCAATATGGCTTGTGCGTATATTGCACACAAATCATCAATGTGAATCCAACTTATTAGTTGGTTGCCATTTCCTAAAGGTGCCCCCATAAAATAACGAATGGGTTTTGCTACTTCAGGAATAAAACCAGATTCTTTGGCAAGCACTACTCCAACGCGAATAACGACAACCTTTGTTGTTTGTAGTTTGAATGCTTCATGCTCCCAATCATAACATACTTTAGCTAAAAAATTAGTTGCAGTAGGGTCGTTTTCATCAGCAGTTCCTATAATATTATTACCGTAAATACCAATAGCTGATGTACTAACAAAAGAGTTTAGGGGTATATTATTTTTTAAAATAGTATTCACCAATAATTGTGTGGATTGAATGCGACTAGCATAAATTTTTTCTTTATAGTCTGATGTCCACCTCTTGTCGGCAATGCCCGATCCTGCTAAATGTACAACTGCATCAACACCATTAAAGGCTTCCATATCTAATTCGCCACGTTCTATATCCCATTTAAATAACCGAATGCCATTTTTTTCGCCTGACTTTCTACTTAAAAAAACAACTGAATGTCCTTGTTTTAGTAATAGTTTGGTTAGATGAGAGCCTACTAAACCTGTTCCACCTGTAATCAATATTTTGCCCACGTATTATATATTTAGTAATAATAAAACAAAAATAGCATTCTTAATGTTTTACTTTTTTAATACTTGCGCCAAATATAGCAATGCCCATTTTTTCTATTAAAGATATTGAAGCCGTTTCGGGAATAAGAAGCCATACTTTGAGGATATGGGAACAACGTTATGGAATAATCATTCCTAAACGCAGTGAAACTAATATTCGGTATTATGATGATAGTGATTTAAAAAATATTTTAAACATTAGCATTCTGAACAAGCATGGATATAAAATATCTGCCATTGCTAAAATGAATAAGACTCAAATGAGCGAGCTTATCCTTTCTATTTCTGGAAACCATATAAAAACCGACTCTCACGTCAAACAGCTTGTTTCGGCAATGCTTACATTTGATGAGCATTCGTTTCACAATGTAATAGCTAAAAGTATTTTGCAAGTAGGATTGGAAAAAACCATGATGGGTGTTGTCTTTCCTTTTTTAAATGAAGTAGGGATGTTATGGCAAGTGGGTTCCATTCATCCTTCACATGAGCATTTTGCTTCCAATATAATTAAACAAAAATTATACGTGGCCATTGATGGACATACAGGTAAATTTGCAACGAACAAGAAAAGATTTTTGCTTTTTTTGCCAGAAAATGAACGTCATTCAATGGGTTTATTATTTGCTAATTATATTCTCCGATCACGTGGGCAAGATGTTCTTTTTTTAGATCAAGAAGTGCCCCTTAACGATTTTAAAGATGCTATGAGTGTGCATAAGCCGGATTATATTTTTACCATTCTCACTGCCTCACATGTTACGATAAACAAACAAGAATTTGTAAATACATTAGCGAATACATGGAAAGAAACAAATATTCTGTTATCAGGGTATCAGTTCATGAATCATGATGTTCAACTTCCCTCTAATGTTAGCGTTGTTAAAAAAATGGAAGATTTTATAGCATTAGCTGATCGTTTATCCAAGAGCGAAAACTAAATTTTAAACCTAAAAACTACTTACCAAGTTAATTTTTGTTTGGTTAAAAAAGCGGCAATTCCTTTTTTACAATCATCTGTGTTTCGAGCAGCCGCATTCATGTTAGCCGCATATTGTAATCCCTCCTCTAGTGTTGTTTCTTGAACATGCGCCAACATTTCTTTAACCATTCCTGTTGATTGTGCAGATGTTTGTACACACAGTTTTTGGGCAAAAGCAAAAACAGTTTCGGCTAGTTTATCAGCAGGTACAATTTCATTAATCAATCCAAACTGAAGGGCTTTTTCAGCCTCAAATACATCACCCGTTAGCAATAATTGTTTGGCCATTTTTTCGGAAACTTTTCGTGCCAAAAATACCATCACAATTGCCGGTACAAATCCAATTTTAACTTCGGTATATCCAAAAGTTGAATGGGGTGTTGCAAAACAAAAATCACAAACAGTAGCGAGTCCACTTCCACCAGCAATAGCAGGTCCGTTAACCTGTGCAATCACAATTTTTTTGGACCTGTATATTGCCTTAAAAAGGTGCATCAAATGTTCTGAGTCGGCAAGGTTTTCTGCGTAAGTGTTTTGTTGTAATTGTTGCAAATAAGCCAAGTCTGCTCCTGCACAAAAAGCATCACCAGTTGCTTGGAGAACAATTACTTTACATGTTTCATCCTGTTCGGCACGTTCAACTGTGTTTTTTATGGCTTGTACAAACTCAAAATTTAACGCATTGCGTTTTTCCGGACGGTTTAAGGTAATATAACCCACCCTATTTGTTACTTCGTATAATACTAAAGGTTCCATGTTTTTGTTACTTAAGCAATGATACTTCAATTGCTCCTTTTTCACCTACATATTCAGCAACAATATTTCTTTTTTTAAACCAATTCATCATCACGAGTGCAGGTTCGGGTTTTACCGTTGATGAAATAATAACCCGAGATAATTTATGGGTATGTACTATTTCTGATAGGTTTAGTTCATGTTGTATGATCAGAACAGCTGTTTCTTTTTTTAGCCTAAAATGCTTATTTCCTGAAACCAAAAAAGAAGTATTGTTTACCGTAAACGATTTCCAATTTAACGTATCTGTAAGTACTTTTTGAACTGTTTGAATACCACTTTTCCATATATGTTGTTGAATATGAAATTTCATTTTGTTGCTGTTATTGAGTAATGCTGAATCAGCTATTAAAATGGATGTATTGCCTTGAATGATTTGAATAGCTGTATGTTTTTGAATATTATAAATGAGAACGCGCTGTTGTGATGCATGAGTTATTTGATTGTATCTAAGTAGGGCCATGAAAACAATACCCATCCATAAACATAATTGAATTTGCCAAATACGTTTGCGTAAAAAATAGGCCGTAATACTCCCAATTATTCCATATAACAATAGGCTTTGAAAAATACTGATGTGAATACCATTTACATAGGCAAACGGTATTTTTTCAACATACATTACAATGGTATTGGTAAATAAAATAAGGTAAAACAGGAGTTGCCCAAGAAGCCAACTTAACCAACTCAATTGGCCAATAATAAGAAGTACAATACCTAAGTATAATATGATAGTTGTAAGAGGTATAATGAGTAAATTGGAAAATAAAAAACAATTAGGAAATTGGTGGAAGTACAACAAACCAATTGGAAAAGTGATGAGTTGTGCAGCTAAACTAACTGCTGTAATCGACCATATTTGCTGCATAAACCATGTGCGGGGAACATACCATGAGGCAATTATGGGTTGAAAAAAAACGATTCCTAAAACAGCCAAATAACTTAATTGAAACCCAACATTTGCCAACATGTTAGTATCATAAGTTAACAACACAAATGCCGATGCTGCTAAGGTATTGTAAACACTAGATCGTGTTCCTAATATTGTGGAAACAATGATAAATGAGAACATAACAGTAGCGCGTAAAATGGAGGGAGACAAGCCACATAATAATGAGTATAACCAAAGAGCTATCAATATCACGATGTTTTTAACAAGCATGCCACGTTTGAGTTTATCCAATGGTTTTAAAAAAAGCATGAATAACATGTAAATAATACCTACATGCATACCCGAAACGGCTAGCACATGTAATGTGCCAGTGTTGGAATAGGCTTGTATGGTTTCAGCATTTATATCATCATCAAATCCATATAATAATGCCTGTGCAACTGCTGTTTCATTTGCAGATGCAATATTTCTCATCAATATACTTTTAAAATAATGTTGTACAGAATAGGCCCATTGTTTTAACATGTTGGCCTGTTTAAATGGGGTAATCGTTATATCTTTTGTTCTTACATATAATTGATCGTAAATATGGTTAAATGCTAAAAACCTTTTATAGTTAAATTCATCAGGATTTTGTGGAGGTGAAATTGATTTTAGGTGATCAATGGGAAGCACCCATACATCTCCATATTGCATGTTATAGTGTGGCGGTTTTTTTTGAACATAAACAATTAAACTACCGTTGGCTTTTTCTTGTTGGTTGTTGCTATCTAATACAGCTAATACACTTACTTTTATTTTATAAGAAGTTTCTTTGACAACGGGCTCTTCGTCTAGGCATACCAGTATTTTTGTTGCTGTTGGTTTGTTGCTAAAATGCAAAGGTGAACGTAACTCATTTTGGTAACCATGCAAGGCAAAACCCCCTGCTAATAAGCACAGATTGACGCATATGCCAAAGTACCACCGGTTTGAATGGTTAACCAGTGTTTGGTTAATCCATATAGCTAATAAAAAAAAGCAAAAAAATCCAATAACGGATAGCTTAAAAGGTAACGGGTAAAACATGGATACTCCAATTCCTATTGAGAATGGGAGAAACAGTTTTACAATGGGGATTGTATGCCAAAAACTATGTTTCATAGGGTAATTAGTACGGTAAAAATACATCATTTTAAGTATCAAAAAATACGTATTTTGATTTGAATGAATTGTAAACGGAAACAAAACCAAAACCTAAACCCTGCTTAAGAAAGAACCCTGCTAATGTATTCGCTTCTTCAACTATGCTAATGATACAAATGCGGTATAGGTTGCACTGTTTTTATAAGATTAAAATGAATAGTCTTTATTTGTAAATAGCTAAATATTAATTTTATGGACATTTACTGAGGGATGGTGTTGTGTATATAAAAAACGCATTAGGTTTCAATTTGCTACCCGATATACATTAAACTACCGAAATTACTGCGTTTCTATCGTTAATACTGATATTTTCCCTTGTAATATGTTACATAATACAGTGGCTTAGCAAATAGGATTTAATATTGATGAAAACGGCCAACTTGCAGCAAGTGGAATCATCCATACAGCAGTTCATTTTACCAACAACATGAAGCAAAAAGCCTCAGCCGATAATGGGTTGAAAAATGAAATATCAAAGACTAAATTACATTTTACGATACGTTAGTTTAGTTCGGTATCTTATTGCAAGTTTAACGTAGGTATAATTAAACCAACCATTAGAGTATGCTGCGAAATACTTAGTAATTAAATTGGGGCGCTTTATTCAGCAATGTAAATAGGCTTAATCAACTGTATTGAGCATGATCAGTAAACTAAATAACGATAACTTTTATCTTAATTGACACATATCAATTTCTTACATACAGAATTATGATAACTTGCAACCCGTATAAATATCTTACAACATGAGTACACAAGTTCAAAACTTAATTAAACGTTACGAAGAAAAACAACCCGAAATCGTATTTGAATGGAAAGATTCGGAAACGGAGGCAGAAGGTTGGGTAGTTATAAACTCATTACGTGGAGGAGCTGCAGGAGGTGGTACGCGTATGCGAAAAGGATTAAATAAACACGAAGTAACATCTTTGGCAAAAACCATGGAAATAAAATTTACCGTTTCAGGTCCTGCCATTGGTGGAGCTAAATCAGGTATCAATTTTGATCCTGCCGACCCACGCAAAAAAGAAGTATTGGAACGCTGGTATAAAGCTGTTACGCCTATTCTAAAAGCCTATTATGGAACGGGTGGCGATTTGAATGTAGACGAAATACATGAAGTAATTCCCATTACCGAAAGTTATGGATTATTGCATCCGCAAGAAGGCGTTGTAACTGGACATTTAAAATTAGAAGGAATAGAAAAACAAAAACGCATCAACAACTTGCGTACAGGTGTTTCCAAAGTATTGGATGATGCTAGGTTTTCACCCGATATAACCAAGCAGTATGTAGTAGCCGATATGATTACTGGTTGGGGAGTAGCCGAAGCGGTTCGTCATTTTTACGATTTTTGGGGGCCTAACTTTGCTTACAAACGTTGTATCATCCAAGGTTGGGGAAATGTAGCAGCAGCAGCAGCCTATTACCTTTCACAAATGAATGTGATGGTTGTGGGTATAATTGATCGTGAAGGAGGATTGTTAAATCCTCAAGGGTTTTCAAAAGAACAAATTAAACAATTATTTATAGAGCGTGATGGCAATAAATTATCGAAAGCTACTTGTCAAAAAATGGGATTGGAGTTTATCCAATATGATGAGTTAAATCAACAAATTTGGAGTGTTGGTGCTGAAGTATTTATTCCTGCAGCAGCCTCTCGCATGCTTACCCAAGAGCAATTAGATAAGATGGTAGCAAATGACTTAGAAGTAATATCATGTGGGGCCAATGTGCCGTTTGCCGATACCGAAATTTTCTTGGGATCTATCGGTAACAGTGCTGATGATCAAGTGGCTGTAATACCAGATTTTATTGCCAACTGTGGCATGGCTCGAACATTTGCTTATTGCATGAGTGAAAATTTTGAATTGAACGATGAGGCTATTTTTAAAGATGCCTCAGTTATTATTCGCCAAGCGTTAATGCGCCTGAACCAATTTAATCCTAAACGTACTGGATTATTGAAAAAAGGATTGGAGATGAGTATGGTGAATTTAGTGAAGTAGCAGCTGTTGGCTCTTAGCCTTTAGCTGTTGGCTATTTTTAACAGTCTAGTCCTAATTTATGTTAGACTATTATTTTTAATATTAATCACATAATTTGCTTAGCCAAGCGCTAATTGCCAACTACTAACTAAACAGAGCCATGAGAGATTTTAGAAAATTACAGATTTGGAATGACGGTATTGAAAAAGTAATTTCAACGTATCAATTAACCGACCAATTTCCCAAAGAAGAAATATATGGTTTATGTTCTCAAATGCAACGAGCGTCTGTTTCAATTCCATCCAATATTGCCGGAGGATGCAGTAGGAATAGTGATATAGAGTTTAAACGATTTTTGGAAATTTCAATGGGCTCTGCATTCGAATTAGAAACACAAACAATCATAGCTCAAAGATTAGGATATATTTCTGAAGAAAATCTCAACCAGGAAGTACAATTATTAAACGGGTTGCAAAAACAAATCAATAGCCTTATTTCTAAAATTAAAACAGATTCAAATAAATAGCTTTTGTAATTGGCCTTTATCTTTAATCTTCTTGCTATTTGCAGAGATGTTTTAGCTAAAAGCCAAACACCAAAAGCCAAAAGCCAAATTTATATGCAATACGAAAATACATTAGCCTTCGCACAACAACTCGATAAAGAAGATTCACTCGCAATATTCAGAGATGAATTTCACCTATTGCAAAAAGATGGAAAGCCTGCAATTTATTTATGCGGAAACTCTTTGGGATTGCAGCCCAAAAGGGCAAAGGCCGCCATTGATCAAGAATTAAAAGATTGGGCAGAACTGGGTGTAGAAGGGCATTTTGATGGTAAAAATCCGTGGATGTATTACCACCATTTCTTAACTGAAAAAGCAGCAAAAGTTGTGGGTGCAAAACCAAGTGAAGTGGTGGTAATGAATAACCTTACAGCTAATTTGCATTTAATGATGGTGAGTTTTTACCGTCCAACCCAAACCCGTTATAAAATTATGATGGAGGTTTCAGCTTTCCCTAGCGATCAATACGCTATGGAAACTCAGGCTCGTTTTCATGGGTTCAATCCAGATGATGCCATCATCGAATTAAAGCCTCGTGAAGGCGAATACACCTTGCGCACCGAAGATATTGTAGCAAAAATGAAGGAGCATAAAGACGACTTAGCCATTGTAATGATGGGCGGTGTAAACTATTATACAGGCCAAGCATTTGATATGCAAACCATCACTAAAGAAGCGCATGCGGTTGGAGCAACGGTAGGTTTTGATTGTGCACATGCTGCAGGTAATTTAAACCTTAAACTCCATGATTGGGATGTGGACTTTGCAGTATGGTGTACCTACAAATATTTAAACTCTGGGCCCGGTGGAACAAGTGGTGTATTTGTGCATGAGCGTCATGGAAATAATCCTGATTTAATTCGTTTTGCTGGTTGGTGGGGACATGATGAAAAAGAGCGTTTTCAAATGAAAAAAGGATTTAAACCCATGGAAGGAGCAGCAGGTTGGCAGTTGAGTAATGCTCAAATTTTTCCTATGGCAATCCACAAAGCTTCACTTGAATTGTTTGACGAAGCTGGGATTGAAAACTTAAGAGCTAAAAGCGAGAAATTAACGGCCTACCTTGAATTTATGTTGACTGATTATAAAGACCAGTTAACCATTATTACGCCTTCCAATCCATCGGAGAGAGGTTGCCAACTTTCCATTATTGTGAAAGAAAACGGCAAAAAACTATTTGACTACTTGAACGAAAATGGCATTATGCCTGATTGGCGCGAACCGGATGTGATAAGGATGAGTCCAGTACCAATGTATAATTCATTTGAGGATGTATATCGAATCGGAGTTGCTTTGAAACAATATTTTAAATAACCACAGATACACGAAGGCTCTAAGTATAACGCTGTTTCTTTGTGCCTTTGTGATAATAAATATAATATGACACAAAAAATTACAATTATTGGAGGAGGCCTTTCAGGAAGTTTATTAGCTATCTATATGGCTAAGCGTGGGTTTGAGATAAACCTATTTGAACGCAGACCTGATATGCGAAAGAGTAGTAATTACCAAGGAAGATCCATTAATTTAGCGTTGAGTACCCGTGGACTAAATGCCCTATCAAAAATTGGATTGGATGCAGAAATATTATCGGATGCTATTCCGATGTATGGCCGCATGATGCACAGCAAAACAGGAGAACTTTCTTACCATGCATACGGTAAAGAGGGTCAAGCTATCAATTCCGTTTCGCGCGGAAGGTTGAATGTAAAATTAATTGAATTGGCCGATGAATTTCCTAATATCACCTTGCATTTTAACAGTAAATGTGTGGATGTAGATATTGATAAAAGTATCGCAACGTTTGAGCTAGAAGATGGTTCGCTGAAAACGATTCAAAGTGATCGTATGATTGGAACAGATGGTGCTTTTGCCGCTACCCGTGGTAAACTACAAATAAGCGATAGGTTTAATTATTCGCAACATTATTTGCATGTTGGGTATAAAGAAATGGTTATTCCAGCAGGCGCAAACAATGCCTTTTTAATGGAAAAAAATGCATTGCATATTTGGCCACGTGGTTCCTTTATGATGATAGCATTGCCTAATCCGGCAGGCGATTTTACCTGTACATTATTTGTGCCATATGAAAAATTTGATACCATCAAAACGGATGCTGATATCAAACAATTTTTTGATGAAGAGTTTGCTGATGCAGCTCCAATGATGCCCACCTTACTTGAAGATTACAAGCAAAATCCAATTGGAAACTTGGTAACTGTAAAATGTTATCCATGGGTAAAAGAAGATAAATTGGCTTTGATGGGAGATGCCGCCCACGCAATTGTTCCATTTTACGGTCAAGGAATGAATTGCAGTTTTGAAGATGTGGTGGTATTTGATGAGATGATTGAAAAGTATGGAGATGATTGGAAAAACATATTTGATGCGTATCAAAAAGAACGCAAACCCAATGCCGATGCCATTGCCGATTTAGCGGTTCAAAATTATTATGAAATGGCCGATAAAGTTGGCGACAAACATTTCTTGCACAAAAAACATATTGAGCATGATTTAACGGAGTTGTATCCCGATAAATTTAAATCGCAATATGAATTGACAACATTTAGCTTAACAGGTTACAAATATGCTTGGGATCAAGGCAAAAAAAATGATGTATTATTAGAAAAAATAACTGCTGATGGGGCTGAAGAAAAAATAAAAGATGCTACCTATATGGAAACATTGTGGCCATTGTTGGATTAAGATAATAGGTGACTTCGTCCGATAGCTATCGGACTCGCTTAGCCACCGCACATTAAACATTAAAAGGGTTTGTTAGATTTTATAAAATAGGTAACTTGCTATAAGATGAAAGGCTGGATGTATATTTTAGAGTGCAATGATGGAAGCTACTATACAGGAAGTACGAATGATTTGAAAAGAAGGTTAGTTCAACATGAAAATGGTGAAGGAGCAAACCATACTAAGAAACGATTACCTGTAAAGTTAGTATATTATGAAGAGTTTAGCCGAATAGATAAAGCATTTTATAGAGAGAAACAAGTTCAAGGGTGGACCAGAAAGAAAAAGGAAGCATTGATTAATCAAAACAAAAATGAGCTCCATTTTTTAGCAGAGTGCAAGAACGAAACACATTTTAAATTCAAAGTCAAGGATGGTTTCGGCTTCGCTCAACCACCCTTGGAAGAAGAGATTTAACCATCCTAATCGTGGTTTCGGCTTCGCTCAACCACCCTTGGAAGCAAAGGTTAAACACACCAAATAAAGTATAAAAAAGCGTTGTCTGAGCGTAGCCGAAGACAACAATTGAATAACATCTATGAAAAAAATAATTGTTGTCTTCTGTTGTCTTCTGAGTTTTTCAGCGTTTGCACAAAAAGTATCAACCGATGTACAAATGGTATTACAAGTATTAACTGCCCAGCAGGTTGCTTGGAATAATGGACAGTTGGAAGCTTATATGCAAGGGTATTGGAAAAGTGATTCACTTACTTTTATAGGTAAAAAAGGAATTACTAAAGGTTGGCAAAGTACATTAGAGAACTATCAAAAGTCCTATCCCGATAAATCAACAATGGGGCAACTGAGCTTTGAAATAGTATCACTCGAAAGGCTGAGTTCAGATGCTATGTATGTGATTGGAAAATGGAACTTAGAAAGAGAAATGACAAAAGGTAACTTAAGTGGCCACTTTACTTTGGTGTTTAAAAAAATAAAAGGACAATGGCTTATTGTCTCCGACCACAGCAGTTAGCAATTATTTAGGAATGGCCGTTCGGTATCTTTTGATATCATAGGCAGCAAATAATCCCAATGCGTCTTTACCCTTTATGTTGGTAGGCAAATTAGCTGGCGGAGTTGAAAAAGGTCCACCGCCATCACTTCTATTATTCAAGGCTAAATAATAACGATATACTGCTTGATCAATGGATCTAAAAACAAGGATATTGGTATCACCTGGAGCAAGTCTTACAAATGGAACCTCAAACACTAATGGCCGGTTTGGATCTTGACCTTTATTATCAAACAATACCCTGAAATCTTCATAAAAATCTGATATTGAATCTACTCCTTTAAACCCAAATCGTAAATAGGTATTTTTGACTTGACTTCGGGTATCCTTGCCATAATAAGTTACCGTATAACCGGCTTCTAAAAAATCTATTGGCTCTTTGTAGGTTGGCACTATACTGTCAATTTGAAACATCGGCTCCAAGAAAGAGGAGCTGCTATATTGCTGGCCATTATAGGATACGGAAAGAGTGTAAGTGTTTCCCACTATTCCGATATAAGGCTTGGCAGGCCTATAAATGCCATTAGTATCATAGGTAAAGTTAACTCCATTCACATTCACAGTTGCATTTGGAACAACAGGATAAGGTTTGTTGTCACCAAAATATGGAACCGTTAACGACAGTCTAACAAAAGAACTATCCAATTCGGTCGATATATTTCCTTCTACCATTAGTTTTTCCGTGTTCTCAGGAATATCGACTTCAATAATCTCTGTACACGAACTGAAGAAAAGAGCCAAAAGAGAACAATAAATAAAGTTTTTCATCAACGGGTTAAAATTTAAAATTATAGGTAACTGATGGAATAATGCTGAATAAATAAGTTTTTTGTGCTTGATTCCGGCCAGTCACTTCATTGGTTATAAAGTCGATACTGTATGGGTTTTTACGGCCATATACGTTGTATACAGAGAAGACCCAATTGCTTTCATTTTTGTATACTTTACCAGGGATAATTTTTCGACCAATGGTTAACGATACGTCCATACGGTGGTATGAAGGAACTCTTGCACCATTTCGTTTTCCATACTCAACAAATCTTTCTCCTTCATATTCGAAATAGGCTACTGCTGGAGTATAGGAATCCCCTGTAGCGAAAATAAAATTACCTGAAAGACTAACACGGTTGGTTAAATCATGACTCAATACAGCTGTTATATAATGTGTTCTATCAAAACGGAAGTTATACCACTCGTTATTATTAACGCCTTCTGCTTTTCTTTCTGATTTTGATAAGGTATAAGCAAGCCATCCTGTAGTTCGGCCTCTTTGTTTACGTGCCATTAATTCCAAGCCATATGCGCGCCCAATTCCAGCCAATACTTGTGTTTCAATATCTTCCCTAAATTGAACATCAGCATTGTCAATTAATTCTACCGTATTGTTCATCCATTTATAATACAACTCTCCAGATAGCTCAATGGTGTTTTCTCTAAAGTTTTTAAAGTATCCAGTAGCAATTTGATCTGCGCGTTGAGGTTTTATATAATTGTCCGTTGGTGTCCAAAACTCTTGGCCAGTGCTTGCGTTGGTTGGTTGTATCAAATGCATGTACTGAAACATTCTGTTGTAAGACAATTTAATTGAGCTGCTCGAATTGAGTAAATAAGTAGCATTAAAACGTGGCTCAAGCCCAAACACTGTATTATATATACTACCACTTTTCACATTTACAGTATCCATAATGGGACTGGCTGTTAAGAATCCATTTTCAACATAATTGGGTTGGTTATTGGCATATTTAAAATAACGACCTGATCCTATGTTTTGAAACATCGAAATCCGAAGTCCATAATCCATCGTGAATCGGCTATTTACTTTAATGGAATGGCTTCCGTATACGCTGTAGTCTAAGGCATATTTTTCCCTTAACTTATCTGCTGCAATAATGGATTCTTTGGTAATGGGTTTAATTTCTCCTGGAGAGAAAATATGGTAAGTAGCTAAAAATCCGAATTTGAACGTGTTTTTAGCATTGGCGAAATAATTAAAGTCTTGCTTCAAACTATAATCCCTAATGAAGTTCTTCCGTTGGAGGTTAAGATTGGGCGATAGGTTAAATTCAAAATTATAGTTATACCGACTGATGATAAAACTGGTATTGGAAAATAGGCGGGTATTAAAAATATGATTCCACCTTATGGTACCTGTATTGTTTCCCCAGCCTAGGCCAAACAAATTACCTGTTTTGAATACATCTTTCCCTCCATAAGCAGAAAGGTAAATTTTATTCTTGTCGTTAAGTTCATAGTTGAGCTTAATGTTTAAATCCCCAAAAAACGCTTTTGCATCGCGAATATTGGTTTCTGGTGCTAGTGGAATAAACAAATCAAAATAACTTCTTCTGGCAGAAATCATGAATGAGCTTTTGTTTTTTTGCAAAGGACCTTCCAGCGTCAATCGAGAGGATAACAATCCTATACCTCCGGATGCGGAGAACTTTTTTGAATTTCCATCCTTCATTCTTACATCCAGTACAGAGGCTAATCGGCCGCCATAATTGGAAGGGATACCTCCTTTGTATACTTCAAAGTCTTTGATCGCATCACCATTAAACACCGAGAAAAAACCAACCACATGGGATGGGTTGTAAACAACAGCTTCGTCCAACAAAACCAAATTATGATCCACATTACCACCTCTTACAATAAATAAGGTATTGCCATCACCAGCTGCTTGAATACCCGGAAGGAGTTGAATGGCTTTGATGATATCAACTTCGCCTAATAAAATGGGAATTCTCTTCACTTGTTTCATATCCATCTTCACCACACTCATCTTATTTTGCTCTACATTTTTTGCATCTGGTTTATCATCGCTAATGACAACCTCGCCCAATTCTTCATTGCTCTCGGTTAATTCAATATTCATTTTTACATTGCCGTTGGCTAAGTCAATTTCTTTAACTATGGTGGCGTATCCTAAATACGAAAAACTTACTTTGTATTTTCCGCTGGGGATATTAAGTGAGTAAAAGCCATATGCATTTGTTAAAACACCAGATTTAAGCTCACTAACTACAATTGAAGCTCCAATCAATTCTTCTCCATTTTTGGCATCTTTAATGGTTCCACTGATGGTGTGTTTTTCTGTATTTTGTCCAATTGAGTTGCTCACAAAAAGGCAATTGAGTAACAAGATAAAAAAGATAGATTTTTTCATAAAATAATTTGGCGGCACAAAAGTAGTTTACAGTTGTGAACTACCATAACAACAAATGGTTAATCATAGTTTTTATTCGGCAAATGGCATTTTTTTTAAGTTAAACGGCATTCATGCTTAATTTACTGTTGAACCTGCCATATGCAAAATAAAGCACCAACCCCAATGCCAACCATATCATAAAGGCAGCCCAATTGGTAAAGTTCAGTTGGGTCATCAGGTAAAAATTGGTAATCATTCCCAAAACAGGTATAACCGAATACCGTTTGATAAACGATAGCATACTCATCACGATAAACAACAACCAAAATAGGTAAATGGGAATGTTTTCCTGATTGGTAAAATCGAAAGTTTGTGCATCGCTAAATACAATAAATATAAATAGCGATAGTAAGCACAACAGTGGAATGATTATACGCCCACTCAAATAGGGAACTTTAAAACCTTTATGGTTATCGTTTTTGTGGCTTTGCATTTGAATTACCCCGGCATTCACGACCACAAAAGCAAATAAAGTTCCGATGCTTGACAAATCAGTTACCTCTTTTAGATTTAAAAATAAGGCAGGCACTGCAACAAAAAAACCAGTGATAATGGTTGCAAATGCGGGTGTTTTATATGTAGGATGAATAGCGCTAAAACGTTTGGGTAATAATCCATCGCGGCTCATGCTCATCCAAATTCGGGGTTGCCCATTTTGGAAAACCAATAATACGCTAGCCATAGCAATTACGGCACTCACCGCCACAATTCCACTCATCCAATTAACATGAATTAATGCAAAAGCATGTGCCAACGGATCGCCCACTGCAAGGTCCTTATAGCTTACCAAACCGGTTAAAGTAAGTGCAATTAAAATATATAAAACGGTACAAATTACCAATGATGCCATCATGGCTTTAGGCAAATCGCGTTTGGGGTCTTTGCATTCTTCGGCTGTGGTAGCTAATGCATCAAAACCAATATAGGCAAAAAACACAGAGGCTACTCCTTGTAAAATTCCTTTAAATCCATTGGGTGTAAACGGACTCCAATTTTCTGGATTCACATAAAATGCACCTACAATTATTACTAAAACAATTACACAAAGTTTCAGTGCAACAAAATAATTTCCTACCGTTTTGGTTTCGTGCACACCGCGGTAAATTAAAGATGTAATAGCAAATACAATTCCCAATGCGGGTAAATCACAAATAAGTTTAAGTCCAAATAGTTCAGGAGCGGTTTGCCATGCTATCATTTGTTCTTGTAAGTAGTGGCTCATCTCGACTCCGCTCGATGAGACATCGGCTCCGCTCAATGTGACCATTACTGCTTCCATATAGCCAGCCTTTGCACTTAAATAATCCATGCATAAATACTCGGGAATATGAAGTCCGATGCCTTGCATTAAGCCTGTAAAATAATCGCTCCAACTAATGGCTACCACAATATTTCCAATGGCATATTCTACAATTAAGGCCCAACCAATAATCCAAGCTATAATTTCGCCAAAGGCTGCATACGCATAAGTATAAGCGCTTCCCGAAATAGGAATACTGCTGGCAAATTCAGCATAACTCATGGCTGAAAATGAACAGGCAAAAGCAATAAAAATAAACAAGAAAACAACAGCAGGTCCGCCTGCAGCACTGGCATTGCCAATGGTACTAAAAATGCCCGCACCAATAATAGCAGCAATGCCCAAGGAAGTTAAGTCGCGCAGCGAAAGTGTTTTTTTGAGTTTGTGTTCGCTGAGTTCATTGGCATCAGCTTCACCTTGAATTTGTGCAATGGTTTTTTTGCGAAATAAAGAATTGCTCACAGGTTATAAAATAATTTGTAGAGCAATATATAGATTTTTATACTGTCCAAATGTGTAGATGCGAAAATGTGTAGTTTGATGCTGCTTGTTTTCCAACTTTATTTTTGCATACAATTGAAAATAGAATAGTTAAAGTCATAACAAATACAAGATGAATCGTCATCAAAAAGAAGTGTTGATAAAAGTATTTATGAAACTTTCTTGCTGATTTTAGGTTCACATCCACACTTTCCCGTTTCGCACGAATGGCCTTTTGCACTTTTAAAGATGCTGCGTGCAACATATATTACTGCTGAGGTGATGATGAGTGCTACTATGATTGTTTGAGTATTCATGTTTTTATTGTTTTGTCACACTGAGTTTATCGAAGTGTTCTTGTAAGACTCCTCTCGAGAGAAATTGCCTATAGGCAGGGCTTTGATGAACTCAGCCGGACAAATTATTAGTAACTAACAACTCCAATTTTTCTCGGTTCATACTTGGCTGCCATTTCGGCAATTGCTTTGATATGATCGGGAGTTGTACCACAGCATCCACCTAAAATATTTACCAAACCTTCTTTGCAAAACTCTTCTACTTGTTTCATCATGGCAGTTGGACTTTGGTCGTATTGTCCCATTTCGTTTGGCAAACCTGCATTGGGGTATGCGCTCACAAAAAAGGTTGATTTGTTTGCCAACACTTGCAAATAGGGTCTCAATGCTTCAGCACCTAAGGCACAATTTAAACCGATGCTTAACAATGGAACATGCTCCATTGATATTAAAAACGCTTCAGTTGTTTGCCCCGAAAGGGTTCGACCCGATGCATCTGTGATCGTTCCCGAAATCATAATGGGATAGGTTTTTCCCAATTCATCAAACAATTCTTGCGCAGCATACAAAGCAGCCTTTGCATTCAGTGTATCAATAATGGTTTCGAATAACAAAATATCCACTCCACCTTCAATTAGTGCGGCACATTGTGCTTTAAATGCAACAACCAATTCGTCAAATGTTACCCCTCTAAAACCTGGGTCGTTTACATCAGGTGATATGGATGCAGTTTTATTTGTGGGACCAACAGAACCTGCAACAAAACGAGGTTTGTCGGGGTTTTTGGCTGTGTATGCATCGGCCACTTGGCGAGCAAGTTTTGCCGATTGAAAATTGATTTGATACACCCACTCTTCCCCCAAACCATAATCAGCTTGGGCAATGGTTGTTCCACTAAAGGTATTGGTTTCAATAATATCAGCACCAGCATCAAAGTATTCGGCATGTATGGCTTTGATTACATCGGGGCGGGTAATGGAAAGTAAATCGTTATTGCCTTTTAGGGAATGTGTATGGTTTGCCAAAGCCTCGTTTCTAAAATCTTTTTCTTCGAGTGTATAACGTTGTATCATGGTGCCCATTGCACCATCCAATATCAATATGCGTTTTTGTAAAAGAGAAGTTAAAGTGCTCATGGTATTTTAAGTTAAACAGTGCAAAAGTACATAAATGGAAGGATTAAAATAGTGTACTGTTTTTTTGATCATGGAATAGGTGTTAAGCAATATAATTTGTAATGTTCTTTTTTGAAAAAGGAATCTTATACATCAGAATGTCATTTATCTATAATATTTAAAGTTTTTTATAATAATAATTCTAAAATTAAATTAGATTGCCTGTTCGAAAAATTAAGAAACAATTAATTATTTTAACTTATGATAAATCAACTTTTACACAGCACACAAAAAGCACTATCCTCTTTATTGGGATTAGTGATTTTTACATTTGTATTGGGTATTTCTAATAGCAAGGCGCAAGCACTAACTGGAATAAAAACAGTTCCAGGAACCTATTCAACTATCAAAATGGCTATCGATTCGCTGAATGCCTTTGGTGTTGGTGCGGGTGGTGTTACCATTAATGTAGCTGCTGGGCATACCGAAACCTTAACAGCAGGCCTTGTGCTTACTGCAACCGGAACAGTAGCTGATCCCATTGTGTTTCAAAAAAGTGGAGTAGGTGCTAATCCTGTTATTACAGCATTTGCAGGTACATTATTAGCCTCTTCAACAGGAAACATAGATGTGATGTGGACGTTTCAAGGTTCGGATTATGTTACAGTTAATGGAATCAATTTGGCAGAAGCTGTTGGGAATACTACGCAAGCTACGATGATGGAAGTTGGATATGGATTTTACAAAGTGAGTGGAACAGATGGTAACAATAACAATACGATTCAAAATTGTACCATTACTCTAAACAGAAATAATATTACAGCAGCTTCAGCCGGACCTAGAGCAAATGCAACAGGATCTGTAGGAATTGAAGTGGTGAACGCAACATCTAGTAACGTAGGAACAGCACTTTCGGTAACCTCTGTTGCAGGGGCAAGTTCCAATAACAAGTTTTATGGTAACACCATTCAAAATGTAGGTTTTGGCATTCTCCTAAGTGGATTTGCAGCTTCAAGTCCTTATACCTTGGCCGACTTAAATAATGATATTGGAGGAACATCTTTACTAACAGGTAATACCATTATTAATTTTGGAGGAGGTATTGGAGCAACAGCCCAATGTGGCGCTATTCTCATCAATAACCAATGGAGTTTTAATATATCCTACAACACGGTTAATAATAATACAGGAGTTGGCGTAAATCATGCTGTTACCAATAGAGGTATTTGGTTATTTGGTTCATCTGCAGGTGCAAGTTGCGATATCAATTTTAATACCATTACCATCAGTGGAGGAGCTTCAACATCAACAATTGATTGGTGCTTGGATTTGGAAATGGCTCAAACTGGAGCCAATGGAAATACCATTAATGTAAACAACAATCAGTTTTTAAACTGTAACAAAACAGCAGCTTCAACAGTAGCATTTACAGCCGTTTGGTTAAATACTGCTGCTACCACCGTAAATGTAAACAACAATTATTTTTATGGCTGGTCATACGCAGGTACTGGTATTACACAAGTTATTTTAAGCCAATTGGCTTGTGGTACCCTTAATATTTTAAACAATACGATTGACTCAACCGTATTAACAGGTACTACTGCAACAGGTACACATTATAATATTGGTGTAACGGTAGCACCAACAGTAGCGCTTAATGTCAATAACAATTCTATTACCCGCACCATATTAACTACTGCTGGTGCAGGAAGTAAAACCTTATATGGAATTTATTATACAGGATCTACACCCTCAAATAATTTTATAGGCAATACCGTAAATAATATTACCCGCAACGGAACTACCGGAGGAACTACCATAGGAATTTACCAAACAGGTGGACTCAACGGAACATCCACTACCACTGTGAGAAGAAACACCATTAGCAATTTTAGTATTGATGGAACAGGTACCGGTTCTAATATGTATGGAATACAAGCCTCAACAGGAACCATTATAATTGATAGCAATGAAATATTTAATTTAACCTGTGTAAAAACCACTGGTTCAAGTGCGATGTATGGTATTTATGATATTTCATCACCCAATAATGAGCAATACAATAGCAATAAAATTTACAATTTAACCCATAACGGAACAGGTATTGTTTATGGAATGTATATCTTTTCTACTACCGGTGTTCGAACCATTTCCTATAACACAATATACAATTTTTTAGGAAACGGCACGATGGCAGGAATCATTAATACATCCAGTGTCCCTAGTATTTTTAACAATAAAATATACGACCTTACCACCAATAATACTGCAGCACTTATTTTATCGGGTATTGCATTTACATCATCAACGGCTGGTAATGTGAGGGTATACAATAACCTTATTTCCAATTTGTTTGCGCCACTTTCAAATGGAGCTACTGTAGAAACAGTAAGGGGTATTAATATTACGTCTACCACTGCATTGGTTAACTATGGTATCTATAACAATACCATTAATATAAATGCAACCTCAAGCGGCATCAATTTTTCTACTGCGGGTATTTTTCATACCTACAGTGTTACAGCAACAAGTGCTACGCTTGATTTGCGCAATAATATTATTGTCAATACGTCCACACCAAACGGAACCGGAAGGTCATCTGTTATTAGGCGCTCAGTAGCTAACGATTTAAATAACTTTAGCACACTTTCCAACCGTAATTTATTGTTTGCCGGAACACCAAGTGCCACCCAATTAATTTACAATGATGGAACCAACTTCGATCAAACATTGGCAAATTATGTTGCAAGGGTAACCCCACGCGATACCAACTCTGTAAGTGAAAATCCAATATTCTTAAGTACTGTTGGGTCATCGCCACAGTTTTTAAAATTAGACTCAACAATTGCTACCTTTAGCGAAGCATCAGCCAGAAATATTTCGGGTATTACTTCCGATTTTGGAAATACCATACGTGCCGGAAACACAGGTTATACTGGAGTAGGCGGAGCACCCGATATGGGCGCTTGGGAAGCTAATAACCTTGGCCAACCCATTAACCAAATGGTATTTGATTCGGCTAGTGCTGTTCAAAGATTGGGTCTGTTACCGGTAGGAAGTACCAATAATCCTGTGCTTCGTGTTGCTGTTTATGGAACAAATGGATACAATGCATTAGAAACAACATCGTTTAAAATCAACACTTCAACAACCAGTTCGTTGTTGGATATAGCCAATGCAAAAGTATATTACACGGGTAGTGATACTAATTTTGCAACCACACAATTGTTTGGAACAACTACAGCACCGGGTTCAAGTTTTTATGTAACAGGAAGCAGAAGATTGGCTTTGGGTGTAAATTATTTTTGGGTAACCTATGACGTTAGCAATTCAGCAACACCATCAAATTTTTTAGATGCTGCAATTGATAGTGTTGAGTTGGGTGGAGTGAACCAAAGTTTGTTGGTGAGCGACCCAGCAGGAAACCGTCAAATTGCACCCAGGTTAAATGGTAACTATAATATAGGATCAGGTCAAACGTATACCAATTTAACTGCTGCTTTTTCTGACTTAAATTTACTGGGTGTAAGTGGTCCGGTTACGTTTACTTTAAAAGATGCAACATACGACTCGCTTATTACTTCAGAAGTATTCCCTATTGTACTTTCACCTTATGTTGGTTCATCGTCCATCAATACCGTAACCATTATGCCCGATTTGGGTGTTGCTGCAACCATTGCTGCTGCTCATTCTGCAGCATTTGAACTGAATGGAGGCGATAATTTTATTTTTGATGGTCGCCAAGGAGGTGTTGGTTCGTTTGTACCGGGCAGCAGTTTAATTATTAGCAATGCCTTTAACCCTGCATTCCGTTTGTTAAACGATGCTACGAGCAATACCATTAAGTATTGCGATTTGCGCTCTAATAACAATATAGCAGCAGGTACAGCAGGTGCAGGAGTTGTAAATTTTGGAACCACCACAGGTGCCAATGGAAATGATAGCAACAGTATTAAATATTGCGATATTCACGATGCAGGGTTAAATTTATTAGCAGTAGGAATTTCGTCTATTGGTTCGGCTACTACTGTAGCTGCCAATAATGATGCAAATGTGGTAGATAGCAATAATGTATATGATTATTGCAATGTATCAAATGCTACAGCAGCAGTATACATAGGTGCCAATAATAGTACCTGGCAAATAAATGGTAATCGTTTTTACCAAACAGTTCCACGTACATTTACAGGAACCTCTCACCGTGTATTGTGGATTACACCCAATACAGCCAATTTAACTTCGGCAAATGGGTTTACCATTAACAATAACTTTATAGGAGGTAATGCAGCTAACGGAACAGGAATGTATGACATTGACGGAAATAATGCAGCATTTGTATTTGCCGTTATGGACATATCTGTAGGCTTAGGTGCTGCAACTACTATTCAAAATAATACCATTACCAATATTTTGGATTCTACAACAAGTACTTTGTCAAATGCTTTTGTGGGCATTAATATGGTCAATGGTAATGTAAATTGTGGAACCATTGCAGGTAATCTAATTGGTTCAAGAGCTATTAATGGATCGATTAATTTTATAGTCAAATCAACAACTATTGGTGGATTAATGGGCTTTAGAACGGGTGGTGGAACAGGCAATACGTTTAATATATCAAATAATATAGTAAGCGGAATTACGCTTGATGCTGAAAGGGCTGTTGCCTCACCAGAGTTTATGGGTTTTAATTTATTTAATGCTACCAATGTAAATGCCACCAATAATATGGTGGGCGATACTTCATTAATTAATAGTATTCTAATTTCTGCTATAAGTGATAGTTCAGTTTCGGCACAGCGTGTTGCTGGCTTTTTTGTGAATCCATCGGGAGGTGTTCCAGTGTTTAATGTGTCCAATAATACCATCGCAAATATTACCAATAATTATGCTGCAACAGGTTCTCATGCAGCATCTACCAAAGGAATAAATTTTACACCAGCTGTTACAGGTACCTATACGATTAACAATAATCTTGTAAAAAATATTTCAACAGCATCCGCTACAACAGGTTCAGGAATTAATGCTACTCTTGTAGGTATTGGTATTTCTCAAATAGTTGGTACAGTTTCAGCAACCGGAAATATTGTTCATTCCTTAACATTAACGAGTGCATCAACAACAGCTGCAGTTCGCAATACAGGTTTATTTTACACCAGTGCTACAACTGGTACCAATGTATTAGCGCGCAATTTTACACACAGTAAATCATTAGTGGCAAATAATCCTTTTGCCGTGATTACTGGTATTGAATTGGGTACAGGCAATAATATTGTGGTAAACAATATGGTACGAGAAGGCTTTGACTCAACGGGTGCAGCTATTACTACGGCATGTGTCATACGCGGTATCATTAAAAATTCAGGTTCTAACCAAGTTTATTTTAACACCGTATTTATTGGTGGGTCAAATGTTGGGGCAGACAATTCTCGAACATATGCATTTCTCAGAAATAGTAGTGGAACGGATATTGTAAACAACAATATTTTTTACAATACGCGGGTGAATAGTTCAAGTGGTGCTGGTCATTTTGCTGTTGGGCTAATTAACAACACTACCTTAACCATGAATTATAATTTGCTTAAAGCAGATACGATTGGTTTGTTTAGTGTAACAACTTATTTAACAATGCCAAATTGGAAAGCTGCTTCGGGTATAGATGCAAACTCAATAAGCAGTCCTTTGTCATTTGTAAATGCAGCAGGCGATAAAAACAATGTAAATTTACGATTGGATACCTTAGTAGCTACACCAACCGAAGCTTATGGAGTTGCAGTAGCTGTTACAGGCGCAGATGTTGACTTTGACGGACAAACCAGAAGTACGTTAACACCCGTAGATTTGGGAGCGCATGCAGGTAATTTTATACCAAGTGATATTGCTGCTCCAACTATTACCTATACAGCATTTACCAATACTTTAGCAACAGGGGATAGAACACTAACTGCAGCCATAACAGATGCAAAAGGTGTATATGTTTCGGGTGCATTTAGACCGCGTGTGTATTTTAAAAAGATGTTTGCAGGAAGCTGGAACAGCGATGTGGGAACGTTAACATCTGGTACAGCCGCAACAGGAACATGGACATTTACCATCAATGCCTTAACTATGGGTGGTTTGGTTGGAGATGATTCGGTTTATTATTATGTAGTAGCACAAGATTCTACTGGATTTAATAACCTTGGTTCATTCCCGGGTGGAGTAGAAGGAACAGATGTAAATACGATTACCGTAACACCAACTCCTTTTTCTTATAAAATTACACCTGTATTGAGTGGAACGATATTGGTAGGAGCAGGGCAAACGTATACAACACTAACTGCAACCAATGGATTGTTTAATTATTTAAACAGTGCTGCAATAGGAGGCAATCTTACCGTACAAATTACCAGTGATATTGAAGAACCAGGTACCGTTGGCTTAAACGAAACAGTAGAAACAGGTGTAGGTGTATATACCATCAATATTGTGCCCGATGCAGCAGTGTTAAGAAACATTACAGGTGCAGTTGTCTCTGGTGCCTTGATTAGGTTAAATGGGGCTGATAGGGTAAAGGTAGACGGAAGCTTTGGTGGCTCTGGTAATTATTTAAGATTCATGAACAGAACACTAGCTGGAAACACAATTACATTATTAAATGATGCAGATTTTGATACACTCAGTAATTTAATCGTTGAAGGGGTAAATAATACTGTAGGGTTGATTTATTTCTGGACTCCAAGTGCAGCTGGAACTGGTAACGATTCCAATGTTGTGATGAATTGTTTGATCAGAGATACGATAGGTTCAACCGGAATTAATAAACCAAATACAGGATTATTTTCACAAAGTGGTAATGCTTTTATTGGAAATGATTTCAACTCGGTAATCAACTGCGAAATATTCAACTTCAGGTATAATGGTATTAACCTGGAGACTACTGCAGGAAATAATTGGACGATTTATGGTAATAAGTTTTACCGCACTGATACTACCATAGTTGAATCTAGAGTACTTTATATTAAGGGCGGAGGAAACCACACCATTAGAAAAAATAGTATTGGAGGTGCTTCAACAACTAGAAATGGGACACCTTATTTTAATAGTGCTTCCACATTTTATGGAGTATCAGTTACATCAACATCTAATTTAGTTTCTACTATTGATAGCAATGAAATCTCTAATATTATGATAGGAGATAACGGTTCTCTCTATACCATTTACGGTATTCAAAACTCTGCAGGCACTCTTAATATCAATGCCAATATTATTGGGGGAGGTATCAATGTTTGGGATACTATTTCATCTGGGTATCAGTTCCATGGTATTAGTTTATCAGCAGGAACCAATACTGTTGAAAATAACTTAATTAGCAATGCTTATTATAGGTATGTAAGTACAGGGGTAAAACGAACATATGGAATCAATATTACAGGGGGAACTAATCAAGTGCGATTCAATTCTATCCATGATTTAGCCCAAAATGCATTGTATACAACATCATTCATTACAGCTGGATACTCCGCAATTGGTATATATTACAGCGCATCTACAGGTACTTCAAATCTTGAGGGTAATACTATTTATAATATTGATGGTCTTTCTGGATATGCGGCTTGTGGTATTTTTACTGGTTCTACTGCAGCAGTTACTGTTACCAGAAATCGTGTTTATAATATTACTGCAAATGGAAGTATTGCTGCCGGATCAGTTGCCGCTGGAATTTGTGCTGTATCCACAGGTAATAATGTGTTTTCAAACAATCAAATTACTGTTGGAGCAAATGCTAAGAAGCGTGTTTTCGGTATATATGATACTAAAACATCTGGAACCAATCAATATGTATATAATACAATTGTAATAAACGGAGAAGCAGATATGCTTATTAATTTAGGAGCGATTGGCATTTACAGTACAGCTGCAGGGGTGGCTAACGTAAGGAATAATATAATTTACAATAGCCGTAAATACCTGGGTTCTGTTATTGGTCATGCAGTTGCTTCAACCAATGCGATTCTTTCTGTTAATTTAAATTATAATTTGTTGGTGTCATCAGATACTGCAACAGTAGCAAATTTGGGAGGAACACCACAAGGTTGGGCTACTTTAGATAATTTGTATAACACATCACCTAATACCAATTGGGCCACAACTTCGAACATGGTCACTGCCGATTCATTGTTCATCGATACCTTGGTGGGCAACTTAGGTATAGTAACTACCAACCCACAAGCGTGGTATGCCAATGGCAAAGGAATAGCTATGGCTACTATCAGCGGTGATTATACAACTGCAAGTGGAGCGCGTTCTACAACCATTGCAACTGGTTCAACGGATATTGGATCGGTAGAGTTTACCCCTGCTTCAACCCCTCCATTAGCAACCCAAATCGGAAACATTGCAGCAAACGATAGTACTTCTTACTTTGTAGCTTCCCGTTTGGTTGGAAAAATCAATTGGGGTTCAGCTGTATCCTATCCTACAGATATTGAAGCTAGATATTACTCAGGCGTTAATCCAGCAAATGCTTCAACCAATACAACGATGAATGCTTATTGGGATATACAACCTATTGGAGGCGGAACAGATTATGTAACAACATTAACCTTGATGCAAGATTCAGCAGTAATGGGTACCGTAACAACACCAAGCAACTTAAAAGTAGCTCGTTATACAGGTGCAGGTTCTATATGGGATACTACAGCAACAACGGTAAACAATTTGGAAGGTTTTATGACCACAATGCCTCGTATCGGTACATTAGGAATATATACTGCAACGGATGGTGTTACCAATTCATTGCCAGTAACCTTAACATCGTTTACGGCATTGGCAAAAGCGAAAGATGCGAACCTTAACTGGTCAACAGCAACTGAAATTAACAACAAAGGATTTGAGGTAGAGCGTTCGGTTGATGGAAAATCATTTGTGAAAGTAGCGTTTGTAAAAGGTGCAGGAAACAGCAACGTAAAAATGAACTACGCTTTAACAGATGCCAAAGCATTTGTAGTAGCCAATAGCAATATCCTTTACTACCGCTTAAAACAAGTTGATTTGAATGGTACCGCTACTTACTCTAACATAGTAAAAGTGAGTATCAATGCTGAAAACGTAAATTCGGTATTGGCTTATCCAAATCCATTTACAACAGATTACAGCGTATCGTTTACAACTGCTAAAGCAGGAGTAGCCAATATAGTAATGGTGGATATGCAAGGCAGAAAAGTAGTAAGCTTAACAACTGATATTATTACAGGAAACAATATGATACCAGTAAACACTGTAGCAACACTAGAAGCAGGCGTTTACTTTGTAAGTGTAACTGTTAATGGTGAAACACAAGTAATCAAATTGGTGAAGAACTAAGGTTCCACAATCAATCAAAAGGTAATTTAAAAGAGCCGTTTCGCAAGTTTGCGGAGCGGCTCTTTTTTTTGATATTCGCTTTTTTAACAAAAAGTGGCAGTTCTTTAAATATATATTTTATTATGTTGAGTACATGTAGTTTCGGTACAGTTTTTTACACTTTGGGTTAGGTTAAATTGATTTTGATTTTTTTATATGAAAAAAAGAGGTAATTTACCGCCCTATAATATTTACAAATTATGAAATTAAACAATTACTTTAAGAATTTGATAGGTTCTCCTTCATGGGTAAGAAACTTATTGTTGGTAGTTGCACTTACGATGAGTGCAATGCTGAATTCGGCAGTAGCGCAGCGTATTTCCACTAGTGGAGGTACCTATACTATTGACAATACAGGTACCAATACCGGAACCAATTTTACCTCTTTTACAGATGCAATTACTGATTTAAATTTTGGTGGAACGTATTCAGGTAACGTAGTTATCAACGTAACTGCTGGGCAATCATTTACTGAAAATGCACCTGTAATTACTGCAACTGGTAACAATACAGCTAGCATTACCTTTATTAAGTCAGGTGTGGGTTCAAATCCGTTGATTACCTCAATTGGTACAACATCATTTAATGGTGATGCTGCTATTGTAATTAATGGAGGTGACTATTTTACCTTTAATGGTATTGATGTTACCGCTGCCGATTCTTCTTTGGAGTTTGGTTATTTGGTGCGTAAAGCAAGTTTTAACAATGCTGCACAATTTAATACCATTACTAATTGTACGGTGTTAATGAGCCGTTTTAAAAATTACTCTTATGCAGTTCTACAATCTTCGGATAGTATAATTTCATCTACTGTTACAGCTTTTAGTGCGGCAAATAATCCAATTGCTCAAGTAAACAATAACAATACGTATACCAATATCACTGTGGGTAATGCTTACAATGCAATTTGGCTAAAAGGATTATCAACTACCTACCGCGATTCGAACAATATATGTAATTTTAACAATATTGGTCGTACAGGTTTCAGTAATGATATTGGTGCGTTATCGGGTACGATTGCTTGTTATGGAGTATATGCTACCAACCAATTCATGTATCAAGGAAACAATAATATCTTAAAAAATATTATTAGTACAGGTACTATCTATCCAATATATACTTTGGGTTCGGTTAATGTGCAACACAATAACAACCAGCTTACTGCCATGAATATTAATATCAATACATTCTATTATATTTATGGAATATACCTCAGTTCGGTAACCAATGGAACTGTTTTGAATAACTCATTTTATGATATAAATGCCAACGGTACCGCATTTAATTATTTTTATAATGTATATACAACTATCACCACCAATGTTCAAGTAAGTAATAATAGTAGCACCAATATTTCGGGTATTTATGTTTATTGGGGGTATTATATGGCAACTGCTACAAACTGCCGCATGTCTACTAATACCATTTCAAATATATCAACTCAAGGAACCCCTACTTCTGGATTATTTTACATGAGTGGGGGAACAACCGATACGATAGATAACAACACAGCAAACAACCTAACTTTGGGAGGAACTTTAATTGGTATTCAAGGTGCAACAGCTACCTCTTTCCGCATATACAATAATACAGTACAAAATATAGTTGCAGGTAATTCAGGTGGCGGAGGCGTAACCGGAATAACATGTAGTACGCCTAATAATGCTAATATTTTTAACAATACAATTAGAAATGTAAAAAGTGTATGGGGAGGAAGTGCTTGTTTGGGTATGAATTATACTGCCATTACAGGTACATGTAATATTTATAATAATTTGGTTTCGGATTTTGGCCAGCCAGATAATGCAATTACTGGTACTGGATCTGTTACTGGAACTGTCCTTAACAATGCTACAACGGGTACCGTTAACATTAATTTTTACAACAATGTTATCAATGGGTTAACCAAAAAATATACTGGAGCGGCTAATGCAACAAGATACTTGTTAGGGTTAAGCATTACCTCTACTACTGGAAGTTCAACTTGTAACTATTATATTATTCACAATTCGGTTTCGGTTGATGGCAAATTTTCATTAACAGGGTCTTCTACAGTGGTGAGTACAGCAGCAACAAGTTCATCAACATCTCCTATTATGACTTTCCGTAATAATATTTTTGCTGACTTTACTGGGACACAAACTGGTGTTGCAAAACATTTCTTGTTTTATACAGGTGGTTCTGGTATTATAGGTCGCACAGGTTCTACATCCAACTACAACGATTGGTATTTAGCTAATAGCACCAATGGTTTTTTTGGATTTAGCGGTGTTGATAAAGCTAATTTAGCTGCATGGGTTGCAACCACTGGTTTAACTTCTTATGAAGCAAATAGTGTAACGGGCAATCCATCGTTTAACAGCTCAACCAACTCACGTTTATTATTTGGTTCCCCTGCTTTAAATACAGGTTTATTTATATCAGGTTTTACCAATGATATTTTAGGAGTAACACGTAGTTTATCTACACCAAGTATGGGTGCATACGAAGTTGCTTTAGATGAAACAAAACCGACTATTACTTATACACCAGCAGTAAGCGTATACTCAACTGCTAACTATACACTAACCAACTTTGCCACTATTGATGATGGTGGATTAGGTTTAATTCCTACTGGAGCTGGTGTTGCTCCTCGTTTGTATTACAAAACAAGCACAACAGCCAATGCATTTGTAGGCAATACATCAACCGATAATGGCTGGAAATATGTGGAACCTACCAATGGAACATCACCGTTTAGTTTCACCATTGATTACAGTTTATTGTTGGGAGGAGTTGCTAATGTAGCAGATACCATACAGTATTTTGTGGTAGCAACCGATACTGCGGCAATAGCAAATATTACGTCAAACCCAGCCACAGGATTTGTGGGCACAGGGGTTGGTGCCATTACAACGGCTCCAACTACGCCTAATTCTTATATTATTTATGGCGTTCCTGCTGCATATACATCAGCTACCGTTTTACAAGATAAAATTGCTAAAGTAGGACAAGGAACCACTAATAATCAAATTATTAGAGTAAAAGTTACAACAGCATTAACAGGTTCACCTGCATATGTATCGCAACTTGATTTTAGTACATTAGGTGGTGGAAATGACTCAGCAAATATAGCAAGTGCTAGCGTATATTATACAGGTTCAAGCTCTACTTTTTCAACGGCAACTGTGTTTGGTACAACTGTATTTTCACCAGTGGCTACAGGCCCAATAGGGGCATTTAGTGTTACGGGTAATGCTCTTTGCCCTAATGGTGATAACTACTTTTGGTTGGTTTACAATATGCGCAGTACTGCAGTTATAAATGATTCGGTAGATGCCGAACTTGCTTCAGTAACTTATTTTGGTGCAGCAAATGTATACTCAGGTGGTGCAACAGCAGGAGCAAGAACAATTCGTGCAGAATATTGTGCATCAACTGCTACCTCAGATAACGATGAAGAAATTTGGAATGTAACCTTTGGTTCATTAAACAATTCTTCTACTTGTGATTCATTAGCTCCTGGTCTTGGTTCGGTTAAAAAACGATATGCAAACTACACAACCTTATCACCTACTAATATATTAAGAGGTTCATCTATACCTTTCAGCATCACTGGTGCTTCATGCGGTGCATCATATAACTCAAGAATGGGTTTATACATTGATTGGAACAATGATGGTGACTTTGCTGATGTAAACGAATTGGCTTATTCATCAGTTGCAGCTAATTCAGTTATTACAGGATTTGCGTTTACAGGTAACGTAACTGTTCCTTGCGATGCAAGCCTTGGCGAAACACGCATGCGTGTTACGTATATTGAAGCTGCTACTTTGCCTGTAAATGGATGTGGTAATATTCCTTACGGTGAGGTGGAAGAGTATACTTTAAACATTCAAGTTAACCCTGTTGCATATGTGTCGAGTTCAGCTATTCAAAATACAAATATTGTTTCACCTAACACCTTAAATGCTCAAATGTTAAGAATACCTGTTAAGGCAAGTGGATGTGGTGTAGGTTTTCTTAACGAAATGTATTTTAATACAGGTAGTTCAACAAATGCTGCAACTGATATTGTAGCCGCAAAACTTTATGTAACCGGAAATACCAATACCTTTAATACAAGTAGATTATTAGGTACAGTAGCTTCACCTGTTGGTGCATTTAGCTTCACAGGATTAACGGATACTTTGCTATTAGCAACAAGTGATACTAACAACTATTGGTTGGCATATGATATTGCATCAGGAGCAACGTTAAGTAATGTAATTGATGCCACAATTGATAGTATAGGAGCTATAGGAGTGTATGGTATACCAACGAATAACAATCCTTCAGGGTCACGATTAATTCAAGCACCAATGACTTATACCAGTTCAACTACTACCCAAACAAATGTATCATCCATTGAGAGAGGATCTGCAAACAACAGAATTGTGGGATTGGAAATTGTGACTTCTCTTACTGGCTCACCAATTGATTTAACATCACTGGAGGTAAGCACGAATGGTACAGATTCGTTACTCGATATTACCAATATTAAAGTATGGTATACGGGAACAAGTAACACATTTGCAACGACACAGCAGTTTGGATCAACAGTAACGGCTCCAAGTGCAACTAATACGATTACAGGAACCCTGCCATTAGCAAACGGAACAAACTATGTTTGGGTTACGTATGATATTAATAATGGCGCTGCTATATTGCATAATATTGATGCTGAAATTTCTTCTGCTATTATTGGAGGAGTAATGCAAACACCAATAGTAACTGCACCTACAGGAAACCGCAAAGTTCGTATACCATATTGTGCATCAAATGCAACCATTCCAGCATCATATGAGGATATTGGAAATGTAACATTGGTAACCAATGCTACAACTGTTTTAAATAATGGCGTAGGTCTACCTATTTTATCAAATAGTACAGCTGTAAATGGATACACCAATTTTACACAAACCGTTGCACCAGCTGCCATATTGGTTAACCAAGCTGTTACTGCCAGTATTGGAATGATTGTGAATGGTGCATTTACATACAATAACCAAGCTGCCATTTACATCGATTACAACCAAGATGGCGACTTTTTGGATGCAGGTGAAATGGTTTGGAATTCAACAACCAGCATATTAGCAACTGCGGGTCCGTTTGTAGCCACATTTACACCGCCTTGTACTGCTACTCTGGGTGAAACCAGAATGCGTGTTGCATTATGGGGAGGATTTGCTACAATTCCTCTTACCCAAGCTAATTCTTGTGGTACTTATACTTACGGTGAAACAGAAGATTACTTAGTAACGATAGGTGCAAACCCAGTAGTAAACAAAACAAGTAATGCTATTCAAAACACAGCCATTTTAGCTCCAAATACCTTAAATGCCCAAATGTTAAGAATTCCTGTAAGAGCAGGTGGCTGTGGTGTAGGTGTAATCTCCGAAATGTATTTTAATACTGCTGGTTCAACCAATGCTTTAACAGATATTGTAAGTGCTAAATTATACTCAACGGGTAATTCATCTACTTTTAACACAAGTAAACAAGTAGGTTTAACGGTTTCCTCACCAAATGGTGCATTTAGTTTTACAGGTTTAACAGATACTTTGTTAACAGCAACAAACGATACCAATAATTACTGGTTAGCTTATGATGTAAATCCATCAGCTGGCATCAATAATGTATTGGATGCTCGTATTGACAGTATGCAATCAATTGGGGTATATATTATTCCAACAAATAATGACCCTGCAGGCAATCGTTCAATTGTAGCTCCTATGACATACATAAGTTCGACAACAACACAATTAACAAGTTCAAAAGTGGCCAAAGGTGAAGCAAACAATAATATTATTGGATTGCAAATTGTAACTTCTGCTATCGGTTCAGCCATTGATATAACCTCTTTAGATATCAATACAACTGGAACAGATTCACTACCAGATATTACCAACCTTAAAGTATGGTTTACCGGAAACAGCAATGTATTTGATACAACAACACAGTTTGGATCAACCATAGCGGTACCAGCAGCAACCAATACAGTAACAGGGTTATTATCGCTAACCAATAATACCAATTATTTTTGGGTAACATATGATATTATAGCTGGTGCAGCAAGCGGTCATGCAGTAGATGCTGAAATCACCTCTGCAACAATTGCAACTGTAGCACAAGTACCATCGGTAACAGCTCCAGCGGGTAACCGGTTAATTCGCGTTCCATATTGTACACCAGTATACACTCAAGGTAAAATTGATGGTGATTTGATTTCGAATATTGTAATATCTGGAACTACTTTGTCAAATAATACAGGAACTGATGAGGTAAATCCATATTATACCTTATTTACTGGAGCACCAAACTTAACTGCTACCATGCTGCAAGGAGGTACATACAATGTAACAGTTTCCATAGGGAGATTTACTAATCAAGGTATAGCTGCATGGGTAGATTATAATGATGACGGTGTATTTGCACCTTCAGAGAAGATTGGAAATACGACAGTTGCAATTAATACTGCTTTTGGCTCAGCAACCTTTCCTATTACCTTAACTTGTGCATCGGTACCAGGGGTGGTTAGATTGCGTGTAAGAGGCGTATATGCAAATGCAGGTCCAACGATTGATCCATGTATTTCATATGGATATGGTGAAGTTGAAGACTACATTATTACGATAGCAAACAATCCAGTTGCATATGGTACGAGTAGAGCCATTCAAACTACAGGTATTGTTGCTCCTGGAACCAATAATGCCAGGGTATTGCGTGTGCCAGTTACTGCAACAGGTTGTGGTGTGAACTCTCTTTCGGAATTCCGCTTTAGCACAACAGGTACAACTGCAACGTCAGATGTTGTGATGGCTAAATTGTATGCAACGGGAAATTCTTCAATATTTAATACAAACAAATTGTTAGGAACCGTTTCGGCTCCAAGTGGTCAATTTATTTTTAACAGTTTCTTTGATACCCTATTGGTTACTCTATCTGATACCAATAACTATTGGTTAACATATGATATCTCAGGTAGTGCTACTCAATTTAATTTTGTTGATGCAACCATTGATAGTCTTCAGTTTAATGGAAACTATGCAACTCCTAGTAATAACGATCCATCGGGTAACCGTGAAATAGTTTCACCAATGACGTTTGTTAGTTCAACAACTTCTCAGCCAATACTTTCAAAAGTAGGTATGGGAGAAACCAACAATGTTATTGCTAGATATGAAGTTGTTACTTCTGTAACTGGAGCTCCAATTCAAGCTACATCATTTGATATAGCAACAACGGGAACTACTTCATTGGCTGATATTACCAACCTTAAAGTGTATTATACCGGAACAAGTAATGTGTTTACAACAACAACTCAGTTTGGAACTACAGTTGCTGTTCCAGCAGCTACTCAAACGGTAACAGGAGACCTAGGACTTTCAAATGGTACCAATTATTTCTGGGTAACATATGATATCTCTGGTTCTGCTACACTTAATAATGTGTTAGATGCTGAAATTACTGGAGCTACCATTGATGGCGTAACTCAAACACCAACTGTTAGTGCTCCTGCAGGTACACGTCAAATTAGAAATGCATATTGTGCTTCAAATGCAACCATTCCAGCAACTTATGAGGATATTGGAAATGTAACGTTGGTAACTGCAGGTTCAACTGTGTTAAACAATGGTAATGCTTTGCCATCCCTAAGCAATCCTGCTGCAGTTAATGGATACACTAATTTTACTACCTTGCCTAAAGCTCAGTTAATGCGTAACCAATCAGTAGATTTAACTATTGCAATGATCAATTTTGATGCATTTACTTATAATGATATGGCTGCTATTTATATTGATTACAACCAAGATGGAGATTTCAATGATGCTACCGAAATGGTTTGGTTCTCAAATGTATTCCTGAATGCGAATACAGGTCCTTTCACAGGTATGTTTACAGTTCCTAACAGTGCATTATTGGGTGAAACCCGTATGCGTGTTGTATTATTTGGTGGATTTACAACTATACCTCTTATTCAAGCAAATGCTTGCGGCACCTATAACTATGGTGAAACCGAAGATTATACAGTTGAAATCAATAATCTTCCTGCACCTACTTCGTATACTTGGAATCAAACAGGATCTGCTAATTTTAATACAGCAGCTAATTGGACGCCATCAAGAACAATAAAACTTGGAAACGATGTATTGGTTGTTAACGGTGGAGGCAATATAACAATGACGGGAGTAACTGAACAATCGGTTAAATCTTTGTTTGTTGCCAATAACACAACAGTATCTTTGGTAGGTTCAACTAACTTAACCATTACCGATACGTTTGGTTTAGATGCAGGTTGTATATTAAACGCAGGTAACCAAACGATAACAGTAGGTTCGGATTCTGCAGTGATAGGTATGATAGTTGGAACAGGTAAAATGTCTGGAACATTAAAACGTTGGACAAATGGAACAACACCTTCTTATGATTTCCCTTTATTGGTTAACAATAATAATAGAGGAATAAATATTACCTATACAATACCACCAACAACAGCAGGTACAATCTCTGTTAACTATGCAACAGGAGCTCCTGGAGCAGGTGGATTGCCTACATCTGATGTAAGTTTAGGACTAACATTGGCAACAATTGCTGATGCTGGTATCTGGAATTTAACGAACAATGATGGATTAGTAGATGGAACATTTGATGCCATCGTTACTGCCGATTCGATTGCAGGTGTAAATGTTGTGAATCAAACAGCACTTGTATACAGAGCAAATTCATTTGGATCTTGGCTTGCAAACGGAACGGCAATTACAACCACAGGAACACCTGCCGCTCTGGTATTAAATAGAGCAGGGTTAACTTCTTATGGACAATATGGAATAGCAGGAACATCTGCCAATCCATTACCTGTAACCTTAACATCGTTTACGGTGTTGGCAAAAGCGAAAGATGCTAACTTAACTTGGTCAACAGCAACTGAAATTAACAACAAAGGATTCGATGTAGAGCGTTCGGTTGATGGTAAATCATTTGTGAAAGTGGCTTTTGTAAAAGGTGCAGTAAATAGCAACGTAAAAATGAACTATGCTTTAACAGATGCCAAAGCATTTGTAGTAGCCAATAGCAACATCCTTTACTACCGCTTAAAACAAGTTGATTTGAATGGTACGGTAACGTATTCACAGGTTGTAAAAGTGAGTATTAATGCTGAAAATGTAAATACCGTATTGGCTTATCCAAATCCATTTACAACAGATTACAGCGTATCGTTTACAACTGCTAAAGCAGGTGTAGCCAATATAGTAATGGTGGATATGCAAGGTCGTAAAGTACTAAGCTTTACAACTGATATTGTTACAGGAAACAATATGATACCAGTAAACACTGTAGCAACACTAGAAGCAGGCGTTTACTTTGTAAGTGTAGCTGTTAATGGTGAAACACAAGTAATCAAATTGGTGAAGAACTAAGGTTCCACAACTTTTAATAAGGTTATGTAAAGAGCCGTTCCGCAGCAATGTGGAACGGCTTTTTTTATTACAATTTATGATTAGGCTATCTACAGAAGATTTGAAAGATGGATGTAATATGTATATATTAGATTGAATTATGAAAACGGAATACAAACAAAATGGATAAAATACAGAACAACATATATAGCCAACGGTTTAAACCGTTGGCTATGAAAACGGAACATAAATCAAATGGATAAAATACAGAACAACATATATAGCCAACGGTTTAAACCGTGGGCTATGAAAACGGAATACGAACAAAATGGATAAAATATGGAACAACATATATAGCCAACGGTTTAAACCGTTGGCTATGAAAACGGAACATAAATTAAATAGATAAATATGGAACAACATTTATAGCCCAAGGTATAAACCGTGGGCTATGAAAACGGAATACGAACAAAATGGATAAAATACAGAACAACATTTATAGCCAACGGTTTAAACCGTGGGCTATGAAAACGGAATACGAACAAAATGGATAAAATATGGAACAACATATATAGCCAACGGTTTAAACCGTTGGCTATGAAAACGGAACATAAATTAAATAGATAAATATGGAACAACATTTATAGCCCAAGGTATAAACCGTGGGCTATGAAAACGGAATACGAACAAAATGGATAAAATACAGAACAACATTTACAGCCCAAGGTATAAACCGTGGGCTGTGAAAACGGAACATAAATCAAATGGATAAAATACAGAACAACATTTACAGCCCAAGGTTAAAACCGTGGGCTGTGAAAACGGAATACGAACAAAATGGATAAAATACAGAACAACATTTACAGCCCAAGGTTAAAACCGTGGGCTGTGAAAACGGAATACGAACAAAATGGATAAAATACAGAACAACATTTACAGCCCAAGGTTAAAACCGTGGGCTGTGAAAACGGAATATGAACTAAAACCGTTAAAACGATTTATATAAAACAATAATATTATGTCGCATTCATTTAATAAAATATGGATTCATGCCATTTGGGCAACTAAAAAAAGAGCGCCTATTATTCATAGTAAGGTTGAACACAAAATATATTCATTCATTTCAGATCAATTGAGGGATCAAGGCTGTCCAGTAAGAATTATAAATGGCATGCCCGACCATATACATTGCTTGTTTTTATTAAGCCCGCAAAAATCAATAGCAGATGTAATCAAACAAATAAAAGGCAGTAGTTCTCACTTTATTAATCAAAATAATCTGATTGCTGATAAATTTTCCTGGCAAACAGGATATGCTGCATATTCAGTTTCTGAATCCGTTGTTGACAAGGTGTTTAAATATATTCAAAACCAAAAGCAACATCACACCAAGACATCATTTCAACTGGAATATGAAGAATTTACAAAATTATTCGGACTCAGTAATGAATCATAAATCAGTATACTAATTAAATGAATTGGTTTACAAACTTCGCTGCTTAAAAGAAGAAGAATTAAAATAGTAGGGGGCAATTAAAAATAGTAAATATTGTGCTATAAAATTATTTGAAAGTAGTCCAAATAGTTATTGGTTTAAAATGAAGGTAATAGATGTTAAATTTTACTAATACCGATTAGTTTAGTTGTCAGAATTATTTAATGAATAATTAGCGTTAAGCAAAAAAAATCCCTGTTCTGCAACACAGCAGAACAGGGATTTAAAATGAAAAAGTTTTCCTTAATCTACATTGTCATGCAAAAAAGAATTGTTGGTGCGTATGCCCGTTTTATTCGTTCCATCTTCAAATAAAGTTAAGCGAGATAGTTGGCTTTCGGATGAATGCGGAACCTCATTTAGTTTTTTGTTTCTACGTTTGTAGGCAGGTTCTTTTTCCAAATCACGAATGCCTCCAGGTGAGTTTATGGTTACATTTAAGTTTTTTAATTCCTTAATACGTTGAATATGTTGTTCAATGCGTAGTTCTTGTTCTTCGTTGCTTATGGCCACAACATCTTCCTCTTCAACATCCATATTCAAGTCAAATTTTATTTCATCATTTATTGACGCGTTTTCAGCAGGTTCTGACGTAATAACATCTTGTACCCGCATTTTTATTTCTTCCTCTTCGCTTTCAAATTCGATGTGTGTATCTAATGGAAATACCACTTCCTCTTCCATTTTTAACTCAAACCTAAGTTCCTCTATTTCTGCTTCTATAGGCACAACTGGCTCAATTGTTATCTCTTCAATAAGGTCAATTACCTTTTCAACGATTGCTTGCGTTTCTGCTGGAGTTTCTTCTTTTATAGAATCTAATAAATGTGAAATAACCATTTCGGGTTTTTTAGGAGATTCGTATAAAACATGTTTGTTTTGGGGTTCTAGGTTGGTTTGAACAATAATGTTTTCACGAGTTTCAAATCCAGTAGCAATTAGAGTAACCGCAATTTTATCGCCTAAGGTTTCATCAAAAGAAGTACCAAAAATAATATCAGCTGATAATCCCGCCTCATTTTGAACGTAATTTGTTATTAAATCTATTTCATCCATCAATACTTCTTCCGTACCAGATGAAATATTGAGTAAAATATTTTTAGCGCCTAATATTTGATTATCATTTAACAAAGGAGAAGCCAACGCTCCTTTTACAGCATCTATTGCTCTTGTTTCTCCCTCGGCAACGGCACTACCCATTAAAGCAACTCCACTGTTGCGCATCACTGTTTTTACATCTTCAAAATCTACATTAATATAACCAGTGCTTGTAATAAGTTCGGCAATACCTTTTGCTGCGGTGGTTAAAATATCATTAGCATGGCTAAACGCTTGGCGCAAGGGTAAGTTGCCATACATATCTTTAATTTTATCATTGCTAATAATTAGCAAACAATCTACACTCTTTTTTAACTGTTCAATGCCTTCATCAGCATGTGTTCTACGTTTTTTGCCTTCAAAATTAAAGGGTGTTGTAACAATACCAACAGTTAAAATATCTAATTCTTTTGCTGTTTTGGCAATAATAGGAGCAGCACCTGTACCTGTTCCTCCACCCATTCCTGCTGTAATAAAAAGCATTTTGGTGTTTACACCCAATACTTCTATTACATCTTCTATGGCTTCCATAGCAGCTTTTTTGCCAACTTCAGGATTTGAACCAGCACCCAACCCAGCTGTTAACCCAGTTCCTAATTGAATTTTATTGGGAATTGTACTTGCCTCCAATACTTGTAAGTCGGTATTGCAAATCACAAAGTCTACGCCCTTTATACCTTGAGCGTACATGTGATTAACTGCATTTCCACCTCCACCACCTACACCAAGAACTTTAATAATACTTGATTTATCTTTAGGTAAGTCGAAATTTAATCTTGTTTCCATAGTTCAGTTGTTTAAAATTGATGATTGTTCAACAGCAATAATTGGACTCGTTATTTTGTATAATCTTCCATATCATTATCATTCAACCAATCTTTCCCTTTTTGAAGCCACTTCGATAAAAAGCCATTTTGTTTGGTATCTGTTGTGATTGTTTCTTCTTCTGTTTGGGTTGTTTCAACACTATCGTCATCATTGTTCAGTCCTTTAAGCACCAAACCTACACCAGTAGCATACATAGGACTTTTAATTTCTTCAACAATGGTTTTAGAAATATGCTCATTGGGGTAGCCAATACGGGTATCGATGCCGGTAACAAATTCAACCAATTTATCCAAATGTTTTAGCTGTGATCCACCACCTGTAATCACGATACCCGCATTCAGTTTGCGCTCCAATCCCGAACTTTTTATTTCGTATAATACCGATTCAAAAATTTCTTCAACTCTTGCTTGAATAACCATGGCTAAGTTTTTAATCGAAACTTCTTTTGGTGAGCGGCCATGAAATCCTGGAATGCATACAATTTCATTTTCTTTGTTTTCATCTGCCAATGCCGAACCAAATTTGAGTTTTAACAATTCAGCTTGGTTGCGTAATACTTGACATCCATCTACTATATCATCGGTAATGATATTACCGCCAAAAGGAATTACAGCTGTATGGCGTATCATTCCTTTTTTAAATATGGCAACATCTGTTGTGCCTCCACCAATATCTACTAAGCATACACCTGCTTCCATCTCTTCAACTGTTAATACTGATTCTGAAGAAGAAAGGGGTTCTAATATTAAATCAGCTACTTCAAGTCCTGCACGGTTTACACTTTTGTATATATTTTTAATGGCATCAATATGACCCGTTATGATATGAAAATTACAAGCAAGTCTTACACCAGCAATTCCAATTGGATCGGTTACATCCGAAAAATCATCAACTGAATATTCTTGAGGAATAACATGAATAATTTTATCGCCTGGAGGTAAAGCAAGGTTATGGGTATCGGCTAACAATCGTGCAACATCTTCTTTAGTTACTTCATCATCATTTTGAATACGGCTAATTGAATTTCGATGTTGTAGGCTTTTAATATGTTGCCCAGCAATTCCAACATGTACCGAATTGATATCGATACGTATTTTTCCATTGGCCATACTTTGTTTAGCTTTTTCAATTGCTTCACGTATGGATTTAACTGTTTTATCGATATTGCGAACTTCACCTCTGATCACACCTAATGAATCGGCTTTCCCCATACCTAAAATTTCCACCTTGCCGTGTTCATTTTTAGCACCTACAATAGCACATACTTTGGTGGTTCCAATATCTAATCCTACTATAACTTTTTTGATATCACTCATATCAATTATTTTTTATTTTTTAGTACAAACTACTTGATTCTTAAATTTCACATTGATGCTTTTGTATTGTTCCCATCCCACTCTACTCAATCCCTCTTTGTAAAACAACAGCAACTTTTCAAATTTTTCTTCCATGTTTTCAGCGGTTCCAAATACTATTGTATGATCACCAATTTTTGGAATGAGCAAATACTCACTTTCAGCTGTAACAAATATCTGTTCTATTTGCGCCTTCCAGAAAGCATCTTTATCAACATATGTTGCTATCTTAAACAATTCTTTTCCTACCGATGTGTACATCGTATCTCTTGATTTATAGCCTTCAAATAGGTTGCCACTTGCAATTGTTACGTGTGCTGTATATGCTTGTGAAATAGGCATTTTTAGACCATTTTCATCTACATAATAACTGCTGCCATCCATCTTTAACATACGTAATATGGGTCTCCTTTGAAAGACGTTTATTTGCAACTCACCGTTCATATCTGTGAACACCTGTGACCCTTTAATGAAGTCATTGTGGTTTAGTTTAGCTTCAATCAATGGTATATTCAGTTCCATCAGTATTTTGCCAATAATCTCCTTTTCATCCCCTGAAGGATGAATGACGTTAAGTACCATTTCTCTATTGATAAAGAGCAATTCATTTGCAGGGAATACACTCACATTAATAGTTTTACAGCGTATATATTCTTCTTGCTTGTTTACAAATGCAAGGGAAACAATTGTTCCACCCACCAACAGTATCCACATCAAAATTATGCCTATACGCTTAAGCGTATTCCATATTTCTTGTTTATTCCAGGCCATGTAGTAATTCGGTTTTGAGCGGTTGAACAATCGTGTCTATATCACCTGCACCTAAAGTAAGTAACACATCTGGTTTCAGTTTTTTAATTAATTCTATTGTTTCAGGTTTGGTACATAACATCCGTTGAGTTGATGTCATTTTATCAAGTATAATCTTAGATGTTACACCTTCTATGGGGAGTTCCCTTGCAGGATAAATATCTAGTAATATAACAGTATCCAGTAACGATAAACTTTCGGCAAATCCATCAACAAAATCGCGAGTTCTACTAAATAAATGTGGCTGAAAAACAGCAACAATTTTTTGGCTAGGATACATGTTTTTTACTGACGAAATAATGGCACGTAGTTCTTCTGGGTGGTGAGCATAATCGTCAATATAAACACAATTAGGTTGTTTTATAATGTACTCAAATCTTCTTTTTACACCCTTAAATGTAGCTAAGCCTTCTCTGAGTTCATCATAAGAAACTCCAGCTAGTATGCATGCAGCTGAAGCTGCAACAGCATTTTCTATATTATGTAATCCTGGTATTCCAAGTTTAAGATTGTGAATAGCTGTTCCCTTAAAATCTAAATCAAAAAAGTATTCATCACCTTGTATGTTAATATTGTGAGCATAAATATCGGCTATGTCTTTAATCGAATAGGTTAGAAAAGTTCCTTGAATTGCTGGAATAATATCGAGCTCTTTTTTTACAATTAACCAACCACTTTCACGCACTTGGGAAGCATATGCTAAAAAAGATTTTTTAAGTTCATCATGCTCGCCATAAATATCTAAATGATCAGCATCACTAGACGTTATAATGGCAATGTTTGGATGAAGGGTTAAAAATGAACGATCAAATTCATCAGCCTCAACAACCATTAATAAGTTTGCTGTATGCTGTTTGCTGTTTGAAGTTTCATTGTCTATGGACTGTGGACTATCAACTGTCGACTTATGCAATAGTAGATTCGTTTGATAGTTAGTCGATATTCCGCCTAAAAATGCTGCACAATCCACTTTGCTTTGTTTGAGGATATGAGCTATTAATGTTGATGTTGTTGTTTTACCATGAGTACCTGCTACACCAATTGTGTTATAAACGTCTGTAATAATACCCAATACCTCCGAACGTTTCAGTATCGTAAAACCATTTTGTCGCAACCAATTCCACTCACCGTGATTTTTTGGGATAGCAGGAGTGAGTATAACCAAACACGTAGACAGTTGTAAGTTGAAAATTGAAACCTGATTACCTAAATCTTCATAATGAATCTCAATTCCTTCGGCAGCTAGTTCTTGGGTTAAAGGCGTTTCGGTTTTATCATAACCCATTACCTTAATTCCCATCGAATTAAAATAACGCGCAATGGCACTCATGCCAATGCCACCAATACCCAGAAAATATGCTTGTTTTATATCGTTTAAATTCACGTTTTGACTATATGTTTTTTATCTTTTTTTGTTAGTTTTTTAATATAGTTAGTAGCGGCTACTATTTTTCACTACTATTAAGTCCTCAACCCTTTACTCATATACTTATTCCATTACCCTCAACACTTCATCCACAATTCTTTTAGCTGCATTTGGCATTGCAAATGATGCTATATTGTTTTTGAGTTGAGTTTGTTTCATTTCATTGGCTGCAAGTTGTATCACTTCGTCAATAAGTTTTTCCCTTGCATCGCTATCTTTTACCAAAATGGCTGCTTCACTGTTAACCAATGCCATTGCGTTTTTCGTTTGATGATCTTCTGATACGTTAGGTGATGGAACTAACATAACTGGTTTTTGAACTTGTGCTAATTCTGCAATGGATAAAGCTCCTGCTCTTGAAATTACCACATCAGCTGCGGCATACGCTAAATCCATTTCATAAATAAAAGTATAGGGTTTGATTGTTTTGGTTTCTTGTGCTTTGGTAAATAATTTACCAGTTTGCCAAATGACTTGTAAGCCTGCTTGCTCTAGTTTTTCGGTACCAGCAAAAACACTTTCGTTGATGGTACGTGCTCCCAAACTTCCTCCAATAATTAAGATTGTTTTTTTGTTAGAATCAAGGTTGAAAAAACGAATAGCTTCTGCTCGTTTACCATTCACGTTCATTAAATCTTTCCTGATTGGATTTCCTACTTTTACAATTTTTCGTTCAGGAAAAAAACGATCCATTTTATCATAGGCTACACAAATAGTATCTACTCTGTTTTTTAATATTTTATTGGTAATTCCTGCGTATGAATTTTGCTCATGAATGATTGAAGGAATTTTTTTAATTGTTGCAGCCCACATCATAGCTCCACTGGCATAACCTCCAAACCCTATCGCGGCATCTGGTTTAAACTCTTTAATGATATTGAGTGATTTAACCACTGCACTTATTACTTTAACTGGAAATAATAAATTTTTAACACTTAAGCTTCTCTGAAATCCACTTATCCAAAGTCCTATTATTTTATAACCCGCTTTAGGCACTTTTTCCATCTCCATTCTATCGCTTGCACCTATAAAAAGTATATTAACATTTGGAATACGTTTTTGCAGTTCTTCTGCAACAGCAACGGCTGGATAAATATGTCCACCTGTTCCTCCTCCGCTAATGATAATGTTTAATTTTTTATCGTCCATTTGTTATTCAGTATATGTTCAGATGTGTGCTTTTTATTTTAAAACTTCTTCTGTATTGGGTTCGTCTTCTTCAATATATCTGCTTACACTCATGATAACTCCAAATGCTATTGATGTGATTAATATCGAAGTACCTCCTTTACTAACTAATGGAAGAGTTAGTCCTGTAACTGGAAATATATTAACTGCAACAGCCATATTAATGAGTGCTTGTAGTACCAATGAAAAACTCAACCCTACTGCAATTAATGCCCCAAATGCTTTAGGACTTTTTAATACCATGCGCATGGCTCGGTATAAAAAAAACATATATAAAAACAGCATAATTACTGCTCCAATCAATCCATATTCTTCAGCAATAATTGCATAAATAAAATCTGAATAAGCTTCTGGTAAAAAATTTCTCTCAGTGCTATTTCCTGGAAACTTTCCCATCAATCCACCGCTAGCAATGGCAATTTTAGCATGGTCATTTTGATATGTTTTATCAGCATCGGTTTCTATTTTGCCAAAACTTTCTACCCTGTTTTTCCAGGTAAGCAATCTACCTGTTCCTTTTAAGGCACTTTCGGGCACAGCAAACAATATCCCAAATGAAAGTAAACCTACCAATATGCCAAGTCCGGCTACTCCAAATAAATGCTTTAAACTTACTCTGCCAATAAACATAATGACCATGCAGGTAGAAAAAAGCACAAGTGAAGTGGATAGATTTTCTGGTGCAATAAGTAAACAAATAAATGTGATATGAAGTAGGATGGGTAAAAATGATTTTTTTAAATCTTTTATTTCTTCTTGTTTTCTTGCTAATTCCTTTGTAACAAACATAATAAGTGCAAGTTTAGCAACATCTGATGCCTGAAATGTAAGTCCGAAAAAATTTACCCATCGTCTAGCTCCGTTTATTTCTACCCCAAAAAACAGCGTATAAATAAGCAATGGATAGGTTATCCATAATAGTATTTTGGATAACCCTATAAAATATTTGTAATGGATAGAATGAACAAAAAACATCACAAAAAAACCAGCACACAATAATCCAGCTTGCTGCAATAAATATATTTCAACGATACCTCCATTTTTTTTATAAGCTAATGCACCTGTTGAGCTATAAATAGCCAGCAGACCCCATATGGAAAGAATAAATATTATTCCCCACATAAACTGATCGCCTCGTGGTTTTATTTTGTTCCACAACGATTGTGCTGCTTGTATTTCAGTATTGGTACTCACTTATGCGTTAATTAATAATTAGTAATTAATAAGGAATAATTATTTATGACTAATTGCTGTCAATTGATTCATTCTGATTGTTATTTCCTTTGCTACTATTTAGTATTGCTGTTAGTATTTTTATTATCTCTTCACAATCTATTAACAAAGATTTAAACTGTTTTTCATCAATGTATTCTGTTGTTCTAAGTAATCTCAACCAAAATCTTGTTTCTCTTGCTTCTTTATAAGAGATACCTTGCTTATTGGTAAAATCTTTTTTTGAAACTCCTCCAACGACCTCTTCTGCATTACTTCCTATTGAAGTTCCACTTCTTAGTTACTGTTTGGATAGTTCATATTCCTTTTGTTCTCTAACCAAGTATTTGTACAAATTCACAATACGAACTACAAATTCAAATGATTTATCTAGTATAACATTTCCATTTTTCATATTATTAATTACTAATTTTTAATTATTAATTATTAATTAATGTTGGATCTATAACTCACGAACCGCATTCTTAAACTGACGGCCTCTGTCTTCGTAGTTTTTAAATAAATCAAATGAAGCACATGCAGGCGATAACAATACAACTTCTCCTGGTTTTGCAAGTTTGTGTGCTACATGAACAGCTTCTTTGGATGAACTCGTATTTACGATCATATCTACATCAGCTCCAAATGCTTCATGTATTTTACGGTTATCTAATCCCATACAAACAATAATCCTTACTTTTTCTTTCACCATTTCTTTCAATATGGAATAGTCATTTCCTTTATCCACACCACCAGCTATCCAAATGGTGTTTTTTTCCATGCTTTCTAATGCATACCATGTTGAGTTTACATTGGTTGCTTTCGAGTCGTTTATAAATTCTACACCACCAATTGTAGCAACTTTTTCAAGTCGATGTTCTACATTTTGGAAATCCATTAGGCTTTCGCGAATGGTTTCTTTGCGGATGTTTAATACTTGCCCAATAATGCCTGCGGCCATTGAGTTGTAGGCGTTATGACGCCCTTTTAAACTTAGTTCGTTTGTATACATGGTGAATTGATTTGTTTTTTCGTTGTTGATAGTTGAGAATATTTGGCCATCTTTTATAAAAGCGCCAATGGGTAATTCGTGGTTAAAGGCAAATGGTATGACTGTTGCCTTACTTTTTTTAGTGCCTAATGTTTGCATGGTTAATGCATCATCTGCACAATAAATAAAAATATCATTAGCTGTTTGGTTTTGAAGGATGCGAAATTTTGCATCTACATACTTGTTAATTTCGTAATTATATCTGTCTAAATGATCCGGAGTAATATTACAGATAACAGCAATTTCTGCCTTAAATTGGTACATATTATCCAACTGAAAACTGCTAAGTTCTAATACATAATAGTCGTATTCTTTTTGAGCAACCAATCGAGCAAAACTGATTCCGATATTACCACCCATTGCTACAGATAATCCTGCTTTTTGAAGCATATGATATACCAATGAAGTAGTAGTTGTTTTCCCATTTGTACCAGTGATGCATATTTTTGTTGCATGTGTATAACGTGCTGCAAATTCAATTTCAGAAATAACAGGAGTTCCTTGTGCACGTAATTTTTGAATCAATGGAGTAGTGTCTGCTATGCCTGGGCTTTTAATAATTTCTATTGCCGTTAAAATCAAACTTTCTGTATGATGTCCTTCTTCATATTGCACACCAATAGCGTCCAATTCCAGTTTGTATTTTTCTGGAATGGTTCCAGCATCACTTACAAATACATCAAAGCCTTTTTGCTTGGCTAAAATGGCTGCTCCTGTTCCGCTTTCTCCGCTACCTAATATGGCAATTCGTTTGTTCATTTATGTCGTTCTTTTTTAACGCTGGGTACCTTTTTTAAAACTCTTTTATCTAACCTTTAATGTCAATATGGTAATGATGGAAAGCATGATTCCGATAATCCAAAAACGGGTTACAATTTTTGATTCATGGTATCCACTTTTTTGATAATGATGATGCAGTGGCGACATTTTGAATAATCGATGTTCCCTTGCGTATTCAATTCCGTGTTTGCGTTTTTGGTATTTAAAATAATATACCTGCAGTATCACCGACATATTTTCGATTAAAAATATTCCGCATAAAATCGGAATCAATAATTCTTTACGAACCATTAAGGCAAATGTTGCAATAATGCCTCCTAAAGCTAAACTCCCCGTATCGCCCATAAATACTTGAGCAGGGTAGGAGTTATACCATAAAAAACCAACACATGCTCCTACAAATGCTCCTGCAAATATTACTAGCTCACCTAAGTGCGGGATGTACATGATGCCTAAGTATTTAGAAAAAATAATATTGCCCGATACGTAGGCAAATAAACCAAGCGTAACAACAATAATTGCCGAAGTGCCAGCCGCCAATCCATCAATTCCATCGGTAATATTTGCACCATTTGATACGGCTGTGATAATAAAAATAACAACTAATAAATAAATCCAATAGTTATAATCTTTATAGTTTTCACCCATAAATTTCATCACATCTGCATAGTCAAATTCACTTGATTTTAAAAATGGAATATTAGTTGTTGTTGAGTGTGCATCTTTAACCAAATACATTTGCCCGTCAATAACTTGTGTTTGCAAATTGTTTTCTTGGATGTATTCGGTTGTTACTTCTTCTGGTTTAAAAAATGCGCGTGTTTTAACATTTTGATTATAAAATAATGTAGTTGCAACGATTACTCCTAAACCAACCTGACCCAGTATTTTGAATCTGCCAGCTAAACCTTCTTTATTTTTTTTAAATACTTTTATGTAATCATCAATAAAACCAACTACACCCAACCATACTGTTGAAAGCATAATTAATACGATGTATACATTGGTGATACGCGCAAATAATAAAGTTGGAATAATGATTGCCCCAAGAATGATGAGACCTCCCATTGTTGGAGTTCCTTGTTTTTGTTTCTCTCCTTCTAATCCTAAATTTCTAACGGTTTCGGCAACTTGTAAATGGCGCAACCATTCGATTAATCGTTTACCAAAAACCAACGAAATGGTTAGCGATAAAATAATAGCCAACGATGCACGTGTAGAAATATACTGGAATGCTCCTGCTCCAGGTATGTCTAGTGTTTTGTCTAAGTATTCAAATAAATAATATAACATATGATGTGCAGATTATAATTATGATGGATTCATGAGTTTAAAAAGGTCCATTACCGTTTCTTTATCATCAAAGTGATGTTTCACGCCATTAATTTCTTGATAGTTTTCATGTCCTTTGCCAGCTACTAAAATGATATCACCTTTTTGTGCTATGCTTACCGCTGTTTTAATAGCTTCTTTCCGATCACTTATTCTCAATGTTTTTTTATAATGAATGGGTTTTACTCCTTTTTGCATGTCATCTAAAATCAATTCTGGATTTTCGTTGCGTGGATTATCAGAAGTAAAAATAACTTTGGTGCTTAACTCTGTTGCAACATCTGCCATTACAGGTCTTTTGGTTGTATCACGGTTTCCACCGCAGCCCACCACAGTTATAAGTTGTTCGTTTTGTGAACGGATTTGGTTGATGGTTTTTAACACATTTTCGAGTGCATCGGGTGTATGAGCGTAATCAATTACTGCTATAACACCATTAGGTAATATGGTATACTCAAAACGCCCTTTTACCGATTCTAAGCTGCTAAGTTTTGTAATAATTTCGTGTTTGTTTTTGCCTAATAAAAATGCAGCTCCATATACGGCCAAAATATTATAAGCATTAAAATTACCAACCAATCTAAACCAAGCTTCTTCTTCATCAATCGTTAATAACATGCCATTAAAATCACTTTCTATAATTTTGGCTTTAAAATCGGCCATACTTTTTAGGCTGAAAGTGTAACGTGTGGCTTTGGTATTTTGCAACATCACCATTCCGTTTTTATCATCTTTATTTGTTAATGCAAATGCATCTTCGTTTACATTATCAAACAGTTTTTTCTTTGCTTGAATGTAGTTTTCAAAGGTGTGGTGATAGTCTAAATGATCGTGGGTTATATTGTTAAAAATAGTTCCTGCAAAATGTAATCCTGTAATTCTATGCTGATCTATAGCGTGGGAGCTAGCTTCAATAAAACAGTATTCACAACCTCTTTCAACCATTAATTCTAATAGTTCATTAATGCGAATACTATCGGGTGTTGTATGTGTTGCTGGAATGATTTCTTCATCAATTTGGTTTTGTACGGTAGATAATAATCCAACATGATGGCCAAATGAACGAAAAAGTTTAAAGAGTAATGTTGCTACAGTTGTTTTTCCATTGGTACCTGTAACTGCTGTTAGTTTTAATTTTTGTGATGGATGATTATAAAATTCTGCTGCTATGTTTGCCATAGCTTCGCTGGTATTAGCAACTTGAATATAAGTAACAGTATTGTCTAATTTGGATGGAAGTGTTTCGCAAACAATTGCGGCAACTCCTTTTTCAATAACTGAAGCTATAAATGAATGACCATCAACTTGTGTTCCCTTAATAGCAAAAAACAATGATCCTTCACCTGCTTCACGTGAATCATACGTTAAATGTAAAATGGAAACTAAAGTTGATCCAATTACCTTTTTAACCGCGATGTTTTGTATAAGATCCGCTATCGTTTTCACTATCCTAATTTTATATTGATGGAACTTCCTTTAACTATTTTTACACCTGGTTGGATGGATTGTTTTTGTACTTTCCCCCAACCTTCAATTGTTACTTTTAATCCTGCATTTTCAAGTATGTAAAGTGCATCCTTTAATCCCATACCTTCTAAATTGGGCATGGTAAATTTGTTGATGCGGGTTGACGCTACTGTGATATTTTTTTTGTGCACGTTTGCTGTTGCCCACTCACTTCCATCCTCTTCTATTGTGTCATTTTGTTGTTGGGTGGAAATACCTAATGAGGTATAAATAAGTTTTATTTCATCCTTAAAACCGAAAGTTGATTTTGGAATAGAAAGGGCACTATCATTGTTATAAACAAAGCGTAGCTCTGGGTGTAAATGCGTGCTATTTGAATATACCTTGTCTGCTATTTCTTTAAACACTGGACCTGCTACAGCCGAACCATAATAAATTCCTTTTGATGGTCCATTTACCATTACCATGCAGGTATATTGTGGATTGTTTGCCGGAAAATACCCGCAGAATGAAGAGCGGTACAATTTTTTCTTGTAGCCATATTTACCATCGGCTACCAATGCTGTTCCTGTTTTACCTGCTACAGTGTAATTGGGATTCCGTAAGTTTGTTGCGGTGCCATGCATCACTACACCTTCAAGCATAGTGTGTAAGTTTTTTAATGTGCTTTGTTTACACACTTGCTCCACCATTGTTTCGGTTTTAAATGAGCGAATCGTGCGTCCTGTTTGTTGTATTTCTCTAACAAAAAGGGGCTTCACCATTTTGCCATTATTGGCAATGGCATTGTATAATGTTGTAACCTGCAATGGCGTAACTTTTACTTCATACCCTATACTGCTCCAGGGTAAGGTTGTTCCCGACCATCCTTTATCATCAGGACTCTTAATCATTGGCGTTCCTTCACCCGTAATTTGTAATCCAATAGGTTTGTTTAGTTTGAGTTTTACAAGGTGGTGATAAAATTGTGTTGGATTATTTTTGTATGCTTCATTTACTGCTTTTGAAATGGCAACATTTGAAGAGAGTTCAAATGATTGTTGTAAGTTCAAAATGCCATGTCCGCCTGCTTCCGAATCATACATAACCGCAGTTGAGGTGTATCGTTTTTGTCCATTTTCGGTATCATACATATCCGTCATTTTGGCTTTGCCATCATCCAATAAAGCTAGCATAGATGTAAGCTTAAAAGTGGATCCTGGCTCCAAACTTTCTCCCACAGCATAATTGTATTGCTCTTGATAAATGCCCTTTGAAATGCGGGTTAAATTGGCTATGGCTTTTATCTCTCCGGTTGTTACTTCCATTAAAATGGCTGTTCCCCATTGAGCATCATTTAATACAAGCGTCCGCATTAAAGCTTGTTCTGCCACATCTTGTATATTTACATCAATGGTGGTTACAATATCTTTTCCATTTTGTGCTTCAATTTGTTCTTCATCATTGATGGGAATCCATGTTCCTCCGGCTATACGTTGCATCACCCTTTTACCACTTTTGCCCGAAAGTTCTTTGTCAAATGCTCCTTCAATACCTACTGGTGCTATGCCTTTTACACTATATCCAATGAGTCTTTCAGCTAGTATATCAAAAGGTTTTTCTCTTCTGTTTTTTTCTTCAATATTGAGGCCACCTTTATATTTTCCCATTTTAAAAATAGGGAAGGTGATTACTTGCCGCATTTCCAAATAGCTAACTTTACGTTTTAATAAGTAGTAACGATCCTTACGTTTTCTTACACCTGTTAAAATGCGTTTGTATTCGGTTGTGCTTCTGTCTCCAAATAAGTTGGATAAGTAATAAGCTAATGAATCTATATTGTTTTCAAATACATTATCACTTTTAAATCCTGGAGCCTTTCCATCAATACGCAATTCGTATATTGGGAGTGAGGTTGCCAATAAACTATAATCACAGGCAAAAATATTTCCACGAGCTGGGTCTACAGTTTGAATAGACGTGCCAATGTTTTCAGCCATTTCCATCCAATGGTTTTTTTCTTTATAGGTAATCTTTATCAAATAGGCAACTATGGCCAATGCGAACAAACACATACCTCCGTATGCGATGTACGTTCTGATCATAATTACTTTTCTGATATTAGTTGCCACTTGTTGCTGTAATTTTAAAGGGGGGTGTTGTTAGTTCTTTAATGCCTAGTGTGTCAAGTTTTAGTGCTACTGTCGATTGTTTGCTTTCACTCATTAACTCACTCAAAATGCTTATATATTCTGATCGTAATTCTTTTATTTCTGTATTTAGCTTATCTGTTTTACGAATTACTTTTTCAACCTTATGTGCATTCCAAATATGAATGAGCAGCAGCAATACAATAAATAATCCGAAAGGAATTTGTCTTAACATTCCATCTCGTGAAATATTAAAATCAAAATCAGCAACCTTCTGCATCGTATGGGTTAAACGCGAAGTTTCCTTCGGTGTTTCTTCCACCAACTCTGGTTCTTTTTCTGTTATTATTTTATTAGACAATTTGGTATTTTGTTATTTTGTATTCAGTTGTTATTTTATTTTTTAGCTCTTCTTATCTTTATCAACTATCCGTTCTGCTATTCTCAGTTTTGAACTTCTTGATCGTGGATTTTTTTCCAACTCTGCTTCACTTGCAGTAATTGCTTTTTTGCTAATGGGATTAAAGGGCCGTTTGATATTGCCATAAAAATCTTTTTCTACATCACCATTAAAATTTCCGGTATTGATAAAGTTTTTGACTAATCTGTCTTCTAAAGAATGGTAACTCATTACGACCAATCGTCCATTTGGAGCAAGAATGTCCTGTGTACTAAGTAATAAATTTTTGAGTACTTCTAATTCTCTGTTAACTTCAATGCGCAATGCCTGAAAAACTTGAGCCCAAAATTTATAATCTTTAAATTTGGGTGCAAAGGAGGCTAGTGCATGTTTTAACTCGCCTACTGTTTTAATAGCATTTTGACCTCTTTTTTCAACCAATACTTTAGCTAGTTTGCGTGAGTTTGTGAGTTCTCCATATTGGTAAAAAATATCTGCTAACTGTTGTTCGGTATAATTGGCAATTATATAAGCTGCATCTACCGAATGTGATTTATCCATTCTCATATCCAATACAGCATCATCAAACCGAAATGAAAACCCACGTTCATCGGTATCAAATTGATGAGAAGAAACACCCAAGTCTGCTAACAACCCATTAATTGGAAGCAATTCTTGATAAGCCAAATGATTTTTGATGAATTCAAAATTTTGATCGATAAATACAAAACGTGTATCAGCCTCAGGTAAATTTTGTTGGGCATCCGTATCTTGGTCAAATGCAATTAGTTTCCCTTTTTTACTCAGTTGTTTTAAAATTTCAGAGGAATGTCCACCTCCACCAAACGTTACATCCACATATTTCCCATCAGGTTGAATATTCAAACCTTCAAGGCATTCGTGTAACATAACTGGTTCGTGGTATTTACTCATTAGGTGTTGACTATGTTAATTTTGTTGGGTTAGTTAATTCTGTTCAATTGTTTCGAGTTATGGATTGCTAGGATTTAAAAAAGCAAAAAGGGATTATCTTCTTCATCTGCCCATCTGCCCATCCTTTTCAACTTACTCACTGTTCTTTTTAGCCATCACTTCTTCGGCCAATGCACTAAAATCTGCGGGTTCTTCACTTAGCATTTTTTCATATGCAGCCTTACCCCATATTTCTATTTTATTGCCATAAGCCAATAACATTACTTCGTTGCTTATGCCAGCATATTCCAATAATGATTTGGGTAAGTTCACCCGTGAAGCAGCATCCATTTCTAGTTGGCTTGCACCACGTAAAAAGTAACGTTTGAATTCGCGTTCTTTTTTAATGTAATCGCTCAGTTTGTTTATTTCGGTTGCTATTGTTTCCCATTCAGTTGAGGGGTATAACACACAACATTTTTCAAATCCTCTGTTGATGAAAAAAGAATCTTTAGCGGCTTTGGGGAGCTGTTTTTTAAGGGCCGCAGGAATGATTAACCTTCCCTTGGCATCCAGTTTACATTCATATTCTCCGTGTAGTTGCGACACTTTTATTTGCTATTAATGGTGTAAAAGTAAAAACAAAAATCCACTTTTCTCCACTTTCCCCCACTTTGTGGAAAAGTTGTTGTTTTCTTTTTGGTTTTTATAAATTTCATGTTGCTCTTTATATCAATAAAATCAATGCTTAACAGCTATGTTTCCTAAAAATTAGTCAGTGGGGCTGGTTATACAAATGGGTAATTGTTTTTATACTTAGATTTGACTGATAGTATGGAAACCCAACCACGTTCAACTTCCCAATTTAATTGGATGCAAAACTGTTTGATGGTTTTTACAGCACTGCTGCCCTTTGTTTATTTGGCAAAAGGGGTGGATCCTGTTTTGTTACCAAGGCAATTAATATTGAGTGTGCTGCTCATCCTTTTTGCTGGAGGATTTATCTTTAAGCTTACCAAAGGATTGAAAATTCAATCCATCATACCAATCCTTTTTGTGTTGTTAAGTATTGTGTATTGGGTTTCTACTTTTCAGGCGATTAATACCGTTGAAAGTTATTATATCGCATTAAAAATAAGTCTATTTGTTGCCTATTTTTTTGTCATATATATAGGTGTAAAAGAACAGTTTTTTACCATTCAACTTATTTCGAAGGGTATTGCTATCAGCGGAATAATTGCTGTTGGTTTGGCTATTCGCGATATGGTTTTTTTGCAATCGCAGGGTGTCAATATTTTTATGGATAACAATATGTATAAAGTGAATGCTACGTTTGGACATAAAAATTTGCTATCGGCTTTTCTTTTTTTGTGTTTGCCAATGCTGGTCATTCAATTATTGTTTACCACAAAACTGTTCTGGAAACTGCTCATTTCTATTGGACTTATTTCCATGATTGTGGTAATTGTATTGTTACAAACACGAGCTGTATTAGTAGCTGGGTTTATTTGTTTGTGTGGTGCGCTATTCCTTATGTTTAAAACTAAAATAGGTTCAACAACTCATCGAAAAATTGGAATAGGATTGTTGCTTGGCTTGTTGGTATTATCCATTGCAGCCTCTTATGTGTATTGGGAGAAACTGACACATATTACCCGAACCGAATCTTTTATTGAACGTAAACATGTATGGGAAAATACTTGGCAAATGATTGCTGAAAATCCATTAACGGGGGTAGGAGCTGCCAATTGGCAAATCCATTTTCCCAAATATGGGATGCAAAAATTTTATGATGTAAATTATACCATTACCGAAGGCTTAACTAATTTTCAACGTCCACACAATGATTTTTTGTGGGTGTGGGCCGAAACAGGTTCTATTGGTTTGTTGGTGTACGCACTCCTATTTATATTGGTTAGTTGGTTCGCATACAGATTATGTATAAAGGAACAGGATTTTAAGACTCAATTATTGTATGGTTTGATATTGCTGCAGATTCTCGGGTTTGTTACTATATCCTTATTTGATTTTCCACTCGAGCGGATTGAACATCCAGTAGTCATTTTTTCAAGCATTGCTTATATAGCTGCGGTATCGCCTTCTAAAACACTTCATGTAAAAATACCCAAATGGAGCTTGCTATTATTGGTATTACTTGGATTGTATATGGTTTTTATCTGCAACAAACGTTGGCAAAGCGAATTGGTGCTTCGAAAAATGTACAAAGCACATGCTGTAGGAGATTGGAATAAATTAATAAGTGAAGGAAAAAAAATACAAACGGCTTATTTTAATATGGATTATTATTCAATACCCGTAAGTTGGTATATTGGAGTTGGTTATTTTAGGCAAAACAAATTGCCTTTGGCCAAACACTATTTTGAGGAAGCATATGCATTGCATCCTTACCAAGTGCATGTTTTAAATAATTATGGAGCCTGTTATGAAAAAGAAGGAAATCAGATAAAGGCTATCGAATTATTGGAAGTAGCGCATCAAATTTCTCTAACGTTTTCGGATGGCATTATCAACTTAAGTGGTGCATATTATAATGCCGGCAGATACGATGATGCCTTTGCCACTATTACCCAATTTAAGTACGATGAACAAAATGAACGATTTAAAGTATTTGTTTTGGCAATTGTAAAAAAGAAAATAGAGCAAACTATTCTAGAAACTTCTAAAGGTGTATTTAGAACTTTTTTAACTCAATTGTTGACTGATGATAAAATGATACTTGAGCTATATAAGCAAGCACAACAAAAACACATGGATGTATTATCGTTTTTTGAACAAAAAGCACCTCTAAAAAACAAGTAAAAATTAGCTTTAAATGGGTTATTTTTGAAATTATTAATATACAATGATGAAAAATCTATTTACGTATTTATTCTTAATCATTGGGTTCACTGTTAGTGCCCAATCATTAACTTCGGTTTCACCCAATACTGCAGCCGCTGGTACTACTTTAAATGTTACCATAACAGGTAATCGAACAGCTTTTACCAACAGTACCATATTTGTATTTAATTCGGGCACCAGTGTATTACAAGTAAGCAATGTTGTTGCACAAAGTGGGACTAGCGCAACGGGTACCATAACGATTCCAGCCAATGCAGCAGCAGGTGTGTATTCATTATCAGCTGTAGTAGGTTTGTCATTGCCTTTGCAACTAGCCAATGCTTTTACGGTTACTGGTGGGACCCCAACAGCCGCTATCGGAACCATCAGTCCAAACCAAGCTAATACAGGCCAAACATTATTGGTAACCATATCAGGGGTTAATACTGAGTTTACACAATCTTCAACTACTACTTCATCATTGGTTAGTTTAGGAGGAGGTACTCCAATATTAGCTATTACCACATTTGCACAAAACGATAATACGTTATTATCCTTTTTCTCTGTTCCATCAACAGCTACACCTGGTGTATATTCTATGTTGGTTAATACCACCAATCAAGGTATTTTAACCAAGCAAAATGCATTTACAATCAATGGAAGTACTTCTGGAAATCCTGAATTGGTAAGTATCAGCCCATCAAGTTCAACAAAAGGGCAGCGTCTGAATGTTACGATTACAGGTAAAAATACCCAGTTTACACAGGCATCAACTTTAGAGGTATATCTTTCCAGTAATGCTGGTCTTTATCAGGCATCATCTACAGTTACACAAAGTAATACAAGGTTGAGAGCTACATTTGATATTCCCACCAATGCAAGCAGTGGTTTGTATGATGTAAAAGTAATGTTTAATGGAAACAATTTAGTGTTGGAGCAAAGTTTTGAAATAATTGGAGACCCACAAACAGATCCCGCTGTTGTTTCTATCAGTCCATCTTTTGGTGCACCAGGGCAAATACTGGATGTAACCATAACGGGTAAAAACACAAACTTTAAGCAAGGAGATTCAAGTATGGATATGGCCATATACAGTGGTGAATTATTTGTTACGCCAAGTACTTTTGATGTAATAAGCAACACACAAATAGTTGCTCGATTTGAAATTCCAATCGATTTTGGCATTGGGATCTACGATTTTGGTTTGATATCTGACATTGACGGTTATATGTTAATGCCACAATCATTTAGCATTACTGCAGTTGGTATTGCCGAACAACAAAATACAATAGTGAAAATGTATCCTAATCCTGTAAAAGATAAGTTAACGATTGAATCAACTATTATGTATACGGAAGTAACCATCATAGATATTACAGGTAAACAAACTACTTGCAACATGAATGAAATGCAACACACGGGGTCAATATATACCATACCAATGGATAAACTCCGGTTGAAAAAAGGGATTTACTTCATACGATTAGAATCGGTTACTGGCTATGAGTACCAAAAATTTGTAGTCGAATAACCGTAAAAAGTCTCATTGTTAAATGAGACTTTTTTTTGCCATGTACTTTGCAACAACCTTTTGCTTACTTTTGCTGTCTATGTTAAAAAAAAGATGTCGATAGTTGTAGAGAAGCTGACCAAGCTGTATGGTGAGCAAAAAGCATTAAATGAAATTTCATTCGAAGTAAAACCGGGTGATGTACTTGGTTTTTTGGGACCTAATGGTGCCGGTAAATCGACCACCATGAAAATTCTTACGTGTTATATTCCCCAAACCAGTGGCAAAGCTTCTGTATGTGGTTTTGATGTGGTAAACCATCCCATTGAGGTGCGCAAACAAATTGGCTATTTACCTGAATTAAACCCTTTGTATACTGATATGTACGTAAAAGAATATTTGCAGTTTTCGGCTGAAGTACAAGGGTTGGGAAAAGAGTCGAATAAGCGAGTAGCTGAAATGATTGAACGAGTTGGCTTAACCATTGAGTATAAAAAGAAAATAGGGCAATTGTCAAAAGGGTATAAGCAACGTGTGGGTTTGGCGCAAGCCATGTTACATAATCCCAAAGTATTAATTTTAGATGAACCTACATCTGGTTTAGATCCCAATCAGGTTGGCGAAATGCGCAACTTAATAAAAGAAATTGGGCACGATAAAACGGTATTGTTATCAACCCATATTATGCAAGAAGTGGAGGCTATGTGTAACCGTGTGGTGATTATCAATAAAGGTAAAATTGTAGCGAATGATAAAATAGAAAACCTGCAACAAAAACTAGTTGGGGAGGTTTTAATTTCAGTAGAGTTTAAAAATGAAATCAACGAAAATTTGCTTAAAGGATTAGAAGGAGTGTTAGGAGTAAAACAAAAAGGCAAACGTTATATTGTTAGGTGTAAGCATGATATCAGAGCAGATATCTCTGAGCTTGCATCTCTGCATAACTGGATTCTCATTTCCATGAATATGGAAGAAGATTCTTTAGAACAAGTTTTCCAAAAGTTAACGAATAACCAATAACTGAATCAACAAAATGTACAGCATTCTCAAAAAAGAAATTCGTAGTTTTTTAAGTTCACTCATTGCTTATGTTGTGATGATTGTGTTTTTGGTATCTATAGGTTTATTTATGTGGATATTGCCTAATGATAACTTGTTTGATATGGGTTATGCAAACTTGGATACCCTCTTTAACATGGCACCATTCGTATTTATTTTTCTAATATCGGCCATTACCATGCGCTCGTTTAGTGAGGAGAAAAAAAGTGGAACCATTGAAATTTTAACCACAAAACCAGTAAGCGATGTTCATATCATTTTAGGAAAATATGTTGCAGGTATTTCACTGGTGTTGTTTTCATTATTACCTACACTTATTTATGTGTATACAGTATACCAATTAGGTGCCACCAAAGGAAATATGGATATGGGTGCTACATGGGGTTCTTATTTAGGGCTCATTTTATTGGCATCGTGTTTCGTGGCAATCGGTATTTTTTCATCAGCCATTTCCGATAATCAAATTGTATCCTTCATTTTATCGGCTGTACTTTGTTTTTGTTTTTACAGTGTATTCGATTTGTTGGCTAATTTTAATTTATTGGGAACCTATGACAGTATAGTTGCAGCTTTGGGAATACATGCTCATTACGTTTCTATAAGTAGGGGTGTTATCGATTCGCGTGATGTGCTTTATTTTTTAAGTTTGATAACAGCCTTTTTATGGGGAACTAAAACGGTATTTAGTGCACGTAAATGGTAAAAAATTGCAGTTCTTGGATCATAGATAATAGAAGTTGACGATTGATAAAAAATTAAAAATCAACTATAAATGTAGAAGGATACTTAGAGATGAAAAAAAATAGTTTTAAAATACAATCGCTTATTGAAATTGGATTGGTAATAACCTTGTTGGTATTACTTAATCTTATCCTTTCGGTTTATTTTTTTAGAGTAGATTTAACCAAAGAAAAAAGGTATTCATTAGCTGATGCTAGTAAAAATTTGGCCCAAAAAATTGATGATGTGTTATTTGTAAAAGTGTATTTGGAAGGCGAATTTCCTGCTGGATTTAAGCGGTTAAGCCAATCAAGCAAAGAGATGTTGGATGAGTTTAGGATTTATTCGAACGGAAATTTACAATACGAATTTGTTGATCCATTTGCAGAAGCTGATGGAAAAAAAACAAATGATATTGTCGAAGAACTTTCATCAAAAGGCTTGCAACCAACCAGTGTCCAAATTAAAAAAGATGATGAAACAGCTCAAAAAATAATTGTTCCTGGAGCTATATTTTATTATAAAGGGAAAGAATATCCGGTTAATTTTTTAAAAGGACAGTTTGGTGCTAACCCCGAAGATGTAATTAACAGTTCGATTGAATTATTAGAATATGAAATTTCCAATGTATTGCGTAAAGCTACTGAAAAACGAAGCATGAAAATTGCTTTTTTAGATGGGCATGGTGAATTGGAAAAATGGGATGTTGCCGATGCACAAGCTGATTTGGAGCAGTATTATGAAGTTAAACGGGTTACACTAACAGAAGTTCCTCCTCAAGAATTAAATCAGTATGCAAGTTTAATTATCGCTAAACCAACATTGCCTTTTTCAGAATTTGATAAATTTAAACTCGATCAATATGTTATGAATGGGGGTAAAATTTTGTGGTTTTTGGAAACCCAAATTGCTGATATGGATAGCTTAAATAAAGAACCGTTTTTTATCAGTGCGAGTTATAATACCAAGCTAGATGATTTGTTGTTTAGATACGGGATTAGGGTAAATGCAAATTTAATTCAAGATATGCAGTGTGAAGCTATTCCTATTTTAAGCCAATTAAAAAACGGCACTCCTCAACAAAAACTTTTGCCATGGTTGTTTTTTCCTGTTGCTACATCAATGGATAATAATCCTATAGTCAAAAATATGGAACCTGTTTGGTTTCAGTTTGCTAACAGTATTGATACAACTGCAAGCAAAAAAATAAGAAAAACAGTTTTACTCAGAGCGTCACAATATTCGAGGGCTGTTGCTGCTCCAGTTAGGGTTGATTTAAATATGGCCCGTGTAAATCCTGATCCATTGCTTTTTAACAAAGGAGGTTCACCACTTGCAGTATTGATGGAAGGTGAATTTAATTCAGTTTTTGAATACCGAGTGAATGCCGATGCCAACCCTGATTTACCTTTTAAAAAGAGTATTCAACACAATAAAATGATTGTGGTTTCGGATGGAGATGTTATTCGCAACCAACGTAAAAAATCCACAGGCGAAATTTTTCCATTAGGTTATAATAGGTATACCCAGCAGCAGTTTGGAAACAAACGATTTGTCCTAAACTGTGTAGATTATTTATGCGATGAAAGTGGTTTAATAGAAGTTCGAGGTAAGGAAATCGCTTTACGCCTATTAAATAAAACAAAAGTAAAACGCGAAAAAGTCAAGTGGCAACTTATAAATATAGTTGTTCCTGTTTTGCTCATTGTAGCTTTTGGTATGATCAATGGATTTATTCGCAAACAGAAATACGCTAAGTAATTTAATCTAAATATGAAAAAAAATATTCGCATATTATTACTATTAGTTGCATTAGTGGCTGTTGTTTTTTTCGTAATCAGCCGAAAAACTTGGAGTACCTTAAATGCTGAATTAAAAGATTTTTCTATTAAAGATACCGCTGCTATTACGCAATTCTTTTTGGCTGATAAACGCGGTCATTCGGTAACCATTTCAAAAAATGAAATAGGTGTTTGGATGGTTGATAATACTTATGAGGCTGATGTTACCAAAGTGAATTTGTTGTTGGCAACAATGCATGATATAACGGTTCGTAATCCTATTCCTGAACCTGCTTTTAATACTGTTATTGGTTCGCTGGCAACCGAAGGTGTGAAGGTTGAATTCTACGAGAGAAACAATTTGGTAAAAACAATATACGTAGGATCAGCCACCCCCGACCAAACTGGAACGTTTATGATGGTGGAAGGTTCAGCTGCTCCATTTGTAACCCATATTCAAGGATTTGTTGGGTATTTAACACCAAGGTTTTATCCTTATGCGATCAAATGGAAAGGGAAAAAAGTTTTTGATGTTCCCTTTGAAAAATTAGCATCTGTAAAAGTTGATTATCCTTTGCAGCCCAATCTGTCGTTTGAATTGGTAAATGACAAGGAGCTCTTATTAAAAAATGACAACGGTGTTTTACCTATTGCCGATAAGAATTTTGTACAATTTTATTTATCGAGTTTTACCAATTTATATTTTGAAGGGTATGATGAAATGCTCACTGGATCTAAAGCAGATTCGATTCATGCAATTATTCCTTTTTGTATTGTACAACTTACCCAAAAAGATGGTTCGGTCACAAAGCTACAGGTTAATTATAAAAAAGCGGGCGATCATACCAAGGTTTTATATGATGAAAAAGGCAAGCTTTTACTCAATGATACCGAGAAATATTTTGCCTTTCTAAATGACGAGAAAGATGTGATCTACATTCAACAATACAACTTTGGTAAAATATTTAAAACTGTAAATGATTTTACTACAACTGGCATAAATTAATCTACATTTTTGGAATCAAGCCAAATAAATTCTCCGCCTCTAAATTCAAATAAGTCATTATCTAATTCTATCTGTTGTCCGTTTTTAATTGTTTTCATGTAAACAGAATTGTTTGATGTATGAATACTTCCTTTTGTAGAATAGGCTAATTGTAAGTATTGCTGATTAATACCTCGTTTGGTACCACATAATATGATGTGTACTGGTTTTTTAATGCGTTTAAGCAATTTCATATCACGCACATCACTATCATCTGCTATTAATATTAAATCACCAAAATCTTTACGAGCAGCTATTGATTTAACTAACGCCTCTAAATCATTTTCTGGATCATCTCCTCCTTCTCCTAGTTTGCGAACATCTTCTATATCTTTTTTAAATTGTTTAAAATCCTTGGCATTAAAGGTATGAACACCCCCAGTTAATCCAATTACTTTTTTTGTGTCTGGTATATTGTCTCCATCATTAAAAAGAGAATAATAGCTAATTTTTTCACTTTCAAAATTCATCTTATACCAAACCAATAATTGACCAATATAAGGGAACATACTGCCTGTCATATCAACTACCAACATCACTTTTTTCCATTGATCATTTCTTTTGAATACAGTAAAAATGGTTGAATCTTTTATCTTGTATTCTCCACTTAAAAACTTGTCGAATTTTAAGGTAGTCTCTTTCGATGGGGATTCGTATGTAACATATCCCTTCTTATCAAAGTGGGAATAGGTACCATTTAATTCTCCTTTATCAAAATTAGCTTCTGTTTGTATCAATCCTGTTTGGTCATAGCAACGCTCATACCCTTGCTTTTTTCCACTTTTGTATAATTCTTCACACTTGGTGCTGCAATTAGGATGAAAAGTAACACTAGGCCCATCTAACACACCTTTTACATAGGTGTTCGAAAACTCAATGCAGTCTTCATTATCATAATAACGGATTTCTAGTCCTTCTTTTTCATTGTTTTCATAAAATACCTCGTATTTTAAATCACCATTGTTCCAAAAGTACCGCCAAAATCCTTGTTTAATGCCTGTAGCTGTAGTTAAGTTAAAAGTATCGCCATCTGCTATATCAAAAGTTTGTGCCTTTAATAAATAGCTACATAAAAACAATACGATACATGTAGAGTATAACTTATACAAATGGTTGGGTTTAAATGGTCAAAGATACTGACTGTAATGTTAATCACGAAATTATACAAGGTATAAATTATTATTCTAAGGTTGAATTGTTTACATCGGAATTAACTTATTTTTGAAATTCAAAACATAACCCAATCATTAATGTTAAAATTAATATGAAAAACGCACTCATTCTCAAATACATTACTTATACTCTCGAACACAATAAAACTCCCGAAAATGTGTATCAATTTGCTAAAAGTGCAGGTATTACTGAAGCTGAATTTTACACCTATTTTGCAGGATTAGAAGTGTTGGAAATGCATATTTACAAAAATTGGTTTGAAACGGCTTATGCTACATGTAACGAAAGTGACCCTTGGAATACATACAGTGCTCGAGAAAAAGTGTTGTCAGTATTTTATACGTTTATAGAGGAATTAAAAGCCAATCGCACGTTTGTCAAGTTTTTAAAAGAACGAGATTTTAAAGCGTTGCCTAAATGGCCAGCATACCTCAACAAGCTAAAAGATAGTTTTGTTGAAAAAATGAAACCCATCCTCATTGAAGGAATTGAAAACAAAGAAATAGCTGAACGTAAATACATTGACGAGAAATATGTAGATGGATTATGGATAAATTTTTTATTTACCCTTAAGTTTTGGATTGAGGATACCAGCGATAATTTTGAAAAAACAGATGCAGCAATTGAAAAATCAGTTAACCTTTCATTAGACTTAATGGGTAAAGGAGCATTAGATGCGGCTCTTGATTTCGGTAAATTCCTATTTCAAAATAGGTAGGTATCATTCGTTTACCTAACCCCTGCATTTTTTACCAATCACAAGATTAATCCTTAACAATAATGGAGCAAAACAGTATTCCCAGTAGTAAAGTTGAACGCGCCATGCGATTTGTTAAAACAGGTGCCCAAATTGGTGGAAACTACATCAAACATTACTCCAAAAAAATTATTGACCCATCCATAAATAAAGATGAGTTGCATGAAGATAATGCAACGGATGTATACAATGCTTTAAGCGAGTTAAAAGGCAGTGCATTAAAAGTTGCACAAATGCTAAGCATGGAAAAAAATGTGTTGCCTAGGCAATACACCAATAAATTTCAAATGGCTCAATACAGTGCACCACCTTTATCGGGGCCACTTATTGTGCAAACGTTTGTTAAAAGTTTTGGAAAAACACCTCAACAATTGTTTGATACATTTGAAATGAAAGCAAGTAATGCAGCTAGCATTGGTCAAGTGCACAAAGCTACATTGGGCAATAAAAAATTGGCCATCAAAATTCAATACCCGGGCGTTGCCGAAAGTATCCGAAGCGATTTGAAAATAGTGAAACCTATTGCTTTTAGATTGTTGGATATGAATGAAAAGGAACTAGATAAATATATAAAAGAAGTAGAAGGAAAGCTGATAGAAGAAACAGATTATGAATTGGAATACAATCGATCAATTCAAATTAGCAAACAGTGCGAGCACATTCTCAATTTAGTGTTTACCCATTATTACAAAGAGTTTAGTACCCAAAAAGTACTTACCATGGATTGGTTGGATGGAATGCACATGGAAGAATTTTTAAAAACTAATCCTACTCAAGAAATAAAAGATAGTTTAGGACAAGCCATGTGGGATTTTTATGATGTGCAAGTTCATCAGTTAAAGGCTGTTCATGCCGACCCTCATCCAGGTAATTTTTTGATGAGAGCAAATGGCACTTTGGGAGTTATTGATTTTGGATGTGTAAAAGAGATTCAAGAAGACTTTTACCTAAATTATTTTGCATTATTGGTTCCGGAAATAATGAAAAGCGAACGCTCTATTAAATATATTATGGAGCAACAACAAATTATAAATAGTGGTGATTCGCCTGAGGTACAAAAAGTAATTACCGATGCTTTTGTAAAAATGACTACCCTGTTGCGCACTCCATTCGATTTTGAGGTATTTGATTTTGGTAACAATGATTATATTGATCAAATTTATGCAATGGGCGAAGAAGTAAGCAAGATGGATGAACTCAAAAAATCAAAAGAGGGTAGGGGCTCACAACATGCATTGTATATTAATAGAACTTATTTTGGATTGTACTCAATATTAAATGTCCTTCAAGCTCGAGTAAAAACAGGTATTCGCGATTGGAAACAACCATTAATTGAATTTCATTTAAGCAGAAGCAATTAATTTCAAAAAAGCCACAAGGATTTAATCTTGTGGCTTTTTTAGGTTATAATAAATTATGTTGCAACATGATTAAATATAATACCAAAGATTGGTTCTACCTTATTTTTCAGTTTCATAAAAGCGATACTTTTACAAGGTTGTTGCCAACAATGTTTCTTGTTGCTGCTTTTGCTTGGATTATTGCCTTTCTCGAAATTGAGTATTGGAAAATTAGTCAGAACTCTTCTCCCGTTTTACATTCTTTATTAGGCTTGGTTATTTCGCTGTTATTAGTTTTTAGAACCAATACAGCTTATGAACGTTGGTGGGAAGGCAGAAAATTTTGGGGCGGACTGGTAAACAACTCTCGAAATTTGGCCTTAAAAATGGATGCATTATTAGCTAAAAATGATGAAGTTACCCGAAACCAATTTCAGCAATTAATTATGCTGTTTCCTTCCGTATTAAAAGATCATTTAAGGGGAAAAATCCATACAAGTGTTCCTTCTCAGGTACATCAACCCAATTTTGTTATTCGGCAATTAATGCATGCTGCCCATCAACTTTTTAGCACCCAAAAAATTACAGGCGAGCAGCTTATTACAATCAATTCTGAAATAACAGAATATGCAAATATTTGTGGTGGTTGCGAACGTATTCGCAAAACACCTATTCCATATTCATATAGCTTGTTTTTGAAAAAATTTATCTTTGTGTTTGTTATGACTTTTCCATTTGGCTTTATGAAAGAGTTGGGTTACATGATTATACCTGCAGTTACATTTCTGTTTTATGTATTGGTGAGTTTAGAAGTTATTGCCGAAGAAATTGAGGATCCTTTTGGAGAAGATTCGAATGATTTACCTACGGATGAAATTGCCAAAATGATATCTGATGATGTGCGCGATATTTTTGACCAGACCTTAAAATAATCCCGAAATATTTCCGAACTCATCTACATCAATATTTTCAGCAGCCGGGTTATTAGGTAATCCTGGCATACGCATAATTTCGCCAGCCATCGGTATGATAAAACCTGCACCTGCAGCTAATTCAATTTCGCGGATGGTGAGCGTAAATCCTGTTGGGCGGTTTATTTTTTTTGCATCATCCGAAAACGAATATTGTGTTTTAGCCATACACACCGCTAAGTTTCCATATCCTAGTTTTTCAATGCGTTTCATATCGCTTATTGCCTTTGGTTGAAATTCAACAAATGAAGCACCATATATTTTTACAGCAATAGCTTCTATTTTTTGTTTAATAGGCCAATCCAATTCATATACATGTTGTAAAGGTTTGGTTTCTGTTGTTTCAATTATAGCTTTGGCTTGTTGGGCAAGGTCTACAGCTCCTTCACCTCCTTTTGCCCATACTTCACTAAGGGATACTGCAATATTTTTTGTTGCGCATAAAGCAAGCAATGCATCAACTTCTGCTTGTGTATCGGTAGGAAAACGATTGATGGCAACTAACGCATTTAAGCCAAAGGATGCAATGTTTTCTAGGTGTTTTTCGAGGTTGGCAAAGCCATCTTGCATAGCAGCAATATTCTCCAGTTTAAGTTCATCTTTCAGCACTCCACCATGTGATTTTAATGCACGAATAGTAGCTACCAATACTACCAAGCTTGGTTGAATGCCACCCATTCTACATTTAATATCTAAAAACTTTTCACCACCCAAATCAAAAGCGAAACCAGCCTCGGTAACTACATAATCGCTTAAGCTCATGGCTGTTTTTGTTGCAATTAAGGTATTGGTTCCTTGAGCAATATTAGCAAATGGACCTCCATGTATAATGGCAGGATTGCCTTCCATGGTTTGCACTAAGTTGGGCATAATTGCATCTTTTAACAATGCTGCCATTGCTCCATTTGCTTTTATGTCCTTTGCAAAAATAGGGTTGCCATCTTCCGTTTTTCCAATATAAATATTTCCCAAACGTTCTTTTAAATCCATCAAATTTTTGGATAAACACAATATGGCCATCACCTCTGAAGCAACGGTTATATCAAAACCTGTTTCGCGAGGCATTCCATTACTTTTACCGCCAAGGGCAACTATTATTTTTCGCAGTCCACGGTCGTTCATATCCATTACCCGTTTCCACACCACACTACTTGCTTCTATTTTTACCAACGGATTTTTTGCTTGCAATTGGTTTTCAATTAAGGCTGAAAGTAAATTATGGGCTTTTTCAACTGCGGAAAAATCACCCGTAAAATGGAGGTTAATATCTTCCATAGGAACTACTTGTGAATAACCTCCACCGGTTGCTCCACCTTTCATTCCAAAAACAGGTCCAAGGGAGGGTTCTCTTAATACAACAGTTGACTTTAATCCAATTTTGTTCAGGCCTTCACTTAATCCAACAGATGTGGTTGTTTTACCTTCACCTGCAGGTGTGGGTGTAATGGCTGATACAAGTATAAGTTTACAGTGTTGCAGCTTTTCCTCGTTTATATATGTTAATGGCAGCTTTGCTTTATATTTGCCGTAAGGTATTAAATCATCGGCAAGTATGTTTAATTTAGCAGCTATATTGGCAATTGGCTGTAGTATTGCTTTTTGAGCTATTTCAATATCTGTTTTCATGTTATTGCGAATGTAATTTTTTTACCAATAGTATTGATATTTGTCAGTTGCAAACTTTTCGGAGTAGTAATTGTCTATACTTGTTATATAATACTATTTGACAAAAATGGCAAAAATTAAGTTTAACAACACTAACCCCGAATTTTTTAACACCCTTAAAACGCGAGTTAACTCATACTTTGAAGATAAAAGTATAAAAGAAACGGGTAACTTTAAATTGTACGCTAAAACAATTATTTTAATAACATCCTTGGTTTTATCGTATGCATGGTTGGTAATTTTTACTCCAGCATCTACTTTATTAGCCGTTGCGTTATGTATTGTAATGGGTATTATTGTAGCATCCATTGGTTTTAATGTAATGCACGATGGTGCGCATGGCAGTTACTCTTCCCGCAAATGGGTAAATAAATTTATGGGTTTTAGCTTAAATGTGCTTGGCGGTAATGTATATATTTGGAGCCAAAAACATAATATCAATCACCACTCTTATACCAATGTTGAAGGTATGGATGATGATATTGATATCAAACCATTTATCCGTGTTCACAGCACACAACCAAAATATTGGTTTCACCGTTTTCAGCATGTTTACAGTTTGTTTTTATACGGTGTAACATATTTATTTTGGGTGTTTTCAAATGATTTTATCAAGTATTTTTCGGGTAAAATTGCCGAGCATACCAAAATGACCAAAATGAGTACAGGCGAGCATGTTAATTTTTGGTTGTCAAAAATGTTATATGTAGGTTTATTTATAGTGTTGCCATTTATTTTTGTGGGTATTATTCCTACTATAGTTGGGTATTTAATTATGGCTTATACTGCTGGTTTAGTTATATCTATTGTATTTCAATTAGCACATGTGGTAGAAGTAGCAGATTTTGTAACGCCTACAAGTGATAACATGAAAATAGAAACTGAATGGGCCAAACACCAACTTAATACTACCGTAAATTTTGCAACTAAAAGTAAAAGTATGGGTTGGTTACTAGGTGGTTTAAATTTCCAAGTAGAGCATCATTTGTTCCCACGTATTTCGCATGTACATTATCCAGAAATTAACAAGATTGTGAAACAAACATGTGCTGAGTTTGGCATTATGTACAAAGAATTTCCAACAGTATTAACTGCAATCCGTTCGCACTTGTTGCATTTACGTGCAGCGGGTGTAGCTTAATAAAATAGTTTTTACCAATTAAAAGGATTCTTACAATATTGTGGGAATCCTTTTTTTATGTTTGACAACGACTAATTATACTTAAACTCTTTTCGATCTAACACTTTGGAACCTTAGTCGAACTTGATGTTAATTATATTGTAATAATCTCATATTTATTTTATTTACTTTATATAAAATAGCGTAAAATTTATTTTCAAATGTTCGTTGTATAAATTACTTGGAGTAATAAAATAACAAAAAACCCGAACCTCAACAAAGAGATTCGGGTTTTACAAATAGTTACGATAGTCAAAAGCAATGATCTATCGACTATTAACTATCGACTTCACCTTAGTACATTCCATCCATTCCACCTGGCATACCGCCTGGCATTCCTCCAGGAGCAGCTGGTTCTTTTTCTTCAGCTAAAATGCACTCAGTAGTTAGCATCATACCTGCAACTGATGCAGCATTTTGCAACGCAACACGACTTACTTTAGTAGGGTCAATTACACCAGCACCAATTAGGTTTTCATATACTTCGGTACGTGCATTGTAACCAAAATCTGCTTTTCCTTCACGTACTTTATTGACTACTACACTTCCTTCGCCACCTGCATTTGCTACAATTTGGCGTAAGGGTTCTTCAACGGCTCTGCGTATAATTTGAATACCTGTATTTTCGTCTTCGTTAACACCTTTAAGAGATTCAAGAGATTCAATTGCACGGATATAAGCTACACCTCCACCAGCAACAATACCTTCTTCAACAGCGGCACGTGTTGCATGTAATGCATCGTCTACACGGTCTTTTTTCTCTTTCATTTCTACTTCGGTAGCTGCGCCAATGTATAATACTGCAACACCACCAGCCAATTTAGCTAAACGTTCTTGCAATTTTTCTTTATCGTAGTCAGAAGTGGTGTTTTCCATTTGTGACTTAATTTGAGAAACACGGGTTTTAATATCTTCCGATTTTCCAGCACCATTAATGATGGTTGTATTGTCTTTATCAATGGTGATTTTTTCTGCTCTTCCTAAATAGGTTAAGTCAGCATTTTCCAATTTAAAACCACGCTCTTCGCTAATTACAGTTCCACCGGTAAGGATGGCAATATCTTCCAACATTGCTTTTCTTCTATCGCCAAAACCTGGAGCTTTAACAGCAGCAATTTTTAAGGCGCCACGAATTTTATTTACCACCAATGTAGCTAAAGCTTCACCTTCTACATCTTCGGCAATAATCAATAATGGTTTTCCTGTTTGCACTACCAATTCCAATACTGGAAGTAGTTCCTTCATGTTGCTTACTTTTTTATCGTAAATCAAAATGTAAGGTGTTTCCAATTCTGCTTCCATTTTATCAGCATTGGTTACAAAGTATGGCGATAAATAACCGCGGTCAAATTGCATACCTTCTACAGTTTTAACTTCTGTTTCGGTACCTTTTGCTTCTTCCACAGTAATAACACCTTCTTTACCTACTTTAGCCATTGCATCGGCAATCAACGTACCAATTACATCATCATTATTAGCCGATATGGTTGCAATTTGTTGGATTTTTTTATTGTCATCACCCACTTTTTGCGATTGTTTTTCTAGGTTTTTAATAATGGCTTCAACAGCTTTATCAATTCCTCTTTTCAAATCCATTGGATTAGCACCTGCTGCTACATTTTTTAAGCCTGCAGTTACAATTGCCTGAGCCAAAACAGTTGCAGTTGTAGTTCCATCACCTGCTTGATCAGCTGTTTTTGATGCTACTTCTTTCACCATTTGTGCACCCATATTTTCAATAGGATCTTTTAGTTCAATTTCTTTTGCTACCGTAACACCATCTTTGGTAATGGTAGGTGAGCCAAATTTTTTGTCAATAACTACATTACGACCTTTAGGGCCAAGTGTTACTTTTACTGCATTTGCCAATGCATCTACTCCGCGTTTTAAGCCCTCACGAGCATCTACGCCATATTGAATTCTTTTTGCCATAATTTGTTGTTTTTTGTGCCGATGGCTATTGGCTATTGGCCTTTAGCTGTTGGCTATTTTTTTTATGAGATTTATGTTTTAGCGAAATTGTAACTAAAGGCCGAAGGCTAATAGTTAATGCTTCTTATTAAACGATTGCGAAAATATCGGATTCACGCATGATAAGGTAATCCTTTCCATCAACCGTGATTTCTGTTCCTGCATATTTGCCATATAAAACGGTATCACCAGCTTTAACAGTCATTGGCTCATCTTTTTTGCCTTCACCTGCGGCTACTACTATTCCTCTTTGTGGTTTTTCTTTTGCAGTATCAGGGATAAATAATCCTGAAGCTGTTTTTTCTTCTGCTGCAGCGGGTTCTATTAGAACTCTATCTGCTAATGGTTTTAAGCTAACTGACATAAATAGTTGATATTATTTTGTTTGTTTAAAATTGAATACTTTTCCTTTATCATAATTAATGCCACCACCAAATGTGTGACAGTTTTTCATTTTTTCGACTTGTTTTTAAAAAGGATGCTGTCAGAAGTACTTTTTATAGTAAAATTAACTGCCATACAACCTATTAGTTTTGTATCTTGACTCCTATTATATTGAACAATTAAATTCGTGGTATACCTAGAAAAACAAATTATTCAAGAATGTATTGATGGCAAACGCTTATCTCAAAAGTGTTTGTACACCCATTTTGCGGGTAAGATGCTTGGAGTGTGTATGCGTTATGCTAAGGATAGAGCCGAGGCGGAAGACATATTGCAAGAAGGTTTCATCAAAATATTTAACAATATTTCTAAGTTTAAACATGAAGGAAGTTTTGAAGGATGGGTTCGTAGAATTATGATTTTTACTGCAATCAATTGGTTTAAACACCGCAGTCGAAAGTTTCAAGAAGATTTAGATACTTTTGGTTATGATGCTGCTTTTGAAGATGATATAGTTGGAAAAATTGCTGCTAAAGAAATAATTGCCCTTGTTCAACAAATGCCAGATGGCTATAGGATGGTTTTTAATTTATATGCTATTGAAGGATATACGCATCGCGAAATAGCTGAAATGATGGGTATTGCCGAAGGAACTTCTAAATCACAATACTCAAGAGCTAAACAATTTATGCAATTAGCTTTGGCCAAACATTATCAAATATTAAATGAACCTTTTCAAGAAACATAAAAAATTTGAAGAACAACTGCAAAAACAGTTTGATGATATGGAAGTTAAACCTTCTTTATCATTGTGGGAACGTATTGATTCTGGTTTAGGTCAAAATGATTTTGAATTAGGAATACAAAACAGGGTAGAAAATTTTGAACAATTACCATCTCCTAAAAATTGGGAAAAAATAGCAGCTGAACTACCTGCTGAAAAAGTTAATATTCGTTTTTTAAGATATTATTTTATGGCTGTTGTTGCTATATTATTTGCATCTGGAATGTATGTTGTAAATAAGATTGACCAAATTAGGGAAAAGGAACAAATTAGTTTGGTACTAGAAACAAGGACTACCAATCAAAATTCAGACAATAGCAACATACAACAAAGAGGTTCAAACATTAAACCTACTGAAAATATCGAATTGCAAATTCAATCATCTAAAAATCAGCCAAGTTTAAACCATTTAAATAAAGCTGATACTGCTACAGCTAATCAAAGAAGCATCGTTTCATCAACTCCAGTTTCCAATGCAATTACTAAAAAATATAAAGGTTCCAAAATTAAACTAGCAACTTCCGAATCAATCGTTAAAATTGATGAACTGCCCTCTCACATATTGGCAAATACTGTAATTAATTCCACTACAACAAAATCTACAACAAATCCAATATTCGATAATTTTTTAAGAGAATCAACCGAACATCAGGATTCAAATAATAATTTGCAAACATCAAAAAATAGTAACGATTCCAATTTTGTTTTATTCAGCGAACAAACCAAATCTATCAATAAGCCTCGTGAAGTAATTCAATTGAAGCCAGATTCAACTTTGTTGGTTCAACAAATTGCCTCATCAAACGAACAGCCAAATCAAAATGAACCATCACCATTTTCAATTAGTTTATTTGTAGGTCTACATTTAAGTTATACCACTTATTCTTCTCCTAACGGATCTATGTTAAACTTTGATCAAAATATTGCTTTTCGCAAACAACTAGAACGCCCAGCTATTGATTGGGTAGGAGGTTTTATGGTGGATTATAGATTAACTAAAAAATGGATGTTATCAAGTGGTTTGATGATGGTAAATTTTAATCAAAAATTTGATTATGATGTTACTCCAGCAACTTCTCCTGCAAATCCCAATGAAATTGGAGCTCCAATTTCAAGTCCTCAAGATTCAATATTAATAGGAAATCAATACAGCAATCGAATAAGATACACGTGGACTGAAATACCCTTATATTTAAATTATAAAGTTAAAAATGCAGTTCGATGGGATTTTGATTTACAAGGAGGAATAAGTTATGCTTTTATCAATACAATTGATGGTGGTATGGTTTCTTATGATAATAAAGGTGTGCTTATTTTACGCGATAAAGAATCATTTCCACAAATAAGCAATGCGGTATTTATAACAGCTATGCCACAGTTGAGTTATAAATTTGGACAGGCTGTTTCAGTTGGTATTGTTCCCACTGTAAAATACAGTCTCAATTCAATTATTGGTAATGACCGTTGGATACAGCAACATCCTTATTTTATTGGTATTAATATTTGTTTGCGGAAACGTTTCTGATTTCTCCTTTTCTGTTCTTCCTTAAATAGCTTCTGGGCAAATTAATGTATCTTTTTTCGATGTATTTTCTTTGTTTTAATCTGTACGATTCAGCAATAAATCAACTAGAAAAATCATATCATTGCTCCATGCAATTTAATAAAAAATTTTATAGCAATGACCAATTGCTTGCTTTATACAAAGGCATGCTTAAGCCTCGTATGATAGAAGATAAAATGCTTATCCTACTACGTCAAGGTCAAGTAAGTAAATGGTTTTCGGGTATTGGTCAAGAAGCAATTAGCGTAGGCACTACCATGGCATTAGATGCTGATGAATATATTTTACCTCTTCATCGTAATTTAGGCGTTTGGACTAGTCGCAATATGCCCTTTGCGAAGTTATTTTCTCAATGGCAAGGTAAAATGAATGGCTATTCAAAAGGTCGTGAACGATCGTTTCATTTTGGAACCAATGAACATCATATTGTGGGTATGATTTCGCATTTAGGAGCCATGTTAGGTGTTGCCGATGGAATTGCACTATCGCATAAAATAAAAAAAGAAGAAAAAATTGCCGTTGTGTTTAGTGGTGATGGTGGTGCAAGTGAAGGTGATTTTCATGAAGCATTAAACACAGCTGCAGTGTGGGAATTACCTGTTATATTTTTAATTGAAAACAATGGGTATGGATTATCTACTCCTAGTAACGAACAATTTAGATGTAAAAACTTTATTGATAAAGGAATAGGATATGGTATGCAGGCTATTAAAATTGATGGTAACAATATACTGGAAGTGTTTGATACCGTTAGGAATTTAGCCATAAGTATGCGTACCAATCCTCGTCCGGTTTTGTTGGAATGTATTACTTTTAGAATGCGTGGTCATGAAGAAGCATCTGGAACAAAATATGTACCTAATGAATTGTTTGAAGAGTGGGGTAAAAAAGATCCGATATTGAACTATGAACTATTTTTAAAAGAGCAACATATTTTAACAGATGAGATGATTGCTGGTTACCGTGCCGAGTTTAAAAAAGAAATTGACGAAGGCGTTGAAACAGTGCAAGCCGAGCCTGATGTTATTCCGAATACAGAAATAGAAATGGGAGATGTATTTGCACCCGTAACGCCAATGGAAAGTGCAGCGTTTGGTAATTTACACCATGTTACAAGTGCTCCCGCTAGTAATGATCAATCGCGTAAAAGACTTGTTGATGCCATAAGTGATGGTCTTCGCCAAAGCATGGAAAAACATGACAACTTGGTTTTAATGGGTCAAGATATTGGAGCCTATGGTGGAGTGTTTAAAATTACTCAAGGTTTTTTAGAGCAGTTTGGAAAAGATAGGGTACGCAATACACCTTTGTGTGAAAGTGCTATATTAGGTGCTGCATACGGACTTTCAATTAAAGGTATGAAAGCGATGGTGGAAATGCAATTTGCCGATTTTGTAACGGTTGGGTTTAACCAAATTGTCAATAATTTAGCCAAATCATATTACCGTTGGGGGCAAAATGCTGATGTGGTAATACGCATGCCAACAGGAGCAGGTGTTGGTGCCGGTCCTTTCCATTCTCAAAGTACAGAAGCTTGGTTCTTCCATGTACCAGGGTTAAAAATTGTGTACCCTAGCAATCCTAGTGATGCTAAAGGGTTATTAGCAGCATCTATTTCTGATCCCAATCCAGTGTTGTTTTTTGAACATAAAGCATTATATCGAGCAGTTGATTTAGAAGAAGAAGTTTACGATGATTATTATGAATTGGAAATAGGCAAAGCACGATTGGTAACCCAAGGAAATGAAGTAACAATTATTACTTATGGTGCAGGTGTACATTGGGCTACAAACCATTGTAAGGAAATTGGTATTGATGCAGAAATAATAGATTTACGGACCTTATTGCCATGGGATACAGAAGCTGTTGAAAAAAGTGTGCGTAAAACAGGTAAAGCATTTATTTTACATGAAGATACTTTAACTGGAGGAATAGGAGCAGAGATAGCAGCCCATATTTCACAACACTGTTTTAAGCAATTAGATGCACCCGTAATGCGCAGTGGCAGTTTGGATTCTCCTGTTCCGTTTAATGTAGCATTGGAGCAACATTTTTTACCTAAAGAAAGGTTTAAAATAGTATTGGATGAATTGTTGAAATTTTAATAGCTAGTTAAAAATAAACGAACACAAAAAATCCCGATCCGATGTTCTGCGGGGCGGGATTTTTTTATAAAGAATTTAAAAGGATTTATTCGGCTTTGGTAAACTGCTTGGTATACAATTTTCCGTTTTCAGTAAAACGAATAAAATAAACACCATTTTGAAGCTCACTCAAATTTACAGTAGTTGATACATCTGAATGAACAAAAGTTTTTACTCGTGTTCCAAGTATATTGTATATATCAACGGTTACACTTGTTTTAACAGGAACCTTTATAGTGAGTAAATCTTTTACTGGATTTGGATAAAAAGAAATAGGTTGTGTCTTGTTTACCTCTTTTACTGCTGTAGTCCATGAATTCGCATTGATAGTAAGTGTATCATTATTTGCAGGATTATTTTTAGCAAAGATTACTACTTTAACCAATCCATTACCACTTGTTGCATTGTAAAAAAAGTCAGCTTTCATAAAACCATAAGCCCCCTTCTTTAATTTAAAATCAAATGCTTCGTTTAATTGAGCATCTGTTCTGCAATAATTTGGATCGCAAAAATCAAGTTGCCAAGGATTTGGTTGATCTAAGGTGATAATTTTCCAGGTTAAAATACTATCAGCTGCATCAACACTATTATTATTGATACGTGTTTGTAATTCTAAGTTATAATTACCATCTGGATCTACAGCATTAACAGCTCCTTTTGTTAATGTTCTTGGTACAATTGAAATACTTTGTGATTGTGCTTTAACAGTTAAGGTAAAAATCGAACCGATAAGCAATATATATGTGTATAATTTTATCATAGTGTGTTTTTCTATCTAAGCAAATGTAAACTTTTTTGAGAAGTGTATATTTAGTATGATTTTTATCATGCAGAAAAATGCAACTAAATGACATTGATATGAGTGTATTTGTTGTTTTTATCAATAGTAAAACATATTTATGCATATACATTATCAAGGCTATTTTAACTAATTATCAACTTAACACATACAACAATGAAAAAAATGTTACTTACAGTGGCCTTGGCCACTACAATTAGTTTTGGCGCTTTTGCACAAAATTATTGGTACTTAAAAACTACGGGTACTACTTCGGAATATGAGAACCGTAAATCAACAGGCACAACAGTAGTTATAGCTGCAGAAGCAGCTCCTAAAACAAAGTTGCTTTCTGCTGCTCAAACAATGCCATTTACTTGGAGTTTTTATGGACAAACAGTTACAAGTTACCGAGTAAGTTCAAGTGGATATGTAACATTTGATGCTGCACTTTCGGCTGATAGCAATACCAATGTAGCTTTACCTAGTTTAGCTGCTCCTGCAAGTTCTATTTTTGCTTTTTGGGATAACCTAAGAGTATATTTAGCTTCAGGTGTAAATTCAGCATTTCCTCAAGGAGTTAGAACTTGGACATATGGAACTGCACCTAATCGCGTTCATGTTGTTCAATGGCAATTAACTGCTAAAGATGATGGAGCAGCTGATTTAACTAATATTAGCCAGTTTGCTATTCGTTTTTATGAGGCAAATGGTGGAACTAAATTTGATATCGTTCATAATTTTGGTGGAGGTACCTTAAATGCAACTGCTGGTGTTCAAAATGCTACTAGAACAATTGCAACACAAGTTGCGGGAAGCCCAACACTTAATTTTGGAGGTGCTACAGGTTCTGATGTTCCAGCCCAACATGTTGTGTATACTTTTAATTATGGTGTACAACCAGCATTTAATGTAAAAATGAGATCAGTTGATGCACCTGCTACTTTGCTTAAAGGCAATGCAACTAATTTCGGGTATGACTTTATCAATTATGGTAGTGCAACAATTACAACGTTTAGAGTAAACTACAGCGTAAATGGCGGTGCTACAGTTTCTGAAAATGTAACTGGTGCATCGGTTTCAGGCAGTGGAGTTGGTAGCTATGCATTTTCGCATGCAACATCTTATGATGCTACTACGAGTGGTGGCAAAACAATCAAAATGTGGGTAGATAATATTAACGGTGCAAATGCAGATATGGATAATTCTGATGATACAGCTTCTACAATTATGAATGTTGTAAATACATTGGTTCAGCGCAAAACGTTGTTAGAAATGTTTACCTCTTCAACTTGTCCTCCTTGTGTTCCAGGAAATGAAAATATGCAAAATGCAGTTCGTGAACGTATGGGTGGTTTTACCGTTATTAAATATCAATACAATTTTCCAGGTACAGGTGATCCTTATTATACTTTAGAAGGTGGAAGTCGAGGTTCTTATTATGGTGGCATAAACTCAGTTCCTAGACTTCAAATTGATGGTCAATGGAATGGCAATCCTGCCTCTGATTTTGATTTAAATGTATTTGATAATTATTATAATCAACTTTCAGTAGTTACAATTAAAGCAAGTCAAGTGATTGAAGGTAAAAAAATTACGATCAATGCTAAAATAAAACCTACAGGTACATTAGTAGGAAATTATAAAGTACACTTTGCTGTATTGGAAAAATTAACTAAGAAAAACAAAAAATCAAACGGTGAAACTGAGTTCTATTGGGTAATGAAAAAAATGTTGCCAGATGCAAATGGAACAATAATTGATTTTACCAGTGATGCAGAACAAACTATTTCAAAATCATTTACGTTTCCAGGAAATTATAGATTACCAACCAGTGCTGTAACCAGTACAGGAGCTTATAATGGTACTAAACTTGAAACTGAAAATTCAGTTGAAGATGCTGATTTAAGTGAATTAATTGGAGTTGTATTTGTACAAGATGAAAACAATAAATTTGTTTTACAATCGGAATGGAGTGGAAACAACGAATGGGACTATTGGACAGGAATAAAAGAAACTGCCTTTGGTGCTTCTGGAGTTACCATGTATCCTAACCCAGCTCAAACTAAATTAACCATTAATGCTTCAGATGCTAAAAGTACAGCAACCGTAAAAATTGTAGACTTAACGGGTAAAGAAGTATTAACGGCCAATGCAAAAGGTGGTATCGAAACTGCTTTGGATTGCAGTGCCTTAAACAATGGTATTTATATCGTACATATTTCAGTTGAAGGAACTACATCAACTCAAAAATTAGTGATTAGTAAATAAGCTAAATTTTATTTCTTTTAAAAAGCCCGTCCCACAGCTGTGGGACGGGCTTTTTTGTATTATGCTTCGATGAACTCAGCTTCAAGACTTCCCGTAAGCTTTCGGGTTCAAGGAAGTGTATATATAAGACCTATTCTTAAGTAACAAAGACTAATTGCTTCAATAAACTCAGCCTGACAATTGGTTGTGTTTTGATAATCTTACATGGTTTCGGAAACTTCGTCATACTGAGTTCATCGAAGTGTTCTCACAAACGATTCTTAAGCATCAAAGGCCACTGTAATATGCTTCGATAAGATCGAAAGGTTTCGATACGGCTTACCAAATAATGGAATACTCGTTTTTTGTAATAAAAAAAGTCCCATCCCACAGTACTGTGGGATGGGACTTTTTTTATATTACCTAGTTTGCAGGTACTGGAGCAGGCTCTGTAGTTGCAGGTGCAGTAGAAGGGTCTGCTTGTTGCGGAGCTGCAGCAGGAGCTTGTTGCGGAGCTGCTGGCATTTCTGTATTGTCAATATTTTCTTTTAACCTTGACTCAGCACCTGTGGTATCAGCCTGTCCGCTAGGTCGAAAAAAGTTAGAGAGTAAAGAGAATGAAATTAAAACGATGGCTAAAATCCATGTTGTTTTTTCGATAACATCATTAGACCTGCGTGCACCCATAATTTGATTGGGTGAGGTAAAATTAGAGGCAATTCCTCCACCTTTTGGATTTTGAATAAGTACAACAAGCGTTAATAATATACACGCTACAATAATGAGGATACTAAATAATATGAACATAGTTAATCTTTATTTTCGGTTTTAATTTTCTGAATAAGGCCTGCAAAATACGACATTTTATGAGGATATATCAAACATAATTTTTCGTATGCTTTTATTGCTTTTTTTAGATGACCCTGTTTGTAATAAACATTAGCTAATGTTTCGGTAACAAATTCATCATTTTCGGCCACACTTTGTTTGGCCATGTTCACTGGGTTGTAAAACTCAGCTTTGGGTCTACTCATTCGAGGATTCTCCCTTAAAAACTTATCCAATACAGATTCGAATTGAGGTACGTTTGAAGGTTGTGGTTTGGTGTTTGTATCTGGAGGTATTGAGCTTAGCGTTTGGATTTTTTCAGCTTCTGATATAGGAGTATTAACCATTGATTGCGTTCCAGCACTTATTGCTTTGAGCCATTCGGCAAAAGAATGCTCTTCATTATTTAAAATAGGAGTAGGTGACACATCAGCTAATGTTATTTCTTCTTGTTTTGTTACTGATGATATGGGCTCAATTATTTCAACAGCTAACTTTGTCGCCTCTGGTTCATTTATCGAAGGTTCGACAAACTCTTCTACAGGGGAACTGTCAACATCTACTATAGGTTCTATGATAGGTTCGGGTAATACAACGCTTTCATTTAGTTGAAGTGCAAAAGGAGTATCAATTTCAGAAATAGCAGCAATAACAGGGTCTTGTACATTTTCTGATGGCTTTATACCAGGAGTATCAACTACAGATGTGTGGTAAATATAGTTAAACAATACCGATCTATCAGGAACCATTAGTGCAGTGTATTTTAACTGCTTTTCAAATTCATAGTGTTTTTCATTATGAAGGGCTTTAGTCAGGAGTAGCTGTACGTTTTGAAAATAGGGGAAATCGGCAGCAATATTTTTTAAAGCTGGAATGTTTTTTTTCCCTAAAGTTTCGGGATGTTCAATCAACGATATAAATTCCTGTTTATTCAATAGTAATCATATTACACAAATTTTATTTTGCAAAAGCCCATACCTGCGAATTAAATGAAATTTGGCTGTTATGCCAAATTGGTTGACGAGCATACTTAAGATACTAAGTTGAATGGAAACCCCCAAATAGGTTATTAAATTACCAGTTAATAAAGGCTTTGTTAAAAATATCAGTCACCAATTGGTCTGTGGCTGTTTGAATGAGTTCATTTTCAATTGAACCGAAATTTTGATCAGCAGGATAATTTACAAACGTGCTAAATGTTTGGGTAAAATTCTTTTTTTCATCCTTAACATTTTCAAAGGTTATTTCTACGTTAATAGTCAGTTGATTAACTGCATTTATTTGGTTTCCTTGAACACCTACAGGTGAACTACGATACTCTGTTATTTTGCCACTAAACTGCAAATCGCCTTCGGTTTCGGCAAGTTTTAAGGAAGTTTCATTGATAAACTTTCGCTTCAATTTTTCGGTTATTACTTGACTTAGTGTAGGAGCAACAATACTAGCCAGATTTGGAATATAAGCTACCGAAAAGGTTCGTGCATCAATGGGAACCGATGCTCCCGTTTGTGAATAAAAACCACAGCCGGAGTGAAGTAATAACAAACCGGCTGTGATAACTAAAATATAGAAATGTGATAGTTTCAAAAGATACTATGCTAATTGAATTGAATTATTGAGTAGCTTTTGCTTTACTTACGGTAGCTTTCAACCAATCAGAAGTTACTGATTTTGGACGCTCCAAAGGCAAGCCTAATGCTCTATCCCATATTAAGGAAGCTAATACTCCAAGTGCTCGAGAAACACCAAATAAAACTGTGTAAAAATCATACTCTTTCATGCCATAATGCACTAACAATGCTCCTGAATGCGCATCCACATTTGGCCAAGGGTTTTTAATTTTTTTGTAATTGCTCAAAATAGAAGGCGCAACATCATATACATCCCAAACTATATTTACAAGTTCATCGGTAGGCATGTGTTTTTTGGCAAACTCCATTTGTGCAGTGAAACGTGGATCTGTTTTACGCAATACGGCATGACCATATCCAGGTACAACTTTTCCTTCTGCAATGGTTTTGTTTATGTATTCCTCAATTTGTTCTTTACTAGGTTTACCTCCACCTAAATTAGCTTGTAATTCTAATACCCAGCGAATTACTTCTTGATTGGCCAATCCGTGTAAGGGTCCAGCGAGTCCATTCATAGCTGCAGCTAATGATAAATAGGGGTCAGATAAAACAGAACCTACTAAATGTGTAGTATGTGCCGATACATTTCCTCCCTCATGGTCGCTATGAATGGTCATATACAATCGCATCAACTCTTTAAAGTCTTCGCCTGTATAACCTAACATGTGAGCAAAGTTACCTGCCCAGTCTAACTTTGCGTTAGGTTCAATATGGTCACCAAATTTGTATGTTCTACGGTAAATATAGGCAGCTACTCGGGGTAGTCTGGCTATTAGGTTCATGGTATCTTCGTAGGTGTAATCCCAATAATCTTTTTTATTGATACCTTTTCGGTAAGCAGAGGCAAATTCACTTTCAGTTTGCAATGCCATAATTGCAGAAGCAAATTGGGTCATAGGATGCGCGTTGAGTGGAAAGGCATCAATTACATTAAATACATGTTTAGGTACAATTGCTCTTCGTGCCCAAGCATTAGTCACATCATGTACATCTTCATCCGATGGGAGTTCACCGGTAAGCATTAAATAAAATAATCCTTCTGGCAATGGCTGACTTCCACCTGGTGCTTTAGGCAACTTTTCACTAAGTTCGGGTATACTGTATCCTCTAAAACGTATTCCTTCTTCAGCGTCTAATAATGAAGTCTCGGTAATTAAACCAATCATACCTTTCATTCCTGAAAATACAGAATCAAGGGTGTAACTTCCTAAAACGTGTTCGCTATTTGCTTTGATGAACTCTTTTGTTTCTGCTGCTTTTGCCAAACCTTTATCGGCAAATTTGTTTTTCAACTTATCCATTTAAATTACTCGGATTACGTGTTTTAATGATGACGTGTTAAATTTTATTAAAATAACAACCGCTCGAAATTAGCATTTGTTTTTGGTAAAAGGAATTTCAAAGCAATAAAAATGTAGTAATTAGCGAAAAGAGTATTTATTCATCTAATATTAATCGGCCATACCTAATGAAATAATAACTTATTATAGCGATACCTATTGTAAAAAAAGACAACGAAATAGGAATAGGATTATAACTAAAAAACTCTCCCAGCATCCAATAACCGTTGGCAATTATCCAACAACACACTGCCATGTTTGGAAGAAATTGGATGTTATTTTTACGTGTGTGCCATGCAAGGTAAAATGCCATTAAAATAGTAGGAGCAATCATTACAATACCACCTATTTTAAACTGAACCAACCAACAAGTATCTTTGAGTAACCACAGTATTATATGGAAATTTTCACTAAAGCGAATATTTTTCATTTTGCCAAAATAGTATACTTCAACTTAATAAAGATTCATAAGTTAGATTATTTTTTTATATTCGGTTTGCAAAATAATTATGTATAAAATAAAAATTTATGTCATTGTACTCTTTATAACATTGGGTTTCACAGTTTTTAAAGCTGCTGCCCAAACTGCAATCATAAAAGGTAGTGTGATCAATATTCAAACAGGTGAGAAACTTTCGTATGCATCTATTCAATCCAATAAAACAAATATTACAACAGCCGATTCCCTTGGGCAATACATTTTTTCAGTTCAACCTGGGCGAATCGTTTTGAAGGTAACCCAAATTGGCTATGTACCTTATGAGCAAGATATACATATAGGGTTTGAAGAAAACCTAACAATTAATATTGAACTTACACCAAAAGAAAATGAACTGGATAGAGTGGTCGTTTCGGGAAGTCGGCAAGAAATGAAAATTGCACGTGAAGTAATGTCGGTTACTTCGATTAAACCGTATTTAATTACTAATACAAATGCCAATACATTATCTGATGTGCTTAATAAAGTAACTGGAGTAAGCGTAATTGAAGGACAAGCAATTATAAGAGGAGGAACAGGCTGGAGTTATAATGTAGGCAGTAGGGTAATGGTATTGTTGGATGATATGCCTTTGATGGGTGCTGATGTAGGGGATGTACAATGGGATTTATTGCCTATAGAAGCAGCTGAAAATATTGAAGTTATTAAAGGTCCTTCTTCAGTTTTGTATGGAAGTTCAGCTAGCGCAGGTACAGTAAACGTTCGAACTGGTTGGCCTACTAATAAACCTGAGACTAAAATTACTTTTTACCAAGGAATACAAGATAATCCGAAAAATAACAATTCGATTTGGTGGGAACGAACCTCTCAGCCCTTTAATACAGGAAGTTTTTTTGTGCACAAACAAAAATTTGGCCAATTTGATTTGGAGTTAAGCGGCAATATCAACGCAAATCGAAGCCATATTCAATACAATGATGATTACCGGTTGCGTACTTATGTAAAAACACGTTATCGTTTTGAAAACATAAAAGGGTTAAGTACGGGCATAAATGCTACCTATATGGCCAAAAAAGGTGGTCGATTTTTTTTGTGGAAAGATGCAGATTCTGGTTCTTTGGTTCCTTTTGATGGGAGTATAGGATATGATAAATATAAAATTTATACAATTGATCCACATCTTACATTTATTCAAAACACATACACTATTTCAGTAAAGTATCGATTTTATAATATTATTAGAGATGGTGTTTTTGGAGCTATTGATACTAACAATACAAATAATGCAGTTGCTAAAATGAATGCAGTTGATGTTAGTTTTCAAAAAAAGTTATCGAAATATTTTACCAATACTTCAGGAATTTACACGACAAATTTTAATGCTGTTGGCAATGTTTATCCAGGAAAACAAAAAGGTTATTCGGGTGCGGCTTATACTCAGTTAGAGTTTTTTAAAGGAAGGTGGAATGCTACCACTGGATTAAGATATGAGGTAAATGCATTAGCTAATATTGAGCAAACACAACGACCATTATTTCGACTTGGGTTGAATTATAAAGCTACTTCAAAAACATTTTTAAGAGCTTCTTTTGGCGAAGGATTTAGGTTTCCAACAATTGTAGAGCGTTTTGTTGAAGACAATGCTGCTGGTGTAAACATTTATCCAAATCCAGGATTAAAAACAGAACGTGGATGGTATACGGAAATTGGCGTAAAACAAGGGTTTAATATTGCTGGATTTAGCGCCACTTTTGATGCTTGTGTTTTTTGGATGGAATACACAAATTTAATTGAACTAAGGTTTAATCAATATGAAAAAGCATCCTACTATATTGATACCGTAAACTTTAAATTGATACTGATTGGCGAAGATAAGATAGGGTTTAAAGCACTAAATCTTCCTAAAAGTAGAACTGCAGGGTATGAATTTTCTCTTGAAGGACAAGGGAATATTGGTCAAATTGGCATTCGTACAATTAGTGGGTTTACCTATACTTATCCTATTGATTTAAATGCGGATACTTCTCTGCAAAATGTAGGAAATTACATCAAAGCATTTGTTAACAATCATCGTTTTATTGACGCTACCAATCCAGCATTTAATAGTTTAGTTGCTTATCGGAATAGGTATGTGGTAAAAGTTGATTTAGAATGTAGCTACAAAAGAATTGGTGTTGGATACAGCATAAATTATTTAAGCATTCAAGAAAAAATTGATAATAACTTATATAATGCTATACCAGGTTTAAAAACATTTCAGCAAGATGCTGGTCATGGAGCATGGGTACATAATATGAGGGTAAGTGCTAAATTAACACCACATCTTGTATTGGCGTTTTTAGTAAATAATTTAGCAAATAATACCTATGCATCTAGGCCAGCTAGAATTGAACCTATGAGGAGTTATTCTATCCAATTAAGAGTCGCTTTTTAACGCAATTGTACTTTTACCAATGAGGTTTTATTGCCTGATGTCAGACTCACTAAATACAATCCAGCTTGATATTCACTCAAATCAAACGAAAGAGAAGTTAAAAACTGATTGGGTTTGGTTAACTTTTCTTTGAAAACTACTTTACCATACACATCCATAATTAGGAGTTCATTAAGTTCATCTTGAATATCACGCAATTCAATGGTTACTTTGCCTTGAGTTGGGTTTGGAAATGCTGTTAGATGAGTGTATGTACTTAGCTCAGAAATTCCATTATACTTTACAATTCTAAATTTATAGTTAGTAGCTGAGTCAATTCTTGAAAACTGATCAGTTGCACCCGTAAATCGAAACCAAGTAAGGGTATATATTTTCATGGGATATTCAGCAACACTATCAGTTAATGTGCTATCTGCTTTTCCATAAAACAAGGCACAACCTTTTGTTCCTCCTGCCCAAACACACTCTGGAGTATTACAGGTAAAATCAAATCCTTGAGGTTTACCAGTGGCATAAATAAATTTTGCACTATCAATGGTTACAGCAATGCCGCTAATAGAAGAATCTTTTGGAATTTTAAAACTAATGGTACTCCAATAATCATATCCTGCCATTGCATTTGGTAATACCTCAGGCGAAATGCCGTTATAGGTTAAGTTTGGATCAGGTATACAAGGCCAATTTTGGGCGTTTGTTTTATATGTAAAGCATAATATAAACAAGAGGATGGTATACAGTATTTTTTTCATTTGATGTTTAACTTAATTAATCGAATATACACAAAATCAATTGTTTTCGATAATCACCGTTGCTGGAGTTTCTATTTTGGGGATAGTTGGTGTTTTACACCAATCGCATATTTTACCATCATCAGTATATTCTTTACCTTCACATTGTGGACATACATAACCGCAGCCTGCCATTTTAGTTGATAATTTTTGTGTTGAGAAAGGAGTTTATCTCCTGTAAGTTATTATTCAAATTAAGTAATACTATTTTCATATTCCAATATCAAAGCTTTAATCTCAGATAGTTGTTTTTCAATTGTCTTATCTGTATCTATCCAATGTATCGTTTTTCCATCACGTTCCATTTTTCTGAAGTAAGTCATTTGCCGTTTGGCGAATTGATGTATGGCAACCAAAAGTTTTTGTTGCATTACCTCAAAGGATAGTTGTCCTGTTAAATATTGTGTCACAAATTTATACTCCAATCCATAATACTCTAGCTGCTCTTTGCTAATAGATTTGAGAAGTATTTCTACTTCGTCTACCATTCCATTTTGCAACCTGTAATGCAATCTTTTTTCAATATTGTTTCTGCGTTTGTCAACTGAAGTATAGGTGCCAAAAATTAGGGGATTTATTTTTGGAAATGTTGTTGGTGTAAAATCGTGTTGGTTTAAATAAGTAATTAGTTCAATACCTCTTATCAATCGTTTGGTGGTTGAGGTATCAATTTTTTCTTTATGTGGATGAAAGGGTAATTCGGTAAATATAGTTGCGAGTTCAGTTTTAGAAAAAGAATTGAGTCTACCACGCATTGTTTCATTTATAGGAACACCTGTATATTCGTAATTACTTATAATAGCATCAATATATAAGCCTGTTCCTCCACACAAAATGGGAATTTTATTGTGTGAATGAATTTGGTTATATGCTTCAAAAAAATCGTTTGTAAATTGATGGATATGGTAACGTTCGCCTGCATTGATGATATCAATTAAATGAAAGGGAACGCTTGTATTATCAATACTATATTCGTTTAAATCTTTGCCTGTGCCAATATTCATTTGCTTGTATACTTGCCTCGAATCAGCACTAATAATCTCTGTGTTTAAATTGTGTGCAAGATGAGCTGCAAGTTTGGTTTTACCACTTGCTGTTGGCCCAAGTATTACAATTAAGTTTGGTTGCATGGTGTGCAAAGGTAAGTTTTTAGTTTATGGTTTATTGTTGTTCTATATACTAGCAGCATGTCAATTTTAGTTTTTATGCTATACTTTGGTTTGAAACTATACATGCAATTAAGGTACATTCGTAAAACTCATAAACGTATCACATGATAAAACATATTGTATTTTGGAAATTAAAAGAAGAAGCAAATGGACAAAGCAAACAGCAAAATGCTCAAGCCATTAAACAAAAATTGGAAGCATTAAAAGGTAATGTAGAAGGGTTAATCGATATTGAAGTAGGGTTTGATTTTTTGCGTTCGCCTGAATCGGTTGACATCGTTTTATATAGCACCTTTACTGATAAAGCCGCTTTAGATTTTTACCAACAACATCCATTGCACAAAGCTATTATTCCCTTTATTGGCGAAGCAAGAAGCGAACGTAGGGTTGTAGATTACGAAGTATAATTTCTTCTGTCGAGTACAAATTTATTACTGCCCGAATTGTAAATAGGAATCCAATCATGTTGCATGGTAACAGGTAATTGTTTTAGGGTTAATCGTTCCAACGTTTTTATATTTGCATAAAACGCAATTGGTTCTGTTACTTCGATACATGTAAAGCCTAGTTTTTCAAACCCTTCTCCTGTTCCCCAATCTCTATCGGTATAGGTCATAATATGTGCGGGGTTTACTTCTTGTATAAAGAATGTTAAAAGTTTACTCAATCCTCCTGTTACCGTTACGCCTATTTTACTTGCAAATCGGATGAGTTCATAACTGCGGTATGGAACTACACCATCTTGCATCATTCTACTTTTGCTAAAGGTAGCAACAGCAACTAATTCTGTATGGTGGTATAGACCAAATTTATAATAAGCCCCCACTGATTGTTGTAAGTGATTTTTGTTTAAAAACAAATCAGCTGTTGGTTTATCAATTCTTTTTACTTGTGTAGCTCGAGCATGTACTCGTTGTCTGTTTCCTATTAAGGCTAATACACGTGCTGTTACCAGTTCAGGGTGTTGTTCATACACATCTTCCCAAATATGAATACATTTTAATTGTTGCAGTTTGGCCTCATTAGTTAGAGACGAAAAATAATAAGTAGGTAAGTGCTGCACTTTATCCATACTTATAAAATGCAAAACGAGTTTTTGTTTGGGTAAAAAAATACAATGAAATAGCGTTTCTAATGATGCTAATTTTTCATGTTGCTCTTGTGAAATTGCATTTATAATATGTTGAAACCACTCGCTCATTCCACCACTAAATTTTCTAGTTCAATTACTTCCCCCGATGCTAATTGGTTTAACCATAACGTTCCAATTCTCACTCTTATTAACCGCAATGTAGGAAAACCAACAGCAGCTGTCATTTTGCGAACTTGCCTTAATTTTCCTTCAGTTAATGTTATGCTTATCCAACAGGTAGGTCCATGTCTATCATCTCTAATTCTTCTGCTGCGTTCAGGGAAAACAGGAATTGTTAAAAGTGCTTTAGCCTCACACGGCAATGTTTGGTAGCGGTTTCCTTTAATTCCAATAGTTACACCCATTTTAAGTTGATCAATAGCAAATGCTGTAATCTCTCCATCCACTTGTGCGTAGTATTCTTTTTCAATATGTTTTCTTCTAATAAGCTCACTTGTTTTACCATCTGTAGTGAGTAGTAATAACCCCTCACTATCTTCATCCAATCGGCCAATTGCCATTGTACCCTCGGCAAATGGATATAAATCCCCTAGCAGTTTTTTCTTTTTTACATCTGTTTTAAACTGGCTAATATAACCGTACGGTTTATGTAAAATATAATGTTTGCCCAAAATTGTTTACTAAAGTTTACAAATGTATTATTTAGTTTAAAACAAATTGAGTCTATAATCATTATCTTAATACAAGTAGCCACTTATACCTGCTTCAATTAAATAGTATTGGTCATTATCATACAATCCAAATACCCTATTTTAAGTAATAACGGTTTAATTTTTTTACCTATTTCAACTCCATCCGTAAAGGGAATTTTCATATCCAATAAACTATATCAACATGAGGGAGAGTTAATGTATTAAGTATGCTTTGTTTATCTGCTGATTTACAAACTATTTCAATATGAGAATAGGGTTCCAATGATGTAATTAACATTTTTTAAAAATAGATTGATCAACAGCAATGGCATCTTTTATCGTAATGGATGTTTCCTATTGTATTTTTAACACATCTAAAAGATGCAACCTTAATTAAATGCCATTATTTTAAGCACGCAATTATGATTTGTACTAATTTTTTAGTTTTTTTGATTATAAATTAACACAAAAAAAAACAACACATTAAATTACAAAAGAGTGAAATTGAATATTTTCCTTCAATCGCTGAATTGTTTTTTTTATATCATAAAGTTCTGAAATAGATGTAAATTGATAAACCATTAAAAAAAATGGAAAATAAATAAGACTTACTCAACATATACAGTCATTATGTAATGATTGATTTTGAGAATGAATTATAAATAGAAAAATTGAAATAAATCAGGTAAAAAAAAGTCTAGAAACAAGTTGTAATTTAATTCGCTATGGGCCAAAACTACTCTTGGTCTATTCGGTAAAACCATACGCCCCTATGCTCTCTTTTAAAGTGCCCCCAATTGGAGGGCATTTTTTTTACAAAAAAGCAGCATACAATATGATGATGGTATGCCGCTTTTTTGAAATTTCAAGTTATTGAATAATCAGTTTCCCTTTTGCTAACGATTGATTTTCGTTAAGTATTTGGTAGATATATATACCTTTTTGCAAATCTCCTTTTTCAATTGTTGTATGAGGTGTTTCTAAAAGGGTAGTATATACTTCATGACCTAGTATGTCGTATAGTTTAAATTGTGTTCCTAGAGTATTTTGCTCTATATTAATAGTTGAAGAGCTATTTAACGGATTAGGATAAATGGTAACACCAAGTTGGTTATCTGCTGTTTGGTTTTGGATGTTCGTGTATGAAATAAAATTACTGAATACCATTTTTTGAGAATTAGTATAAGCACTATCAATATTGTATCTGTTTCGAATTATTGTTTGTGTTAATTGGTCGGTTCCATTATAGGTATGTAGGTATTCTGATTGATTATCTAAAACCCATTCAGTTACATCCCAAGATTCACTTTTGTTATTTATTTCATTGTCGTGTAAATCATAAGTAACTGTTATTTTTAAAGCATCTACATAAGATGTTCCATTCCATTCTTGACCTGTTAGACTGCTTAATAGACCATCATCTAAATTACCATTGTATTTATACCAAACCACATTTATATATTTTTCGCTATTCATAAATGTTGATGTAATGGTATCCCATTCCATACTGGTTAATTCGCTTGGTTCGCCCTGTGCATTGTAGGTATAAATGCTTTTTGATTCATTTCTGTAATCGTTTAAATGGTTGATCCAATCTTGGTAAATTTCTTCTGTTACCCTATTGTTCACATCATAAGTTAAAATGGTTTTAGTAGCATATTGTCTGGTCCAAACATCCATAAATTTTGAAAAATTATCACTTTGGGTTTCGTTGCCTTGTACATCATACACAGTATAAGATTTACTTGTTGTATCCCATATTTGAGTATTGGAGTTCCAATTCAAACCATAACTTTCTATTTGCTGGTTATTGGCATTGTATACATAGTTTTGCTTGTACAGCGAAGAATCAGCACCTTCATTATAATAATAAACCCTTAACTCTGAAAGGACTTCGCCACCTGCGTTGTAAGTGGTTTTCAGTTGGTCACTTTCCATCCAATTTTCATTTCCCGAATCCCAATTATAATTAATTGTTTGTTGGGGTAAAAATTGGGTAGCCGCTTTTGCAAAATGGTTTCCTGCAAGACGGTGGTTTTCTCTAAAATTAGTTTGTTTAATTTGTTGTGCAAAAAGTTGAGTTGTGATCAACAACAAAATTGATAAAAGTAGTGGGTTCGTTTTCATAATAATAATTGTTAATATTAGTAAAACAAATATAGAAATTATGCTTAGATATTTTTTTCAAAGTTTTATGTTGGGTTAAACTACAACACTTCTAAATACCATTATAATGTTATATATCCGAAAAAAAACAAACAAACCAATAATAAAGCAAAAAAATTAACTTGAGCATAAAAAAAGCCTCTATTTATGAGGCTTTGTATAGGTTTAATATAATTTTGGTGGGGGGTGTTTTGTAGTGGTTACTTTCCAATACAAAACTTAGAAAATATATTACCAAGTAAATCTTCAGTTGTGATCTCACCTGTGATCTCACCTAAATGAAAGATGGCTTTGCGAATATCTAGTGAGAGTAATTCACCGCTTCTATTTACATCAATTGCATTAAGTACTTGCTCCAAAGAATTATATGCTTGTTGCAAAGCTTCATAGTGGCGAATATTACTCACCACTATATCATTGCTGTTTTTATGGGTATGAATAAAATCTTGTAAACGTAAAATCAGTTCGTCCATTCCTTTTTTATGGAGCGATGAAATATAGGTTATTTGATGATTTTTTGACTGGTTGGTTAAAGATTTAGTATTGTAATCAAAAGTCACACCGAGCGAAGCCGAAGGGGGGCTTTTAAGTAAATCCACTTTGTTGCCAATTGGAATAATTACGTGATTTCCTTCTGGAATTTGAGCAAGTTCATTTTCCAATTCTAGTTGGGTAGTTGTGCTAGCATCAAATAGATACAATACCAACGATGCTTTAGCAATAGCTTCAAATGTGCGTTCAATTCCTATGCTTTCTACAGTATCATTGCTTTGCCTAATACCTGCTGTATCTATCAGTCGAAAAGCTACTCCATCTATTACAAAACTTTCTTCAATCGTATCGCGTGTAGTGCCTGCAATGCTGCTCACAATAGCTCTTTCTTCATTGAGCAATGCATTGAGTAATGTCGATTTTCCTGCATTGGGTCTGCCGGCAATTACTGTGGGAACACCATTTTTTATTACGTTTCCATATTGAAACGATTGAATGAGTGAATATATTAAGGTGTGAATGTTGGTAACCAAACTAAACAATTCGCTTTTGCTTGCAAACTCCACATCTTCTTCGGCAAAATCCAATTCTAATTCAATTAAAGAAGCAAAATTGATAAGTTGTTCGCGTAAAAATTGTATTTGTTGAGAGTAGCCACCACGCATTTGTTGCATAGCTGTTTGGTGTGAGGCTGAACTATCAGCCGCAATTAAATCAGCAACAGCTTCGGCTTGCGAGAGGTCTAATTTTTTGTGTAAAAAAGCACGTAAAGTGAATTCTCCAGGTTTGGCCAATCGAGCCCCTTTTTGCACTAGCAATTCCAATACTTTTTTTAAAATATAAGGCGAACCATGGCAGCTTATTTCAATGGTATCTTCACCTGTGTATGAAGTTGGATTTTTAAATACCGAAGCAAGCACTTCATCCAATACAATATCACCAGTAACTATTTTGCCAAAATGCAAGGTATGGCTTTCCACTTGTTCAAGATTTTTACCCTTAAAAATGCTGTTAACAATTGCAAGTGTTTGATTTCCGCTAATGCGTATTACACCAATAGCACCAATGCCTCCAGCGGTAGCTAGTGCACATATGGTATCATCAAGGTCGGTTTTAATATAATGGTTCATTTAATTTAACAGTACTGAAACGCAACGTGAAAAGGGATATTAATTCTTTTGCAATGACGAAGGTTGTAATTTAATTATTTTTAAAAAATGGAACAACCGCATTACTGGATATACAGGGTCAATTTCCCACCACTTGGCAGCAAAGTTAGGTCTTGCACCATTGCGGTGATGATTGTTTTGAAACAATTCACCTAACATCAAAAAATCAAAAACCAACGTGTTTTTAGAATGGTCATGTTCATCAAAATTTCGATAACCATATTTATGCCCGGCCCAATTCACAATTGCACCATGCACAGGGCCCATTAAAAAATGGATAGGCAATAATAAATACATCCACCAATGTGTAGCAAATGCGATGTAAAAGGCAATATACCCCAATCCAAAAGCAATTCGTGTTGTCCAAGCATCTGCAATGCGGTCAATTTTTGCATACTCAGGGAAATTTCGATCAAAGCGTTCTTCTACTTCCATTGTGTCATTCAATACACCATTGTATACGTTGCGAGTATACATCATCATGGTAAAAACTTCTTTAAAAAAAATAGGAGAGTGAGGGTCTTTTTCGGTATCACTATATGCATGATGCATCCGATGCAAAATTGCATAAGCTCGAGCATTTAAGTAAGATGAACCTTGGGTAACCCATGAAAAAATATACCAAAATTTTTCCCAACCCTTACTCATGGTATACATTTTATGAGCCGAATACCGATGTAAAAAAAATGTTTGTCCGAAAAGAGATAAATACCAATGAAGAACAAAAAAAATAATTATGGCCATTAAGTTTATAAATAGTTTAGGTACGAAGATAGGTTACAAACAGCAATCTAGGTTATGACGTTTGTCAAATTTGAAATGAGGGTACTATGCGGTTTTCGCAAATATTTAGTCCAATGTATTTTGAGGAGTCATAATACCATTTATGCCATACGTATTGGCCTTATTATCAATCAAAATGATATTACCTATTATTTCTTCTCGAAATGGCTTTTTCAATTTCCCTATCAATTATAGCTTGTGCAAGAAGCGGAGCTATAAGTTTAGGATTGTTTTGTTCAAATGCTGCTTTGGTGTCTTTTTCTCTTACATCAATTCGGTATAATAATCCCATCAACTTTTCCATCTCGTAATGCAATAGGTATACTAATTTTTCGGTTAAAATTAGTTTGAGCTCTTCAAAGGAAATAGATTCTTGAAGCTCAATATATTTTTGCATCGATTGGTTTACCGAAGGCAATAATGTTTCATCTACCATGTGCCATTGAGTTGGTTGAAATAAAACAATAAACTGTCATTTGTTAAAGGAGTATATGTATGTTCGTTTGTAAATTGTGTAACAAAATCAATACGGTTATCTAAATCAGGATGGGTACTTATCCATTCATTAACATCAATACTATTTTGTTTTTTGAGTTCTAAAAATAAGGCAATCATCCCATCTGTACTGAGGTTGTTTTTTTGTAAAATGAGTAATCCGTTTTCATCAGCTTCGTGCTCTAGTTCTCTGCTGTAACTGAGGTTGCGTAATTGATTGGCATTTTCAACCACAACAGATGCAATTCCACTTATGTCGCTAAATAAAACAGAAATAAATAAGTATCCAGCAATGCTTCTAAATACATTTCGGGTAGCATGTTTTAATTCAACATGCGAAAATTCATGTGATAATAATGCAGCTAATTCTTCAGGAGATTGCATATTTTTTAAAATAGCATCATACACCACAATGCCTCCACCGGGCAATGCAAATGCATTCACCACACTGTCTTTTACTACTGTAATTTTTATTGGGTAATTACTTTCAATTGTTAAGTTCTTAAAAAAATGATTGATGGATTCTGTTTTCGCTGAATCAATGTTCGATTCCGCTATAATTTTGTTGTATATATCTTCACCCATTGAAATTTCATATTCTACGGGAAAATGATTGGCAATACTATCTGCTAACAGAGGCAATACAATAAAATAGCCCAAAACAACGGTTAGTAAAAATCCTGTAATTAGCATTCCTAAAACTCCAACTGTGCTAAAGTGCATCCATCGTTTTGTAAAGGCTACTTTAAAATGAGTTTTATAGGTTGTTATAAAATCGCTATCTGTAATTTCCAATTGTTGGTATGGGAATATTTCACCATAACGCAGCACAACAATGCTCGATGAAAAATCTATTTCTTTTACAAATTCTTTTGCCCATTTTACTATTTGGTATTCGCCTTTTTCGGTTATATAAGTTATATCAATACTGTTTTCATAAATACTCACATCCGCCACAAAAGGTTTAGATAATTGTCCATTGTAATAGCGTGCTTTATAAGTTAAATGCATGTTTAGTTTGATTTCGATTTTGTTTAGTCAATAATTTTTTTAGAAAATATATTTATTTTTTACATTGATGGTGATTTGTTTAACATTAAACTAATCCCAAATCAAGCCAATCCAAAACATCCTCGCCTGTTGCATCCAAAAATTCATCTTCAGTTTGTTCAATAACATTAAAATCTACTTGTGAGGGAAGTTCAATATTGTTTATCATAAACATTGTAGTGCGCACAATTACCCATGGTATAGCTATTCCAAAAGTAAACACTAAGAGAAAAAAATTGGTAATAGTTAATGCAAAAAATGACCGTCCTTTAATATTTCCTTTTAAGTGAAATCGTTTCCCGTTTTGTTCGATATAAGTATAGTTGGCGAAATAATTTAAATACTCTTTTTTATACCAAAAATAATATATCCCTAAAGTAACAATAGTGAAAAAATACCCTTTGAGGTTAATGATAAACAATTCTGTTCCGCTACCATCATATCCAAATGTTAAATTTCCAAACCTGCAATTTCCAAGTACATATTTTCGCATTTTATCCATAAACCACGAGTAATAAATCCCACCTGTAATGATTGTTAAAAATAAACCAATATAAAACTCAAAGGCAAGTTGTGTTCGTTCACCTCGGTATCCCAAATGTATGCTGCTCCATGAAGTGCGAGATAAACGGTATCTGAAAGCTCCATGTATGGCAAATGGAATTACGATTAAAAAAAATGCAAACAAAAACAATATAGCCATTAAAATAAGTGTAGCATTTTGAGAAACACTTGCATAAACATAAAATCCGTAAACGAAAATGATTAAAGCGAAAAACTTCAGGAATCCTTTAAATAATTCTTTGCCTGTTCCATGAAAAATAAAAGGTGTTTGGTTGAGTTGTGTGTTACCATACATAAACCGTAATTTATTTACCCTAGCCCAAGGGTAATACAAACCAAGCGTAAACAAAGTTAATACCCAATTGAGGAGCATGATAACCATTAGGCCACTTCCTTTTCCAGTAAAACCAATTGTATTTTGATTTTTTTCGAATGATTCGTTTGTTATTAATTCCATAGCTTTATTTAATCGAATGTATCTAGTTTTAGTGATAAAAACAGCGTTGTGTATATTGGACATTTAGTTGAATTCAAAAAACTGCTTGTTGGTATTCCTTCTCAATAATAAAATGACTATTATTGCAACGCTTTACCAAAGAACAAATCGAGCATTTTCCATTTTTGCTATTGTGCTCCCAAAGTTGAAATTTAATATTTATTGCAGATATGACATTTGATTTAGAAATGATTAAAGCTGTATACGCCCAAATGGGAACACGTATTGATGCAGCTAGAAAAGTGACCAATAAGCCGTTAACCCTTACCGAAAAGATTTTGTATAGCCATCTTACTGAAGGTGCTACCTCAAAATCATATGCTCGTGGAGTGGATTATGTTGATTTCGGACCTGACCGTGTTGCCATGCAAGATGCAACGGCTCAAATGGCCTTGTTACAGTTTATGCAAGCCGGTAGGCCTAAAGTTGCCGTTCCATCAACTGTTCACTGTGATCACTTAATTACTGCAAAGGTTGGTGCAAAAGATGATTTACAAATAGCGAATTCAGAAAGCAAAGAAGTATTCGATTTTCTTGCTTCAGTTTCCAATAAATATGGAATCGGTTTTTGGAAACCAGGTGCAGGCATTATTCACCAAGTCGTGTTAGAAAACTATGCATTTCCTGGTGGAATGATGATTGGAACTGATTCGCATACGGTTAATGCTGGTGGGTTGGGAATGTTGGCTATTGGTGTTGGTGGAGCTGATGCTTGTGATGTAATGGCTGGTTTGCCTTGGGAACTAAAATTTCCAAAACTAATAGGGGTAAAACTTACCGGTAAATTAAATGGTTGGGTTTCACCAAAAGATGTGATTTTAAAAGTTGCTGGTATACTAACTGTAAAAGGTGGAACAGGTGCAATTGTTGAATATTTTGGAGAAGGCGCTACATCAATGAGTTGTACAGGTAAAGGTACAATTTGTAATATGGGTGCCGAAATTGGTGCAACAACTTCAACATTTGGATACGATGAAAGCATGGAACGATACTTACGTTCTACAGGCCGTGCCGATGTTGCTGATGCTGCAAATGCAATCAAACAGCATTTAACAGGTGATCCAGAAGTGTATGCAAATCCTTCACAATATTTTGACCAGGTTATTGAAATTAACCTTAGCTCAATGGAGCCATACTTAAACGGTCCTTTTACACCGGATTTGGCTACTCCTGTTTCTAAAATGAAAGAAGAAGCGGCTAAAAATAATTGGCCTTTAAAAGTAGAATGGGGTTTAATTGGTTCGTGTACCAATTCCTCTTATGAAGATTTAAGTCGTGCCTCTTCTATTGCCAAACAAGCTATTGCTAAAGGCTTGGTAACTAAATCTGCTTTTGGCATTAATCCAGGTTCTGAGCAAGTGAGATATACTGCTGATAGAGATGGGTTGATAAAATCATTTACTGATTTAAACGCCACAATATTTACAAATGCATGTGGTCCATGTATTGGTATGTGGGACAGAGTAGGAGCTGAAAAAGCAGAGAAAAACACGATTGTTCACTCGTTTAACAGAAATTTTGCAAAACGTGCTGATGGTAATCCCAATACATTTGCTTTTGTAGCTTCCCCCGAAATGGTTGCTGCAATTGCTATCGCTGGAGACTTATCGTTCAATCCAATTACCGATAGTTTGATTAACAATAAAGGGGAATCTGTAAAATTGGATCCTCCATTTGGTGACGAATTGCCAATCAAAGGTTTCGCTGTTGAAGATGCTGGATTTGTTGCACCTGCTGCTGATGGAAGTGGCGTTCAAGTTGCTGTTTCTCCAACATCAGATAGGTTACAATTATTAGATGCTTTTGCAGCTTGGGAAGGTTCAAATCTTAATGGTTTAAAACTCCTTATCAAAGCAAAAGGGAAATGTACAACTGATCATATTTCAATGGCTGGTCCTTGGTTAAAATACCGTGGTCATTTGGATAATATTTCAAATAATATGTTGATTGGTGCAGTGAATTTTTTCAATGAAAAAACAGATAATGTAAAAAATCAATTATCAGGGGAATACGCCTCAGTTCCAAAAGTTCAGCGTGATTATAAAGCAAATGGAATTGGTAGTATTGTGGTTGGAGATGAAAACTATGGCGAAGGTTCTTCACGTGAACACGCAGCAATGGAACCCCGTCATTTAGGTGTACGTGCGGTATTGGTTAAATCATTTGCTCGTATTCACGAAACCAATTTGAAAAAACAAGGGATGTTGGCATTGACTTTTACCGACAAAAATGATTATGAAAAAATTCAAGAAAACGATACGTTTAATATTGTTGGACTAACAACATTTACGCCAAATGTTCCATTAACGTTGGTTTTAAATCATATTGATGGAAGCAAAGAAGAAATTAGCGTTAACCATACCTACAACCAACAACAGATTGAATGGTTTAAAGCAGGTGGTGCTTTAAATATTATTAGAGCAAGTCTGTAATAAGAATATATATATCATTTAAATCAAAAGGCTGTTCCAATAGGGCAGTCTTTTTTATTTAGCTTTAATTAGATAGGAAGGGGGGTGGGGCTAAAAAGTCTAAATTCCATTAATTGAAGCATAGGTAGAATGATTTTGCATCCGAAAAAACCTTAAGTTAAATCTAGTTTCAAGTGCTTCTCAATAGTTGCTTTGGGAGCGAAACATTACTGTTGCTAAATTTTATGCTACTTTTTTTAATATTTAGATTTACACCTCTAATCCTATAATTAGTAAACCTATACCACCTTTACTGAATAACTTATAGTTCTATTAATTCGATTAATGTAGTAAAACATTGCTATTTATATACGAGGATATTTATATCAGGCAAATTTCTTGTAATAATTGATATAGAAACACATTCTGTGTTTCCATATTAGCTTGTAAGTTCTTATTCCCTCCATTTTTGCACTATTAAATTCAAGAAAATCATTTCTTATTTACTACTGCTTCTGCCATTTTCAAAGCTTCATAAGCATTCACTATTCCTCCTGTTTTACATAAATCTGTCATGTTAACTTTTATTTTACGATTGCCAGGTAATATTACTTTTCCTTTAATTTTAACAGATGATTGCATGATGATATCTTTTATCTGATTGGCAGTAAGTGTAGGATAATATGACCATACTAATGCTGCTACACCTGAAGTAACTGGAGCAGCCATGCTTGTTCCATTAAAACTTGCATATTTTGAATCTGGTATTGTTGAATAAATGTCAACTCCTGGTGCAAATACATCTACATTTTCACGACCATAATTTGAGAAATCGGCAGCAATTGTTTTTCCTTTTTGCCAACTCGAAGCCCCAATTTCTAACCAACTCGAGGCTTCTCCAGAATTATCTGCATATCTATCGCGTGGAAAATTATTGCTAGTGTCTGTATTTTTTCCATCGTTACCTGCCGCATGTACCAACAAAACATCTTTACTTACTGCGTATCTTACAGCATCATCTACAATATATTTTGAAGGGGAGTAATTTTTGCCAAAACTCATATTGATAATTTTTGCTCCATTGTCTACTGCATATCGAATACCATTTGCTATATCTTTATCTCTTTCATCTCCATTTGGTACCACTCTTACTACCATTATGTTCACATTATTGGCCACACCTTTCATTCCTATCGTGTTATCTCTTATAGCTGCAATAATTCCTGCAACATGGGTGCCATGTCCCCCTTCAGGCCCTTCATAATGGTTATTTCCATATATACGTTCCGTATTATCCGAATAATTATCGCCTACAATTGAACGAGTATCTAAATCTACATTTAACTGCGAATTCAGTTCGGTTTGGTAATGTTCTATTGCACTATTTAATTGGTTTTTTAGTTCTTTTAAGGAACTTTTGTTTTTAGCTGCAATCGTTAAGATATTTTTTTCCATTGCATTATTTGGTTTGAATGCTTTCAATTGATTTGATGTTGGGTTATCAGTACCAATAGATTTAATAACAGAATCTATATTTTTATTAATTTCTTTATATAAAGAAATACTTTCATTAGCAGATGTTATGCGGTTTTCATATAGGGTTTTTACTTTTACATACGCTTCATAATTAGCTCCAGCCTTTGGTTCATTTTGTTCATATTTTACTGATAATTCTTTATAAACTCTCGTGAGCTCTAAGTTATCAGTATTCACATCACCATTTTTTCCACCTATAAAATTCCATCCATGTATATCATCTATATATCCATTTCTGTCATCATCAATATTATTGTTGTCAATTTCTTTTTTATTGGTCCAAATTATTGATTTTAAATCTTCATGATCTATTTCGGTTCCTCCGTCAATAACAGCAACAATTATGGGAGTTGATATTTTTGTAATCAACAATTCAGAATAGGCACGTTCTGAACTTACTCCAGGTACTTTATCTTTTTTTAAATCAAGATTATACCAGTTTGTTGGTGCATTTTTTTGTGCAATTGAATATGTAATCGCAAAACATAAATAAAAGAGTGTAACAGCAATTTTTTTCATTATAAGTATTCATTAATAATATGCTAAAATAATAGGAAGCAGTGAGATTTTGTAAAAGCTTTTTGTTAAATGGATAATATTTCGTGATAAAGGGTAATAAGGGCTTTTTTAAAAACGAAAAGCCCCCTTGCGGGGGCCTTTCTAGCCTATGAAACAAATTGCATCCCTACTCAAAGATGCAAACTCTTAATTCTTTTTTTCTAATCTGATTATTACCCTACAAAGATACTACAATACTATGCATGCATACGAACTTTTATTATCATTTTTATGTCATTTTGAACTTCTGTTTGATAGTTTATTAACGATAATCTTGTTTTAAAAGTATGTAGCTCTTTTAGTAAGTTGTATTTTATAAAGATGATGGTGAAATTAAATCTGTTTCACCTTGATCAAATTTATGTTTAGGCTTAATTCCCAAACGTAATTTTAAATTTTCAGATAAATAAAGCATTACTGGTACTAAAATTAATGTAAGAATTGTAGCAAAACCTAAACCGAAAATCATAGTCCACGATAAAGGGCCCCAAAATGCAACACTATCTCCTCCAAAGAAAATATGAGGATTACCCGTTTGAAACAATAATTCAAAATCGATGTTTAACCCTACCGCCAAAGGTATTAAACCTAGCATGGTTGCAGTTGCTGTTAACAATACAGGAGTCATGCGTGTTCGGCCTGCTTCAATAATTGCTTGCCTTAAGGGCATGCCTTCGCCAATTAAAATTTCGGTAAACTCTACCAGCAAAATTCCATTCCGAACCACAATTCCAGCAAGCGCAATAATTCCTACACCCGTCATGATGATTGAGATTTCCATATTAAATATGGAGAATCCTAAGAATACACCAATTAAAGAGAGAACAATTTCACTCAAAATGATAATTGGTTTGGAGATTGAATTAAACTGAGTAACCAAAATTAAGAAGATAAGTCCAAGTGAAGTCATTAAAGCTCCACCCAAAAATGCCCCTGTTTCAGCTTGTTCTTCCTGCTCCCCACCCATTTTTACTATAACTCCTTGTGGCAAATTATAGCGCTTTAAAGCGTTATCTATCTTCCCTACAATTTCGTTAGCATTAAATCCAGTTAGTACATTTGATGAAAGCGTAATAATTGGTTTTTCGTTGTACCGTTTAATTCCTCCAAATGTATTTCCATAACGCACAGTTGCAACTGATGATAATGGAATCTGACGAATTTGTCCGCCCATATTCATATCCCTAAATATTATTTTCAGGTTCATCAACGCACTAATATTGTTACGTTGATTTTCTTGGTAACGAATTTGAATCGGATATTCATCGTTTGCATCTTTTAATTTACTTGGGTCATCTAAACCAAAAATGGCACTCCTCAATTGCATTCCAATTTGTGCAGTACTTATACCCTCACGATTGGCTCTTTCTCTATCAACTTCTACCACTATTTCGGGTTTGCTCGATTGTACATCTGATTTTAATTCTTCAATACCGGGGATATCCAATGAATCTAAATAACGCTTGATATCCGATCCAACACCAACCAATTGGTTAATATCATCACCTTTAATATCTACTGCTATAGGCTTACCTGTTGGTGGGCCATTGCTTTCTTGGTCTACTATTACTTCTACCCCAGGAAGTCCTTTAGTGGCTTCACGTATTTTGCTTAGGTAAGGTGATGTTGCTTCTCCGTTGCGTTTGGCAAACGAAACAAAAGCAACTGTTACTTTTCCTAAATGAGGTGTTGCACTAAAATTGTATTCAAATTGGGATGGATCATTGGCACCAATAGCCACATTTGCAATAATGGATTCTACAATTGGATTGTTTTCACCAACTACTTTATAGACTCTATCTTCTACTATTTGTGTAATCGAATCGGTGTAAGCTGCTGATGTACCTGTAGGTAGGGTAATATAGGTATAAACAAAGTTAGGATCTGATTTAGGAAAAAATACTACACTAGGCGATACAATTGCGGTGAGTATAAAAGTAAAAATAAACAATACAAAAGTTCCTACAAGCATCCAAACTGGACGATTTTTTTGCAATACCCATTCCATAATTCCTTTATAAAAATTTTGAACTTTTGGCCATTGAACTTCTTGGAAATTTTTGATCCATTTCCAAAATACAAAACGATTTAATGAATACAAGCCAAAGAGTACTATGATAAAATTACCCGTACCTACATTGCCTGTAATATATGATATTAAGGCAATGGCAGCAAAAATAATAGCAGTGATTTTATAGCCTTTTTTATTGCTTCTTACTTTATCTTCTTCTTCATGCGTTTTCATAAATTGAACCGCAAATACTGGATTGATAATATAAGCAACTACAAGTGAAGCTAATAAGGTAATAATTAATGTAACAGGTAAAAAGTACATAAACTTACCAATTACCCCTTGCCAAAACATTAGCGGAATAAATGGTGCAAGGGTTGTCATAGTTCCAGCAAATACAGGAACAAAAACTTCTCCTGCAGCAATTTTTGCAGCTTTTTTTATCGGCATTTTCCCATTTGCAAAAATACGATGTGTATTTTCTACCACTACAATAGCATCATCTACTACAATACCTAAGGCAAGTAAAAAAGAGAACAAAACAATAAAGTTTAGTTTGAACCCAATTATTGGGAAAACCATAAACGCAATAGCACAAGATAATGGAACAGACATAGCCACAAAGAGGGCATTGGTGGTTCCCATAAAAAACATGAGGATAACAGTAACCAAAATAAACCCGATAATGATTGTATTAATCATATCATGTAAGGTGGTTCGTGTTTCCGATGATTGATCTCCAGTTATGGTAATTTTGATACCTTCAGGGAAAATATCTTTTTCATAACGTTTGGTTATATCACTTATTTTATCGGATGCATCAATCAGGTTCTCGCCACTTTTTTTAATTACGTTAAGAGTAATTACAGGTTTGTGTTCTAATCGAGCGTAACTTTCCTTTTCCTTGTATCCATCTTTTACTTCAGCTATATCTTTAAGGTAAACAGTTGCGCCTGTTTGTCCTCTTATCACAATATCTCCAAGTTTATTTGGGTCTTTGTATTCGCCTTTTACACTAATAGAACGTTTTAAGCCATCCATATCCACAAGCCCTCCGCTCACCGTCATATTTTCGTATTGAATAGCTCCTTTAATATCTGAAAGGGTTATATGTGCTACTTGCGCTTTATACAAATCTACATTAATCTGAATTTCTCTTTCGAGTTCACCCGACATACGGGCTTCGGTAATTTCTCTTAATCCCTCAATTTCATCTTGTAATTGGTCAGCATATTTTTTCATTTTATCCAATGGCAAATCGCCACTGATATGCACCTGCATAATTGGGAATTGGGAAGCATCAATGTCCGTTACTTGAGGATCTTGTGGTAAATTATCGGGCAAGTCATTTTTTGCTTTACTCACCGCATCTTTTACCCGTTGCAAAGCTAAATCTACATTTTGATCGGTATTGAATTCAACATTGATAACTGAAAAATCTTGAACGGAGTTGCTCTTAATTTTTTTAACGCCTGTGATAGTTGCCATTTGCTTTTCAAGCTGTTTGGTAACTAGTTTTTCCATGTCATTTGGCGCAGTTCCTGGGTATACAGTTGTAATCAAAATACTCGGAAATTTTACCTCAGGAAATTGTTCTTTGGGTAAACTATTGTAGGATATCAATCCCACTAGCGTAATGATAATAGTAAGTATAAAAATACTTGTTTTATTATCGATACTCCAATTGGATATGAAAAAACCTTTATTTGAATCTTGCATAATTTGTTATGTTAAATGGGTTAACTATTACTTATAGTTTAACAGTTTGGCCATCTGTTAAATCTTGAAATCCAACAGAAATGACATTGTCACCTTCATTTAAGCCTGATAAAATTTCACTCAGTCCGTTGTATTGTTTTCCAACTTGTACAGTTATTTTTTTAGCAATCAATTTATTGGCTTTTTGTATTGCAATAAATACTATTTGTGAGCCATCAATTTCTTGTATTGCATTTATTGGAACCACAATAGCATTGGCTTTATTATAGTCTACAATTTTAATTTGCGAAACCATGTTTGGTGATAAATCATTATCACTTGGTAAGTTTATTTCTACATTAAATGTACGCGACATTTTATCAATAGTTTTGGATGAATAACTCACTTTAGCTGAAATCGTTTTTTGAATATCGGGGAATGTAATGCTCACGGCATCACCTATTTTTACAATGCTTGCATACGCTTCAGATAAATCTGCTTTTACTTTTAACGCATCAGGATTTATCACAGTAATACATGGAACACCTGGTGCAACATTTTGACCTACTTTAATAGAAACCTCATCTACCGTTCCATTATAATCAGCTTTTATATAGTACATATCTAACGCTTCTTTTTGGGCATCCATTATTTTTTCCAAACTTTCTTTCGCATTTTTTGCTTGCAGGTATTCTATTTCACTACCAACTTTTTGTTCCCATAATTCTTTACGTTTTTCAAACATTGTGTTCGCTAGTTCATATTGTTTTTTGGTTGTTTCCAATTGAGCTCTGGTAGCTTTGGTATCCAACTCTGCCAATATTTGGCCTTTACTTATAAGTTGCCCAACTTTTACCTTTATTTTAGTTACTGAACTTGGCACTTTTGCGCTGTAGGTAATGTTTTCATCACCATCTACTCGTCCTTGTACATCAATTGCATGAATAAAATTTTGTTTTACAACAGCTGTAAGTGCTATTACTTTCGAACGGTCTTCTTCTTTGTTTAAGCTATCACCCATGGCAAGAATTTCTTCTTGTAAAGTTGCTATTTGTGCGGTAATTTCTGCTTGTTGTGTTTTTAATTTTTCGAGTTGAGCTTTTTTTGCCTCAGATGAAACGGAGCCACCACATGCAGCTAATAAGCTAGCAAAAAAGAGGGTTGAGAAGATGATTGTTATATTTTTCATAAGTTGTTATCGTTTATTTTCTTTATTAGTTATGTAATTATTGTCCTAATGCTTTTTTCAAATTGGCTCTTGCTATCAACAAATCGTAAATGCCATTTAGATAGTTTTTTTGTGATTCTTTCAAATCTTTTTCAGCTGTAACAACATCTAAGCTTGAACTCAATCCATTTTGATATTTTGTGTTTATCTTTTTGTAAATGTTATCTGCTAAAAGATAATTTTCATTCAAAATAGTCAATTGTTCTTTTGTTCTACTGTAGGTAGTTTTTGCAGAAAATACTTCCATTTCAATTGCATTTTCCAATTGTTCAGTACTCCTTTCAACTTTTTGCATATTAATCTTTGCTTGTTGTATTTTCGACTGTTTATTAAGACCATCAAAAATGGGTACCGTTACATTTAAACCTACAAAAGTACCAGGATAAAACTTGTTGAATGAATTTGCAAAATCTATACTAAATGCATTTTCTTGATGCTGGGCAAATGCTACAATTGTAGGAGCATAGCCATATAAATATCTTTTTTTGTCTAACTCATACATCTTTTTCTGTTGGGTTAATATTAGATATTCTGGTCTTTTGCTATAATCAAGTTGGTTAGCAATTTCGGGTTCTTTTGAGGCGATTGTATACAATGAGGTTAAATTATCTTTTAGGTTTAATGAATCTATGACACTCATTCCCATTTGCATTTTTAAACTGTAATAAGCTAATGCACGCGCATCCACAAGTTGCCTTTTTAGAATAAGTAAATTGGAATATGTTAAGTTGATTCGGTCGTAATCAGTTGATTCTATAAAACCGGCTTTTAAACTTGCTGCTAAATCTTTTCGTGTTTTCTCTAAAGTTAAAATATTAGCGTCTGTAAGTACCATGCTCTCTTCAGCAATGAGAGCCATACAATAAGCTTTAATCACATCATTTTCCACATCATATTCAGCTTTCTTAATTCCGTATTTTGATAACATTGCAAATTCTTTGGCGGCTTTTAATCCCATTAGAAACCCCCCATCAAATAATAACTGTGTTGCACTGATATTTGCAGCAACTGAGTAATCTATTCCTTGTGGAAATTCAATAAATGGTGCAGGCCCAAAAAAACCTGGATTTTTAATCCCTACAACAGGAATTGTTGGTGTGTAAGTATATCTTCCAGAAGCTTCAATTTTTGGCAATCCTATTGATCTAACTTCTTTCATCTGTTGGTCTGCATATTGTTGATCGAGTTTAGCATTCTGTAAGTTTTGATTATACTTTTTGCCATAATCAATTGCGTCTTTTAATGAAAAGCTTTGTGCCTCTTTTTGCTGAGCAAAAGCCTGTATGCTGAGCAACGTTGTCAGTATAATATAAACTGATTTTTTCATGTAGTTTATGGTATTTAGATATTTGTTAGTTTATTTAATTGTTTGATCCCTTTTTCAGTAAGAATTCCGTGTAAGTGGTATAGAACTAATTCTTTGTGTAAAACATGAAAATCCTTAACTTCTTTTTGATAGTTATCAGGGTTTACTAAAAATTGAACCATGTTTACATAGTATAATGCAATTACCGATTCGTTTATTTCTTTACGGTAAAGTCCTTTCTCTTTACCTTGCTGTAAATTTTGCAGTATTTGTCCGTAAATGAATTCCTTGCTGTAAGCTTCAATTTTATCATAAGCTTCTTTAAAATATTTTCGTAAGTCAAATAGTACAGCTGCATTTATATGCTTTGCTTCATTCCCAAAATTGTTGCTTATTGCTAATAAATATGAAATAGGATCTTTTTCATTGTCAACTAGTTTTAAACAAAATTCACGCTCTGTTTCTAAATGATTTTCTACTGATTGATTCACTAAATCATTTTTATCAATAAAATATTGATATAAAGTTTTTTTTGATATTCCTAATTCTCTAGCAATATCATCCATTGTTATACTTTTAAACCCGTAACGCATAAATAAAGCTTCGGATCCTTGTAATAGTTTAAATTTTACTTCATCCATATAAAAAGTGGCTTTTCAATTCAGGGTCAAAGGTAAAAACAATATCCATTATAAAAACTATTTTTGTATTAAAAGTTTCCATTGTTTCAAAAGTGTCGGTGGAAATGCACTCGATGTCGGTCAATCAGAATATATCTAAACTGAATGTTAATTGATTAAGCATTAAAATAACGAAAAGGCACTACTGTAACTCTTTTTCATTTTCCTAAGTTCGGTTAAACGCCCAAAATCATAAAATCAAAATGACATCTGTTTTAATGTTCCTTTTTGCTTTAATTGCAACCTTTAATTGTAAAAATGGTGGATCAAAAATTTCCTTATATTGTTGGTGTTACAGGTGGAAGTGCAAGTGGGAAAACTAGTTTTTTAAAAGAATTAGGTAATTTATTCGATGCCAATCAGGTATGTATACTTGCTCAAGATAATTATTACAAACCTGCTTCATTTCAAACTAAAGACGAGAACGGTCATATCAATTATGATTTACCTAGTTGTTTGGATTTAAATGCTTTTCATGATGATATGCTTTTATTGAAAAATGGAAATGATATAAAACGTAGAGAATACCGATTTCAGCATGAAGACCAAATGGGCGATTGGGTTCATTTTAAATCGGCCCCAATTATTATTATTGAAGGTCTTTTCGTTTTTTATAGACAAGATATTTCAGCTCACTTCAACCTCAAATTATTTGTTGAAGCTCAAGAGGATATCCAATTGCAACGAAGATTAAAACGAGATACTTCTGAAAGAAATATTTCTGAAGATTTTGTGAAATATCAATGGACGAACCATGTGATGCCTGCGTATCGCAAATACCTTGAACCATATAAACACCAGGCTGATATTATTATTAATAACAATGAGCATTTTCAAAACAGCTTAAAAGTAGTAGAAGATCACTTTAAACAGCTACTTAATTGTCGAAATCCTAGTGTATAGTATTCATAATCAAAGCTTACAAGGTAATGTTGTAATTGGTTGTAAAATGTGAGGCCAAAACCTATATTTGCCAACTTTCGAAAAATGTATACGATACAAGTTTTTGGAAACAATTAAAAAGTGTATCATGCACGTATTATAAATACTGAAATTAGATTAATTAATAATAGATAACAGAGAAAAATGAAAAGTAAAGGCGCAGTAAAGCTGTTTGCAATTGCACTAACCATAGTGTGTATCTTCCAGCTATCGTTTACGTGGATTACCAATAAAGTTGAAAATGAAGCAAAGGAATTTGCAAACGGAGATCCCATCAAAGAAAGAGCATACCTTGATTCGGTAGCTCGTTTACCAGTATACAATATTGGTATTACAGAGTTTACATACATGCAATGTAAAGAGCGAGAGTTAAATTTAGGTCTCGATTTGCAAGGGGGTATGAATGTAACACTAGAAGTTTCATTGGGTGAATTATTGCGCTCACTTTCTACAAATAGTCCTGATCCATCATTTAACAAGGCTATTGAAATGGCCAATGAAAAAGCAAAATCAAGCTCGAAAGATTATGTAACTTTATTTGGTGAAAGTTATGCTGAAGTTGCTCCTGAAGGAAAATTAGCTGCTATTTTTGCCAACCAAACCAATAAAGATTTGGTAAAAATTAGTTCAACCAATGATGAGGTTTTAACATACCTTAAAACAGAAGCATCCCAAGCAATTGACCGATCATTCCAAATTTTACGTGCTCGTATTGACAAGTTTGGTGTAACACAACCTAATATTCAAAAACTGGAAGGTAGTAATCGTATTTTAGTTGAACTACCTGGTGTAGATAATCCAACTCGTGTTCGTAAATTATTGCAAGGAACGGCTAAGTTAGAATTTTGGGAAACATTTGACAACCCCGAAGCATTTAAACATTTAACTGCTGCTAATGATATACTCAAAAAAGTATTGGCTAACGAAACGATTAATTCAACCAGTTCAACAGCCGATTCAACAACCATTGACACAACATCAAAATCAACCAGTGCATTGGCAGGTTTGAGTAAATCCTCAAGTAATTTAGTTGTAGATTCAACTCAAAAAGATACCTCTTCAGAAAAATCAATTGAGCAGTTTACCAAAGAAAATCCTTTATTTATTTTACTGCGTCCTTATGCGGATGACCAAAATATGTTAATTGCTAAAGGTTCTATGTGCGGTACTGCATTGATAAAAGATACGGCTAAAATTAATGAATACTTAAACCGCGCAGAAGTGAAAGCAGTTTTGCCAGGAAATATTCGTTTTTTATGGGCATACAAAGGATTTGGTGATAATGGAGAAGGTGTTATTTTACATGCAGTGAAATCATCCAAAGACGGTAAAGCTTCTCTAGAAGGGGATAAGATTACGGATGCACGTAGGGATATTTCTCAAGGAGGACAAACCGAAGTTTCAATGAGTATGAACGCTGAAGGTGCTCGCATATGGAAAAACTTAACCAAAGCTAATATTGGTAAAAGTATTGCAATCGTATTAGATGATGTTGTTTATTCATCTCCGAATGTACAAAATGAAATTCCCAATGGTAGATCGTCTATAAGTGGAGGGTTTACAAATGAAGAAGCAGGAGATTTAGCAAATATTTTAAAAGCTGGAAAATTACCTGCACCTTCTCGTATTGTTGAAGAAGCAGTTGTTGGTCCAACTTTAGGTGCAGAAGCCATTCATAGTGGTTTATTATCAATGGTTGTTGCAACCATAATCATATTGATATTTATGGTTGTTTATTACAACAACTCTGGTTACATAGCTGATATAGCAGTATTAATTAACTTGTTTTTTATAATGGGAATCTTGGCTTCGCTAGGCGCAGCCTTAACGCTTCCTGGTATTGCTGGAATTGTACTTACCATAGGTATGGCCGTAGATGCCAACGTACTTATTAATGAACGTATAAAAGATGAATTATTAAGTTCACGTAGTTTGAAAAATGCAATTACTGATGGATATGCTGCAGCAAGTTCATCTATTATTGACGCCAATCTAACAACTTTAATTGCAGGATTTGTTTTGTATATTTTTGGAACTGGCCCTGTTCAAGGATTTGCCATTACACTTATTATTGGTATTCTTACTTCTATGTTTACCGCAGTATTGCTTACTCGTGTTATTTCCGAATGGCGCTTAAATAAAGAACATATTATAAAATACTCGCGTTCGTTTTCAGAAAAAGCTTTTCAAGGTTACACGTATGATTGGGTAGGAAAACGTAAGCGTTTTTATATTTTCTCAGGTTTAATTATAGCAGTTGGTATTGTTTCAATGGTTACCAAAGGATTTACATTAGGTGTTGATTTTAAAGGAGGCTGGAGTTATGTTGTGCAGTTAGATACCGAGCATTCATCAACTGATATTCGCGAAAAATTAGCGGCATCATTTGGTTCTCCCCCTGAGGTTAAAACTTTTGGAAGTGATAATAAATATAAGATTACTACTACTTTCATGATTAATGATCAATCTGAAAATGCAGGAGAAATTGTTGAATCAAAATTAAAAGAAGGATTAAGTTCACTAGGTGGCACTTCAACTGTGTTGAGCTCATCAAAAGTTGGTCCTACAATAGCAAATGATATTTTAACTTCTTCATATTGGGCAGCTATTGTATCTTTATTAGGTATTGGCTTGTATATATTAGTGCGCTTCCGGAAATGGCAATATGCTCTAGGTGCAATTGTAGCCCTTGCACATGATGTGTTGATGATGTTGACATTCTACTCTTTGCTTGATGGTGTATTGCCATTTACAATGGAAGTAGATCAAACTTTTATTGCAGCTGTTCTTACCATTATTGGTTTCTCAATCAATGATACTGTAGTTGTATTTGATCGTATCCGTGAATTTTTAGGAACCCACCAACACGAAACCAACAAAAAATTGGTTATTAATGATGCATTAAACAATACATTAAATCGTACAATAATTACTTCGTTAACGGTGTTCTTAGTAACTTTAATATTATTCTTGTTTGGAGGCGAAGTTATCAAAGGATTTACATTCTCATTATTGGTCGGTATTGTATTCGGTACGTATTCTTCCCTAGCTATAGCTACTCCTATAGTAGTTGATTTTGATAGTAAAAAGGCCGACACTAAAGTAGTTCCAGCTAAAGTTTAATATTTTATAGCACTCAAATTTTGTTTAAAAGGCCGTTCTAAAAAGTAGAACGGCCTTTTGTATTATCCACAACTGTGTGCATTTATTCACTATAACTATTTGCTAACAGGTTGTAATATTGGATGTGTTTTAAATATAAACCTAATGAATACTTTTTTATTACAAATATCATCAGCTCCTGTTATTGAAGCCCCGCAGTCACAAAGTTTATTAGAATTAGCATTCAAAGGAGGAGTTGTAATGATTCCAATTGTAATTCTTTCCATTGTAAGTATTTACATTTTTATTGAGCGATTGATGAATATTCGCTCTCGTTCTAAAACTACACCCAATTTTACCAATCAAATTATTGATCAATTAGAAGAAGGTAATATTAAAGCAACACTCGCTTTGTGTGAGAGAACCCCAGGCGCAATGTCTAATATTATAAATTCTGGATTAATTTGTATTGGTAGACCAGTTAAAGAAATTGAATCGATGATGGAAAGTCAAACCAATATTGAAATTGCTGAAATGGAACGCAAATTAAATTACTTAGGATTGGTTGCAGGTATTGCACCAATGTTGGGTTTTATTGGTACAATTTCGGGTGTAATTAAAATATTTTACAATATCTCTTTAACTGATAATATTAGTATTGGTATTATAGCAGGAGGGTTGTATGAAAAGATGATTAGTAGTGGTTCGGGTTTAATCGTTGGATTAATAGCTTATACTGCATATCACGTACTTAATCAAATGATTGATTCATTTACGTTAAATGTTCAGAAACAATCGCTTTCATTTTTACAACAAATACAACGTACCACAAAATGAAATTGAGACGAAACAAAAAATTTCATGCCGAAGTGGCAACGGCATCTTTAAACGATATCATGTTTTTTTTGATGCTATTTTTTTTAATTGTTTCAACTGTTGCCAATCCTAATGTGATTAAAATTATGTTGCCCAAATCACAGGCAAATCAAACATTAAGCAAACAGCCGGTTACGCTCACTGTTACCGAAGACAAACATTATTACATCAATCAACAAGAAGTTCCATTCGAACAATTGGAACAGAAAATTTTAGCCGAAGTTGCAGGTTTATCTGAAGCAACTGTGGTTATTCGCTTGCCTCATAACTTACAAATTCAAGATTTGATTGATGTGATGCAAATTGGTGCTAAACATAAAATTAAAATGGTTTTAGCAACCGAAAAAAAATCCTAAATATTTTTTCTAAGTAAATATTCGAACCTATGAATATTGAATTGCTTCGAGAATTTTGCCTTTCTAAAAAGTCTGTAACTGAAGAGTTTCCTTTTGATAACGATACTTTGGTATTTAAAGTGTTAGGAAAGATGTTCGCTTTAACTTCGTTGTCAAATCCAGTAAGTGTTAATTTAAAATGTGATACAGAAAAGATGGTCGAGTTACGTCAACGCTATATTGCTGTACAACCGGGTTTCCATATGAATAAAAGCCATTGGAATACTGTTTCTTTTAATCAAGATGTAAATGATGTACTATTATTTGATATGATTGATGAATCATATTTATTAGTAGTTAAAGGGTTTTCTAAAATAAAGCAATCAGAATTAGGTTAAAAAGTTCGAGGATAAATTTTATGAAGTTGTGCATTGCAATTTAAAATGCTTTCATTTAATTGCTATTAATGAATATTCAACAAAACATTTCACTTAAAACGCTTAATACCTTTGGCATAGATGCTATTGCCAAAGAGTTTGTTGAAATACATTCCAAAGAAGAATTACAGGTTTTGTGTAGTAATTTTAATTTAATTGATAGGAATGTTCTCATTATAGGTGGTGGAAGTAACCTCTTGCTCACAAAAGACATTGATGGAATGGTCATCAAAATATCAATGAAAGGTATTCATATTCTAAATGAAGATGAAAATTATGTATGGGTAAAAGCAATGGCGGGTGAGGTATGGCATGATTTTGTTCTTTGGACAATTGAAAATGGTTATGGAGGGTTAGAAAATCTATCTTTAATTCCTGGATGTGTAGGTGCAACACCAATGCAAAATATTGGAGCTTATGGTGTAGAAATTAAAAACAGTTTTGATCAGTTAGAAGCCATAACTTTAGATGGAGGTGAATTAAAAGTATTCAATCATGCAGAATGTAAATTTGGATATCGTGAGAGTATTTTTAAACAAGATATGAAAGGGAAATACATAATTGTTTCCGTTAATTTTAAACTAAGTAAAAGCCCTGCCTTTAATACCACTTATGGTGCTATCCAAGATACATTGCAACAATTAGGCATAACTCAACCAACTTTAAAAAATGTTAGTGATGCAGTAATTGCAATCCGAATATCTAAATTACCAGATCCTAAGATACTTGGAAATGCTGGTAGCTTTTTTAAAAATCCTGAAATAACTATTGCAGAATTTGATACGTTAAAAGCTAAATTTCCTACAATAGTTGGTTATCATACTTCTAAAGGGCTTGTTAAAATTGCTGCAGGTTGGATGATTGAGCAATGTGGATGGAAAGGCAAAAAAGTTGGAAATACGGGTTCACATAAAGACCAAGCATTAGTTTTGGTTAACTATGGTGGTTCAACAGGCTATGAAATTTGGCAATTAGCAATGGATATACAAAAAAGCGTTTTCGAAAAATTTGGGGTTACAATTACCCCTGAAGTAAATGTAATTTAGTCATACTCATTCAATGCTATTAAGTTAATCTTATTTTTAATTTCCTTATTTTCGCAACCTAATTCAGCCTGTTTTAATCTAATAGGATGAAAATGAATATGCGAAAAAGTAAATTCAAACAATATATCATCCCCAATATAGCCATTACCAATGCTGGGAGTGATGGGAAAAGTATAGCTCGTGAAGGGGAGAAAGTAGTGCTAGTCGATTTTGCCGTACCTGGTGATATTGTTGATGTGTTTGTTTCCTCCTCCAAAAAGAAAGTGAATTTTGGAAGAGTAGATAAAATAATTACACCCTCAGTTGATAGGGTTATACCTTTTTGCTCTCATTTTGGGATATGTGGTGGTTGCAAATGGCAACATATGAGTTATACTGCTCAGCTCAAATATAAAAACCAACAAGTTTTAGATGCCTTTGAACGAATAGGTAAATTTTCTTTTCCTCCATTAATGCCCATTTTGGGATCTTCTAAAACTCAAGGTTATCGTAATAAATTAGAGTATTCATTTATTGATAGAAAATGGTTGGAAAATATAGCTGATAAAGATTCAATGGATGAATCTGAACACAAAGGTCTTGGTTTTCATATTCCTGGCCGTTTTGATAAAGTGTTAGATATTGAACATTGTTACCATCAGCCTGACCCCTCTAATGAAATACGATTAGCTATTAAAGACTTTTCAATAAAACACCATTATACTTTTCATAATCCTCATTCACAGCAGGGTTTTATGCGAAATATTTTTATCCGTAATTCATCAATTGGTGAATGGATGGTTGTTGTTGTTTTTCAAGAAAATGACCAAGAAAAAATTCAAGCATTAATGCAATTTATTCAGCAGCAGTTTCCGCAACTTACTTCATTGTTATATGTAATTAATGGAAAGATGAATGATACCATTCATGATTTGCCAGTTCATGTTTTTGCTGGTAAAGATTACTTAGTTGAAAAATTAGAAAATACTGTTTTTCACATTGGTGCAAAATCGTTTTTTCAAACCAATACAGATCAAACAGTTCATTTATACAATATTGTTCGAGATTTTGCCCAATTAAAAGGGACTGAAACAGTATATGATTTATATACAGGGGTAGGTACCATCGCATTATATGTTGCTGAAAATGCAAAACATATTGTTGGTATTGAATATGTTGAACAAGCAATAGTAGATGCTAAAAATAATGCGTCTTTAAACAATAATACCAATACCCATTTTTATGCAGGTGATATGAAGGATGTGTTAAATGATGAATTGATATTTAAACATGGCAAGCCTGATGTTATTATTACCGATCCTCCACGTGCAGGAATGGATGAAAAAGTAATACAAAAAATAATAGAAATTGCACCTCAAAAAGTTGTGTATGTAAGTTGTAATCCAGCAACACAAGCTCGCGATATTGCACTGATGATAGATAAGTATGAAGTATCCAAAGTTCAACCCGTTGATATGTTTCCTCATACCCATCATGTAGAAAATGTTACACTATTGACTTTAAGAATTATCAAATAACAATAAACTAGAAATGACCGAAGAAGAGTTTAATAAGTTAATAGAATCATTGAATGTTGATTTAAAAATATATGATGAGATGATAAAAGAAGTTTCATCAGATATGATAGCAGGGGGATTCACTAAATTTCCTATTTTTATCGCTACTGAACAAGAGATTAAAATGGGTGAACTTATTTTAGAAAAAGATGAACATGCTGCATCTTTCAGCATTTACGCAACTACTCTTGAGGAAATGGTCAATCAAAAAATAATATTAGAAAACAAAAAAGAAGAATTTGTTAACGTATATAAAGATGCCAATAAGTTTATGTGTGTTATGTTGCTTACTACTACAATTGCTAGTTTTGTTTTTGTACCTTATAAAAGTTAATAAAAGTAACTTATGAATCATTTTCCTAAAGTTGCAGTTGTTATTATCCATTGGAATCGAAAGAATTTACTTGAAGAGTTTTTGCCTTTTGTATGCGCATCAACCTATCCAAATTTAGAAATTGTAGTTGCTGATAATAATTCTACTGACGGTTCAGTTCAATACATTAAACAACAATTTCCGCAAATTAACATTATACAGAATGAAGATAATTATGGATATGCTGGTGGTTATAACCATGCTTTAAAATATGTAAAAGCAGATTATTATGTATTACTGAATAACGATATTGAAGTCCCCCCTAGATGGATAGAACCCATTATCGAAGTAATGGAACGTGATGCGAATATTGGTGCTTGTCAGCCCAAAATGTTGGATTATAAAAACAGATCAAGTTTTGAATACGCGGGTGCTTGTGGTGGTTACATGGATAGACTTGGTTATGTTTTTTGTCGTGGTCGTTTATTCGAAGTATTAGAAGAGGATAAAGGTCAATATAATTTAGAGGCTGACATTTTTTGGGCAACAGGTGCTTGTTTATTTATTAGAAGCAATGTTTTTCATGAAGCAGGAGGATTTGATGAAAACTTTTTTGCTCATATGGAAGAAGTAGACTTATGTTGGAGAATACAATTATTAGGGTTTAAATTAAAAGCAATCCCCTCTTCTCATGTTTACCACGTTGGAGGTGGCACATTAAACAAAATGAGTCCTCAAAAAACATTTCTTAATTTTAGAAATAACTTAATTATGTTGACTAAAAATTTGCCATGGCCAACATTATTATGGTTAATTCCAGTTCGCTCTTTGCTGGATCTAATGAGTTCTGTTTTCTTTTTAATAAATGGGTTTCCTGCCTATAGCGTAGCCGTTCATCGGGCCCATGCCGATTATTTTTTTAGATTTAGAAAGTGGTGGAAGTTGAGGGAAAAAGTAGCTCCAATTTTTAAAAATGAAAGTTTTAGTGGTGTATACAATGGCAGTGTAGTTGCCGAACATTTTATAAGTAAAAAACAAGTATTTAGCGATTTGAAAAAACCAATTTAATTAATAACCACAAATCTTTTTAATATTGGTAAGTATGATTTGACAAGCTGTTATTATCTCAGCTTCTGTTATAATTAAAGGGGGTGCAATTCTAAATTTATTTGTTGCAAACAAAAACCAATCGCTTATAACGCCATCATTAATACAAGCATCTATTATTTTTTTGTTTAATTCAAAACTATCAAACTCTAGTGAAAGCATAAGCCCTTTTCCCGAAATACTTTTAATAGCAGGATGTATTAGATTTTGTCTAAATAATATTTCTTTTGCCGAAATATGTTCAATCCATTTATGTGATAAAAGTTCTTCTATTCCTGCAACTGCAGCGGCACAAATAACTGGGTGTCCTCCAAAAGTTGTTATATGACCTAAAATAGGATTATCAGCTAGTGTCATCATCATGTTATGAGACGAAACAAATGCCCCTATTGGCATTCCTGCCCCAAGGGCTTTTCCCAATAATAAAATATCGGGTATTACACCACTGTGTTCAAATGCAAATAGCTTGCCTGTTCGGCCCATTCCAGTTTGTATTTCATCAAAAATTAAAAGCACACAGTGGTCGTCACATTTTTTTCGTAAAGCTTTTAAAAAAAGTTCATCTGTTGCCATGTACCCAGCTTCACCACGTACAATTTCAATAATAACACATGCAGTTTTAGAAGTAATACGTTCTAATTCTTCAACATTACCATTTGTTAAAAAATGAACATCGGGTAGAAGTGGGCGATAGGCTTGTTTATATTGCTCCTCACTGTTTAAACTTAAAGCTGCATGGGTACTTCCATGATATGCATTTTTAAAAGCTATAATTTCACTTCTGTTTGTTACTCTTTTAGCAAGCTTTAAAGCTCCATCTGTTGCTTCTGCTCCTGAGGTTACAAAATATACACAGTTTAATGTTGTGGGTAACAAAGAAGTAAGTTTTTTTGCTAATTGTACTTGTGGTGATTGAATGTATTCACCATATACCATTACATGCATATACTTATCAACTTGTGTTTTAATAGCATTTTTAACTTTTTCGTTTCCGTGACCTAAACTACTAACGCTAATACCCGATATCAAATCAATATATTTTTTCCCTTTTGAGTCTATTAAATGTATACCCTCAGCTTTTTCAATTTCTAATAATAATGGAAATCTTGTAGTTTGAGCTTGGTGGCTTAAAAATAGTTCACGATTACTAATATGCATAATTCAAATATCGACTTTAGTTTATACAAAAAGCCACTCAGAGTAGAGTGGCTTTTTATGTGAAATAACTTTATAAGGGATAATCTACCAACCTAATATCCAAGCAAACATTAACGGAGCAACAATGGTAGCATCACTTTCTACTATAAATTTTGGGGTATGTATGTCCAATTTACCCCAAGTAATTTTTTCATTTGGTACTGCTCCAGAATAAGACCCATATGAAGTTGTAGAGTCACTTATTTGACAAAAATAACTCCAAAATGGTATGTTCTCCATTTCCATATCTTGATATAACATTGGTACAACACATATTGGGAAATCTCCAGCAATTCCACCCCCAATTTGAAAAAATCCTAATCCTTTACCTTCTGAGTTTTTCACGTACCAATCCGCTAACCATACCATATATTCTATACCACTTTTCATCGTGCTAGCTTTCATTTCGTTTTTTATCACATAAGAAGCAAAAATATTTCCCATTGTTGAATCTTCCCAACCCGGAACTACTATAGGTAAGTTGCATTCAGCTGCAGCAAGCATCCATGAGTTTTTGGGGTCTATCTCATAATATTGCTCTAAATCGCCACTTAACAGCATTTTGTACATATATTCATGAGGAAAATAACGTTCACCACTCTTATCGGCTGTATTCCATACATTAAAAATATGTTTCTGCAGTCTTCTAAACGCCTCTTCTTCTGGAATACAAGTATCAGTTACACGGTTGTAGTGGTTTTCTAATAAATCCCATTCATCTTGCGGTGATAAATCACGATAGTTTGGCACCCTTTTGTAGTGAGAATGAGCCACCAAATTCATTATATCTTCTTCTAAATTAGCTCCAGTACAACTAATAATATCAACTTTACCCTGACGAATCATTTCTGCTAATGATTTTCCTAGCTCGGCTGTACTCATAGCTCCTGCAAGGGTTACCATCATTTTCCCTCCTTCAGTTAAATGGGTTTCATAACCTTTAGCGGCATCAACTAGAGCTGCTGCATTAAAGTGTTTGTAATGTGTTTCAATAAACTTCGAAATTGGTCCTTTAGTCATTGTGAGTTTTAATTTGGGCAAATATAATCCCTCATTATTAAATTTAAATAAATAAAACGGATAGCTATTTCATTCTCCTTATAAAAGATTATCGTTTTTATTCCCTCTTACAATTGTGTATACAATTCAATTTTTTAATTCTTGTGCTGTAAATACAAGATACAATTGTGATTAATTTAGGTATAATCAATTGGGTAAATCAACATTGTTTGGAGAGCGAAGATATTGAGCGTATTTTTACAGCAAAATAAGAGATATGGAAATTGTTTTTTTAGTATTAGGTATTATTACAGGAGTTATAATTGGAGTGTTTTTTCAAAAAAGCAAATCACCTCACTCTGCTATTATTGATACTGAAATCAATGATTGGAGAACTAAATTTATTCATGCATCTAATGAAGTTAGTGCATTAACAAATGCAGAATCGATGTTGCGTTCAGATGTTGAATTTTTTAAAACTGAAATTTCGACTAAACAAGATCAAATCATAAAACTAAATAATGAACTAACGTCAGCTTTAAATAGCACTAAAAATATTGAACAACGTTTACTCGAACAAAAGTCAGAAGTTGAAAAGTTAAATCAACGATTTAAAGAGGAATTCGAAAACTTGGCAGCTAAAATCCTTGAAGAGAAAACTCAAAAATTTACCGAACAGAACAAACAATCGTTGGATGGTATTTTGACACCTTTACGTGAACGTATCAAGGATTTTGAAGATAAGGTTCAAAAAGTGTATGATACTGAGGCTGCAGAACGAAACATGCTCAAAGGGGAGATAAAGCAATTGATGGGACTCAATCAACAAATGCACCTTGATACACAAAATTTAACAAAAGCTCTTAAAGGTGATAATAAAACACAAGGCAATTGGGGTGAATTTATTTTAGAAAGTATTCTTGAAAAGTCAGGTTTGGTTAAAGATAGAGAGTATAAAACTCAAGAAAGTATATCTACTTCTGATGGCAAACGATTTCAACCTGATGTTGTTATTAATTTGCCCGATGGAAAATGTTTGGTTGTTGATTCAAAAGTTTCATTAGTGGCTTATGAACGCTATGTTTCAACTGATGATGATCAATTGAAAATTATGGCTCTTAAAGAACACGGACAATCATTTAAGTCGCACATAAAAGGATTAAGTGAAAAAAATTATCAAAATTTGTACGGAGTAAAAAGTCTAGATTTTGTGTTACTTTTTGTACCCATTGAATCAGCATTTGCTGCTGCTGTTCAATTTGATAACCAAATATTTAATGATGCTTTTGAACGAAATATTGTTATTGTAAGTCCATCAACTTTGCTCGCTACGTTGCGAACTGTTGCCAATATATGGAGACAAGAAAGTCAAAGTAAAAATGCCGTTGAAATAGCTAGCCGTGCAGGAGATATGTATGATAAATTTGTTGGTTTTGTAGAGGATTTAATTTTATTAGGGAATAAATTACGGGATTCACAAAAAGCATATGAAGGAGCAATGAACAAATTACATCAAGGCAGTGGAAATTTAGTGAAACGATCTGAAGAGTTAAAAAAGTTAGGGGCCAAGGCAACTAAATCGTTACCTATTAATCTTTTAGATAGGGCAATTGGTGAATGATATATGTCATTTATTCTTATGATTCATTCATTTAGTCAAAATTGCATATTTGTAGTGTGAAAAATTTATTAACCATTATTCTTACGTTTAGTTTTTTAATTGCTAATGCTCAGTCCAAATCAGTAGTAGATAAAAAAGCAGAAAAACTTTTAACTACTATCAGTAAACGTTACAAAGCATTTAAATCAATAAAAGCTGATTTTATATATGCAATAGAAAGTAAAGCAGACAAATTCACTGAAAAGCAAAATGGAACTTTGCTTGTAAAAGGGAATAAGTTTAAGCTAGATATTGCTGGCCAAACTATTATTTCTGATAATGCTACAATTTGGACTTATAGTAAAGAAGTAAATGAAGTACAAATTAGTAATTATAACCCTAAGGAAAGTGCTATTCGAATTGATGATATTTTTACAATGTATAGCAAAGGATTTATCTCAAAAATAGCTGAAGAAAAAAAAGAATCAGGTAAAGAGGTTACTATTATAGAATTAGTACCAACAAATAAAAAGAAAAATTATTTTAAGATTAAACTAACAGTCGACAAAACGAATCAAACAATTTTAAAATCTGTAGTTTATGATAAAAACGGAACAATTCACACGTATACTATAACCAATCAAGTTCCTAATCTTAAACTTGAAGACAAAACGTTTACTTTTGATAAATCAAAATATCCCAAAATTGAAGTTATTGATTTACGCTAATTGTTAATGAATTTTGCATTGATGGTATAGGTGCTTTTATGTCCAAATTTCACTTGTTGAATTTCCTCTATTCTAAAGCCTTGTGAAGGCAAATATGTTATCTTTTTTCTAACTTCTATTAAGTTTATCTTTTCTATATAAATTGCTTCAACAAAATTTATTTTTTGGTTTTCAGGGTTTGTTGAAATTGTACACAGTTTTAGATTTGGTTTTGCATCTATTGATGTAAATGAAATTGTACAAATTGTATCGGTATTAATAATTGTATCCATCTGATAACTGCCATTTTTTTTAGGATTACTTAAATCTATTAACGTAAAAATAGCTAGCTCATTTTCCCAATTCACTTGAGTTCTTGTAATCGTATCTAGTTCGTTGTTAAACAATAATTTCTTTAATATGCCAATTTTCTGTTGATTAAGAATATGTATTTGATTGTCAAAATATGATTTTGAATCCCATAGAGATATTGGCTTTTCTACTCCGGTAAAATTGCAACCAATGAATACAAATAGTACCATCAGCATCAAAAAAGATATTTTTAACATAACAAACTTTCTCCTGTCATTTCTGCTGGTTTAGGGAGATTTAAAAGGTCTAAAAATGTAGGTGCCAAATCTGCTAATCTGCCATTAGAAAGTTGGTGATTTATTTTTGGCTGAACAAGGATTACAGGGACTTTATTAGTTGTGTGAGCTGTATTTGGAGTCCCATCTTCTTCATTTAACATATACTCACCATTACCGTGATCAGCTGTAATAATTATTGAGTAGTTTTTCAATAATGCAGCACTAACTATTCTACCTATACAATTATCAACCTTTTCTACAGCTTTAATTTCAGCATTTATTATTCCTGTGTGACCTACCATATCAGGGTTAGCAAAGTTTACACAGATAAAAGCTGCTGCTTCTTTGTCGATTTCTGCTAATGTAAATTTACATACCTCTTCTGCACTCATTTCCGGTTGCAAGTCGTAAGTTGCAACCTTTGGTGAAGGTGCCATATATCTAGATTCTCCTACAAATGGATTTTCTCTTCCTCCTGAAAAAAAGAAACTTACATGAGGATACTTTTCAGTTTCAGCAATTCTTACTTGTTTTAAGTGATGCTTTTCTAATACTTCACCCAATGTCATGTTAAGTTCTAAATCTGGAAATACAACACCAATATTTTCATAAGTTTTATCGTATTCAGTTAATGTTATATAATGAAGATGCAATTTATGCATATTGTGTTCTTGAAAATCTTGTTGAGTTAAAGCCATTGTTATCTCTCTTGCTCTATCTGTTCTAAAATTAAAACATATCACAACATCTCCTGCTTCAATTTTTGCGTAAGGATTTTGATTTGCATCAACTGCTATAATTGGTTTAATAAATTCATCAGTTTCTCCACCTTCATATCTTTGCTTTAGTGTATTAATAATGTTAGTAGAATGATACCCCAAACCATTTACTAGTGCATCGTAAGCTATTTTTACCCGCTCCCATCTTTTATCTCTATCCATTGCATAATATCTACCTGTAATCGATGCTATTTTTCCTCCAGTTTCAGCTAATTTTAATTCCAAGTCTGTTAAATATTGAACCCCACCTTTAGGGTCGGTATCTCTACCATCTGTAAAGGCATGTATAAAAAAATTGTTCATTTTCTGCTCTTGCATTATGTCACATAATCCTTTTAAATGCTCTATCGAAGAATGAACTCCGCCATCACTTACCAAACCAATTAAGTGTATTTTTTTCCTATTGCTATTTGCGTATGCAATGGCTTTAATAAGCGTTTTGTTTTGGTTTACATTTTTTTCTTTAAATGCTTTATTAATTAAAACTAATTGTTGAAATACAACTCGCCCTGCTCCAATATTCATGTGCCCTACTTCTGAATTACCCATTTGCCCTTCAGGAAGTCCAACATCTTCTCCTGAAGTTTTTAGCTCCGCATTGGGGTATTTACTTTTAAGAAAATCAAAATTAGGTTTCTTTGCCATATCAATGGCATTTCCATTATAAGATTTTCCATTTCCCCATCCATCTAAAATAAGTAATATTGCTTTAGTATTCATTTAGCAAAAGTAATCATTAAAAGTTTTATGTTGCTTACACTTACTATCTGGCATTTTTTAGTAATTTGCATCGTGGCATGGTTTTCGATATTGTCAAAATGCTTTTTATCACTCATTAATATGAAAACAGGATTACTTTTTTTATGTTCATTTTTAAGTTTTGTTTCTTTTGCTGATACATTCGATGACGTAGTTGCTGCTATTAAATCAGCAAATTCAAAAAAGGTTGCAATGTACTTCAATTCTAATGTTGAATTAACGGTGTTGAATGCTGAGGGAGTTTATAGTAAACCTCAAGCTGAAATAATTATTAAGAATTTTTTTACGAGTAATCCTCCCAAAAATGTTGCAATTCAGCATAAAGGATCTTCAGCTCAAGGAGCTAAATATGTTATTGCTAATTATGAATGTGCTCAAGGCAATTATAGAATTTATATTTTTATGAAGGAGTCTGCCTCTGAAATGCTTATTCACGAATTACGTTTCGAGAAGGAATAACTTACTATTATAGTTTTGTATGAAAGAATTATTAGAAAATCCATCAGTTATACAACTTATTAATTTAGCTTTTGCTGAAGATATTGGAAGTGGGGATCATACTTCATTAGCATGTATTGATAAAGATGCAAAAGGTAAATCGATAATAGTAGCAAAAGAAGTTGGTGTGGTAGCTGGTGTTTTATTGGGTGAATATATTTTTAAAAAAGTTGATGCTGATTTGCAAGTAGAAATTTTGGTTCATGATGGAGAATCAATTTATCCAGGTGACATCATTATGAAAATTGCCGGAAGTGATATTAGTATGCTTACAGCAGAACGTACTGTACTCAATTTTATGCAACGTTTAAGTGGCGTTTCATCACAAACTGCTAAATATGTTCAGCTGCTTAAAGGACTTCACACCCAAATATTGGATACTCGAAAAACTACACCTGGAATGCGGCTTTTGGAAAAATGGGCTGTAAAAAATGGTGGTGGGTTTAATCATCGAATTGGCTTGTATGATATGATATTGATTAAAGATAACCACAATGATTTCTCAGGTGGAATAACAAGTGCTATTACCCGAACTCAAAAATACCTGAATGATAAAAAGTTAAATCTTAAAATTGAAATTGAAACGCGCAGTTTAGATGAAGTAAAAGAAGTATTAGCTATTGGAGGTATTGATAGAATTATGCTAGATAATTTCTCCATTCCTATGCTTATTGATGCTATTGCATTAATTAATAATAGATTTGAAACAGAAGCTTCAGGAGGTATTACATTAGATTCTTTAAGAGGTTATGCCGAAACAGGTGTAGATTTTATTTCTTCGGGAGCATTAACTCATTCAATAAAAAGTTTAGATTTAAGTATGCGTGCTGGATAGATTACTAACAGAAAAAATATTTAAAAAAAAACCTAACAAAAATGCTAGGTTTTTTTAAATATTTTTTCTATTTTTCTTTTCGAGGATCTCCAACTCTATCCATAACACATCTAAACCCAATCATAGCACTAGATAAGTCTTCATCTAAATATCTACGTGTACCAGGGTGTAACCAATAAGCCCTATCTCTCCAAGAACCACCTTTGAATACTCTTGCTCTGTTGTCAATTAATGATGATACGCTATATTCATATTGTTGATCAAGGTCGGCATAGTTCAGTTCATCTTTGTAACCGATATTATTTGATTTTTTATAGTTTCTACGTTTGGCATTTTCTTCTTCGGTAACTTCACGATAAGGAACTTTTCCTAAACTATCTTTTTCTGAAACAATTCCATCTGCATCTGTAACTTTGGTTTTGTATACATTTCCACGAAAAGGATTTACATCTGTCATATCTTCGAGTGACAAAGGACGATAAATATCCATTACCCATTCACTTACATTTCCAGCCATATGGTATAAACCAAAATCATTTGGAAGCATGTCTTCTGGTTTTACTTCTGCAGTGTAGAATGCACCATCATTTAATTTACCGGCAACACCAGCAACATCACCTCTACCACGCATATAATTCGCATACATCATTCCACGTGTTTTTTCTGTATCACTTCTACGTAATGTCAAACCATCCCAAGGATAAATTCTTTTTACATCTATATTTTCATTGTAATCAGGTGAATAGTAGCCATATGCAGCATATTCCCATTCAGCTTCTGTTGGTAACCGATAATCAGGTAATAAAATACCATCTTCCATTCTGATATTTCTATCGTTTCCATTAGGAGCATAATCTTCTAATAGAAGTTTTGCTGTAGGAGTATATAGTCCTAATAAATAGGCTTCTGTATTAAAATTGTTATCATCAACTGATGTTTGAACATCTAAATCGATAAATCCCTCGCGAGCCATTATCATTTCATTAACGCGGTCGGTTCTCCATTCAGCATATGCTTTTGCTTGTAACCAACTAACTCCTACAACTGGGTAATCTCTATATGCTGGATGGCGCAAATAATATAACACATAAGGTTCGTTGTATGATAATTTGTCTCTCCAAACCATTGTATCTGGAAGTGATTTTTCGTAAATAATAGGATTACTAACATACACTCTTCTTAGCCAATACAAATATTCAGTGTAGTGAAAGTTCGAAACTTCAGTTTCATCCATATAAAAACTAGAAATTGATACCCTACGTTTTAAGTTGTTTCGGTCATAAGTCAAATCTTGTTCAGATTGACCAATTGTTGCAGACCCCCCTTCAATAAATATTAGCCCTGGACCAGTTTCTTGGCCTTCAAACTTTGCTTTTTCAAATCCGCCCCATTTGGGATCATTGTATTTCCACCCAGTTACAGATGATTTTTTGTCAGCACTGTTACATGCTGAAAAAATTAACGCCTGAACAAATCCGGCTAAAAGAATCAATTTTGAAGCTTGCTTCATATGGTTTAACTATTTATAATTTTCAAATAAACGAAAAAAAAATCAAATTATTCCAAATTTCTATCTAAAATTCAGGACAACGCATTGCTTTTGTTACTTTCTTGCTAGATTTTTTAACTGGTTTTATTTCAAATGCCATTGACAACTCATGTGATCCTTGTGTGGCTGTACTAGCACCAGATACTGTTACATCGTAGCTGTAACCTACTTTAAATTTAGGGAATTTTAATCCAATTAAAAAAATCAATGCATCACTGTTTCTAGATGTTTGTCTAAACCACAATCCTGCTGTTAATGCTTGTTTTTTCAAATAGAAACCTAAATTTAACTGGTTGAAATTTCGTTGTTGTAAATATAATATATTAGGTGAGATAGTAACATTTTGTTCCTCATATTTAGATTTTGTTAGAAATATATTAGCACCTGCATGAATGGTGTACCTGCGGGGTAATTTAAATTCTTCGTTACTACTTTCAGTGTTGTAAAAAGATTGATTTGGCTCCGTTAGGTTGTGTATGGCAAATCCTCCATAAAACTTATTGCTATAAAGCAACAAACCCGTCCCAAAATTAGGTAAATTTATTCTTTCGGAACCTTTGTTTTCAGCTGTTGGAAAAACAAATCCTAGTTGATCATCTATTTGGTCACCAAATTTAAATTTAGAAAAGTCATAATATCTCTGATAATAAGTGGCTTGTACTGCCGCCCTCATAGTTATCTTTCTGCTCAAAGCTACACTGTAAGCATATATTCCACTAAAAGTTGTTGTTGTTAAAAACCCATCTCCAGATACATCCATGGTAGCCATTGCTCCAATTCCTCCACTTATTGCATTTAGTTGAGCGTCAAATGATGCGGCACCTGTTCTGTAATTATTTCTCAATGCGGAGTACTGGTCACGAGCAATAAATGTGAAACGCAAATTATTGGATGAGCCCGCAAAAGCAGGGTTTGTGTATATTGGATTAGCGTAAAATTGAGAAAAAAGTGGGTCTTGTGCTATTGCCAAAAAGGGAAATAACAAACATATTACTATTTTTAAAAGTTTTTTTTTCATAGTAAGTAGCCTAATACGAATATAATCAACTTTTTAGAATTCTGGACAACGAATATTTCGCACTTTAGATTTAGGCGTTCGCTTTTTTAATTCGAATCCTAATGAAACTTCATAGGATTGGGCTGCGCCTGAGTATACTTTTGATGTAACTACATCGTATGAAAATCCAATTTTAACTTTTTGTGTACGTATACCTAACAACAATATAAATGCATCAGATGTGTTAACAGATTGCCTAAAATAAGTTCCAAAAACTACCGGTCCCTGACTTACATACATCCCCAAATTAATTTGATGTGTTCCTAATTGTTGCATGTATAAAACATTTGGGTAAAAGTTGGATTCTTTTTTGGGGTCTCTGTTTTTACGAATAGGGATTATTAAACCACCATGTGCAGTGTATCGCATAGGTATCTTACTAGCAGCAGTTCCATAAAATCCTTGTTCAGGTTCATTTAAATTGTGAATAGCAAAACCTGCATAAAATTTATTTGAATAGATTACTGTTCCTACATTAATGTTTGGGTATATTTTTGGCCCTTCAATTGGTTTTTCTGAAGTTGCACGCACAAAACCTTGCGTTCGAATAATTTGGTCAAAAAATTGCAATTTGCTAAAGTCAATTGTTTTTTGAGTAAATCCAACTTGAATTCCCGCTCTCATCGTTACATACTTGCTGAGTATTATTTGATAGGAATAAATAAAACTCGCAGATGTTGACCGTAAAGTACCTACTCCTGCTTCATCATTTGTGGCAAGTAATCCAATTCCACCATTTAGTTTGTTAAAATGTTCATCGTAAGAAGCAGAAAATGTACGGAATGTACCTGAGATACTAGGCCATTGACTTCTGTAATTCAGGCCAATACGACCTACATAAGATCCTCCTGCAAATGCTGGATTAGTGTATATTGGATTTGCATAAAATTGAGAAAAGTGAGGGTCTTGTGCCCGCACTTCAATCGCAAAAAGCGCTAAAGCCAAAACATATATATAGATGCTGACGCTTGCAGCAATATTTTTATTCATTTTGATGATTAAGTGATACAGTTTAACTTGCAGCACCCTTGGTATTAAACAATTTATTAAATAGGTTTTTTATAAAGGTATGTTCAAACTAATTAATTGTGTAGAACATACAATTTATTTGCCTTGATTCACGTTTAATTACGTTGTATTTACATACTATACAAAGGTCCAATAATAAGCAATTTATATTTTTATATGCAACAACAATTTATTAAACTTATATTAAAACCTACAAAATACTATCTGCTTTGGTTTTCGCTTCTGTTCTATTTTGTTGTAAATGCAGCAGATAAAACGGTGTCAATTCATTTAAATTGGAAAACCCTAAACAACTTTACGCTACAAAACGTTAAATACCCCTCTTTCATTACATTTGACGATGCAGGTTTTGATTTTCAACAACATAAAGGATTACCGATATTTTTCGACAAAGTAGCGATCCAAGGCAATACTGTTGTTAGGGTATATTTAACAAACGAGCGATATGAACAAATAGGAGATCCAGTTCAAGATAAAGAGTTGTTAAAACAAACAATAGATATTACATCAAACATTGTATACATTAAAAAAATGCCATGGGCTACTTTTAGTTTTATTCCAATTCGAATTAATAATGATCAAAAATTTGAAAAACTTGTTAGTGCAGATTTAGTTGTTGTTTATGAAAATAAAATAAAAAATAGCAGTCTAAATAAAAAAGCATTTGTGTCTAATTCTGTTTTAGCTTCGGGTGAATGGATAAAAATTGGCGTAAATAAATCAGGTGTTTACGTATTAACAAAAGCATATTTAAAAAGTTTAGGCATTAAAGTTGAGAATATTGACCCTCGTACAATAAAGTTATATGGTTCTGGTTCTGGATTATTGCCTCAATTAAACTCGGCCTCCAGGTTTGATGATATTCCTGAAAATTTAATTCAAGTTACGGGTGAATCTGATGGTGTTTTAAATGATTCTGACCAAATTCTATTTTATGGAAAAGGGCAAAAAGATTTATGGATATACGATTCATTATCATCGCATTTTAAGCATATTAATAATATATATTCTGATGTAACGTATTACTTTTTAACTTATGGTGGCGTAAATGGAAAGCGTATTATTTCTTCACCTTCTGCTGGTACGCCAACTGTTTTTGTAAATGAATTCGACCAATTGTATGTTTACGAAAAAGACTTAAATAATTTAATTCGATCTGGAAGAACCTGGTTGGGTGAGGAATTTGGCAGAGTCAATTCATATAGGTTTAATGTAAATATGGGTTCAGTAAATATTTCTTCTCCATTATATATCAGGTCTTTGGTTGCAGCCAGAAGTTTTTCTCCTAGTACTTTTTCAGTTTCTGTCAATTCAAATACTGTTTTAACTCATACTGTTTCAGCTGTAATCGCTAATTATGAATCGCCATTTGCTTCAAGTGATGGTGTCAAAACGTTATCAACGCCTGTAACGGATGGAAATATAAATATTGGTTATGCCTATAGCTCACCTAATTTAGGGTCTTTAGCATGGCTTGACTATTTTGAATTACAAACCAGAAACTTTTTAAGTAAAACAACCGGGCAATTAATATTTAGAGATGCAAAAAGTATTGGAGCAGGCAAAATTGCTCAATTTAATGTTAACAGCAACAGCAATGTAAAAATTTGGGATGTTACCCTATCAACAGAAATTAAAGCGCCTCAAATTTCAGTTAATAATAATATCTATTCTTATGTTGTATCAACAGATACGCTAAGAGAGTTTGTTGCATTTAGTCCTCAAGATTTATACGTTCCTTTATCGGGAGTGAAGTTGTCAAACCAGAATATTCATGGATTACCTTCAGCAGATTTGATTATTATTACGCATCCACAATTTTTGACAGAAGCACAAATATTAGGTCAACTTCACCAAACTAAATCTAATCTAAGGGTTCATGTTTTAACAACGGATCAAATTTACAACGAATTTTCTTCAGGAGCTCAAGATGTAACTGCTATAAGGGATTGCTTGCGCATGTTTTACAAACGAGCAGCAAACCCTGATGATTTACCAAAATATGTAACTCTTTTTGGGAGGGCTTCCTATGATTATAAAAATAGAATAACGAATAATACAAATTATGTTCCCACTTATGAAAGTTTAGAATCTTTTGATCCTATAGGTAGTTATAATTCGGATGACTATTTTGGTATGTTGGACGATAATGAAGGTAAATGGGATTCAAATGCTGATACTAAAGAGTATTTGGATATTTCAATTGGTAGGCTTCCTGCTCAAAACAATGTACAAGCGCAAAATATGGTAAACAAAATTATGCGTTATGTAACCAATCCCGAATTTGGAGATTGGAAAACTAAATTAGTATTTGTAGCAGATGACGAAGATTATAATTTGCATATAAGTGACGCAGAAGTAGTGGCAACAAAAGCAGTCAACAAATTCCCAGATTACAATATTAAAAAAATATATATTGATGCTTACAATGAAGAGAATACTTCAGGTGGAGCTCGAAATACTTTAGCTCAAACTGAAATAATAAAAGCTGTTGAACAAGGTGCCATGATAATTAATTATGCAGGTCATGGAGGAGAAGTAGGTTGGGCAAGTGAGCGAATATTAAATACGGATGATATTTTAGGATGGACCAATGGAGGCAAACTTCCTGTATTTTTAACAGCTACGTGCGAGTTTAGCCGTTTTGATGATCCTGCACGAACTTCTGCAGGTGAAATGGTTTTGCTCAATCCTAATGGAGGAGGAATTGCTCTTTTTACTACAGTAAGGCTAGTTTTTACTTCAGCTAATTCTGATTTGAATCAGAAATTTTATGATTATATTGGATTGGATTCAGCTTCTGCATTCAATCGTAAAACATTAGGAGAGGTGATGCAGCTCACCAAAAATGCCGTTAATCCAGGATTCGACAAAAACACACGCAACTTTACTTTATTAGGTGATCCAGCTGTTTATCTTGCTTATCCAACTCATAGCTTAAAAACAACCAAAATAAATAAGGAACCTATTTCTATAATACCCGATACATTAAAGGCTTTTAGCAAAATAACGGTAGAAGGGACAGTAGTTGACAACACTAATAGTATTCTTAATAACTATAATGGAGTAATATATCCCACTGTTTATGATAAAGCTTCAACGTATCGAACGATTGCAAATAATCCAACAAGTCAACAAGCAAATTTTATCATGCAAAACAATGTGATTTATAGAGGAAAAGCTTCTGTAAAAAATGGATTGTTTACTTTTTCTTTTATTGTTCCTAAAGATATTTCATATGAAATAGGATATGGAAAAATTAGCTATACGGCTGATAATGGTTTAGTAGATGCTATTGGAAATTATAAGAATATAATTATAGGAAAAACTGCAGATAGTATACCAGGAGATAATATAGGACCTGATATTAAGCTTTACTTAAATGATGAAAAATTCGTTTTTGGGGGAATAACAAACGAAAACCCTATTTTAATTATGAAAATACGTGATGAAAATGGTATTAACATAACAGGAAGAGGAGTTGGTAGAGATATTTCGATGATTATAAATAATGATAACACCAAAAACATATCGCTAAACGACTATTATCAAGCAAGAATAGATAGTTATCAAGAAGGTGAAGTTCGTTTTCAACTCAAAGGATTATCACAAGGTAAGAACATGTTAAAAACAGCCGCATTTGATATTTACAACAATTCATCAGATGCTATGTTAGAGTTTATAGTTGCTAATTCTGAATCAATGGCATTACAACATGTATTAAATTATCCCAATCCATTTACTACAAATACAACCTTTCACTTTGATCATAATAAAGCTGGTGAACCTATAATGGTGCAAGTACAAGTATTTACTGTCAGTGGAAAATTAATTAAAACGTTGCAAACAGAAACGATAACAAGTGGTAATCATTTTGACGAAATAAACTGGGATGGACGTGATGACTTTGGAGATAATATTGGCAAAGGTGTTTATATCTATAAAGTTAAAGTTAAATCTAATTCAGGCAAAAGTGCCGAAGAGTATCAAAAAATGGTTATTTTGAATTAATTTTCTATTATCAGTATTCGGTTTATTTTTGCCAACTTAGCTTGATTACATATTATTTAAAAATGAAAACTGTTAAAATATATATAACAATTGCCATTTTATTCTTTCTTGGGGTAAAACTGGAAGCACAAATAAATTCGAGCCAACTTGATGGTCGACAAAATACTATAACTACAGCAGTTCCGTTTTTAATGATTACACCTGATGCTAGAGCTGGTGGTATGGGAGATGTTGGTGTTGCAACACCCAATGATATGAATGCAATTCATTGGAACGCAGCAAAGCTTGCTTTCATGGAAAAAGAAGGAGGCGCCTCCATATCATATACTCCTTGGTTAAGACAACTAGTCCCAGATGTTTCGCTTTCTTATCTTTCGATATACGGTAAGTTAAATGAACGAGCTACACTTGCTGGGTCTTTAAGATATTTTTCGTTAGGTGAAATACAGTTCACAGATTTTACGGGTAATAGTTTAGGGAATTATAATCCTAATGAGTTGGCTATTGATATGGCTTATACACAGAAATTATCTGACGAGTTTTCAGTTGGGGTAGCATTTAGATACATATATTCAAACTTAGCAGGTGGAGCTAATCTTTCTCAAACCCCAATTACACCAGGTATATCTTTTGCTGGTGATATTACGGCTTATTACAGAAATAAAACCAAGTATAAAGGATACAAAATTAACTACGCTTTTGGAGGTGCTATTACAAATATTGGAAGTAAAATAACATATACTAATGCTCAACAAGCTAATTTTATTCCAGTTAATCTAAGATTAGGTTCTTATGGAGAAATTGAAATTGATAAGTATAATACACTCGCACTTACTGTTGATTTTAATAAACTTTTAGTTCCCACTCCTCCAGTTTATGCCTACGATAACAATGGTAAATTAGAATTCAATTCAGATGGGACACCTAAAATTGAAAGTGGAAAGCCAAACAACGTACCTTTGGTTCAAGGAATGATACAATCATTTTACGATGCTCCTGGAGGGTTTAAAGAAGAATTACATGAAATTAATATAGCCACTGGATTAGAGTATTGGTATGATAAACAATTTGCATTGAGAATGGGATACTACTATGAACATCCAACTAAAGGAAATCGTAAATACATGACGATGGGTGCTGGATTAAGGTATAATGTTTTCGGCTTAGATGTTGCTTATTTAATTTCATTTCAACAGCGTAATCCTTTAGATAATACATTACGATTTACGTTAACTTTTGATTTTGATGCATTCAAAAAACAAAAAGAAGGTAGCAACGGAAACAATGATATTTTTGAAGCTCCTGCAAATTAATTTTAAAACATATTATAAATGAGAATAGGATTTGGATTTGATGTACATCAATTGAGTGAAGGGTATGATTTGTGGTTGGGTGGCGTAAAAATACCTCATCATAAAGGAGCTGTTGGGCATTCTGATGCTGATGTTTTGCTACATGCTATTTGTGATTCTATCTTAGGAGCAATAGCACTTGGAGATATTGGTAATCATTTTCCAGATACTGATGATGCTTATAAGGGTATTGACAGTAAAAAATTATTAAAACACGTTGTAGAATTGGTTGCACAAAAAGGCTATAAGGTTGGAAATATTGATGCAACTTTGTGTCTAGAAAGTCCGAAGATAATGCCATATGTTGATGAAATGAGAAACAGCATAGCTTCTATTTGTGATGTAAACATTGACGCAGTTTCGGTTAAAGCAACTACCAACGAAAAATTAGGTTATGTAGGAAGTGAAAATGGAGTAAATGCATATGCTGTTGTTTTAATGATTAAGCTATAATATCAATAAGCGTTTCTAACTTCATTCCTCTTGATCCTTTTATAAATATGTTTCTGTTTTCAAGTGCATGATTAGCCAGATAATCTCTGACTTCTACGGTAGTTAAAAATTGTTTCATTGCTCCTTGTTTGTGCTTGCTAAATTCTTCTCCTACAAGCCATACTTCATCTATATTTAATTTTAAGCAAAATTCAATCATGTTAGCATGTTCTTGTTCTGCATAAATACCCATTTCAAACATATCACCTATAATAGCTATTTTATTAGAAAATGGCATTGCTGCAAAGTTTTTTAATGAAGCTTCTAAGCTACTTGGATTTGCATTATACGCATCGAGATAAAGGGTGTTTTTTGCTTTTTTAATTACTTGTGATCGGTTGTTGGTTGGTTGGTATTCCTCAATCCCTTTTTGAATGTTATCATCTGATATTAAAAAGTGTTTACCAATACAAACGGCTGCCATTATATTATCAAAATTATAGTCTCCACTCAGGTTACTTGTAATCATTTTTTTGCTTTCTATATCTAAATAATTGTATGTAAATGTTATTTCAGGTCTAAGTTTTTCTGCTTGACCGATGCACATTGCAACTGCATTTTTATTTTCTGCATTAGCAGCATATGTAATTTTTTTATTTAGTCTATTAGCCATTCTCATTAGCCATTCATCATTTGCGTTTACAAAAGCAGTTCCGTTGTTTTTAAGTAAATAATAATAGAGTTCGCTATTGGATTGAGCTACTCCTTCAATGCTACCAAATCCTTCAAGGTGATCTTTCCCATTGTTCGTTATTATTCCTTCTGTAGGGCAAGCTATATTGCAAAGTTCAGCATTTTCGCCAATATGATTAGCTCCCATTTCTATTATGGCAATTTCATGTTGTTGTGTGAGTTGCAACAATGTTAGCGGTAAACCAATGTGATTATTAAAATTTCCTGGTGTTGAATGCACATTGTATTGCTGTTTTAAAACACAACTAAGTAGTTCTTTTGTTGTAGTTTTCCCATTCGAACCAACTATAGCAATAATTGGAATTGCTAGTTTTTCTCTATGGTATTGAGCTAATTTTTGCAAAGCAATTAAAACATCATCAACCAAAATATACTTGTCGTTTTTCTTATATTTTTCTTCATCTATTACTGCAAATGCAGCTCCTTTCATTAATGATTCTTCTGCAAAACTATTCGCATTAAAATTTGGGCCTTTTAATGCAAAAAATATTGAGTTGTGCTCAATTTTTCTTGTATCCGTTGAAACCATTGGATGTTTTACATATAATTGGTATAAGTCTTCAATTGTCATTTTAAGAAATTATTAAGTGCAATTTGATATTTTTTTAGTTTACTTTTACTTGTAAAAATTATATATTAACCTATGAAAAGGTTGTTGGTCTTACTATTCATTTTATTGAGCATTTCAACATTTGCTCAAACGTATAAATTTTATTATTCAAATTCGCCTAAATTTTTAAATAATACGGATACGTTAAAGTTTCCTTTTACAGGAGGTGTTAATGCTCCGCAGTTTTCTAATATCGATTTAAATGGTGATGGACGAAAAGATGTCTTTGTTTTCGATCGAGTTACAAGCAGAGTATTGTGTTTTATAAATTTACCTTCAGGTATGATTCATGCACCTAAATATGAATCGAAATTTCCCTTTATGATGGGTTGGGCCATATTGAGAGATTTTAATAATGATGGAAATGAAGATATTTTTACTGAAATTTCTAATAGAATTGAAGATTTAAAAGATACAACTCAGTTAATTTTTGGTGGAGCTATAAGAATATTAAAAAATAATACAACATCTGAACTTAAGTCTTTTATTCAGTTAGAAAATATGACATTGGATACAGGTAGAAGCGCATTAGGTTTTTCACCACCTTTACCTCCTGAATATGATATATCCCCCAGAGCTATTGGAGTTAGCCAATCAGATATACCGGCTCTCGATGATGTTGATAATGATGGAGATATTGATATCATAAAATTTTCTTCAACCGAAACAAGTCCTCAGTATATTGAAAACTATAAAATTAATGAGTTTAATTATTCTTATCCAAAAGATAGTACTCGTTTTATTTTTAGAGATATGTGTTGGGGAGGAATTCAATATGACGGAGGTGCTGGTTATAATAAATTTAATATTCATTATGGAAGAGCAGATTTAGCAAATTGTGATTATCGTTTTTATGGTAAAAAGCAATTGAAACACTCAGGAAGTACAAGTTTGATGTTAGATATTGATGGAGATGGTATTAAAGACTATGTATATGGTGATGTATCATTTAATAATTTAATTTGGTTGAAAAATGGAAGAGGTATTAATCCTTTAGGGTATGACAGTATCGTTAGTCAAGACAGTATTTTTCCTCCTAACACAACTAGGTTTAACTTTATTAATTTCCCAGCTGCATTTTATGTAAATATTGATTTTGACAATGAAAATGAATTGCTTGTTACAACCAATAATACTATTGGCGTAAAAAACACAAATAATGTTTGGGTTTATGATAATAATGGAACAAACGATAAACCTGTTTTTAGCTATTCAGGAAATAATTTTTTTATGTTTGACCAAACTATTGATTTGGGATCAAGAACAGTACCTATCATAATTGATATAAATAACGATACAAAAAAAGATCTAATCGTAGCTACTAGTGGGAATTATGAAACCAGTAAAAATATTAAAGACCAATTAGTATATTATAAAAATGTAGGTTCTAATACCAGCCCAGTATATTTATTAGAAGATAGTAATTTGTTCCAACTCACCAATGATACCCCTATTTTAGAGATGCACCCTACTTTTGGTGATTTAACAGGAGATGGAAAACAAGATATGGTTATTGGAAATTCAAATGGTGAAATTCAATATTTTATTAATAATGGTATTGGAAGTAATATTAGTTTTCAATTGCAAACCAGGTCGCTTGGAGGCATAGATGTAGGAAATAATTCTGCTCCTCAGCTTTTTGATTTAAATAAAGATGGAAAACTTGATTTACTTGTCGGCAATAAAGGAGGAATTATTAAATATTATAAAAATATAGGCACATTAAATATTCCATTATTTTCAAATAATCCAACAATTGATACTTTTGGTGGAATTGTTACCCGTATTAAATATAGAATAGGAGGAGGGTATGAACAAATTGAGCAATTTGGTTATGCAGTTCCTTTTGCAACAGATTTAGATAATAATCCGAGTACAATTGAATTATTAGTTGGTACAAATAGTGGACAGGTTTGGTTATATTCTAACATTACAGATATACAAGGGTCTGTATTTACTAAAACAGATACTCTTTTTGCTTTTTCAGAACAGTCAGATGCTAAAGCACTTCGGTTTGGTTATCGCTCAGTACCTTTTGCAGCAAAATTAGATAACGATGACAAAATGGACATTTTAATTGGTAATCTTGGAGGAGGACTTAATTTTTATGCTTCAATTCCAACTGTTTCTGATTCAGTTTGGAATTCTGTAACAAACGAGTTACATATTCAAAAAATAACTGTTTTCCCAAATCCAGCTCAACATGAATTGAGTTTTGAAACGTATCAATTAAGAGAAGATATGGAATATCAAATTGTAAATATTCTGGGCAAAGTTTTGCTTAAAGGTAAAGTAAATCATTTTTACGCTAATCATACTATTCAAACTTCAGTATTAACAGAAGGAATATACTTTTTAAAGCTAAATGGTGTTAATCAATCGTTCATTTCTCGTTTTTTAATCAAACGATAATGTTATTTTGATTTAGTTGTTTTTTCAATGCGTAATCGTAAAGATTTTAAATCTTTAGCTTCACATTTACATTTTTCTATACTTGACGAACTAAAGTGCATTACATCACTATTGGCAGCCGATATGTATATTTTATCACAAAATTTTTCATTAAAAACAGAATAAACATAAGCTATATCTGAATTTTGAGATAAAATAGCTTTATATATTTCTTCTCTTTCTACCTCTTCAACTTCATTACCATATATAAAGCTAGCATCTTCTTTACCTTTCATTATTAACATTCTTTCTTCCACTAAAAGCTTTTTATTTCCTAATAGTGAAATATCACTAGGGTAATTGTTCATCATGTATGGAGCTGAAATTTCTTTATCTCCTTTTGCTACAACTGCATAATTGAAAAAATTGTTGAGTATTTGTACGCCTCGTATTAACTCAGGATACCAATCATTTGTATCAATAATATTACTACAATAAGCATTAGCAATTATTTCGTCTATTTTAGAACGTTTTTTAAATTTTTTTGTAATGAGTAATCCATTAAAATCATCTTCTGAAGAACCCAATTTAACTTTAGTTTTATTTGATTTTTTACTTTTAGCAAATGTTAAAAAACTGAATTCTGGCTTGTTGTATGACTTTATAGCTGTATCATATACAAATACAAATCCACTGTTAAAAGTCCAATAGGTTTCTACTGCTTTTTTTATTGAAGCGTTATAAGCACTATCTGCAAAAAGTACTACAACAAGTCGAGTATCTTTAAACTTTTCTATTTCAGCCTTTTTTACAAAACCGAACTGGGCAGTTGTGGTTTTAATTCCAATAATTAAAACAACAATAATGTTTAAGAAAATTTTCATTTTATATGTTTATTTAAATCAAAGTAACAGTATTCAAACCATACTTCATAAAAAAAGCTAAACAAACTGTTTAGCTTTTAGGGTTTTAATCAATTATTTTTAATTATTTAGAGCATTGTTTAGACCATAAGCATATCCATAATTATTTAAAGCTTCACGTAATTGTCTTTTAGCTACAAAAATTCTAGTCTTTACTGTTCCAATTGGAATGTGTAAAATTTCAGCAATTTCATGATATTTAAATCCACTATGGTTCATTGTAAAGGGTTTTTTTAAGCTTTGAGGAAGCTTTTCTATCGCACCTTCGATATCTTTTAGTATAAAATTTTGTTCTCCTTGGTTACGCTCTGTAGGTGATATTGAATCTAAATAGTAATCATTATCAGTTTGATCTATAAAAGTATTCCGTTTTATCATTCTACGGTAATTATTGATAAATGTGTTCTTCATTATGGTATAAAGCCACCCTTTTAAGTTCGTTCCTTCTGTAAATTTATCTTGATACATTATAGCTTTTAGCATAGTGTCCTGCATGAGATCATTCGTGTCTTCTACATTTCGTGTAAGTTGATATGCATAACTTCTCATAGTTTGCGACTCTTTTTGCACTACTTTTTTGAATTCTATACTTGTCATACTGATATATTGTTTAATATAAATTGAAATAACTTAAACAAATGTATGTTTTCTTTTATATGTTTTCCAAATTATATTTTAAATGTCTGTTAATTGATTGAAAAAAAGTATAAATATATGAAAATCAATTTTAAAAAGACAAATTTAACTTTAAAAAATAGTATATATTTAAAAAAATGAAGTTAAATTTCCTATTTCAAATCACCTTATAAGTTCTTATTTGTGTTTAATTAAAACAATTTAAACATAAACAAGTTAATATTATCAAAAAATACATGAAATTTGATGGGTATTTGTTGTAATTACAATCATTACATTTGATTTTTTGGATGATAATTAATAAGAATGGAAATTTCAGTATCGCGTAAAAGTCATTTTAATGCAGCTCATCGTTTACATGTAGCAAGTTGGAGTGATGAAAAAAATAGAGTTGTATTTGGATCTTGTAATAATCCTAATTATCATGGACATAATTATGATTTAATTGTAACTGTGATAGGTGAGTTAGACCAAGAAACTGGATATTTGATAGACACCAAAATATTAAAAGATATTATTAAAGAGGAGATTGAAGATCGTTTCGATCACAAAAATTTAAACTTAGATACAGAAGAATTTATAAACCTAAATCCAACAGCAGAAAACATAGCCATTGTGATTTGGAAATTGATTAATAAAAGATTAGATAATCAGTTAAAATTGAATATTAAATTATATGAAACAGAAAGAAACTTTGTTGAGTACAGCGGAAAATAATAAATTACACGAAGAAATGGGCGAAGGTCATGAATCTTATTCATTAGAAACCCCTCTAAGAGACGATGCGTTTGAATTGGATGACGATATTAAAATAGAACTGATTGAAAAGCATTTTAAAGAAATTATGCTCATATTAGGTTTGGATATGACGGATGATAGCTTAAAAGGAACTCCTCACAGAGTTGCTAAAATGTATGTTCAAGAAATTTTTTCAGGCTTGAATCCTCAAAATGCACCTGAGGCAAAATTATTTGAAAATAAATACCAATACAAAAATATGTTGGTAGAAAAGCAAATTAGTTTCCACAGCACATGCGAACATCATTTTGTGCCTATTATTGGTAAAGCTCATATAGCTTATATTCCCAATGGAAGAGTCGTTGGTTTATCCAAATTAAATCGGATTGTAACTTATTTTGCACAACGTCCACAAGTGCAAGAACGAATGACAATTCAGATAGTGAATATGCTGAAAGAAGTATTGCATACAGAAGATGTTGCAGTAGTAATTGAAGCAGATCATTTGTGTGTTGCATCACGTGGTGTAAAAGACGTAACGAGCAATACCATTACATCTGAGTATTCTGGTAAGTTTTTAAACGCTTCTACAAGAGATGAGTTTTTAAAATATCTATCGATGAATAATATGTAATTTAAAAAAAATAAAAAAAAAGGCCTTTTCCAAAGGTTTTTTTTATGTTCCAATATTCTCAAATTTCACAATTTTTGCTGAGTATGTGTGGTATTCAAATTGTAACAATTCTTTGATATAAAAGCTCTCCTTATAAGCTGTAATCATTGATTTAACTAAACTAATATCTGCTATTTGCTGGTCAATTGGCACATACCCCATACCATAAAATTTTCCATTTTCGATTAAGATACAGCTTATCTCATCGGCATATCGTCCTTTATCTATAATTGCATAACTTTCGTATTGTGTAATAGAGGAAATAGCTTTTGTTATGCGTTTATTATAATCGATTGCATTTTCTTTTTGTTCGCAAGGGCCGTTGCAGCATAATGATTTAAAACTTATGTTTTGTAAATTAAGCGTGTTAGTTACACATAATCTTGGACATAATGTATAGGCAGTAATAATTTCTTGGAGTGCAGTTTCTGCATCAATTTGTGTTTTATATGTTTGTAGTGGAACGATGTTTTTACGCACTTTATCAATAGCCAACCTTACATAGTCATTTCTGTCTTGGTAATCATATATTCCAAAAGCAAATTCTGCTTTTTTAGAAACTCGATTGCCTATTGGTTTGTATTTTTTTAATTCTATAAATTCTAAAATAGAGGCTATTAATTCTGTACTACATTCGATAGTAGAAATTTGACAAACACTGTTTAGTAATTCCTGTTTTTGTTTATTTGTTTTATTTCCTGTAAAGTGAGAGGTTACCTGTTTTTTTATGTTTTTGGCTTTACCAATAAACACTACTTGTTTCTCGTTATTATAAAAGTAATAAACACCTATTTGTTGTGTGAGCTTTTCAAGTTGCTCTTGAGGTAAATTGGGCGGTAATGTATATTTTTTTGTTACAGGTTTTAAAAATCCGTTTATCACAGAACCATCATCGGTAGCTAATATTTTTTCAAATAGTTTTACCGTTGCTAGCGCATCACCACTGGCTCTATGTCTATCACTTATGGGTATATTAAGGCTTGTGCAAATGTTGCCCAAACTATATGATTTGTAACCTGGAAAAATTTTTCGACTCAAACGGACCGTACACAATTTTTTTGCAGGTAGTGTATAGCCACATTGCAGTAATTGGTAATGAATAAAGGAGTAGTCAAAATTGACATTGTGTGCAACAAAAACAGAGTCTTTCAATAAATTGAATATTTGTTCAGCAACATCTTCAAATTTAGGTGCTCGGCTTACCATTTCGTTGGTTATTCCTGTATAGCTTTCCAAAAATGGGGGTATTGTAACCAATGGATTAATGAGTGTTGAGAACTCTTTTACAATACATTGCCCATCGTGCACATAAATGGCAATTTCAGTTATGCCGTTTGTTGCGGCTTGCCCACCTGTGGTCTCTATATCAACTATGGCATACATATTTTTTGCTATAATAACCAAGGTTGTTAATGTGAATTTTTCATATCAAAGTTGAGCTGCTTATAATCTATACTACTTTTATTATTTTTAAGGTACTCAAGTATTACAATTCCATTCCGAATTCGCAAATCAGTGGATTTGGGTTTACCAATACTGTACAATACTGTTGGTTGTTTGCCAGCAGTAAGTTGGTGAAAAAGATAATTACCTACTTTATATTGAAACAAGAGCTCTTTAAACTCTTCGCGAATAGGTAAGCCGAATTCACTTTCATCTTTTTGCAGGTGTACTTCTATTTCATCAGCGCTATTTAGCTCAAGCTTATCACGAAACTTTTTATTTATGTTTATAAAATAATTGCTAACTCCCAGAGGCATTAATACTGACTGAAAGATATCCGTTTTATTTATGGCACAAATAATTCTTCTGTTATTTCCAGTTACAAATGGATTGGCTATTTTTTGTGGTACAGCAACATGAAAATGGCACAAATTATTATTGAATCTGCTAAGTAAAGCTTTATAATTATTTCTTACTTCCAATACGATGGCAATTTATAGAATTCGTTAATACAAAAAAGTGTCCCACAATTTTGTGGTACGCTTGTAATAAATTGTATGTTATCGTTTGCTATAATTTGGTGCTTCTTTGGTAATAGTCACATCGTGTGCATGGCTTTCTTTAGATCCAGCAGATGTAATTTTTATAAACTTAGCCTTGTGTAATGCTTTCATATCTTTAGCTCCTACATAACCCATTCCAGCTCTTAAGCCACCAATAAACTGGTAAACAACTTCTTTTAGTGAGCCTTTTAAGGGCACAATACCTACAATGCCTTCAGGAACGAGTTTAGCAATTTCTTCTTCAGCATCTTGAAAGTAACGATCTTTAGATCCTTCTTTCATTGCCTCAATAGAGCCCATACCACGGTATGATTTATACTTCCGTCCTTCATATAAAATTGTTTCTCCAGGAGATTCTTCAGTTCCTGCAAAAATTCCACCACTCATAACAGTGCTTGCACCTGCTGCTAATGCTTTAACCATATCACCACTATACCTAATGCCTCCATCGGCAATGATGGGTATACTTGTACCTTTTAATGCTTTTGCCACTTCATAAATAGCAGTTAGTTGAGGTACTCCAATACCTGCAATAATGCGTGTAGTGCATATGGAACCTGGTCCCACACCTACTTTAACACCATCAACACCTGCTGCAGCTAATGCTTTTGCACCATCACCTGTTGCTATATTTCCAGCTATAATATCAAGCTCGGTAAATATTTTACGTAATCGTTTTATCTCTTTTAATACAAATGCAGAATGACCATGAGCTGTATCAATTGTTACAACATCAACTCCTGCTTTAACCAATGCTCTTATCCTATCTTCAGTTTCTGGAGTAACCCCAACAGCAGCGCCTACTAATAAGCGACCATGTTTATCTTTTGCTGCATTTGGATTGTCACGTAACTTAAGAATATCTTTATAGGTAATTAATCCAATGAGGATTCCTTTTTTGTTTACTACCGGCAGTTTTTCAATTTTATATTTTTGTAATATCAGTTCTGCCTTTTTTAAATCAGTTCCTTCGGGAGCAGTAATTAAATTTTCTTTGGTCATAACCTCGCTTACTTTGCGGGTCATTATTTTTTCAAATCTTAAATCACGGTTAGTTAAAATACCTACAAGTTTAAAGTTTTCATCTACAATTGGAATACCTCCAATTTTATTGTCGCTCATTAATTTAAGAGCTTCTTTAAGCGTGGCATTTACAAGTAATGTAAGGGGGTCCAAAATCATTCCGCTTTCGCTGCGTTTTACCCTTCTAACTTCTTCAGCTTGACGTTCAATAGTCATGTTTTTGTGTAACATTCCTATTCCACCTTGCTGCGCCATAGCTATTGCCAAACGAGATTCTGTTACAGTATCCATAGCTGCAGAAAGCATTGGAATGTTGATTCGGATATTTTTGGTTAGTTGTGATGAAGTATCAACTTCTCGCGGAAGGACTTCTGAAAACGCTGGAAGAAGAAGAACATCATCAAAAGTGAGGCCCTCTCCAAAAAATTTGTTTTTATCGTTTATCATGGCAAATAATTGATTCTATTATTTGCTGTGCGAATCTATAGTAATTGTATCAAATTTAGATAATTACTTTTAGTGAACTGATAAATGTTTGGTAATGAACAAATAAACGGGATTTGATATTGATATTTTGACTTCACTCAAAACATGAATAGCCGAATGAATACTCATAAGTTAAAATAAAAAAGCCCAATCTTTCAATTGGGCATTTATTAGTTGCGGAGACAGGACTCGAACCTGTGTCCGTCAACTGACGGATATGATCCCAACGACTTAAAATAAAAAAGCCCAATCTTTCAATTGGGCTTTTATTAGTTGCGGAGACAGGACTCGAACCTGTGTCCGTCAACTGACGGATATGATCCCAACGACTTAAAATAAAAAAGCCCAATCTTTCAATTGGGCTTTTATTAGTTGCGGAGACAGGACTCGAACCTGTGACCTTTGGGTTATGAGCCCAACGAGCTACCACTGCTCCACTCCGCGATGTATCTTGAGTTTAATAAACTTCGATGAATCGAAAACAAATAACAATAAAGTAGTTGTTTTTGGGGATGCAAATATAGATAGCTTTTATTCTTTTGCAAGTATTTTATAAAATTAATATCGTTTCTTTGCAGATTAATTTTAATAAATGAAGCATCAATCTGGTTTTGTAAGTATTATAGGTAAACCCAATGTTGGAAAATCAACTCTGATGAATGCCTTAGTAGGGGAGAAACTTTCTATTATTTCGCCTAAAGTACAAACCACTAGGCATCGCATTATGGGTATATTATCTAAACCAGAATACCAATTGGTTTTTTCGGATACGCCAGGTATTATAGAACCAAAATACAAGTTACATGGTAATATGATGCAATTTGTAAACGATAGTTTAGAAGATGCTGATGTGGTTATTTATCTAACAGATACTTTTACTTCAGCAGAAAAAGATGCAGAATTAATTCAACGTATAAAAGCAATCAAATCACCTTTAATTATTGTTGTAAATAAAGTAGATGAATTAAAAGAAACAGAACAAATTGTAGAACGTGTTAATTTTTGGAAAGAACAAGTAGACTGCGAAGCCATTATACCAATTTCAGCACTCAACAAATTCAATTTGGACATGCTACTCCAAAATATTCTAAAGCATGCACCCGAAGCACCTCCTTTTTATCCAGAAGATCAACTAACAGATAAATCAGAACGTTTTATTGCGGCTGAAATTATTCGTGAAAAAATAATGATGCGTTACAAGGAAGAGATTCCATACTCGGTTCAGGTTGAAGTTGTAGAATTTAAAGATGAAGAGAATTTATTGAGAATTAGTGCTGAAATTTATGTAATGCGTGATTCTCAAAAAATTATTCTTATAGGTAAAGGTGGAATAGCTTTAAAAAATGTGGGTGTAGCAGCTCGAAGGGATATGGAACAATTTTTTGGAAAGCAGGTATACTTACAAACATTTGTTAAAGTAAAAGATAACTGGAGGGATGATGATAGAATGCTCAAACAATTTGGATACAAAAACGATTAACGTTTAAAGTGTGAATTATTGATTTGAAGTAGTTTAAGAAAAAGTAATTAGAAATAAAAAGCATGGGAAATATAGTAGCAATAGTAGGAAGGCCAAATGTTGGAAAATCAACATTATTTAACAGGTTGGTGGGGCATAGAACAGCCATCGTTGATGATTATTCGGGAGTAACACGCGATAGGCATTATGGTTTAAGTGAGTGGAATGGAAGAGAATTTACAATTATAGACACAGGAGGATTTGTTTCAGGGTCGAATGATATTTTTGAAGCCGCAATAAATAGTCAAGTTAGAATAGCCATAGATGAAGCAGATGTGTTGATTTTTATGGTAGATGTTGCAGAAGGTATAACTGCTTTAGATCAATCCGTTGCTCAGCTTTTACGTAAAAGTAAAAAGCCAGTAATGTTAGTTGTCAATAAAGTAGATAATAATGATCGTGTATTTGCAGCTAGTGAGTTTTATGGACTAGGTTTTGAAAAGCTACACCAAGTTTCATCAGCCTCGGGCAGTGGAACAGGAGATTTATTAGATGACGTGATAAATGCTTTGCCACCAATCATTGAAACAGACACAGAAAAAGGAGAAGAAGAAGTTTTACCTAAAATTGCCATTGTTGGAAGGCCAAATGTAGGGAAATCGTCATTGGTAAATGCGTTATTAGGTGAAGATAGAAATATCGTTACAGAAATTGCAGGAACAACAAGAGATACCATTAACACACTTTATAATGGTTATGGGCACAAATTTTTGTTAATAGATACAGCAGGAATTCGAAGAAAAGCTAAGGTAAAAGAAGATATTGAGTTTTATTCAGTGATGCGTTCTGTTAAAGCAATTGAAGATTGTGATGTAGCAATCTTAGTTATAGATGCTACAGTAGGTTTAGATTCTCAGGATTTAAATTTAGTTCACCTAGCTGAAACCAATAGTAAAGGCTTAGTAATAGTTGTTAATAAATGGGATTTAGTTGAAAAAGACACTAAAACATCAACTGAGTTTGAAAAAGTAATTCGCAAAAAGCTAGAACCATTTACGGATGTACCTATTATTTTCACCTCAGCTATAACCAAACAACGTATTCATAAAGCGGTAGAGTTTGCAATGCAGGTTCATGAAAACCGAAAACGAAGAATTCCGACTCGTAAGTTAAATGATGTGATGCTTGCATACATAGAAGCATACCAACCTCCAGCTATCAAAGGAAAGTATGTAAAAATAAAGTTCGTAACTCAGCTACCAGGTAGAAGTCCTAAATTTGCATTTTTTTGCAATTTACCTCAATACATAAATGATAGTTACAAACGGTATTTGGAAAATAAAATGCGAGAAAGCTTTGACCTACATGGAGTTCCAATTACTATTTTTATGAGAAAAAAATAAAAAAATTGTTTTTTTCATAAAAAAGCATAATTTTGCAATCGAATTTTAACCAATAAAAGTTTTATCACATGAAAAAAGTATTATCAATCCTTGCTGCAGCTTCAATGTTAGCAGTAATCGCTTGCGGTCCTTCAGCAGAAGAAAAAAAGAAAGCTGACGAAAAACGCATCCAAGATTCAATCGAGTCAGCTCAACGTATGGCTGATTCATTAGCTGCAATGGAAGCATCTATGATGCCTACAGATTCAATGGCTATGGATTCAACAGCAGTTGAAGCTAAGTAATTGATTGCGGAAACGCTTTAAATTTAAAAAGAGTGCCTCAAAGCACTCTTTTTTTTTACCAAAAAAGTAAATAGTATTTGTTTTTAAAGAATTTACGGCATACTTTTGCCGTCCTAATTTGTAAATAGTATGCCATTAAGAACGTTCCAACCCTCGACAAGAAAAAGAAGAAACAAGCACGGATTTCGTGAAAGGATGAGCACTGCAGCTGGTCGTAAAGTGATTAGAGCGCGTAGGGCTCGTGGCCGTAAAAAGCTAACTGTATCTAGCGAAAAACGCCATAAAAAATAATTACCCGTAAGTTCGAAACATTGTTTTCAGATGTTGAAAAACATTTTTTTCTATTGTCTGGGTTTTCATTATTCGAATTTTAGTATGTATACATTTCATAAATCAGAAAAGCTTTCCAGCAAAAAACTGATTGCAAAACTTTTTGTAAAAGGAAATCGTGGATTATCACGATTTCCTTTTCGTTTTACATGGGTACCAGCTTTATTAGAGGCTCCAGTGCCCGCTCAGGTGCTTTTTATAGTTTCTAAGCGTAATTTTAGTAAGGCAACATCCAGAAATAAAATAAAACGACAATTACGAGAGCTATATAGATTATCAAAACCAATGTTATATAGTTGTTTAGGTGATAATAAACAGATAGCATTATCAATTATGTATAATGCACCTGTTGCAATATCATACCAAGAACTAGCAAACATATTTGCGGTTAGTATCAAACAACTTTGCAATGATTTGGACAAAAATTATACAAGCCCCATTCATCATTCTCATTCGGATATATAAGTATTCCATTTCACCTTTGTTACCTAACGCATGTAGGTACACACCTACTTGCTCAAATTACACAGAACAAGCAATTTTAAAATACGGTATTGTGAAAGGAATTGGAATGGGCATTAGGCGTATTTCTAAATGTCATCCATGGGGAGGAAGTGGTTATGATCCATTACCTTAAACTGTTCGTTTAAAAAACTTTTATCAAATTTATCAATAAATCCAAGCAAAAGAGCATAAATTTGGTTGATTTTAAGTTCATTTCAAATTTGTATTCTTGATCGTGTTAATTATATTTTTATGAAAGAAATTTTCAAAAAAGTTAAATGGTATTATTTACTAATATCTTTAAGTGTTGTTGCGTTATTTTCCTTTACTCAAACAAATAACAATTATTTTGAAATTTCTAAGAATCTCGACATTTTCGCAACACTTTATAGAGAGGTTAATGCCTATTATGTAGATGATGTTGATGCAGGAAAATTAATGCGGAAGGCAATAGACGAGATGCTGAATACACTCGATCCATACACCAATTATATTTCAGAATCAGAAATTGAAGATTTTAGGTTTCAAATGACCGGACAATATGGAGGAATTGGCTCACAAATTGGCCAAAAAGGTGATTTTATAATGATAACTGATCCCTATGAAGGTTATCCGGCTCAAAAAGAAGACCTGAGAGCTGGAGATTTGTTATTAGAAGTTGAAGGTAAATCTGTAAGAGGTAAGAATAGTAGTGATATAAGTAAATTATTAAAAGGTCAGCCAGGTACAAAAGTTAAACTATTAATAAAAAGGGAAGCTGAAGGTGAAATTCTTAAAATAGTAACGAGAGAAGAAATTCATGTTAAAAATGTGCCTTATGTTGGTATGATCAATGAATATACTGGTTATATAAGATTGCAATCATTTACAAATGATGCAGGCAAAGAGGTAAAAGAAGCATTATTGGAACTTAAAAAGAATCCTAAATTATCATCTTTAATATTGGATGTTCGAGGCAATCCAGGTGGATTATTACATGAATCTGTGAATATCGTAAATGTATTTGTTGCCCGGGGAACGGATGTAGTAAGTACTAAGGGGAAAATAAAAGAGTCGGATAAAACATATCCAACACTTAATGTTGCAATAGATACCTTAATTCCGTTGGTTGTTTTAACCAATCGTTCATCTGCTTCAGCATCTGAAATTGTTTCGGGAAGTATTCAGGATTTGGATAGAGGAGTGATAATTGGTAGTAGAACATTCGGAAAAGGATTAGTACAAAATACGCGACCGCTTAGTTATGGTACACAAGTTAAAATTACAACTGCAAAATACTATACTCCTTCAGGGCGTTGCATACAAGCATTAGATTATTCTCATCGTAATGATGATGGAAGTGTGGGAGCTATTCCTGATAGTCTAAAAAGAGAATTTAAAACTAAAAGTGGTCGCAAAGTATATGATGGTGGTGGGGTTGATCCTGATATACTTGTTATCCAACAACCGTATTCTAAAATTGCAGAAAGTTTATTAAGTAAACAACTCATTTTTGATTACGCTACCTTTTATCGTTCCAAAAATAAGAGTATTCTAGCCGCAAAAGATTTTAAACTAAGCGATGTAGAGTTTGGAGCGTTTAAAGATTTTATTTCAACCAAGGAATACGACTATACAACCGCTAGTGAGAGAGCCTTAGATGAGTTTAAAAAGAAGGCAGAGGCTGAAAAATATTTCGATGGAGTAAAATTACAATATGAATCATTGAGGCAAAATTTAAAACACGATAAAAGTGCAGATCTTGAAAAAAATAAAGAAGAGTTAAAAGAACTATTAGAAGAAGAAATAACTAAAAGATATTATTTTCAAAAGGCAAGATATGAAGCCTCATTTAAAAATGATGAAGACATACAAGCAGCACTAAAACTGTTTGAAGATTCTTTAAAATATAAAGAAATACTAAGACCTGCACTTAAAAAGTAGAGAATAAATTGAATGAGTGATTATTCCTAAAAACCTCATACTGTTTATTCATGATATTTGATTATATGGAATATTAACTATGCTAGAGATTACTGATTATATTCTTCTGTTTTTATTAGGTTCTTTTGGAGCATTCGTGGCAGGTTTTTTAGGTGTGGGCGGAGGGATTATTTATATTCCTATTCTTCAACATTTTTTGTCAAAATTGAATTTGCCAGATGATATATTGGTTAAAGCAATTTTGGCGAACTCTTTGTTTGTCATAATATTTTCGGGCTCTGTAGCAACATATAAACAATATAAGTTGGGTAATTTTTTTCCCAAAGAAGTTTTGTTTGCAGCCATTCCCGGTGCATTGAGTGCTTTGTGTATGACATTTTTAATAAAATCGGGAAGTTGGTATTCTAAAGAAGTATTCAATTATATTTTTGCATCAATGCTATTGATAATCATTACTCAAATGATTTTTGCTAAAAAACCCGTTGCATTCAAGACAGCTATTAAATTTAAACCACTTTCTTTTATATTAACTGGTTTTTTTGCTGGTTTTGTAACAGCATTATCGGGTTTAGGCGGAGGTGTAGTAATGACTCCAATTTTTACTGACATTATTAAAATTGATATCAGAAAAGCAAGTTCTATCTCAAATGGTATTATTCCGATATTTGCAATTGCAATTGGTATTTATAATTTAACTTCAAAAGCACCTGTCATTATTGAAAATGGACAAATCGGTTTTGTTATATTACCAATTGTTATACCTATGATTTTAGCCACTTTCATATTTGCACAGTTAGGTGTAAAATATTCACAACAGACTAAACCTGAAGTTGTAAGAGCCATTTTTGCTGTATTTGTTTCTATTGTATTTATCAAACTGATATATGATATTTTTATATAAGTTTATTCCTATTTGTTTTCTTACATAAACATACTATTCAGTTTTTAGAAGTTGAATTTTAATTTAAGTAGCTATTTGTAATACTTTAGCAATAGCATGAACTTTATATTTTTTTCCAGTTAAAACGTCTTCACAGATTATATAAGTTCTGAGTTTTTCTATTTTTCGGAGAGTCATTTTAGTACGATTGGTCATTTTAAATAGACTTTCCATTGGCAAATCGTCAAGTATAGTTTGGTGTATTCCTGTATTGTATTTCATCAATGCCTTCATTAAATAAACATCACCACTATGCGTGTATTTAGGAGCTTTCATGTGTTTTATTAAAGGTTGTTCGATATCAATTGGGAATATTTTCATGATAACAAGGGGACGCATACAATTTTTAAATTCTTCTTTCCATTCTAAACCATGTGATTGATGATGTGGGCCATATTTTTTATGTGTTATATGGTGTGCTAGTTCATGAATAAATGTAATTAAAAAATCAAATGGATTTAAATTATGATTAATACTTATACGACTACCTTTTCCTATATGTGGAGTATAATCACCTAATCTGTCTTTTCTCTCAATTTCTATGTGTAAATGTAACTTATAAAGTATAATCAGTTCACTGCAATATTCAACAGCCGTATGAGGTAAATATTTTTGAAGTACATTCATTAATTGCTGTTTGTGCTTCAATTGTAATTCATCTAATTTACCAAGTAACAGCGAGTCATGCATTTTGAATAAAAATTATTATAAATAGGATTAAATAAGGTAAAGAAAATAAGCAACAATTGTTAATTTGCCAAAACATAATATTAACACCATGATTGAATTTGAATTAATTAATAAAGAAAATATTCCCGAGTACCATTGTGTAACCTATGAGGTGCTTGAAAGCAAAGAGGCCATATTAGAACGTAATACCGAATTACAAAAAGCCATGTTACTAGGAAATAGCGAACATGTAAAGTATAAAATTTATTTTACAACTACAGAGGGGTTAAAGGAAGTTGAAACAACAGTTTGGGCTGCAACAGATTCTGATGTTACATTAAAAGGTGGAATTATAATTCCAATTACAGCAATTAATAAGATTGCTTTTTTATACACAAAAATGCCCCGCAAGGCGGGGCGTTTTTGTGTAATTTATCAACTATAAAAACATGGCAACTGGCATTGCCGGTTTTTCGAATAAAATTTAGAATAGGTAATTAGCATTGATTTGGGTATAAATACTTGAAACAACTTTCTATTTTGTCCAACTCATCCTATTCATTTAATTTAGTAATTAGAGAGTAAACTTTAGAATAACAAAATAACTTTCCTATTACTTAGCCTTCAAATTTAGGCACTTTTGTACTCTTAGCCAAAGGAAATGATTGATTTAATTAATTGATATTCAGGTATTATTATTTTTTTATTCAGATTTATTTTAAAAGAAAAATTAAATCAAGAGTTGTATCTGAATTCTTAAGGCGCTAATAATCAACACTATTTTAAAACTGTTACGTTACCATTTCGTGTTAACACTTTACCGTAATAGTCTGTATATGAAATGATAAAGATATAAGTATCTGAAATAACAGTTTCTCCAGAAAAAGACTGGCCATTCCATTTGTTTCTTTTGTCGGATGTTTTAAAAATTAATTGCCCCCATTTATTATAAACCTCCAAATAATAACTTTGAACAAAAACATCTCTAATATTCCAATCATCGTTATTACCATCTCCATTTGGTGTGAATGCATTTGGGATATGTAACAATGCTTTTTGGCTAAGTATTATTTCATTTGATTTGCTATATATGGTTGAATTAGTGTACTTATCAGATTCTGTTCCAAATTTTCCTTGAGAATTTTCTTTTTGATTGGCTACAACAGTATACTTAAATTGACCTGAAAGGATATCCAAGTTTTCATCAATAAATACTGAATCATTTGCAGATACAATAGTTTTATTGGCGGAAATAGATTGATCGCCAAGTGCTATCAATTCATAAAAAGCAGTTCCATTTTCCCAAAATGAGTATTGATTCCAAGCCAAATTATTTGCAAATGGGATTGAATTGCCTGTAAGCAATATCGAACAAGCTTCTTTACCCATTGGGCCATAGTTATCACAAGTATCTTTCATGATCACATGGTAACAATATGATTTTTTTGAAACATCCGTTTCATTATCATTATATGATGTATCTATAATGGAGTTTGTTTCATGTATCAATTTATACGTTGTAGCTGAAGCCTCTTTTTTGTATACTGAATATCGTGCAAAATCTTTTTCATTGGATTTGGGCCAACTTAGTTTAATGGATGAGTTATTTTCAACAGATACAGTAATGATTTTTTGTTGATCAGGTAATGATTTAAGTTGTTCAAACGTGCCCAATGTATCGGATGAAGGACCAATATAACCACATTCATTTACACTCCGCATAAAATACTGATAGTTGATAGAGCTATAGTTAGGAGTATTGGTATCTTGGTAACTTCTTATTGATTTGTTTTCTATAGAATCGAGCAATATAAAATTGCTATTATTGATACCACGGTACAAATAATATTTTGTAAAATAGGGAACATTACCAGTAGAATCACCCCAATACAATATAGTTGTTTTGTTGTCAATTAGTGTCATACATACCAAATCTGTTGGGTTTGCAGTAGGCATTGGAATGGCATTTACAATAAGGTTCAACTCTATAGATGCAAATTTTGGACATCCGTTATCTCTAGCTATTACTTTAAAATTTTGGGTAGTTTTTGAGTTTAATATACAACTAGCCTCCCAACAAATTGTTCCATTAACTTTTTTAATTCCATTTATACTTTTGGTAAAAGTCGGCTTTAAGAAAATGTTAGTATCAACAGATGTATTTGTTATTGTCAGAAATAATGAATCAGCAGGATCTGTTACCTCAATGGTAATACATTTTTTGTCGGGTGCTTTAATCGTGATAAAATTTCCAATAATATTTCCACTTTCATCTTTCACTAAAAGTTGTGGTTTAGGTTGTGGGCATTGCGATACTGTTACTTGAAGCTCTAACCTTGTTTCTCCAATTTTTACACCAGCTCTATATTCTTCTACTTTTATAGCTATAACAAATATACCAGTTGCTAATGGAGAAACACTTATTACGCCTGTATTGTTGTTTATATTAAGCGAAGGGCTTCCAATTATTTGTTGTTGGGTTGTGTAACCTCCAATCCAACTAATTTCTGAATAGGGACCAGCCGTTGCAAAATTACGAATAGGGTTGTTTTTATCTAGGTTTCCATTTAACGGATTGACCATTGAGTAAACTAATTGATCTCCATCAGCATCAGTAAACTCGAAATCATACACAGTCAATTTATCTTGACAAAATAATGCATTAGGATTTGCATTCATTACTGGGGTAGAGTTGATAAGTTTTTTAGGGGAAGGAATTTCCATGTAAATGGCTATACCGGCATCACCGGGCTGCTGAATATTATTAATTATATCATTTCGGCAACACCTTTGATAAGAAAAGTAATACCCTTTGTTATTGTTAAATTTAGATGGGTTTAAGGTAATATTTCTGGTATAAATACCAACATCTGTACAGCCACTTGGCAGTGCATTTAAGCAGTTATAGCCTACATAAGGCAAAATACTACTACTTGCTAGATTGAGTTGGTAGGTTTCCATTAACACATTCGTTTCCAAATCAAAGATTCCTACAGTTGCTGGATTATCAAATGGAGTAGTACTATTTACGCAATCCCGGTATACATTTAAGGTAAGCTTGTAGGAAAATCCTGTTGTATATTGTAATGAAAATACACCACCCACTATATGAGTGGCATGAGTATAAAAATTGACACAAATCAATATACCTAGGCTTATTACTTTTAGCATAACAAATCAAATATAGGTTGTTCTATCTTTAATATGTTTATAATAGTATTCGATATAAAAGATGACAATTCTATTGCATAAAAAAACCACTAGTTTTGAGGTAGTGGTTTTACGATTAATAATTAACTGTTTAATTAGAAACATTTAGAAATCCTTGTGATGCTATAATGTTCATATCAAATAATTTAACTGTTCCATCAGCAGTAAAAATTTCTACTTTATTGATATCATCATGAATAGTTGCAATTGGTTGAGTAATCCCACCTTTTGTTGCACTCCATGTTTTAGTATCTGGGTTATAAAACAATGAAGTTTTATCTCCTTTTTTATTGCCTGTTAAAGCTACAATATCATAGCGATATTGAGTAACGGTCATTTCATAGTCGTTACCATCATTACCTTTTACAATTCCTTTTTCCATTTCACCAGGTTTCATTGCCATTGGGTTAGATCCTGACCAAAATTCGATTAGGTTTAAAATAACGGAATCAATAAATAAAGTTAGTGGGTAAAGTATCCAACCTAAAACCCAAAAAATAAGATTGTTTATAAACTTATTTCCAGTAGCTTTTTCATTCCACTGATACACTTTTTTAGTAATAGCCCATGAGCCCATACAACCTGTGTTTAGCGTACCAATGCCTAGCATTAGAATTGCCATTGAGTAAATTCCAAATTTTTTCATATTTAATTTTTATTTTAATTGTTTTTTAAATTAAGAGATAAAAAATCGATTTGTCAATGCTGAAAAGTAAAAACTAAAAAAAAATGGTTGACTTACTATAAGTCAACCATTTTAAAATAATAACGATAATGTTATTTAGCAAAATTGACTGCTCTTTTTTCTCTAATAACAGTAATTTTAATCTGACCAGGATAGGTCATTTCTTTTTGAATTCGTTGAGATAAATCAATCGACATAATATCGGCTTGTTCATCTGTCACTTTTTCAGATTCAACAATAACACGCAACTCTCTTCCAGCCTGTATTGCATATGCTTTTTCTACTCCTCCATAACTTAGGGCAATGCTTTCCAAGTCTTTTAAGCGTTTCATGTAGTTTTCGGTATTCTCTCTTCGAGCTCCTGGTCGAGAACCAGATATAGCATCACAAGCCTGAATTATAGGAGATAAAATAGAAGTCATTTCAACTTCATCATGATGTGCACCTATGGCATTTACTACTTCCCAATTTTCTTTGTATTTCTCAGCAAGTTTCATCCCCAACAAAGCATGTGGAGTTTCAGGATCATCATCTGGAACTTTACCAATATCATGTAATAAACCAGCACGTTTTGCTAATTTTACATTAAGTCCCATCTCAGCTGCCATAGTAGCGCATAGATTTGCAACCTCTCGGCTATGTTGTAATAAATTTTGACCATAACTTGAACGGTAACGCATTCTTCCCACCATTCTTATTAACTCAGGATGTAAGCCATGTATGCCTAAATCAATACAAGTACGTTCGCCAATTTCTACTACTTCTTCTTCTAACTGTTTGCGAGTTTTTACAACAACTTCTTCAATTCGAGCTGGGTGAATTCGACCATCTTGAACCAAACGATGTAAAGATAAACGTGCAATTTCTCTTCGAATGGGATCAAAACAAGATAAAATAATTGCTTCAGGAGTATCATCTACAATAATTTCAACACCTGTAGCTGCCTCTAATGCTCTTATATTTCTGCCTTCTCTACCAATTATTCTTCCCTTCATTTCATCGCTATCTATATTAAAAACGGAAACGGAATTTTCAATGGCATGTTCAGCTGCTGAACGTTGGATAGAACTCAAAATAATTTTCTTAGCTTCTTTATTGGCAGTAAGTTTTGCCTCGTCCACCAAGTCTTTTATTTTGCTCATTGCTTCAGTTCGAGCTTCTTCAGTTAGAGCCTCAACTAATTGTGATTTTGCCTCAATTGCGGTTAAACCAGCAATTTTTTCTAATTGTTTTACTTGGGTTTGATGAGCTTTATCTACTTCTTCTTTTTTTATGGATAAAGTAGCTTGTTGTTTTTCTAAACTTGCTCTAATTTGCTCTAAATCTTGGTCTTTGCGTTGAGCCGATTCTAATTTCTGATTTAGTGATTGTTCTTTTTGTTTAATCTTATTTTCATTAGCTATAACTTGTTGATTGCGTTGCATTACTTCTTTTTCGTGCTCTGCTTTAAGCTGAATAAGTTTTTCTTTGGCTTCCAACATTCTATCTTTTTTCAAGATTTCCGCTTGTGCCTCTGCATCTTTTACAATTTGAATTGCTTTTTTGTTAAGTCCAGATTGTAATAAGGCATACATTAGAGCTGATCCAGCACCTAAAGCTACCATGGTAATAATCACTACTAAATAAATTTCCATAAACCGAATTGGGTTTGTTACATGAATAAAAATGAAAAGGAAATTCAGCAGGAATAGTTTAAAGGGTTACCTGTTTAAGCAGGCTTTGGATAGCTTCCAATTCTAGTGTTAAACCATTGTCTTCAATCAATGGCTTATCTTGGAGTTTTATCAAATCGGTGGCCAGTTCTAGGGCACACATCGACAGAATATCTTGCTTATCTTTTACAGAAAACTGTTTTTCGTACAGTTTGAGTTTATCATTGATAAGCTTAGCTGCTTTCCTCACTTGTTCTTCCTGCTCAGCATGGATGCTAAGTGGGTAAAACCGGTCGGCTATATTCACTTTGATAGAAAGTTCGTCCAACGTTTTAAACTATTTGTTACTGAGTAACCTTAAACAATCGTCAATCTCTTTTATGTAAACAGAAACCACTTTAAAGAGTTCCCGTTTTTCATTCGACTGATCAAGTATTTCAGCAATTTTAAGCATTTTATTGGTTTCTTTTAATGCTTTGATGCTATTTTTTTGTTGGTCGAGTGAGTTTTTTAACTCTAAATTCTCATTTTGGAGCTTATTACACCTATTTTCAAGCTGCTCCAACTTCTGAAGTATCTTGATAACTTTTAGTTTAATTTCTGTAGATGTAAGTTGAAGACTCTCCATATTTAGCTTCTTAGGATAGCACCTAATTCTTTTTCAAATTGTTTTATCAATTTAGTCATAACCGTATCAATATCTTGGTCGGTTAATGTTTTTTCTTCATCTTGTAAAATAAAACTTATGGCATATGATTTTTTACCTGGCGCAATTTTATCACCTTGGTAAACATCAAATGCATTTACAGCTTGAATTAGCTTTGGCTCTGTTTTCAAAGCAACACGTTCAATATCAACATAGTTTGTTGTATTATCGAGTAATAACGCTAAATCTCTTCTCACGATAGGAAAAGCAGCAATTGGCTTGAATTTCAAATTATTCATGGCACACAATTCGATAATAGTATTCCAATGAAAATCAGCAAAATAAACAGGAGTGATTAAGTCGAAATTTTTAGTTAATTCTGAGCTAATAGTTCCAAAAACAGCTACTATTTTATTTTTATACGATAACGAAACAGCATTGTAAAGTCTACTATCTTGATGGTTAAAATCTGTTTCTAATTTTTGATTAATTCCTAGGCGACTTATAACATTTTTTACAACTGATTTTAAGGTAAAGTAAGTTGAAGCTTGTTGGGGATTATTCCAGCTTTCTGCTTGTTTATTTCCATAAATATAAAAAACACAATGTGGCGTTTCAACATAATTATCCTCTATTTTTTGATAAGTTTTACCAAATTCAAAACATCTTAGGTCTGCCGTTTTGCGGTTATTGTTGTATTGTAATATTTCCAGTCCACTATACAACATTTGCATACGCATAATATCCAAATCTTTGCTTAAAGGATTAAGTATTTTTATTGATTTCGACAATTCATCTTCACTGTAATATGCCGATTTTGTTAGTGAATTACAAGTAAGTTCATAAAATCCAATATTGCATAAATAGTCAGCAACTTTGTTTCGTAATGTATATTTTATATCATCATCTGAAGGTGAAATGGACGACCTAATTTGAGTAGGTATATCAATATTATTCAATCCATAAATACGTAAAATTTCTTCAGCAATATCAGCTTCACGGGTAACATCCGTGCGATATGGGGGTATCGAAAGTATTAGGTTTTCAGCAGATTCATTCAAGATTATTATGTCCAAACCATTTAATATTCTTTTTACTTCCACCAAAGGTATTTCTTGTCCAATTAGTTTATTGAATTTTGGAATTGAAAAGTTTAATTCAATATTCTTGATAGGAGATGGATATACATCTTCTATTTTTGATGAAATTTCCCCTCCAGCAATTTCAATGATTAATGATGCAACAAGTTCAAGCGCATATGAAGTAATAGTTGGATCTGTTCCACGTTCATATCTGAATGAAGCATCTGTAGATATTCCATGAGTTTTTGCAGTTTTACGAACGGATGCCGCATTAAAATAAGCGCTCTCAACAAATATATTTTTTGTATTGGTTGATATGCCAGAAGCTAATCCTCCGAATACACCTGCAATGGCTAATGGTTTTTCAGCATCACATATCATCAATTCAATTCCAGTGAGCTTACGTTCAACTTTATCAAGAGTAGTAAAAGTGGTTCCGGCTTCAGCCTTTTTAACAATGATTGATTTACCGGCAATTTTATCAGCATCAAATGCATGTATCGGTTGCCCCAACTCATGCAATACATAATTGGTGGCATCCACAATATTATTAATAGGTGAAAGGCCAATTACTTTTAATTTTTGTTTTATCCAATCAGGAGATTCTTTAACTGTAATTCCTGAAATAGATAATCCAGAATAACGAGGACAATCAGAGTCTTTAACTGATATTGAAATTGGGGATTTGAAATTCGAACTTTGAAATTCGATGGGCTTAATGTTTGATATAGAATTTTTGAGAGGGGTATTTGTCAAAGCTCTTAAATCTCTTGCTACCCCTCTGTGTGAAGCAGCATCACCTCGATTTGCCGTTAATCCAATTTCTATTAAATAGTCAGTATAAATAGGAAAGTAAGTTGAAGCTTTTTCGCCAACATTATACTCTTTAGGTAATACCATAATTCCATCATGACTTTTTCCTAAGCCTAATTCATCTTCAGCACAAATCATACCTTCACTCACTTCACCTCTAATTTTACTTTTATTGATGTTAAATGACTCTCCAAGTTGAGGATACAAAGTTGTTCCAACTGTAGCAATTAAAACTTTTTGACCAACTGCAACATTTGGTGCACCACAAACTATTTGAACATCAGTTTCGCCACCAATATTTACTGTTGTTACACTAAGTTTATCAGCATTAGCGTGTTTAATACATGTTTTTATTTCACCTACAATGACGCCTTCCAATCCTCCCTTTATAGATTCGTATTTTTCGATGCTTTCAACTTCTAAACCAGTGCCTGTAAGCATTGCCGAAACTTCTTCGGGGCTTTTTTGAATATCGATTTGTTCAAGCAACCAATTATAAGATATTTTCATATGTCTAGTTTTTTTAAGGAAAGGTAATAGTGTATTGTTTAGAGAAACCTTATCTTGGCTATATGTTTCCGTTGGTTATTTCCAATACTGTAAATTTTACAGGAAACACTCAATCGCAACTCTTCTCTATTTTACGACAACTATTTTCTCACCTTTGCTAATCAAGAAGCGAAAGTAAGAAACTCAATTGAAATATATTAGGAACTTTTTCATCCTTTTTATGTTAATTTTGGTAGAAATATTGAATTAGGATATGAATAAGAAAACATTGGTTATAGGAGCTTCTCCAAATCCGGCTAGATACGGATTTAAAGCAACTGACATGTTGAATAAATATAAACATGAAGTTGTGGCATTTGGAATTAAGAAGGGAATGATCGATAAACATCCTATAGTAAATCAATTGCCATATGATACTGATTTTGATACAATTACGTTATATTTAAATCCTCAAAATCAAGAACTGTATCAGGATTATATTATTCGTTTAAAACCCAAAAGAGTAGTTTTTAATCCAGGAACAGAAAACCCTGAATTTGAAAAAAGGCTTATTGAAAATGGAATTAGTCCATTGGAAGCTTGTACTCTAGTCTTGCTGAGAACAGGGCAGTATTAGTTTTCTTTTAATATTTATAAAATAAAAGTTTGATTAAAATTGTTCAACCTTTATGATAACAGATTTCATTGAACTTATAAATCCAAATTTTAAAAAAATAAGTTAACATCGCATTGTATTTATAACGCACATGAGAAAAATATCATTTTTTATAATAACAATTTTAACAATAGTTGCTTGTCAATCTCCAAAGGAAAAAGCATTGTCAAACATTAAATTATTGGAAGCAAACGATAGCGTTTTTAGTCCTGAGCAAATTGAAAATGTTAAAAAAGCGTATGTTGATTTTGCAACTAAATATCCCGATGATGAATTATCACCTGAATTTTTATTTAAAGCAGGCCAACGTTGTAATGTAACTTCCGAACATGACAAGGCAGTAGCGTTATTCCAAGACGTGATTGATCAGTATCCAACGCATAAAATTGCTGAAGAGGCTCTATTTTTACAAGGCTATGTCTATGAAAATAGTATGCAAGATTTTAGTAAAGCTAAAGAAATATATTTAAAATTTATTGCTCAATATCCTACAAGTGAATTAGCTCAAGATGCAAAATTATCTATAAAGAATTTGGGAAAAACACCCGAGCAAATCTTTGAAGAATTAAATCAAAAGGATTCGGTGGTTGCAATTAAACCACAGTAATACAATTACGTTAATTAGAAACACTCACCATATCATTGATAAATTCTTTATTTAAAAAATCAATGAGTTGAGATTTTGTTAACCCATCAATAATTTTTCCTTCTTTAGCAATGGTAATTGCACCCCTTTCTTCTGATACAACCAACACAATTGCATCAGTTTGTTCGGTAATGCCAATAGCTGAAAGATGTCGAAGTCCATATTTATTAAGCAATTCAGGGTTTTCGCTAAGAGGTAAAACTGCGTTAGCTGCTTTTATTTTGCTGTTAACAATTATAACTGCTCCATCATGCAAAGGGCTATTTTTGCTAAATATACTAATGAGCAACCGTTTTGTGATATTGGCTTCAATGATTTCTCCACTTGAGCCAATAAATTTCATTTCCGAAGTTTTAGGAAAAACGATAATAGCTCCTTGATTGGTTTCTGCTAAAAATTCTGCTGCCTCTACAATATCTTCAAAATTGGTATGAAAACTTTTCTCGATTTTCCAGTTCCAAGGTAAAAAGCGAAATATGGATTTATTTTCAGCCAAAAAACTTACTTTGCCAAGTAAGAGCAAAAATTTTCGAATTTCTTGTTGAAAAATAATAATGATCGCTAGAAATCCAAATTTTGTTACCTCTTCAAGGATTTTTTCCAACAAAGGCATATTAAAATACCTAACTACTATCCAGAAAATATAAATAGTTACTAATCCGATAAGCATATTAAAGGCTAGGCTTCCTTTAAGTAACCTATATAATTGGTGAACAATTCCTGTTACTAGTAAAATATCAATAATATTGACCAGTGTAAATTTAAAATTATTTAATTCAAATAGCTCCATATGTAGTAGTTACAATGTTAATACATTCTACGGCTTCTTTTACATCGTGAACACGTAAAATGTTTGCTCCATTTAATAATGCAATCGTATTAGCTGAACTAGTTGCATTTAGAGCTGTTAAAGAGGTTGTATGCGTGGTTTGTTGCAACATGCTTTTTCTTGATAACCCAACTAGCAATGGTAATTCAAATAGGTTAAAATCATTCAGATGCTTCAGTAATGAAAAGTTATGATCTAGGTTTTTCCCAAAACCAAATCCAGGGTCGATTACTAAATCTTTAATTCCTAAAAGGTGTGCTTGCTTTATTTTATTGGTAAAATATTGAATTATTTCGAGAATGATATTATCATAATGGGGATTGATTTGCATATTTTGAGGTGTTCCTTTTTTATGCATCATTATGTAAGGTACTTTTAGTTCAGCAACAGTTTTCATCATATTATTATCTTCATCGCCACTTGATATATCATTAATAAGATATCCTCCAGCTTCTATAGCTTCCTTAGCCACTTTGCTTCTAAATGTATCAATTGAAAGCCAAGTTCCAGGAAAATATTTGGTTATTAATTCAATAATGGGTATTAATCTTTTGAGTTCTTCTTCTATGCTAATATCTATTGCTTTGGGTCTACTAGAATATGCTCCAATATCAATAAAAAGTGCACCTTCTTTTAACATTATTTCTGTTTGGCGAAGAGCTTCATTAGCAGAAAAATGCTTTCCTCCATCAAAAAACGAATCTGGTGTTATGTTTAAAATGCCCATTACAACAGGTTTTTCAATAGTAATAAGTTGACCTTTACTACTTAATGTAATTTTTGACTTTAGGGTTTGCAATTTCAGATGCTCCATTATTTTTGTACTATAAACAAATAAACAGTTTCCGCTTTGATTAATCAAACTTCAACACAATACGATAGTGCTATTGCTAAGTGCAAAAATATATTTATTCACAAGAGTAAAGATTATGGAACATCATGGAGGGTTATGCGCCTATCTTCCATAACCGATCAAATTTTTATCAAAGCTCAACGAATTCGGAACATAGAAGAAAAAGGAAACCAAAAAATTGGCGATGATATTGAATCTGAATTTATGGGTATTGTTAATTATTGCATTATGGGTTTGATTCAGATGAAATTAAAAGACTCGAAAGAGTTAGAATTAAATATTGACGAGTTAACAGTATGGTATGATGAATACGTTGGTTCTACTAAAATGCTAATGCAGGATAAAAACCACGATTATGGTGAAGTATGGAGAGATATGCGGGTAAGTACTTTTACCGATATTTTGTTGGTTAGGCTTATGCGTATTAAACAAATTGAAGACAATAAAGGACAATCAAATATGAGCGAAGGTATTGATGCAAACCTTCAAGATATGATTAACTATTCAGTATTTGCATTAATTAGAATTGACGAACAAAAATAAGTTGTAACGGATAAGTTGTAGCTATTTGAGCATATTATGACTAATTCATACTAAAATAGTAAGAATAGAATTAGCATATTTTGTAGATAAAAATACCATTAAAGTATAATCGTTATCTGTAATAACAAAATAACATGAAAATAATAATACAAGTTAGTAGAGTTTTAGTAGGGGTTTTATTTATCCTTTCAGGGTTTATAAAAGCAAATGATACGATTGGGTTTTCATACAAATTGGTCGAATATTTTGAAGTATTTCATATGCCATTTTTAGAAAACTATGCAGTTCCCTTAGCAATGGTTATATGTATTTTTGAAATTATTGTAGGAGTTGCATTATTGGCAGGAGCCTACTCAAAGCTTAATGCATGGTTGTTGTTGTTAATGATTATATTTTTTACATTACTTACTGGTTACTCTGCCATTACAAATAAAGTAACTGATTGTGGTTGTTTTGGCGATGCCATCAAACTTAAACCAGTTCAGTCATTTATTAAAGATTTAATACTATTGTTATTTATTGGGTTTATTTTTATGGGTCATCATCATATTAAACCGCTATTTAAAAAAAGTATCCAAACTATTGGTCTTGGTATATCTCTATTGGTAACTACCGCTTTTACATTATATACTTTTATGTTTTTGCCTAAGATTGATTTTTTACCTTATAAGGTGGGAAATAATATTAAATCGTTAATGACTTATCCAGCCAATGCAGAAAGAGATAGTTTTGAAATGATATTTATATATGAAAAAGAGGGGCGTCAAATAGAAATAGGGATGAGTCTATTAAGCACAATTGATGATACATATATATTTAAAGACAGAAAAGACAAGTTGATTAAAGCTGGGTTTAAACTTCCAATATTTGATTTTAAACTATATAATGATGCTAGTATAGAATATACTGATAGCTTATTGGCGGATACTGTAAGTTTTAAATTATTGATTGTGCAATTAGATGTAAAACAAAGTAGAAAAGGGACATCAGAAGCTTTAGCAGATTTAACAACTCCTTTCATAGCACAAGGGAATCAAGTTTGGGGATTAACTTCTACATCACATGATATTGTTGAATTGTATAGGCATGAATATCATTTGATGTATGATTATTATATGATGGACCCAACACCATTAAAATCAATTGTAAGAAGCAATCCTGGGGTCTTACTTCTCAAAGGAAACACTGTTGTTAAAAAATGGTCGAGTTATGCAATTCCTTCTTTTGAAATAGTGAAGAAGTATATGAAATAATTTACTCTATTATTTTAAGAAAAAAAATGTCTAATACATATTCACCTCAAAGAATATACCTTGTCGGTATGATGGGTGTAGGCAAGTCTACTTTGGGCAAACAGTTAGCCAAAAAGCTTCAAGCATCGTTTATAGATTTGGATATTGAAATTGAACATTACGCCCAACAATCTATTTCAGATATTTTTGAACAAAAGGGTGAAGAATATTTTAGATTACTTGAACAAACTGTTTTAAAAGAAACAAAAAATCGTGATCATATTATTGTTGCAACGGGAGGAGGAACAGCGTGTTTTAATGAAAATATGGAATGGATGAAAGCACAGGGTAAAACAATATATCTAAAAGCAACTGCTTCCTTTATAGTAAGCAGAATAATTACAAATCCAGACAAACGACCACTCTTAATGGGGAAAAACTTAGATAGCATTAAGCTATTTATTGATGAACTTTTAATTCAACGTATACCATACTATGAACAAGCTGAAAGTATAGTCAATGTTCCTATTAAATCAATGTCAGTGCTAGTAAAATCAACCTGTTAAGGAGTTATTCTAAATCGTTTAATACGGCTTAATGCAGTAATTAATCGTAAAATGTTGACAACGTGTGAAAATCTTCCTAAAAAAAAGTTGTGTTAAAGCAGTGTTGACGCTTGTTTTATTCATTTCAATTCATAAGTTTGTTAGAGTAATAACCAACCAATTAATTAAATTATACTATGAACAAGTCAGATTTAATCGACAACATCGCAGCTGCTGCGAAGATCACTAAAGTTCAAGCTGCTGCTGCTTTAGATTCATTTATGTCATCTACACAAGGTGCATTGAAAAAGAACGACAAAGTTATCCTTGTAGGATTCGGTACTTTCTCTGTAACTAAGCGTGCAGCTCGTAAAGGTCGTAACCCACAAACAGGAAAAGAAATTAACATTCCTGCTAAAAAAGTTGTGAAATTTAAAGCAGGTACTAACTTACAAGCTAAAGTTAAGTAATTAACTTTGAGTAAGCTAAAACTTAAAAATCCCGCTCTGTTTAGAGTGGGATTTTTTTTGCCAAAAAAATAAGGTTGCTTTTTATTTAATTCAGGAATGACTTTCAGCAATAATTGATTGTTGAAATCAATCGATGGCCTATTTTGAATAATTGAGGTTACGCTAAATTTCTAAAAAAAAAATCAGTATAAAAAACTCAAATAATTTACCCGAATGAAAATAGGATTAACTTAAATATACCGTTACTTTTTTCTTTTCAATAGTTACTGATACATGCTCTTGAATAGTTGTAGATAGTTCCATACCAATATAATCTGCGCTTATTGGAAAATCTTTGTGGTTTCTATCAACTAATACCGCAACCTGAATGCGTTTAGCTTTTGCTCTTATAAAAGGGGTAAGAGCATATACGAGTGTTCTGCCAGTATTTAAAACATCATCTACCACTATTATGTTTCTATCTGTAATTTTTGTATTTTCATTAGATAACTTCACTGTACTGCCTGTTGGGTTAACTTTATCTAATGTAATATTGATAAGTTCAATTTTGATGTTTGAAATTGCTTCTAATTCAGTAAACAACAATTGAGCGATATAGGTACCTCGGCCATCAATTCCAGCAATAACTATATTTTTCTCATTAAAATGATTTTCATAAATTTGATATGCTATGCGTTTTATGATTTGTTTTGCCTGTAAATCTGTTAAAATTTGCACCTTAGAATTGCTCATGTTGAGTTTATTTTGACCCAAATTTAATTGAACCCCAGTAATTTCAATGCGTTTGGTCAAAATTATTTTTATGATAAAATATTTGGGCTATCGTAATATTTGGTTATTTTTGCCCCTCATTTTCTGACTATAGGCTTTTGTTTTACTTTTTAGGCAAACAAACATTGATTAGCAAATGAGCGGTATGGCAAATTCCATATAAACATTAAAATTTTTAAGAAATGAAAGCAGATATCCATCCAAAAAACTTTAGAAAAGTTGTGTTCAAAGACATGTCAAACGACTATTCTTTTATGACACGTTCAACAGTTGAAACCAAAGAAACCATTAAATGGGAAGATGGTGAAGAGTATCCATTATTTAAATTGGAAATTTCACATAAATCACATCCATTTTTTACGGGTACAAATATGCTGATTGATACAGCAGGACGTATTGATAAGTTCAACAAACGTTATGCTCAGAAAAAATAATTATACGTTTTACATAGCTAAAGCTCTCCCAAAAGGGAGAGCTTTTTTTTTGCTATTTAGTTAATTCAAACTGTTTCAATTATTATCGTAAGATGAATTATATCCTATTTGAATCAGAAATAGATAGAAGTAATTTACTACCTTTTACTTTTACACGTCCTGTTGCAGAAATGCGATGTGGTATTTTAACAATTGCTGAAAAATGGGCACATCATGTTAAACATAAACCCTCTTACAAGACACAAGCCTATTTGCAGATTAAATATCCATTAGTTGATTCAGAAACAAATGTTTTTGTAAATGGTGCAGTTTTTCCAAACCAAACTATAGTAAATGAAATAAAATCTCTAAAAATTGGCGAAGCTTTAGTAAAAGGTGATTTATTAATAGCATCTTGTGTGAATGGAACGGATGAAAAGTTAACATCACGATTTATTGAATCCAAATCTGATAATATTGTTAAAATCAGTTTTACCTATGATATCTTTTCAAAAAACGGTCAAGCAATTGAAGATGATTTTATCTTATTGACTTCTGGAAGGGTTTCTCAATCCATTTCTAACACTAACCAATTTTTACATCCAGAGCGAATTTTTATTGAAGAGGGAGCTTCAGTTGAGTTTTCAATTTTGAATGCTTCAACAGGTTCTATTTATATTGGGAAAAATGCTGAGATTATGGAGGGTTGCAAAATACGTGGCCCTTTTGCGCTATGTGAAAATGGAGGGTTAAAAATGGATGCTAAAATTTATCCAGCAACTACTGTAGGTCCATATTGTAAAGTTGGAGGCGAAGTTAACAATGCTGTATTTTTTGCTTATTCTAATAAGGGACATGACGGTTTTTTAGGAAATGCTGTAATTGGTGAATGGTGTAATTTAGGTGCAGATACCAATAATTCAAACCTGAAAAATACATATGAAGAAGTTAAATTATGGAGCTATAGAACTGAAAAATTTGAAAAAACAGGACTTGTTTTTTGCGGATTAATGATGGGAGACCATTCTAAATGCGGTATTAATACAATGTTTAATACGGGTACAGTTGTAGGTGTAGCAGCTAATATTTTTGGAGCTGGTTTTCCACGTAATTTTATACCTAGTTTTGCATGGGGAGGAGCTCATGGATTTGATACCTTTATGTTAAAAAAAGCATTTCAAACTGCTGAAGTAATGTGTGCTAGAAGGGGAATCGAATTTAATGATATTGAAAAAAATATTTTTAAATCTGTGTTTGAAGAAAGTGCTAAATATAGATTTTGGGAAAAAGCTGAATAATAATTGAATATATTTTTACAAAGATTAAGAATACATAATTTTTAATAATGAATTAATAGAGATAGTGATGAGAAAAAAAATAATTGCTGGGAATTGGAAAATGAATAAAACCTTTGAAGAGGGAATGGCATTGGCAACTGAAATTGTAGGAATGGTAAAGGATGAATATCAAGGCATAGCTAAAGTAATTATCATCCCACCTTTTGTGCACATAAATGCAATTAGCAGAATGGTTTCAGACACTAATAATATTTATACTGGTGCACAAAATTGTAGTAATCATGAAACAGGCGCATATACTGGAGAAGTTAGTGCAGGGATGCTTAAAAGTTGCGGCTCCACTTATGTTATAGTTGGGCATAGCGAACGTAGACAATATTTTAATGAACACAATGAATGGCTTGCACTTAAAGTGGATTCAGCTTTAAAAAACGAATTACATCCAATATATTGTTGTGGAGAAACATTAGAAGAACGAGAGCAGAATATTCATTTTACAGTATTAAAAACTCAAATTAGTGAGGGGTTATTTCATCTTTTACCATCTCAGTTAAGTGATGTAATTATTGCTTATGAACCAATTTGGGCAATAGGAACGGGTAAAACAGCAACCATCAATCAAGCACAGGAAGTTCATGAATTTATTCGAGGTGTTATCCGTGAAAAGTATGGAAATCAAATAGCAGATAGCTTAACTATACTATATGGAGGAAGTGTTAAGGCTGAGAATGCTGTTGAATTATTTTCAGCTCCTGACATTGATGGAGCTTTAGTTGGTGGAGCAGCTCTTCAAAGTAGAGGCTTTGTAGATATTGTTAAAGCAATGAAATAGTAAAATTAATAACGTTAAAAGAGCGTAAATGTGGATTACATGTTTGCGCTCTTTTAATGGTTGTAACACTCTTTTTTATACATTGTTTATTAAATTAGTTAAATCAAAATGATAAAAAAATGCGTTCTATTTATTTTGTTTTCACTAAATATTTTCATAGCAAAAGCTCAGCTTAGTTATGATCTTGTTCAGTTTGGAACAGATTTTGAAAAATATATTGAGTCATTGGGTGATAAACATACCCAAGAGTCAATGGGCGATTTTTTAGGATTTTATAATGCTGGAAAACTCAGTAACTCTCAAAAAATGATGGTTATTAAATTGAGTAACCAATTGGTAAATCTTACTGTTGGTGCACCCACATTTGACTTATATTTACAGGCTATGAATGGGTTGATTTCCTACAATCAAGTGCCCAAATTTGATGCATGGCATAAAGCTTTAAACCTTTCACTCAATACATCAAAGGATGATTTTAAATCATTTTTAAAAATTTCTAAAAACATTTTTGCTGATCATATAATTGCTGAACAAGGAGCCATGAAATGGATTAGTAGCAATATTGATATTAGTTTACAAACAAAAGGAGATCCGGCATTTATTGTTAAGAATACGGATCTCTTTTGTTACACAATGGGCGATACTCTTGAAATTTATAATACCTCGGGTATATATTATCCTAAACAAAATAAATGGATAGGAAAAGGCGGTAAAATTGATTGGACGAGAGTGGGTATTGATACAGGAAGCATGTATGCTGAATTAATTAGCTATAACATTGATTTCACATCAGGCGTTGTAAGTGCCGATACGGCATTGTTTTATTACCCTTTATTGTTTTCTAAACCTATAGCAGGTAAGGTAATTGATAGGCCAATGGCACAATCATTGGCTGAAAGATCAGTTTATCCACAATTCTCATCTTTTCAAGCAGTATTAAAAGATTTTCCTTTCGGACGTTCAAAGTACAGTGGTGGGTTTGGAGTGAAAGGGAAGACTATTATTGGAACATCTGTAGACACAGTTAAAGCACAAATGGTTTTTTATTACAAAGATAAACCAACTTTAAAAGTAAAATCAAAAGAAATTATTGTACGAGGTGAACGTGTAAATACAAAACGAGCAGAAGTTATTATCTATCTTGAAAAAGATTCAATTTACCATCCTCAAGTAGAATTTACATATCGATTATCAGATCAGTTTGTCTCGATTTACCGAAGTGATCAAGGAATTTCGCAAGCGCCTTTTTTTGATTCCTATCATAATATTGAATTTTATTGTGATGAAATAAATTGGCCATTGGATAATCCTAAAATTGAAATCGATATGATTAACGATAACCAACCTGCAAAGTTTGAGTCGAATAATTATTTTAGGGATATTAAGTACGAAAAAATTCAAGGTATGTTGGATTATAATCCTTTAGTAAGGGTTAAACAATACACTGAAAAAAATAAAATTAAAGGATTTTACATTGCAGATTATGCTACATTTTTTAAAAGTAATAAAAGTGATATCAAAATTCAAATGATTGAATTGAACGATAAAGGATTTATTACTTATGATAGTGAAAAAGAATATGTAACTGTGCGAAGAAAATTGCAAGATTATGTTAATGCACATGCTGGTAAAACTGATTTTGATGCAATTGCTTTTTTTTCCATCAACAAGCATTTTGCAAATGCTACTATTAGTTTAATAAATAACGACTTATTGGTTTTAGGTGTACCTAAGTTCTTTTTTAGCGATTCACAAAATGTGTATATTATTCCTAAAGATCAAAAAATCACCTTAAAGAAAAATCGCAATATGGATTTTTCGGGAAAATTAAGAGCTGGAAAAGTTGACTTTTACGGTAATGGATTCTTTTTTGATTATAATATTTTTCAAATACGACTGAGTAATATTGACTCAATGAATTTTTTTTATAAAGATGGAAAAACTGGAGTTGATTTACCTGTAAAAAGTGCTTTGCAAAACATTTATGGAACACTTGATATTGATAACCCTTTTAATAAAAGTGGACGAAAAAATTTTCCCGGTTATCCAATATTTAAATCTGAAACTGGAGCTAATGTTTTTTATGATAAATCCACAACGTATAATGGTATTTATGATCGTAAGCGTTTTGTTTTTCAACTTGATCCATTTACTATTGATAGTTTAAATGTATTAGATTTTGAATCAAACCTATTTGGTGGAACATTTTATTCTGGTGGAATTATTCCAGATATGAAAGCCGGTTTAAAATTACAAGAGGATAAATCATTGGGTTTTAAAATTGATGAAAAAACATATCCCTTGTATAATGGAAAAGGTGAAGCAAGCATTGCACTTAAATTAAGTGACGAAGGTTTTTTTGGCAATGGATCCTTATCGTATTTATCTTCAGTTTCACGGTCGTTAAAATTTGAATTATTTTTAGATTCAATGAATGCTCAGTGCAATACATTTGACAATAATAGAAGTCTTATTTACCCGACTGTAAATGCATCCAATACATATGAGCGATGGATGCCTTATAGTGATTCATTATTGGTTAGTAATAATGCAGATCAAATGTTGCTGTCTGAAAAACGTTCATTATTTAATGGTACAATTTTGCTTTCTCCAAAAGAAATGACAGCTAATGGCGATGTCAATATTGACAAAGCTCAACTTACTTCTAATTTATTTTATTTTAAACCCGATAATATTGTTACCGATAGCGGATTGTTTAAGTTAAAAATATATACAGATTCAACAAAATTTGCTTTTCGTTCAGCTTCTGTTAAAGGTGATTTGAATTTGGTTAAAAACAAAGGTGATTTTACTTTTAATACACAAGGAGTAAATTCAGATTTTGCAATAAATATTTATGTAGGTTCTTTTGATCAGTTTACTTGGTTTATTGATGAGAAAAAAATAGACTTTAAATCAGCGGATCAATCCGATTTAACATCCTCATTTTTATTGTCTGTTCGTAAAAGTCAAGATTCGTTAATGTTTAATACAGCTCTTACAACTTTAGATTTAACTGATTATACTTTATATTCAAAAAAGATTCCATTTATATCGGTAGGCGATGCCCATATTTTTCTCGACAGTCAAAACGTAACAATAAAAGAAGGAGCATATATACAAGAGATATACAATGCTAAAATTATAGCTGATACAATTACAAAATACCATCAAATTGAACAAGCTACTTTGCGAATTGGAGGTAAATATTTAATACAAGGGACTGGAATATATGAATATGTTGATAGAAAAAAAAATAAGCAAAGATTTTTTCTTAATGAAATTGTTATTGATGGCGAACGTCATTTATTGCTTAAAACAGACATACCAGAATTTGTTAATTTTTATGTAGGAACAAAAATTACATTTAAAGGGAAGGTGTTTTTAAAAAGTATTTTGAAAAACTCAGAGTATGACGGGTTCTTTTTGCCACAGCATAATATGCCATACCCTCGAACCGATTGGTTTAGAAGTAATGCAGTCATTAATCCCGATTCTGTTTTTATTCAAGTTCAGCCGATACTTACTAATCAAAATCAACAGGCACTCACAAATGGGTTTTATATTTCAAATGATTCTGCGCACGCATATCCAGCTTTTTTTACGCGTAAACGGAATGGTTCCGATCCTGAGTTAATGAAAGTTGATGGGGTACTTTATTTTGATGAGAAAGAAAGTGAGTTTAGAATGGGACCTACAGAAAAATTATTTAATGACGCTTTGAAAGGTAATATTATCAAAGTTAATGAGAGGAAACAAACAACAATTGGAGAAGGTAGATTTAAGTTTGGTTATGAAACCGGTAAGTTTAAATTTATAACCGGAGGAACAGCAACCTTTAATGCTGCCGATACTTCTTTTAAAATGCATCTTGCTGCTTTGCTTAACTTTCCATTACCATCAATTGCATTAAAGTTAATGTTCGATTCGCTGTACATCCAAACTGATAATGCCGAATCTCCAACTTTTAAGGAAGACTATATGAAAAAAGCATTAGCAGAAGTGGTAGAGGAAAAGGCTATAAAAACAGTAACAGATGATATTTCAGATAACACGTTAAAATTAGTTAGTGATTTACAAAAAACAATTTTTTTTAGTGAATTAAATTTAAAATGGAGTTCAATCTCTCGCTCCCTTATTTCGGATGGAGATTTAGGGATAAATTCTTTTGAAAAGTATCGCTTAGAGCGCAAAGTTAAGGGTAGGTTAGAAATAACTAAACGTAGAACAGGTGATGATTTTGTATTGTACATTCAAGCACCTAATAATGGAAGTTGGTATTACTTTAAGTATCAAAAAAATATACTATATATAGTTGCTTCCGATTTGTTGTTTAATCAATACATAAAAGATAATATTGATAAGCTTTCTAAAGATGAATTTAAACTTAGGCAAGCGAATATTGCAGATAGAAATCGGTATGTAAAAAACATGAAAAAATAAACAGATGAACTACATTTTGTTTTTAGTAATAGTATGTATTGGAGCTTATTTATTAGGCTCTATTCCCACTGCTGTTTGGATTGGGAAGTTGTTTTTTGCAGTTGATGTGCGTGAGCATGGTAGTGGAAATGCTGGTGCTACCAACACATTACGTACACTTGGAAAACCAGCAGGTTTTACAGTATTATTTATTGATTTTTTAAAAGGGTATGCAGCAGCAAGTTTGGTGTTATTGATAAATACCCCTTTAAGTTATACCGAAGCACTAAACATGAAGATGTTATTGGGGGCATTGGCAGTTGTTGGACATGTATATCCTATATTTGCTGGATTTAAAGGAGGCAAAGGTATTGCCACTCTAATTGGCTTAGTAACTGCCATGAGTGGATGGTTGGCTTTATGTTGTTTGATAACTTTTATACTAATAGTGGTGGTAACAAAATACATTTCTTTAGGATCCATGGTTTCAGCAATTCTAAGCCCATTGTATGTTGGGTTAATTTATGAATGGCAACAACCAACATTTTTGTACTTTTGCATTGCTATTGGAGTTTTGGTTGTTTATACTCATCGTGCTAATATTGGCAGATTAAGAGCAGGCAACGAAAGCAAATTTAGTCTTAATAACAAACCAACTATTGAAACAAAATCACAATGAGCGAAAAATTGATTGAAGAATTACTGGTAGAAGTACTTGAAGGTGTAACAAGTAGTGCAACGTTAATTTTGTTTAATGATGATGTGAATACGTTTGATCATGTGATTGATTGTTTGGTTCGCATTTGCAAACATGAAGAACTACAAGCCGAACAGTGTGCTTTTTTGGTCCATTTTAAAGGGAAATGTGATGTAAAGCATGGTGAAAAAGCTGATCTTATGGGTATGTGCAAAGCTTTATTAGACGAAGGTTTAAGTGCAACAATTGGTGAGTAATTAACAACTTTTATTAATTGAAATATTTAGGTTTTATTTAGTATGGTTTAATACTTGTTTGTAAAATAATAGTACCATAAATCCACATAACCATACAACCAATTTCACCATTAATTTATTCAACACCCTTAACACAATAATATTTACATGATAAATAAAGTAGTAAAAGACGCAAAAACTGCCATTGCCGATATTGAAAACGGAGCAGTCATTGGTTTGGGCGGTTTCGGTTTATGTGGTATTCCAGAAAATTGTATTTCTGCCATGGTTGATAAAGGAATTGATAACTTAACTTGTGTTTCCAATAATGCAGGAGTAGATGATTTTGGTATTGGGCTTATGCTAAAAAAAAGGCAACTTAAAAAAATGATTGCATCGTATGTTGGCGAGAATGCTGAGTTCGAAAGGCAGTTGTTATCAGGTGAATTGGAAGTTGATTTAATACCTCAAGGAACTTTGGCTACCCGATTGCTTGCTGCAGGTTATGGAATGCCCGCTATTTATACACCAGCAGGTGTGGGTACTGAAGTGGCTATTGGAAAAGAAACCCGAACGTTTAACAATAAAGAATATTTAATGGAATATGCTTTTGACATTGATTTTGCTATTGTAAAAGCATGGAAAGGTGATACTCAAGGGAATTTAATTTTTCGCAAAACATCTAGAAATTTAAATCCACTTGTTGCAATGGCCGGTAAAATTACCATTGCCGAAGTAGAAGAATTGGTTTCAGCAGGCGAATTAGACCCTGACCAAATTCATGTTCCTGGCATTTATGTACATCGTATTTTTCAAGGTAAAAATTATGAAAAGCGTATTGAACAAAAAACTGTTATTGCTAAAAATTAAAATATGGCTTTAGATAAAAATCAAATTGCAAAACGAATTGCTCAAGAGTTACAAGATGGGTTTTATGTTAACCTTGGTATTGGAATTCCAACGTTGGTAGCAAATTATATTCCGCAGGGAGTGAATGTGATTTTACAATCCGAAAATGGGTTGTTGGGTATTGGTCCTTTTCCCGAAGAAGGGAAAGAAGATGCAGATTTAATTAATGCTGGTAAGCAAACCATTACTACAGTTGCCGGTTCGGCTTTTTTTGATTCGGCAATGAGTTTTGGAATGATACGCGCAGGCAAAGTAGATCTTACTATTTTGGGAGCGATGGAGGTATCCGATAATGGTGATATCGCAAACTGGAAAATACCTGGAAAAATGGTAAAAGGCATGGGTGGAGCAATGGATTTAGTGGCTTCTGCCAAAAATATTATTGTGGCTATGCAACATGTAAATAAAGCTGGAGAAAGTAAATTGCTTGCTAAATGCTCGTTACCTATTACGGGCTTAAAATGTGTTAAAAAGGTAGTAACTGAATTGGGGGTTTTTGAAATTACAGACGATGGCTTTAAACTACTAGAACATGCACCTGGAGTCACTATTGAGTATATTAAACAAAAAACAGAAGGGCGTTTGGTTGTCTCAGAAAATATAAAAGAAATCTCGATCTAAAACCGTTTAAAAATCATTTTTTGATTCTCGTAAGCAATGTTATTTTCGCACCTACTTATGTATAGTATTTTCATAATAAAACTAAATTTATAAACATGACAAAAGTATCAGTTATTGGAGCAGGAGCCGTAGGAGCAACTACAGCAGACGTTATTACCTTTCGTGAGTTGGCAGACGAAGTTGTTTTGCTAGATGTAAAAGAAGGATTTGCCGAAGGAAAGGCATTGGATATTTACCAAACAACTTCTTTATTGGGGATTAAAACGCGTATTTCTGGAACCACAAATGATTACACCAAAACAGCAAATTCTGATGTAGTCGTTATTACTTCGGGTATTCCTCGTAAGCCCGGTATGACACGTGAAGAGCTTATTGGCACCAATGCAAATATTGTAAAAACAGTTACTGAAAATGTATTGAAGCATTCTCCAAATGCTATCATTATTGTGGTGTCTAACCCAATGGATACCATGACTTATTTAGCTTTAAAAGCATCAGGTATTCCTAAAAATAGAATTATTGGAATGGGTGGATTATTGGATAGTGCTCGCTTTAAATGCTATTTAGGATTGGCCTTAAACCAACCAACTGCCGATATTCAAGGAACCGTAATTGGTGGACACGGTGATACAACGATGATTCCTTTAACACGTTTGGCTACCTTAAATGGTATTCCAGTTTCACATACATTAAGTGCTGATAAACTAAAAGAAATTAGCGATGCAACAATGGTTGGTGGTGCAACTTTAACTAAATTATTAGGCACTTCTGCATGGTATGCTCCAGGTGCTGCAACTGCGTTTTTGGTTGAAAGTATTGTGCGCGATCAAAAAAGAATTATGCCTTGCTGCGTGAGTTTGGACGGTGAATACGGTCAAAAAGATATTTGTTTGGGTGTGCCTGTAGTAGTGGGTAAAAATGGTTGGGAAACAATTGTTGATTACAAACTAACTGCAGAGGAGCAAGCCGAATTTAATAAAAGTGCAGATGCTGTTCGCAATATGAATAATGTATTATCTGAAATTGGTGTATTGTAATCCAATTTGATGTTTTAAATGAAGAGGTGTTTCATGTATGTGAAATGCCTCTTTTTGTTTTATTTTAAACGACCATTGAAACTAAGTAAAATGAAACACAAAATTAAACTCGATATAATAGAAATCGAAAGGCACAATTTTCATGTATTTATAGAGTTAAATATTGCCGAAAAAAATTGCAGATTGTTATTGGATACGGGAGCAAGCAAAACCGTTTTTGATACTGAAAAAGTATTGCGTTTTGTAAAAGAAGTTAAGATTAAAGCCAACGAAAGTAAATCAGTAGGGCTAGGGGTTATAGAAATGGAAACAAAAGTTGTGAACTTAAAAAAAATACAATTGGGTAAGCTATGTATCAAAAAAATGGAAGTTGCAGTATTATCAATTTCTCATGTAAATACTACTTACCAATTATTAAATATACCTAAAATTGATGGCGTATTGGGTAGCGATTTTTTGATGAAGTATAAAGCAGTTATTGATTACGATAAAGGAATATTGAGGTTGATTGGGTAATTAATAAACATGCACAACTAACTCCTCATATTATCAAACTGCAACGGCACTTCAAAATCTTCTCTTCTTAGTTTACTCATTGTTTCTTGAAGTTCGTCTAGACTTTTACTGGTTACGCGCACTTGATCATCCATAATGCTGGCTTGCACTTTTAGTTTTGTTTCCTTGATAAAAGCCGTAATTTTTTTGGCAATTTCTTTATCCAATCCTTCTTTAATGGGTAGTTCTTGTAAAACAAGTTTGCCACTAGGTCGGCTTTCATTGCTTAAATCCAATATGCGTGGATCCAATCCTTGCTTGGTAAATTTGCTTAAAATAATATCTATCAAGCTAGTTAAAGCCATATCTTGCTTGGCCTGCAGTTTTACTTGTTTGCCTTTTTTATCCAATTCAATTTCACATTCTTCAGCTTTTAAATCGTAGCGATTGGCCAATTCTTTAATAGCCACATTAATTGCATTGTCTATTTTCTGTAAATCTATTTTGTTTACAATGTCAAAACTTGCCATAGTTCATTTTTTAAGTAAAAATTATGGTGCAAATTAACTAAGTTTGATTCATAAAAATTACGAAATTATGTTATTTATCAAAAAAATAAGTGTGTTGTGTGTATTGTTTAGCTGCCTATTGGTATTGCATTCATGCGAAAAAGAAACTGCTGGAACAACTACAACAAGTACTACCTCTTCAACTGGGAATACTGTTATTGAAGAAGGTCTTACTTTTACATCGCCCGGAACATTAACAGTTACGTTTAATCATCAATTTAAAGAAAAAGCCTTACAACTTGCACCCACAAGCTACGTTACAAATGCAAATGATACCGTAAGATTTACAGAAATTCGGTATTATATTACCAATGTTGAATTAACAACTAAAGCAGGCACAAAAGTGAATTTGGGCAACGCCAATTTAATAGATTTTTTGCCACCTAATACTAGCTCGTTTAGTATAAATAATATCCCTGTTGGTAATTACACATCGTTATCTTATTTAATTGGAGTGGATAGTATTCGTAATTCAGGAGGTGTTCAAGAAGGTGATTTGGATCCAAGCAATGGCATGTTTTGGACTTGGAATACTGGATATGTTTTTTTGAGATGCAAAGGTCGGTTTGGTATTGCTGAGTCTGCATTCTCATTAGATATAGGAGGTACAAGAAATCTGATGGTATCCAATCATTCACTTATTCCATTCAAAAAGTCAGGAACAAGTGCAACCATTAATTTTAATATGGACATAGCCAATATGTTCAATGCTCCCAATAGTTATAGTTTAATTACTGACCCCGCTGATATTCACACAGCAGGTTCTTCAGCTATTGCTAAACTAAAACCAAATATAATTAACACATTTTCAATTAAAGATATTCAATAATGAAAAGATTTTTAGGCCTATTTTATGTGTTATTATTATTCTTAATAGTTGCCTGTAAAAAAGATACAGAAGTACTGCCCGTTGTGCCCATAATTCCTGGACAACCAGTTGATACCACTAAACCCTATATTCCTACTCCTTATTTTGTTAAACTCCCACTAGGGTTAACTGAATTTCCGTATTCAATTGACAATCCCCTTACTGTTGAAGGAGTTGAATTGGGACGAAAACTGTTTCATGATAAAATGCTTTCTTTAGATGAAACACAATCTTGTGCTTCATGCCATAATCAATTGAATGGATTTACAGATAATGGAAATCAATTTAGCACAGGTATTACAGGTGCTGTTGGAACAAGAAATTCAATGCCTTTGTTTAACTTAGCATGGGTCGAGAAATTTGCAAAAACAACCAATCGTTTTTTTTGGGACGGGGGCTCGATTAGTTTAGAACACCAATCTTTAGATCCAATTACAAATCCAATTGAAATGGCTGAATCATTATTAAATGTATTAAGCAAATTGCAGCAAGATTCTGTTTACCCTTCTCTATTTAAAAAAGCTTTTGGAACGGATTCCATTACGACTAAATTATTATCGCAAGCAATTGCACAATTTGAACGAACCATTGTTTCGGGTAGCACCCGTTTTGATAAATATAGATTGTTTTTACAACCTGCTTATCTAACTGCTCAAGAATTGAGAGGATTAGCTCTTTTTAATACAGAGGAAAAGGCAGATTGTTTTCATTGCCACAATGTATCAGGATCCTACAGCACCGATTTTTTATTTCACAATAATGGTCATCAAAGTACAGATTTAGGCTTAGCTCGAATTACCAATAATGCTGAAGATAATGGCAAATTTAGAACGCCAACTCTCAGAAACTTGCAATTAACAGCCCCTTACATGCATGATGGTAGGCTTAAAACATTGGAAGAAGTTGTTGAATTTTATAATTCGGGTGCAATTAGGAATTTTCCGGCAGACCCTTTTATAACCAAACATCCCAATGGCTTACAACTTACATCTGAAGAGAAAGCCGATTTGGTGGCTTTTTTAAAATGTATGACTGATTCAACACTGATTACCAACCCTGACTATAAATAAAAATATTACCAACCTTTTTTATGGTGTAAACGTAATATAATTGTTAAACGATTATTATAATATAAGTTTAATAGCTTTTTTTGATTTTAAAGTAAATAAATAAAACAAACATGAAAAACACATTACGCAATTTCCTACTGATAGTAATTTTATTTTTAGGCTATTCATTAACCGCTCAGACTAATGTGTCAGCTCCTTATTGTACGCCCCCTCATGTAGGTTGTGGCATTTCAGAAATTGGTCAAGTTACGTTAAATACCTTAAGTCACAATACACCATGCTCTACAACTGGTTTTGATTATACATACTGGAATAATGGAGGTGCTAATACAACCAATTTAGTCCAAGGGAATACCTATACTTTGAGTGTAAGTAGTTCTACTACTTGTATTTTGTCTGTTTGGTTTGATTGGAATAAAGATAATACGTTTAGTGCAACAGAACATATTCAGCCTACTAGTTTTATTAGTCTTGGCACTACACTAGTGTCCACTACAATTATTGTACCTTCAACTGCAGTTTTAGGTGTTACGAGAATGAGAATTAGATCTCGTGGTTTAGCAAATCCAAATGGTTCAGGTGATGCTTGTACGGTTTTTGGTGGAGGAAATGCTAAAGATTTTGATATTACTATAGTTCCCGCTATACCTCCCGTAACCGTTCCTCCCATTGCAAGTTTCTCTTATGACGAATCAATTGATACCGTTTGGATAAACGCAAACCGCACCTTAGTAAACACGAGTGTAGATGCAGAAAAAAGCTATTGGGATATTATTGGTTACAATGTATCCAACAAAAATGGACCTTATGCAGCAGTACAAACTACTCGCCAATGCAAAAACTCCGAAAACATTAC
>JBILBF010000007.1:0-32759 GCA_044353855.1 Bacteroidia bacterium
AATTATTGAAAATCATCAGTTTACTAAAGACGGGTTATTAAGGCAGCATTATTTTGTAGCTGACAAATACGAAGATTTAAATCTATTTTCATTATTGTATAATGAATATATTGACATAAAAAAAAGTAAAAAAACAACGAACCGCTAACACGGGTTTGGCAAAAGTGGCGGCTCAGTGCTCCGCAGTCCGCCAATTGGCGGAGGTTAACAGTAATTTGAGAAATGAAAAAAATAATTCAAACCATCATAATATTCTTCTTCTTTATATCCTGCAAAAAAGAAAAAATTGTAACAAGTTCAACGAATGGAAACGAGTTTTTTGTTTCTGCTGTAGATATTTCAAGTTATCCAGAGATATCGTTATCAAATCCAACTTTTTACGATTTAAAACAAGATAAAAAAGACTTTTTTTTAATCCTTAAAGAAAATGGAATAAATACGATTAGATTGAAACTATGGGTGAACCCAAGCAATGTACATTCAGGTTTTAATGAGGTAAAAGAATTTTCTAAATCATTAAAGGATCAAGGTTTTAAAATTTGGTTAACGGTTCATTATTCAGATACTTGGGCTGATCCTGCAAATCAACAAATACCTGCAATGTGGCAAGGACTTAATTTTTCAACCACTAAGGACAGTGTATTTAATTATACTAAAAACGTAGTAACGCAAATAAAACCCGATTACATACAAATAGGCAATGAGATAAACTCTGGATTTCTTCATCCTCATGGTAATATTAATACCAATTATCTGAATTTTATTGATTTAATTAAAACAGGAGTTTTAGCTGTTAGACAAAATTCAACTGATTGTAAAATTATTATACACTTTGCCGGACTACAAAATTCGGATTGGTTCTTTAATCAAATAAAAACCATTGATTATGATATTATTGGATTATCCTATTATCCCATTTGGCACGGCAAGTCATTCATTGATCTTAAATCAAAATTGCTACAATTGAGTATTACGTTCCAAAAAAAAATCATAATAGCTGAAACAGCTTATCCTTTTACATTAGGTTGGAATGATTGGACAAATAATATTGTGGGACAAAGTGACCAATTGATTTTGCCTGAATATGCAGCATCTCCGGAAGGTCAAAGAAGTTTTATTAATCAAATTAAAAGAGTTGTTAAAGAAACACCTAATGGAATTGGTTTTTGCTATTGGGGAGGGGAATTAATTGCCTGGAACGGCAGCCAAGCAACAAATGGATCAACTTGGGAAAATCAAGCATTGTTTGATTTTAATAATCAAGCCTTGCCAGTATTAAAAGAGTTTAAGGAAGAATAAAACTACTGCTAACAGCACCTACCCAAAAGGCGGGGTTTCGTGTTCAACAGTCCGCCAATTGGCGGAGGTTAATCATCCGCCAGTTGGCGGATTTCAAATAATCCCGATAGCTATCGGGAGTGGTAAAAGTTAATGTTTTTATCCCGATACAAACTAAAAGCAAACCGCTAGCGGCAAGAATAACAGACACTACCCAAGAATTTCTAACTGCTTAAAGACAGGTATTAACAACTTCCCTTTTTCGGTAAGATTATATTCAATATGCAATGGCTTTTGCTTAATGACAACTTTTTCTAGTAAACTAACTTCTTCTAATTCCCTTAAAGCAACCGACAAAGTTTGCTTGTTTGAACCTTCAATTTGACGCAATAAACTGCTAAATCGCAAAGGTGATTCAATAGCCAAACGAAAAATTTCAGGTTTCCATTTACTAGACAACAACTTCAACAGCCCTTGTGCAGGACAAGTTTCATTTTCAATATTTTTTTTTAGTAGTCATAATTTTCTGACTTATTGTGTAGTTGAAATTAAGTCCTCAACTTTACACAAAGATAAACAAATGGTGTAAGGCACTCATAACAAATGAAAATAACTTATCTTATTTTAATTACAATGCTCACTTTTGGCAATACAAGTTGTCAATCTCAAACAAAAAAGAAAATGGAAAATAATAACCTCTTAATGTGTGACCCTGACAGTGGTATATGCGAAATACCGACCAACAAAACTAATTCAGCAGACAACAGTTTGGTGAAAGCAAACAAGAAGCCAGTAAAAATAATCTAATACACCGACCCAATCTGTTCTTCTTGTTGGGGTATTGAACCACAACTAAGAAAACTCAAATTAGAGTATGGAAACAATATGGAAGTTAAATACAGAATGGGTGGTTTACTTACTGATTGGAGTTATAATAATGGAGGCATTAGTAAACCTTCTGACGTAGCACACCATTGGGACGAAGTAAGTGTTTATTACGATATGCCAATAGACGGAAATGTTTGGTTAGAAGACCCTTTGCCTTCATCTTATCCACCTTAAATTGCATTTAAAGCGGCACAGATGCAAGACAATGAAAAAGCCATTTTGTTTCTTCGTGAAATAAGAGAAATGGTTTTTCTTCAAAAAAGGAACATTACAAAATGGGAGCATTTAGAATTAGCAGCAAAGAATGTTGGGCTTGACATTGCTAAGTTCAAAACCGATTATGAGGGAAAAGCAAAAGAACTTTTTGAAGAAGATTTGAAATTAGGGAGAGAATTAGGTTTAAGAGGTTTCCCGACAATATTTTTTACAGACACTATGGGAAATAAAGAAATGGTTTATGGTTCAAAACCATATAACATATTTGAAAATGCTTTATTAAAACTTTATCCAACTGCTTCTAAAACAAACTATGACAAAACTTGGAGTTCTGTATTTTCTATATATCATTCATTGACAGCAAAAGAGTTTTCCGAATTAACAGGAACACCACGAAATGAAAGTGAAAAATATTTGGACGACTTAAAAGTAAAAGAACATTTAGAAAAATTGACAACAAAAAACGGAGCAATTTGGACACTAAAAAATACCAGCCGCTAACAGCGGTTTGTCAAAAGTGTCGGTTCAGTGGTTAATTGAAGCTTTGTGCTTCGTATCAAGTTCATTGGTTATAGTCAGTTTTCGTCTCCCAAATTACCATCTTTTTGTAACAGCATATCTTTGTAAAAAAAATAAGTTTTCATGCATCAACTTTCAGCCTGCAGGAACCATATATTTGTTTTATAAAAAAATCTTTAAGCTTTCATCCATGCAGTCGAACAAATGAACCTTTCAGTTGTTAAAGATACAATTAAACATATTGCATGAATCTCAACTATTTTACACGTGACTCCCTGCTTCAAATGGAGACACGCACAAGGGCTGCCTTTATGAATTCGCTAAGCGGATTTAAAAGTGCATCCTTAATTGGAACGATTGATTCCAATGGAAACACCAACTTGGCCATTTTTAGTTCGGTCATTCATATTGGTTCCAATCCAGCCTTAATTGGATTTATCAATAGACCCGATTCAACCAGCCGACATACCCTCGAGAATATTTTGGAAACCCACTATTTTACCATCAATCATATCAACGAAAATATATATCGCCAGGCACACCAAACATCTGCTCGATATCCCAAGACACTTTCCGAATTTGAAGCAACTGGATTAACCGAAGAGTTTGGCACTCTTTTTAAAGCTCCTTATGTGAAAGAAAGTACGATTAAATATGGCTTATCGTTTGCCGAAAAACACGATTTAAACATAAATGGAACCATTCTCATTATTGGGAAAGTAGAAGAAATATTTATACCTGAAGACTGTTTATTAGACAACGGATCCATTGATATAGAAAAGGCCGAAACCATTGCCATTTCGGGATTAGACAGTTACCATAAAACACAAAAAATAGCTAGGTTAAGTTATGCCAAACCAGACAAAAAAGTGGAGGAAATAGGTAACTTGTAACCATGCAAAAGCAAAAAATAAATATTGTATGGTTTAAACGGGATTTACGATTCACCGACCATGAATCTTTGTTTGAGGCGCAACAAACCGGACTTCCGCTATTGTTAATTTACCTTTTTGAACCCTCGGTGATGGCTTATGACGACAGTGATGTCAGGCATTGGCGATTTGTGTATGAATCAATCAAAGATTTGAATGAACGATTAAAAGCGAAACAAGCTCAGATTTTTGTGTTTCATCAAGAAGCACAATTTGTTTTTGAAACGCTCATTAAAACTTTTTCGATTCAATGCCTTTTTTCATCAGAAGAAATTGGCAATGGAATGACCTATGAACGTGATAAAGCCATGAAACAATTGTTTGATGAAAATCACATTCAATGGCACGAATACCAAACCAATGGGGTGGTTCGTAAATTAAAATCACGCAAACAGTGGGAGAAATTGTGGAAAACCAAGATGGAATCTGAGCCCAAAACCGCCAATCTTGATCAACTCAAACTGGTTCATTTGGATGATACTTTATATGATACATTAAAGGGAGAGCAGCTACCCACTGAAATGACAACAAGGAATACTCATTTTCAAGAAGGAGGAGAAAAATTGGCTTGGCGATATTTAGAAAACTTTATCCAAGTGCGTCATCCGCAATACAGCTTGCATATAAGTAAACCCTTATTGAGCCGGACTAGCTGCAGTCGTTTATCTCCTTATTTGGCTTATGGAAACATAAGTATGCGCGCGGTGTATCAATTTACCATGAAGCATTACCCTGCATCGCCCAATAAACGAGCATTGTCTAATTTTATTTCTCGCTTGCATTGGCACTGTCATTTTATTCAAAAATTCGAAGATGAATGTCGATATGAATTTGAAAATATCAATCGGGCATACAATCAATTGATAAAACCTAAAAATGAAAACTTTATTCAAGCTTGGCAAACGGGCCAAACAGGAGTTCCTATTGTGGATGCTTGTATGCGATGCCTGGTAACCACTGGTTATCTTAATTTTAGAATGCGGGCAATGGTGGTTTCTTTTTTTGTGTTTAATCTGTGGCAAGATTGGCGGGAGTTGCACTTTTTAGCCAAACAGTTTTTAGATTATGAACCTGGTATTCATTACCCTCAATTGCAAATGCAAAGTGGAACTACGGGCATCAATACCATTCGCATTTACAACCCCATTAAAAACTCAGAAGAGCATGATGCGCAAGGATTGTTTATTAAACAATGGGTTCCAGAACTGAACAATATTCCAGCTGAAATTATTCATGAACCACATAAACTCTCTTTGATTGAACAACAATTATATGGCTGTGAAATAGGCGTAAACTACCCCTATCCTATTGTAAACATTGAAGAAACCAGAAAAGAAGCAAGCGCTATCGTTTGGAATTTTAGAAAAAATGCGGAAATAAAAACAGAAGGTAAAAGAATATTAGCCAAACATGTGGGTAATCCTAAATCACATTTAACCAAAAAGAAAAAAACAACTCAAACCCGATTATTATGACCGTATTTCTGAAAGCTAAATGGCAAAACTTAATCATGGCTAATTACGAAATTGATCCGGCTTATTTATTACCCTATTTACCCAAGGGAGTAGAATTGGATTATTTTGAAGGAAAAACCTATGTGAGTTTGGTTGGATTTCTATTTAAGGACACATCTCTTTTTAAAATACCCATTCCAGTATTGGGTACTTTTGAAGAAGTGAATCTTCGTTTTTATGTGGTGAGAAAAGTGGGTGATGAACTCAGACGTGGGGTAGTTTTTATCAATGAAACTGTTCCTTATAAATGGGTAGCTTGGGTAGCCAACAAATTATATAAAGAACATTATACTGCCATTCCTACTCGGCATCAATGGAGCAATACGGGAAATAATTTGGAGATAACCTATGAATGGAACGTAAATGATGTATGGAACAGCATGCAAGTTAGTGCATCGGCAGAGAAGGAAGAAATGCAAGCAGGTAGCATTGAAGAATTTATTTTTGAACACTACTATGGATATACACAGGTAGACGCTGAAAAAAGCATTGAATATAAAATCAACCATCCAAGTTGGCGTATTCATGCAATCCATAAATACAATATCAACTGTGATTTTGAAACTTTTTATGGGGCTAACTTTGCCTCATTAAACCATTCAACTCCACATTCCATTATGCTGGCAGAAGGTTCTTCGATTAGTGTGAATTGGAAACGTATATATTTTTAAAAAATGTAGTGAATGAAAGGAGTAAAAAAAGAACATTTGCCCACTAAAACATGTATAACCTGCAATAGGCCATTTACATGGAGAAAGAAATGGGAGAAGAACTGGAGTGAAGTTAAATATTGTAGTAATCAGTGTAAAAACAAAAAGTAATCATGGCTCAACCCAATACAAAAGTGTTACGTTTAATCATAGGCGATCAATTGAATATCAATCACAGTTGGTTTAACAAAGTGGAAGAAAATATAACCTATGTGATGATGGAAATAAGAACTGAAACGGATTATGCCCAACATCATATTCAAAAAGTGATTGGTTTTTTTGCAGCTATGAGAAATTTCGCGCAAGAACTCAAAGAAAAAAAACACCAAGTTATCTATTTTCAACTCAACGATAAAGAAAATCTACAAAGCTTTTCTGCCAATTGTACTGCACTCATCGAAACCCATCAGTTCACCCATTTTGAATATCAATTACCCGATGAATACAGATTGGATGAAGAGATGAAACTCTTTACCGCTAATTTTTCCATTCCTTATAATGCAGTTGACAGCGAACATTTTTACAGTTCACGCAATGAATTGAAAGACCTATTTGCCGGCAAAAAAATGTACCTGATGGAAACGTTTTACCGTTACATGCGAAAAAAACACAACGTACTGCTAGAGGATAAAGACAAACCGTTGAATGGGAAATGGAACTTTGATGAAGACAACCGTCAAAAATTACCTAAAGACCATAAGCCAATCCACCCTTTATTATTTTCAAACGATGTGAGTAATATTGAGGCGGAAATTAAACAGGCAAAGGTGCTCACCATTGGTACAGTGGATAGTCAAGCATTCTTATGGCCCATCAATAGAGCGCAATCACTTCAATTGCTTGATTATTTTACCCAATATTGTTTGCCCTTATTTGGTACTTTCCAGGATGCGATGGCTCCCAACGAATGGTCTCTTTACCATTCGCGTTTATCATTCTCCATGAATATTAAGCTTATTACGCCAAAAGAGGTTGTAGATAAAGCAATTGAAGCCTATGTTAAAAACCCAGACAAAATTGAGTTTCACCAACTAGAAGGTTTTGTGAGGCAAATTATTGGATGGCGAGAATACATGCGTGGTATATATTGGTTAAAAATGCCTGATTATGCAAGCCTCAATTATTTTGATCATTCAGCGAAATTACCTGAGTGGTATTGGACAGGTAAAACCATGATGAACTGCCTAAAAAATGCCATTGGTCAATCACTTGAGTTTGCATACGCACACCATATTCAGCGGCTCATGATTACGGGTAATTTTGCTCTGCTTGCAGGAGTGCATCCAGATGAAGTTGATGCTTGGTATTTAGGTATTTACATTGATGCCATTGAGTGGGTAGAGATTACCAATACAAGAGGTATGAGCCAATTTGCCGATGGAGGAATAGTGGGTACAAAACCTTATGTGAGTTCTGCAAGTTATATTCATAAGATGAGTTCGTATTGCACGGGTTGTTATTACGACAAAGCGAAAAAAACAGGGGAAAAATCATGCCCATTCAACAGCTTGTACTGGAATTTTTACGATAGGCATGAGGCTAAGTTGGCCAAGAATCCGCGTATTGGAATGATGTACAATGTGTGGCGCAAAATGCAACCTGTTGCAAAAGCTGAACTATTAGAACAAGCTGAATATTACCTAACCCACATAAACGAATTGTAAATGAAAAAAGCCCTAGTTTGGTTTAGAACGGATTTACGCATACATGATAACGAAACGCTGGTAAGAGCTCTAGAATCGAATGATCAAATCATACCCGTGTTTTGTTTGGATAAACAACAATTTGCCAACACTGCGTTTGGATTTAAAAAAACTGGAAATATACGGGCACAATTTTTATTGGAATCATTGCAAGATCTGGACAACAATCTGCGGAAACTCGGATCGGGTTTAATAGTAGTTCAAGGAAAACCTGAAGAGGCTATCCCTGGGCTTGCTAAAACTTACGCAGTTCAAACCGTGTATTCCAAAAAAGAAGTTGCCTATGAGGAGATTCAATCTCAACAATTGGTGGAGCAGGAATTGTGGAAAATGAATTGTCAATTGGAAACCTATAGCACCAGTACCCTTTACCACGCCCAAGATTTACCCTTTGCGCTCAAAGATATTCCTGATGTATTTACTCAATTCAGAAAACACATTGAAAAAGAATCATCCATTCGAAATAGAGTTGCCACACCATTGGTAATTTCTTCACCACATATTGAACCATTGGAATTGCTAAATTTAAGTGACTTGGGAATGTTAAAACATTTAAAGGATGAACGAGCGGTAATGAACTGGAAAGGTGGTGAATCCGAAGGATTATTAAGATTGGAGGAATATCTATTCACCAGTGGTGCCTTCCCTAAATACAAAGAAACAAGAAACGAACTTATAGGAAAAAACTATTCCTCAAAATTTTCTGCTTGGTTAAGTATGGGCTGCTTATCGCCCCGACAAATTGTTGCCGAAATAAAAAAATACGAGGAACAATATGAAGCGAATGAATCAACCTATTGGCTGGTGTTCGAACTTATTTGGAGAGACTATTTTAGGTTTATGATGAAAAAATACAAACATCAGTTTTTTACCCAAAATGGAATTAAGAACACTACATCAGAATTAAATGTTCACAATTCAGCTCAATTTGAAGCTTGGAAGAATGGAGAAACTGGAAATGACTTTATTGATGCCAATATGAAAGAACTCAAGCTTACAGGATTTATGAGCAACAGAGGAAGGCAAAATGTAGCGAGTTATTTATGCCATAATTTAAAACTGGATTGGCGATATGGAGCTGCTTATTTTGAACAGCAACTAATTGATTATGATGTATGCAGCAATTGGGGAAATTGGGCTTATTTAGCTGGAGTAGGCAACGACCCAAGGGGAAAACGTATATTCAATATCGAAAAACAAGCAAGCGAATACGACAACAATAAAATGTATCGAAATATGTGGCTTACAAAATAACGAATCCAGAAAATAGTAGTTTTGATGAAGCTGCAGCTATAACAGAAGGTGGACATTATGCCCTTGTTGATGTTAAAGCAGCAAAAGTTGAACCTGGCCAACATGTTTTAGTTTATGGAGCAACAGGTGCGATAGGTTCTGCAGCAGTTCAAATTTTAAAACACTTTGGTGCAATTGTAACAGCTGTTTGTAATTCCAAAAATGTAGCCCTCATACAATCGCTTGGTGCAGATAAAGTCATTGATTATCAAACGGAAGATTTTACAACAGTGGAAACCAAATTTGATTTCATTTTTGATGCCGTTGGCAAACGTTCATTTAGGGAGTGCAAACCATTGTTAACTGAAAAAGGATATAACATTTCAACTGAGCTAGGTAAAAATGCCGAAAATGTATTTCTAGCTCTTTCTACTCCTCTATTTGGTGGAAAAAAGTGTTATTTCCTATACCAACAATTGATAAAAATGACATCCTATTCTTAAAAGAACTTGTCCAGAAAAAGAAATTCAAGCCGTTAATTGATAGAAAATATATGTTAAACCAAATTGTTGATGCATACAAATACGTTGAATCTGGTCAAAAAACAGGTAATGTAATTTTACAAATAGTTGATTTATATTAACCTAAAATAACTAATACTTAAATTTAAGTTACGTTAGTTGTTCCCTAAATTTGTATCAACATAAAAAGATATTACCTTTCATAATATTTAAATATTTGATATGATAAAATATATAATTACTTCATTTATCGCTTTAGTTTGTTTAGTAAAGATACCCGCATTCTCTCAAACTGAAAAAGATTCTACTGTATTAGGCTTGGCTGGTGACAACCTTGATTTATATGCTGTTCTAGATTTATTTCAGCAATCAAAAACGATAGAAGATTTCGAGAAATCACTGAACGAAGAGAAATCAGGAATAAACAATTTAGATTTAAATTTAGACCAACAAGTTGACTTTATAAAAGTTGAAACAAAAAAAAATGAAGAAGATTATACTTTTATTCTTCAAGTTGCAGTTAGCAAAACCGAAATTCAAGATGTTGCCGTTATCTTATTATCCAAAGACAAAGACAAAAAAATAACCCTGCAAATTGTTGGAGATATTGATTTATACGGAAAAGATTACATCGTTGAACTGAAGGAATCTAAAACCCCTCCTGTTACAGCTAATCCAGGATATACTGGCACCGACACTGTTAGCAGTAAGCCTGCCACTACTACTGTTGTTGTAGTTGAATCAGCTCCTGTTGTAGTATATGTTTATTCTCCAGCATATGTACCCTATTACCCTCCTTATTATTATGGTTATTATCCCCCTTATTATGCACCCTATGCGGCAGTATCAGTTGGTGTTTATATAGGCTTTCATGCTGGTTACCATGGATATGGAGGTTATGGATATCATGGAAATACGGTTGTTATTCATAACCATAACAATTATAATAATTATAATAACAACTCCAGAAATACATCCAATGCGGTAAATCGTAATAATGAAAATGGGAATTACAATAAAGGAAATAATTCTGCAAATCGCCCTGCTCATACTGGTGGTTCTAATCGCCCTGCTAATGGATCAGGTAATGTTAGTCGTCCTTCCAATAGTGGTGGCTCTGCTTCTAATCGTCCTTCAACTGGTTCTAACAGTAAAAGTCGTCCTTCAACATTAGAAACTCCTAAAAATCGTCCTTCAGCTGGATCGAACAATTCAGGTCGCCCTGTTAATAATACTGCTCCTTCTAATCGTCAACCTAACAGTTATCCTTCACAACAAAATAAATCAAATTCAAATGGGGCAAACCGAAATAGTGGAAAGATAGCACCAAGTGGAGGTGGATTCAATGGCGGTGGCTACAGAGGCGGTGGAAGTTATAATGGTGGTGGTGGTAGAGGTGGAAGACGATAGTCATAATACCAATTACCTTTTTCCTTTTATTGAAAGGAAATATCAGAAACACTTTTTTCTCTTACACTTATATATCTTTCATTTCGTTTTTCAAATAGTACCATATAATTTCCTGAATTAAGTATGCTATCATTCGCATTTATAAATTTGTAATATCCAATTTCTACAACTTGATTTCCATCACTGGAAGGAAAAACCTCATTGGTTACAAATGATATTTTACTCCCTAATTGAAAGAAGTTAATACCTTCTTCTAAAAATTTCACGATAGCCAACTTGCCAATTAACGGTCTTGAATTTTGAGAATAGGATATTGCATCATCAGCATAATATTCTATTGTTCTTAGTTCTTTTGAATTATAGGTAATTGGAAATTCATCTTCTTTAGCTTGAATATCTTTTTTGATTTATGCTTTATCAATGATTGCTATAATGGACTGTTCCTATTTGGAATTACAAGCAATTCAACATAAAAATAAAGTTGATAATAAAACGTGTTGAATAAAATGGTTTTTCATAGTTTGAAATAGTTTTTTTATGATTGTATACTAAAACAGAATATACCGTATTGATTTAAACAAGAACTGTTTTTGAATAAATGACTGTAACAAAGTTGGCTTAACCATGAACTATATTTAACCCTTCTTATCCGTTTAAGTATTTATTCATCTAAGAACTAACTATTGATGTATAATCATACATTTTTGCTTTTCATCCTATTGTATAGTTAATTGATAATGTAAAACAATTTCAAACAACAATGACCTCTCAAAAAGAGCATTTTATTAGTTTGTTAATTGTTATTAGTGATTTTTATACACACCTTTGTTTCAATATTATTTAAAATTAAAAACAGGATATATCTATTACACATGAAAAAAATAATTACCCTAATTGGCCTCATTATTATTAGCTACAAAGGACATTCACAAATTTTAATTTCGTTATTATTTGGAGACAAACTAAATTCTGACAAATTAGAATTTGGTATGGATGGAGGGTTAAATGTTTCAACTATTCAAGGAATGAATGCTTCCAATTATACAGGTAGATTTAACCTTGGATTTTATTTTGATGTTAAATTAAAAAATCCCAAATGGATGTTTCATACTGGTTTAATTGTAAAATCAACAATGGGTTCAAAAGGTATACCCGTTTATGATATTGGCAATCCTGATTTAAATACTGCTTTTGTGGGAGGAAGTGTTGATAGGCGGTTATCCTATTTTAATGTGCCTGTTCTTATTAAAAGGCAATTTGAAAATAGATTTTATATAGAAGCAGGCCCTATGCTTGGTCTAATGACTCAGTCAATAGATAAGTTTACTAACAACGTAAACTTTGAAGAAGACTTATCTTACAAGGTTAAAGTAAGAGACCAATACCACCCATTGGATGCGGGAGTTCTAATTGGATTGGGCTCTCGACTTATGAAAGGCAAAGGAATGAATATAGGAATTCGTTATTATTACGGATTAGTTGATATAATGATTGATGATACTAAACCGAATCAATTTAATCGATCATTATACTTTACCGTTGGAATCCCAATTGGCAAAAAAGCATCAGAACAATAGTTTCCTTTTTAAAAAAAAATCATATTAAATTAATGTTCAATTGTCTAACATTGTAAGCTTAACTATTATGTACATCTTAACTTATAATATAACGTGTCGTTACCAGTAAAAAACAAATACATCGACCTTATTAACCAAACGTTTTATTTCCCACGACATGGTTTTGAAGTTCGAAACAATCATTTATTTTTCCATGATGTAGATTTAATGGGATTGATTAAAGAGTTTGGAACTCCCTTAAAGTTTACCTACTTACCCAAAATTGGATCTCAAATAGAAAAATCGCGAATGTTGTTTAACCAAGCAATTGAACGCTACCAATATAAAGGTAATTATTACTATTGTTATTGTACCAAAAGTTCACACTTTGCTTTTATACTTGATGAAGTGCTAAAAAACGATGCAGATATTGAAACTTCATCTGCTTTTGATTTGGATTTACTAAAAAACCGTAATACCCAAGGATTATTTAAAAAAGAAAAATATATAATTTGCAATGGATACAAAACAGATTCATATGCCCAAAAAATGGCCGAATTTGTTCAAGACGGTTATGAAAATCTAATTTGTGTTTTGGATAATCCTGAAGAATTAACAACGCTTCGAAAACACGCTAAAACAAGGATGAAATTGGGAATTAGAATTGCTACTGAAGAAGAACCAGGCTTTTTGGTTTATACCTCCCGATTAGGGATGAGTAGCAAAGGGGTAAAAGAATTTTATGAACAAAACATTCATAACGATGCCTTTTTCAAACTCAAAATGCTTCACTTTTTTGTTAATTCAGGTATCAAAGATACAACCTATTATTGGAGTGAACTTACTCGATTGGTAAATGTGTATTGCGATATAAAAGAAGTTTGCTCCGACTTAGATACCCTTGATATTGGTGGCGGTATGCCTATTTATACCTCACTGGGTGTAGAACATGATTATCCCTATATGATTGATCAAATTGTGTATTATATTAAAACCATTTGTGATTCGCGTGGTGTTCCAGAACCCAATATATTTACTGAATTTGGTTCTTTTACAGTTGGTGAAAGCGGAGGATCATTGTATAGTATAATTGGGCAAAAACAACAAAATGATAAAGAGTTTTGGTACATGATTGACAGCTCTTTTATAACTACATTGCCCGATACTTGGGGAATTGGCCAGAAATTCATTCTTCTAGCGATAAATCAATTAGACAAAGAATTTCAACGTATAAACTTAGGTGGATTAACCTGTGATAGTCAGGATTTTTATAACTCAGATACACATACCAACCAAGTATTTATGCCCAAATTACAAAACGATGAACCTTTATATATGGGCTTTTTTCATACTGGTGCATATCAAGAATCCCTGGGTGGTTATGGTGGCATTCAACATTGCTTAATTCCTGCTCCAAAACATATTATAATAGACAAGAAAGCTGATGGAGAACTCGATTATAAGGTATTTGCAGCTGAACAAGATGTTGCTTCGATGATGAAAATTTTAGGTTATTAATTTAATTATATTTGCACACATCAAAAAAATACTTATTTTCGCAACCCTTAATACAAAATAGTTATGGCAGTTACACGTTTAAAAAGAAAAGATAGAAGAAATAAAAACGCTTCGATGGATAGAAAGCAAGCTATTAAGCTTAATACAACTTTGGTGAATGTAAAATCGCCTAATACTGAAAAGGTTGTTATCATAGATTAATTATCTATTACCCATATTCAAAAAAAGTCTGACTATCTATTTAGTCAGACTTTTTTGTTGGTTACAAATAGAGTTTTTGGTAAACGTCCCAAATTACTATTCCTGCACAAACAGACACATTGAGTGAGTGCTTGGTACCAAATTGTGGGATTTCAAGCGTAATATCCGCTTTATTTATAACAGCTTGGCTTACTCCTTCTACTTCGTTTCCGAGCACCAATACATATTTTTTATCTTTTGTTGGACTAAACTCATTTAACAACAAACTTTGTTGTGTCTGCTCAATTCCAATTATTGTATACCCTTCTTTTTTTAATTTTTCAACGCAAGATATTGCACTTTCACAATATTCCCATTTAACAGATTCAGTACTCCCTAGTGCTGTTTTTAAAATTTCTTTATTAGGCGGAATTGCGCTAATTCCTGTGATATAGATACATTCAATGTTAAATGCATCACAGGTTCTGAAAACAGAGCCAATATTTTGTGCACTTCGAATATTATCTAAAACTATAACGATCGATATTTTGTCTTTGTTTACATAAGCTAGTACTTCATCTCTATTCAACTCCGATAATTTCAGTTTCTTATTTGCCATAACCTGCAATTAAATATATTTTACATTCATTTATCCTTTTTTTAACAATTAATACTGATAAAAATGCAATTGTTGTAAATGGTTAAGTGTGACTTGACAATAAAATATTCGATTAATTACTATGAAACGTAAATCGCTTTTTTATCTATTTTACTTTGTTTATTTAACTACCGCATTTGGTCAAGCTCAAACTACTAGATTCAGTATTTAATTAAATGAGGGTATACCATACATGTTTGGTTCAATTCCATCAAACATCAGTGCTTATGGTGGATTAGGAGTAAGGTATAATCTTACTACTGCTTAAAGTTCACAATTTTCTTTCAATATCGCGACATTGAAGGGCTCTCAAGGACAAACAGAACCAAGGTTTTGTCTATCCTGATGAAGTGAGCAATTACAAATCTTATCTTCCTAGATTTTACAATTATGCGATTAGTGGTCAATTGAATTTAGAACGTGTTTTAGACTTAAGATCGATAAAATTGTTTCGAAGAATGAACCCTTATCTTGTTGGAGGAATTGGTTATACTTCACCTAGTGGAGACGGTTGGGTAGCCTAAAGATATTATGGGGCAGGAGCCAAAACATATAAAAAAGGAATTTTAGACATATGGACAACTCAAGTTGGTGCAGTTATTCGAGTATACATAAGCCCTATGTTTGACTTAAACATTGGCTCCGAATTTAACCATTGCCAAACATTTTATTTAGATGGAATTTACACTGATAAAAAATACGATTATTACTTAACCAACTATATTGGAGTAAATGTAAAACTTGGATCATCTGAAGTCAAGCAACAAATTGAATGGCTAAATGTTATTCCAAGAGAGCGTAAAGAAAATTACATTCAGCCGACTGAACCTGTTGTTGCCAAAAATACTTCTAACACAATACTAACGATAAAAAAAGCTATACAACAAAACTTAAAAGCTAGAAAGGAAATTGATAAAAAAACATGGATAAATGTTGCTAAATAAAATGAAAAAAGCCTCGAACAATTCGAGGCTTTTTTTTTGTTCAAAAAATGTTGACTTACCTATAGTTAACTGATGTAATTTGCCGCTTCATGCAAAAGAAAGAAATTGTTGAAACTCCGCTAATGAAGCAATACAATCAGATTAAAACCAAATACCCTGGTGCAATCTTATTGTTTCGTGTTGGAGATTTTTATGAAACTTTTGGTGAAGATGCTATTAAAACAGCCCAAATACTTGGCATTGTTCTTACCAAACGAGCAAATGGCTCCGCTTCACATATTGAATTAGCCGGATTTCCCCACCACTCTCTTGATACCTATTTACCAAAACTTGTAAGAGCAGGCCAAAGAGTTGCCATTTGCGACCAACTCGAAGACCCAAAACTTACCAAAACGATTGTAAAAAGAGGCGTTACAGAACTTATAACTCCCGGTGTATCTTATAATGATAAAATTCTTGACCATAAAGTTTCTAATTATTTAGCCGCAATACATTTTGATATTGATAAAACAGGCGTTGCATTCTTAGATATTTCTACAGGCGAGTTTATGGCTGCCGAGGGTGATATTGACTATATCGATAAATTAATACAAGGATTTAAACCGGCTGAAATAATTATAGCTAAGCCTCAGTTTAAACAATTTCAACAACAATTTGGAGATAAATTCTACACCTATCAATTAGATGATTGGGCTTTTCAATTTGATTTTGCAAACGAAACTTTAATCAATCATTTTAATACTGCCAACCTCAAAGGATTTGGTATTCAACAAATGACAGCAGCCGTTATTGCAGCTGGTGTTTGCTTGCATTATTTGTCAGAAACACATCACACTCAGGTACAGCATATATTATCTATTTCCCGCATTGATGAACAACAATTTGTATGGCTAGATCGATTTACTATTCGTAACTTAGAATTATTATTCTCAGCTAATGAAAACGGGGTTTCGCTGATTCAGGTTTTAGATAAAACATCCACTCCTATGGGTGCTCGTCTACTTAAAAAATGGATAGTGTTACCCCTCAAAGAAATCATTAGTATTAACGATAGATTAGCAATTGTTGAATACGCCTATCATCAAACAGAAGAAAGAGATGGCATAATTGACAATTTAAAAAGTATTGGCGATTTGGAACGCCTTATCTCAAAAGTTGCCATGAGAAGGGTAAATCCTCGTGAATTACAACAACTTAATCGCTCGTTGAAGCATATAACACCCATCAAAGAAGTTTTATTGAAAAGCAAACATGAAAAATTGATTGCTATTGCAAATCAATTGCATGATTGCACTTGGGTAATACAAAAAATAGATGCTGTTCTTAAACCCGAGCCTCCTATTGCTACAAACAAAGGTGAAGTTATTAATGAAGGTGTTGATATAGAATTAGATGAACTCAGGAAAATAGCCTATTCAGGTAAAGACTACCTCCTATCATTACAACAGCAAGAACAACAACGTACAGGTATTTCATCTCTTAAGATATCTTATAATAATGTATTTGGTTATTATTTAGAAGTAACCAATATACATAAAGACAAAGTTCCTTCTGAATGGATTCGCAAACAAACATTAACAAATGCCGAACGATACATAACTGAAGAACTAAAAATTTATGAAGAAAAAATTTTAGGGGCAGAGGATAAAATTAGCTCAATTGAAGAGCGATTATACAATGATTTGGTTGTAACTATTGCTGAGTATGTAGGCCAAATCCAACAGAATGCTCTCGTCCTTGCACGAATGGATTGTTTAATGGGTTTTGCTGTGCTTGCACAAAAATATCATTACACAAAACCTCATCTAAATGAAGGTAAAAAATTATTGTTAAAAGACTCCAGACATCCAGTAATTGAACAGCAGCTTAAAATTGGTGACCCATATATTTCTAATGATATTTACCTCGACAATGAGCAACAACAAGTTATTATACTTACTGGGCCAAATATGTCAGGTAAGTCTGCATTGCTCAGACAAGCAGCACTAAATGTAATCATGGCTCAAATAGGGAGCTTTGTCCCTTCATCGTATGCGGAAATTGGATTGGTAGATAAAATTTTTACCCGTGTTGGTGCCAGCGATAATATCTCAAGTGGCGAATCTACTTTTATGGTAGAGATGACTGAAACAGCTAGTATCTTGAATAATATTTCTGACAGAAGTTTAATTTTACTTGATGAGATTGGGCGTGGTACCAGTACTTATGATGGTGTTTCAATTGCTTGGGCAATAGCAGATTTTATTTGCAACCACCCTTCAAAACCCAAAACACTTTTTGCAACTCATTATCACGAATTAAATGATTTAGAAAAAACACATTCAGCCATTCGAAATTTTCATATTGAAATTAAAGAAGCTGATCAAAAGATTATTTTCTTACGTAAATTAAAAGAAGGAGGCAGTGAACATAGTTTTGGTATTCATGTTGCTAAAATGGCTGGAATGCCACAAATCGTAGTTCGAAAAGCTCAACAAATGTTGACTCAATTAGAATCTCAAAGAGAAGATTTAGGAGTAATACAAGACAAACAATTACCTCATATTGGACAAGTTCAACTTTCCATGTTCCAATTAAACGACCCTATATTGGAGCAATTACGTGACGAATTATTAACCATGGATGTGAATACACTTTCACCCATTGAAGCATTAATGAAAGTAAATGAATGGAAGAAAACACTGAGAAAATAACCTTTAGCACTATTCTGTGGTGCTAATTTAACATGCATTTAAACCATTAATGTAAAAAAATAAAACCCGCATTATCAGGTATATTTAGAAATTATAAAAAGTTTTTAACTCATTTTTTGGCTGCAAAAAGTAAAACACTATATTTGCATCCCATTACAGGAAATTGCGAAAGTAGCTCAGCTGGTAGAGCGCAACCTTGCCAAGGTTGAGGTCGCGAGTTCGAACCTCGTCTTTCGCTCCATTGTTCTGGTCATTAGTTAATAGTCATTTTATGTAAATTACTTTAAATAATATTAACTAATGACCCTTTTTATTTGCCCGGGTGGTGGAATTGGTAGACACGCAGGACTTAAAATCCTGTATCCTTTAAAGATGTGCGGGTTCAAGTCCCGCCTCGGGTACAACAGCTTTTTAAAATGTATTTTTAGAAAAATAACAGCATGAAAAAATTAGCCATTACGTTACTCTCTTTTACTTCATTTGCTTTTTTATTGGCTTCTTGCCATTATGGCCAAAGTGAGGCTAAGCAAACAATTGAACGTAATGAACAATACAAAACTGAAAAAGCTGATTACTCAATAAACAGAGCTGATGGAGAAACTACCACTCCTCCCGAAACAGTTGCTGCTGACACTACTTCAAAATAATAGTTGTTGAACTCTTTTGAATTGAATACTGATGCTGATAAAGAAAGTAGGTATCAATCTTTGTTACCTCAAATTGAAGCTCTGTGTTTAAATGAAACGAATGTAACAGCAAATCTTTCCAATATTGCAGCTGCCTTAAAACAAACCTTTAATTGGTGGTGGGTAGGTTTTTATCTTGTTCATCAAAATGAATTAATTGTAGGCCCATTTCAGGGACCTGTAGCATGTACCCGAATTGCATTGGGTAAAGGTGTATGCGGAAACAGTTGGCTGCAAAAACAAACTATTGTTGTTGCAAATGTTCACGAATTTGAAGGACATATTGAATGCAGCAGCGAATCTCAATCAGAAATTGTTGTACCTATAATGCATAACAACAACGTGCTTGCGGTATTAGATGTCGATAGTCAATTTCTTAATCACTTTGATGATATTGATTCACATTATTTAGAAAAACTAGCCTTGTATATTGCTGATTTTATGGTTATAGCACAAAGTAATTAGGTATATCGAATACCTAATTTAATATACATAAAACTGAGTAACCACGCTGGTCCAATAAGTAAAAACTGAAGGTCTTTTAAAAATGATGGTTTTTTACCCTCTATTTTGTGCCCATAAAATTGACCTAACCAAGCTGCAATAAAAATTACAATAGCACTTTGCCAAATTGGGACCGGAAACATTCCTAAGCCTCTTATGCCCAAAAAACATAAGCCATAAAACAACGCAATTCCCACAGCTATAAAAGGAGAGAGCGTTACATAAAAAAGCAACACAAATATCATCGTGATGACTGCTAAATTTGTAGCACCAGCAATAGGAATAAGAGACAAAAGACACACAATACTAAAAAAAATAAACGGAACACATATCCAATGAATTCGTTTATTTAGTTGATTTTGATGACTTTTAGCATACTCATCAAACCATTGTTGTATAGTTTTTTGTGGCATTTATTTCAAATTAATTAACCAAATATAACTCAATATTTCTTGTAAATTTGACCTTTCAATTTATGGAGATAGACTACACAAAATATGAACCTGTAATTGGGTTAGAAGTTCATGCACAAATGCTTACTAAAAGTAAAGCTTATTGCAGTGACGGTAATGAATTTGGAGCTTTACCCAATACACTCGTAAGTGCAATAAGTTTAGGCCATCCAGGCACCTTACCTGTTCACAATACTGAAGCCGTTAAGTATGCCATTAAATTAGGTCTCGCATGCAGCAGCAACATAACTGAGTTTAATTATTACGCACGTAAAAATTACTTCTACGCTGATTTACCCAAAGGATATCAGATATCTCAAGATACCACGCCTATCTGCACAGGCGGTTTTATTGACGTAAAACTAAAAGACGGAAACAGTAAACGTATTCGATTAACAAGAATACACATGGAAGAAGATACGGGGAAAAGTATGCATGATCAAGATTTATACGATACTTTATTAGACTATAATCGAGCAGGTGTTCCATTGGTAGAAATGGTGTCTGAACCAGATATTCGAACAGGTGAAGAGGCGTATCAATTTTTAACAGAAATTCGCAAACTTGTGCGCTATTTAGATATTTGTGATGGAAATATGGAAGAAGGCTCAATGAGATGTGATGCAAATGTTTCTGTTAGACTGAAAGGTGCCGAAATGTTTGGTGTGAAGGTAGAAGTAAAAAATATGAATTCTATAAGCAACGTGCAACGTGCCATTGATTATGAAATAAAACGCCAAATCGAAGCTCTTGAAAAAGGAGAAAAAATATACCAAGAAACACGAACCTTTAATGCCCTTAAAGGAGATACAATAGTGATGCGCTCAAAAGAAGGAGCAAGTGATTACCGCTATTTTCCTGAACCGGATTTACCTCCTTTACATATTACAAAATCTTATATAGAAAACTTGCAATCACAGATGCAAGCTCTTCCTAAAGAATTGCATTCTAAATTCACATCACAATACGGATTGAATGATTATGATGCAAGTATATTAACCGATAACAAGGAAACGGCTATGTATTTTGAATCCATTCTTGAACATACCCAAAATTATAAATCAGCATCAAACTGGTTAATGGTTCATGTTCGTGGTTTTTTAAACGAACAAGCATTGGATATTAAACAATTTGTATTGTCACCCCAAAAAATTGCTGAAATTATCGCATTGGTTGACGAAGGGAAGATTTCAAACTCTGTTGCTTCTCAAAAAATATTCCCTGCAATGATTGCAGATCCTCTTAAGTCTGTTTTGGCAATTGCCGAAGCCTTAAATTTAATTCAACAAAGCAATAGTGATGAATTACAGAAATGGATAAATGAAGCGTTAGCTAAATATCCTGAAAAAGTTTTTGAATACAAAGAAGGAAAAACCTCTTTGGTTGGATTGTTTATGGGAGAAGTAATGAAGTATAGTAAGGGAAAAGCTGATCCCAAAATTGCAAATAAACTTTTGCTACACACACTCGATCAATCTTGATAAAATTAAAAACCCTCTTTTTCACCAATAATTATTGACTTAAAAACCATTCCAACATAATGAATACACTAACAAAAATAAGCACTTCTTTTATTGCAAGTTTAAGCGCCTTAATTCTTGTTTCTTGTGGTAGTGATGCTGCAACTCAAAGCGGATTTACCATTAAAGGAAAGATATCTAATACTACTGAAAAAACGATAATAGTAAACGAACTAACTCCTAAAGGTCTGATTTTATTAGACTCTTCAACTATATCGAAAGATGGCACATTTGAACTAAATGGTAAAGTAAGCGAAAAAACGTTTGCTATAATCAATTTCCCAAAAGGTGCAGTGTTGCTGGTATTAGATTCAACAACAAATATGGCGTTGAGTATTGATGCAAAAACGCCAGATCAATTTGGCGTAAAAGGCTCCGAAGACACCGAACAACTCAGAAAATTATTGGAAGTAAACAATATGTACATGCAAGCATTACGAGGTCTTGAATCAAAATATGCTCAATACAATGCTACCGTTCCATCAATTGCCGTTCAAAATCAAATTAGAAAAGAGTACGATAGTTTAATGTTGGCGCGTGCAACTGATATTCAACAATTTATTTTTAAAGGAACACCGAGTATAACTGCCTATTTTGCTACTAATTTTTTAACAGCCGAAGCCGACTTTCCATTTTTTGACAAAGTAGATAAACTGTTTTACAGCCAGTTTAGCAACTCAAAATATGCCCGAGAACATCACCAAAGAGTTGAAACATTGCGTAGAACTGCAATTGGAGAAACAGCACCAGATATCATATTATCAGATCCATATGGCAAGACTATCGCTCTTTCTTCATTACGAGGTAAATACACTTTAATAGATTTTTGGGCAAGTTGGTGCAAACCGTGTAGGATGGAAAATCCAAATGTAGTAAGGATGTATACCAAATTTAAATCCAAAGGGTTTGAAGTGTTCAGCGTTTCTTTAGATGATAATAAAGACTCATGGATAAAAGCTATTAATGATGATAAATTATTGTGGAACCACGTAAGTGATTTGAAAAAATGGAATGCTTCAGTTGTTCCTTTGTATAATATTGAATCTATTCCATTTACCATTTTACTTGATAAAGAAGGAAAAATCATAGCCAAAAACTTAAGGGGTGAAGACCTCGAAAAGAAATTAGCTGAGTTAATGCCTTAATAATTGTGTGGATACAAAATTATACATTTAACATAACCCTTTTTACCTTTATATGGAATCTTCATTGGGTTCGTAACAATTAATTAAACATTAGTTAATATTGAACTTATAACATTTAGTGAATGTTACCAAAAAATAAGACATGGAAAATCCTTTCAAAATATTAGTTGTAGATGATGAAAATGATATATTGGAGTTCATTCAATACAATCTTAAAAAAGAGGGTTATGAAGTATATTTAGCTCACAATGGACAAGAAGCAATAACAGTTGGAAAAAAGATAAAACCCGACTTGATTTTATTGGATGTGATGATGCCTGTTATGGATGGTATTGAGGCTTGCAAAGTGATGAAAGCAGATTCGAGTTTTGACAACTCATTTATTGTATTTTTAACAGCAAGGTCGGAAGAGTATTCTGAAATTGCAGGATTTAATGCAGGTGCGGATGATTACATTGCCAAACCCATCAAACCCAGAGTTCTTAATAGCCGTATAAGTGCCATTTTACGTAGAAAAAACAAAGATATAGTTGAAGCTAAACTTACAGTAGGCGATATCATTATTGATAGAGAAACATATTTGGTATATAGAGGTGACCAAAAAATACAATTAGCCCGTAAAGAGTTTGAGTTATTATTTTTGTTGGCCGGAAAACCAGGTAAAGTATTTACACGCGAATACATTTTAGAAAAAGTTTGGGGTGATGAAGTTTTAGTTGTTGACAGAACGATTGATGTTCATATTCGGAAATTACGCGAAAAACTTGGGGATGCCTATATTGGAACAGTAAAAGGTGTGGGGTATAAATTTGAACTATGATTAGAAACCCAAAGCCGGTCACAATTGCATTCATAATTGCTTTTATATTATCCTTTTGTGTAGGGTTCACTATATGGATACTAGATCAATACAATAGTACAATTGCCCTAATTGCTGCATGTGTTACGTTACTTTTTTCATTTATCCTTTTTTTTTATTCCCTCGAGTTTTTTATTTATAAAAAAATAAAACTCATTTATAAGACCATACATAGCCTTAAGACTCAAAAGTATGATGCCAATTTAAGTAATTTTAATTGGAAAAAAGATCCTATCAACAATATGAATAAGGAAGTAATCAATTGGGCAAGAGATCAAAAAGAACAAATGGATGAATTGAAAAAACTAGTTGAATTCAGAAAAGAATTTTTAGGAAACGTATCCCATGAACTCAAAACTCCAATTTTCAATATTCAAGGATATATTCATACCTTAATTGATGGAGCTATTGATGACCCTGAAGTTAATGTACGTTTTTTACAAAAAGCTGCTAAAAGTGCAGATCGATTGAGTGACTTGGTAGCTGATTTACTTGCTATATCTCAATTAGAATCAGGGGAATTAAACATGGAGCCTGAAAGATTTGATATCAACTTGATGGTAAAAGATGTATATGAACAATTGGAAGTTCGTGCCAAGGAAAGAGGCATTTCGCTTATCATCAAAGAAGGATGTAATAAACCTTTTTATATATTAGCTGATCGTTATCGTATACGACAAGTATTGGTTAATTTGGTTCTTAACTCTATTAAATATGGTAAGGAAGATGGCGTAACAACTGCAGGCTATTATGATATGGACGAAAATATTTTAATTGAAGTTGGTGATAATGGAGAAGGGATGGAACAAGAACATTTACCTAGAATTTTTGAACGTTTTTATAGAGTTGATAAGAGCCGTGCTCGCGAAAGTGGACCAGGTGGAACTGGTTTAGGATTGGCAATTGTTAAACATATTATTGAGGCACACAATCAATCCATTAATGTGCGCAGTCAATTAGGTAAAGGAACAACATTTGGTTTTACACTCAAAAAATCAAATGGTAATTAACCTTAACAATTTTTAAAAATCAAACAAATCAACCTTTCTTAAAGGAGTGAGTTGATTTACTGATAATCATTTAAGCTCTTAAATAAAAGAACTCTTAACCAAGTTGTACAGTTTAATACTTTCAATTGTGGATTAACCAAACTGATTTATTCTGTTTGTAAGTTCAGTTAGTGTAACTACACCAGATTGACGCAATTTTAGTTCACCCTTTTTAAATACCATTAAAGTTGGAACGCCTTGTATTTTATAGGCTGCAGCTGCTGATGCATTTTTATCTACATCAATTTTTATGATATGAACTTGCTCTCCCATAGATAATTTTAGCTCATCCAAAATGGGCTTCATCGTTTTACACGGACCACACCACTCTGCATAAAAATCAACTAAAACAGGTTTATCTCCATTAATTAACTCTTGAAAACTTGATTGTGCCATTTTTTTATTTTATTTCTTCATATTCAACATCATCAATTTTAGTGGATTGTTTAGTTGGAGGAGCGTAACATGCACCTCCAATACATCCAACATTAAATATAGATTGGTACATAAACAATCCACCAATAATTGCAGGAATCCATTCAAGTTGTTTGTATGCCGAAAATAAAAAGGCAACACCTAATACCAAACGTAAAACACGCATAAATCCCCAGTTCGTATTCAAAATTTCTTTCATGTTAGTTGATTTTTTGATTTAAACTATACCAACTTCCACCATTGTATACATTGGCATACCCGTTTGATTTAAGCAAGTTTTTAGCAACACCACTTCTCATACCAGATGCACAACACGTTATAATCGGTTTGTTTTTATCTTTGAGTTTTCCCAAGTTATTTCCCAAAGTATCAACAGCAATATTAATAGCCCCTTGGATATGGCCACCTGCATATTCTTCTTTGCTACGAACATCTATAATGATTGCTCCATCTTTTACCAATTGAGTATAATCTGTTTTGGGACCAAAACCCAATAATTTTTTAAGTGTGTGAATCATTGTTTTATATTATGCATTTAAGGATTGAAAATAATTTATGTTTAACCAACTTCCAGCATTTGTGCATTGAATACCTTGAGCCGAAAGAAATCCAGTAGCCTGTTCGCTGCGCATACCTGATGCACAACATAAGATTAGAGGTTCTTGTAATGTCATTAATTCATCAACTCTTTGGGTAACTTCTCCCAATGGTATATTAATTGAACCTGCAACATTTCCTCCCATAAATTCGGCAGGTGTTCTTACATCTACAATCGTTCCTATTTTGTTTTTGACTAATTCTTCTATATTCATTTCTGTTTTATTTTTAGGTATTATTTATTCAGTCTACCTATCATACAACTTGCATAACTTTTAAGTTGGGTAAGTAATCCATTTTCGGCAGTTGCCTCAGGATATCCCAGAGAAAGCAACGTTGATGTAATCGTATCTCGAGTCAATGGGAAATCATAATTTACAGTTACGGTATCTGTATCATGATTAACTACTACCGATTGCATTCCTTGAAGTGTGCCCATTTTTGTAGTAATTGTATTGCCGCAACCTGAACATTTAAGGTTGGCAATCATTATGTCTTCAGTTTTCATGTTTGGTTTGGTTTAGATTTTTTTATCGAATTCAAAAAAAGTGAGCCCATGAAAGCACCATACACCGCTGAATGAATGGGGTTGGAGGTGATAGAACAAGTGTCACTTTCACATCCAACCAACTTCCAATACGCAAATCCAGTTATAGCACCCAAAAACAGGCCAATTAAAGTGAATTTATACTTTAGTAATAGTTTCATTTTAAACAATTTTACTAGGACATACAAAAATTGATTTAGGAATAGCAACTTCTGAGATTGCTTTAAAACCTCCTTTCACATCAACAAAATTTTCCCAGCCTCTTGCTTTTAAAATAGATGTGGCTATCATGCTTCTATACCCACCGGCACAATGAATAAAAAAGGGCTTATCTTTAGGAAAAGTACTTAAGTTGTAGTTAATATAATCTAAGGGAACATTTATTGCTCCTATGATATGTTCGGCTTCAAATTCCGATTCGTTTCTTACATCAATAATGATTGGATTATAAACCATTTTTTTTTCTAATTCAAAAGCAGAAATTCTGTTTGCAGTATCAACTTCTTTGGAAGAGTTTTTCCATGAGGCATATCCTCCTTTTAAATAACCCCAAACATGATCATACCCTACTCTGGCTAATCGAGTAACTGCTTCAGTTTCGCGAAGATCATCAGTTACCAATAAAATGGGGTGTTTTACACCAGGTATTAAAGCACCTGCCCACATGGCAAAGTTTCCATCAATACCAATATTGATACTATTGGGTATAAAACCATGTGCAAAAACTTCTGGATCGCGAGTATCTAAAATTAATGCATCTGTATCTGTTGCTATACGCTCAAAATCTAAAACACTTAATGGCTTTAACCCTCTTTTCATAACAGTATCAATACTATCATATCCATTTATATTCATCAATACGTTTTCAGGAAAATAGGCTGGTGGATTACGTTGTCCATTTAATAATTGTTGAATAAAATTTTCTCGAGATAAGCCAGTGTTTAAAGCATAATTGGTGCGTTTTTGATTTCCCAAAGTGTCTGTTGTTTCTTTGCTCATATTTTTGCCACAAGCACTTCCAGCGCCATGATTAGGATAAATAATAATATCATCACTCAAAGGCATAATTTTATGGTGAAGAGAATCAAATAAATGAGAAGCCAATAACTCTGGTGTTAATGATGATACAACATGCTGTGCTAAATCTGGCCTGCCTACATCTCCTATAAATAAAGTATCTCCCGAAATTAAGCCTTGGTCTTTTCCTTTTTCATCTATTAATAAATAACAGGTGCTTTCCATTGTATGTCCGGGAGTATGAATAGCTTTGATGGTATAAGCTCCAAGTTTAAACTCTTGATTATCATTGGCAATTATAGCTTCGAATTGAGGTTTAGCTGTTGGCCCATACACGATTTTACCTCCCGATTGTTTAGCTAGATCTAAATGACCACTCACAAAATCAGCATGGAAATGTGTTTCGAAAATATACTTTATGGTTGCACCATCTTTTGAAGCTTTATCTAAATATGGCTGAACTTCTCTTAGAGGATCAAAAATTGCAGCTTCTCCATTACTCTCTAAATAGTAAGCTGCATGTGCTATACAACCTGTATATATTTGTTCAATTTTCATGATGTGTATGATTTCAAATTCTGTTCATAATCCTTAAAAATACTTGTTGCCAATTCCAACATGAAATGAGCATCCTTTAGTATTTTGTTTATACCTTATGTTTTGGAGTAGTGCTTAAACCAAACAAAGTATACAAAGGGCAAAAGCTAATAAAGCTTGTTATTAGAAATACAATTGCCAACACCATTAAAACGATTCCTGTAATACCTGTTATGGTATCGTTTAAAAAGAGAAATGTGATGAAAGTAACAACAATTAATCTGATTACTCTGTCGGCAACACCCATGTTTTGTTTCATTTGATTTTGTTTTTATTTCAGTACAAAGTTAGGGTATGCTTTAGAGTAGATTCTGGAACAAATGTTACATAGTTAATTATTTTTTCAAGAGTCGTATTTCATTTCTTCCTGATTCAATATATCCATGATCTTTAAGTTTTTTAATTAGTCGCGTTGCAGCCTCTCTTTGAATATTCAATTCATGCGCAATTTCTTCGTGACTAATATATAAAGTGTCGGTATGTTTAGCTAAAGCTCTTGATTTAAGGTATTGCCAGAGACGCTCATCTAAATGTTTAAAAGCAATATTATCAATCACCTCAAGTATTTTATTAAAACGCGTTTGATAAGTAATGGCTATATATTCTTTCCATTCTTTATATTGTTGCCATTGTTCAACACACTGAATAGGAACAGTCCAAATTTCAGTATCTTCTTCGGCAATAGCTTTGATTTCCGATGGGCGTTGAGTAGCACAACAAGTGAGCGATAAAGCACATGTTTCGCCTGGCATTAAATGGTATAAGAAGGCTTCTTCACCATCTGAATTTTGGCGAAGCACTCTTATACAACCACTAATAACTATGGGTATTATTGTAAGGTATTCACCCGGTTCCATTAATGTAACACCCTCGATAATTTTTGTTCGAGTTGCTACTTGCTTAAAAGCTAATGCTAATTCAGGTTGATTAAACATAAAAAAATATTGACTACACGAATGTAACCAACATTTTAAAAGAAAGATATGATTGCTATCATCCAATAACTGCTATCAAAATGGTAACCAAAAACGCTATTCTAAAAGTCATCATGGGCCAAGAAAAAGTAATTGCTTTCATCATTGCGTAATTAAAGAGTGAAATTATTGAATTACACTCTTTACGAAACTTGGATACTTTTTCGTTTATAAATTATGTTTAATTTCTGTCATACTTTTTTAGCGAATTGATTATCATAGCATAAATTTGATACTTTATTTATGTTGTTTAAGTTAATTTAGCTCCATGAAAAAAGTAATTCTCTCTTTTTTATTGTTAATAGGCCTTACTAATGGCGGTTATACTTGGGGATTTTATGGACATAAACTCATCAATCGAATGGCTGTTTTTACCCTACCTGAATCGTTATTGTTATTTTATAAAAACAATATTGAATATATAACAGAACATTCTGTTGATCCAGACAAAAGAAGGTATAGTGTACCTGATGAAGCACCGAGACATTACGTTGATTTAGACCATTATGAACAATTGGCACCAGTAGATACCGTTCCAAAATATTGGAAAGATGCAGTTGCTAAATATACTGAAGACACTTTAAAAGCATATGGAATTGTTCCTTGGCATATTCATACAATGAAATTTAGATTGATTGAGGCTTTTAAAGAAAAAAATATTGATAAAATTTTAAAAAACTCAGCTGATATTGGGCATTATATAGCAGATGCACATGTGCCATTACATGCTTCAGAAAATTACAACGGACAACTTACTGGGCAGCATGGTATACATGGATTTTGGGAATCCCGTTTACCTGAATTGTTTAGTGAAAATTATGACTTTTTTGTAGGTAGGGCCATGTATATTAATGATGTATTAGGCTTAGCTTGGAAAGCAAGTGAAAGTAGCTTTGCAGCTAAAGATTCCGTTTTAACCTTTGAACGATTATTAAATGGAACATTTGATTCTGATAAAAAATACACATTAGAGCAAAAAGGACAAACTCAAGTTAAAGTATACTCCAAAGAATATTCGAAAGCTTATAACCAACTTTTGGGAAATCAAGTAGAAAATAGAATGCGCATGAGTATCATTGCCATTGGGTCTGTTTGGTATACATGTTGGGTAGATGCGGGGCAACCTGATTTAACAGGTATTAAAACAACAAACATAATGGATGAAGAACGAAAAAAAACAATCTCAGCAGAGCAGCAATTAATGCAAGAAAGAAAAATGATTGGCCGTGAAGAGTAGTTAATTTTTAAGTTATCTCACCCAATAAATGATAAACATCAACATGAATACACCAACTGTGTATAACTTGTGTTTAATTGCAGCGTTTACGCTCATATTTTCGTAACCATATAGCAGAAATTACATCCAGATGAAATTCATAGTAAACAGTACCACATTATTGAAACACCTTTCCATGATTGATGGAGTAGTCGTGTCAAAACCCATTATTCCAATTTTAAACAACTTTTTGTTTGACATCAAAGAGGGTGAGTTGAAAATTTCGTCAACAGATCTTGAAACCACCATGACTACCATTATTAAGGTGGATGCAAAAGAAGATATGTCCATTGCTATACCTTCTAAAACTACTTTAGACTTATTAAAGAGTTTACCTGACCAGCCCTTAGCATTTTCAATTAACCTTGATAAAGGTTCAGTAGAAATTAAATACGATGCAGGACGATTTAAATTGACGGCACAAAAAGGTGATGAATTCCCTAAAAACCCAACAGTTGAAGACGGTCAAAAATTTACCATGCCTGCTAAAGTATTGCAAAAAGCAATTACCAAAACTGTATTTGCAACCAGCAGTGATGAATTAAGACTAAATCTTACTGGAGTATTCGTTCAGCTTACACCGGGCGACATAACTTTTGTGGCAACGGATGCTAATCGGTTAGTTCGATTTAACAGAGAAGATATTAAACCAGGTGTTGAAGATGCTTTCATTTTGCCTAAAAAAGCTTTAAACCTATTAAAATCAGCTTTGCCAAATGATGATACTGAGGTGACCATTGACTTTAATAAATCAAATGCACATTTTACATTTGGGGATGTAACCTTGGTGTGTCGGTTAATTGATGAAAAGTATCCTGATTACAAAGCAGTAATTCCTCAAGAAAATCCAAATAAATTGGTTATGGACCGTAACGAATTTGCGATGTCGGTAAAACGTGTATCAATTACATCCAATAAAACTACTCATCAAATAAGATTGAAGCTGGCAGGAAGCGAATTAACCGTTTCGGCAGAAGATATCGATTTTGAAAACGAAGCTCAAGAAAAATTAAAATGCCAATACGAAGGTGAAGATATGGAAATTGGGTTTAACTCAAAATACCTAGCCGAAATGATTAATGCTGCTGACGGAACAGAAGTAAGATTAGAAATGAGTCAACCTAATAGAGCTGGGGTTTTATTACCTGGAATAGCAGAAGACAATGAAAATATCTTAATGTTGGTTATGCCAATGATGCTTAATAGTTACTAAACAACCTACTCATTCAATAAAAAAAGCTCGAATATCGAGCTTTTTTTATGCGCAAATCAATCAACCTAAAAAGACTGAAATCAATTGTCTTTATTTTTTATGAAAACAGCTTTGTTATTTTTTACACAACGATTTTAAGTCCGCCTCTTCCCCATTAAATACATTAAAATCTACACCACCTCTAATTCCATTAACCTTAGCCTTATCTGTGTGTTGCCAAATAACCCAATTCGAAGTCTTTTGGTTTAAATCAGTGGTTTTGTAATGAGCAATCCACAAAGGGTATTTTCTTAATTCAGGCGTATTTAAATAGGTATTGAAAAAATGCCAACTTGTATATATAATTGGTTTTACACCATAATGTTTTTCAGCAAGAACAAGCCATGTTTTTATATTCTTACGCATTTGAACAGGAGAAATTCCACCTTTTATTTCTACATCTAAAACGGGAGGCAAATCTCCTTTTTCTAATTTAGGTACTTGTCTTATAAATAAATTTATTTGCTCTTGAGGAGTAAGATGTGTACGGTAAAAATGATAGGCACCTCTCATTATTCCGGCAGCTTTCACTTCTTTCCAATTATCTTTAAAATATTCGTCAACCACAGTTCTACCCTCGGATGCTTTGATAAATGCAAAAGATATGGATATATCATTGTGGTTCATTTTGCTTACTGCTTCCCAATCAATATTTCGTTGATGACGGGATACATCAATTCCATGAACACCATATTCTCCAGGAATGTTTACGCCAAACGTAGGATATGAAGGCGATGAACCAATATGAATGCTAGAACTACTCCCAATTACTTTTAACGCACCAAACAACCCAACAATTGCAAGAGTTGCCATTGATAAAAATGTAATATTTTGAAGTTTTCTCATTGTTTTAATCAGTTTAACCAATCGCAATATAGACAACTCGAGTAGACTAATTGTTTATAATGTGTGCGTAATTATTAACATCAATCCCGCTTCATCTACTAAAGCATACAATTTGGGGATTGCTTTCATTCTCAGTGTACAAGAGCAATTCCTTTAAAAAAAATAAAACTTTAGTATGTTAAATAAAAACTATTCTTATTTTTGCACCCCATTGGAATGGCGGGGTAGCTCAGATGGTTAGAGCACAGGATTCATATCCGTCAAATGACGGACGGCAGTTCGAAGGAAAAAAAGTTCTTAAAGTTAAAATATGGCGGGGTTCCCGATAGCTATCGGGACAGATGGTTAGAGCACAGGATTCATATCCGTCAAATGACGGACGGCAGTTCGAAAGAAAAAAAATAGTTCTTAAAGTTAAAATATGGCGGGGTTCCCGATAGCTATCGGGACAGATGGTTAGAGCACAGGATTCATATCCGTCAAATGACGGACGGCAGTTCGAAAGAAAAAAAATAGTTCTTAAAGTTAAA
>JBILBF010000002.1:0-773144 GCA_044353855.1 Bacteroidia bacterium
CAGCAGTATTGGGTACCTATGTATTAACGTATAGCATAACAGATCAGTTTGGATTTGTGAGTAGCCAAAACCGCTGGGTAAAAGTTACAGATACAACTAAGCCAACCATTTTAACCCAAGAAGGTACCAGCACTATAACCCATCAAGTGGGCACGCCATACTTAGACCCAGTGGTTGTAAGCGATAATTATTGGAAGAACTTAACTGCCACCCGCACGGGCATCATCAACCCAAGTATACCGGGTAGCTATAACTTATTGTATAATGCAGTGGATGGCTCGGGTAATCAAGCAATACAATATGCAGTAATAGTAACGGTAAAAGATTTAATACCACCAACGGTAATCCTTAAAGGAGATAACCCAATGGTAGTAGATGTATTTACTACGTTTGTAGATCCAGGAGTAACCGCAACCGATAATTACTATCCATTTGTATTCCCAGTGGTAACAGGAATTCCAGCAATGAATGCACTGGGTAACTTCACCGTAACCTATACTGTAACAGATGGATCAGGCAATACCACAATCGTAACCAGAACAGTGTCGGTAGTGGATACCAAAGCTCCAGAAATAGAATTATTAGGAGCCAATCCATATGTAGTAGCAAGGTTTGCAACCTATGTAGATCCAGGTGTTAAATTGAAAGATAATTATTATTCGGATGCAACATTAAGAGCTAATTTAACAACTGATTTGAGTGGAATAAACATGACAAGACCAGGATTGTATTATGTAAAATATAATGTAGCTGACCCATCAGGAAATAAGGCAGCAGAAACAAGCAGACTTATTAGAGTTGTTGAAAGTATAAGTGGACTTAACGAATTACAGGCTAGAAGTAATATAGCTATTTATCCAAACCCTAATAATGGATTATTTAACATTACGAAAAAAAACAATACCCATATCAAACAAGTAAAAGTGATGGATGTATTGGGCAAGGTAATCTTAAACAATATTTACAATGCAACAGATGTGGCAATTGATTTAACCACTATGAACAAAGGTTTATACTTAGTAATGATTGAAGATGAAAATGGAATAACCACCACCAATAAAGTGGTTGTAGAATAAGATAAGATACAAACACATAAAAAGCCCTGTTCCGAATCATTTCGGAACAGGGCTTTTTGTTATAACCTAGCCCATACCATGCTAAACATACCCAAAATCATAATACATTTCAATAATAAACTTATCCGGCTAAAGTTTGAAGCTGTATCTGCTTTCTTAATCAAATAAAACAGTAAAAGGAGAGGCGAAAAAACGCCAAGAAGCATATATACAATATACCATTGTTGAGATATCGAATACATAAAATGTGTAGTGAATGCAAATAGCGTTGAAAAAATGATTAAGAAGAGAGTGAAAAATAAGCTAATGTATAATACGATAGATTTAGTTTTCCGCACCCCCAATACAATTGGAATAGTTTTACAATTAAAACGTTTATCGCCTCTCATATCCTCGGTATCTTTAATAATTTCTCTAATTAACGTTAGTGAAAAGGCAAAGAAACTATAGCCTAAAATTAAATCAAGGCTTAAACTTATATCATAAACATAATTGATAATAATTACAAATGCACTCAAAACAGAAACTAAAAGATTACCAATTAATATTTTTTGTTTTAAGGAAACAGAATAAATCCAAAGTAAAATAGCAGCTATTAAAATCGATAAAAAAACTTTGGTGCCAATATATAATCCTAATCCTAAAGCAATACTATTTAGCATTAGATGCAAAAACATAGCCCATCGCCTAGAAATTAAATGCCCAACAACAACTTTTGAGGGTTTATTAATTAAGTCTAATTTTACATCTAAATAATCATTAATAATATAACCACCAGCTGCAGTCATAATTGTAGCTATACATAAAAAAATGAACCGAGTTTCTAGTAAATTTTCAAGTGTAATATGTTGCGATAAAAAGTAATAAGAGAATACTTGCGTAACAAGCATAATTATTAAATTGTTAAATCTAATTAATCGGAAAAATGCAAAGAGTATATTCATTCCTTTTGCCTATGTCGTATTAGTCAATATTCGTTACACCGCCTGAAACAATAAACTTCATTACTTCTGTTGAGTTACCATTAAAGGGTTTGATTTTGCTTTTTTCAACAAAAAAAATATTCCCGGAAAAAGCATAAGAATGGGGGCAATAAACAGCAGCTAATCCAGGGAGTTTTATGCCTGCTAAATCTTCTTGAGTAATAAATCCAGGCTTAAAAACACCATCAGCAAGTTGAACCAAAACAGGATTGGTAAACTTTTTTTTATCACCTACAAAAGCTTCCATAAAATCTTTAACAGAAGTATAAATGATTTTGACAAATGGAACACGAGACAAAACATCATCAATAAAAGAAATTAGGGGTTTGGTGAAAATTCGTGAGCCAATCCAACCTAAAATAATGATAGATACGATTACGATTAAAAATCCTACTGCAGGAACTCCCACATCTATAAACTGATCAAGTGTTAATACGACAGATTTAACAATACTGTAGGTTACAGCAAAGGGTAAAACAACTAATAATCCCTTTAAAAAATAATTGACGAGTTTGGCCAAGCGTTGTTTTAGGCTAAGTTTAATATGTTCTTTAGTTAGGGCCATTTTTATTCTAATTCAAGTCCAAATGTTTGTCTTAAAGCAAGTAATTCAGGATTTTTTTCCGACATTAACTTAAACTTATCTTCGGCTGTAAATGCTTTAAAAGGAGTAATGGTTGAGTTTACGGTGAAAGTTAAATCTAGGGCTCTATTGTTAAGATTGCTTCTCAAAAATTGGGTGATATTGATTCTGTCTTCATCAATCATTTCTTTTTCATGTTGACTACTAAGAATAAGTTCAATAGTTGAATTAGCAATTAATTTTATAGCTACTACTTTATAAATACTAACCAGGCTTTTTTTTCCTGATTCAACTAATTTTTCAATGTATAAATTCCAAACATGTTTTAATTGTTCTTCTGAAAATTCACTATCCAAAACTGTGGTTTCAATTACAACTTCAATTATTGCTTCAGTGTTTTCTATAGGTGAAGTTGGTGATGTAACTTGTTGGCGAAGCTTTTCTAATTTTGTCATTCCACTTGAGCTACCAATTGGTTTTAAAAATGTAGACTTAACAGTTTCATCAATAACTTTAGCAACAACAATTGGTTCTAAAGTTGTTGCTTCAACAATAATTTGAGGTTTAACTTCAATGGGTGTAATCGTTTGATTTTGGTTTATAGGTAAATGATTAGCTAAACTAATTTTTTTTTTAGTATCAGCCTCTCCCAATTTCAAATCAATCACAGATTGTATATGGCTTAGTTTCATTAAAGTTAACTCAACATGCAATCGATTATTTTTACTCGATTTGTATTCTAGTTCACATTTATTCAATAAATTAAGTCCATTTAGCAATAATGAGGTAGAGCATTGTTGTGATTGTTGCATAAATCGGATAGAGATACTTTGAGCAACTTCTAACAACTTTAACGTATTTGGATGTTTGCACATTATCACATTGCGAAGATGATCACTGAAACCACTCAAAAAATGTTGAGGATCAAAGCCCTTAGCCAATATATCATCAAAAAGCAGAAGCAGCGAAGGTAAATCTTTGGCTAACATCATATCTACCGCTCTAAAATAATAGTCATAATCAAGTATGTTTAAATTGTCAATTACGTTTTTGTATGTAATTGATTTACCTGAAAAACTAACGATTCTATCAAAAATTGAAAGTGCATCTCTCATGGCTCCATCTGCTTTTTGAGCAATAACATGTAAAGCCTCTTCTTCGGCAACTATGCCTTCGTTTACAATTATTTTTTTGAGTTGACTTACCGCACTCTCTATACTAATACGATGAAAATCAAAAACCTGACAACGAGATAAAATAGTGGGTAAAATCTTATGCCGTTCGGTTGTAGCTAATATAAATTTGGCATAAGGAGGTGGTTCCTCCAATGTCTTTAAAAAAGCATTAAAAGCTGCTGTAGAGAGCATATGAACCTCATCAATAATATATATTTTATATTTGGCTCCTTGAGGTGCATAACGAACTTGTTCTACCAATCCTCTAATATCATCAACCGAATTATTGGATGCAGCATCTAACTCATAAATATTAAAAGATGCATTTTGACTAAAAGCTTTACAAGAATCACACTCATTACAGGCTTCAAATTCGGGTGTAATATTCAGGCAATTAATGGTTTTGGCTAAAATACGCGCACAAGTTGTTTTGCCAACCCCTCGGGGACCACAGAATAAAAATGCATGCGCAAGCTGATTGTTTTTGAGTGCATTTTTTAACGTATTGGTTATATGCTCCTGACCAATAACACTCTCAAATGTTGAAGGTCTGTATTTTCGAGCCGATACCACAAAATTTTCCATGCAGCTAAATTACAAATTATACTTTTAAAGATAATTGAAATACTAATTTGTGGGAAACTATTACTTCTCAGTTTTTCACGCAATTAGCGGTTTGTTCATTGTCGTATAAAAAAATAATCCCCCAATTGAGTATGCAACACCATCCCAAATATCTGTTGTAAATGATGTATTTACGATTGGGAAAACGAGTTCAAATACAATAGATAAATAAACAACTAAAAATATTAAAAAATACTCTTTAAATACAAAGAGTGTGTAATGTGAAATTGTATTTCGTTGAATAAACAATGCAAAGCCCATTACCATTGGCACACACACAAACAATCATCAAAATAGGAGCTCAAAAAGGAAGGTAAAGCAAAAAAGGAATCCAGTATATGATAAACGAACCAGCTACTTAAATTTATCCAAAAACTAACATGAATTGTTTTCAACTAGGTAAAAAAAATAAGATAAGTGTAGCCAAAAGAACTATTATAGCGAGTATTAATTGCCCTCCTTGAATTATTTTTTCCAATAGCCAAATAAATGGATTGGTTGACGCTTTTTTGAAAGAAACATATTTCATAAAAACAGAAAAATTATCCCATTTTTTTGACAGCTCTAACCGTTCTGATCTATATTTTAAGTCTAAAATTTCAACACATATACTGCAAAAAGCTTTTTTACCATCCGTCCAATATTCACAGTGCTCGCATTTTTGAATAGATTTTGTTATAAAAGGATCTTTTTTGATCAAGGGAAAATAATTTTCAACTGTTGCTCTCTGTATTCAAATATTTGTTTCACTTTTTTTGCTACAAATAATGCATTTACAATAGGTTCAAATATCCATCCTGGAGATAAAAATTCAATTCTATCTGTCATTTCGGTCACGCCATTTATTTCTTTAAAACTGTGGGTATGATGCCACCTAACATAGGGCCCTTTTAGTTGTTGGTCAACAAACTGATGGGGAGGGTTCCATTCGCAAATTTCTGTTTTCCAATTAAAAGGAATGCCATTCAATTTTATGCGGTAATCTATAATCGTTCCTGCAGCCATTTTGATGGGTAAAGGCGTATTAATGCGAAAATGGACTTCGGGAGGCGTGAGAAGGTTTAAATTTTCTGCTTTGCTAAAAAAATCAAATACTTCGCTCAAGGGGCGATTGATAATGGTTGTGGTTTCTAGAATATGTGGTTTCATTACTATACATACATTTCTAACGCTGATTAGTTTTTTTAATGTTCAGATTTAGTAAATAGGAGTAGGCTACTGACAAAATAACCAACAATCAACCGCTAAACAATTGTGTATCCTTATTTTACAATAGTTTACATGGTTTATAATTGTTACTATTAAGTTGTTTAAATTAATATTAATCAATTAGTTATGAATTATTAATTTAAGTAAAGGTTTACTAATAGAATTAACAATTGTTTATAGCACTCTTAATAATTGTTATTGTTTGAAACAATTGTTAACTTGCCGCTTTACAATTGGAACCCATATATTATTCAACTTATTAATTATCAATATGATAGATGAACTTAACAAACGTGTAATTGAAGTGATGGTTCGCTCAGACTTTAGTAAATCAACCTTTGCAAGTGTATTGGATGTTTCTTTACCGTTAATAACCCATATTACGAGTGGTAGAAACAAGCCAGGATTGGATATTATCCAAAAGCTATTGACTCATTTTAAGGATATTAACCCTGATTGGTTGTTATTGGGCATTGGAGAAATGTATCGAGTACAGCCCAAACAAAAGGACTTTAGCACTTTAATAGCCAAACTTAATACCATTACAGAAGAGATAGGTGTAATAAAAAAATCTCAACAATCAGTTATTCAATACCATAAGATATTGCTAGATGAAGTTAAACACTTAGCTGAAATGGATAATTTAATAGAACAGGATGGTAATAAACTAGATGTATTGCTCCAAAAGATTGATGCAATTAAAACTGAGTTACTATCTAATTAAAAGATTTATATATAATATCACTAACAATTGATTTTTAATATAATATGATTCAATTTATTTATTATTAGATAATCATTTTAAACAATATGATTGTATTTAAAAATACCAGACGCCATATTGACAGCAACAAAAAAGCCTTTCAATTATAAATTGAAAGGCTTTGCATATTGTCAATTTAGTCAATTTAGCCAATTTGACAATCAGCTAACATTAACCGTATTTTATTTAGAGCCAAATTGGGCAGAAACAACTAAATCTTTACTTCCCGCTGTATAAGTATAAAATCCTTCACCTGTTTTTGCGCCCAAATTGCCAGCCATTGCCATATTAACCAACAATGGGCATGGAGCATATTTAGGATTTCCAAAACCGTCATGCAATACATTTAAAATAGCCAAACACACATCCAAACCTATAAAATCTGCTAATTGCAAAGGCCCCATTGGGTGTGCCATGCCTAATTTCATCACGGTATCAATAGATTCAACAGTTCCAACCCCTTCATGTAAAGTCCAAATGGCTTCATTAATCATGGGCATTAAAATACGATTAGCTATAAAACCCGGGTAATCATTAGCTTCGGCAGGTATTTTACCGATAGCTTTGGCTAACATGGTAATTTTTTCCGAAACTTCTTTTGATGTTTTGTATCCATTGATAACTTCTACCAATTTCATAACAGGTACAGGATTCATAAAATGCATTCCAATTACTTTATCGGCACGTTTGGTTACCGAACCTATTTTGGTAATTGAAATAGAAGAAGTATTGGAAGCTAAAATACAATGTGCTGGAGTTATTTCATCCAATTGCTTAAAAATATCGAGCTTTATTGTTACGTTTTCAGTTGCTGCCTCCACTACTAAATCGGCATTGCTTGCTCCAGTCTTTAAATCTGTAAATGTTGTAATGTTGTTTAGGGTTGCGGTTTTTTGTTCTTCTGTCAAACTGCCTTTGCTTACTTGTCTATCCAAATTTTTTCCAACGGTTTCAATGGCTTTTTTCAAAGCGCCTTCGTTTACATCTACTAACGAAACAGCATAGCCATTTTGCGCAAATACATGAGCTATCCCATTGCCCATTGTTCCTGATCCTATTACGGTAATGTTTTTCATATTTTTAGTTAACTAATTTAAGTGCGGCAAATCTATAAAAGCCATCCGCTTTGCAAAGCACCTTTTTAACTTGTTGATAAAAAAGAGGAAACCAACAATCTGTTGTATTATTGCCAAACGAATGATTTTACTAAGATGAATTGGAATTCTCTTTTATACAGCCTACTATTTTTAACAATAGTAAGTGTTTGGGGTTGCTCTAAAAATGATGATGTAACAGTTAATGAATCAATTTTGAGTGGGGTATCTAAACCTCCGGTTGTAGTTGTTTTAAAACCAGCCGTTGTGTTAACAATCAACCATGTGGTAGGAGATTCGTTGTTAACTTATGATACCTACTACCAAAATCAATGGGGCGAACGATTTACGGTTGATGCTTTTAAATATTATATCAGCAATATGGTGTTGGTTTATGATTCTGTTACTCGAGTTCCAATTCCTGAGTCTTATTATTTAGTTGATCAAGGAAAAGTAACGAGTAAAAACATTACACTTTCTAATATCCCCAAAGGGAATCTTACTTCCATTAACTTTTTGATTGGAGTAGATGCTTTTAGAAATACGTCAGGAGTTCAACAAGGTGCATTAGACCCTAGTTTAGGGATGTTTTGGACCTGGAATTCGGGTTATATAATGGCCAAACTAGAAGGCCGTTATCAAAAGGGAAGCAATGCAAATGCTTCTTTTATATGGCATTGCGGTGGATTTGTATTGCCTTATTCAAGTATTCGGAATGTAACTATTTCATTTCCGCAGACTAAAATTGACACCATTCAAAAGACGGTAATTGCTGTAAATGCAGATGTATTGGAATGGTTTAAAACACCCAACCGCGTTACTATTGATAGCGTGCCTGTATTTAACGACCCCACTGAAATGAGCAATAGAGTTGCCAATAATTATGCCGATATGTTTAGGGTAACACAAATTACAAAAACTCCGTATTGATAATTTGGGTTGTTTTTATTTCTTCATAAATTGTTTAGAAACACTACCATTTTTCATAACAACAGTAATAATATATTGCCCCGCAGGTATGTCGTGTATAGATAGTGGAAAGGTTTCTGTGTGTAATTCAAGTAGTAGTTGTTTCATTACTTTGCCCTGTACATCTCTAATTACAACTTGTTTGATAAATGTTTTACTTTCAAAAACCAGTTTAATATGTCCTTCGGAATCGGTTGGGTTGGGAATTATTTGAAAAGATCCTGCTTTGCGATTAGTTTCTTCTTTTAACCCAACAACGTTGGCATCTCGCATTCCAAAGGTATATTCACCAATTTGCAAATTGGTTACGGTAAATCGTCCCGTTTTATCTGTTTTGCTAGCTCCTGGCTGAAAAGTATTATTCGTATGAACAGCCCAATTTTCGTTTACTGTTGGTCTGTAAAGCAATACCAAACTGTCTTCGGTTTGGGTAATGAATGCTGCATCTAAAAAACTGGCTGCACGGCCATCATAGCTGAATACGCCTGTTGTTTTAAAGCTATTACCTAAATTACCCCAAACTGACCAATACCTTTCAGTCGAGGGTTTGATACCTTGATTGCGAATAGTTCCTTCAATTGGGCCAACCCAATGATGTGTTACTTTTAATGAATCGCTTCCAGTTGTTTGTTGAACTGTTCCGGTAAATAACGCATTGGTTAAGCTTATATTTCCAGTTGCAGTTACATGTTTTTGCTCTGTACTATGAGCAAGTTGCACTCCATAATCTTCATTGATAGAGTAGCTGCTTATTGAAATTCCATTTGGCAAAACCGTATCAAAAATTGCCTGCCCATTTTGCAACCAAAGTGTTTTTTTAATAACTGTACCATTGCTTAATATTGCTTCAAACGTAAATGGGAGCGAGGCTGTAACAAAAGAATTTTGGGAGCTTAACTCATAAAATTCGGCATGAAAGATTCCTTCTTGTTGATTAAAACTGCTCATTACAATATCTGAATGACCTCTGGTATACAACCATTTTCTAAAAAAATCGGATAAGTTAATTGGGGTGTGGTGTTGAAATTCATTTTTTAATTCTTCGGTGCTCACATCTTTAAAAGTATACTTAAGTAAATAACTTTTGCACGCAGCAAAAAAGGCGGCATCACCCATCAAACTCCTTAAGGTGTGCACCATTAAAGCACCTTTTTTATATACATGTGTGCCATAAGTAGCAGTATGTGGCACTCCCGAAACAGGTAACCAAGCACCATCATTTTTGGGTGCATTTTTTAACACTTCTGTTGATTTAGTTTTAATATCTTCAATGTAAGCTTGTTTGCCATATACACATTCTAAAAACAAAGCTTCGTTAAAGCTTGCCCAGCCTTCGTTTAGCCACATTTCTTCAGCAGTGCCAGTAGTTGCCAAATTGCCCCACCACATATGCGAAAGTTCATGGGCAAATAACGTTTCATAATCGGTGGTACCATTTATTGCGTAATTTGGATAGGCAATATTGGCTGCATGTTCCATTGCACCACTGGTAAATGGAACGCCTACAAATCCAACCCTATCAAAAGGGTAAGCTCCATATTTTTGTTCAAAACAGATTAACGCTTGGTTTAATTTGGCAAATGATGTTTTTGCTTTGGTGGTATCAGCCGCAACAACGGCAATCCAAACAGGATAAGTGCGATTGCTGCCAACAAAATCATATTTAATAATTTCATATTTGCCCACAGCCACCGATGCTAAATAAGTTGGAATTGGCTGGCTAAGTTCCCAGTTCCAAGTGGTGCTTCCATCTTGGTTTATTGTTTCAGGTTGAATCAATCCATTGCAAACAGCTTTAAAAGTAGCATCCGTTGTAATGTGAAAAGAGTAAGTTGCTCTATCTACAAAATCATCCACACACGGAAACCAACACCTCCCAAAATTATGTGGATTGCTTTGAAACCCAACACCCATATTATAAGCATAGTTTCCACTAAAATAAAAGCCACCCCATTGAGCATCGGTTACAGGTTGACCACTATAACTAATCGCTATTTCAAACGTATCGTTTATTTGTTTAGGGTGTGTAAATTGTATGTTTAAGGTAGAATCTATTTGGGTAAATAGTTGTGCCGTATCATTGATGATGATAGCCGAAACAGGTAGTTTTAATAAGTCGAGTGTTATGTTTTGTACATTGGCTACTTTACTTACTACTTTAATGTTGGCTGTTCCGCCAATGGTTTTGCTTGCCACGTTTTGAATACGCAAACTCAAATCATAATGCAGTACATTTATAAAATCGGAGCGGGTAGGAGCTTTTTGACCATTGTCCAATTTTACAATTTTACGGGTTGTTTTTCCATATTTTCCTGATACCTGCAGAAAAAAAACACCCACAGCTTGATTGCTAAAATCATAGGTAAAATCATTGTAACCTGCATAAACCTTAACGCTATCCGAAAGCAGAATTTGTCCTGTTACATTCAAAACAGTAAGGTTTAATGTTTCCGAAATTTTACTATCAACTGTAATGGTTATTTCGTTAAAAAATGGATTGGGTGTTACTTGTACAAAAGGCGTATCGTTTGCGGCATAAGATTGTGAATGTATAAAGCAACTAAAAAGTAAAAACAGAAAACGTAATGATCTCATTTTATATAAATTGAAAACATCAAATCTAGCATCTTTTCATTATCCACAAACCATAAATATTATGTGGGTATTTTCTGTTAAAAAATGATGGGTAACATAGGCTTAATCTTTATCTTGCAATGCTTAGTAATAGTAGGCTTTGGTATCATTTACCACTAAAGTGTTTTATTACAAGTAAAAGACTAATAAACAGCATATAACAATACAACAATTATAATGGCAGAAGACAGAATTATTCTTATTAACATTGAAGATGAAATGAAAACCGCTTACATCGATTATTCGATGTCGGTAATTGTTTCGCGTGCATTACCTGATGTGCGTGATGGTTTAAAACCCGTACACCGCAGAGTTTTGTATGGAATGACAGAATTGGGTTTAGCATCCAATCGTCCTCATAAAAAATCGGCTCGTATTGTAGGAGAGGTGTTGGGTAAGTTTCACCCACATGGCGATAGTTCTGTATACGATGCTATGGTGCGTATGGCACAGGATTGGAGCATGCGCTACACGTTAGTAGATGGTCAAGGAAATTTTGGTTCGGTAGATGGAGATCCGCCAGCGGCTATGCGATATACCGAAGCACGCTTGCGCAAAATTGCGGAAGAGTTACTTACAGATATTGATAAAAACACAGTTGATTTTCGTCCCAATTTTGACGATTCGTTAACAGAACCTTCGGTTTTGCCTGCTAAGTTTCCCAATTTATTGGTTAATGGTGCATCAGGTATTGCTGTTGGTATGGCCACCAATATGGCTCCTCATAATCTTACAGAAGTAATTGACGGCACACTAGCTTATATTGATAAGCGAGATATTGAAGTTGCAGAATTAATGCAATTTGTAAAAGCCCCTGATTTTCCTACAGGTGGAATTATTTATGGATACGAAGGTGTAAAAGATGCTTTTGAAACGGGTAGAGGCCGAATTGTAATGCGTGCCAAAGCTACTTTTGAAACCAGCAAAACAGGTAAGGATCAAATTATTGTTAACGAAATTCCGTATCAGGTAAACAAAGCAATGCTTATTGCTAAAACAGCCGATTTAATAAACGAAAAAATTATTGAAGGTATTTCGGAAATAAGGGATGAAAGTGATAGAGATGGAATGCGCATAGTGTATGATATTAAACGCGATGCAATTCCCAATATCGTTTTAAATAAATTATACAAATACACGGCACTTCAAACTTCTTTTAGCGTAAACAATGTGGCTTTGGTAAAAGGCCGTCCCGAAATGTTGAACCTGAAAGATCAAATTAAATATTTTGTAGAACACCGCCACGAAGTGGTTGTTCGCAGAACAAAATTTGAACTTGAAGAAGCACAAAAACGCGCACATATTTTAGAAGGATTGTTGATTGCATTGGATAATTTGGATGCAGTAATCAAACTCATTCGCGAATCCAAAACACCTGATGAAGCCCGCGAAGGGTTGATGTCAAACTTTAAATTGAGTGAAATTCAATCTAAAGCCATACTTGATATGCGTTTGCGTGTATTAACTGGTCTTGAGCGCGATAAGATTAAAGATGAGTATGCCGAGTTGATGAAATTGATTAACCATTTGAATGAGATATTGGCTAACGAAAGCATGCGTTACCAAATCATCAAAGATGAGTTAACGGAGATGCGGGAGAAGTATGGTGATAAACGCAGAACAGAAATTGTGTTTGCCGGAAATGATATGAGCATGGAAGACCTTATTGCAGATGATGAAGTGGTAATTACCATTTCGCATTTGGGTTATGTAAAACGTACTTCGCTAACAGAATACCGTACTCAAAACCGTGGTGGACGTGGTTCACGAGGTGTTAGCAAACGTGTGGAGGATTTTGTAGAGCATGTATTTATGGCTACCAACCATAATTATCTGATGTTTTTTACCAACCAAGGTAAATGTTATTGGATCAAAGTATGGGAAATTCCTGAAGGAGATAAAGTATCAAAGGGACGTGCCATACAAAACTTAATCAATATTTCGGCTGATGATAAAGTAATGGCATACTTAAATGTAAAAACATTAAGTGACCCAGAATACTTAGCTAATAATTATGTAATGATGTGTACCGAACAAGGAAGCATCAAAAAAACAACGTTAGAAGCTTATTCTCGTCCACGTGCAAATGGTGTAAATGCCATTAACGTGCGCGAAGGAGATATGTTGGTAGAAGCTAGGTTAACAAGTGGAACCAGCGAAATTATCATTGCCAGCCAACAAGGAAAAGCAATTCGCTTTAACGAAAGTAGTGTACGTCCAATGGGTAGAACTGCTACTGGAGTAAGGGCCATTAGATTAGGCGATGGTGATACTGTATTGGGAATGATTGCCATTGAAAACCCACAAACAACCAATGTATTGGTGGTTACACAAAATGGAATGGGTAAACGCAGTGATGTAGAAGATTACCGTATAACCAACCGTGGAGGTAAAGGTGTAATGGCCATGAATGTTACTGAAAAAACAGGTAAGCTTGTTGCCATTAAAGAAGTAGATGATACCAACGATATTATGATTATGACCAAAGCGGGTATTACCATTCGCTTAAGTGTAAAAGACCTAAGAGTATTAGGCCGAGTAACACAAGGTGTTCGATTAATTAATATTGATGCTAAAGACTCAATTGCTTCTATAGCCAAAGTTGATTACGTAGAAGAAATAGAAGAAGAACTTGTAGATGGAATAGAAGGAGCAGAGCTAACAGCAGAAATGCCAACAGACGAAACTTCAGATGCACCAGCAGCAAGTGATGCCGAAGCACCTATTGATTCACCACCAGCTGAATAACTAACCATTCAATCTTTTATAAAAGCCATCAATCGAGCGTATCGGTTGGTGGTTTTTTTTGCATGGTTAAAAAAAATGGATGTGTTAAAATTGGAAAAGGAGGCCGAAGCCTCCTTTATCTTTTGTACAAAACGATAAGCCGGGTTCAGTATCAAGAAACTAGCCCTTGATGATTGTCATTTATCTCCGATAATTATCACTAATTACCTCTAGCAGCCTACCCACTGGGATCGAACGAGCAGTTCTTTTTCAACTCACCCAACAACCTAGGGCTGCTGAGCTGAGTAGAAGCACCCAGCCTATTTGGCCTTACAACCCGTGAGGTTTACCTTGCCTCTAATGTTACCATTAGAGCGGTGGTCTCTTACACCGCCTTTTCACCTTTTCCCCTGCAGTCATACTTCGGCTTCGCTCAGTATGACTGCAGGGGTAGTTTAATTTTCTGCGGCACTTTCTGTAAACCCAATATTATATTGAGCTCCCCACCCGTTAGGTGGCACGGTACTCTATGTTGCCCGGACTTTCCTCCTAATGTATTGCAAAAAGGCGACAATCTGTTTTGAACGAGGCAAATATAGTTAAACAGTCAGTAATTTTAGTATTTGAAAGCGCTATCTTTTCAAAGATGTTTTACATATTCATAAGTGTCATACTGAGATCTAATTTTTAACTTATGATGAATCTCTAGATATTTATTGTCAAACTCGTGATCAATTGTGCGGGCTTTGGTATTGTCTGCAAGTTGGATATTGATAATATCGCGAATTTGCTTTTTGCACTGTTCGTCAAAAATGGGGAATGCACATTCAATTCTACGGTAAAGGTTACGGGTCATCCAATCAGCAGAGGAAAGGTACATTTTTTCAGTTCCATCATTTGCAAAAATAAACACCCTTGCATGTTCTAAAAAGCGATCGATAATGCTGATTACAGTAATGTTTTCACTTAAACCTTTTACACCAGGAACTAGAGTACAAATACCTCTAATAATGAGTTGTATTTTCACACCAGCTTTACTCGCTTCATAAAGCTTCGTAACAATACCATCATCCATCAAGCTATTCATTTTTGCTATAATATATGCTGGCTTACCGGCTTTCGCATGTTTAATTTCTGTATCAATTAAAGCTAAAAATTGTTTTACTAAATAATCGGGGGCTACCAACAAATGATCAAACTTATAATTACGTTGGCTTTGAAACAACATATCCATCAATTTTTCCATATCATTGGTATAACGAGTGTCTTTGGTAAACAGTCCATGATCACAATATAACTTAGCTGTTTGTCCGTTGTAATTACCTGTTGATAGATGAGCATATTTAATAACTTTTCCTGCTTCTTCGCGGTAAATTAAGCATAACTTGCTATGTACTTTTTGCCCTGGCTTTCCAAAATGTACTCGCGCTCCAGCTTCTTGTAATTGGTTCGTCCAATAAATATTGTGTTCTTCATCAAATCGAGCTTGAAGCTCCATTAATACAGTAACTTTTTTGCCGTTTTTTACCGCATTTATCAATGCATTTACCACATTACTGTGTTTGGCAACACGGTAAAGCGTAATTTTTATAGCACTTACTTTGGGGTCAATTGCCGCTTCGCGAAGCATACGAATGAGGTAATCAAAACTTTGGTAAGGGTGATGCAATACAAAGTCTTTTTGATTGACAACATCAAATATGGTTTTGGCTTGATCTAACTCTGGAACAGAAAGTGGAGGCAAAGGAGCATAATAATCATTTACATTGCCCACTTTAGGAAAGTCTAAAAAATCTTTAAAGTTATGATACCTGCCTCCTGGTATAAGATTCACGTTTTTAAGTTGAAGCTTTTGAGAAAGTAAATCAAGCATGCTTTTAGAAATAGCATTATCGTATACAAACCTAGTAGGAACGCCTTTGCTTCGTTGTTTAATGCTTTTTTCAATTTTATCTAAAAGGGTTTCTTTAAAAACATCATTCTCCTCACTTTCCAGCACAAAATCAGCATCACGTGTAATTTTTACAGTATATGCTTCAAATTGATTGTAATCAAAAATAGAAAATATATGTTTAAGAGAACTTCGAATTACATCATCCAAAAACATGATAAATGTATTTTCATCTGTTCGAGGCAAAATATAAAAACGATTTAAAGGGGTATTGGGTATTTCAATTAAGGCATGTTTAGGTTTTAGTAATTCGTTGCTATCACTTAGCTTAACGGCTAAATATATTGATCGATCACGTAAGTGAGGAATTTGTTTTAACTCATCAATTAACACAGGAAACAAATAAGGCAACACATCTTTATGGAAATATTCTTTTACCGGAATTTTTTGTTCTTCTGTAAGTTGAATTTCATTGATAATAAATATTTTTTGTTGAGCTAATTCTTTCAGAATAGAGGTATAAGCCTTATTAAATCTATCTTGTTGGATTACGGCAATTCGTTGAATCTCGGCTAACGTAATGTCGGCCGGAAATTGTGTGTTAGAAAGTACTTTTCGGGTTGCTTTTTTCTCTCCTCTTCGTAAAGTAGCTACACGTACTCTAAAAAACTCGTCATTATTGGATGAAAAAATAGCTAAAAACTTAAGTCGTTCTAATAAGGGAGTCTCTGCATTTTCTGCTTCTTGTAACACACGCTCATTAAAAAGCATCCAGCTTAATTCTCTGTCTTTGTATAAATATCCTTGGTATTCTTTAATCATAATAGTTAGGCAAAAATAAACTTTAGGCACACTCCAACAGCATCATTTACCAACGAAATTGTACGATTTGTCCAATATTAACCAACCGTATCGTATATTTAACATAAACTTAACCATTGGAATATGCTCTTTAGTCTAATGGTTTTAAGTAAAAAAATAGTTAATTCGCCACTTTAAACTTATAAAAATATTTTATGAAAAAACTACTGTTAATTATAGCTGCATTTTCGAGCATATCAGTATTTGCACAAAAAAGTGCTGTAGAGAGTGCCGCTATTTACCTTAGAAATTCTGAAATGGAGGATGCTAAAAAATCAATTGATGCAGCTTCTCAAAATGATGAAACCAAAAACGATCCTAAGATGTGGTTTTACAAAGCTTCAGTATATGATACATTGTATCGCAATCCAGAATATGCTAAACTTTTTGGTGAAGATGGGGTAGAAGTGATGGCTAATGCTTGTAAAAAATGTATAGAAACAGATGTTAAAAAAAGATACAGTTATTATTGCGATGGAGCTATTATAAACAGTGCTTTTGCTACCTATAATAAAGCAATTGAATACATGCAAGCAAAAGATTCCAAAAATGCTTCTAAGTATTTTCAATATACATTAGACGTTATACCATTTGATAAAAATGGTGATTTGAAGAAAAATAATATCAACGAAAAAAATATTTTATTGAGTTTGGCTGATTTAGGATTAAAAACGCAGGATTATGCTTCCGCTAAAACCAATTTACAAAAATTGATTGATATGGATTACCAAGATCCAATTGTGTATTTATTAATGGGTAATATTTATTTTACTGAAAAAGACACGGTTAAAGGATTAAGCTATATTGAAAAAGGTCGTTCTAAGTTTCAAACTGACAAAGACCTTATTAATATGGAATTGAATATTTGTATGGCACAAGGCAAACAAGATGTGCTCTTAAAAAAACTAAATGATGCTTTGGCTATTGATGAAGAAAATGTTACGTTGTTGTTTGTAAGGGGTAACGTATACGATAATTTTGCATCTGGCGCTTCTAAAATTGCTAAAAACGGAAGAGATACATCCGTTATTTTAAGTAAAAAAGCCAAAGCTCAAACAGTTGCTGCCCAACGAACCAAACTTGAAAATTCAGCAAAATACTACTTTAAATTATCTGATTCCTTGTTTAGAATGAACAAAGAATATGTAGCCAAAGCCGAAGCAGATTATATAAAGGTTATTGAGTTAAAAGATGATTATATAGATGCATACTTTAATTTGGGAGCATTAACAAATAACAAAACAACAGAAATAGTTGAAAAAATGAATGCCATTTCAGCACCTTCACAAGCTGAATACGATAAAAAGTGGGCATTGATGAAAAAAGATCAGGATGCAATTTTAACTGTAGCACTAGGTTATTTTACCAAAGCATTAGAATATGCTGAAGCATTACCAACAACAACTGAAGCTGATAAGACATATAAAAATGGTACAATGGTTAGCATTTTAATTAGCATGCAACAAGTATATGCCAACTTAGGTGATGAGAAGAAAACGATGGAAACCAAAAGAAGAAGAATGGAAATTGGACAATAAGGGTAGTATTTAGTTATATTGTATATAAAGGAGAAATGTGAATTTCTCCATTTATCGAATAACCTATTTAACATAATATTAATTATAGGAATAAAGAATACAACCAAGATTGGCGTTGAATAAGCTATTGTGTTATTTATCTGTGTACTAATAAAGGACTAATTTTCGAACCTGATGTTGTCCATTTCCAATCAAAATTACAAAGTATACTCCTTTTGTTGAATTGTTTAAACTAAGGTCTAATTGATTATCGCCAATTGAAACCTGCCAAGGTTGGCTGCTGATGACTTGGCCTAAAAAATTAACAACTTCAATAATCATTGTTGTGTGTATGGGTGAAACGATACTTACGTAAAAATCACCTTTGGATGGATTTGGAAATAATCTTATATCTTGAAAAGGAAGTTTAGTTTGGTCCTTTAGACCTGCTGTTAATATTGTTCGTTTAATTGCTGCATATGCATTTACCTTACCAAAGCCCCAACGAGTTGAATCTGGGTTTTGGGTAGTAAAATTATCGCGCGTTGCTGTTTGTTTTAATATATCTTTTAGTTGATGTGGACTCAGTAATGGATTTATTTGTAGTAATAAAGCAGTAATTCCACTCATCATTGGTGCCGACATGGATGTACCACTAGCTTCAGCATAATAATAGTTAATGCTATTTTTAGGAGATGTAAATTTTGAAACACTTTGAGCATAATTGCTACCTGCTGGTGCATAAGATACATCATACGAATTAACCGATGAAGCCAAAGTCATTCCGGGAGCTGCAATATCAGGTTTTATTCTACCATCGGTTGTAGGTCCATGGCTTGAGAATGGAACAATTTGATTGCTATTTACATACCCAGAATAACTAATATTAGAACCAGCTAAATTCCTAAAACCCGTTTTAGATGCATAAGCAGCAACTGTTATGGCTGTTCGGGTACAAGACATTTCGCCCAATGTATAAGCATTGTTTCCGTTGGTTGCCCAAGCCATTCCATTGTTGGTAAATGCGCCATCGTAGCCAGTATAATCTTTTACATAACCTTGCCACATATGTAAATTACCATTCTTTGCTGTAAGGCTTACACAAAATTTATCAGTAGTTTTACTCCATACATCCAATAGTATATGAGGTCTACCATTAAAATCAGCAGCCGTTGATGTAAGGCTAAAGAAGCATGTATCATTATTGTTGCCAATCAAAAAAGTATCAGTAGTTGTATTATTTATACATAAAAAAGCTGTTGAATCGGAAACATTATTTGCATTGTACAAACTGGTTTTGATACAAAACGTTTGTGCAGTGTCTCCCCAAATATCTATCCAACTTCGTTGCTCTCCTGCTACAGTTGGAAATGTAACAAAGGTATGAACAATGGTATCATTAGCTGAAAATTGCTTTTGCAAGTGGATGTTTTCTTCTCCATTATTTCCTGCAGAGAGAACAAATATTTTGCCTGGCCCAGTAAGGTTATCTATAGCTTGGCTAAATAAAGAAGAACCATCATTTGGCCCAATTGAACAACCCCAACTTAAATTCACTACAGCAGGTTTTCCAACAGATTGTGCATAGTTAAAAATGTAATTTACACCATCAATAATACTGGCCATTCCCATTGTTTTCCATTCGCTTTTTTCGGGACGTATGCCTACTAATACCAAATCGCTTTCGTAGGCTACTCCCCTATATTTTTTGTTGTTTAAGCTGCCATAACCTGAGCCAGCAGCAATTCCTCCAACATGTGTGCCATGCGAAAATGTACTAACCTCAGTTCCTTTAATGAGCATAGTAGTAGTATCGACAAGTTCATTTCCATATGCATAACCGGTTGGAGGGGTTCCTACATTTTTTTGTTCCCAAACTTTTTTTACACGTAGTACGTTTCCCGAAGTATCATAAAAACTAGGATGACTATAGTCAAAACCCGCATCTATTATACCAACTACAACGTTTTTTCCTGAATAGCCTAATGGTAATCCTATTCCGTTTTGCACAGAATCGACTTTGGATGATTTACGAGCAATGTCTAAATTAGCTACAATAGGCTCATCCAATTGAATATATTCAATACCTTCAAGTTTAATAAAGTTCTTTAATTGAGTACAAGGAATTTGAACTGTCCAAATAGTACCGGCTTTTGTACCTACCAAAACTTCTAGTTCTGATAAACTCTTTTCATTTATAGTTGGCGTAACTTTTACAAGGGCACTTATATACAAAACACCTTGTTGTTTGGCTAAAACAAGACCATTATATTGAGAAGAAACAGCATTAGATTTGTTAAGCCATTGTTGAAGGTTAGCCGAAAGCTGAGGGTGTTTGTTTGTTGCTGGCTGTGCTATAAGTTTAAATGCGACAATAAAAATAACTGCGAATGGAACAAGTTTATGCATGGTAAAAGACATTATATTTAGGAACAGATATGGAATAAATTGCATGGGCAAATTAGTATATAAATTATACAAATCCATCCTATGTTAAATAATCGTGAAGGACTATCATTAAAGATGTATTAGCAGTATTATTGCGTTTTAACTGGCTAAAATAATTCACTAAAGTAATATTTCTGTATGCAAGTAATTAGGTTTAAAAGTAATAATGAAGCGGATAAACTTTTTTGGAAAACACTAAAAGCAAACGTTCATCAGTACTTTAAAGATAATAATATCTCTACTAAAGGAAATGCGAACATGTTGCTCAAAACAGTAGTGATGTACTTAATGTACCTCGCTCCTTTTGTGTTGTTTTTTTTATTTTCTGTAAATGTATTTGTTGCTATATTACTAGTTGTGCTGATGGGAATAGGCAAAGCAGGTGTCGGAATGAGTGTAATGCATGATGGATTACATGGCTCCTACTCTGATAAAAAATGGGTAAATAAAATAGCAGGAGCCAGTATGTATTTAATAGGGAGTAATGTGTTTAATTGGAAAATACAGCATAATATTTTTCACCATGCCTATACTAATATTGAAGGTTTGGATGAAGATATTCAAACCCGATGGATTATTCGATTAAGTGAGCATACTCCTTTAAAACCTATTCATAAATTTCAATACATTTATGCGCTATTGTTATATAGCCTCATGACTTTTTCGATGCTTATTGGTGATATTACCCAACTTGTAGGTTACAATAAAACGGGAATTACCAAACTGCATAAAGCCAATCCTACTCGAGAGTTATTCATAGCATTAGGTGTAAAATTTGTATACTTATTTGTGATGATTGGCCTTCCAATCTTGTTTACCAATTATGCTTGGTGGCAAGTGCTTGTAGGTTTTGTGATAATGCATTTAGTAGCGGGATTTATATTTAGTATCGTATTTCAACTTGCGCATATTATGGAAGATGCAACTCAGCCAACCATTAATGAAAAAGGAATTACATCAAACGAATGGGCTATACACCAATTGTTGACCACCGTAAATTTTGCAGGAAACAACCGAATACTAAATTGGTATGTAGGTGGTTTAAATTTTCAAGTCGAACATCATTTGTTTCCCAATATTTGCCATCTACATTATAAAAACATTTCACCTATTGTAGCAAGAACTGCAAAGGAATTTGGTGTGCCATATAATTCCATTCCTACTTTGCACAGCGCATTTGTTTCACATAGTAAACGATTAAAAGAGTTGGGCGGACATTAGATTCCAACAAAAAGTGTATTCAATGAATTTTAAAAGGGTGTTCTTCTAAGCTATTCTAATAACCTATCTTTGCGCATCAATTTTACAACCATTGTCCTTCAATCCATATACAATAGACTTACCTGTAACTGAAATTATAGATTCTGTAAAGTCTCATTTATCGCAAACCAATACCCTCATTGTTAATGCTCCTCCTGGTGCCGGAAAAAGTACGCTGCTGCCTTTGGCTTTAATTGACGAACCGTGGCTTGCAGGCAAAAAAATATTGATGTTGGAGCCCAGAAGATTGGCGGCTAAAACGATAGCTCACCGCATGTCAGAATTATGGGGCGATACTATTGGACAAACAATTGGTTACCGCATTAGGTTTGAAAACAAAGTATGTGAAACTACCCGAATAGAAGTTGTAACAGAAGGGATTTTAACGCGTATGATGCATAGTGATAATGCGCTAGAAGGTGTTGGGTTGGTTATTTTTGATGAGTTTCATGAACGCAGCATTCATGCTGATGTTGCCATGGCATTGTGCCGTGAAGCACAAGATGTATTAAGGCCCGACTTGCGCATTATGGTAATGAGTGCAACTTTAAACATGCCACAGCTTACTGCATTGTTAAAAGCTCCTGTAGCCGAAAGCCAAGGTAAACAATATCCAGTGGATGTGTTTTACAGTGGCGGACAAGACGAACGTTTATTACCCGAAATGACAGCTCGTACTATTGCAAAAGCAATCAATGATCACGCTGGAGATGTGTTGGTTTTTTTGCCAGGTGAAGGGGATATCCGAAAATGTGCTGAGTTATTAAAACATGATTTAAAAGACTTTGCTATTCATCCATTGTATGGAGTATTGCCACAAAGCGAACAATACAAAGCCATTATGCCAAACAAAAATGGCAAACGAAAAATTGTTTTAGCTACAAGTATTGCTGAAACAAGTTTAACCATTGAAGGAATTAAAATAGTAGTAGATACTGGCTATGGAAAAATTTCTCGCTTTGATCCAAAATCAGGATTATCAAGATTGGAAACGGTACAAATATCCAAAGATTCGGCTGATCAACGAGCTGGACGTGCTGGGCGTTTGAGTGCAGGTGTTTGTTACCGCATGTGGACAAAAGCAACACATGAAAGACTTTCCGAACACCGCATTCCCGAAATAATGGAAGCTGATTTGGCTGCCTTGTTGTTGGATATGGTAGCATGGGGTATACTGGATTTAATGCAATTAACCTGGCTCTCTCCTCCTCCCAAATCACATATTTTACAAGCTTCGGAAACATTGCATCAACTGGGTGCGTTGGAAAATGGAAAGATAACAACACACGGAAAACAAATTCATCAGTTGGCTTGCCATCCGCGTATTGCGCACATGTTGCTCCTTGCAACTACAGATCATGCCAAACAATTGGCTACAGATGTTGCTGCCATTTTAGAAGAACGTGATCCATTGCCTAAAGATTCAGGAATTGATTTGAACTTGCGAGTTGAAGCACTTAGGCGAGGACGCTCAAACAATGCATTGGGAAATCGATTTACACGAATTGAAAAAGTTGCCGACCAATACCGTAAAATGTTGAACGTGCAAATAGATAATGGCCCTATTGATTCTTATGAAACGGGTTTATTGTTGGCTTATGCTTATCCCGAACGAATTGCATTTGCTCGCAGGGGAAACAACGCACAATTTCAGTTGGCCAATGGAAAATATGCAGTTGCTGGTCATAGAGATTCGTTAGCGGATGAACCTTGGTTAGCCGTTGCGCATATTGATACAAGAGATGGTTTGGGTGAAATATTTATGGCATCGCCACTTAATCCAAAGGATTTACTACCAATGGTTAAAGAGCAAGAAGTAATTACATGGGATACCCGAAAAGGAGGATTGATTGCTACCAAAGATTTACGCATAGGAAGTATTGTTTTGCAATCCAAACCGCTACCTGCACCAAGTGCTGACTTTTTGGTTGATGCTATTTGCAATGCCTTAAAAACAGAAGGCGAAACGTTACTGAACTTTGATGAAAGCATGCACCAATTGCAAAGTAGAATGATGAGTCTGCGTAAATGGAATGTACAAGATGGCTGGCCTGATGTGAGTATGGTAAATTTGCTTGCAAGTACCAAAGAATGGCTTGCTCCTTTTTTAACCAACGTAAAAAAGCCTGATGATTTAAAGAAAATAAACCTAACACAAGCATTGTTAAGTTGGTTAACATACCCACAACAACAAGCGTTGGAAACGCTAGCTCCGCCAAAGATAAAAGTACCAAGCGGTTCTCACATAAGTATTCATTATTTATCAAATGGAGAGGTTCCCATTTTATCGGTAAGGCTGCAGGAGATTTTCGGTTTGCTGGAAACACCTACTATTAATAATGGACGAACATCATTGGTTATCCATTTGCTTTCTCCAGGATTTAAGCCTGTTCAAGTTACATCCGATTTAAAAAGTTTTTGGAGCAATACGTATTTCGAAGTGCGTAGTGAGCTCAAACGCAGATACCCAAAACATGCTTGGCCTGATAATCCTTTGGAGGCTTTGCCTGTTGCTAAAGGTGGTGTAAAAAGGTAATTAGTGGTTTACGAATGACTCCCTTGTGTTTTATTTCCACCTTTTTTGAAGGCAGGTTTTTTGCCAAATGGTTTTTTAAACTCTCGTTTAAACTTTATTTCAGGTTGATATGCAGGAGCTTCTCCCAGCTCTTCTGGTAAAGGTAATTTTACAATATCGTATCCAATCAAACTTTCAATATCAAAAAATTTATGGGCATCCTTTGGATTGATGAACGTAATGGCTGTTCCTGTGGTTTCGGCACGGGCCGTTCTTCCAATGCGGTGAACATAATCTTCCGGGTCGGGTGGAACATCAAAATTCACCACTAGGCTTATGCCATCCACATCAATACCTCGTGATAAAATGTCAGTACCAATTAAGGTTTTAATTTCACGGTTCCGAAAAGCGCGCATAATATCTTCTCGTTCCGATTGCTCCAAGTCGCTATGAAATGCTTTTATTGATAAGCCAGCACGGTTCAATTCTCTATCTAACTCTTTTACTTTTTCCTTAGTACTTGCAAAAATGATGATGCTGGTTTGGGCTTTATCTTTAAGTAATCCTTTAAGCAATGCTACTTTTTGGGTATCATAAGCCATATAAGATTGTTGCAAAATTCCTTCGGCAGGTTTGCTAATGGCAATATTGATACTCTCAGGGTTGGTTAAAATTTTATTGGCAAGTGATCGTATTTTGGGAGGCATTGTTGCCGAGAATAGCAATGTTTGACGCTCTTTAGGCAAATAATTAATGATGCGAACAATGTCTTCATTAAAACCCATGTCCAACATTCTATCAGCTTCATCCAATATTAAATGTTTGATAGAACTCATATCTACAGAGCCACTTGATGTAAGCATAGCCAATAATCTTCCAGGAGTTGCAATTACAATATCCGCTCCTTCACGCATTGCTTTTTGTTGTTGAGCAAATGCATTTCCATCACTTCCGCCATACACCGATATTGAGCTAATGCCCGTAAAATAAGCAAACCCTTCTACTTGCTGATCTATTTGTTGAGCAAGTTCGCGAGTTGGTGCTATAATTAACGTATTGAGTTTGCTGTGCCCCTCTTCTGATATTTTATGCATCACAGGAAGTAAGTAAGCGGCTGTTTTGCCTGTTCCAGTTTGGGCGCAAGCTATCAAATCTTTGTTTTGTAAAATAACCGGAATTGCTTGTTGTTGTATAGGCGTGGGTGTTTCAAAACCCATTGCATCTAGCCCATCTTGAAGGGTTGTATTAAAATTGAATTCGTTAAAAGTCACAGTAAATTATTTTTGGCAAGGTAGGCAATTACCCGATTGATTCTATATTGCGTTTTATTATTAACTATATCGGTAGATAATAACACCATTATACTAACTCCATAAATACACATGACTGTCAAACGAAACAATGCCCTCCTATTTATTTTTATAACTATTTTGGTAGATGTAATTGGTTTGGGAGTTATCATTCCAGTTGTACCAAAACTTATTGAAAAATTGACAGGCGAAGGTTTAAGTGAAGCATCTCGATATGGTGGTTGGCTGATGTTTTCGTTTGCTATTATGCAATTTATATTTTCACCTATTATGGGAGGCTTAAGCGATAAATTCGGTCGCAGACCAATATTATTATTATCTCTCTTAGGTTTAGGTATTGATTATATTTTTCATGCATTTGCACCTAGTATAGGCTGGTTATTTATTGGTCGATTGGTTGCAGGCATGTTTGGCGCAAGCTTTACTACAGCTACAGCCTATATTGCAGATATTAGCACTCCAGAAAAACGCTCTCAAAACTTTGGATTAATTGGTGCTGCATTTGGATTAGGTTTTATTATAGGTCCAGTAATTGGAGGATTGGCCGGAAGTACTTGGGGACCGCAAGCACCGTTTTTAGTTGCTGCAGCACTTACGTTGTTAAATGTTGTGTATGGCTATTTTGTTTTACCCGAATCATTAGATAAATCGCAACGTAGGGCATTTGATTGGAAACGTGCAAACCCTATTGGTTCGCTTAATCACATTCGCAAATACCCTGTTGTAGCTAGCTTGGTTGTATCATTTTTCTTTATTTATGTGGCCGCTCAAGCTGTGCAAAGTAATTGGAGTTATTACACCATGTTTAAATTTAACTGGACAGAAGCTCAAGTTGGTTTTTCGCTTGCTGTTGTAGGGGTACTAATTGCTGCTGTTCAAGGTGGATTAATTAGGGTTGCTATTCCCAAACTTGGGCAAAATAAATCAGTGTATATTGGCTTGTTTTTATATACTTTGGGTATGGTATTATTTGGCATGGCCACTGCAGGTTGGATGCTGTTAATATTTTTAGTTCCTTATTGTTTAGGAGGAATTTGTGGCCCAGCATTACAAGGCATTATTTCTAACCAAGTACCAGCCAATGAACAAGGCGAAATGCAAGGAGCTTTGACAAGTGTAATGAGTTTGAGTTCTATTGTTGGTCCACTTTTAATGAACAATACATTTGCCTATTTTACTTCAGAAAAAGCACCATTTATATTGCCTGGAGCGCCATTTTTTTTAGGCAGTTTGTTAATGGCAGTTGCCTTAATTATAGCTTATCGTTCTCTTTCTGGTCGTTTTATAAAAAGTAATTGAGCTTAACATCGTCACATATTATTATGCGCCTCACTGCTCTTTGGGCCTTAAGCGAAAGTGGCTTAGGTGGTGTTATGCATGCCCTCAAAATTCCTTTTACGGGCTTTTTTTTGGGTGGGTTCGCTATTATCATCATTACACTCATCGCTCATTATAGCCAAACTACATTTAAAACAATTCTTCAGGCTACCGTTCTGGTTATATTGGTCAAAGCTGCTGCAAGTCCGCACTCACCACCTATGGCCTATATTGCTGTTGGATTTCAAGGAATAATAGGTGCATTGCTGTTTTCCGCTATTCCATTTTTTAATATAGCAGCACCTTTATTTGGCATGTTAGCTTTATTGGAATCGGCAGTACAAAAGTTTTTGGTAGCCACACTTATTTTTGGCAAAAGTATTTGGGATGCTTTAGATTTATTCACTGCAAGTGTATTAAAAGATCTTTCGATATTTAATGAATTCTCTTTTAGTTTTTGGTTGATTATAGTATACACTACGGTATATGTTTTATGGGGATTTCTTCTTGGACTGTGGGCCTCTAAGTTGCCTAAAATAGTACATCAACGATCAGCTGATTTATTAATGCAATTCAATTCGTTACCAATTTCAACTCATAACGAACAATCAAATAAAACAAAAAAAAGAAATCGAAAACTGCTTTTTACGCTATTGGTTTTAGTGTTTATTGTTTCGGTATTTTTTGTACAAGGCTCAAGTCACAAAGCCCTGCATGCAATTGTTCGTACTATAGCTGCTTTATTGTTGTTGTTTTATATCATAACTCCTATTGCAAATGGGTTGATGAAGCGTTGGTTAGATAAACAAAAACACTCAAATCAACTTAATGTGATATTGGATACATTGCCCGAACTACGCAGTTATATTGCACCTGCAATGCAACTAGCCAAATACAATCACAAAGGACTATTAGTTTATAAAGCGTTTGTAGAGTATTTGATTGTGCTAGCGTTGTACAAATAATAAATAAGCTAGCGTTTTGAAGTGACTGTATAGTTAACTTTTAAAAAAAAGATGAATAGTAAGGATCAAATTTTCATACTTAGCCAACCTATTCAAACAGGTAAAACAACATTGTTACAAGAGTGGATTGTTGGCAAACACAATATTGGCGGAATACTCACTCCTGATGTAAAGGGGAAAAGAATGTTGTATGATATTGCAAACAAAACTTACTCTTCGTTTCAATTAGAAGATACTGCTGAGGGAATCAATATTGGTAGATTTGTGTTTAGTAAAGTAGCATTTGAAAAAGCCCAAAATATATTAAGGGAAAGCATTAAGCAGGATTTAGATTGGATACTGGTAGATGAAATTGGCCGATTGGAAATGGACCACAAACAAGGATTTGAGCCTGCCATTTCAGAAGTTATACAGTATGTTCATTCACATCAAACAAATACAAAACTGCTGTTGGTTATCAGGGATTATTTGTTGGAGGATGCAAAAAAGATGTATGGGTTGAATAATGTTAAGTTGTTAGAAAGAGCATTTCTTGTTGATGATGAGAACAACTATTTAATTTCGAATCTCGAAAAAAATATTGAAAAGGAATTTCCAAATACTCTAAATCCAAAATCAATAACCTCAAATCAACGTCCAATTGGAGTGGTTTTATGTGGCGGTCAGAGTGTCAGGATGGGACGAGATAAGGCTTTTATCACCTATCATTCAAAACAACAATATGCTTATGTTGCCGATATGATGAAACCCTTTTGTTGTAACGTTTTTATCTCAGGAAATTTATCTCAACAAACAATTATTTCTCAGCAATACTCATTTGTTTTAGACAATGCGACATACGCAAATGCTGGTCCAATGAGCGGTGTATTGAGCTTGTTTGAACAACAAAAAGATTCAGCAGTATTGGTGATAGGCTGTGACTATCCTTACTTTACCCAAGCCGACATGATGGCATTAATTGATGCACGAGCAGATGGAAATGATGTGGTGTGTTACCACAATTCGGAAACAAATTTTGATGAACCGCTATTGGCTATTTACGAAAAACAATGTGCCTCTCTCCTGCTCGATTTTTACCAAAAAGGAAATACATCCTTACAACAGTTTTTGAAAGCTGTTCGCGTGAAAAGAATACATCCTACTTACATTAAAGCTATCCAAAGTGTAGATTCAATATAACTTTGTGTTAAAATTGTTGTTCCCAATGTTTAATTTTATATCCAATATATTAGCTTAATTAGCAGTTATAAAAAATGAAATACCCAATAAGCCTATCGAATCTATTGATTCTTTCCATTTTAATTGCTGCTTGCCATACTACCAAAAAGGCATCTTCCCTTTCAATGGTTAACGATATTTGGGTACTTCAATCGCTAAATGGATTTCCTTTAGAGGTAGATAGCTTTGATAAGGAAAAACCTCGTTTGGAAATCAAAACGATTGATAAAACTTATTTTGGATATTCGGGTTGCAATAACCTTAACGGTGGATTGGATATTACTGAAACCACGATTACCTTTAAGCCTGGTCCGATGACTCGCAAAGCTTGTTTAGAACAAAATATTGAACCTGCATTTTTAAAAGCATTGTTTGCTGTCCAAATTTATTCGGTTACAGTAGGAAAACTAACATTGTATACTAAAGAGGGTAAAACGTTGGCACAGTTCAGAAAAGTAGACTAAAGCATGATCAAACCTAGTGTATCACCAACCAATATTGTAAAAGCAATCCAAGCAGAAAGATTGGAAACTACCGATTTATTAGCTGTAGAAGAACCGCTTGAAATACGTATTGGATATGGCCCAACGGATAACCGATTTCAGAAAAATATTTCGGTTACCATGCGTACACCTGGGAATGATTTTGAATTGGCGATTGGTTTTTTGTTTACCGAAGGAATCATCCAATCGGTTTCTGATGTATACAAAATACAGTATTGTACCGAAGCAAATACGCTTGAAAACAAAGAAAATATTGTACGTGTAGAATTAAATTCAAACGTTGAAATAGACTTGAGTAAACTGCAACGTAACTTTTATACAACGAGTAGTTGTGGGGTATGTGGCAAAGAGAGCATTGAAGCGGTTAGGATCTGTCGGCAGCCGGCAGTAGGCAGTCCGCAGTTTGTCGTATCGCGTGAGGTTATTATTTCATTACCGGATAAATTACGGGCACAACAAAATGTATTTGAACACACAGGAGGTTTACATGCATGTGCATTGTTTAATTTGGAAGGAAACTTAAAACTCTTGCGCGAAGATGTTGGCAGGCATAATGCATTGGATAAACTTATTGGTGCCTCATGTCAGGCTGAGTTCATCGAAGCGCTACCCCGCAACAAAACGATACTCCTTTTAAGCGGACGAGCAAGTTTTGAGTTACTCCAAAAAGCAGCCATGGCACATATTCAATTAGTATGTGCGGTTGGAGCTCCTAGTAGTTTGGCCGTAGAAACAGCAAAAGAATTTGGAATTACACTCATTGGTTTTTTACGTGGCAATAGGTTTAATATTTATTCCTATCCTGAACGAATAGGGTAGTTATTTTTTTGCAAGTGGTTAACTTAAACTAACCTGCTTATGTTTATCTTGCTTTAAGAAAAAAATCACTAAAATTATGGCAAGCGTTTCCCGCAGAGCCTTTTTAAAAGATGCTGTTTCAGCAACACTTTCTGAAAACAAAGTAATACCTGTTGATTACAAAGATCCTTCGAATACAGTATTGCCAAGTCATTTAGCTAAAACTACAACAGAACTTAATAAGTATACTGGGCTGTTTGGTGACGAAGAGAAATTACATCTAATACGCAGAACACTATTTGGAGTAACCAAATCCGATATGGATTTTTTTGCCGTAAAAACGATGGATGAAGCCGTTGATTATTTATTAAACATTCCAACTGTAGCTCCTGCTCCACCGCTTAATAATTATGGAAACAATGCCAATACACCTGACGCAGAAATTCCTGTTGGGCAAACATGGGTAAATGCCGCAGCAAATCCACAAATTGAATTCGCGCGTATTGATTCATTTAAAGCCTGGTGGACTTCATTGATGGTGAACCAAGAGCGAAACCTTACCGAAAAAGATTGGATTGACCATCACAGCGTGTCAAACTTCCCAAATCCATGCAACGAATTCACCACAATTTCCTTTAACAGTAAGGGTGGTTTAATTCGTATTTGTTTGTATGATACTCAAGGAAAATTAGTGGACGTGGTAAATGAAGCATCATTCCCTGAAGGAAAAACAGAAACAAAAATTAGCACAGCAAACTTGCCCGTAGGATTATACTATTATTACATTCAACAAGGCAATGCGCAGGTGATGAAAAATATAGTGGTTAGTCGTTAGTCGATAGTTCATAGACCATAGTAATAGTTAGATTGCGTCATGCTGGCGTAGGCCAGTATCTTGCAATGCAACTCGAGGCAATGTCTCTTATGACCACGTCAGATGCTGATATACATAGCATAAAGACTTGAATAACGGCTATTCGCAAAGAATCAACACCATTAAACCATTTCACAAATCAAACATCAGAAATCACAAATCTTTCCTACTTTGCACACCTAATTAATTACGCATGATTACCACCTCAACTTATACAAAAACGTTTCTTTTTATATACTCCTTTTTACCTTTACTCATTTGCTCATTTGCATTTGCACAAGCTCCCAAATCCTATACTTCCTCCGAAATTTTATTACAACTTAAAAAATTAAATACAGTTGGTTCGGTATTATACATTGCAGCGCATCCGGATGATGAGAACACCCGATTGATTGCTTACTTAGCGAACGAGAAATGTTTACGTACGGGTTATTTAAGTTTAACGCGAGGTGATGGTGGACAAAACCTTATTGGCCCTGAACAAGGAATTGAATTGGGGGTGATTCGGACTCAAGAATTATTAGCAGCACGCAGAATGGATGGTGGCGAACAATTTTTTACCCGTGCGTATGATTTTGGTTACAGCAAATCACCTGAAGAAACATTCACCAAATGGAACAAAGATTCGATATTGGGTGATATGGTTTGGGTGATCCGAAACTTTAGACCCGATATTATCATTACCCGTTTTGCAACAGATGGAACTGGCGGACATGGACACCATACAGCCTCAGCAATATTAGCAGAAGAAGCATTTGATGCAGCAGCCGACCCTAGCCGATTCCCGGAACAATTGCAATATGTAACAGTATGGAAAACCCGCAGACTATTTCAAAATAGTACAGCACGTTTTTTTAATCCCAATGCGGATTTAAGTCATTTAATAAAATTAGATGTGGGTGGTTACAATCCTTTGTTGGGTAAAAGTTATGGTGAAATAGCAGCCGAAAGTCGCAGTATGCATAAGAGCCAAGGATTTGGAAGTGCCAAACAACGAGGAGAAATATTTGAATATTTTAAACCTGTGAAAGGTGATACAGCTGGGTTGAAAGATATTTTTGAAGGGATTGATTTTACCTGGAAAAGAGTGAAGGGACATGAAAAAATTGGAGACATGATTGCATCACTTGTAAAATCGTATACTGTTCAGCAACCCGAACTGAGTATCCCAAAATTCAAACTCATTCTAGCTGAAATGAACACATTGGATGTTAAAAAATCGATACCAGTCTTTATGCTTGCGAATAATATTTTATTTAATTTAAGTGGACTTGTGTTGGATGCAACAATTTCAGAACCAAATATTACACTTGGCAGTAAGCAAAAACTAACCATCAATATCGTTGGCAGATCAAATGCTAAGATAGTTATAGACAAAATACAATTTATTGGAAATCTAAAAAATGAACATTTTCCCTTTGATACTATACTGAATAAAATAGGTAAGAAAAATGAATTAGTGACGTATACATTTCAGTCCGAATATGGCAAAAGTGATGTCATCTCTCAGCCTTATAATTTACTAAATCCTATTAAAAATAATATGTTTGATATTGATGATAGGTTGAATAGATCTGCTCTTGAATCATTTTTAAACAATAGTGGAGTGGCTTTATTAACCATTGAAGGTTATCCAATTTTATATCCCTTTAATTTCCAATATAAACAGGTAGACCCCGAAAAAGGCGAATTATACAGGCCTCTGGTTATTACTCCTCCTGTGATGATAAACACAGCAAGTAAAGCCGTAATATTTAGTGAAGCTAACACTAAGCAGGTAAGTTTAACGGTAAAAGCGGGCAAAGAGAATACCAATGGAATGTTAAAACTTGAAACTCCCGCAAATTGGAAAATTGAACCTGCTTTTGTTGCATTTGAACTACTCAAAAAAGGAGAAGAAAAAACGATTACATTTAATATCACTCCTCCTACAGAGGCAAGTGAAGCCACAATTACTGCTGTTGCTGAAATAAACGGACAAAGCTACACCAAAGGCATCAAAGAAATTAAATACGACCATATCCCAGTCCAAACCTTATTCCCCGGAGCATCAGTTAAATTGGTAAAACTAGATGTGGTTAAAAAGAGCAAACGTATTGGTTATATTCCAGGTGCGGGAGATGAAGTGCAAGCTTGTTTAAGTCAGTTGGGATATGAGGTTGTAATATTAACCGATGATATGTTAGCTAAGGAAAACCTAAGCCAGTTTGATGCGATTATTACGGGTGTTCGTGCATACAATACAAATGATAAATTGCCTTCGTTTAAACAAAAAATAATGGACTATGTAGCTGCCGGTGGAAACGTAATAGTGCAATACAATACCAATAGTTGGGCTGGTCCGCTAGCTAGCGATATTGGTCCATATAAGTTTAAAATAACAAGAGATAGAATTACAAATGAAGATGCGAAGGTGAATTTGTTGTTGCCAAATCATCCGGTTTTGAATACCCCAAATAAAATTACCGAAAAGGATTTTGAAGGATGGATTCAAGAGCGCAGTATTTACCATGCAGGCGATTGGGATAGCAATTACGTAGCTCCCATTGGCATGGCCGACCCTAACGAAAAAGAAAACAAAGGCGCATTGTTAATTGGTAAATACGGCAAAGGAAATTTCATTTACACAGGTTTGGTTTTTTTTAGAGAACTCCCAGCAGGTGTGCCCGGGGCATATAGGTTAATGGTTAATTTAATTGAATTGGGAAAATAATAAGATAACCGCAAAGGCGCTAAGACGCAATGGGCATAATCCATGCGCCTCTCCGTCTTTGCGGTTTCAATTTAGCTCATGATGAATAAAAACGAAAATTTCAACACCTGGTACATAGCCGTTATTAGCACATTGGTGCTGGAGGTTATCTTGTTTTACTATTTTACCCTGTATTTTTCATGAGTGCAATTGATTGGATTGTTTTAGTAGCTACCCTTATTGTCGTTATCAGTTATGGCGTAAACAAAAGCACCCACGAAAAAAATTTAGATAGCTATTTTAAAAGCAATAACTCTATGAGTTGGTTTTTAATTTTACTTTCTATCATGGGAACACAAGCCAGTGCCATCACCTTTCTTTCGGCACCAGGGCAGGCATATACCGATGGTATGCGGTTTGTGCAATATTATTTCGGATTGCCATTAGCAATGGTTGTATTGTGTATTACGTTTGTTCCTATTTACCATAAACTCAAAGTTTATACTGCTTACGAATATTTAGAACAACGTTTCGATTTAAGAACAAGGGCTCTTACTTCCATCCTATTCTTAGTTTCTCGCGGACTCTCAACGGGTATTAGTATTTATGCTCCTTCTATTATTTTGTCCTCTCTTTTAGGTTGGAATATTTATATAACCAATATTGTAATGGGTGGTTTGCTGATTATATATACTATGACAGGTGGAGCAAAAGCTGTAGCGTATACCCAAATGCAACAACTGTTTATTGTGTTTGTAGGGATGTTTTTGGCTGGTTATATGGTTGTACATTTATTGCCCGAAGGTGTTGGATTTTCAGATGCGTTGCAAGTTGCAGGCAAAATGGAAAAGCTTAATATTATTGAAACGAAAATAGATGTAACCGATAGCCATTGGTGGAAAGATAAATACAATATTTGGAGCGGATTAATTGGTGGTTTCTTTTTGGCACTCTCTTATTTTGGAACAGATCAAAGCCAAGTTGGACGGTACCTTACAGCCAAAAACATTAAAGAAAGTCGAATGGGTTTATTGATGAATGGATTAGTCAAAGTGCCCATGCAGTTTTTGATTTTATTGATTGGTGCGTTGGTATTTTCGTTTTATTTGTTTTACAACTCCCCTATTTTCTTCAACCAAAAACAACTAGAGAAAGTAGAAAACAGTGTGTACAAAACAGAATTAATCGCGTTACAGCAACAACAAGATTCGCTGAATAAACTTACTCAACAATATTCCGCTTCTTTAGTAAATGCAATACACAGCAACGATTTACTACAAACAGCCAATAGCAAACTAGCTTTGCAGCAAACAGAAAACGAAAAACAACAAATAAGAAAAGAAGCCATAAAATTAATCAAACAAGCCGATAAAACAGCTGATGTAAACGATACCAATTATATCTTTTTATATTTTGTGGTGCATCATTTACCCAAAGGGTTAATTGGATTATTAATAGCCGTTATTTTTTTAGCAGCATGGGGAAGTATTGCAGCAGCCCTTAATTCATTAGCATCTTCTACAGTTATTGATTTGTATAAAAGGATGTGGGTAACAGATAAATCTGATTTGCATTATTACAAAGCTTCCAAATGGATTACTCTTTTTTGGGGCTTGTTTTGTATTGCAACAGCTATGTTTGCATCCAAACTTGGTAGTTTAATTGAAGCGGTTAATATTTTAGGCAGTTTATTTTACGGTACGATGTTAGGCATTTTTGTAGTAGCATTTTACCTCAAACATATTCAAAGCAAAGCAGTTTTTTATGCAGCAGTATTAGCCGAATTAGGTGTAATTTCAATCTACATTGCAGATATTGTTTCGTTTTTATGGTTAAATGTTATCGGGTGTTTGCTTGTTATGTTATTTGCTTCAATTATTCAATTAATTGCTAATAAGCCTATGTTAATTAAAATTAAACAGTAGTATGTGTATATAATCTGTTTCTCATTTGAATAATAATAGTGTTAATTCGATAACCATATTTTATTTTAAATTCACATGAAGTACTTTTTTTTACTAATATTAAGCTTCTCTATATTTCAATCTTCGGCTCAGGATTCTGCTCCCGTTAATCCGTTTGGTGATACCCTTTTTACGATTAATGCAAAAGTGGGAAGTTTTACACCCCAAGAAAGAGCTAGTGCTATTAAGCAACGAATCATTGGTATTGCAGAAGAAGTAAATGATTTTAGCAATGACTCTATTATGATTCAATTATCAGAATGGGGATGGAACATCGTTTATGAAGATAAAATTATTATGGTTGTGATGGATGCCGATACCATTGGAACCAGTAATAATGTTAAAGAAATAGCCACTCACCATGCCGATATAATTAAACAGAGCATAAATACCTATCGCCAAAAAACAGAGTTTAAAAATATTCTGTTAAAATTGGGATTTGCAATGGCTGCTATTATTATTTTTCTGATTATCATATTGTTAATTAATAAATTGTATAAATGGATATTGCGTAAACTAACTGATTGGAAGGATACTAAAATTAAAAGTATAAAGCTCAACAACTATGAGTTTATGAATACTGATAGACTTATTTGGGTATTAAGTTTTGTAGCCAATATTGTTCGAATTGTTTTTATAATTATAGCCGTCTATATATTATTACCTGTATTGTTTAGTATTTTCCCTGCAACCAAGAAATGGGCTGATCTTATTTTTGAATACACCCTCTCACCACTTCGTCATGTGCTTTACTCCATCATTAATTATATTCCTAATGTTTTTAGTATTCTTATTATATATGGATTTACGTTTTATATAGTAAAAGGATTTAAGTTTTTATCAGGTGAAATTGCAAAAGGATCTTTAAAAATGAAAGGGTTTTATCCTGATTGGGCTAAACCAACATTTAATATTGTCCGGTTTTTATTGTATGCATTTATGCTCATTGTTATATTTCCTTATTTACCAGGCTCTAACTCTCCTGCATTTCGTGGCGTATCTGTTTTTTTAGGTGTACTTTTTTCTTTTGGTTCATCTACTGCTATTGCAAATGCAGTTGCTGGTTTAGTCATCACTTTTATGAGACCATTTAAAGTTGGCGATCGGGTAAAAATTGGTGATGTAAGTGGCGATATTATAGAGAAATCAACACTTGTTACTAGGATTCGTACCATTAAAAATGAAGAAATAACTGTTCCTAATTCAACTATTTTATCTAATTATTCAGTTAATTATAGCAGCCAAGCTAAAGAACAAGGGCTTATATTGTATACTTCTATTACAATTGGATATGATGCTCCTTGGCGAAAAGTTCACGAATTATTATTGAAAGCTGCATCTAAAACAGAATTAATAGAAAAAACCCCTACTCCTTTTATTTTGCAACTAGCTTTAAACGATTTTTATGTAGAGTATCAAATCAATGCCTATACTCGTAACGCCAGAAGCATGGCAGTTATTTACTCAGAATTGCATCAACATATTCAAGACTGTTTTAATGAGGCTGGGGTTGAAATTATGAGTCCACATTATGGTTCACTCCGCAATGGAAATACAACTACCATTCCTGAAAAGTATCGTCCATCGGATTATAAAGCCGATGTATTTGAAGTGAATAATAAGGGGTAATACGCACTGTTGAAAAAAAATGCATCATCCATTGCTGAATGATGCATGTTAGTTTTTAACCAATAGGTGTGTTTATTTTTTCTTTTTAACAGGAGCTTCCTTATAATCTGGCATTGCTTTAATTTCTGCCTGCAACTTCTCATTGTTTTTCATGTAAGTTTCGTCACCACTTGCTTTTGCAATGTTGTAAGACTCATTAGATGTAGCCATAGCACCAGTGTAATCTTTCATTGCTTTTTGTATTTTAGCCTTAGCCAATACATTCCAGTATGCTTTAGGATTTGCTTCAATCGCTTTGTTAATCCAGGCTAAAGACTTTGTCAAATCTTTTCCATTCTCTAAATAATAATTAGCTGCGCCAGAATAAGGGCGCGTATCTTTTGCCATCACTTCTTCTATTTGTTTGCTAATTTTAGCATCATAATCAGCAGTTACTTTAAAAGATACCGAAGTGTTTTCCCATTTCAATTCAATGTCTGCTTCATTGTTTTTAATGTTTGCAACTTCAATGGTAAATGTTTCTATAGTGTAGTTTAGTTTAGTAGGCTTTACAGCAAATCGCACCACATCATTTTCTTTTTTGTAAGCATCTTCGCTAGTTACCGTCAAATCTTTTGTAATAATGATGTTCCATTCTGCTTCACCTGGATACGAAATTATTCCATACTTACCAGCTTTCACATCCATACCATTTAGTTTCACATCTTCACCAAAACTGATCGTTGTTGCACCATTAGCACCTGTTCTCCAAAATTTACCAAAAGGAACTACATCGCCAAATACTTTGCGACCTTTTGCACTTGGACGTGAATACGAAACGTCAATTTTTGACGTAGCAAAATTTTGTGAAAACGAAGCCGATGGGCTAGGTTGAGGAAACGGAATTGTTTGTGCGCTAACGGCTATTGAGCAAGCTATTGCAAGTGTTAAAAAATAGTTTTTCATTTTTTTATTGGTTTTTATGTTGTGTAAGTTGTTGTTTTATAAGTTTCCGGTTCTGCCACCATCCACTGGAATATTAATTCCTGTAATGTAAGCAGCATATTCGCTTGCTAAAAAAGCAGCCGCATAAGCGGGTTCTTCAGGCTTTGCAAATCGGCCTAGTGGGATTTCATCTGTCATTTCTTTGCTTACTTCAGCAATACTATGTTGTTGTTTGTTTGCTTTTCCTTCAATAATTTGAGTTAATCGATCGGTAGCGGTTGCTCCAGGCAAAATATTATTTACCGTAATTCCATATTTACCCAATTCGTTTGCCATTGTTTTGCTCCAATTGGCTACTGCACCTCGAATTGTATTGCTAACACCTAAGCCTTTTAAGGGAATTTTTACCGAAGTAGAAATAATATTGATAATACGACCATAACCTGAAGCACGCATGCCATCAACCACACTTTGTACTAATATTTGGTTGCATAATAGGTGTTGTGTGAAAGCCGTAGTAAATTCGTGCAATTCTGCATCAATTGCCAATCCTGCAGGTGGACCACCAGTATTGTTTACCAATATATGGTATACTTTAGGTTCATTCATTTTACTATCCAATAACACTTTTAGCTCATCGGGTTTGTTAAAATCAGCAGCAATAAAATCATGGATTTGACCTTTTGTAGTATCCAAATCTTTTACAATTTGTTGCAAAATAGTTTCACTTCTCGACACCAAAGTTACATTAGCACCCAGTAATGCAAACTGTTTGGCTATGGCATTGCCAATTCCACGCGATGCACCACAAACCAGAGCGTTCTTACCTTTTAAATCTATGTTCATTGTATTTATCAAAGTGCGCCAAAAATAGCATTTAATTTTTCTTTCCGTAATATCTTTTGGCCAGTTTCGCCAAAAGCTACAAGCCTATCTCCAACTTTAGCCGTAAAACTACAGAGTACAGAATTGCCAATTGCGCTTTGTAAAGTAGCTTCAAATACAACTGTTGAACCTAATAATGCTGGCGAAGCATGTTCTATTTTTAGAAACGTTCCAATTCCCTCTTCATCATCTTCTTTCATTTCTAACACAAACAATCGGCAAGCCCACTCAGCATCTCTGCCCAAAGCAAATGTTGCATACACAGGATGAACTTCGCCTGATTCAAATATTGCGGTGTCGGATGCATCGACAGTCTTGGTGAATAACTTTGTTGAACCTAATTGGAAAGGAAAAATCATATAGACTGTTGAATATGTTAAATATGTTGAGTGCGTTGAGTATATTAATTGAGCTATTTGAAAACATGATTAACAGATGTCCTAATTAACACAATTATCATTCACCTATTCATGCCCCATTCTGTTTTGTTTGGTTTCCATGTACTTTATGTTGTGAGGATTGGTTGCCGTTTTAATAGAAATGTTTTCTACAATTTCCAAACCATAACCAATAAGTCCAGCGCGTTTGGTTGGGTTATTGGTTATCAATTTCATTTTGTGAACACCAATATTTCTGAGTATTTGAGCACCTACACCATAATCACGTTCATCAGGTTTAAATCCTAATTGTATATTAGCATCAACGGTATCTAAACCTTGTTCTTGTAATTTGTAGGCTTTAAGTTTATTTAATAATCCTATACCTCTACCCTCTTGATTAATGTATATAACCACTCCTTTACCTTCAGCTTCAATCATTTCCATTGCTTTTTGCAATTGATCTCCACAATCACATCGTAAACTGTGAAAAATATCACCGGTAACACAAGAAGAATGTACACGAACCAATACGGGTTCATCTGGTTTCCAAGTGCCTTTAATAAGCGCTAAATGTTCTTGCCCAGTATCTTTTTGTTCAAAAGCAATCAATTCAAAATTACCATGTTTAGTAGGCATTTCCACTGATATTATTCTTTTTACCAACGACTCTTTGGCTAAGCGGTATTCAATTAAATCTTTTATGGTAATGAGTTTAAGGTTGAAACGTTCTGCCACTTTAATTAAATCAGGTAAACGAGCCATGCTACCATCTTCGTTCAGTATTTCTACAATACAACCCGCTGGTTCAAATCCAGCAAGTTTAGCCAAATCAATAGCTGCTTCTGTATGTCCTGCTCTGCGCAATACACCATCAGTTTGAGCTTTGAGTGGAAATATATGTCCAGGTTTGCCTAATTCATCTGGTTTGGTATCTGGGTCAATCAACGCTTGTACTGTTTTAGCTCTATCCTGTGCCGAAATTCCTGTGGTACAACCTTTGCCCAATAAATCAATTGAAACGGTAAATGCTGTTTCGTGTACTGCGTTATTATCGCTTACCATCAAGTTTAATCCCAATTCAGCACATCGTTGTGATGTGATGGGTGTACAAATTAACCCACGACCATGTGTAGCCATAAAGTTAATTATTTCGGGTGTTACATTACGCGCAGCTGTTAAAAAATCGCCTTCATTCTCTCGGTCTTCATCGTCAACTACTATTACTACTTTGCCATTGCGAATATCTTCAACAGCATCTTCTATTGTATTAAATTGAAAACTCATTTGATATTTACTTATATGTTTTTATTTTTTTTTGAATCAGCAATTTCTCCATCTTCAACATTTTTAGAAGTACCTAAAGAAACAAATTATACCCTCAAATTGATTTGCTCTTTGTAAAAATTGAGCACTTCATTTATCACTTTGGTATTACTATAGTCTGTTTCAATTAGCTTTTGTGCCTCAATGCCAAGTGTTTTGCAAAGTAAAGGATTGTTTAACAATTGCTCTATACATTGATAAAACTCATCAGCGGTATTGGCAATTAAAATGTTTTTACCATGCGTATAATGTATGCCTTGCGCACCCAAAGTTGTTGATACTATTGCTTTACCTGCAGCCATTCCTTCTAGTATTTTTACTCTAATGCCACTACCCGAAAACAAAGGCACAATCATTATTTGATTGCTCTGCATAAACTTTTGTGCATCTTCAACTTCTCCTTCAATAAAAACACCTTGCGCATAGGAAAGGGGAAATTGAGCGTTAAGTTTTCTGCCTGCTAAATGTAACGTTGATTGTGGAAATTGGTGATGTATTTTCGGCCATACTGAATCTACAAACCACTTTACAGCTTCTTTATTAGGTTCCCACTCCATTGAGCCAATGTGAAATAATGATTGTGGTATTGCTTTATCACATGTTACACTTTGAACGGATTCAATACCAAGTGGTGCAACATGAATAGGTTTTATACAGTTCATTTCTTCAAATACTTTTTTATCTACGGATGTTACCACCGTTAATGCGTCAATTGTATTTAAGATGCTGTATTCGTATTTTTTTAACCGTTTAGCAAGTAATTGAATATACCATTTTTTGATTGGATTGGTTTCTCTTTTGGCCAAAGTTTCCCAAATTTGATGCTCAACATTGTGTTGTCGCAATACGATTAAAGCATTACTATATTTGCGAACAGCGGCTTCATATTGAATCATAAATAAACTTTCACATATAATAACATCATACTTGTTTTTCGAAAGCAAATCTGTTAAAAAATGTTCAAAATCTTCTGAATAGAAACGTTGAACATGGTAGGAGTTAGCCGTAAACAAATTTAAAAACGCTTGTAAAGGCTTTACGTTTGTATCAATATTTATTGCATATATTTTAGCAATTGATGTTAGTTCAAAAGGTATTGGATTTACGAAATGTTTGGTAGTATTTAATGCTGCAACCGTAACATCACAACCCAACTCAAAATATCCTTTAGTATAATTATAATACCCTATTGAACCACCATCTTTTAATGGCCATGGCACTCTATTTATCAATTGGAGTATTCGCATGTATTTAGGCTGTTTTAACAAAAACAGACTTTAGTTTTCTATACAGTCTGGTATAGGCCGATTTATCAAACAATCCAGAATCATTGGCGGCCAAAAATGTGAGAATAACGCCAAGTGGCAATAAAACCATAATAGCTAACCATATTCCCGAAACAGGAGTTGCTGTTCCCGATTTGGTCATTTTTTCACCTGTAATTGTGATAATATGAAATACAATATACAGCAAGACCGAAATAACAACGGGCATACCAAATCCTCCTTTACGAATAATGCTACCTAATGGAGCTCCAATAAAAAACATGATAAAACAAGCTACAGCTAGTGTATATTTTTTATGCCATTCTATTTTATACCGTGTTTGTAGTTTTTTAATATCTGCTTCGTCAATAGCTGCATAATCAACTACAGAACTAACAGTACGTGCATTGTTCAATGCTGTATTTAAAACCATTTGTTTGTTTGACGCAATTAAATTAAGCAATTCATTACTATCTACTGAAGTCTTAATTGGATTGTATTTTCCAAACAAAGAATCATTGATGCGTAAATATAAATTGTAATAAAGTTGAGGTGCATTCACCTTTTGAACTCTTAAACTTTGTAATGAATCAATTTTTGTTTGAAGTTGGATTACATTTAACATTTGATATCCATCTTTAAACATGCTTTCATCTGTTCGATTTAAGCTAAATGCATACATATCAAATACAATTTCTTCTTCTACAAAATTTAGCATTGAATGTGGATTGGAGCGCTCATAACCTTGTTGTTTATCAAGTTCTTCATATCTAGCACCATTGTATAATGTAAAAAACAAATACCTATCATCCGAACTCATTTTCATTTTACCCCTTTCTGCTACAACAACAATTGGATGTCCTGACATGGCTCTGTTATCATAAATGATGATATTCTGAAGTTCATTGGTTACAGGGTTCTTTTTTCCAACTCTCATGCTGATGCCTTCAATGCCATTATAAAACGCTCCTTCTTTTATAAGCAGTGCTGGTTTTTGATTTTTAATATCATACAGTAATGCTTTATGTTTTAACGTAGCTTTAGGTATTAAAATATTGGAAACAAAAAATGCAAAAAAACTGAGCCCGATCATAATATAAAACATGGGTCTAAATAGTTGCCAAATTGATATTCCTGCAGCTTTTGCTGCAATTAATTCATATGTTTCACCTAGGTTACCAAATGTCATTATTGAAGATAACAATATGGCTAAAGGCAAAGCAAGCGGAATGATACTCGCAGAAAAGTAAAACATAAGTTTACCTATAATAAGCCAACTTAAGCCTTTACCAGCCATATCATCAATATATAGCCATATAAACTGCATCAGTAGAATGAAAAGCACCACTAAAAAGGTGGGCAAAAAAGTTTTGAAAAACTGAACAGAAATAAGTTTATTAAGTTTTTTCAATGATATTAGTCTTTTTTTAAAAGTGATGCGAAAATCAACAAATAAACTGACAAAACATGAATTGAATTTTGCTTCAAGCAAAGAATATCCGTTAGCAAAGCATCGGATAATGGAAACAATGACTTTTTTGTTTGATAAACTTGGACAAAGGTTAAGTGACCAACTCAATAATATCGACTATTTAACTGGTTCTGATTACAAAATCACAAAAGGTGAAAATTATAACTTTATGCCTTATGTAGTTTTGGATTTTCCGAAAATTATTGGCCATAAATTTCCAATTGTTTGCCGTACACTATTTTGGTGGGGACATTATTTTACAGCAAATTTAATTATAGATACGGAGCTAATAGATGCGGCAATTTTTCATAAAAACAATTCAACGTTAAAGAAAACCTATGTTCTTATTGGGGAAAACTTGTGGGATAACAATCTCCAATCTGAAAATTATATACTCATCAATAAACTAACAAATGCTGATTTGACCAGACTAATTGAGAATAGGAATTACCTTCGTTTATCGCAGAAGATAAAACTATCTCAAATAAATGAAATTGAGTCTATTGTGCCTCCTATATATAACAATTGGCTTAACATAATAAACAAAAAATAGGAGACTAAGCTCCTATACTCATTTTAAGTTCGTGTACTTGACTGTCCCAAAGCTGAGCTGTATTTTTTTCATCAATAGCATCTACATAGTCTGTAATAACGAGTGCTACATCATCAGTAAGTTCATCCTGAATAATTTCAAATTCAAAATATTCTTCATCTGGGGTATCTCTCCATTTAAATTTAATTAATTTATTAGATACTTTTTTTATTACTTGAGCAACCTGCTCTTCTTTTCCCCATTTGAATTTATAAAAATCATTGTAAATATCTACATCATCACAAAACCATTGAGATATTCCTGATGGTGTACTGATATAATTATACAACATTGCAGGGGATGCTTTGATAGGAAATTCTAATCTTATTTTTTTCTTCTTTGTCATTACGAGTATTCGGCCAAAACTGTGTGAGGGCAATTAATGTGTTTTTATGCTGAATAACAAGTTTTGTTTTGTGTTTTTGCAAACAATTGCAATACAAAGTAGAAAGATGAGTACTTATTGATTGGATTTTGTTGGTTTTTTTAGAACTGAACTGTTTTCTGTTGGGTTGTTTTTAAAAGAATCTTCTTGCATTTTGAGTGCTTCTTTTTTGATTTTGATATTTACTTCCCCATCATCTTCATCAACATTCCATTCAATATTAACATTTTCATCTTCTATATCTTCCGTATCTAAACAATCTAAACAGTGCAGCCCTTTTGTGGTCATTTGAAATGTTTCGCCTAAATCAAATTCTTCCTCATAAGCCTCGTTAATCATTTTCATTGCATTTTTATCCACTTTAATAATAGTACCAATTGGCACTCTTAGTTTGGCAGATACTTGCTGGTATTTAAATACTTTATTTTTATCCACTCTAATTCCATCGTCTATCATAAGTAGTTTATTTGTTAGGCTTGTATTGTAAATAATTGCATTTGCGTTTTGTAATGCAGAAACTGAATTTTCACCTCTTGCCGATTTGACTAAATACAATTGCATATTTTCGTTTTTGGATTGTTTTATGGATAGTTTGGTATTGTAAAAAACCCTTACCCATTCACCCATTTTACTGATTTTAAATTCAGTTCCTTTGGTACTTTTATTAATATCAATATCCCCCAATTCTTCGTCTTCAGCAAAAGTGTTTTCAACTTTAATAAAGAGTGTATCTGGACATTTCTCATCAAATGCTAGTTCTTTAACCAAATTTTTGCTTGAAACACTATTGCGGTATTGCCAACCAAAACGTAACATTAAAAACAGGCCAACTAAAATACACAAGGTGAGTATAATTGATATAACCTTAACTTTAATTCGAGAGTGAAAAATAAGCTTGATACCTAATATGAGAATCAATGTTGCAAACGAAAAACAGAATAATGCAAAGCCATATTGAAAATATGAATAATAGGCATTAATATCAAGCCTGTCTAATATTGATGAAAAGGAGTTGTTCCAGATAAAAATTACGACTCCAATTAATACTATGGCAATAATGAGTAAAACTGACCCCAAGACTGTTGAAATAATTTTGTAAAAAAATCGTAACAGTTGACTGATTGAACTTTGAGTTGAAGCTATAGTCGTTTTATAACTATTGCTTCGAACTTGCTTCTCTATATTATTTACATCTATTGACTCCCCTTTCATTTGTAATTTTTCACTTGATGTTTTAGCCTCAGGTAATGCTATCCATAAGATTATATATACAAACAACCCTGATCCAACTATAAAGAAAGTAGCTAAAAAACCTAGTCTCAACCATACTGAGTCAATAGCTAAATATTCGGCAACACCCGAACAAACACCTCCTATCCTTTTGTCATCAGGGTTTCTAAAAAGCCGTTTGCGATTTTTGTTCATGTAAAAGTTTTCTGATATACTAGACTCTGGAATAACAATCCACATAATTATGTATACAAGGAGACCAGATCCAAATACAAAAAATGCAATTAAAAAAAGAATACGTGGAATCATGATATCTATTCCAAAATAGTTAGCTAATCCCGAGCAAACGCCACCAATTGTTTTGTGATGAGTATCTCTTTTTAATTGTTTGATTTTATGACCAGAAGCATGCTGTTCTTTTTCTTGTTGCGGATTTTCTTCAACTTCTATTTCTGTAGGATCTCCCATTAATGTAATCACTTCATTTACATCAATTTGTTGAACAACTGTGTATCTATCAGATAATTTCAATTGTAATAATTCAGCGATTCGAGCTTCAATATCTTGAATGATATCCTCTCCATTTTCTGTAAATGAAAAATGTATTTTTAATTTCTCTATGTACTGTTTTAGTTGTTCATAAGCTGACTCATCAATACTTAATACAATACCGTTTAAGTTAATGTTTACTACTTTATTCATAGCTTTAAATGTTAATTTTTAGAATGTTTTGTTACATGTGATACGGCTTCTACAAGTTCTTTCCATGTTTCGTTTAAGCCTGTCAAAAAATCTTTTCCCTCTAGGGTTAATTGAAAATATTTACGCGGTGGACCCGATTTTGATTCTTTCCATTGATAACTCAACAGGCCTTCATTTTTTAATCGGGTAAGCAATGGATATAATGTCCCTTCTACTACAATCATTTTAGAAACTTTTAGTTCTTCAATTATATCTGAGGCATATACCTCCCCCCTCGAAATAATACTCAGAATACACAACTCTAGTATTCCTTTTTTCATTTGTGCTTTTGAGTTTTCTACATTCATATAGTTTTTTCTTCTTTGCTTAACGAACCTATGTTTAATTATGTACTTTGTAATACATAGTACTAAATAAATTTGCTATATATTGATATTCAATTAAATAATTTAATTTGCTAATGCCCTTTTTTCAGTGAAATTTGCCATTGTGTACCTACAAAACGTTTTACAAATCCTCAAAAGCAATAAAGAATTTTATATTTCTTTTATATTAATATGGTTTTTAGGGCTTTACTTTCAAATTTGTTTTACCCAGTTTGATTTAAGCTTATGGGTAAATGGTTGGCATACCTCATTTTTGGATCTATTTATGGTATACTTAACTTATGCTGGAGATGGAATCCTGCTGGTTGTTTGTGGTTTTGTTATTATTTTAGTAAAACCAAGATATTGGCTTTTAGTCACAGTATCATTAACTATTCCTTCGCTTATTACACAACTCTTAAAACACTTCGTTTTTGAAAATGAGTACAGACCTGTTGTTATGATGAAAAACATCCATAGTTTATATTTCGTGCCAGGTGTAGAAATGAATCAATTTAACAGCTTTCCTTCTGGTCATACAACAGCAGCTTTTTCGTTATATACACTCTTAGCACTGTTAACTCCTAGTAAAAAGATAGGCTTTTTATGGGTTATCATTGCAGCATTGGTTTCAATTTCTAGAGTCTATTTATTACAACATTTTTGGGTTGATATTATGACGGGTGCTTTAATTGGAGGAATTCTAACTACTTTAATATTTGTGAAGTTAGAGCCTAAACAGAAAACAAATGGCATTTAAAAACACTCCACAACTTGTAGCTTTAATAGCTGCTATATTATTTATTCCTTTTTTAGGAAACGTTCATTTGTTTGATTGGGATGAAGTAAATTTTGCTGAGTCAGCAAGAGAGATGCTGGTTACTGGTGAATACTTCAGGGTTCAAATAAATTATCAGCCTTTTTGGGAAAAACCGCCTCTCTTTTTTTGGCTTCAAGCACTTAGCATGAGTGTGTTTGGTGTAAATGAATTTGCCGCACGTTTTCCCAATGCTATTTGCGGAATATTATCTCTTACATTATTGTTCCAAATTGGTAAACAAACTTTTAATCCTCGGTTTGCTTGGATATGGGTTTTATTTATGGCTGGGTCATTTACTCCTGCTCTGTATTTTAAAACAGGCATAATTGATCCATGGTTTAACTTATTTATTTTTTATGCAATTTGGCAATTGAGTTTAGTGTCGCAAAAAACAGAAATTAACTTACGTACAAAACGCTTTTTATATATTGGAATTAGCCTCGGATTAGCAGTACTTACAAAAGGACCCGTTGCATTGCTTGTTGTTGGTTTATGTTCTTTAGTTGTTCTTTTTCGAAATGGTTTTTACCTTTTTTTTAACTTTAAACAAATTGCCATAATGATAATTTGTATTGTTTCTATTGCAAGTTTATGGGTTGTATTAGAAATTAGTAAAAATGGATTTGGCGTTTTAGTTGATTTTATCAATTATCAAATTGACTTATTTCGAAACCCAGTTGCTGGACATGGACAACCTTGGTATTATCATCCGGTTGTTTTGTTAATCGGTTGTTTTCCTGCATCTATAATTGCTCTACCGGCCTTTTTTTCCAAAACAACTTTAGTTGAAGAATCGGGGTTAAAACAATGGATGAGTGCTTTGTTTTGGTGCGTTCTAATTTTATTTTCAATAGTAACGACTAAAATTGTTCATTACAGTTCATTATGTTGGATGCCATTAACATTTATGGCTGCATTTACAATCGAAAAACGGTTGCAGAATCAACAAACATTACCCAAAAGTATAATACTCTTTTTAGGCTTGATTGGTTTTTTCATAGGAATAGTTTTAACTACAATTCCTTTAATAGAAAGCTATAAACATATTCTCATACCCTATATTCATGATTCTTTCGCAAAAGCTACGCTTGATATATCAGCCAGTTGGTTAGGATTTGAACCTTTACTTGGCATGTTGTTTTTATTGATATTGACCTATGTAATGATTCAGTTTTGGAAAAACGAATTAACAAAAGGGATATATACCTTATTGTGCTTTTTAATGCTTTTTATTCCTGTATACCTTATTGTGGTTGTTCCTAAAATTGAACAATACTCTCAACAATCGGCTATTAATTTTTATAAAAGTTTGGTCGGAAAGGATTGTTATGTTGAAACACTTGGAATGAAAAGTTATGCTCAATATTTTTACTCAAAAACACTACCTCATTCAAATAGTAAAAGCTACGATGAAAAATGGCTTCTTCATAGCAATGAAATTGACAAACCTGTTTATTTTGTTTCGAAAATTGGCCGCTTAGAAGAGATTGCAACTTATGGTCCTATTGAAATTGGCCGTAAAGGCGGATTTGTTTTCTGGAAACGAGAACCGATTTTAAAAGATACCATTGGTCATGCATTGAAACCAATTGAACAATGAGCTATAAAAAAATAAGAAATCAATTTATTATTTTTAATATATTTACTGTTACATTTCAAAAATTATGAAAAAGACAATCCTAATCATTAGTTTTTTAACCTTGTCATTATATGGAAGTGCACAAAGTATCTTACCAAAGCAGTCTGTTTCTGTTGGCTTTTCAGCTAATCTAAATAAAGATATTACTTTGTTAAGTATGCCAATTATATATTCTCATCAAATTGCAGGAATTCCTAATCTTAGATACCTTTTAGGTGTAAGACAAAATTTGATTTTTGGACAAGCTGATTTTAAGATCAACAATCAAGATGCTTTGATAGACGACCTATCAAACTATTTTATTAATATTATGGGTGGGATTGAATTTATATCGAATCAAAACTTACTTATTGGATTTAATATAGATCTTTTGGGTGGTACAATAGGCACACGTTCATATAAATCGGTTGGAAAAGATCCTGTTTATTTTATCAGTCCTGAATCATTTAATGTTATGCTTGGTGGAGATAATGATAAAGGATCTTTACATTCAGAGTTTTATCTAGGATATCGTTTAAATGAACAGTTAACCTTAAAAGCTGGGTTAGCACATTTCCGATTGGGTTTAAATTACACTAGTAATATTATTAATCAAACATCAACACATATATTTTTAAACAGTCCATTTGTAAATATTCAATATACCCTTTGGCAAAAATAAACACCCTTTTAGTCCAAATCCTCTGGGGTATTTATAAAACAGTGTTGTCTTTAAATAAACTATATTCTACCTGTTTTTTATTTTTTTGTGGTACTGGAATGATCTGAATTGAATGGAAACTTCCTTGCACACAAAAAGGCGCATCATAACGCCAATTTGTTTAGTTAAAATACTCTCTCATCCTTTCAAAAAATCCTTTATCATTTTTATTAGGCTGTGGTTTAAAATTATCTGAGTCTTTCAATTTTTCGAGTAATGCTTTTTCATCAGCCGTCAGTTTTTGTGGTGTCCAAATATTAATATGTATAAGTTGGTCACCTCTAGATGAGGTGTTGATTTCAGGAATTCCTTTGCCTCTTAATCTAAGGATTTTACCTCCCTGAGTACCAGCGTCAATTTTCATTTTTACTTTTCCATCAACAGTAGGAACTTCTATACTTGTGCCCAAAGCTGCATCTGCAAAAGTGATGTGTAAATCAAACACGATATTAGTTCCATCACGTTTTAAAATAGGGTCTTCAGTTTCTTCAATTAAAATGATTAAATCGCCACTCGGGCCTCCGCCAGGTCCAGCATTTCCTTTACCACTCATGCTTAGCTGCATCCCATCAGCAACCCCAGCAGGTATTTTAATGGTTACCACATCTTCAACAGGAATTAATCCATCAGGTCCTGCTCCAGCTGGTCGCTTATCAACTGTTTTACCGCTTCCATGACACAAAGGACAAGCATTAGTGGTAGCCATTTGACCTAAAAATGTTTGGGTTACTCTGCGTACTTGACCAGCACCATTACAGGTTGTACACGTTTTAAAAGTAAGACCATCGGCTACTTTCATTCTCTTGTACTTTATCTTCTTTTCGGCACCAGCAGCTACTTCTTGTAATGTCATTTTTACTTTTATTCGTGCATCATTTCCACGAACACCAGCCTGTCGTCTTCCTCCTCTGCTTCCACCAAAAAAAGATTCAAATGGACTTCCCCCTCCTTCACCAAATACATCTCCAAACTGTGAAAAGATATCATCCATATTCATATGAGCTTCCCCACCTCTGGCATTTGCACCCGCACCTTGATGTCCAAATCGATCATACCGAGCCTTTTTCTGTTCATCACTAAGTACTTCATAAGCCTCAGCAGCTTCTTTAAATTTATCCTCAGCAGCTTTGTCACCAGGATTTTTGTCTGGATGAAATTTAATGGCCATTTGCCTGTAAGCCTTTTTTATTTCATCAGCTGTTGATCCTTTGTTAACACCTAGTATTTCGTAAAAATCTCTTTTTGCCATTTCTCTTTTAATTGTTGCAAGTTATTTGCTTTCTGCTCCAGCAGTGGTGCGAGACAGATATTTCGCAAACAACACTGCGCTGCTAATATAATTATACTTATTTCTGTTTGTTGTTAAGGAGTTGATTGCGGTTGGTTTAAAATAGTTTAAATAACTATATACATTTTAAACCTATCAACTAATCTCCAATTAACCATATAGTTACTCCCCAACTACAACTTTTGCAAAACGAATTACTTTATCATTTAAATAATATCCTTTTTCAATCTCATCTATCACCATTCCTTTTAGTTTTTCGGATGGAGCAGGTATATTGGTAATAGCCTCATGAAAATCACTGTCAAATGGTTTACCCGTTGTTTCCATTGGTTTCAATCCTTTACTTTCTAATATGGAGTAAAATTTAGCTTTTACCAATTCAATTCCTTCTTTTACTGCAGTTATATTTGTTGCAGTATTCATTGCATTAAGTGCACGTCCAAAATCATCCAATACGGGTAACAGTGAAACCAAAACTTCTTGGTTTGCTGTTTTAAATAATTCAATTCTTTCAGCACTGGTTCTTCGTTTATAGTTATCAAAATCAGCATATAAACGTAAATATTTCTCTTCTACCATTTTTAATTCTGCTGCCCAATCTTTTTCTGACTCATTTTCATTTATTGCGTCTATATCTGTTTCTATTTCTGCCTTTATTTCATCAGGTGTTGGTAGTGCAGCGTTTTTAACTTCATTTTGTAAAACGGGTTCAGTGCTGTGTTCGTGGGAGTGTTGCTCGTTCATGTGTACTTTAAATTATTTTTACTAATGCTGATTTAACAAAAGCATTGCCAATTGCATAAAAATGCCAACCTGTCACCTTACTGAATAAGAGACTGCAGCCTTTCATCTAATTGCGTTTCCCAAATATTTTTGGCTACAATAATACCCGCAGTGTCTATCAAATAGTTTGTAGGAATACTATTGATATTAAATAAACCGACATACTCAGATTTCCATCCTTTATAATCACAAATATGAGCACGCCAATACAGATTATCCTTGCTGATTGCATTGCGTAACAAATCCTCCCGAGTATCCAATGAAATTTGAACAACGATAAATTTCTGTTTTTTGCGTAAGCTAATAGCCCGGTATTTTTCATACAGGCGTTTGGTAGAAAGATTGTGTTTGCGGCTAGGAATATTCCATGATGCCCAACAATCTATAAGAACTATTTTACCTTTGTACTGGGCCAATTCAATCGTATCTCCGGAAATAGTAACAGATTGAAAATTAGGCATTTTTTGACCAATAACTAGTGGCAACTGAACTTTTGCAGTTAAAAAAAGAAGACAGCATATGCTGCATAAAAATAACTTTTTAATCACACCACGAACATAATAAAAAATGAGTTAGTCTATTCGGGTTATATCTGCACCAATGGCTCTTAAGCGTTCGTCAATAAATTGGTATCCCCTGTCTATTTGTTCAATATTGTTAATTGTACTAGTCCCATTTGCGGCAAGAGCTGCTATAAGCATAGCTACACCTGCTCTAATATCTGGAGAACTCATGGTAATACCTCTTAAATTTGTTTCGCGGTTTGAACCAATAACCACGGCACGGTGTGGGTCACACAAAATAATTTTAGCACCCATATCAATAAGGTTATCTACAAAAAACAAACGGCTTTCAAACATCCATTGGTGAATAAGCACACTGCCTTTTGCTTGTGTTGCGGTTACCAATGCTATTGAAATTAAATCGGGTGTAAACGCTGGCCAAATACCATCTTTAATGGTAAGAATAGAACCGTCAATTAATGAATGAATTTTATAACTGTCTTGTGCGGGCACAAAAATATCATCGCCTCTAAATTCCAACTCAATACCCATTTTACGGAATACAGAAGGTATTACTCCTAAATCAGGAATAGAACAATTTTTAATAGTAATTTCAGATTTAGTTGTTGCTGCCAGCCCAATAAATGATCCAATTTCAATCATATCGGGTAGCATGCGATGCGAGCAACCACCGAGCGAATCAACCCCTTCAATGGTCAATAAATTAGAGCCAATGCCACTAATTTTTCCACCCATACTATTTATCATTTTGCAAAGCTGTTGCAAATAAGGCTCTGATGCTGCGTTGTATACTTGAGTTGTTCCATTAGCCAACGATGCTGCCATAACAATATTTGCCGTTCCGGTAACCGATGCTTCATCCAGCATCATATAAGTACCTTTTAGATTTCGAGCATTTATTTTATAAAATCGATCGTCACGTAAATGTTCGAATGTTGCACCCAACGCTTCGAAACCTCGCAAATGAGTGTCTACTGGTCTGCGACCAATTTTATCTCCTCCTGGTTCTGGAATATACGCAACACCAAACCTGGCCAACATGGGCCCGATAATCATAATTGAACCTCTTAATGCAGCACCTTTCTTTTTAAAATCTTCGCTGCGCAAAAATTCAAGGTTCACATTTTTGGCTTCAAACGTATACGTATCTTCCAACACTTTATTTACAATAACACCCATATCGCCCAGTAATTCAATCAATTTCATCACATCCCTAATATTCGGAATATTGGAAATAGTTACTTTTTCTGGCGTCAACAATACTGCCGATAATATCTGCAAGGCTTCATTTTTAGCCCCTTGAGGAACAATTTCACCCTTTAACGATTTACCACCTTTTACTTTAAATGAAGACATTTTATGTTAAAATTACAAGTTGAGAATTAAGAATTTAAGGCATTAAGAAATAAAAATTGGGCAAACATGCGAAATAAAAAATATGATGAAGCCAACCATAAACTCATAAAACCAATTACGAAATAACGCTTTGTTTGTTAAGGATGTGTTTATGCTATTTTATTGTTTTGCACGCTGTATTGTTAATTGTCTATATTCAATATCTTATAGAATCAACTTTTTATTAACTTGCCCCAGAAAAATTTGATAAACATACTATGGCAGCTCGTAAACCTTTTAACCTGAATAAATGGATTGAAGAAAATCGTCATTCGTTAAAACCTCCGGTAGGCAACAAAAATTTATATCCCGAGGGTACCGATTATATTGTAATGATTGTTGCTGGTCCAAATGCCCGTAAAGATTATCACTATAATGAAACTGAAGAATTGTTTTACCAATTAGAAGGCACTATCAATGTTCGCATACAAGAAGACGGAAAAGCTGTTGATATTCCATTAGGCCCGGGTGATATGTTTTTGTGCCCAGCATATACACCTCACTCTCCTGCACGAAATGAAGGTTCGATTGGCTTAGTGATAGAACGCGTGCGAAAAGGAAAAGGATTGATGGATGGATTGCAATGGTATTGCGAAAAATGTAACCACAAATTGCACGAATACAAGTTTGAACTGATTGATATTGAAACAGATTTTTTGCCACGCTTTAAAGAATTTTATGCATCTGAAGAATTACGTACCTGCAAGAGTTGTGGGCATGTAATGGAAACAGATCCGAGATTTATGTAAAGAAGTTCATTGCTCATGGATTATAGTTTATAATAAAACTTTATATATTTTTTCCTTGATCTATGATCTATTAGCTATAACCTAAATGAACAAAATAGATATTCACGCTCATATTCTCCCAGAATTTATTCCTAACCTAAAAGAAAAATATGGTTATGGTGATGAATTTATTTACCTCGACCATTATCAGTCGGGCCGAGCCAATATGATGAAAGCCGATGGCACTTTTTTTCGTGCAATTGACGATTTGTGTTGGGATCCAAAAGCCATTATCCAACATATGGATAAGCATGATGTGCAACTGATGGCTTTATCTACAGTGCCCGTTCTTTTTTATTATTGGGCAAAACCCGAACATACACATGAATGGAGCCAATATATCAACAATCATTTGGCACAAATTCAGCGAGACTATCCTACCCGATTTGTAGGCTTAGGGACTTTGCCAATGCAAGATCCAACTTTAGCCATTGAAGAGTTGTTAAGATGCAAATATGAACTCAATTTACCGGGGGTAGAAATTGCTACCAATATATTGGATGTAAATTTGGATGATGAACGTTTTTATCCATTTTATGAAGTTGCGGAGCGCGAAAGTATGTGTTTGTTTGTGCATCCATGGGATATGATGGGAACGGATAAAATGAAAAAGTATTGGCTACCTTGGTTAGTGGGCATGCCTGCCGAAACTTCACGAGCAATTTGTAGCATGTTGTTTGGTGGCATTTTCGATAAATTCCCGAAACTGCGTGTCATGTTTGCGCATGGTGGAGGTTGTTTTCCACATACCATTGGCCGCATAAGCCATGGTTACCATGCTCGCCCCGACTTGTGTAATATTAACCATGTGGCGGATCCTTATGAATATGTAAAAAAGTTTTACATTGACAGTTTGGTGCATGATGAAGAAGCCTTTAAATACAATTTGAACTTATTTGGTGCCGAACGAATTGCTTTGGGTAGCGATTTTCCATTTCCTTTGGGTGATTTGGAACATGGCAAGTTTATTGAGCTAATGAAAGAGTTAACCAGCGAGCAAAAAAATCAAATATTAAGCAAAACTGCTAAAGAGTGGCTGGGTATTTAGTACGTTATTACACCAAAAAGCCGATACAACATATTGCGTTGCATCGGCTTTTTTGTATTGCGGAATCTTAAATTATCCCGGAATTCTACTTAAGTATTTTTCCATTTCTTTAATCTGCTTCACTGTTTGATCTTGTTTGGGTTTGCAGGCTTTGGCTCTTCTAAAAAAATCTTTTGCTGCTTTAAACTCTCTTCTATTGAGGTAAATTTGAACCATTGCTAAATGTGCCATTGCTTCACTTTCTTTATCGGGAAATCCAGCTTTTAGGGCTTCTTTGGTGTATTTCTCTGCAGCTTTAAAGTCGCTGCGCTGCATGGCAAGCATTCCTAATTGTAATTTATTAGCCCCTTCAGTTTCGGCCATTGACGAGCCTAAAGACGCACTTTTTTTAAGATTTACCTCAGCAGAAGTGAAATTTTGTGCAGCCATATCCATATTTGCTTGTAGCGTATAATAACTGCTGCGAATGGGTTTAATGAGTAACCTTGGAAACCATACTGAATTGATTATTTTTTGAACAGTTTCTACATCTCCTTCTTCCATTGGCTTTTGTACCAAACGTAATGGACCAATGATAAAATGTGTGAGCAGTGCAATAAATGCTGTACTATAAAGTAAAATGGCTGTCCAAATATCGACTGTAAATTGAGCTACAACACCGAGTAAAATGGCCGCAAGTCCAAGCCAAAAACGGTATTTAATTAAAAGAGTGTAAAACTTCATGTATTCTAATTTTAAGGCTGCGAAAGTATAACACAGTTTGGAAATTTACCTATACAATCTTTTCGGCTTTGATAATCAAAATATTGCCAAGCCAATTTAGTCATTTTAAAGAAAAATAAGAGTCAAAATTAAATCGATATTATCTAATCTGAAATAATTAGCCATTACAAACTGTGAACAGTGATTGTAAAACAGTATTTTTGCGCCTCAATTTATGATTTCACTAAACAATATCACATTCGAATTTGGCGGCCGGGCTTTGTATCGCGATGCTAACTGGCATATAAAACCTAATGAACGCATCGGGCTTATAGGAATGAACGGAACCGGAAAATCAACGCTGTTGCGCATGATACATGGTGAATACAAACCTTCAAATGGCTCCATTTCGAGACCCAAAGATTTAACCATTGGTTTTTTTAACCAAGATCAGCTTTCATTTGAAACAGATGCAAGTATATTGCAAGTTACCATGAGCGCCTTTCAGCGTCAGCTCGATTTAGAAGTTGAAGTTGAAAAGATTTTAAAGGTAATGGAAACTGATTATTCTGATGACGTTCTGAATAAATTAAGTGACCTGCAAACTGAATTTGATGCGTTGGATGGCTATAATATACACCATAAATGCGAAAAGGTATTGGAAGGATTGGGCTTTACTACTGCACAATTGCAACAGCCCTATAAAAAGTTTTCGGGAGGTTGGCGCATGCGCGTAATGCTAGCCAAATTGCTGTTGCAAAATCCAAAATTGTTAATGCTGGATGAACCTACCAATCACTTAGATTTACCTACTATTGAGTGGTTGGAAAATTACTTACAATCCTATGATGGAACTGTAATAGTAGTGAGCCATGATAGAGAGTTTTTGGATAAAATGATTACCAAAACTGTGGAAGTAGCCAACCAAAAAATAACAGAGTATGCAGGAAATTATTCCTATTACTTATCGGCTAAAGACGAACGTGCAGATTTGCAACAACGCCAATTTGACAACCAACAACAATTTATTAAACAACAAGAAGCATTTATCAACCGATTTAAAGCCAAGGCTAGTAAAGCTACTGCAGCACAATCGCGTGTTAAACTATTAGATAAGCTCGATAGAATTGAAGCACCTGAGGACGATAACCGAGAAATAAACATCAACTTTAAGATGAGTACCCAATCGGGTAAGGTAGTAATTGAGGTGGATCAAGCTACTAAGGCCTTTCCGGATGTGCGAATTGTTACTAATGCTGTTGGGAAAATAGAAAGAGGAGATAAAATTGCACTGATAGGTGCTAACGGTAAAGGAAAATCTACCTTGCTTAGAATGATTGCAAACGTAGAGCCTTTTGAAGGAAAAATAGAAAGAGGTCACAATGTGGTAGAAGCTTTTTATGCGCAACATCAATTAGAATCGTTGAATGTAGAAAATGAAATATTGCAAGAAATGCAACAGTATGCAGGCGAACGTACCGATACCGAATTGCGTACGTTATTAGGTTGTTTTTTGTTTACAGGTGATGAGGTTTTTAAGAAAATAAAAGTGCTTTCTGGAGGAGAAAAAGCCCGTGTCGCACTATCTCGAACCCTTCTAGCAGAAGCAAACTTCATGCTTTTGGACGAACCAACCAATCACTTAGATATTCGTTCCATTAATATTTTGATACAAGCTATGCAGCAGTATCAAGGAACCTTTATTGTTGTTTCACACGATAGGTTTTTTGTGACAAGTGTAGCCAATAAAATATGGTGGATAGAAAATGAAGAACTGAAAGAATACCCGGGAACATTTGCTGAATTTGAACAATGGCGAAAACGAATTGAAGACGAACAATTAAAAGCAGAAAAATTACAACCCATAAAAAAAGTTGAAAAAGCAATACCTGTTTTCAAAGAAGAAAAGCCAAAACAGCAGCCATCCAATAAGAAGAATCAAATTCAACAATTACAAAAACGAATTGGAGAATTAGAACAAACTATCCATAACTTAAAATTGAGTTGTGCCAAAACAGAAATACAGTTTGCTGACATGGAGTTGATGAAAGACACCTTGAAAGCATTGGCACTTAATAAACAATACGAAGAAGATAAAAAACGTTTAAGCGACATGCAAAAACAATACGATCAATTTTTTCTGGAACTGATGGAGTTAGAAGAAAATGGTTAACTTTCACTTATGATTAAATCTATTTCTTTATTTTTCTTTATCCTATTATCGTGTTTGAAGCCTTTTGCACAAGGACTTGTGTATGATAATTACATTTATGATAACGATGTGCAATCGGTTATTTTTAGCAAAGCAGGCATTGATGATAGATACCCCATTATTAACTTACAAACAGAAGAATTATTAGAACTTGGGTTTGATATTATTGGCACCAAAAACGAATTTTTTCAATACTCTCTCACACATTGTGATGCAAACTGGAATCCGACACCTTTATCTCAAAACGAATATATTAATGGTTTAACAATAGATAATATTGGTGATTTTCGTTTTTCAACTAATACATATGTAAAATACATACATTACAAATTGTTGTTGCCAAACGAAAATATGAAACCTCGTATTTCAGGTAATTACTTGCTTAAAGTATTTCGAAATTTTGATGAGGAAGATTTGCTGCTCACCAGAAGAATGATGGTATTATCAACAAATGTAACGATAACTGGAAAAGCCCAACCAGCAACTTTAGCTCAAAATAGGTTTACCAAACAAGAACTTCAATTTAGCATAAATTATAAAGGGTATAATATTCCCAATCCTTTTGGAGATGTAAAAGTTGTGATTACTCAAAATGGACGTTGGGATAATGCTCAAAGCGGAATGAAACCCCAATTTATAAGCGATAATGTATTGCAATACAACACATTTGATGCTACTGTTTTTTCTGGAGGTAATGAGTTTCGTTTTTTTGATTTTAGAAGCTTGCGTACTTTAAGCCCCAATGTTAGGTCTAAAACATTTGACAGTGTATACCATGTTATACTCAATCCTGATGAATCTAGAGGTTCAAAACAGTATTTTCAATACATTGATAATAACGGACGTAGAATCTTAGGCAATAGAGAAGGAACAAATTTTAATTTAGATGGAGACTATGCGTGGGTAAATTTTTATTTAATGAGCATAACACCTATTCAAGATGCAGAAGTATATGTACTAGGCGAATTTACTGATTGGAAACTTTTGCCGCAATACCAAATGCGTTACAATAAAAGCAGAGGCAGATACGATTTAGAAACACAATTGAAACAAGGCAGATATGAGTATATTTATGCTATAAAAGACGGTGATGGAAAACCTGATGAAATCTTGTTTGAAGGTAGCTCGGCTAATACTGAAAACGAATATTTGATTTTAGTATACCACAAAAATATTCAATTTAAATATGACGAACTTATTGGTGCACGTAAATTTAGCACTGTTGCGCCTTAAGGTAATTTAGCAATTGATTTCACCAAACTTGGCCCTTGGTATATAAATCCAGTATATAGTTGAACCAATGATGCACCAGCGTTTAATTTCAATTGAGCACTATCAGTAGAGTTTATTCCGCCTACACCAATTAAAGGAATTGTACCCTTGCATTTATGGTTAATATAGTGCAATACTTGTGTTGAATGTTGGTGTAAAATTTGTCCGCTAAGCCCACCAGCACCTATTGCATTTACTTTAGAAATATCTGTTAATAAATGCTCTCGGCTAATGGTTGTATTGGTTGCAACAATACCCTCTATCCCACTTTCTTTTACAATATCAACTACATCATCCAATTGTGAATTGGTTAAATCGGGTGCAATTTTTAATAAAATAGGCTTGTTAACTGATTTAGCATTTCGTTTATGAACCAAAGAAGATAAAATTTTCATTAACGGTTCTTTGTCTTGTAAAGCTCTTAAACCAGGTGTGTTTGGGGAACTCACATTAACAACAAAATAATCAACAACATCGTATAGTTTTTCAAAACAAATTTCATAATCAAGTTGAGCTTCTTCATTGGGTGTTATTTTGTTTTTACCAATATTCCCGCCTATTACTATACCCTTTGGTCTGTTTTTAAGCCGTTCAACTATTGCATCAGCACCATCATTGTTAAATCCCATTCTATTTATAATAGATTCATCTTTTAATAACCTAAACAACCGAGGTTTATCATTGCCTTTTTGGGCAAGTGGAGTGACCGTTCCAATTTCAACACTTCCAAATCCCATTGTTTTAAACTCTTCAAGGTATTTGGCGTTTTTATCAAAACCGGCTGCTAATCCTACCCTATTAGGGAAAGTTATTCCTAAAAATTGTACAGGGTTATTTACAAAAAATAACGTTCGAATAAACCGTTTTGCAAAAGGTATATACAAAATATACTTAAAGGTATTGAGGGTAAAATAATGAGCCGTTTCTGCAGGCATTAAAAACAACAATCTGACAATGAGCTTATACACTTTTTATACAGTTAAATAGTTAGCGTCAAAAATGAGATAATTACAACAAAATATAAAACAAACTTTTAAATCATTTATTCGTTTGTAAAATAAAGCAACTACAAAAGGGCTGTTTAGATAGATTTTAAATAACAATTGTGGATTTGTTAGAATAGGATACTATTGGGCTATTCATAAATTTGCGCACGCAAAAAAACATAAAATTACTATGAGTTGGATAAACAAACTGTTTAGTTCGTCAATAGGTCAAAAGTTGATCATGGGCCTTACCGGATTATTTCTTATTACTTTTTTATTGGTACACTGTAGTATCAATGCTCTCATTTTTTTGAATGATGGCGGACATGCTTTTAATGAAGGTGCTGAATTTATGGGAACAAACCCTTTAATACGTACAATGGAAATTGTATTATTTATAGGTTTGTTGTTACACATCATAAAAGGATTTAGTCTATGGAGCCAAAACAACCAAGCACGTCCAATTAAATATGCAATGCAGGATGGAAAAGCTAATAGTAAATGGTATTCACGGTCAATGGGCTTATTGGGAACCTTATTGCTTATGTTTTTAATTATTCACTTAAAACATTTTTGGGTAGTTAGCAGGTTAACAGATGAAATTACTAGCGGTAAAGAAACATTGTATGGTGAAATGAAAGAAGTATTTCAAAGTCCAGTCATTGTGCTTTTGTATGCATTAGCAATGGTTTCATTATCCTATCATTTATTGCACGGCTTTCAATCAGCTTTTCAAACATTAGGCATAAACCATAAAAAATACACTCCAATTATAAAATCAGTTGGCGTTGTTTTTGCCATTCTGATTCCTTTTACTTTTGCATTGATGCCTATTTTGATGCATTTTAATATTATTAAATAACGATAACAGTTAACTATTACAGATATGAGTAAATTAGACGCCAAAATTCCAGAAGGCACAATTGAAAGCAAATGGTCAAAGTACCGTTCAACTGTTTCTTTAGTAAACCCCGCCAATAAACGCAGCTTAGAAATTATCGTTGTAGGGTCAGGACTTGCAGGATCTTCTGCAGCAGCTTCATTAGCTGAAATGGGCTACAAAGTTAAGGTTTTTTGTTTTCAAGATTCACCTAGAAGAGCACATTCAATTGCTGCTCAAGGAGGTATTAATGCAGCAAAAAATTATCAAAATGATGGTGATTCAATATACCGTTTATTTTATGATACCATTAAAGGTGGAGATTATAGAGCACGTGAAGGAAATGTGCATCGTTTGGCCGAAGTGAGTGGAAATATTATTGATCAATGTGTAGCACAAGGTGTTCCATTTGCTCGCGAGTATGGAGGATTGTTAAGCAATCGTTCATTTGGAGGAACGCAAGTTCAGCGAACATTTTATGCAGCAGGACAAACAGGACAACAATTATTATTAGGGGCATACTCCGCTCTTGAACGTCAGATAGGAATGGGGGCCGTTACAATGTATACCCGCCATGAAATGTTGGATGTGGTAAATATTGAAGGTAAATGCAGGGGAATTATTGCTCGTGATTCAGTAACTGGTAAACTGGAAAGTCATTTTGGACATGCCGTTTTATTATGTTCAGGCGGATATGGAAATGTATTTTACTTATCAACCAATGCGATGGGTAGTAATGTGACTGCTGCATGGAAAGCTCACAAACGAGGTGCATTTTTTGCTAATCCTTGTTACACACAAATTCATCCTACTTGTATTCCAGTATCAGGTGATCACCAATCAAAGCTAACCTTGATGAGCGAATCACTGAGGAATGATGGAAGAATTTGGGTTCCAAAAACACAAGAACATGCGAAAGCCATTCGTGAAGGAAAACTTAATCCTAATGATTTAAAAGAAGACGATAGAGATTATTACTTAGAGAGACGATATCCTGCATTTGGCAACTTAGTACCTCGTGATGTTGCTTCTCGCGCTGCAAAGGAAAGATGTGATGCTGGCTTTGGGGTAAATAAAACTGGCGAAGCTGTATTTTTAGATTTTGAAGCGAACATGATCCGTTATGGTCGTATTGAAGCCAATAAAAAGGGCATTCACAATCCAACAGAAACCCAAATTAAACAAATGGGTAAAGATGTAGTAGCTGAGAAATATGGTAACTTGTTTGATATGTACAAACAAATTACAGGCGTAAACCCCTACGAAAATCCGATGATGATATACCCAGCTGTACATTATACAATGGGTGGGCTTTGGGTTGATTATAACCTTATGACAAACATACCAGGATTATATGCTTTAGGAGAAGCTAATTTCTCTGACCATGGAGCAAATCGTTTGGGTGCATCTGCATTAATGCAAGGATTAGCGGATGGTTATTTTGTTATTCCTTATACAATAGGAGCTTATTTAAGCAATGAAATTAGAACAAAGGCTATTGAAACCAATCATCCAGCATTTTTACAAGCGGAAAAAGAAACACAAGATCGCATTGATAAACTGATGGGGATTAATGGTACAAAATCAGTAGATTATTTTCATAAGAAACTAGGTTTAATCATTTGGAATAAATGTGGGATGGCCCGAAGTGAAAAAGGATTAAAAGAGGCAATCGTTGATGTAAGAGCATTACGCGAAGAGTTTTGGAAAGAGGTAAAAGTATCCGGTGAAGCAAATAATATGAACCCAGAACTTGAAAAAGCTGGACGTGTAGCCGACTTTTTAGAGTTAGGAGAATTAATGTGTGTAGATGCATTAAGTCGCAATGAAAGTTGCGGTGGGCATTTCCGAGAAGAGTATCAAACAGAAGAAGGAGAAGCCTTGCGTGATGATGAAAATTATGCTTATGTAGCAGCATGGGAGAATAAAGGAAGTAATACATGGGAATTACATAAAGAAGAACTTAAGTACGAGAATATTAAAATTGCTGCTAGAAGCTATAAATAATAGGTTAAAGATGGTATAAGTTATGTTAAAAAAAAATACATAGCTTATCAATACACTTAACACAAATAATTAACAAACAGATTAAAACATGAGCGGAAACATGAATATCACACTTAAAGTGTGGAGACAAAAAAATGCAAGCGATAAAGGTAAATTTGAAACCTATAACGTTCCAAATGTATCGGAAGACATGTCGTTTTTAGAAATGTTTGATGTACTAAATGAACAACTTATTGTTGGTGGAAAAGACCCTGTTACATTTGATCATGATTGCCGCGAAGGAATTTGTGGGATGTGTAGTATGCATATAAATGGAAGGCCTCATGGACCATTAAAAGGTGTAACTACCTGTCAATTGCATATGCGTTCATTCAAAAACAATGATACCATTGTGGTTGAGCCTTGGAGAGCCAAAGCCTTTCCTGTGGTTAAAGATTTGATGGTGAATCGTTCTGCATTTGACCGTATCATTTCAGCCGGTGGGTATATATCTGTAAATACTGGAAATGCACAAGATGCAAATAGTCTTCCAATATCAAAAGATAATGCCGATAACGCATTTTATGCCGCAGCTTGTATTGGCTGTGGAGCATGTGTAGCTGCTTGTAAAAATGCTTCAGCAATGTTATTTACTTCTGCAAAAATTTCACAGCTATCATTATTGCCACAAGGTTTACCAGAGCGTCATACACGAGCTTTAAACATGGTTTCGCAACATGATGAAGAAGGATTTGGATCGTGTACTAACACAGGAGCATGCGAAGCTGAATGTCCTAAAGGGATTTCCCTTTCAAATATTGCTCGAATGAATCGCGAATATTTAGGTGCATCATTAACTGCTTAATTTTTTATATACCCTATAAATCCTGTTACTTTAATTGAGTAACAGGATTTTTTTTTGCAACCTTCATAACAATTTTGTAATCTAATTAGACGTATATTAGCAACGTATAATTCTCATATAAGTTGATCGACTTAAATCGTTATATCATCGTTTTTATTTTAATGCTAGTGGGCAGTAAATCATTTGCAACCCATTATAGGGCAGGAGAAATTGCCTATGAAGTAGTAAATGGTCGTTTATATCGAATAACCGTAACGACCTACACCGATCCAAACTCTCCAGCAAATGACTTTGTAGGGAGTATTATTGTTTATTGGGGAGACTCTAAAAATGAAGTTGTTAATAGGACAAGTACAACAAAATTTGGATCCAATGTGCAACGCAATACTTATATCGCAACACACCAGTATTCTTCTGATGGAAATTTTTTAGTTAGCATCACCGAACAAAATCGAGTAAACAATATTGTTAATATTAATGGTGGTTTTTCAGATGGAATTCCTTTTTATGTTGAAAGTCTTATAAGGGTTAATAATGCATTGGGCAACAATAGTTCGCCCATACTAACGGTTCCTCCTATTTTGGATGGCTGTTTGCAATATTTTTATTTACACAATCCTGGAGCCTATGATCCCGATGGAGATAGTTTAGTTTATTCATTAGATATTCCTAAGCTAGCCGAAAACGAAGTTGTGCCAAACTATTTAACACCATCAAGTACGGATAGCTTTTCTATTAACCCACTAACAGGTAACTTATATTGGGTAAAGCCAATAGGTTCGGGTTTGTATAATATTGCCATTCGTGTTACCGAATATAGAAATGGAATTATTGTGGGTTATGTAGTACGTGATATGCAAATTAGAATACGGGAGTGTGATAATAACCCTCCCCTTATTACACAAGTAACCGAAAGATGCATCAATGCTGGAGACTCTATTCAATTTAATGTGTTAGCAACCGATATAAATGGACAACGTATTGTTTTAACCGGATTTGGCGGTCCATTTGAAGTTCCTATTAGTCCAGCTTCATTTGAACAAATACCTGGACAAGGACAAGGAACTGCAGCTGCAAAATTTAAATGGAAAACAGATTGTAGGCATATACAATATAGACCTCACCAAGCAACCATACAGGCAGTTGATGACTATGTAGTTCCACTAGGAAGTTTTATGACATTTCAACTTAAAGTGGTTGGACCTGCTCCAAAAAATGTAACGATTAAACAAATAGGCAATGGATTTAACATCAGTTGGAAAAAAGATACCTGTGCTTTTGCCAATAAATATAAGGTGTACCGCAAAATAGATAGTTCATTTTGGAGTCCAGCCTTTTGCCAATTAGGCATACCAGCCAATTTAGGATTTGAATTAATTGGTGAAGTAAAAGGCAATGTATTTGCCAATACCGACACTTCTTTTTATGATGACAACAAAGGTGAAGGTCTTTCACCTCTTATTAATTATTGTTATCGAATTGTAGCTGTATTCCCATCACGAAGTGCCAATGGAAATACAATTGCATCAATATCCTCCGAAAGTTATGCATCAGAAGAAGTATGCGATGAAATTATTCGAAGTACCCCTATTATTACCCAAGCAACTGTTAACTACACCAGCTTATCAAACGGTGCCATTAAATTAGCTTGGATAAGACCAGACACTTTGGATACGGTAGCTTATTCAGCTCCTTACCAAGTAATATGTAAACGTGCAATAGTAACCAACAGTACAATTGGTACTTATACCCCTGTGAAAACATTTTTATACCCTACATTTTCTTCTATTAATGATACCTTTATAATTGACACAAATTTAAATACAGAAAAGCTACAATACAGCTATAGAATGGAACTAAGGTATGATTCTGCAGGTGTTACAGGATTTATAGGAAATAGCCCACAAGCAGCATCTATTTTTGCCCAAATATACTCAACAGACAATACCAATATTGTAACATGGCTTGAACGTGTACCTTGGATAAACAAAGAGTTTACCATTTACCGTCTGAATGACGATACGCAAATTTTTGATTCAATAACAACCACCAACCTCAAATCGTATAGCGATACTGGATTGATTAATGGAAAATCATACAAATACATTATTCAATCAACAGGGAATTATTCATTTTTTCCAACTATCATCTATAATAAATCGCAGGAAATTATTGGTACACCAATTGACACTGTAAAGCCATGTGCTCCTATTCTTACCGTTACTCCTCCCTGCACTAATTTTAATGACTTTACCAATAAATTAACTTGGGTACCCCAAAAACAATGTGCAAACGATGTGTTGAGCTACAAAGTATATTATAAAAAATTTGAATCGGATAATTTTGTGTTAATAGGAATTGATTCAGCCCAAAAACTTTTTTTTAATGATACCAGAGATACATTGATATATTCAATTGCAGGATGCTATGCAGTAACTGGAGTTGATTCCTTTAACAATGAGAGTGATTTGACCAATACCTTTTGTGTAGACAATTGCCCCTATTATGAAATACCCAATGTATTTACCCCTAGTAACATAGATAATAAAAACGACTTACTCAAGCCCTTCCCTTATCGATTTATTGATCGAATTAACCTCAAAATATACAATCGCTGGGGCCAAGTTGTATTTGAAACAACTAATATGGATATCAATTGGGATGGAACAACAAGTGGACAAGATTGTGCAGAAGGAACCTATTACTACACTTGCGATGTATACGAACAATACCTAAGAGAACTTAAAAACAACAAACGAAACGGAACGATAAAACTGATCCGATAATATAAATGAGCAATTACAACATTTTTTACACTAAAAATAATAAAGCGTGTTTACAGGAATTATAGAAACTACAGGAGTTATAGTTGCAATAGATGCAGCTGGAAGCAATAAACATTTTACCATACACTGTTCAATGACTGATGAGTTAAAAATTGATCAAAGTATATCTCATAATGGCGTTTGTTTAACAATTGTAAAAATTGAAGAAAATACCTATACCGTTACAGCTATAGCCGAAACATTACTTAAAACAAATTTAAAGCAATGGCATATTGGACAAAAAATAAACCTTGAAAGATGTATGCCTGCTAATGGTCGCTTTGATGGACATATAGTGCAAGGACATGTAGATACAACCGCTAATTGTATAAGCATAAAAGATGAGCTAGGTAGTTGGCTGTTTACTTTTGAATTATCTACTGATAGCCAAACGCAATTGTTAGTAGAAAAAGGATCCATTTGTATGAATGGTATAAGTCTTACATTGGTTAATGTAAACAACAATCAATTTTCGGTAGCTATAATCCCTTACACTTATGAGTATACCAATATGCACCAACTTACAATTGGCAGTGCGGTAAATATTGAATATGATATTATCGGAAAATACATCAGCAAAATGTTGGCAGGAAGAGTGTAAACTAAATAGTAAGATCTAACTAGGATTTTTCGTTTCCTTAATAGTTCATAAAGTTAGAATACGATAAAACTAATTTATAATAAGCTTACTCATTAAGCATTAATTTGAGGCGCTAAAAAGGCTAAGTATTCAAATAAAAAAACGGATACGATTTTATCATATCCGTTTAGAGGGTGGTCTTGTAGGGATTCGAACCCCAAACCTTCTCATCCGTAGTGAGATGCTCTATCCAATTGAGCTACAAAACCATTTTTAATAGGGTGGCAAAGATATACATAGTTTCTAATTGTGAAACAATTTGGCTATAAATATTTTATAATTGAACAAAAAAGGCTGGAATAACAATGTATTCCAGCCTTTTAACAATTCGTTTTAGGTATTAGTGGCTAACCGTAAATTTACCTGATTTAACCAAAGCATTGTTAGCATTTTTGATTTGGTAAAAATATACACCATTGTTGTAATTGCTTACATCTAATTTAGCTTCACCCATTGTAACAGCAACAGTTTCAATTAGCTTACCTGTAATATCCAATACATCAACTGTTGCATCTGTTGATTTCATGGTGATGGTAAAATAAGAATTTGCTGGAATAGGAAATGCTTTAACAGAATTAGCAATTGAAGCAATTTCAGAAACTGCAGTACCAATAACTTTTAACACAACAGGGCTACAATCTAAATTGTTGTCCATTGAAGTATCTGCAGTTGAATCTCTAAAATCTAAAGCAACACAAAAAGCTGCTTCATCAATATCTGAAGAAAATTCAAGTACATAACCGTTGTTTGCGGCAAGCGATACAGAATCACCAGGAGCAATTTTTACCCTAGCTAAAAATCCAGCTAATGGCTGAATACCAGCATTAGTAAAAATTAAAGGAGTTATTGCAAAAGTATCAGTAAGTTGAATGGTGTCCATCCCAACATTGGTAACTCTGAATGCTATTTGAAAAGCTTTCCCAGATACAATTTCTTGGTCTACATCAGGTAAAAGCAAGCGAATACTTGCATCTTTTTGTGCAAATGTTGCAAAAGTTGTAAGGGTTAAAATAGATAGTAATAGTTTTTTCATGTGATTTAAATTAATTGTAAATAGTTTAGAGTTCAAATATATAAAAAGGGTTGCGTTTTAAAAACACTTACTTTTGATTAAGATGGTTTAAAATAAGTTGAGCCTTGGCTTTACCAATAATATTAGTAAGCATTTCGAGGCTAGCTTCTTTAATTTTTTTAACTGATTTTAATTCTTTGAGCAATATTTTTTGTGTTTCGGGGCCAATTCCTTTTATATCATCTAGCTCAGACTGGATAGAACCTTTACTGCGCCTATTGCGGTGATGTGTAATACCAAACCGATGCGCTTCGTCTCGCATTTGTTGAATTACTTTTAATGTTTCTGATTTTTTATCCAAATACAAAGGCAACTCATCTTCGGGGTAATACAATTCTTCTAATCGTTTGGCAATACCCAAAATGGGAATTTTGCCATATAACCCCAGCCCCTGTAAACTCTCAATGGCAGAGCTTAATTGACCTTTACCACCATCTACGATAATTAAATTGGGCAAGGGCTGGTTTTCATCAAGCACCCGTTTATACCTGCGGTGGATGACTTCACGCATGGTTGCAAAATCATCAGGGCCAACAACCGTTTGCACATTAAAATGGCGGTAATCTTTTTTACTTGGCTTAGCATCTTTAAACACTACCATTGCCGAAACAGGATAACTTCCTTGTATGTTAGAATTATCAAAACACTCAATATGTCTGGGTAGTTCGGTAAGGTGCAAATCTTGTTTCATTTGGGTTAACACTCTGTCAACTCGCAAATCAGGATTGAGTTTTTCGTATTGAGATAACTTATCTTTTTTGTAATACAGTGCATTTTTAAGAGATAAGTCTAGTAGCTTTTTTTTATCCCCTACCTTAGGAATGGTAAAGGTTATATGGGGATCTTCTAGTTCCACTTCAAATGGAATGATAATTTCAAGTGAAGTACTATTGTATTGTTCTCTAACTTCGCCAATAGCAAATTCCAATAATTCTTCTTTGGTTTCGTCTAGTTTTTTTTTCAGCTCAAATGATTGCGTTTGAATAATCATTCCATTTGACACTTTAAGGTAATTGACAAAAGCAAAATGATCATCACTTACCAAACTAAACACATCTACATCATTTGGAATATTGGTAGCAATCGTAGATTTACTTTGGTAGTTTTGAAGCGTATCCAATCTTCTTTTATATTGTTCAGCTTCTTCAAATTTTAAAGCCGCTGCTGCATCCAACATTAATCCCTTTAGATGGTTTACTACCTCCGCAATATTCCCTTTTAAAATATGTTTAATTTGTTTAATAGAAAAATCATATTCCTCAATGGATTGTAAGTTTTCACATGGTGCTTTGCAATTACCAATTTGAAACTCCATACAAGATTTAAATTTACCCTCCAATATATTTTGTTTCGATAACTGTAAATTACAATTGCGCGTTGGGTATAATACTTTTACCATATCCAATATGGTATACATCATATGAACCGATGCGTATGGGCCAAAATACTCTGAACCATCTCTTATCATCATTCGTGTTGCAAAAACTCTCGGAAAACGTTCTTTCTTAATGCAAATCCATGGGTATGTTTTATCGTCTTTTAAATTGATATTAAACCGTGGTTGAAATTTTTTAATCAACGAATTTTCTAACAACAACGCATCAATTTCTGTATCCACAAGGGTAAACTGTATGTCTACAATCTTGCTAACCATCACTGTTGTTTTTTTATTTTCGTGATGCTGTTTTGAAAAATAGGAGCTTACTCTTTTCTTTAGTTTTTTAGCTTTCCCTATATACATTAATGTTCCATCAACATCAAAGTATTTGTATATACCTGGAGTATCGGGTAGGCTGTTAATAATAGCTTTGAGGTGCGGTGTATACATGTCAATGACTAGAAACTAATTTTAATTACGAAAGTAACTCACTCAACTCCAACCAACGAATTGATTTTTCTTCAAGTATATTTTTGATGCTTTCAAATCGCAATGAAAATTTTATAATATCTTCTTGATTATTGGAACTATCGGATAATTGTTTTTCCACTTCCACTTTTTCTTCTTCCAATTCTGCAATTTCTTTTTCTAAGGTTTCATATTCGTGTTTTTCCTTAAACGTCATTTTCCTTTTTTCGATTACAGGCTTTGGTTGTTCTACAACCACTTTTTTTTGCTGCAATGCTTTGCGTTCTGCTTCGGCTAACTCTTCTTTCTCGTCCTCTTCTTCTCTATATTCACTGTATGTTCCATTATAGTCACGCACTTTTCCTGCTCCTTCAAAAATAAATAAATGGTCAACAAGCTTATCCATAAAGTACCTATCATGGCTTACTACAATAAGGCAACCTCCAAATCCTTGTAAAAAATCTTCGAGTTTGTTAAGTGTTAGTAAATCTAAGTCGTTGGTTGGCTCATCCAAAATTAAAAAATTGGGGTTTTTAATGAGAACCGTGAGTAAATACAATCGCCTACGTTCTCCTCCGCTTAACTTAGAAACATAAGTGTATTGCATTTCGGGAGGAAACAAAAAGTGTGTTAAAAATTGTGATGCGGGTAATGATGTTCCATCTCCTAATATAATAACATCAGCAATATCCTTTACCACATCAATTACCCGTTGATCTTCTTTTAACGTAATACCAGCTTGTGAGTAATATCCATAAACGATGGTGTCGCCAACATTTATTTTACCTCCATCAGGTTCTTCATTTTGGGTAATAATATTTAAAAAGGTTGTTTTTCCTACTCCATTTTTACCAATAATACCAATACGTTCACCCTTTTTAAAGGAGTATTCAAATCCATCTAATATTAATTTATCGTCATAACTTTTACGCACTTTCTTCAGGTCGAGAATATTGCCTCCTATCCTACTCATTCTCACTTCCAACTTAAGCTCTTGTTTTTTCCTGCGGCTATTGGCTTTATCTTGAATGTTGTAAAAAGAATCGATACGGGCTTTTGATTTAGTACCCCTGGCTTTGGGCATTCTGCGCATCCATTCCAGTTCCTTTTTCATTAACTGTTTGGCTTTACCAACTTCTACATCATATACTTCTTCGCGCTCGTCACGCTTTTCTAAAAAGTAAGAATAATTTCCTTCATGTCGATATAATTTGCCATTGGTTAGTTCTAATATTTTATTGCAAACTCTATCTAAAAAATACCGATCGTGGGTAACCATTAAAATGGTAAGCGTACTTTGTGTAAGATACTCTTCAAGCCATTCAATCATGTCTAAATCTAAATGATTGGTAGGTTCATCTAATATAATTAATTCAGGATTATCTAGTAATACCAGGGCTAGAGCAAGTCGTTTTTTTTGGCCTCCACTCAATGAATCAATGTGCTGGGTTAAATCAACAATATTAAATTTTGACAAAATAGTGGTAAGCCTTCGTTCGTAATCCCAAGCTTGCAGTTCATCCATTTTATTGCTAGCTAGTTCAAACCTTCTATAGGTATCATCATTAAAATCCAAACCTTGAGCCTCAAGCGAGTCTTCATATTCGCGGATGGCAGAAAGCAATTTAGAGTTAGCGCCATTAATTAAATCATTGATGGTTTGGTGTATTCCAAAATCAGGATTTTGATCTAAAAAGCCCACTCGGATGCCATTTCGTAGAGATACTTTACCAGAGTCAGGCGTATCTTTTCCGCCAATAATTTTTAACAAGGTAGATTTTCCCACACCATTGTTAGCAATAAGAGCCACTTTTTCGCCTTTGCTAAGACCAAAGTTAATGTCTTTAAAAAGTATTTTTTCTCCGTAGTTCTTAGTTAAACCCTCAACCGACAAATAATTCATAGCTGCGAAAGTAGGTAATTACAAATTGCCGATTACCATCATGGTGGAATTGTTTTTTTGGACACAAGAAGATTTATTCACTCTAACAAAATCATTGTTAAAACAACTAAAATGTAACCACTAGTAAATCAAACCTAATCAAACTTAAACGTATTTTATTTGCTGGATGTTAGGCTTTTTCTTCCCAAATTTCACATAGGTGTATAATGGTTTCGGCAGCTTTGGCCATATCTTGAACAGAAGCCCATTCATATTTTCCGTGAAATGCATGTTCGCCAGCAAAAATATTGGGGCAAGGCAAACCCATAAAAGACAGCCTACTTCCATCTGTTCCACCCCTAATACTTGTTCGTTGAGCGGTTAATCCTGCTCTTGTTATTGCTTCCAATGCATACAAACTTACTTGTGGATATTCGTCAAGTATAAGTTTCATATTGCGGTATTGCTCTTGCACCTTAAATGTAAATGAGCTATTGGGGAAATTACTCATAACTTTTTCAGTAATGGCTTGTAATTGTGTTTCAATATTTACTAACATATCCGTATCAAAAGCACGGATAATAAATTTTACCTCCGCTTTATCTAAACTCCCTGTAATGGAAGTTGGATGCATAAAGGGCTCTTTCCCTTCAGTAGTTTCAGGTGAAAGATTTTTATTGGGTAAGGATGCTACAATTTGCGCTGCAATTTTTAAGGCACTTTCCATTTTCCCTTTAGCAAAACCAGGATGAACTGGAACGCCTTCAATTGCAATGACTACCCCATCGGCACTAAAGGTTTCATCTTCCAAATGACCTGCTCTTTCGCCATCCATTGTATACCCAAAATCGGCTCCTAATTTTTTCATATCAATCGCATCTACACCACGTCCTATCTCTTCATCGGGTGTAAACAAAATGCGTATTGCCCCATGTTTTACTTGTGGATTCATTGTTAAATAACGAACAGCCTCCATAATCTCTGCTACACCAGCTTTGTTATCAGCACCCAATAAAGTGGTTCCATCTGCTGTAATAATATCATTGCCTAGTTGGTCTTTTAAATCGGGATGATCAGCTGGTTTTAGAATAATTTTTTCATCTGCAGGTAAAATTATATTTCCACCATCATACTGTTTGTGAATGATAGGCTGTACGTTTTTGCCCGTGCAATCAGGTGATGTATCCATATGCGAACAAAAACAAATAACAGGAACTTTTTTATCAGTATTGCTGGGCACTGTTGCATACACATATCCAAATTCATCTAAATGAGCATCTGCAATTCCAAGTTCTAATAATTCAGCTACCAATACTCGAGCTAGGTCTTTTTGTTTTTCTGTACTTGGTTGTGATGGAGAATCAGGGTCTGATTGGGTATCAATTTTTACGTATGCGCAAAAACGATTGGTTAATGAAGCGGCATCAATAGTATGTTTGGAAATCATGTGCTTTTTTTTTGACGAAAGTAATTATACTCTTTGATAGTTCATTCTTTAACTTATAAATTTAGGTAAGCCTATTGATTTATTTTTTACCTTGCGAATACATATACAAATGGACTTAAGAGACGAATTAATTCGCGAGCACAGCAAGGCTCAAACCCTTAGAATAATATCCTATATTGGTGATAACAAATCGTTGTTTAGCGAACTAATGGGTTTGTTTTTAGCAAATGAACCTATCCTATCTCAGCGAGCTTCTTGGCCATTGGCTTATATTGCAGTTGCGCAACCAGAACTGGTATTGCCTTATCAATATCAATTGATTACAAACATTAAGCAGTTGAATAATCATGATGCTATTAGACGAAACACCCTGCGCATATGGATAGATGTAATGCCAGCAGAAGATAACTGGGGCGAGCTATTTGATATTTGTTATTCCTTTTTGCGGAGCAAAAACGAACCCAATGCCATTAAATCATTTGCCATGCATGTAATGAGTAATATTGTTGTAAAATACCCCGAACTTAAAAATGAATTGCAAAGTATCATAGAAGATTTATTGCCATTAGGCAAACCTGCAATTACCTCTAGGGGATTAAAAACGCTAAAACTTCTAAATAAGATTTAATAACCGTTACATTCTTCATCAAAAAAATACCAATTATATGTATCATTGTTTAACCAACAGTTAACACTCTCATGAAAAAGAAAGTTCTCATCATCATTGGCATTGTATTATTAATACTAATAGCCTTACTCACATGGTTTAGATCCTACACAAAAAGCCACAGTCCGGTTGCAACAGTAGCATTTCACCTAAATGGAACCTATATTACCGTTACGTATTGTCAGCCTTATAAAAAAGGGAGATTGATTTTTGGAGATGAAACATCGGGGGCATTACAACCTTATGGAAAATACTGGCGCATTGGGGCTAATGAAGCCACCGTATTTGAGTCTAACAAAGACCTAATGGTGGCCGACCAACATTTAAAAGCAGGCAAATACAGCATCTACGCTTATCCAGGAAAAGACTCTTGGGAAATTGTATTTAATACTGATTTTGACCGTTGGGGTGTTCCCGCTCCCGATTCTGAAAATGATATACTAAAGACAACTGTAATGTGTGCGAATAATTCGCCAATTAGCGAGCAATTGTTAATCAAATTAACTCAAATTGATTCTAACAATTTAACGATGGTTATTCATTGGGATCAAACATTGGTCACACTTCCTGTAATGATTCATTAAGAAGGTGTTTTAAAAAAGCTAAAAAATCCTGTTTAGTGGCATTGCTAAACAGGATTTTTTTTAGCTAATATTACCATTTAATCAATGTAGTTTACATTTTTTTCAAAACATATATCGTTGAGCTGAGGAATGTGATCAATAATATTTAACTCATGTAACGCTTTTAAAATAACGACCATCTCTTGTTCATTTATTTCGGGGTTATAAGCATACTCTAAATCCTTAAACCACTCCATAGCATCTTCTAATTTAATACCATATCTTTCAGCAATAAGTGCTGGAGAATGGCTGTTGTTTTTTAATACCAAACAAGATAAGTTTATGGTATTTAAAATTGTCATCAACAATTCTTCATGGTGTTCTATAAATTCGTTTCGCACTGCAATAACAAAGCAAGGCCAAGGAGTGCGACACTCTCCTATTTTTCTAAATTCTCCAGAATCAACCAATGGCTTTGTGGTAAATTTTTCCCACATAAATAGCTGTGCAGTATTATTTTTAAGTGCCTCTCTGGCACCATCCAAATTACCCACAACAACAAAATCTGATTTTTTTAAAGAAAGGTTATTGGCTTGTGCATTTACATAGGCCATTAAATGCGAACCAGAATTAAAACGGCTTATTGCATACGAACAATTTTGTATTTGGGTACTATCAATAATGGCCGATTGTGCATTTACATAAATGCCCCATGTTAGGGGTGAATTTACATAAAACTGTACAATTTTACTCGGGTTGCCTGCCATAATATCACTAACAACACCTTCTGTTAATGCAATTGCAATATCCAATTCATTATTGCGCAATGCCTTGCACATTGCACCTGTTCCACCAGGTATGTCATTCCATTGAATATCGATATGGTGATTGGAAAAACGATGTTGTTCAATAGCTAAATGCCAAGCTAAGTTAAAATGTTCGGGCACACCTCCTACTCTTACTTTCATCATTTTTATAGTTACACTAAAAACTTATTACTAAAGCAAATTGATGTATCAAAGATAAAAAAACTAAGCAATCCTACCCCATTTGGAATGCTTTTTAAAATCAGTAAAAAAGGTGAGTAATGTTTGGTTTTGTGGATGAATCAAGGTTGGATCTGAATCTAATAATTGTTGTGCTGCATTTCGAGCTTGCTGCAATATCAACTGGTCTTTTGCAATATCGGCAATACGTAAATCCAATACACCACTTTGAGCTGTGCCTTCCAATTCGCCTGGTCCACGTAGTTTTAAATCCACCTCGCTTATCTCAAATCCATTATTGGTTTCACAAAGGGTGCGTATGCGCAATTTTGCATCTGCACTTAATTTAAAACCTGTTAATAAAATACAATATGATTGCTCGGCACCTCTACCTACACGACCTCTTAGTTGGTGTAATTGTGAAAGACCAAACCGCTCGGCACTTTCTATAACCATTACACTGGCATTGGGAACATTTACGCCAACTTCTATAACCGTTGTGGCAACCATGATTTGAGTTTGTCCCTTCACAAATCGTTGCATCTCTGCTTCTTTATCTGCAGGTTTCATTTTCCCATGCACCATGCTTACTTGGTATTTTCCATCAGAAAATAGATTGCTGATTTCTTCGAACCCTTGCTGTAAGTTTTTAAAATCTAGGGTTTCACTTTCTTCAATAAGAGGATAAACAACATATACTTGTCTGCCTTTGGCAATCTCCTCTTTCATAAACCCATATACCCTCAACCTATTGGCTTCTGTGCGGTGAAGGGTTTGAATGGGCTTTCGATTAGCAGGTAATTCATCAATAACAGAAGTATCCAAATCACCGTATAAAGTCATGGCGAGAGTACGTGGAATAGGTGTTGCAGTCATTACTAAATTATGAGGCGGATAGGTGTTTTTTTTCCAAAGTTTGGCTCGTTGTTCTACTCCAAATCGATGTTGTTCATCAATTATAGTTAAACCAAGATTTTGAAATTTTACAACTTCTTCAATTAATGCATGCGTGCCTATTAAAATCTGGATGCTTCCATCTAAAATCCCAGCAAGTATTTCTCTGCGTTGTTTAACTTTTGTACTTCCTGTTAGTAACTTTACATTAACGGGTAAATCACCCAATAAAGCTGTTACCGATTCGAAATGTTGCTGTGCTAAAATTTCGGTAGGCGCCATCATACTCGCTTGGTAGCCATTATCAATAGCCATAAGCATACACATAAGTGCTACAATTGTTTTACCACTTCCTACATCCCCTTGCAACAATCGGTTCATTTGTTTGCCACTTTTTACATCGCTTCGTATTTCCTTAATAACACGTTTTTGTGCATTGGTTAATTCAAATGGAAGTTGGTTTTTATAAAAGGAATTAAACAATTGGCCAATATGTGTTAATTGAATTCCATTGTATAGCTCTTTCCGTTTGAGTTTGTATCTGAGTAACCGTAATTGAATAAAAAAAAGCTCTTCAAACTTTAAGCGCTGTTCAGCTTTAGATAATAACGTAGCATTTTGGGGGAAATGAATATTGACTAATGCCTCTTTTCGTGACATCAAATTATGTTCAGCAATAATCTTTTCAGGTAAGTTTTCAGGCACTTCAAATTGGGGCGAATTGATTAAGGCATTTGTAAGTTTCATTAACACCTTGCTATCTATACCTCTTGCCCGCATTCGTTCGGTTACAGTATAAAAAGGCATAATGTGCAAATACTTTTTGCCTCCTTCACCATCGGTTTCATCAATGGTTGGATGTGCCATATTATAAAACCCATTGTAGATAGCGGGTTTACCAAAAACTAAGTATTCTTTCCCTTCTTTTACAGCTTCCTGAATCCATTTAGCGCCTTGAAACCAAACAAGTTCTATACTACCTGAACCATCTGATAATGTTGCTACCAATCGTTGTGCTTTTTTTACACCAATAGTTTTAAAGTTTGAAATAGGTCCTTTTAGTTGAATATACGGCAGCTCAGGAGTGATATCGGCTATGCGGTAAACTTGTGACCGATCAACATGTCTGTAAGGAAAATGAAACAGCAAATCGCTTAAGGTAAAAATACCTAATTCTTTTTGCAGCATTTCTGCTCGCTGAGAACCAACGCCTTTTAGATAAACAATGGATGTTTGCAAGTACAACACACTGCAAGTATACCAAAACTTCTTTTTTTATCGCATCAACAGTTGGTAAAAAACAATAGGGTGTCTATTTGTGAAGTCGGTGTGTATTAGTTTTTGACTGTTACTTGTTCATTATTTTTAAACTTGAAACATGAAAAAAACATTGCTAGGGACAATACTCTTTATTTCATTGATTGCTAAATCTCAGTCTTATCCAATCCCGTTTGATTTTAAAAATAAACAGGGTTATATGAATACAGAAGGAAAAATTATACTTCCTCCTATTTATGATTACGCTGACAATTTTATAAATGGAGTTGCCGTTGTAGCTATTCGCAATCAACCCTGTGTGATTAATACAAATGGAACTCGTATCATAGATACTGGACTATACCAATCTATTTCGCGTTTTGAAAATGGATTGGCAGCTGCCACTGATTATGATAACCATAAGTTTTACATAACCTTAAAAGGCTACAAAGCGATCACACTTGCAGATAGTATTTATGAAGCACGCCCATTTAGTGAAGGAGTTGCCGTAATTGCTATAAAATTAGATGAACATGAAACAAAGTTTAACCATGATATTGCAACACTTGGTTATCGATTTGCATTTATAGACACAACGGGCAAACTTCTTACTCATTTTATTTTTGAAGATGCCGATGATATTCATGCGGGTTTAGCAAGAGTTAGACAAGGGTTTAAATTTGGATTAGTTAACACAAAGGGTGAGTTAATATTAAAGCCTACTTATTATAATATTGGTCTCTTTAGTAATGGATTGGCAGTTGCTGATGAAAACGGGAAATATGGCTTTATCAATCAAAAAGGTGAATTGGTTATCAAGCCCATTTTTGATTATGCTTATAATTTTAGTGGTGGCCTAGCTGGTTTTTACAATAAGGGAAAGCATGGTTATATAGATAGTACAGGAACCATTATAATTCCTGCGCAGTTTGACCAAATTAAACCATTTGCAGAAGGTAAAGCCGCTGTATTGCTAAACGGTAAATGGGGGTTTATTGATCAAACAGGAACACTTGTATTGCGTAACGTCTTTGATAATGCCAGCGTGTTTAGCGAAGGTAAATGTGCAGTACTCATTAAGCGAAATTGGGGATTTATTGATACTAGAGGCTCCTTAATTATACCTGCTGAATTTGATGCTGCAGGTTCTTTTTCAAATGGAGTAGCAGATGTAGTTTACCACGATATTAATCTATACATTAATGCTACGGGAACATTATTACCTATTGTAGAAAAGAAATAATTGGTTAACTCTTTACAAAGTGAATTAGATTAAATATTAATCGTTTAAAAATTCCCGAATGTTGGGAATTTTAGATACAAAACTTTCTTTGGAACACGAAATCCCGCCTTTTGGCTAGTTACTGTTACGCCTTCGTTGTTTTGTCATTGGTTTCAAATTCTTTCAATGTTTTGCCGTCCTTATTTTTCCATTCTGTCAGTCCATTTGCATTACGTCCCATTACCATAACTGCTGCTGTAGATGGACTGCTAAAAATGTAGTCGTCTGAAAATTCAAAGTATTCTCCATTGTCAACAAGCACTCCTCCGTCAATTAGTTTTTGTCTGTATATGATGAAGTTTGGAGTCATTGAATTTACAATTGTCGCTGCTGCTTTAGAATTTTTGAAAACAACAAAACCGTCAGATGTTGGTTCGCCTTGTCCATCAGCTCCACGAGCCGCTTTAATAAAAAATGTTTCTTGTTTTTGTTTAGGTTTAAATTCTCTTTTTTCTTCAAATACTTTATGTCCGAGAGTATTTACAAGCATTTTGATATGTTCAATAAATTCTTCCATTTCGGCCCTGTCAGATTCAGATATTGAAGATTGAGTTGGAATTATTGAATTGTCAACCGTGTAGCGATTGGCAGATTTTGCAATGTCGTGAAGACGATTTTCTAAATATTTTATGTGAGCCTTGTTTAGGTTTTCGTCTTTACTAATAAAAACAATTGCTTCGTTCCAAAAATCCTTTTGAGTCAACTGTTGATTTAGTCGTTTTAAAATTGATTCGGCTTCACCAATATATACTTGGTCTTTCCCTGCATCGTCTTTTCCAAAGAGTAAATAAACTCCTGTGCTTGTTAGGTCGTCTCGGTCTGAACAGTCCTTAATTTTAATACGAGGAATTTTATATGCCTTTCCAGACCAGTTGGACAGTTCGCAACTCATTCTTCCGTTTGCTTCTCCGTCAATGAGGAATATTTTTATTGTCTTGCCGAATTTCATATTTAGTTGTCTGTCTTTTTACAATGAGGCATAAAATACTAATAAACGCCTGTATAATTATGTGGCGTAATTTTAGTCAGTTCTGCTTTAACTTTAGCCGTAACTTTAAGAGTCGTAATAAATTTCTTAATATCTTTCTCGCCAATTTTTTTGTTGGTGCGTGTTAATGATTTTAATGCCTCATATGGTTTGGGATACCCTTCTCTGCGCAAAATGGTTTGAATTGCTTCAGCTACAACAGCCCAATTTGCTTCCAAGTGAGCGTTAAGTGCGGCCTCATTCAACATCAATTTATTCAATCCTTTTAAAAGCGAATTATACCCAATTAGGGTATGTCCCATTGGTACACCTATATTTCTTAATACAGTAGAATCGGTAAGATCACGTTGCAAACGGGAAATGGGCAATTTTGCCGAAAGGTGTTCAAAAATAGCATTGGCTATTCCAAAATTCCCTTCTGCATTTTCAAAATCAATAGGGTTTACTTTGTGTGGCATTGCTGATGAACCTACTTCGCCAGCTTTAAGTTGTTGTTTAAAATACTCCATCGATATGTATTGCCACATATCTTTACTCAAATCAATTAAAATTGTATTGATACGTTTATAGGCATCAAACATAGCAGCTAAGTTATCATAATGTTCAATTTGGGTGGTGTATTGAGAACGCTCTAAACCTATTGAGGACAGAAAAGTATTCGCAAATTTTACCCAATCAATTTTAGGATAAGCAACATGGTGGGCATTAAAATTACCCGTAGCTCCACCAAACTTTGCCGAATGAGGCACTTCTGAAAGTTGAAAAGATTGCACTTGCAAACGCTCAACAAAAACCAATATTTCTTTTCCTAATTTAGTGGGTGAAGCAGGCTGACCATGAGTATGTGCTAGCATGGGAATATTTTTCCACTCTTTAGCAAGTTTTGATAAGGTATCAATCAGTGTGTGTAATTGCGGCAACATTATTTGCTCATTAGCTGATTTAATGGTCAGTGGAATGGAAGTATTGTTTATATCTTGTGAGGTTAGGCCAAAATGGACAAACTCTGAAACATTTTCCAATCCTAATGGTGTAATTTTTTCTTTGATAAAATATTCAACCGCTTTTACATCATGGTTAGTCGTTTTTTCAATGTTTTTAATATGCTGTGCGTCTTCAGTTGAAAAGTTGATGTATATTTCTCTCAATTCTTTTTTTAAACCTGCACTTAATTTTCCTTTAAGTTGTGGCAAAGGCAACTCAGCTAATGCTATAAAATATTCAATTTCTACTAATATTCGATATTGAATTAAAGAAAACTCGGAGAAGCAACCAGCAAGCTGTTCTGTTTGTTTACGATAGCGACCATCAATAGGTGAAATAGCAGTAAGTGTAGTAAGTTCCATTATGATATTGTTAAAAGTGTTGCGAAAATAAGGCGTTACAGCTTAATTTAGTAATTTAGCACCTTTAAAATTCTACACAAAATGAAACAGCTCCTGTTTTGGGTATTGATATTACCTATTTTTACAAATGCCCAAAAATTGTTATTTTCTGCAACAGTCATACAATTTGGAACCCTTACAGTTCCTGCTTCTGATAGCATAAAATTAGTACTTACATTAGAAGGAGTTGATGTTGATTCGGCAATACAAATAAGTGATATTAACTCTTATAACGAAGCGTTTACTGTAAGCGACACTAGTTTTGCTGTTTATAAAAATGAGCCAAAAGAAATTTGGGTCAGATTTAAACCTAAACACAATATAAAAGTTGCAACCCAATTATTGTTTATAAGCGATGCTTCAAATTCATCAACAACAATAAGTTTGAGTGGAATAGGAAAATATGAAGATACCTATTATGCTACTACTCAAAATTTGAATGAACAAGAATTAAAAGATGCGCTCAAATCAATTATTACAAATGGCCAATCGGATTGTTCTTATAATGCATCACGTGACCAGCTATATATGACCATAGATAATAAAAAAACAAATGGTCAAGTTACAACCTTAAATACGCTAGAGTGTGTATACACAGGCCGACAAGCTGTTGGATACAGCAGCAGAACAGATGCTCAAACAAATAGTAATTTTAACACGGAACATACATGGCCTCAAAGTTTATTTAGCTCAGCAACACCTATGGTTTGTGATTTACACCATTTATTCCCAACAGATGAAACTGCTAATGGAATCAGAAGCAATTATCCTTTTGGAATAGTGAGCAACCCAACTTGGACAGTTGGAGGAAGCGAGTTTGCAAACAATGTTTTTGAACCAAGAGATAATCACAAAGGCCAAGTAGCCAGAGCGATGATGTATTTTGTATTACGCTACCAAGACTACAATTCATTTTTTGCACCACAAGAAACAATATTAAGGCAATGGCACAGGCAATATTTACCAAATGTGGTAGATGTAAAAAGGAATAATGATATTTTTAGCTATCAAAAAAACCGAAATCCTTTTGTTGATCATCCTGAGTTTTTAGAGAGAATAACTCTTTTATCATCAACCTCGGTAGCAGCTCCAACGCGCTTACTAACAACTAATTTAAATGCAGTATATGTTACGGCAATAGCTGGTAATGGTATATCTATGAATAATGGTTCAATAGCTCTTGTAAATACAGGTAATCAATCAATTAATTATACCGCAGCTTTTACTTCTCAAGTTTTTAAGCTCAATTCCGCAGCAGGAATTATTAGTAAAGAGAATGCTCAAGACATAAATTTTTATTTGGATGGCGTTGCAGACTCAATCGTTTTAGATACGCTAGTTATTACCAGTAACGCTACTAATAATCCTATTATTCGTATTCCATTTATTGGAGAACTGAGATTACTGGGTGGATTGAAGAAAAATGCTTTCCCAGCATTTACCTTTCAACTCTATCCAAATCCATCCAACAATGAGGTGAACATTTTATCACAAAACCTTACCAATTTTACCATTAGCATTACTACATTGCAAGGACAATTAATGGGTGAATGGGATAGTATTAAAACTATAAACACTAACTTTTTGAACAACGGGCTTTATATTGTTACTTTAAAATCCCAATTTGGAAGTAACCAACAAAAACTATTGATTAACCACATAGATTAAACACCAATAATTACCTAACATAAATCAACTAACAATGAAACAATTTTTTAAATTTTTATTTGCAAGTATATTAGGCACTATCCTATCGGTGGTGCTTTTATTTTTTATTCTAATAGGTGTAGCTGCCAGTTTTGCTGGAACCAGTGATGAAGAGAAAGACATAAAAGACAAATCTGTATTAAAACTTTCCCTCAATTATGCTATTTCTGATCGAACAAGCAATGACCCTTTTAAAGATTTTAACTTTTCAAGTATGGAAGGGTCAAATGAACCTGGCCTGAATGATATTTTAAAAAGTATTCGCCACGCAGCAACAGATGATAATATCAAAGGTATCTACATTGATATATCGATGGCTTCAAATAGCTATGCAACGTTAAAAGAAATACGAGATGAACTAATTGAGTTTAAAAAATCAAAGAAATTTATACTGGCTTATGGAGAGGTAATTGAAGAGCATGGATATTATGTAGCATCTGTTGCCGACCAAATTTATATTAACCCAACAGGAATAATCTTGTTAGATGGATTTTCCTATTCCTCAACCTATGTAAAAGGGATGTTGGATAAAGTAGGAGTTCAAGTTGAGCTTATACGACATGGTAAATTTAAAGCTGCAGGAGAACCTTTAATAGCAGATAAAATGAGTGATGAAAACCGCAAACAAATTGAATCATTTATGGGTAGTGTGTATGATGATTTTATTACAAGTATTGCAGTTTCACGCAAAAAAGGTGCAGAAGACTTTAGAAATATATGCAATAATCTTTTGGTACAAACACCACAAGATGCTAAACAAATGGGCCTCATTGATGGACTAAAATATGCTGATGAAATTGATGACGAATTGCATCAAAAAACTGGTACAGACTCAAAAGATGAAATTGCGTTTATTGGCATCAATGAATATAAAAACAAAGCTAAAGATGGAAAAATAACAGCTAAAGATAAAATTGCAGTTATATATGCTGAAGGTGAAATTGTTGATGGAGAAGGCAGTAGTGAACAAGTTGGATCGGCACCTACAGCTGCAGCAATAGCAAAAGCAAGAAAAGATTCAGCAGTAAAAGTTATTGTATTGCGCATAAACTCTCCAGGAGGAAGTGCATTAGCAAGCGATGTCATATGGCGTGAAGTTGTACTCACCCAAAAAGTAAAACCCGTTATTGTTTCAATGGGTGCAGTTGCTGCTTCGGGTGGGTATTATATTGCTGCTCCTGCTGATGTAATTATGGCTGAACCAAATACTATTACAGGTTCAATTGGCGTTTTTGGCATGTTTGTAAATGCACAAAATTTATTAACGAATAAGCTTGGATTAAAATTTGAAAAAGTAAAATTTGGTGAGTATTCAGATATTGGAAGTCCGGATAGAGCAATGACTGCTGCCGAAAAAGCTATTATGCAAAAAATGATTGACCATATTTATACTGATTTTATTACCAAAGTTGCTGAAGGAAGAAAAATGACTTTAGCACAAGTAGACTCAATTGCTCAAGGACGTGTATGGGCGGGTGTTGATGCTAAACGAATTGGTTTGATAGATGAATTTGGTGGACTAAAAGATGCAATCGCATTAGCCGCTAAAAAAGCCAACCTAACCGAATATAGAATTGTAAATTTACCTGAACAACAAGATCCATTTCAAAAGTTAATTAAGTCTTTTGGTGCCAGTGCTTCAACTTATTTTGTTCAACAACAACTTGGAGATGAATACAAATATTACCAACAATTAAAAAGCATTCAACATATGCATGGCATTAAAGCACGAATGTTGTTTGATGGAGAAATTCAATAAGCAGATTGAAATTTAAGTTTTTAAAAAGAGTTTGTTCCACAACAAACTCTTTTTTATTCGTAGCGTAAAGCTTCTATAGGGTCAAGATTACTTGCTTTTATAGCAGGATAAATACCAGATACCAATCCTACTATTAAACATAATGAAAGTCCAATTCCCATCCATAACCAAGGAATGATAAATCCTCCGCTCATCAACATAGAAACAGCATTTCCCATAAGTATACCCAGTATAATTCCTCCTATCCCTCCTATTTGACAAATAACAATTGCTTCAAATAAAAACTGTTTACGTATTGCATTTTTAGTAGCTCCAATAGATTTGCGAATACCAATTTCACGGGTACGTTCGGTAACAGATACCAGCATTATATTCATTAATCCAATTGCAGCACCCAACAAGGTAATAAAACCAATTACAGTAGCAGCAATTGTAACATATTGTAAACTATCAATAAGTTCTTTTGCGATATTATCCGCTTTCAGTAATTCAAAATTATTTTCGTCCATTGCAGGTAATTTTCGAACACGTCTGAATACAGCCTCTGCTTCTTCAATTGCTCCATTCATAATTGTAGGATCAGTTACAGCTACTGTAATGACAAAACTCATGTTGGGACGAGTAAAAACTTTCCTTGCATTTTCAAGAGGTACAATCACAATTCTATCTCCTCCAAACCCCATTGAAGAACCTTTTTCAGCCAATACTCCAACTACTCTATATTTTGCCCCTCCAATAAAAATTGGCTCACCTAAAGGATTTACTTTTTTAAACAATTTATCTTTAATTTCTTTTCCAATTAACACAACATTGGATGCACTTTCTATTTCCTTTTCACCAAAATTACGACCTTGAGCTATTGAATAGCCTGAAACGTTTATATAATTAACATCACCACCCATTACCATCACATTGGGATCAGTTTTAAACGAATTGTACTTTACGGTACTTGCAAAAGAAGCATTTACAGAAAGAGATGTTTTTGAGGGATATAAAAACTCTTCATTAAACTCATAAGCTTCTTGTCTTGTAATTGCAGCGTATTTTTTTTGCACTTTGCCTTTAGTTCCAAATTGAACATTGTTACCCCTATTTTTTATATTAAAGGTATTCGCACCCATATTTGAAAAGCTGCTATTAATAGACATTTTAATTCCATCAATAGCTGTAAGTATGCCTACTAATGCCATGATTCCAATAGCAATGATAAGGGCAGTAATGATAGCCCGCATTTTATTTCCTGCTATTGATGTTAAAGCTATACTTAAATTTTCGGTAATACCCATTTATGATTTTGGTTTCTCTACAAATGTAAATCCTTTTCGAGTTTCCTCTTCCACATAATCTATAATCATACCTGCAAAAAAGAAAATTTCTCCTGGATGGTAAATCACTTCCAATCCTTGTATGTTCGATAGTTTATCTTTGTCACTTTTTTCATCAAACCCAATAATGAGTCGCTTGTTTGTCTCGTTTTTCTGTCGAATACCCACTCGTACATAACTGTTATTGGGAATTTGTAATGTTTGCTGGTATGAAACAATGGCATCAATAGCCCTATCGGTAAATTGTATTATTTCCATATTGTTAAGGTGCAAATATGCATGAATAACACCGAATATGAAATACAGATTAAGTATATCCTTTTTGTTTATCCTTATTGATTAATTTGAAAATAGTTGATTCAAGATTGTATTAACTAACCATTTTGTTCGTACACCTAACTTTAAAAACTAGGTATACTATTTTGTTGAATATCAAAATAGTTTATATTCGAGCGATGGCAAAAAAGCAGCAACCTAATCCTGAAAACCCTGAAACGTTTATAGACATCAAAGTCACTAAACCGAAGATTGTTGCCGCAGGAATCCCAGCAGTCATTTCATCGGTGAAGCATGTATTGAATGAAATGGATCCTATACGAGGATTTAAAGCGTTATCCAAACTCAACCAAAAAGATGGTTTTGATTGCCCTGGTTGTGCATGGCCTGATCCAGATGATGATAGATCTCCAATTGCTGAGTATTGCGAAAACGGAGCTAAAGCTATCGCAGAAGAAGCCACGACAAAAGCACTATGGGCAAGTTTTTTTGCTCATCATAGTGTGACACAATTAGCCGAACTCAACGATTATGAAATAGGAAAAAAAGGACGTGTAGCTGAACCTATGTATTTGCCAGAAGGTGCCACTCATTATATACCCATCAGTTGGGAAAATGCCTTTAAACTTATTGCCAAAAACTTAAATGAACTGCCTACGCCTCACGATGCATTTTTTTATACATCTGGCCGTACTAGCAACGAAGCTGCTTTTTTGTACCAACTTTTTGTCCGTGAATTTGGCACCAATAATTTACCCGATTGTAGCAATATGTGCCACGAAAGCAGTGGTGTCGCATTAAGTGAAACTGTAGGAATTGGAAAGGGTTCGGTAACACTTGAGGATTTTAACCAAGCTGAAGTCATTATCATCTTAGGACAAAATCCGGGTACCAATCATCCACGGATGTTAACAGCTTTGCAAAAAGCCAAAGCCAAAGGATGCACCATCATTTCAGTTAATCCCTTGCGCGAAAGTGGATTGGTTGGCTTTAACAATCCACAAAAATTAAATGGTGTATTGGGTATTAAAGCTCAATTAACCGACATCTTTTTACAAGTGAAAATCAACAGTGATTTAGCCTTAATAAAAGCCATCGAAAAAATATTATGGGAAGAGGAACAAAAACAACCTGGAAGTATTTTCGATTTAGCCTTTATTGAAGAACAAACTTTGGGCTACCAAGATTTGGTTCAATCATTTGATAACTATTCTTTAGCTGAATTAAGTGAAGCATGCGGAATTGCTATTGCAGACATTCGTAAAACAGCCGAAGTATTTAAATACAAAACAAAGATCATTGCCTGCTGGGCTATGGGTCTCACTCAACATAAAAATGCTGTTGATACGATTAAAGAAGTGGTAAACTTGCTATTGCTCAAAGGCAGTATTGGCAAACCAGGAGCGGGTACCTGCCCGGTGCGCGGACATAGTAATGTGCAGGGCGACCGTACGATGGGAATTTATGAAAAACCTTCCAAAGCATTTATTGATAAACTCAATAGTGTGTTTAACATTAACGCTCCCTATGAACATGGTTTGGATGTAGTGGATTGTATTAAAAAGATGCATTCGGAAAAAGGAAAAGTATTTATTGCTATGGGAGGTAATTTTTTATCGGCAACACCTGATACAACTTTTACTGCTCAAGCATTGCGTAATTGCAATCTCACTGTTCAGATTAGCACAAAACTCAATCGCAGTCATTTAATTACAGGTAAAGAAGCTTTGATATTACCTACTTATGGTCGTAGTGACAGGGATATTAATGTCAATGGGGAAGAACAATTTATTAGCTGTGAAAATTCTATGGGTGTTGTGCAAATGAGTAAAGGTAATTTAAAACCTGTGAGCAACCATTTGTTAAGTGAAAGTGTAATTGTTTGTCAAATGGCCAAAGCAACATTATCAAATACCAATACAAACTGGGATAATTTCAAACAACATTACGATTTTATACGTTCCGATATTGAAAAAACCATTCAAGGTTTTACCGATTACAACAAACGCGTTCGTATACCTGGAGGTTTTTATTTACCAAATAGTGCGCGCGAAGGGAAATTTAATACCCTTACCGGAAAAGCTAATTTTAATATTGCCGATATTTCCAAAAACCAATTAGCCGAAGATGAATTGATGATGATGACCATTCGAACACATGACCAATTTAATACCACTATTTATGGATTGGATGATCGGTACCGCGGTATTTACAATGAACGCAGGGTGATTTTAATGAACGAAAAAGACATTGCCAAACAAGGTTTAAAAGCTGGTGATGTAGTGGATTTAATGAACAACCACGACAATATTGAGCGCGTGGCCCACAACTTTATTGTGGTGCAATATGATATTCCCGAACAATGCACTGCAACTTATTTCCCTGAAACCAATGTGCTTGTACCTATTGGATCAGTTGCGGATAAAAGCAATACACCTACCAGTAAATTTGTGGTGTTGAAGTTGAGGAGGCATATTTCAGAGTAAACGCTACAAATACTCAGACATGAAATCATTTACACTAGTGGGTTTATTAGCTTTGATGACGAATAATTTAATAGGTCAGAATCATTTTGTGTTTCAGAAATCTACATCTTGTGAAATTGGCCCTTCATTCTCCAAAGTATTAGAAAAAAAACAAAACTGGATTTAATATCGACCTCAGGGGGTATTTGACCAATGCATATTCAACCGGACTGAGCTTTAATTACACAAGCACAACAAGTTCCGACTCTTTTGGATACAATATTAAAGACCCTATTATTGGATTATTGGAATGCTCATGGTTAAACCAATATGACTTCATCATCCAACCCAAATATCGACTAGGAGCCTTTCTCAACAATGGATTCGGGTTAGCGTCTTTAGGTGATAACTCCATTCAGAGCACTCATTGGAACGGAATAGCCATTGTAACTACAGTAAAAGAATTCGAGACCAATATTTATTACCTGCTCCAACCTGGACTGAATTTTCAATTTCAAATAATTCGAACATTATGGTTTAACAGCATAGTATCCTACCGCAAATTCTATGGGGAAGATCATTTCTCGGATAAATCACAATTCAACAGTTTTACTTTTTCTGTCGGGCTTTCCTTTAAAATACGGAATAGAACTATTTGACAACAGATTCGATGCTTGCTTCCATGCCTGATGGCAGCTCAGTCTCCTTTGTGCTTAATTCTTACTCTTTGTGTTCTTTGTGACATCCCTTTGAGCTCCTTGTGGTAAAACATGTAGATATAAAGTAGCATATGTTTTCTTTTTACTATTCAATTAAAATAGGACGAAGTTCATCACAATTACTTAACAGAAAACCATTTCATTATGGTTAACTTTACATTCTTATAAATCAAAACCATGATTCCATCCAAAGCATATGCTGCGCAAAGCGCAACCTCTCATCTATCTCCTTTTAATTTTGACCGCAGAGCTATTGGCCTTAATGATGTTCATATTCACATCCGATATTGTGGGGTATGCCATTCCGATTTGCACACGGCTCGCAACGAATGGATTGGTACTATTTATCCAGTCATTCCTGGACATGAAATTGTGGGTGATGTAGTTGCTGTTGGGGCAAACGTAACCAAACATAAAGCGGGTGATATAGTTGGTGTGGGCTGTTTTGTAGACTCCTGCCGTGAGTGCAATCCATGTAAAAAAGGACTTGAACAATATTGTGAAACTGGATTTATAGGTACGTATAATAAAATTCCTGCTGGTGAAAAACTTCCAACTTACGGTGGTTATTCAAACCAAATTGTGGTAAACGAAAACTATGTTTTGAAGGTATCTTCACATTTGCCATTGGCCAATATTGCACCATTATTGTGTGCAGGCATTACTACTTATTCTCCTTTACGACATTGGAATGTGGGTAAAGGACATAAAGTTGCAGTATTAGGATTGGGCGGTTTAGGGCATATGGCTGTTAAATTTGCTGTATCATTTGGGGCCGATGTAACCATGCTCAGCAGCAGTCTTTCTAAAAAAGCAGATGCAGAAAAATTAGGAGCACACCATTTTGTTCTTACTTCAGATGCTTTACAAATGGCACAAATCAATGCTTCATTTGATTTTATCATCGACACTGTTTCTGCAACTCACGATGTTAATGCTTTTGTTCAATTATTGACGTTAGATGGTGCCATGATTTTATTAGGAGCTCCTCCAACTCCAGCTCAAGTAGCATCATTTAGCCTAATTGCCAAACGTAGAAAATTGTCGGGTTCACTCATTGGTGGCATAAGCGAAACACAAGAAATGTTGGACTATTGTGCAGAACATGCTATTGTAAGCGATGTGGAAGTAATTTCTATGAATCAAATAAACGAAGCATATGAACGCATGTTAGCATCTGATGTAAAATATCGATTTGTGATTGATATGGCAACACTTTAACAAACAAGGTATTTATTGTTATAGTGTTTTCTTCCTTTTTGTTTTACCTTTATTAAAAAAAATTATACAATGAAAAAGTATATTTTATTCTTATTTGTTATAACCTTGGTATTTATTACCACACATGCTGCATTCACCTATTCAGCCAGCGCTCCTCCTGCTGGGCTAACCAATGCGCCCGGAGAAAACAGTTGTACTAACTGTCACTCTACATTTCCATTGGTAACTATAGGTTCTTCATGGGATAGTATTACACTTACATCATCTGTACCACTTTCTTCTTTTTTACCCAATACAACTTATGTTCTTTCTTTAAGTTTTACAGATGCTAATAGTGCTAAATATGGATTTGAAATGACTGCACTTGAAGCTGGCGCAACTGCACTTAGTCCTAGCATTGGTACTTTTACTGATTCCACTTTAGAAACCACCATACAAACCCAAGGTAGCAGAGATTATATCAGCCATTCGGCATTAGGAACTTCAGCTGTTGGCAATACCAAAACTTGGTTGTTTTATTATACAACACCCACTTCCTTTTCAGGTGGTATTCAATTTTATGTAACAGTCAATTCAACAAATGAAGATGGTAGTAGTGCCGGTGATAAAATATTTGCAAAAGTATTTAGTTCAACTGTTTTGCCCGTTAAATGGATAAGCCAAAGTGTTAAAACGGCCAATCAACTAAACATAATTGAATGGACTACAGCATCAGAAATAAATAATGACCGTTTCGAAATTGAAAAAAGCGAAAATGCTATTCAATGGTTTACAATTGGATCAGTTAAAGGAAAAGGAAACAGCAACCAGCATAATCATTATAGTTTTAAAGACATAAACAACAAGAATTTGACTAGTTATTACCGAATTAAACAAGTAGACTTTGATGGAAAATTTGACTATTCAAAAGTATTTTCAACTCAAAAAGCTATAGTAACCGAAAAGGTTAGATATGATTCACAAACAGGAATCATGTATATTGAGCAACTAGGGTTTAATAACCCAACTATATTAACAAACCTTGATGGACTAACAATTGCGACATACGTGAAAAGTGATGAAGTAAATGTTTCAACAATCCCTAAAGGAATTTACATTCTCCAATTGCCTTCAAGTACCTTTCAAAAAATATTTATCTACTAAAAATTAAAGTTGATCTTGAATTCTTTTAATTAATAATTGACTAATTCGTTTGTTCAAAGAAGAACTATTTTGTAGGTAATAAGAAAATTCTTCGAACGTAAATAATCCTATTACACAACCAATTAGTTGGTTGCGTAATACAGCATCTTTGCGAATGGTGTTTTCTATAAACAATAATTTTTCTTTGGGATCAGTGGGACTCGAAACCTCAGCTATTTTTAAGCTAAAAAAATGAAGTATGATATTATTTTGTAATTTTAAAATGGGCCGTAACGCTTCATTTTGAAAAGTCTCTTGATCTAAACTCGCTCTATTTTCATCAATTACAATGTCTGGACGAAGCTCCATAAATTGGATATCTCTTTGTGTTTGGTTCATATAAAATAGTATTTAGGAACGCTGATTTTTATCATCAATCCTTTTTCTTTCAACAAATCTATTGTTTATCTGCGAATTACACTTACCTTGCAGCCTCATTTAATAAATAATACAATGCAAGAAGGAACAGTAAAGTTTTTCAACGAAACGAAAGGCTTCGGATTTATCACTCCAAACGACAGTAACGAAAAAGATATTTTCGTACACGTGTCAGGTTTAAAAAGTGAAATCCGCGAAAACGACAAAGTAAGTTACGAAACGCAAAGCGGCCCACGTGGTATGAATGCAGTTAACGTAAGTGTTATATAATTTTATATTATTACCATTTTGTTGAAAACAAAAAAACAGACCTAGGGTCTGTTTTTTTTTGCTCTAAACTTATCTATAATGGATAAAACTAGCTTATTTTTGAAAGTGATTAAGCTACACAAGCATGCCACACTCCATCCACACATCATCCAAAAGGCTTAAACAGTTTTTATATAGTCAATATTTTGGAAATGGATTTAGAGTAACCCTAGGCGTTTTATTACCTTCACTCCTATTTTTTCAAACAAACAATATTGAAATAGGTATAGCACTATCGCTTGGTGCATTATGTGTGAGCATACCCGATAACCCTGGTCCAGCATATCATAGAAGAAATGCTATGCTTATTACTGCTGTTTCTATTTTTGTGATGGCTTTAAGTATAGGTTTACTAGTACCATATGTATGGGCAACAGCAATATTAATAGCAGTAAGTTGTTTTGTATTATCAATGTTAAATGTATTTGGTGCTAGAGCTGCTGCTATTGGTTCTTCTGTTTTAATTGTGCTCATACTGGGAATTGACTCAATACAAAGTTGGCAACAAACTGTGGTATACGCAGGATATATTTTAGCCGGAGGTTTATGGTATTTTATATTAAGTATAAGCACCCAAAAATTATTGCCTTATAGACCTGCTGAACAAGCATTAGGGGAGTGTGTATTAGAAGTAGCTATGTTTATTCGAATCAAAGCTGAATTTTATAACGAAGAAAAAGAAATTGATAAAACATATGAACTGTTATTAGACCAACAAGTAGTTGTTAGCCAACACCAAGAGACCGTTAGAGATATTTTGTTTAGAACGCGTAAACTATTGCGCGACACCTCACCAACTGGTCGTAAATTGTTGCTTACCTTCATCGATTTAGTTGATTTGTATGAAAAAACCAATGCAACTCATAATCGGTATTTAACGTTAAAAACACAATACAAGGGATTGGCTATTCTTTCAGTCTTTCATCAAATCATTATCCAATTAGCAGAGGAACTTGAACATATTGGCGAAGGACTTCATAACCATTCAGAAGTAACACCAATCCATAACTTTAAAACAAACATTGCGGTATTAAAAACTAAAATGGATGAATTAGAACACTCAGGATACAATGTATTGGCCCTGAAAAAAATTCTGATTAATATCAAAAATATAGCTTCACGCATCCATCGGATGTACGAATATGCTTCAAATCCGATTAAGCTATCCGTTTATAGAAGTAAAAATCTCCGTCAATTTGCTCCACATCAATTAATAGATTGGAACTTATTTAAGGCAAATATTACTCCAACCTCCAATCACTTTAGACATGCAGCTAGGGTTTCAATTGTATGCTTACTTGCCTTTATTTTTACACAAACGGTTTCTGAAGGGCCTCATAGTTATTGGATTTTGCTTACTATTATAGTGATTTTAAAACCTGGATTTAGCTTAACCAAACAACGGAACATAGAGCGCGTATCAGGAACAATTGCTGGTGGACTAATTGGACTTGTAGTGCTCAATTATTTTCCAACAGTTACTGCTCGTTTTATTTTTTTAGGATTATTTATGCTGCTCACGTATAGTTTTATTCGTATACGATATGTATTGGGTGTTTTGTTCATGACTCCTTACATTTTAATTGTATTTAGCTTCACCACACATTACAACGAAGCAGTTGTAGCATGGGAACGTATAATCGACACCCTTATTGGAGCAGGAGCAGCTTTTGCAGCTAGCTATTTTATATTTCCAACCTGGGAATCCAATCAACTTAAAAATGCGGTGGTTGAAATGTTATATGCGAACACTCAATATTTTACAAAAATACTTGAAAGAAGCAACATCAATGATAAGTCGCAATCAGATTATCGACTTGCCCGCAGAGATATTTATGTAAAAACAGCTCAACTTACAACAGCATTTCAACATATGCTTTCTGAGCCTAAAAGCAAACAAAAACAGGCCGATTTATTGTATCGTTTTAGTATATTAAATTACCAATTGTCATCCTATATGGCTACATTATCCTATCAATTGGAATCAAATGAACATTTATCAATAGAACAACTTAAACAATTGCGATCCATTTGGTATGTGATAAAAGAAAGTTACGAAAAAATTGCAGGTATAAATAGTACAAATGAGTTAGCTATTCAAATTCCATTGAAAGAGAACAACTTGATAAGCAATGATTTTTTGACAGAATTACATCAAACGGCTACCGATATTAAAAAAAATGCAGCTGCGTTTTTATTTTCAGATTCAAATACACTTTAACAGCTCATAATTTCTGCTATCTTGCGTAGCTTATGATTGACTTTACAACCTGTAACATTTCGCAATTATCTGTGCATGAAGTTGGGAATAAAAATAATGGCGAACAACTTTATGCAACTTCAGAATCTCTTATAATTGATAACGAAGACTTACTAGAGGCTTTAAATCTGTATTTTCTCAAACCCTTTCAAACACCTATATTTTTCGAGTTTACGTCCAGTACAAATAATGCAGAACTCAACCCTGTATTTCAGTTTGCAAGCGAAATATTTACTCACCTAAATTCCTTTCATATTAACTCCATCAATATTGCAAAACACTTATATGAGGCTACCATGCATCCAAACATTAAAGCGGGTGATTTATATGTAGCCTATATTAACCATTGCCTTGTTGATGGAACCATAACTGATGCAATAGGCATATTTAAGTCGGAACAAAAAGATTCATTTATATTGAGTGAGCGTACTGAAAAAACCTATACACTTGGATTTGAAAGAGGTATTAATATTGAACATATGGATAAAGGTTGTTTGATATTTAACCTTCAAAAAGAAAGAGGCTTCAAAGTATGCAGTATTGATAAAACTGCTCGAGGTGCCGATGCTCAGTATTGGAAAGATGACTTTCTAAACATTAGTGCCTGCGCTGATAGTTATCACTTTACCCATAATTTTTTATCCGTAACAAAAGCATTTGTAACCACACAACTTGACCAAGAATTTGAGGTAAATAAAGCCGACCAAATTGATTTGCTTAACAAGTCGGTTACGTATTTTAAAGAAAATGACCGTTTCAACGAGCAAGAATTTACGCAATCGATATTTGGAGATGAGATGGTTATAAACTCTTTTACTAAATTTAAACAAGAGATGAGCCAAAATGCGGATTTGGATCTGAGTGGCAACTTTGACATTTCAACATCGGCAGTAAAAAAACAAGCAAAGGTGTTTAAAAGTGTTTTGAAACTAGATAAAAATTTTCACATCTATATTCATGGAAATAGAGAGTTGATCGAAAAAGGCGAAGATTCAGATGGCAGGAAGTTTTATAAAATTTATTATAAAGAAGAGGTATAGTTTTATTGTACCATAAAGCATTCATGATTACATCAGAACCCAAAGCAAAAAAAACTCAATGATTAGAATTTCAATTCCAATTCAGAAACGATAGCCCCCCCTATAATATGCTCTTTTACAATCCTTTCAACATCCAATGGAGTTACATTCCCATAATAAGTACCATCAGGATAGAGAACCAATGTAGGCCCCTTGGAACAAGCGTCTAAACAACCCGAACGCTGAGCTCTTACTTTACCTTTAAGTCCATTTTCTGCTAGTACTTCTCTAAACTTTTCAACCAATTCCATTCCTCGTGTTTCGCCAAAGCAGCTTTTACCTTCAGCTTTTTGATTGGTACAAATAAATATGTGTTTTTCAAATCTCATAGCGCAAAAATAACCCGTTAACCGATTATTTTTTGATATAAATATTTAAAAATGTTACTTACAACATTATTTGGTAACTTGTGTTTACACCAAATCAACACGTTTATATTTAAATCTATTAAAACCAAAGTGCTCAGTCTTCGATCTAGATGTTTAATCATTAGCATATTTTTAGCTTTTACTGCAATTGCCCAGCAGGAAACAGTTATTAAGGGACGTGTTACAGAAAAAGGAAAACCTGAATCACTCCCTTTTGTAAGTATTTATTTTAAAGGTACACAAAAAGGTACAAGCAGTGACTTTGAAGGAAATTTTACCCTCAAAACTTCCAGTCAGATTGATAGTATTGTATTTAGTTATATTGGCTATAAAACGCTTACCCGAAAAGTTCAAACGGGCAAAACCCAAATGCTAAACATTGAACTTGTTCCCGATTCTAAAGTTTTTCAAGATGTAGTTATTGTGGCTGGAGTAAACCCAGCTTTGCGTATCGTTAGAAAAGCAGCAGAAAACAAATCAAAAATCAGTCAGAATGCAGCTAAGAATTTTGAGTATGACTCCTATTCAAAAGTTGATATGTCGATGAATAACATATCCGAAAAACTAAAAAATAGCACTGTCTTTAAACCCTTAAAAACATTGTTTGATACAGCCAATCAAATACAAAACGAAGAAGGGAAATACATCTTACCCATATTTATAAGTGAGGCCTATTCACGCTATTATCAGAGCAATTCACCTCCGCTTAGTAAAGAAATAGTGAAGGCAAGTGATATCAATGGCTTTTTAGCCGAACAAGGGAATTTTATGGTTGATATGTTAGGAGCTAATTCGTTAGAGTTTAACTTTAACCAAAATTGGATACGTTTTTTATATAAAGATTTTTTATCACCCATTGCTGATGGTGGTAGTAATTATTACATCTATACACTTACCGATTCAGTAGAAATAGACGGACTTAAATGTTATAAAATCAAATTGAATTTAAGAAGAGAAGAGGACTTAGGTTTTTTGGGAACAATGTGGATTGCCGATTCTTCCTTTGCACTCAAACGAGTGGATGTTGAAATATCTTCTTCAGCAAATATTAACTTTTTAGACCGTTTAAAAATCCAACAAGAACTCGTACCAACAGATTCAGGATTTTGGATACCCTCCAAAACCCGAGCAATTATTGATATTGCTAAGGTTACTGAAAATGCAAGTAGTTTTATTGCTAAGATGTACCGTTCCAATTCAAATTTTTCAGTAAACCAAGATCACCCACCTTCATTTTACGATATTTTAGTTGAACGAGACGAAAATATGCTGAATAGAGATTCTGCTTATTGGGACTCAGTGAGAACCGAGCCATTTTCGGTTACCGAAAAACAAATGATTAGCATGATTGACTCTGTCAAAAATGTACCCGTAGTTAAAACGTATTTAGATATTATTCAAATTTTAGCTGAAGGATATTTTGTGGCCAACAAAATAGATATTGGTCCAAATATATTTTTAGTTGGTTACAATGAAGTAGAACATTGGCGTGTTCGATTGGGATTTAAAACCAATAATTCATTTTCTCGAAAATGGTACTTAAATGGGTACTTAGCTTATGGTTTTGGTGATGATAAGTTTAAATATGGCATGGGAGTAAACCGTTTACTTAGCCATAAATACTGGACAATTATAGGGGCTAGTCATAAAAACGATTATGAAATTATGGGAATATCCGATGCCAGTTCAATGCAACTTCACAATCCCCCCCCAAGCAATGCTTTTACAACCCTTAGTTTTTTATCCAGTAGTGCACGGTTAAATAAAACGGTAGATTACAGATTGTTTTTCACCATACAACCTACAAGAAACTGGACAGTACGAACGACATTCCAAAACACTTTTTATGAAGCTGTTGGTAGCTTTGTATTTGCCTATAAGTATAACCCAGACTTACCATCAACACCTGATAATATAAGCAGTAGTTTTACGTATACAGCAGCAACCATTGAAGCACGTTTTGCCTACAAGGAAGTAATGATCGAAAGGGGAATTGATCGTATTCGAATGAAACAATCTCGAATACCTGCCATCACTTTTTTATATAGCAAAGGAATGAAAGGTGTGTTAAATGGGGAATTTGATTACCAAAAATTTCAAGTTAATATTCAACATCATTTAAATACAGGTATTTTTGGAACTGCTGATTTGAGCCTAACCCTAGGAAAAGTTCTTGGAACATTACCTTACCCATTACTTGAAATTCCCAGAGGCAGTTCAACAGCCTTTTATTCAGATTTAAATTTCGGCTTGATGAATTTATATGAATTTGCTTCAGACGAGTATTATTCATTTAGGTATATACAGCATTTTGAAGGGTTATTTTTTAACAGTATACCAGGTATTAGCAAATGGAAATTACGTAACTATGGATTAGTAAAAGGTGCATATGGCAGTGTATCTAAAGCAAACAAAGATTTATTTTCGCCAATTGATGCTCAAGGAAGAGCATTCTCTCCGGTATATGAATTTAAAAATGAACCCTATATTGAAGTTGGTTATGGTATCGAAAATTTATTCCGTTTCATGACGCTCGGAGCCGTTCACCGTCTCAATTATTTAAACAATACAAATGCACGAAAATTTGGTATCAATATTGGTATCATTTTTCAATTTTAACTACTCCTATTTAATTAAACGGCTTTCATATATTTGTTATATGATAGACAAAAACGATAATGACCCTGAATGCTATAAATGGGGAATATTTTATTATAACCCGAAAGATAAGCGCATTTTTCCACCCAAACGAAATAAAAACCTAGGTTGGACAATAAACTTTGCAAACCCATACTCTATTATAGCTTTTGCAGCATTGATTGGAATAATACTAACCATTACAAAACTTATCAAATAGCTAAACTATTTAATTACAACGTTTATATAGCAAATAGAGCATGTGTCTCCATCAATTCGGAAGCATAAGGCTTTAGCATTGGCAAAAGGGATTCAATATCCATATCTGGGTTAAGCCATTGTTGTATATCTTCTTCTTTTAAAATAACAGGCATACGTTGGTATCCAATCTCATTCACCATTAACTCATTTGGCCAACACGTTACAACACAAAATCCAGACTTTCCCGTTTTAACATCTGTATCAACAATAGCTGCAAGGTAAAATTGCTGAACGCCTTTTAATGAAACATCAAAAGGTTTCTTTAATCGTTTTTTCTCAGGTCCTTCAACAAATGAAGTAACAGGAATTACGGCACGGTAGCTATAAAAAGCTTCCATAGCCCAACCATTTTGATGAATACCTAACTCTCCCGAATATCCTGCTTTGTTTTCTTTATTAAAAATACCTTCAGCACGAGCATTGTACATAAAACGCTCGCCTGCATTGGTACGTTTATGAAAACCAAAAGGCATTTCCATCAATTCGGGAATGACACCCTGAATAATATGTGCACTTCCTTTTACATTCACAATACGTTTGGGAGCACTCATATCTAACGACTTGGGCTTTATAAACTGAATAGTAGGGGTTAATTTTAATTCTTGATTGAAGCGTTCACACATGGCACGAAAGTAAGGTAATTATCCAAACGAAAGCATGTAGATATTTTAAATTCAATCGGAGCATTCGCTTTGTGCCAGTTATTATTTCTTAATTTTTACTACTGTGTAGTAATTTTTAAAACCTAATACATTGAACTCCAAACAACAAACTGTAAACTGCAAAAGGCATTAAAAAGTGTGCAAAAAAGGTAGATAACTGCTGATAAGCCTTGGTTATTTTGCTACTTTAAACAGTAACACAAATGCTCACTAGATTAATTGTACTCAATTCAAAAGTTTATGGAAAGGCTGAACTTCGGCTAGATGATTGTGACTCATTACAGCTAGTTGGTCCTAATAATATAGGAAAAAGCACACTCATTTACGCACTCAATTTCTTGTTTATAATTGATGGTCAAAAAATGAGTTTTAGTGGTAACCGCAAAGGCGATAAAGAAACCATACACCATTATTTTCCCAATGCCAATCAAAGTTTTATCGTATTTGAAGTATTTAAAAAATCATACTATTCCATTATTGTAAAACGTGATAATGAAAGTAATTTGGAGTATTTCAAATTTGACAGTGAATACAAAGAAGATTATTTTGTAGATGAAGATAAACGGTTGCTCAAGTTTGAAGAAGTAAAAGAAAAAATTGCGGGTGCTGGATTGGCCCTTGAGCAGTTTAAGGATAAGCGTGAAGTTTTTCAATTTGTGTACCAACGAGGCAAACGCAATAATGCGGTGGTTTGGCTTGATGATAGTGTGCGCAGTGAAGGTATCAGTAATAATTTTTCGCGTATTTACCGTTACCTTATTAATACCAAATTGATTACCAACAAAAACCTGAAAGAAGCGCTCATTATTGCAGATAACCGCGAAAATGAAACACTTAATTTTTCACAAAAAAACAAAAAAGACATTCTAGATTTAAAACGGGTGAACAATGAAATCCGTAACTTAAAATCGGTGAAGAATGAGTTTGATGAATTTCGAGAATTGGTAAGTCAATACAATGCAAAAGCACGAATATTAAGTGAATTGTATTATGGTTTTAACAAAAATTATAACCATGCACTTCCCGATTTACAAGTTCAATTCCATGATAAAGATAAAGCCATTGGACGGTTAAATACCGAAATGAACGAAGAGCTCATCCCTCAAAAAGCTGAATTAGACAGAAAAATTGGAGGAAAAGAAGCAGAGATCAATGCTAAATCTCAATACTTTTCAGAAAAAGAACACGAGTTAAAAGAAATAGATGCTTATGAACCCATCAATATTTTAACCAATCAACTTGCCAACTTCGACCAACAACGTAAAGAAATTGAAAGCCGAATCACAATGGCTGAATTGCAAAAACTGAATAGCCCTCAAATAGAACAAAAGATTGAGGTTATATCAAGTCAAGTTGCACGAGCAGAAATGCAAGTAAAAAACTACAGTAATTTGTTGATCAATAAAATTTCGGGTTCAGTTGAAAACCGCAAATTATTGAACTCCATTTTAAGTGAACAAGTGAGCAGTTTACCGGGTGATCAGGTAATGAAACAGATTCATAAAATTAGCCAAACGCTTGCCATTTTTGATGGCCAAATTGATTTGTCTAAAAATATTGTTATCAAAGATTTTAAAAACGTAGATGAACTAAAGGCTGAATTAACCGCATTAAAAGAAGAAAAAAACCAACTTGAAGCGCTGTTAAAAGTAGTAAAGGATTTAGAAAAATCGGGGCAAGAACTAAGAGCGCTTGAGGCTAATATTGAAACGGTAAAAATGAAACTCAACCGTATTAAGGCTAAGCCTAATATGGTAAAAGCATTAGACAAGTTAAAAGCTGATGTGAATGAGTTGATGGTTCAAAAAGAAAAATTTGAAACAGAGCAAAAACAAATAGCAAAAACCATAGCACGCAAAAGCAATGAGTTGCGTGATTTGTTGGATGATAAACAAAAACGCCAAGAACGCATCAACAAGCTCATTGAAATGAAACGCGAAATTGATGAACTTGGATTGGTTGCCGAGGAATATGAAAGCAGCGAACCTTTGGATCAATTGTTTAATAAAATTAAGCTCAACTGGCAAGATCGGTTTACCATTAAAACCAATAAAGACCATTTATTTGAGAAGTTGCGCGAAAAATTGCAAAGCACGTTTGCCGATGAACAAGATTTTATCAAATATGTAGAAGAAGAAGTTGCCTTGGTTGAAGACAAAGAACGCAGCGTACAATCTTTATTAGAAAGTATTTCTGCTCAATTTGCAACCCCAGCATATACGCTACTTAAACGCTACGAAGAGTTCAAAGAGTTTATCAATAATAAGTTTAACACCAAACTATCACAAACTCGTATTTCGGATATTGAAGCCCTAACTATTGAATTAATAGACAACAAACGATTGGTTGAAGAAGTTCGTAAAATATCGCAAATACAGCAAATTAGTGGTCAGTTAATGTTTGAGTTTGACAATAGCGAAAACTTAAAAGTACTCGACCATTATTTGGAAAGTGGACAGAAAATAGAGTTTGATGATTTGTTTGATATTACACTTCATCTAAGTAGAAAAGGAAATACCAAACAAGTGGATTTGGGCCAGCAAATTGAAAGTGATGGTACTGATAAAATGATACGATTAGTCATTGTGATGAACATTATTAATCGATTGGCACTAGCTGACCATGAAAACAGAATAGCTTTATTTATTGATGAAGTTGCCACCATTGATAAGCAAAACAGACCAGAATTGGTTCGCTTTTGTAAAGAACATTTTTTCATTCCAATATTTGCAGCACCCGATGCAGTTCCTGGCTTTGGTAAATACTATTTCATTTTCCGCAATGCAGGCAAAATAAATATTAACGAAAAAAACAATGCAGCATACGGTGAAGTATTAGATAAAAGTTTAAAACTAGAAATTTAAATACGGCATGAGAACAGAACCACGTACCATTTTAAATTTCCTCTCTACTTACTTTGATATCATCAAAGAGTTATTTGATATACAACAAAAAGAAGGAATAATCAGAACTGAAGAACTAAATAGTATCATAGCTGAGCACGAACACGATATCCTTCAAAAATTGATTGAGTATAAATTTTTTAAAAAGGTAGCCAATGATTATGAAATAAGGCCTGTATACTTTAAACTACTGGAATTTATCCTTAGTGAATTTAAACCCTTACTTCCTGAAACGATTGAAAAATATGAACACTCCATCACTGCGTTGTTCAAAAAGATAAAAGAGGGTATACATAAAGATAGAAATATTTTATTGCAACGAATCACTGATTTAAATGCTGAAGTTCGTGATTTTACTGAGGCTGTAGAAAAAAATACGATACGGCTAATTAGCGAAACAAAAGAACTAAAATCCAATGTTGATAAGATAGACTACAGAGAGAAAGTGCGTAAAGCAAGTTTTTGGATTGATTATTACATTACACCACTTAATACCATTTTGGATGTAAGCAATATGCAATCCATAACCAATAGACTATTTGATATTTCGCAATACATCAACGTTAGGCGTTTGAATTTTGATGATGAATTGGCCAGACAACAATTTGAAAAACTGTATACTTTTTTGGTGCAGACTAATGATGACTTATTAAGACAATCAAAAATATTAACGAATGAATTATTGCCTTTGATTGAAAGAATACGCAGCGAATCACTGATACTAACTGGCTGGATTGAGTTTATGAAAAATCCAAACAAATCGGAAGTGCCCTTTATACCCAAATCACTCAGAGCATATGCTTTTAACAACAGTATGTATTTTAATGCTTTGGAATATGTAAATGAATACACCACTAATGTAGAAATTTATCTTAATGAACCAGATATGAGTTTAAGTGATAAGTGGATTTTTAACAAAGATTTTTACATGACAAAACTTACTCAAGAACTACCCATCAAAAACTTTTTTGAATGGGCTGGAACAACCTTAAAAAACGAATATCCGGAGATTGAAACTGAAAAATTCTTCTCCCTTTCTACCCTATTATTTGAAGACTCTATTGAATTGGAATTTGACCCCAAAGCTGAAAAACAAGTCATCAAAACATCTGATATGAATTTACGCGTACCAAAAATAAAAATTAAAAGACATGGACTTTCCTAGATATCACAAAGAGATTGTTAGCGATTTATTGGATGGCAAATTTATTTTAGCTACCGATGCTAAATTTATTGAGTTAAAAAATAGTACTGATTTTTATGGTAAATTTTTTAAAGAAACGTTTGATTTTTACCTCGATATCAAATCGGATTATGCTTATTTGATAAGCGAAGAAACGATGGAAATGTTAAGCAGAGACATCTGTATTTTTATTGGCTTGTTGTGTTATGAGTTAGATAAAGAAGGCAAAAACTTTTTAGAAGAAATACAATATGCCGAATTTGAGTTTGATTACATCGATCAACTATTCGACAACTCTTCTTATATTGATTTGATTCAAAATAACAATCAACTTAAAAACAGTGAAAGCAGAAGACAGTTTTTGGGCACGCTTAACAGAAGAAATATAATTGACAGAAGTAACAGTGATAAACGATTTTCCTTTACGCCAGCATACAAAGTATTTATGGATTTTGCCAAAAATTTTGCAAAAGGTAAATTAAGCAACACTGAAAGTGAAGTTGAGGCAATTGAAGAATAAAGGTATTTTATATGATTGACAATGATGCCCGGCCTTTAAAGCTGGGCATTGTTTTTAAAAGTAGACGCACCCTACAATATATTCAATGTAAACAAACTAAGAACCCATTTGGATATAACCACAAAACCTCAATAAACCATTGATAAGACTAAGTAAATAGAAAATTGAAAACACAAAATATTTTTTCCCCAAAATCAACATGTGTCAGTGCATAACAATTCCTTAACCCCTCGCGCCCTTTTTTAGCAACGGTTTTACACTTTATTCACAGACACTGTGAATTACTTTCAATTCATAGCAAGCTTCCTCTTTCGTATTATTGTTCAGGTTCTACAGTAGAAAAAAAATAATGGAACAAATAGCCACAACACTGTTTTTGATTTTGACGTAAAAAACCCAAAAAAAGTATTGTTAACAAAACTATTTAATCTATCAATTACATAAACATAGCAGTACCAAAATAGTAACTAAACACAGATAACAAAAAAGATGCAAGACTCAACAGAACTTTTACTTCGAGAAAACAAAGATCGCTTTGTTATACTTCCTATTAATTATCCAAAAATATGGGAGAAGTATAAGATGCATGAAGCATGCTTTTGGACAGCAGAAGAAATAGATTTAAGTGACGACTTAAAAGATTGGGCAAACTTAAATGATGGCGAACGTCATTTTATATCTCATATACTTGCTTTTTTTGCGGCAAGTGATGGAATCGTAAATGAAAACCTTGCTGTAAACTTTATGAGCGAAGTGCAATTACCTGAAGCACGTTGCTTTTATGGCTTCCAAATTATGATGGAAAATATCCATTCGGAAACCTATGCATTGCTTATTGATACGTATATTAAAGACAATACTCAAAAGAATCATTTATTTCATGCAATAGAAACTGTACCTGCCGTAAAACGTAAAGCTGAGTGGGCATTGCGTTGGATCCAAAATGGAACATTTGCTGAACGATTGGTTGCTTTTGCTGCCATTGAAGGCATATTTTTTAGTGGAAGTTTTTGCTCGATTTTTTGGCTTAAAAAACGTGGCTTAATGCCAGGCCTTACTTTTAGCAACGAACTTATAAGCCGTGACGAAGGATTGCATTGCGAATTTGCTTGCTTATTGTATGGCATGTTGCAAACCAAGCTTAGCCAAGAGCAAGTGCATGGTATCATCAGTGATGCGGTTGCCATCGAAAAAGAATTTGTAACCGAAGCATTACCTGTTGATTTAATTGGGATGAATGCAAAATTGATGCAACAGTATATAGAGTTTGTTGCTGATAGATGGTTAGCCGAATTAGGGTATGCTAAACTATACAATGTAACCAATCCATTTGATTTTATGGAAATGATTTCGCTACAAGGCAAAACCAACTTTTTTGAAAAACGTGTTGGTGATTACCAAAAAGCTGGTGTGATGAGCGGAAACAAAGAATCACAAACGTTTTCATTGGAAGACGATTTTTAATAACAGAAATAACCATATTAAATAGCCTACTACATGTTTGTAATTAAGAGAAACGGAAAAAAAGAAAGCATCAAATTCGATAAAGTAACTGCTCGTATCGAAAAACTTTCATACAGCTTAAGTCCATTGGTAAATCCAATTGATGTTGCTAAAAAAGTAATTGAAGGAATTTTTGATGGAGTTCCAACTACTGAACTGGATAATCTTGCTGCTGAAACTGCAGCATCATTAGCCACCAAACATCCAGATTATGCATTGCTTGCATCCCGCATTGCCATTAGCAATTTGCATAAAAACACGTTAAAATCGTTTTCGGAAACGATGCGTGCTTTATACAACTATGAAGATAGTGGAAGTGGTAAAAAATCACCTTTGCTAGCAGATGATGTATGGCAAGCCATTGAAGCCAATGCTGAATTGTTGGACAGTACCATCATCTACGATAGAGATTTTGGGTTTGATTATTTCGGTTTTAAAACAATCGAAAAATCATACTTGCTGCGCCTGGAAGGTAAAATAGCAGAACGCCCACAACATATGTACATGCGTGTGGCCATTGGTATTCATAAAAATGATATTGAAGCGGCTATCAAAACATACCATTTGATGAGTGAGCGCTGGTTTACACACGCTACTCCTACCCTTTTTAATGCAGGAACACCTAAGCCTCAAATGTCGTCATGCTTTTTGTTAACCATGAAGGATGATAGTATTGAAGGTATTTATGATACGTTAAAACAAACTGCTAAAATATCGCAAAGTGCTGGAGGAATTGGGTTGGCTATTCACAATGTTCGTGCAACAGGTTCGTATATTGGTGGCACCAACGGAACCAGTAATGGTATCGTGCCTATGTTACGCGTATTTAATGATACGGCTCGTTATGTAGATCAAGGTGGAGGAAAACGCAAAGGAGCATTTGCTATTTACTTAGAGCCATGGCATGCAGATGTGTTTGCCTTTTTAGACTTGCGCAAAAACCACGGTAAAGAAGAAATGCGTGCCCGCGATTTGTTTTATGCATTGTGGATTTGCGATTTGTTTATGGCACGTGTAGAAGCAGATGGCGAGTGGAGTTTATTTTGCCCGAATGAAGCACCAGGCTTAAGCGACTGCTGGGGTGAAGAATTTGAAGCGCTGTATACCAAATACGAAAAAGAAGGTCGTGCCCGCAAAACAATTAAAGCACAAGAGTTGTGGTTTGCTATTTTAGAATCACAAACCGAAACAGGCACTCCTTATATGTTGTATAAAGATGCTGCTAACCGCAAGAGCAATCAGCAAAACTTGGGAACCATTAAAAGCAGTAACTTGTGTACCGAAATTATGGAATACACCAACCCGGATGAAGTTGCTGTGTGTAACTTAGCATCGCTTGCATTGCCACGTTTTGTGATTGATGGTAAATTTGACCACCAAAAATTATATGATGTTACGTATGAAGTAACGTTGAACTTAAATAAAATTATTGATAACAATTATTACCCAGTAATTGAAGCTGAAAATTCAAACTTACGCCACCGCCCAATTGGGTTAGGTGTACAAGGATTAGCGGATGTGTTTATTTTATTGCGTTTGCCATTTGAAAGCGACTTGGCTAAAATGTTGAATAAAAATATTTTTGAAACCATCTACTTTGCTGCCATGACAGCGAGTAAAGACCTTGCCAAAAAAGAAGGAGCTTACGCATCCTTTGCAGGTTCACCGTTATCAAAAGGGATTTTCCAATTTGATATGTGGAATGCTGAACCAACAGACAGATGGGATTGGAATACGTTGCGCAGTGAAGTAATAGCAACAGGTGTGCGCAACTCTTTGTTAGTTGCACCTATGCCAACTGCAAGCACCTCTCAAATTTTGGGTAACAACGAATGTTTTGAACCATATACTTCTAATATTTATACCAGACGTGTATTGAGTGGAGAGTTTGTGATTGTAAACAAACACTTATTAAAAGACTTGGTAAACTTAGGCTTGTGGAATAATGATATGAAAAATAGAATTATTGCAGCCAATGGTTCTATTCAAAATATTGATGGTATACCTGCTGATTTAAAAGAATTGTACAAAACGGTATGGGAAATTAAACAACGCAACTTAATTGATATGGCAGCCGATAGAGGTGCTTACATTTGCCAATCACAATCGTTGAATTTATTTGTGGATACGCCTTCTGTTTCTAAATTAACATCAATGCATTTTCATGCTTGGAAAAAAGGTTTAAAAACAGGTATGTATTATTTACGTACACAAGCAGCAACCCAAGCCATTCAGTTTACGATTGAAAAACAAGGTAGCGAAGAAATGACTCCTATGATTCCGCATACAGAAGTACAGAATACTTCGGCATCTACAATTAGTATCAATACAATTATCACCACCAATAGCAATACAACCGCTGGAAATAATGTAGACGATATCACAACCGAATTTAATGCGCCATCCTGTAGCATGGAAGAAGGTTGTATAACTTGTAGTTCATAAGGCAATTATTATTACAACCATAAAAAAAGCCTGTTACAGCAATGTAATAGTCTTTTTAATTTAGTTAGGTAGTTAGTTTTTTCTCAGATTACACCGTTCACGCGAACGTCTCGTTCCCCGTTAACGCGAATGTCACCTGGTGCTCTCGCAAACTTTTCGTTCGTGTGGAAATTTATATAGTTGAACTATTTATACATAAAAAAGCAACCAAATAAGAGTGAGTATGGGCAATAAAATGGGAATGCTGTATTTGAATATATATTCAAAAAAGCTAGGCATTTTTACTCCTGATTGTTCGGCTATAGCCTTAACCATAAAATTGGGCCCATTACCAATATACGTCATGGCGCCAAAAAATACAGACCCTGTAGAAACAGCCATTAAATGGTGTGCATGTGGACTGGCTAAAAAAGCATGAACACTGTCAATACTTTGCGCATCAAAACCAAACATGGTTAAGGTTAACGTAAAAAAATTAACATAGGTAGGTGCATTATCCAATACGCTTGAAAAAACTCCGGAGCCCCAATACATAAAGGATTCAGATAATTGCAATCCTTCACCTCCTATTGCTGATAATAATTGCAATGCAGGAATCATGGTCAGAAATATACCCACGAATAAAAAGGCAACTTCTTTGATAGGTTCAAAATTAAACTTGTTATTGCTTAAGGCCTTTTTACTAGCAAAACGATAACAAGCAACAGCTAATCCAAGTTGTACTATTTCTCGGATATAAGATATTTTTTTGCCGTGAATATCAATGGATGGAAATCCTTCAATGGTATTAGGATCGAGAAACACCGTTATAATAATTAAAGCAAGCCAAATAAAATTTCGTTTCCCGTCAATCAAAATATGATTGGTATAAAGTTTCGAATTATCTACTTCATCAAGGCGGGAATTGCGTTTTTCAAAAACATAAAACACCGTGCTTAATAAAATCAATGCAACTAACCATTCTATCACTAAATATTGAAGCGTCCAAAAGAATGGCACTCCTTTTAAAAAACCCATAAACAATGGAGGGTCACCAATGGGCGTTAACAAACCTCCTAAGTTGGAAATAAAAAAGATGAAAAATACAATATGATACGGTTGCAAACGATACCTGTTGATGCGCATAAATGGGCGAATAAGCAATACCGATGCACCAGTTGTTCCAATTAAATTACTGAGTACAGCACCTATCAATAAAAAGCCAATATTCACCCATACTTTCGACTCAAGATCAGCAAAAATATAAATGCCACCAGAGGCCACAAACAAAGCAAACAATAAACTAATAAAGGATATATACTCGGCAAAAGTTTCACCCACAATTAAAGGCTCTTTCAGAACAACTAAATAATATCCGCCAACTAAAACTGCTAATGCAACCGAGATTTGTTTGTAGTAATGATGCCAAATTTTTTCAAAAAAAATAGGCCCAGTTGCTATCATTAACAATAAAGATATGAATGGAATAATTAACCAAATAGGCGGAACAGAATGCATTTATTGTGTAGCTGAATGAAGCCGCTAATTAGGCATTTTTAGGGAATTAAACCAATATTAGGTTGTTAAATTTGCGATGAGGCTTAAAAGCAGTTTGAAATAAATATTGAATATAATCAACATTAGTTAATTTTTTTTAAGTGCTTTGTACCCATGCCTAAAATTATTGTATTTCCTTTTCGAAGCTATGTTCATTCGCCTATCGGTACCATAGAAATACAGGCAACACAAACACATATTCACCGTGTTGTTTTCATTGAATCTGATGAACAAGTAAAGCAGTCGGTAAGCAACGAATTAACCACCCTTTGCGAAAATCAACTATCCGCTTATTTTGCAGGATCACTCAAAAAATTTGACCTTCCAACCCGACAAGAAGGATCTGAATTTATGTTGGAGGTTTTGGAAAGTGTAAAAAAAATACCTTATGGTAACACAAAAACCTATTCAGAAATAGCGAAACAAGCAGGAGATGAAAACTTAACACGTGCAGTAGGAAGCGCCAATGGTAAAAACAAATTAGCCATAATTGTACCTTGCCACAGAGTGATTGGAAGTAATGGAAAACTCACAGGATATGCTTGGGGAGTTCAACGCAAACAATGGCTAATAGACCATGAAGCTAAAACGAACAATACCTTTTCAAAACTGTTTTAATCCCCATATTATCTAATTACTTTATATTTGAAATGTATGTGGTCATACTTTTCAGCTGAATGATCACTTATGTTTTTAACACTAAATTTAACATGCATCAAAAATTATCGATATGAACTATACTTTATTAGGAAAATCAGGATTAAAAGTTTCTGAACTTTGCTTGGGAACAATGGGATTGGGCACTGAATGGAATTGGGGAGCCGACAAAGAAACTAGTTTTAACATACTGGAAGCTTATGCTACTGCTGGAGGTAATTTTTTGGATACTGCCAACAGGTATACAGAAGGCAGTAGCGAACGATTTATAGGAGAATATATCCATTCTAACCGTGATCATTTTGTGGTAGCAACTAAATATACACTTCATGATAATATGACCAATGTAAATGCGAGTGGTAACAACCGCAAAAACATGAAACGCAGTGTTGAGGAAAGCCTCAAACGATTGAACACCGACTTTATTGATTTATTATACCTGCATATATGGGACAACCTCACGCCCATTGACGAAGTGATGAGAGGATTAGACGATTTAATTCGTCAAGGAAAAGTTAATTATATAGCTATTAGTGACACACCAGCTTGGGTCATAAGCAAAGGGCAAACACTAGCCGAACTGATGGGTTGGAGTCAATTTGTAGCCTTACAAGTAGAGTACAGTTTGTTGCAACGAACACCTGAACGTGAGTTAATTCCTATGGCCAATCATTTTGGAATGACCGTTACGCCATGGGCCCCACTTGCAGGAGGAGCACTAACAGGTAAATATTTAAAAGGGGAAAAAGGACGTTTGCCCGACACGAGTAAAAGACTCAATGCAAACAGTACACGTATAACACAAGAAGTAATAAACATTGCTCAAGAATTAAACGTAGAACCAGCACACGTGGCTTTGCGATGGACGATGCAACAAGGATTTAAGTGCATACCTGTTATAGGTGCAACAAAAGTTGACCAAGTAGCACAAAATTTAGCTTGCCTCAATATAAATTTAGAACAAACACACCTCAACCGTTTACAGGAAGCTAGTAAAATTGAATTAGGATTTCCTGGAGATTTCTTTTTAGAAGAAGGCGTAAAAACGGTAACATTTGGAGGTTTCTACGATAAAATCATCAAACGATAAAACAGTTTTGAACTTCTAAATTTGAAAGCTCAATTGTGTCAATAAGTGAAACCCATTCAATTTATTGCTCTTTATTGTAAATTTATATTGCCTAGTTTAACATGCTATTTTAGTTTGCCTTGCTTCCCTCTCCTGAAAACAAATTTTTCGTCACAAATAAATGGAATGAATGGAATATATTGATTGAGCAAATGCCTTAGAGTAATTTAAGACCTTAAAAATTATGCGTAAAACTCTTTTGTAGAATATGTGCTTCGCTCCTTATATTCGCCCTGTGCGAAACCCAAACATAGATCCTGAAGATGATAATTTAACAAACCCTGAAAAAGAGTTTGAAAAAGTATTGCGGCCAAAAGAATTTGGTGATTTTACAGGCCAAGAAAAAATTATTGAAAACCTACGCGTGTTTGTTAAAGCCGCTGCCTTGCGCGATGAGGCATTAGATCATGTATTGCTACATGGCCCTCCGGGATTAGGTAAAACAACCTTGTCGTATATTATTGCCAATGAGTTGGGTGCCAATATTAAAACCACATCGGGTCCAGTATTGGAAAAACCAGGCGACTTGGCTGGCTTGCTCACAAACCTTGAAAAAGGAGATGTTTTGTTTATTGACGAAATACACCGACTGAGCCCTGTTGTTGAAGAATTTTTATATTCGGCTATGGAAGATTACCGAATCGATTTAATGATTGATTCTGGTCCTAATGCACGCAGTATTCAATTAGAAATAAACCCGTTTACACTTATTGGAGCAACAACACGTAGTGGATTACTCACAGCTCCGTTGCGAGCAAGATTTGGCATTAATGCTAGGTTAGAGTATTATGATAAAGTGTTGATGGAGAAAATCATTACCCGAAGTGCTGCAATTATGAATTCGCCCATTGAAACCGATGCTGCTCACGAAATAGCCCGTAGAAGCAGAGGAACCCCAAGAATTGGAAATGCTCTACTACGCAGAACTCGTGACTTTGCTCAAATAAAAGGCGATGGAAACATTACCCTCGATATTGCTAAATATGCCCTTAATGCGTTAAATGTAGATGCACAAGGATTGGATGAAATGGACAATAAGATTTTGCGTACCATTATCGATAAATTTAAAGGTGGGCCTGTGGGAATTACAACTATAGCAACAGCCATTGGTGAAGAAGGTGGTACAATCGAAGAAGTATACGAACCCTATTTAATTCAAGAAGGATATTTAACCCGAACACCCAGAGGACGAGAAGCTACTGAAGCTGCTTACAGGCATTTTGGATTATTGCCTCACCAACGAAATTCCTTGTTTTAACGCTCTACTATCTTCAGTATTTTTTTAAGCTCCAATCCTACTTTTTCAACAATTATCGAATCGATTAATTGAATTTTAAATGAGATGCCTGAATATAATAGTGCAGCTAGCATCAATCTTTCTAGTGTATGCCAAATGGTATTACCTGGAATAAAACCCAACAGCCAAAACAACAGGATAGAAAGTGAAAGGCTTTTTAGCATTGATTTGATTGGGAACTTAAATTTAAGCCTAAAAATAACATACAATACTGCCATACCAAACGAGATAAAAAACAAACCCGCTTTAGCTATTGAAATATAAAAAAGGCTGACATACCTCAGTCCTACAACAGCAGCAATGACAAACAAAACAGCAATGATAATATCTTGGGTTATGAGGTAAGTTGTACGTTTTAGTCCTACCAATAAATGCATAATTAAATACGTACAAACACCTGGAATAAATCCTAGTAGCATAATTTGAACTAAACGGGCAGACTCAGCATAGGTTTGAGTATAAATAAAGGTAACTATCGTATGTGCTTCAAACCACAAAAACACACCTACAAAAATAGCCAACCATGTATAATGTTTAAAAAAAGTAAAAAACTGCTCTTCTACTTTATCTTTTAAATGGCTAATGCCAGCAAAATAAGAGAGCATTGCTCCCGATAAAATCTTTAAAGGTTCGAGCATCAGTGAAATAATATTTAATGCAACAGAGTACACTGCAACTTTATCAAAACCTAAAAATCGTTTTACCAAATATAACTCAGGGCGCTGCCACAACAAAGCAGCTAATATAGCCGACCCTCCAAAATAGGCTGCTGTTTTAATGAGTACCTTATAGGAAACGGGCTCTTCTATTTGTTCAGTTGCAGTATCAGTTAATGCATAATAGGATTGTGTAAGAATGACTGCATAACATACAAACTGTATAATATTAATGAGCAAATACATCCAGATATAGGCAGCTCCTTTGTAGGCATCAATGGTTAATAACAAAAACGATACGCCAGCAATTGCTGAAATAATATTAATGTAAAAAATGGCTTTGTATTTAAAAAAACTTTGGGCCACCACTTGCATATAACTTACTGCAAAATGGAACACTAAAAACAAAAATGTTCCTGGAAATTGTTGTACCAAAGGATTATATGCCTTGTATACAAACCAAGCCAAAAGTCCAGTAACTATTGATAATACAGCTGAACACATACCAAACACCAAGTACTTACGCACAGCAGATTTTTGGTGTTGCATATAAGCAGAGGCAATATACCGTTGAAGCGTGGAAGCTCCTCCAAAATTAAAAATTAACCATGAAAAATTAACGGTCCAGGTTACATATTGGGCAATCCCAAATTGTTGATCCGTTAAATGACGAGATGCATAAAAACTTACAAAAAACAAAAAGATGAAAAATACCACCTTTGCAATGAAATTATAAAGTGTAATATGAATAACTCCTATCTTGCGGGTATCTTTCATTAATAACGTTGCCAAGTTTATACAAACATATCAAATCACTTGTTCCAAACAATTGGAAATATCCACTTTGGTATATTTTTAAATCGCCACAACGAAAAATCAATCCACTTTCGTTGCTAAATGACACCTACGGTATTGCTATTTACCTATGGTACAAAGCAGTACATATACAACAACAAAACTTACAACCTATTACTATTTGTACGGGCATCTACAATCGTTCAGAATTTTATGTTAATAACCTAATTGCTAGTTTAAATAAAGCCAAATACCATCATTTAATTGAACTTTCGGTATTTGATTGTGGCTCAACTGACATACCAAACTTAGAGCAACATATACGTATGCATTGGAAAGGAAAGTTAACATATCATTCAACTCATATTCCATTTAGCCGTGCGGTAAGTTTTAACAAAGCTGTTCAACAAGCTTCAACCGAACTTTTATTTATATGCGATGCGGATATGTCGGTTCCTGAAAATATTGTTCAATTGTGCAATGCGTATACTGCACCAAAAAGAATTTGGTATCCTATTTACTTTTTTGTATACAAACACAAACCTGCAATTGTAGCACCACAAAATGGTGAATGGGAATTATATGGAAGCAAAGGAATGCTGGCTTTGCGAAAACACGATTGGAATACAATTGGTGGATTAAATGAAAAATATACGAGTTGGGGGGATGAAGACACGGAACTGTGGACTCGTTTTCATCTACAGAACTTTACCATTATTCGCAATAAGCAAGAAGGTTTTTTACACCATTGGCACGATAGTTTTAACCCTAAATACTCACACATGAATGAACAGGCTTAATACTCCATTGGTAACCATTATAACGCCTTCGTTTAACCAAGGTGCATTTATTGAACAAACCATTGTATCCGTTTTACAACAAACCTATAAACCCATCGAATATATTATTATCGATGGCGGGTCAACAGATAACACAGTTGAAATTATTAAAAAGTATGCAGACAAACTTACCTATTGGGTAAGTGAAAAAGACAATGGACAGGCAGATGCTATAAATAAAGGACTGGAACATGCTTCAGGAAAAATAGTTGCCTATTTAAATTCTGATGATGTATATGAACCCGATGCTGTTGAAACAATTGTGGCAGCATTTACCACCCACCCCAACAAATCAATCATTTATGGAAAGTGCACCAATATTGATGAAAAGGGAACGGTAATAGGGAAATCACAAGGTTCAAACATTAGCTACTTTCAATTACTCACAGGAACAATGCTACCCTCTATACATCAACCTGCTTGTTTTTTTAATCTTTCGGTGCTCAACCGAAAACCATTATTTGATAATAGCTTAACCTATGGAATGGATTATGATTTATTATTATGGTCATTGCGAAAACAAGAGCCATTATTTATAGATCGCAATATTGCTTTTTTCAGGTACCATTCTTTATCAAAAACGGTTTCACAGACTTCAACGATGTATGAAGAAAAAATGAGGATCCAACGAAAGCATAACAAATGGCTGTATCCACTTTGGATTTGGCGCTACGTAAAACACCAACTAAGTAGTTTACGAAACAATTAATATGGCAATGGAAGTATTTTTGAGGTGAACCATGTTTTTGAAAACTGGATTGTTTTGATATTGCTCATTTAAATATTGGGTAACACCATCCCATACTCCCAAATCATGCCATATTAGGATACCTCCCTCTTTTTTCAACAAACTAAAAGCATTCACTGTATCTGATTGAACGTAATCGTATGCATGCGATCCATCAATAAATACCATATCCATTTTACCCATATAGGGAGTATAATCAAACGTAGCTGAATCACCATATAATTGAGTAATATGATGAGCACGTGTATGATGTTTAAAACGAATACCCGACTCTTTTTTATCGGCAAAAATCACTTCATGTTTAGCTAATGCATATGCCGTATTCGAAATATGATCAACCGGTAAATCTAATGTATACACCTGGGCATCCATATCTGTATTTAGTAACATATTTAAGGTTGTGCGACCATCAAAAGTTCCTATTTCAAATAATTGTTTAGGTTGGTATTGTTTAACCAAAGAGGCTATAGCCAAAAGTTCAAACAAAGAAATATTTCCATTTACACTCTCGTATGCAGTTATAACAAGTTCGTTGTTTACATCACACCATTCAGCTAAAGTAACTTGAGGAATGGCCGGTCTAATTTTGGTCGAAAGGCCAAAAAAACGAGCGGTATCATACATATATTCTCTATTTCGTTTTACCAATATACCTATGGTAAAAGCATAACATGCATTGATAATGGCGAAAAAATAAAATCTTAAAAATTTCATTGGATAAAAATAGGTATGCTTAAGTATTAAACAACTGTTTCGACTAGTTTTATTACTTCGTTGGGTAAAGTAGCTTGCATACAAATATTATTTGAGCATGGTTCATTCATACAACCTGCACATGGCACTTCAAAATGTGCAAGTACTTTATTTTTACTATCATTAGGTGGAAACCACTTTCCTTTATAGTTTCTTGCACTAAAAACTGCTATTACTGGTGTGCCTATCGAATAACTTATATGCATAGGTCCCGAATCATTGCAAACACAAACTGAACACATACTAAGCAAGGCAGCACTTTGTTGTACCGTTAATAAACCACATGTATTTTTTATTGCAGGAATATTTAGTTGGTTTATTTCCACCGCATCTGATGCATCACCAATAGCAACTACCGAATAGCCTTTATTGATAAAATATTCCACAACCGTTTTTACTGATTGCATTGGCCATTTTTTTTTGGCAAGTTTGGCACCTGTAGCAATACAAATAGTTTTAGTTTTAATTAAGTGCTGTCCAACAATCTTATTTACGGTTTCAACATCAGCTTGCGTATACCATTGATAATTGCTTTTTTCAACAAGTGAAATACCTATTTTTAGAAGTAGTTTTTGCAAACGTATTTGCTCGGTATCAAATAGAAAATGGGCTAATTGAACTTTTTTCAAAAAATTCGTTCTGCTTACAGCCCATCCTCCTCCATGTGCAATTCCAGCTAGTCGAAAATAACTCATGTTTCGTATCTGATTCCAAAACGAATCTACATCAGCAGGTAATTCAATTACAACATCATATTTTGTAGCTTTTATGAGGTTAAAAAGTTGTGTGTTAGAATACTGTTCAGCATACAGAATTTGATTAAACAAACTAGAAGTCAAAATATCCGTGGCCCCAATATTAGCTATACTGCCAGTAGTAGTAAGTAAATCAACAGTACCCTGTTTAAAATAGTGTTGAACAGACTCAAATGAATCAACCGAACAAATTAAATCTCCCACATTGCCTTTGCGTACTACCAATATTTTTTTAGCAGAATAACTGGGCTTAGTATATAATGTGTAGCCAATTAGGCGAATAATTGAATTGAGCAATGCATACTGAAAACGAACAAGCCAAATCAATAGAAGCATTCTTATTTTAATAAATAAATTTTACCCGTATTATGTATTACATATTTATCGGCTACTGTTTCCCTTTTCTCAATTACGTTTCCATCTATTCTGGTCAAAACTTGGTATAAATAAACACCATTGGCCAATCTATCGCCATAGTTATCTGTGCCGTCCCAACCATATTCAGAAACATTATTACCAATACGAATAGCACCAAACTCATCCGATGTAATCTCTTTTACTATTTTTCCAGTAATTGTCATAATGCGAATTAATAGCTGATCAGGAATTTTGCTACCTGTTAATGTAAACACAAATCTAATATTGGTTGTTCCAGGATTAGGATAAGGATAAAAATTAGTGATGGTGCTTTCATTAATTACGGTAAATAGCACTTCATAACTATTGTTACCTGATAAATTTCCGGATGCATCTTTTGATTGTACTTTTAAACTGTATGAACCATTTTCCATTTGTTCTGGCTTATACTCTATCATGGCAGTATTATTTGAAGAAGTTCCTGGAATAAAACTAATCACTGCCGCATCCAAAGGAATACGTTCATAATCTAGTGAATTTGGTTTTTTAATAAACAAAGCAAATGTTGAGGTATCATGTTGGATTCTAAATTTATTATCATCTTTTGATACCATTCTAATAACCGGTTTGGGAGATACAATATCTCCACTCATAATTCGGTATCCATCAAAAGTCACATCCAACAAAGGGTTCGTTTGATCTGTTTTAACAGCAACCGATTGAAAAATATAATTATTTAAATAACTTACTTCTTTTAACACTTGATCCTCGTTTAATAAAATGGCTACTTCGTTATTGTTTACCAAATTATACGTAGCAATATTTTTGTTAAACACATACACTTCTTGAGTTGCTAAAGGTGGTATTTTTTGGCTTTCGTAAAATTTAGTTATCCTATTGGCATCTTTAATTCGAACACCAACAACACTAGAATCTGAAGCATTCGCGCTGATATTTTTAATGGCAACATTTATTTTTAGGCTATCTCCTTGTTGCAAATTATTACTGTAAAAATCAAATTTGGTTAAGGCATCAAAAGTCAATTCGGGAATAGGTGCATAATTTACAATGATACGATGAGGTTGTAACGGACTTCTATTTACCGAATCCAACAATTCCATCTTTACTTTTACAAAAGGATACACTTCTGCATTAATGGATCCAAGATTAAATATAGACTGCATCGTTCCTGTGAGCAATAGCGTATCCCCAAAAGAATTGGAAACACCATAAATTTTGATAGCATAAGCATCCGACTCTTGAATACTATCAAACAAAACAGTGCATTTATTCCATGATAAAGCAGGTCCAATGAGTTTTGTAGTAATACTCCCTTCAAATTTTTTTCCTTCAATTTCTTTTTCGCTAGTGGCTTTTAAAGGTGATGAATTTAATCCCGAATTATCAAAAACAGTATCTTCAACTGATTCATTTGGAAATCCTTTTTTAACTATAAATGAACACGCGTTAAAATTACTTTGAAGTGCTGAAACCTTTGTCAACCCTAAACTAGCAAAAGCACTCCTTAATTGAGGTGTCCAAGTATTAGCACCAGAGTAATAATAAGAAAAGCCCGCTATATAATTCCCAACACTCACTGAGTCAATAAATCTAGCCAGCTCATTTTGACCCGCACTATTCTCGGTATTAAAAGCATAATAATTATAAATGGTTCCTGTTTGGTTTGGATTGCAATTAGTTGGGAATCCTGGTTGAGAAATTCTTTTTAATGTATTAGCATCAAACAATACACATATAAATCCATCAGGTCCAACACAACTACCTACTTGAGGTGTATTGAAAAAAGGATCTAGAACCCCCATGCCTCCATGAGCCCATCGCCCGATAAGCGATTTTACATTTTTAAATGTTGATGTATATTCAAATGCGGTTGCATTGGCATTTAACTTAATTTGATCTGTTTTTTCAATGTCTGTTAATTGCTGGTAGTGTAGTTGGGCAAACCCTGTTCCTCCATTTGAAATATGTGAGAATGAGCTTTGATCCCACTGACCACCTTGAGAATTTGGAAGATTGAGTCGCACCCGCCAATAATAAGCAACACTATCACCATAAGGCAAACTAAACGAATACGAAACAGTTGCCCCCGAACGAACCACACCACTGCTTCTGAATGCAGGAGAACTAAAGGTATTTAACGTATCTATTTCAAATAGATACTCAGCATCTTTTATCAAAATAGTATTGTTTTGACCAATGAGGGTAACAGAATCTGAGCTTACTATTTCATACCGGGAAGGCAATAAAACAGAGACTCCACTTCCTGCAATAAAAGCATTATAAGTAGCTGTATTATTTAACTCATTACCTTCTTGAATAAGTAAATCACCATCAACTTCAACTTCAAAAACATTATTGCCAAGCAAAGTCTTCATGTCTTCGTATGTTATCCAATAAGTTAACGTGTCTTTATAATAAACCCTTTTGTATTTTATAGCTGGCCATTGTACAATAGAATTATTAGGTAATCGGTGATTAATATTGATAACTACAGTATCAGAAGTTGCTTTTCCTAAGTTGGTAACTATTATATTAAAAGCAAATGAATCTTCTTGAACAGTTATATTTTTAGGAGACGTAAATAAATCATTGTTCGAAACTTTGAAATCAGGTAAACCTGCATTATCCATCAGTAAAAGAGGATCTCCTTGCAACTGCCATTGGATAATATGGGATTTAGAAATTACATCAGTAGCATTAAAATTTTTACTAATGGATTGCATCATATCTCCTATTGGCATTCGATAATTTGTTTGACAGTAGTTGGTGTAAAATGCATCCATCATCCTAAAAAGGGTGCCATCAAAAGTAAAATTGGAATGGGCCAACCATCCTAATGCGCCTTTATTAGCCGAACATAAATAATCTTTACCATAAATATTCCCAGTACCCGAAACATCAACCTCTCCAGCATTTCCTACGTTGCAACCACTAAAATAATAGAATGGATATTTATTGGGGTTATTCATATCATTGATAGTACCAATATCTACATCCAAAATTGTTAGCGAAGCATGGCCTAAAAATGAAAACAAGGAAGCACCTTCATTTTGGGCATTTATAATTTGTTGCTTCAAATTTTCTTGTTGTTCTTCCGTTGTGTTTTTGTTAAATGAGGTAACATTTGCTCCAACAAACTGGCCTTCAATTAATCTTTTGTTTTTATTTATTTGATTGGTGAATTGGATCTGTTGATTCAATACGTCTCCACCGCTTACATGAATTACTTTTTTTTGCCATTCGGCAAGTGTATCAATAGTTGTTTCTGTGTATATTATTTTATCTAAATAATTTTGCAGTTCCATATTGGTCAAAGCAGGAATTCGACCAATGGCAATTTCGGGATATGATCCATTCCCATTAATACCAGCAGCAAAAAGCGCATCAGAAGCAGGCATTCCCAAACAAGGAACTAAATTACGATTGTAGTAATCGGATGGATTAGCTGAGTTTACAGTTGCAATCCTAATTTTATCATTTTGATATCCTTTGCCTGCAAGTAACAGATAGTTAGGTTTTACTGCAGCTTCATTTAACAAATAGGAAGCTAAGCGTTTAATTGCAAGTGGATGTTTTATTCCATAATAAAAATAGTCGTACAACTCATCGATATTGGTATTTAAAACTGAAATTTTATTGGATCTGTGTTGTGCATATTGGTTGGTTGCATTACTAAGTCTGGTGTTTGATACGATGACATAAGCTGCTCCATTTTGTAAATTAGCTATATTAAAAACAACTGGTTTTAGGGTTTCAACGGTACTAATTTGTGCACTATCGGCAATCACTATTTGATGAGGTTTATTATCATTGGTAAGTAATACGGTTACTGTTCCACTATTGTACAGTGCATTAACACGAATGCCACTTGTTAAATCCAACACCACAGGATTAGTCGTTAATCCATTACCATATGAGCTTATATCAATGCGGGTTTTAACTCCACCCTTGGTATTATTTACAGTTAGTTTTTTAAATGTAGTATTACCCCAATTATACAGTCGAGGATAGCTAAACCGAATATAAGAAAGTGAGTTAAAATCAGACAATACACTAATATCATTTAGGGTTTGCAATTTAAAATAAGATACAGTTCCCACATCTGTAACGGGTATATTAGCTGACAATGTAGGTTGGTCGTATCCTGCGTATTTATAATCGGCAAGTGTAGTATAAGCGCTATTATTAGTACTGTAACCCAACGTAAAATGGTGGTTTTGGGCGTTTATATTTCTAACAGCATCAGAAGCACCAATTACTTTAAATGTTAGGGATGCATTACCTCCCAAAGTGTATTTAAAAGGTGTATTTGCACTGTATGTTTCTGATTGGGTTTGTCCAACTCTCCTTCCAGCCCATCCTTCCCCTTGCTCATAATCAGATGTAAGGTATTTCAGTTCGCTTCCGGGAGCCATATTAGGCCCATCTAAATAGTCAATTGCTGGAGCTATTATAACTTCTTCAGTAAAAAAATCTTCGGTGGTATAGGCTACTATATTATCATCATTTACAACAATAAACCTTCGAGGCACAACAGTTGAGGTATCGGGTAAAATGGTTAAAAAATAACAACTTGTATCTGAAAATAAACTGTAAAATGTATGTGGTTGAGCTGCTTTATTGGCATATAAAACTGAATCAAGGGTCCCATCATTTTTTTCGGTGTACAATTCAATAAAATCAGTTCCATCAAATTGTCCATCCTCAAATCCTTTAACATATATAAGCTGCTCTACACCATTTTTAAATACTTGCAGTTTTGAAGGAGAAAGTATAGAAAGGTTTATACCTGCACTTTGTAAAGTAGTTGCATTTAACCGAACAACTGCATTTTGACCGATGCAAAACTTATAATAGGACTGATAGGTTTTTATCCATTCAAAGCCATATTGCTGAGCTTGGGCAGCAATACATAAAGTGAGAAGTATACTTAAAAGAAGTGTGTTTTTTTTAACCATGTTTAATCCCATTAAACGTTGGAATATAGCAAACTATTGTAATGATGCCAAGGTACACAAAACTAAAATAGGTTAGAATAAAAGGATAAATTTTTACACAATTAAAACTATTCGTGTTTAGCGCTTATTAGAAATATTGTCTTATTTTAAGTAAAGGCTTGCAAAATAAAGTATACCAATGTGGTGACAGGTTGTTAATTGACCATGCTTTATTGTCTTCAATATTAGCTAAAATTCTATTTGTAAACGAGCGATTACTTTGTCCTCCAAGTCTCATTTTTATGATTACCGAAGGCATGTATACCATGTGAATGAGGTGTTTTAATCCCATTCGTAACATCAATTCATAGTCGGCAGCAAGTTTAAGTTGGGTATTGTAGCCACCATATTGTTGGTATATTTTTTTACGAACAAAAAAAGTTGGATGAGGAGGCATCCAGCCATTATAAAATCGATTAGGATGATATGCTCCAGATCTCCATTTTCGAACAATTTTGTATTTATCAAATAAGGAAACATAGTCTAAATCTGCATACACAGCATCTGTTATTGGGTTTTTAAATTGCTCAACAATTGAAGCTATAACCTCTAAATGCGCATAAAAATCGTCAGAATGTAAGAAGCCAATGATATCGCCTGTGGCTAACTGAATACCTTTATTAAGTGCATCATAAGTGCCTTCATCGGGCTCAGAAATTAAGGTATGAATTTTATTGCCATAGGATTTAATCACATCCAAACTTCCATCTTTTGAATCACCGTCTACTACAATGTATTCAATGTTTTCATATGACTGCGACAATACCGAATTAATTGCATCAACAATAAATCGTTTGTTCTCGAATACTACAGTTATTATGGATACTTTTAAATTCAATTTTTGGGTGACTAATGCTAGTTAAAAGTAGCAGTAACATATGAAAACACGTCTTTTAAATGCATGTGCTCATTTTGATGAAAGGTGGTTGCTGTATCTATAAAATAACCTTCTTGGTCATGTTCTCCATTTTTAATAGCCACAAAAGATACGTAGTTTTTTAAATCAATTGTGCTTGTCAGTTGGTTTAATGAAATAACATCTCCTTCAACAATCTCATTAGCATAGGTAAGTTCTACAAATAAGCTTGAAGTTCTATTGTCAACAGTAAAAACATTCACCCCATTTAAATGAATTGAATTTAATTTTTGTTCGGCTATTTCAGCCTCAGCTTTAGAATTAAAATTTACTAAAAAATCTCGAGACATACGAGGCAATATGGTACCATTTGTTATACCAATTAAATCTAAAAATGAGCGATGATTCGTTAAGCGCCAATAATAGGTATTATGCAAATGCGGTTTTTGGTGTAAACCCGTTGCTATCATTATTCTTGTATTTAATGACAACAACATACTTAAAATTAAATCATATTCCATTAATGTGTCTAAAATTGGATCATCATTTAAAGGACAATACCAAGCTGGGTTTTTCAATTCCCCATCATATACCCTGCTGTTAAACATATAATGATGCTGGGTATGTGCACCCGAATTTAAAAATAATGAAGAGAAGTCTGGCTGATGCTTTTTCCACTGATGTACAAAGACATCTGCTAGTAAATTATCTAAAATAATAGCTTTAGTTGCTTTTTTTCTGAGCTTTGTAATTAATAAAGTAATATAAGCTAACTTCCTTTTAAAGGGTACAAACTTAATGAGAGACTTTACAATAGTAATAGCATCATTTGTTGTTAATTTATTATGGGCATTCCCGTTTACAGCTGATGATACAGCTTTAGACAATTCAATAATCAATGGCTCTCCCATTGCTGTAGTTTTTGTCCAAGGATCTGGAACAAAAAAGGCTGATTTTTTTAACTTATTACTTGCGTTAAAAGGCGAAATGGCTGCAACTGTCAACCCTTTTGATTCGGCAATTTCCCATAATTGAATCAAATCCAATCGATTGACAATATCTCCTAATCTGAAAACTTGGTGTTCATCAAATGTTTTGCCTGTATGAATAGTAACCCATTGTATCCAAGGCTCTAATAATTCATATTTTTTTTCAGAGGTTGTTTTTAAATATCCATTAGCAGTAAATATTTTTTGAAATGTTGGTAAATAGCCCAATTGAATATACTTTTCTATGTATTCAAAATTTATCTCATTTAAACCAAGCAATATTAATTTCTCTTTTGCCATATATACCTATACTTTGTAAAAATCAAACGTTTGTGCTAATACTATTTGCAATGACATCTCTTTTTCCATTATCTCTCTCGATTTATTCCCCATACTTATTCGCAACTGTGCATCACTTAATAATCTATCTATTGCATGCTCAAGTTGAACACTATCTTTTGAAGGCACAATATAACCATTTACCTCATTTATAACACATTCCTTACAACCAGGAACATTCGATGTGACAATAGGCCTTCCTATTGCCATTGCTTCAACTAATGATTTAGGTAAACCTTCTCTATAGGAAGGAAGACATACAATATCACTTTGTATAAACTCAGTTTTCATATCCTTAATATGGCCTTTCCAAATTAAATAATTTGGAATAAGGAATGATTTTATTTCCTGTTCGTTTATACTTTCAGGGTTATGAGCATCAACACCTCCAATTAGTTCGAAAACAACAGCATGTTTGTATTTAGAGTACAGATTTTTGGAGGCTTGCACAAATTCTAAAATCCCTTTATCATATAACATCCTTGCAGGAAGGATTACCTTTAAATACGTTTTTTTTATTGGCTGTACTTGAATATAATCTTGGAGATCGACTCCAGAACCTTTAATAATACGAAAATTTGTTTGGGTTAAAAAACCCATCGAACGGTATATATTCATGTCATCCGGGTTTTGAAAAATAAATTTATATTTTCTTATCCCAAAAGCTATTTTCATTAAAAAAGTTACAATAAATCGGGTTATTGATTTATTTCCACCCGAAAAAACTGAACCCAAACCACTAATTGCATTAACAACTTGATTTTTTTTTATATTAGCCAAAACAGCTGCTATACTCCCATAAAGAGCAGGCTTAATAGAAATATGATGAATATATTGTGGTTTATATTGAAGGTATAATTTAAGTAATACAAAAATTAAACTTAATTCTTTGATTGGATTTTTACCAGATCGTTCAAAGTTTACCTCAATATAATTTAACCCAAAAGATTGAATTAGTTCTTTTTTACCTGTGTTTTTAGTTAACACATATACTTCAAATCCTCTGCGCTTGGCTTCAATAGCAAGTGGTAAACGGTGAGATACAAAAAACCAATCTACATTTGCTACGTAAAAAATACGGGATGGCACCATGCCACAAACTTATAATTCTAACTGAGAATTATACCATTTTTGAAAACAGTATAATGTCCACAATTGATGTGAATGGTCGTTTATTGAAGACAAATGTTCTTTAATTAACTGTTGGATATAATCCGTTTTGAAATAAAAATGTCTATTAAGCATTCCCGGAGAAAGTGTTGCCAATAAATCTTCCCTCAGCTCACTTCTAAACCAGTGGCTAATAGGAACTTCAAAACCTTTTTTGGGTGCATCAAAAAAATCTGTAGGCATTAAATGTGCGAATGAATCTTTTAAAATTCTTTTTTTATTGTACCCTTTTAACAAAAAAGAATCGGGCATTTGGTATGTAAGCTCCATTAATCGGTAATCCAAAAAGGGAGAACGACATTCCAACGATGCCAACATGCTTACTCTATCTACTTTTGTCAACATATCACCTTCGAGCGAAATTTGTTTATCAATATAACGAGCTACTTTTAGAGGTGATGCTGAACCATCTTGAGGAATCTCAATTACTTTAGATAGTACTTTTTGATAGTCCAACAAATTATCTGAGGTTAATAATTTAGCCAATTGGTCTTGTTTAAAACCCAAAGCAATAATATTTAAATGACTATCAACAACGTTGTCACCTACTGATGAAATAAACTTTCGTAACATGGCCGTTTTTGACCGAGTATCAATTGCAGAAAAAGCATTGGATTCCAATAGATTTTTAACTAGACCATTTCTGATAAAAGAAGGAACAGTATTCCGATATGTATTTCCATAGGTATGTACAAGGTATTTATTATACCCGCCAAATACTTCATCACCTCCATCACCTGTTAATGCTACTTTTACTTCTTCCCTTGCTTTAAGAGAAACAAAGTAAGTAGGCAAACAAGAAGAATCAGCAAAGGGTTCATCATAATTTAGAATGACAGCATTTATGGATGCTAATATTTCATTGTAATTTAAGGTATATTGAAAATGCTCAGATCCAATATGTTTAGAAATTAACGTTGCTCGCTCAGATTCGTCATATCGTTTGTTTTCAAATCCTACAGAAAAAGTCTTGATTTTTTTATCAGAAACTTTTGCCATTAATGCTGCAACAATAGATGAATCTACACCTCCGCTTAAAAAAACACCTAAGGGAACATCAGCTATCATTTTTTGTTCAACCGAACTAGTAAGAATTTCCTGTGTTTTTTTCTTAGCTTCTGCATATGTTAACAGTTCAGTTTCACTATCAGGTTTGAGTTGAATATCCCAATATTTTTGAGTTGAAAACACTAAAGAATCGGTATCAATAGTTAACGTATATCCAGGCTTTAGTTTACATACTTCATCATAAATGGTAAGAGGAGCTGGAATATAAGATAGAGCAAAATAACAATTAAGCGCACGAGTTGAAACTTGTTTTAATTCAGGGTAATTTCTGATGATACTTTTAAGTTCAGAAGCCCATATAAATTTACCTTTGAATAGTGTATAATATAAAGGTTTTTCGCCAAAACGATCTCTTGCAATAAATACTTTTTTGGCATCTGTATCATGAATAGAAAAGGCAAACATTCCATTTAATTGATTCACACATGCCGCTCCATATACTTCATACAATTTTAATACAACTTCTGTATCTGAAGTTGTATTAAATGTTATGCCTTTTAATATAAGTTGAGTTTTTAGTTCAAGGTAATTATATATCTCACCATTAAAAACAATTGCAAGCGAATGGTTTTGGTTAAACATGGGTTGATGCCCAGAAGACAAATCAATGATAGATAACCTTCGCATGCCCATGCTAACATTATCTTGCTGATAAAGCCCACCATCATCAGGTCCCCGATGAATAATTTGCTTATTCATTTCAGTTAGCACCTCCAATTGAAGTTGCTTATCTGTGTGTTGTTTATCTGTAATAATTCCGTTAATACCGCACATGCCTATTCCATAATTACTTTAACCCAATCATTAATTTTTTCCTGTTTGCTAAACGTGGTAGCTATAATTTTTTTATTGCGATCAATAAATTTATTACGCAAATAATCGTCATTGATGATTCTTACTATTGCTCTTGTAAAACCTACTATATCTCCAGGTGGCAATGCAAATCCGTTTACTCCATTTTCTATTTGTTCAGGTATTCCATCAATATCTGTAGTAACAATTGGCTTGTTGTATGCCATTGCTTCCAACACGGATGTTGGCATTCCTTCTATGTATGAGGGAAGCAAAAAGATATCTATTTCCGAAAAAAATGAATCTTTATCTTCAGTATATCCTCTAAAGTCAAAATATTTTTCTAACTTATTATTAGTTACTTTCGATTGAAAGTCTCCATCCGAATTGTCGGAACCCGCTAAAATAAATTGAGGAATAATATTTACATCCAAAAGTGAATACGTTAATGGTATTAAATCATAATGACCTTTAAGCTTTCTAATATTGGCAAGCACTCCAATTTTTATAGGGCTTTTCGTTTTGACAAAATCATTCTCCACTAATCCTGCTATTGGTTCTATATAATTGTATATTACCTTAATTTTTTGCTGATTTATTTTTTCTCTTTTGGTATAAATATATTTACCTGCTTCTGAATTCGAAACCCATGTATCAACTAAAAATGAGGTACACCTATCTAGCCATATTTGATGAAATTTCCTAAATGAATTTGTAGACCTTATATTGGCAACTGAACGCGTACTTGAGGAAACAAATTTTGTTACTAAACGAGAAAATATTTCAACCCTTAATCCGAAATTAAAGACCACATCAAATTTTTCAGTTTTTAATAAGTGAGCATATTTTTTTATAGCATCAATGGGGTGCTTAGTAAACAATCCTATTTCTGTAAAAGATTTTCCATAATCTTTACAATAAGTAAACATAGGACCATTGTCTTCTAAAGTTGCGAAATGAACCTCAAAGCCTAATTTATTAAGTTCATTTGAAATCTTCACAATATTAGTTTCAGCTCCTCCTATTTTGGTTACCGAACAAAAGAAGAGTATTTTTTTATTCATCGAAATTAAAAATTAATTAAAGTTACATCCATTCGGAGTACCACAATTGAAATGTGAGTAGCAACCATATTTTTTGGGCATTTATTTGATGTCCAGTTTTATAATTTTTTATTAATTGATTTACTGTATCCCAATTAAAAATTGCTTGCTGCTCAATATACGATTTATTCAAATAAATTTCGATATACTCATCCAAATCCTCTTTTAACCATTCAAATACAGGAAATGAAAACCCTTTTTTAGGCCTTTCCATTAGTTCTTTAGGTATAAAATCATGGGTGATTTCTTTTAACAAATATTTCTTAACACCATTCCGAATTTTAAATTCATCAGGAACTTGAGCCAAATACTCTATAATTCTATGATCCAAAAGTGGCTCTCTTCCTTCAATCGAAACAGCCATTGTTGTTCTGTCAACTTTAACCAAAATATCATCAACCATGTATGTTTCATAATCGATAGCCATTTGAATGTCCAAAACTGATGATGAATCTACAATCTTTCCAACACTGTCAAATTTTAATAAATCAAGTGAAGATTTATACTTTAAAAGTTTAAGTACTTCTTGAGTCGTATTAATCGAGGAAACAATTTTTAATGTTTCTCCAATTCCTCTTGAGGTTAAGATAGACTTAAGTTTATTTATCCTTGTTGGTAAATTATATTGATTTTTAAAAAGAGAATAAGTTGATATTTTACTCAAAAAATCAAAACCTCCCGATAATGCAATTTTTTTTATGTTACTACTTTTATTGTATTGGTTGTGATATTTTAAAACAAGATCATATTTGGTATAACCACCAAAAACTTCATCTCCACCATCCGCTGATAAAGCAACAGTAACCGATTTTTGAGCATTTTTTGCTACTAAATAAGTAGGCAAAGCAGAACTATCGCCAAATGGCTCATCAAACATTTTACCTAATAAAGGAAAGATAGCTTTTGCATCTGATGGAGTACAATAATACTCATGATGATTTGTTCCTAAATAATCAGCTATTTTTTTTGCATAATTAGCTTCATTGTATTTAGGATCGTCAAAACCAATAGTAAATGTATTGAGTTTGCTTGTTTGAGTTGATTGAATAAGAGCAGTAACAACTGCACTATCATATCCTCCGCTCAAAAAAACGCCAACTGGAACATCCGAAACCATTCGATAATTACATGCAGACAATAACAATTGAGTTACTTCATTTTTAATTGAATGTTCATCTAAAGTAAGTTTTGGTTTATTATAATAGGTTAAGACATCCCAATATTTAATACGTTGAAGGTTGCACGATTTTAAATCAAGTTCAATAAAATGACCTGGTAACAAAGTAAAAACCTCTTCATAAATAGAAAGTGGAGAGGGGATATATCCTAATGTAAAATATTGAGACAAAGACTCATGATTTAATTTTTTATTAAAATGAGGATGCTTTACAATAGCTCTTATTTCAGATGCAAACAATAATAACTTGTGATGGTAATAATAATATAATGGCTTAACTCCAGCTCTATCTCTAAAAATAAACAGTTTTTCAGATTTATTATCATGAATAACAAAACTAAACATTCCAATAAATTTATGTACTGCACCAACACCCCATTTATGAAATGCTTTTAAAACTACTTCAGTATCTGAATGTGAAACAAAAGAATACCCATACCCAAGCAATTCATTTGTTATTTCAACATAGTTATAAATCTCTCCATTTAGGATTATATCTAAGTGGTCAAATGTCATTGGTTGAGCACCATTTGAGCTTAAATCTAATATAGATAATCTTCTATGCCCCAGTCCTATTTGATAGTTATCAAATACGTCAAACTTATATCCAAATCCATCAGGTCCTCGATGAATTAATGAATCAGTCATTTCTGTTAAAATATCTTTTGAAGATTGTTTATTAAAATCGCAAAAGCCAGCTATTCCACACATAATTATTTTACTTTATAAATTGACTGAGCAAGCATTAAAGAAACAATATTTACATCATATTTTTTCTTAATTAAATTATACCCATTTTCACCTATTTTTTTTCTGAGTATATTGGATTGAATTAATTCTTCTAATGTATCTACCCATTCAGAGATATTTTTAGGTCCAAATCCAACTTCACTTTCTTTTAGTACTTGAAAATTCATGCCATATGGTGATACAACAACAGGCAATTTAGCAGCCATGTAACACAACATTTTATAACTACACTTACCTCTTCCCCAATCATCATCCAATATAGGCATTATGCCAATATCAGCATGTTTAATCGAAGAAAATTCATTTTCTGGAGTCCATCTTATATACTTATATTGATTTTCTTTTAACAAAGTGAATTGAGGCGATTTGTTTGAAACCACTACTAATTGAACATTAGAATTTCTATCTAAAACTATTTGTAATGCATTTTCAATATCATACAAAAATTTTAATCCAGAACTTGATCCACTCCAAATGATCTGAATTTTTTGTGAAGGTGATTTTTCTGATATAATATCATATAAAGAAACATTAACTGCAGTAGGAATGATCGTTACATTTTTATTCCATTGAGAATACCAATTAGCTAAATAATCATTTCCACAAATAATACCATCCATTTTTAAAGCTATTTTTTTTGTGAAAACACCTTGTCTATATAAATGTATAGAGTCGTCTACATCAAATAACTTAGGCTTTGAATAAAAAGTCTCAAATGTTTTAAATTTAGAAAAAAGCTCTCTTTGAAATAAAACCACATCCGATTCTTTGTCAATTAAAACTTTACAAGCATTCTCTAAAATATTTTGTATGGCCCAAATTGGCCTCTTAAATTTATTATCTGGAGGATAAACACCGGACATTGAAATTAATTCATGTACATCAATATTTTCCAACCGTAAAAATGGAATTAATTGACGAATACGATACCTCGCACTTGGAACATTAACACCACCAGTGTATGCGTTAACCTTTATCATTTGAGACTTCATTATCCGATAAATAATTAAAATATACCCCTACAAAAATGAGTAAATAGAGCGACCTCGTGTAAATAAGATTTGGCATTCCCGTTTCAAATAACATAAACACTACAAACAAAAAAAACGAAATCTGTTTATTTAATATATTGTTTCGTAAGAATAAATAAAGCCCTAAATACATAGCTAATACAAGAAATATTGATCCTCTAATAAAATAAATGATAGGGCCAGAATCTGTAAAAAATATATTATCAGAGTATGACAATCCAATAGGTGTGAAAGGATGGTCTTTTATAAATTGAATGGTAGGTGCTAAGTAATTTGCTGAACTTGAAGAATAACGGCCTAAAATACCACTACCTTGACTACCTGTTGTTTCTGCTAAATCGTAAGAAATTAATACGTTTACAACTTCAAAATATTCATAATATCCATATATCGCTATTGCCCCTGAAAATGTTAAAAACCAAAATAATGAAACGGGTGATTTTGACAAATAGACCAAAAGAAATAACAACGAAACAAACGTATACATATAAGCCGTATTTGACCTTGTAAACAACAACAGAATAATAAAAAAAACAGAAAATAAGAGGTAAATAAATTTATTGTTTTGCTTGTAGGTGTAAAAATTTAAAATAAAAAGTATAAAGAAAAAAAATGCAGATACAGAGTGTGTTGCAAAGGTTGTTACTGGTTTTAATTGTTGCAACATGTACGGAACAAGTGTTGGATAACCATAACTGTAATTATCCAAAATAAAATCTTCAATGGTTATATCTTTGATAAGCAAACCAGCTCCCAAAACAATCTGAAAAAAGGAGACCAATAGGAGTGACGTTTTTAAATATTTACTGTACCCTATTTTCTTAAAATTAATTAATATGATGAGTGAATAAATAAAATATGCGGGATAAATACCATACGATCTTTTATCAAACAAATCAGCAGATGTAAATGAAAATAAGAGTAAGGAAGCATTGATAATAAAAGCCAACAATAAAAAATCTTTGTTAAATACCTTTTGCCTTAGTAAAAAATAGAGTAAAACTAAAAAAAGAGGGATATAAATTAAGAATTCTAAAATAGGAAGAATGATTGTATTAATAGAAGAAGGGAAATAAACGCCAACAATAAAAAGAAGAGGAATTAATCCTACCAACCCTTTTGATTCATTTTTGTTTTTCAACACTTCCATTCTATAATTTATACCTTTAAACCTTTAAGTTGAACCCATAATTTTGATACTTCTGACTTATTTAACAATATAACTAATAGAAGATAAGTAAGTAATCCTAATATTAGTTTTACTGCTAGCATAAAGGTTGATATTGAATCTGGCAGCAACCAAAGCACAACGTACATAGAAAAAGAAGCTAACAATAACTTATAAAACTTAGACCATGGAAAAGGAATATTGATAAGCTTTTTTCCTACATTATAAGTAATAACAGTTGCTACACCAAAAGACACTACTGAATTAATTGCTGCTACTTCATAACCATACATTGGAATAAAAACTACATTCAAAATTGTATTAAGTGTTGCTACCCCCAGTAAAATAAATGCTTGAATTTTGGTTGCTTTTTTGATGTAAAACACTTGATCTAAATAGTAACTTTTAATACCTATAATAAAAGTACCGATGGCTACGCATGGAATCAACATAGGAGATATTTTTTTAAAATTATCTCCAAACAATACATTAACGATATCATGATACCCACCAATAAATATAGTTACTGCTGGAAATGCCAAAACTAATAACATAAATACGGAATGGTGAAAATGATTCTTTAAATTCTCTGATTCTCCTTCTTCAGCATATATTTTCATTGAAATAGGAAACGCTGAAGTAGAAGCAATAGCTAACAATACGCCTAAACTTTGTTCTGTAAAATCAAATCCAAGTGTAAACAATCCAGTTTCTTCACTTCCCCTATAATAATTTATTAAAAAGCGATTAGAATAGGTTAATATATAACTTAATGCTGCTGTTGCTGTAAAAGGCAAACTGTAAAACAACATCTTTTTAAAAAGACCTAACTCAATTTGATTTTTGGGGCTAAAAAATCGTAAATTATGTAAAGAATAAGAGATAGAAACAACAAAACCTGATGCCATACCTATTAAGATTCCGGTATACCCAAACCCAAGGTATATAAGCAAAATACCTATTCCAACTCCAATAAAAGATTTTAAAAAGCTTACTATGGTAAACTTTAAAGGTTTGAGTTGAGTTATGAAAACCTGTGCAAACAAATCATACAAAAACTGAAGTAACAATATGCCAATTATTATAATCCAATTTTGATTGATTATTGATTGATTAAAAACAAGCATAACTAATCCAAATAAACAACCTATACTCAACAACAATATCGATATTTTTTTGGCAACAGCTTTAACTAAATCCAATACAGATTCTCCTTTTTGACCACTCAAATAATCAGGATAAAACCTAGCAAAACTAAACCTAAACCACTGAAAAAAGACAATATTGATAACACCTGCAATACTGATCAAAATTGCATATTCGCCATATTCTTGAGGCGTTAGCATTCTAGAATAATATAGAATTGCAATAAATGCAACAAGCCCACTAATTCCTTTACTCACAAAATAGATAAAGGTGTGTACTAAAAAGGTTTTCATTAGCCTTTAATAAATGACTGATGGGATTGGAACCATGTATAGGTAAGTTCAAGTCCTTGTTTAAATCGAACTGAAGGAGTATACCCTAATAATTGATTAGCTTTCGAAATATCTGCTAAACTATCTCTCACATCACCAGCACGTGCTTCACGATGAATAGCTTCGATATCTTTTTGTTCTATATTTTTAAGGATATCAAACATTTGTTTTACACTTGTTCGGTCGCCAACTGCAACATTGAATACTTGGTTTAAAGCATCCTCGTTGGAAGTTAACAAGGCTCTAATATTAGCTTGAACTGCATTATCAACATACGTAAAATCACGCGTTTGCAAACCATCACCATTGATAAATGGCGCTTTATTATCAAGCAAAGCTTGAATAAACAATGGAATAACGGCTGCATATGCACCATTAGGATCTTGCTTGGGTCCAAATACGTTAAAATATCTTAACCCTATTGTATTAACACCATAGGTTGAAGCAAAAACAGTAGCATACAACTCATTTACATATTTAGTAACTGCATAAGGAGATAACGGATTACCTATAATATGTTCTACTTTGGGTAATGATTGGCTATCGCCATACGTAGATGATGATGCAGCATAAACAAACCTTTTCACCTTTTGATCTCTTGCAGCTACCAACATATTTAGAAATCCAGCTACATTTACTTCATTGGTAGTAATTGGATCATTGATGGAACGAGGAACAGAACCTAATGCCGCTTGATGCGAAACATAATCGATTCCTTTACAAGCTAATTGACAAGTTTCTGCATTGCGAATATCTCCTTCAATTAATTGAAAAGCAGGATTGGATAAAAAGGATTCGATATTTTTATGAAAACCGTTACTGAAATTATCCAGAATAACAACCTTTAAAGCTCCCTCATGTAATAATTTTTCAACAATATTGGATCCTATAAAACCAGCACCGCCAGTTATTAAAAAGGAACTAGATTGAATTAATGTTTTATATGAATCCATTTTTTTATAATCTTCTATCAACAAGAGCCTTTGGTAATACTCCTTTTACATCAAAAATAATCGACTGTTCTGCTCTTAGGTCAGTAATGTTCATTTCCATAAACTCTTTGTGAGAAACAGCAAGAATAATGCATTCAAATTTTTGGATAGCCGATTCCTGTAGTGAATTAATGATAGATAATCCATACTCATGTTTTACACTTTCTTTATCGGCCCAAGGATCGATAACGGTAATATTCATATGGTAATTTTTAAGTTCCGAAATAATATCAACTACTTTGGTATTGCGCACATCCGGACAATTTTCTTTAAACGTGATTCCCATGACTAAAACATTGGCTGTTTTAACGTTGATGTTTTTCTTGACAATAAGTTTAACTGATTCATCTGCTACATAAGCGCCAATACTATCATTCAATCTTCTTCCAGCTAAAATAATTTCAGGATGATATCCAACCTCTTGGGCTTTTTGAGCCAAATAATAAGGATCTACACCAATACAATGCCCTCCTACCAATCCTGGTTTAAACTTTAAAAAATTCCATTTGGTTCCTGCAGCTTCTAAAACCTCATTGGTATCTATACCCAATAAATGAAATATTTTAGACAGTTCGTTCACAAAAGCAATATTGATGTCTCGCTGGGAATTTTCGATTACCTTAGCAGCTTCGGCTACTTTAATACTTGCTGCTTTAAATGTTCCAGCGGTAATAATAGACGCATATAAATTATTTACTACATCCGCAATTTCTGGTGTTGAACCCGATGTTACTTTTAATATTTTAGAAACCGTATGTTCTTTATCACCTGGATTGATTCGTTCGGGAGAATATCCACAGAAAAAGTCGATATTGTATTTCATTCCTGAAACTTCTTCTAGCACAGGTACACATTCTTCTTCTGTTGCTCCAGGATAAACTGTTGATTCGTATACAACAATATCTCCTTTAGATAAGACTTTCCCAACTGTTTCACTTGCTTTACGTAAAGGCGTTAAATCGGGCTTATTGTATTTGTCGACAGGTGTAGGAACAGTAATGATAAACACATTGCAATCCGATAATGCATTGATATCGGCACTATATGAAAGTTGTAATGAGCTTTTAAGACCGGCCTCATCTACTTCCAACGTTCTATCGTAATGGTTAGATAATTCCTTTATTCGATTCGTATCAATATCAAAGCCTACTGTTGTGTATTTTTTACCGAACTCAACTGCGAGTGGCAACCCAACGTAACCTAAGCCTATAATAGCAATTTTTGTATTATCCATTCTCTTCATTTTCACTTTTTTCAGAAATATTTCGTTGTACAATTAACACAATAATTGCAAGTATACCAGCGATTATTCCATAGACTATTAAGTTAAATAGTTTACTAGCTTTTTCTATTCTTAGAGGTAAAATAGGACTATCAATAACATTTAATATGGGTTCATCACGCATTAAAGAAAATCTAGAAAGTTCTATATTTTTTGAGAGTTCGGCATATACAGTAGTTAATAATTGAATATCAATTTGTTGTTGAACTAAAGGAACTTTTTGTTTTGCCGTTACAATATTTAAATTTTGATCTTGTGAATTTGCTGCACCATATAATCGAATATCCAAAATACGTTTTACAGAATCTATTTTATATTCAAGTAAACCAATATTTGTTTTAATCTTTTTAGTTTTTGTTTGGATGTAAAAGTTAGAGGCATTAATAAGTAATTCCTCAGGAAAATGTTTCGAAAAAAGTTCATCTGTTGATTCACAAACAACTGAAACCATATTCAAACGCTTGTCTGTTCTTTTAATCGTAAGCATTTTTTTCTTAATACTCGTTTGGATTTTATTTAACACACTATCTTGCAAACGACTATAAGAAGACCTTGATTGGTGTATATCAAATGTAAGATTTTGTAATTCTGGTTTTTTATTCCATGATTTTCTTAACTCATTAAAATCGATATACCTGTTAATTAACAATTCTGTATCCCCTTCAATTATTACTGGAGTTGTTAGTGTTTTTTCTAGCATTAATCTAGTTTTGAGCAGTTCAATTAAGTTATCACCACCAAAAGCTCCACTCCCACTTCCACCTCCTAAATCAATACCAAACTGACTTGCAATAGCAGCATAAGCACCCATCGAATTATTTTTCTCTTCTAATGCAAAAACGAGCTCTCCGAAATATACTTTTTTAGTAAAAAAGGCTACTGTTAAACCAATACTCGCTCCTATAATTCCACTTATTACAATCACCTTCCACTTTAACAATAAAAAGGAAAACAGTTCAGCAATTGATTCATACAATTGTTTAAGGGTAATTTCTTGTGAAGTTTTAGCCATAATAATTTAAAGTCCTTTAACTGTAAATAACAATAAAACCAATGTTGATAAACTTGCAACAATGCTTGCTACTTCAACTGCCGATAGTTTTTTACGTTCATCTTTTGCAGGTACAATTATTTCGGATCCTGGTTTAATTTTGGGATGTTTATTAATTACAAACAGAATTTTTTTGGTGCTAGCAGCAGAACCATTTGCATATACAACATATGCTTTTTTCTTTAAACTTTTTTGGCTATATCCACCAGCACCATGCACATATTTATTAAATGATTTTCCTTTTTCATATTGTATCCCAACAGGATATAAAACCTCACCACTCACATTTACAGTTTGCTTTATCCTAGGGATTCTAATAATATCATTCTCATCCAAAATAAGGTCATATTTTGAACCTGGATTTTTTAATATTTTAGCTAAATCAATTCCTACAATTGAAAGATCATCTTCTACACCCGATTGCAATAACTGTTTGCGTGAAATAGAGGTATCTGAACTTTGTTTTTCAAACGAAGCAATTTTTTTGCGTTTGATATACTGATCGATGAAACTTGGTCTACGCTTACGCAATAAAACTGCTCCATCTGAAAATGCACTTGCTGTTAACCCTCCTGATCGGGATATTAAATCAGAAATTTTTTCATTATTCCTAATCATGGTATATTGACCAGGATGACTGACTTCACCTTCAATTACAACATTTCTTTGCGTTTGAAACCCCGTTATTTTGTATACTGAAATAACATCAAAAGGCAACAAAATAATTCCTTTTCCATCTTTGGTTTTTAAATCATCTGAAAGCTCATAGGTAATGATTTTTGACACTTCAGCGTTTGCATTTTGAGCATCATAATTATTTATTTTACGTGCTACCTCTACCCTATTTTTATCTGCAGACTCTTTCAACCCACCAGCCGTTAAAATTACATCTTCAATATTCATATTTTCCGCAAATTTAAAACTGCCTGGATTTACTACTTCACCAGCTATGCTAATTGTATATTCCTCTTTCAATTCTAATTTCGACAATATTTTAACATTATCCTCACGCTTTAAAAGAATATCTTTACCATTCATCACTTCGTTTATATCAAAAGATAATACCTCTAACGAATTATCTTCTTTAAGTCGATAAATCAAACCTCTTTGAGTAAAAACATCTTCTCTCAATCCACGAGCTTTTTGAATCAATTTAGACAATGTCATTCCTTCATCCAAAGCAAAAAAACCTGGTCTAAAAACTGCTCCTTCAATTTGTACACGATTAGCAAAACGTTCTAATGTTTTATCAATCGTATACACATCGCCAGATTGAGGAACAAACATGTTGAAAAGATCTTGAGGGATATCGGCTACACTTTTTTCTGTAGAACCATTTCTAAACACTTTAATGTTTTCTCTGTATGCATTATCTGTAAACCCTCCAGCAAAACCAATAACATCCTTTAGTTTTTCGTTTTTGATAACTTCATATAAACCAGGACGTTTTATTTCTCCACTTAACTCTACTCTATTTTCATAACTTCCAATTTTTATAATATCCTGATCTTGCAATTGAACGTTTCCTTTAGCATCTCCTTTTAGCAGAAACTCATACACATCAATGGTGGAAACCGTTTTACCATTTCGTATCAATTTAATATTCCTGAATGATCCATTTTGATTGGGCCCACCCGAAGCAAATAATGCATTAAACGTTGTAGCAAGTGAAGGCAAAGTGTATGTACCAGGCAATACAACTTCTCCCAAAATGGTCACTTTAATACTTCTAATATTCCCTAAAGAAATTGACACTTGCGTTTGACCTGTAGTAATTCCTGAATAATAATTAGCTAATTTTTGTGTGATTTTTTTGCGTGCTTGGTCTATGGTTAATCCCATTACATAAATTGGACCTGCAATTGGAATTTGAATTTTCCCTTCCGTATTCACTTTCAACTTATAGCTTGCTTCTGAATATCCAAATACATCAATTAATAATTCATCATCGGTACCTAATATATAATTTTTAGGAGTGGCAATTTTTAAATTGGGTTCAAAAGTGATGCTTTTATCACTAAATAATGAAGCTCCAAAAACATTAGATTTGATAACCAACGGTTTTGATTCTATTCCGTTAAACGTTCTTTCGGTACTTTTTACTGCAGGACTTTTTCCAGTTGTTTGCAATCCCTCGATACGGGCTTTTAACTTATTAATTTGAAGTGGATCTACTTTTTTTTGTGTTGCAAATTGTTCCAATTGGGAAATAGACATTCCTTTATCTTGTGCTTGTTGCCAAAATTCAGCAACTTGTTTATCAGATAATTCATCAACATTAACTTCATTTAAATTAGAAATGTTCAAATCTGTTTCGTTTTGAGCAAATAAAGAAACTGAAAACAGAAGGAATAAAATTAGAATTAATTTATTTGTCAGTTGATTCATCGTTAAGGCTAGCTTTACTAATTATTAATGGAATAAGGCTTAAAAGGCAAAAGTAAGATTATTTGAATGCTATACAAATAAGTATTTGTTGCAAAATTGTATACAACCTATACCTCTAAAAACATGTCTTCATTTTAAAAATGAAACATAACGTTCACAATCCATTTATTTATATATTCGCCTCCTTAAATGACTAATTTTAGCAAGCTAATTGGTGCAATCATCATTGCCACCCTGTTTTTAATCCCTTGTAAATCAAATGCTCAATCCTCAACTGGTGAAGTAAGAGGGTTTGTATTTGATAAAGAAACTGGTGAACCTATTATATACACCAATGTGTTTATTAGAGAGCTATTATTAGGAAAAGCAACTGATTTAAATGGCTTTTATGCCATTACTAAATTAAAACCACAAACCTATATTATACAATGCTACTCTATTGGATATGATACTGCTACTGCATCCATTACAATATATGAAGGAAAAATTGTAACCCGAAATTTATACCTAAATAAGGTAACAACTAGCCTTAAGGAGGTAAGTATAACTGCTGAAAAACAGAAAGCACAAACAGAAGTTAAAATATCTAATATTACCATAACTGCTAAAGACTTAAAACAACTTCCATCATTTGGAGGTGAACCCGATTTGGTCCAATATTTACAAATCTTACCCGGTGTTGTATTTAGTGGCGATCAGGGTGGCCAGCTATACGTTAGAGGAGGGCCTCCTGTTCAAAATAAAGTTTTATTGGATGGAATGATTATCTATAATCCGTTTCACTCTATTGGGCTATTTTCAGTTTTTGATGCCGATATCATGAGAAGTGCAGATGTTTTTGCTGGCGGATTTAATGCTCAATATGGCGGTAGAATTGGAGCTGTAATTGATGTGTCTACTCGCGAAGGAAATAAAAAGAGATTTGGAGGTAAAGTTTCTGTTAATACGATTACCGCTAAACTACTACTAGAAGGACCATTGAGTAAATTTAACGATGGCAGCAGTTCTTCTTATATTGTTTCATGTAAAACTTCTTACCTAAATCAAACCTCCAAATACCTATATGGTTATGCTGATCCAGACAATAATAGAAATGGATTGCCATATAGCTTTACCGACTTATATGGTAAATTATCCTTTATAGGTAACACAGGAAGCAAGCTTAATTTTTTTGGATTTAACAATAGAGATGTTGTTAATTTTCCTGAAACAAAATTTAATTGGATGGCCAGTGGATTAGGTACCAATTTTTTTGTTTTGCCAGAAGGATCAACCGTTATTAATGGTAATGTTGCATACTCCAACTACCAAATGAGCCAAGAAAACGAAGGTGATAATGCTCCGAAAACTAGCAGCATTAGTGGATTTAATGTTGGCTTAAACTTTACATACTTTTTAGGTAAAGATGATATTAAATATGGGTTTGAAATCAATGGCTTTAAAACTGATTTTCAATATGTAAACGGGTATGGGAAATTATTGAAACAAGAAGAATCGACAACAGAACTTGCTGGTTTTATTAAATATAAAAAGAATTTTGGTCGATTAATAGTTGAACCTGGTTTTAGGATGCAAGCATACGCTTCGCTTGGTAATTATTCTTTTGAACCTCGTATTGGATCAAAATATAATATAACCGATAGAATTAGGGTTAAAGCATCAGCTGGCTTGTATTCACAAAATTTAATCAGTGCAGTTTCCGATCAAGATGTTGTCAATTTATTTTACGGATTCCTCTCGGGTCCAGAAGAAATTCCAGAATCATTTAATGGAAAGGAAGTAAAAAACAAATTACAAACGGCTATTCATTATGTAGGAGGATTTGAATTTAATGTTGGCCAACATTCAGAGATCAATATTGAAGGTTTTTATAAAAACTTTACTCAACTAACCAATATCAATAGAGATAAAGCATTTGAAAATAGCCCTGAGAATGCAAATATTCCCGAAAGATACAAGCAGAACTATATCATAGAAACAGGCAAAGCATATGGAGCAGACGCTACATTTAAATATGATTATAAGAAGTTTTATTTCTGGGCAGTATACTCTCTCACTTTTGTTGACCGATTTGATGGACTGAGAACTTATTTCCCAAACTTTGATAGAAGACACAATATTAACTTAGTAGGAACCATAAACTGGGGCAATGAAAGTAGTTGGAGTTTTAACGCTCGTTGGAATTTTGGAAGTGGATTTCCATTTACGCAAACTCAAGGAAATTTTGAAAAGTTAGATTTTAGCAAAGGTGTTTCAACAAATACACTTTCTCAAAACGGACAGTTGGGCACTTATTTTACAGATATTAATACGGGTCGATTACCCTATTTCCACCGATTAGACTTATCACTGTCTAAAAAAATAAAATTAAATAACAGAAGCTTGCTCACGCTAACAGCCTCAGCTACCAACGTGTACAACAGAGACAATATCTTTTTCTTCGACCGTCAGAACTTTAAGCGCATCAATCAGCTACCAATTATGCCCACATTGGGGATAAATTTGTCCTTCTAAAGATAAGCCCTCTCTTAGTTTTGAGCGTTATACGTTCAATTCAATTTTATAATCATGCTAAGAAGGTTGTTATTTTCTCGAATTTACATTGCATTGTTAGTTGTTACGGCAATATCGCCTCAATTACTTTTAGCTCAACGTACCGAAATTTATGAAACAGATTTGCGCTACTACAATCGTGCACTTGAACTGTACAATAAAGAAAAATATGCAGTAGCTCAAAAACATTTTTTGTGGTATGCTCAATTTAGTAAAGACAGAGAAGCAAAAATAAATGCCACTTATTATGCTGGTGTATGTGCAATGGAACTATTTAATCCAGATGCAATTAACCTTTTAAACAGTGTAGCCATTAAATACCCTGAACATAATAAAGCACAACCAGCCACCTTTAATTTAGGTAAATATTTTTACCGTATAAAAGATAATAAATCAGCTGTAAAATATTTAAACAGCATAAATCCTATTGCTCTCACTCCTACTCAAACAAGTGAATATTGGTTTATTAAGGGTTATTGTTTGTTTAAAATAGATCTGTTTGACGAATCGAAACTTGCATTTAAAAACATCAAAGATGAAGAAGGAAAATATTATGATGCCTCAAACTACTATTATGGATATGTAGCATACAAACAAGGAAATCAGGATGAAGCATTAGAGCATTTTGGTAGAGCTCAAAAATCTAAAACATTTGGCCCATTATCTCAAGTATATATTGCTCAAATTTATTTTGCTCGAAAACAGTATTCAGAAGTTGTCTCATTTGCCGACACGATAAGTAATAAAGAAATTGTGTTTGATGTTGCAGGTATCGTTGGGCAATCCTATTATGAATTAAAAGAATACACAAAGGCCCTACCTTATCTTCAGCGTTATAACAGCAATCCACCTGTGAGCAAAACCAACAAAGATATTTACCGATTAGGGTATTGTTATTTAATAGCAGGTGAAAATGATAAAGCTATTGATCAATTAGGCAGTATCGCTTCTGAAAATGATACCATAGCACAATTTGCAAGTTTCAATTTAGCACAAGCTTATTTAAAAAGCGATAAAAAGCCACAAGCACGAAACGCTTTTCATGCAGCATATAAACTGGGATTCAATAAAGATATAACTGAACTCTCCTTGTTCAATTTTGCCAAACTCTCTTTTGAACTATCGTTTCAACAAGATGCCTTAAAAGATTTAGTCAAATTTGTAAATGATTATCCAGAGTCGGAATACATTGATGAGGCGAACACTGCATTAGGCGAATTATTATTACATACAAAAAACTACAAGGATGCAATCAAAACATTGGAAAGCATTAAAAAGCCTACCAAAGAAAACAATGCAGCTTACCAAAGAGTTTGTTTTTACCGAGCTGAAGAACTTTATATTAACAACGACTACGTTAATAGTGAGGTCTATTTTGTGAAATCGTTACAATTTGATTTTGACAAACGTTTATTTGCATTAAGCCATTTTTGGATGGGTGAATTGTTGTATAAAAAAGGAGAATACTCAAGTTCATTAACACAATATAGTAAATTTCAACAGTTCCCAGAAATTAAAGAAAGCAGGTTTTTTTCAATGGCATATTACAACAAAGGATATGCTCAATTGAAACAAGAAAATTATGCACTTGCAATTGATGAGTTTAAAAAATACACAGAAACGGCCTATTCAAAAAATAATATCGAATCCTTTACAGATGCCTCTATGCGTATAGCAGATTGTTATTTTGTATTGCGTAATTATTCCAAAGCATTAGAAAGTTATGAAATGATTGTACTTAAAAAACTAATAGGTTCTGACTATGCACTGTACCAACAATCCATGATTTTAGGAGTAGAAGGTAAATCTGCACAAAAAATAAATACCCTTAGTACATTAGTAAACAACTACTCCAAATCACAATATATTGATGATGCTATTTTTGAAATGGCCAATGTAAACCTGCAAACAGAAAACTATTTAGAAGCGCTGCAAGGATTTCAAAATATCATAGATAATTATCCTCGGAGTAATTATATACGTAAATCAATGCTCAATAAAGGACTTTGTTATTATAATTCAAACAAAGATGAACAAGCTTTAGATGCCTTTAAGAAACTGATAACAGATTACAGTACTAGCGATGAAGCTCGTAATGCTTTGGTTGTTATCAAAAATATTTTTATTGCTAAAGGAGAAGCAGATGAGTATTTAGCATATATCCAAGTTTTACCAAACGTAACAATATCTCCTACTTACCAAGATTCTATAACATATGAATCAGGATTTAACACTTATAAAAATGGTGAATGTGAAAAATCAATAAAAACATTTGGCAACTATATTAAACGTTTTCCTGGCGGCTTTTTTATCCTGAAAGCTACATATTACAAAGCTGAATGTGATTTTAAATTAACTAATAACGATGCTGCTTTAATTGGTTATGAATACACTGCTGCTTATAATCGAAATGATTTTACAGAACGTAGTACGCGCCAATGTGCCATTTTATATTTCAACAAGAAAGAATATGAAAAAGCGTTGACATACTATAGCTCATTAGAACGAATAGCTAGTACCAAAGACAACTTAACACTCTCATTATTGGGCCAACTTAGGTGTGCTAGTTTCTCTACTAATAACCCTATTGACAAAGCAGCTTCAGCAGCAACCAAATACCTCAACTCAGGCATTGTACAGAAGGATGGAATGATAGAAGCTAGAATGGCTTTGGCTCGGTTTTATTTGCAACAAAACAATTTAGACTCGGCATTGATTGAATACCAATTTGTATTAAAAGAAACAAAAAATATGCTTGCAGCAGAATCCAAGTTTCAAATTGCCTATATCCAATTCCAAAAAAAGGATTACAAAAAATCAAAGAAAACCATATTTGAGTTAAGTGATAATTTTAGCTCATATGAAAACTGGACAGCCAAAGGCTTTCTAATTTTAGCTGAAATATACCATTTAGAAAAAGATAATTTTCAAGCAAAAGCAACATTGCAAAGTATTATAGAAAACTATGAGCCTAATGATAATATTAAGCAAGCAGCAATAGATAGAATGAAATCTATTATTGAAAGCGAAGAAAAGAATACACCAAAACAAAACATTGCACCCGAAAAAGAAATCCAACCAAACTAATGATTACTAACATGAATAATGATACTTTTTTAACACCTGTAAAATATAGTCTTGCTGTAGTTTTGGTTGCTTTATGTATAACCGTATTTGGACAAGACACCTTGCGAACAGATGTGGTCGATGTTGTAAAATCTTTTAAACCTATATTGAGTGAATCCATTAAAATACAGAGTAATCCTAACCCTGAAATTCCTGAAACACAAAAACTAAATTTTTTGTACACCGTTCCCGAAAAAAGAATGGCTAATGCTCCTACTTTATACACCATCAAACCTTTGTCCCTAGGAACTTCATTGCTTCCAAAAATTAAAGGAAACTATACCCGATTGGGATATGGAAACTATAATACCCCACTACTAGAAACATACTTAGCTACAACCCGAAATAAAAACGTACAAACAGGTATCTTTTTAAAACATCTTTCTTCCAATCCTGATGGAGACCGAACATTTAGTAACAATACCGCATATGCTTATGGCAAACGTTTTTTAGGAAAAGGAATATTGAGTAGTGATGTTTATTTTTACCGTAATGCTATTAATTTATATGGCGTAAAAAGAGAAGGAACTACAATAACAGAAGAAGATCTTATTAATTCTTTTAGCACATTAGATGCTAAACTAGGGTATCAAAATATCTTAAAAGATACAGCCAAACTTAGCTTTAATATAGATGGAGGATTCTCTCACATGTATACATATAAAACTCGAGATGAAAGTGAAAACAACTTTTTTATCAACGGTAATTTTGGAAAAAGAATCAATGGAAATCCTTTAGATATTAAGTTAGGCGTGACTTTAATGGGTATCAAAACTCCTTATATGGAGTATAACCGAACTTTTGTAGATATTCATCCACGATACCGGTTAAATATGAATTCATTATATATCAATATAGGATTTAACTCTACTTTTTTTGGTGATACAAATGCTACTCAATTTTATTTTTTCCCAGTTGCAGAAGCTGGTTATGGTATTATCCAAAATAGCTTAACTGCCTATGTTGGGATTACAGGTAATTTGCAACGTAATACCTACCGAAGTATAAGTACCGAAAATCCATTTATTCGCACCATAGGAAATTCCAACTCAACCGCATATGAACTATACAACACTGTAAATGCATTTGAGTTGTATGGAGGATTTAAAGGTATTATCAATCCTCAAACATCTTTTAACATTCATGCATCTTTGGCTAATATGCAAAATATGTTATTTTATTATGCTGATTCCGCAAAATTGAATAGCCAAACTGCCTTTTTTGATAAAGGAACATCAAGCTTATTTAACTTACGCACTGAATTGAACCATGATTTTGATGAACTATTTCAATTTGGATTTGTACTGAATTACTATAGCTATAGCCTCACCATTCCTGCACCCTACTCACGGCCTACTTTTACCACTCAATGGAATTTAGGATACAATATGAGTAATAAATTTTTATGGAAAGCTCAAGTATATACCATGAATAAAAGAGAAGGTGCAACGTTATTAAGTACCGAATTATCTGCTGTAAAATTAAAAGGAATAGTCGATTTAAACCTAGGATTGGATTATCGCTACACCAAAAACGTATCTTTATTTGTTAACCTAAATAATATTTCGAATAATCAATACCAACGTTGGACCAACATGCCTGTTTATGGGCTTAATATTATAGCTGGACTAACAGTAACATTTTAAAACAATTTGTGATTGTTGATAGAAAGTATATCTTAGCATAACTAAACAAACTATCCTATCAAATGAAAAAATCCATACTTGCCTTAACTTTTATTTTAACTGTAAGTGTTGCTATTTATTCCTGTTCTGAAAAAGAAGGGGTCAAAGAAGATCCAGCTCCAACAACTTCAACTACGGGTACTACAGGCAATCCTATTCCAGTTCCAATTCCACTTGGTACGGATCAAATCCGAATTGATACCATTGTGACAAATTATGTGACTGAAGGATGTGCTGATGTAGCCGGACTTCCAAGCAGATGGTCATTGAACGCTAGCCAAATAAGTAAAGTAAGTAATACATTTATTGCCATGCTGGGTAAACAACCTGCTATTACAAAAGATTATACCATTATTACAGGGACACCCGCTGCACAAAACACAAGTAATATTCAATTGAGTTTTAATTTTGATGCGCTCAGTTATATTGCTTCTGCTGGTATTGCCACTATCACTCGCAATGTTGATAGCACAACAGTATCCTTTAAAGATATCGTTTTTACTGCTACGGGTGGTCCAAATAAAACAATTAGTGGTAATTTTAAATGTCGATAATTTAAACTACCCGAAGTTAAAAGCAGGACAATTATCCTGCTTTTTTTATGCTTATTATTTAATACATTGTAGTACATTCACTGTAAATAAGAGTCATATGAATACACATGAAGCTTCTCTAAATGCGCTAAAATGGCACAGGTTGAATGGTGAAAAAATAGACCAAGATATTGTAATTGAAGTTGAAGAACTTATTTTAAAAGAACGAGCTATGGGTAACAATATAAAAATATGTATCGGTACAGATTCTCAAGTTACTGCTGACGTAACTGAATTTGCAACAGTGATTGTATTTGTTAGACAAAAAAGAGGGGGTTACATGCTCATAAACGCTGAAAAAACAACATTAAAATTTAGCATTAAAGAACGCATGTTACATGAAGTTGCCAAATCAATTGATATTGCTTACCGCCTATGCGAACTGCTCGACAAATATAATATAGACCTCGAAGTTCATGCAGATATCAACACCAATCCAAACTTTAAATCAAATTCAGCATTGAGCGAAGCCATGGGTTATATCCTAAGTATGGGCTTTGTATTTAAAGCTAAACCCGATGCATTTGCAAGTTCCTATTGTGCCAATAAAATTGTGCATTGATGATAAAAAATTACAACTATCAACTTAGCACTATTTAAACAATTATATTTGCACTATGTTAAAAGATATTGAACATCCCGTTTCTGAAGGAGTAACTATTTCAGCAATATATGAAATGGGAAATAATGAAGAAATGGTATGGAACATTTATATACTCAACTATAAAAGTTCAACCATAGAAGGTATTTTGGTTACCAGTAAAGGATATGGCCAACATGGAGAAGAAATAATCAAAACCTCTACCCTACGTCATTTTGTTCCCGAAATTGCTCCACAAATGGCAGCACGAATTGAACCTTTACAAGAAGATGTTTTTGAACTTACCAATGAATATTTTGTAACCTATTACGAAGGCAATACCCTGTATGAACGAAAATTTGTATTTGAACCTTATGCCATTAATATAAAAAAAACGGTACACATTACCTTTATGGGGCAATTTGGAATTGAAGTTGTTTAAGTTAACCCTCAGCTGATAAAACATACCTCATAGCTTTAGCTTTTAACAAACATTCCTCATATTCGTTTTCAGCTACCGAATCGTAAGTTATAGCACTACCTACTTCAAAATTCACATAACCTGTTGCTGCATTATATTGAATGCTGCGAATGACTACGTTTAAATCAAAATCACCATCAGGCGAAAAATATCCCATTGCCCCCGAATACAACCCTCTTTGGGTTTGCTCATATTGTTCAATGAGCTTCATGGCCATAATTTTAGGTGCACCCGTCATACTACCCATTGGAAAAGCATGTTCAATTGCAGCAATACTATCCATATCCTTTTTGAGCGTAGCAGAAACAGTAGAAATCATTTGATGGACTTGTGTGAAACTATAAATACCAAATAATTCATCTACCTTAATACTTCCTGTTTCGGCCGATCGAGCCAAATCATTTCTGACCAAATCCACAATCATTAAATTTTCAGCACGTTCTTTTTCAGAATAGAGCAATGCATGTTTAAGTTGCTCATCTTCAGTTTCAGTAATACCTCTTTTAGCCGTACCTTTTATGGGTTGTGAATAAAGTGTAGTTCCCCGTTTGGTAAGAAAACGTTCAGGACTTGCCCCCATTACAAACCGATTGTGGAGCTTCAAAAAAGTGGCAAATGGTGTGGCTGAATTTGCGCGCAACTCATTGTATATTTTCACTGAATCGAGTTGGGCCTGTTTAGCAAAAAACTCCACACAATAGTTTAACTCATACACATCCCCTTCTTCAATATGCGCTCGTATTTGCTCCACTTGTTGGATATACTTTTCCTTCGAAACTTGTTGTTGCAATTGTATTGGCTTCCCAATTGGCTTCTGTGTATGAGTTGCCGAAAGTATTTCATCCACCCACTCATGACCAACAACTATATTTCCATCAACATCAATAACCAACAATTTTTGTGGCACAAAAAAATACAATAATGGAAATCCTATATTATTGGGATGGTTTGAAGATAAATGCTCTAACTGATTTTTTAAATCGTAAGTGAAATAACCAAACATCCATTCTTTTGGATGGCTGTTTTTAAATTGTCGCAATTGCTCAAAAGCATGATCATTACATACAATTTCATCTTTTAACCCTACTGCAATTAACAATTCATATTTACCCAACCCCATTGCATGAGCACATTCGTTTGAATCCAAAACGATTGCTACATCAAATTGACAAGCCCAACTTGCTGCTTGTTTTTTTAAAAAGGAAAGAGTGGAACTGGAAACTTTCATGCAGGCGCAAACTTATTATTCTTTGGTTGATTTTGGAGTAGGGGGAATTTCTTCCATATATACTTTTGCCAAACCTTGTTTGCCTGTTATGCCCAAATGTTTTGCTGCCCTATACGACAAATCAATTTTTCGTTTTCGGTTATGTGGCCCTCTATCATTTACCCGCACAATAACCCACTTCCCATTTTTAGGATTGGTTACTTTTAACAAGGTACCAAAAGGTAATGTTCGGTGGGCTGCTGTAAAATATTTACCATGGTAACGTTCGCCATTTGCGGTGCGCCTCCCTTCAAATTTTTGAGCATAATAAGATGCAATTCCAGTATCTCTATACATGGGTTTCCATGCACTATCTATGGGCGATTGCTGTGCAAAAAGAAATTGACTGCTCGATACAAAAAGCAATATCAACAATCCTTTACCTATTTTTTTTGGCATACCCACTCCTGCAATATAAGGTAAAATATAATTTACGATAACAGTAAATAGTAAATGTTAGATTCTCACATAAATGAAATACGTATATATTAACAATTACCCTAATTTGCAGCGTATTGATGATTGATATGACTGCAACAAAACCATTAGCCGAACGTGTTCGTCCACAAAACCTTACCGAATATTTTGGTCAGGAACATTTAACTGCTCCGGGCGAGATATTGTTTCAATCCATCGAACACAAAAACATCCCTAGCATGATTTTATGGGGACCTCCAGGCGTTGGCAAAACAACCTTGGCGCGTATTATATGTAACGAACTGAATATGCAATTTTACCAACTGAGTGCGGTGAGTGCAGGTGTTGCCGAGGTACGCAAAGTGATTGAAGACTCGCGCATGTTTGGTAAAGTTATTTTGTTTTTGGACGAGATCCATCGTTTTAACAAAAGCCAACAAGATGCATTATTGGGTGCTGTTGAAAATGGCAGTATCATCCTAATTGGTGCTACCACCGAAAACCCATCCTTTGAAGTAAACAATGCGTTGCTATCTCGATGCCAAGTTTATGTATTAAAAGAATTAGAGCCCATAACTTTACAAGCCATTGTTGAGCATGCCATCACACATGATGAAATACTCAAACACAAAAAAATAATCTTAGCCGAAACCGAAGCCCTCTTTTTATTTAGCAATGGCGATGCCCGAAAACTGCTGAATATGTTAGAAATATTATGTAACCAACAAGCAGAAACGATTACGATAACGAATGCTTTGGTGACAAAAATGTTGCAACAAAAGGTGGCGATGTATGATAAAAATGGCGAAACACATTATGATGTAGTATCGGCATTTATAAAATCGTTAAGAGGCAGTGACCCTAATGGAGCTGTATATTGGCTTGCACGTATGTTAGAAGGTGGTGAAAATATAGAATTTATTGCCCGCAGAATGTTGATATTGGCCAGTGAAGATATTGGCAATGCAAACCCAAATGCTTTGTTGTTGGCTACTAGCACATTTCAAGCAGTACAAATGATTGGACTTCCTGAATCAAGAATTATACTATCGCAATGTGCTACATATTTGGCCACTTCACCCAAAAGCAATGCATCCTATATGGCAATTAATGAAGCCTTGGCTACGGTAAAAAAAACAGGTCCACTTGCTGTGCCGCTTCACTTGCGCAATGCCCCAACTAAACTCATGAAAAAATTAGATTACGGCAAAGAGTATCAATATGCTCACCAATATGAAAATAATTTTATTGAACTCGAATTTTTACCCGATACGATTAGAGGACAAAAATTTTATGAGCCAGGAGATAATGCAAAAGAAAAAGAAATACGCTCCTTTTTAAAATTAAGGTGGAAAGAAAAATACGGATATTAAGTACAAAAATTTCTTATTCACACTTTCATCTATAACAAATTGAAACAACCAATCACAGACTATAACAACATTGATGCTACCGAGGCTGATTATTTATTCATCGACATTTCGCAATTACCCAATGCTGGAAAAGGTTTATTTACAGCTATACCCATTTATAAAGAAGAAATTATTGCCCAATACAAAGGAGAAATATTAACGCTATTACAAGCAAGTAATAGAGCTGTAGCAGGCAACGACCATTATTTTATCAATATAGTTGATGGTGGTATTTTAGACTCGATGCATGTAGCGTGTTTTGCTAAATATGCAAATGATGCCAAGGGTTATGTTGATTCAACTTTCAAAAACAATGCAAAAATCACCTTAGATGATGAAGAAAATATTTGCCTTGTTGCCATGCGAAACATCCGTATAGGCGAAGAAGTGTTTTGTAGTTATGGTAAAAAATATTGGATAAAACATAGGTTAGGATAAGCATATTATTTTTCAAATGGAACTATCCGCCTTAAGCTAAATAACTTGATTAAAACCTTTGTGCTCTTCGTATCTTATTTGTTTTTATTTGTGTGAAATGTAATTATACATCTCACTTATTCTATAACAGTCAAAGCTGTGGTTAGCGCAGCTTGTAATCCCAATAAATGAGTTCCACCAGCAGTTGCATAAAATGGTTGACCTCCTCCTCCACCTTGAATTTCTTTAGCCAAATCTTTCACAATATTACCGGCATGTAGTTTTTTTTCTGCTACCAAATTATCAGCAATAATTACGCTTAGCATAGGTTTACCATGTAACTCACAACCCAAAACACAAAACAAGTTTTCTACTTCTGCTTTCAGTTGAAATGAAAGATTTTTAAGTTGATCGGCATTGGAAATATCGACTTCAGAAATCAAGGTATTCACGCCATTTGCATATCGTATTTCAGATTTCAATTGTTCCTTCACTAGGAGTGTTTTTTCGTTTTCAAATACCTCCAATTTTTTAAACAACTCGTTTTTTTCTTCCAATACTTGTTCCAACGATTTAACCAAATCTTTTCCAACAAGCAGTTGCTTCATCCCGCTTACTGTATGTTGTAACTCGTTTACAAAAGCCTCAGCAGCATCAGCTGTAATAGCTTCAATCCTGCGCACACCAGCAGCTACAGCACTTTCGCTTATAAGTTTAACAAAACCTATTTGTCCAGTAGCATTTACGTGTGTACCTCCACAAAGTTCTCTACTGTAGGTTTCATCAAATGTAATAACCCTCACACTCTCTCCATATTTTTCGCCAAATAGCATCATAGCTCCTAAGGTTTTGGCTTCATCAATTGGTACATTTCTACGTTCGTTTAAGGGTATATTTTCGCGTACTTTTTGGTTTACAATCTGTTCTACTTTGGCAATTTCTTCAACTGTCATTGCTGCAAAATGCGAAAAGTCGAAACGTAAATAGTCGCTGTTTACCAAGCTACCTTTTTGTTGCACATGGGTTCCCAATACACTTCGCAAAGCGGCATGCAATAAGTGTGTAGCAGAGTGATTGGCTTCGGTAAGTTTGCGTTTGTTTATATCCACTTTTGCAGTAAAACTTGCTTCCATATTTTCAGGCAATGTTTCAGCAAAATGAATAATCAAGTTATTCTCCTTTTTGGTATCAATAATTATTAATTCTTCATTATTCATTCTTAATTTCCCCGTATCACCCATTTGCCCACCACCTTCAGGATAAAAAGGCGTTTGGTTAAAAACGAGTTGATAGCTTTCTTTTCCCTTAGCTTTTACCTTGCGGTATTTGATAATCGAAACTTCAGCTTCTGGTTGGTCGTATCCTAAAAATAAAGTTGGTGTTTCATCGCCTATTACAATCCAGTCATCAGTTGTGAGTTCGGTTGCTTTGCGAGAGCGAGCTTTTTGCTCCTCTAATGATTTTTGAAAACCTATTTCATCAACAGAAAATCCATTTTCACGGGCAATCAACTGTGTTAAATCAAGCGGAAAACCAAATGTATCTGATAGTTCAAAAGCGCCCTCACCAGGAATTAATTTATTGGTGTTCGCTGAAGCATTTACAATTTCAAAAATTGTTTGAAGTTTTGTAATTCCTTTATCCAATGTTCTCAAAAAGCTAATTTCTTCTTCATTTATCACTTTCACCACAAAATCTTTTTGCGCATGCAATTCAGGAAACACATTTTTGAAACTATCAGCAATGATCTCGGCAAGCTTACACAAAAACGGTTCTTTGATATCCAAAAACTGGTATTGGTATCGTACGGCCCTTCGCAAAATCCTACGAATCACATACCCTGCTCCATTATTACTTGGCAACTGTCCATCGGCAATGGCAAAACAAATAGCTCGAATATGATCAGCCATTACACGCATGGCAATATCTCGTCTTCGCTCGATAGGGCTCACGCGTTCATCATCTGAATTTGAAAAGCCATAGGTGAATCCCGAATGTTTTTCAATAAACTGAATACTTGGCACAAACACATCCGTATCGTAGTTGGAACTTTTTCCTTCAATAGCACGCACCAAACGCTCAAAGCCCATACCAGTATCAACATGTTGTGCTGGCAATTTTTCAAGGCTTCCATCCGCTTTGCGGTTAAATTCCATAAACACATTGTTCCAAATTTCAATCACCTGCGGGTGGTCATTGTTTACCAGCGTTGCGCCATCTATTGTTGCACGGTCAGCATCTGTGCGTAAATCAATGTGAATTTCGCTACAAGGACCGCACGGTCCGGTATCACCCATTTCCCAAAAATTATCTTTTTTGTTTCCGTTTAAAATTCGGTTTTCGGGTATCCATTTTTTCCAATTATCAAAAGCTTCTTGATCAAACGCCAACCCTTCTTTGGCATCTCCTTCAAACACGGTAACGTACAATCTATCTTTGGGTAATTTGTATACTTCGGTTAATAATTCCCAAGCCCACTCAATGGCTTCGGTTTTAAAATAATCGCCAAAGCTCCAATTTCCAAGCATTTCAAACATGGTATGGTGATAGGTATCTACACCCACTTCTTCCAAATCATTATGCTTACCACTTACACGCAAACATTTTTGGGTATCCACCACACGTTTGTATTTGGCAGGCTCATTTCCCAAAAACCAATCTTTAAATTGGTTCATACCTGCATTGGTAAACATTAACGTAGGATCATTTTTTACCACAATTGGTGCCGAAGGAAGGATTGTATGTCCCTTACTTTCAAAGAATTTGAGAAACGTAGTGCGAACTTCTGCTGCTGTCATGTATGGTTTGCTGTTGCTTTAATTTGATTATAACTGTACTTTCGCTTAATTAGCAAATTGCAAAACAACAATTTATTGGTTGGATTGCAACTCCTAAAAACACGGATGGCAAAAATAAAATACTTTTATAATCCACATAGCCTCGACTTTGAGAAAGTTACCACCAATGTGCGGGGAGTAATTTTAAGAGTATTTGGTTTTTTATCAGCAAGTATTGTTGCTGGTATTATACTAATGCTAGCAACTTACGCTTATATTGATTCTCCCAAGGAACGGATTTTAAAGCGAGAAATTGAATTGTATCGATTGCAAACAGAACTGCTTGGAGAACAAATGGAGGATGCCAATCAAAAAATTACCGATTTGCAAGATAAAGATGCAAATATTTACAGAGCAATTTTTGAAGCCGACCCTATCGAATTTGACTCTACATTGGTTAAACGTAAGAAAGAAGATCAATATAAGAAGCTTTTAGAAACAGAAAATACCACATTATTATCAGAATTAACCCTAAAAATGGACCTAATTGAAGCCAAAGTAGAACTCCAAAATAGGTCTTTTAACCAACTTTCCGTTTTAGCTTCTCGCAAAAAAGACTTCTTAGCTTCCATTCCCGCCATTCAACCCGTTGCCAATAGAAACTTACGAAAGATGGCCTCGGGATTTGGATACCGCTTACACCCTATTTACAAAACGTATAAAATGCATGAAGGTATTGACTTTACAGCTCCAACAGGCACCCCCATTTATTCAACAGGAAATGGAAAAGTTGTAACTGCAGGTCCAGATAGAGGTTATGGAAACTGTGTGATAGTTAGTCATGGATTTGGTTATCAAACATTGTATGGCCATATGTACCGAATCAAAACACGCGTTGGTCAAACAGTAAAACGAGGCGAACTTATTGGATATGTTGGCAATACAGGTCTTTCCTCTGGATCACATCTACATTATGAGGTTATCAAAAATGGTAGAAAAATTAACCCCATTAATTATTTCTTTAATGATTTAACCGAAGCCGAATACCAAAATATGCGCGAACTGGCTCAACGACCTACACAATCGTTCGATTAAAAAACTACTTGATTGAATACACTGAACAACATTTCGATGAACCAAGAAAACATAACTAAAACCTATTTTACCATTGGCGAAGTATCCGAATTACTGGGTGAAGCTCCATCTTTAATTCGATTTTGGGAAAAAGAATTTGCTGTATTTAAACCTGAAAAAACAGAAAAAGGAACACGTAAATACACACAAAAGCATATTCAATTATTAACCCTCATACACCATTTGGTAAAAGTAAAAGGATATACATTACAGGGTGCTTCAGAACACATCAAACAACAATCTAATACAGATGAAACAGCAGAAATTATTGAAAAATTAAAACGGGTAAAATCATTTTTAGAAATGATTAAATCAGGCTTAAAAACTTAACTACTTCACCTACAAAAGATCGTATTTCAATTTATAGCTTTCACAAAAAAATATATCTTTGCCCTTTAAAAATTGCAACCAAATGAGTAACGAAACAACAGAAATCACCAAATCATCAGAAATACGTTTTAATGTCCATTTAGATAAAGAAAATTTACCTGTTCAAATTCAATGGGATGCCGATGATGCGGACGTAGAAGGAAAACAGGAAGCAAAAGCAGTTATCCTTTCCATATGGGATGGGCTACAACAAAACGCATTACGCATTGATCTTTGGACCAAAGACATGAATGTTGAAGAAATGAACTTATTTATGTTTCAAACGCTTTCAACCTTGGGCGATACTTATGAGCGAGCTACAAATAGTCCTGAATTAGCTGAAGAAATTAGAGCATTTGCTCATAACTTCGGACATAAAGCGGATGTATTTGGACCTGATCATACACACTAATCCATACATTTTGTAGTTAAGTGTTTGACGTTAAAAAACACTCTTAACCTCTATTATGTATCTTCAAACAATTAATGCACACCACCTATGGTTGATTATAAAAAATATGCTAAAGAAGTATTTGCTATTGAATCGAAAGCTATTTCTGATTTAAGCAAGCAGTTAGATGACGATTTTAATCAATCAGTAGAGACTGTGTTAAAAAGTAAAGGTCGTTTGGTAATTTGTGGGGTAGGCAAATCAGGATTGGTGGGTGCTAAAATTTCAGCAACTTTAGCAAGCACTGGAACTCCAAGTATGTTTATGCATCCTGTTGAGGCTTTTCATGGCGATTTGGGCATGCTCAAAAAAGAAGATGTTTTGGTGGCTATTTCATATAGTGGAGAAACTGAAGAGTTGTTAAAACTGATTCCTTATATCAAAGCCGCTCAAATCAAAGTAATCGGCATGAGTGGAAATCCTCAATCTACACTTGCCAAAAATTCGGATTTTCATTTAAACGTTAAAGTTTACAAGGAAGCTTGCCCGCTTGAGTTGGCACCTACTTCATCTACTACAGCAACATTGGCAATGGGCGATGCCTTAGCTGTTGCTTTAATGAAAGCCCGTAATTTTAAACCTGAAGATTTTGCCAAATTTCACCCAGGTGGAAGTTTGGGGAAAAAATTATTGACTACCGTTGAGAGTTGTATGTTTAAAGACAAACTCCCAATTGTAAAACCGACCGACAACATTCAACAAGTCATTAATACCATGAGCAGTGGCCGATTAGGTTTAGCAGTTGTTATTGGTCAACATAAAATTGTAGGCATAATTACAGATGGTGATTTGCGAAGAGCTATGGATAAACACACAGCTAAATTATTTACCTTAATAGCCAAAGATATTATGACAGCCAAGCCACGCACCATTGCAAAAGAGATGATGATGGCCAAAGCGGAAGAGCTTATGAACAACAACAAAATTACTTCGTTAGTGGTTGCCAACAAAACAGGTAAACTCGAAGGAATTGTGCAGATATATAGTTTAAATAACTAATGGAACAACCCATTTTAGTTAATGATACTATTACACTTCGCCCAGTAAGAGATTCCGACCAACAAAAAGTATTTGAAGGTTTTTCTCATCCTCAAGTAACAAAATATTTCGATATCACCTACCCTACTTTTGAATCAACAGTTGTTCAAATGGAATGGTATAAAACCAACCGTGAAAAACAAATAGGTTATGCTTGGGTAGTTGAAAACGAAGAACAAGATTTTATGGGGATATTTAGTTTATACCAAATAAACAAACAACATAAACGCTGCGAACTAGGTTATTGGTTATTTCCTCAATATTGGCAAAAAGGATATGCATCTTTAGCCATTCAAGCACTATTAACATTTGCAAGTGAAAATCTAAAATTGCACAGAATAGCAGCAGAAATTGAACCCGAAAACACAGATAGTTTGAAATTATTAGCCAAGCTTGGTTTTGAGCGCGAAGCTATGCTCAAAGATTTTGAATTTAAAAATGGCCAATTTAATAGCCTCGAAATTTGGGCCAAATTATTGTCTTAAGATATTCCAATATTAACATTCATCGCTTTATTTTCACCTGCTTTATTTATTTATAGTTTACTTACATTTGCTAAAATAATTACAACATGGCTCTTTATAAAAAAATACAAACTACTCCATTTTTAATTTCAGGTCCTTGCATTATCGAAAATGAAAGCATGGTAATGAACCTTGCCGAAAAAATTGCAGTGATTGCTGAAGAGCTTAAACTCACCTATGTTTTTAAAGCTTCATTTGATAAAGCAAACCGCACTTCGGTTGATAGCTATAGAGGACACGGAATCAAAGAAGGACTCCGTATTTTACAAAAAGTAAAAGATACCTTTAATATACCTGTAACTACTGATATTCATGAAAGCAGCCAAGCCCAAGAGTTGAGTCAGGTAATAGATGTATTACAAATTCCAGCATTTTTGTGTAGACAAACAGATTTGTTATTAGCATGTGGCGAATCGGGCAGAATTGTAAACATCAAGAAAGCACAATTTCTTTCGGGAATTGAAATGAAACATGCGGTAAAAAAAGTAGAATCAACCGGCAATAAACAAATTATACTTACCGAACGTGGAACCATGTTTGGGTATAATAATTTGGTAGTTGATTTTAGAAATATTGTGGATATGAAAACCCTTGGATACCCGGTATGTATGGATGTAACCCATAGCACCCAAAAGCCAGGCGGTATGGATGGGAAAAGTGGCGGCAACCGCGAATATGCGATTTATTTGGCAAGCGCTGCTGCTGCAGTAGGTGTAGATGGTTTCTTTTTTGAGGTACACGAAAACCCAGACGAGGCATTGAGTGATGGACCCAATATGATTGCCCTAAAAGACTTTAAACAGTTGCTTCAACAAAGCGTAGTAAAACACAAAACAGGCTTATAACAAAAAAATGCCCTACACGATAAAAATGTAGGGCATTTTTAGTTAACTATTTACTATGCTAAAGTAGTGTATACGGCCGTTACATCATCATCATCCTCAATCAAGTCAAGCAATATATTTAACTCAGCTTCTTGTTCTTCGGAGAGTTCAACAGGTGAAGTCGGTTCACGAGTAAGTTCTGCATTTAAAATAGTGCACCCTTTGTCTTCCAATGCTTTTTGCATACGGCCGTAATCTTCAAATGACGTAGAGATGTATATGGCTTCATCATCCACATTAATTTCTTCGGCTCCGTGGTCAATCATGGCCAATTCAAATTCATCAATATCAATTCCTGTTTTATCAATTTTGTATTCGCCTTTGTGTTCAAACAAAAACTCCATTGAACCTTTAACACCCAATGCACCACCTTTTTTATTGAAATAACTGCGCAAATTAGCTACTGTTCGCGTGGGATTATTGGTTGCCGTTTCAATCATAATACCAATACTATGTGGGCCTTTGGCTTCATATAAAACTTCTTCAAAATCACCATCCTCTTTGCTTACGGCTCGTTTAATGGCAGCGTCCAAATTATGTTTGGGCATGTTAATAGCTTTAGCTTTGGCAAGTGTAACCCGCAAGCGCGAATTACTATCAGGATCAGGACCACCACCCATTTTTACGGCAATGGCTATCTCTTTTCCAATTCGTGTAAACGCTCTGCTCATTTTAGCATAGCGGGCAAACATTTTGTGTTTTCGTTTCTCAAATACGCGTCCCATATTGTTCTATTAAATTCGAAGTTTCAAATATCGATTTTTTTGTGTTGAATGTGTTATTTATGTTAAATGTAGTATGTATAGTCTCGTTACAATAGCTATTGAATCATTTTTATGTAAACTCATTACTATACCTAAGAGTCCTTTAAAATAATTTCACTATAGTTTATTTCATTTAAACAAGACTCATTCATTTGACGCCACAGTTTAGCGGAAATCTTTTGCCATATTATCAACTTCCAGTTTTTGCATGCTAAAATTTTTGTTTTCAAATTAGTTTACCAAACCATATCTTTTATCACTAAAATAAAACAATGTATGTACTATTGTTTGAGTTTTTCGACTTTCGTCTCAATTCATCAGAATTAACTTGATAAGTTTATTTTCCTACCAACCGTCACCATCCAACATATTACCCAATCCACCCAACATACCACCTTCTTCACGTCTTCCTCCCCTGCCATATGCTAGCATTTTACTTGCCAATCTGCTAATGGGTAATGATTGAATCCAAACTTTTCCGGGACCCGAAAGTGTTGCAAAAAATACACCTTCACCACCAAATAGGGTATTTTTAATACCTCCTACAAACTGAATATCATAATTAACTTCATGTGTAAATGCCACAATACAACCCGTATCTATTTTAAGTAATTCACCGGGTTGCAAAGTACGCTCTATAACGTGGCCGCCTGAATGAACAAATGCCATACCATCACCTTCAAGTTTTTGCATGATAAAACCTTCGCCACCAAATAAGCCTGTTCCTAGTTTTTTCTGAAATTCAATACTTACACTCACTCCTTTGGCTGCACATAAAAATGAATCTTTTTGGCAAATAATTTTTCCACCCAAATGGTATAAATCAATTGGAATAATTTTTCCAGGATAGGGTGCTGCAAAAGTTACTTGCTTTTTACCTTGCCCAATATTGGTATAGGCTGTCATAAATAGATTTTCACCTGTTAACAACCTTTTACCTGCACCCATCAATTTACCTAATAATCCTCCTTCTTGTTTAGACCCATCTCCAAAAATGGTTTCCATTTGAATGGAATTATCCATCATCATAAAGCTACCAGGTTCAGCCATTACTGTTTCTTGTGGGTCAAGTTCAACTTCAACGCATTGCATTTCGTTGCCTAAAATGCGGTAATCAATTTCATGGTTATTTTTCATCTTTAAAAATTATGGTTACAAACTTAGTGATTGCTTTTAAAACTCTGATTATTGACTGTGTATTTTATGAATCAATAGTAGAAACAGGTAAATACTGTTGCTGAACTAAAAAATTGAGCACATGTTGAGTAGCTCCAGTTTGAGAAATAATGAACTCTTTAGCCTTTTGGGCAATATATTCAAGTTCTTGCGTATTATCATTCCATGTTTTTAGCAGTTGTTCAAAAACAGGTTGGTTCGGTATTACAAATCCAACTCCTGCCTCCACCATATCTATAGACTCTGGAAACTTGGTCAAATTATGTGGGCCAAACAAAATAGGCATACCAAATACGCATGCTTCCAAAGTATTGTGCAATCCGTTTTTACCATAACCACCTCCTATAAATGCACAATCTGCATATTGATAAACAGCAGACAAAAGTCCAATATTATCCATAATAAGAACCTGTTTAGAGGCCAACAATGGATTTTTGATTAAGTCGGAATAGGTTGTCCATTCATAGGCTGCAAAGCATCTTTTTATTTCTTCGATATGCGAAACATTTATATGATGAGGAGCAATTATCATTTTCCACTGTTTCAATTGAAGCATTCCTGCAGCAATCATTTTTTCTTCGGCAGCATAACTACTGCCTGCAACTACTATTTTGTGTGTTCCTTTAAATGCAGCAATTTCAGGTAAGTTTTTAGGCTGCATACTATTCTCCAAAACCCGATCAAAACGGGTGTCCTTACTCACACTCACATTGTTAAATTTGTGATTTAACAACAATTTTGCTGAGGCTTCATTCTGACAAAAAAGATGGTTAAACTGTTGAAGCATTGCCTTAAAAAATATTCCATACCATTTTACATAAACATGATTTTCCCGAATATTTGCTGAAATTAGAAATATAGGAATTTGGCGTTGCTTAAGTGCTTTTAAATAATAATACCAAACTTCATATTTAATAAAGAATACTAATGCAGGATTGATGAGCTGAACAAAAGTGTCAGCATTTGATTTATTGTCTGCTGGAAGGTAAAATATATAATCTGCACCTAAATAGTTTTTCCTGATTTCATAACCCGATGGAGAGAAAAAAGTAATAACAATTGCATAGGTTGGATGTGTTATGTTCAATTTTTCAATTAATGGACGGGCTTGTTCAAACTCTCCTAAAGAGGCACAATGAAACCAAATTTTAAGTCGATTATCTGATTTTATGTTAGCAGAAATATGCTGCAATAAATCCTTTTGTCCATCAACTAACAATTTTGCTTTATGGTTCCAATATGAAGCTATATGTAACAATAACCAATATCCTTTTAATACAGCATGGTAACCAATATAACCTATCCAATACATCATTTAAATTCGTATTCGTTTGAAAAAGTTTTTGACTTAAGATAAATTGGAATCATCCAGCCAATACGGGCTCCATAAGTTATATCCGTTCTTTTTTCAGTGTCAGGCATGTTGGTATCGTAATTATATGCACGTACACTTTGAGTAAAGCCTTGAACCAAATCCAATCCAATATAAAAATTGATATACCTGCTTGGGCTATGATAATAATAGCCTACAAATTGAGTCAAAGCAGGCCCCATTGAAAGTCTATCATATCCTTTTTTATAATTTTCGGTAAGTGATGGAATTTCGTTGCCATTTGTAGCAATGTTTATTTTATGATAATAAACGCCACCACCCATCATAATCATAATACCTGAATTTGGATTACGCCATCCTAATGGAAAAACCCTTCCTATTTTCCCCATCACAGTAAATCCTCGCATGCCAATATTAAAGGTAGCTGGACCACCACCACCAGTCATAATAATTCCATTTGAATTTGTAAGATTGTATAAAAAATTTGTTTCGGTTACTTGTGTTCCAAACTGATAAGAAACATCAGCCGCAAAAGTCCAATTATTGAGTATTTTAAACAGCCCACCAAAACCAACATTGTGAAAATTCCCAAACCTTCCAGCTAAATCACCTCCTGGTTGAATATAGGTATAGTTAAATTGTATGTTCATAATTTTATCCCCCCATTTTTCGGGTTTTACATCTGTAGTTTCCTGAGCATTAACAAGCAACGCAGTAAAATAGAATAAAAAAAATAACTGTTTATGCATACTGAGAGTTTCAAAAATACACACAATTCTGTATTTACAAGACACACAATTATATTCGCCTTATAATACTTTAAACATTTTGTTTATGAGAACCATTCAAATGGTGGATTTAAAACACCAATATGCAAGATTAAAACCTGAGATAGACGATGCTATTTCACAAGTGGTAACATCGGCCCAATTTATAAATGGACCTGCAGTGGTTTCGTTTGCAAACAACCTAGCATCGTATCTAAACGTAAAACATGTAATACCTTGTGCTAACGGAACAGATGCACTGCAAATAGCCATGATGGCTTTATCATTAGAACCAGGTGATGAAGTAATAATACCTGCATTTACCTATGTTGCCACTGCCGAAGTAATAGCATTGCTAAACTTAAAACCTGTATTGGTGGATGTACATCCGGATACTTTTTTGATTGATGAAAAAAAAATTGTCGCAGCTATCACACCTAAAACAAAAGCAATAGTCCCTGTACATTTATTTGGCCAATGTGCCAATATGGAAGCAATTATGGGATTAGCAAACCAACATAATTTATATGTTATAGAAGATACAGCACAAGCAATAGGATCGGTTTATACTTTTGCCAATGGCACACAACAACAAGCGGGTACAATTGGTCATGTAGGGTGTACTTCCTTTTTTCCTTCCAAAAACTTAGGCTGTATGGGTGATGGAGGAGCAATGTATACCCAAAATGAAACGATTGCTAAGCGATTAAAAATGATAGCCAACCATGGCCAAACAATACAATACCAACACGATGAAATAGGTGTAAACTCTAGATTAGATACCATACAGGCAGCTATTTTGGATGTAAAATTAAAACACTTGGACCATTTTGCATTGGAACGTAATAAAGTTGCGGCTTTTTACGACCAAGCTTTTGCTCATCATCCAAACCTAAAAACACCAATAAGAGTAACAAATAGTACACATGTTTTCCATCAGTATACATTGCAAACGTATGGAATTGACAGAGATAAATTGCGGAGCTATTTGGCCCAATACAATATTCCATCTATGGTGTATTATCCAATACCACTTCATGCCCAAAAGGCATATAAAAGTTCATCTCATCAAATTGGAACACTTCCAATAACGGAAAATTTATGTAAAAGTGTAATTTCGCTGCCCATTAATACCGAAATGGAAATTGAACAGTTAGCGTTTATTTCACATCATGTACTCCATTTTTGTAAAAATGAATCATCCAATTAACCATAAAAATTACTAATGAAAATAGCAGTTATAGGCACAGGATATGTAGGTTTGGTAACCGGAACTTGTTTTGCCGAAGTAGGAATAGATGTAACATGCATCGATATTGACCAAAAGAAGATTGAGAACCTAAAAAAGGGTATTTTACCAATATATGAACCAGGCTTAGAAGAGATGGTTACTAGAAATGTAGAAGCCGGTAGATTAAAATTTAGCACAACCTTAGCAGAAAGTATAAAAGGGTGTGATGTAGCTTTTATAGCAGTAGGAACACCTCCAGGCGAAGATGGTAGTGCAGACCTTAAATATGTGTTAGGTGTTGCCACCGAAATTGGTGAAAATATTAACGATTATATTGTAGTTGTTACCAAAAGTACGGTACCTGTGGGCACAGCAGTAAAAGTTAATTTAGCTGTTCAACAAGCATTAACAAAACGTAATGTTTCATTTGATTTTGATGTTGCTAGCAACCCTGAGTTCTTAAAAGAAGGTGCAGCCGTTGATGATTTTTTAAAACCGGATAGAATTGTTGTTGGTGTAGCTTCAAAAAGAGGCGAGGATATTATGCGCAAACTATACAAACCTTTTTTGCTCAATGGTCATCCTATTATTTTTATGGATATTCCAAGTGCTGAAATGACTAAATATGCCGCCAATGCTATGTTGGCTACCAAAATTAGTTTTATGAACGATATAGCAAACCTTTGCGAAATAATGGGTGCCGATGTAAACATAGTGCGAAAAGGAATTGGAAGCGACCCTCGTATTGGAAACAAATTTATTTATCCTGGCATTGGTTATGGCGGTTCGTGTTTTCCAAAGGATGTTAAAGCATTGATTAAAACAGCTCAAGAAAATGGACATCATATGCGCATTTTGGAAGCAGTAGAAAATGTAAACGAAGATCAAAAAACAGTTTTATTTACTAAAATCACTAAACACTATAATGGAAACCTTAAAGGAAAAACATTTGCTTTATGGGGTCTTTCGTTTAAACCTAAAACCGATGATATGCGTGAAGCTCCATCATTGATTATCATTGAAAATTTATTAAAAGCAGGAGCTAATGTAAAGGCATTTGATCCGGTAGCAATGCACGAAGCCCAAAAAATGATAGGTGAACAAATTACGTATTGTAAAGATCAAAACGCAACACTTATAGATGCTGATGCCCTATTAATTGCAACTGAATGGCCTGAATTTAGATCTCCAAACTTTGAAGTAATGGCCAAACTCATGAAAACTAAAACGATTTTTGATGGGCGTAATATTTATGATGCTGAAGAAATGAAAGAACTTGGATTTAGTTATTACTGTATTGGAATTAATACGCAAAAATAACAATTATCATTTCGAATTTTTTTAACCGTTTAATTGTTGAATAATGTCTGAAAGAAAAAGAATACTTATAACTGGTGCTGCTGGTTTTTTAGGATCTCATTTATGTGATCGATTTATCAAAGAAGGTTTCCATGTAATTGGAATGGATAATTTAATTACGGGTGATTTAAAAAACATTGAACATTTATTTAAACTTGAACGTTTTGAATTTTACAACCATGATGTAAGTAAATTTATTCATGTACCCGGTAAGTTAGACTACATTTTGCATTTTGCTTCACCAGCAAGTCCAATTGACTATTTAAAAATACCTATTCAAACATTAAAAGTTGGGTCGTTAGGAACACATAACTGTTTAGGATTGGCTAAAGAAAAACACGCCCGTATTTTGGTTGCATCTACATCAGAAGTATATGGCGATCCTACTGTTCATCCACAAACTGAAGAGTACTGGGGTAATGTAAACCCAGTGGGGCCTCGTGGTGTTTATGATGAAGCCAAACGTTTTCAAGAAGCTATTACGATGGCATACCACACTTACCATAAAGTAGAAACACGAATCATTCGTATATTTAATACTTATGGTCCACGTATGCGGTTAAATGATGGACGTGTATTACCTGCATTTATTGGACAAGCATTGCGTGGCGAAGATTTAACAATGTTTGGAGACGGCAGTCAAACACGTTCATTTTGTTATGTTGATGATTTGGTGGAAGGAATTTACCGATTGCTAATGAGCGAGTATCCTTACCCTGTAAATATTGGAAATCCTGATGAAATTACCATCAAAGAATTTGGTGAAGAAATTATTAAACTTACAGGAACAAGTCAAAAATTAATTAGTAAACCTTTACCACAAGATGACCCCAAACAGCGCAGACCAGATATAACCAAAGCAAGAGAGATACTTGGATGGGAACCAAAAGTAAACAGAGCAGATGGTTTAAAAATAACATATGAATATTTTAAAAACCTGCCGAAAGAAGAATTAAACAAAACAGCGCATCGGTTTGATTAGCTTTTGGTTGAAAGTTGACTTGATGATGAATAATACCATCTAAAAAATCACCTTACGTTTTCATTTTTTTCTTTTTAGCCGAAGGGAATAAAATATTATTGAGAATTAAACGATAGCCAGGAGAGTTAGGATGCAAGGCTAAATCTGTTGGTGGCTCACCAACTTGGTGTTGGTAATCTTCAGGATCGTGGCCGCTGTAAAATGTCCATGTTCCTTTACCTGTTGTTCCGTGGATATAACGTGCTTCACCCAGTTGTTTGTTTTCACCCATTATAAGCACATCACTTTTGATAAACTGCTTTCTAAACCCTGTAGTTTGTCCGTAAAAACCTTTTACCACTTGGGTGTGGTTTTGACATAACATGGTAGGTATTACATCCCATTTGGCTGAAAACTCAAACAATGCAAACACATCATTGGGTTCATTTACTGCTCTAGTGTATTGTGTATTGTCAATGTATGAATATTCATATTCGTAAGGATCCATAATGAGTTTAAAATCCTTAAAAGCAAACGTATTATCAAAATTCAATTTGTCATCAGAGCGAGGATCTGCAGCATCGCCATCATATATGCTTCCACAAATATCAACACCATCCGCAGCCAAAGCAATATCGTAACTATCGGTTGCCGAACACATAGCAAACAAAAAACCACCACCAATGGTAAAGTCTCTTATTTTTTTGGCGACAGCCAATTTAAGTTGTGATACTTTTTTATACCCGTGTTTGGCTGCTGTGGCTTCTGCTTCTCTAACCTCTGCTTGATACCATGCTGCTTGCGAAAACGAGCCATAAAACTTTCCATACTGACCTGTGAAATCTTCGTGGTGCAGATGCAACCAATCATACAAAGGCAATTTGTTTTCAAGTACTTCATCATCAAATACTGTTTCGTAAGGAATTTCAGCATAAGTCAAAACAAGTGTTACTGCATCATCCCAAGGTTGTTTGGTTTTGGGTGAATACACTGCAATTTTTGGTGCTTTGTGCAGTTTTACCAATTCCATGTTTACTTCTGGCTTGGCTATTTCTTGCAAAATTTGTGTTGTTTGTCCTTCACTAATCACTTCATAACTCACCCCTCTTATTCTACATTCTTTTTCGGCAGCTTCGCTAAACAATAACATAAAACTTCCATCCCGGTAATTTAGCAACCAATCTACATCTAAGTCGCGTTTTAATTCCCAAAATGCAATACCATAAGCCTTCAAATGGTTTTTTTGAGCATCATCCATTGGAATTAAAATACGGGTAGCGTTAGCAGCTAATACACTAAAAGTAAACAATACGAACAGAGAAAATTTCGAATGCCGAATGTCGAATTTCGACATTTTATCGCCTAAAGAAGCTATTAAGATATACAACATCATTAACACTTTAATTATTAATATTCTCCCCATCAAACTTTCTCCATGTACCTTGCACTTTCATCACCCTTTCTATCACATCGCGCACGCAACCTTCTCCTCCTTTTTTACCTGATACGTATAAGGAAATTTCTTTTATTTCTTGTGTGGCATCTTGCGGGCAGCATGGTAATCCTGCCAATTTCATCACATCATAATCGGGTAAATCATCTCCTACATACAATACATTTTTGGGTTCAATAGTTAGTTCTGAACACAAAGCATGAAACACTTCAATTTTATCTTTTACACCTAAAAAAACATGTTTTATGTTTAAAAATGTTAAGCGTTTTTGCACGCCCATTTGATTTCCTCCAGAGATAATAGCTACTTGATAACCTGCTAACAAAGCACGCTCAATTCCATAACCATCTTTGATATTGAACTTACGCGTTTGTTCACCACTTTCTAATGCTAACACAGTTCCATCAGTAAGAACACCATCTACATCAAATACAAAACATTTTATATCGTGCAATTTTGCTAAATAATTTGCCATTGGGTAAATATATGAATTTTGAAGATATGATAAATCTAAATTAGTTGATATTGTGATTGGCTATAAAGGTAATTGACTGTTTGGTTAATCATTCAAGATTAACCTTCTTGGATTCCTTTGCTTAACAATTCGTAAATTTTTTTGTACTGAGGCGTTTTTTCCAGCAGCTGTAGATGCAATTCCATTGTGGAAACATCCTTACGCTTAGCAGGACCTGTTTGCACTTCCGAAGGTTTGTGATGTTGAACCTTACGAGCTGTTTCTATAATCAAAGGCTTTAACATATCAAACGGAATACCTTTTATGCTCAAAATTTGTTCGGCAACGGTGTATAAATAATTACTAAAATTATTGGCAAACACAGCAGCTAAATGAACTGTTTTTCTATCATCAGAATTTACAACAAATGTGTTCATACCGCATTGTTTGGCAACTGTTTCCAATGCTATTAAATCCTCTGTTTGCACTGTTTCCAACAATACAGGAATATCGGCACTGGAAACTGGTATATTTTTAGATAGTGATTGTAAAGGATAAAAAACACCCACACGTTTGTGTTTGTTTAAAACTTGAATAGGCATTGTTCCTGAAGAATGCACCACCAATCCGTTTACTATTGGAAGTTGATTTGCTAATTCGGCAATAGCTGAATCATTAACGGCAATTAAATATAAATCAGCAGTTGATGGAATTAAATCGAGTTGAGAAAATGGTTTTGCTTCTATATTATCTGCCAATACAGTTGCTTTTTGTATATCTCTACTATAAACAGCAGCAATAGAAAAACCAGCCTGTTTAAAAGCGTTTCCCAAATGTGTAGCCACATTTCCTGAGCCTATTATTACGATTGAGTGGATTAACATTTTTATCCTATATGCATAAAAAATGAGTACTAATACCAAAAATAATATATAAACTAAAAAACCCTAGTTACATCCTGCAATCTTTTTACAATGGCTAATATAAAACCAATAACCATGATAATGGTACCGCCCCATACTAGGTTAATCCAAGGAAACATGATGGCTTTCATGATAATGAATTCACCCGATGTGTCTTTTTCGGCAACTTCAATGGTTATATTACCGTTTTGAGGATTCACATTCGTGAACTTAAACCGCAAATTAGCTTCGTCTAAAATAGATTCAAATTGAGCTACCGAATTATTTTGAATCCCATACATGGGGGAAATTTGATACACATCATTTAGGGTATGTACTTCCATTTCGGCAGCAATAAGCAATTGCATATTTTCCATATCTATTTTACCCTCTTTAACATTGGAGTTAATGGCTTTTAATATGGCATACCCGTTATTGGTTATTAGCGTATCGCCTAAAGCAACTTTAAACTTTTTTTCATTTACAAATTTTGATTCTCCTTTTTCTTTTGGCACAGAACTCACATACGTAAACACATCATGCGATAGGTAGTGTTTGGTATCTGGATTTGCCACCAATCCCATTTTAGGATTAATTTGTGCATTGGGATACAAGTCAAATTCATACTCCACCTCATTGGTTTTGGGATTTATTTTTTTGTAATGCACTTGGTAAAAATTATTTACCCATTCAGTACTATCTGCGCGGTATTCAATTTCATAATCGCCCATGCGCAATGCTTTTCTTTTTTCCAAATACACATGTTCCATGTTTGCCTGAGCATCAAACTCCGGGTTTAATTGCATACCACTTTGGTTGATGGAAATAACTTGTTTATTAGCCGATGAAACCAAAACACCAATTAACAATACACCAAAACCAATATGTGCTACAGAAGAACCCACAAGTTGAAGTTTTCCTTTAAATAATGGCTTTAACAAGGAAGCATTTCCTAACACCGTAAATACAGAAGCAAATAATAACCCAATATAAAACCAATTAGTAAGTTCGAAGGCAAACATCAGTGCCACTGAAACAAGAAGAGAAATAGCGGTCCAAAATCCAATTTTACGCAACGCTTGTGGCTTATTTTTTTTATATTTAAGTATATGTGCAACACCTGTTAATAGTGCAATTAGGATGGCCATTGGCATTTGCCATTTATTATAATGATCAATTATATTAGACGGAGGAGCAAAGTTAGAACCAAACACTTTATTAAACACGGGAATAGATGTTGTGAGAATGATTTGGAAAGCTGAAATAACCAACACCAAACTACCAATAAACATCCAAAATTCTCGGGTGTAAATATCTTCGTCTTTAGCCGATTTAGGAATTTCTTTCCACCGAATGACCAACAATACAACTGACAATAAAATAAAAGCCATTAGGAATACTAGTAACTGTCCACTCATACCCAAATCAGTAAAAGAATGTACAGATGAGTTCCCTAAAATACCACTTCGGGTTAAAAAGGTTGCATATAATACCAATAAAAATGCGGCCAAAATAAGCATAAACCCAACAGATAAAGAGTTGCCTGTATGTTTAAAAATGAGCATTAAATGTACACCAGCAATTAAAATTATCCAAGGAATAAGAGAAGCATTTTCTACAGGATCCCAAGCCCAATATCCTCCAAAACTTAAGCTTTCGTATGCCCAAAATCCACCCATAATAATACCCGTACCTAGTACCATTGCACTCACCAAACCCCAAGGTAAAGCTTGTTTAATCCAACCAGTATAATCACGTTTCCACAAACCAGCAATTGCAAAAGCAAAAGGCACAACTGTGGTAGCAAATCCAAAAAACAAGGTAGGTGGATGGATAACCATCCAGTAATTTTGCAACAAAGGATTTAACCCATTTCCATCAGCAATTTTGGATAAATAATCGGGGCGTTTAAAAATAGGGGCATTGGCCATTGCCACGCGCAATAATTCAAAAGGGCTGCTTCCTACTTTATATCCTATTATTTTTACCCCAATAAGCATAGATGTTAGCGCAATTTGTGAAAGCATAACGACTGCCATTACTGGATTGCGCCAAACACCGGCTGTGCGGAGTAAAATATTCCCAATAACCATTTGCCAAAAAATCCACAATAAAAAACTCCCCTCTTGTCCTTCCCAAAAACATGAAATCATATATTCTACTGGCAGCTCGCGGGAAGAGTGTTGCCAAGCATAATGATATTCGAATAAATGTTGGTGAATAATAAAAAACAAAATCCCCACAATGCTCAATACTGAAAAAGTGTGAACATAGAATGCGCTATTAGCTATTTTTTGCCAACTGGTTTCTTGTGGTTTTTGGGCTGCAAAAAAATAGGCTACGGTAGCAATAATAGATGTGCCAAAAGCAAGCACAACGGCTAAGTGACCAAGATTGCCATATATTAACTTTTCTCCTTCAAATAATACTTCGTTCATTCACACTAAATTATTGGGTATTTAAAAATTATCCTTTTACTTCTGTTTCGGTGTATTTGCTAGGACATTTTAATAAAATTTTGGAGGCTTCAAACTCCTCCCCTTGCATTTTACCAATAATAACAACCTTTTCCGAACGAGCAAAATCTTGAGGCTCGGGAGCACGGTATACTACTTTACGCTCTTCTCCTTTTTCGTCTATTAAATAAAAAGTAAAATAATTAGCATCTATTTTAGGATTGTAAAACAATTGTTTGGTGGTATCTAATTTTCCTACAATATGAAATTCTTTATCTTGATTTTCGGCAGCAACAGCAAATGTTTCGTACGTACTCGAATCGCCATATGAGCTCACAATAGCGCCAATGGCAACTGCAATTAAAACAATAATAATAATGGAGGATTTTTTCATGAAGTTTATTTTTCAGCTAATACTATTTTAGGTTATTGATTTAAAAGAAATAAAGGCCACACTTTGTTTTTTTTTAACAATGAACAATTTGTAAAAGGCAAATCTATTTTTCTAGTTTATTAATTTTTCGATCGATACTTATTAAGTAACCAACAATACCTGTGAACAATACAGCAATTACAGCTACCACAACATAAAACTTTTGAGTGCTTTGGGCATCTGCCATTTCAGTTGTGTGTATTTGTTGTAACAAAATAGTTAATAGTAAGTTCTTCATATTAAGCTTCTTTTTTTAGGTGTAATAATTGAATGCGAATACGCAAATCGGCTAACCAAAATCCTATAATTGTCCAACCCAATACTGCAGGGTAAAAAACTAAACGTAACCTGCTGTCTAAGTCGTAACTGTTAAACCCTGGATTTCCACCATTTCCTGGATGTAAGGAATCGGTGAGACGAGGTAAAATAAAAATAAGTACCACAAAAATGGGAAAACAAAACACATTGTAAACTGCCGAAACCCGTGCTCGTTTTTCTTCATCATCAATACTGCTTCGCAAAACGGTATAGGCTAAATACATTAACATCCCTATGGCAGCGCCATTTAATTTTGGATCGTTCGTCCAATAGGCACCCCAGGTGTTTTTTGCCCAAATCATACCGGTTATAATTCCCATTGAGCCAAATAAAATAGCTGCGTTGGCATATTCTGATGCTTTTATATCATACTGCATATTCCCACTCGATAAGTTTTTGATGGAATATACCATGGATGCTAGCAATAAAAATATCATCCCAAACCACATGGGTACATGGTAAAACAAGTTGCGAATGCTTTGTTCCAAAATTGCTAAATCGGGTACAGGCAACAAAAGACCTGCAATAAGAGCATATAACACCAGTAATATACCCGTAATTTTCCACCATGTAATCACCCTGCGAATGTAAGAAATATTTGTAATTTGAGATTGAACATTTTTGATTTCAGATATATCTTAATTAGGTAAAAAATCTATTCATCAAGTGTACTATTCAATTAGTCTCATAATCAACCTTTATGAACTGTGAATGAGGAATAAAGCCGCTTATCATTATGCAATTGCTGATTAGCCCATTTAGGAATTGGCTTGAGAGAATGCTCCTTTTTCCTAAACATTAGCACAATGAAAATGGGAATAATGGGAAGTAGTAATGAAATCAAAAACCACCAACGTGCCGAGTATCCGCTTAGTTTAGTAGGTTCGGCAATGGCAATTGACATGCCACCTAAAACCGGGTAAATCAATACTATTTCCATTAATTAGATTTTGTAAAATATATCTGCACGTTTTAGCTAAAAAATAATCTAGTCAAACGTATGATTGAAATCACTTTTAAACATTAATACCTTTTTGCTGTTATGTACTACATAATACAACCTACAATTGAATAGCAATACAATATACCCATTTAAAGTCACTAAGATTGATGGAGAATTAATTTCCATGGATACATTCCAAAACAAGGTTTTACTCATTGTTAATACAGCTTCTGAATGTGGTTTTACTCCCCAATACAAAGAATTAGAAGAATTGTATAAACAATACCAAGAGAAAGGTTTTGAGGTATTGGCTTTCCCTAGCAATGATTTTGGCAAACAAGAACCGCTAAATGGGAAAGAAATTGGTGAATATTGTTCAATCCATTTTCGCACCACTTTTCCACTATTTGAAAAAGTAAAAGTTGTTGGCATTAATGCTTTGCCACTTTACCAATTTTTGAGCAACAAAAAACAAAACGGAAAAGTAAATATTGCACCTAAATGGAATTTTCAAAAATATTTAGTTAACCGTAAAGGTGAAGTCGTAGATTATTTTTTGCCCTTTACCAAACCAACATCTCCTGCTATTAAAAAGGCTATAGAGCGTTTGTTGTAGTATTACTATTTAAAAATTTACAAACTCCTTTTGCCTTTTTAAAGCGTTTTTAACACATTAAAGATGGATATTTAAAATGGGGTAAAATATAGCACCAACACCTGTATATTTGCCCAATGAAACTAGACATACTAGCCTTTGCGGCACATCCTGATGATATAGAATTGGCAGCCAGCGGAACTGTGATGGCACATATTGCACTTGGCAAAAAAGTGGGTATTATAGATTTAACCCGTGGAGAAATGGGTACACGCGGAAGTGCAGCGTTAAGAGATAAAGAAGCCGAAACATCATCTAAAATACTTGGTATAAGTATTCGCGAAAACTTAAGAATGCGTGATGGTTTTTTTACAAATAACGAAGAACACCAACTAAAAGTAATTGAGATGATTCGGAAATACCAACCTGAAATTGTGCTGTGCAATTCGGAAGTAGACCGTCATATAGATCATGGACGTGGAGCAAATTTAGTGCATGATGCTTGTTTTCTCTCAGGCTTGCGCAAAATAGAAACACATCAACATGGGCTTTTACAAGAATGTTGGAGACCCAAAGCTGTATATCATTATATCCAGGATTACCACACTAAACCTGATATTATTATTGACATAACACCTTATTTTGAACGTAAAATGGAAAGTATTCAAGCATTTTCTTCTCAGTTTTACGATCCCCATTCACATGAACCGGAGTCACCTATATCTACCGAAGACTTCATTAAGTTTTTGGAAGGTAGAGCACGAGAATATGGGCGATTAATTGGCGTTACGTATGGAGAGGGATTTACCGTAAAACGAAGTATTGGTGCCAAAAATTTAACTGATTTGCTATAGAAAAAAAGTAATAACGTGAACGAAACTCTTTTTTTGACACTATTAACCAATTACTTTATTAACCTTATCAACCATTACTCCATATCAAACCTCTCAACATACTCAATCAACCCAAACTGTGCAAAATGGTGTGCGTAATGTTTGTAATGAAACCAAAGCCATTCTTGGTAGTTAAGCTTACCAAACATATTGTGAATGGTTTTAAATTCAGCACCTTGAGTGGCAAATAATTGTTTGAATGCTTGATAATTTTGGAGTAAATTGTATTTAGCCTGTTCATGTTCTACGTTATCTGTTTTTTGCAACAAGCTAAAAATCGGATTGGTAAAATTCTTGGAAAGTGGCCTATCGCTGTTGAATCCAATAGCTTTATACTTTTCCCATTTTTCATTAATCAGTTCTTCACCAATTTTATAAACGCCCATCGATAATTTTAAGGCATCACTTAAATGATCCAACATTTGTGTTGCATTCATTGTTCCCCATTTGGGCAATACTTTAGGGCTGAGAGGAGCAATATAGTGTGGTACAATTTGCTCAAAATAGTTTTCAAGTTTATGGATACTCTGCATTTATGGAATAGTAAAAGGTTGAACCAACAATTTATTTTCGCTAACAACAAGCAAGCTATACTTTCCTTTTTTTAATTCTTTATTTTTTTTTAGGGACACACGAATAGTACCTTTTACATTCATTGTTTCTGAATGCACTTCAATATCTTGCTCATTTTTAATAACAATATTAATCTTATGGGCTGCTGTCGCTTGATAAGCAAGATGCATGCGTTTATCGCCCAAATACCTTATGTCTAATAGTTTTTCAGCTGTGTCGTTTAGTAACAACAAATAAGCCAATTGCATATCGGGAATACCATATCCAAAACTATTATCCGGTTTGTAATAATGATTGCCACTGGTATGCAACGCTTGAACTATTTCTTGAGGATTTTTGGTTGGACAAGCTTGCATCAAACAAGCAATTGCACCTGCCATTAGTGGGCTTGCATAAGAAGTACCATCACCTTGGTAAAACACTCCTCTGCTCGATGCCACCCATACATTATCTCCTTGAGCCATTACATCCGGCTTTATACGTTTATCTTTAGTAGGCCCAATGGAACTAAATGAAGCCAAATGATTACCGGCATCTACACCTCCCACAGTAATTATTTCTGTTGCATCAGCTGGCACACTTATAAATTTCCAATCGCCATCTCCTTCGTTTCCGGCACTTACCACCACCACTATCCCTTTTTGCACAGCCAATGTTGCCGCTTTTGAAATCAACGCTGTTTTCCCATCTAAGTTTTTGTAGGTATAATTTTGCGAAACATCATCAAATTCATTGTACCCCAATGACGAATTTACCAAGTCAACCCCAATACTGTCTGCAAATTCAATGGCTTCTATCCAATAGGTTTCTTCTACTGGCATTTCTGTTTTAGCGTATTCTGATCGAAACAAATAATAATTAGCCATAGGAGCAGTTCCAACAAATGTAAATGGAATATAACCTGCCATACAAGATAACACTGCTGTTCCGTGGTCATCATCTTCAAACACATTTGCATTTCGCTGTACGAAATCCTTTGTAAGTTTTAATTGATGTGAATTTCGGAGTTGGTCAAATACCAAAAGTGTATCGGCATTGTTAAAACCAGCATCTATAACCGCAATATTTACACCTTTACCTGTGTATCCTTGTTCATGCAATAAGTGGGTGTTCAGCATGCATACTTGCCTATACGTTTTACCATAAAAACTAGTATCTGTTTGTTTCTTTTTCCAGTCTACTTTGTGCTCCAATACTTTAAGCATTTCTTTACCATCAATATGCTGTTTGGTTGAAACAAGTATTGTTTGATGTTCACCCAAATATTTAACCAGTATGACAAATGAGAAGTTCTTAAGTGTATCAAAGTAGTTTTTAGTAGGCACAACTACTGCAATACCATTGAGCCATTTACTCTTGCTGAGTATAACAATCCCTTTTTGTTCAAATTGCTGCAAATACGAACTGGAAATTGGCAAGTCTGATTCTGTAATTTGGATTCCAAATTTTTGCCTACGCAAAATAGCTTTATCGGATAAAAATTGTTGAGGAGATGAAATAGAAAAGGCATCATCTTTACCTGAAAACGCTACCCAATAAACATGCTGAGCATAAAGTTGAGAGCTAATGAGCAATAACCCGAACAATATTCGCATTATGGGGTATAAGATGTTAACGTAAGACGATAGCGAAATCCTCGTGAACCACCCACTTGTGTGTTAATAGAATCGGAAACCAAATACACCAATCCTATATTACGTGCATATATTTCTGCTCTTTTTATTTCTTCTACAGCGTTATCCTCGTTTTTCTGAATCACAGTTAACGTATTGTCATATATACTGCTACCAATTGTTTGAGAAGTATTAAAAGTTGATACAACATATTCTTCATTACCCAATGAATTGTATGCATTGCCATCCCATTTTTTATTAAGTGTTAACGGAAAAACCAACTTTACAAATCGTATATTTTCAATTGTTTTTTGAGCATTTAAATCTGTTTTAAGTAGTGTATATGTATTTAGTTGTTCCCAATTAAGGGTATCTACTTTTTTAATATACCTACTGACCAATTGTTCTGTTTTACCACTTCCGTTAATATAAGTTCCTGTAATTTGTTCTTTGTATTGGTATTCAAATGTATCTATAGTTGTAAAGCCTGAGTTGTCATCATACACCAGTGAATCAACATGGTAAATCCATGTTGCGCCAATTTGTGAAGGAAAGAAGGCATAACCCAAATCAACAGCATCCGGTTCTGTTTGTTGGGTGCAAGCAACCAGCGCAATGATGTATGTTAAAACAACTATTTTTTTCATGTATTCAAACTAAACGAAGATAAAACGATTAAGGTATTTTTTGGACTACATTTTATACATCAAAGGCATTTTCAATCCAACCACCACCAACAACATCGTTGCCTTCATAAAAAACTGCTGATTGGCCCGGTGCAATGGCTTTGACATCATCATTAAAAATAACTTTCATCCGGTTTCCTTCTTGAATAATGGTAGAAGTAGTTCCGGGGTCTTTATATCTGACTTTAGTGGTCGCTTCTAAATGTGTATTTACATATTCGTATTTGCCCAAATTAATACCCCTTACCCACATTCCTTTTTGTTTTAATTCATGTTCCCTACCTAATACAACACGATTGGTTTGGGGTTCTATTTCCAACACAAACATAGGTTCGCCCAATGCAATTTCTAATCCTTTTCGTTGACCAACAGTATAAAAAGGGTAACCACGGTGCTTGCCTAAAACTTTACCATCACGGGTAACAAAGTCGCCTCCCTCTACTCTTTCTTCCAATCCTGCTACCCTACGTTTTAAAAATCCACGGTAATCATTATCCGGAACAAAACAAATTTCATAGCTCTCGCTTTTTTTAGCAAGTTCCTCATAGCCCATATCTATAGCCATTTGCCGTATTTCTGTTTTACGAAATTTACCCAATGGAAACCTTGTTCTATCCAAACTTGCTTGACTCAATCCCCATAAAACATATGATTGATCTTTGTTTTCGTCCAACCCTTTTGATACAATATTACGCCCATTTTCATGGCGGACTTGTGCATAATGACCCGTTGTGATAAACTCACAATCCAATTGATTGGCTCGTTTTAATAAAGCCTCCCACTTTATATGAGTATTGCACAATACACATGGGTTGGGTGTCCTACCAGCAATATACTCTTCCACAAAATTGTCAATTACAAAATCGCCAAATTCGTCTCTAATATCTAAAATCATGTGGTGAATACCGTGTTTAACCGCAATGGTTCGGGCATCGTTTATGGAATCTAAACTACAGCACCCTGTTTCCTTTTTACTTCCTCCTGCGGTAGCATAATCCCACGTTTTCATGGTTATACCAATTACTTCATAGCCCTCTTCGGCAAGCATGACAGCAGCTACAGTGCTATCTAGGCCACCACTCATGGCAACCATAATTTTTCCTTTTTTACTCATAAAGTCAAAACATTACAGGGTAAATAGCCCTGGTGATTGATACATTCTTATTGCAAACGTAAGACTTTTAGCTTAAATGATTTTGTAAACTTTATGTAAGCGGCTCTAGCTTACTATTATTTTGTATATTATAGCGGTACAAATAAAAAAAATGAATATAAAAATTAAGTCAATTATAGCGCAAAACAAGACGGAAATGACCGAATTAAAAGAAGCAAATCAACACCAACCTAAGGAAATAAAAAGAGAGGCAATGATGAGGCAATATAAAAAAATGGATGCACAAGTTGACGGCATATTAGAGGACAATCAGCAAATTGAATACAACAAATTAAAAGAAGAAAAGAAATTATAAATGCGAAAAAAAACGAGAAGAGCATAAAAACTCAAAAGAAGAAATGGAATATTACAGAGGAATTTTTTAATTAAAAATAGTTAACACGATAAAATATCCTAAAAAAGTTAAACCTTTTTAAGGGTATTTCGATTAATCCAATTCGTAATAATTCAAATCTTTTGAAAATGTTTCTTTAACATATAGGATTCCTGCAATTGCTAAGAACAAACAAATTAACCCTACAATTAATGCGGCATATATAATTCCAACAACAGGTATAAGTGCTTTAAAACTAAGTGTAATTGGAACAACAGCACCTCTTACAAAATTGGGTACGGTATTGGTAACAGTAGAGCGAATATTTGTTCCAAACTGCTCAGAAGCAATGGTAACAAAAAGCGCCCAATACCCAGTAGCTGCACCCAACATAAAACACATAAAATAAAAATATGTTTCAGAAACACTATTGTTAAACAAATAAATACACAACAATACAACTGTGAATAATAAATAACCCAACACAACTTTTTTACGGCTACGCAACCATTGGCTAAATAAGCCACTCAACAAATCGCCAAAAGACAAGCCTAAGTATGCATACATCACACTTTGAGCAACATCAATTTGCAGGTTAAACACTTCACCAAACCGATGCGATAAATTAATAAGCACACCTATTACAAACCAAATAGGCAATCCAATAACTATACATGCCAAATATTTTAATAGATTTTGTTTGTTGCTAAAAAGAGATAAAAAATTTCCTTTTTTAACAGCTACATTTAGTTTGGCTTGTTCATACATGCCACTTTCAAAAGCACCCGCTCTGAGCAATAATAAAACTAACCCCATGCATCCACCAACAATATAAGTAGTCTGCCACCCAAATGATTGCCCAACCAACGAAGCTACCACAGCCCCCAACGCGCCAAAAGTTACAATGATCATGGTACCATAGCCGCGTTTTTCTTTCTCCATACTTTCACTTACCAGAGTAATACCTGCGCCTAGCTCACCTGCTAATCCGAGTCCCGCCATTAATCGCCAAAAAGCATATTGGTCAATTGTGGATACAAATGCATTGGCAAGATTAGCAATGGAGTATAAAAAAATAGAGCCGAACAACACCGATACACGGCCTTTTTTATCTCCTAAAATACCCCATAAAATTCCTCCAATTAACATTCCTGTCATTTGAACATTAAACAAATAAATTTCATTGTTTTTAAGGGATTCGCCACTAAAACCAAGAGCCATCAAACTTTCGTTTTTGACCACATTAAACACAATAAGATCATATATATCGACAAAATAACCAAGTGCTGCAACGATTATGAGCGGATAAATTTGTTTGTTCGTTTTCATTTATTTAAGTCAATAATTTTAGTATTGGCTATCGCCACCTTTTTTATATAAATCGGGCATTTGGAGTCCAAAATAATTGGCTCCAATACGAATAATAGCAATTACAGCACCCGAAAGAATACTAATCAAATTACGATCATCCATACATAATATTAACCCAAAATATACTAACCCACCGGCTATACAAGCAGAAGCATATACATCTTTTCTAAATACATATGGTATTTCATTTAAAATAACATCACGAATAATGCCACCAAAACAACCTGTAATGGTGCCCAATGCAATACATATCATTGGATGTAAATGAAATGCAATTCCTTTATCAATGGCAACTACACAAAATAAAGCTAGTCCTGCAGTATCTAACCAAAAAAGCAAATGGGTATACTTTCGAATATACTTATTAAAAAATAAAGCAATAAAATAGGCAATAAACAAAATTAAAATGGCACGCATATCCAATATCCATGCAACGGGCAAACTACCAATTAACAAATCGCGAATGGTCCCACCACCAATAGCTGTTACAAAAGTAATTACCAACACTCCAAAAATATCGAGGCGTTTTTTTATAGCTGATAAAGCACCCGAAATACCAAAAGCAATAATGCCAAAGAACTCAATTGTATTGTGAAATGTAACAATCATACTAATGGTAAAGTTAATTGCTCTGTTTTAAGCAAGGCAAAAGATAAACGGTGATAAGGAGTAATACCAAAATTTTTTATAGCCTCTCGGTGTGCTAATGTTGGGTATCCCATATTGTTACTCCATCCATATTGGCTGTATTCATTATGTAAGTTTCTCATGAAATCATCTCTGTATGTTTTGGCTAAAATACTGGCCGCAGCTATACTTTGGTAAGTTGCATCACCTTTTACAATACACTCATGTTGTATTTTTTTATAGGGAATAAAACGGTTGCCATCAATTAACAACAACTCAGGTTCTCCAGTTAGTTTTGCAATGGCTTTATGCATAGCCATAAATGAAGCTCTGAGAATATTGTGCACATCAATTTCTTGATTGGTGAGCATTGCAACGCCATAACTTAATGCCTTTTCTTCAATTTCTTGCCGCAAATACATACGTTTTTTATCGCTCAATTTTTTCGAGTCATCAAGTCCAATAATTGGACGATGGATATCTAAGATTACAGCTGCTGCAAATACGGGTCCAGCAAGGCAGCCTCTCCCGGCTTCATCGCAGCCAGCTTCAATTATGCCTTTCGTAAAATAACGCTTTAATCCCATAGAGCTAAGCTAATAAATTTTCTACTTTTGTTATCACTTGCATAAGTTCAATTCTTTTAATACAAGGATTTTCGGGGTGCACACATTGTATTTGATCACAAGGATTACACTCCAAAATAGGGTGTATTACTTGTGTCTTGTTTCCCCAAGGATAAAACACAAAAGGCTCTCCAGGTCCATACAAACCTAATGATGGGGATCCACTTAAAGCTGCAATATGCAGAGGTCCACTTTCATTCCCAACATACAATGAAGCTTTAGAACACAGTGCAGCAAGTTCGGTAAGATTAAATAACCCAGCTATAGAAAACGTTTCAAATCCCAACTGCTGTTGCATCATTTTTATGTCCATCACTTCACTTGAATCACCTGTAAAAATAATAGAAAGTCCTTTTTCTTTCTTAAGATAAATTGCCAAATCAGCATATTTATCCCACTTGCGCAATGTTTTGCGAGCACCAATATGTAAAATAGCAAATGCCTCAATTGCATGATCGAGTATATAGGAAGTAGCCTTTTTTATATCTTGGGTACTGGTGAAAATGTGAGGTTGAATACTTTGGTTTTTAACTGCAATTATGGGTGCTATAATTTGTAAATTGGTAAGCACTTCATGTGGATGTTTTTCTGCTTTACTGTTATGGTATCGAACAGTAGCTCTATCAAATCTGTATCTAGGCCAATGGGTAATTGCAAACAAAAGGCTTCTCCATGAACCACGCAAATCTATTATTACATCATAGGAGTGAACCAAATCAGAATAGTTGCTTGTAAGGTGATTAATATATGGATTATTATTCAGTAGCGTAATGGCAAAAGGTTTGCACAACAATGTTACTTTTGAATGGGGAAATTGTTTTTTAAGCATCTCAAATACATGCAGCGTATAACACATATCCCCTATTTCATCTTGTCTAATACACAAAATATGCTTAGGATCAATAGCAAGTATATCTTTATTGTTGTTTATACTTTTAGACAGCAACATTGAAAATAAATACACTAATTTTTCGCGCCAATTTTGCTTAAAATGTTTCATGCATTGCAATGATATGGTTTAATGTTTACATTTACGGGCAGCAAGTAGCATGCAAAAAAAATTTTTAACCACTCTATTCATCACTTTAGGTTTAAACCTGCTCATAAAACCTATATGGATTTTAGGAATTGACCGCACATTTCAGAACCGTCTTGGTCTTGAAGAATATGGACAATACAGTAACTTGTTTACGTTTTCAATCATTTTGGGTTTGTTACTTGATTTTGGCATAAACAACTATAATACAACAAGTTTAGCTAAACAAAAAAACCTACTCCAAACACAATTTATACCTTTACTCCTGCTCAAAGGGATATTGAGTTTTTTATACCTACTACTCACCTTAATACTTGGAGCATTTTATGGTTTTACATCAGCACAATTATCTATTTTATTTGTATTGAGCATCAATCAATGTATGGCTTATGCCTCAACCTATTTTAGAAGTACACTTTCAGGTCTTCAACTTTATAAAACCGATGCCTATATATCAACAGTAGATCGATTAACTATGGTTATTGGAGGTTCGGCTTTATTATTTTTAAATATATTCCAATTAAGCATAACCTCCTTTGTGTATTTACAAACTATAGGATATATTGTTGCCGTTATCGTTAGTTTTACCTGTTTATTCCCACAACTTAAACAAATCAATTTTAACTTCAACATATCTTCGATTAAACCTGTTTTCAAAAAATCACTTCCATATGCAACCCTCGCATTAATAATGATGCTATATACACGATTAGATGTAATTGCCATCAAAAAACTCGTTAAAAATGGTGATATTGAAAACGGAATATATGCCCAAAGTACTCGTTTGGTAGATGCCATTAATATGTTAGCTGTATTGGTAAGCGGATTATTATTACCCATGTTTTCGACTATGATGGCTAAACGCCAACCGCTTACGCCAATGGTAAAACTTGCAATGTTCATTTTATGGGTACCAGCAATAATGGGTGTATCATTTTGTTATATTCATGGCAATCTGTTAATGCAATTGTTATACAATGAGCAAAACCCCTATTCGATTAAAGTATTTCTAATTACCATTTCATCTGTAATACCCATGTGTATGATGTATGTTTTTGGCACATTGTTAACCGCTAAAGGCAAGTTACCTATATTAATTTATACTGCAGCCTTCGGATTGATTTTTAATGCCTCATCCAATTATTTTATGATACCAATATATGGAGCTTGGGGAGCTGCTTTGGTAGCACTATGCACACATTCATTGGTAGCCCTTTTAAATACTTTTTTTGGAATAAGAGTTTTAAAACTAAGCCTATCAATAAGCCATTTATTAAAATATATAGTATTGTTTATTTTATGTGTTGTTAGTGTTACTGTCATTCATGATAATGTCATATCATTACTTGTTTCAACAGTATTGTATATTCTAGCAAGTATCCTTTTTATAGTACTATTACACCTAATCGATTGGAGAACATTAACCCAAACAGTCGACTATTTTCAAAAACAAGACCCTTTGAAAGGGCTATAATTTTAATACTTTTGCCACAAACTATTAAGCTATCATGAACAAACGTAATCAGTATAATTTTGAACTTATTGAAGTACTTGCCTTTTTGTATAAATGGAAAAAACAATTGTTATTCATATGTTTAACAGCTGGCCTACTAGCATATGTAGCTTCAGGTTCATGGTTTATTAAACCTAAATTTAGATCAAGCGCTACCTTTTATCCGAGTACAGTAAATTCTATTTCAGCAGCTTTGTTTTTTAAATTACGCGAAAAAGCAAGAGATCCGTTAATGTTTGGCGAGGTAGAAGAAACTGAACAGTTTATGCAAGTGTTAGAATCAGGTGATTTAAAAGCACGTATTATTCAAAAATTCAACTTAATCGATCACTATCATATTGATGCAAATAACCCTAATAAAAACTATTTGGTAGATATAACATATGCTAAAAACATCACCGTAAAACGAACAGATTTTAATTCAATAGAAGTAAGTGTATTAGATGAAAACCCTCAAATGAGTGCAGATATTGCCAATGGGGTGATGATGATGGCAGATACGATTAAAACTGAAATTAAAAGAAGAGTTGCCCTACAGGCTCATCGAATTATTGCTCAAGAATATGAGTCCAAAATTAGTATGATAGATTCTCTTAAACAACTCATGCGAACGATGGGAGAAAAAGGAGTATATGCTGTTCCCGAACAGTCTATTCGATTATCTGAAAGCAGTGGTGGTCCTTCAAGCGAACAACGTAAATCATTAGGCGAATACAGCGGTGAATACACATTAATCCATCAAATGTTACGATATGAAGCTGAAAATCTTTCGGAATTACGGATGAGATTAGAACAGTCTAAAGTAGATGCTAGAGGAGAAATGAGCAATATTTTTATTATAGGAAACGCATACGCCCCAGATCAAAAAGCAACTCCTATTCGTTCAATCATTGTATTACTTTCTGTATTGTCAGCATTTATAATGGGATGTATTACGATTGTTTTTCTTGAAAAATACAAACAATACAAAAGTAATACGGCTGCTTAATTCACATGGTGCAGGAAACCGTTCATAAACGTTGGTTTTATATCATTTGTATTGCATTTATTGCTATCAATACACTTGCTATTCCTTTTGATTTTCCATGGATAAACCTCATTCCTATACTGCTTATATTTTCATTTCTTATTGTTTTTAAACTTGATATATTAGTATTGGTTCTTGTGTTTTTAATCCCATTATCTGTGAACGTAAACGATGTGGGATTAGGCATGGGTATTAGCATACCCAATGAACCATTGATTATTCTTATCATGGCATTTGCAATCTTAAAGTTTATCATTCACTCAGAATACGATTACACGATTTTTAAACACCCCATAACCAAAGCTGTAGTTATTAATTTAGCATGGGTTTTAATCACTTGTTTTGCGAGCGAACATCCTTTAATTTCATTCAAATATTTCTTGTCGAGGTTTTGGTTTGTGGTCGTTTTCTATTTTTTAGGGATTGCTTTATTTCGCACGTATAAAAATATCCATATATACTTGTGGTTGTATATTATCCCTTTGTGTTTGGTTGTCATATATACCTTAGTTCAACATAGCGCTTATAATTTCGACCAGCAGTATTCATTCACCATTATGGAACCTTTTTATGTTGGTCATGGGGTGTATGCCGCTGCCATTGCATTTTTTGTTCCTTTACTTATTATCTACCTTCTTTTCCCTTCCATCTTTAATATTGGCGCTTTAGGATGGCCAAGTATTTTTGTCGTATTGATTCTTTTGCTTACTGGTTTATTTTATTCCTATACCCGTGCTGCATTTATTAGTATTGCTGTTGCTGTTGTTGCATTAATCCCACTCTTATTACGTATTAAATTAAATTCCTTGATTTTAATTATTGTAACAACGGCCTGTATTGGTATTGTTTTTTCCAATCAGCTTATTTACCTAATGTCTCGTAACCAAGATGAATCAAGCAAAGACTTTTCAGAACACCTGAATTCAATTTCGAATATTAAAACGGATGCATCAAATGCAGAACGTATCAATAGATGGGTTTGTGCTATTGATATGTTTAAGGAACGACCTGTTTTTGGTTGGGGACCAGGCACCTATAAATTTGAGTATGCTCCATTCCAATTAGCTAAATATCGAACTGTAATTAGTACCGATTTTGGTGATGGAGGAAACTCTCATAGTGAGTTTTTAAATCCTTTATGTGAAATGGGATTCATTGGATTGTTATCCATTTTGTATCTTTTTTACCAAGTATTGAACACTGGCTTTACTATATATTATACTTCAGAAAACAGAAAAGTAAAACTCACCACACTTGCTATTTTACTGGGCATGATCACCTATTTTATACATGGGTTGATGAATAACTACAGTGAAACGGATAAAATTGCAGTTTTGTTCTGGGGAGGATTCGGTATGCTCACTGCAATAGACGTATACCACAACAAAAAAAAGTTGAATGCACTAAATGAAGCGTAACTACTTTCATGTTGAACAACTATTTATTTAACTAATAATGATTGACTTAAATTTCAAGGAATATGGTTCGGGAGATAACAGTGTAATCATCCTGCATGGCTTTTTAGGCTCATTGGATAATTGGCATACACTTGCAACAGATTGGTCGAAAGCAGGGCTTCATATTTACAGCTTGGATTTACGAAATCATGGAAAATCTCCTCATACAGAAACCCATAGCATCCAATTGATGGTTGATGACTTGAACGATTTTATGTTCCAACATCATATTGAGAAAGCTACAATACTAGGACATTCAATGGGTGGTAAAGTGGCCATGTTATTTGCTTTGCAATACCCTTCCTTATGCACTCAATTAATCGTTGCTGATATTGCACCCAAAGAATACAAACGAGGACATGATGAAATTTTTACTGCCATTTTTGAAGTAAACTTAAACTCCATTCAAACACGAAAAGAAGCTGAAGAGGCAATGAAACCATTTATAGGAGATTTTGGTACCCGACAGTTCATTTTAAAAAACCTAGAGCGAAAATCAGATGGAGAATATTCATGGAAGTTTAATATTCGAACGTTATTTCAGGATTACGATGAAATTAGAAAGCCTATAAAAAGTTTGCATACATACAACGAGCCTACATTATTTTTAAAAGGATCGTTATCCACTTATATTCAAGATGAGGATATTAACGCTATCAAAAGTTTATTTCCTTACATGCAAATTAAAACGATAGCAGATGCTGGACATTGGTTACATGCTGACAAACCAACTGTTTTTTACGAAACCATTCTTGCATTTTGTAAATAGCTACTATTATATCATATTGCAAGTATGCGCTTAGAGGAAGAAATCAAACAACAGAAGAAATTTAACAGTGAGTATGAAAAGCTGTCATTAAATATTTTGTATACAGCAAGTTGGATAGAAGCTAATAATATTCAGAGGCTGAAACCTTTTGGTATATCACCTCAACAATACAATGTACTGCGCATTTTAAGAGGATCTGCTCCTAAACCACTAATGCTTGGCGACATTGCAAGCAGAATGATTGATAAGAACTCTAATGCCACTCGCCTAGTTGAAAAATTAAGGTTAAAAGATTTTGTGAAACGAGAAATTTGTGAAACCAATCGTAGACAAGTAGATATTCTTATAACCCAAAAAGGTTTATCTCTTTTAGTAGAAATTGATAAAGAGCTAGATTCATGGATTACATCATTAAAAATACTCGATATAGAACAAGCGGAAGGTGTAAATAATGCGCTAGATAAAATAAGATCATAAAAAATTGACTGTTTATTTGTATATACAACTAATGTAATTACATTTGTATTAAACTATTTAAAAACAACTATTTAAACAATAAATATGAAAAGCATTATTCATAGATCTGAACATAGAGGCCATGCTAATCATGGCTGGTTAAATGCTAAACACTCGTTCAGTTTTGCAAGTTGGTACGACCCAAACAAAATTCACTTTGGTGCATTACGCGTATTAAATGATGATGAAGTTGTTCAAGGAATGGGATTTGGAAAACATCCTCATGAAAATATGGAAATCATAACACTTGTTCAACAAGGTGCTCTTGAACATAAAGATAGTATGGGAAATGGCAGTATTATGTATGCCAACGATGTTCAAGTGATGAGTGCAGGAACAGGTGTTCAACACTCTGAAGAAAACCCTAGTAAAGATGAAGCTGTAAAGCTTTTTCAAATTTGGGTATATCCTCATACTGGAAATGTAACACCTCGTTACGAACAAAAAACATTTGCTCCCGAAAATAGAAAAAACAACTGGCAAGAAATTATTAAACCAAACACCCAACTTGAAGGTGAGTCAATATTCATTTACCAAGATGCATGGTTTAACTTAACAGATTTATCTGATGGAAATACCATTGACTATTTAGTTAAAAAAAGAGGAAATGGTGCTTATGTATTTGTGATAGAAGGTGAAATAGACGTTGCAGGTGAAAAACTAAACAGTAGAGATGCAATAGGTATTACTGACTTTATTTCGTTTGATATTAAAGCCAATAGCAATGCAAGAATATTGGTAATGGAAGTTCCCATGATTGAATTAAACTAGTACACAGTTTTTTTTTGATTACCTACAAACAAAACAATTTAACCACAGATAATAAATAAACTAAATGACAACTAACACGCACACTAAATGGGTTATAGACCCTTCGCACAGTGAAATTACTTTTAAAGTAAAACACTTAGTGGTTACAACATTAACAGGAAAATTTGATTCGTTTTCGGGAGAATTAAACACTTCTAATGATGATTTTTCAAATGCTCAAATTTCATTTTCAGCTGATATTGCAAGTATTAATACTGGTAACTCTGACCGAGACACACATTTAAAATCTGATGATTTTTTTAATGCTGATGCCTTTCCAACATTATCATTTACCTCTATAGCTTTTACCAAAACTAGCGAAAATAAATTTATCCTTACAGGCAATATTACCTTAAGAGATATTACTAAGTCAATTGAATTGCTGGTTGAATATGGAGGAACGATGATTGACCCTTGGGGCAACACCAAAGCAGGATTTGAAATTAGTGGTGCCCTAAAACGTAAAGAGTTTGGCCTAAAATGGGATGTGATTACCGAAGCAGGTGGAGCCATGGTAAGTGATGACATTAAACTACACTTAAACATACAATTAGCTAAACAAGCTTAAGCAACATGTTAAATACCTGTAATCGAACAAAACCTTTTACAGGTATTTTTTTTGAAAAAAAACCGTACTTTGTTTACATACATTACGTTTAATTAGATCACAGATGAACCGTAAGGATTTTTTAAAAGCTGGTTTATTAACTACAGCAGGACTGAGCATTCATGGAGTGAATGCAGCAGCAATTTTGCATAATAATAACGATGAACTATTACCCGCTTTGGATAATGTGGGCTTTAATCATATGCCACAACCCGATTCAGTAATAGCCAACAATATGGTTTTGCATAAAGCAGAAACCCGTGGAGGAGCTGATTGGGGATGGTTACAAGCTAAGCACTCTTTTAGTTTTGCAAATTACTATAACCCTGATAGAATGAACTTTGGGGTATTACGTGTATTAAATGATGATATCATTGCTGCAGGAAGAGGATTTTCAACCCATCCACATGATAATATGGAAATTGTAACTATTCCATTATATGGTGCACTCGAACATAAGGACAGTATGGGTAATGGCAGTATCATCAAACAGTATGATTTGCAGCATATGAGTGCAGGTACAGGTATTTTACACTCTGAATTTAATCCCAATAAAGATATAGAAGCTCGTACATTACAAATTTGGATGTTTCCAAAAGAGTCGGGCATTATTCCCAAATACCACCAACAAAAATTTGAACCCCAAAACAGGTTGAATAAATTTGAATGTGTTGTTTCGCCCGATCCGTCAAAATATGGTGGAATATATGTACACCAAGATGCATGGTTTAGCATGGGCAAATTTTCTCCAAATCATCAAACAATTTACCCTATCAAGAAAAAGGGAAATGGAGTTTATGCTTTTATAATAGAAGGAAATGTTACCATTAATGGTCAAACATTGGGTAAAAGAGACGCCCTAGGAATTTGGGATATTACTGAATTAGCTATTACTGCTAATAGTACTGCCGAAATTTTATTAATAGATGTTCCAATGACTATTGGCTAATTACTTCGTTACTATTTCATCAAATGTAAGCGCATCAAAATCTTAACTAGATATATTATACACTAATCTTTCACTGTAATTGCCTTAATTTGCACCTTATTTTTTAACAATACCAAAAAATAGAGTCAATGCAATTATTAAACGGAAACGAAGTATCCAAACATATACGCCAAGAGATTAAAAAGGAGGTTGAACAGTTACGGTTAACTGGAAAAAAAATACCCCATCTTGCTGCTATTTTAGTTGGTAATGATGGTGCTAGCCAAACTTATGTCGCTGCAAAAGAAAAAGATTGTACTGAAGTTGGATTTAACTCAACCGTTTTACGTTTTGATGAAACCATTTCTGAAGAAGCACTTTTAAACGAAGTGAATATCATCAACAACAATGAGGATATTGATGGACTTATTGTTCAGTTGCCATTACCCAAACATATTGACACGGCTAAAATAACCCAAGCAATTGATTGGCGAAAAGATGTAGATGGATTTCATCCAATGAATGTAGGATTGATGTTTAAAGGATTACCTTGCTTCTTGCCCGCTACACCCATGGGTGTTATCAAATTATTAGAACATTATACTATTGATATTACCGGAAAAAATTGTGTTGTTATTGGCCGTAGTGATATTGTAGGAAAACCCATGAGTGCTTTAATGCTTCAAAAAAATGCAACCGTAACGGTATGCCATAGCAAAACAAAAGATATTAAAGACGTGATTAAAAGTGCCGATATTGTAATTGCAGCACTGGGAATAGCTGAATATGTAACTGCCGATATGATAAAAGAAGGTGCCGTAGTTGTGGATGTAGGCATTACAAGAGTTGAAGAGGCAACTGCCAAAAACGGCTACCTACTTAAAGGTGATGTAAAATTTGATGAGGTATCACAAAAAGCAAGCTGGATTACGCCTGTACCAGGTGGTGTAGGACCCATGACCAGAGTAGGATTATTACTCAACACCCTGAATGCGGTAAAATTAAAATCGGTATAAATTTACTTCGCATGAACAAAAGCTTAAATCAAGAATCTCTACCTGTAATGGAACACTTTTACACTATACAAGGTGAAGGGTTTTACCAAGGACGTGCTGCTTATTTTATCCGTTTAGGAGGGTGTGATGTGGGTTGTATTTGGTGTGATGTAAAAGATAGTTGGGATATGGATAAACACCCAAAGTTTGGTGTTGAGGAAATTGTACAATTTGTAACAGATGCCAAAGCCAACCTAGCTGTAATTACAGGTGGAGAACCTTTATTACACAATTTAGACGCTCTTACTTCTGCTTTACAAGCAAAAGGCATACAAACCAATATTGAAACTTCAGGCTCCTCTCCTCTTTCGGGTTCTTGGGATTGGATATGTGTTTCACCCAAAAAATTTAAAGCCCCTATTGATGAGCTGGTAAGCCAAGCAAACGAATTAAAAGTTGTAGTGTTTAACCAATCCGACTTTGATTGGGCCGAAAAACATGCTGCTCTTTGCCAATCCAATTGCAAGCTTTTTTTGCAACCCGAATGGGACAAATCGACACAAATGTTGCCGCTCATAATAGATTACGTAAAAGCAAACCCAAAATGGGAAATAAGTTTGCAAGTACATAAATGGATGATGATTCCATAATCGAAAATAAAACATAAAAAAGGCTGATAATGTTTTTATCAGCCTTTTTTTTATGCAGTTATTCCTTACCAAATTTTAACTCTAATCTCTTCATCACGGTACATTCCATCTCCCTTTTTTACATCAAATGCTTCGTAAAACTGAGGCATATTGGAGAGAGGACCTAATACCCTAAATTGTGCAGGCGAATGGGGATCGGTAAGTACTTGTTGGCGCAAATATTCAGGACGGGTATTGGCACGCCATACTTGCGCAAAACCAATAAAAAAGCGTTGTTTAGGATTGTATCCATCTAGCTTTTTTTGTTCCTTGCCTTTTAATGAAATCATATATGCATCATAAGCCACTGTTAATCCTGCAAAGTCGGCAATGTTTTCGCCCAAAGTAAGTTCACCATTTACGGTTAAACTATCTTCAACTTTGTATTGATTGTATTGGTTAACCAATACTTTGGTACGTGCTGCAAATTTATCTTTATCAGCATCGGTCCACCAATTATTCAAGTTTCCTTTTGCATCAAACTTGCTGCCTTTATCATCAAACCCATGCGAAAACTCGTGCCCAATTACGGCACCAATAGCACCATAATTAACAGCATCATCTGCAGCTGGGTCAAAAAATGGAGGTTGCATAATAGCAGCAGGAAATACAATTTCGTTCATTTGAGGACTGTAATAAGCATTTACCGTTTGAGGCAACATTCCCCATTCTGATTTGTCTACAGGCTTTCCAAGTTTATCAATATTATCATCGAAGTCGAACATATTTGAGCGATAATAATTGGCCAAATAAGAGTCTTTTGCAATCTCCAATTTTGTATAATCAAGCCACTTATCTGGGTATCCCAATTTACGGTTAAACGATGCTAATTTTTCGAGCGCTTTTGTTTTGGTTTCAGCACTCATCCAATCCAAATTTTGGATGCGAATTTTAAATGCCTCGCGTAAATTATCAACCATCTCATTTACCTTACGTTTCGACTCTTCGCTAAAGGCAACCTTCACGTATTCTTGCGCAACCAACTCTCCTATCATACCATTGGCAGCATTAACTGTTTTTTTCCAACGTGGTTTTTGTTCGGTAGTTCCAGTAAGTACTGTACTGTAAAACCTAAATGATTCTTGTGCATATTTATTGCTCAAGTATGAGCTGGTACCGCTTATTGTTTTCCACTTAAGGTAACCTTGTAATACGGTTAAAGGAGTTGATGCAAACAATGTATTGAGCTCTGCAAAAAACAACGGCTGTCCCACAATAAAATATTCATACTTTTTGGTCAATAATCCTGTTTCGGTAAAATACCCTTTCCAAGCAATATTCGGAAATTCGGTACTTAGCTGATCCATCGTTTTTTTATTGTATGTTTTATCTGGGTCGCGTCTTTCAACTCTTGTCATGGATGCTTTGGCTAATGCCGTTTCAAAAACCAAAATAGATGCAGCGGTTTGATCAGCCTCGGTAGCAGCCACTCCATTTAACTGAAACATATTCGAAATATGAATCACATATTCTTTTCTAAACTTCTTAGATTTTTCATCCTCTTTAAGGTAATAATCCCTATCAGGCAATCCCAATCCAGATTGTGAGAGGTAACACGTATACATATCGCTTTTTTTCACATCCGTACTTACACCAAAACCAAAAAAACCAGATAATCCTTTGCGGTGCATGATACCCAATAAGCTCATCATTTCAGTTGTATTGGTTAGTTTATCAATTGCTGCTAAATCATTTATAACGGGCTTATTTCCATCTAACTCAAGCTTATTGGTATCCATGGCAATGGTATAAAAATCACCAATTTTTTGATTGTTACTTCCAGCAATTGCTGTTTTATCATTCGCTGCATTTTTTAAAATCGTATGCACCAACTCAAAATTGCGTTCAGCCAATACATTAAAACTTGTCCACCTGCTTTCGGTACTTGGTACTGGATTATTTTTCATCCAATTACCATTGGCAAACTGGTTAAAATTACTACGAGGATTGGCCTTTGTGTCCATTGATTTTACATCTACCCCTTTAACCAATTGCTTATAAGCAAACGCTCCACCCAACATTACGACAGAAGAAGCAATTACGATATGTTTTATTTTCATGTTTCAAGTATAATAAAGCCCATTCAAACTACCATAAGGTAATTACGTTTCAAAAAACTAAAACACCTTATTCCTTATTCAGCAACAATTTAGTAAGTGCTGCTACACCAGAAGTTGCTGGCTGCTGTATAAATTGAATATGGGGTTGGGGTCGAAAATCTGGCGTTCCATTATCTACAATATAAACAGCCTTGTTTTTAGGAACATATTGCAATAAACTAGCTGCTGGGTATACAATCAAAGATGTCCCAATTACAACAAAAATATCGGCTTGTAAGACTTGTTCAATAGCTTCATCCATTTTGGGAACGGCCTCACCAAACCATACTATAAATGGTCGAAGTTGCGATCCTAGTTCACATGTTTCACCTATTGCTAACTCCCAACCAATTATATCATACACCAATGATGGATTGATGGTGCTTTGCGATTTGGTAATTTCGCCATGTAAATGCAACACCTTTGTACTCCCTCCTCGTTCGTGTAAATTATCAATGTTTTGGGTTATAATTTGAATATCAAAATACTGCTCGAGCATGGCTAATTGAATATGCGCTTTTATTAGGTTGTGCAGCAAGAACAGCTTCGTCTTTGGTTGTAAAAATTTTGAACCAATAATGTATCCTTTACCCATGCTTCGGGTGTTGCAACATCATATATATTATGCCCTTCCCACAATCCATCCGAACCTCTAAATGTTTGCAAGCCACTTTCAGCACTTATACCCGCACCGGTTAGTACAACCATTTTTTGTTTTTTCACGTCTCCGTCTTTTTAGGTAGTTAAATTTAACCTGTTTTTAAAGCAATTACGTTATTTTTGTCTATATCAGATGTTGCATTTTACTCGAATATATCACACCCTTTTATCCATTCTCCTTTTAGTGGGCAGAATATCTTTTGCTTTTGGCAACCAACCACCTGTAATTCATCCTCCAGCTAGTGTCATCAAATTAATTGAAAACAAAGGACAATGGGACCCACAGGTAATATGCAAAGCCAATATTCCTGGTGGCGATTTATTTATTACGCAAACAGGAATTGTATATGCTTTAGTTGACGAAGTGGCATTGCACAACAAAACCCATAACAACAACCATTCGGCTTCTGTAAAAGGACATAATTACAAAATGGTTTTTAGCGGTTCATATGCAAAGCCAAGTATTATAAAAATAAATCCAAGTAGCGAAACCTACAATTATTTTATTGGAAACGATAACAACAAATGGGCAAGCAACTGTTTAGCCTTTGAAAAAATAGTATTGCATAATATTTACGATGGCATTGATGCCGAAATTGTTGCACAATCCGATTATATTAAACTTAATTTTATTGTTTCAGCTGGAGCAAATCCTAATCTTATTAAACTAATATACACAGGAGCTGATGCAATTGTCATTAAAGATGAGGCACTTCATATTACAACAACGGTAGCAACTGTTAAAGAAGAAAAACCGATTGCTTTCCAGCAATCTGGAGAAATTTCATGTGCTTACAATTTACAAGGCAACCAAGTAAGTTTTAGTATGGGTAAATACAATCATACATCACAACTTATTATTGACCCAAATATTATTTTTGGAACCTACAGTGGATCCGTTGCAGATAATTTTGGATTTACCGGAACATATGATAACCTCGGAAATGGATTTGCAGGTGGTGCCGTATACAGTGCTGGTTTTCCAGTTACGTTAGGCGCTTACCAGTTATTTTTTGCAGGTGGCGTTGATTTGAATTCATCTGCAAGAGATGTTGGCATTTTAAAATTTAGTGCTAATGGAAAACAATTATTATATGCTACCTATTTAGGAGGTTCACACAATGAACAACCGCATAGTATTATTTGCAACCCAAATGGTAATTTGTATATTTTAGGAACCACAGAATCTACCGACTTTCCGATGAATGGCAGTGGTATTGATAAAACCCAGAATGGACAAACAGATATATTTATTGCTCGTTTATCTACAGATGGTTCGCAATTATTAAGTTCAACTTATTGGGGAGGTGGAAAAGATGATGGTATAAATGGTCACTTTAAAGATTCGAATTATTACAGAGCGAACAATCCACTGACGTATAATTATGGTGATTTTTTTAGAGGTGAGATAAAACTCGACCCAAGTAATAATGTACTTGTGGCAACATCTACCCAATCATCAACAGCAGAAAACTATCCCATTCTCAATGCTTTTCAACCTTTTTTTGGAGGCAATCAGGATGGTTGTGTGTTTAAGTTATCAGCTGATTTGTCTACTATCGTTTTTTCGAGTTATATTGGTGGCAGTGGAGAAGATGCTGCATTTGGATTAACTATAGATGCTTCCAACTCTCTTTTTGTATGTGGCGGAACAACTAGTTCCACAATTGGAAAAAACCAAGGCTCACTTAATTACAAAGGTAATGTTGATGGTTATATTGCTAAGATAAATGCCTTTGGAAACAGCTTACTCAAACTTGTTTATATCGGAACACCTCAATATGATCAATCTTATTTTATTGAAATTGATGCCGAATCAACTATATACATTACAGGACAAACATTGGGCGTTTTTCCCATTAAAGGGAATGTATATTCTAAAGCAAATGGCAAACATTTTATATCGATTCTCAACAACAATCTAGATTCCATTCAATATTCAACTGTATTTGGAAATGGTGCATCTGAAATATGCCTTTCTCCATCGGCTTTTATGGTTGATCAATGTGGCAAAGTTTATTTTTCGGGCTGGGGAGGAAATGGCAATATTCAATTTCACCAAGGACTAAGCACCACACAAGGATTAGAAATAACACCTACTGCTTTTCAACCCAATACAGATGGCTCTGATTTTTACTTAATGGTATTAGGTAAAAACTTAGCAACGTTAACATACGCAACTTTTTTAGGTGGTACTTTTAGTTCCGACCACGTAGATGGTGGAACAAGTAGATTTGATAAAAAAGGTGTCATTTACCAAAGCATTTGTGCCGGATGTGGAGGCTATTCAGACTTACCAACTACAGATGGTGCTTATTCCAAAATAAACAAAGGAAAACGACCTAACTCAGGTTCAGGAGGATGCAACAATGCTTTGGTAAAGTTTAATGCAGACCCTAGCGATAATCCACCCATCTTAAAAGATACGTTTATACAATTGGTTGCATCCGATACCTTAAATTATTCTTTTACCATTCAAGATCCTGATGGAGATTCTGTATCGGCAACATATACGGGGAGTATATTTAGCCTAAACCAAAACCCAATAACTATAACCACTAGTAAAGGTAAAAACAACCTCGTAGCTTCGCTATATTGGAAAACACTTTGTTCGCATATTGGTGATACTTTTACCATTACCATTACAGCAAAAGACAATGGTTGCCTCACCCCCAAAACAAGTGTTGGATACATAAAACTTTTGGTAACTGTTCCTCCAGTTCTGGTGCCTCCATATCCCGAGTGTTTGCAAACAATAAACGATTCAACCATTAGCATAAAATGGATGGGAGCTAACATACAGCGCTATTTTAAGCACTATTCAATTTATAAAAGCACAGATCAAAACCCATTTGAGTTGTTTGGAAATTCGAGCAATCAACTGGACATAGAGATTACTGATAACAACGCAAAAAACCACCTCACTCATAATATCTGTTATTATTTTCGGGTGGTTAATTCATGCGATTCAGTTTCTATTCCTTCCCGCACAATATGCTCATTGTATCCGTATGATTCTGCAGCTGCTATTTTTAAATTATCAGTTGATACAATATTATATGTTACAGCAACCGACACGTTAAATTATACATTTAGGGCAGAAACAATAAACCTTCAAGACTCTGCATTTATATCAATTAGTGGAAATTTAGTGTCCACCAATCGTGTATTATCAATGCAAGCTAAACCACAAAAAGGACTTGCAACATTTTCGTTTCAATGGAAATCAATATGTGAAGATGTTACGATTGCAGAAACATTGTATGTAAGCTTTTTTGTTCGCGATAATATGTGTCCGCAATCTAGAACTTTAGTTAAAAAAATCCCCATTATTGTACTTCCTCCTCCTCCAATTGCAGCACCCATTATGCGATGCATACAACCTTTAAATATCAATTCAACTTTGGTAAGGTGGGATAAACCCAATATCAATAAACGCTATTTCTCCCATTTTGTATTGATTCGAAAAGATGCTCAAAACAATTGGATAGAACTAAAAAAAGTATATTCAGATGATGCAGTTGAAATAACCGACTTGGCAAGTATTAACAATTCACAAATTGATTATTGCTATACAGCTTATGCTGTAAATATTTGTAATAAAATAGGTGATACGGCTTCGTTTTCATGCACTGTAAACAGAACCAATATAGCACCAGCACCTATCTATATTTATACAACTACTGTAAATGACAATAAAAGAATTATGACCACTTGGGCAAAAAGTAAAGAGACTGATTTTTTACGTTATAAAATATTACGGCAACAACCATCAACCCAATCTGATTTTACACTCTATAAAACTTTAAATAATATAAATGATACCGTATTGATAGATGATCAAGTAGACGTTCAACGAAATGTGTATTGTTATGAAATTAGGCAGCTTAATGATTGTGGAATTGAAAATAAATTAGCTTTTCGTTCATGTAGTATATTGCTTAAAGGAAAATCAATACCTTTCTCCCATTCTTTAATGTGGAATGACTTTGATTATTATAAAAATGGATTGGAACAATACCAAGTTGAAAAAATAGAACCTTTTTTAGCACCGGTTGTGTTTACTTCAACCAAATACAAACAAACACTTACCACAGATAATAAACTTAATAAAGATAATGGGTTGTATTATTATACAATTATAGCCAACGAAATCAATTCACCTTTTAGCAGCACATCCAATACGATTGAACTGATACAAGCACCATTATTGCATGTTCCCAATGCATTTACACCAAATAATGACGGCATTAATGATACCTGGAAACCTATTCCAGTTTTTGTAAAAGAATATAACTTAGCATTGTATAATAGATGGGGGCAAAAAATATTTGAAACGCAAGACAAGTACCATGTTTTTAGCGATACGTTTATGAACGATCCGGCTATTGCAGATGTGTTTGTATATGTAATAACCTACACTGGCTGGGATGGAACTTCAAAAACGGTAAGTGGCAATGTTACTTTGCTCAAGTAGCCTTAAATAGATTGATTTACAGCTTCTTTTGTAATCTTAAAATTAACTATGAGAATATTGGTAAATATGTACTTTTGCAAACATCAATTTTAAAAAATGGCTGTTTATAAATTTAAAATCACATTCGAAGATTACGAGGATATTTCCCGAGTAATAGAAATAAAATCAACGCAAACTTTTTTTGATTTGCATAAAGCTATTTTAGATTCCATTGGTTTCGACCAAAAACAAATGGCTTCTTTTTACATGAGCAACGACTCATGGAAACGGTTTGAGGAAATAACACTAGAAGATATGACAGATAGTGATGAGCCGGAAAAAAAGCTCGCTATCATGAGCAAATCAAAATTGTGTGATTTTATCATCGATCCACACCAAAAAATGATTTATATCTATGACTTTATTGAGCTGTGGACAATCCTTATTGAACTTTCTGGAATTGAAATAAAAGAAAAAGCTGGAGCCAAATATCCTGCATGTATTAAAACAACTGGATTATCACCTAAGCAATATGCTAAGGTTCAAAAATTTGGTCTTGTAGATGATAATGAGTTTGATGAAATAACTAAAAACTATTTATACAAAACCGAAGATACTGGAAATGAATTATCAGATGATGAGGCTGATGAATTTGGTTTGTATGAAGATGATGAACAAGGTGAAGCCAGTGTTGAAGAATTATAACAACTGATTTTTATTATTTTAACATAAAAGCCCAATTGAAAGTTTTTTCAATTGGGCTTTTACATGATAGAACCATCAACTTTAGTAGGTATAAAAAGAAAAGAAACCTTTGCTTCCGTTGGGATAAATACCTTCAATAAGCAACTGCCCGCGTGTTTTCTCAAAATCTTTGATAAAAGCTTCGGCAAGTGTGTATTCTTTTTTGTTAAACGAAGTAATAATAAACTCTTCAGGAATATTCATTTGTCCAAACTTTCCTCCTCTGATATTGCTTACTTTAATTCCAGATTTAATGCCAAATCGTTCTAACTCAACTTTTGAAACGGGTTGAAAATCGGCACCTAACACTGCACTCGTTACCGTGTTTTTACGCATAATAGCAGTATTCCCTTCTCTGTTAATGAGCTTTACATATATCTCTGTTTCCTTACCCAATCTAATGAGTGTAAATTTTACTTTATCACCAGGACGAGCATAGCTAATTTGTTCATCAAAAATGGCTTTACTATCAATTAACTTTTCATTTACTTTTAAAATAACATCCCCCGCTTTTACTCCTGCAACATCACTAGGTCCTTCAGCCAAAACAGAAACTACATACACTCCATAATTATCGTTTATCGATAATTTATCTGCTAATGTTCCATCAATATCCTTAACATCCAGTCCAGTAAAGCCTCTTTGCACTTCATTAAACTCAATTAAATCTTTCACTATCTTTTGAACAATATTTACAGGTATGGCAAAACCATAACCATTATATGAACCTGTATTGGAAGCAATAGCCGTATTGATACCAACCAACTCCCCATTTGTATTTACAAGTGCTCCTCCACTGTTACCAGGATTAATCGCAGCATCTGTTTGAATAAATGATTCAATTGGAAACCGACTGTTGACAATATTGATATTCCTTCCTTTGGCACTTACAATTCCTGCAGTTACGGTTGATGTTAAATTGAAAGGATTGCCAACTGCCAGTACCCATTCGCCAATATGAACATTATCAGAATTACCAAATACGATATGTGATAAATTAGAGCCTTCAATTTTGATCAGCGCTAAATCGGTTGAAGCATCTGTTCCAATTAATGTTGCTTTATACGAATGTTTATTATTATTGGTTATGACTTCAATTTGTGTTGCATCTTTTACAACATGTAAATTTGTAACGATGTATCCGTCTTTACTAATGATAACACCCGAACCAGAACTTGTAACTGGACCACGACTTCCAAAAAAATCCATATTCGACCAAAAATCATAAAAAGGGTCGTTGGTTTGTTGTTGTTGACTGAGGGTTTTGATATAAACCACACTGGGAGTTGCAATTTGAGAAGCAGTGACAAAACTTTCAGTTGCAGCTATGGATGCTCGATTGTTTATTTGATTAATTTCTGCTTGTTGCTGCTGTTTGTCAGCTGAATAAACTTGTTGAAAAACGACTTGATTGGGTAATAATACATGAAAACAAAAAGCACCCAAAACACCACTTGCAAAAGCAATGGCTCCTATTATCCATACTTTTTTCATTTACTTATACTGTTTAATTTTATTTTAAAAATGGTTCTTTTCCCGGAACAACTATCGTTGCTTTTAGTTTAAAGGTAATTAATTCGGTTGAAGGATCGTTGGTAACCACTGTTATGTTTTTACTAACAAAGCCATGAAACTGTTTGGAGTTAAACATAACAGTTACTTTTCCTGTTGACCCTTTTTTAATTATGGGTTGTTGGATTTTTGCAGTCATACATTTACATGCACTAAACCAATCTCTCAGAATCAAATCCGATTTTCCTTCATTTTTTATCTCAAAAGTATATGATCCTATTTCCCCAAGGTAAAGTTCTCCAACATTTACTTCAGTAATATCAACTTTAGCTTTAGGAGGATTTGCTTTTTGCTCAGCTGAACGAGATTCAAAATTTTGAACAATATTAGCATTGATATAAAATACTTTTAAGGGTATTGAATCATCGCTTGTAATTAAATAAAGTGTATCTGTACGTGGGCCCAATTTTTTAACCATTGATCCATTGTATGTAAACAAAATATTGCCTCCATCTAATGAAGGAATGATAAGGTTAGGTATTTCTGTTCTCATTGCAAAGGGCGTAACGATATTTCTAATTTCCAAATTTTTGGGGGTTGGATTATACAAGCCTAAATAGATTGAATCTATACCATCTTCTTTTATTCTAGGCAAAATAATATCTCTTACAGCAAACCGGGTTTTGCCTTGCACAAATGGAAACATCGATTCAATTTCACTATCTGGTGAAATGACAGTACCTCTTAACGTAAGCGATATCGATTCAGGATTGCCATTTGTAATTACCGTTATTTGCCTGTTAAAAGGCCCTGGCCTATCCTTAGGATCAAACGTTGCAACAACGTATCCCGAATCATTTGGATTAATTGTTTGGCGAGTCCAATCACTTGTTGTGCAACCACATGTTGTGAGCACATTAATAATCTTTAAAGGAACCTGACCATCATTTATAAACCAATACTTATATCCTTTGGGGCCTTCTTTTTCATCAATGGAACCAAGTGAATAATCAACTACCCTAAAAAAAGCAGAACCTTTAGGACCTCTTACCTTATAGTTTTGGGCATATGATAACTGTGCAACAAAAACAAGTGTAACGAATAGTATAATTCTCATGGGTTGCAATATATTAAGTGTTGATGCAATTTAGCAGATAAACGTTGCACAATTTTTATTAAAAATTATGCCAAAGTAAAACGATCGGCATCAATGGCAGCTGGAAAATTTTTGCGCCATGTTTCCAGGGGTTCATGGTTTAATACTACTTGAGCAACGGCAGTTGTATGTTTATATTCGGCAAGCCATTCACCTTGCATATCAATTAAGCCACTTGAACCTGAATAGTTGAATCCATTCCCATCTTCACCTATCCTGTTTACGGCCAAAACATAACATTGATTCTCAATAGCTCTTGCTTGTAATAATGTGCGCCAATGAGACAATCTTTTTTCAGGCCAGTTGGCAACAATCAGGAGTGCATCATACTCAAAATCAGGAGTACGTCTTAGCCATACAGGGAATCGTAAATCATAACAAATAACAGGAAACAATTTCCAACCATTTACCGTAATTATTATATTGGAATTGCCTGCTGAAAAACATTCTTGTTCATTTGTCATTCTAAACAAATGCCTCTTATTGTAATACTGACTTGTTCCATTTGGATTGACCCATACAAACCGATTGTAATATGCTCCATTCTCAACAATCATGAGGCTGCCACAAATGGGAGTATTAAGTTTTTCAGCCCGAGATTTCATCCATTCCATTGTTTCACCCTTCATGGTTTCGGCTAAATTTCTATTCATGCTAAATGCTGTATTAAACATTTCGGGCAATACAATAAAATCGGTGGGCAAATCTATATTAGCTAGCAATTCATCAAACATCTTTAAATTTCGGGTTTGATCTTCCCAAATCAAAGCTGTTTGAATAATAGTTGGCTTTAAAGGGTTCATAGTTGAAGTAGTTTTTCGGCAGCTTTCTCCAGGGTTTCATTGCTTTTAGCAAAACAAAAACGCAATACATGATTGTCCATTTGCTTATGGTAAAAAGACGAGACTGGAATACTGGCAATTTTATAGTCTTTGGTCAGCCGTTTTGCCAAATCAATATCTTTTTCTTGGGTTATTTTTTGAAAACCAAGCAATTGAAAATACGACCCAAAACAAGGTAAAATTTTAAACTTAGATCCTTTGACCATTTGCTGAAATGTATTCCGTTTTTCTTGGTAAAAAGCACTTAATTTTAGGTACTCATCTTTATCTTGTAAAAAATCGGCTAAGGCATACTGTGTAGGTGTATGTGTGCTAAATGCAATAAACTGATGCACCTTACGAAACTCAACCATTAAATTAGCTGGAGCCAACACATACCCCATTTTCCACCCAGTGGTATGATACGTTTTGCCAAATGATGATACAATAATGCTTCGCTCGGCAAGTTTAGGATAGCGGGCTACACTTTGGTGTTCTACTTCATCAAAAATGATATGCTCGTATACCTCATCACTTAAAATCACAATCTCTGTTTTATCTACAATTTTTTGAAGCTTCAACATATCTTGAGAGGATAAAATAGTGCCACTTGGATTGTGAGGGGTATTGATGATGATCATTTTGGTTTTGTAATTCACCAATCTTTTTAGCTCATTCCAATCTACTTTATAATCAGGAAACTTTAGCTCGAAAAAAATGGGGCGACCACCATTCAATTCAATTGCTGGTACATACGAATCATAACATGGTTCCAATACAATAACTTCATCACCCTCCCGCACCACAGCACTAATGGCAGCATACAATGCATGAGTACCTCCAGGAGTAATAGTAATTTCGGTTTCGGGATTGTATATAGCCGAATACAAAGCTTCCGTCTTTTCAGCAATGCGTTCGCGCAATGCCATCACTCCTGGCATGGGTGCATATTGGTTCATCCCCTTTTTCATATAGCTATCTACCAATTCTATTAATTTAGGCGAGCAAGCAAAATCGGGAAACCCTTGTGCAAGGTTTATGGCTTTATGTTCGGTTGCCAAAGCAGACATTGTACTAAAAATGGTCGTACCTGTTTTGGGTAATTTAGATTTGAGTGTTCCGGGGAATTCCAAAGTTAATGTATGATTTTGTGTTGTTAATGTAAGAACTAATTTGACATAAAATTGCTCATTCTAATAGTTAGATAAGATTAAGTTGAAAGATTTTAAATTTTCAATCCACGCAACTTAACTTCCACTTCTTTATTTACAGGAGCCAAAGGCAAACGCACCACATTTTGGCATAAATCCATTTGGTTTAACAAAACCTTTACACCACCTGGATTTCCATCCGCAAAAATCAATTTCATAACATCATATAATGTAAAATGAATAGCGCGGGCTTCTTCAAATTTACCCGCTAAACCCAATCGCACCATATCACTATACTGACGAGGATATGCTTGAGCAATGACCGAAATCACACCTGTCATGCCCATTGCTAAAAACGGAAGGGTTAGATTATCGTCTCCTGAAATTACAGAAAAGTGTGCAGGTGCATCTTTTAAAATATCCATAAAAACCTCTGGATTACCTGATGCTTCTTTGATGGCAATAAATTTTTGCGAAGCATTAGCCAAACGTAATGTGGTAGCTGCCGAAATGCCCATACCGGTTCGCCCTGGAACATTGTATATAATAATAGGTAAAGGTGTTACTTTTTCCAAAGCCATATAATGCAAATAAATACCTTCTTGGTTTGGCTTATTGTAATAAGGACTCACTGAAAGAATGGCACTGTAGCCTTTTATATCAAATGACTTCATTGCTTCTACAACTTCACCTGTATCATTACCGCCAATACCGGCTACTAAGGGAATACGACCAGCTACTTTTTCAGCAACAAATGCAAACACTTGTTTCTTTTCTTCTTTATTAAGTGTTGGACCTTCACCAGTTGTTCCAAGTACAACCAAATACTCCAATCCACCGTCAATACAATGGTTGATGATTTTTTCCAAAGATGGAAAATCAATACTAAAATCCGCATTAAACGGAGTGACCAATGCTACACCTGTTCCTTTCATATTCGTTATTTTGTTATTCGCTTTTCGTTATTCGCTTTTCGATTATCCTTAAATAAAAATCTATCTGTTCAATCAATACTTTTAATTCTTTTTTTTCGCCTACATCAACCATAAAATCGTAATAATCAAGTCCACCGGCTATATGGGCTCCCACTCTATATTTTGCTTGGCTATAAGCCGCTACTGCTTGTATTGGCAAAATGGGTTCAACATACAAATTGAGTAACAAGTCAAACTCGATTTGTAAAAACTGCCCTATTTGTCCTTTAATAGGGAGGTTGATACCGTTCAATTTTTCGCGCCAAAAATACTCAGCATTCAACAAAAATTTTTTACTGTGAGGTAGGTGTTTTTCGTTTACATATCCTAACATAAAAACCTTTATTCCTTCCTCTTTTAACTTAGATGCATATTTGGAAACAATTCGTTCATTCTCGGCATTATCAGCATTATACAAGATGCCGATATGATTGACTTGAGAAAATGGAATACGCTTACGTTTGAGTCGTTTGGATCTAACCTCGCGTTCTAACTGCCACCTTCCAATATAATTTTTTATGTCTTCTATTATTTTCATTACCTATAGCAAGATTACAATATACTACCTGCGCAAACAAATCCTACTCAATCATTTTCAAAAACTCCTCTTCACTGATAATTGGAATGTGTAAATCCGTTGCTTTCTTTAATTTTTCGGGCCCCATTTTATCGCCAGCTATAAGGAAGTCAAGCGATTTTGAAATACCACTCACATTTCGGCCTCCATTATTTTCTATTAATAATTTTAGTTCATCACGGCTAATGATAAACGTACCCGAAACCAAAAACGATTTTCCTTCTAGTTTAGTTGATCTTTCTAATTGTTGGTCTTCCTGTAGTTCCAATTGTAATCCATATTGTTTTAGTTTCAAAACCATACTTCTATTGGTCTCCTCCCTAAAAAATAAGGCTACATTATCGGCAATCTTTTCACCTATTTCATGTATTGAAGCTAGCTCTTCTTTGCTAGCTATCGCTAGTTTATCAATCGATAAAAAATGTTTAGCCAATTTTTTAGCTACTGTTTCACCCACCATTCGAATGCCTAATGCAAACAATACTTTTTCAAACGGTATATTTTTAGAGTCTTGTATTCCTTGCAATATATTAACCACTGATTTTTCTTGCAAGGATCGTTTGCCTAATTGGTCTTTTTTTTCATTGTAGGTTTCAAACTCTAAACCAATCAATTGATCGTATGTCAATTCATATAAGTCGGCATAATGTTGAATCAATTTTTTTTGATATAACCCAACAATTGTTTCTGCTCCCAAACTATCAATATTCATTGCCTTGCGCCCAATAAAATGTTCGATTTTACCCATCAATTGTGGTGGGCAACCTAATTCATTGGGACAATAATGTACCACTTCCCCTTCTTTGCGTACAAGTTCAGTTCCACATTCTGGACAATTTGTGGCATAACTATATTTTACCGCATTGGGATTGCGTTTGCTCAACTCAACTCCCGTAATTTTGGGAATAATCTCCCCTCCTTTTTCCACAAATACCCAATCGTTTTCATACAAATCCAACCGTTCTATTTCATCGGCATTGTATAAACTTGCACGTTTTACGGTAGTTCCAGCAAGTTGCACTGGAGTAAGGTTTGCAACAGGTGTAATGGCTCCTGTACGCCCAACTTGATACGTTATTTTTTCTAACAGTGTTACTGCATGTTGTGCTTTGTATTTATAAGAAATAGCCCACCGTGGATTTTTTGCCGTAAAACCCAACTCTTGTTGTTGGGCATAGTTGTTTACTTTAATCACTACGCCATCAATATCATAACTCAGGTGTTCGCGTTGTGTATCGTAATAATGGATAAAATCCATCACTTGCTCAATATTTTTACACACCTTAAAATGATCACTCACTTGAAAGCCCCAACTTTCTGCTTTTTTCAAACTTTCTGCATGGGTTTCGGCTACTTCAACATCAGCATACACAAAATAAAGAAAACAATCTAATGGTCTTTTGGCCACTTCTTGGGCGTCTTGCATTTTTAATGTTCCAGAAGCAAAATTTCGGGGATTTTTATACAGCCGTTCTCTAATTTCATCCTCATCATACCCTTTTGCTTCCAATTCTTTGCGGTATTCGTTGTTTAGTTTTTCAAATGTTTTGAGGTGCATAAAAATTTCACCACGGATATCAAACAACGCTGGGTAATCGCCTTTAGGTAATTGCTGCGGAATACTTTTTATGGTTTTTACATTGTTGGTTACATCGTCACCTTGAACTCCATCACCACGGGTAACCGCTCGCACTAACTTCCCATTTTCGTAGGTGATACTTATGGCCAATCCATCAAACTTTAATTCAACAACATACTCAAACTCATTGCCAATATTTTTACGAATACGTTCATCAAATTCTTTCAACTCATCTTCAGAGTATGTATTCCCCAAACTCATCATGGGGTATGTATGTTTTACTTGCAGAAACTCTTTGGTTATCCCACCGCCTACTTTTTGGGTAGGAGAATTGGTATGAGCAAGGTGTGGAAATTGTGTTTCAAGAGCTTCTAATTCTTTGAGTAAAAAATCAAATGCTACATCCTCTATTGTTGGTTTGGAGAGAGTGTAATAATGGTAATTGTGTTTATTCAACTCATGGGTGAGTTGATCAATTCGTATCTTAGCTTCTAGTTCATTCATTGTGCTGCAAAATAAGTATTTTGATTGATGACATAAAAAAGCATTTTTGTACCATGCGATTGACCCTATTTTTCGTTTTATGTTTTTTAACAATAGCTACTCTTAAGGCTCAGAGTTCGTATGTGCCATTGGGATCTTATAGTTTGCATGTGCTTGATAGGATGGAAATAAAGCAAGGTCGATTAGCAACTCCAACTGAATTTAACACAACTACTCGAGCTTATAAAAGAGAAAGTATTGCTCATTATGCAGATAGTTTTGACCAATTGAATACACCTTTAAGCCAACAGGATAAATTTAATCTTCAGTATTTACAAGATGATAATTTTGAATACAGCTCTTCTGCTCAAACGCTTTCCAACAAACCGCTTTGGGGTACTAAAATCTTTAACCATAAAGCAGCATTTTTTGATATAAGTGTTCCCGATTTAACGCTCATATTTAATCCAGTTGCGTATTTTAAACTTGAATATGATGGCAATCAAAAAAAAGCGGCCTACATCAATACACGAGGTTTAGAAATAAGAGGAAAATTTGGTAACCATATTAGCTTCTACACCATGCTTGGTGATGAAATACAACAACTCAACACTTGGAATTTGGATTATTTTAAAACCAATAATGTAGTTGCAGGACAATCATTTTTGTATACAGATTTAGTTAAACCTGGCGACAGTACTATTTTTAATTATTGGGTGGCAAGTGGGTCTATTTCTCTTCAAGCTGGCAAGTATATAGATATGCAATTTGGTCATGGTCGTAATTTTTTAGGTAATGGTTATCGCTCACTTATGCTATCCGATTTTTCAACTGACCATCTTTTTTTTAGAGTAAATAGTAGAATTTGGAAAATAAATTACACCAACCTATTTGGGTATATGTATAATTATACGCCATTTATTAGTAGGGAATTTGTTAAACGTCATTATTATGCAACAACTCATGCTAGCATCAATATAACTAATAAATTTAACCTTGGATTGGTGCAAACAATTTCTTTCCAACGAGATAGCGGACATTCAAGTACAGGTTTTGATCCTCAATATCTTAATCCAATCATTTTTTACAAACCAATTGAAGGCTCTTTAAACAGCTCGGATAAAGCCATTTTAGGGTTGGATTTTAAATACAATTTTGCCCGACATTTTTCTTTGTATGGGCAAATGGCTATATCTGAACTTAACTTCACAGAACGTTTTACAGGTAAAGGCTGGTGGGGAAATAAAGAAGCATACCAATTGGGAATTAAGTATATTGATGTTTTGAATATTAACAACTTAGACTTACAACTCGAATACAATCAAGCATCTCCTTATATGTATACTTCATTTGATGCTAAAAATGCATATGTAAATTACAATCAAAATATGGCTCATCCTACTGGTGCAAATTTTAGAGAGTATATCGGGATTGTTAGGTATCAGCCTACAAACAAATTAAGTATGACTACACATTGTATTTACAGTACTTTTGGCAATGATACCAATGGAAGCAATTGGGGTAAAGACATACGAATGAGTTATAATTCGAGGATGAATGAATACGGAAATTTTATAGGCCAAGGTGTTAAAACAAATATGTTGATTGGAGAACTTACATTAACTTACATGATATGGCATAATATTTTTATCGATGTACAAGCAACTTATCGTCAAGTAACAAGTGTTTTACAGCAGTTCGAATCTCAAACCCTAAATGGAAGTGTTGCACTTAGGTGGAATATATCGGCAAGACCATGTAATTATTAACTATACAAATTTTAAATCCGAACTTAATTCAGCATTTTTGATACCATGTTTAAAAGACTCCTCAGTATTTGTGTATGGTTTATAGGTTATACTACCTTCGCACAAAGTAGTTATATTCCTTTAGGTTCGATGAGTATGCATATGCTCGATCGGTTTGAACTCAAACAAGGTAGGTTAGCTACTCCCGAGGAGTTTAACACCAACTCCAAAGCTTATAAACGCGAAAGCATTGCACAGTATATTGATAGCTTTGATGTAACCAATTCAAAACTGAGCAAACAAGATTATGTTAACTTAGCATACCTACAAGCAGATAATTTTGAATACAGCAACTCGGAAAATACCAAAACTAAAAAATCACTTTGGAATACCGGCATATACAAGCATAAAGCAGCTTTTGCTGATGTAACAAATCCCGGTTATGTTTTTATCATGAACCCTGTATCATACCAAAAATTTGAATATGACCAAAATTTAAAAGAAGTGTTATGGTTAAACAATAGAGGGTTTGAATTTCGTGGTAAAATTGGCAATAGCTTCAGCTTTTATACCCAAGTAAGCGATGTACAACATATGGCCAACACCTGGGACCGCGAATTTTACAATACAAATTCAGTGATTCCGGGTCAAGCATTTTTAAAAACAACGGATAACATAAATTTTAGTTATTGGGCAGCAAGTGGTTATGCAGCTTGGCAAGCCGGCAACTATTTTGATATCCAATTTGGACATGGACGTAATTTTTTAGGTAATGGATACCGAAGCCTAATGATGAGTGATTTTAGTAGAGACCATTTATTTTTAAGAGTGAATACAAGAGTTTGGAAAATTAATTACACCAATATTTGGGGACAGATGTATGACTATGTTAGACCTGGCCAAAGGCGATTACCCAAAAGGCATTATTATGCAACGACCTATGCTAATATGAATATCACCAAACGATTGAATATTGGTTTATTTCAAACCATTTCCTTTCAACGAGACAGTGGATACGATAATCCGGGATACGATGCACAATACCTAAACCCCATTATTTTTTACAAGCCTATTGAAAATGGATTAAACAGTCCGGATAAAACAATGATTGGGTTTGATGTAAAATATAATTTTGCGAAACATGTTTCACTATATAGCCAAGTTGTTCTTTCCGAATTTGTGTTTGGAAATTTACTGTCTAATAACGGTTGGGCAGGAAATAAAGCAGCTTTGCAAATTGGATTAAAATATATTGATGTATTGGGTATTTCAAATTTGGATATACAACTCGAACACAATAGAGCAAGACCCTATATGTATACTTCCTTTGAACCCAAAAATGCGTATGTAAATTACAACCAAAACATGGCTCATCCTTTAGGTGCAAATTTCAAGGAAAATATTGCCATTGTTAGGTATCAACCAACAACCAAAACATACATTACACTTCAAGGTATTTACAGCACCTATGGTAACGATAATGATACCAGTAATTGGGGAAAAGATATTCGCAAACCTTATTTTACCTACGAAAAAGAATATGGCAATACCATTGGTCAAGGTATAACAACACATATGTTGATAGCCGACCTAACAATATCGTATATGTTTTGGCATAATATGTTTGTTGACCTTCAACTTACCTATCGTAATATTACCAGTCAATCTGTAAAATTTGAAAGTGAAACCATCAATCCGGGAATTGCATTTAGGTGGAATATCAATACCCGTAAATGTGATTATTAAGCCCTAATTTTTTTAGGCAGCATCATGTTTATCAAGTAATTTAAGGAGTACTTCCATATCTTTAGGATAAGGTGCTGTAACATCAAACACTTTATCCTCAATGGTAAACTTAAGATTATAGGCATGCAAAGCAACTCGCTGCATCATACCCCGTTCGTTTTCAAACTTGTTTACTTTAAAATTCTTTTTCATTCGTGATAACATCGGTATTTTACCTCCATATTGAGTATCACTAACTATTGGAAAATTTTGAGAAGCCAAATGCACCCTTATTTGGTGCAGTCGACCGCTAATAGGCTTACATTCCAATAACGAATAATGCACCCATGTTTTGAGAGTACTAATGATTGTTTCGGCAGGTTTACCCTCCTTCATATCTATTTTAGCCAATGCATTTCGGGTTATACTTAAGGGAAGCACAATTGATTTATTGTCAATATTGAGAACTCCTCCTACAATAGCATGGTAACGTTTTTCAATTTCGCGTGCTTCAAATTTCATGGCCATTATGCGGTACATTTCTGGATTTTTGGCTATCACCATTACACCCGAAGTTTCTTTATCCAACCGATGACAAAGTTGTGCATCACCAGCATATTTTTTTGCCATCGATAACAAACTTTTTGCATCACTGTTTCGCTCCTCTAAAGAAGATACATCAGCAGGTTTGTTTATAAATATAAGATTATCGTCTTCAAACAGAATTAAATCTTTAAAAGGAGGAATTTTTAACATGCTGCGAATATAACATTGTTATTGGTTACCTCATGAATGCAACCTTATTCTCAACTTTAGGTGTTATAATTGCTAACCACTCGTTACAATATCTACATATGCGAAATTTATTAGTTAGTATTTTTCTTTGTATCAGTCTCCCCCTCTTTGCTCAACAAGCAATAGTTACAGGTACAACAAGTAAAAAAGCAGAAAAACTTTTTGGAGAATCCTTGCAAGCCTATTCGCGTATGGAGTACAAGCAATCATTAGATTTATTATACAGAGCAACTGCTGAAGACGGTAAATTCATAGATGCATGGATGCTGATGGCAGATATTAGAGAACAAAATGAACAAACCACTGAAGCTTTAGCTTTATACAAAAAAGTGATAGCCATTAATGAAGCCTTTCAAATACCGTATTATAAACTAGCCAAAACAGCACTTGATTATGGTGAATATGATACTGCAGCAGTGTATATTCAAAAATATATTGATCGAAATGGAACACAAATCGATAAACGAAAAGTAGAAAACCTAAAACTAACAGCAGCTTTCGGATCCAATGCAATTAAACATCCTGTACCTTTTTCACCACAAAATATAAGTGCCGTTAATACGACAGACAACGAATATTTTCCAGGAACAAGTGCTGATGACCAAATGCTTATTTATACAAGGTTGGTGAGTGGCCAGCAAGAAGATTTTTTTTATAGCTTAAAACAAAAAGATGGTAAATGGGGCAAACCTGAAAATATGGGATCGCCCATAAATACAGATGAAAACGAAGGAACCATTTCACTTTCACCTGATGGTCAATATGTGTTTTTTACGGGTTGCAATAGACTTGATGGTATAGGAAGTTGTGATATTTATTTTAGCGCATTAGATGGTAACACGTGGAAAGCACCTCGTAATTTAGGGTTGCCTATTAATTCCCGTTCATGGGAATCGCAACCCTCATTATCCTTTGATGGCAAAACAATTTATTTTACAAGTGATAGACCCGGTGGTTTTGGTGGCATGGATATTTGGGTAAGTCAATACAGCAAAGGCAAATGGACTGTACCACAAAATATGGGTCCAGAAATAAATACCCCAGGAAATGAACAATGTCCTTACATTGCTAAAGATGATCAAACGCTTTATTTAAATTCGGATGGACATGTGGGGATGGGTGGAGTAGATTTATTTGTAGCGCGCAAAAATGCTGATGGCCGATGGGGTAAGCCAGAAAATTTAGGTTATCCCATTAATACTTTTGCCGATGAAATATGTTTGGTGATTGGAGCTGATGGCAAAACTGCATTTTATGTGAGCAAGCGCCCAGGAGGAGCAGGTGGATTAGATTTGTATGAATTTGATTTATATGAAAAAGCACGTCCTAAAAAAACAGGGTATATAAAAGGATTAGTATATGATGCCAATTCCAAACAAAAACTACAAGCAAAAGTTGAACTTATTGATTTGGCAACTGGCAAAACAGCTGTAGAAGCCTATTCGAATAAACTATCGGGCGAATTTTTAATATGCTTACAAGGTAATAAAAACTATGCTTTAAATGTAAGTAAAGAAGGATATTTGTTTCATTCCGAAAACTTTTCGCTCAAAAACCAATCAGCTACCGAACCTTTAACCCTCAATATTCCACTATATCCTATTGAAGCAGGAAGTAAAATTGTACTTCGAAATATATTTTTTGATGTAGACCAATTTGCACTCAAAGAAGAATCAAAAATTGAACTTGCTAAATTGGTTTCGTTTTTAAAGGCCAACCCAACTTTAACAGTAGAAGTTAGTGGCCATACCGATAATACAGGTGTCAAACAAAAAAATCTTGACCTATCCAAAAATAGAGCCAAAGCGGTGTTGGATTATATTGTATTACAAGGAATACCAGCAACTAAAATCACAGCAAAAGGATATGCAGATGCACAACCAATTGCTGATAATAAAACGGAAGCTGGTCGTAAGCAAAACAGAAGAACTGAGTTTAAAATTGTAAGCAAGTAGTGTGTCTTAAAACAAGGTAAGTAAATCGTCTTGCCACATTAGAACGCCTACACCAATCAAACTGATTACAGCAGCAATAAATGAAGTTGCTTCTAGTTTTTCTTTACCTAAAAAATAAGCACTAAGCATAACAACAATTGGCAACAATGAAAAAATAGTTTGAGCCAACGATACCTCAATAATTGAAGCAGCATATAACGACATACTTACACCTATTACTGGACCAAAAATAGTCCCTATACAAACCACTTTAAACAGCATAGGATTGAACGTAATTGCTTTAAATTCTTTCACTACATCTGTTTTTAAAAAACCTGTAAGGTAAATAAAAATGGTAGCCGAAAACATTCGGATCCACGTTGCATGTAAAGGCATTAACCGACCAAACTCAGTATCAATAACCAATCCTTTTTTGGCAAACACCAAACCTAATCCTTGACACAATGCACCTAATGTAGCATAAACAATACCTTTCGAAATATTTTGTGGTTCAATAGTTACCTTGCCTTGTTTGCGATTGGATTGAACAAACCACATAATTCCTGATACTGAAACGACCATACCTAATAACCCAATGAAATTGATTTGCTCTCCTAATAAAACATACCCTCCAATTAGTGCGGCTGCAGGTGCAAAAGAATTGAATAAACTGGTGCGGCTACTCCCCATGATGTTAAAAGCCGTAAATGCAAAATAATCTCCGATACTTAACCCTAAAATACCCGAAATACCTAACCATAACCAATGGTGCAGCATTGGCTTGTTAAACAGTTCGAAAACCGACAAATCTCCTATTAAAAGGGTGATTATAGTGAGTAAAATGCAAGCATATAACAACCTAACCCTATTGATAGAGGTTGGTGAATACATTATGGAAGCTTTGGTAAATGAAAAGGTACCGATAGTCCAGCAAACTAGTGTTATACAAGCCGCTATACATCCAAACGATGTATTCATTAAGCTAAAATATATTCAACAGCAGCATCAGGAATTTCAACTTGGTTAATACCTAAATCTGCTAATGATTGTTTCATTGCATCCAAATTTTTCTCATCGCCATGTACCAAAAATATTTGTTTTAATTTTTGTGGCTCACAGGCTTCAATATAATTGATAATCTCTTGTTTTCCAGGGTGGGAACTAAATACATCTGTAGATTTGATGGAAGCATAAATAGTATACTCTTTTCCTTTTATCCCAATTGTTTTTTGACCTTGTAACAATCGATGTCCTAATGTGCCCTCAGCACAATAACCTGCAATTAAAATGGTGCTAAAAGGATTTTGAATATTGTTTTTTACGTGCTCTTGTATCCTACCTCCTTCAACCATGCCTGCTGCCGAAACGATGATACAGGAATCTGCATATCCCATTAATTGTTCATGTTCGTCATAATTTTCAATCCAATGCAATCCATCAAAATTAAATAAACTGTTATGGTTTTTTAAAAACAAACTTGCTTCTGCATTTAATAATTCTGGATGATGTTGGTATACATGAGTTGTTTTAATAGCTAACGGACTATCTACAAATACTTTTACATTGGGTAACAATCCTTTTTGGGCGAGTCTGTTTAACACATGTACAATAGATTGTGTTCGTCCTACACTAAATGCTGGTATAATTAACCGCCCTCTATGTTTAATAATTGTTTCATCAATAAACCTCATCAACTCATTATCGGCAGTATCTTGGCAGGTATGCACTCTCCCACCATAAGTTGTTTCTGTTATCAGGTAGTCAATATTTTTCATGGGAGTTGGCACCCTAATGAGCTCAGCATTGTTACGTCCCAAATCGCCTGTAAATCCAATTCGTTTGGTTTCGCCATTTTCATTCACTTCTAATACTACACTTACAGCTCCCAATAAATGTCCAGCTTCTACCAACTCTATGGTAAGTGATTCGTTGACAACAAACGGTTTATTTAAATGCCAAGTAACCATTCTATCCATCATCAACTCCACTTGTTTATCAAAATAAATAGGCTTGGGAATTAAATGTCGTTTTTGAATACGTGTTTTGCCTAACTTACTTTTATATTCTTTCAATTGAATATTGGCACTATCAAACAATAAAAACTTGGTTAATTCAGCAGTAGCGTTTGTACATATTATTTTTCCTTGGTATCCCCTATCAATTAATGCAGGTAAATTACCTGAATGGTCAATATGTGCATGAGTTAAAATTACTAAGTCAATATCTTGTGGTTTAAAAGGAAAATCAAATGCATCTTCATTCAACTCACGTTTTTGTTCGTAGTTCATTCCACAATCAACCAATATATTGTATCCATTTGCCAAAGTAACCATGTGCATACTACCTGTTACTTGTTTAGCTGCTCCCCAAAATGTTATTTTCATTTTTTTATTTAGTATGTTGTTTGAATTCATAGGCGATTGTTTATAGCCTATTATATCTTATCCAACTGTTCTTTTACCTGTTTAAAATCAATTTCTCAATAATAATCAATCTGTTCCAACATCCTTCAACCAATCATCATTATTAAGGCGCGAAAATCCATTAATATCAGCATAATTCAAACCATTGTTATAAATTCGTTTACATGGTTATACATTTATTAAACAAAGAACATTCGCTTTTACACCAATTTGTTTCGGAATTACGTGATGTAACAATTCAAACAGACCGTGCACGTTTTCGAAAAAATATTGAACGTATTGGTCAAATAATGGCTTATGAAATAAGCAAAGTTCTCGAATGGAATACAGTTGAAATTACAACACCATTAGGTGTATTCAACTCTACACAGCTTACCGAACAGCCAGTATTGGCAACTATTTTGCGTGCAGGGCTTTCTATGCATCAGGGATTGTTGGACTTCTTTGACCATGCCGATTGTGCTTTTATATCAGCCTATCGTAAACACCAACACGATTCTCATAACTTTGATATTGTGGTTGAGTATATGGCATGCCCCGATATACATAACAAAACTGTATTACTTATTGATCCCATGTTAGCAACGGGTCAATCAATTGAACTTACTTATCAAACATTGCTTCAAAGAGGTACACCCAAACATTTACATATTGTTAGTCTTATTGGAAGTGCTGATGGTGTTGCTTACTTATCCGAAAAATTACCACATGCCACACTTTGGTTAGCTGATATTGATAATACCTTAAACGAAGATGGCTATATTGTTCCTGGATTGGGAGATGCTGGAGATTTAAGTTATGGTGAAAAACGATGAAATATTCGATTGTCATACTATACTTCTTTTTGGAATCAACTTGCTTTGCCCAAAACATTCAATTGGTTGATCGAAATTGGATATCAGCTATCAGTCAAAACAATAGCGACACAACGTATGTAATTAATTTTTGGGCTACTTGGTGTAAACCTTGTATAGAAGAATTACCAGCATTTGAAAAACTACATGCTATGTACAAAAATGAAAAGGTAAAAGTGATTTTAGTGAGTTGTGATTTTATGAAACAATTAAATAGCAAAGTTCGTCCTTTTGTGAAAAAACAACACTTGCAATCAACCATTTTATTTATGTATGAACCTGACCCCAATACTTGGATTGAAAAACTAGATAGCAGATTTACGGGAGCCATTCCAGCCACATTGATTTTAAACGGACAAAAAGATTTTCGTTATTTTAAAGAAGGGGAAACTACTTTTGATGAATTGAACTTAATTATAAAACCTTTAATACACTCACAATGAAAAAAATAACATTTCTCATCATCATCATTATTGGCATAAGTTCATCCTTTAAAACTACCAATACCGTTGGGTACTCAGTAGGCGATATAGCAACTGATTTTTCGCTTAAAAATATTGATGGGAAACTAATTTCATTAGCACAATACCCAAAAGCAAAAGGCTTTATTGTTGTTTTTACGTGCAACCATTGTCCCTTTTCGCAGGCATACGAACAGCGGATTATAGAGATTCACAAACAATATGCAACAAAAGGATTTCCGGTAATAGCTATCAACTCAAATGATAAAACTAGATCGCCTGAAGACTCTTATGAAAACATGGTGATACGAGCTAAAGAAAAAAAATATCCTTTTGTGTATGTATATGATGAAACACAAGAAATTGCTAAACAATATGGAGCCACTCGCACACCTCATGTATTTGTATTGAGTAAAAACAAAACAGGAAATACAGTTGCCTATATTGGTGCAATTGATAACAATAGTGAGGATCCTAAAGGAGTAACAGAAAAATATGTAGCGAATGCTCTTGACGCTCTTATTGAAGGAAAAGAAATTACAGTCAACTCAGCTAAAGCAATTGGCTGCACCATTAAATGGAAAAAAAACTAGTAGGCTAAACCAATAGAAATACCAGCTCTTACGCCATAACCGCGGATATATAAATTGGGTATTCCGCTTCCAATGACTACATCACTGGTTGAATTGATTGTTTTATTTGAAGCTAACAATAATGAGTATGATGGACCTAAAAAGAAATCCAACAATACTTTGTTTTTAAACATAATTTGTTTGCCAACAGTTACACCCAAACCTAATGTATGGTATGCATATAAATCAGAGCCAGCTTTTGTTTGATACGTTGTATTATAATAGTAAGACGGACCTGTTGTTGTTGTTATTTGTAAACTTTGATCAAGCTGACGACTATACTCATAATACATATACCGCATAAATGGAGCAACATAAACCCCTGAAAGCTTACGTCCATTGAGCAGATAACGATATTCGGGAGTGATTGCAAACCCTTGTGTACGTTGACTTTTTACCGTATTGTATACCGATACATAGGTAGTTGTATCTCCATTTACTATTGTTGTTGAATTTCCATTATAATTTTGTTGACTTTCATCTTGTGAGCTTCCATACGAATCAAAATCAGTATAACTTGCTGTAAGTTGAAAACTAGCGTCATTCGAAATTACTTTTTGCCAAGAGAGGTTTAAGGTGCCATAAAAAGGGCTTACTAAATTAAATTTAAAAGCATAGGAATGCTCTTTTTGAGAAAGAGTAGAACTAACTTTATTTTCTATGTTTTGAGCAGTTAGGCTGGTAAAAAACAAAACCGAAATCAAACATAGTAATTGGCGTATGTGAATATTCATAATTGCATTATTTACTAAAGTTAAAATATAAAACCCAATGTACAACCTGTTCTTAAAAAAGGACCTGTAAATATAGGAGGATAATCTTGTGAATTGGTGCGAACGCCATTTTCATAGGATACGTTATACATGGGTCCACCATAAAAATCAAGCGATACTCGTTTTGCAAAAACAAATTGATAACCCAATACCAAGCCAGCACCATAAACAGTAAAGGCTAATAATGGCGTTGTAATTGTTGAAGAAGAACTTGAACCAGGAGCACCTTTTTTTTCTAAAAATTGCTGATATCGAACATAAGGCTGTACGAAAAAACCTGTTGGAAAAGTACCTGTTAGATAATACCTATAATTATAGGTAACTCCAAAACCTGATAGCGGAATGGATTGTCCAAAAAATTGTCCTGTAAAATAATATGCTTCAATCTGAGATGAGCTATTGGGAGTAACCTTCCACTCATAGTGAAAATTGATGGTGCCTAATAATGGACTTAATAAATTTGTTTTAAGAATACGCCCGTGTTGGATATCTTCTTTATCTATAAACTTTGCTTGTGATCCTTGCGCAAATAGTTTAACTACACTAAGTGATAAAAATAGACAAAAAAGATATATGCGCATACTCAACAAATGAATATGCATATATACAACATAAAAATAAAAAATGCGTGAATTAAAACTGAATAAATAAGTGTAAGTAGGTTAAAACAGTTAACCCATTACTTCATGTAAATTGGGTAATTTACCCAACTGCTTTAAATAATTAACATGTGATTGTAATGCTTTACCAAGTGTATCATTTACCATATAAGGAACTCCATATTCGGCAGCAGTTTCTTTTACAATATGTGATATAGCAGGATAATGTACATGTGAAATTTTTTGAAACAAATGATGTTCAACTTGATAATTTAACCCACCAACATACCAAGAAAGAAGTTTGTTATTAGGTGAAAAATTAACTGTGGTTTTAAGTTGGTGTACAGCCCAATCATCATGAATAATCCCGTTTTCATCGGGCATTGGATGCGCTGTATGTTCTAATGTGTGAGCCAATTGAAACACCGTAGTCAAAATTAAACCAGCAAGAAAATGCATAAGCATAAACCCAGCAAAAATTTGCAAAAACGGAATACCAACTAGTAATGGAATACCAAACATTAAAGCAAAATAAAATAACTTAATGGCAATTATTTTGAGTAGAATAACTCTGTTTTCAGAAGCATTGTGGGGATTGACTCCATTTTTAGTATACTGAGCAAACTGAACAAAATCTTTAGCTGTGGCCCAATAAAACGTAAGTAATCCATAAAAAAAGAAAGCATATATCCATTGAAACTGATGGTGCTTTTTAAGCTGTGTGTGGGGTGAAAACTTTAACACCAATCGATCCTGAATATCTTCATCCATATCCGTAATATTGGTATAGGTATGGTGCATAATATTGTGTTGTAATTTCCAATTAAACACCGAACCTCCTAATAAATTCAAGGTACTACCTACCAATACATTGATATTTTTGTGTTTAGAATAGGCTCCATGGTTAGCATCGTGCATAACACTCATTCCTATTCCAGAAACACTAACACCCATAAAAGCCCACAATAGCATATTCCAGGCAAAAGGAGGTTGAAAAACCAATAAAAGTATGAATGGAAGCATATAGGCCAATAACAACACAAAGGTTTTTACAACCATCCCTGTATCTGCGTATTTCGAAAGATTGTTTTCAGTGAAATGAGCATCTACTCGCTTTTTTAATATTGTGTAAAAACCCGTTTTATGGGCATCAACAAATTTAACATTCCCTTTTCCTTGCATTTTATATTAACTTTATACTAACAACATTAACGATTATTCAGCATTAAAGTTTGTAAATAGGCCTACTTTACAAAAAATATGACATATTGTAGAAACAGTTTGGTTGTTGAAAAGGTTTAAAAAGTACTGTTAATCCTATTATCGAGCCCCAAAAAGAGTACTACCCAGTCTAATCATATTCGAGCCTTCTTCAATGGCAATTTTATAATCTCCGCTCATTCCAAAAGAAAGAATATCAAAAGCTGAAACCTTTGTCCCATTGTTATTCGACAGAGAGTTTGTATCATTCAATAGTTGTGCTTTAATAGTTTCAAAATATCCTTTTAGTAACCTAAACTCTTTACGAATTTGATGTTCATCATCGGTAAAACTAGCCATTCCCATAACACCTTGTATAGAAATATGATGCATAGATTTAAAAGAATCGCTTTCAATCAAGGCTTTTGCATCATCAATACTTAATCCAAATTTTGTTTCTTCTTGCGCTATGTATAGTTGAAGCAAACAATTGATAACGCGGTTATTTTTAGCTGCTTCTTTATCTATTGATTGAAGCAGTTTAAGTGAATCAACTCCATGAATAAGTGAAACAAAGGGGGCAATATATTTCACTTTATTACTTTGCAAATGGCCAATAAAATGCCAGTCTATATCTTTAGGCAATTGTTCATATTTGGCAGCCATCTCTTGAACTTTATTTTCACCAAAAACACGTTGGCCAGTATGATAGGCTTCCCAAATAGCTTCAACGGGTTTGGTTTTACTTACGGCTACCAATTTTACGGAAGTGGGTATTTGTTCTAATATTTTATGGATATTTGTACCAATCATAATTAATTACTATTGTGCAAAAATATTCTTATCTATTGATAATACTAACATTGATTGCTTGTGCGCCACCCAAACCAAAGGCACCCAAAAATATGCTCTCACAATCTCAAATGAGTGATATTTTGACCGAAATGCATATTGCTGATGCCATTGCCACAACAAACTACAAACAAATAGACAGCATCAACCAAGCAGGTGTGAATTACCGCGAATTTATTTATACTAAATATCAAACCAACCACCAACAGTTTACCGAAAGTTTTGATTTCTACAAACAAAATCCTGTATTACTCGATTCTGTTTATGCTGAAGTTGTAACCAAACTTAGTAGTAAAGAAATGCAGTTTAGGGGTAAATAAATAGATCATTCATCGCTAAATTAATTAGTTTGTATCTAAAACTAAACAACTACTAAATATTTATATCCTCACAAGTGCCATATCCAAAACATATTGAACAAAAATTAGAGTTTGACCAAATCAAACAACTCCTATTAAAGAAATGTATTTCGGAAATGGGCGAAAAGTATGTCGACAACATACGTTTTGTTAACCGATTTGACATATTGGAAAGGCTGCTATTACAAGTTAAGGAGTTTAAAACAATATTATTAGAAGACACTCCTTTTCCGGCTGAACATTATTATAATATTGAAGCCTATTTAAAAAAAGCAGCTATTGAAGGAGCCTTTTTATCAGAAGAAGAATTTCACCAATTGCGCTTGTTATTGAATACGGTTCAACAAATATGTAAATACTTTGAACTTCGAAATGAGAAATACCCGCAGCTGGCAGCTTTATTTGGCGGAATACAGGTAAATAAAAACTTGATCAACAGTATTGAAAAGATACTCAATGACAAGGGCGAGATGCGGCCCAATGCATCCCCAGATTTAGCAAAAATTTCAAGCAAATTAAGTGAAAAAGAAAAAGAAGTTAGAAGACGGTTAAACTCCTTATTTGAAAAAGCAAATAGCCAAGGTTGGTTAGCTGATTCCGGAATTACCATTCGAGATGGCCGATTGGTATTACCCATTTTAGCCGAACATAAACGAAAAATTCCGGGTTTGGTACATGATGAATCGGCTACTGGGCAAACTGTTTATATTGAACCGACCGAAGTTTTTGAAATCAATAACAGTATTCGAGAATATCAAATTGCCTTTAAACGCGAACGCGAAAGAATATTAATTGCATTAACCCATACCATACGACCTTTTTTACCTGAACTAAATACTTATTTACAACGTATAGGCCTTATTGATTTTATAAGAGCAAAGGCATTGCTAGCAATTGATTTAGGTGCCGAAATGCCTATCATTCTCAAACAGGCACAAGCAAAATGGATTGATGCCTATCATCCATTGCTCAAACTTAACCATCAAAAAAGCGGACTTCCAATTGTTCCATTATCGGCTGAGCTCAGCAAAGAAAAAAGAATACTTGTTATATCGGGTCCAAATGCTGGAGGAAAATCTGTATGTCTCAAAACTATTGGATTGCTTCAATACATGTTTCAATGTGGTTTTTTAGTTCCTTGTAAAAGTCATTCTGAAATTGGATTATTTGCTGATATGCTTGTAGATATTGGTGATGAACAATCCATTGAAAACGACTTAAGTACTTATAGCTCGCATTTGGTTCACATGAAATATTTTACCGAATTTGCCGATGCCAAAACTTTGTTTTTAATTGATGAATTTGGCACAGGAACAGACCCACAATTTGGTGGGCCTTTAGCTGAATCAATACTAAATAGATTAAACCAAAAACAAGCATTTGGTGTTGTCACAACTCACTATAGCAACCTCAAAAATTTTGCTGCCAATACAACAGGAATGCAAAATGCCTGTATGTTATTCGACAATAGTAAAATGCAACCATTGTATGTGTTGGAAATTGGCAAACCTGGAAGCTCTTATGCTTTTGAAATTGCACAAAAAATAGGACTGTCAACTCAAGTAATAAACTATGCTAAAACCAAAGTAGGCGATAAACAAAAACGTGTAGATGATTTATTAATTGACCTCGAAAAAGAAAAATCACATGTGTATGAATTAAAAAAACGATATGCAGAAAAAGAAGAGAGGTCAACACAATTAATTGAAGAATATACCAAACTCAAAACAGAGTTGGATACCAACCGAAAAAAACTACTCACTGAAGCTCGACAAGAAGCCTTGTCTATTATTTCGGAAGCAAACAGTAGAATAGAAAATACCATTAGAGAAATACGTGAAAAAAAGGCCGATACCGAAACGATTAGAAAAGTTAGAATCGATATTAAACAAGAAGTAGATGGGCTAAAAAACAAAACAAAAACAGATACTCCTAAACCCATACAACAAACAATCTTAACTACCCATCACGCAGTAATAGAAAAAGGAATGCATGTGCATATTATTGGGCAAAACAATATTGGAGAAGTTGTTGAATTGAAACAAAACAAAGCATTAATTGCATTTGGCGATTTGCACAGTTGGGTTGATATACAAAAATTAAACAGTGTACAAAAAAGCAAAAAGGAAATACCAAAACAACCCCTCAAAGGAGTAAACATCAATAATAAATTGTTAAGCTTTGAAAGTGAACTCAACTTAATAGGAATGCGCGGAGAAGATGCCATACGTGAGTTGCAACAATATATTGACGATGCTTATTTAATTGGATTTAAAGAAGTACGTATCGTGCATGGTAGAGGCTATGGTATTTTGAAAAAGCTTGTTAAACAATATTTGCAAAAAAGTAGTTTTGTTGAAAGCATGAGACATGAACCAATGGAATTGGGTGGTGATGGTGTAAGTATTGTTATGCTCAAAAGTTAAATACACATTATTTCGTTAACTTATTTATATTCCTGCTTCAAAATGGTATTCATGAAAAAAGTATTCAAATACATCTTCATCTTTTTTGTTTCACTGGTTATTATTGTTGGAATTGGTGGTTACTTTTTAAGAAAAAATATTAAAGAAATACTGTTACACCGATTACTGAAAGAAGTTGAAACAACTTTTGGAAATTACTACCATGTAACCTACAGCAATATAGAACTATCGGTAGAAAATAGTTTTTTTACCATCAACATTACCAATCCCGTTTTTAGAACAGATACCACCCAGAAGGAATTTTTAACCCAATATCCTCCTATTTTTTTTAAGGCAGATCATTTTATGGTTGGAAACATCAATATCCGACAACTTATACTGGGTCAAACCCTTAAAATCGAACAAATAGAATTGGCCAACCCAAACTTATTGATATTAACCAATACGTTACACACACACAAAACAACTGAAACCAAACCCCAAAAAACCAAACCCAATCGAAAACTGATAACGGATGTTTTGGTTGATAAACTAACCATTACCAAAGGGGATGTTAACCTGATTCATTTTTACAACTTACAAGACACATTGTATTATGGGGAAGATATAAACCTTGACATTACAAAGGCTGAGATTAAAACACAAGCACAAGAAGGAATACTAGAAGCATCAACAATTGGTAATATTGTTTTTTCAATGAACAAGGTAAGGCTGCATCCAAGTTATAGTCCTTACTCGTTTTGGATGCAAAGTATTAAGATTGATGTATCAAAAAACACTGTCAACTGCAGAAAGGTTGTGGTCTATCCCGAAAAATCTTTGTTAAAGTTGAGCCGCAAAGCTGCCTATCAAAAAACGTTTGCTCAAATAGCAATCGGAAATCTTTTTATTAAAGGGATTGACTATAAAAAACTTGCCCAAAAAGAAGTTAATATTAAACAGATTGAACTATCAAATGCCCATTTTAATTTATTGCGCAACAAGGAAAAAAAACTGAATAAATCGCTTGTCAAAAAATCATTTCAACAATTATTAGCAAACATACATGTCCCGATTAAAATAGACGGTATTAAACTACATAATTTACACCTTACCTTTAAACTCTATTTTCCTACTCACAAAGAACCAGCTTTGATTCAACTTAAACATATAAACGGTACCTTATCCGAAATTAATACCTACAAAGGACATACTAAACCTATTCGATTGCATGCAACTGCTACCATAATGAATAAAGGAAAACTCACCTTTAACGCAACGATCCCACAGCACAAAAAAACCCACAGTTATAATGGCGTAATTACTGCTATGCCTTTTACCGATTGGAATCAGGTACTATCCAAAATGGCTCCTGTTAAAATTGAAAGCGGCATGGTTCATCGCATTCAATTTTCGGGGATCGCTGGCACTTCTGAAACATCTGGAAAGTTAACATTAACTTATTCTAATTTAAAGGCCACCATCTATAAAAAGCAGGTAAATGGCGAACTCAAAAAAGCAAAATTGATGAGTTTAGTAGCCAACACGTTCATTCAAACAAATAATCCTGCAAAAGGAGATAGCCTTCCAACATCCACTCCTTTTTATTTTAAGAAAGAACCCTATCAAGGACAAATTATGCTTTGGGTAGGTGGGTTGTTAGATGGTATTGAAGGAACACTCCTCAACGAAAAAGTAAAACAAAAAGTAGATGCCGTTAAAGAGAAAAAGAAAAAAGAGAAAGTCCGCTAATACACTTCCCTTTTTTTTAGCAATCCTTTTATTCGAGCATATTTACTTACCTTTTGGCTAATGCAAAACCCTTAAGCACAATATTGGCCTATATTTGCAGCAAGAGCACTTAGAAAAAATGAATACTGAAACCATACTTTCCAATTTTAATATTACCGAACTGAATGAAATGCAAAAGGATGCGATGTCCGTTATTCCTAAGCCGAATGATGTAACCCTCATCTCTCCTACTGGATCAGGAAAAACACTTGCATTTTTATTACCCACACTCTCTTTGTTAAAAACAGATTCGGAAGGAGTACAGGTTTTAATTTTAGTCCCTTCGCGAGAACTTGCTATTCAAATTGAAAAAGTTTTTAAACAAATGGCATCTCCCTTTAAAATCAATTCCTGTTATGGTGGCCACTCGATGCGTATCGAAGAAAACAATTTACTTCAACCTCCCTCCGTGTTAGTTGGAACTCCCGGAAGGATTGCACACCATATTAGCACCCAAAAACTCCTACTTGATTCGGTTCATACCCTCATTTTAGATGAATTTGATAAATCGCTCGAGTTTGGGTTTAAAGATGATATGGAATTTATTATCCAACACTGCACCCAACTCCAAAAACGAATCTTAACATCAGCTACAATACTTGAAGATATTCCCCGTTTTGTGGGTTTAAAAAACAATATAGCCTTAAATTATAGCACCAAACACAAAGAACTTTTATCCTCATTGGTGGTAAAATCGGTAACGGTGGAAGGTGATGATAAAATAGAAGCGTTGATGCTGTTAATTGGGAAATTAGACTCTAAACCGGCAATTGTATTTTGCAACCACCGCGAAGCGGTAAACAGAATTTCGGAGCAATTAACTTTTTACAAAGTAGCTCATGGTTTTTACCATGGTGGGTTGGAACAAATTGATAGAGAAAAAACACTCATCAAATTTAGAAATGGAAGTTTTACGCTATTGATCACAACAGACTTGGCCGCTCGGGGATTAGACATACCCGAAGTAGCAGCTGTAATACATTACCAATTACCAGCAACCGAAGATGTGATGATACACCGCAATGGCCGAACAGCTCGCATGAACGCAGCTGGAACAGCTTATTTTTTATTAGACCACGAGGATTATCTACCTGCGTTTGTAACCACCATACCACAAGCAGAAATGTTGCCTAAAAAACTGGTATTACCCAAACCGGCCGAGTGGCAAACCTTATACATAGCCGCAGGCAAAAAAGACAATATCAATAAAATGGATATTGTGGGCATGTTATTGCAAAAAGGCAAACTACAAAAAGATGAATTAGGCAAAGTTGATATTTTAGACCACTCGGCTTATGCTGCTGTAAAATCATCCAAAATTGCCGAAACCTTGCAGCTTGTTAAAACCGAGAAAATTAAAAACAGAAAAATTAAAATTGAGCTAGCTTCGTAGCAGTTGAGCTACTGTTATTGCTGCATAAAAGCAAAACAAAGAGCCTTGTTTTTAACTGACTACAGCAATTGTATTTACCTACTTGTAGCCAAACACCCATTATTTAGGTTAGATTTGCGGCAAATTGAACAAACCCTAATACTTCGCTACTATTTATGAAACGTATTGTTGATTACCGTAAACTATTTAACATTAGCAAAGAAACTACCCTTGCCGAACTTAAAATTATATACCGTAATTTAATTAAAGAGTGGCACCCCGATAAATTTAAGGAAGGTGAAGAACAAGCGGCTGCAGAAATTAAAAGCAAAGAGATAATTGAAGCCTATCATTTTTTGGTGAGCATATCGCCCGAAACACATGCGTTGAATACCGAACGGTATGCACAAACAACAACCGATTGTTTTATAGATGATTTTTCGTGGAAAGGACATGCACTTAAAGTAACCTTCCAAGATGGTAGCACGTATGAGTATTTTGGTGTGCCACGTTCCATTTACATTAAACTGGTAAACTCCGATACACAAGGCCGTTTTGTAAGACGCCATATTATAAATGGCAACTATACTTACCGCAACTTGAGTAAGAATGCAGCTATTAAGCTGTAGCTAGTTATAGTTGTTCGTAACGTATAAACCAATTCTTATGATGCCATTTTCTTCTTTAGGTTTATCACCAGCCTTACTCCAAGCTTTGGCTAGGCAACAGTATACCCAACCTTACCCAATACAACAGCAGGCTATTCCGGCTATCATCAACAATCATGATGTGTTAGGTATTGCACCTACAGGTTCGGGTAAAACCGCTAGTTATGTATTGCCCATCATTATGCAATTGCAACATGCTATTCATACAAAAAACAGGCATGTACAAGTATTGGTTTTGGTGCCAACACGCGAATTGGCCATTCAGGTAAAAGAAGTATTTCAACTGTTTTGTTTAGCCATGCCACAACCCATTAAACCAATGGCAGTTTATGGTGGTGTTTCCATCAACCCACAAATGATCAACCTACAGGGTGTTGATATTTTGATAGCCACACCCGGACGATTATTAGAGTTAGTCGCTAACAAAGCGGTACATCTTTCGGATGTAAAAACATTAGTGCTTGATGAAGCTGATAAAATGCTCAACCTTGGTTTTAAACAAGAGATGAATCAAATTGTTGATTTATTACCCAAAGTGAGGCAAAACTTATTGTACTCGGCAACTTTAAGTCCCGATTTGGAAACAATAAACAAAGGATTGTTACACCGCCCTTTAGTCATTAACATTACAACAGAGCCCGATAATATTGACCTCATCAGCCAATCGGCCTATCGTGTAACTACTGATAAAAAAGGGCCATTGTTACGATTTTTAATAAAAGAGCAACAGCTCAATCAAGTATTGGTATTTACTTCATCCGTTTACCAAGCCGATAATGTGGCCGACAAACTTCGCAAAAATGGCATTACAGCTGAATCTATGCATAGCAAAAAAAGCCAAGGAGCGCGAACTGAAACTTTACAACAATTTAAATCAAAAAAAATACAGGTATTGGTTGCCACCGATTTAATTGCTCGCGGAATCGACATCCCTAATTTACCTTGTGTACTCAATTACGAACTACCCCGTTCGCCTATAGATTATGTTCACCGAATAGGACGTACAGGTAGAGCAGAAACACCCGGAAATGCGATCTCACTTGTTAGTCCAGAAGAAGAGCATCACTTTGGAGTTATTCAAAAAAAGATGGGTAAACACATTACGCTTATGGATAGCGAATCACTTTTATAAAAAGAATAAAACGTACGTAACGTTTAACTAAAAATCTCGCACAGAGCGAGATCATAGTGTGCTGCGAAAGAGACTCGAATCTACCTGTCGGTAGACAGGCTCTCTTACACCTTTCGGAACTATTTTTTGTGCTGCGAAAGAGACTCGAACTCTCATACCTTTCGGAACCACCCCCTCAAGATGGCGTGTCTACCAATTTCACCACCGCAGCTAATATTTTTTACTGCTTATTATGCAGGTCTTTTGGTGTTGTTATTTTTTGATTTCAACACCCTTTTGTTACGTGAACGGCCAAATGAACCATTTTTTGTTTTACCTTTTTTTGTTCTTACGTCTCCTTTTCCCATGATGATTACTTTTTAGGGTGGCGAAGATAGGAATAATATCAAAACGAAAAAATCAAATTGCACCATATTTTCATTTTCTTTGGCTAATGGAAAATGAATATTTATCAGTTGTCATCCAGAACAAGGGTGCTGAAATTACTAGTATTCTAGATAAAAAAACAAGATTTGAATACCTATGGCAAGCTGATACAACAATTTGGGGTAGACATGCACCTGTGCTATTTCCCATTGTAGGCAAAGTGAAACACAACCAACTGCTTATTGATGGAACGCCTTATCCAATGAACCAACACGGGTTTGCACGCGATGAAGAATTTACGTTGGTTTCACTATCCAACACCGAACAATGGTATGAACTAACCCATACAAACCTATCTCTTTTCCCTTATCCGTTTCAACTTTTGTTAGGGTATACATTATCCAAAAACACCCTTCACTGCCACTATAAAGTTATCAATACAGGCAATCAAAATATATATTTTAGCATTGGTGCGCATCCTGGTTTTAATTTACCTACCCAATCTCTTTCGGATTATTGTATTGAGTTTTCGTTACCCGAAAATGAAGAAAGACAATTGTTAACGGATGGTTTATTTGATGGAAACAGCAAAAAAGTTCTAACCACACCTACACAAATTCAATTATCAAAAGCCCTTTTTGATGATGATGCCATTGTGTTTAAATCGATTCGCTCTAGTAAAATTGTTCTTAAACAACTTGATGGTCCTTTTGCCATTACGCTCAATTTTGATGGGTTTCCACAATTAGGTATTTGGACACAAAAAAACTGTGAACACTATCTTTGTTTGGAGCCTTGGTGTGGTCATTCCGATTCGATTAATGGGCATAAAGACATTTCACTCAAAGAAGGAATAATGACTTTGGAAGCTGGAAAAACACTTGAAAGAACATACTCGCTTACGTTTAACAGTTGAGCGTATGTTGCCACCAAATCCTTTTTATTTTATCTTACAGTATGTTTCTATTCTTCAAAATTTGAATACTTTTGAACTTACATGAGCTTGATACAACACATCAAAGAACTAGCAAAAAAAAACCACGAATATGTAGTTTCATTGCGTAGACATATACACCAACATCCCGAACTTTCTTTTAAAGAATATAACACCCAAGCTTTTGTGGAGGCTAAGTTACGCGAGATGGGCATTACTGAAATTGAACACATAGCCACTACGGGTTTAGTTGCTTTAATAAAAGGTAAAAACCCTGATAAAAAAATAGTTGCATTGCGTGGCGATATGGATGCGTTGCCCATTACCGAACAAAACAATACGGAATACAAATCAGTTAATGAAGGTGTGATGCACGCTTGCGGACATGATGTACATACTAGTTCGTTGCTTGGAACAGCTATGATATTGAATCAAATCAAAGATTCGTTTGAAGGAACAATCAAATTGCTATTTCAGCCAGGTGAAGAAAAGCTACCTGGTGGAGCATCCATTATGATTCAAGAAGGAGCGCTACAAAACCCGACTCCAACAGCTATTTTGGGCCAACATGTTATGCCTTTACTTCCAGCCGGGACCATCGGATTTAGAGAAGGTTTGTACATGGCTTCAACAGATGAATTGTATGTTACCATTACAGGTAAAGGTGGTCATGGTGCAATGCCTCACTTAAACATAGATCCTGTGTTAATTGCTGCTCATGTTCTAATTGCACTGCAAAGCATTATAAGCCGAAGTGCAAATCCTATTATTCCATCCGTTTTATCGTTTGGTAAAGTAATAGCCAATGGTGCTACCAATATTATTCCTAATGAGGTAAAAATGGAAGGCACTTTCAGAACCCTTGATGAAACATGGAGAGCAAAAGCACATACTTTAATGGTAAAAACAGCTACTGAACTTGCAGAAAGTATGGGCGGAAGTTGTGTATTTGAAGTGCGCAAAGGATATCCATTTTTAAAAAATGATATATCAACTACCCAACGTGCTAAACAAGTTGCAATAGCTTATATTGGTTCAGATAACGTTGTAGACCTTGATATATGGATGGCTGCAGAAGATTTTTCGTATTACTCACAAGAGATGCCAGCTTGTTTTTACCGTTTAGGAACACGGAATGAAAGCAAAGGTATTGTGTCGAGTGTACATACTCCCACATTTGATATTGATGAATCAGCTTTAGAAATTGGAACAGGCTTGATGGCTTGGTTGGCTGTAAATGAGCTTGAAGCTTAAACGTTATTTAACAACTTTTAATGGCAAAAAAATCTCTGCCATCATACAACGTGCACTACCCCCTCCATTTGATTCAATGGTATACAATGGTGCTGTTACTATTTTCGCAAAAAATTCCAATTGTGCAACTTGTGAGGCTGTTAAACTATTGTAGGCTTGCTCACTCATCACCAATACATGTTCGCCTTTTTCATTTATTAGTTCAAGCATATTGCCTGCAAAATGTTCCAATTGAGTATATGAAATTTCGATAATTGTTTTACGCGTTGCATGGACTATACGCTTACGTTCTTGTTCATCAGCAATACACTCAAAACAAATAACCAAAAATTGTTGTCCAACACACATAACTACATTGGTATGGTATATTAAATTTCCTTTCCGATCTGTAGCTATAAAATCAACAAGAGAGTATCCAAAATCAGCACAAAAAGTTAACAATAACTCTTTGTTAGTACGAGGTGAAATACAAGCATAACATATTTTAAAATCCCTATCCAACACCATACTTCCTGTGCCTTCCAAAAATTTATGCTCTTTTTCAGCAGCAGTATAATCTATGATATCAAGTAAGTGAAATGTTTCTCCTAAATGATGGGCAATATCTGCTCTTCTTTCCAGTCTGCGGTTTGCTGCCTGCATAGGGTAAAGCACCATGCGGCTATCATCGTGCAAGGAAATCCAGTTGTTAGGAAAAACAGCATCAGGAGTATGGGGATCTTCCGTATCCTCAACTACCCAAACGTTCATACCATTGTTGCGTAAAGTATTGACAAAACCATCAAATTCTATCAGTGCTTTTTCTTGAATACCACTAGTAGAATCGGGAACTTGTTGAAAAGAATTACTAGCTGATGTTTGTTCATTAAAAGCAAATCGCACAGGGCGAATCATCATGATATGGTTGGTATTTTGAGGCATAATAACTTAATTGAGTTGCGAATAAGCATCAAAAATATTGAATATTAACCATAAGCTGTTGCATGAAGGCTGTTTCCATGAATTTGATTAGATTTGCATTCCACCATTTACGTATGTATGCGTGCTGATAGATTTAAAGTTATAACCGTAGAAAGTGATTTTGGTGCTGGCAAAAAAGGAGCAGCTAAAGGTCCACAGGCATTATTAAAAGAGTTGCAAGAAGCAAATTTCGCAGCCTTTGATGTTTTTAACTATACTCATTTGGAACCTCACGAGATTATACCAAAGGAAGAAACGCCTCATGGAAAAAACATTGAAAACATCAAAAATTTTCAAGAAAAAATTGTCGACCATATCCAAGACATCTTGCGTTTGCAAAAAATTCCGTTTATTATTTCTGGCGACCATAGCAGTGCCAATGCACTCATTTCTGGTATCAAAGATTTTCATGCCAATGCGCGTATTGGTGTTATTTGGATTGATGCACATGCCGACCTTCATAGTCCTTATACCACTCCATCTGGTAATATTCATGGAATGCCCATTGCCGCATTAATGGGTGACGACCATAGAGAAATGGCTAAAAACAACCCTAAAGAAATTACCCGTAATCTTTGGGAAACATTAAAAAAATTAGGCCGAAAAAGAATATCACCCAAAATTCAAGGACGTGATTTGGTATTTATTGCCTTAAGAAGCACCGAAGAAGAAGAAGAAAAAATTATTGCCAAAGAAGGCATCAAAACGTTTAGGCCACAAGACATAAAACAATTAGGAATAGAAGCGATAGCAGAACAAACCCTTAACCATTTACACAATTGCCAATTTATATACATCAGCTTTGATGTTGATAGCTTAGATACACAATACTCAGTAGGAACGGGAACACCCGTTGAAGATGGACTTACCCTTGAACAAGCAAACTATTTGCTCAAAACATTTTGTAAAAACGACAAACTTATAGGCATGGAAATAACCGAAATAAACCCCGATTTGGATGCTTTAAAACCCATGCACAAAGTGATTAGCCAATTGGTTCAAGACGTTTATCTTTAGTTCCTCAACGTTTTTATACGTTTATAAAGCAAGTATAAACTTTAACGTATCTTCTCCATCAGCATAATCCCATAATTCAGGGTGTTGCGCTTTTCCCAAAGGAAGAAACTTAGGCAAATCTAACGTACTTACGATGCATTGAATATCATCTGTATGGGTAGCTAAAAACGATTGTAGTTCTTCCATCTGTTGATAGGATGAATGAAACAACACTCCGAGTGGAGAGGCTATTTTTTCATCTTCTTTGAGCAACACAAAATTATTATCTAAATGAGGCGTAAGATTCATCAGGAATATCGCTTTATGATAGGTATAATTATTAATGTACTTATGATGATTGCCAATATCATAAAAGGATTCAATAGCCTCAAAAAAAGGAACAAAATCATACCCTTCAGGTACATATAGTTTTGATACATTCCGACAACCTAATCCAAAATAAGTAAAAACATCTTCGCCAAGTTTGACCAAATCTGCTTGCGTTTCATTGCCTGTGAGCACTGCAACACTGTTTCTGTTTTTACGCAGCAACGATTTCTTATTCCTAAAATAATACTCAAAATACCGATTGGTATTGTTGCTTCCAGTTGCAATAACGGCATCAAATTTTTGCGGCAACCGGGTTTCACAAATTTCTATATGAGCAGCAAATGCAGGTTCTATCTGTATCAACTGTTCAATTGCCCATTTCATTAAAATAGTATCATCAGTAGATAGTTTGACCAATGCCTTATTCCCGGTAATTAACACACACAATAAATCATGAAAACCAACCATTGGGATATTGCCAGCCATAATAATAGCAACAGTTTTAGGGGATTCATCAGGAATAGTGTAATTTGCAAGCCATTCATCTAGCTTTTCAGGTGTAAGCAATGTAGCCCATGCTGTTAATGCCGAGTGAATATTTGTATCTGTAAACCAGTTATTGTGGACATAGGCTTTTGAAAAGATATCATTTTCTTTTTGCCCGAGTACTTGCGAAAATAACTGACCTAACTGTACAAATGCTTTGACACGTTGTTGAAAATTCATTTTAATTTAGAATGATTATACTTTGAGATGCAAATCAACAAAACTTATTTTGCAATTGTTAAACAAAAACATAATAATTAAGAATATATGGCAATAATGATAACTGACGAATGCATCAACTGTGGTGCATGCGAACCTGAATGTCCGAACAATGCAATTTACGAAAGCGGTGCTGAATGGGCTTGGGCTGATGGTAATAGCTTAAGTGGAACAGTAACTGTAGATGGCGAAGCAGTAGATGTAAGCAAACGTTTTGCTCCAAAATCAGATGATACCTATTATATTGTATCAAACAAATGTACAGAGTGTGTGGGCTTCCACGAAGAGCCACAATGTGCAGCTGTTTGTCCAGTTGACTGTTGTATTGTTGATCCAGACCATGTAGAGTCTCAGGATGTATTAATGGGTAAAAAAGAAAGAATGCACTTATAGTTTTAAGTAGGTTTTTATCCCTCAAATTTTTTCATAAAAAAAGCTGAGTACAAATTGTATTCAGCTTTTTTTTATGCGTTCTAATTTTCAACTAATCATGTAGTACCAACAATTTAGTTTGAAACAAATGATACCCATTGGATACTTTTATAAAGTATAAGCCATTTTTTACAGCACTTAAGTCTATTGCAATATGTTGCGATGCATCTGTTTTAAGCTGTTCGTTCACCAACACTTTACCACTAATATCTGTAACCAATACATTGGCTTCAGTCAATTGGTCGGGCATTACCAATATTGCCTGGGATGTAACAGGGTTTGATTGTAATTGAATAAATCGACCTAAGTTTTCAGTATCGATAGTACCGGTACTGTTAACACCTTCGGGTAAATTAAATGCAGCAGTCCCATCTGCAACAGAAGTTGATAGTCCTTGGTTAGCTGAAAAACCTAACCCTCTGCGAGCAAATACATTCCACAACAAACTGCGGTTAGCACCACCATTTAACAAACTATCAGCAAGTAGGATTGCATCTCTTGAATCCACAAAACCAGGGTTGCATTTTTGTAATTTTAATCCATCAATAACTAACTGAATGGCCTTATTATTACCACCTGTTCCATTATATACATCTTCATCAAAACCGTATTTATTAACCATTGCCCAGTACATATCCCATAACATGGTGCACCAAATAGTACCTACATAATGTACTCCTTTATTATTTTTAACGGCTGTATAGGTAAGCGGATTTACCTTGATATCCGTAGTATATTTAAATTCACGAATACCCAAACTTGAAACAAGTTGGTCAGATACAAAAGTACCAATTCCACGAGCATCCGTTCCTTGATTGCCTTGTTTGGTTGTTAATGCTAATGCAAAAAAATCACTCCACCCTTCACCTGCTTGTTCAGCATTTCGTAAACAATCTGAGTTATTGGGTCCGCCTGTTAATCGGTTTGAAATACCATGTCCATATTCATGTGCAATTACCCCATTATCAAAATCACTATCGTACGATTTTCCTAAGAAAAACTGGCCAATTACAGTATCTCCGTTTGCCAATGCATTGCTTAAAGTTACACCGGCAGCTTGGCTAAATAATACAGATGGAATAACAATAGCTGAACTGTTTCCGGTTAGTTTGGTGAATGGCGATGTTGCATTGTTAATGATGATTACGGCTATTGCACCTGCATTTTGTGCATTTAATACTTTTGAAGTGGATGAACAATTAGAGCTCCCTCTGTATATCAATGCTATATTACCTTCAAGTTCATTGCCGTTTATCAATGCATTGCATCCTAACGAATCGGCTGGGGTTCCATCATCAACTAAAACAATTTTTGCTGTAAGCGTGCTAAATCGTTGTGCACCAAAAGTAGACAAAAAAGAGGTGTAGTTTCCTGCTGCCGAACCCGTATGAATTGACACTGGATATACAGCTGAATTGGTTGGCCACAAATACATTTGCATCCTACCGCTGCTTCCATCAACAGGTGTACTAAAGTTGGCATTGTTAAGCCCACTTCCATCTTGTGCATCCGCTTGTACATGGTCTTTTCCCAAGCCCCCTTTACCATAATTATTATATTGAAAACTACCCGATAACTCATCAAACCCATATTGGTAAAACACATCGTGTATATAGTTATTGGTATAAAACAAATTGGTTACAGCCGCGGGTAAAAACTCATTATACTTTGTCCAAGTACTATCCATCGGAAAATCAAATACCAAACTATCTCCTCCATCAGGACTATAGCCCGATCCATTATTTTTCAAAGTATCCTCGTCAGCAAACACATTGTTTCCTCTGGTTACTGAATACTCAGGACCTGCTACGCCATCGGTATCGTGCCATCCAAATGGTGATGCATTTGCTTTAGCAATTGAACCTGATACATATTCGCGCTGACCATGATTTGGACTTTCAGCTGGAAAGGGAAGAACATGGTACGTTCCATTTGAACTCGTTGCTTTTTTTGCTAATGACATGTTTTGAAGAAAATGGGTATGTGTTTGTTTACTGTTATCGGATGAAAAGGTAGCTGAGGAAACATTGCAATGCGTGGTCCAATTATTTTTTTCAATAACTGCTCCCGAAGTAGCATCAACCCTAATATTCCACCAATCATTTGTTTTGTTATTAAACAACTCAACATTATAGGTAAGTAGGAGACCTGCTGGTGTATTTAAGTAATATAGTTTGAGTTTTATGGGCTCTTCAGATACAGCTGCATCAACAATAGTAAGTTTGTTTTGTTGCATAGGCAACTCGGCTTTATTCAAAGCCATGGATACATTCATATCAATATCAGCAGCCGCATTTAAAAGTGCAGTTGAAACGCCAATTGATGTTTTAGACACATGTATATGGTTTTGAGCATCCACGATAAAATCATCGTGTAAGGTTATGATGTTCCCATTCTTATCAAGGTGGAGTTGTGCATTGGCGTTAAATATTTCGATACCGTTGACTACTTGGTTGAAATAAACATGCGTTATTCCACTTTTCGCATCTGTATATTGACTGGAGATAACGAGAGATTGAACATCATTTTCTGTTAATGAGGGTTGATACTTTTTATACAGATTAGCAATTTGCTGTGGGGTATATTGTCCATATGCTATAGTTGCAATACACAGTTGTAGTAACAGAATTCCTTTTTGAATCATGCCTTTAGTTTATTATAAATTGGTGTTTAAAAAACTAACGAGTCAAAAAAAATTGAACCGTTAATGGAGCAAAATATCATTTTAAATTGAAATCTGTTAACGTGTAATGTAAAATGACAATTCTATGAACAACCCATTTGACCACTTAAGCAAAAATTATTTGCGAACAATGAACTCAAAAATATTATCGATTAAACAGCAATCGTTTTCCTTTTACCGATTCGATAACTACCCCATTATCGTATACAATATTTCCATTTACAATGGTATACTTAATCACTGAATGGAACGTTTGTCCTTCAAATGGGCTCCAGTTACACTTGTACAACAAATTGTTTTTAGACACGGTGTATTGCTCGTTTATATTTACCAAAACTAAGTCGGCATAAAATCCTTCACGAATAAAACCTCTTCGGTCTATTTCAAAAAGTTCGGCCACATTATGACACATTTTTTGGACAATCATTTCCAATGAGATTTTGCCTTGATGAAACAGTTCAAGCATTGCATTATATGAATGTTGAATCAATGGACCACCAGAAGGTGCAGTCAAATAGGATTGTTCTTTTTCCGCTAACGTATGCGGAGCGTGATCTGTAGCAATAACATCTATTCTACCATCTATAACGGCTTGTAAAATTGCATCACGATCGGAAGGTAGTTTAACAGCAGGATTCCATTTGATAAAATTACCTTTGGTTGCATAATCTTCATTGCTAAACCAAAGGTGATGAATACATGCTTCGGCAGTAATTCTTTTTTGAGAAAGAGGAATATCATTCCTAAATAAATCCAACTCTTCGGCTGAACTTATGTGTAAAATATGCAAACGCGAATGGTGTTTTTGAGCTAATTCAACAGCAAAAGAAGATGATTTGTAACAAGCTTCTCTGCTTCGTATCAAATGGTGGTAAGTAGCATCTAAGGTTTCGCCATATTGTTGTTTAAACAACTCCGTGTTGACTTTAATCATTGGGTCATCTTCGCAATGGGTTGCAATAAGTATATTTACCTCACTAAAAATACGTTCGAGTGCAACAGGATTGTCTACAACCATTTCACCGGTACTTGAGCCCATAAATATTTTTACGCCACAAATGGTACGTTCATCTACTCTCAACAATTCGTCTAAATTGGTATTAGAGGTTCCCATAAAAAAGGAATAATTAGCTACAGAACAAGCAGCTGCTCTTTCATATTTTTGTTCTAATAAAGAAAGTGTTGTGGCGGCAGGAAAGGTATTTGGCATTTCCATAAAACTGGTAACACCACCAGCAACAGCAGCCTTTGCTTCTGTATATATTTCAGCTTTGTGCGTAAGACCCGGCTCTCTAAAATGTACCTGATCGTCAATTGCTCCTGGTACTAAATACAAACCTGTAGCATCTATTGTGTTATCGGCAGCCATTGCAATTCCGTTGGTATCTATTTTTTCGATAAACCCATTTTTAATGAACACATCTGCATGAAAAATTTTTCCTTCATTTACAAGTTTTGCATTTCGTATTAGTAATGTTGACATGGTGGTTAGTTTTACTTTGTTTTTATTTTGTTAAGATTAATCAAATACTTGTGTGGTTCGATGTTAAAATCATTTTCATTAAAATAATTAAGATCAATCAGTTGCCAATTTTTGGTTGGCGTAACTGTTTCATACACACCTTTGGTTGCCGTTAGTTTTATGGGCATGTTAAATCCAGTTACCGCATTTATCCAACGGTAACTAACCATTAAGTTACGTTCACCTCTATCTTCAATTTTATACTCTAAAACAGGCAATGTATTCGTATACAAATATTGCTCAAAAAAACGGTTTAATTTGGTTCCAGATCTTTGGGAGAAAAAATCAATAATTTGAACCGTACTGATCTGTTGCTTTTTATACGTAGTACACAATTCTTTGATCATCGAAAACCAAAGTGTATCATTATCTATTACACTGCGCAAGGTGTGTAACATCCAACTTCCTTTGTAATATATATCATTGTCTTTTTGGCCATGGTAATTTACGTCAAAGGGTCCAACTAATGGTTCCTGATTGGCAATTCTTGATAGTTGGTCTGTTAAGTATTGTTGTGCTTTTGTATACCCCAAAACATATTCTACATATAGGGCTTCACTATAGGTTGTAAATGATTCGTGAATCCACATCTCAGCTGGATCATTAGCCGTTAAACTATTTCCAAACCATTCATGTCCACTTTCGTGAACAATGATAAAATCAAAATCATAGCTGTTGTTTGTGTAATCATTTCCATATGCCACACAACTTTGATGTTCCATACCCCAATAAGGTGTTTCTACTAATTTATAGCCATCCTCCCAAAAAGGGTAAGGACCAAAATATTTTTCAAATGCTGTTAACATGGTTGCAACCTGCTTAAAATGTTCTTTGGCTTGAGTTGCATGTTCAGACAAAACATAATAATCCAACATCAACGGTTCAGAAATATTTGAGAACTTCGCTTTGTATGTATCGTGAATATGCATATAGGCACCCACATTGATGGAGATATTATAATTGTTAATGGTATTGCTCACTTTCCAATCATATTGCGTAAATCCATTAGTCAACTCTACTTTACCCATTAATTTACCATTGGAAACCCCAACTAAAAAAGAAGGAACTTGCAAGTGCATTTGCATACTATCAGGTTCATCACTCCAATGATCTTTGCAAGGCAACCAACTACTCGCTCCTATTCCTTCACAAGCAAGTCCAACCCAATCGGTATTGGCAGCATCTTTTGACCATACAAATCCACCCTCCCAAGGTGCTTTTTTAGCAACAAGCGGATTACCCGAAAAATAAACAGAAAGCATACCCAATATTCCCTTTTTTACTTTAATGCCTAAATCTACATATACTGCATTGCTATCGCGGTTATACAAAACTTGTTTCCCTTCAAAAACTATACTGTCTATGTTAATGATTGAAAACAAATCAAGCTGGCATTTTCTAAAATCATTTACCACTAAAAAGGATATCTTATTTACCCCAGAAATAAACTTACGTTGGGGTTCAATCTTAACTGTTACATCATACATTTTTACATCAAAACACGAACGCAGTGGTGTTAATTTTCCGTGTAAATAATCGTATCGGGTAAATGTTGGTTGGGCATAAGTAGTGATTGCTAAAAAAAACAATACCATGCCATACAGCTTATTCATTACCAATAGTTTATTATGTTGACGACCCAATTGAACCATGCTGTCTATAAGATTTTGCCAAATGTAAAAGGAAAATTCCTAAACTTGCATGTACAATATACAACAGCAAGCAGTAATTTAACAAAGAACTATTTATGGCAAATGGAATTTTAAAAGAAAAAAAAGGAATCATTTTCGGTGCATTAAATGATAAATCAATAGCCTGGCAAGTAGCTTTAAAAGCATATGCCGAAGGTGCAGAATTTGTATTAACCAATGCACCCATAGCCATGCGTATGGGCGAAATCAACCATTTAGCAGCTGCATGTGGTAATGCCAAAATCATTCCATGTGATGTAAGCAAAGATGATGAAATGCAAAACCTGGTAACCCAAGCAACTGAAATATTGGGTGGTAAACTTGATTTTGTATTGCACTCTGTAGGAATGAGTATGAATATCCGCAAAGGAAAATCATATACTGAACTTGATTATAAATTTATGCATGATACGTTAGACATATCTGCCATATCCTTTCACCGCTTAATGAAAAATTTATACAATAGCGATGCGATGAAAAACGAAGGTTCGATTTTGGCTTTAACGTATATTGCTTCACAGCGTGTATTTCCTGATTACAGTGAAATGGCTGATGCAAAATCGTTGTTAGAAAGTATCACCCGCAGTTTTGGGTATCATTTTGGCAAACGGAATAAAGTTAGGGTGAATACTATTTCCCAAAGTCCTACAGTTACAACTGCTGGAAGTGGTGTAAAAGGATTTGGAACATTTGTAGACTATGCAGAAGCATTATCACCACTGGGCAATGCAAATGCAGAAGAATGTGCCGATTATGTAATAAGTATGTTTAGTGATTACACCAAAAAAGTAACCATGCAAAACTTATTTCATGATGGCGGATTTAGTTTTACTGGTTTTAGTGAAGATGTATTTAACGTTGGAAAATAATAATCAGGTAATTTAACTCATAAAAAAAAGCGATCGAATGGTCGCTTTTTTTATGCCGTTTGTGTGTGTAATATTGTCAACTTTTTTTTATCCTATTAATGGTATCGCCCAATTATCAACTTTCGGAACTGTATATTTATCCCATCAAATCAATGGCGGGTATTCAATTGCAGCACAGTGAACTTTGCGAAACGGGATTGTTGTATGACAGAAGATGGATGTTAATTGATGAGCAACACCATTTTTTATCTCAACGCCAATTGCCTGAGCTTTGTCTGTTTCAACTTAGCCAAACAGAAACTGGATTTGAGGTTACATACAACCAATCAAGTATCGACATTCCGAAAATGCTGAATACAGGAAAAAGTAAACAAGTCATGATATGGGATGATACGGTAGATGCCTTAGAAGCAAACTCAACAATCAACAATTGGTTTAGTGAGCAGTTAAACAAAAACGTTTCATTGGTATATATGCCAACAACCACCAAACGATTAGCAGGTGTTTCCCAAAATAATAAAGTTAGTTTTGCCGATGGGTATCCTTTACTCCTTATGGGTACTGAAGCATTACGCTTAGTGGCATTCAACACTGCAGAAACGATTCCTGTAAATCGGTTTAGACCCAATATTGTATTTACAGGCGGGCAAGCTCATGATGAAGATGCATGGAGCCATTTTACCATTCAACACAACCTGTTTGAATGTGTAAAACCTTGTTACAGGTGTACTGTCATTAACATCAACCAAAACAACGGAGAAACAACTGCGGAACCACTTAAAACATTAGCCACTTACCGTAAACAAAATCAAAAAATAGCCTTTGGTCAAAATTGTATCGGGCCCCCCAAAGGACTGCTAACAATAGGAGATTCTATCCATATTGTTTCCTTCAAAAAGTAATTAGGGTTTACCACAATGAAACACTCTTTTTTCACCAGCAGCATCCAAGGCAAAAAATAAATAATCTGTGCCCCCCTCTTTTAACCCTGTTAATTGACGAATTTCAGCTACATCCATTGGGAAATTACGTTTGGTGATATTGGCTTTGGTAATTGAGTTATTGGCTAAATATGTTTTTAATCTTCCTTTACTAAAAACAAACGATTCGTATAACTTAAACCTTCGGCCAAAAAAATCTTTCACCTCTGTAGGGCTCACACCAAAAAGTGAATGGTTGGCTACTTGACTGATTCCCCTTTCTTGCATATAGCTGGTAGCCAAATAGGCTTTAATTAAAGAGAGAGCAGGTTCATAAAACCAAAGACCATCAACTGCAGGCTGCAGTTCTTGTTGAACGATTGGGTATTGTTTGGAAAATTGTTGATGCTGTTCTCCATCAATATTAAGTGCATGAATCATTGGCAACGATTCGGTTTGTTGTAAGTGAACCAGTATTTCTTTCACTTCATTTTTATGTGATACAATCCATATTTCTTTCACCGTTTTACATTCCGTTATGATAGCATGAATATCAACCATGGGTGAAACTTTTAACAATATATTTTCCGAAAAAGTAAATAGGCTGTCTTTAATTGTAAAAATATTAGGTTCGGTATCAGCTATGGCATAACTTCTTTTATCCTTCACCCTCCTATCAGCATCTAAATATACCCAATCAAATCTTTCTACATTATTGTGCACATATTGATAAGCGTCAATATCTATGCGTTGGATATTGGCAACTTGCAACAACGTAAAATTATACCGAACCAATTTATTGAGCTCAGCATCTATATCAAGTGAAACAACTTGTTCGAAACGTTTAGAAAAGGCCCAATCGTCAACCCCAAGCCCACCCGACAAATCTAAAATCCGTTTTCCAAAAATTAATGACGATTTAATATTGGCTAACACTTCACTGCTGCTTTGCTCAAAACTTTGAGGGGTAAATTTTGCATAAACAGCTGTAAAAGAGGGTATTTTAACAACAGCTTTGGGGTAAATAAGGAGCTGATCAACCAAAAAAGCAGTATCAAAATCATACTTCCCTGCATGAGAAAGTGCAACGTGTCCACTATTCTGTTCATATGTTAACGGTGTTATATTGAAATTAATGAACGAATCTGGAATATTTTTATACCTTTGTACAGACATCTATTATTGAAAATAATTTATGAAAAAAATAATTTTAGTTGCTTTGTGCGCAATTGCTTTAATTGGACTTAACTCTTGTAAAAGTTCATGCCCCAAGTTTCAATTAACTATTGGGCAATCAATTACACTTACCCGTTAAGGTTTTCCCCGAACACAAACACAATTTTCTGTTCAATATTAGGATGAATGCTTTTGGCTACTGGGCATTCATGTGCAATTGATTCTAATTTTTCTTTCATACTTTCTGTAAGCATTTTGTTGTTCACCTTAAAATCAATTTCTATGGAAGCAATCCTTCTGGGGTTTGAGGCCATTATTTTTCGAACAGAAAGTGTACTCCCCTCTAATTGAATATCATCGTTTCGCATTAAAATGGCAACTGTTGTTACCATGCAACTGGCTAAAGCTACAGCCACCAAATCAGTTGGTGAAAAACTTTGTGCTTTACCCATATTATCTAATGGAGCATCGGTAAAAAGTTGAGTGCTTGAATATACGTGCGTTGCAAATGTTCGCAATTCACCTTGGTAAATCAATTCAGAAGTATTCATAATTTTAGTACATTTGAAACTCAAACATAATTAAAGCAATACTATAAATGAACAGTTGGGTAAAATTTTTGAGTATTACATTATGCTTAGTGGCTTATCATGCTATTGCTCAAAACCAAGCCATTACTGAAGCCCAATTATTTTACCGTAATCGTATCACTTTTGGTGGAAACCTTAACAGCAGCAATTTGGGTGGCATCAATTTTAAATACGGATGGCATAAAACAGGCACCAAAAAAAACATTCTCGATATTGAGTTTGCACGCGTGAAGCATCCCAAAGAAACCCGTATCAATGGTGTTTCTGAGAATCCTCAGAAATATACTTTTGGTAGGTTAAATATGCTTTTTTTGCTCCGCACGGGTTATGGTCAAACCCTATTTTTAACAGAGCGTCCTTACAAAAATGCTGTACAAGTCAATTTTAATTACAACGTAGGATTAAGTTCTGGATTCTTAAAACCTGTATACCTAGATATTTTTTATCCCAACAGTGACGGCATTGGTGGGTTTGTTAAATCAGAGCGGTACAATCCAACTATTCATACCAATCAATCCCGTATCTTTGGCAACTCTTCTTTTTTTGAAGGAATTGGTCGTACCAAAGCTCAACTGGGCGCATACGGACGAGGAAGTTTTTCGATTGAATGGGGGGAATTTCCTGAGGAGTTCCATTGTGTAGAAGCAGGTATCACCATTGATGCTTTTCCACAAGGATTATCCTTGATGGCATTTCAACCTCAAACAGTTTTATTATTTAATTTTTTTATCGGTTACCAATTCGGTTGGAACAAATAACAGCATGATAGAATTACCCACACTTACAGAACAACGCATCAAAAAACCATCGTGGTTAAAAGTAAAATTGCCTACTGGAGAAAATTACCGTAAGGTACGCAAGCTGGTTGACGAATATAAATTACACACCATTTGCGAAAGCGGAAACTGCCCCAATATGGGCGAATGCTGGGGCGAAGGAACGGCTACTTTTATGATACTAGGCAATACCTGTACACGGAGTTGCTCTTTTTGTGCAGTGGCTACCGGACGCAATAATGAATATGATACAGATGAACCCATGCGTGTGGCGGAGGCTATACGATTGATGGGCGTAAAACATGCAGTACTCACCTCGGTAAACCGCGATGGATTACCTGATAAAGGAGCAACTGTATGGGCTGATACCATTCGGTTTGTGAAACAACTCAACCCCAATACAACCATGGAAACGTTGATTCCTGATTTTATGAGCAAATGGGATTTGTTGTACCAAGTAATTGATGAAAAACCAGAAGTGGTATCGCATAATATGGAAACTGTAAAACGGTTGTACCGCAAAGTACGTCCGCAAGCCAAATACGAACGCAGTTTGGAACAAACGTTGAAGACCAAAGAACGTGGCCGCAGAACCAAATCAGGCATTATGCTTGGGCTTGGCGAAACTGAGTCTGAAATTTTTGAACTAATGGATGACTTGGTTGCTCATGGTTGCGATGTGTTAACCCTTGGTCAATATTTGCAACCAACCAAAATGCATTTGGCTGTTGAAGAATTTATAACGCCTGCACAATTTGATTATTTAAAAGTAGTAGGCATGGAAAAAGGATTTAAGTATGTAGAGTCGGGTGCATTGGTGCGCTCATCCTACCATGCCGAAAGACATATATAAGTAGACATTCACTAGCCTAACTAAAATCATTTACGTTTTCACGCAGGTTAACATTAGCAGTACACAGCAATCCGTATGTGGGGAGAAACCGTGTTTAATTTCCCGCCAAACTACCTGCTGCAGCCAAAACCGATCCTTTTTCCAAACCCGCGTGTTGTGTAGCTGTTGCGTTATGTACGATGTGTGTGTATGCTCCATCCCAAAGATCAATACGTTTTTGTAATGATTCTATAGTTGCCTTTTCTGCTTGGTCCCAACATGCTTGGTCTGTTCCACAAAGGTTTGCTGTCATTTGTAAAGCTAAATGACTATGATGGTCTCCATCAACTTCTATATGTCTTTCAAGATAATATTTGAAAATTTCTATACTGTTTGGAAAGTTGCTATGAATATCATTTACAATTGAAACAAACATTCCGGGTATAAGGTCTTCACGACCAAATGTAAAAATTGCTGATTGCAAATAATGTTTATCACTGCCAATGATGCTAAACGTAAAATCAACAAAGTCTTTTGCTGCTGTGGGGGTTTTGGCTTCTGCAAAAGCTGTTTTAAAGTCGCCCGTTTTTTTCAACACATCAATAAACAGTTCAATCTGAGTAGTGTCTGCCTCACATTGTTTCATAGCGTCAATGTATAATTCAAAATGGCTTTTTCTAACACCATTTAAGTCAACATCAGATTCTTCACCAACAACAATTTCGTTAATAAGGTATCTAGTATCAGCAGAGCCTTTGGGAAACCACGGAACTGATGTGCACGTTAGGTTTTGTTGAAGTGTTTTGAGTAACGACATAAAATCCCAAACTGCATACACATGGTATTGCATAAACACTTTTAAGTCGTTTATATCTTTAATTACGGAATATACCTTGTGGTTAATTATTTCTTGTCTTAGAGGCTCAATGGTCTTTCTAATTTTTTCTATTTGTTCTGACATGATTGCTTATTTTTTTCCATTGTTAACACATCAAAAGGGTAAAAGTTTGCATGGTATACTCTCTTTTTTAGATCCCTTTTTTGATGAATAAAACTAACTCGTTAACTTACTAACATACCATATTTCGTTTCCACAAATTATTTATCTTAGCAAGTCAAATTAATATTCCGTAATAGACAATACCGCAAAGCCTTGAACCGCTTTGGGTATCCCCTATTACTATCAGGCGATCAAAAAATAGTAACATGAAAAAAATACAACTCCTCTACCTATTGTTTGCCATACTGGTATACAACGTATCCTATGGACAACAAACCTACACTTGGGAAAAACTTAATACAGAACCTTATACAGGAAAACAAGACGATATATTTTTTGTAGATGAAAACAATGGTTGGTATGTAAATGGCTACGGCAAAATATACCATACTACAGACGGTGGTCAACATTGGAAAGTGCAATTGGAAAAAAAGGGAACATTTTTTAGGTGTATCGCTTTTATGGATAGTATACATGGATTTGCTGGTACAGTGGGAACGGATTATTTTCCGAATGTAACCGATACGATTCCATTGTATAAAACGGTAAATGGAGGAGAAAACTGGGAACCTGCAACCTATGCAGGCAATAATATTAAAGGACTGTGTGCATTGGACATTGTAAAAGAAGCATACATCAACCTTGGTGAGATTGGTTATAAATACTATATTTACGGTGTGGGAAGGGTTGGTAGTCCTGCAAATATGATGGTAAGCCACAACAATGGAAATACTTTTACCAGTATGGATATGAGTAACTATTGTAGTGCGTTATATGATATAAAAATGTTTAACAAAATGGAGGGATTTGCTTGTGCCTCTATCGAAAATAGCCATGCAGTTATCCTGCATACCAAGGATCAAGGAAAAACATGGCAAAAAGTATATGAAAGTAACAGGCCATATGAAATATCTTGGAAAATCTTCTTTCCATCTCCAAAAGTTGGGTATGCTACTATTCAAAGTTATAATCCTGATACAACCGTTGTGACGCAACATTTTATTAAAACCACCAATGGTGGAAAAAAATGGAAAGAATATGAACTATGCAAAGAGTACAAAGCAAGGTCGTTTGGTATAGGGTTTATAGACGAAAACCATGGATTTATTGGCACGATGCATACTGGTTTTGAAACCCATAACGGAGGAAAAAAATGGACCAACGTAAACTTAGGTAAGGCTTGTAATAAAATTAGAATCATCACATCCCCTGATGGAAGCAAGTATGGTTATGCCATTGGCGTGCATGTGTTTAAACTAAAAATAAACACCAACTAAGGATAAGGCTTCTGCTATCTATGTTTTGGTTAAAATAGCGTTACTCCTAATAGCTATCGTGGCCGCAGACCGCCAACTGGCTTAGGTTAAAGAATATTGGTATGACCACAAAAGCCCAGCTGTTTACAACAAATACAGTGTTAGCGTTTAAAAAGGTCAATGAAACTATTCAATTGTGTAGCATCGCAAGGTTGGATTGAAGATACATTAAAAACCTAGCTTAATAGCATTACACTCATTGAAGAACAATCTTATTGTTTGATTATTTTTTTACGGTAAAGCTGATTGTTGCTTTCTAACACCAGCACATATAGGCCAACTGGCAATAGTGTTACATCCACTGTTGTAAGGTTGGTTGTATGCAATACCAATTGACCTGAGGTGTTGAAAAAACGTACATGATTGTCACTCAAATGGGATGGTAACGTTAACAATTCTTGAACAGGGTTAGGGATCAAAAAATCAATCATGGAGAGGTTGGTTGTACCCACTGTGTTTTGATACACACGCACATAATCAATTTCCATCGTTGCTCGGGTAAAATTGCTGGGAATACTTCCTGCTACACCACCCATGGCAATATTCATGAGCAAATATTGATCAGCAATAAAAGGCCAAGTTGATGCATTTTTGATGGATGGGTTGTAGGTATAAAAAGCAATATTATCTAGTAAAAAGGTGATTTGATTGGGCGACCAATTCATGGAATAGACATGAAAATCATTACCCAGATTATTGGCTATGGTTCCCTCCTTGTCTATCGTATTTCCAAACGATGATGGAGTGTGAATGGCGCTTTGAATAAAGCCGGTTGGTTTTGAAGGTGTGATGCCGTGTTCCATGATATCAATTTCGCCACAAGCCGGCCATGGGGTGTTGCCATGGTTGGCAGCAAAAAATCCGCCTGGCTCGCTTATGTTTTTTCCCAATAACCACAATGCCGGCCATGTACCTTGTTGGGTTGGTATTTTTGCTTTAATATCAACCCTGCCATTGGTAAATGCAACTTTTGAATTTAACCTGGCCGAAGTGTATGCTTTTGTAACACCTTGATTGGTGTAATTTTCTTTAATGGCGGTTATTTTCAATACCCCATTTTCGACAACAGCATTTTTTAATTGATTGGTATAATGTTGCACCTCCCCATTATACCAGCTGCCCCCATCGGGCAGTTGTGTTTGATGATGCCATTTGGTTGGATCTATCGCTCCGTTTTGGTTAAACTCATCCGACCAAACGAGTTGGTTGTAGGTTACATCCACTTGTGCGTAGGCAAGCCTCAACATAAAGAAAAAAACAAGGAAAGGGTAAGTGGTTATTGTTTGCATATTGTTTTTTGGCATTGCAGCAAGCTTTCCCATGCCAGCTTCGGGTGTCGCATGAGGAGGTTTTAATGATTGAGCCAAGTTAATATAAAATTTGTTTCCTTAACCATCCCTCTTATGCGCCCCCTTTTGTTTGTTTAGCCAAGGAAAATAACCCTTTGCCTGCTTTGTATAAAAATTAATCCATTCATATATAGTTGCTTGTGTTCTCACCAAAGCAATTAGCGTATTTATGCCCTTGCGGGGAGCATAAAATTTGTGTTAGCTTCCATTTTAATAGATGGGAGGTTTTATGTTGAGTTAGGGATGTAAATACAAAAACTAGGTTCAATGATACAAAAGCAAAAACCTTTGTATATCTCAATATTGGAATTAAAAACGATGGTTTCCATCGCATATAAGCCATTTAGTAGCAAGGCGAGATAAACTTACTTTAGAAAAACTTCACTGCTGAAGTAAATTCATTTATCGTATCAAAATCAAATCTAATCATATCAAATCGTATCAATCCGTACTTGTGATTTGCAATCATAATCGTATATTTGCGTATCATATCGTATCAAAATGAACAACGAGGTATATAATTTCAAACTTAATATTGATTGGAAGCTTATTAATTTAATCAGCGAAATAGATCGTTTTGATGCAAATTGGACAGCTATAGAACGAAAAGAAGGACAAAGCCTCAAAGAGTTAAAAAGCATTGCTACCGTTCGAAGTGTCGGTGCTTCAAACCGAATTGAAGGCAACAGAATGAGTGATGAAGAAGTAGACGTTTTACTTCAAAAAATTGACATAGCCAAACTTACTGACAGAGATTCGCAGGAAGTAGTTGGTTATTTTGAAGTATTAGATTTGATCACTGAATCATATCAAAATATCAGCCTTTCTGAAAGTCATTTAAAAAGCTTACACAATACATTAATGAAATACAGTGCCAAAGATTTATGGCATAAAGGCAATTATAAGCAACATAGTAACGCGGTAGAAGCCTCATTTCCTGAAGGAACAAAACAAATCATTTTTCAAACTACAGAAGCGGGTTTTGCAACCGAAAATGCAATAAGAGCTTTACTTGATTGGTATAATGTCGAAACGGAAGTTCATGCATTAATCAAAATTGCAACTTTTGTTTATGAATTTTTGAGCGTTCATCCTTTCCAAGACGGAAACGGCAGATTGAGCCGATTAATATCAACACTATTACTCCTGAATAAAGGATACAAGTGGATACAATACGTGAGTTTTGAACACGAAATAGAGAGTAGAAAAAACGAATACTATCAAGTTCTAAGAAGTTGTCAGGCACAACGCCCAAATGAAGATGTAACCGTTTGGATACATTTCTTTTTGAATTGCTTGTCAAATATCCAAATTCAATTGCTAACTAAATTGCAACAAAGCGGTTTGGAAGCACAACTTTCGCATAAGGAAAAATCAATATATACAATTATTCAAAACCGTCCGAATATCCAATCGGGTGAAATTGCAATAAAGTTGGCCATACCTGCGCCAACAGTAAAACGTATTTTGTCAGAGTTGATTAACAAAGGATTGATTGAAAAACAAGGAAGTGGACGCAATGTTAGCTACTCGATAAAATGATTAATTTAATAGAAATATACACAAATAAATATCGAAATCACCCAGCTACTAACAGCGCACAAGCGCAACCCGAAAAGGGTATGCGCCTTTGCGCGGCACGTTAGGCCGCATTGCTCGGACAAATTTCCCTTCTTTAGGATACGATTTAAATAAAGTTTGTTTTTTTATTTTGGTTACTTACCTTTGACGTAAGTAACGCGAGACAATACTATGATTATTTCATTTGGGGACAAGGAAACTCAGAAAATTTGGTTAGGCGAAAGAGTTAAGGGGTTCTCGACAGAAATTCAGGAAACAGCCCGTAGAAAGTTGAGAATGCTAAACAACTCTCAAGACCTTAACGACCTAAAGATTCCTCCATCCAATAAGCTTGAAAAATTGAAGGGGAATTTGAAGGACTTTTATTCCATTCGAATTAACATTCAATGGAGAATTATATTTAAATGGAGTAATGGTAATTCAGAAGAAGTTCAAATTATAGACTATCATTAAAAAAATAGTGACATGAAAAAACTAAAAAACATTCATCCCGGAGAAATTTTATTGGAGGAATTTCTTGTTCCTTTGGACATCACTGCTTACAGACTTTCCAAGGACCTAGGTATCCCACAGACTCGTGTATCGGAAATTATTAAAGGTAACAGACGCATTACCGCGGACACTGCATTAAGACTTTCAAAATACTTTGGAAACAATGCAAAGTTCTGGCTCGGACTTCAAGACGACTTTGACATTGAAGAAGAAAATAATCAGAAGAAAGCTGAGCTAGACGCCATCAAGCATCATGACCGCAACGCTGCATAACAAAGGCTACCAGAAAGTGGCGGCATTGTGGTTTGCTGGACAAATTTGTGTATGCTTGTTCTCCTGCTATGTTGAACGACATCATTACAAACTATTGGAGTTTGAAGTACCTTTCCTCCTAGTAAGATTAATGTGTATATTTACGATTGAAGCAAAAAATAAGGAAATATTTTAAGGATTTAATTGAGCGCAATAACAGCATAAAACAACTTACTTTTACCATAATGACAGCACAAGCAAGCGACTCAATCACGTATAATAATAAAACCACTGGCATGAGAACAGAGCCCTTACGTGATTATATTCCCCAACTCAACTTACCTCACCTATTTGTTGCAACTTCCAGTTTTTGTTGGCGTGGTTATTTTGCCAAGTGGGCTGTAGATAATAACAAGCTCTTTTTAATTGGCTTCAATGGTCAAATACTTGATAATATAAAAGTGGGAATGGATTATATTTTCCCGGGAGAAGATGTGGTTTTTGCTCATTGGTTTTCGGGTAAAATACGTACACCCTTAGGTGAAATGATAGCTTATGTGCATGGTGGTTATGAATCGGCACATGAGGGTAATCAATATTTGACTTTTGAAAAGGGTAATTTAATAGATGTGCACGAAAAATGGCTTACACCAGAAGAAATAGAGAAATTGCAAAATGTCCAAGAAGACTATTTTTAATATGGATGATTTTAAGTGTACGTTTATTCATAAATGACTAAATTATGTATGATGAACTTGGATTGTCTCTAGATAAACCGAAAACCAACGAACTACAGATACGAAATAGAAATGAAAAAAATAGTTGTATTACTCCTGCTGTTCTTCATCAGTTTATGCGGCTTTGCGCAAAGCAGGTATATTTCCGCTACAACCAAAAAAATTGTTTTTTCCAGAGATGGAGGGGTATGCCAATGCTGCGGCAGTTCCAATAGTTTGGAGTACGACCATATAACACCTTTTTCTTGTGGCGGTAGCAGCGATGCTTACAATATTCAGTTGCTGTGTATGCGCTGTAACCGCAGCAAATCGAATAGTTGTGTGTGTAACATACATGGTAGAAGAGTTGGTACCAATTGTTGCCAGGGTAAAACAACCCAAAAGAAGCAATCAACCACTTCGCAACAATGCTACGGTACCACCAAAAAAGGAACAAGATGCAAGAACAAAACAAGGAATGCAAGCGGATATTGTCATGTACATAGCTAATTAAACAATAAGAAAAATGAATACGATTGTATTATTTGCAGTAGATGCAACCACCGAAGAGGTAATTGTTTCAGATTCGCCCAAAGGAAGTACCAAAGTACAATTTATAGAGCGTATTGGACGTACCAACAATGAAATGCTGTACCATGCTGTAGTAACCTTAACCAGCATTACCAAAGCTCCCCATTTGGATGTAGCCATTTTTAAAGCCATGGATAAAGTGTGCCAACTGATGTATACCAAACACAAAGAAACCTTGTAGTTTTTTACAGCAGAAAACGAATTAGACAAGCTTGGTTTAAAACCTTTATGACTTGACCGAAGAATAAATTAAAATTGTGGAGGTTGTCTGAACTGTGATTTTTGTGATTAAATGATTGTTATGATTAAAGAAGAGTATAAATATTCAGCCTTAACCTCCAACATAATTGGTTGTGCTATGACGGTGCATAAAACGCTTGGGAATGGATTTCAGGAAGTGATTTATCAAAGAGCATTAGCTATTGAAATGAGTTTGGCAGGTATAGTGTTTAGCAGAGAGTTTGAAATGCCTATTTTTTATAGAGAAGAACAAATAGGTACAAGAAGAGTTGATTTTTTAGTTGAAGGAATTATATCCGTAGAGTTGAAAGCCATTACCAAATTAGAAGATGTACATTTTGCGCAGGCCATCAATTATTTAGAAGCCTACAATTTAGAAATAGGTTTGCTGATTAACTTTGGAGAATCGAGTTTAAATTTTAAACGTCTTACCAATAAAAAATTTAAATCTATTAAATCAAACGAATCACAAAAATCATAGTTCAGACGTTTGGTGAATGGGCAGGTGAAGATGTCTGAACTGTGATTTTTGTGATTAAATGATTGCTATGAAAAAAAGAAGAAGAAACGAAATGAAAAATATTGTTCAAGGTTTAGAAGGAAAAATTAATCACTCAAATCATAAAAATCAAATCAATCATAGTTCAGACGTTTGATGAATGGACAGGTGAAGATGTCTGAACTGTGATTTTTGTGATTAAATGATTGCTATGAAAAAAAGAAGTAGAAACGAAATGAAAAATGTTGTTCTAGGTTTAGAAGGAAAAATTAATCACTCAAATCATAAAAATCAAATCAATCATAGTTCAGACGTTTGATGAATGGGCAGATGAAGATGTCTGAAGGGTGATTTTTGTGATTAAATGATTGCTATGAAAAAAAGAAGTAGAAACGAAATGAAAAATGTTGTTCAAGGTTTAGAAGGAAAAATTAATCACTCAAATCATAAAAATCAAATCAATCATAGTTCAGACGTTTGATGAATGGGCAGATGAAGATGTCTGAAGGGTGATTTTTGTGATTAAATGATTGCTATGAAAAAAAGAAGTAGAAACGAAATGAAAAATGTTGTTCTAGGTTTAGAATGAAAAATTAATCACTCAAATCATAAAAATCAAATCAATCATAGTTCAGACGTTTGATGAATGGGCAGATGAAGGTGATGGAAATAATATTATCCCGATTGTAAATCCAACAGAAATGGCTAAAGAGGTTTTTCAGTTAAAATAATAAAAAAGCCCGGAAACGTTCAATCCTCCCCTTCTAGTTCTACTAGTTTTTATTCGAAATAAGAAGAATAAAAACGCCTATCCTATTTTCTGGGTTACCTTGGTTGGGCTTTTGCTGTACCTAAAGCACCACCAACAACATGAAAAAAAAGAAAACCTATTCTACACAATTAGTGCGTTGGTGGAAAAAATTGGGTCCAGGGTTGGTGACAGGAGCCAGTGATGATGACCCATCAGGCATAGCAACGTATTCGCAAGCAGGTGCAGCTTTTGGCTTAGCTACTTTATGGACAGCCATTGTTGCGTTTCCACTCATGGCTTCTATCCAACAGATGTGTGCACGCATTGGTTTGGTAACTTCACAAGGATTAACCGGTACGCTTAAAAAACATTATCCCCGCCCCTTATTGTATGTGATGTTGGTGTTTAGTTTCCCGGCCATTGTACTCAATATTGGTGCTGATATTGCAGGCATGGGAGCTGTGGGTAATTTATTGTTTCCGGCTATAGATGCCAATTATTTCAGTGTGCTTTTCACCATTTTGTTATTAGCATTAATCATTTATTTGCCATACCAAAAAATTGCAGCGGTGTTAAAATACCTCTGTTTGGTGATGTTGGTGTACTTTATTGTGCCGTTTTTGTGCAAGCAAGATTTGGGAGCAATTATACAAGCTACCTTTATTCCAACCATCCAATTGGATACAACCTTTATAGCCATCATCGTTGGTATTTTGGGCACCACCATTTCACCGTATCTGTTTTTTTGGCAAGCATCTGTAGAGGTGGAAGAACAAAAACACAAACGAACCTATTTGGTGGTAAACAAAAAAATAATGCACGAAATAAACCAAGATGTAGATTTTGGAATGACCGTTTCGGGGTTTGTGATGTATTTTATTATTCTTACCACGGGCACTGTTTTGTTTAAAGGAGGTGTTCACCAAATTGACACTGTAGAACAAGCTGCAACAGCCCTAAAACCATTGGCCGGTAATATGGCTTACCTGTTGTTTGCTGTTGGTGTGATAGGCACAGGGTTTATTGCCATTCCGGTATTAAGTGGTTCTATTTCGTATATTATTACCGAAACATTTGGGTGGGAACAAGGGCTTGATAAAAAGTTTCAGGAGGCAAAAGCCTTTTATGTGGTGATGGCAATTTCACTTTTACTGGGTTTATCGTTAAGCTATATTGGTATTACACCCATACAATCATTAATCTACACTGCTATTTTGTATGGACTCACTGCTCCGGTATTAATTGCCATCATCCTACATATTTCCAACAACAAAAAAATAATGGGCAAAAACGTGAATAGCTTGTATACAAATATTCTTGGATGCATTGCACTTATAATCATGACCGTTGCGGCAGTAACATTGGTATACCTTTATCTGACGGCCTAGCCCAACCCATTGGTATGGGGTGTTTTTGTTGCGTATGTAAAACACCAACAGCAACCTTCGCTTCTACTTATGTATTGAATAACAAAGCAACCTTACCTACACTAAGCTGGTAGGTAAATGATGTAACGCATTGAATTTATTATATAAGGTTTTAAGTTTGATAAGGAACCACTTTTGAACCGAAGCAAACACTAACCTAACCTACAGCAAGAACATGGCTCATTCCAATAGTACATCCATAATACCCGTTGCAACCAACCTATCAGCTATACCAAAAAGGGTATTGGCCTATTGTGTAGGGATATTCCTAACAACAGCAACGATAGCACAAACGGTGCAATCCGTTCCTTTTGTTGAGTTAACACAGTATGCCGGAAAATGGTATGAGGTAGCATCGTATCCGCAACGTTTTCAGAAAGGGTGTACACAAACCACAGCCACCTATACCGCAACAGGTAAAAACTATGTATGGGTTGAAAACAGGTGCAACAAACACAGTGCAAACGGAAAAAATTCGTATATAAAAGGCAAAGCGTTTGTGGTTAAAAACACGGGCAATGCACAACTCAAAGTTCAATTTTTTTGGCCATTTAGAGGCAAGTATTGGATCATTGAATTGGCAGATGATTACCGATACGCAGTTGTTAGCCATCCATCCAAAAAGTACTTGTGGATACTCAGCAGAACACCAACCCTGGATACCGATACCTATCAAACTATTGTATCCAATTTAACCGCAAAAGGATTTGATGTATCCAAGTTAGTAAACACCAAACAAGAGTAACAACCTATCCTTTTAACCCAATTAGACATTACCTTATCAAAGAAAAAGAAAAACAAGCATTCGCAATCAACATTAACGAACCCAGTACATGAAACTATTTTTTATCACCATCAGTATCCTCATCCTATTATTCATCCTATTTCAGCTTTACACTTACATGGCAATAGCAAAAACAGAAACACAAGCATACTCCGTACTGAAAGTAAACAGAGAGTATGAGGTGCGGTATTATCCCTCGGCAACAATGGCTACGATAACCTCGCCTGCAAAAACATACAGAGAATTAGGCAGTACAGGATTCTCTAAATTGGCAGGGTATATTTTTGGCGGCAACCAAGAAAAAAAACAAATAGCCATGACATCACCTGTGCACATGGATATAGGAGATTCGTTTTCGAGTATGTCATTTATGATGCCTTCCACATTTTCCAAAGAGAATTTACCCATTCCAAACAATTCGGATGTGACCATACAAAGCAGCAAAGATGAATATGTGGCTGTGCTGGCATTTGATGGATTTGCAACCAACGAAAAAATAAAAGAGCATATGAGGCTTCTGGAAAATAGCTTGAAAGAACACCGCCAATCGTACTACGGTAACTTTCGGTATTTAGGATACAATCCACCTTACCAATTATTTGGCAGGCGGAATGAAATTATTGTATCCATTAACTGGGATTCGAATTCAGTATTACACACAAAATGACTTTAACATAGTGACCAACATGAAAAACTACACCTTATTTACCGCAACCAAAGTGGGTTCAATCGCACTCAAAAACCGCATTGTAATGGCACCCATGACGCGTTGCAGAGCCATTGGCAATATTCCCAACGACCTGATGGCAACGTATTACAAACAACGAGCAACAGCCGGTTTAATTATTACCGAAGGTACATCACCATCACCAAATGGATTGGGGTACGCACGCATACCCGGAATTTTTAACGAAGCACAAGTCATTGGATGGGAAAAAACAACAGCAGCCGTGCATACAAAAGGTGGAAGAATAGTTGTGCAACTGATGCATACCGGAAGGATAAGCCATATTCTAAATATGCATGAAGGTACGGAAATACTAGCACCATCAGCCATAAAAGCATCGGGGCAAATGTGGACAGATGCCAAACAATTACAAGATTACCCAATACCCAAAGCAATGACCGAAGAAGATATTGTGGAAACACAAGCTGAATATGTTACGGCAGCCAAAAATGCGATGAGAGCTGGATTTGATGGTATTGAATTGCATGGTGCAAATGGCTACTTGCTGGAAGAGTTTTTGTCTCCGTTAAGCAATATCCGTTTGGATAACTACAGTGGTTCTATTCCCAATCGCTGTAGGTTTGTGATAGAGGTAGCAACGCAAGTTACAGCAGCCATTGGCAAAGATAAAATAGGTATTCGGCTCTCTCCTTATGGTGTGGCAGGCGATATGCCTAATTATGCCGAAATAGATGAAACATATGATTACTTATCCAAAGAACTGAGCAAATTGGATATTGCCTATATTCATTTGGTGGATCATTACTCAATGGGTGCACCTAAAGTTCCCATTGAAATAAAAAAATTAATCCGCAAGAATTTTAAAAAAACCCTCATTATTAGTGGCGGTTATGATAAAGAACGTGCGGAAGCAGATATACAAGATGGCCTGTGCGACCTAGTAGGTTTTGGCCGACAATTTATCAATAACCCAGATTTGGTGACGCGATTGGAGTTTAACCAAGAATTATCTCAAAGTTTAAATACCGATTTATTTTACACAGCCGATGCAAAAGGATACACAGATTATCCAACCTATAAAGCACCAATTGTGATGCAACTCCAATAATAATGACAGTAACAGAAAGTATACAGTACAGACGCTCTGTAAGACAGTACCAAAATATTCCTATTGATTCGGAAAAAGTGAAACATTGTTTAGAACTTGCAACGCTTGCACCCAATAGTTCAAACATGCAGCTTTGGGAGTTTTACCATATTACAACACCCGCAGTTCTGAAAAAAATAGCGGTATGTTGTTTGGGTCAAGAATCGGCAACAACTGCACAACAAGTTGTGGTGTTTGTAACCAGGCAGGATTTGTACCGAAAAAGAGCCAAAAAAATGCTGGTATTAGAATCACTCAATATTTATACAAATAGTCCTTACGAAAAACAACAACCAAGGATTAAAAGATGGACATTGTATTATGGAACAGTGATGCCTTTGTTGTACGCTCGCTTTGGGGGGATACTGGGTTGTGTGCGAAAATGTTTGGTACACATTGTTGGTTTGTTTAGGCCCATTATTTACCAAGTATCGGAAAATGATATGAGGGTTGTGGTGCATAAAACATGTGCGTTGGCTGCCCAAACATTTATGCTAGCCATGGCCAACGAACAATATGATACCTGCCCGATGGAAGGTTTTGATAGCAAAAAAGTAATACGATTGTTGAAGTTACCTCACGGTTCAGAAATCAATATGGTTATTTCATGCGGCATTAGATCGGAACAAGGTGTATGGGGCGATAGGATGAGAATACCCTTTACTGAAGTATACCACCATTGCTAAGCCAAGTAATAGCGTAAAAAGTTTTTTGTTTAAACAATGTAATAGGCAAAAAAAAACAATCTAAACAGTTTAACAAATGGAACCTTATTTTACCGTTATCATAGCAACCTACAACAGATCGACACTGCTAATAAGAGCGCTTGAATCGTTGATGAATCAAACAGAAAAAGATTGGGAAGCTATTGTTGTGGATGACGGAAGTAAAGACGATACGTATTCCCAGTTTTTACTGTACAAAAAAAATATACGCAGGTAAAGTATGTTAAAATTAAACACGGTAACGAGGTTCGCAGCAAAAATATAGGCATCCTATTATCAACAGGTAAATACATTACTTTTTTGGATTCAGATGATGAATACCATCCAGATCATCTTAAGTCTCGGAAACAACTCCTCAACCAAAACGCTTCCATCCAATTTTTATTTGGTGGTATTACCCTAATTGGAAACGAATATGTGCCCGACAGGTTTAACTGTTTGAACAAAATTAAGCTAGACCAGTGTGTTGTAGGTGGAACTTTTTTTATTGAAAGAAAGGTAATGACTTCTTTAAAAGGATTAAAACAACTGCCATTAGGGGCCGATGCCGATTTATTTGAACGGGCAAAAGAAGCCCGCATCAATATGATGAAGACGAACCTACCAACGTATATTTACCATCACGAAACAGCGGATTCGATTACCAATACGTTGATGTAAAAAAGGGTGTATCCAACCCACAATTGAGCTACTAAATGATACCTCTTGGACATTGAGTACATTAAGCTGTTAGCACAGCATTTACGATTCAGGATTTTCTGGATAGGTTTCAACAGCTTCAAGTTCATCGTTTGCAGTTGATGTTGATTCTTTGGCATCGAGCCATTTATTAAGCCACTTAATACCAAAGCTAGCCAATGCATATTTTGCTGTTGTGCTAATCACTTTTAAGTTGAGGGGTTTGCCACTTGCAGTACCTTTTGCCAGCTCTGCGAGTACGGGCAATAAACCAGGTTGTATTAAACCCAACGCTACTTTAATGGCGTTGTTGTTTTTAAAGGGATTGATTTCACTCCACACCATTGATTTATAATGTTGCTTAAGATAATTCCAGCTATTGTCAAGCTGTACTTCTTTTACCTCAAGTTTATGCTTAATCAATTCTTTTTCAACTCTCAATTCTTTTACATTCCGAATCCTACTAGTCTTCATCTTGATCATTGTAAATAATGGAAACAATTGTATTGGCGATAGGCGTTTGGATAAACCTACGTTTAACTAGCAACAACACACAAACCAATACACCATAAAAAAGGGCTATCAATCCAAATCCTTTTAGGGTACTGTGAAATACTTCACTAAAGTAAAAGCCAGCAAAAAAACTGGCAAACAAGATGGTAAAAAAAACAACAAACAATAACAGTAAAGACGCAATTAATTTTCCGAACATTACAGCAATTTTCTCAACAAACTCAGCTTTAAATAAGTCTAATTTGAGACGCGTGTAGTCGGTTAACTCACCTTTCATTTTTTCAGCAATTTCTGCTGCTGAGTATTCTTCTGTTGGTTTCATGAGTTATACGTTAGCATCTTTGGTAAGGTTGTGCAACCGCTGTTTTAAATCCGCCAAGTTTTTAGCAGTATCGGCTGTTAAATCCTCCCCTTTTGATTTCAATGTAGCAACCACCTCTTTTCCCTCTTTTGAGGTAAACAACCAAGTAATACCAGCACCAACTAAAGCACCCGTAATAAATGTAAACCATGAATTATTTTTCATTATCCTCTAATTTGATTCAAATATAACATAAAGAAGACTACATTTATAGCCAAGTGTAAACCATTTGCAATATGGAACTCAACAAACTCACGGTTAAAAAATGGCTTGCATTCATTGCCATTAACTTATTTGGCTTAATCATCATTTATTTATTACGCGATTTTATCACACCTTTTTTTGGTGCCATCATTTTTTACGTACTGTTCAAACCCTTTATGGACAAGCTGGTTGACAAGTATAAATGGAAAGAAAACAGTGCGGTACTGCTCATTATACTGTTGTCGTTTATCAGTGTACTTATCCCAATTATGTCATTAACATTGCTATTGTATTCAAAAATATCGGTAGTATTAAACGATCCTTCATCATTAATCAATTTAACACATATTATAGACACCAAAATACAAAACAGTTTGGGTTTTGAACTATTTACAGACGACAATATCAACGAATTTAAAAGCAAAGCCAGTAATGTTATTCCTTCAATGTTAAACGAACTAGCTTGGACATTGGGAAATATAGCCATGATGTATTTTATGTTATACTATTTACTGATTGAACGAAAAAAAGTAACTGCAGAAATAAACACCTATTTACCCTTTGATAAAGCAAATATCGAACTACTTGCGCATGAGCTTAAATCCATGACACATTCAACTATTATAGGAGTACCAGCAATTGGAATTATACAAGGCACCGCAGCAGGATTAGGGTATTGGATATTTGGATTACAAGAACCGTTTTTTTGGGCAGTTATCACAGCATTTGTATCCATTTTACCGTTGGTGGGTACAACACTTATTTGGGCACCAGCTGGATTGTTTTTAATAGCCATGGGCAATACTTGGCCAGGAATTGGGTTGCTTATTTTTGGGGTATTGGTTATCATCAATATTGATAATATTGCACGACTGATGATTCAAAAAAAAATAGCTGATGTTCACCCCGTCATCACCATTTTTGGTGTTATAATTGGGCTTGGAACATTTGGTTTGCCAGGTTTGGTATTTGGTCCACTAATGCTTGCTTATTTTGTTATTTTTATCAAAATGTATATGAAGGTATATCGTGATCAACCTTAGCTCGTACCTTTTATATAATTTTATGCTTCTTTTTAACAATAGCTATTTCACTTTGTAGTTAACTAAGTTATATTCGGCATTTATTAATATCATTTACATACATATGTTATCAAACATCATTCGCACCACCTATATTAGTTTAGTATTTAGTATCACTTCAGCTTGTGCCCACACCAATGATACGGCCAATATTAAAACGTATACCCCAACCGAACAACAAAAAATAACGTATCAAACAGCTATGCAATTTGTGGGTAGCTACCATTATTCCAAACCACAAATCAATAATGAATTCTCCGAAAAAGCTTTAAAAAACTATATCGAAACACTTGACCCAGCAAAAGTGTATTTTATGGAGGAAGACATTCAAGCGTTTAAAAAATATGAACACCAATTAGATGAAAGTATTTTTAGTGGTGATTTGGAAGCCGCGTTTGCCATTTTTAATACCTATCAACAACGATTAAATGATCGCATTCAGTATTCATTAAGCTTACTTTCATTACCTATAGACTTTAACCAACAGGATTCGTTTGAGATTAATAGAGAACATGCAGACTATGTTAAGAACTATAAAGAGTATGATCAATTATGGCAGCAAAAAATAAAGTATGAATTACTTACAACCAAGGGAGGTAAAATAGATACAGCCAATAAGCATATTAGCGATGTAAAAAAACGCTATGAAAACCTATTGAAATTTGCACAAAAAACCAAAGGAGATGATGTATTTCAGATATACATGAATGCATTAATGGAAACAACAGATCCACATACCAATTATTTTTCGCCACGCAGTGCCGAAGATTTTAACCAAAGCATGAGCCTTTCCTTAGAAGGAATTGGTGCACAATTACAAACAGAAAACGAATACACCAAAATACGAGAGATTATTAAAGGAGGGCCTGCCGACAAAAGCAAACAATTAGTTGCTGGAGATAAGATAACAGGTGTGGCACAAGGAAAAGACAGCGACATGGTTAATGTTGTAGATTGGCGAATTGATGATGTAGTAAGTTTAATTAGGGGAAAAAAAGGAACACAAGTACGGTTAAAAATTATTCCTGCTGCCGATCCGAGTAGCACAAAAATGGTCGATTTAACCCGAGATAAAATTGTACTTGAAGACCAATCAGCTAAAAGTTCAATCAAAGAAGTAACACGAAAAGGAAAAAAAATAACCGTTGGTGTGATTACGCTGCCAACATTTTACATTGATTTTGCAGCAGCCTCAAAAGGAGACCCCAATTACAAAAGCACAACCAGAGATGTTAAAAAACTGTTGTTGGAGTTAAAAAAACAAAAGGTAGATGGTGTTATTATTGATTTGCGAAACAATGGTGGAGGTTCACTTCAAGAAGCCGTGGAATTAACAGGGCTGTTTATTAAAAAAGGACCCGTTGTTCAAGTTAAATATGCAGATGGAAATTTAAAAGTAGAAACAGATAATGATGGAACCATTTATTATGATGGGCCACTAACCGTTTTGGTTAATCGATTTAGTGCTTCCGCTTCGGAGATTTTTGCAGCTGCCATTCAGGATTACAACCGAGGAATCATTGTAGGTGAACGAACTTTTGGAAAAGGCACCGTTCAAAACATGGTAGACTTAAATGAGTTTATACAATACAATGACAAAAAACTAGGTCAAGTTAAATGGACAATGGCCAAATTTTACCGTGTAAATGGAGGCAGTACGCAGCACAAAGGAGTAACACCAGACATTGAATTTCCCAGTGTTTTTGATGTAAAAAAATATGGAGAAGAAGCCAGCCCATATGCATTGCCATGGGACCAAATAAATGCAGTAACCATTGAATCGAGCAATACCATTACAACTCAAAAAAGCGGTTTAATAACCTATCATGAAACCCGCATGAAAACGTCTCCTGAATTCAGCTATTTAAAAGAAGATATTAAACGGATTGTGGCTATCGAAAACGAACACTTTATTTCATTGAATGAAACACAATATAAAGCTGAATTAGACTCAGAAGCCAAACAGAAAAAAGACAGAGAAGAAGCCAGAAAAAAAGACAGGAAAAACCTAAAAGATGCACCTGATTTAATATTAGAAGAAGCAGAAGAAGTAGTAGCCGATTTAAAAAAATAAACACCTAAATCGATGATGAAACAACTTGTATTGATGCGCCATGCAAAAACAAACCAAGCCCATCCAGGCCAACTTGATGTAGAAAGAACACTTACTGAAAGAGGAGAAAAGGATGCATTGGAGATGGGTAAACGTATTCATCATCAACAGTTCCACCCACACTTAATTATAACCAGTAATGCAAAACGCACAACTAAAACAGCTAATATAGTTGCTCAAAAACTAACCTACTCAACAGACATGATATTGCAAGAACCATCAATGTATATGGCCCACACAGATGATTTGTTGTATCTCATTAGGAATTTAGACAATAGACTAAATAAAGTAATGTTGATTGGGCACAACCCTACATTTGCTAGTTTGGTAGGTACCTTAACACCATCCATAATTGAACATATGCCAACAGCTGGAGTTGCTCTGATTTCTTTTGAAACAAGCACTTGGCAACAAATAAGCAACCACTCAGGGAAACTAGAATGGTTTGACTATCCCAAAAACAACGCTTAAAACCAACTCATAAACCTATCAATATCCACTAGGATACCCGATGAATGAATCACTCGCCACATTTGTACAGGTAATATTACCGCTATCACTTGCCAAACAATATACCTATAGAGTTCCACAGGAATTGGTAGATACAATTGCAGTAGGTAAACGCGTTGCTGTTCAATTTGGCAAACGAAAAGTATATGCGGCTATCATTCATTCGATAAGTGATAAACCACCATTAGATTACGAAGCAAAATATATATTGGATGTATTGGATGAAGATATTATTGTATCGGCTCCATTACTCAAATTTTGGGAATGGACAGCAGCCTACTACCTATGTACATTAGGAGATGTAATGAAAGCTGCACTTCCGGTTTCCTTCCGCCTTGAAAGCACAACCAAAGTGCGCCTCAATTCCGATTGCGATTTGACAGCTTTAGCATTAAGTGATAAAGAATACTTGATTATTGAAGCGCTAACGATGCAAGATGAGCTAAACATGGAACAGCTTTCGGACATTGTACAACAGCAAAATATTTTCCCTTTACTTAAAAGTTTATATGTAAAAGAAGCCATCTTGTTAACCGAAGAGCTGAAGGAAATATACAAGGTTAAAACCACCACCTGTTTTAAACTAACTGCTGCTTATGAAAACGAAGAAAACCTATCCAAACTTTTTGACCAACTAGCCAAATATCCCAAACAAACAGACGCTTTATTAGCTTATTTACAGCTTCAAAGAACAGGTGCACCTATTGAAAAAAATGAGCTTATACAAAAAGGTGGAATAAGTGAAAGTTCCCTTAAAACGCTACAAAAAAATAGTGTTTTTGAAGAGTATAAAGTACAAGTAGATCGATTAAAAACGATACCCACACAACAAGAAACATTTACCTTAAACACCTCTCAACAACTAGCAATTGATGAGATACACACACTCGTTGAGCAAAAGGATATCATACTGATACATGGCGTAACATCCAGTGGTAAAACACATGTGTATGTCAAACTCATAGAAGAAGTAATTGCCAAAGGAAAACAAGTTTTATTTTTACTTCCCGAAATAGCCCTCACCTCACAAATTGTATCAAGGGTTCAAAAATATTTTGGTCATAAGGCTGTTTCCTTTCATTCAAAATATTCACAAAATGAACGTTTTGAACTGTGGCATAAAATTAAGCAGGGAGAGGTGCAAGTTGTGATTGGTGCCCGATCAGCAATCTTTTTACCATTTGATAACTTAGGCCTTATCATAGTTGATGAAGAGCACGAAACAAGCTACAAACAGCATGAACCAGCACCCAGATACCATGCTAGGGATGCGGCCATTATGCTAGCCCATATTTGGCAATGTAAAACGATATTGGGATCAGCTACACCTTCTTTTGAATCGTATCATAATGCCCAAACGGAAAGGTATGGTTTGGTGAATATGAAACAGCGGTATGGAGATATGGATATGCCCGAAATTATCACTGCAAATATTGCGGAAGAAACCAGGGTAAAAACAATGAAGGGGCATTTTACTTCCGTATTATTTAACGAAATAGAACGTGCTGTCAACAACAATGAACAAGTTATTTTATTCCAAAACAGAAGAGGATACGCACCCATTTTAGAATGCCAACAATGCCATTGGACACCTAAATGTACCAATTGTGATATCAATTTAACGTATCATAAATACATTGATTCGCTAAAATGCCACTATTGTGGTTTTACGCAAAAAATACCCAAAGGTTGTCATGCTTGTGGCTCTCATCTGTTAAATTTAAAAGGATTAGGAACAGAAAAAGTAGAAGACGAAATCAATATTTTTTTTCCCAATGCCAGGGTTTCAAGGTTGGATTTGGATGCTTCCAAAACAAAAAACGGACATGAACATATTATACGCAGTTTTGAAAATCATGAATCCGATATTTTGGTGGGCACACAAATGATCAGCAAAGGACTCGACTTTGAAAAAGTGAGTGTTGTTGGAATAATCAATGCCGACCAATTATTGTTTTTTCCTGACTTTAGAGCACATGAACGAGCGTATCAAATGTTAACTCAAGTGAGCGGAAGGGCAGGTCGAAAACATATTAAAGGAAAAGTAATTCTCCAAACCTCGGTGCCCAATCACCATGTAATACAAGAAGTGATACACCAGCGTTATGAATATTTATACGCAAATGAAACGGCAGAACGTAAAACGTATGAGTATCCTCCCTTTTTCAGAATTATCAAAATTGTGGTGAAACACAAAGAGTATCAAATTGCACAAGAGGCTTCCCAACAGTTGAGAAACCTATTGTATAAAAGGTTAGGCGAACATATCATAGGACCTGAAAGTCCTTATGTTTCAAGAATTCGGAATCAATATATTAAAGAGATGCTGATTAAGATTGACCGGAATTCGACCCATTTACAGGGAATAAAAAAATTTATCCGTGATCAGATATTCCACATACAATCAACTGCAACATTTAAGAGCGTCATTATTTTTGCAGATGTAGATCCAAATTAATTATTCGTACCGTAAGTGTTTAACGGACTCACCAGAATCTCTAAGTTCAATAAGCGAATCAATACCAATTTCAAGATGACGGAAAACAAATGCATCTGTAACTGATTTATCACTTTTAGATGTTTTAACACCATCAGGCGTCATCGGATTATCACTTACCAACAAGAGCGCTCCTTTGGGAATATTATTTACAAAACCGGTAATAAAAATAGTGGCCGTTTCCATATCAATACCCATGGCACGTGTTTTAAGTAAATACTTTTTAAACTCTTCGTCATGTTCCCACACACGCCTATTGGTTGTATATACTGTGCCTGTCCAATAATCAACCTCGTGCTTCACAATGGCTGTTGATACAGCCATTTGCAACCTAAAGGATGGCAATGCAGGAATTTCCTCCATGATATAATCATTGCTTGTGCCTTCACCTCGAATAGCTGCAATTGGCAAAATAAAATCACCCAATTTGGTTACCTTTTTAAGTCCGCCACATTTACCCAAAAACAAAACCGCTTTAGGCGAAACAGCACTTAATAAATCCATACAGGTAGCAGCCATTGCACTACCCATACCAAAATTAATAATGGTAATATTTTCAGCTGTTGCTGTTAACATGGGTTTATCATGCCCCATAATTTCCACACCAAATCGGGTAGCAAACATTGTTACATAATTGGCAAAATTGGTCAGCAAAATATATTCACCAAAATCAGTTAGTTCTCTTCCGGTATATCGAGGAAGCCAATCTTCTACTATTTCTTTTTTAGTTTTCATCTTGCTCGAATATAAACATTAACAAGGCAATTTTCATCCACATCGACATAAATAAATTAGCTGACACAATTCTGTTCACATTAATACGTATCAAAAGGATAAAAAGCATCCTCAATATGTTCGACTTCAAACTTAGTACCTTTAACAACAGCAATAATGTCAAAACGAGCGGGAAGAATAATACCCTGTTCAGCTACAAAATGTTCAGCTGCTATCCGAATATTATGTTGTTTTGATTTTCCTACAGCCTGCTCTGGATAAGCCATAGCATCATCTGTTCGGGTTTTTACTTCAACAAAAATAACTTCATTGTTGTATTCACAAATAATATCCAACTCTACCCTCCCCGACCTATAATTACGCTGTAAAATTTTATACCCTTTACGCTCTAAATATTCAACTGCAATATCCTCACCTAACTTGCCAAATTGGGAATTATGATGGGTGTTTTTAATGGTCATTTCAGTTATATTTTGGGTAAAAAAATAAGGACGCCAATAATAGCGGCAACAATTGCACATACCAAAACAGCACCAGCAGAAATATCTTTAATTAACCCCGCTTTGGGATTAAACGTTGGCGATACCAGATCAACTGTTTTTTCAATAGCTGTATTCATCAATTCGGCACCAATAACCAATGCGATGCACCCTAAAATAATTGCCCATTCAATAGCCGATAAGTGCAATACATAACTTAAAACTATAACACAACTAGCAATGAGTATATGTAACTTTAGATTATGTTCGGAAAGAATGGCATTATTCAATCCATTTATTGCATACGCAAATCCTTTTAAAAACTTTTTCACAGGTCGGCAATTTTTACTTGATCTAAAACCCTGACACCTTTTTCTGTTTGTGTTACAGTACAAGCTTCATTGAAGGGGTCATGTTCAAAAAATAATATCTGTTGGGAATTAGCAGCAGCCTCAGTTAGTGTTGCCAATTTTTCATTCATAGAATCTAAAGGTCTAACATCATATCCCATAACATACGGAACAGGAATATGAGCTTGCGTTGGAATCATGTCTGCCAAAAAAAGCACTTCATAATCTTTATAATGAATGGTTGGATGCATCATACTTTGGGTATGTCCGTTGGAAAATTGAAGCGATATATTTTCATGAATAACATCTCCTTTGTTAACCAACTTAAGTTGGCCACTTTCTTGAATCGGTAATATATTTTCGGTTAAAAAGGAGGCTTTTTCTCTTGGATTGGGTGTTAAAGCCTCATGCCAATGTTCTTCACCAATCCAATAGGTAGCATTGGTAAAAGTAGGCTCATATTTAGTTCTATCTTTATTCCATTGAATACTTCCACCGCAATGATCAAAATGAAGATGGGTAAGTATCATATCGGTGATATCGCTTAACGCAAAACCCGCAGCTTGAATTGATTTTTCGAGCGTAGCATTTCCATGCAAAAAATAATACCCAAAAAACTTATCCGATTGTTTATTCCCTATTCCATTATCAATTAACAATAGCCTGTTACCATCCTCTATCAATAAACAACGCATGGCTAAGTTAATCATATTGTTATCATCGGCAGGATTTAATTTTTGCCACACCGTTTTGGGAACAACACCAAACATGGCTCCTCCATCTAATTTAAACTGTCCTGTTTCAATCGAATATAATTTCATGCTTGGTGCTTGTTAATCTTATTGAATAGTTATTTTTTTGAAAATAGAATAGGCATTCGTTTGGATATTAACCACATAATACCCTTGGTGAAATGCCGACACATTTATCAATTGAAGCGGTTTATAATCCGATACCTTCAACAACAATTTACCTTGAATATCATACAGGGACAATACACCATTTTGATCAGTTGGAAATGTAACTGCAATCCAATCTTTTGCTGGATTGGGATAAACCGTAACTTGATAATCTATCCCGTTTGATTGTTCAGCCAATCCCACTTTGTATTGGGCAAAAGCAGAATCAACAGCACCAAGTCCCAAATTATAATAAGATCCACTAGGCGTTTGTTCTAAAAAAATAGGCCTAACCATGTAATTTGTCATTCCTGAAAACGGTTTTACATCGTTCCAACTGGTTGTATTCGAATCTACCTTTTCACTAAAACTAAATCCATCATCTATACTTGGCGTTTTGGCAATCCAATAACCACTTGCACCTACAACGGGATTCCAACTCAGGGTAGTTGTTAAAGAATCACTTGAAGTAGAAGCAGTAATAGACCCCATAGGATTTCGCATATGCAACCGTAAACTAGGATCGCCCATTAAATTGATGCTGACAAAAGTGGAACCATAATTATGAACATAACCAGATGGATTGGCTGTGTTGTTAAAAAAATTGTTTTGCGTAAGCATAGTACTATAGCCAATAGTAGAACCCAACGCCATATGGTGTATGTGCCAATGCGGACGACCACTCCACGCACTTGCTAGACCTCCATTTTTACTAGCTAACGGAGCTCTTAAAAAATTATTTTGTGAATCCCAATCACCAAAATAACTACCAAATAAAAAGGTAAATATTTGATTGATAGAATCATTTTTGAAGAGTGAGGTATTGGCAATTCCTGAAGCACTTGTATAATTACCATCCCCTGCTCCATAGGTAAATAAATAATTCCCCTTTTTGGTATTTGTTAAGTAATCACCTGCTAAAACACTATCTCCAAACATCACACTAAAATCTCGGTATGCACTCGCTGATGGTGCTTCCCCACTCAAAGCACCAAATCCATCATCAATTAATCCTCTACGATTAACAATGGTTTGAGCCGTTTTATAGGCATGTGCTTTGTGCAAATACTGTCTCACTAAATCGGTATCACTTTGGTTAAATATTGGCATATTAAATAAATCAACACGTCCAATTTGAATACTCAATGTATCATCCCCTAAATACATTAAATCAAATTTTCCATCATCAATTGTATTTTTGTTTTCGGTTCTATCAGGCGAAAGATCATCAACACTGTTATCCGTCCAAATGGTTTCATTCAATGAGGCATAATACATATCTGTTGACCAAGCACCACCATGTTCAAAGTGTCCATCGGGTGGATAAACAAACCCTTGTTCAGCTTTAAAACCTCCTGAATATGGAACAGGGATATGACCTAAAATATAAATCATTTGAAGAGCTGGTTTACCAGGGTTCACCATTGATGATTGCGCAATCTTACTTTTAACCATTTTTACGGTTGCATTTCGTTGAATATATGCTGTTTCAACAACCCAACCATCATTCATTAAATCAACTTTAAGCTGGTTTATTTCGGTAGCTAAAGGCTGCTCATAATGTGCATCAATAAGCAATAACAATTTACCCTTATTGGGTTCAATAGTTTTTTGGATTCCAACATATATATATCCATGAGCCAATCGAGTTGTTAAACTATACGTTCGTTGAACATAATATTCATACCCATTTCCCAATGCAACCAAATTATCTGTAAAAGAAATTGCTTGGGCAGGTAAAGTAGCTAAAGGATTTCCCCAACTAAAAGCATCTTTTGATTTGCGAAAAATGTTATAGCCCGTACCTATTGAATCTTTCTTCCAGTTTAATGTAATACCTGCAGGATTATGTGTAACAACTGCTGTTAACGAAACGGCATACTCTTTTGCTTGTTGTGCATAAGAGATGACAGTCCCAAATAGCATTAAAATATATAGTGCATGTTTGGTATTCATTGGGTTAAAAATCTTAGTTTGCATATCAAATATATTAAAGTATTCGAATCAATATATGTTATCTGAAATTAAAATTGACCCTAGTTGGAATCCTTATGTACAAAAAGAGTTTGACAAGCCTTATTTTAACCAATTAGATCGTTTTCTAAAACAGGAAGAACGACTTAAAAACACCACTTATCCTCCTTCCTCCGAAATATTTTCGGCCTTACAACTGACTCCATTTAACGCTGTAAAAGTTGTCATACTGGGACAAGATCCTTATCATGGAATTGGCCAAGCACATGGTTTATCGTTTAGTGTTAAACAAGGAGTTACACTGCCCCCATCCCTACGAAATATTTTTAAAGAATTAAAAACGGATATTCCTCAGTATTCAGTTCCACTATCAGGAGATTTAAGCCATTGGGCAAAACAAGGCGTACTGCTTTTAAACGCTACCTTAACTGTAGCAAAAGACAAACCAGGGTCGCACCAAGGAAAAGGTTGGGAAGAATTTACAGATGAACTCATTCGTCAACTGTCAAAAGATAAAAGCAATATTGTTTTTTTACTTTGGGGTAAATTTGCACAAAGCAAATCGATATTAATTGATGCACAAAAACACTTCATACTTACCGCAGCACACCCATCACCCTTTTCAGCATATAAAGGTTTTTTGGGTTGTAAACACTTTTCACTTACCAACGACTTTTTAAGAAGCAAAGGCTTATCAGAGATTCAATGGTAAAACAGTATATTTGTCCAAATGATTAAGTCCTTTTCTGTCGTTTTAAATCAAGTAGTAGAAAGTTCTCGCTTTGCTTTCGAAGCATTGAGAAACAACAAACTTCGTACACTCCTATCAACGCTAGGCATAACAATAGGTATTTTTTGCATCATTATGGTACTAACCATGGTTGATTCGCTTCAAAGAAATGTTCAATCCAGTGTTGAGTCGTTGGGAAAAGATGTGCTGTTTGTTGAAAAATGGCCGTGGACTTTTGGCCCCGATTATAAATGGTGGAAATACATGAACCGCCCAAATCCAAAACAGTCTGAACTTAAAAGCATTGATGATAAATCGAGCTTAGCTGATGCAAGCGCATTGGTTGTAACAATCAATAATATTACCATTAAATACGAAAGCAATTCGGCTGCTGGAATCAATGTATATGGCGTTTCGCAAGACTATAACAAAATAAGAAGTTTTAACTTAGTTGAAGGTCGTTACTTCACCGAAAACGAATCGCGCAATGGTTTACCCGTAGTGGTAATTGGTTATAATATTGCCCAATCATTATTTCCAAATGGTGGAGGAACTGATCGAAATGTTACCATCAAAGGACGTAAATACCGCGTAATTGGAATTGCATTTAAAGAAGGCGAAAGTTTGCTGGGCAATAGCATGGATAATATGGCATTGTTACCCGTTCAAAACGTATCACAATATGTACGTATAAATTCTGATAGGTCAAATGCTCAGATGCAGGTTAAAGCAAAAAATGGCACATCGGTAGATCAACTGGAAGAAGAAATATTAAGCATTATGCGTTCGCTCAGAAAATTAAAACCTGGTGAAGAAGAAAATTTTGCGCTGAACAAAACAACCCTTATTGCCGAGCCTTTAAAACAAGTTTTTAGTGTAATCACATTTGCCGGATGGATTATAGGAGGATTTGCTATGGTTGTTGGAGGTTTTGGAATTGCAAATATTATGTTTGTTTCAGTGAAAGAAAGAACCAACCAAATTGGCATCCAAAAATCACTTGGTGCAAAAAATTATTTTATTCTCATTGAGTTTTTGGTAGAAGCTATCGTATTGTGTTTAGTGGGTGGTGTTATTGGTATCAGTTTAGTTTGGCTTATCACCTTTATCATAACCCATTCATTTGATTTTGCTGTTGCGTTAAGTTTGGGTAATATTATTACTGGCATCACTGTTTCTGTTGTTATTGGAGTGGGTGCTGGTTTTATTCCAGCTTATTCAGCATCCAAGCTAGACCCCGTTGTTGCTATCAGAGCTAAATAAAAAATAAATTGATTTGACACCAACAGCCTTTTCATCCGTTTCACTAGACCAGCTTAGTTCCATTTCCAACCAAGCCATTGCACTTGCAAAAAACCGTTCGTTATGGTGTTTTTATGGCGAAATGGGGGCTGGCAAAACCACATTCATCAAAGAAATTTGTGCATCATTGGGAATATTAACTCCCATCACCAGTCCTACTTTCTCATTGGTTAATGAATACCAAACACCATCTGGAAAACCTATTTATCATTTTGATTTTTACCGAATAAACAGTATTGAAGAAGTATATGATATTGGCTATGAAGATTATTTTTACAGTGGCCATATTTGTTTGATAGAATGGCCCGAAAAAATTGAATCGTTGTTAGCAGGCGAACTTTTATTTAAGATTACCCTTACCAAAACCAATGAAACAGATAGAGAAATAGTGTTCAACTAACGTGGTGTAAAAAATATACTTAAACAGCAAAAACCTCTATTAATGTGCACATATAACCAGCATTGTTGTGCAAATGTTATTAACTGAACTTCTGTATAGTAAAATCCAATAGTACATTAGCTGAAACAAACAGATAGGGTATTTTAAATACAATATCAACACTTCATACACGTTAAAACTACCATGGAATCAGCCTATATCATCAAAGACGATCAAAAAAGCAAACTAACTGGATATGCTGTAACTGCTATTGTGCATGCCGTATTGATAGGCTTATTGTGGTGGTCTGTATTAACTATTCCAGATCCACCACTTGGATATGGGGGAATGGAACTATCAATGGCTTTGGGAGAATTTGACATGGGTGGCCCCAATGAAGAAACAGTAGCAGAACCAACTCCATTAGAAAATATACCCGAGCAAGAATCAATAGAACAAGAAGTCCTATCACAAGATGATGAAGAAGTTGCTGCTACCGTAAAAAAAATATCCGAAGTAAAAAAGCCAACTGAAAAACCAATTGAAAAACCACGTGAAGTTGATAAACGGGCTTTGTTTAGTAAAAAAACAACAGCAACAAATGAAGGAGGGCATGGAGATGGAACGGTAACTGGTAATGAAGGAAACCCAGATGGAATTGAAGGTGGTAGTCCGGATGGCAATGGAATTGGCAATGGACTTGGTGGTACGGGAGGAGGAAGTGGAACAGGGATTGGCGATGGAATGGGAAGCTTTGATCTCAAAGGCCGTTCGCTTTCTAAAAAACCTGACATTATTGATAATTCTCGCGAAACAGGTAAAGTAGTTGTAGGAATAACCGTAGATCGTTCGGGTAAAGTTATCAAAGTGCAACCAGGTATTAAAGGCACTACCAATTTATCCCCTGCATTATTGGAAAAAGCACGACTAGGAGCTCTTGATGCAAGATTCTCACCGCGAAATGATGGCCAAGATGAACAATATGGAACAATGACTTTTGTTTTTCGATTTAAACAATAACACTCCGTTGAATTACACAGAAACAGTTGCTTATTTATATACACAACTTCCGATGTTTACACGCATTGGTGCTGCTGCTTATAAAAATAATTTAAACAATACAATAGAACTGTGTACCATTCTTGATCAGCCACAGCATAAGTTTAAAAGCATTCATATTGCTGGTACAAATGGTAAAGGGTCTACATCCCATATGTTAGCTTCCATTTTACAAGAAGCAGGTTATACCGTTGGATTATATACATCTCCGCATCTAAAAGATTTCAGAGAACGTATCCGCATAAATGGAGAAATGATTCCCGAACAATACGTAGTTGATTTTGTTAGAAAATACAAACATGAATTTGACCGTATTGAACCTTCTTTTTTTGAATGGACCGTTGGATTGTGTTTTGATTATTTTGCTCATCAACAAGTTGATATTGCTATTATCGAAACTGGTTTGGGTGGCAGACTTGACTCTACCAATATTATAACCCCTTTACTTTCTATTATTACCAATATTGGATGGGACCACACCGATTTATTAGGCGATACCTTACCTAAAATTGCTGTTGAAAAAGCAGGAATCATAAAACCAGAAATCCCTATTATAATAGGCGAATACCAAACAGAAACAGTTGAAGTTTTTGAACAAAGAGCGACTACTTTACATAGCCCTATAATGTTTTCTAAAGAGTGTATTCAGTTAACTTCCTACCAAAACAATAATTTAACGTGTAGCTTTAATGTTTACTATCAGTCTGAAGAATGGCTTAAAAATGTGAGTTGTGATTTGCCTGGAAATTACCAACAACAAAATATTCCAACCGTATTAACTGCCATTCAGCAACTCAAAAAACTAAACTTTACGGTGACTGATAAGTGCCTTAAAAAAGGACTAAGCCAAGTTAAAAAAAACACAGGATTGATGGGCCGTTGGCAGGCACTGGCTAATAATCCGCTCACCATTTGCGATACCGGACATAACAGTAATGGGATTGAATATATTGTTAAACAACTAAAACAACTAAATTATAGCAAATTACATATGGTTATAGGTATGGTAAAAGATAAAGACATAACTAAAATCTTATCATTATTGCCCCCTAACGCAACTTATTATTTTTGCAATGCACCGATACCTCGGTCATTAGTTTCTACCGAGCTTAAGCAACAAGCTAGTATATTTGGATTACAGGGTAATGCTTATAACAGTGTAAAAGAGGCTTTAAATGACGCCCAAAAGCAAGCCAATAAAGAGGATTTAATTTTTATTGGCGGAAGTACATTTGTTGTAGCTGAAGTTGTTTGATAATATTACTTTTACCTCATGAAGAAATTACTTTTTATCGTTTGCAGCATCCTTTCAATTCACCTTTTTGCTCAAGGAAACCGAACTCCAGAAAAGATTATCCAAGAAGCCAGAATAGGCAAAGCAACAATGCTAAAAGACAACAATGCAGGAGGCTTATATGCTGAAACAATTTCTGATACATCTACTTTATTATTTGAATACAACTATACCTCATCACAACAGGATGAAATAGCAGATGATGAATTGAAAGAAATTATCAGTTTTAATATTGTTCCAAATCGAACAGGAAAATTTTTGATTTCAGGAAAAGAATTAGAAAATGCGCAAGCAAACTTTTATAAAGGTTGTTTTTGCATGGATAGAGGAAGCCATAAAATTGTTAGCGGAACAATTAGAGGTGCAAAAATGAGTAAAACAACCTGGTATGTAAATATACATGTTATGGTATCATTAAAGATTGGAGAAAACGATCAATTAATTCCTAAAAAAGTAAAAGGAATCTTTACACTAGTTAACTAATGCTACCTTCTAATCCAACCTTTTTTACTTTATCACGTTCCTTTTATTTAATAACTACAAACCGTGCAAGTTAACGTATATACAGACGGATCAGCTCGTGGAAACCCTGGCCCTGGAGGTTATGGAGTACTACTCATTTCTGGTAAACACCGCAAAGAATTATCTCAAGGCTATCGAAAAACAACAAACAATAGAATGGAATTATTGGCTGTTATTATAGCTCTTGAATCCTTAAAAATGGGAGGATTGTATGTGACCATTTACACAGACTCAAAATATGTATGCGATGCCATTGAAAAAAACTGGTTGACTAAATGGCAATTGACACAATTTAAAGGGAAAAAAAATGCTGATTTATGGCAGCGATTTTTAAACATATACCCCAAACACCATGTTAGCATGAGGTGGATTAAAGGACATGCTGGACATACAGAAAACGAAATATGCGATCAGCTTGCTACCGAAGCTGCAGATAGTAATACCCATTTGATAGATGAAGGATTTGAAAGTGGGTTATTTAATTAACACCATTTTTTACCCTTACACCATTTTAGGTTCTACCAGTATCACTTCTTCTTTATCTATAACAACTTGACCAGGCGAGGCTCCTTTAGGTTTTCGAACAAATTTTTTTAGCGTATAACTTACAGGAACCAAAGTACTTCCTTTTGATTTGGAATAATATGCGGCTAGCTCTGCAGCTCGTTTGAGCACATTGTTTGAAAAATCTTTACCGGGCTTCCACTTTATCAATACATGCGAACCACTTACATCTTTAGCATGCAACCACATATCATTTTTATGCGAATGTTTTAATGTGAGAACATCATTATTGGCTGCACTTTTTCCAACCCAAATTTGAAAACCTTCATGTTCAAATTGTTTAAAAAGGATGTCAACTTGTTTTTGAATACCTGCTTTGGGTAAATATGGTTTTAGGTCTTTTAGGTTCTCAATAAGCTGTAACTTGTTTATTGATGTATAAAGTTGCTTCAACCGAGTTTCTGCTAGTTCTTTTTTTTGCCTCAAAAGATTAAGTTCAGTTGAACTGTTTTTATGCTTTCGGAAATAATAGGCCGCATTTTGTTGTGCATTTAACTCTTTTTTTAGCTTTACCATCAACTGTGTATTTCTGTAAAAATCATACAAATCGGCCTCCGTCATTTGTGGTTTAATTTGCTGCAAATTAGCCATTATAATATGCCCAATTTCTTCATTTGATACAGTTGATTGTAGGTGTAAAAATGCTTGATCGTTTTTTAATCGAATCCCTTCAAGTTTTTTAGCTTCAGCAGTATAGTTGCTAAGCAATTGCTGCTTAGTTGTGGTAAAATGATAATAACTCAAACACAGTCGGCTAAATTCTGTCAGTATAGTTAACACATCAGTAGACTGTAATATCAGTGTATCTAATTGAATGGAAGTAGAAACATAAAAAGGATGTTGATGCGTACGTTGGTATATAAAATAATCAGTGCAAACCTCCTTATTTTCGACTGTTTTTGACGTAAAGGAATCCAATGTTAGTTCCCAATCATTCACTATATTTTTTCTAAAAACAGCCTCTACCTGTTGGTCATTAAACAGCAACACATTCACTAAGCTATCATATAGTTTAAACACCAATTGAAAGTGGTGATCAAATTGAAACACAAAAGAGCGATTTCCAATATGTTGAACGACAGCATTAATCTTCTTTGTACAAATGGCTTCAAAACAGGTTTGAGCATTGGATGCTTTCTCGGGCTTGTGAGTATCGAACAACAAAAAACAAGATTGATAACGCATGATTATTTTAAACGTAAACCAATGTGATTGTTTGGTGCAAAAAACCAATATCAATTCTTCTTTACTCAACGTGTATGCATCATGTAAAACTGCATCTGTTAACACACTCTTCAGTTTTTGAGAAAGGGCCGAAACAATTGGGTATTGTTGGTGTTGAGAAAAGGGAATACTCATAACACTAACAATCAATCACAAGCTCATCATATGCTAAAAATACATTAGGAGGAAGCATTTTTTTTACTTCATCATGTAATCCTAACTGATGGCTGATATGGGTAAGATAAGCTTTTTGTGGTTTTATTTCATCAATAATTGCAAGCGCTTCTTGCAAACTGAAATGAGAAATATGAGGTTCAATACGCAATGCATTTAATACAAGAGTATGGCAACCCTTCATTTTCAATTTCGATTCAGCAGATATATAATTCGCATCCGTTATGTACACAAAGTTATTAAACCTAAAACCCATAACAGGTAATTTATAATGCAATACTTCAATTGGCTCGATGCTCAAACCCTGCACATCAAAACAAGCATCAGGATAAATGCGGTGAATAGTTAAATCAGGTATTCCAGGATATTTAAACTCCGAGAAAATATAATGAAATTCAGTGTGCATTTGTTTTTCGACACTATCAGAACAATAGACATCTACAGCTTTTTTGCTCCGAAAATTAAATCCTCTGATATCATCCAAACCAGCAATATGATCTTTGTGTGCATGGGTAAAAATAAGCGCATCTAATTTTTGGATTCCAACACGCAACATTTGTTGCCTAAAATCAGGACCAGAATCCACAACAATATCTAACCCATTATGTTGAACTAAAATGGAAGAGCGTAATCTTTTATCTTTACCATCTACAGATTGGCAAACGATACATTGGCAGGCAATTAATGGCACGCCTTGAGATGTTCCTGTTCCTAAAAAAGTAACTTGCATTGAACTGCTAACATACTTTTAAAAAACATGATTTTTCTGAAATATTTTAAAAATCCTATATTGGTCAATAGTTAGAAGCCAAAAAACATAATTTACCCTTGCTAAAAGTACAATAGTATTTAGTCGGAGTATTCCACTTTTGGATAAAACATGCGGACCAATTACTTAACTACCTATACATATATAACCTGTCTGCTTTTAGGCTTACATGGATTGTTGCATGCCCAAAACATCATTCCAAACGCTAGCTTTGAAAACATCACTACCTGCCCATATCAACCAGCTATGGGTGTAAATACACAAATAAATTTAGCTTCAGGATGGAGTCAACCTACTTTAGGAAGTACAGACTATTTTAATACGTGTGCCTTACAAAATTCAGGGGTAAAACCTCCCATAACAACCCTTGGGTACCAACAACCTCGAACTGGAAATGCATATGCAGGTTTTGTTGCGTATACCTTTACCCCACCATTGGGGAATACCGATTTAGTTAGAGAATATTTACAAATTGAGCTGTCTCAACAATTAACCAATGGAAAAAATTATTACTTCGAAATGTTTGTATGTTTATCAAATATAATCAGCAACAGAAGGCCTACGGCCAATATTGGAGCAGCTTTTACCGCCTCACCAATAGCTCGATTAGATGATGGTCCATTCATTCTTTCACCTCAAATTGTTTCAACTTCTTTTATTACAGATACTTTAAACTGGACAAAAATAGCAGGTAGTTTTATCGCTAATGGAACAGAAAAGTACGTAACAATAGGTCGATTTGGACCCGCTAATACAGCTACATTAACTTATTTACCAGGGGATGCTGGCATAATGAATTCTTATTATTTCATAGATGATGTTACACTTGTTGACTCTTGTCCTTCCTTTACTATTCCGCCCAATTTTTTAGGAAGTGATATCAACCTAGGATGTATTGCAAAACCTTTTTTTACCACACTCAATGCAACAAACGTTTTAGCCAAAAACTATTTATGGAGCACGGGGGAAACGACTCCAACTATTAACATTACAGACTCTGGACATTATTGGGTAAAACTATCAGATGGTAAATGTGCTGCTGTTGATACTGTCATTGTTTCATCTATTACAAAACCTTCTTTTTCTCTTGGAAATGACACAGCTGTTTGCTTTAAAAAAACACTCACATTACGTCCTACACCAATTGATAACCGATATACTTACACATGGATAAAACAAGTTGGACCCATTAATTTTGAACTAGGTACTGGCACTTCTTTTTCATTAAAATATGCCGAAAAAATAATTTTAGAAGCCAATAATAATGGCTGTAAAGGGTATGATACGGTTTCTGTAAAAGTATCAACTTTGGACTCCTTAATTTTAAGAACAGACACAACCCTGTGCAGGCAAAATTCGTTATTTCTGAACGCAACAAAAACGGGTGTTACAAAATATAAATGGAGCACTTTTGATACTATACCTATTATTAAAACTACAGACAACACACTCTATTGGGCCGAAATCACCGATGGACTTTGCATCAGCAGAGACAGTGTTAAACTAACGTTTAAAGGAGCTATAAAAACAAAGGGAGATACCATTGTATGTGGTAAACAAAACCTCAATATAGTTGCTGACCCTACATCAACTTCTTTTGTTTGGAACACAGGACAAAACACTTCTGCTATTCAAATTGCTTCTGGTGGTAACTATTGGGTTACGCAACTTAAAGATGCCTGTATTACAACGGATAGTTTTACTGTTTTAATGGATTCAATCCCATACATAAATTTGGGTGATGATGCTTTTATTTGTGTTGATCCTGTTTATAAACTTGACGCTTATTCGCCCTATGCAAAACGTTATCTATGGAATACTACAGAAACAAGTTCCTTCATTTTAATTCAGGATAATGGTCGTTACAGTGTAACAGCATATGGTGATCATTGTTCCTTTACTGATGCCATAAATTTAAGGACTCAAGTTAACACCCCCTTTTCTTTTGGAGCTGATAAAACAGATTGCTTTGATAGCGAAGTACTCCTAACATCTACAAGTTTTTTAATGGACTCCTATTTATGGAGTACCGGAGAAACAACACCTTCTATTAGCATAAAAACCCCTGGCAAATATTGGTTAAGAACTGAAAAAGGAATTTGTTTTAGTTCAGACACGATTGAGCTCTTTGAAAAGAAACAACCCTACCTAAAACTTCCTGAAGACACCATCATCTGCTTAGGAATGCCCTTTAATATTGAAGGAAAGGATAGCGGAACAATAGTACAATATGATTGGAACAATGGGCAAAATTCTAAAATTGCAACCATTGATTACCCTGGTTTATTTATTTTAAAAGTAACAAATGATGAAGGGTGTTCAACAAAGGATAGTATAGAACTAACAAGTTATCCGGCTATAAAATTATTTAATACGTCCAAAGCATATTTCTGTGAAAACGATTCGGTTTTACTTACGCCTATGAAAAACCTTACTTCATACAAATGGCAAGATGGAAGTTCGGATCCAACATATTATGCCCAAACAGAAAACACCTTTTGGGTAAGTGCTATTGATACACTTGGGTGCTTGAGTAAAGACAGTATTGTGACGATAAAAAACAAGTTGCCACACATTAGTATGGATACATTTATTCTTACTTGTGATCTAAACTTTGTACTTGAACCTCAAGAAGTTTATCAGCGTTATACATGGCAAGACGGAAGTTCAAATGCGCAATTTAAAGTGACTGATTTTGGAACTTTTTATGTAACCGTAACCGATAACAATGGGTGTAAAAATAGTATTGAAACCATTGTGCAAAATAACTGCCCACCATCCGTTGATGTTTCAAATGTTTTTTCTCCTAATGCCGATGGATTGAATGATGTTTTACTCCCAAAATATGAACATATCATTGAAACCCATTTTGTGATTTACAACAGATGGGGGCTAAAAATATTTGAAACGAATAATATACTTGAAGGGTGGGATGGTAAGACAAAACAAGCATTTGATGCCGATAATGGTGTGTATTATTATGTGTTAACATGCAAAGGAAACGCCAATCAGGTATTTGATAAAAATGGAACCATTACGCTTATACGTTAATTAATGATTAATGGTTAATCCATAATCGATGAACTGTTTTACCTTTTTCTGTATCTATCAAAAGGGTATATAATCCATTAGGCAATGCTGATACATCAAGTTGTTGATGTTTGTTTGTTACGTCAATAAATTGTCCGTTTGAACTACATAACATAAGTTTTAAAACAGGATAAAGGGATTGAATGGATACTGTTTGAGAAGCTGGATTTGGAAATACAATAATGGAATTCGGCATCAACTCTACTAATCCTGTTGGCAAAGGTTTAGTTTTTCGCTTCATATTATACTTACTAAGTATAGGATAATGATCACTTGTTGAATTACCAAAATTAGGAATTTGTGATGCCGTTTGTGTCATAACCAACGCAGAGTTTTGTATGTAAAAAGAATCCTTTAAAGAAGACGAAATTAAGTGATGGTCAATCATATTAGGATAACTTACCGTAGATTGTTTGTTGGAAGTGGTAAGCCATAAACTTGGATAAAAATAACGGCTTGAATCTGATGTAAAATTAGCAAAAGGAGAAACAAGGTAATTGCCATTAACAGACACAATGGATTCATCCAAATCATCATTCCAATCACCTAGTACTATTACCTTTTTTTGGCTCCTATTTTGGTCTAAAAAAGTTTTCAAAAAACCTGCAGCATTTTTTCTTCGGGTATAAGAACTTTCTTTTTCAGATTGGTTTCCAGTGTTAGCTTTAAGATGTAATACATAACAATAAAATGTATCTGTTTGTATCGTATCTTTTGAACGTAATACTACCTCTAAAGGTGGTCTTCCAGCAAAATCGTAGTTATATATTGATTCCGTTAAAATATTTCCTGAATTAATCACATCAAATTTATTCTTCTTCCAAATCAAAGCTGTTTTTTGCGTTTGAGAAAACCTAGACACAACAGCCTCATATTCGACCATCTCAGTTAACAACGAAGTAAATGTAGTTGGGTTTGACACTTCGGCTAATCCCCAAATATCAATATCTGTATTGTTAAGTAGATTTTTCACATTGGTATATTGCAACAGTTCATCTGAAGGGCCATTTGTTGCATCTCCAAACCATTCAATATTCCAACATCCAATATCTAGCAATGAATCACTTCCTATTTGAGTAACTTGTGCATGAGCACCTAAACATAAAAATGTTAATATAGCAACGTAGTGTTTTTTCATTTTTGTTTTTTGATAAAATAGAGCATCCACATCCAACATATAAAACCCAATACAATAGTAAGTAACATTTGAGCACCGTGAATAACAATTGCCATTGCATTACCTACTAATAGTGAGACTCCAAATAAGGCAAATGCATTGCTTACTAAAAAATGGTAAGCTCCCATCCCACCTCCTTGAATAGGAACCGACCTTCCAATGCTACCTACAGCCATTATAACCAGTGCTTCTTTCAACCCCAATACTGCAGTTTCGGGAAATGTAAAAAACCATAAATAGGTCATTAAATAATAACAACTCCAAATGCCGAACGTATATACCAAGAATAGAAGTCGTTGATTGAGAAAAAAAATACGCTTAAAGGATTCAATTGATTGTTTGATAAATACCACAACCCGATTAGGGTTGCTTATCTTTTGCACTGCTACATAACCTACAATCACTACAATCAATACAATCAAAAGCAACAACAACCAAGGAATTTGGATTAATACTGTATACAAAGGCGAATAAATCTGTTGGTCAAAAAACAACGAAGACTGATTGTAATTAATACTAGCAACAACAAAAACAATCCCCAATAAACATATAATATCAATCACTCTTTCAACAACTACGCTCATAAGGGCTTTTTCTATTGGCACTTTAGCAGTTTTGTTTAAGACAACACACCTCACTATTTCGCCTAATCGTGGAGTAGCAAAATTAACTGCATAACCCATACTGAGTGCTGCAAAAAGATGTTTTGTTGAGGGCGTTTCGTGCATGGATTCCAATACTATTTTCCACCGTAGTGAACGAAACCAATATCCAATAATTGATATGGCAAAAATGGGTATTGCAATGGTGTAATGTCCTTGTTGTATAACAGATATAAGTTGTCCAAGATCTAGTTTTCCAATTGATAAAAAAACCAACAATAAACCAATTCCTAAGAATATAAAAAAACTAAAACTTGTTTTACCATTCAACATACATACTTTAATAAAAAAGATACCAACAAGATTTATGAATTGAAGCGTTCAGTTTTTTTTTATAAAGTTGCAAATATACACAATTCAGCTAAGGAAACTGAAGCGATTAAGCACCATAAAACATTCTACGTATTTTTAAGAAAATAACATTGAAAATGTAAATACTTCAGATACTTTTGAGAGAACCAAAAATAAAAACTTATGAAAAACTCACAACAAATACTCAAAAAATTAACCTTAGCTATTGCTATATCGGCTAGCACAATGCAACTAATGGCACAAGGAGATGCAGCACAATTAATTAAAGCTGGTACTGCAGATGTGAATATGTTGATGAATGGATATATGAGTCCATTGTTAAAATCATTTGGAGCAGGACTCAATAGTGGTTGGTACCAAACAGCTAAGCCACATGGCATTGGAGGATTTGATATCACTGTGTCTAGCAATATTACGTTTGCACCAACAGAAGATTTAACCTATAGTTTAACTGGATTGCAAAAATTGCAACCCGCAAATCCAGGTGAAACAACCGCACCTACTATATTTGGAGATGCAAAAGCAGGTCCCAAGGTTAATTTAGTAGAAAAAAGTCCATTTACCGGTAATGATACTGTTTTAACAAGTTTTGTATTACCACAAGGATTAGGTGTGAATTTATTTGCAGTACCAACTGCTCAGCTTTCAGTTGGTGTTGGTTTAGGAACAGATATTTCTGTTAGATTTATGCCAAAAATGAGTGCTGGTGATATCGGTATTGGCCTTTTTGGGTTTGCTGTGAAGCACGACTTTAAACAATGGATTCCAGTCATGAAAGACTTACCTTTTGATTTATCGGCAATGTTTGGATACACTACTGCAAATGCAGATTTAAGATTTACAGGTGCATCTTCCATCCAACCTGATAAAGACACAAATATTTACAACCCCAATCCTGGTAAAAAATACACCAATCAAAAAGCTGAGTTCAAATCAACCGCTTGGACAACCAATTTAATTATTTCTAAAAAACTAGGTCCTTTTACGCCCTACCTTGGTGTTGGATACCAACAAGCAAATACTACGCTTGCTTTATTGGGTGATTACCCTATAACAGTTCCTAATAACCAAGCTGATGCAACAAATCCAGCTTCACCGTCATTTGGAAAAGCAGCAGTTATCAGCGACATTTCTGACCCTGTTAACATTGAAGGAAATATTTCAGGTTTTCGTGCCAATGTTGGTTTCCGGTTAAAGCTTGCAGTATTAACCATTCATGGCGATTATACATTTGGACAATACAATGTTGCTTCTGTAGGATTGGGATTAAATATACAATCAATTGCTCCGTTTAAATTATAATTTGTACTCTATGATACTTAAAAGAGGCTGTAACCACACACAGCCTCTTTTTTTTATACCCAAATGCAATAGAAAGAAACAATCTTTTACTCAAAAAAGTCGAGATAAATCAATCATAAGGAACCACATTCATTTCCCGAAATAAAGCAATACATGTACACTACTTCAAAACCAATACAGTTATACCTGTTTTAGTCCAATAATTGCAAAGTCTTAATCAACATAAATCAGTTGGTAATTTCATATTGCAAAATCAATTAATTATGTAAGTTTGCACGCTTACAAAAAAAATCAGCATGTCTAACTCAATTGATTATATAGCTATCTTCATCCAATTTTTAGTGGCAATGGGCTTTATTGTTACAACTATGATTGTATCACATTGGGCAGGACCAAAACGAAAAAACGAAAAAAAGCTTTCCAATTTTGAATGCGGCATTGATAGCCAGGGAAATGCAAGACTTCCTTTTTCCATAAAATATTTTCTTATTGCCATTTTGTTTGTACTATTTGATGTTGAAGTTATATTCATGTATCCATGGGCGGTCAATTTTAAACAATTGGGAACTTTTGGTTTTATGGAAATGTTGCTTTTTACAGGAACCCTTTTATTAGGTTTTTTTTACATCATCAAAAAAGGTGGATTAAAATGGGAATAATTTGTTGTTATCGACTATGTTCTCTATAAAATATCATTTCAAACTAAATAGTAGTCATAGTGGTTTAACAAGATAAGAATCAATCAAAAAAAATGTCGACAGATATACAAATAGTAGCCGCACCAGCAGGAATTGAAGGACCAGGCTTTTTCGCAACTTCTTTAGATAAGATGATTGGTTTAGCTCGCGCAAACTCTTTATGGCCTTTGCCATTTGCAACTTCTTGCTGTGGTATCGAATTTATGGCAACGATGGGTTCAAACTATGATTTAGCTCGTTTTGGTTCAGAGCGCATTAGTTTTTCGCCTCGCCAAGCCGATGTGTTATTAGTTGCAGGTACCATTGCTAAAAAAATGGGCCCTGTTTTAAAACAAGTTTATTTACAAATGGCAGAACCCCGCTGGGTGATTGCCATTGGAGCTTGTGCCAGCAGCGGAGGCATATTTGATACCTACTCTGTACTTCAAGGTATTGACAAAATCATTCCTGTTGACGTATACGTGCCAGGTTGCCCTCCTCGACCAGAACAAATCATTGATGGAGTAATAAAATTACAGGAATTGGCTAAAAACGAAAGCCGTGGACGCAGAAATACACCTGAATACAAAGCTTTATTGGCATCATACGGAATAGACTAATACCATGAGCGAAATTACCAACGAACAATTATTAAGTAGAATACGCGCCCAATTTGGCGAATATATTTACAGTGAATCTACCCCCTATGAATTAGCTACTATTGTATTGCACAAAGATAAAATTGTAGCTGTTCTTCAGTGGTTATACAATGACCCCGAATTCAAATTTCAGTTTTTAACGGATGTATGTGGTATTCATTTTCCGGAAGCTAAAGGTGCCGAACTCGGAATAATATACCATTTGCATAGCTTAACGAATAACTTACGCTTGCGTATCAAATGTTTTGTACCCATAGAAAATCCAACTATTTCAACCATTACATCTGTATTCCCTGCAGCCAATTGGCAAGAGCGCGAAACGTTTGATTTTTATGGAATTATATTTGATGGACACCCAGATTTACGAAGAATTTTGAATGTAGACGAAATGGATTATTTCCCAATGCGCAAAGAGTTTCCATTAGAAGATGGAACCCGAACAGATAAAGAAGATCAATATTTTGGAAGGTAATAATACAAACCCATGAGCAACATTACCGAAATAAAAACTGAAAACGAATCTGTGGCATTACCTACAGAACACCACTCCACACTTGCTAACCAAAGCACTGAGGATGATTATACCATTTTAAATCTTGGGCCTACACATCCTGCAACACATGGCATTTTCCAAAATGTGCTTAAAATGGATGGTGAAATTATAAAAGATACTGAGCAAACAATTGGATACATCCACCGAGCATTTGAAAAAATTGCTGAACACCGTCCGTTTTACCAAGTTACTCCGTTAACTGATCGAATGAACTACTGTTCATCGCCCATCAACAATATGGGATGGCATATGACAGTTGAAAAATTAATAGGTGCCGAAATTCCTAAACGCGCGCAATACATGCGTGTAATTATTATGGAATTAGCCCGGATTGCTGATCATATTGTGTGCAATACCATTATAGGTGCAGATACCGGAGCGCTTACTGGCTTTACCTATATGTTTCAATGGCGCGAAAAAATTTATGATATTTACGAACAAATATGTGGCGCACGGTTAACTACAAATATTGGTCGCATTGGCGGTTTGGAGCGTGATTTTAATGATGAGGTTTATAAAAAAATAAAAGAATTTTTACGCGATTTCCCTAAAGCATTAAAAGAATTTACATCCTTATTGGAACGCAACCGAATTTTTATGGACAGAATTGTGGGTGTTGGTGGAATCACAGCTGAAAAGGCATTATCATATGGATTTACTGGCCCCAATTTACGTGCTGCAGGTGTTGATTATGATGTGCGTTTGATGAATCCTTACAGCTCATATCAAGATTTTGATTTTTCGATTCCTGTTGGAACCGGTGGCGATACATATGATCGTTTCCGAGTTCGACAAGAAGAAATGTGGGAGTCGATGAAAATTATTCAACAAGCGTTGGATAATATGCCTCAAGGAAAATATTTTGCAGAAGTGCCTGAATTTTATTTACCTCAAAAAGAAGACGTATACAAAAGCATGGAATCATTGATTTGGCATTTTAAAATTGTGATGGGCGAAACGGATGTGCCTAAAGGTGAAGTATACCATAGTGTGGAAGGTGGTAATGGCGAATTAGGATTTTATTTGGTAAGCGATGGTGGACGAGCAGCATACCGTTTGCATTTCCGCAGACCATGCTTTATTTATTACCAAGCTTACCCCGAAATGATAAAAGGACAAATGCTAAGTGATGCCATATTAACCATGAGCAGCATGAATGTAATTGCAGGTGAATTGGATGCTTAATAAGTGGGAATTAGAAGTGAAAAAAATGCGGAATTAAAGAATAAGGAATTTTCTGCGAGTATCTGCTAAATCTGCGGGCAACAATTCCCAAAAGACAATGAACAGAAAACTGCAAACCAAAACAGAAAACTGAAAGAATGAGTACAGAAATAACATTTAACGCAGAAGCAATGGCCACGATTCAACAAATCTTGGCGCGATACCCTGCTGGAAAACAAAAATCGGCTTTGTTACCTGTATTGCATATTGCGCAAGCAGAGTTTGATGGTTGGTTAAGTCCGCAAGTAATGGATTTAGTAGCTTCCATATTAAATATCCAGCCCATTGAAGTATATGAAACAGCTTCGTTTTATAGTATGTATAACTTAAAACCTGTCGGTAAATGTTTATTGGAAGTTTGCCGCACGAGCAGTTGCTGGATTCGAGGTGCCGAGGATGTAGTTAAGCATATTGAAAAACGCTTAGGTATTAAAGAAGGAGAAACATCATCCGATGGTATGTTTACGTTAAAAACTGTTGAATGCTTGGGTTCATGCGGCACTGCTCCAATGTTAATGTGTGGTGCTCAATTTTATGAAAATTTAACTTTAGAAAAAGTTGATACACTTATTGAAACCTTAAAAAAAGACAATAAACGTACAACCTATTTTGATACTGTAATAGTTGAAGATTATTAGCCGCTAATAAATTTTGATTCTTTGAAATCAGTGGCAATAAGACACAAATTCAAAAAATAGAATTTGTGATAATTTGTGTTTTTATAAAAAAATATGTGCCAATCAGTGGCAATAAAAAAGTCCTAAAATGGGAAAGAAACTATTAACAGAACATATCAATGTTCCAGGAATTCAGGGTTACGAAGTATATCGTAAAATGGGTGGTTATGCTTCTACAGAAAAAGCATTAAAAACCATGAAACCCGAAGACGTGGTTGAAGAAGTGAAAAAATCAGGCCTTCGTGGTCGTGGTGGTGCGGGTTTTCCTACAGGAATGAAATGGAGTTTTTTGGCAAAGCCAGAAGGAGTTGCACGCTATTTAGTGTGTAATGCAGATGAATCGGAACCTGGAACATTTAAGGACCGTTATTTAATGTCGCGCCTACCACATTTACTCATTGAGGGAATGATTACCTCGAGTTATGCATTGAGTGCAAACACTTCTTATATTTACGTTCGTGGCGAGTACTATTATATTATTGCCATTTTGGAAAAAGCCATTGCCGAAGCTTATGCTGCAGGTTGGTTAGGTAAAAACATTCAAGGTTCGGGATATGATTTAGATTTATTCGTTCAGCCAGGTGCTGGTGCTTATATCTGTGGCGAAGAAACAGCTTTATTGGAATCATTGGAAGGCAAACGTGGCAATCCTCGCATCAAACCTCCTTTTCCTGCAATTGCTGGATTGTATGGCTGCCCTACAGTAGTAAATAATGTAGAAACAATTGCTGCAGTTGTTCCCATTGTAAACCAAGGTGGAGATGCATATGCTGCAGTGGGAATTGGAAAATCAACGGGAACTAAGTTAATTTCCGCATCGGGTCATATTAACAAACCTGGTATTTATGAAATAGAAATGGGTATTACTGTTGAAGATTTTATATACAGTGATGAATATTGTGGTGGCATTTTAAATGGAAAAAAAATGAAAGCGGTAATTGCCGGAGGTTCATCTGTTCCTATTTTACCAACCGAACTTATATTAAAAACTGCTGCAGGCGAACCCCGTTTAATGAGTTATGAAGGTTTGGCTGATGGTGGTTTTGCTACAGGAACCATGTTGGGTTCTGGTGGATTTATTGTTATGGACGAAAGTGTGAGCATTCCCAAAAACTTATGGAACTTAACACGTTTTTACCACCACGAAAGTTGTGGACAATGCAGCCCTTGCAGAGAAGGAACGGGTTGGATGGAAAAGATTTTGCATAAAATTGTTGATGGACACGGTACACTGAAAGACATTGACTTGTTATGGGAGCTTCAGTCAAAAATTGAGGGAAATACCATTTGCCCATTAGGTGATGCAGCAGCATGGCCAGTAGCAAGTGCCATTCGCCATTTTCGTGCTGAGTTTGAAGAACATGTTAAACATGGTGATAAAATAAAGGATGTGAAGTATTACTTCCATGCCCATAATATGGATCCGGCTGCGGCTTATAGTAGTATATAAATTTGCAGCAAATTACTGAATACTGCTTCAAGGACATCAATAAATAGAAACACAAATAAAAGAGAGTGAATAAGTGACAAATAAACCAAAGACTATTCAATATTAGATTTGTGTAATCTGCAGCTAAAAAATAACAATAGACAACAAACCAACGAAAACGCTAAACGCAATCTGAGGCTAAAAAAATAGATATGGCAAAAGTAACCATAGATGGAATTACAATAGAAGTAGCAGAAGGGACAACCATACTGAATGCTGCTCGTGCAATTGGTAAAGAAGTTGCACCACCTGCAATGTGTTATTACAGTAAACTCAAAACCAGTGGTGGTTATTGCCGCACGTGTTTGGTTGAGGTAAGTAAAGGATCAGAAAAAGATCCACGCCCAATGCCCAAATTAGTTGCAAGCTGCCGCACCACCGTTATGGATGGTATGGAAGTGAGAAATAAAACCAGCGAAAAAGTTGTTGAGGCTCGCAAAGGTGTAGTAGAGTTTTTATTAGCCAACCACCCTCTTGATTGCCCAATTTGCGATCAGGCAGGCGAATGCCATTTGCAAGATTTAAGCTATGAACATGGCTCAGCAAAAACACGGTATGAATTTGAACGAAGAACATTTGACAAAATAAATATTGGCGAAAAAATTCAGCTGCACATGACACGTTGTATTCTTTGCTACCGATGCGTAAAAGTTGCCGAACAAATTACCGATGGCCGTGTACATGGAGTAATGAACCGTGGCGATGTTTCTGAAATTTCTACTTACATAGAGCAAGCAATTGAAAATGATTTTTCGGGTAATGTGATTGATGTATGCCCGGTTGGTGCACTTACAGATAAAACATTCCGATTTAAAAGCCGTGTATGGTTTACCAAACCTGTAGATGCTCATCGCAAGTGTGAAACCGAAAAGTGTAGTGGTAAAGTTGTGTTATGGTTCAAAGGCGAAGATGTATTACGTACAACTGGACGTAAAGATCAATGGGGCGAAGTAGAAGAATTTATTTGCAATACTTGCCGTTTTGATAAAAAGAAAACCAGCGATTGGACTATTGAAGGTCCAAGTGCAATTGATCATACTTCTGTTATTTCGGCAAACCATTATACTCGCACATTGGTGCAACCAAATGAATTTAAGTTGAACGAAATAAATCCAATTGTAACACCATGATTATCGCCATCCTTTTTAAAACGATATTAATATTCATCATCTTTTTAGTGAGTTTGGGTATTGCAGCTTATAGCACTTATGCCGAACGTAAAGTTGCTGCTTTTATGCAAGATAGAATTGGACCAGATAGAGCAGGTCCATTTGGTTTACTTCAACCAATTGCTGATGGTGTAAAATTATTTACCAAAGAAGAAATTATTCCCAATGCCTCTGATCGGGTACTATTTATTTTAGGTCCTTGCATTTTTATGCTTACCGCATTAATGATGAGTGCTGTTATTCCTTGGGGAAAATCATTTGATATTGGTGGAGTAGAATTTACCATGCAAGTAGCCGATATTAATATTGGTATTTTATACATTATGGCTATTGCTAGTATTGGCGTTTATGGTATAATGATTGGAGGTTGGGCATCCAACAATAAATACTCACTCTTGGGTGCTATTCGTGCTGCCTCGCAAATGGTGAGTTATGAATTAGCTATGGGAATGTCAATCGTAGCAATAATCCTTTCTACAAATTCATTAAGCTTACGTGAAATAGTAGACGGACAGCAATTTGGTCATTGGAATGTATTTTCTCAGCCTCTTGGATTTTTAATATTTTTAATCTGTGCATTTGCCGAAGCCAATCGTGCTCCATTTGATTTGGCTGAATGTGAAACAGAATTAATTGGTGGTTACCACACTGAATTTAGTTCCATGAAATTAGGGTTGTATTTATTTGCCGAATATGTAAGTATGTTTATTTCTTCGGCTGTAATTTCTTGCTTGTATTTTGGGGGATATCATTTCCCTGGCTTGGATAGTTTGGAATTACCTCAAAACATCGCTGCTGTTGTAAGCATTGCTGTATTATTTGCCAAAACGTTTTTCTTCATTTTCTTTTTTATGTGGATTAGGTGGACGGTTCCACGCTTTCGATACGATCAATTAATGAAATTAGGATGGCAAATATTAATTCCGGTATCTATTTTAAACATACTTGCTACTGGCGCTTGGATAACTTTTGTTAAATAAAATAGTGCTAAGTGAAACCTGTTAACTAAAGAAGAATATGCAATTAACCAATAGATCAAAAGTTGTTGTAAAAAAGGAAATGAGTTGGGCTGAAAAGCTATACTTACCTGCCATATTTGGAGGAATGGCAATAACGTTTAAACATATGTTTAAAAAAGCAGCAACCGTAAAGTATCCTGAGGAAACCCGTGAAATGAGTTCGGTTTACCGTGGTGTGCATGTACTTAAACGAGATGACAAAGGAGCTGAAAATTGTACTGCTTGTGGTTTGTGTGCTGTTAGTTGCCCAGCAGAAGCCATTACGATGGAAGCTGCCGAACGTCAAAAAGGAGAAGAACATTTATACCGTGAAGAGAAATATGCAGCTAAATACGAAATCAATATGTTGCGTTGTATCTTCTGTGGTTTATGTGAAGAAGCTTGTCCTAAAGACGCCATTTATTTAACCGATCGTTTAATAGACTCAAAGTACACCCGCAGTAGTTTTATTTATGGCAAAGATAAACTGACCGAAGGTGTTGCATTAGAAGACAGAATAGATATTAGCAAACGCAAAAAGAAATATGAGTTTAGTTAATTCATTTACTATTTCAACACACAACATTAAACTTGACAAATTTATACCGTAATCGAATAACATGAGCCAATACTTATTTTACCTATTATCATTCCTCTCTATTATAAGTGCATTATTTGTGGTGTTTTCACGTGTACCCATGTATAGCGTATTGTGGTTAGTGGTATGTTTTTTTACCATTGCTGGCCATTATATAATGCTCAATGCGCAGTTTTTAGCCATCGTACATATTATAGTTTATGCTGGAGCCATAATGGTTTTATTCCTATTTGTAGTCATGCTACTTAATATGAATAAAGAAACAGAACAACACAAAATAAATTGGATAAAATTCGCTGCAGTAACAGCTGGTGGTATTTTATTTTTAACATTAATAGCTGCTATGCGCTCTGCAGATTTAGGAACCTATTCACAACCTATGAAAACAGAAATTGGATTGGTACAAAATATCGGAATGAAGTTATTTACTGATTTTGTTCTGCCTTTTGAAATATCATCTGTATTATTTTTATCATCCATGATAGGAGCTGTGGTATTAGCAAAAAAAGAAAAAAATTGATGTGTAGTTCTTAATACTTATAACTGACTAAAACAAAACTGATATGATCATCACAACGAAAAAAGATGTGACAATCATTACAAAAAAATAAAATTATAAACATGGGAGAAATAACGTTACAAGCAATTCCGCAAAATTGGTATTTATTATTAAGTACGTTCTTGTTTTGCATCGGTGTTATTGGAGTATTATTCCGCAGAAACGCCATTATTATTCTGATGTGTGTAGAGTTAATGCTTAATGCTGTAAACCTATTATTGGTTTCGTTTTCGGCATACAGTGGCAACTCAGATGGACAAGTTTTTGTATTTTTTATAATGGTGGTGGCAGCTGCTGAAGTGGCTGTAGGCTTAGCTTTATTAGTAAGCATATACCGAAATATAATGAGTACTGATATTGATGTATTGAGTAAATTGAAAGGATAATCAAAAGAATAAAATTCGAATATCATCATCCGAAATTCGAAATGAAATGCCACTGATGAGCACTGATTAATTGATAAAAACAATCAGTAGCAATAAAATAAACGATAATAAAAGCCAACTAGCTAAACATAAAATTAAACAAACGTGACTGAACAACTATTACAAGATTCATTATTTATTTTACCCGGAATACTTATTCCGTTGTTTCCATTAATTGGTTTCTTAATCAATGGATTATTTGGTAAATATTTACCCAAAGCACTTACAGGTTGGATAGCAACGGCCTCCATACTTGCCTCGTTCATCACAACGCTATATGTGTTTATGAATTTGGATGCTGGCAATGCTATTACAATAGAACTTTTTCAATGGATAGCATTTTCAAAAGTAAGTATTGGCTTTTCCTTTTTAATTGATCCTTTAACAGTTGTGATGCTGTTGGTGATAACTGGAATTGGATTTCTGATTCACCTATACTCTATTGGTTACATGCACGATGACGGAGGATTTACCCGCTTCTTCACCTACCTTAACTTATTTATCTTTTTTATGTTGGTGTTGGTAATGGGTAGCAACTATTTAGTGATGTTTATTGGTTGGGAAGGTGTTGGGTTATGTTCTTATTTGTTAATTGGCTTTTGGTTTAAAAACGATGCCTACAACAATGCTGCTAAAAAAGCATTTGTAATGAACCGTATTGGTGACTTAGGTTTTTTATTGGGTATGTTTTTTATCCTGTTCAACTTTGGAACATTGGAATATAAAGCCGTTGCCGAACAAGCAGCATTGTTGACACCCAATAATATATTATTAGTTTCAATCACCCTTTTATTGTTTGTAGGCGCAATGGGTAAATCGGCACAGTTGCCATTATACACTTGGTTGCCCGATGCAATGGCTGGTCCCACTCCTGTTTCGGCATTAATACATGCTGCAACGATGGTTACAGCAGGTATTTATATGGTGGTTCGGTCCAATGTATTATTTGCCATGGCTCCTCATACACTTGATGTCATTTTAGTTGTGGGTGTTGTCACTTCAGTTTTTGCAGCTGTAATTGGTTTAATGCAAAACGATATTAAGAAAGTATTGGCCTACTCTACAGTTTCACAATTGGGTTTAATGTTTGCAGCATTGGGATTAGGTGCTTTTGAAAGTGGAATGTTTCATGTAGTTACGCATGCATTTTTTAAAGCTTGTTTGTTCTTAGGTTCGGGTAGCATCATTCATGCGTTGCATGGCGAACAAGATATTCGCAAAATGGGTGGACTCAAAAAATTGATACCCATTACCTACTTAACATTCATTATAGCTTCATTAGCAATTTCTGGCTTTCCACTTCTATCAGGTTTCTTCTCTAAAGATGAAATTTTAGCCCACGCATTCGAATCCAATAAACTAATTTGGGCAGTACTTTCTATCAGCTCTATGATGACTGCATTTTATATGTTCCGTTTGGTATATTTAACATTCTATGGAAACTTCCGCGGTAGCGATGAAACAAAAAAACACATTCACGAATCGCCATTAACCATTACCATTCCATTAATTATTTTGTGTTTGCTTTCCATTGTGGGAGGTATATTAGGTTTGCCGGCAGTATTTCATGCTACACATTTATTTGCTACTTACCTCTCTTCTGTTACCGAACCCTCAAAAACATTTTTGCATGCACATGAAGCAGTATCGCATTCAACTGAAATTATATTGATGAGTGTTGCAGGATTAGCTGCAATTGCTTCTATTGTATATGCATACCAAAAATATGTAACAAAAGCAGAACAGCCAGCAGATGAAGCTACCTTAACGGGTTTCCCAAAATGGGTTTCTAATAAATTTTATGTAGACGAATTTTACGATAAGGTAATTGTGAAGCCTATGTTGGTTTTATCGGATTTGGTGATGGTATTGGTCGATAAATTGATTATAGATTTAGCTGTAAATTGTGTGGCGTGGATTGTTGGTTTTACTGGTAGAATATTGCGTTTGCTGCAAACAGGCAATACCGGATTTTATATTTTTGCTATGGTTTTAAGTATGGTTGTATTATTTGTAATTAGGTTGCTTGCATAAACATGATGATAACATTACTTCTTTTAGGTTTTCCATTACTGGCTTCGTTGCTAGTATTAGCTAGTGGCAACAAGTTTGCCGCTAAATTAGCATTGCTTTTAGCTGTTGTGCAATTAGGCATTACTGCTTTTGCTTATTATATATTTAAACAACACGGTGCCGAGGCTTTTTACTTTTTTCAAGAGTGGATTAGCAATCCAAAAATCAGCATTCATTTAGGTGTTGATGGATTAAGTTTATTGATGATTGCATTAACGAACTTCCTCACTCCTTTAATTGTGTTAAGTGCATTTAATAGAACCATAGAACGTGCCGCAGGATATTTTTCGCTCATTCTTCTTATGCAATTTGCACTCAACGGAGTGTTTATGGCCATGGATGGCATGTTGTATTATATCTTTTGGGAATTGGCTCTAATTCCAATTTATTTTATCGCCTTGCGCTGGGGTGGACCCAATCGTGTTCCAGTTACGTTAAAGTTTTTCATTTACACATTAGCCGGAAGTTTATTAATGCTCTTCGGATTTATCCTATTGTATTGGTACAATCCCAACCAATCATTTGATATCAGAGATTTATACAACCATGCAGTATGTACCTGCAAACAAGGTTGGTTATTTTGGACCTTCTTTTTAGCCTTTGCTATCAAAATTCCTATAGTACCATTCCACACATGGCAAGCCGATACTTATAAAGAAGCTCCAACACAAGGAACCATGTTGCTTTCGGGTATTATGCTTAAAATGGGAACCTATAGTTTATTGCGTTGGTTGTTACCTATACTTCCTGCAGGTGTAGCTGAGTGGGGACCATTAGCTATAACCTTGTGCGTAATTGGAATTGTGTATGCCTCAGTAATTGCCATTATGCAAAAAGACCTTAAAAAATTATTAGCATACTCATCTGTTGCTCACGTAGGTTTAATTTCAGCCGGCATATTTGCATTAAACATGCAAGGATTTCAAGGCAGTGTGGTGCAAATGTTAGCACATGGTGTAAACGCAGTTGGACTATTCTTTTGTGCCGATATTATTTTAAACCGCACCAATACATTAAACATTGATTCGCTTGGAGGCATCCGAAACCTAGCACCAAAATTTAATACTTTATTTATGATCGTAGTATTAGGAAGTGTAGCATTACCCTTAACCAACGGATTTATTGGGGAGTTTTTATTGCTATTTGGTGTTTACGAATACAATACATGGTTATCTGTATGTGCAGGCCTTACCATCATTTTGGGAGCCGTGTATATGTTGCGTATGTTTCAACGAGTAATGCTTGGCAACGTAAGCGAAAACATAACCACTTTCCCTGATTTAATGTGGAACGAAAAAGTGGTATTGGGTGTAATTGCAGCTGTAATAATTGTATTGGGGATTTACCCGAAACCCATTTTTGACATGGCCGAACCAGCTTTGCAAATCATATTAGATAAATCAATCATAAAATAAACACAATAGCCACAGATTAGCGCAGAATAATTGGAAAAAGTTGATTAATAAAATTACAAAAGATTCTGTGTACTTAAATTTAAAAAAATAGTCAGTGCTAATCAGTGGCAATAGAAAACAGTAGAAAATGAATACATTAATATATACATCGTGCCTTGGGTTGTTTTGCTTATTAGCCGAAATAATAAACCTGCGTAAATTTTTAATACCTGCTGTAATCATTGGTATTACCGCCATTTTTGGTGTAAACTTTATGGAATGGAATCAAGGTGGTTCGTTTTACAACGACATGGTTCGCATTGATCATTTTTCGGTAGCCTTTAGTGCCCTCGTTCTTATTATTGGCTTGCTCATTTTTGTTCTTTCTGCCGATTATTACAAAAACGAATTACACCATATCAGCGACTATTTAGCTATCCTTATTTTTACACTTTGTGGTGCATTAATTATGCTGTCATTTTCAAATATGGCCATGTTATTTTTGGGCATTGAAATACTTTCTATCTCATTATACATTATGGCTGGCAGCAAACGTTTCGATACCAAATCAAACGAAGCGGGCTTTAAATACTTTTTGATGGGTGCATTTGCATCTGGTTTTTTATTGTTTGGTATTGCGTTAATTTTTGGTGTAACCAATAGTTTTAACCTCGAAAAAATTGGAATGTATGTAATGAACCATGATGCCAATACGATTAGCCCATTGTTTTATATTGGCATGATGTTGATGTTGGTGGCCATGTTATTTAAGGTTGCTGCTGCACCCTTTCACTTTTGGAGTCCTGATGTATATGAAGGTTCACCAGCATTGATTACCGCATTTATGAGCACCTTGGTAAAAATTGCAGCTTTTGGTGCGTTATACCGTTTGTTTGCAACTTGTTTTATTGGAACCTTAACCTATGCAAACGATACATTAATTATTGCAGCTGTAGCTTCACTAGCAATAGGAAATTTTACTGCTTTACACCAAACAAACTTCAAACGATTAATGGCGTATTCAGGCATTTCACATGCAGGGTATATGCTATTAGGTATTATAAGTTTATATGTTGGTAGTGCCTCTGCCCTATTTTATTATTCTGCTGGTTATGCTTTTGCAACCATAGGTGCATTTGCTATTGCCATTCCAGTATTTCATGCCATGCAAAACGAAGGTATTGATGCCTTTAATGGTTTGGGGAAAAAGAATCCTTTGCTAGCAGCATTGCTAACCATGAGCATGTTATCATTGGCAGGAATACCTCCATTTGCAGGCTTTTTAGGCAAGTATTATATTTTTAGCAAAGCCATCCAAAGCGGACATATGTATGTAACCCTCATCGCTATTATTGCTTCTATGATTGGAGCGTATTATTACCTTAAAGTAGTTTTGGCCATGTATACCAAAGAGGGCAACGATACCGAAATAGAAGTTTCGCCAGTATATATAATGGTGGCTGTATTTTGCGTATTGATGAGTTTGATGATTGGATTGTTTCCAGATGTGTTGATGAATTTGATTTAAAAGTAATCCCGATAGCTAGCGGGACGAAATTAAATACGAACGCTACTCAATGATTTGAGTGGCGTTTTTTGTTTATATTTGATTAAACCTTATGAAATATGAATAACCCCATTGAAATCACAGAAGAAATAGTAATAAGTAAAATCTACCTTATAAGAGGCAAACGAGTAATGCTTGATAGAGACTTGGCATTAATGTACGGAGTTGAAACCCGGATTTTAAACCAAGCTATAAAAAGGAACGAAAAACGATTCCCTCCTGACTTCATGTTTACCCTGACATCAGATGAACTCACCAATTGGAAATCACAAATTGTGATATCCAATAAAGAAAAAATGGGACTTAGAAAACCACCCTCAGTTTTCACAGAACAAGGAGTTGCCATGCTTTCAAGTGTGCTTAACAGCGAGACTGCAATTGAAGTAAATATCCACATTATCAGAATTTTCACACGCATGCGAGAGACGCTGCTTCACAATAAGGGGTTATTGCTGAAGATAGAACAGATTGAGAAAAACTTGCTTAAGCAAGACTCGAAACACCAAAAACACGAAGAAGATATTCAATACATATTTGAAGCCCTTAAACAACTTCTCACTCCAACAATTGAACCTAGAAAAAGAATCGGTTTTAAAAAGGATGAATAATGAATTTCGAAATTAAATATAATCGCTGCTTATTAAATTGAGTGGCGTTTTTTGTTTAAAAAATATTATTTCTCTTCAGTAGAATTTAATGTATTCCTTCGGAAATACGTAAATGCTTTAGTACTATTGTTTATATGTTGTTTAAATGGGTAACTTATGTATGTGGTTTATTATTGCTCTTAGGAGTATCCGACTACTCATTATTTGGCCAAAACTATAAAAGTTTAACAGCAGATTTTCAACTGGGGAAAGTATATGCGCATTCAGAAACAGTTGAAAATACTGGTGATGCTAAACCATATACTATACAATTAAGGTATGGTTCTACCCTGCTTGATTCTGCTTTTACTTCGCTTTACCATTTGCACTTGCAAAAAGGATTTGTGTTTAATTATACCGATTTTAAGTTACCCTTTTTAGGCAAAATGGTTGCGTTGGCTTATTATTTACAACCTACTGTATCATTGAGTAAAAATTGGATCATAGGTTTTACTCCAACAGCAGGAATTGCATACGGAACCAACCCTTACAATAAACCCAATAATTATGAAAATGTGAGTTACGGTACTCACTTTAACTTATATGTTTCTTTAGGTTTGCATGCAAAATACCAAGTTTCAAAAAAGTTAATGCTGAATTATGGATTACAATTTCAACATATTTCAAATGGCGGTATGGTAAAACCCAATAGTGGCGTAAACTGGTACACAACAGGTTTGGGTATAGAATATAAACTTACTTCAAAAAAAGAAACAATTTGGTTGCCTCCAAATCGTTTCCAAAAACCGCGCTTCCATGTTGAACTAACCTCTTTTTATAGCAATCCGAAACGAGATACGGTAACGGCTAGGAATTTTAGAATAGCCGGTTTATCAGCTCAATTAATGAGAAGAGGATTGCTTCATGGATTTTCTATAGGTACTGAGATTGCAAACGATCAATTGTTTCAAGCAGAAGCCAAACGTATAGGTAATGCTAACGTTTCTCCTTGGTTGGTTTCGGGCTTTGCCGGACATGAATTTTTGTTTGGAAGAGTCGTTTTTAGCCAACAACTTGGCATCTATTTAATGGATATCCACAAAGCCTATTTAGCACCTTGGTATCACCGCTGGGGTTTTGCTTATTATCCCCAACAACATATTGGTTTAGGGATTAACTTTAAAATACACCAGTTAACTGCCAATTTTGTGGATGTTAGGTTAATCCTTCATTTTTAAATACGTTGCTATATAAATTTACACAATCAGCTGTAAAGAGTTATAATTTATAAAACCTTAGCTTATATTTGAGGCCTATATTTTATCTAGCATGTTTGAACTTTTCTCTCATCCCGAAGCTTGGTTATCTTTGATTACCCTTACCGTAATGGAAATTGTTCTTGGAATCGATAATGTTATTTTTATATCATTGGTTACTTCCAAACTAGATAAAGTTAACCAAAACAAAGCTCGCCAAATCGGGCTTTTTTTAGCCTTATTTATCCGTATCATCTTATTAGCTTTTATTAGCCATATTGTAAATGATATGGTTGATCCGATTGTTACACTTTTCGATCATGGTATAAGCTGGAGAGACATTATTTTAATGGCTGGTGGTTTGTTTTTAATTTACAAAAGCACTCTTGAAATATTTGAATTATTGGAAGCCGATACGCATGAAACAAGTTCAAAAGTAAAACCTACTTTTTGGAATGTAGTGTTTCAGGTTATCCTCATTGATATTGTATTTTCATTTGACTCTATTATTACTGCTGTAGGTTTGGCCAAGGACTTACCCATAATGGTAATGGCAGTAGTTTTCTCGATGATTATTATGTTGTTTTTCTCACAAGCCATTGCACAATTTATTGACAAACATCCAAGTATTAAACTCTTAGCTCTTGCCTTTTTATTGATGATTGGAATGTTACTTGGAGCAGAATCTTTAGGATACCATGTACCTAAAGGATATGTTTATTTTGCCATGGCATTCTCTGTAGGTGTTGATGTATTAAACATGAAAATGCGCAAAAAATCAACGGATAAACCTGTAGAACTCAAAGATATTTACAAATAATTTTCTTGATTGTTTTCTTGTTTTTACTTTGTGCTACTTTGAGTCTTTGTGTGAAATAGTAAGCTGAATCTACAGACTTATTTGCAATTGGTTAGATTTTAATTAGCTCCAAAAAACTTTCTAAAAACTCGTTTCAATTACTATCATTTCTTTGCTAATTGGGTGGGCAAATGAAAGATGTGTTGCACACAAAGCAATACCTCTATTGGGCAAAGGTGCCGCAGCTCCATATTTTACATCGCCCACAATAGGAAAACCTTTTTTGGCAAGTTGCGCTCTAATTTGATGTTTGCGGCCGGTATGAAGCGTAATTTTTAACACTGCATGTTTTCCTTTTGTACTTATTAATTCATATTCCAGTTGTGCTTGTTGGCTATTGGGCATTACTTTATCGTATGCTTTAGTAAGTCTTTTCACATCATCTCTAACCAAATAATGAGTCAGCATTGCTTTATGCTCCGTAGGAACAGATATCACTTCGGCAGTATATATTTTACTTACATCACGATGCTTAAACGCTTCGTTCATGCGCACCAAAGCCTTACTTGTTTTGGCAAACAGCACTATGCCTTGCACAGGCATATCCAATCGATGGATAACACCTAAAAAAACATCCCCAGGTTTATTTTTCGATACTTTAATATACTGCTTCACCTCATCTTCAAGTGAAGTTGGTTTACCCTCTTCGGGTTGCACTGATTGTCCGCACTTTTTATGTACAGCAATCAAGTGATTATCTTCGTATAAGATGTGCAATGGTAAAGATGTGTTAATATAAAAATTAGTTGATTGGATAATTTAATAAATAAATGGTTTAAACGAAAGTGCAAAGAAGCTTGCAGATAAAGACTATCCATACACTTTCAAGCAGGCTAATCAACACATCCATTTAATATTGTTCTTTTTCATTCGGAAAATTAACTGCTTTCACATCTGCCACATACTGTTCAACAGCAATCTTAATTTCATCATATAAATTTAAATACCTTCTCAAAAATTTAGGTGAAAACTCTTTGTTAATACCCAACATATCGTGGCTTACCAATACCTGTCCATCAACACCCGAACCAGCACCAATACCAATTATAGGAATTTTAACTGTTTGAGCAACTTGGGTGGCCAATGCTGAGGGGATTTTTTCGAGTACTATTGCAAAACATCCAGCCGCTTCTAATAATGTAGCATCTTGAATTAATTTTTGTGCCTCTTCATCTTCTTTGGCTCGTACTTCATAAGTGCCAAATTTATAAATACTTTGAGGCGTTAATCCCAAATGACCCATAACAGGAATGCCAGCAGTAAGTATGCGTTTAATAGATTCAACTACTTCCTCACCACCTTCTAATTTTATGGCATGTGCTTCGGCTTCTTTCATAATGCGAATTGATGATACCAGAGCCTCTTTCGAATTTCCTTGATAGGAACCAAAAGGCAAATCCACAACAACCAAACTACGTTTTACAGCTCGGGTAACAGATGCTGCATGCGAAATCATTTGATCCAATGTAATAGGCAATGTTGTTTCGTAACCATGCATCACATTACTTGCCGAATCACCCACTAAAAGCACATCAATTTTAGCATCATCATAAATGCGCGCCATCGAATAATCATAAGCCGTAAGCATCGAAATTTTTTCGCCACGTATCTTCATTTCTAACAATGTATGCGTTGTTATTTTTTTTACTTCTTTGTATGTACTCATAAACTCCTATTTAGAGTCAAAGGTATACAAACCTTTGAGGAACACAAAGCAACCTAATTAGCTTAAAACAGCACTTGATGCATATAAGCATATACCATATATTTGCAACCAAATGAATAAGACCCAACTACTACTTGCTATATTACTTCTTTCATCCTTGTATAGCTGTAAAAATGATATTGATATAAATGCCCCTTGGAGAGAAATTCCGGTTGTTTATGGTTTTTTAGACCCCAATACATCAACTCAATATATACGTATTCAAAAAGCATATCAAAATTCGATAAGCCAAACAACCCAGCAAGGTGCTCAGTATACCGACTCATTATATTTTGATACAATAGTAGTTACCGTTAAATCAGGAGGAGTTTCTACACCCTTTTACCGAACGACCGAAATTCCAAAAGAGACAGGTTATTTTTCGAATGGAATCCATTATTTATACAAAGGCAATTTGCCTATTACTGCTAATAAAAGTTATACTTTAGAAATATTTAGCCCTAAAACGGGTAATACCTATTTAGGGACAACAACTGCAATTGGCCCCACAGCTATTTCAGCTGCTACAACCAGGTTTCAGTTAGCCTCTAGTCGGATTATTGTTACAACAAATATAAGTGCAGGAAGTGCCAGCAATGGGGCTTTTTTATATTTAACCTATGCCGAATTTCCTACAGGAAACCCCAGTGCTGCAGATACATTGCAAGCGTTATACAATGTTGTTGAGCCATACTCTACCAATGGAAACTATTCCATTTTGTCTGTTACTTTTACAAATGCCATACGCAGCTTAATACCTGTAAAAACAGGCATACAAAGACGAATAATTGGCCTTGATTTTACCAATATTGGTGCTGGAAAAGAATTGATTGATTTAATACAAGTAAGTCAACCCAGTATTTCAATCGTTCAAAAATCTATTGAATACACCAATATATCAGGTGGTCTAGGTATATTTTCGAGCCGCAGCGAAAAAGGCACGCCCAATATTCAAGCTATTACTGCCAGTAATCTTGATGCTTGGAACAACCCACAACCTACAGGCACTGGAACCATCCTTCCTCAAAAAGAACTCTTAAGGCAACAACTCAACTTAGGCAAAGACCTGAAGTTTATAGAATAATAACACCTTACAAACTGACATATTTTCCCTGTTAAGCTTCAGTATAAAGGAGTAGATATGCCATAATTTCGCTCAAATCTGCCAATTAAATGGTTGGCACTGTCATTGATAACCAAAATGCAATTAACAATTTATCAAACAACAAGATTATGAGTAAAATTATTGGAATCGACTTAGGAACCACTAACTCCTGTGTATCCGTAATGGAAGGTAACGAAGCAGTAGTCATTGCAAACAGTGAAGGTCGTAGAACGACCCCTTCTATAGTAGCATTTTTAAAAGATGGTGAACGTAAAATTGGAGATCCTGCAAAACGCCAAGCAGTAACCAATCCCCGCAATACAATTTATTCAATCAAACGTTTTATGGGACATACCTTCAACGAAATTGAAGGAGAAGTATCTCGTGTACCTTATTCGGTAGAAAAAGGTGAAAACAATACGCCACGTGTAAACATTGATGGTCGTATGTATACAGCTCAAGAAATTTCAGCTATCATTTTGCAAAAAATGAAAAAAACAGCTGAAGATTATTTAGGCTACGAAGTAAAAGATGCTGTAATTACTGTGCCGGCTTACTTTAATGATGCACAACGCCAAGCAACCAAAGAAGCTGGAGAAATTGCTGGTTTAACTGTAAAACGTATTATCAACGAGCCAACCGCTGCAGCTTTAGCTTACGGTATGGATAAAAAAGGTATTGATCAAAAAATTGTGGTGTTTGACTGTGGTGGTGGAACACATGATGTATCGGTATTGGAATTAGGTGATGGTGTATTTGAAGTAAAATCAACTGATGGTGATACCCATTTAGGTGGTGATGATTTTGACCAAGTAATTATTGACTGGTTGGCTGACGAATTTAAAGGTGATGAAGGTATTGACTTGCGTAAAGACCCAATGGCTTTGCAACGTTTGAAAGAATCAGCTGAAAAAGCTAAGATTGAACTTTCGAGCTCAACCCAAACCGAAATTAACTTGCCATATATTATTCCTGTTGATGGAATTCCTAAACATTTGGTTAAAACATTAACCCGTGCAAAATTTGAGCAATTAGCAGATTCATTAATTAAGCGTACCATCGAACCTTGTAAAACTGCTTTGCAAAATGCAGGTTTAACAACAAGTCAAATTGATGAAATTATTTTAGTTGGAGGATCTACTCGTATTCCTGCAATTCAAGCTGCAGTTGAAGCCTTTTTTGGTAAAGCTCCATCAAAAGGTGTAAACCCAGATGAAGTAGTAGCTTTGGGTGCTGCCATTCAAGGTGGTGTAATGACAGGTGAAGTAAAAGATGTGTTGCTTTTAGATGTTACTCCTCTTTCGTTAGGTATTGAAACAATGGGTGGTGTAATGACCAAATTAATTGAGTCGAATACAACTATTCCAACTAAACGTAGCGAAACTTTTAGCACAGCTAGCGATAACCAACCAAGTGTAGAAATTCACATTTTACAAGGTGAGCGTTCTATGGCTCGTGATAATAGAACATTAGGTCGTTTCCATTTGGATAGTATTCCTCCAGCACCACGTGGTGTGCCACAAGTAGAAGTATCATTTGATATTGATGCTAATGGAATATTACACGTAAGTGCTAAAGATAAAGGAACAGGTAAAGAACAAAAAATACGTATTGAAGCCAGCAGCGGATTAAGCGATGACGATATCAAACGTATGAAAGCTGAAGCTGAAGCTAATGCCGAATCAGACAGAACAGTTAAAGAAGAAGCAGATAAAATTAACGCAGCTGATAGTTTAGTTTTCCAAACAGAAAAACAACTAAAAGAGTATGGCGATAAATTACCTGAAGACAAAAAAGCTACTATTGAAACAGCAGTTGCTGAATTAAAAACAGCACACGAAAGCAGAGATATAGCCGCTATTGATAAAGCAATGGAAACATTAAACGCTGCTTGGACTGCTGCAAGTGAAGACCTATACAAAGCAACGCAAGAAACACAAGGCGATGCCAATGCAGGAACTGAAGCGAATGCCGAAAGTGGTGAATCAAAGGTACAAGACGTGGAATACGAAGAAGTGAAGTAACTAGCTTATTCCTAAATTATATTCAAAAGCCTTTGCGAGCAATCGTAAAGGCTTTTGTTTTTTTTAACTGTTTTAAAGTTTTACCTTCACTGTAAATATCCCAAACCTATGGACACTAAAACATGTTTGCAATGTGGCACTGAATTGAGGGGAAGAATAGACAAGAAATTTTGTGACGACCAATGTCGAACGGCATTTAATAATAGCCTTAAAACAGACTCGGCTATTATCAAAAATATTAATGGTACCCTGCGTAAAAACCGCAAACTAATGGAAGAACTAACTCCCATGCCAGAGGGTAAAACCACAGTTGCACGCAAAAAACTAGAAGAAAAAGGATTTAATTTTACCTACCATACCCATACGTATACAACCAAAACGGGTGCTACTTATTATTTTTGCTATGAATATGGATTTCTTCCTTTAGAGAAAGATTATTTTATGCTGGTAAAACGGAAAGAAGAGAATACTTAACGAGCATATATTTTTTGTTTCATTAGTGCATACATATTATCCACCCACAATTTATATTGTTTACCCGAAGGATGTAAATTATCAGGGGCTACTAAGCCAGTAATATTGGCTCGTGAAATAGCCGTTATATTAACATAACTAACACCAACCGAATCTGAAATGGACTTATTTACCTTATTGAAGGCATCAATGGCTTCTGTTATATTAGCCTGATTGTTTGCACCAAAAGGAGTGTACCCGTAATCTGGAATAGAAATAACAACTACTTTATCTTTACGATTACCAGCAAGTTGAATTGCTTTTTGCAAACAACCTGCAAATTCTAACTTATACTCCTCAATGGATTTACCTTGGTATTGATTGTTGACACCTATTAGTAAAGTGACCAAATCAAATGGTTTATCAAACGTTTGCGATTGTATATTGAGTATTAAATTAGCAGTAGTCCAACCTGTTTGCGCAATCACTCGGGTTTCAGTTACTGTTATAAACGCATCATTGTGTAAACTATCGGAAAGCAAAAAAGGAAAACTCTCTGATAATGACACGCCCTGTCCTTTGGTATATGAATCTCCTAAGGCTAAATAATGAACCTGAATTACAGATGCTTCTTTTACTTTTTTTATGTAATCAGAATCTGTAAACACAGCTTTTTTACAGCTTATTGTAAGCACAAATAGTAGCAAAACAGAAGGTATAAATTTAAGCATTATGTATATGTTTATCAAAAATACATATATTTAAACAAAATTGTTTTGACATGAACTTAAATACAACCTTATACGAAACTGAATTGCTCGTTCGTCCAGATGATATTGATATGTTTCAGCATGTACATAGTTCAAAATACATGGATTATGTTTTAGCGGCAAGGTACGACCAAATGGAAAGATGTTATCATAATCCTATGAGTTCGTATTTAGAAAAAGGATTGGGTTGGGTCATTACATCTTGTACCATGAATTTTAAACGGGCATTAAAACTTGGCGATTGTATGTTGGCTCAAACTCAATTAATTGTGGCTACAGATAAAATGGTAAGAGTTCAATTTTACATCAAAAACAAAGCAACTGGAAAGCTTTGTTGTGATGGCCATTTTGATTATGCAATGATCCATATTGCAACAGGAAAAGCTCAAACCATTCCAGCTTGGGCAATGGAAAAATACACATTAACCTAACCACATAATGAACATGCTATTAAAACTATTAATTTCCATTATCGGTTGCAATGCAATTGGAGGAATTGGAGCATTGGTGACAAACCCAAATACAGAATGGTTTAGAAACTTAACAAAACCTTCCTTTCAGCCACCTAACTGGATTTTTGGTCCCGTATGGACGATGTTGTACACCCTTATGGGAATTGCTATTTACCTTATTTGGAAAGATGGTTTTGTTACGTCTGAACGTAGGCAAGCACGAAATATATTCATAGTCCAATTGCTCATTAATTCGAGTTGGAGTTTTGTATACTTTGGCAAGCAAAATATTGAGATGGCAGTAATTGTGATTGCTGTTTTACTTATTGCCATTATTGCAACGATCATTGCCTTATTTAAAGTTGATAAAACAGCAGCCTATTTGCTTATTCCCTATTTGATTTGGGTAAGTTTTGCTGCCTTTTTAAACTATAGTTTGTGGCAGCTTAATTAATGTTACTATTTGCTTTTATAAAATAAGAAGCTATTTGTTTAACAACGATTGTAAAGTTACTTTTGACTAATGGAAAAAGTAGGAACAGATATTAACCAAGCCATTCAATATTTGGAGTTAGGCCAACTAGTAGCCATACCTACCGAAACCGTTTATGGTCTTGCTGCTAATGCCTTCGATTCAAATGCCGTTCTTTCCATTTACAAAGCTAAAAATAGACCAAATTTCAACCCCCTCATTATCCATACTGATAGCATTGAAAAACTAGAAAGTTGGGGATTGGTATTGCCCCCTAAAATGAAAAAATTGGCTTCACACTTTTCTCCAGGACCACTTACATATGTAATACCTAAAAGCAATCATATACCTGATATTGTAACCGCTGGAACCAATGCTGTAGCAGTTCGTATTCCCCAACATCCGCTCACGTTAAAACTACTCCGAAAACTAAACTTTCCACTAGCTGCTCCAAGTGCTAATCCTAGCGGATACGTAAGCCCAACAAAAGCAATACATGTTCTCGAACAATTAAGTCATAAAGTGAGTTATATTCTGGATGGAGGCGATTGTAGTATTGGACTTGAAAGTACCATTATTTCATTTTTGGAGGATACTCCGATGATTTTGCGTTATGGAGGATTAGCAATAGAAAAAATAGAAAAAATTATAGGAAACGTAAATCTACCAACAGATGGATTTGTTGATAACCCCATTGCACCAGGACAATTAGCCAAACATTATGCAACCAACCATAAACTTATAGTTGGTAATCCCGATACTTTTTTAACTACCATCAATCCATTACGCATAGGTGTAATAGCTTTTAGTAAAATATATACTCAAATACCTCTGAAGAATCAATTTCAATTGTCTTCAGCAAACAATTTGGATGAGGCGGCTCAAAAATTATTTTCTGTTATGCGGCAAATAGACCAATTAGATATTGATATGATTATAGCAGAAATATTCCCAGATGAGGGATTAGGGAAAGCTATTAATGATAGACTCAAACGAGCAAGTGTTGAGTAATAGTTTATCATTCAACATTAATAAAAACGTCATTCATCATTCATTTCCATACCAACTATATGCAACAAAAAATCTTATTTTTAATACTTTTAACTGCATCAATTTTTACCAAAGCGCAACAATACCAAACAGGCGATTTTTTGTTTCAAAATTTGGATTGTGGCGAACTATGTGATGCAATTGAAGCAGTTACAGAAGGATATAATGGCCAAAAATTCTCTCATATAGGATTGGTTTACATGCGCGATGATTCTGTATATGTTATTGAAGCTATTGGTGAAAATGTTCACCTCACTCCTATTATTGATTTTTTGGAACGAGGAGACAATCCAATTGTACATGCTAGGTTAAAAAAGCTTTATGCCAACCTAATACCTGAAGCTATTCAATTCTCTTTAACACAACTGGGTATTGCTTATGACGACCCTTTTTTATATAACAACGGAAAATATTATTGCTCAGAACTAATATATGACGCCTTTGCTTTTGCCAATAATAACAAACCTTTTTTTGTATTAGAACCCATGACATTTAAACAACCACATTCCAATGATTATTTTCCGGTGTGGATTGACTATTACAAAAAATTGAATATGGACATTCCAGAAGGCAAACCCGGTATTAATCCCGGAGGTATCAGCCGATCCAATAAAATAGAAATAGTAAGCCCATAATATGCTGCTTTATGCATAATACCCTATAATATACAGGATTTAAATAGCAAAAAACACACTCGTTAGTTTTACACTAAACATAATTAACGCTCTCAAGATAATCAACTAATCACTTATATTTGTGGCTTAGTTTATAGAGAAATACCTGTTTAGATGAAGAACATAAGAAATTTTTGCATCATTGCCCATATTGACCACGGAAAAAGCACCCTTGCCGATCGTTTACTAGAATACACCCAAACCATTAGCAAACGTGATATGGAAGCTCAAGTATTGGATGATATGGATTTGGAACGCGAACGCGGAATTACCATAAAGAGCCACGCCATTCAAATGGATTATGTATACAAAGGTGAGAAATATGTGCTAAACCTTATTGATACACCTGGACACGTAGATTTTAGTTACGAAGTTTCCCGCTCTATTGCCGCTTGTGACGGGGCATTGCTTATTGTTGATTCATCACAAGGCATACAAGCGCAAACAATTTCAAATTTATATTTAGCTATTGAGCAAGGACTAGAAATTATTCCCATCTTAAACAAAATAGATTTACCCCACAGCATGCCTGAAGAAGTAAGTGATCAAATTATTGATTTGATTGGTTGCAAATACGAAGATATTCTAAGAGCCAGTGGTAAAACCGGACAAGGAGTTCACGAAATTTTGCATGCAGTAGTTGATCGGGTACCTGCACCAAAAGGTTCAGAAGAAGCTCCATTGAAAGCATTGATTTTTGATTCTGTATTTAATTCGTTCCGAGGAATTATAGCTTATTTCCGCGTAATAGATGGCGTACTCAAAAAAGGTGATAAAGTAAAATTTATGGCTACGGGTAAAGAATATGCGGCAGATGAAGTGGGTGTATTGCGGATGACAATGGAACCACGTGCTGAAGTAAAAGCGGGTGATGTAGGTTATATCATTTCAGGTATCAAAGAAGCCCGTGAGGTAAAAGTTGGTGACACCATTACAACAGTAGCCAATCCCACAACCGATATTATTGATGGTTTTGAAAATGTGAAACCAATGGTATTTGCGGGTATTTATCCAGTAGACACAGAAGATTTTGAAGAGTTGCGCGAAAGCATGTACAAACTGCAATTGAATGATGCTTCTTTAACGTTTGAACCAGAAAGTTCGGCTGCATTAGGATTTGGATTCCGTTGTGGATTTTTAGGTATGCTTCACATGGAAATTATCCAAGAACGGTTGGAGCGTGAATTTAAAATGACCGTTATTACAACTGTTCCAAATGTAAGTTACCATTGCCATACCAATAAAGGTGAGCTTATTGTTGTAAACAACCCTAGCGATTTACCCGAAGCAAATTATATTAATTATGTAGAAGAACCTTTTATTTTAGCTACCATCATTAGTAGTTCAGAATTTGTTGGTCCTATTATGGGATTGTGTTTGGGCAAACGCGGTTTGTTAAAAAGCCAAGTATACTTAACTGCCGAACGCGTAGAAATGAAATTTGATATGCCTTTAGCCGAAGTTGTATTTGGCTTTTTTGATACCTTAAAAACCATCTCAAAGGGATATGCTTCGTTTGATTACCATCCAATTGGGTATGTGCAATCAGAATTGGTAAAACTTGATATTTTATTAAACAAAGATAATGTAGATGCATTATCAGCTATTATTCACCGCGACAGAGCTTACGATTGGGGCAAACGCATTTGCGAAAAACTACGTGAATTGATTCCACGCCATCAATTTGAAATACCGATACAAGCCAGTATTGGAGCCAAAGTAATAGCTCGCGAAACCATTAAAGCATTGCGCAAAGATGTAACAGCAAAATGTTATGGTGGCGATATTTCTCGTAAACGAAAGCTACTAGAAAAACAAAAAGAAGGTAAGAAACGAATGCGCCAAGTAGGAAGTGTTGAAATACCTCAAAGTGCATTTATGGCTGTACTTAAACTTGATTAAACGTTATTGTTTCCAATCAAAAGGATACTATACTATTGATGAACAATTTTTAAGTGATGTAACCAATCATACTTTGTTGGATAACCATACAAAAGCTTTAGAATTTAACTGTTTTTTCTATATTTGAAAAGTTGCATCAATCAATGTTGAATTGATAAAACTTTACACCGATGAAAATACATCCTTTGTTTTACAAACCACTATTTAGCATTGGAATCCTTATACTTATCGTTTTAGCAATTACCAGTCAAAGCATACTTCGTTCACCCAAAACCTTTGAACCTAACGGAATAACATATACTCACTACAATAATTACATCATTTTTAAGCAATCTTATTTTCATTTAATTGAAAACAAAGATTTGTACACGCTTTATCCAAATGAGCATTGGGACTATTATAAATACAGTCCAACTTTTTCTTTATTAATGGCTCCACTGGCCTATTTACCTGATGGATTGGGGTTGTTTGTATGGAATGCATTAAACGTGTTTGTCTTATTTTTTGCTCTTTGGAAACTGCCCATGCAAACGGATAAAAAAAGGCTATTCACTTTTGGATTTATTCTTATTGAATTGATTACGTCTTTACAAAATTCACAAAGCAACGGACTGATGGCAGGTCTCCTAATTTTTGCTTTTATATTGCTCGAAAAAAAACAATTACACTGGGCTTCTTTATTGATTGTACTCAGCATATTTATTAAAATTTTTGGGCTAGTAGCCTTCGCTTTATTTTTGTTTTATCCCAATAAGTTAAAATCATTTTTATATACGGTTGGATGGGTAATACTAATAGCCATTTTACCTTTGTTTGTTGTTTCTATTACACAACTTACTTTTTTATACCAAAGCTGGTTGGCATTACTGCAAAATGACCACAGTATATCGTTGGGATTTTCGGTTGTTGGTTGGTTATATAGTTGGTTTGGTGTTGATGCCAAAAATTTAGTACTTGTTATTGGCGCAGTTTTATGTTATTTACCCTTATTAAACTATAAGTGTTTTAATAGCCTTCCGTTTAAACTTTATTTTTTAGCGTCATTATTAATTTGGGTAGTTATATTTAACCATAAAGCTGAATCGCCAACCTTTATTATTGCTATTTCTGGTGTTGCAATTTGGTTTTTTTCACAACGCTTAAAAACAGAAAATTTAATACTGATACTTTTTGCATTTGTGTTTACTATTTTATCGCCAACTGATCTATTTCCTAAAAATATTCGGGTTCATTACAGTGTTCCATATGTATGGAAAGTTGTTCCTTGTATTTTTATATGGCTGAAAATCATAGTTGATTTACTGCTATTTAAACCTCATGATGTTTCAGTAATATCCTATGAAAGTAATTAGTATTCCTATTTTAAGTTTGTTATGATACCGATTAAAGAAACATTGCTAAACGGATGAGGGCATATTAAATAGCGAAACGAAACTTGAAGAAAAAAAATAAAACACACTTTATATTTTGAACTAAAACGATCTTTTGTCTTTTTTTTGAGTTACCATTATTTACTTTTTAATAACGTTAGAATATTAACTGTTTTGTTATTTTTACGTATGAAATATTTTTTTTTATTGCTTGTAATTGCATCAAGTTTTTGCATCAAAGCTCAACAACTTTATTTTCCTTCTTTAAATAACGCAGCTGTTTGGGAATCAACTTCGCCACAATCACTAGGGTGGTGTACTAATTATATAGATACCTTATACCATTTTTTAGAAACCAATAACACCAAAGGATTTATCGTATTAAAAGATGGAAAAATTGTGTTGGAAAAATACTTTGGCACTTTTACCAAAGATAGCAATTGGTATTGGGCATCGGCAGCCAAATCGCTTACTTCTTTATTAATTGGACAAGCTCAAGAAGATGGGTTTTTATCTATTAATGATACAACTTCAACCTATTTAGGAAATGGATGGACAAATTGCACGGAGGGACAAGAACAAAAAATTACCATTCTCAACCAACTTACAATGACATCAGGGTTGGATGATGGTATTGCCGACAACCATTGTACTTCACCCAATTGTTTACTTTACAAAGCAGATGCGGGAAGCCGTTGGGCATACCATAATGCTCCATATACTTTATTAGATAGTGTTTTGTATAAATCAACTGGCCAAACGCTAAATGTATATACACAATTAAAAGTTAAACAAAAAACGGGTATAAATGGTGCATGGTATAAAGTTGACTTCGACAATTTATTTATAAGTACTCCGCGCAGTTTTGCTCGTTATGGATTGCTTGCACAACATAATTTTATTTGGAACACTGACACTCTTATAAAAGATACAGTATACAAACATGCGATGGTTAACTCTTCACAAGGGTTAAATCTATCATATGGTTATTTATGGTGGCTGAATGGAAAAGCATCTTTTATGCTTCCAACCTCTCAATTCGTTATTCCAGGAAGTTATGCTCCACATGCACCAGCTGATATGTTTGCCGGAATTGGCAAAAATGGTCAAATAGTAAGTATTGCAAAAAGCAAAGGATTGGTTATGGTTCGAATGGGTAACCCTCCCGGAAGTTCGGTTGAAGTACCCACAGATTTTTGTGATAAAATTTGGGAACAACTAAACAAAGTTATTTGCTCTAATTCAACAAGTATGATGGAACCCTTCCATAAAAATGATGTTACATTGTATCCAAATCCTGCTACTAGCGAAGTATATATTACAACTTCATTTAACAATATTCACACTATTACAATAACCAATATGGTAGGCGAATTAATTTATACAACTTCCAATATTGGAGCTATCAATTTATCTTCTTTTGCAGCTGGTATATATATTGTATCCGTTTCATCGGGTTCTTTTTCTTATACCTATAAATTAATTAAACAATAACTACAAATCGTTTAACTATTCAATTAAATCTCAATGTAACATGACTACTATTGGGTATTCTACTCGTTATATTCTGTTAAAAAAAACGCGTTTTGGTTTTAATAAAAAGTTCAGTTTTGGGCAGTTTATTTTATCCTGTATAAATCCTTCATCACCTTTTTATCTTCGTTGATTTTTGTTTGAGAAAATTACTATTTTTCATTTGACTAGATTTAAATCGTACTCAGAAATACATACCATTATAGAATAAACCATATTCTCATTTCCACAAATAATTCCTACTTTCGAAACATGGCGAATATAGTATCACACAAAGCAGAACAGTTGATTGGCTCCGAAATTATCAAACTTGCGGGCGAGGTCAACCAAAAAATTAAAGAAGGACAAACCATTTACAATATAACCATTGGCGATTTTGATCCTCTTTTGTTTTCGATACCATCGGAATTAAAAGAATATATTATTGATGCCTACACACAAAACCAAACCAACTACCCTCCAGCAGATGGGATGCTTGAACTACGCACTGCCATTGCCAACTTTATACAATCGCAACAAGGTCTTCAGTATTCAGTTGACGAGTATTTAGTAGCAGGTGGTGGACGACCATTGATTTATGCTATATACCAAACATTGTTGAATAAAGACGATAAAGTAATTTATCCTGTCCCTTCTTGGAACAACAATCACTATTGCCATTTAAGCGATGCACAAAAAATAGAAATTGAAACCTTACCCCAAAATGGTTTTTTACCAACTGCCGAAGAATTAGAACCCCTGATAAAAGATGCAACAATTCTTGCATTGTGCTCCCCATTAAATCCTACAGGAACCATGTTTCGCAAAGAACAATTATTACCTATTTGTGAACTGGTTATTGCCGAAAACGAAAAGAGAAAAGCACACAATCAAAAACCTTTATATGTATTATACGACCAAATTTATTGGATGCTTACCATGATAGGAATTAACCATGTTGACCCTGTTAATTTGCTGCCGGCCATGAAAGAGTACACAATTTTTGTAGATGGGATTTCAAAATCATTAGCAGCAACGGGTGTGCGTGTAGGATGGAGTTTTGGCCCTGCCTATGTAATTAGCAAAATGAAAGCTATATTAGGTCATATTGGTGCTTGGGCTCCCAAAGCCGAACAGGTAGCTGTAGGCAAATTTTTACAAAACACCGAAGCGCTTAACCAATTTATCACAGAACTTAAACATAAACTAACTGTTCGTTTTGAAGGAATTTACAATGGAATTGAAGCCCTCAAACAAAAAGGATATCCTGTAAATATAATTGCCCCCGAAGGTGCTATTTACCTTACTGCACAATTTGCGTTAAAGGGATACTCACAACCTGATGGTAAAAAAATTGAATCAACTGAAGACATTACTGCGTTTTTATTAAACCACGCACAATTGGCTATTGTACCATTTACAGCTTTTGGTGTTGCAAAAGGAACAGACTGGTATAGGCTTTCGGTAGGTACTATTAAAGATACCGATGTTCCACAACTGATTGCAAAATTAGAATCCGCTTTACAAACATTAAAAAAACCAGCTCAAGCGTCTTAATTCAATTGCTTTTCTCAACTGATTTAACAAAAAAACCTATCGAAACTCAAACACCAAATACTTCAACTCATTATGATGTGATTATTGCAGGTGCCGGACCTGCTGGTAGCATGTGTGCCCTTGCACTTAAAAACAGTGGACTTCGAATATTGATGCTAGATAAAGAAACGTTTCCACGAGATAAAATTTGTGGCGATGCCGTAAGCTCAACAGCCAAAAGAGTGTTACGTCAACTCAATCCTGAATATGAAAAAGAGTTGATGACATTACCAAACAAAGCATACATTACTCAAGCTAAATTATACAGTCCTAATTTTCAATCTTTAGAAATTGATTTACCGTTGGTAGGACATTGTATTCGTAGATTGGATTTTGACAATTGGTTATTTCAGAAAGCACTTACCAATCCTACATTGGAAGTATTGCAAAGCACTTCTTTAAAAGATATTGTTAGCAGCGAACAAACAATTGCCGTTACAACGCACAATGGTCAACAATTTACAACAAATATAATAGTAGGATGTGATGGCGCACATTCTGTTGTTGCCAAAAAGCTTGCGGGATTTAAAGTAAACAGAAAACATTACTCAGGAGCAATTAGACAATATTACCGCAATGTAAAAGGACTAACAGGAAATGCCCTTGAAGTATATTTTTGAAAGATTTTTTGCCCGGCTATTTTTGGATTTTCCCGTTATCCAACAACGAAGCAAATGTTGGTTTTGGCATGTTATCATCCACGATAGTAGAGAAAAAGATAGACCTCAAAAAATGCATGAACCAAATTATACATGAGATTCCAGCAATAGCCGAGCGGTTTAAAGATGCAGAAGCATTGGAAGATGTAAAAGGATTTGGTTTGCCATTAGGTTCAAAACATTACTCGATTTCGGGCAACCGATTTATGTTGTGTGGAGATGCCGCATCCTTGATAGACCCCTTTAGTGGTGAAGGAATAGAAACTGCAATGGAAAGCGGAAAATTTGCAGCCGAACAAATTTTACACTCGTTTGCCAAAGATGATTTTAGTGAAAAAACACTCAAAGCATATGATAAAAGGGTGTATCAAAAAATGTGGGGTGATTTTAACAATCATTATTACCTACAACGGTTATTAGGTGATAGAGTTTGGCTAATAAATTCGCTGATACGTATTGGAAATATTCCCTACATTAAAAAGAAAATACCGAAATTGTTTTATTAACAAACACACGTAAACGTGTTTTATTTTTTAGCTTTTTGAAAACTCGTATTCACCAAATAGATACCCGTAATGGTGAGCAAAACGGCAACCCAAATTATTCCATTTACCGTTTCGCCTAACCACAACCACCCCAATGCTACTGCTACAATAGTATTTACATAAGCATAGGTAGAAACAATTGTTGCAGGTAAATGCTTGAGTATATACATATAACTTCCATAACCAACGATAGAACCAAAAACTATTAAATACAATACACTATACATTCCAGCATCATTAGGACGAAATGTTGCCCATTCTCCTATTGAACTGCCAAAAACCAGTAAAATAAATCCACCACTTAACATTTGAAAACTGGCTGCATATAACGGATGCAAACCTGTAGGGTTATGCTTAATATGAACTGAACCAAAACCCCAACTAGCAATTGCAATAAGTAAAAAAACAATTCCTAAAATATAATTAGGATTAGACAAGTCGGCTATATTGTTTTTAAAAATTAAAAACTGTGCTAGCAAACAAAATAGAATACCCAAAACAACTTGTATTGTTAACTTTTCTTTTTTTCCCATCAAGGTATTTGCGCCAATAATCATTAAAGGGGAAAGCGCACAAATGAGCGCTGTTAGCCCACTAGTTATATATAATTCAGCCCAAGATACCAATCCATTTCCAAGTACCAACAATAAGACACCTTGAATAATACAAACTTTAAGTTGAGCCCAAGTAGGTAATGTATAGCCTCTAAGTAAAAAATAACTACAGATAAGTATTCCTGCTGTAAAATGGCGCATGCCTGCCATTAAAAAAGGGGGCATACTTTGTACCCCAATTCTAATAGCTAAAAAAGTGGTTCCCCAAAATATTGCTACAGCTAAATAAGCAGCCCATGCATTGATACTCGATTGATTATTCAAGGTGCAAAAGTATTTTAATATTTGATTATAGCCGCTTTCAATTGAGTAAAATAATCAGCTGAATACAACAGCCTAGAACCATACCAACTAAATAATTCGCCATCAACCAATAAAATTTTAGCTTTTGGACAAAGCTCACTTAACTCAGTAATATGTTTTTGTTGAAAAGGGAAAGGTTCTGATGACAGCAAAATCAACTCTGGTTGAGCCGAAGACAATTGTTCATTCGATATAGCTGGATAGCGAGATGTTTCGAGTTCAAATACGTTTTTCAACCCATTTCTATTGAGCATATCATTTATAAAAGTATCCTGTCCAGCAGCCATCCATGGATTACGCCAAATAAGATATGCTGTTTTAAGTATAGCAGAATCCCGCTTTTTATGAGTTAATTGTTGGAACGATTGATTGATGTTAAAAACAATCTCTTCAGCCTTAGTTTCACGATTTAATAATGTACCGATTAATGATATCATATCAATGGCATCATCAAGATGATGGATATCACTCATCCAAAGAGGACAATGTTTGGCCAATAATTCAATTGTTTCTTTATCATTCTCTTCTTTATTTCCAATAATTAAATCCGGTTGTAAAGCCAATATTTTTTCAATCGAAGGTTTTTTGGTACCTCCAATTCGGGGTTTATGATCATGCATAGAGGCTGGATGAACACAAAACAATGTTTGTCCAACCACCTCATCAGTAAGCCCTAAATCATACAGCAACTCGGTTTGTGATGGCACAAGGCTAACAATCCTCTTAGGTGGACAGCTTATTTCCACTTGCCTATTCATTTGGTCTGTATAAACACGTTTTAATACCATAAATCAAAAATATGAATACTTTGGTTCGTTTTAATGTTTAAAAATGTTTTATTTGTTAGGAATAAACAAAATCACATACAATGGAAAGCGAAAGAAATTCAATGCTCAATCAAGGTCTTAAATTTGGCCTCATTATGGGCTTTGTTCAAATAGCTATTATCCTTATGCTATTTATCATTGACAAAAATTTACTGGTTGATTTCAAAATATTAGCCCTCATTATTGTTATCAATATAGCACTAATGGTATGGCCAGTTCGCAATTATAAAAAAATGAATGAAGGTCAAATTACTTTCAAAGATGCATTTTTCATTTGTTTAATAGCTATTGTAGGAGGTACATTAGTTGCTAGTGTTTTTAATTATATTTTATACAATATGATTGATACTGGCCTTGTTGATTTTATGAAAGAACAAACCATCCAAAAAACAGTAGGTTTTATGGAAAAAATGGGAACTCCACAAGAAGATATTGAAAAAGCAATTGCACCTTTAATGGAGCAAGATTTTAAACAAACACCTTCCAAAATTGGAGGTCAATTTTTACAATCTATATTGTTTGGTACTATTCCAGCATTAATTATTGCAGCAATATTGCGCACTAAACAAAAACCTGTAGACGATATTCAATAAAATGATCAAACCAAATATATCAGTCATCGTTCCACTAATCAATGAAGAAGAATCATTGCCCGAATTGGTGCAATGGATTGAACGAGTTATGATGGAAAATTCTTTTACCTATGAAATCATCATGATTGATGATGGTAGCACGGACACATCGTGGAAAGTAATTACCCAATTAAGCACTTTACATACTTGCATTAAAGGTATCCGATTCCGCAGAAATTATGGCAAGTCTGCTGCACTTAATATTGGCTTCCATGAATGTATTGGTGATGTAGTTATTACAATGGATGCCGATTTACAAGACTCTCCAGATGAAATTCCATCATTATATTATATGATACTAAATGATGGTTATGATATTGTTAGTGGGTGGAAAAGGAAAAGGTATGATCCAATAAGTAAAACATTACCGACCAAACTTTTTAATTGGGCTACACGCAAAATGAGTGGCATCAATAATCTTCATGATTTTAATTGTGGCCTTAAAAGTTACAACAGTGACGTTGTAAAAAACATTGAAGTGTATAATGAAATGCACCGTTACATTCCAGTAATCGCCAAATGGGCAGGATTTAGTAAAATTACAGAAAAAGAAGTAGTACACCGCGAGCGTAAATATGGAACAACTAAATTTGGGTTGGAACGTTTTATCAATGGTTTTTTAGATTTACTCACTATTTTTTTTGTTAGTAAATTTGGAAAAAAGCCAATGCATTTTTTTGGTGTAATGGGAACATTAGCATTCTTAATTGGCTTTTTTATTACCATTTATATTTTAGGTGAAAAAATATACAATTCATTCAATCAAATATATGAGCGAAGTGTTACCGAACAACCACTCTTTTTCTTGGCATTGGTATCCATCATAATTGGTGTGCAATTGTTTTTAGCAGGCTTTTTAGGCGAAATGATTTCAAGAAATTCAAGCGATAGAAATTTTTACGGCATCAAACAAAAAATAGGTTTTGAGTAAAATCTTAATTATCGGACCTGCATATCCTTTGCGAGGTGGTCTTGCTACCTATAACGAACGATTAGCTCGTGAGTTTATCGCTCTTGGCCATCAATGCGAAATTGCTAGCTTCTCCCTTCAATACCCATCTTTATTGTTTCCTGGTAAAACTCAGTATTCAACGGATGCACCACCTGATGGAATTACTATTCATTCAATTATACATTCCATCAATCCGTTCAATTGGTTTGCAGTAGGAAAAAAAATCAAGTCTCAACAGTATGACATTGTCATTTTTAGGTATTGGATGAGTTTTATGGCACCAGCTTTGGGAACAATTGCTAGACTCATAAAAGCCAATAAGCACACCAAGATTATTGCTATAACAGATAATATCATACCACACGAACGTAAATTTTTTGATTCAGTTTTAACACATTATTTTTTATCTGCATGTGATGGATTTTTAACAATGTCACATTCGGTATTGGATCAATTAAAAAAATTGAATCATTATAAACCATCAACCTATGTGGCACATCCCATGTATGATATGTTTGGTGAAGCAAAAACGAAAGAAGAAGCAAGACAAGAACTAAACATTCATGCTAGCGATAAAGTATTGCTATTTTTTGGCTTTATTCGAAAATACAAAGGGTTGCATTTGTTGTTAGAGGCAATGGCTGACGAGCGTGTTAAAAAATTAAATTGTAAATTAATTGTTGCTGGCGAATTTTATGAAGATGCAAAACCTTACTTAGATCAGATTGAACAATTGGGATTAACAGAAACGGTCATCTTAAGCAATGATTTTATTCCAAATAATGAGGTTTCAACTTATTTTGGTGCTGCCGATGTTGTGATTCAAACATACTTAAATGCTACTCAAAGTGGCGTTACACAAATAGCTTATTTCTATAATAAACCCATGATTGTAACCAATGTGGGAGGGCTAGCAGAGTTGATTCCGGACAATAAGGTAGGGTTTGTTGTTGGCGTAAACAAAACAGCAATTGCCGATGCTATTCTACAGTTTTACACCGAACAAAAAGAAGCGGATTTTATCGAAAACATCATCATTGAAAAACAAAAATTTACATGGAGTTATTTATGTAGCGAATTGCTAAAATTAACCAATGTCTGAAACCCAATCACGTATAAAAATTTGTCATTTTGCTAGTGTTCATTCCACTAATGACACACGCGTATTTCACCGTGAATGTGTTACATTAGCTACCTATTTTGATGTTACCCTCATTGGAATTGGCACTAAAAGTTGTGTTCAAAACGGTGTAAACATCATAGCTTTACCCAAGCCCAAAAATAGATTAATGCGCATACTGTTTACTACACAAAAGGCATACAAAATAGCCTTGCAACAAGATGCAAAAATCTATCATTTTCACGACCCTGAACTTATTCCTTTTGCATTGCTGCTAAAATGGAAAGGCAAAAAGGTAATCTATGATATTCATGAAAATGTTACAGAAAGCTTAAAGGCAAAAAAATGGTTACCCTTTAAATTTTTATTTATTGGATTGTATTTAGTTTTTGATTGGATTGCAGCATCTAATTTCGAACTTATCCTTGCAGAAAAAGCTTACATACCTGTTTATAAAAAAAGATACCCCACTAAACCTATTTGGTTACTTGAAAACTTTGCCCCTATTAAACTTTTGGAACCTTTTAAACAAGTAAACAGAGGTAACGTATCGAATGATATTTTTTATATGGGTTCATTTGATCATGTATACAACTATGTACAAATGTTGGAAGCAACTTACTTGCTCATGAAAAAAGGATGGACAGGCAAATTAATTATTATTGGCTGGGTTAGTAAACAGATAAAAGAGGAAATGGAAACATTGAATTTTTATACTGAACTAAAACCCCAACTTGAATTTAAGGGTTACCAGGAAATAAGTAATGGTTATTTATTTTCACAAAAATGTAAAGTTGGATTTTGTTTTGTGTCAAATAATGTGAATACCCGAGACTCCATTCCTCGTAAATTATATGAATACATGTGCATAGGATTGCCCATTATCAGTTCTAATTTTCCTACTTATAATCAATTTATTGATACACTCAAAATAGGTATTTGTGTCGATTCGAATAACCCAAAAGATATTGCAGAAAAGACATGGGCATTGTTACATAATGCTGAACAACTTAATCAATTTGCACAACAGGAAATCAAAGCATCAGAACAAGAGTATAATTGGGAAAATCAAGAATATAAATTACTGGATATATATAAAACCCTTAGTTAGCAATAAGTATTCGGTGGTAATTGATTTGACCTAAATGGTATTGAAAGTGTAACAAAAACTGATAGAGATACCAAGCAGCAGTATGTTTTCCCAAAAAATCAAAAGTGTATTCTTTCTCCAATACATTTTCCGTAATTGTAGGTAGTACTCTTTGCACCGTTGATTGCGATTCATATATCATCACTACCAACTCACGCTTCGATAACGCTTTTGTACCAGAATCTTCACCCCTATTACGCATATAGTCTGTATCGCCAAAAATAGAACCAATAACACGATGCAAGTTTCCAATTACATGCAAACACAAATTTTAGCCCCTATTGCTGATACCTTGTTTAAGCTCCCACATTAAATTATTATTTGGATACAATTGAATCTCTTTCTGTATTTTTTAAATTTCACGAAGATATTCTTCGGTATAATAAGCCATATTCATGTTAGTAGATATTACAATACAGATATTTAGTGCTTTAATTTATAGTTGGTTTAAAGTTTGATATACTTTTTTAAGGATTGGTATCTCAATTTACGGTTTAAAATCATATCCCTTTTATCTTTATTATTACATAACTATCAGTAGCTAATTGCATTAAACTACAACTTAACACACACATTTTTAGTTTCAGTAAAAAACCGCAACGCTTCTAAACCTCCTTCGCGTCCTACACCACTATTTTTTACTCCTCCAAATGGTGTACGTAAATCGCGAAGCAACCAGCAATTAATCCATACAATTCCTGCCTTAATTTGAGCAGCCATTGTATGAGCTCGTGTCAGGTTTTCGGTCCAAACGATACTCGCCAAACCATACTCAGTTGAGTTGGCCATCATCAATACTTCTTCATCCGTATCAAATGGTGTAAGTGTTACAACTGGCCCAAATATTTCTTCTTGGTTGGTTCGGCAATCATAGGCCAATCCTTCAATTATGGTTGGTTCAATAAACCAGCCATTAGCGCATCTGCCTTCAGGTTTAACAGCTTTACCACCACACAATATTGTACCACCTTCTTGTTTGGACAGTTCAATATAACTGAGTACTTTTTCGAAGTGCATTTGGCTCACAATTGCTCCTGTTTTGGTTGTTGCAATAAGTGGGTCGCCAACTATTAATTCTGTTTTTACTTTAGTAACAAATGCTTTTTTAAACTTTTCATAAATAGGTCTTTCAACAAAAATGCGCGAACCACATAAACAAATTTCACCTTGATTTAAAAATGAAGACCGTATGGTTTCAGCAAGCATTTTGTCAAAATCACAATCAGCAAAAATGATATTGGGATTTTTACCTCCTAACTCTAATGATAGTTTTTTAAACATAGGCGCTGCAACTCTTGCAATCTCTGCACCTGTTTTGGTACCACCCGTAAATGATATAGCTTTAATACCAGGATGAACAGTAATTGCACTACCCACTTTGTGCCCAAGGCCATGCACTATATTCAATACCCCTTTGGGTAATCCTGCTTCAATACAAATTTCCGAAAGTAAAAAGGCAGTCATTGGCGTCACTTCCGAAGGTTTTGCTACCACACAATTTCCAGTAGCTATTGCAGGAGCAATTTTCCATGTAAATAAATACAAGGGCAAATTCCAAGGAGAAATACATCCCACAACACCAATGGGAGTTCGCGTTGTGTAATTAATTGCATGGTTGCCAATTGGATGAGCTTCACTTGAAAAATGTTCAATGGCTGTTCCAAAAAAACGAATATTGCTAATAGCTCTTGGCATTTCTCCATTTTGGGATAACCACAAGGGTTTTCCTTGGTCAATTGTTTCCGCTTCGGCAAACTTATCTATATTCTTTTCTATTAACTCAGCAATGCGCAACATTATTCGACTGCGCTTTTCAGTTGAGGTATTGCTCCATTCATCAAACGCAGCTTCTGCAGCTTGGTATGCAAGTTCAACATCTCGTTCATCACTATCAGGGCATAAGGAATATACTTCACCTACAGAAGGATTATAATTATCCATAAACTGCTTAGACAGTGGTTCTATCAAAGCACCATTTATATAATTGAGCATTTTTAACATAAAGCGAAAGTATGGAACAATTTGAGAATGGGAAATGATTTTTACTTGTAAAGGCGAAATTGGTACAGTAGTTATTGGGCTTAGTGTAAAGTCAATATTTAATGTTTATATAAAAACACAAAGCCATAGAAGCATAAAATCAAAAAGCTATATTCGTTTCAAGAAAAAAAGCAAATATGAAAATTCGCATAAAAGGAAATTCTATTCGTATACGACTTACCAAATCAGAAGTGGATATATTTGGATCCAAAGGTTTTATTGAAGAACATACTGAATTTGGAACAACTCAACTCTCTTATGCTTTAAAACAAAACAATCAACCAAGCATGAGTGCTGTATTTGAAAACAATAAAGTTACCGTTTTGATGCCAACTGTATGGGCAGAAGAATGGCTTGCAACTGAGCGTGTGGGGTATGAAAACAATATTCCTTTACTCAATGGAAAAGAATTGTATGTGTTAGTGGAAAAAGATTTTGTATGCTTAGATAATACCACCGAAGACCAAAGCGATAATTACCCGAATCCAATGGCTGAATTTCATCAATAGTTTTACTCTTTTTTATACGACTTGCAAAAAAAGCTTAAAGCACAGTCAGAGCATTTAGGATTGCGTGCCAAACAAACATACCTTCCGTGTAAAATTAGCCAATGGTGAGCAACGGCAATATGTTCAGTTGGAATATATTTTACGAGTTGTTCTTCAGCTTGTTTGGGTGTGGTTGCTTTTAATGTTAACCCTAACCTTGCCGAAACCCGAAACACATGCGTATCTACAGCCATTGCGGGTTGGTTAAACACAACTGATGCAATAACATTTGCCGTTTTGCGTCCCACGCCCGGCAACTTCACCAACTCATCAATGCTCGAAGGAATATCGCTATTAAAATCGGTTACTAACATTTGCCCTAAACCTATTAAATGCTTAGCTTTATTATTTGGATAACTAATGCTTCGGATAAGCGCAAACACATCCTCAAACTCAGCTTTAGCTAATGTTTGGGGAGTAGGATATTGTTTAAATAATTTGGGTGTAGTTAGATTTACTCGCTTATCAGTACACTGTGCCGAAAGTACAACAGCTACTAATAATTGATAAGGATTTTCGTAATAAAGTTCTGTTTCAGCTTCGGGTTGGTGTTGCGAAAAGTATTGGATAAAATGTTCGTATCGTTCTTTTCGAGTCATTATTAAAATAGGCTTTTAATTGCCTCAGCTCCAAAAATAAAAATGGCAATCCAAATAAGCCCTTTTACTAAAAAAAAGATGAACCCAGCAAATCCCAAACGCTTGATCCAAACCATCATTCCTTTTCGTTGCTTATGAGGAACTGGGCATTCAAGTGGTTTATCTGTTGATCGTTCTACCGTTTTCATTTATTGCCAATTGAACTGCAAGTTTAGCTTATATTTAGATGTATACAAAACACAATACGCTGGTTAAAGTTTTGAGAATTAAAAAATAATTACCCATCTTTAGCTAAGCATCATATAAATCTGACAACAATGCAATTTGTCAAAAAAAAACAAGCACTATTTAAACTACTGTTTATGAAAAAGATAATTGAAAGTACTCATACCGAAACAAAATGAATACTTAATGAACCTGTTAAAAGTCCGTTTTGAGCAAAACAAAATCGATTACATGGTATGAGATGCAAAACAAACAAAAATTAAACCCTACTAACATATAGTCTCTCCATAAAATGGAAGAAACGGGAGAATCTGTCATTTTAAAGTGGCCTTGCCGGGAATCGAATGGCGAGGTTTACTCGCCATGACGAGCTTGCCTCGTCACCTGACTTCTTTATGCTTTTCAATAACTATTTTTTAAATCTTCAGTATTTAAATTCTTTAACTTTCACTCAAGAATCATTACTATGTTAAGTGGCCTTGCCGGGAATCGAACCTGGATCGAGAGCTTCGGAAACTCTAGTACTATCCATTGTACTACAAGGCCATATCACAAATATACATAAAAAAGCCATCAGCTTAATGTTGATGGCTTTTAGTGTAGTCCCAGCTGGACTCGAACCAGCGGCCTACGGTTTAGAAAACCGTTGCTCTATCCAGCTGAGCTATAGGACCATTTTGTTGATTTGTTTTTTCATGAGCTTTAAATCGTTGCTCATTTGTTTTTATTCAAAAACAATCTGGAATGGTTGTGAATAAACTGAAATATTGACTATTTCAGGGGTGCAAATAAAATTAAAAAAATGATGTGAGGCAAATTTATTCTCAAAATAGAAAATATGATTGGGTAATTGCTTTTGTACAAGCCCAAAAAAATGGTATTTTTACCCCACCAATACCATAAACATGATTCCTCGTAGCAAAATAGATGAAATAGTAGATGCCGCTCATATTGAAGATGTGATTGGTGGGTATATTTCTTTAAAAAAGAGAGGTTCGAGTATGCAGGGTCTTTGTCCGTTTCATAATGAAAAAACGCCCTCATTCAATGTTTCACCATCAAAAGGTATTTATAAATGTTTTGGCTGTGGTAAGGCGGGTAATGCAGTAAACTTTATTATGGAATACGAGCATTTGGAGTACATCCCTGCGCTTCAATTTTTAGCTGAAAAATACCGAATTGAATGGCCAGAGCGTGAAATAAGCAGTGAAGAACTAGCAGCTGAAAAACAACTCAAAAGTGAACGAGAGTCGCTCCAAATAATTAACAACTATGCTGAAACGTTTTTTGCCAACACCTTATTAAATGATGAAGAAGGACAAACAATAGGTTTATCTTATTTTGAAGAAAGAGGATTTAGACCCGAAACCATTGAAAAATTTAAACTGGGATACAGCAAAGAAAGCTGGGATCATTTTACACAAACTGCCATAGAACAGGGTTTTAATATTGAGTTACTCAAAAAAAGTGGACTCGTAAAACAAAGTGAACAAGGTAAACAATATGATGCTTACAGAGGTCGGGTTATGTTTACTATTCATTCATTGAGTGGAAAGCCAATTGCCTTTGCTGGACGTTTTTTAAAAAATGACCCTAAAAGTCCTAAGTATGTAAACTCTCCTGAAACTGAACTATACCATAAAAGCAACGAACTATACGGATTGTATTTTGCCCGAACTGCTATTAGCAAAGCCGGTTTTGTATATTTGGTAGAAGGGTATACAGATGTAATAAGCATGCACCAATCAGGTGTTGAAAATGTAGTTGCTTCTTCAGGGACATCACTGACCGAAAATCAAATTAAACTCATTAAACGATTTACAGATGATGTGTGCGTATTGTATGATGGTGATGCAGCTGGTATCAAAGCTTCATTACGCGGAATTGATATGTTGTTGGAAGGTGGGCTCAATGTAAAAACAGTTTTATTTCCTGATGGAGAAGACCCCGATAGTTATTGTAAAAAACAAGGACCTGTAGCTTTTCAAACATTCTTAGACTCCAATAAAAAGGATTTTATCTTATTTAAAACTTCTTTATTGGCCGAAGATGCCGGAAATGACCCCATTAAAAAAGCCCAATTGATTCGGGAAATTGTTGCAAGTATTAGCAAAATACCCGATGCATTTAAGCGAATGGGTTTTATCAAAGAAACAGGTCGGATTTTACAAGTTGATGAGCAATTGCTTATAACCGAATCGAACCGTTTACTCAGAAACAAATTATCTGCTGAGGCTAAAACAGACATATTAAAACCTGAAACTGAAATAGGTTATGAAGAAGAGCTTCGTGTTTTATTAGATGTTCAACATCATGACTATCAAGAAAAAGATATTGTTCGTGTATTGCTTCAATATGCCAACCTACCTTTTGAAGGCTATAAAAATGTTACACATTATATTTTACATGAACTAAGCGAGGATGAAGTTGAAATTGAAAATGCAACCATTTTGGAAATTATGCATCATTTTGAAAAGCAAGTTGATAACGAAACAATAGATATACAAGGATTGGTGCAACATGAGGATGCTAAAGTGAGCAATATGATAGCTGACATTTTATCTCAAAACATGGAAATTAGTCCAAACTGGACTAAAAAATTTGATATTCTTATTGATGAACCAGGGTCTAATTTTATTGTGGATATTGAGTCGGCAATTGCAAGACTGAAACTCAAACATGTAGAAAAAATGATTAGCCACAACCAAAATGAGTTTAATAAAATAGTTAATGATTTAGAGTTGGAGGCCGTCATAAAAGTACACCAGCATTTACTTGAAATGCGGAGTAAACTAACCGAAAGATATGGTACAGTGATACTAAAATAGGAATATACTTGAAAAGTAAATAATTTTGCATTGTTACACACTCCATGAAATTTATACAAAACACAGTTCTTATTGGTATTTTGTTATTGTATTCAATTGCAATAAAAGCTCAACCCGTTGCTAATTTCACTTCAAACAAAATTTCAGGCTGTTCGCCTCTCACCGTATTATTTACAAGTACTTCAACAGGTGGACCTACTAGTTATTTATGGAGTTTTGGAAATAGCAATACGTCAACTAATCAAAATCCTTCGGCAATATATGTTGCCCCAGGCACCTACACTGTTTCGTTAACAGCAACAAACGCCAGCGGAAGCAATACCAAAACACAAATATCTTATATAACAGTATACGCAAATCCTATTGCCAATTTTACAGCAATACCAACAGCTGGTTGTATTCCTTTACCTGTTAGTTTTACCAATACGTCAACTATCGGCAATGGAACTATTAATAGTTTTACCTGGCTTTTGGGTAATGGCAATACCAGCACACTTCAACATCCAACTACCTCCTACCCTATTGCTGGTTTATATAATATTACCCTTTCAGTTACTGATATAAATGGGTGCCAAAACGCCATCACTAAAAACAATTTTATTTCAGCAGCTCCATTATTTACCGGTAATTTTTCGGCTACCAATACATTAAGTTGTACAGCACCAAGCACAGTTAATTTTACAAGCACAACAAGTGTTCCTGGAACGTATACTTATTTATGGAAATTTGGAGATAATACCACCTCAACTTCAGCTAATCCAAGTAAAACATACACTGCTGTAGGTGTATATACTGTTGAATTGGAAATCACTTCATCATTGGGTTGTAAACAAACCATAACTAAGGCAGCATTTGTGCAAATTGGTCCCATCAATGCTGATTTTTCATACACTACAAATAGTGATTGTGCTCCTACTTTAATCGTATTAACCAATACAAGTGCACCTACCGGAACTACAACGGCTGCGGGTTGGCAATTAAATGGAGGTCCATCATCCCCTACTTCTAGTTTTGTGTTAAATGCTAAAACAAATACCATAAAACTAACTGTGGTAAATGCTGCTGGATGTTCACATGATATTCAGAAAGTAATTACATTACAAGATCCACCAATTGCAAGTTTTACAACAGATAAAGATACTTTTTGTGACTTTCCAGCCACTGTAAATTTTACAAATACATCTAGCGGTGCGTCAACATATAGTTGGAATTTTGGAAACAGCTTAGGAAGTACCAGTTTAAACCCTTCAAATACATACAATGCCGAAGGAAATTATACAGTAACGTTAACGGCAAATAAACCAATTGGATGTAAGGGATCAACAACCCAAACAATTGTTGTTGCTAAACCGAAGGTTATGATTGAAGATAAAAACTTAAAAGCTGGATGTGCACCATACGTTTGTACTTTTAAGGTAATTGATAATAGTACTATACCGTTAACAAATTGGGTTTGGGAATTAGCAGGATCAACCGTTTCTTCAACTAAAAACTTTACCTATTCTTTAACAAATCCTGGAATTTATATTTTTAAACTTACTGGATCGAATGCTGCAGGATGTCAATTTATAGATTACGACACGGTGAAAGTAGGCGAAAAGCCTCTATTTACGATTACAGCAATCCCACAACAAGTTTGTTTAAATCCAGGTTTGGTTTCATTAACGTATGTTTCGCTCAATGGAGTTGTGCCAACATCTATTAAATGGACTGCAACCAATGGTTCAACTCAATTAACGGGAAATGGAAGCTCCTTAAATTTACTTTTTACTAAAATTGGAGTATACGACCTTTCTGTTGAAGCTGATAATAATGGCTGTAAAACAGTTATTAATTTTGATGATTATATTACCATTTTAGGAACAGAAGCCTCCTTTAAATTTGAGATTGATACCTGCATAACTGATACCGTTAAATATACAAACACAACTATTGGCTTAAGCAATAAAACAATATGTTTATGGGAATTTAATGATAGTGCAGGGAATACATCCACGGCAATTAACCCCATTCATAAATTTGATAAAGCCGGCTGCTATTTGGTAAAGTTGACAGTAACAGATACTGCAAATGGTTGTATTGATGTTTATTCCGATACGGTTATCATTATTCAAAAACCTAAGGTGTTGTTTACACCCTTGGATACAACTATTTGCCCTCGTGATGTTGTACAATTTAATTCGCTTTCAATGGTTGATGCGAGTAGAAATATTTTAAAATGGACGTACAAAATTAGTGATGGAAGAACATTTTCAACGAATAATCCTTCAGTCCAATTTACTCAATCAGGTATGTATAGTGTTATTCATACCATTGAAGATAACTATAAATGTGAGTACTCATTTAGTGATAGTGTAACAGTTAGCGTTTACAATGGAAATGCGGGGTTTACACTTTCACCTCCTACTGGATGTGTTCCTTTTTCTGTTTTAGCTGTAGATACGGCTACAACAGAAAATCCAGCTTTCACCAGAAACTGGGATTGGGGAAATAATTCAAACACATTATCAACGCTTCCAAATGCTACCTATACTTATTTGGCAGCAACTACGAATCAAGAATTGGGGAGTATTGTATCACTAACAGTAACCGATACTAAAGGATGTACTTTTACTTCAAGTAAGGCCATAAAACCCTTTAAACCCAAAGCTGATTTCACTACCATAATTGGGAAAGCTTGCGGAAGAGATACAATAACCCTCAATCCTTTTGTAACAGCCGCTAATGTTAATACTCCTGCACAATTTAATTGGAGTTTACCAGTAGGCAATAGCAATTCCCAATTTATAAAGTTTGTATACTCAGGCGACACCACTTTTCCAGTTAAACTTTTATTGCAAGACAGTTTAGGCTGTAAAGATTCTATCACCTATTTGGTAAAAGTAGACTCAAGACCACCTGAAATTGCGTTTGATGCCAATCCAAGATTTGTCCCTTGTTACAGCGACACTCCTAAAGTTACAATTACCTATACCGATTATTCTACACCGGGTGGAAGTGCAATTATCAAAAGAGAGTGGAATTTTGGTAACGGAATAACACCTACCAAAACGGGTGATACACCTACCGTTCAAAATATTTATATCAACCCTGGTAAATATAAAGTATCACTGAAAATTACAGATGCTGTAGGTTGTATTGACTCGAGCTCTGTTCCTGATTTTATTGTAGTGGGAGGCCCAATTGGTACGTATACGTTTAATCCCAAAAAAGGGTGTAGTCCATTGGAAGTTTTTTTTCAAACATTTTCGCAAAATTCAGCTAAATATGTATGGGATCATGGTGAAGGTAACGTTGATACTTTTACTGTAGATACCCATTCGTACATTTATAATGAAGGTAAATATTATCCTCGTCTATTTTTAATTGATAGTACTTTAAGATGTACGTATCCACTAGATACCATTTCCGCTATTGAAGTACTCCCCCTTCCTAAAGTAAATTTCAGCTCCACTAGGCAACTTATTTGTAAAGATAATTTTGTTTCATTTTTAAATACTACACCTCCCCATCCAACTCCAATATTAAAGTGGAAGTGGACTTTTGGATTAAACGATACCAGTTTATTGAAACAAGTTGGCAACAAACAATTTACACAAGAAGGAAATTATACTATTAGCTTAGAAGCTATAGATACGAATGGTTGTTATGCATCCATTACCAAAGATTCATTTTTAACGGTTATTGATGATACCATTCCACCATCAATACCTTTGGTAAGAAGAGCTACAGTTGAAAATAATTCGGAAGTATTGTTACAGTATAACGCCAATGTAGAGCCCGATTTTGACAAGTATATAATCTATACTACTACAAACCAATACAATGTATCCAATATAATAGATACATCGATGGTAGAGCAAAACTTAAATACATTACTCAATCCATATAATTACACAATAGCAGCTATAGATTTATGTCTTAATCTTTCAGCGCTTAGTGAAGAACACACAACTGTTGAACTAAAAGCAATAGGTACTGTGAATAGTGTGCTGTTAAACTGGACTCCTTATCATGGATTTGATACCAGCAAAGTGTATGAAATATGGCGAAAAGTACCCGAAGACAATGCCTTAACATACTTAACAACGGTAAATGGCGATACTTTGCACTATATAGATTCAAGTGTATTATGTAACCAACAATATTATTATCGAATCAAAATAATTGAAACCGACAGTACATTACAAACATCATGGAGCGATACAGCTGGAGCAACTCCTATCTATAATATTACACTTCCAATACCCGAAAATATTAGAGCTACAGTTGAAGATAACCGGTTTGTAAAATTAGAATGGCATTTTGCAAAACATAATAGGGTATTTACTTATCATATATACCGTTCAGTTGATTCAGGAGAAGTACTATTATATAAAATACTATCATCATCAGACACCATACTTATTGATGAAAATGTAAATGTTCAAGAGCATTCATACAACTATACCACTTATTTAGTAGATGCCTGTGGAGGAAAAAGTGAGGCAAGTAATATTGCTCGCTCCATTTTGCTTAAAGTAAAAATGGTAAAAAATGATATTTTAACCCATGACCCCAAATTAAATTGGAATGCCTATTATTTGTGGGAATCAGGAGTTGATCATTATAGTATTTACTTTTTAAATGATGCATCCAAAAGCTTCGAACAAATTGCACAAAACAACAACGATTATTTAGAAGCAACCCATAAGTATGTTAATTTAATACAAAATGATTATTGCTATAAAACTATTGCCTACAAACAAGGAGATAGCTCCATTATAAGCGAATCAAATTTAGCATGTGTAAGTACTGCTCCAAGAATGTATGCACCAAATGTATTTTCAATAAATGGTGATAACCTAAATGATAAATTCTATGTAAAAGGTGTTTTTGTAGAGACTTTTACACTTAAAATATACAATCGCTGGGGCCAACTTGTATTTGAAACAACAGATATGAATAATGGGTGGGATGGCACCTTTGAAGGTGAACCTTGCAAATCTGATGTATTTGTATACTTAGCAGAAGGTATTGGCCGCAAAGGACAACGTATTAACCATACAGGCAATGTTACGTTACTAAGATAATTAACTAAAAAAAGGACAATCAACTAAATGACTGCCCTTTTAAAATTGTGATGAAATCAATCTAACTTTACTTTAACAAATAAGCACTTTCTCCTAAAAACGTTCCATCTACATAAACTAAAAACGTATATGTACCCGAAGTAAGTTTGCGTTGATCACTCTCATAGTTCAAACAAATATTTTGCTTATTACCATTATAATCCATTTTTTGGGAAGCTGTAGCAACTAATTCTTCGCCTGTTTCTGTATCATTAAAAGTAGCTTTACTGTAACCGGCCAATATTTTTCCAGTAGGTTCTTTAACTACAATATAAACCATACGTTCACCCTTTGTTGCAATTGCATTATCCATAATAGTAAAACACAATTCAAGTTTATTGGTACGCTTAGCTGTTGATGATGCTATAAATTTACCATTACCTTTCTTTTTGAAAGCTGTAATTTTTAAATATTCAGCTTTTAACATTGCTGCTGCATCCACTTTACCTTGCAACACTGTTTTTTCTTTTTTTAGACCACCAACACTCTCTTGTAAAATTTCATTTTGTTCTTTAAGATCTTTGTTTTCTGTAATCAATGCATCAATTTTATCAAAATAGTCATCTTTCATTTTACGCAAAGAGTCTAATTCTATATTGAGTTTAGCATTTAAAACAGCCTTATTTTTTTCTTTGGCAATTAAATCTCTAATCTTATTTTCTTGTCTAGAAATTTCGGCAGTAGCATCATTTAATAAACTATCCAATGTAACACTCATTCCTCTATACTTTTCTAGCTCAGAGGTTGCAGTTGCTAATTCTCTTTCTAACTCAATACGTACAACAAGCAAACTATCAATTTGTGTGTCATAAGAAACAACTGTAGTAGTTTGATTTTTCCATTGATATATATTTACACCAGCGGACACGAATAAAAATAAAGCGAGCAGAAGCGTTGCTGACTTATTAGATTTTCTTTTTTCTTGTTCCATATTTGTCATGATGTTATTTTATTCAAATGTATATGGTGCCAGTTGGTTTCAGTATAATTCAATACTTTTGTTATGAAATCATTAATGTGAATTGTACTAAAAACAAAACATTCAAACTGTAATTACAGCTATATACAACATTTAAAAGCAAATTAAATAATCGAAAGAAATGAAATATTTTATCATAGCAGGCGAAGCATCAGGTGATTTACATGGGGGTAACCTTATAAAAGCACTTAAACAAAAAGACCCGAATGCCGAATTTCAATTTTGGGGAGGCGATAAAATGAATGAAGCTGCTGTTGGTTTATTAATGCATTATAAAGATACTAGCATTTTTGGTTTTATAGAAGTGTTGCTCAAACTCAACAGCATAAAAGCCAATATGGAACTTTGCAAAAAGCAAATCACCGAGTTTAAACCCGATGTTGTAGTGCTTATTGATTATGCAGGATTTAATTTACGTATTGCTGCCTATTGCAAACGTATTGGCCTTAAAACTGCCTATTATATTTCGCCAAAAGTGTGGGCTTGGAATGAAAAACGAGGTAAAAAACTAGAGCTATATGTAGATCGACTACTCCTAATTTTTTCATTTGAAATTGCCTATTTTAAAAAGTGGAAAGTAGAAACAAGATTTGTTGGGAACCCTTTAATTGATGCTATTTCGCAGTTTGTACCCAACCCAAATTTTAGGAAACAGCATGGACTAAACGAACGCAATATAATAGCATTAATGCCTGGCAGCCGTAAGCAAGAAATAAGTAAAATATTACCCAAAATGATTGAAGCAACAGAACATTACTCCGATTACCAATTAGTGATAGCAGGTGCACCAGGTATTGAAAAAGGTTTTTACGCTCCATACTTAAATGAGCGTGTATCTATTGTGTATAATGAAACGTATGATGTTTTACATCAAAGCACAGCGGCTGTTGTTTGTAGCGGAACTGCCACACTCGAAACAGCTTTATTTAAAATCCCACAAGTATGTGGTTATGTAGCTAACGAAATCACCTATCAAATTGCGATGAAGGTTATAAGGGTACCTTTTATATCATTGGTTAATTTGTGCTTAAACCGCGAGTGTATTAAAGAATTGTTGCAACGCAATTTTAGTGTTCAACAGTTAACAACAGAATTGGACTCTATATTGCCAGGAGGCAAAAACAGAGAACGTATGCTTCAAGATTATATTGAATTGGAACAAGTATTAGGCGGTGTAGGTGCTAGTGAGCGAGCTGCTGCTGAAATTATGTTGATGGTGGAATAAGTAATTATTGGTTGAGATAGCTGCAGTTATTTTGTTACTAATATGATGTAAATTGAATGCGTTTGTGTATATCTATACTCGCCCCGTAACATCCATCACGGCATCACATAATTCGTATTCATACTTTTGGTTGGATGCAATTATTATAGTACGTGTATGGTGTTGTGTAGCCAATAATTGTTGGTACCAAGCAATACCTGTTTCATCTAAATTACTGGTGGGCTCATCTAATAACAATACTTCAGATGTATCATAAAAGGCTAACAATAACTTAAGTCGTTGTTTCATCCCAGATGAAAAGTACTTGATAAATTTGGTTTCGTTTCCTGTTAATCCTGCATGATGAATAGCCTCAGTTATGGATTGTTTTGGATTAAACTGTTTAAAAGAAAAATGAAAATCTATTGCTTCTAGTAAGGTTAATTCTTCGGGCAACTCTAAATAAGGAGCGACAAAAGCAATATGATTAAATATATGTTCAGGAAGAATGACTTGATCATGTTGAAAAAACTGAACAGAACCAGTTGATGGGAGTTGGTAACCCAATACAATTTGCAAAAGCGTAGATTTTCCACTTCCATTATACCCAGTAATAGCAATAGTTTGATTGGATTCTATTAAAAAACTGATGCCTTTAAACAACCAGCGTTTAGTGTATTTTTTTCCAACTTGGTTGAGTACAATTTTCACCTTAACAAATTATTTTCCGCTATAGCCTTTGATTACTCCACGTTCGCTGTCTTTGATAAAAGATAAAATTTCATCACGCTCAGCTGTAACAATCGATTCACTTTCTACAATATGCATTGCCTTCGTTAAATTGCGGTTGTGCACAAACAAAATCCGATAAATATCTTGAATTTCATTGATTTTTTCGTTCGTAAACCCATTTCTACGCAACCCCACAGAATTCAATCCTTCATAAGCCAAAGGGTATCTTCCTGCTTTGATAAAGGGTGGAACATCTTTACTCACCATACTTCCTCCTTCTATCATCACGTGCCGTCCTACTTTTACAAATTGATGAATAGCAGATAAACCGCCAATGCGAGCATTATCTTCAACAATAACATGACCAGCCATTTGAACCCCATTAGCAATAATGACATTATGACCAACCATACAATCATGTGCAATATGCGTATAGGCCATTAACAAACAATTATTGCCAATAGCAGTTGTAAACTTATCTTTAGTACCACGGTTAATGGTTACACATTCACGAATGGTTGTATTATCACCAATAGTAACAGTTGTTTGCTCCCCATCAAATTTTAAATCCTGAGGTACAGCTCCCAAAACGGCTCCTGGAAAAACACGGCAATTTTTGCCAATGATTGTCCCTTCATAAATGGTTACATTTGAACCAATCCATGATCCTTCGCCTATACTAACATTTTTATAAATGACAGAAAAAGGCTCCACAACCACATCATCAGCCAATGTTGCTTCAGGATCTATATAAGATAAACTTTGTCTCATGTGTTTTTATCAATTTATAATTAATCTTATTGGGTTTTTCTTTCACATTTTAAACTGTAAAAAAGAAAACAGTAACGTTAACAACAGACACTATTTTTTGGCTACTTGTGCCATCAATTCAGCCTCACATACCATTTTATCACCAACAAATGCAACTCCTTTCATCATACACACACCTCTTCTAATAGGTCCTAATAAATCTAATCTAAAAACGAGCGTATCACCTGGTACTACTTTTTCTTTAAACTTAGCATTATCAATTTTCATAAAGTATGTATTGTAATTTTCTGGATCTTCAACCTGAGCTAAAATTAATACACCACCAGCTTGCGCCATTGCCTCAATAATCAGCACACCTGGCATAACAGGATTCCCAGGAAAATGTCCTTGAAAAAAAGGTTCATTCATGGTAACATTCTTAATGGCTACAACATGGTTTTTAGTCATTTCCATCACTTTATCAACCAATAAAAAAGGATATTTATGAGGCAACATATTGCTAATTTGTTGCACATTAAATAAGGGTTCTTTATTGGGATCATACCTTGGTACATTTACATTGGCTTTGGTTTTTTTAATCAGAGCCTTTATTTTTTTTCCGAAGGCAATATTAGCTGCATGACCTGGGCGGGCAGCCATTATTTGAGCTTTTATAGGTGTACCAATTAATGCCAAATCTCCAATTAAATCTAGTAGTTTATGCCTTGCAGGTTCGTTGTGAAAACGTAAATCACTGTTCAGTATACCTTCTTTTTTTATTTCAACTTTAGGCTTGTTAAACATTTTAGCCAAATGATCTAATTCGTCATCTTCAATTACCCTATCTACAATTACAATAGCATTATTTAAATCACCACCTCTAATTAAATTGTTGTTGTATAACATTTCAAGTTCATGCAAAAAGCAAAACGTACGACAAGATGCAATTTCAGTTTCAAACTCTTTCAAGCTTGTAATTGAAGCATGTTGACTACCCAAAACAGGGGAATTATAATCTACCATTACGGTCAAACGATAATCATCCAATGGCATAGCGATCATTTCAACCGAACGATCATTTTCGTGGTAATAAATGTTTTGGGGTAAGGTAAAATATACTCTTTCTGCTTCTTGCGTTTCAATACCTGCTTCTTTTAACGCTTTGATAAAAAAACGTGCACTTCCATCCATGATGGGGGTTTCTTCAGCATCAATTTGAACCAAACAATTATCAATTTCTAATCCAGCAAGCGAAGCCATTACATGTTCTACGGTGGCTACTTTACCTCCATTTTGTTCCAACGTTGTACCTCTCGACAAGTCTGTTACATTGTCAACATCGGCATTAATAATAGGTTGACCCGGTAAGTCAATTCGTTGAAATTTAATACCATGATTTTCGGGAGCTGGCATAAATGTTAAGGTAACATCTACTCCTGTATGCAAACCAACTCCTGAAAGGGAAGTGGTTTTTTTGATGGTTGTTTGTTTTACGTCTAAACTCACTTTTGTGTATCTTTAAGTAATTTTTCTAAATCAGAAATTCGCTTTTCTAATAATGGCAATTTGCGATAAATTGCTTGCGATCGTAAGTTATCTTTATAATTAAATGCTGGTGTGCCAAATAATTTTGCATCTTCTTCTTTAACAGTTGATATCACACCCGATTGCCCTCCAATAGAAACACTATCAGCAATGGAAATATGCCCTGAAATAGCAACTTGACCACCTACCACACAATATTTACCCACTTTTGAACTTCCTGCAATACCCGATTGTGCGGCCATAACAGTATGTTCATCCACTTCAACATTATGTGCAATTTGAATTAAATTATCAAGCTTTACTCCTTTGCGAATAATGGTACTCCCCATGGTAGCTCTATCTATACTGCAATTACTGCCAATTTCAACATCGTTTTCAATTACCACATTTCCTGTTTGTGGAATTTTTTTATAACTCCTATCAGCCAGAGGTGCAAAACCGAAACCATCACTTCCTATTACCGTTCCTGAATGGATAATGCAATTATCACCAATATGACAATCATTATAAATTTTAACTCCGGGGAATAGAACTGTATTTTTTCCTATTGTAGCTCTATCACCAATATACACTTGTGGGAAAATTTTAGATCCTTCACCTATAACGGCACCTGATTCAACAACAGCATAATGTCCTATATACACATTATTTGCAACAGTTGCTTTTTTATCAATAAAAGAATTCTCGGAAATTCCCTGTTTGTGAAGAGAAACTTTTGAAAACTGCTCGAGCAAATAGGTAAAACTTGCATAAGCATCATCTACTTTAATAAGGGTAACCAAAACAGGTTCGGTAGGTTCAAATGAACGATTAACCAAAACAGCAGTAGATTTAGTAGTATATAAGTATGGTTCGTATTTAGGATTTGCCAAAAACGATAACGCCCCCAATTCACCTTCTTCAATTTTGGCTACTTTGCTTAATACCGCATTTCCATCTCCAACAATTTCTCCTTGAAGCAACGCACCTAACTCAGCTACTGATATTTGCATTTAGTTATCTTCTCTTAGTTTTAGCTGAGCAATTTATATATTTTTTGGATAACATAAAAAGTATTTAGTTACAGGCTTAGCAAGTGCAGATATGTTGTATTGGTCTGACGCATTAACAATATCTGCTACTTCCCCAGTACGATACAATACTTTAATATTAAAACCATCAGGATTATACGCTTTGTTCATTACACTTTCGGTGTATACAAAATAGTGGGTATCAGCTAAAGAAATATTAAATTGTGAAGCCGTCAAATCCATTTTTGATGATAACTCCGTTGCTGTAAATGGTTCTTTTTGAATACTGATTTTAGGCAAATCTCTATTTACAAGTTGCTTACACAACATCGATAAAATGTAATCTGAGTGTTGACACCACACTTTTACAGATGTAAACACATCAAAATCATCCAACTCACTAAACAATTTTAAATAATTAGGATCTGTAACAAATTGATGACCAGTAGGAGGTTTATATAAAAAAACACGAAAAGAAGGCGTTGCAAATAAATCAACTCCTTTGGCAGCTAATAAAACAGCCCGTTGCATTATTTTTACCAATAAGCTTTCTGCTGCAATAACCGTTTTATGCAAATAAACTTGCCAATACATTAACCTTCGGGCTATTATAAACTTTTCAATAGAATAAATGCCTTTTTCATCAATAACCAATTCACCATTGTATACGTTAAGCATGCTAATAATTCGATCATGTCCAATAACACCTTCTTGCACACCAGTATAAAAACTATCTCTTCGCAAATAATCGAGCCTATCCATATCCAATTGGCTAGATACCAATTGATGTAAAAAAGGTTTCGAATAGTCGTTTTTGAAAATTTGAATGGCTAATGTTAATCTGCCTTCGAGTTCAATATTCAGAAGCTCCATAAAAGCTAATGAAATATCTTCATGGTGAACATCTTGAATTAGCACTTGTTCCAACGTATGAGAATAGGGTCCATGTCCCATATCATGTAAAAGAACTGCTGCACAAACGGCATCTTTTTCTTCATCTGTTATCGAAACGCCTTTCCATTTTAATAAATCAACAGCCTGAGACGTAAGGCTCATCGCACCAATTACATGTTGAAAGCGAGTATGCAAAGCACCTGGATAAACTAAATTAGACAACCCCAATTGTTTAATTCTTCGAAGCCTCTGAAAATAAGGGTGCTCTATCAAATCAAAAATAAGTTCGCTGGAAATAGTGACAAAACCATAAACAGGATCATTAATTATTTTTTTTTTATTAAACATCTGCTGCACAATAAAATTTAGTTAATACGTTTACATTCGAAACATCATTTAAAACTTACAGCACTAAAAAAATGTTGGTAGCCAAAAATGAGCAACAAATATACTTAAACCATGCAAAATACACAGATACTTTGGGCAGATGACGAAATAGAAATGTTAAAACCTCATATATTATTTTTAAAAAACAAAGGATATGAAGTTTATAAAGTAACAAATGGCTTAGATGCAATTGAAGCTTGTAAAAAAAATGAATTTGATTTGATTTTTTTAGACGAAAACATGCCGGGTATTTCAGGCTTAGAAGCACTTTCGCAAATAAAAGCGATCAAACCAGAAGTACCTGTGGTAATGATTACTAAAAGTGAGGAAGAACATATAATGGAAGATGCAATTGGTAGTAAAATTGCAGACTACCTTATTAAACCAGTAAACTCCAATCAAATATTATTATCTATCAAAAAAATATTGGATAATAAACGGCTCGTAACTGAGAAAACCGCACAAAACTACCAACAAGAATTCAGACAGATTGGGATGGAATTGAATGAAACAATTGGTTTTGATTCGTGGGTTGCTTTGTACCGAAAGTTGATTTACTGGGAATTAGAACTAGCAAGTAGCGGTGAAACAGGAATGGATGAAATATTGCTGATGCAAAAAAGAGAGGCCAATAGAGAGTGGACCAAATTTGTCAAAAATAATTACATCCAATTTTTGCGTAAACCAACATCAACTACCCCAACGATGAGCCATAATGTTGTTCAGCAAAAAGTAATACCTGAATTAAAAGGTGATAGTCCTGTTTTTTTATTATTGCTAGATAATTTCCGTTTCGACCAATGGAAAATCATTCAAAGTATGATGAATGAGTATTTTAGAACAATAAATGAAGAAGTATATTTAACTATTTTACCAACTACAACACATTATGCGCGTAATGCTTTTTTTGCAGGAATGATGCCTGCCGATATTCAAAAAAAGTTTCCAAATCTTTGGGTAGATGAAGAAGAAGATGAAGGCAAAAACTTACACGAACAGGAACTTTTGCAATCCCTCTTAAAACAAAATGGCTACACCGAAAAATTTAGTTATACCAAAATAACAAACTTAGAAGCAGGAAAAAGATTGGTGGATGATATACCTAATATGTTAGACAATAAATTGAACGTAATCGTATACAACTTTGTTGATATGTTAAGCCATGTAAGAACAGAAATGAATGTAATGAAAGAACTTGCAGAAGATGAAGCAGCCTATCGCAGTATTACTCAAAGTTGGTTTGAACATTCGCCTCTTTTTGAAGCATTGAAAAGATTGGCACAACACAAAGTAAAATTAATTATTACAACTGATCATGGATCTATTCGTGTAGCCAATCCTGTTAAAATAGTTGGGGATAAAGCAACCAGTACAAATCTTCGTTATAAACAAGGACGTAACCTCAATTATAATGAAAACGATTTGTTTACCATCAAAGATCCATCTGAAGCTTTTTTACCTAAACAAAACATCAGCAGCCGATTTGTATTTGCTACCGAAGACCACTTTATGGCTTACCCCAATAATTACAACTACCATGTAAAAATGTACAACGATTCATTTCAGCATGGCGGCATTAGTATGGAAGAAATGATTGTTCCTTTTGTGCTGTTAGAATCAAAATAAAACCCAATCCAATATATTTAAATATTATTCTTTTTTTAGGCTATTCAACACACAATTGAATTGGATTTTTATTTGATCTTTATGGAGTTTTAAAATAAAGTTTTTAACGCCAAACTCAGCATCAAAGCTAATTGTATGAATATTGTTTTGAGAAAACAACAATACGTTTTCTGTATTTACCCTGTACAAAAAATTCATTGACGTATCCTTTTTGGTTTCATAACTATCATAAAAGTCTAATAGTAAAGTACTTTTATTATCTAACAGCACTTCCATTTTACTAGGTTTGAGTGTTTTGCTTAAAAATGGTTTTACTATCCAAACTAAGTAATAGTCAATTCCGTCAAATTTAATTTGGCTGTACATTTGATACTTTTCATTACTATAAATCAACTCAGATTGAGAAGTTGTACTTATCGTACCATTTTGATTCATTTCTGACTTTAGCTCACATTGAGCATTTCCATTCGGAATGAAACTAACTAAAAACAATATCAGGAAAAAAAAATTGAATGCCATAGTAAATTTAGATTAATGCTTTGAATAGCAATTTACACCAATAACTTAAAAAGGTAGCAAAGACGAACTTATTTTAGTTTATTTGTTCGCATGAAATTTGTTTTTGGCTTTATATTTTATTGTTTAATATACACTACCAGTTATGCTCAAAGTGCAGGAGAATCGGATATAACAGAGAGTGGCCAATTGTGGACAGAAGTCAATTTTACCCATGTTGTAAAAAAAATTATATACCAAGCAGATTTTAGTGTAAGCTCAAGTAATGACAAAACAAAAACAGGCATTACAAATCATATCGTACAATACGGTATTAGACCCTGGGCACATTATTTCATCACACCACGTATTAAATTATCAACCGGAATTGCTTTTTTTAACAATCCTGAAATTGTTGAGGTAAATCAAATAGAATCCTTTGAAATCCGTCCTACGTTTCAACTTCAACACTTTAAAGTTGCCAAACGTATTACTTTATACAACAGACTTCGTTTTGAAACTCGATTTATAGAAACAAATGGATCTGGTGATTTTAAAAATAACAACAGATTACGGTACATGCCTAAACTATTTATATCCCTCAATAGTTTAAGTATACGTAAAAAAACAATTTATGCAATACTCTCTGATGAGCTATTCATGAATTTTGATAAAGGCCATTTTATAGATATGAACAGACTTAATATGGGATTAGGATATTGTATAACAGACAATATTAGTGTGGAACTATGTTATGCTAATCAATTAAAAAACCCAACAACCAATACCGCAGAAATAACGAATGCACTTTCAATTAGTTTAAGTTTTAATAATATCTTAAAAATCATTGCTAAAAACTAGTGTTTAAACAACTTATTCTACTTAGTAAACTAAAAGACTATTCACTTTTATCCATTTCAAATTAACAACACTTAATTATGACATTTAAAATATATACAAAAACGGGCGATACAGGACAAACTTCATTAATAGGAGGAGTTAGAGTACCAAAATATCATTTACGTATTGAAAGTTATGGAACAGTTGATGAACTGAATTCATACATAGGTTTGGTAAAAGAAAGTATAACTGATACCCATGTCAAAAATATCCTTTACGGAATTCAAGACAGGCTATTTACTGTAGGTTCGGTTTTGGCAAGTGACCCTGAAAAATCAAAAATGAAAATACCCGATATACATGAAGAAGATGTAACGTTATTAGAAACAGAAATGGATGCGATGGATATTGTATTGCCAGAGCTTAACAATTTTATTTTACCAGGAGGTAATATCGCTGCATCCTATTGTCATGTTGCCAGATGTGTATGCCGAAGAGCAGAAAGGTTGGTAGTACATTTGCAAACTGAAAGTGAAGTTCCACAAATTATTGCTATTTACTTAAACAGATTAAGTGATTTTTTATTTATGCTCTCACGAAAAATTGTACATGATGCAGGTGCTATTGAAACTCCTTGGAGACCACGGATGTAAATTTTACATAATACTATAGCTGCTAATTTCATTCATTTGTTTTTTATAAGCAACAGCTGTAGCTATCAAAAAAATAGGTAGAAACTATATTAAATACACACCATCTTTTTCAATTCTAACGAGTCGTTTTTTATACAACATCCCTAGCGATTTTTTGAACGCCTTTTTACTTATATGAAGTGCATCTGCAATTTCATCAGGAGTACTATCATCTGTTAATGCAATAAATCCATTGTGTATTTTCAGATAATCATATAAAATATCATTTACATCTTCAAAACGAGCAAAGCCTATTTTTTGAATACTTAAATCCACTTCTTTGGTTGGTTTAATTTTTTTAACCCAAGCTTTCATGCGTTCGCCAACTTCTAAATCACGAAACACTTCATCTTTATAAATCAATCCTTTATAAGCATCATTAATCACAGCAAAATAGCCTAAGAAATGGTCTTCAAAAATTAAAATATCTACCTCCTCACCAACTTTTAAATCAAGATGTTCGTTTACAAAAAAACGGTTTAATTTAGATGAAGCTGCAAGTCTATCCGTTTCTTCATCAAGATATAAATAAACAACATGTGTTTCACCTTCGTGCATCGGAATCGCTTGTTGTTTGGCCGGAACTAGCAAATCTTTATCTAGCCCCCAATCCATAAATGCACCAAATGGTGCTATATCTAATACTCTTAAAGCTGCAAATTGATTCAACAAAATTTTAGGCTCTTGTGTACTAGCCACAATCCTATCTTCAGAATCTGTATACACAAAAACTTCAATTGCATCTCCAATTTTTTGTTCTGGAGTTGTAAATTTATTTGGGAGTAAAACATCATTTTGTTCAGTATCGGTAAGGTATAAACCCACAGCACTAGCGCGCAAAATGGTTAGCGTATTTTTTTGTCCAAGGTATATCATATAAATAATTATTCGGGATCAAAATTACATTTAAAATTACTATTAATTTTTTGTTATTTACACGTAGGTTTACAACAGCATATTGCTTTTATCAAAACTAAAAATATGAGTGAAATTTTTAACAGCTATCAAACTGGAGAAATAGTATGGGACGAGATGTATTCTGGTCAATCGGTACGTAAGCCCTACACCGAAATGTATGAATACCTAAAGGCTATTCCTCAACATATTTTGGATGGCAAAGAAGAGTTAGCTAAAAAATTATTTATGAGCCAAGGCATAACATTTACCGTATATAACAGCAATGAGGGTATTGAAAAGATATTTCCTTTTGATATTATTCCACGAATTATAACTGCAAAAGAATGGGCTTTAATTGAGCGAGGAATTAAACAAAGAATAACAGCACTCAACAAGTTTTTAAAAGACATTTACCATAACCAAGAAATTATAAAAGAAGGCATAATTCCTGCCGATATGATTTATTCATGTCCACATTTTTTACGTGAAATGATTGGGGTGAACTTACCATATGATTTGTATGTTCATATTTCAGGTATTGACCTTATACGTGGCGAAGATGGTGACTTTTTTATTTTGGAAGATAATCTTCGTACCCCATCGGGCGTAAGTTATATGATTAAAAACAGAGAGATAACCAAACGGATATTTCCAGAACTATTAGACCAAATCAAAGTAAAACCGGTGACAGATTATACAAACCTGTTACATCAAAATTTGGTAGCACTTTCACCCCGTAACATCCTCAAACCAACTATTGTATTACTCACTCCTGGTATCTATAACTCTGCCTATTTTGAACATGCTTTTTTAGCCCGCTTTATGGGAATTGAATTAGTAGAAGGAAGAGACCTTATAGTAAATAACCATATTGTGTATATGAAAACAACCTTTGGCCTTAAACAGGTGGATGTAATTTACCGTAGAGTTGATGATGAATTTTTAGACCCTCTCGTATTTAGAAGTGATAGTATGTTAGGTGTACCTGGATTAATGTCAGCTTATAGAAAGGGTAATGTTGCTATTATCAATGCTTTAGGAAATGGTGTTGCTGATGATAAAGCTATATATGCCTATGTACCCAATATGATAAGGTATTATTTGAATGAAGAACCAATTCTTAAAAATGTGCCTACTTATCAATTAGGTCGACCCGATGAGTTAGAATTTGTGCTCAACAATATCCATACAATGGTTATCAAAAAAACGAACGGATCGGGAGGGTATGATATGTTAATGGGATTTGCTTCAAGTGAACAAGAAATAGCAGAATACATAAAAGAAATACATCTCAATCCTCGAAATTTTATTGCTCAACCAACCATTAATTTATCATCCGCACCTTGTTATATCAATGGTAAGTTACAACCTCGAAGGGTAGACTTACGGCCATATGCTTTGTGTGGACCTAATGGAATAGATATTGTGCCAGGTGGATTGACAAGAGTTGCCTTAAAAGAAGGCTCTTTGGTAGTTAACTCATCTCAAGGTGGTGGCAGCAAAGACACATGGGTACTTGAAGAATAAATTTAATGACGAACAATTCAAAAAAGCACTTTCACAAAACTTTAAAACCATTTAACACAATACACAATGCTTGCACGAATAGCTGATTCTCTTTTTTGGATGTCGCGTTATATAGAACGAGCAGATGGCATAATGCGCATGCTAAAAATTAATTACACTGCATCACTAGATATTGGAAGTGGTGCTGAGTTTAGCTGGAAACCTGTACTTAAACTATTTGGTACATTAACTGAAATAGAAATTGATGCCATAGAACATAACAATAAACGGGTTATGCATTATATGATTGATGATCGTTCAAATCCAAACTCGTTGTTTCATATTATACGAAATGCTCGAGAAAATGCACGAGGAGTTCAAGATCACATTACCCTTGAGGTTTGGAGCTGTATAAATGAATTTTACTTAACCATAAAAAGTGATGCAGTGGCAAAAATGATTGAAGAAAATCAAAGTATCCAACTTCTTGATGACTTACTTAAGAATGGCCTTCTTTATTATGGAACTAGTGATATTACCATGCCTCGTGGTGAAGGTTGGAGTTTTATGAATATTGGAAAAGCATTAGAACGAACTTTACAAACTATAGATTTATTGGAAAGTAAATTTAGCGCTCTAAAGTATGATTATCAAATCCAAGCAGAAACTCCGTATTGGAAATACTTGTTAATGTCAGCCTCAGGTTATGAATTATATGTAAAAACATATCGTGAAGGAATGAATGGGAAACATGTAGCAGAGATGATGATTTTAAATTCCGATTTTCCTCGCTCTATTTTATACTCTGTCGTTCAACTCACCCGAAATTTTGAAAAAGTAAAAAGTGACAGAAATCTTGATAGCTATAAACAAATTGAATTTTTAATTGGAAAATTACGCAGCACTATACGTTATACTGATGTAAACAATTTATCCCCTGATGGCTTAAGAGCTTTATTACAAAACACACGAAATGATTTATATACAATAGCAGGTGCGCTTAATCATTTCTACTTTAATTATTACTAAATCATGTCTATTTTCCATATTCGTCATACCACAACTTATACCTATGCTAGTGCTGCAAGCTATAGTGCAAATCAAATTATTTTATATCCAATCATAGATGAAACTCAAACCCCCATTAATCAGCAAATTGATATTACTGAAAATCCAATTGTAGCTAAACATACTGATTATTTTGGAAACAGTGTTGGTACTTTTACCCTCATTGAACCGCACACTCAATTAATTATAGATTCCACTTTAACCATTGAAACTAAACCTAGACCTAAACCTATTATTTACCAAAGTACACAAGAACAATGGCAAGAATTGTATGCTAAAGTTGTGCATTTACCTTATGCTGATTTTTTAAAAATTGAACATTTTAAGAGTAGAAATGAGTTGCAACAATTGATTGACTCACGGAACCCAACAAAATATAACCCGTACCAAGTAGCTGCTTTTTTTTGCAAACAAGTATTTGAACAATGTACTTATATAAAAGGTGTGACTACAGTTGAAACAACACTAGATGAAATATGGCAATCCAAACAAGGAGTTTGTCAAGATTTTGCACATTTGATGTTGGCATTATTACGATTGGTTAATATCCCAGCTCGTTATGTAAGTGGCTATATTTGTCCAAATAATAATGGAATGAGAGGAGATGGAGCCACACATGCTTGGGTTGAAGCATATTTACCTTTTTATGGATGGCTAGGTTTTGATCCAACCAATAATTGTATAGCCAATGAAAAACATGTAAAGCTTGCAGTTGGTCGAAATTTCAGTGATTGTTCGCCCATAAAAGGAACATACAGGGGCGGACGAGAACATATATTAGAAGTACAAGTAAGTGTTCAATATACTGATGAAATTCAACAAAAGCAACCTATTGAACTGATTTACCTGAGCGAAATAAAAACAGCGTTGCAGCAGCAAAATCAACAAAACCAATAATAGTCAACGTATCTAATAAGACTATTGTTCACTATTTTTTATTTACCTCTTCCTTGCAAAATAATTTTTACCGTATAAATTAAAATACGCACATCAACAGCGAGCGATATATTTTCGATATATAAAATATCAAATTTTAACCGTTCAACCATTTCATCTACATTTTCGGCATAGCCATATTTTACTTGGCCCCAAGATGTTATTCCAGGCCTTACTCGTTGTAATTGTTTATAATGAGGTGCAATTTTTATGATTTGATCAATAAAATACTTGCGTTCAGGTCGAGGACCAACCAAACTCATATCACCAAGCAAAACATTGTAAAATTGTGGCAATTCATCCATTCTATATTTGCGTAGTATTTTACCAATAGCTGTTACTCTTTTATCATCTTGTTTGGCTAAAGCAGGTCCATCTTCTTCAGCATTAACATACATACTCCTAAATTTATAAATAAAAAATGGTTTGCCATGAAGTCCAATTCGAATTTGCTTAAAAAATATGGGACCTGGTGACGAGAGTTTAACACCCACCATTAATAATAAATAGATTGGAGCACAAATAAGAAGTACTGTAAGAGCAATCAATATATCACTCATTCGTTTAACTATGTTTTGCCATAAGGGTAATATATTGGGTTTGATTTCAATAAGCGCAGTACCCATAATATTCTGCATTTTTACTGAACCAGAAATCATATCATAAATATCAGGAATGATTTTAAGAACCACATTTTCTCCTTCCAAAACATTGTTTACCCTTATAATATCTGAATGATTAGTGCTTTCTATTGCTAATATAACTTCACTAATTTGGTATTTTTCGATGATTTGAGGCAATTCCTCGTATGTACCGAGTTGTTCCAATTTGCCTGATAGAACACCGGCATCAGTATTAATATTTACAAACCCTTTCAGTAAATAACCTTGAATGAATTTTTCAGAAACTATTTCTTCAACTAAACTTAGCCCCTTTTGATTATTGCCAATAATAATGGTATTGAATCCTATTTTTTTAGCTATCAATAATGATTTGATATAAGATGCTGTTGCCAACCTGAAAAACACAGTAAAACCATAATGTAAGGCAAACAAAGTGATTAGAGAATAATAATAATCTTTGTACCCTGTTACTTTATCATCTAGTAACAACAAGAAAAATAAAACCAATACACCAATTGAAATGAGTGTAAACGAATGTGTAATTATTTTTAAACGAGAACGCCTCCATACATCTGCATAATTTCCAGCTAAGTAGTATAAAAGTAGCCAATAAAATGGGACATATAACAAACCTATAAATAAATTTTGATCTGCTGAAACAGGAATTTCATATCCAGATAATTTTTCAATATCAATAAATACTTTACGGTATAAAAAAAAACCAAACCAAGCCATCGAAGCAGCTATATAATCTAGCAATACTACTATGTACGTATGTATTTTTTTTCGCTGTTTAAGTTTCATTTAAAGCGTTACTAATTTTACATTATCAATATAAATAGCTGCAGGAATTTGATCAAAATTATTTAATCTTATATATATTTTATATACTGTTCCTGCATCAAACTGTCGTATTTCATCTGTTAAATTGATATACAGTTTACGCCAATCACCTTTGGTTTCAAATGTATAAATAACGGGTCTTACGCCTACATTGCCAGCAATTGTTTGAAAATAATAACCTATATCAAGTGCTACATTACTTTTATAATCAATTTCGAGGTAAACGGGGGCATATTCATTTGTGAGTTCAATATCTCCAGTTGTTAACTCAATTAACGTATTGTCTGGAGCGAATTCTATCTTTCCACATTTATTAAACCTTCGCCAAGCTCTTTCATCATCAACCAACACAATCGTGTCTCCCATTTTTTTATATTTAGGGTTGAATGTAAAAACTCTCGTTAACCTATCATAGTCTTCAATAAACTTAAATATGGTACCTGGCAAATAACGAAAAACAGGTTTAATCGTATCAATCATACTTGGTTGTAAATTTCTGATTTCTGAATAGGTAACAACCAAAGGATAAGGAACTCTTTCATTATCTTGTCCGCTGCGAGAAATGCCTGCATCCACTCTTAACTCAGTTGGGCCGTGTTGTTGAATAGGTAAAAGTGATGGTAACCCAACTGCACCTATGGCAATTCCTGCATTCGAAATCCACATATCATTAAAACCTTCCGAATTAGCCCCCTGCGTTAAACTATCTGTCATAAACGAATAAGAAGTGATAGAAACATATCCAGGAACTATTATAGAATCTTGGCCAATCATTTCGCAAGAAGTGAAAGCAATACAATTAATTACTATTAAAACCCTAGAAAAAAAAACGGTCATATACCACAAATGTATGGATTACCAATCATAAACGTATTATGCATCAAACAAAGTACTTGGATGCAATTTTTCAATAATTTGGTGGGCAATACGCAACGATTGATAAGACTGATACGTATCTTGGGTAATACGATTGCGGCTCAATATAGCTTGTGCAAAATCTTCGAGTTCTAGTTTTACAACATCCTCAATTTTACTACGGCTTTGGTTTACTGCCACTTCTTTGTATTCACCGGCTTCTGTTTTTACAAGCTTTACCAAATCAAATTTCTCTAAATCCAAGGTAATACACTCGTTTTTTTGGTACACTTTTATAGAGTCGCTATGTGCTTTTTCGAAATTTCCACAATTAATATTGGCAATACAGCCATTTTCAAATTCAATACGCACATTGATAAAATCGGCATACTCATTAAACACTTTTGAGGCATTGGAAACTACTTTGCGTATGTTACTACCTACAATAGATATGAGCAAATCAACATCCAACAACACCATTCCGAAAATGATAGAATCGTTGGAGATACTGAGCACTTTATTTTTAAATCGATTGCACTCTATATAAGTTGGTTTTTTGACCAAACGTCTCAAAGCCTTAATTTCAGGATGGAACTTTTCTTCGTGTAAAATTTTAAGGCTTACATTGGCCTCAATGGCTAAATCGTTTAATTGTTTGGCTTCCCTTATATCTTCACTCAATAAGCCATTTAATAAAACATGCACTGATTGCATAATAGATTGAGAAGCATATTTAAAATGTGTTCCAACTGGCGAAACTATATCTACTGCATCTACCAACTGAAGCAACTCGGGCAATGATGAAAAATAGTTGAGTCCAAAATCAACTGACATGGATTGGGCATTATCCGAATCGTGATCAAATAAACCCACAATCTCAAAATCGGAAATAAGTTTAAGCTGGGCTATATGCCGTTTGCTTAACTCATTTGCACCTACTATTCCTATTTTGATCATTTTGATGAATCAAAAATGAATGCTTTTAAGGGGAATAGCATTCCCAGTTATACACTATTATAGATGAGTATACTTAGCAAAAAACTAAAAAGTATACACCTCATAGTACTATTTTAACTATCTGTTTACAACTGTCATTTATTTAAGCTGGTTTTGGGAGTTACTTGCAGCTTATATGGTAGATGACTATAAACACAAAGGTGCACGCAAAAAATTGGTAGAATTACTAGCAAGCAAAGGCATTACAGATGCCCGTGTGCTTTCGGCCATACTCACTATTCCCCGTCATTATTTTTTCCCGAAAACATTTCATTCACATGCATACGAAGACAAAGCGTTTCCGATTGGTGAAGGACAAACGATATCACAACCATATACTGTAGCCTATCAAACCCAAGTATTGCATGTTACCAAAGGCGATAAAATATTGGAAATTGGAACAGGAAGTGGATACCAAGCTGCTATATTATTACAAATGGGTGCAATATTATTTAGTGTTGAACGGCACAAATCGTTATCAATTAAAGCTGCAGTATTATTAGAAAAGCTAGGCTATAAACCCACCCTTAAATGTGGCGATGGCACGAATGGCTGGATTGAAAAGGCACCATTTGACAAAATTATTGTAACTGCAGGAGCTCCAGTTGTGCCGCAAACATTGGTTGCTCAATTAGCAATTGGAGGTATTATGGTCATTCCGGTTGGGGATGATAAAAAGCAAAAAATGCTGAGCATTATTAAAACAGCAACCAATAAAACAGAAACCATAGAACTTGATTATTTTGCTTTTGTACCCCTTATTGGTGAAAAGGGTTGGAAGAAATAACTTTTCAACTAACACCTCTGAACGCTACTATTTGCCCGTACTAAAATTTCGGCCTAAACTAAAACCTATCCAACTCACAAATCCGCCATTGCGGATAAAGGGTGTCCATGTTGCGCGAAAACAGGCTTTGTTAGTTTCTACAACTCTAAACCCGAATACTGCAGTGGGAACAATTTCCCTTTCAGTTGTGCCTTTAGCTAATAAGGTAAATCCAACTCCAAGTTCTAACTTTTCTTTATTAGGGCCATACAAAACCGAAGTATGAAATGGAGCCATCAAGGTCCCTCCATCCAATGAAATTTTATTTAACAACGTATAATTACCGGGATTGTATCCCAAACCTATTCTACCAACCCAACCCCAACGTTCGGTTTTGATTAAAATCTTTTCGTAATTGGCGCTGTAAAATAATGCCGAACCTCCCAGCTCTAAATACCAATTATTTAATCCTGTTGGTTCTTTATATTGTTTTTCTTGAGCATGTGCTTGTATAAATAAAACACCAAAAAATAATGTGTATGCTGTATGTTTGAGTCTATTTCTGATCATTCTTGTGTTTAAAAACCTCTTACAATATTATCAATTTTTTTGCAACCTCAGCCTTGATGTGGTTTTAGGAGTGGTTTGTTGTATGCTTCCTTTGCCCATTTTATTTAATTGCCACATGAATTTAGGATGGTATTTAGGGCTGCCAACTGCTACTTGGTTAGTATATTTAGCCGATCATGTAATTGATACCAAACGTAATCCAGAGTTAGAATCGGATAGACATTTATTTGTACGAAGGTACCAACATCATATATATATTTTAATGGCATTATTGCTTTGTTTGTGTGGTTATTTGGCTTATACCTTTTATACGGTAGTGTTATTTTTAACTGCATTTACACTTATTTTATTTTGTGTGGTTTACTTTATTCTCACTTCTATCAAAAATGAACACTTCCACTATTTTTACAATAAAGAGTTATTGGTAGCTACCATTTATGCAACTGCTTTATACCTTGCTATAGGCTTAAGTCAACTAGGATTTGGTATTTGGTTGCTTTTTTACGCTGCTCTGTTGCTAATAACGTACCTCAACTTATTAATGATTTCGATTATTGAATTACCGGAGGATGTGGCTCATCATCAGTTTTCATGGGTAGTTATTATTGGAAGAAAACGAGCAACGATGTTGTTTACCATCTTAACTTCCATCACTATTTTGTTTTGTATTGCACTCGCCATGTTATGCAACGGAAATTTAAGAGGATTAGCATTTACATACGCCCTAATGGTATTGGCACATTGGTTTATATTTAGGTATGCAAACCGATTAACAACAAATGAGTATTACCGCAAATGGAGTGAGATTGTGTTTTGGTTGCCTGGAGTTTTGTGTTTGGTAATATAACTTAAAGAAAGTCTATACCTCATTTTAAGATAAATACCTATTGATAAAAAAAAGTAACATAATTCTTATTCTATTTTCCCAATCCAATTCGCAATATCATCTATCACTTCTTTGTTTACGTTTTTGGTTTCCTCATATTCTCTTGGACTAGGTTTCCCTACTCCATCTATACATAAATGGTTGGCATTGGGATAACTTATAAATTGAGCATTGTGTTGGTTAAGTGTTTGTTTCCACAAATTAAAATCAGTCATCAATACTTGGTAATCACGCTCGCCCTGCAATACCAAAAACGGACGTTTTACGCTGCTTGCAACCTTTAATTGATTGTACGTATTTAAACTTAACCAATAATAGGCACTTAAATTTAATGCAAGCAAATCGGCAGGTGTATGTTTATCCAAAGTTGCGTCACCCGAAAATTTTATTTTTTGCACCAACAATTCCAACTCCAAACTATCATTATCTGTTTTAAGGTTATCTTTACTAAGATACCTAACTTGTTCAACCAACAATTCAGCTAAACTTCGGGCAGGTACTGCCATCAGAATGACTCCTTTTACTTTGGGAGCACGTTTGGCTATTTGGGGAGCCATCATTCCACCAAGGCTATGGCCTAATAAAAAGATTCTAGAATTATCTATCAATTTATTTTTAGCAATGGTATGAATTGCAGAAACTGCATCATCGGTAACTTCATCGGTTACGCCAAATAATTTTCCGTTTTTTTCTTCACTAGCAATTTTTTGTCCATGTGTAAATGTTCGTTTATCATACCTAAAAACTGCAATACCTTTTGATGCAAGTCCCCAAGCAATATCTCTAAATATTTTATTTCCATTCAAGGTTTCATCTCTATCATTTGGGCCCGAACCATGCACTAAAATAACTACAGCACATGGTACAGATCCGTTGGGCAAGGTTAGTGTGCCTTGTAATGGATATTGTTTATCGCCAAAAGAAATTTTACGTTCGGTAAATTTATCAAGATTTGCATAGGTAGGAATAATGCTTTCGTGCTTGGCTGGTAAATTATAAAAGCCTGAAATTTTGTGTTTGGTTGTATCAACACTAACACTCATCCTAAACGATTTTTTAGTACAACTTGCCTCTACAATGTAGATGGCTTGTTCTTTTTTTAATTTAGGTTCGAATAAAGTCAGTTGTGACAATTCGCCACATCTTGCATAAATGGAATTCCAAATCATTTCCAGTTGTGCATCATTGACCATCCTATTAATGGTATCATCCAACAATAAATAGGCGCTATCAAATTTTTCGGATTGCAACTGTGTAATAAACTTACGGGCAATTTCTTTGGAAGTGGATTGAGCTTGTATCGATGAATACGAACATATATACAGCAACAACAATATTTTGAGTTTCATTGTAATATAGATATTAAAAATAGTAGGGGAATTTATTTAACTCCGCTCTTTCAACTCAGTCAATTTATTTTCCAACTGCAATACATCTGATATTAGCACTTCTCTTGCTTTACTCCCTTTAAAAGGACCCACAATTCCTGCTTTTTCCAATTGGTCTATCAATCGGCCTGCACGGTTATATCCAAGGTTTAGTCTGCGTTGCAATAAGGACGTAGAACCTTGTTGGTGCTGCACAATAATTCCAGCAGCTTCTTCAAATAAACTATCCCGTTCGCGTGGGTCAAAATCTTCTCCACCTCCATCTTCATTTTCATTTTTTACTTCAGGTAATAAATAGGGTTCTTTACCTTGTTGTGAACCAATAAAGTTAGCAATTTTATCTACTTCAGGTGTATCTACAAAAGCACATTGCAACCTCACCAAGTCATTTCCAACGGTATACAACATATCGCCTTTTCCAATGAGTTGATCGGCACCGTTTGCATCCAAAATAGTTCGTGAATCTGTTTTTTGCGAAACACGGAAAGCAACCCTTGCAGGGAAATTTGCTTTAATCATACCGGTAATCACATTTACAGATGGTCGTTGTGTTGCCAATATCATATGAATCCCCACAGCCCTTGCCAATTGTGCGATTCGGGCAATAGGCATTTCTACTTCTTTACCAGCTGTCATCATCAAATCAGCAACCTCATCAATCACCACAACAATAAATGGCAAAAACCGATGTGGTATTTTATCGGTTGGTACCAACCTGCGTTTTACAAATTTTGTATTGTATTCTTTCAGGTTTCTAACTTGAGCATCTTTTAACAAATCGTATCTATTATCCATCTCTACACACAAAGAATTTAATGTGTTTACCACCAATTTTGTGTCGGTAATAATGGCATCGGCATCACCAGGAATTTTGGCTAAAAAATGGCGTTCAATAGTTTTGTATATACTCAATTCCACTTTTTTAGGATCAACCAACACAAACTTAATTTGGGAAGGATGTTTTTTGTACAACAACGAAACCAAAATGGCATTTAGTCCAACCGATTTTCCTTGCCCAGTTGCACCTGCCATTAATAAATGGGGCATTTTAGCAAGGTCTGCTACAAATACTTCGTTCTGTATATTTTTGCCAAATGCAATAGGCAAATCCATATCGGCATTTTGAAATCGGGCACTGCTCAATGCACTGCGCATGCTTACCATTGCAGGTTTTTCGTTTGGCACTTCAATACCTATTGTACCTCGGCCGGGTATAGGTGCTATAATTCGAATTCCCAGAGCAGCCAAACTCAAAGCAATATCATCTTCCAAGTTTTTAATTTTGGCAATACGCACGCCATCTTGAGGTACAATTTCATAAAGTGTAACAGTGGGTCCAATAGTTGCTGAAATCTTTTTGATACCAATATTGTAATTTTTGAGGGTGTCCTCAATCATTTTTGTTTTGAGTTGCAACTCGGCTGTTTCCACCGTTGATTTTCCTTCGCCACCATAATCGTTTAACAAATCCAAACTTGGAAATTCATAATTTGAATAATCCAAAGTAGGATCATATTCCGAATCTATTGAACCATATTCGGCTGCTAAATTTTCAGCCACAACTTCTTCTTCTGGTGTTTCTTGTACTTCCAAAACCAAACCACTATCCATTTTTAAAGCATCCATTATTCCAACGGCTGTTGCAGCAACCGGAATAATTTCAATGGGCAGTTCGGGTAATTCTATTTCTTCAATAACTTCAACTACAGGTAATGTCTCTTCAATAATCTCTTCAGGTAAAATTGTCGCTTCATTTGAACCTACATCTTCAATTACATTTTCTTTAATGGTCAATTCAAAATCATCAGGATTTAAGGGTTCTAATTCCATTGCATGTATTTCGGCATCTGAAATTGGAGGAATGATTGAGTTGGTCTTATCTTCATCCTCATGGTTTTTTATTATTGATTCAACTGCAGGTTTGGGTTCATAAAATTTAATATTAAACACCGCTACTGCAAAAACTAATGCATAACAAATAAGTAAGAGTCCTGCACCTGCAACTCCAATTAATCCTTTAAGGTATAAATATCCAAAATGACCAAAAGTACCACCCAATACTTGCCATACATCGGTAAACACAAAACCTGTTACTAATGAAATCCAAATAACACCGAAAAAAGAATACCGTAATGTTTTACCAATAGGTATTGGTTCTAACTGTGTAAGCAAACGTAAACCCACCGCTGCAAAACATACTGTAAACAACAATGATGAAATACCAAAACCTTTGTATACAAAAGAGTAACCTACCCAAGCACCTATTTTGCCCAACCAATTTTCAGCAGCATCAGGATCCGTTTTTAAAAACATATCCCAACCCAAATTAAGCACCAAACTTTGATCCGCTTGCCAAGTAACCAAAAACGATACAATAGCAATAAGCAAGTAAACAGCAAATAAAGAACATACCAATCCTACAATTTTATGTAACCGTTCATCTTTCAAAAAAGCAAGTTTCCCCTTTTTTTTAGGTAAAGGTGTTGTAATGACTTCTTCCTTTTCAAATTCTACCGAAACATCCTCTATTTCGTCTACAATACTGATTTTATTCTGTTTTGTTTTTTTCATGTGTGAAAAGTCAATGGTTTTTGAGTCCATAAACTATAGCTTTAAAATTACGCTTTAACTTCTAATTACTTTTGCTGTATTGACTGTTAATGGAGTTTTTTATTGATTTTATATCTTTTTAAAACAACACCCAAAAATACCGTTCACCAAGTAGTGAATTTAAAATAGTTTCCCACGTTTTCACATGCATTGTCTAGTTGCTCTTTTTTCAGTTGTTTCGTTGAGTTGTGGCTTGTATATTCGCGCTCCTCAAGTAAAAAAAATCATTCACATGGAATTAAATGCACTCAGTTATATTTTAGAAATGTTGAAATACATTTTGCCTGCAACAATCGTTTTTATTACCGTACACTTTTTATTAAAAACTTTTTTTGAAAACGAATACCAAAGACGAAACATAAATTTGAAAGCTGAAAATGTAAAACTGGTGACTCCAATTAAATTACAAGCCTATGAAAGATTGGTTGTTTTAATGGAGCGAATGACTCCCAATAGTTTAATTTTTAGGGTAACCAAACAAGGTATTTCAGCCTCACAATTAAAAGTTGATTTGATAGCAGATATTCAAAGTGAATTTAACCATAATGTATCTCAACAAATATATGTATCGCCTCAAACATGGCAAATGGTGCGTATTGCCAAAGAAGAGATGATTAATATTATCAATATTGCGTATTCGCAACTTGGCCCTAATGCTGTTGGTTTCGATTTGAGTAAAGCTGTTTTTCAAATGATCATTGAAATGGAAAGTATACCTACCCAAAAAGCATTGGATTTTTTACGCAAAGAGTTTCATTTAATATTTGACTAGCGGAGATTATTTGATATGGTTTTAAAAACAACCATGTACAAAAACCTTAAAGCCAAAAATCCGCAAAACCACATTCCTTACACATGACAAAACACACAACCGATTCAGGTATAGAAATACAACAACAATATTCCCAACCATCTACTTTACATGAACAAGCGGGTGAGTTCCCTTTTACACGTGGCATACAACCTGATATGTATCGAGGAAAATTGTGGACCATGCGCCAATACGCAGGTTTCAGCACTGCCGAAGAAAGTAATAAACGCTATAAATATTTGTTAGCAAATGGAACAATGGGCTTATCTGTTGCTTTTGATTTGCCTACACAAATTGGGTACGATAGCGACCATATGATGAGTGAAGGTGAAGTAGGAAAAGTAGGTGTGGCAATTGATTCGTTAAAAGACATGGAAGTATTATTTGGCGGTATTGAGTTGGAAAAAATAACCACTTCGATGACCATTAATGCAACAGCTTCTACCTTGCTTTCCATGTATATTGCTTTGGCCAAAAAACAAGGTGCCGATATCAAAAAAATATCGGGTACCATACAAAATGATATTTTAAAAGAATACGCTGCACGCGGAACCTATATTTATCCGCCCAAACAAAGCATGCGCATTATCACCGATATTTTTGAATACTGCAGTACCGATGTTCCTAAGTGGAATACCATATCCATTTCGGGTTACCATATTCGCGAAGCAGGAAGTACTGCTGTGCAAGAAATTGCGTTTACTTTAAGCAATGCCAAAGCATATGCCCAAGCTGCTATTACAAAAGGATTAGACATTAATGTTTTTGGTCAGCGACTTTCGTTTTTTTTTAACGCACACAATAATTTTTTTGAAGAGATAGCCAAGTTTAGAGCAGCCCGCAGAATGTGGGCTAAAATGGCAAAAGAACTTGGAGCTACAAATCCAAAAGCACAAATGTTGCGTTTCCATACACAAACTGGTGGTAGCACATTGCAAGCACAACAAGCCGATAATAATATTCCACGAGTTACACTACAAGCGCTTGCTGCTGTAATGGGTGGCACCCAAAGTTTGCACACCAATGGTTTTGATGAAGCCTTGAGTTTGCCTACCGAAAATGCCGCACGCATAGCATTGCGCACCCAACAAATTATTGCCTTTGAAAGTGGTGTAATAGATACGGTGGATCCAATGGGTGGAAGTTATTTTATAGAAGCATTAACAGACCAAGTAGAAGCAGCCGCTTGGCAATATATTGAACGTATTGATGCAATGGGTGGAGCGGTAACTGCCATTGAACAAGGTTACATGCAACAAGAAATTGCAGCCGCATCATATGCTTACCAAACTGCAATTGAGAAAAAAGAAAAGATTATTATAGGTGTTAATAAATTTGAAGGCAATGAAGGGGTTACTCCTCCGCCATTTAAAATTGATGATTCCATTCGTAAAATCCAAACTGATAAATTAAACCAACTGAAAAACGAACGCGATAATGCTGCTGTTGCCAACTACTTAAAAACGTTGGAGCAACATGCAAAAGATGGTGTGAACATGATGCCAACAATTATTGATAGCGTGGAAGCATACGCAACATTGGGAGAAGTAGCCGATGTGTTGAGAGGTGTGTTCGGGGAATATAGGGCATAGTGACATTAAGCTGTAATTATTTATTAAGTATTCAACCATAGGAATATTATTAATGAGACTATTTTTATTGTAGTTAAAATTTCAACTAGTCACATTGAGCGTAGCCGAAAGGTGACGATAATTTAACTTCCTTTTCAACCCAAATTTTTCGACCTTAGCCGCATGAAAGTTTCGTTTTATGTATCAACTGTTATTGTATTACTGTTTGGCGCTTGCAAAAGTTCTTATCAATATTCACAACGCAATGCTTCTCTTACCAATATTCAAAAAGACTCCCTTAAACTGTATGATTCCGCTACACATTATATAATTGCACCCTATAAATTAACACTCGATTCGCAAATGAATGTGGTAATTGGAAACTCGAAAACCAAACTCACCAAAAATAAACCCGAAGGAACATTGGGAAACTTAGTATGCGATGCGGCTGTTTGGTATGCAACGCAGCAGTATACCAAACCCATTGATGTATGTGTAATTAATTTTGGCGGTATCCGATTACCAAGTATTGAAGCTGGCAATATTACAGTGGGTAAAATATATGAGCTAATGCCGTTTGATAATAAAGTAGATATACTCGAAATTAATGGAAATACGATGAACGAATTGCTTCAACTTATTGCATCGGCTGATGGTTGGCCAATAGCTGGAGTAACGATGCAAATCGAAAATGGCAAAGCAATAAATATAACCATAGGCGGAAAACCATTTGATTTAAACAAAACCTATACTTTGGTTACAACCGACTACACTGCCAATGGAGGCGATAAAGCCAGCATGCTCAAACAATATGAAAAACGCACAACACTCAATTATTTTTTGCGTGATGCCATATTAGGTTATGTAAAATACAAAGGCGAAATAAACTGTACAATAGATGGAAGAATTACACGTAAACCGTAGAAATTTTATAAAAACCACAGCTTCGCTTGGGGCTTATGGTTGGCTTGCCAATTCTCCTTTGGCAGCTTTTGCTAAAAACGATACGATAAAACTTACCATTTTGCACACCAACGATTGGCATAGCAGAATTGAAGCGTTCCCCAAAGATGGTGGAACAAACCAAGGAATGGGGGGTGCAGCAACACGTGCAGCGCTGATTGCCAAAATTAGAGAAGAGGTAGAACATGTAATACTACTAGATGCAGGAGATATTTTTCAAGGAACACCTTATTTTAATTTTTATGGTGGTGAGTTAGAATACAAGCTTATGAGTCAAATGGGATACGACTTAGCAACATTTGGAAACCACGATTTTGATAATGGTATAGAAGGCATTATCAAACAACTACATCATGCTACTTTCAAATTTGTAAACTGCAATTATGATTTTGGAAAAACTGAACTCGCCAGCAGGGTAAATCCATATAATATAATTAAAAAAGGAAACCTCAAAATTGGTATTTTAGGTGTTGGTATAGAATTAAGTGGCTTGGTTCCTGAAAAATGCTATACTGGTATAAAATACAATAACCCAATTATCAATGCAAATTACATAGCAAAAGAGCTCAAAATAAATCAAAAATGTGATCTCATAATTTGCCTTTCTCATTTAGGATATAAATACCCAAATGATAAGATTTCAGATATAAATTTAGCTGAACAGAGTGAACATATTGATTTGATAATTGGAGGACATACTCACACCTTTTTATCCAAACCAGATTTAGTGAAAAATAGCATTGGTAAGTTGGTGATGGTAAACCAAGTGGGATGGGCTGGCTTAAACTTAGGCCGAATCGATTACACCTTTGAACCATTGAATAATATAGCAATGGCATCTACTACCCAAGTTTTAGACATTCGTTAACTATTGTGTGTACAAACATCTATTAATATAAAAAATTACTAAAAAAATTACCAAAAAAAACAAGCTATCCACACACTACTCCACAATATTTTAAAACTTAAAAAAAAAATAAAAAGTATAAAAGTGATGAAAAATAAGGAGTTATATTTTTTTGTTCCATTAGAATAAAAAATACTGTCCAAAAAATTTTTTTATTCACAATTATAATATCATCTTTCGAGACATAAAGGAGTAATAAAAGATGAGTGAAAAATCAGCAGATAATGTATGGAACAATTGCTTGAAACTAATTCAAGACAACGTATCGCCTCAAAGTTTTAAAACATGGTTCGACCCAATCAAACCAATCAAGCTTGAAAACAAAGTATTAACAATTCAAGTTCCAAGTCAATTTTTCTACGAATGGTTAGAAGAACACTATGTTGCTTTGTTAAAGAAAACGCTCAAACAAGAATTAGGAACTGGTTCTCGTTTGGAGTATAATATTATAGTAGAGAATTCTACTAACAATTCAAATCCTTATGTAGTTAATCTGCCAGGAAGTACCAATGCAAAATCAGACCCTCAAAATATTAATGTGCCACTTAACTTAAGTAGTAGCATAAAAAATCCGTTTATCATTCCTGGACTCAAAAAAATCAATATTGATTCAAACCTTAACTCAAACTTAAATTTTGATAACTTCATTGAAGGTGATTGCAATCGGTTGGCTCGTTCGGCAGGCTATGCTGTGGCGAATAAGCCAGGTGGAACATCATTTAACCCCTTAATGTTGTTTAGTGAAACAGGTTTAGGTAAAACCCATTTGGTGCAAGCCATTGGTAATATGATTAAACAAAACAGCAAGAATAAAATCGTGTTGTACATTCCGGTTGAAAAATTCTGCAACCAATATGTTGATTCGATACGCAATAATTCAAATCAAGATTTTGTAAATTTCTACCAACATATTGATGTATTAATAGTTGATGATGTGCAGTTTTTAGAAAATAAACAAAAAACACAAGAAGTATTTTTCAGCATTTTTAATCACTTACATCAATTAGGTAAACAAATTATTTTAACAAGTGATCGTGCACCTAAAGATTTAAAAGGAATGGATGATCGGTTATTATCTCGTTTTAAATGGGGCTTATCATGCGATTTGCAATCTCCTGATTTTGAAACACGTTTGGCTATCCTTGAACATATGATGTATGCAGATGGGATTAACTTAAACAGAGATGTAGTTGAATATGTTGCTCATAATATAAACACCAACGTGCGCGAATTACAAGGAGCCTTAGTTTCCTTATTGGCTCAATCATCTTTAAACCGCAAAGAAGTTACGTTGGAACTTGCAAAGCAAATTTTGAAAAACTTCGTCAAAAATTCTTCTCGCGAAATTTCAATCGAGTTTATTCAAAAGTTAGTGTGCGATTATTTTACCATTCCTGTAGAATTGGTTAAATCTAAAACACGTAAACGTGAAATCGTACAAGCTCGTCAAATTTCGATGTTTTATGCAAAAGACTTAACCAAGTCGTCACTTAAAACTATTGGAATGCACTTTGGTGGTAGAGATCACTCAACGGTAATTCACGCTTGCCAAACGGTAAACGACTTAATTGAAACAGACAAAAAATTCAAAGCCGATATCGAAGAAATTGGTAAACGAATCAAGATTAACTTAGTATAACCAAAAGTCCCGCAACATTGCGGGACTTTTTTTATGTCCTATTACTATTACCAGATAGTTAAATTCAATTTGAAGTTCTTTAACAGATGCTCTTTAAACCACTAACCTTTCTTTGAACGGTTGCGTTTTACATTTCGATTAATTGATTGCTTTTTCCCTCCAGTTTTTTTGTAAGAGCCCCCCAAATTTACTTTTTTGTTTTTGTCTTTTTTCTCGTGAAAAGATGCTCCACGTTCTATTTTTTTAACTCCTTTTAAATAGTTTTTCCCTTTGGAAATAGGCTTTTCATCTTCACTAAACACAGTTGAATATTCTACCGCATCTGGCCAAGGTAAAATACTAATTTCCTTTTTCATCACAGCCTCAACACTATCAATATACGTTTCTTCTTGTTCGTTTATCAAACTTATTGCAATTCCATCCTTCCCTACCCTACCTGTACGTCCGATGCGGTGCAAATAGTCATTTGGAGACTCAGGCGTATCAAAATTTATGACATGTGTAACGTCCGTAATATCTAATCCACGAGCTGCTACATCCGTTGCAATAAGCATTCTATACTTGCCCGCTTCAAATTGTCTGAGTGATTCGAAACGGAAATTTTGAGACTTACGCGAATGCAATACCCCAATTGTTTTTGGGAACATCGTATTCAGTTGATCAAATAATTTATCAGCAATTTTTATTTTAGATACAAACAATAATACCTTACTAATACTTTCATCGGTTTTTAACAAATACTCTACAACATTTATTTTTGTCCCAAAATTAGGAACCTCATAACCTAGTTGTACGATTTTTTCCAACGGAGTTCCATGTGCTGCTACTTCAATTTTAATGGGGTCATTAAAAAATCCTGTAATCAACTTCGAAACCTCTTGAGTCATTGTTGCAGAAAACAAAATATTTTGCCGTTTAGCAGGTAAATATTCTAATATAGTGGTAAGTTGTTTTCGGAACTCCTGTTCCAACATTTCATCTACCTCATCAATAACTAACTTTTGAACATTTTTTAACTTAAGTGAACCATTAACAGCCAAATCGACCAAACGTCCGGGTGTTGCAACCAAGATATCCAACCCTTTAAACACCAGTTGTTTTTGTACATTGATGTTTGCTCCTCCATAAATTCCACCTATACGAACAGATTGATAGGTTGTCAACTTTTCAATCTCTTCAATTACTTGCTTTACCAACTCACGTGTTGGAACCAAAATAATAACACGAGGATGTTTTTGATCTGAATGATTTAATTGACGTAGAATAGGTAATAAATAAGCAAAAGTTTTTCCAGTACCTGTTTGTGCAATACCAACAACATCTCGTCCCGACATAATAACAGGCAACGATTGAATTTGCACTGGAGTAGGATGTAAATATTCCAAATCATGCAACGCTTTTAAGAGCGGATTGTTTAAATTTAATTCTTCGAATGTCATGATTTGGTTGTTTGTTATTGTTTGTCTCTTTCTACGTAATCAGCGAAATATGTTAGCAACAATTTAAGCGACTATGTATTGTCACGTGTTATGTTCTCCCAAAGATTTAGCAGATGCCGCAGACTTTATTTTATTTCTTGGCATAACTCGATGAGTATACCATTGCTCGATTTTGGGTGAACAAAACAAATGAGTTTATTGTCTGCTCCTTTTTTGGGTTGTTCGTTTAACAAAATGAAACCTTCATTTGTTAAACGTTTCATTTCTTCGTATATATCATCTACATCAAAAGCAATATGGTGAATACCTTCACCTTTTTTATCAATAAACTTAGCTATTGCACTGTCTGCATGTGTGGCTTCCAATAATTCAATTTTATTGGTCCCTACTTTATAAAAAATCGTATTTACTAACTCTGATTCTACTGGTTCAATTTTATAAGGCTCGGTATTAAACAATTTATTAAAAACAGCCACAGAAGTTGCAGCATCTTTTATAGCTATTCCAATATGTTCTATTTTATTCATGTGTTTTTGTTGCAAGAGTTGATTTGGTGATAAGATGATTGGAGTATTTTTTAAATCAATCAAGCACCATATTAACTAATATTTTTAAATCGAACTCTATGAGGTCCTGTATCGCCTAATCTTGCTTTTTTGTTTGCCTCATAGTCAGTATAATTCCCTTCAAAAAAATACACTTGTGAATTACCTTCAAATGCCAAAATATGGGTTGCAATTCTATCAATAAACCACCTGTCATGGGAAATAACGACTACACATCCAGCAAAGTTTTCAATGGCTTCTTCTAACGAACGCAATGTATTTACATCAATATCATTGGTTGGCTCATCCAGTAACAATACATTCCCCCCTTCTTTTAAGGTCATAGCCAAATGAACACGATTACGTTCACCACCTGAAAGTACTCCTACTTTTTTACTTTGGTCGTTTCCACTAAAATTAAATTTTGATATATAAGCACGTGCATTCACTTGTTTATCTCCTACAATAATAGTCTCAGTTCCTCCACCTATAACTTCAAACACAGATTTTTCGGGTAATAAATCTCCGTGGCTTTGATCAACATAAGCAGTTTTTACCGTTTCTCCTACAGTAAAAATTCCAGTATCAGGTGTATCTAAGCCCAACATTAATCGGAACAAAGTTGTTTTTCCTGCACCATTCGGACCAATAATTCCAACAATTCCTCCTTTAGGTAATTTAAAATTGAGATTTTCATATAATAATTTATCTCCAAATGCTTTGCTCACATTTTCGGCTTCAATTACAATATCTCCTAAACGAGGTCCAGCAGGAATAAACAATTCCATTTGTTGTTCTTTTTCTTTAGAATCTTCACTCAACATTCGATCGTATGCATTCAAACGAGCTTTACCTTTTGCTTGTCGACCTTTTGGCCCTTGACGTACCCACTCCAATTCTCGTTTTAATGCTTTTGTACGTTTGCTCTCTTGTTTTTCTTCTGCCTCTAATCTGTTTGATTTTTGTTCTAACCAACTGCTGTAATTTCCTTTCCAAGGAATACCTTCACCTCTATCTAATTCTAAAATCCAACCAGCTACATTATCCAAGAAGTACCTATCATGGGTAACAGCTATAACTGTCCCAGGGAAATTTTTAAGAAATTGTTCCAACCAATCCACACTTTCAGCATCTAAGTGATTGGTGGGTTCATCCAATAATAAAATATCGGGATTGCTAAGTAACAAACGACATAACGCTACACGCCTGCGTTCCCCACCACTTAATACATTAACAAGTTGATCAGGCTCAGGACAACGCAATGCATCCATCGCTTTTTCAAGTTTGGTGTCTAATTCCCAAGCATCATTTTGCTCCAACAACTCCATAACCACTGCTTGACGATCTAAAATTTTCATCATTTCATCACCATCCAATTCAGGATCAGCTAATTTATTGTTGATGACATCAAACTCCGTTAATAAATCAACAATGGGTTGAACACCTTCTTTCACACATTCTAATACTGTTTTGGTGTCATCTAATTGTGGCTCTTGTTCCAAGAATCCAATTTTATAATCTTTATCAAATACAACTTCACCTTGAAAGTTTTTATCAATGCCTGCAATAATTCGCAGTAAGCTAGATTTTCCGGATCCATTTAGTCCCAATACACCAATTTTGGCACCGTAAAAAAAAGATAGATAAATATTTTTTAATACTTGTTTTTGTGGTGGGTGAATTTTGCTCACACCAGCCATTGAAAATATAATTTTATTGTCGCTCATAATTATTTAAAGTGGGGCGAATTTACACTTACAAGGTGTATGTAAAAAATTATTTATCTACTGATTGCAACATTTAAGAAGCATGAATGCCCACAAAGCTCTAAAATGCTACAAAAATAGCCGATTTTAAGATTCTAAATGGTTATCTAAAATGTATACATTGCCTATTGAAAACAACATCCACATTCGTACTCATTATATTGTTTTTAGTTAAACGAAAATGTAAAACCAAACCTAGATGCCTTAATATTTGACAAACCAAACAAATTGACAAAAATGTAGATATACAAAAATAGCCAAAAGAAATCTCTTGGCTATTTAGCAAATTCGATAAAGTAAATTAAGCTGAATAATCAGTATTATAACCCATTGGTAATGGGTTGATACACATTACTGGTACTTTTTGGGATTTATTAACGATACGTTGTGCATAGGTCCCAATGATATATTCACTAAACCCTTTGTCTTCACTTTGTGTCATGATCATCATCAAATCAGCATCAATTTTTTCAGCATATTTTAATGTTTCTTCAGAAAAATTTCCTTCCATTTCTTCTAAAACTTCTATTGTATAGCTTATTTTATTTTCATCCAACAAACGTTCAACCTGACGAAGACCTAAAAACATTTTATTATCTAAAAACTCATCCCCAATCTTATACGTTAAAATATTGATGGTTGCATTGTATGATTTACCAATATGTATAGCCCATTTCACTTTTTGGCGAGATTCAACGGTTAAATCCAACGGAAAAACAATATTTTTATAAGCACGAAAAGGTTCCGATTCTGACTTTACAACAACAACAGGAACAGAAGAATGGCTAATTACTCGGGATGCATTACTGCCAATAATTTGTTCGAAACCAGCTGCTCCGTTTGACCCCATTATAATACTATCACATCCTAATTCAGTTGCGGTTTCAGCAATTTGCTTATATATCCTACCTGTTTTGGTTACAATCTTACAGTCAATATTGTGTTTGGCTTTAATATCATTGGCAATTCCTGTTAATGTTCCATCAAATGATGCACCTGAGGATTGAAGCGAGGAAGTATCTTTTCCAAAAGTTAAAAAACTTGGCAACGCTGATTCTTCAATAACATGAAGTAACGCTAAATTATTATTAAAATGTTTGGCAACTTGAATAGCGTGATTCAGCGCATGTGTAGCAATATCAGAAAAGTCTAAAGGAACTAAAATGGTGTTTTTAAGTTGGGTTTCCATATGTATATTTTGCAATTGGTAATTTGCCCCGCAAAAGTAAGTTATCCTTTTGTTTTTAAGAACATGACCTTACTCAATTATTAAGCAATATTTTAGTAGAAAATGCACAATAATGTCAATAAAATTGAACTATAAAACCATCACAAAGATGATTTGTAACTATATAAAAAAGTAAACCAATTATATAGTTGAACTTAATTTTACAATTTCATCTAACTTTACCATTTAAAATAAATCATGGCAATACCCGAATCTGAATTGATTTTGAATACTGACGGTTCAGTATATCATTTAAAGTTACACCCTGAAGACATTGCTGACACAATCCTTTTTGTTGGCGACCAAGAACGTGTATCCGAAATATCAAAGCATTTTGATTCAATTGAACTAAAAAAGTCAAATAGAGAGTTTAAAACCCATACAGGGTATATAGGTAAAAAGCGATTAACAGTATTGAGCACTGGAATAGGGACAGACAATATTGATATCGTTTGGAATGAATTGAATATTCTAGCCAATATTGATTTGCACAAACGTATACCTAAAAACACTCAACAGAAACTAACTGTAATTCGAATTGGTACCTCAGGCTCGTTGCAAAAAGATATACCTGTTGATAGTATTCTTGCATCAACCTATGGATTAGGTTTAGATGTTTTGATGCATTATTATTCTTTCAACCAAGATGCTGAAACAAAAGCCCTCGAAACATCCATAACAGAACAATTAAAGATTCCATTTTTAAAACCATATCTAGTAAAAGCTCCAGGTAAGTTGATTCATCTTTTTGAAGATTGTTTGCAAGGAATCACAGCAACTTGCTCAGGTTTTTATGCACCTCAAGGTCGTTTGGTAAACACACATTCGCCAATTGAACATTTAATTGAAAAGCTTTCGAATGTAAACATTGAGCACAAGCGTATTACTAACTTTGAAATGGAGACATCAGGAATTTATGGCCTTGCCAATACATTTGGACATGAAGCTATTTCCATTAATGCCATTGTAGCAAATCGCATAACCCATCAATATAGTAAAAACGGACAAGCCATGATAGCAAAAACGATTGACTATGTGTTGGATAAACTAAGTTAATAAGATTATCAAACCAATCCTTTAGCTGATGAATGTCCTAAACTATAATCAATACTATAAATAACTTTGATGTATGAATAATTTAATTCCTGTTACTATTGCACTTTTTTTTTGATAAGTTGTAATAGCAAACCAAAAAAAATACATCCTAATTGAAATGGAAAACATAAAAATTATACGTATGTAAATTTGCCTGTTATAACTTACCAACTACCAGCTTCCACCACTACCTCCACCACCAAAACCACCACCGCCAAAACCTCCAAAGCCACCGCCTCCTCCACCACTTCCTCCGCCTCCACTAAATCCACCACTGCCTAGTGTACCCCAAAAAATAGGACCAGCTAAACCACCACCTCTTCCTCCACGTCCACCACGGAACATAAAAATGATTAACACTATTGCGATTGCAATTAATTTCCACCACGAAAATTCTTTTTTACCCCTTTGTTTAGGTCTATCATTCACATACTCGCCCGAAGCAGCTTGCATGATAATGGTGGCACCTTCATCTAAACCACTGTAATATTGACCTTGCTTAAAATAAGGATTAATATGTTCCGTACGAATTCGGGTTGTTAAGGCATCGGTAATGGTAGCTTCCATTCCATAGCCAACATGTATGCGCAGCTTTCTATCTTGAATAGCAGCATATATGAGTATTCCATTATTTTTTCCTTGCTCCCCTATTCCCCATGCTGTAGCTAGGCGTTGGCTATAATCAAATAAATCATCGTCTTCCAAACTATTTTCAATTACAACAGCAATTTGTGTGGATGTACTATCAAAATACGCTACCAGTTTTTGTTCGAGTGCTGTTTTTTCTGCGGCACTTAATACGTTTGCATAATCATTTACCAACGTATTGCTTTTTACAGGTATTTCTTTTGCCGATAAGTCCATAGTCCATAGTCCACAGACCATAGTGAGGAGCAATATCTTGAGGGAGTCAATAGACCATAGTCCAAAGACTATAGAATTAAAACCGTGGACCATGGACTGTTGACTATGTAATGCTTTTTGCTTATTCATGCTCACCCCCTCCAAAAGAAATTTCATTGCTCAATTCATTGGTATCATTGCTCGCATATGGAAAATGTAATTTTAATTTATCACCAGCATCAGCTATTGCTTTGCTAATCCCTTCGGCAAATTTGCTTTCTTTAAAATGAGTAAGCATCAATTCTTTTTCGGCATCCCAAAATTGTTGTGATACTTTTTCGTGAATACCTTTATCGCCTAAAATGGCAAACTTTTTATCTTTGTATGCAACATAAAAAAGCACTCCGTTTTTTAATTCAGTAGCATCCATCCCCAAACTTTCAAACACAACTTTTGCCCGCTCGTAAGCATCACCGTCACACTTAGGTTCAATATGTACACGTATCTCGCCCGAAGTATTTAACTCGGATTGTTTAATGGCCTCAACTATTTGTTGCTGCTCGGCTTCGGTAAAAAAAGTTTTTGACATGGTTTATTGTTGCTAGTATAGATAAAGCGGCTAATTACGCATAGTAAGATGGTTAATGTATTCTAATTATGTTCTCGAATTACCGAAACAACTAATCAGTGTTAATCTGTGGCAAGTATCATAAACTAAATTAGTGAAATGAGCGGCTAAAAAACAAGCCGCAGACTACTTGTTGAAATCTGCGGCTTTAACATTTATTCAGCTTTTTTATCTTCGAAATTTACTTCGGGTGCTTTATCAGCTCCTGCAGTTGCTTCAAAATATCCTTTTTTGGCAAACCCAAAAATACCTGCATACAATACTTGAGGGAACTTACGAACGTATGTGTTGTATTCTTTTACAATCTCATTGAATTTTTGACGCTCAACTGCAATTCGGTTTTCGGTACCTTCTAATTGCGATTGCAATTCCAAAAAGTTTTGTGTAGCTTTTAATTGTGGATATTGTTCGGCAACAACCATTAACCTACCCAATGCTTGCGAAAGTTGGCCTTGCGAAGCTTGAAACTTCTGAATTTGATCAGGAGATAACGTGCTCGCATCTACTTTTATTTGTGTTGCACTTGCGCGTGCTGCTATCACATCTGTTAATGTTTTTTGCTCAAAATTTGCAACACCTTTAACAGTGCTTACCAAGTTAGGTATCAAATCTGCACGTCTTTGGTATACATTTTCAACTTGCGACCAAGCCGAACTTGTTGCTTCTTGTTTACTTACCATATTGTTGTAACTTCCACAACCGTTAAAAATTAAGAGTACGAATACGCCTACAATGGCCAATAAAATAATGGTTCCTTTTTTCATGTTTAAATAGATTAATTGAATGAGTGCAATATACAAATTAGCTACCAAAGTTTATGTCAGTGACAAAATGCCTTGTGTATTCACCGATAGGCTTGGTAGTTTTACCGCATACGGCTATTATTGCAAGTACAAAACAGGAACAGACATAGCATATCTGCGTTTAACTTAACTTATGATTTACAAATCCGACTGCCAATATTTTAAAGGACATATACCTTGCAAACCTCACAAACAGCATGGATACCATTGCGAAAACTGCCCCGCCTATGAGCAAGTATCCAAACGCATTTTGATAATCAAACTGGGAGCTATTGGCGATGTGATTAGAACAACACCTTTGGTAGTAAAGTTTAAAAAAGAATTTCCGGGTTGCAAAATAACTTGGCTTACGTGGACACCCGATATTTTACCTGCAACTCATATTGATGAAATTTTAAAATGGGATTACAACAGTTTGATGTATGCCCAAAATAGCCGTTGGGATATTGCTATTAATTTAGATAAAGAAAAAGAAGCTGGAGCTTTGTTAAAAAGTGTAGATGCAAAACAGAAATTCGGATTTGTACTAAAGGATAATGAAATTCAACCGATGAATGACTTAGCCGATCACAAGTTTTCGACTGGTATGTTTGATGATGTGAGCAAGGCTAACACTAAAAGTTATTTACAAGAAATTTTTGAAATTTGCGGATACACCCATCAAGGCGAACCTTATTTGATGGATACCCACAGCGAAAAGGGCTACACTTGGATGTTGCCAAAAGACAAAAAAATTATTGGCATGAATACAGGTTGTGGTGGCCGTTGGACAACCCGCTTGTGGAGTATTGATAAATGGGTAGAATTGGTTGCTATGGTGAAACAACAACATCCCGATGCCGAAATTTTATTATTGGGTGGTGAAGCTGAAGATGCGCGCAACAAAGAAATACAAGAACGTAGCGATGCTTTATACTTAGGTTATTTTAGTTTATACGAGTTTATCAATTTGGTAAACCATTGCCATTTGGTGATAACACAAGTAACCATGGGAATGCATATTACACTAGCATTGGGCAAAAAAATTGTGTTGATGAACAATATTTTTAACCCGCACGAGTTTGATTTATTTGGCAAAGGCGAAATTGTAGCACCTGATAAAACTTGTAAATGTTTTTACAGAGGAAGTTGTGTGGATGGAACCAGTTGCATGGAGCAATTGCCTGCTGCTAAAATTGCGGCTGCTGTTGTTCGACATTTTTAAGATTTACAACCGCAAAGACGCTAAGGCGCATAGTTTTTTTTTTAGTTTGTTAATAAATCAGTTTGCCGATTTTTCCATTTGGCCCTGCTAGGAAAACAGCTTTTCCCTTTTTTGCTTTCTGGACTACGTGGAAGGGTTCTGAGGAAATCTTTCTCCAATTTGGTCTTACAAACACATCAACTCCAGTAGTTCCACAAGCGACAAATTTAGTTCTTTCAAAAACTTCAATACAAGACCTGTATCCAAAACAATAATTCGTTGCATACTCCCATTCTGGATAATTAATCTCAGATAAAAATTCAAATGATTTTTCACTTAACGAATCATTCATATAATCACCTCCAACAATTGAAAATCCATCTGAAAACCTTACAAAAGAAAATGGTCCGCTGCTGTTAGTTCCACTGATAATATTTAAAGACGGTCTTTGATTATATTTAAACAAGGAACCATTATCTCGCATTATACATAAGTGACTTTTATTCTTATTTGAATTATGAACAAACCCATATCCATCTTTCCCCCAGCACCTCAAACTCGTTCCACTAGCTGCGAACACAGCCTCTCCTTCCATTGCCTTAGGAGTTTTGGTTGTATCTAATTCCTTCCACGTTTTACCACCATCATTTGTTTGCAGCAAAACAAAATGTCCGTTGATAGGATCGCCAACCAGCATGCCTCGTTTATCATCCCAAAAATCCATGGCATCCAAAAAGTACGCTGTGTCTGTATTTTTATAAACTTCCTTCCATGTTTGTCCGCCATCTGTTGTTTTTAAAATATACGCGGGAGTTCCACTGCTCATAATAATGGCGCGATTGTCATCAAATGCTTCAATATCTCTGAAATCACTTTTTTCGTAACCTTTGAGTTGGGTATAAGAAAATGTTTTGCCACCATCCACACTTTTTGCAATCGTTCCCTTACTCCCACTTACCCAAATGGTTTGGTCATCCGCGACACTCAATCCGCGGAAACTTGTTTTGTGCAACACCACTCCTTCGCCTATTAAAAAGTTATTCGAGTCGAGTACTTCTATTTTATATTGTGCATTTGCATGGAAAACAATCGCTGAGGCGGAGAGAACGCAGAGGATATTTTTGAGTAGTTTCATTCGGGTTTGTGGTTTTATAGCTTTATGTCTGTATGGCCTTTTGGAATTAACTTAACAATAATAATGCAGCCAACACAATTAACATAGTCAACTTAATTAACACAAAGCCATAAAGCCAAATTCCACATTTCAACATTTCTACTTACATTCGCTCACGTTTGAAAAAAGTACTTTACATAGCCTACTATTGGCCTCCTTGCGGTGGAATTAGTTTGGTGCGCAACCTTAAGTTTGTTAAATATTTTCGCAACCATGGTTGGGAGCCTATTATATATGCACCTAAAAATGCAAGCTATTCCATTATTGACGATACGACAGTTAAGGATTTACCTGTGGGTGTAGAAATAATTGAAACCCCCATTTTTGAACCGTATGCTTTGTTTAATTTAGCAAAAGGAAAAAAGGCAAAGGAACAAGTTAAAGATGTATTTTTGGTAACAGATAAAAAACCCTCATTGGCACATAAAATGGGCGTTTGGATTCGGGGTAATTTTTTTATTCCAGATGCTCGTTCACTTTGGATTAAACCCTCTATCAAACATTTGCGAGCATATTTAAAGCATCATCCTGTTGATGCTATTATTTCTTACGGACCACCTCATAGCATGCACATAATTGCCAAACAACTGCATGCGGAATTTAATATTCCATGGGTGAGTGATTGGCAAGATCCATGGACGGAGATTGATTACTTTGAAAAGTTTTACCTCACCCAAAAATCACGCAACAAACATATTGCTTTAGAAAAAGAAGTCATTACACAGGCAGATGCTTTGGTAATGGTGAGTAAAAGTTGGACGAAAGATTTAGCAAAACTCAGTGGACGAAAAGTGGACTATATTCCATTTGGATATGACGAACAAGATTTTGAAGGATTAACTTATACCAAAGGAAACCACTTTACGATTAGCCATTTTGGAATGTTGGGCACCGATAGAAACCCTCACCATTTATGGCAAGCATTGCAAGAACTTACACAAGAAATGGCTGAATTTAAAAACCATTTGCGTATTCATTTAGCAGGACAAGTTGATGCATCGGTAATAGCATCAATAGCCAATAATAAGCTAACAGACAACCTACAATTTGACAGGCAAATTAATAAAAATGAACTGTTTGGATATTTGGTAAACAGCAATGTGCAATTGGTTTTAATAAATAACCCCGAACTTGGAATTACATACAACAACAAAGGACGTATTCCAGCAAAAGTATTTGAATGTATTGGATCCAAACAACCCATTTTGGTAATAGGACCAACCGATGGTGATGTGGCGAATATTATCAACGAAACGCAAACAGGAATTACTTGCGAGTATGCAGTTAGTACAACTATTAAATCAACGATAAAATTGTGGTATACCAATTGGATACAAGATATTCCAAGCACCCAACCCAAAAATATTGAACAGTTTACGTTTAATAACCTCACCCAACAAATGGCTGAGGTGTTGAATAGCATTAGCAAATAAATTATTTATAGGCCTCAATAAATAACCTATCGCCATCTACACCAAACCATTTGGTAAGATAATAATTAGGGTATTGCATTCCTTTTTTAATCAAGTTTTCGATAAAAGTACCCCGAAGTGGAATGGTACTTGGATGTTTCACTTCTTGCTTGATAACAATTTTGGAAAATCCAATTTGATCGCACATTTTACGGATAGTTTTAGCACTAAACTCGGTAAGATGATAAGGAGGAATAGTCATTGTTTTTTGCGAACCTATTAATTTGTAAACCATAAACGCAATTTTACTCGAAATCAAATTGAGGGTGCCTGGCAAATGAATAATAGCAACACCATTCGGTTTCAAAATTTTATGGGTTAACGTCATTGCTTCTGTTGGATTGGTAAAATGTTCGAGTACATCCCCCATCAAAATAATATCAAATTCGTTTTCGGAAACTTCCGTTCCAAATAATTCCCAGTCAAACGGCTTATTAATAATATCAATACCAAAATGTTGCTTGCCATAGGTTACTGCAAATTCTGACAACTCAATTCCTTTTACGTTGAATCCACCTTTTTTTAAGGCGTTTAAAAAATTACCAGTAGCACATCCTATTTCTAAAAAATTACCCGTTTGGGTATATTTTTTCATATCAACAACACCAGTTGCATAATCACTTGCATTCAATAATTTTACATATTCATCATTCATATGATGGGTAGCGGCATCGGCTTGTGTAAAATAATCTGACGAATACATTTCCACTATTTCTTCATCCGTTGGGCGAGGCCAAATAGAGCGTAAGGAGCAAGTATCACATTGCATTAACCATAAAAAACGGTCTTTAAAAGCATACCTAAAAGGAACTTTACGAGCAAGATGAGAACCGCATAAATTACATTCAAAATTGTTTATCATGAGTATATTTGAAGCCACAAGTAAACAAATCTGATGGCAATTATCAAAGTACACGACCGATTTTTTGAATCTTTTATTCTTTCGTCTGAAATAGCTCTTCGCGTAAAAAGTATAGCCAATCAACTAAACGAAGCATATGAAGGCAAGAATCCATTGTTTGTAGCTGTACTCAATGGAGCATTTATATTTGCAGCCGATTTGCTTCGTGAAGTAACTATTGAAAACGAAATTACTTTTGTAAAAATAGCTAGTTACCAAGGAACTCAAAGTAGCGAAAATATAATAGAATTGATAGGCTTTAGCGATAACATAACCAACAGGCATTTGATTATCATTGAAGATATTATAGATACGGGATTGAGCATGAAACATATTGTAACGCAAGTACAAGCTTTGAATCCTGCCTCCATCAACATCGTGACTTTATTGCTCAAGCCTACGGCATTAAAACACCCAATTCAAATAGCGTATATAGGGTTTGAAATAGAGAATAAATTTGTACTTGGTTATGGATTGGATTATGATGGACAAGGTAGAAATTTACCCCATATTTTTGTAGAGAAAAGCGATACCCATTAGATCATAGTTTATGGATTATAGCTAATAGACTATTCTCTCTCATCTCACATCTCGCATCTCACATCTCGCATCTCACTTCTCAACATTTCGCATCTCAAACTCCAAACTCCTAAGAATGCACTTCCTAAACAAAGTCATAACTAGAATGTGCCTTCATTCCGCAAAAATGTGCTTAATTCGCAGTTAATATTCAATTTTAAGTAAACCATATGTTAAACATTGTACTTTTCGGACCTCCAGGTGCAGGTAAAGGAACACAATCTGCCAAATTAATTGACCAATATGGGTTGGTTCATCTTTCTACAGGCGATATTTTTAGAGCTAATATTAAAGGTGGAACTGAATTGGGAAACCTTGCCAAAAGCTATATCGACAAAGGACAATTGGTACCTGATGAAGTTACAATTGGTATGTTAGCAGGTGAAGTAAATTCAAACCCACAAGCTAAAGGATTTATTTTTGATGGCTTTCCACGCACACAAGCGCAAGCGCAAGCATTGGATCATTTACTTCAATCCAAAGGAACAGCTATTAATATGATGTTGGCCTTGGAGGTAGAAGAAGAGGAATTACGCACTCGTTTATTGATTCGTGGAAAAGACAGCGGCCGTGCCGATGATCAAAACCCTGAAATTATTCAAAAACGCATTGATGTTTACAATGGCGAAACCATGCCCGTTAAAGATTACTACACATCGCAAGGAAAATACAAAGGCATTAACGGGATTGGCGAAATTGAAACTATTTTCAAAGACCTTTGCGAAGCAATAGAAAAGAAATGAGTATATGAGTAACTGTTATAAATAGTAAAAAACTATTTTAAACCGCCAACTATTTATAACATCATCAACTCATTTACCCTTTACTCATTATAACACAAGAATATACCTTAAAAACACATGGCTGAATCGAACTTTGTTGACTACGTAAAAATTTGTTGCCGCTCGGGAAAGGGAGGAAAAGGAGCTATGCACTTTTTGCGAGATAAACGCACAGCCATGGGCGGCCCCGATGGTGGAGATGGTGGCCGTGGTGGAAATATAATTGTGCGTGGCAGTTCTCAACAATGGACACTCCTTCATTTAAAATACCGCAAGCATATTATTGCCGAACCCGGAGAAAATGGAAGAGGTTCAAACCAGCATGGTTCAGATGGAAAAGATGATTTTTTGGAAGTGCCCTTAGGTACAGTTGCAAAAGATGCCGAAACTGGTGAAGTACTTTTTGAAATAACCGAAGATGGACAAGAAGAAGTAATATTATATGGTGGCCGTGGTGGACAAGGAAATGCGCATTATAAAAGTGCAACAAACCAAACACCACGTTTTTCACAACCAGGCGAAGATGGAAAAGAAGAATGGAAAATATTAGAATTGAAAGTACTGGCTGATGTTGGTTTGGTAGGATTTCCCAATGCAGGAAAATCTACTTTATTAAGCGTTGTTAGTGCTGCCAAACCCGAAATTGCCGATTATCCTTTTACTACCCTAGTACCTAATTTGGGTATTGTACAATATAGAGATTACAAAAGTTTTGTAATGGCTGATATTCCAGGAATTATTGAGGGTGCTCACGAAGGAAAAGGTTTGGGAACACGCTTTTTACGACATATTGAACGCAATGCAACTTTATTATTTTTAATACCTGCCGATAGCAATAATATTAAAGATGATTATAAAATATTGGTTAAAGAACTCAAACTATACAACCCCGAATTACTTGATAAAAAAAGATTATTGGTGATAAGCAAAAGTGATATGTTAGATGATGAATTAATGGCGGCAATCAAAAAAGAATTGCCCCGGGTTCCGCATCTATTTATAAGCTCGGCAACAGGGTATAATATTACCCCGCTTAAAGATAAATTATGGGAAATGATTAATGAATAGGAAAGATGATAATTTTGGTATTATGGAAAGAAGGAGTGAACGAAAATGTTTTATATTCTAACACAATAAATCACCCAACTCAACCAATCAACTCAATCAACTAACCAACTCATTCAACCACCCAACTCAATCAACTAACCAACATAATCAACCATTCAACATAACCAACTCAATCAACCAATAACCGCGCTTGCAAAAGTGCCCCAAAAACTTATTTTTGCTTAATCTAAAAATACATTTTTTTCCCTTTGAGGAATATATAACATAACTATAACATGGCAGATTTTGAATTAGTAATGCCCAAAATGGGCGAAAGTATTGCAGAAGCAACCATTATTAAATGGACAAAAAATGAAGGCGATACAATAGCTGCCGATGAAACTTTATTGGAAATTGCAACGGATAAAGTAGACTCCGAAGTACCATCACCTAAAGCTGGAATATTAAAAAAATTATTGTTTAAAGAAAATGATGTAGTAGCTGTTGGTGCTGTTATTGCCATTATAGCATTGGACGGAAGTACTGCAACACCCATCGCCACCAAAGCAGAAGCGCCCGTTATAAAAGCAGCTGTTGTTGAAGTAGAAAAAACAATTGCGGTTGCAACACAAATAGTAAGTAATGCAGGTGGTGCTCGTTTTTATTCACCTTTGGTTCTCAATATTGCCAAAGAAGAAAACGTGAGCATGCAAGAATTGGAAACGATTGCTGGTTCTGGTAACGAAGGCAGAGTTACTAAAAAAGATATTTTAGCACATATACAAAATAGAGGCAATGCTCCTGCAGTAGCCTCTGCTCCAATTGCAGAAGTTAAAGAAAATAAACCCGCTCCAATTGCTGCTGCTGCTGCAACTCACCAAGGGCCTAAAGTAACCATCATGCCGGGTGATGAAATTATAGAAATGGACCGCATGCGTAAACTCATAGCCGACCACATGGTGATGAGTAAACATGTTTCGCCACACGTAACTTCATTTGTGGAAGCCGATGTGACCAATATGGTATTATGGCGCGAAAAAGCCAAAAAAGTATACGACAAACGTGAAGGTGAAAAAATAACATTCACTCCAATGTTTATTGAGTGTGTGGTGAAAGCCATTAAAGATTATCCGATGATAAACGTTGCTGTTGATGGACAAACCATTGTAAAACGTAAAAATATTAATATTGGAATGGCAGCAGCATTGCCTAGCGGAAACTTAATTGTGCCCGTAATTAAAAATGCCGATAATATGAACTTAGTAGGTTTAACTAAATCCGTTAATGATTTGGCTAACCGCTCGCGTGCCAATAAACTTTCGCCTGATGATACACAAGGGGGTACATTTACCTTAACCAATGTTGGTGGATTTGGAAACGTAATGGGAACTCCTATTATTAACCAACCTCAAGTAGCTATTATGGCTACAGGTTCAATCAAGAAGAAACCTGCAGTATTGGAAACCGAACATGGAGATGTAATTGCTATTCGCCACATGATGTTCCTTTCGTTAAGCTACGATCATAGAGTTGTGGATGGTTCATTGGGAGGTTCATTCCTAAAACGCGTTGCCGATTATATGGAAGCGTGGGACGTGAATAGAGAAATTTAAAAATCAGAAGTTGGGTGATGCAGGTGGTTTCGACTTCGCTCAACCACCTGACTTGATACATTAAAACGGTTTGGAGAATTCTCCAAACCGTTTTTGTTTGTATTACGTTCTAATCATTTTGTAAAAAATAGTAGAAAACACAAATACTTTTCAATAACTAGTTTTCAATAATTTTAAGGTGTCTAATCAAAATTGAACCATTTTTAATAATACATTTGTGGTTATTAACCTTCATCCATGAACATTATAGGCATCATCCCAGCACGTTTTGCATCTACCCGCTTTCCTGGAAAACCATTAATTGATATTGGTGGAAAAAGTATGATACAGCGGGTTTACGAACAATGTAAAAAAGCAACTTCCCTATCTGATGTAATTGTGGCAACTGATGATGAACGTATTGCTACTCATGTAAAATCGTTTGGCGGAAAAGTGGCCATGACCAAAATTAATCACCAAAGCGGAACGGATAGATGCGAAGAAGTGATGCAAACGTATACCGGTTTATGTGATGCCATCATCAATATACAAGGTGACGAACCGTTTATTGACCCCGAACAAATTAATACTTTAGCCAATGTTTTTTACCAACCCCATGTGCAATTGGTTACCCTGAAAAAAAAGATGGAACTCGAAGCGGATATATTAAATCCAAACATGGTAAAAGTGATAACTAACCAACAAGGTGAAGCTATTTATTTTTCCCGATCGCCCATTCCATACCGCAGAAACCCTGAAGCAAACATTATTTATTATAAACATATTGGCATTTATGGCTACCGCAAAGAAACCTTAACCGCTATTACACAACTCCCTTTGGGAATATTGGAACAAGCCGAAAACCTTGAACAACTCAGGTGGATTGAGCATGGTTTTAACATTATGCTGGTTGAAACCTCTATTGAAAATATTGCCATTGATACACCCGATGATTTAGCACGTGTTGAAAAGTATTTGAAAACCTGAGCAAAAGCAGTTAGGCAAGTGCCCTAGTTTTACTTACTTTTGTATCCCATATAGTAAACAACTATTATGGGCCAACGAGTAAAGGGTTTCCTTCTCTTTTAACCCTTCATCCAAAAGCTAAAACTCGTTTCATTCATGAATAATTGTAAATATATTTTTGTTACAGGTGGTGTTACTTCATCATTAGGAAAAGGCATTATCTCTGCATCATTAGCCAAATTATTGCAAGCACGCGGATACTCCGTAACCATTCAAAAATTTGATCCCTATATTAATATCGATCCCGGAACACTTAACCCATACGAACATGGCGAATGTTTTGTAACAGAAGATGGTGCCGAAACTGATTTAGATTTAGGACATTATGAACGTTTTTTAAATGTCCCAACATCGCAAGCCAATAATGTTACCACTGGACGTATTTACCAATATGTAATGGACAAAGAGCGCGAAGGTGCTTTTTTAGGAAAAACGGTTCAAGTCATTCCACATATTACCGATGAAATAAAACGCAGAATAAAACTATTAGGCGAAACTGGTAAATACGAAATAGTAATAACTGAACTTGGTGGAACAGTGGGCGATATTGAAGCTTTACCTTATATTGAAGCAGTTCGCCAATTAAAATGGGAATTAAAACCCGAAGATGTGATGGTGGTTCACCTTACCTTGTTACCTTACTTAAGCACTTCACAGGAACTAAAAACTAAACCCACACAACACTCGGTAAAATTATTATTGGAAAGTGGTGTACAACCCGATGTATTGGTTTGCCGTGCCGAACATCCGATTAGCAAAGAAGCCAAACGTAAAATTGCATTGTTCTGTAATGTTAGCCAAAACTCAGTAATTGAAGCACTGGACATGCAAACCATTTACGATGTACCCATGGCTATGCTCAAAGAAAAATTAGACAAAACGGTATTGAGCAGGCTAAAACTTTCGGCTAAAAATGAGCCAGATATGACCAGCTGGTTAAGCTTTTTAACCCGTCACAAAAATCCCAAACACGAGGTGAAAATTGGTTTGGTTGGAAAGTATGTTGAACTGCCCGATGCATACAAATCGATTGCTGAATCATTTGTACATGCTGGTGCCAAAAATGAGTGCAAAGTAAAATTAGAATACATCCACTCTGAATTGATTACAGATGATAACGCCAAATACAAACTGGGACATTTAGATGGAATATTGGTAGCCCCAGGTTTTGGCGATAGAGGTGTTGATGGAAAAATATCAGCCATTAAATATGCGCGCGAACATAAAGTTCCTTTCTTTGGAATATGCTTAGGAATGCAAGTTGCTGTAATCGAATTTGCTCGCAATGTACTTGGATTTAAAGATGCCCATTCAACAGAGATGAATGCCAAAACCAAACATCCGGTAATTGATATGATGCCCGACCAAAAGAAAATTACGGCCAAAGGTGGAACCATGCGTTTAGGTGCATATGCTTGTGAATTGGTAAAAGATAGCAAAGCTTATAGGGCTTACGAAAAAAGTAAAATAACCGAACGCCACCGCCACCGCTATGAGTTTAATAGCAAATACACACCTGACTTTGAAGCAAAAGGAATGGCTATTACAGGTATTAACCCTGATACCAAGCTAGCCGAAATTGTGGAAGTGAAAAACCATCCTTTTTTTATGGGCGTTCAGTTCCATCCCGAATATAAAAGTACCGTAGAGAACCCTCATCCGTTATTTGTGAAGTTTGTGAAGGCGGCTATTGTTCAAAGTAATTCGTAGGTAGGGTTATTTGTTATTTAGTTGTTTGTTATTTAGTTGTTTGTTATTTAGTTATTTAAATAAATAAAAAAATCAAATACTGGATATTATTTTTTCGGTACAATGAATAACCCTCAAACGGTTACTCAACTTCCATAACAATAGTTTAACCCTATCAACCATTCACCTTATCAACGATTAAACAACTAATAACCAACAACACTTGCTTACTACCCGATTAACCTTACTTTTGCACCCGATTTTACAGTAATATATGGAAATGGACAGAAATTCGATTATTGGCCTTGTGCTAATATTTTTAATACTTGTAGGCTTTGCTTGGTACAACCAACCCAGCGAAATAGAGTTGCAAACAATGAAACGCACTCAAGATTCAATTTCGCTTGTTAGAAGAGAAGCTGATAGTTTGGCAATGGCCGAAATGAAATTGCAATCAGCAACCGATTCATTAACCAAAAACACATTTGATATCGCTGCCGCACAAGCTAGCTATGGCACGTTTGCATCGTTTAGCAAAGGGGAAGAAACTTTTACAACACTTGAAAACGATGAACTACTGGTAACGTTTACCAATAAAGGTGGTCGCATCTACAGTGTTCAACTCAAAAATCAAAAACGCTATGATAAAACAGCACTTATTTTATTTTCGGGCAACAACAATCGTTTTGGGTACACCTTTACCACTGCCGATGGCAAAACCATTAACACCCAAGATTTATATTTTACACCTGTAAAAGGCAGTGATGGAAAATCAATGGCCATGCAAGTAAAATTAGCCGATGGACAATACATTGAACAACAATATGCTTTTGTTGCCGACAACAACCAAAAAGTAGCCTACAAATTAAATTTAGTTGGTTTGCAAAACACCATTGCTGCAAGCAATAACCACCTCGATTTAAACTGGCAACAACATATTATTCACCAAGAAAAAAACTTTGAAAATGAAGTACGCACTTCTACCGTATATTTTAAAACAGGTGAAGAAGAACCCGATTTTATCAGCGAAAGCAAAGAAGAGAAAAAAGACCTTACCACTCCTACACAATGGATTTCGGTTAAACAACAGTTTTTTAACGCAACCATTATTGGCGATAAACCTTTTGTAACAGCCAATGTAGAAACCCGCAACGACCCAAGTGGCGAATTTGTAAAAGCAGTATCTACAAATGTAACCGTACCATACACCCATAATGGCAGCGAAACTTTTGGACTCACCTTTTATTATGGACCCAACCACTACAAATCATTAGCTAAGTTAGATATTCAATTAGAGCGCATTATTCCAATGGGTTGGGGTATTTTTAGATGGGTAAACAAATATTTTGTTATCAATGTGTTTTACTTTTTGAGCAAATACATTGGCAGTTTTGGTATCATTATTTTGTTGCTTACTATTTTAATTAAAACATTGGTATTGCCAATGGTATACAAATCATACATATCGGCTGCTAAAATGCGTGTACTCAAACCTGAGTTAGACGAAATTAAAGAACGTGTAGGTGATGACATGACCAAAATACAACAAGAGAATATGAAACTTTACCAAAAAGTGGGTGTAAATCCTTTGGGTGGTTGTATTCCCATGTTGTTGCAATTACCTATTTTATTTGCCATGTTTCAGTTTTTCCCTTCCGCATTTGAGTTGAGGCAAGAAGCCTTTTTATGGGCCGATGACCTTTCAACTTACGATAGTATTTACACTTTACCATTTACCTTACCTGGGTATGGAAACCATGTAAGTTTATTTACCATTTTAATGACCATTTCATCCTTAGCATACACCCATTACAACAACCAAATGACAGCCGTAACAGGGCAAATGAAATGGCTCAGTTATTTGATGCCTGTAATTTTTATGTTTGTATTAAATAGCTATGCAGCTGGATTAAATTATTATTACTTTTTATCCAATATAGCTACAGTTGGTCAGCAGTTAATTATCCGTTTGTTTGTGGATGATAAAGCCATACATGCTCAGTTGCAAGAGAACAAAAAGAAACCCCAAAAGGTATCCAAGTTTCAGGAAAAACTTTCGGAAATGGCGAAACAACGAGGTATTAAAAAATAAATTCGAATAATGAATTTCGAATAATGAATTTCGAATAATGAATTTCGAAATTCGAAATAAATAAAAATCTTTAACCATTTAAAATGCTGCGAAACACATCGTGGCATTTTTTATATAAAGCCATTACTTTCATTGCAGGTAACTGCTCCAATAACTAAAATAAAGTTCTTCAAAAACACGCACAGAACTCTACACAAAATTTTGTATGTTGCACCCAATGCAATTTGTCTATCCTTCGTTTTTGCTTGCCTTAGCTGCAATTGCTATTCCCATCATCATTCACCTGTTTCATTTCAGGCGGTACAAAAAAATTGTTTTTAGCGATATCCGTTTTTTAAAACAGGTACAAGAACAAAACAAGTCGAAACAAAAAATTAAAGACTTGCTCATTTTGCTTGCCCGTATATTGGCAATCATATTTTTGGTATTGGCATTTGCCCAACCGTTTATTCCAAGCCAACACTCGTTAGCACTCAAAGGGCAAAAAGCTGTTAGTGTTTTTGTAGACAATTCGTTTTCGATGAACAGTGAAGGCAACGAAGGAATACTATTGGAAACTGCTAAAACCAAAGCCCGTGCCATTGTAAAAGCATACGGTGCCGATGATGAATTTCAAATACTAACCCATGATATGGAAGGCAAACACCAACGGTTGGTAAACAAAACAGATGCCTTATTGTGGATTGACGAAATTAAAATAACACCTGCATCAGCTCCCTTAAGTTCCATTCTCAAACGCCAAAAACAAGCCCTCGAAAAAGCAGGCAACCAAACTAAGTTGCAGTATATCGTTTCCGATTTTCAGCAACAAATGTGCGATGTACAAAATATACCAGTAGATTCAAGCATCATTCTCCATTTAATACCCATTACTGCCAATACCCAACAAAATATATCAGTCGATTCGGTTTGGTTTGCCAATCCTGTCATTCAAGGCAATACCCCAACCCTGCTCAAAGCCCGTATTCGCAATTACGGAACAGAAGCTGTTGAAGCTATTGCAGTAAAACTTAACCTGAATGGACAACAGAAAGGATTGCAAAATAGCAATTGCCCAGCACGCTCATTTGTAGATATAACATTTCCGATTACACCTACGGGTGCTGCATTACAACAAGGTAGCATCAGTTTGATGGATAATCCCATCATATTTGACGATAAGTGTTACTTTAGTTTTAGCCCAATTACCGAGTACAATGTATTGAGCATGAATGCAGCCGAACCCAATACCTATATTACCAAATTGTATGCAAGCGACCCGATTTACAAACTCACACAAGCAGCACAAAACCAACTTAACTATGCACTTTTTGGCAAGCAACAACTCATTATTTTAAACGAACCACAAACCATTAGCAGTGGGCTGTTGCAGGAACTTACAAAATACATTGAACAAGGCGGGCAGTTACTAATTGTTCCACCCCAAACAGCAACAACGGTTGGAGGTATCAATACATTATTGTCTGCATTGCAATTGCCCAATTATGGTTTAGTCCTTCAACAAAAATTGACTGTGAGTAGCATTCAATCACAAAGTGGACTATTTAAAAATGTATTTCAACGGTTGCCACAAAATATGGACTTTCCTTCGGTAACACAATACTATGCTTTGCAACGCAACAATACCACCAAAGGAAAACCAGTGATGGAATTGAGTAATGGGCAACCATTTGTATGGCAAGCTACCTATAAAAAAGGAACTGTTGTATTACTTTCCACTCCTCTAAATACAGCGTGGAGCAACTTACCCCAACACTCGGTATATGTACCCATGATGCTTAATTTAGGAATGGGTAATAGCCGAGCCGAAAACGTATACTACACCATTGGCAGACCTCAATGGATTGAGTGTACAAGAATTAAAAGTGCCGAAAAACTGATTCGGATATGGTCAACCGAAACGGAACTCGCTTTTGAAACTAGTCAGCGTAATGGTAAAACAGCCTTTTACCTCGATCAACCTTTATCCAAATCAGGCATTTACAATATTGCCAATCAAAATGCCCCAAAAGTTGAGCAACTCATTGCCTTTAATTTTGACCGAACAGAATCAGATTTACAGCAATGGAAAATAGAGGATATGAAAAGCTTCATAGGTAATTGGCCAAATGCCCGTTTAAGTACCGAAAACACAGAAACACTTCAAAATAGTATTGCCAACGATATGTATGGAACACCCTTTTGGAGATATTGTGTGTGGCTAACTTTGGTTTTTGTGTTGATTGAGATACTTTTGCTTAGACTCTTGAAATAAGTTCATAGCTAATAGATAAAGGATCATAGTTTTGGGTAGTTACTTTTAATGAATAGAAGTTATGGCATTTAAGTTTGAGAATTTATTAGTTTGGCAAAAAGCCATGGAAATTATCGAACAGGTAAATGTTGTTGCTAAAAAATTCCCCAACGATGAAATGTATGTATTAACCTCTCAACTGAAAAGAGCTGCCGATTCAACAGCACTCAATATAGCTGAAGGTTCACAAGGCCAATCGAAAGCAGAATTCAGACGCTTTTTAGGAATTGCACTTCGCTCAGGAATAGAAGTAGTTGGATGTTTATTTATCGCACAAACTAGAAATATTATTTCAACAGAGGATTTTAACTTACTATATGCAAAAGAAGAAGAGTTAGCCAAGATGATTCAATCACTCAGAAAAACTTTAGAAAATTAAGTAATTTGAACAAGGTAAATACGAAATTGTAATCCATTAACTACTAAAAGCTTGATCTATGATCTATGAACTAAACAAATGAAACTACTACTAACAAACGCAACCATTGTCGATTCAGAGTCGGCTTTTCACAACAAAAAATGTGATCTATTCATTAACAATGGAATAATTGAGGATATTCAACTCAGTAGTAAAAAAGCATTTCCCGCTTCGCTAAAATCTTTTGATTGCAAAGGATCTTTTGTAAGTGCAGGTTTTGCAGATATGCGTGCTGCCTTGCGCGAACCTGGATTTGAGTTTAAAGAAGATTTGAAAAGTGCTGCTAATGCAGCTGTTGCGGGTGGTTATACCATTGTGGCTTGTTTGCCAAACACCGAGCCTGTTTTGCAACACAAAGCTGATATTGAATTTGTGTACCGCAAAGCTGATGCGTTGCCCATTCATATTTTGCCTTATGGTGCTTTATCTAAAAACCGCAAAGGTGAAGACATGAATGAACTGTATGATATGCACCAAGCAGGTGCTATTGCATTTACCGATGCTAACAAACCATTGAGAGATGCGGGTTTAATGTTACGTGCATTGTTGTATAGCAAAATATTTGGGGGATTGGTTTTAAGTCATGCCGATGATATTTCAATAAGTGTTGGAGGTAGAATGAATGAAGGCGAAGTAAGCACTAGTTTGGGTTTAAAGGGTATTCCCGCTATTGCCGAAGAGTTAATGATTATGCGCGATTTGGAACTAGCTAAATATGCTGATGCACCCATTCATATTTCTCATATTTCTACCAAAGGAAGTGTAGAGCTTATTCGCAAAGCAAAAAAACAAGGGTTAAAAGTTACTTGCGATGTGGCTGTGGCTAATATATGTTTTACCGATGATGCCTTGTTAGGCTTTGATAGTAACTATAAATTAACACCACCCCTGCGAACTGCAACCGATAAAAAGGCCTTGTGGGAAGGATTGGTTGATGGCACAATTGATTGTATTGTAACCGACCACCATCCCGAAGATAGTGAACACAAAAACGTAGAATACGAATACGCAGCCCAAGGAATGATTATGTTGCAAACAGCTTATTCATTAGTGAATCAATATGCCCCTAAAACATTTACAACAGCGCATTTGGTTAAAACGATGGCCAGCAATCCGCGTACAATATTGAAGCAAGCACTTAGCATAAACAAAGGTGCCAAAGCCGAACTTACCATTTTTAATACTAAAGAAACTTGGGAATACACCGAAAAAAATAATGCCTCACGCTCCAAAAATTCACCCGTACTCAACACAAAACTTACAGGTAAAATTATTGGTGTAATTAATAAAAATCAGTTTTTAAAACCCAGTTAAGAATCGAAAGGACAAGACACGAGACAACGAGAATAGATACCTACTGTGCTCTCAAAAATAACAAACGACACAGCGGACCTTGGGCTGCCGACCGCAGACAAACTCAAGCAAAAAAATAACTTAATCAACCCAACCAACTTAATCAACCTAAACAACTTAAAAACATGAGTTCATCAGCTATACAAGCCCTTGAGGCATTATTGCAACACCACGAAGGTGTGAGCAAGGAAGCATTTAACAATTTCGAATCCTTATTTAACAACAACCATGATTTTATGGTAAAAGTAAAATCGTTCGACCAACTCATTGATCAGTACCATGGTTTGGATGATGTTGCAGAATACATGTTTGATTTATTGATGGTACACCATTTAGAAAATCACCAAAAAGAAGATGACTATTTTGAGTCGAAAGAGTGGATGGATATTGAAGATAAAACCATTGAACGTGGAACAGAGTTGCTCAACTTGTTTTTATACATCAGCGAATCCAAAGAAACAGACGCTCCTATTTCGTTAGAAGATTTTTTACACGAATTTTTATTGGTAGATGAAGATGAATTTCAGGATGAACACCGCATTTACGAACCACTTATTGAATACCAAGAAGTAGGTGAAGCTGAACTTGAAAGCATTCGGTTAATTGAAAAACAAATTCCTGAATCTTCAGAAATTAAAGAGCTATTTGTGCCTATTGTATTGTTTTTTCAAAATGCCGAAAACTCCTCTATTGCACAATCGGCTTATACCCAATTGTTACCAATCGAAAGAAGTTTATTTGCCTGTTTATTAAGTTATAAGCAAGTATAATAGCATGCTTAAAAACTACCATATCATCAACCTATTATTGGTTGCTATTATTATAGCAGGTATAGCATCAAGGTATACGTATCCTGAAATAGGCAACAATTTATTTTTACTCGGAACATTAACTGGGTATTTTTATAAAACTTGGGTAATTACCAAACAACAAGCACAATTGCCTGTACTGACAGATACCTCCGAAATTTCTTTTATGATGCGCAACCAAACTTGGGTAAACTTAATTTTTGTTGCCATTATTATTGGAGGTGCCATTGTTCGATTTAAAGGCGATATGAATGGACAAATGATTTACAATATGGGATTATTTTTGTCGTTTTTTTATAAAAGCTGGATTATCGAACAGTACCAAAAACGAATTGAATACCTAAAAAAATAACGACCAAAGCATTACATCCTTTGGTCGTTAGAAGTGTTAGTTAGTTAACTGAACTAAAACAGATTCCTTTTCGATAAACCCTACGTTTTTCCATGTAAGGTTTCCATTTTTGTATACCTGCAATACAGGAATATCTTCAATCTTCAACTCTTTGCAAAGGGCAGGATTAGCATCTACATCTATGCGAATAACGGTTACTGTAGCTGCCATATCTTTGGATATTTCATCTAAATACGGTTTCATTTTTTTGCATGGACCACACCATTCTGCATAAAAATCAACCAATACAATTTTATCTTTAATAAGCAATGCTTCAAAGTCTAGTTCGGTCATTCCTTTAAAAGCTAAAGAAGTCTTATCTGTGGTTTCAGGAAGGTTAGCTGCTCTCCACTTCATCATCCCTCCTGCCAGTTCATAGACTTCTTTAAATCCATTTTTACGCATTTCAGTTGCTGCCGAAGCACTTCTGCTTCCAGCCAAACAATATATAAAAACAGGAGTTGATTGATTAAGTTTGGAAACTTGTTCCGTAAAATTATCTCCATTCCAATCAATATTTAAAGCATTGAGCAAATGTCCACTTTCAAATTCATCGGTTGTACGAACATCCAATATAATTGCTGAGGGTGTAGCTTTAAGTTTTTCGGCAAATTCAATTGCAGATAATTCGGTTCTTACCAATTTGGATTGTCCGCTGGTGCAAGATGACAACAGTATAATTGCACTTGTAAAAAACAGGATTGATTTATTTTTCATTTTATGTAATAGCATTTTGAAGTTGAACAATAGGATGTAACAGAACAGTTGACTTAAGTGAATTTGAAATTAGACAAGCAGCTTCAGCTTTATGTAAAATACGAATTGCTTTTTCTTGCTGACTCGGATCTGTAATAACAACAGTAGGTGTTAGTTCAATTTCATTTAGCATGAGTTTTCCGTCAACTGTTTCTACTTTTCCTTTTGCATGCGAATGAAAAGATACAAATGGGAAATGGGAATTTTCGGCTATAGCTAAAAAAGTTGTCATTAAACAACTATTGGCTGCTGCAACTAAAAAATGTTCGGGCGACCAAATACCTGGAATACCTTTTGGAAAATCGGGGGGTGTTGCTACTTCAATAGTATTGTTTAATACCGGTGATGACAGAATACCTTTTCGGGAATCGACCCAAGAAATATCCACTACATAATAATGTGGTTCACTCATGTTTTATCTATAGTTAATACAAAAAGCAATACTAGCAAATATAGTTTTGAGTACATGTTACTTTTGTTACATACATTCTACTTTTATTTAGAAACAAGTCCTTACAACCCCAAAAAACTAAGCCAAAGCATCAATAATATCTTGTTTGGTAATAATATGAAAATCGCCCCCAAGTGACTTGACCAATACCGCACTATTTTCTTTGGTAATCAATTTTGATACTTCATCCATTAACGTTTCATGGTGTACAAATGGAAATGGTTTTTGAATGACTTGTTCAATACGTTCTGATTTTAATTCTGGGTGTTCAATGAGTTGGCTGAATAAATGTGAATCGTTTAGAGAACCAACAAACTCTCCGGTATTATCTATAACTGGGATTTGCGAAATATCATACTTACGCATTTTCGCAACTACATCGTGTACTATATCATTGATACTTGCTGTAACTAATTTTAAATGTTTGTGACGAGCAATTAAATCAATGGCTTTCGGTTTTTCATCAACTAAAAATCCACGGTCGCGCATCCAGTCATCATTAAACATTTTTCCTAAATAGCGTGTTCCGTGGTCATGAAAAATAACCACAACAACATCCTCTTTTTTAAACATGTGGCGCATTTGCATAATTCCAGCCATTGCGCTACCTGCTGAGTTTCCAACAAAAACACCTTCTTCTCTAGGAATTCTGCGCGTCATTATTGCAGCATCTTTATCTGTTACTTTTTCAAAATGGTCTATCAATGAAAAATCAACATTGGCAGGTAAAAAATCCTCTCCAATACCTTCCGTGATATATGGATAGATTTCATCTTTATCAAAAATACCGGTCTCTTTATATTTTTTAAATACCGAACCATAGGTATCAATACCCAGTAATTTAATATTCGGATTTTTTTCTTTTAAGTATTTACCCGTACCACACAATGTACCACCTGTGCCCACTCCTACTACCAAATGGGTAATTTTACCTTCTGTTTGATCCCAAATTTCAGGACCTGTTTGCTCATAATGCGCTAAAGAGTTGGAAAGATTATCATACTGATTGGGCTTCCAAGAGTTAGGAATTTCTTTAACCAAACGTGAAGAAACAGAATAATACGAACGAGGATCTTCGGGATCCACATCGGTAGGACAAACGACAACCTCTGCTCCAAATGCTTTTAACGCATCTACTTTTTCTCTACTCTGTTTATCGGTTGTTGTAAAAACACAACGATACCCTTTGATAACTGCCGCAATAGCCAAACCCATTCCGGTATTACCGCTGGTTCCTTCAATAATAGTGGCGCCTGGTTTAAGTCTACCATCTTTTTCAGCATCCTCAATCATTTTTAAAGCCATCCTATCTTTGATAGAATTACCTGGATTGCTTGTTTCTATTTTTGCCAATACGGTACAAGGCAAATCTTTCGTAATTTTATTTAATTGTACCATTGGTGTATGTCCAATAGTTTCTAATACATTTTTATACCACATAGCAGCAAATGTAAGCAAGATTTACATTGGAAAAGTAGCTTTATAAACACACAATTTGCCCACATTAGGTTATAGTTTGTAGGTAGTTGATTATACTTGTAAATGATGCACAAAATAGTTTTAGGTATTGCCTTTTTACTTTGCGTTACATGGATACATGCACAAATTATAAATCCATCTTTTGAACAAACAGATTCATTGGGAAATAGTGTAAATTGGACTGTAACGCAAGGAAACGCAACAAAGTTGTCAGTGATTCAGTTGGGCATTATTCCTTTTACAGCAAGTGATGGCAACTTTTTTACCTTATTAGCTTCTGATAACCAAACCGTTAATGTTAAACCAGGAATAATACATCAACAATTTGCAATGGCGGATACACCTGGTAATTTTTCGCTCAATTATTTATACATACCACAATTTATTGGTCAACATGCAGTGATTAAACTCTATTTTAGTAAATGGAATGGCGTCTTTCGCGACACTGTTTTATACTTAGAGGATACTATTTCAGTTGTTGCTGATGAAAATATTATTCCAATTCAGTGGAATACATATGCAGTTTCATTGGCAAGTAAATTCCGAAATAACACTTTACCTGATTCAACGTGGATTCAACTCCAAAATGATGATGCTCTTAATCCTGGTAAAAATGTACGATTGTTTGTAGATAATCTGCAATTTGGTAAATGGGCTGTTGGATTGAATGAAGAGACAAAGGATGCAATTGACTATTATCCTAATCCTGCAAATACATATTTAACTATTCATGGGTTAAACTTGTTCAATAAACATACCATACAACTTATAGCTTTAGATGGCATTCAGTATACGCTTACTTCTTCAATAGTTGAAAATAAATTAATATTAAACACTCAAAATATACCTAAGGGATTGTATGTTTTATCCATTCAAACACCTAATGGAATGTTAAATAATCGCATCCTTATCAACCATGACTAAGAAACTATTGATTTTGTTGACTAGTTATTTAATGGGTATATGTGTATGGGCACAATCAAGCGACCTTATTTATGTAAAGCTTGACAGCTGGGCAAAAAACGAACAGTTTGATAAATTGCAAATTATCATGCCTTTTTATGTAGTTGAAAATGACTCCATCGAAACTCTGGATTTTGAAAACATGCGCGATTCGAAAAAATTGGGTATCATAAAACCTCACGGTTTTACTAGTTATGCATATGGATACTTATATTTTAGGGGGATAAATAATCCTCAAAACGAAGGCTTTGTAAACATTCTTATGGTTGATTTAGCTGAACGAATTCCTAAATTATTTATTGACCGTAACAATAACTATAATTTTACAGATGATGGGGATGGTATTAATATACCAATGCCTTTCAACTTTAAAGAAAGCGTAACTATAGAATTAACAAGACAGGATAATATGCATGCAGCAATTGCAATTAAACTTTCACGAATGGATTATAACAATAAATACGCTTATAAAAACTTACTAAACGAGTACTATTCAATTTATGATTATGATCGAAAATTTACCGGAATTGAGTATTGTTTCAGAGAACAACGGTATACAGCCAGACAAGGCATTGTCAGATTACTTGACGATTCATTTAAAATTGCTCTACAAGATGATAATAGCAATGGGCTGTATAACGATATAGCAATTGATAAAATAATAACAGCGAATTACACTGATACCATTTTTGACAGCAAAGATGAAATGCGAACACAAACAATTTCTGCAAAAAAAGAAAATTGGCAAATTGAAAAAAACGGGAAGGTTTTTGAAATTGTTCATATTGATGAAGCTGGACATTACTTAACCCTGCGCGAAATAATTGAAACTCAAAATGGTCAACGATTAGCAATTGGGAAAAAGGCACCTAATTTTACTTATACAGAATGGCAGGGAAACAAACACACATTAAAAAAATTAAAAAAACAAAACGTGTATATCTACTATACTGGTCCTTATGCCAAAAATTTTACTGCGGATACGTCTACACTTAGATTAATTGCAGAAGAGTTTAAAGACTGTGTTAAAGTGATTGGATTTATTGATGTAAATAAATCATATGAACTTAAAATTTTTGGAACCTATTCGGATTTAAATTGGATTGCTGCATACAAGAACAAATATGTATCCCAACAACTGCATATCCGGGGAATTCCTTCAAGTCTTTGGCTTGGAAAAAAAAGAAAAGTGAAACAATATAATCTTACCCCTCAACAATTTTTACAAGCACTAAGAGCTATAAACTAACAATAATTTATCAAACTCAAAACCCATTCATTGTCACCTTATTTTTTCGTATTTACTTATATTTCCAATATTTATAGCACTCAATAATTCTATCACTTTTGGTTTTTCAGTTGCAGGTGCATTTTTATAAATATTAACTAGTTCATCACTTTTAGCTTCAAAAAAAACAATAAGCATAACGGTATTAGGTGCTATTTTAAATATTTTTTGCACCAACAATAAACTCTCATATATATTTTTGCGCGCTTGTTCGGGTGTTTTATTCATAATATCTAACCCTTGTCTATGATATTTATAATACGCTTCTCGTATTGGACTAAAACGTTCGTTTAAAATATTATCAATTAAGTTATAGCGCGAACGAAGATTCCGTTCAAAAGGCTGCCACCCACTAATTCCTGTAGGCTGAGCATTATTAGCCACTTGTAAAGCCTTTTGAAAATAAGCTGTTCCGCCCAGTAATCCAAAACTATCAAAATCCAATCCAATTATATAATTAGCATAAAAAGCCAATAGAGAAGTAAGATTACTTGAGAAAGAATTTTCATTAAAATTCATAGGTTGAAATTCAATGAAATTAAAATCAATATTTTCATCTAAAAAATTAAAGGTTACAGAATTATAGCTAGTGCCAAATATGGGTCGAGAACTTTGAACTTGCATTGAACCTTGAAATTGATTTGTTTGAACGTCATACGATTTTAATAAAATTTGAATATTACATTCAATACGTTCATTGGGAAGAACTTTTTCAGAAGTCCACTTTGTATTATTCATAAATTCAGCAATCACAACTTCAAGTGTTCTGAAAATACGTTTATCGGTCAATTGAATTTGATTATCCAAAACCTTAACACTACACAGTAATTCTTGAGAATAACTACTTGAGACCAATAACATAAAAAAAGCAAATAAAAATTTAGTCATTTATTAGCTCCATTATGTTATGTATAATATCCACTGCTACTTCTTGTTTTGACTTTAGTTTATAATCAACTTTAGTACCATTGCGATTTATAATACTAACTTTATTGGTACTATGTCCAAAACCTGCACCTTTGGTTGATAGTGAATTCAAAACGATAAAATCGAGGTTTTTAGCGTGCAATTTTTTAAGGGCATTTTCTACCTCGTTATCCGTTTCCAAAGCAAAGCCAACTAATACTTGGTGTTTCGTTTTTTTACGCCCAAGTTCAGCTAAAATATCTTTGGTTTTAATAAGTTTAAGAGAGAGTTCATCTCCCTTTTTTTTGATTTTAGTAATTGAAACTTTCTCGGGGGTATAATCTGCAACAGCAGCACTCATAACTGCTATATCTGATTTTTCAAATGCTTTAACTGTTTTTTCAAACATATCATTTGCACTGGTTACATCTATTCGTTTAATGGAATGATTGTTAAGCTTAATATCAGTTGGACCAGTTATCAAAGTTACTTCTGCACCTAAGCGTGCAAAATTTTCTGCTAATGCAAAACCCATTTTACCACTCGAGTGATTTCCAATAAACCTAACTGGATCGATACTTTCATATGTAGGCCCTGCAGTAACTAATACTTTTTTCCCTTTTAATTTTTTGGAGGTTTGGGTATTGTTCAGTAAAAAGGAAACAATTTCTTCGGGCTCAATCATCCGTCCTTGTCCAACTAATCCACTGGCAAGTTCACCTTCTGATACAGGTAAAACTGTAAGACCATAATCTCGTAATTTTTGTAAATTATGTTGCGTAGAAAGGTGTGCATACATATCCAAATCCATTGCAGGTGCAATGTAAGTAGTACACTTAGCCGAAAGATAGGTTGCAAGTAATAAATTATCACACAAGCCATTGGCCATTTTTGCAATTGTATTAGCTGTTGCAGGAGCAATCAATAGTATATCGGCCCATAAACCAAGTTCAACATGGTTATTCCATTCTCCTTGATTATTGGCAACAAACTCTGTTAATACTGGATTTTTACTAAGGGTAGCAAGTGTAAGTGGTGTTGTAAAGTGATGTGCATCTTTGGTCATGATCACTTTTACTTCAGCTCCCTGTTTAACTAACAAGCGAACAAGAGCTGCTGCTTTAAAGGCCGCAATACTTCCTGTAACACCTAGAATAATTTTTTTTCCTTGCATGTAGTTTGGTTAAAAGGTTGATAAAGAAATCGGTTGATAAAGTTCTGAATGTAAAACCTTATCAACCAATCATAAGTTACTCTATCAACACTTAACTAATTTTTTCCGCGAGCTTCTTTTTCAGGATTACGGTGGTATATTTTACCGTTTAAATATTCATCAATGGCTATAAGTGATGCTTTTGGTAAACGCTCATAATAGCTTGATATTTCAATCTGCTCGCGGTTTTCAAACACTTCTTCTAATGTATCACTGTCGTTGTTAAACTCTTGCAATTTATTATGCAATTCTTCTTTTACTTGAGCAGAAATCTGATTGGCACGTTTGCTGATGATAGCAAGTGTTTCATACATGTTTTCAGTTTTTTCGTCAAGTTTACGTAAGTCGCGAACTACTGTTGTAGTTGGTACATTTTGATAATTAATAGTTGCCATATTTATTCGTGTATAATTGTTAAAATAATTTAATATCCAAAAGAGATTCTTTTTCCGTTTCAACTTTTTTACGAGCCAACTTTTTTAATGCTGATTCCGTTTTAAACTTCAAATTTGTTAATTCATTCTTGTATTTACTTTCCGGATATTCATTTTTAAAGTCTTCTAAAACTGGAAAGTAATTTTGATAACGTTCTTCTTGCTTTTCTTCAATGCTTCCTTTTGCTAAAAGATAATACGATTTAACCGTAAGGTAATCCAATTCTTCCTTATATGGAATTTCGGGAAAATCTTTGCTTACATTCGGTAGTGCAATAATAGCACTTTTATACTGCCCAATATTATAATACATTTTAGCATTTTTATATGACTTTAATGCAAGCTTTCCCCTTAGTTTATCTAATAACACATTGCATTCTGATATATATTTACTGTCTGGATATACACTTACAAATAATTTTAATCCTTCAATTGCCTTGTAAGTATCAGTTGGATCAAGGTAATACGATTGAGATTCGAGATATAAACAATAAGCGGTCATATACAATGCCTCCTCAGCAAATTCGCCTGATGGGAAGCTCTCAAAATAACTTTTAAATTGATAACCTGAAAGTAGATAATTTTGTAATCCATAATTACAGTATGCACTATAATAAATTACTTTTTCAGCCATAGCCGTTCCATTAAAATTATCCTGCAACTGTTCAAATAAGGTAGATGCACGGTAATAATCCTTTTTTTTGTAATACGCCATTGCCATGTCCAGCTTTTTGTTTACATCAGGATTTTTAAGTGTTTTTTGGTAACTGCTACATGAACTTCCGAGCAGTATAACAAATGAAATTAAAATAATTTGGTAAGTCTTCATCGTTGATCGAACAACAAATTTAAGCCATTATTCTCCTTTGTCAATAGGCAAATCACCTTATTTTGAAATTTTTCATCCTGTTTATGAGATAATTAAGTCCTATTTAGGCTTCTAAATTTTATTTTTTTACCTAACTGATTTACCTTGTACAAAACATGGCTCTAAAACGACTCTTCTTATTGATTCTATTGGTATTCACATGGGTTTTAAACCAAGCTGTTGGCCAAGTAGTTGAGCCAAATACAATTGATTCAATTGAGATTGATTCAACTTCAATTCAAACTTTTAAATCGTTTCCAGAAAATACCAAAGCTGATAGTTTAATTCATTATGCCTATACTTTTATAGGAAACAGATACAAAAGAGGCGGTATTTCAGCAAATGGATTTGATTGCTCAGGCTATACAATGACAGTATTTAAACAATTTGGCATAAAACTCCCCCATACTTCTGCTGGTCAAGGTCTAATTGGAGTTTCCATTTCAAAGCAAAATATCAAAAAAGGTGATTTAATTTTATTTAAAGGTAGTAGCCGAAAAAGCGGACGAATAGGCCACGTAGGAATTGTTATATCAGAAAAAGGTGAACCAGTTAGATTTATCCACTCAAGTACAAGTCAAGGTGTTAGAATTGACAGACTAGAATATGCCTATTACAAAAAACGATACATAAAATCGGTCAGGTTGCCAGATTTACACAGATAAAAATATTTTATTTGAATTATTTCTTTTTTTTAAATGTTCGTTTAGATTGCAATCTTAAAAACATATTTTAATCATTTATGAGAAAATTTCTACTCACACTTTTTTTTACTCCTATTGTGTTACTCTTATCAGCTCAAACGGAACCACCAATTATTGATTTGGCAAATCCACCTAAAAATGAAACACCTCCTAAGCCATGGTCAAATGAACTGCAGGCAGGTATCAACCTTAACCAAGCAGCATATAGTCAAAACTGGACCTCCGGAGGTGTAACCTCTGTTGCTGTAAGTACTTTTATAAATGCTAAAGCAAATCGAAAATGGGATAGATCTGAATGGGATAATTCTTTACAATTATTATATGGTAATATTCGAAATAAAGATGAAGCCTTAAAAAAGAATGCTGATCGTATCTTTTTGGAATCAAAATATGCCTATAAATTACACAAACATTTGAATGCATTTGGATCGCTAACTTTTATGAGTCAGTTTGCTGATGGTTATGAGTTTTATCGGAACAAAGACTCAGCAGGTGTTGAAGTTGGTGCAGAACAATCCCGAAAAATATCTAGCTTTATGGCACCTGCTTATTTAACTGAAGCAATTGGTCTTGAATACAAGCCTGTAAACTATTTCTCTGCTCAATTTGGACTTGGAGCCTTTCGTCAAACTTTCGTTACCAATCAATCATTGTATTCCATTTCTGGAAATGACAGTTTAGTATTGTATGGCGTTGAAAAAGGTCAAAACATGAGAAATCAAGTTGTATTTCAATTTGTTGCCAACTTCGAAAAAGAGATTATGAAAAATATATTCTTGAAAGCTCGTTACATGACTGTAGTAGATTATTATAATCTAAAAAGTGACGCAATCGTTCAACGTTTGGATGCAAGTTTAACTGCAAAAGTAAATAAGTATATTAATGTAAATATTTCTGGGGTGGTTTTATATGATATAGACCAAGATAAAGATGTACAATATTCTCAAGTTTTATCATTGGGTATATTGTATGGTATAAATAATCAACCCAAAAACAAATAAATACAGTGAAGTAGCTTTTATACACTCCGATTCAGTATCTGTATCGGAGTTTTTTTGTGGTGAAAGTTTCGCATTTGTTGATATTTTATACCCAATCTGCTAACTTATATGTTGTAATTTTACACCGTGGATTATATATCATTATTAAACGACAGTCAACGAGAGGCAGTAATGCAAACCGAAGGTGCTGTTATGATTGTTGCTGGTGCAGGATCGGGTAAAACTAGGGTACTAACATACAGAGTTGCTCATTTATTACAAAAAGGTATTGATCCTTTTACTATTTTGTCACTCACATTTACAAATAAAGCTGCAAAAGAAATGCGTGAGCGCATTCAAGCAGTTTCTGGAAGCGAATCACGAAATCTATGGATGGGAACATTTCACTCTGTGTTTGCTAAGATACTGAGAATTGAAAGTGATAAAATAGGGTATCCTCGAAACTTTACTATTTATGATACTGATGATGCAAAAAGTTTGTTGAAAAGTATCGTAAATGAGATGAAACTAGATGATAAAGTGTATAAGCCAAATGTATTGCTCAATCGGATATCAGCTACCAAAAACTCATTAATAAAAGCAGCCGAATATAATATGGATGGTGAAAATACTTTATATGATGAAACATCGGGCCGACCAAAGTTTGGGGCTATTTATGCAGCATATGAAGCCCGTTGTTTTAGATCGGGAGCAATGGATTTTGATGATTTATTAATGAAAACACATGAATTACTCAATACGAACAATGAAGTGTTGAATAAATATCAATCGAAGTTTAAGTATATTATGGTTGATGAGTTTCAAGATACCAACCATGCTCAATATGCAATTATAAAAAAATTGGCAAACATGCATCAAAACATTGCAGTTGTTGGTGATGATGCACAAAGTATTTATGCCTTTCGTGGGGCTACTATCAAAAATATTTTAAACTTTAACCGCGACTTTCCAGATGTAAAAATTATTAGGCTTGAGCAAAACTATAGGAGTACTAAAACAATTGTTCATGCTGCTAATTCTATCATCAAACAAAATAAAGACCAAATAGAAAAAAAAGTATGGACAGATAATGGTGCAGGAGAACAAATTAGAGTTTTTAGAGCATTAACAGATAATGAAGAAGGGAAAATGGTGGCATCCTCTATTTTTCAAGAGCAGATGAATGAACATTTAATGAACAAGGACTTTGCCATTTTATACCGAACCAATGCCCAAAGTCGTTCAATGGAAGAAGCGCTAAGAAAACTCAATATTCCTTATAAAATATATGGCGGACAATCGTTTTATACCCGCAAAGAAATCAAAGATATATTAGCCTATTTTCGACTTACAATCAATCCAAATGATGAAGAAGCGCTCAAACGAGTGATTAATTATCCAACTCGTGGAATTGGTAAAACTACTCTTGACCATTTAATTGTGCTAGCAGATGCACACCAAAAAAGCTGGTTTGAGATTATGGAAAATCCACATCAATACGGATTAAAAGCTGCAGGATTGTTGCAGGATTTTGTGATGATGGTAAAAAGTTTTCAAACCTTACTTTCAAAAAATGCTTACGATACGGCTTTACATATTGCTAAACAAAGCGGTATCCTTAAAAATTTACATGACGATAAAACGGTAGAAGGAATTGCTCGGTATGAAAACATTGTAGAGCTACTAAACGGGATTAAAGAATTTAGTGTTGAAGAAACTGCTGATGACGATGGTGTGCTAAGGCCAAATACCTTGATGGGTTTTATGGAAAACATTGCCTTACTAACCAATGCTGATAAAGAAACAGAAGATGATAACGATAAAGTAAGTTTAATGACTATACACGCTAGTAAAGGTCTTGAGTTTAAACAAGTTTATGTTGTTGGAATGGAAGAAAACTTATTTCCATCACAGTTATCTTTAAATAGCCGATCAGAGTTAGAAGAAGAACGAAGACTGTTTTATGTGGCCCTAACACGTGCAATGCTAAAACTTACACTGTCATTTGCTACATCCCGATTCAAATTTGGCACAATGATAAACAGTGAACCAAGTCGTTTCTTGCAAGAAATAGACCCTCAGTATTTACATATTGAGGGTATGATCAACCGCCAACAAGAACAACCTACTCGCAACACAGGTAATTATGGAAAACCTCAGTATGGATATGCAAAAAAAACTCCTGAAGCAGCACTTCCAACTGTTACTATTCCCAAAAACTTTAAACCTATTAACAAAGCTATACCAACTCCAACTGCAATTGACCCTAATTTTATTGGTGACGATACGTCCAACTTAATAGCAGGACAATTAGTAGAACATGCTCGTTTTGGAAATGGAACAGTACTCAATACTGAAGGAGTTGGAGAAGGAAAAAAAGCTACCATAGAATTTACTAATGGACATGGTAAAAAAACAATTGTGCTAAAATTTGCAAAATTGAAAATCAAATAGCTCTTACATAAAAAACGAGTTGACTTATTCCTTATAAAAAAGATACAATGAAAAGAATTTTGGTTTACTGTGGATCGTCAAAAGGCAATGAGGAGGTATATGCATCATCTGCTATAACTCTTGCAAAACTTTTGGTAAAACACAATTTAGGATTGGTATACGGAGGAGGGAATATTGGGTTGATGGGAATTCTTGCTGATGAAGTATTGCGTTTGGGAGGTGAGGTTATAGGAGTTATTCCTCAAAAATTAATGGCAAAAGAAGTAGGGCATCAAAATTTAACACACTTATTTGTTGTAGATGATATGCATCAACGTAAAGCTAAAATGTTTGAATTAAGTGATGCATGTATTGCCTTACCTGGTGGCATAGGAACAATGGAAGAATTGTTTGAAGCTTTTACTTGGAGTCAACTTGGATTTCACCACAAACCATGTGGTGTCATCAATGTAAATGGTTATTATGATTCACTTCAGAAACTCATGCAACATATGGTTGATTCTTGTTTTTTAAGTCAACAACACAAAGACCAATTGTTGTTTGACACTAATGAAGAACAATTGCTCTTAAAGTTAATCAACACCCAAAACTCATTTTGAAACTGTATCTAGGTATATAATTTATTTTTTTAAGCTTAAAACATGTTTGAGCTGATAATAAAAAACACTTTTAGGTTCAACTTTATAATTACACCCATTACTCACTGTTCCTGATGATTTACATAAACATCCAATAATATTTCCATTTTCTTTGAACAGTTTACAATCATTACATCCTGCAGAAGCACAGGTTTTATGAGCTAATCCATCTATAGCATAAAAAGTATGATTGTTTGGTTCATACCATATTTCAATTGCAATTGTTTTTGTATATTTTTTTTGCATTCCTGAAGCAACCAAATAATGTCACTTGTTGTTCGATTCAATATGCATTTCTGTCATCACAGAACCATCCTTTAACGTTTGCCGTATTGCCTTGAAAAGAATAGAGGAGTCAGCAGAAATAAGACACCCTCCGTTTACCGACTTGCCAATTTCTATAGGAGGTGATTGAGCAAAACAAATGAATGGAAAAAGGATAGATATAACTAAAATGATACGCACGATTGATTGTACAAATTAATTAATAAGATTGGCAACAAAATAAGCTGCTCCAGCTGCTAAAGCACCTATAGCAGTAATTCGCAATGCACCAGAAAATGGTGGTTGTCCAATTATTTTGCTTTTAAAATAGCCAAACACAAAAAGGCATAAACTGGTTACGATACAAGAATAAAACAATCCATTAGCAGCAGTATCTGTAAAAAAATATGAACTCAATGGCACAAAACCTCCTACAATGTATGATAAGCCTATGGTTAAAGCACTTTGACGAGCTCTATTTATATCTGGTTTTTCCAAACCTAACTCAAACCGCATCATAAATTGCACCCACTTATCCTTATCCTTAGCCATTTCTTCTACAATCATTTCAGTAGATTGAACACTCAATCCATATTCCTGAAATACTTCTCTCACTTCTTGTTTTTCTTTTTCGGGATAACGTTCTACTTCATCATACTCTCGTTTAATTTCAGAATCATAGTGTTCAATTTCGGTTTTTCCAGCCAAATATCCTCCTAAACCCATTGCAATGGATCCTGCAACAATTTCAGCCAATCCTGCAGTAATAATAATTTCGTTTGATTGTATTGCTCCAGTTAATCCTGCCGCTAGTGCAAATGGAACAGTGAGGCCATCACTCAATCCAATAACCATATCTCTAACTATTTCAGAGCCTGTAAAATGTTCTTCTTTGTGATGATGGTGAAGCATGATTATCAAAAAATTGAATTTAATACATAAGGGAAAAATAGGCTAAACAAATGAAGGATTCACTTTCTTTACATTTTCTTCTTTATTTCTAAGATAATAAAAACAGGTAAATGATCACTGTATCCATTCAAATATTTTTGACCTGCAAATGTTCTTTTGGGTGTACCAGCAAATTTACCTGTAGTTTCAAGCATCCACTCTTGTTTATAAATAGAAGCTGAAGCTGTTTTGTAACATAGTTTTGATTTACAGTTTACTAAATTGTTACTGATAATGATTTGGTCTAGTGAACCCCAATTTCCTCTATAAAAATGAGATCCAATTTTTTGTTCATGCAAAGCATACATTGGATTAAATAAATCATTTCCCTCTAACGAATCAAGAGATCCTTTTGCAGCTAATATTTTTTCGATACTCTCATCGTTTGGTTCATCATTAAAATCACCCATAATTATTACAGGTGTATTGGGTTCAACGTTGCTAATACTATCATAAATACTACGTAATATTTTTGCTGCATTTATTCTTTTAGGAGCGCTTTCAACTTCGCCACCCAAACGAGATGGAAAATGATTCACCAATACAAAAAGTGGTTTTTTAGTTAATGCATTGAGCAATTTAACCAATACAATATCACGTGTTTTAGATCGAGGATTTTCAGCAAACACAACTGGATATGGAATGGCCACAATCAACTTAAACTTTGAGGATTGATACAATAATGCATTATCAATACTTCGTTCATCAGGCGACTCAAAATGAACAATTGAATAGTTCATTTTTTTCAATTGTTCGTTTTTTGTTAAATCAAGCAGCACAGCAGCATTTTCAACTTCACACATCCCAACTATATCTGCACCATTTCCTTCATTCATGCTGGCAATAACCGTTGCCATATGATTTAATTTGTTGTTGTATTTTTCGGTGTCCCAGCCATTTTTAGCTGTAGGTAAAAACTCATTATCGTTTTTATGTGGATCGTCAATCGTATCAAACAAATTTTCTTGATTGTAAAAAGCAACGAATAATTGTTTTTGGGCTTGAACGTTATAGGTTACAAAATATAAAAAGAGAAAAATATAAAACGTTTTTGAAGACATGATGTTTTTGAATTTTATAATATAGAAATGTAACCCATTTTAAAATGGTTACCTAACCCAAGCTTTTAATCTCACTCACCAATTGTGTTAATGCCTTTTTAGCATCACCAAACAACATGCTAGTTTTAGGTTTAAAAAACAACTCATTTTCAATACCTGCATAACCAGCTTTCATCGAACGTTTGTTGACAATTACATTGGTTGCATTTTCTACCTCCAAAATAGGCATTCCATAAATAGGAGAATTAGGATCTGTTTTAGCCGCAGGATTTACTACATCATTTGCACCCACTACAAGTACAACATCAGTTGTGTTAAACTCCGGATTTATTTCTTCCATCTCCACCAATTTATCGTAACTCACATTACTTTCGGCTAGCAACACATTCATATGGCCAGGCATACGACCTGCTACCGGGTGAATGGCATATTTCACTTCCACACCTTCTTTTTCCAATAATTCTTCTAACTCATGCACTACATGTTGGGCTTGTGCTACCGCCAATCCATAACCAGGCACAATAACTACTTTTTTAGCATACTTCATTAAAATAGCTGCATCACTGGCTGTAATTTCTTTGGTTGAACCTTCAAATGAAGAAGAAGATGCAGCCTCACCTTTAGCTCCGCCACCAAAATTGCCAATCAATACATTTAGCAATGATCGATTCATGGCTTTACACATCACCATGGTTAATAAAGTACCAGCACTTCCTACCAAAACGCCACCAATTAACATTACTTTGTTATCATATAAAAAACCTCCACATGCAGCGGCTACACCCGTAAATGAATTTAACAAAGAAATAACAACAGGCATATCTGCTCCACCAATTGGTAACACAAATAAAACACCATACAGTAATGAAATTGCCAATACTGCATAAAACAAATTAGCATCCATTTGTACAACAGACAATATTGATAACGCTACTATGACCAACATTAATCCAATATTGATGAACTGCTGTGCGCTGAACGATTTATCCTTTACGTTTCCACTCAGTTTACCCCAGGCAATCATACTTCCTGCAAATGAAACAGAGCCAATGACCATTCCAATAATAATGGTTGTAAATTCCCCTTTAGGAATCTCAATAAGTGGTTGTGAACTCAAATGTTGAAACTCAATAACAGAAATAAGCATGGCACACGCACCACCCATTCCATTAAATATACTTACCATTTCAGGCATAGCAGTCATTTGCACACGCTTAGCTGCTATCCATCCTACTATAGTTCCTACAATCAATGCACCAAAAATAAGGGGAAGATTTTTTAAGTGGTTTCCACTTGTATCAGTATATAAAAAAATAGTACCAAAAATGGCTATTGTCATACCAAAGGCTGCAATTAAATTTCCTTTGCGTGCCGATGCAGGATTACCCAACATTTTTAAGCCAACAATAAACGTTACTGAAGCAATGAGGTAAATGATTTCTAATATATGTTTTGTCATAAAATTCGTTTTTAGTAAATGGTCAATAGTTTATGGATCATAGCAAAAAAACTATGAACCATCATCTATAAACTATGATTTTTTCTTTTTAAACATTTCAAGCATTCTATCTGTAACTACAAATCCACCAACTACGTTAAGTGTACCTAGTACTACTGCAAAAAATCCAAGTATTAAGGATGCAATATGATCAGCTTGTCCCATAACAATAATGGACCCAATAATAACTACACCATGAATAGCATTGGCACCACTCATTAAAGGAGTATGCAATACTGAAGGTACATGCCCAATAAGTTCGATTCCCACAAAAATCATGAGAATGATGAGGTAAAACATTTCTTTGTTATCTGAAATAAACGCTACTATACTTTCCATATTTATGCTGTTGCTGTTTGTAAACTTGGATGAACTATTTTTTGTTGATGTGTAATCAATGTGCCTTTGGTAATTTCTTCTTCTATCTCCCATTTCATTACATCATTGGTAGAAAGGTGAAGCAGAAAATTATATACATTTTTAGCATAAAGTTCACTCGCATTTTGGGAAAGTGTACTTGGCAAATTACTTTGACCAATAATGGTTACACCATTTTTTACTACCGTTTTATCCAATTCACTTAATGCACAATTACCACCTTGTTCTACAGCCATATCAACAATTACACTTCCCAATTTCATCAACTTCACTTGCTCTTCGGTAATTAACACTGGTGCTTTTTTGCCAGCTACCAAAGCAGTGGTAATAACCAAATCGGCTTGTGCCAAACTTTTGTTTACTGCCTCTTTCTGTTTAGCCAAATATTCGGTTGAAACATCTTTTGCATATCCACCTTCAACTGTTACACCTTCTCCTTTTACTTCAATAAATTTTCCTCCTAATGATTCTACTTGCTCTTTAGTTTCGGGGCGAACATCTGTAACTTCTACAATAGCACCTAAACGCTTGGCAGTAGCAACAGCTTGCAAACCGGCAACACCAGCACCAAAAATCAATACACGAGAAGGGGTTAAAGTACCCGCTGCTGTCATCATCAAGGGAAAAATTTTAACTAAGTTATCTGCACCTAATATTACAGCTTTGTATCCAGCTAAATTATTTTGCGAACTTAAAGCATCCATACTTTGTGCACGAGAAATTCGAGGCATTGCATCCATAGAAAAAGCACTAATACCTTGATTACACAATTGACTGACTAACTCAGGATTGAATGAGTGGTATAGATAGGAAATCAAAACAGTTCCTTTTTTCATACTGCTTATTTCTTCATCAGTAGGTGCATTTACTTTACAAATAACATCTGCCTGTTGAAACAGTTCATCTTTATTTGTTAAAATACTGCAACCTGCTTCTTGGTATGCTTCATCAGAAAAATTGGACGCATAACCCGCTTGTGTTTCCACAAAACAGGTATACCCTTGTTTGATAAATTGTTTTGCTACTGATGGAGTTAGGGCAACCCTTTTTTCTCCAGATTTTGTTTCTTTTACAACACTAATTTTCATTCAAAAAATGTATTATTTGTGTGGCGTGAACTAATAACAATTGTTTCACATTTCAAAATTTAGTTTGTCCCAAAATCGGCTTAACTTCTTTGCGGTTCTATGGTTTATTTTATTATGGCGAGTTTAAATCTATAAAAACACCCATTTAGCAAAACAATTAAGCCACAAAACAATAAAATGATTGAAAATATTGTTGACCTTTGATATACGTTATTAACACCCTAATATAATTATATAACCTTGTTAAAAATAGCCTATCATCCTATATATCAACTTCCTTTACCTGAAGGGCATCGTTTTCCGATGTCGAAATACGAATTGATACCTCAACAATTAATGCGCGAAGGATTGATTCAAATAGATAACCTTTTTGAACCTGAAGTTGTTTCAGAAGAAATCATTTTACTTACTCACACCTCGTTGTATTGGAACAAAATGAAAAACTTGGAACTATCCGCATCTGAGATGAGAAAAATTGGGTTCCCGCTTTCACCACAATTAATTGAGCGTGAACGTATCATTGCTCAAGGCACCATAGATTGTATTCAGTTTTCAAAACAATATGGCGTATCCATGAATGTTGCAGGGGGTACTCACCATGCATTTTCAAGTAAAGGTGAAGGGTTTTGTTTGTTAAATGATTTTGCAATGGCTGCGAATTATGCATTACACCATAATCTTGCCCAAAAAATACTCATTATTGATTTAGATGTTCACCAAGGAAATGGAACGGCAAACATATTCTCACAAGAAGATAGGGTATTCACTTTAAGCATGCATGGCAAACACAATTATCCTTTTTTGAAAGAACAATCAAATTTAGATATTGAACTTAACGATGGTATAACAGATGAAGAATATCATTCATTAATGCATCAATACATTCCGATATGTATAAAAAACGAAAACCCTGATTTGATATTTTATCTTTCTGGTGTTGATATTTTAGCCACTGATAAATTCGGAAAGCTTAATATTACTCAGGAGGGATGCACAGAAAGAGACCGATTGATTTGCACCTGGTGTAAAGATCAACATATCCCTTTAATTATATCAATGGGAGGCGGTTACTCTCCCAGAATTGCCGATATTGTAAATGCTCATTGCAATACATTTAAAACTGTGCTAAAAACTTTTTTTTAAGAAATAAAAAAAATAGTTGCTTTTATAGATTTCAAATTATTATTTCACCCCCCGAAAAAAAGCGAACACAATTTTTGTTTGCATAAATTAAAAAAGTATAAATTCGTTATTGAAAAACTTTACCACAAATGACTACCGCAAAAAAACAAGTTGCCACTGCAACCAAAAAAGCAATCACTAATGCAAAGTCACCTGCAAAAGAGGCTCCAAAAAAAACTTACAGTGAAGACGAAAATGAAGAGGATGATTTGGACCTAGATGATGATTTGGATTTAGACACTGACGACATCGATTTTGATGACGATGAGGATGACGATGATGACGATTTTTAGTTGTCATCAATTTACCATATCTTACTTCTAGGGTAATTCAATTACTGGCGATTCGATGACATTGCTTTGATGAAGAGCCCTATCGTATATTTTTATCCTTAATTTAATTGTTCTTGAAATACCCATATATTGAGGAGGTAATATTTTCCAATCAATATCTCCTCTTATTGCTTTGTGTTTTCCTAATGGTGTAATGTTTTGTAACCGCGCAAAATACCTTAAAGTATCCGTTCGGTTCTCAATAATTACAGGTTCAAATTTTCCGTTTTGCCAAGTGAGGTAGTCAATGTGTAAATTATTGTTGTAAATATTAAGCTCTGTATTGTTTTCGCCCAATATACTATTAAAAGGAGCCAATGTATCTTCGGTATTTAATCCAATATCACCATCTCCGTCTCTGTAAGTAAATATAATTCCAAGTAACGTATCAGTAGGAACTTTCTCATCTTGAGTAAAATAGTAACTTTTAAATTCAAGTGAGGGAACGATGGGGTAAATTTCGCTTTTTTTGCATCCATATTGCAGTATTATAAAAGCAAGCATAACTGCCTTATATTTGAATATGTTATTTAACGAAGCCAATTTTCTATCTACTATATTTACATCAAACATAACACATTTTGATGAATTGGCCTTGCACTTATTTCAATTTCAGTATGCACATAATACGGTGTATCGCAACTATTGTAATTATGTGCATACAAATCCTTCAACTATATTATCGGTATCTGAAATACCTTTTTTGCCCGTTTCGTTTTTTAAAACCCATGAAGTAAAAACAGGTAGCTACACTGAGGAAATGGTATTTACAAGTAGCACAACTACGGGTACTATTCCGAGTAAACATTTTGTTAAAAATTACTCGATATACAAACAAAGTTTTTTGCACGCTTTTGAATTATTTTATGGCTCACCTCAACAGTATGCTTTTCTTGCTTTACTCCCTTCTTATTTAGAAAGAGATGGATCATCACTTATTGTTATGGCTGATGAACTCATTAAACGAAGTGGCAAACCTGAAAGCGGATTTTATTTACACAACCTTGCCGAACTTAATCAACATATTGAACAATTAAAACAACAGCAAATACCCATTATTTTATTGGGTGTAACGTTTGCTTTGCTCGATTTTGCTGAACAGTTTCCGATAGACTTATCTCATAAAGTAATTGTAATGGAAACAGGTGGAATGAAAGGACGCAGAGCAGAATTGATTCGAAGTGAAGTTCATGGATTACTCTCACAACAATTTAATATCCCAACCATACATTCCGAATATGGAATGACAGAAATACTCTCACAAGCTTACTCAAAAGGTAATGGAATATACTCGTGTCCTCCTTGGATGAAAATTGTGTTAACAGACCCCAACGACCCGTTAACTGTGTTGCCCAACAAAAAGACTGGATTAATCAACATAATCGACTTAGCCAATATTCACTCGTGTGCGTTTATCCAAACTGCTGATATAGGCAAAACCCATGATGATGGCAGCTTTGAAGTGCTTGGCCGTTTAGACCAAAGTGATATAAGAGGTTGTAGTTTGATGTATCTCTAGATAATAGTTAATGGATTATTAGATCATAGTTGATAGAACATAGTTATGTAGTCGATTGACAATAGCAAAGTCTCGCATCTCAAAGTCTCGAATCTCGCATCTCAAATTCTCGCAATACCCTCCAAATAGATATCAACAACCTTTAATTCATAATTATCTAATAACCAAACCCTAAAAGAACACTCCCATATCGAAGGCTTTTAATGTTAAATAATTATTTTTTTAGATTGAAGATTCGGTTAAATTTGCCCACTATCTATTAACGTAAATCATTGACTATGACAACTCATACGATTGCAGACAAGCTTCTTAGCAAAGCTTCAAAAGCCTACACTAATTTAACTCCCGAAGAACTTTTAAAACATGCACTTGAAAACGGAGAAGGAGTACTAACAGATACAGGTGCACTTATGGCCGATACGGGAGAGTTTACTGGCCGCTCGCCAAAAGACAAGTTTTGTGTAGTAGATGCCAAAACCGAAAATACGGTATGGTGGGGCGAGGTAAACCAAAAATTTGATTCCGATAAATTTGGCAAATTATTGGATAAAGTAATTGCTCATTTTGAAGGCAAAAAAATGTATGTACGCGATGCATATGCTTGTGCCGATCCCCGCTATAGATTGAACCTTCGTGTGTTTAACGAAACAGCTTACCACAATTTATTTTGCAACAACTTATTCTTACGCCCTACAGCTGAAGAACTAACCACGTTTGCACCCGAATGGCTAATTATCAATGCGCCTAGTTTTAAAGCTGTGGCAGCCGAAGATGGAACACGCCAACACAATTTTACCATGATTGATTTTACGCGTAAAATTATTCTGATAGGTGGAAGTGCCTATACTGGTGAAATGAAAAAAGGAATTTTTACGGTATTAAACTACATCTTACCTCAAGAACGCAATACCCTTTCAATGCATTGCTCAGCCAATATTGGCAAAAAAGGAGATACTGCCATTTTCTTCGGATTATCGGGAACGGGTAAAACTACCTTATCTGCAGATCCTGAACGTAAACTCATTGGTGATGACGAACACGGTTGGGCCGAAGATTCGGTATTTAATTTTGAAGGTGGATGCTACGCCAAATGTGTTGATCTTACCCAAGAAAAAGAACCGCAAATTTTTAACGCCATCAAAGCTGGTGCTTTATTGGAAAACACCCGTTTTATTCCAGGTACTATTACACCCGACTATGCAAATATTAGTGTAACTGAAAATACACGGGCAGCCTATCCGTTGCACCATATAGATAATATTGCTATTCCTTCGGTAGGTAAAACGCCCGAAAATATTTTCTTCTTAACAGCTGATGCTTTTGGTGTATTGCCTCCTATTTCGAAACTAAGCGTAGGTCAAGCTATGTATAGTTTTATTAGCGGATACACAGCAAAAGTAGCGGGAACAGAAGCAGGAGTTACAGAACCACAAGCTACATTTAGCGCATGTTTTGGACGTGTATTTTTACCTTTACATCCTGGTAAATATGCCGAAATGTTGGGCGAAAAATTAAAAGCCAATCCAAACATCAATGTATGGTTAATTAATACTGGCTGGACAGGTGGTGCTTATGGAACAGGTTCACGCATGAAATTGGCGTATACCCGTGCTATGATTACGGCTGCTTTAAATGGCGAGTTAGACAATGTAACATTTGAAAACCACCCAATTTTTGGATATGCAATGCCAACCAGTTGCCCAAATGCGCCTGCCGAATTATTAAACCCACGCAATACTTGGACTGATAAAACGGCATACGATTTACAAGCAAATAAATTGGCTAATATGTTTGTTAAAAACTTTGAACAATATGCTGCAGGTGTAAGCAAAGAAATTTTAGACGCTGCACCTAAAGCTACTCAAAACGCTTAATCGAAATATTCGAATACATGTTACCAAAGAGTTATCTGTGAAAACGGATAACTCTTTTGCGTTTTATAAACGACTAAATGCTGGTACCTAAAACTACAAACCTGTTGAAAAAAATGTTAGTGAAATTGTGTTAAAATCAAAACGGTGTATAGCCTATCCTAGTGTTTTAATTTTTAATTTTTGGCCAACCATAATTTTGTTGCTCTTTAAATGGTTCCAACGTTTAAGGTCTTTTACCGTTACATTGTATTTATCAGCAACAGCTGCAAGCTGATCTCCTTTTTTAACTTTATATGTTACGTTTTTAGCAGGAGCTGAAACAGCCTTTTGTTCAATCGCTTTATTTAAAGCAATAGCCTCCGAATTCATTTGCTCCCTGAAACAAACATCAGCATTGGCAAGGGTAAAATCCATTGCCTTATTATAAGGCAAGGCAAGTGCTATTTTCTGTCCATTAAAGGGAATAATACCTTTACATAAAGCAGGATTATAACTCCTAATTTCATCAATACTCATATTTAACTGACCCGCTAATTGATTCAACGAATAGGTATTATCAACCATAACCGTATCCATATGCTTATAGATAGGAGAATCTTCGCTGGGATATATATTATGCTCGGCAGCATATTCCATTACATATGTTGCAGCAATAAATGCAGGAACATATCCACGGGTTTCACGGGGCAAATATTGTTGAATAGCCCAAAAGTTTTTAACACCCCCAGCTTTTCGTATTGCTTTATTTACATTACCTGGCCCACAATTATAAGATGCAATAACCAATAACCAATCACCATAAATACGATAAGAATTGCGTAAATATTTAATGGCAGCGTCAGTTGATTTTTGAACATCTCTGCGTTCATCATAATAAGAAGTTGTTTTGAGCCCATACATACGCCCAGTTGGAGCCATAAACTGCCACATACCAGCAGCACCAACGGGTGAGGTAGCAGCAGGGTTCAAAGCCGATTCAATAACTGCTAAATATTTCAACTCCATTGGCATATTCTCTCTATCTAATGCTTCTTCAAATGAAGGGAAATAATAACTGCTCAATGCCAAAACTTTACTGGTTAACTTACGTCTGCGTATTGAATACAAATCAATATATGGTCTTACAAACTCATTGTAATCAAGTTGAATTTCCGATTCTAATAAGGCTAACCTAAAAGCATAGACCGAATCGGCATAAATGGGAATATCTGTTTGCTCAAATCCGTATATATTTAAATCCCCTTGAGGAATAGTAGGGTATAATTTATTGTGCCACTTTATCGTATTGCTATCAATATTTGCCAGTTGCTGAGCGTCAGCAGGCATTACAACTCGCTGAGCAGATACAGTTACAGCGGATGTAACAAACGTTAAAAGAAATATAAACAGGTACAATTTTTTTTTCATCTACAATTACTTTTTAGGCCGTAAGAAAGACCATAATGTAACAAAAATATAGGAAACAGCAGGAGAATTCCAAATATGCATACAATTAATTCAACCACTTATGAGCAAAAGCGTTCAATTAAATAGCTTAAATACTGCCTAACCATTATAAACAGATAAATAAAATGGTGGTCTAGATTTATAATTATATGAAAACACTAGCGAGCGTTTGGCGATATCATTTGAGATGCAAAATCGCCTTTTAGGTATTTATAATATCCAGCCATAGCAATCATTGCTGCATTATCTGTACAGTATTCAAATGCTGGTATAAAGGTTTGCCAGCCTCTTTTATTTCCTTCAGCAAGTAAAGAAGATCGCAAGTAAGAGTTTGCAGAAACACCTCCAGCCAAGGCAATTTGAGTAATTCCTGTTTGCTCGCTAGCCAACACTAGCTTTTTCATTAAATGATGGATAATAGAATATTGAATGGAGGCACAAATATCGGGAAGGTTTTGGGTTACAAAATCGGGGTTGGTTTTACGATGATTTTGTATAAAATATAAATAAGCTGTTTTAAGTCCACTAAAACTATAATTCAACTCAGGAATATTAGGTTTAGGAAATGGGTATGCTAACGGATTTCCAGTTGACCCATATTGATCAATTAATGGACCTCCTGGGTATGGCAAACCTAACATTTTTGCGGCTTTATCAAAAGCTTCACCCGCAGCATCATCTGTAGTTTGCCCAATTACTTCCCCGTTAAAAAAATCATGCATAACAGTAATAAGCGTATGACCACCTGATACAGTGAGGCAAAGAAATGGGAATGTAGGACTGGGTTCATCAATAAAATGAGCCAAAATATGAGCCTCCATATGATTAACGGAAAGCATTGGAATATCTAAAGCCATTGACATACTTTTGGCAAACGAAACCCCTACCATAAGTGAGCCCATTAAACCTGGTCCAGCTGTAAAAGCAATTGCATCTATTTCGCTTTTTGTTATACCTGCTTGCGATAAAGCAATATCTACTACTGGCACTATATTTTGCTGGTGTGCACGTGAAGCTAATTCTGGCACTACGCCTCCATATTGTTCATGTACTTTTTGTCCAGCCACTACATTACTTAATATTTTGCCGTCTTTTAATATAGCAGCTGCGGTATCATCACAAGAAGATTCAATAGCTAAAATTATACATTTTTTACGATCACTCATTCTGTTTCTTCTTCAGCTGTTTTCTTTAAATACAAAACCGTATTCCGTTTAATCACTTTTCCTTTTCTAATCTCTTCAACAGCTTTACCTATTACCACATTCAATTCATAACCCATTAATAAGATATACGTATTGATGTATATAAGTAACATCACTACGATAAGTGCACCAATAGACCCATATACTTTATTGTATGCATTAAACTGGTTAACATATACCGAAAAAATATACGTTGTAAGCAAGGTAACAATACAGGCAAAAACAGAACCCGGTGTAAAAAACCGCCATTTACTATGCTTGCTGGGGGCAAAATAATAAATACACGATATGATGGTAAGAATAATGCACACAACAATACTATTATTAAGAAGTTGTAATAATAATGGCGTTACTTTACTCGGAAAATACTTTGTATGATCAAGCCATTTGATAAGCCAATTGCCGCCTGTGAGTAACAATACCGAAACCAAAACAGCTAATGAAACAATTGCAGAAAGAATAATAGCAACCATCCGCTGTTTCCAAAAACTTCGGGTTTCTTTTTCTTTGCCATACCTATTAAGCGTATTCATAAGCGAATGAAAACCATTGGTACTAAAATAAATAGCCAATACAAAACCAACAGATAGCAACCCACTTCGCTGATGTTTAAGAATGTCTTCCAATGTTGATTTGATAATGTTAAATGCATTGTTAGGAATTATCCCTTGAATAAAAAACAAAATTTCTTCGGGCGATTGTTTGAATGGTAAATAGGCAATAAGGGTAAAAAAGAAAATAGCTGTTGGAAACAACGATAAAAAAAAGGTAAACGACAAGGCCGAACTGCGTAAATGTATATCCTTGTTATCAACCCAACGGATAAAAAACTCAAACACTGAATACCACGAAATACCTTTATAGCCCAAAAACTGTTTGCGCTGCATAAATCCAATAAAGCCTTTAGAAAATCGGCTTCTTACAAACCATCCAAGGAGATTAAACTGCAACACTTTTTCGACCATTTGGCGCTTTCGGGTCATACAAAAAAACGGTTAAACTTGAGCAATAATGGTTCCGGACAACGAGTAGGTTTATTTGTTTTCATATCCACAAAAACCAAGGTCGAACTTCCTGTTGTTAACAATTCATTTGATTCATTAAACACTTCGTAAGAAAGTAATATTTTCACCGAAGGTAATTTGAGTAACGTAGTTTTAATAGTTAGTACATCATCATATTTGGCTGGCCTTTTATAATCCATGGTTAGATTCACAACGGGCATCATTACTCCGTTTTCTTCCATGTTTTTATAGGATACATCTATTTGTCTTAACGCATCTGTTCGTGCTTCTTCAAAATACAAAGCATAGTTTCCATGGTATACAACACCCATTTGATCTGTTTCGCCATATCGCACACGAATTTTTGTTTCGGTTACCATCATAATCCAAGCTGTTTAAACACCAACTCAGAAATGGTTTTACCAATTGCCAAACTTGATGTTGCAGCTGGCGAAGGAGCATTTAAGATATGAACCGCTCTCGGCTTTTCAATGATATTAAAATCATCTAATAAACCGCCATCTCTATCACAAGCTTGGGCCCTAACACCTGCTTCTGCAGGTATTAAATCATCTTCTTGCAACTCGGGAATAAATTTACGTAAGGCATTTGTAAATGCTGTTTTACTAAACGATCGATAAAATTCGCCTATCCCAGTTTTCCAATATTTTTGCATGACTTTCAAAAAGCCAGGCCATGTTAAACTTTCCATCAATTCGGTAAAATCAACGTCCGTTTTATGGTAGCCTTCTCTTTTAAAAGCTAATACTGCGTTTGGTCCTGCCTCCACTCCACCATCAATCATTCGAGTAAAATGCACACCTAAAAAAGGAAAGTTGGGATCTGGAACAGGATAAATTAAATGTTTAACCAAATAGCGCTTTTCGGGTTTCAACATATAATATTCTCCACGAAAAGGAATGATTCGGGTATTCACTTTTTCGCCTGCCATTTGAGCAACTTTATCGCAATATAAGCCGGCACAGTTAACTATTATTTTTGCATCAAAACGTTGTTGTTCGGTTACAACCTCAACAAAATTTGAAAACTCATTAATACCTACAACTTTATGACCAGTATAAATAGAACCACCCCAATGAGTTACCCATTCGGCCATTTTTAAACACACTTCTGTATAATCAATAATACCCGTATAAGGAACATGTAACGCTTTTATACCTCTAGAGTGCGGTTCGTGTTTGGTAATTTCTGCGGCATCAAGGTATGTTATATTTACCAATCCATTGGCTATACCTCGTTGGTATAAATTATCCAGCAAAGGCAACTCACTTGTTTCGGTTGCAATAACTAATTTACCACATAAATCGAAAGGAATATTATTTTCTTTACAAAACTCCAGCAACATATTGTACCCATTTATACAATTGATGGCTTTTAAACTTCCTGGTTTATAATACAACCCAGAATGAATAACACCACTGTTATGACCTGTTTGATGAGCTGCTAATTCTTGCTCTTTTTCTAGCAATGCTATTTTTAAATGAGGATGTTGCTTAAGCATATTATAAGCACTCGCTAATCCTACGATGCCACCTCCAATTATTACTATATCATATTGCATATTATTTAGCATAAAAATGAGCCGCAAAATAAGTGAAGAAAATTGGAAAGGCTAATATCAAAATATAAGAAGAATGATAAAAAGGTATTTACTGAATAAATATCTAATCTAAACTGTTAGGATAATTTTTTCTTTTTAGCAATTTGTATAAGTTTGAAGCATGAACAAACTTTATGCATTATGGGCAGGCTTAGCTATAACTTGCTTTGCTTATGCTCAAAAAACGTATACCGAACCTACACATATATTATTAGGCCATACAAATGATGTAACTAGAATAACACAAACATTAAATGGTAATTTTATTGCCACAGGTTCTTGGGATAAAAATATCACTATTTACGATAGCAGCTATAAAAAAATTAGAACATTGGTAGGACATAGTTTTCCTATTACAGCTCTTAAATATAGACTTGATGGTAAAATGTTAGCAAGTGGGTCGAGCGATAATACCATAATTTTATGGGATAGTTTACTTCGAAAAAGCAGAATACTCGAAACCCATTCGGACCAAGTAAACGCATTGTTATTTGATAAAACTAACCGTTACTTATTCAGCGGAAGTGATGATAAAACATTGATAGCATGGGACTTAGCAACTGGTAAATCCTTTCGTAAAATCGATATCGGATTTGCTGTAAACAGTATTGCTCAAACAGTAGATACTCGATTTATATATGTTGCAGGAGCTAACCCTCAAATTAGGTTATATAATTTAACTAATAATCAAATAGCCAAAGCATTTGATGGACATGCAGATGCTGTAAACTGTATTTCAATTAGTAACAACAACAAATATTTGATAAGTGGAAGCAATGATAAAACTGCACGTATATGGGATGTTGTTTCTGGAAAACAAATTAGAATTTTACCTGTTGATTGTTGGAAAGTAACAGCTGTTGCTTTTTCAAATGACTCAAAATATGCAATAACTGGATGTAATGATGGAAGTATTAAAATATGGGAAGTAGAAACAGGTAAGTTAGTTAGTAAAGTTGAAGCCAATGGTGAATATGTAAAAGATGCTGTTTTTACCAATAATAAATTGCATGTAATAGTAGCTGCAAACCTCAAAAACAGTGTTGAATTTGGTGCAAGAGTATGGCCTACTGGCATTGAACCTCCTAAAGCTATTATTACACCTTCAGTTACTGATAGTACAATAAATCAAATAGATACAACCAAAGTAAAAACCAATTCTACCTCAAAACCATTGCCTACCAAAAAATAGTATCATATTACTTAATATTTGTTAATTCACAATTGGAAATTAATTATGGGTATAAATTCCAGTTGTTAATTACGTTATAAGTAAAAAAACTTTTACATTCGCACGCTGAAATTTAAGTATCTTTAACAAATTCAAATACACGCTCAATGAGAATCATTACCACTGTATTACATTCCTTATTTATTGTTTCGCTATTAAGCATTTCATTTACAAGCTTTTCGCAAACAGCAGAAGAAGGAGAAAAATTATTTACGGCAAATTGTACATCATGCCACGCTTTAAATGAAAAAGTAGTTGGACCTGCTTTAAAAGGAGCGCATACAAAGTACAAAGAAGAATGGTTGGTAAAATGGATTAAAAATTCTCAGAAGTTAATCAAATCAGGTGATGCTGATGCTGTAAAAATATATAAGGAAAACAATGAGTCAGTAATGACCTCGTTTGAAAACTTGAGTGATGTTCAACTAAAATCGGTAATCGCTTATATTAAAGCTGAAAGTGAAAAACCTGCGCCTATAGCTACTGCAAATGCCACTCCTGTATCTGATGGAAGTGTTATGAATGCTGAAAACGCTTATAAATCAAAAATCAATTGGTTGTTATTGATAGTAGGAGGATTATTAATATGGGTTATTGTACAAATATTTGGCATCTTGAATAAAGTAGGTCAAATACAAGGTAAAGCATTCATTAACTGGACAAACATTAATGGAAAATTGTTAATGGCGTTTTTAATAACAGGAATGGGTGCAGCAATTTGGGAGTTTTTTGTACATGGAAAACTAACGGTAAATTCACAAGAAGCAGCATCAGAGCATGGTGCCATTTATGATAGCATGTTCACCATAACATTAATTATCACAGGAATTGTATTTATCATTACCCAAGTATTATTGTTTTGGTATGGATATAAATACAAAGCTGATGGCAAACGTAAAGCAGTATATTATCCAGACAACCACAAATTAGAATTGATTTGGACTGTCATTCCAGCAATAGTTTTAACTATTTTGGTTATTAGAGGCTTAAAAACTTGGAACAATATGATGAACCACCGTGATCCGAAAGCGATTGTTGTAGAAGTATTTGGGTACCAATTTGGATGGAATGCTCGCTATGCAGGTGCTGACAACAAATTAGGAAACCATGATTTCCGTCAAATTGGCGTAGTAAACGCACTGGGTGTTGATCCAAAAGATCCTAAATCTCAAGATGATATCATCACAAATGAATTACATTTCCCTGTTGGTAAACCGGTTTCGTTAAAGTTTCGTGCAAAAGATGTTATTCATTCAGCCTATTTACCTCACTTCCGTGTTCAAATGAATGTGGTTCCAGGACTTCCTACTCAATTTAATTTTACGCCTAGTATTACAACTTCAGAAATGCGTAACAAGTTAAACAACCCTAAATTTGATTATATTCTTTTGTGTAATAAAATTTGTGGAGGTGCGCACTATCGAATGAAAATGAAAGTTATTGTGGATTCTCCAGAAGAATATGCAAAATGGCTTTCTTCTCAACCAAATTTAGCTTCTACAAGTACACCTCCTGCAGCAACGGATTCACTAGGAGATGCAAATTCACAAGCATTGTTAATTAGAAATGCTTCAGCTAAAACAATAGCTAGCAAATAATCCTTTTTATATATAATAGTATTAACAGAAAGCAATAAAAGTATATGAGTAACTTACATTCAGTAGACCACAACCATGACTCTCATGATCATGGACATCACAAGGAAACATTCATTTCAAAGTACGTGTTTAGCATGGACCACAAAATGATTGCTAAACAGTTTCTAATTACCGGTATTATTATGGGTACATTAGGAATGGCAATGTCACTTTTGTTCCGCATGCAACTAGCTTATCCCGATATGAAACTTCCTTTTTTGGAAAATGTAATAGGCAAATGGGGACAAGATGGCAAACTTGATCCGAATTTTTACCTAGCTTTAATTACAATTCATGGTACCATTATGGTATTTTATGTATTAACAGCTGGTTTAAGTGGAACATTTAGTAACTTACTTATACCATTACAAGTTGGAACACGCGATATGGCATCACCCTTTATGAATATGCTTTCGTATTGGTTTTTCTTTTTATCGAGTGTTGTGTTAATTGCTTCATTATTTGTTGAAGGAGGACCTGCTTCAGCTGGTTGGACAATTTACCCTCCATTATCTGCTTTGCCAAAAGCAATTCCAGGTTCGGCAAGTGGAATGACTTTATGGTTAGTCGCAATTATTTTATTTATTGCATCAGCATTATTGGGTGGTATTAATTATATCACTACTATCCTAAATATGCGTACCAAGGGAATGAAAATGACCCGTTTACCATTAACAATATGGGCCTTTTTGTTAACAGCAGTATTAGGTTTATTATCTTTTCCTGTGTTATTAGGCGGTTCGTTATTATTAATTTTCGATCGTAGTTTTGGTACATCCTTTTACCTTTCTGATATTCCTGCAGATTTAGCTGGAGGTATTGAAAGAACTGGAGGTTCGCCAGTATTGTGGCAACATTTATTTTGGTTTTTAGGACATCCAGAAGTATACATCATTTTATTACCAGCATTGGGAATAACCTCTGAAGTTATTGCAACCAACTCTCGTAAACCTATCTTCGGATATAGAGCAATGATTGGATCTATTTTAGCCATCGCAGTATTATCATTTATTGTATGGGGTCACCATATGTTTATTACTGGTATGAATCCTTTTTTAGGTTCCGTATTTATGTTGGGAACACTGATTATTGCTGTTCCTTCAGCTGTAAAAACATTTAACTATTTAGCTACTTTATGGCAAGGTAATTTGCGCCTTACTCCTGCTATGATGTTTGCAATCGGATTGGTTTCATTTTTTATTACAGGTGGCTTAACAGGAATTTGGTTAGGAAATGCAGCCTTAGATATAAATTTACATGATACCTATTTTGTTGTTGCTCACTTCCATTTGGTAATGGGTAGTGCTGCAATTTTTGGTATGATGAGTGGTATTTACCATTGGTATCCAAAGATGTTTAAACGCAAAATGAATGAATCATTGGGGCAAATTCACTTTTGGTTAACTCTAATATCGGCTTACTGTGTATTTTTCCCAATGCACTTTATGGGCTTGGCAGGTGTGCCACGCAGGTATTACGCAAACTCAGCTTATGATCAATTTAATGTATTTGTAGATATGAATCAATTTATTACAATAGCTGCTTTATTGGGTGGTGCTGCACAATTGATTTTCTTATATAATTTCTTTAGCAGTATCCGATTCGGAAAACGAACCGAGCAAAATCCATGGGAATCAAATACCTTAGAATGGACAGCTCCAATTGAACATATTCATGGTAACTGGCCAGGCGAGATTCCTACCGTATATCGTTGGCCATATGATTATAGCAAACCAGGTGCTGAGCAAGATTTTATTCCTCAAAACATTCCAGATAAAGGACAAGTTGATGAACAAGTTGAACCAAACCCTGAAGTTTTTGTAGCAGTTAGTAAAACAACTGTTGAGTAATAAAAATTGTGTCTTTGGTTTGATGATCTTGAGTAAAAATAACGTTACGCCACAAAACCCTGAGACCACAAAAAATAAATGATAAACAAAAAAGAGAAATCAGAAATACGATTCAGACGCTTTGGTATATTAACTATTGCTACTGTATTTATTCTAATTTTGGTTGGAGGGTTGGTAAGAAGCACAGGGTCTGGAATGGGTTGCCCCGACTGGCCAAAGTGTTTCGGACAATGGGTTCCGCCTACTAATGTAAGCGAACTACCTGCCGATTATAAAGAGAAATTTCAAACTGCCACTCACCAAGTAGCCGAATTTAATGTTTACAAAACATGGACAGAATATGTAAACAGATTATTAGGTGTTTTAACAGGCTTTTTTATTTTTCTAACAGTGTTCTTTGCTTTACCTTATCGAAAAAAAGATGCGGTTGTATTTTGGTTGAGTTTTTTAGCTTTTATATTGATTGGTTTTCAAGGATGGCTAGGCTCAGTTGTAGTATCTGAAAACCTAAAGCCAGTAACTGTAACCATTCATATGGTTGTAGCATTGGTAATTGTAGGTTTATTAATATATACCATTACCCGTTCGCAGCAATTTATAGTTGAACAACAAAATAATGATTCGCAGTTAAAAACCATTATGATTGCAATACTTGTGGTCTCATTCATACAAACTGTAAGTGGAACCCAAGTTAGAGAAAACATTGACCATGTGGCAAAGTTTATGGGCGAACAAAACAGACAATACTGGGTGGGTAATCTAGGAAATTGGTTCTTGTTTCATCGCTCCTTCTCGTTTGTTAGTCTCTTGCTTACTTTTTTAATACTTCGAAAATTTAGAACTGCTTTTTTACGAGATTCTATTGTTTACAAAGCAGCATTGGCATTGGTAATTTTGATAAGTGTACAGATTTTTAGTGGTAAAATTTTGGATAATTGGGGATTCCCAAAACAGATTCAAAGTATTCACCTCTTTGTTGGAAGCCTCATTGTAGGCGTCCAGCTTTTTATAACGATTTTAATTTTCTCGAAAACAAAAAAAGTTGCGCATGCAGCTTAATACAAAATAGAATTTGAAAACAGTAGCTCAACAAAATGATACAGTAATTGTGGTTTCAGCTTTAAGGCAGAAAGTGCAAGATTATCAACAATTGGTTAAGACACGCTTAACTTTATTGGTGGTATTTTCAGCAGCAATTACTTATATGACTGCAGCAAAAGGAGCTATAAACGGATTTGATTTAGCCATATTAAGTATAGGAGGATTTTTAGTTGTAGCTGCGTCCAATGGCCTAAACCAAATTATCGAAAAAAATTACGATATTTTGATGATTCGAACAGCTAATCGCCCAGTAGCTACCAATAGAATGAGCATTACAGAAGCGGGAGTTGTGAGTACCATCATGGGAATTGTAGGTGTAGCATTAATGGCTATTTTTTTAAACCCTCTTACAAGTTTATTATCTTTTGTTTCGCTCATTTCATATGCTTTCATTTACACTCCACTTAAAAGAGTTTCACCAGTTTCCGTATTTGTAGGAGCTTTCCCAGGTGCACTTCCAGTATTAATTGGCTGGACAGCTTTTAGTGGAAGTATTTCATCAGAAGCATTGATATTGTTCAGTGTACAATTTATTTGGCAATTTCCTCATTTCTGGAGTATTGCTTGGATACTAGATGAGGACTATAAACGTGCAGGATTTAAGATGCTACCCTCTTCAGGAAAAGACAAAAAAACAGCACTGCAAAATTTAGCTTTTGCTTTATTATTAATTCCAATTGGATTTCTTCCTACCCAAGAAGGTTTTACAGGATTAACATCTGGAATAATTGCAATGCTAGCAGGATTAACAATGACCTATTTTGCATTTAGATTATACAGAACATGTGAAAATAAAGATGCAAAACGATTAATGTTTGCATCCTTTTTATATTTGCCATTGGTACAAATTGCTTACCTAATTGATAAACTTTAATTTAACACCAACAACATGATTGAGACAATTAAAACTACAAACGAAAATGAGCAATATGCAATACATCCAACCAAGTTTGTATTGTGGTTAATTATTGTAGCTAGCGTAATGTTATTTGCTGCTTTCACAAGTGGCTACATTGTAAGAAGAGGTGAAGGTAATTGGTTGATATTTGACCTACCTAAACTATTTAGCTATAATACCATTATTATAATAGCTAGTTCAGTTACAATGCAATGGGCCTATTTTATGGCTAAAAAAGACAATTTAAAATTATTGAAAATTGCATTACTAACTACTTTTGCTTTGGGTATTACGTTTAGCATTTGCCAGTGGTATGCATGGAAAGAATTGACCGCAAACAATATATTCTTAGTAGGAAATCCTTCTGAAAGTTTTGTGTACATTATCTCTGGAGTTCATTTAGCGCATATGTTTGGTGGACTGATTTTTTTGTTAGTTATTATTGGTAAAACTTTTCAATTTAACGTACACAAAAAAAATATTTTAAGTATACATTTGTGTACTACATACTGGCACTTTTTAGGAGCAGTATGGGTTTATTTATACTTCTTTTTCTCACTGAATAGATAATTACAACATATGTCAAACACGACAACATTAACTACAGCAAAAAAAAGCCTTTGGGGCGGTGGCAAATCACCTTTTAGTGTAAGCTACGGAAAACTAATGATGTGGATTTTCCTTTTATCGGATGCCTTTACATTTTCTTCATTATTGGTAGCATATGGATTTGTGAGAGGAACATTCCCTTCACCAGTTGCAAACGATATTGTAAAACCGTTAACGCATGTTCACGAAAACTTTACTGAACACATGCAAGAAGTAGGCTATTTCACTACGGATAAATGGCCTTTGCCAGAATTAGTATTTAACCATTTTCCCTTTATACATGGCTTACATTTACCTTTATTTTTTGTTAGTTTAATGACGTTTATCCTTATTTTTAGTTCTGTAACAATGGTATTAGCAGTTGAAGCTGGTCACCGTATGGCCAAAAAAGAAGTTGCAATGTATATGGTACTAACTATTTTGGGAGGAGCAGCATTTTTAGGTTGCCAGGCTTGGGAATGGACTACCTTTATAGGTGAAGGTGCTCGTTTGGATCACAATCCTTTTGGACCAATGGCTTTTGCCGCTTTGTTTTTTATTGTTACTGGATTTCATGGATTTCACGTATTCTCAGGTGTAATGATTAATGTGATTATTTATATTAATGTATTAAAAGGTACTTATGAAAAACGTGGTCACTACGAAATGGTTGAAAAAGTTGGTCTATACTGGCACTTTGTTGACTTAGTATGGGTATTTGTATTTACTTTCTTTTATTTAATCTAATTACTTAATCAATATTGTTTTGTATTTCAATTTAAAACTGTAACCAAACAAAACTGTAAAAAAAAATTCATTAATACACACTTAACTTATTACTCATGGAAAACCACGAACATTTAGAGCATACAGAATCTCCTAAAGATATGAAAAGTAAAATATGGAGAACATTTTGGATTCTGACAGCTTTAACAATTGTAGATATTGGATTGTATTTTATGTTGTTAGAAAACCATTCTATGGCTAAAAATGCATTATTTATTTTATTAGGAATTGTCAAAGCATATTACATAGTTGGTATATTTATGCACATGAAATTTGAAGCTAAATGGCTTACAAACTTCATTATTTATCCCATGATTTTTATTGTATTCTTGATTGCATTAATGCTTATTGAGAGTGAATACACTGCATTTACACGCTAAAATCTGTTGTTAAACTGAAGAAAAATACACGTTTCTTCAATCCTAGATAATGAAAAATAAAAAATCTTTTCTTATAGCATTGGGACTCCTCGTGGTCCCAATTCTTATTTATTGGCTTCTGAGTTTAGCTAATCACACGTTTATAGGCTTACCTTATTATGGCGAACGTATTCCACCTGAAGGGACCAACAAAGACACTATTTATTACTCGGTGCCTGATTTTAATTTAACCTCACAATTTGGTGAACCCGTAACACATGCTTCAATTGGTAACCGTATTTATTTGACAAATTTCTTTTTTGCTCGTTGTAAAGATGTATGCCCAAAAATGAATGCCAAACTCGAAACCATTTATGCCAAATGTCAAGAGTTAGCCAAAACAAAAAATGACTATCAAAATATACTGTTTATATCGCATTCTGTTGATCCCGAAAATGATAGTGTACCTGTATTGGCAATGTATGCTGAGCAAATAGGTGTAATCAATAAAAACTGGTTGTTTGTAACTGGTACAAAAGAAGAAATGTACAATGCAGGACAAGGATATTTACTCCCTGTATCCATTGAGGATAAAACAATTGATCACAGTCAACAAATATTACTAATTGATAAGGATAAACATATACGAGGCATTTATGATGGTTTAGAAGATAGAGATATTAAAAAAATAAGAGAGGATATAGATGTGTTGTTATATGAAATGAAACAAGATAGCATACATCGTGCAAATAAATAATACCTAATACACAGCAACACTTAAATTATCCTATTAACCATGGCTCCAGAAAAAAAACTACAACAAAACGATAAACTATATTTTAGAGTAGTGATGACGCTCTCTGTAATTGTATTTTTAGCCGTAGTTGTTCTTAATAGAAAATGGCTTCCAAGACCAGATGTTATTCCAACTTTTGTATATATACTGCCTACACTAAATGCTCTTATCAATGGAACTTGCAGTATTCTGTTATTGGTTTCGCTGTACTTTATTAAGCAAAAAAATATTGCAGCTCACAAAACAACTAATATCATTACGTTTGCTTTATCGAGCATGTTTTTGGTTTCATACATAATGTATCATTATTTTGCTAACGAAACAATTTTTCCAACGGATAATCCACTTCGGCCAATTTATTTAACAATATTAATTAGCCATATCATATTAGCAGCATTGGTTTTGCCTTTGGTATTGCTTTCATTTTACCATGGATTGTTGATGAATATAGAACAACATAAAAAACTTACTCGGTGGACATTCCCTATATGGTTATATGTAACCGTTACAGGTGTTGTAGTTTACTTGATGATTTCGCCTTATTATCAGTTTTAAAGGATACTTGAGTATTTAAACGAACTACAAACCAATAGGTTGTTTACCAATTAAAATCATATCCTAACAATAATATTAGTCTTACATTCGAGTAATGAAAAAAGTAACACTATTCCTATTTCTATTTATAATTATGGCTGTTACAGTTGAAGTTTTAGCTCAATGTCCAATGTGCAAAACATCACTGGAAGAAGCTCGCAAAACTGGATCACAAGTTGGCAGCACTTTAAACAATGGTATTTTATATCTACTGGCCCTACCCTATACAATAGCTATTGTGTTTGGTTTTATATGGTGGCGTAACAAGAAAAAGAAAGTAGCCTAAGTAGAATTGTATTTGTAGTGATCTTTTAAAAAAAAAGGAAATATAGACTGCAAAGAAAATTCCTGATTACCCTAAACAATTAAAACTGTTTAGAAAAAAAACTTAACAAATAATCCATGTGCAATAAATACACCCCCAGTAAAAGTATGGCAATACTTGAAGGTAAATGTCCTCGTTGCCAAAGTGGAAAAATGTTTAAACATAAAGCTGTTAGTTTTAATTTTATGCAAATGTTTGATGATTGCCCAATTTGTAAAGTGCATTTTGAAATTGAACCTGGTTTTTTTTGGGGTGCGATGTATGTTAGTTATGGAATAACTGTTGCCATTATGATTACACTTGGCCTTGCTACCCTCATTATTGGAAACGATCCCGATTTTTGGGTATATATTGGAATTATCATTCCTGCTTTTTTTATTGCTGCACCCTTTACTTATAGATACTCCCGAATATTGATGTTGTATTTCTTTTCATCAATTGATTTCGAAGATAAATATGCTAATAAATAGCTTATTTGTACTATCTAACCAAATAAGTTTAATAAAATGTGGTACAGTTTGTTCTATAGTTTTAGGTTAAATACAATACGAAACACTATACTCTTGTTAACTTGTTTATTGAAACTTACCACTAGTTTTGCTCAAACAAGCATTACCGTATTAGACAAAACAACCCAATTACCCATATTTTCAGCAACAGTTGAAGAGGTTTGGACAGATAATCAATCGGGAAAACTAAATTTATATAAAGGTAAAACCAATACTGCTGGGCAATATGAATTGCATGAGGATGGAATTAAATATCAAGGGTATTTAATCATTGGCCATACACAGTATCAAACACAAAAAATCAGCACCTTTGACATACTCAACAAAGGGATGATTATTTCCCTTTCACTTTCTGCAATTGAAATGAGTGAAGTAATAATTTCAGCAAATAAATTTGAGGAACAAAAAAAAGATATACCTCGTCAAATAGAAGTCATTCACAAAAAAGAAATTTCATTTGCCAACCAACAAACCACTGCTAACGTTTTGCAAAATACAGGTCAAGTGTTTGTTCAAAAAAGCCAAATGGGTGGAGGAAGCCCTATAATGAGAGGCTTTGAAGCTAACAAAATTCTTATTGTAGTAGATGGTATACGGATGAATAATGCGATATATAGAAGTGGCCATTTGCAAAATGTATTGCGTATTGATCAAAACATGTTGGAACAAACTGAACTTTTTTTTGGACCAGGATCTGTTGTATATGGAAGCGATGCGCTTGGGGGAGTATTACATTTTAGTACGTTAAAACCAATCATAGCTAATAGTGAAAAACCCATTTTTAAACATCATTTTTTTACCCGTTATGGAACCGTCAACGATGAAATTACTTCCCATTACGATATCAATATTGGATTAAAAAAGTGGGCTCTTGTTACTTCGTTTTCAACTTCCTCTTTTGACGATTTAAAACAAGGAGCAAATCGCAAAAAGGATATGGGATCATTAGGCATTCGCGATTCGTTACAAACTCGCATTAATGGTAATGATGTTGCTGTAGTAAATAAGGATCCCCTATTACAATCCAAAACAGGCTATAAACAAGTTGATTTATTACAAAAAATTTTATTTGCACCAAATACTTCAACAAACCACCTTATCAATATTCAATATTCAAACACAACTGAAATCCCACGATATGACAGATTAACAGAAAAAACAAATGGCGTATTTAATAGTGCCGAATGGTATTATGGACCCGAAACAAGAGTGTTGGCTGCATACCAACTTAACTTAAAAAAGAAAAATACCTTGTACGATGAAGCTAAATGTATTGCTGCTTATCAATACATCAAAGAAAGCAGACATAACCGAAATTTTGGTAACAATTACAAAACACATCGCAACGAATACGTACATGTTGCATCAGCTAATATAGATTTAGCAAAACGTATCAACCACAATGAATTGAGGTATGGTATAGAACTTACCTACAACGATGTACTTTCAAATGCACATTTAGAAAACATTGTTAATGGCATAGTTACACCTCAATCTACAAGGTATCCTGACGGAGGAAGTAATATGAAAACGGCTGCGGTTTATCTCTCTCACTCGTGGGAAATAAATGAGAAATGTATTGTAACAGATGGTTTGAGGTACAATTATGTAAAACTTGAATCTACCTTTATCAACAAAACATTTTATTCTTTTTTACCTAATCAACTTAGCCAGCAAAATAGTGCTGTCAATGGTCAACTGGGTTTGGTTTATTTACCTGAAAAAAATTGGAAACTAAGCACAGCTTTCGCAACTGGATTTAGGGCTCCTAATATAGATGATGTAGGTAAAATTTTTGATTCCAAAAGTGGTAAACTGGCCATTATTCCTAACCCAAATTTAAATCCTGAATATAGTTATACTTTGGAAGCAGGAATAGAAAAAGTATTTTACCAAAAAGTAAAACTAGGTATTACAGGTTATTATACTTGGGTTACAAACTTAATAAGCAATCAACGAGTGCAAGTTAATGGAAGTGATTCTATTGAATATAATGGCGTGAACACACTTGTTATTCAATCAAAAAACAGTGAAAATGCTTTTATCTATGGTACCAGCATATCATTATCTGCTGATATAAGTAACAATATTTCTTTGGTAAATACATTTAACTATACGTATGGAAGAGTTAAAACTGAAAATACCAAATACCCACTCGATCATATTCCACCTGTATTTGGACGGTCAGCTGTAAACATCTTTTTAAAAAATATAAGAAGTGAATTTTTTGTGTTGTATAACGGATGGAAACAATTAGCAGATTATAACTTATTGGGCGAAGACAACTTACAATATGCAACTGTAAAGGGAATGCCAAGTTGGTATACACTTAACTTCCGTTTAGCATATACCTATGCAATTAAACAAAAACATATTATTCAATGTCAAGTAGGTTGTGAAAATATACTCGATCAGAATTACCGCAACTTTGCATCAGGTATCAGCGCACCTGGTAGGAATATATATATAACTGTTGGCTTTACATTGTAATCACAATACCTTTTTAAATGGCTTCTTTCAGAGCAGCTGTTACCAATTACTCATTAGTTAATATTTGCGTAAAAGAAGAAATAAGATCTTGTGGTAATAAAGCTAATTTTCGGGTGTGTAAATCTAACCAAGCACCGTCAACATGAATAATGGCTACTTTTGTATTATCACCTCTATACATTTCTTGTGTAAATGACCATCGCGATTTATCTTCACTTAGCTTGGTTAGCAAACTGGTCATTCGTATCGTGTCATTTGGTTTTACTTCTTTGAGGTAAATAAGCTCTTCCCTAAATAAAATTGGTCCAATATGAAACTGCTTAAACGTTGCAGCAGTAAAACCCAATTGTTCCATCAAATCTATACGAGCTTGAGCAGCAAAATCAGCATAAGCTGAATGGCGTAAATGCATGTTGGCATCCAACTGCGACCACATAATTTTACTTTCAAATACAAATGGTTTGGCCATGGTTATTGAAGTAACGTAAATACCAAATCTACATATTGTTGCATAGCTTCGTCTTTGGATAAACCTTTTTTGGTAGCCCAAGCATTGTATTTAGCTTTCGCTATAAAATCAAATAGGCCTGGCTCTTCGCCATTTACATCGCCAACAGAAGCTTGTTTATGCAATGAATACAAATTGAGCAGAATATCATTTCCTGGACGTTCTTTTAAGGTATGTACATCTTTTGATGCTTGTTCAAATTTATCGTGTAGTGTCATGGGTTTTGTTTATGATGTATTATAATCTTGTTGAGTATATTCAATATATTATTAACTCACTCAACATAATTAACATTTTTTTTTTACAACTTAGAAAGAATATTTATTTGCCTCAACTAATACATTAGCTACTCTACGTCTGGCATCCTTCGTATTGTATGGTTCGGTTTTAGTAAAACGTTTTAAGCCAAGCAACATCATTCGTTGTTCATCGCCTTGCGAAAATCCGTTGATAGCTTCTTTGCCATTTTTATTGATACGATCGGCTGCATCAGTCATAAACACACGCATCATATCGAGGTGTGTTTTACATGCATCTTCGTTTCTTAAACTCACCAGTTTTTCAACACGTAGTTGCAATGACTCAGCAATGTATAAGTCGATGAGCATATCCGAAATATTCATCAATATTTCTTGCTCTTTCCCCAGGTCCATCATCAGTTTTTGTGCCGCACCACCTGCAACCATTAATACCGCTTTTTTAAAGTTAGCTATGTATTTTTTCTCTTTGCTAAACAGTGTTTCTTCCTCTTCGGTAAAATCAGGAATACTCATCAACTCTTGAATCACACGACCTGCAGGTTCCATCAAATTAAGTTCACCTTTCATGGCTCGCTTTAATAGCATGTCAACAGTAAGCATTCGGTTAATTTCATTTGTGCCCTCAAAAATCCTATTGATACGTGAATCGCGGTAGGCACGTTCCATGGGAGCATCAGCACTGTATCCCATTCCACCATATACTTGAACCCCTTCATCTACCACATAATCCAACACCTCACTTCCATTTACTTTAAGCATTGCAGCCTCAGGTGCAAATTGTTCAACACCTTTTAAAATAGCTTTTTCATGAGTCATCCCTCCAGCTTCAAAATCATGAATAGCATCTTCAATATTTTGCGTAGCACGATACAATGCACTTTCGCATGCATAAATACGAATAGCTTGTTCAGCTAATTTGTATTTGATAGCTCCGTATGTTGCAATTAGTCTTCCAAACTGATTGCGTTCATTAGCATAAGTTATTGTTTTGGTTGCTGTTTGCTTAGATGCACCCAATGCTGCAGCACACAATTTTACACGACCCATATTTAAAATATTAACCGCTATTTTAAATCCATTTCCCCGTTCGCTTAATAAATTATCAACAGGTACGTTACAATCTGTAAAAAAAACTTGGCGTGTTGAACTTCCTTTGATTCCCAATTTATGCTCTTCCGGATTTAAGGTAATGCCACCAAAACTTTTTTCAACAATAAATGCACTTAAATTTTCATCATCATCAATTTTGGCAAACACCGTAAAAATATCTGCAAAACCACCATGGGCAAATAGCTATCTTTAATCGTTCTCACTATGAGAATGTACTTATTTCTAAAGTACATCCTGAACTAATTTTGGCCGAACGTTTAAAAGGATATGATGACATCCAGAAAATTGACAAATCATTTTGGAAAATGAGGTATAAGCATATAAATCAATTTGAAAAAAGTAATATTAAATCAGGAACACAAGTTCTAAAATTTTTTCTGCACCTTTCCAAAGAAGAGCAATGCAAAAGGTTTTTAGGACGAATTGACAATGAAAACAAACATTGGAAATTTACATCAGGTGATATTGAAGAACGAAAATATTGGTTGGAATACCAACAAGCATATGAACAGGCAATTAAACATACAAGTACCAAAATTGCACCTTGGTATATTATACCTGCTGATGACAAACTAGAAGCTCGCGCTTTAATTGGTAAAATTATTCTTACTAAATTAACAGAGATGAAACCATCGTTTTTACCTAAAACCAAAGAAGAGCAAGATTTTATGAAAGCTGCAAGAATAGCCTTAGAAAAAGAAATCAAACCATCCTAAAAATGAGTTTGGGGCTTAAATATAAAAGTACTTAAATTTTCAGAAACAAACAACCTATAAAAACACTTTTATAGCTAATCACAACATAAAAAAACCTCCAATAGGGAGGTTTCAATATTGTATGACCAAATAAGGTTTGTTATTTCACTCTCTCAACATAACTACCATTGCGGGTATCTACTTTAATTTTTTCACCTTGCTCTACAAACAAAGGAACCATTATTTCAGCTCCTGTTTCTAACTTAGCAGGCTTAAGCGTATTGGTAGCGGTATCTCCTTTAACGCCTGGTTCAGTATACGTAATTTCCAATACAACAAAGGTTGCAGCTTCAGCTGAAATCGGAGTTTCTCCACCTTCAAAGGCAACTTTAATTAACATTTCCTCTTTCAAAAACTTCTCTGTTTCACCTAATAATGTTGCGTCAATATACACTTGATCAAATGTTTCAGGATCCATCAACACTAAACTTGTTCCATCTCTATATAAAAACTGCATTTCCCTAAACTCAACTCGAACAAATTCGATGCCTTCACCTGCGCGGAATCGGTGTTCCATTTGTTTACCACTTTTGGTATTGCGCAATACGACTTGGTAAAAAGCACGTAAATTGCCTGGAGTGCGGTGTTGGTATTCTAATACTTGACATAATTCGCCATTGTGACGGATAAAAGAACCTTTTGATAAATCTGCTGTAGAAGCCATATTGTATAAATATCTATTTCAAAAATTTGAATTGCGAAAATAGGTAAATTTAATAAAGTAGCATAATTACATAAACCCTAGTTGTAACTTAGCGCTTTCACTCATTAAATCTTGAGACCACTGAGGGTCAAATACCACCTTAACTTCTACTTCTTTTACTCCTTCCATTGCACTTAATTTCTCTTTTATTTCGGCTGGCATGCTCTGGGCTGCAGGGCAAAATGGAGATGTTAGCGACATGATAATTTCAATATTCAACTCATTGGAAACATTGATTTCGTATATCAATCCCAATTCATAAATATTTACGGGAATCTCTGGATCATATATTGTTTCCAATACTTTTACGGCTTCGTTTTGAACATCAACGAAAGTGCGGATTGGTTTTATTGTTTCTTTATTTTCTTCCATCTCTTTTTAAACTCGACATTCTAATCTCGAAATCCGTCCCGCAGAAATTGAGGGATTATTTTTCGAATTTTAATTTTTAGTACTTTATAAGTTATTTGTGCTTTTATAGGCCAAAGCATATAATTTCATTTGTTTAATCATGCTGGCAAAACCATTGCTTCGTTGCGAACCAATCATCCTGCTCATCCCAATTTTATCAATAAAAACAAGTTCGGTATCCAATACTTCTTGTGGTGTGCGGTTGTTCCAAATACTCCACAACAAATACACTAATCCTTTTGTAATTTCAGTATTGCTATCGGCTTCAAACTGTACTTTACCTTCTACCAAACTTGGAAAAACCCATACTTTGCTTTGGCAACCTTTAACAATATAATCTTCTGTTTTAAGATTGGTAGGCATAACGGGCAACTTCTTTCCCAAATCCATTAAATAAAATAACGTACTTTCCATATCACCCTCAAATAAGGAGAAATTTTCAATGATTTCGTTTTGTATGTCGGTTGTTGTTGTCACAAATTTTTTTATTGCCGCTAATTTTGCTATTTCTATTTATTCGTTTTTTGTTTCCCGCATATTACGCAGATGTAATACTTGTATATTTCAATAACGATTTTAATCCTTCTGTAATAATGTCAATTTCTTCTTTGGTATTGTATACTGAAAACGAAACACGAATGGTTCCTTCCACACCAAAACGCTGCATTAAAGGTTGCGTGCAATGATGACCAGTTCGCACAGCAATTCCTTTAGCATCCAACATCATTCCTACATCAAAATGATGCATACCCTTGATGGTAAATGATTGAACAGAAACTTTGTTTTGGGCTGTTCCAATTAAAGTTATCAGTTGATTGGTTCCGTCATTGGAGGCATTAGTTGATTGGTTGATATGGTTAATACCGTCAACAAAATAGGTTAGCAATTCACTTTCGTGATTAGCTATGTTTTTTTTGCCCAATTCGTTTACAAAATCCATTGCATATTTAAAAGCTATTACATCACCAATATTGGGAGTTCCTGCTTCAAATTTGTATGGAATATCATTATACGTTGAGCGTTCGAAAGTTACTTCTTTAATCATTTCGCCTCCTCCTTGGTAAGGTGGCATGGCTTCCAGTAATGCTCGTTTGCCATATAAAACACCTACACCTGTTGGGCCATAAAGTTTGTGAGATGATAATGCTAAAAAATCGCAGTCAATATCTTGTACATCAATATCCAAATGTGAGCCTGCTTGTGCACCATCCAATAATACTATTGCTCCAACGGCATGTGCTTTTTCAATAATTTGTTTTACCGGATTGATTGTACCAAGTGAATTGCTTGCCCATACACAAGAAACAACCTTCGTTTTGGGAGATAACAGCTTATCATATTCATCCATTAACAATTCACCTTCATCGTTTATGGGCATCACTTTTAGGATTGCTCCTTTCTCTTCGCAAATTAATTGCCACGGAACAATATTACTGTGGTGTTCCATTGCAGTGATAATTACTTCATCGCCTGCTTGTAAATATTTACGTCCCCAAGTTTGTGCAACAAGGTTGATACTTTCCGTTACACCTTTGGTAAAAATACATTCCTCTACTTCAGTTGCATTGATAAATTGTTGAACTGTTTTGCGGGTGGCTTCAAACATTTCGGTACTGCGAGCGGCTAAAGTATGTGCTGCACGGTGAATGTTTGCGTTATCGGTTGTGTAATAAGCATTCAAAGCATCTATCACACGTTGTGGCTTTTGTGTAGTGGCGGCATTATCAACATATACCAAAGGTTTCCCATTTACTTGTTGGTGAAGTATTGGAAATTGGTTTCGAATGGATTCTATATTGAGCTCAGCCACAGATTTCACAGATTATAATTTAGCTTCTATTTCGTTTGCTAATAAGGTAACCAACTCAGGAATTTTAATACGTTCGGCAATTTCATCGGCAAATGCATTTAACAATATTTTACGTGCCACATCTTCAGGTATACCCCTGCTCCGCAAATAAAACATTGGCTCTTCATCCAACTGACCAATAGTTGCTCCATGCGTACATTTTACATCATCAGCAAAAATTTCCAACTGTGGTTTTGTATTTATCGTTGCATCATCGCTTAATAAAATATTTTGATTGCGTTGGTATGCGTTGGTTTTTTGAGCATCCACATGCACCATTATTTTTCCATTAAAAACCGCAGTAGCATGGCCTTTTAAAATGCCCTTGTATTTTTCATCGCTAAAACAATTGGGTTTCGCATGATCAACCCGTGTATGGTTATCTACAAAATCTTTGTCATCAGCAATGTATAAGCCATACAGCAAACTATTGCTATGTTCGCCATTCATATTAAAATGGAGATTGTTGCGCACAAACTTACCATCTAATGTATGTGTTACATGGTTTACGTTGGTGTTTGCTTCTTGGTATATTTGAGTAAAATTGTTTTGGTAACTTTCCCCTGCTTGTTGTTGTATTTTGTATTGTTCTAAATGGGCATTTTCGGCAACGTAACTTTCAGTTACCACATTGGTAAACGAAGGATTTGTACCTAATGCGTAATAGGCTTCTACAATGGTTGCGGATGCACTTTTTTCTATTACAATTAAATTGCGTGGCTGTGCTAACACATTTACATCTGTTGCATCGGTTATATTTAAAATAATAATAGGTAGCGTTACTGTTTTTCCTGCTGGCACATATACAAATGCTCCATCACTTAGCAATGCAGTGTTTAATGCGTTTAATGATTGCCCCTCAACTTTGGCATACTGGGCAAAATGTTTGTTAAAAATTGCAGCATGCGCATGTCGCTCTTTGGCTAAACTTCCAATTACAATGGAATGATCTGTTTCACTATTTTTATATGACTCGGTTACAAATGTTCCGTTTACAAACACCAATAAATTTGCATGTATTTTGGCAAAAACAGATTGCTCTATAAATGTTTTTACACGGCTATGTAATTCGCAAGTTGAGGTAAATGTATTTTCAGTAATGGCTTTTAAGTTGGTGTATTTCCATTCCTCATTTTTAGTAGTTGGGAAACCCAATTTTTCAAACTCAGCAAAAGCTTGCTCACGTATAGAAAGGAAAGAACCTTGCTCTGCTTGACTTTTATATTGGTTAAAATCTTGTTTTAGTATTTCTTGTAAGTTCATTTCTAATTTACCGCTAAGACGCAGAGGCGCAAAGAAACATAGCGTCTTTGCGCCTCTGCGGTTATATTTTTTTTAAACAGCTGCTTCAACCTCTTCTTTAATCCAATCGTATCCTTTTGCTTCCAGTTCTTTTGCAAGGCTTGCATCACCACTTTTTACAATGCGGCCTTTATACAACACATGTACAAAATCAGGAACGATATAATCCAACAAACGTTGGTAATGGGTAATAACTACAAACGAACGTTCACCATCTCTTAACTTATTTACCCCGGTAGACACCAAACGTAAGGCATCAATATCCAATCCCGAATCTGTTTCATCCATAATGGTTAATTTGGGTTCGAGCATAGCCATTTGAAACACTTCATTGCGTTTTTTTTCACCACCACTAAATCCTTCATTGAGAGAACGGCTGGTTAATGATTTATCCATTTCCATCAACTCCATTTTTTCGCGCATAAATTTCAAAAAACTGGTTGCTTCCATTGGCTCCAATCCTTGGTATTTACGTTTTTCATTGATGGCTGTTTTTAAAAAATTGGTAGTGCTTACTCCGGGAATTTCTACTGGATATTGGAAGGCCAAAAACACACCTTCGCGGGCTCTATCTTCAGGTGCCATTTCCAATAAATCTTTTCCTTCAAATAAAACCGAACCTCCAGTTACTGTGTAATCAGCACGGCCAGCTAATACTGCAGATAACGTACTTTTACCGGCACCATTGGGCCCCATAATAGCATGCACTTCACCTGGTTTTACCGTTAAGTTAATTCCATTCAAAATTTTCTTTCCTTCAATCTCTGCGTGTAATTCTTTTATTTCTAACATATCTTTTATTGTTCGTGGATCATAGATCAAAGATCATAGTTCCTATTATTTCTTAATATTATAATATAAATTTGTTATCGTTTATGGAATTGAATCGTTTTTGTCGACTCAAACCACGAGCTATTATCCATTAGCTATTTGCTTTATCCTACACTTCCTTCAAGGCTTACAGCCAATAGTTTTTGTGCTTCAACAGCAAATTCCATTGGTAGTTGGTTTAATACTTCGCGGCAAAAACCGTTTACAATTAAACCAATAGCTTCTTCGGTACCAATACCTCGTTGGTTGCAATAAAAAATTTGATCTTCTCCAATTTTACTGGTACTGGCTTCGTGTTCAACCACAGCCGATTTGTTGCTAATTTCGAGATACGGAAAAGTATGTGCTCCGCTTTTATCTCCAATAAGCATGCTATCGCATTGGGTATGGTTGCGTGCTTTTTCGGCTTTTTTATTCACCTTTACTAAACCACGGTAAGAGTTATGAGATTTGCCTGCTGATATACCTTTGGATACAATTCTACTTTTGGTTTTTTTTCCTAAGTGAATCATTTTAGTTCCCGTATCCGCTTGTTGGTAATTATTGGTAACTGCTACCGAAAAAAATTCACCTACTGAATAGTCGCCTTTTAAAATACAACTTGGGTATTTCCAAGTAATAGCTGAACCTGTTTCCACTTGTGTCCAGCTAATTTTTGAATAATCGCCAAGGCAAATGCCTCGTTTAGTTACAAAATTAAAAATGCCTCCTTTACCTTCTTTATCACCAGGATACCAATTTTGAACAGTAGAATATTTTATTTCGGCATTGGCCAAAGCTACCAATTCTACTACAGCAGCATGCAATTGGTTTTCATCGCGCATAGGAGCTGTACAGCCTTCCAAGTAACTTACATACGAACCTTCATCGGCAATAATTAACGTGCGTTCAAACTGTCCTGTGTTTTCGGCATTGATGCGGAAATAGGTAGACAATTCCATTGGGCAACGAACTCCTTTGGGGATATAAACGAATGATCCATCACTAAATACAGCAGCATTTAAGGCGGCAAAATAATTATCGGTATGCGGAACTACAGAGCTTAGGTATTTTTTAACCAACTCGGGATGTTCTTGAAGTGCTTCGCTAATTGCACAGAAAATGATTCCTTTTTCTTTGAGTTGATCTTTAAAAGTAGTGGCAATAGAAACGGAGTCAAAAACAGCATCTACAGCTACACCTGTTAATCTTTTTTGTTCGGTTAACGAAATCCCTAACTTTTCAAAGGTTTTTAACAACTCAGGGTCTACCTGATCAAGGCTATCTAATTTTATCTTCTCTTTGGGGGCAGCATAAAAAATGATTTCTTGGTAATTAATGGGCGGGTACTTAAAATTTTGCCAACTAGGTTCGGTTAAGGTTAACCAATAATGATATGCCTTTAAACGGTACTGTAACATCCATTCGGGCTCATTTTTTTTGGCCGAAATAAATCGAATGGTATCCTCGGTAAGCCCCATTGGAGCTGTTTCCATTTCTATATTGGTGGTAAAGCCATATTTGTATTCTTGGCTAACAACCTGGTCTATAATATCTACTTCTTCTGCCATATTTATTGAGCAAATGTAAGACAAGTTTTTTACTTATCTATAATTAGTCTAAATTAAATACAAACAAAATGGCAAGTTGTTTTCAAGGGATATAGTTAAAAGTGTGAAGGGTTGATATGCAGCGTTTATTGATTGTTATATACTCCAAAGAGAAGAACAGAATTCAAAGGCGAATGGACCATTTTACTTAATCATAAAATGCGCTTCCACTTCATAACGGATTTTAATTTTTTCCATTTGAATGGCGGGATCTCCTCCTCCATTCGAAGCTGACCCGTCTTCCATGGCCATATTTGACATCGCTTTATACATTACAGGGCGGTACAAATTGCCATCGTTTATTTCGCGAATAAATACTACATCGCCCAATCCACTACCAATAGACTCCACCATTAATTTAGCTTTTACTTAAGCCGCTTTTAATGCGTTAATTTTTACTTGTTGGCGATACTCTTCCATTTTGCTGTGATCGGTGCGTTGCAAGTTGGCATTTTCAATCCCTTTAGTATCCAATTTTTGCATCAGTTGGTTGTACTTTTCTAAGTTGGGCAACTTTATACTATACGTTTTAGCAGCTAAAAAATCTGTTTTATGGCTTTCGTTTTTCCACCAATCGTAATTGTAATAAGCATTTACACCTTGAACCGAAACAGTGCTCAAATCAATTTTAGCTTCAGCCAATACTTTTTTAAATTCCTTATCAATGTCTGCCAAATACACCTTGGTATTTTTATCTTTTACATACTCCCGCAAATTTACATTGAGGTATACTTCATCAGGTTCAATTTCTAGCTCGGCACTTCCTGTTACTTCAATTGTGCGTATAAGCGGCTTAGGTTCGGTTTGCGAAAATCCTTGGAGTGTAATAACAATTAAGGCAACTAACAGTATGCAGTATTTCATAACTACGTATGGATTAAATAAGGTTTAAACGAATGTAAGTTTATTTTTTTTGCTTGAGTTTATCTTTAAATACTTTCTGAAACTTTTCAACTTTAGGTTTAACTACAAACTGGCAGTATGGTTGGTCACCATTTTCATTAAAATAATTTTGGTGGTAATCTTCGGCTTTGTAAAATGTTGCCAATGCGCTAATTTCAGTTACAATAGGCTTAGCATAAGCATGCGAAGCATCCAATTCTTTTTTATACTTATTAGCCAATTGTTCTTGTTGCGTACTGTGGTAAAAAATTACCGAACGATATTGTGTTCCTATATCATTTCCTTGTTGGTTTAAGGTAGTTGGGTCGTGGCTTACCCAAAAGGCTTGCAACAAATCGGCATAGGTTATTTTGGAGGGTTCAAATACAATTTGGCAAACTTCGGCATGACCCGTTTTACCATCACACACTTCTCTGTAGGATGGATTTTTTACGCTTCCGCCCATGTATCCTGAGGAAACTGAAACGACACCTTCTAATTGTTGGTATACAGCTTCTACGCACCAAAAGCAGCCTGCGCCAAAAGTGGCAGTATCTATCGTTTTTTGTTTTTCTGTTGTCATAATTGTGGGTTGTTGAATTGTAGGAATGGATTGAATAGGTGAATCGGCACACGAAAATAATGCCATCCCAAAAATATTGAGCATTATTAAGGTACTGCCTTTGGTTAGTTTTTTCATTTGATGATTAAACATATTGGTTTATTATTTGGTTTTTAAATGGATGAACTTTTATCAGCCATCCTTTTTCGGCATATTTGCTTCAATGATATATAAGTTCATTTTCATATTGTGTTACCTTATTTGCTTGCAAAGTAATGCCCAACAAGTATTGCTAACAAGCACAACAGGAAAGCAATGTACCGATACTGAATTATACAAAGGTAAAGCTACCGTATTTTTTTTTATTTCCCCCGAATGTCCTCTCTGCCAAAGTTACACCTTAACCATACGTAATTTAGTTACTCAGTTTTCAACTAACGGTATAACCTTTATTGGTATTGTACCCGGAAACGATTACACTATTGATGAAATCATTGCCTTTAAACAAACCTATGCCTTACCCATTGAACTATTCAAAGATGAAAAACTACAATTGGTATCAAAATATAAGGTTACCATTACACCCGAAGTAGTTGTTGTTAATAATAAAATTAACGTATTGTACCAAGGACGAATAGACAATTGGGCGTATGCATTGGGAAAAAAACGAAGGGTGATTACCGAACATGATTTACTAAATAGTTTGCAACTTATTGTATCCAACAAGCCCATAAAAATTTCAAAAACAAAAGCCATTGGCTGTTTTATTGAATAGAAAAATGAATAAACGAACTGTATATATAATTTTAGTTTTGCTAATCACTGTAATAGGTTGCTCATGGCAAGCTCCATCTACACACATTACTTTTGCCGAACATATTGCTCCCATCATACATCAAAATTGCACCAAATGCCATATTGAAGGAGAAGCGGGACCTTTTACATTGGTTACTTATAATGATGTAGCCAAACGAGCGAAACTCATTAAATATTTGGTAACAGAACGTATTATGCCACCATGGCCTGCCGATGCTACGTATTCTCATTTTGCTGATGAAATGGTATTGAGCGATGAGCAAATAGACTGGATAAAACGATGGGTAGATGAAGGTTTATTACCAGGTGATACAGCAAAGTTGGAAGCTCCCAACTTAGTAATACAACAAATACATTTTGGCAAGCCAGACTTAGTGGTAAAAGTCCCTACTATTAATATAAAAGGTAACAATACCGATTTGTTTTTGGTGGTAAAAATTCCTTATGAAATACCCAACGATACTTTTGTGCGTGCAATTGAATTTGTAGCAGGAAACAAAAAATTAGTACACCATGTAAACACACATTTATTACAGTATGAATCGGGGAAGAAAAAAAACATCCATGAAGGACGTTCGTCTATAAATCAAGACCAAGCCAATAGCCAAACCATACACAAAGAACTGGGTATTTTACAAGATGATGGCTCATATCCTCGAATGACACCCAGTGTGAGCAATTATTTACCAGGAGCCATGCATAGTTTTTATCCTGAAGAAATTGGTGGTTATACCATGGCTAAAAAAGGTGCATTTTATCTAAATGATATGCATTTTGGACCATCGGCTATAGACGCAACAGACTCCAGTTATTACAATATTTATTTTGGAACAAAACCACCCAAACGACCCGTGAGTGAGTTTCAACTTGGCACGTTAGGCATTTCCCCAGTTGAGCCCGCATTAGTTGTTAAAGCTAATACTGTTCAAACATTTTACATTAAAGCAACCATACCCGAAGATATTTCGCTCATTAGTATTGTACCCCATATGCATTTAATTGGAAAACGTTTTTGGGCTTATGCGGTTAAACAAAATGGAGACACCATTCCACTTATTCGAATTAACAATTGGGACTTTAGGTGGCAGTATTTTTATAAATTTAAACAGTTGCTTAAAATACCCAAAGGCACTACAATATTCGTGGAAGGTGTATATGACAACACCTCTCAAAACCCTAACAATCCATTTTCGCCACCACAAGAAATTAGAGAACGTAACGGTAGCATGAAAACGACTGATGAAATGTTTCAATTGATTGTAACGTATGTTCCCTACCAAAAAGGAGATGAAAATTTTGATTTAGAAAACGCGAAGAGGTAATGTGAGTCGAGATGTGAGAGTTGAGAAGTGAGATACGAGAGACAAGACTAAATATACTTGTGCTAAAGGTCAATAGCTTTAGGCCAATATACTATTTTCGATGAATGATACTTGCAATGGGTTGTGCAGTAGGCATGATGGTAAGTTCGTTTATATTCACATGCGGTGGGCGTGACAGAGCAAACCAAATAGATTCTGCAATATCTTGCGCAACAAGGTTTTCGAAACCATCATACACTTTTTTTGCCTTTTCTGTATCGCCATGAAAACGTACCAAACTAAACTCTGTTTCAACAGCACCTGGATGAATAGCTGTAACTTTTATAGGATAGATACTGAGGTCAATTCGCATAGCTTTATTGAGCGCATCAACTGCATGTTTGGTAGCACAATACACATTGCCATTTGCATATACTTCTTTTCCCGCAATACTTCCAATATTTACTATATGCCCTTTGCCAAAAGCAACCATTAAGGGTGTTATATTACGAGTAATGTATAATAGTCCTTTCAAGTTGGTATCAATCATATCCTCCCAATCATCAATATCCCCTTTATCAATGGAAGCTAATCCACTTGCCAAACCAGCATTATTGATTAAAACTTCTATATTTTTCCAAGGTATGGGTAATGAAGCAATGACTTGCGCTACCATTTGTCTGTTTCTAATATCGAGCTCAGCAATGTATACTTCACAATTGTACTGTGTTTCCAATATATTTTTAAGTTGCGCTAAACGTTCTTTTCTGCGGGCAAACAACACTAAATTGTAGCCATTAGCTGCTAATAGGTGAGCCGTTGCTTCTCCAATTCCGGCTGAAGCCCCCGTTATACATGCAATTGGTTTTAATTTCATCTTCTTTGTATATAAGCAGGTAAAAATAATAGAATATTTGACTGGGTATGTTATTTTTACACACATTTTTTTAGTACACATGAATTACACCATCGAAAAAAACGACCAGTATTCGTTGATTATTCCTCAACTTACTGAGTTAAATAAAGAAACTTGTGCGCAGCTTCGCGAAAAAGTATTGCACGAAGCAGCTAGCAGTAGCAAGTATGTGATTGTAAACATCGTTTCGGTAAAAGATTGTAATGCCGATGGTGTGCGTGAACTCATAAAACTTGGAACAGAACTGTTGGATAAAGATGGTTTGCTTATTATTACCAATGCCGAAGATGCATTCAGTCGATTATTTAACAAAGCGGATATTACCTTTATACCAACTGATGTGGAAGCTGTAGATTTTGTATTTATGGACCAATTGGAAAAACAATTTTTGAGTATGGATGATGAAACAACTGCATGAGTATTGAGTTAACCATTTTAGGCAATAGTTCGGCAACTCCTACTCTTAATAGGTTTCCGAGTGCTCAGTATCTTAATATGCTCGATCATCATATTTTAATTGATTGTGGCGAAGGCACTCAAATGCAATTGCGCAAATACAAAATCAAAAAATCTAAACTACAATATATTTTTATCAGCCATGTTCATGCTGATCATATTTTAGGATTACCTGGATTATTATTTTCCATGAACCTAAATAGCCGTATAGACCCATTACATATTTTTGCTCCGTACAGTGTATTTGAGATTTTGGATTTGTTTATGAAACACTCCGATACACACCTTCGTTTTGATATTATCAAACATATTACTACAGATTATAAACCTACTGTTATTTTTGAAGATGCTTGGATAAAAGTGACTTCCTTTCCTTTGTACCATAGGGTACCCACTACAGGTTTTCTTTTTGAAGAACAAGCCCGTTTGCGCAAACTGAATATTGAAGCTTGTGAAAAAAACCATATTCCATTTACATTTTACTATGATATAAAACGTGGAAAAGATTATATCAGTGCAGATGGAAAAATAGTGTTGGAAAACGAAATACTTACGTTTGATTCAGGTGAACCGATGAAGTATGCGTATGCTAGCGACACCCAATTTGACAATCGTGTGATTGCTTTTGTAAATGAAGTAGATGTATTATACCACGAATCTACTTTTTTGCATGAGAAGCTTGAAAGAGCCATTGAAACGAAACACACCACAGCCAAACAAGCGGGTATTGTTGCCAAACAAGCACAAGTCAAAAAATTACTCATCGGGCATTTTTCCTCCAGGTATGATGATTTAACGGTTTTATTGGAAGAAGCTAAAACAGAGTTTGAACATACTGAAATTGCAGAAGAAGGAAAAACGTTTGTGTTGGATTAAAAACTAGTTGACATCCTCGATAATTATTTTCACACAAAGGCATATCTGAAGTTACTCAAAACCGATACAACCTACTTATCTTTTTCATAAACCTGGAATGAAAATGCATATGCATTTTTATCATCCGCTTCATGTTGTTCATCCTTTGTTAACGTAAAGTTTTGGGGTATGCTTGGAAAATAGGTATCTGCTGAAAAATGATGGTGAATACGCGTTATATATATTTTATGGGCCAACCATAATGACTGCTCATAAATAGTTCCTCCTCCTGTAATAAACAATTCTGTTTCACCCGCTTGTTGGGCATATTCAATAGCCTCTTCTAGTGTTTGTTTAACAATACACCCTTCCAATACCAAATCTTTGTTTCGGCTAATGACCATATTTACCCTATTGGGCAATGGCCTTCCAACACTTTCGTATGTTTTACGACCCATTACAATATGATGCCCTGTAGTTGTGGCTTTAAAATATTTAAGATCAGACGACAGGTGGCACAACAACTGGTTATTGTATCCAATACCATTGTTTTCGTCAGCAGCAACTATGAGCGATATAATCATATAAGTGAATAGTATAAATTGAAAGAGTACATTTAATAGCATGGCAATTAACTACCAAAAGCTATTTTTATTATCTAGCAAAGCAAACGAATATTTTATAATTTGCGACTTCCTTTTTGGCATGCATTATTCTATTCGAAACAGTCTTAGCATCTTTTTGTGTTTATTGTTACTCAATGGGTGCAATAAGCGGTACTGGTTTCGATCCAAAATTGACGATGGAAAATCAAAAAAATATTCAGTAAAAATTACGATAAACAACGAATCGCCAACATTTTTGTCTGATAAATTTGTGGGAATTATGCGTAACGCATGTGCAAAAGAACTCAAACGAAAAGGTTATTATGAAATCCCAATTGACTCCCCACAATTTCAGTATATACTAACCCTAAAAGTAGATTCATTTAATGCCAATGCTGGTACTTTTAATGCCAAAAAAGGCATATACACAACTGCACCACAAAAAGGAGTAAAATCTTTTAAACACACTGTAAAGGCCATTGAGTTTGATTGCCAAATGAAACATTTTAAAAAGGGATGGATGCAATGGCAAAACGCTGATGATATTTATTATTTTGGTGAGTACCGTGATATTGGCCGAAGCGAAGGCATGGTTAGGTATTTAATACGAACGGCCGAACCCAAATTGCCTTAACTTATTTGCCAAAGGCATATTGCACCAAATTAGCTCCCATTTGCAATGCTCTTAATCGGATGGTTTCAGGATCATTATACACATCGGCATCTTCCCAGCCATTGCCCAAATCACATTCGTAACTATAAAAACAAACCAACCTTCCTTTATACACTAAACCAAACCCTTGTGGTGCTTTACCTTCGTGCTCGTGTATTTTGGGTAATCCTTTATCAAAATTATATTTTTGGTGGTAAATGGGATGTGTATATGGCAGCTCAACAAATTCCAATTCGGGAAAAACTTTTTTCATTTCTCTTCTCAAAAATTTATCCATACCAAAATTATCATCGGCATGCAAAAAACCACCTGCTAGTAAATAATTACGCAGGTTATCCGCTTCTTGATTGCTCCAGACAATATTGCCGTGACCCGTTAAATGCACAAAAGGATAATTAAATATCTCAGGACTGCCTACTTCTACAATATCTTCTTCGGGTATAATATTGGTTGCAAGGTTTTGGTTGCAAAATTTGATCAAATTGGGTAACGATGTTTTATTGGCATACCAATCTCCACCACCGTTGTATTTTAGTTTGGCAATTTTGATGGTTGGTGGTGCAAATGCAAAACCAATACAAACCAATAGGAATAAAAAACTTTTTTTCATTGTGTCAAATATACTGAAAGGAACCAATTCATTTGTTCAGTTATAACTGAACAAATGCAACTCAAACCTATTATCCAAAAATAGTCTTTACACTCGCACAAGCATAGATTGCAGCTGTCTCGGTTCGCAAAATACTTTTACCCATAGATACTGGTTTAAACTGAGCTTGTTGGGCCGCTTCAATTTCTGCTGGTGTAAAATCACCCTCCGGACCAATAATGATAGTGATGTATTGTTTGTCCACTTTGGGTTGTTTTAGTTTTTGGGATAATAATTCTGTCTGCTCACTTTCACACCAAGCAATATAATTATGCTGGCCTTCTGTTTGGTTGTCTTTTAACCAACTGTTGAGTTTTACAACGGAATGTATGGTTGGTAAAAACCATTGTTTGCTTTGTTTCATAGCGCTTATCGCAATTTTGGCACAACGGTCCATGTTTACTTTGGCTCTTTCGCTATTGGTTGTTTCTATAAAGGTAATCTCATCCACTCCTATTTCGATGGCTTTCTCGATAAACCATTCCATACGCTCACTATTTTTAGTTGGAGCTATTAGTATATGTAAGTGATAATTGCGCCCCGTTGACTCCTCAATTGTATGTAGTTTTTGACTAACACTCGAAAGCACACATTTTTTAGGATTATCATCTACAATAATAGCTTTGGCATGTGTGCCTTTACCATCTACTAAATCAATAGAATCCCCTTTTTTTAATCGCAATACCCTTATTGCATGTTTGGATTCCTCTTCACTAAGTTCAAGTAAATCGTTGGTAATTGTTTGTAGGTAAAATAAATGCATAGCTAATAATGGTCAAGGGCAATATTAATAGCTTCAACTAACATAATCATATAAATTTTAATACTTAAACACCAATTAGTTAATACCATAATACCTAAATTAAGATAAAAAGGTCTTTTATTATTTAATTAAGTTTTTACCTTTGAAAACAAATTAACATAAACGATGTTTTCACAAGCTTGTAAATATGCAATTCGCGCCATGTTTTTAATTGCTCAGCGAAGCAGTGATGGAAAATATGTTGGAATAAAAGAAATAGCCTTAGGATTAGATGCACCACAGCATTTTACCGCCAAGATTTTACAAGACCTTGTCAAGAAAAACTTTTTAACATCGGCAAAAGGTCCCAATGGTGGTTTTATGTTATCGGAAACCCAACGTAAGTCAACTTTAATGGATGTTGTATTGGCCATTGATGGCAATAAAATAACTACCTCTTGCTGTTTGGGATTAACTGATTGTTCGGAGAAAAAGCCCTGCCCTGTTCATGATGAATATAAAATTATTCGTAAACGCATAACGGTTATGTTATCTACTACTAAAGTTTCCGACTACAGTAACGAGCTAGGATTAAGCAAACTTTTTTTACGGGATACCGAAATTAAACAAAGTAACTGATGGCTACCACACATAAATCTACTTCAGTAACATCGTGTTTTCATTGTGGTGATACCAGTGTAGATAGTATATTTTTTGACAATCATCAATTTTGTTGTGTGGGTTGTAAAAGCGTTTACCAACTGCTATCACAAAACAATATGTGTAGTTACTATGATATTGAAAACACACCAGGCAGTACACAAAAAAATACCGTTTCGTCAAACGCTTTTGCATACTTAGATGATGAAAAAGTATGCCAACAATTAATAAGCTATAAAGACGAAACAATAGCCAAGGTAATTTTCTTTATTCCTACCATGCATTGTAGTTCGTGTATTTGGTTGTTAGAACATTTATACAAACTCAATCCTAATATTAGCTATGCCAGAGTTCAGTTTCTAAAAAAGGAACTACATATTAGTTATTATCCCGAATCAACTAATTTACGTCAAATAGTTACGTTGTTAAGCAATATTGGTTATGAGCCCGCCATTAGTTTACACAACTTAGAAAAGCAGGTAAAAAAAGAAGATAACCGTAAAATTAGTTATCAAATAGGTGTTGCTGGATTTTGTTTTGGCAATATTATGCTGCTAAGTTTTCCCGAATATTTTGGTTTGGATAGTTTTACAAAACAGTCGTTTTCACAATTATTTGGATACATCAACTTAGCTTTATCGCTTCCCGTGTTTTTGTTTAGTGCTCAAGATTATTTTAAGGCTGCATGGAAAGCCATTCAAAAACGATTTATTAGCATTGACATTCCATTGGCGCTAGGCATTTTTGTGATGTTTGCACGCAGTACGTATGAAGTTATCAGTGGCAACGGAATTGGTTGGTTTGACACACATGCGGGTTTGGTTTTTTTCTTGCTAATAGGCAAATGGTTTCAACAAAAAACATTTGACACCTTATCTTTTGAACGAGATTACAAATCCTATTTTCCAGTTGCGGTAACTGTTTTAAAAAATAATGTAGACTTTACCATTCCCGTCAATTCATTGGTAATAGGTGATCGAATGTTAATTAGGAATAACGAACTCATTCCTGCTGATGCTATATTATTAAAGGGAGATGCACACATCGATTTTAGTTTTGTGACAGGTGAATCGGAACCAGTAACAAAAGTATTAGGCGAAATTGTGTATGCTGGTGGAAGGCAAAAAGGTGCAACTATCGAGCTGGAAGTGTGCAAAAAAGTATCACAAAGTTACCTCACTCAATTGTGGAACAACGATACATTTACCAAAGACCAACAAAGTGCTATCGAAAGTTTTCAGCAAACGGTAAGTCGTTATTTTACCATTGCATTATTGATAATAGCATTTGCTAGTGCTGGCTATTGGTTTGTGTTTAATCCTTCACTTGCCCTCAATGCTTTTACTGCTGTGCTGATCATTGCTTGTCCTTGTGCGTTAGCATTATCATGTCCTTTTGCTTTGGGAACAGCCATGCGCGTATTAGGACGCAATCAATTTTACTTAAAATCTCCAAGTGTAGTGGAACAAATGGCCAATATGGATACGTTTGTTTTTGATAAAACAGGTACATTAACATTGCCTTCAGCTTCGGCAATTACTTACCAAGGAACAGAACTTACTATTTGTCAAAAACAGTTGGTATATGCTGCAGTTTCACAATCCATTCATCCCCTCAGCCAAAAGTTAAAATCGTATTTACATCCAACAACATTGATACCTGTTGAAACTGTTAATGAAATAACTGGCAAAGGAATTACGGCTCAGATAAACAACCATAAAATTGTTATAGGATCTCATTCATTTGTTTGGGATAAAACTCAGACAGAAATACAATCCAACTCATTAACAACAACTGTTTTTGTAAAAATAGATGGTAAGGTATTAGGGCATTTTGATATCCAACAAACATACAGAAGTGGACTCAAATCAATTCTTCAATTGCTTCAACAACCATACAGCAGCTATTTACTTTCAGGTGATAATGATAATGAAAAAAAACAGCTGCTGACTTATTTCTCAACCGAAAACCAGTTACATTTTAATCAATCGCCTTCCAACAAATTAGACTTTATACAACAGTTACAATCAACTGGTAAAAAAGTAATCATGGTGGGTGATGGATTAAATGATGCAGGAGCCTTAAAAGCTGCTCATGTGGGCATTTCCGTTACCGAAAATACAGCGCATTTTTCGCCAGCAAGCGATGTGATTATGGATGCTTCAGTATTTGATAAATTACCTCAGTTTATGCGTTTTTCTAAACAAACATTAGGTATTATTCATGTTAGTTTTATCATCTCACTTTTATACAATATGATAGGATTGAGTTTTGCTGTTCAAGGAACGTTATCTCCTTTATTCGCGGCAATATTAATGCCTTTAAGTTCCATTACGATTATCACCTTTACAACTGTTTCAACATCATTCATTGCTAAAAAAATAGGATTACAATGAGCGTACTCATTATACTTATAGGTTGCAGTTTTTTATTAGCCGTTGGCTTTTTAATTGCATTTATATGGTCGGTAAAATCTGGGCAAATGGATGATGACTATACCCCATCTGTTCGAATTTTATTTGACGACTTTGCTGACAACACCAACAAAGAGAATGATGAGTTAGCATCATCAAACAATAGAACTCACAAAAAAAACTACTTAATAACAAACAGCCATGCAAATTGAAAAATTCCACTACGACAACAAAATTGTGAGAGACTTCGCAATTGCTACTATCATCTTTGGTGTGGTAGGAATGTTGGTTGGATTGCTTGCAGCAATTCAGCTTTATGAACCCGCAGCCAACCTCGGAAACCAATATACTACATTTGGCAGAATACGTCCGTTGCATACCAATGCAATCATTTTCGCGTTTGTGGGTAATGCTATTTTTATGGGTGTGTATTACTCGCTACAACGCCTTTGCAAAGCCCGAATGTTCAGTGATGTATTAAGCCGAATTCACTTTTGGGGCTGGCAAACTATTATTTTACTTGCAGCCATTTCCCTTCCTTTAGGGTATACTACATCCAAAGAGTATGCGGAGCTTGAATGGCCAATTGATATCATGATTGCATTGGTGTGGGTTGCCTTTGGAATCAATATGATTGGTACCATTATTAAACGGAGAGAAAAACAAATGTATGTTGCTATTTGGTTTTACTTAGCAACATTTGTTACAGTAGCTGTTTTGCATATTGTAAACTCTATTGAACTTCCAATAAGCTTAACCAAAAGTTATTCGGTATATGCTGGTGTGCAAGATGCTTTGGTACAATGGTGGTATGGTCATAATGCTGTTGCGTTTTTTCTAACAACACCTTTTTTGGGAATGATGTATTATTTTTTACCCAAAGCTGCTGGCCGTCCAGTATACTCATATAAACTTTCTATTTTACATTTTTGGTCGCTCATATTTTTATACATATGGGCAGGACCACACCATTTGTTGTATAGCTCGTTACCCGATTGGGCACAATCTTTAGGAGTAGTATTTTCCATTATGCTTATTGCTCCATCATGGGGTGGTATGGTCAATGGTTTATTAACCTTGCGAGGTGCTTGGGATAAAGTGCGCGATGAGCCTATTTTAAAAATGTTTGCCGTAGGAATTACCGCTTATGGTATGGCAACATTTGAAGGTCCATTGTTGTCCTTAAAAAACGTAAATGCTATTGCCCATTTTACCGATTGGATTGTTGCCCATGTGCATGTTGGTGCTTTGGGTTGGAATGGGTTATTAACCTTTGCCATTTTGTATTGGATTATTCCACGCATTTACAACACCACTATTTACTCTAAACAATTAATGAATACTCACTTTTGGTTAGCTACATTGGGTATTGTTTTTTATGCTATTCCAATGTATTGGAGTGGATTTACTCAAGGCCTTATGTGGAAAGAATTTACTGCCGAAGGCACCCTTCAATATCCAGAGTTTTTAAAAATAACGATACAAATTTTACCCTTACATATCCTTCGTTCTGTTGGTGGAACTTTATATTTAAGCGGATTTTTAGTGTTGGTATACAATATTGTAAAAACAATCAAACAAGGTTCGCTTATTGCTAATGAAGCGGCCGAAGCTCCTGCATTGGAAAAATCTACATTATTTAAAAAAGGTGAATTTTGGCATGCTGCTTTGGAGAAAAAACCCATCACCTTTACCATATTGGCTATTGTAATGATTGCCATTGGTGGTGCCGTGGAAATGATACCCACGTTTACCATTAAATCAAACATTCCAACTATTGCTAGTGTAAAACCATACACACCTTTAGAATTACAAGGACGAGATATTTATATACGTGAAGGGTGCAACACTTGCCATTCTCAAATGATCAGACCATTCCGTTCGGAAACGGAACGCTACATGGGTGAGTATTCAAAAGCAGGTGAATATGTGTATGACCATCCATTTTTATGGGGCTCAAAACGTACCGGACCAGATTTGATGCGCGAAGGAGGAAAATATCCTGATAGCTGGCATTATTACCACATGATAGATCCTCGTAGCATGTCGCCTAGTAGTATTATGCCACAGTATTCGTGGTTGGCTGATCAAGATTTGGATATGACTACAACCGAAAGCAAGTTAAAAGCGATGAGAACATTGGGTGTGCCATACACACAAGCAGAAATTGACAATGGGAATACTGCATTGCAAACACAAGCAACTGCCATTGCCGATAATCTTAAAAAGGAAGGCATAGCAATTGATAGCAAAAAAGAACTGATTTCTGTTATTGCATACCTTCAACGAATGGGTACCGACATCAAAAAACAAACCTCAAGCAACTAAAAATATGAAACAATTTTTAGCAAATGTCCAAGGTGTTGACGGGTATCTCATCTTCTCCATGATTGTGTTTTTTACCTTTTTTGTTGGCTTGGTATGGTGGGTGGTTAAAGCCGATAAAAAGTATATCGATAAAATGAAAAATATTCCACTTGATAATAATTAAAACGATGAACAAGATAAAATTAACCCTATTAATGCTAGCCTTTGCTACTACAACAATGGCACAGCAACCTGTTTCTACTACTTCTGTGTCGTTTCACGAAGTCATGTTGGGGATTATCGTTGCTCTCCTCGCAGTTGTTTTAGTACTGCTTGTGATTACATTACAAAAAGTAGTTTACGTATTCAAAAAAGAAACATTAGGCGAAAGTTATGATGAAGTAAATGAAGTTTCGACTTGGGAAAAACTGCTTAGCCTAAAACCGTTGGCTGCCGAAAAAGAGATTGAACTCGACCATGATTTTGATGGTATTAAAGAGTTGAATAATCCTATTCCATTTTGGTTCAACTTACTTTTTGGTGTAACCATAGTGGTTGGAATTGCTTATTTTTTGGTATACCATGTTTTCGAATCAGCACCGCTTCAAAGCAAAGAATATGAAACAGAATTGATAGAAGCCGAAGCATCAAAACAAGCGTATATTTTAAAGGCTGGAAATTTAATTGATGAAAACAGTGTAGTCTTATTGGCTGATGCTGCTTTATTAAATAAAGGGAAAGAAATTTATGTTTCGAAGTGTGTGGTATGCCATGGTGCAAATGGAGAAGGTATTGTAGGTCCTAATCTTACAGACGATTTTTGGATACATGGTGGCGATTTACAATCCATCTTCAAAACCATTAAATATGGTGTACCTTCGAAAGGGATGGTTGCTTGGCAAAACTCCTTAAATGGAGGACAAATGCAACAACTTGCTAGTTTTATACTCACACTACAAGGCACAAATCCTGCAGGAGGTAAAGCACCCCAAGGAGTTAAAGTTACAACCGCAGCCGATTCAACAATAGCTGCCGTTAACTCAACGATGCGTACTCAATAAAAAAATAATGAACCAGCAAACAACAGTTGCAGATGGAGAAGAATACCGCAATCATCTATCTTTAATAGATAAAGGTGGCGATCGCAATTGGGTATATCCCAAAAAACCGAAAGGACCGCTTTATACAGGCAGAACTTGGTTTAGCATCTTTTTAATGGCATTGTTGTTTGCTGGTCCATTTATTCAACTCAATGGTCATCCTGTTTTATTATTGAATATACTTGAACGTAAATTTATCATTTTAGGCATACCCTTTTGGCCACAAGACTTACCCCTTTTTGCTTTACTCATGCTCACCTTTGTGGTTTTTATAATTGTTTGGACAGTAGTGTTTGGGCGTGTATTTTGTGGTTGGGCGTGCCCTCAAACAATTTTTATGGAAATGCTATTTCGCAAAATAGAATATTGGATTGAAGGCGATTTTAAGGCACAACAAAAACTAGATAACCAAGAATGGGATACCGAAAAAATTATTAAAAAATCGAGTAAACATGTGCTGTTTTTTATACTCGCTGTATGGATTGCGAATACTTTTTTAAGTTATGTAATTGGAATTGATGAAGTAAAAAAATTAATTACCGATGGCCCTTTGGAACATATGGGAAAATTTGTTGCGCTGCTCATTTTTTCTACTGTGTTTTATGCAGTTTTTGCTAAGTTCAGGGAAATCATTTGCATCGTGGTATGCCCTTATGGAAGGCTTCAGGGACTGATGTTAGATAAAAACTCCATTGTTGTTGCCTATGATTTTATCAGAGGCGAGCCTCGTGGGTTTCGCAAAAAAGGAGTTGAACAACATTTAGGTGATTGTGTAGATTGCCATCGTTGTGTGCAAGTGTGTCCAACTGGAATTGATATTCGAAATGGAACACAATTAGAATGTATTAATTGTACGGCATGTATTGATGAGTGCAATGATGTAATGCTAAAAACACATCAGCCTAAAGGATTGATTCGGTATGCTTCACAAGAAGAAATGACAACGGGTAAGGTAAATAAAATTACACCCAGAAGCATTGCCTATATGTCTATTCTTGCCTTGTTGGTGGGCGTACTAAGTTATTTGCTCATCACACGAAAAGCTATTGATGCAACGGTATTGCGCACCCCAGGAATGCTGTTTCAAGAACAAAGTGAGGGCAATATTAGCAATATGTATAATTTTGAAGTTGTAAATAAAACGTTTACCGATAATACAATTGATATAAAAGTTATATCACCAGCAAATGCTCATTTAAAAATGGTTGACCGAGATAGTTCACAGTTTTTATTAGCCGAAGATGCATTGGTAAAGGGTTCATTTTTTATCATCATTCCACAAAAAAATATTAGTGCCAATAATACAGAAACAACAATTGAAGTATATAACAACGGTATCTTAACAAATACACTTAAAACCAATTTTGTTGCACCTGTAAAATAAGATTATTTGCTTTTTTATAATAACGACTAACTTAATTAATATACAACTAATGAAATTAAACTGGGGACATAAATTGGTGTTTTTTGCAGGCTTATTTATGGTATTTATTATTGTAATGGTATACCGCATTAGCATGCAAAAAATAGATTTAGTGGATGAAAATTATTACGAAAATGGCATTCGGTATCAAGATGAGATTAATAAGTTTGCTTTAGGAGCAACTGTTCATCCTAGTATATTGGTTGATACGGTTAACAAACAACTTACGTTTACCGCTGATGCAGAAACCATATTATCAGGCAAGCTTTTATTGTATAGGCCGTCCAATGAACTGTTAGATTTTAACGTACCTTTTGAATTGCCTCACGGAGGTGTATTTGTATATTCAATTGCACAATTGGGTAAAGGTCCTTGGAAAGCAACGTTTGAATGGAGCCTTGGGGGTAAGTTAATGGCATCCGAAAAACAGTTTATCATTCAATGATTTTTGTAACAGCTTTTATTACTGGATTACTTGGCAGCTTTCATTGTGCCGGTATGTGTGGCCCAATTGCTCTGGCAACTCCAACAGTTGGTCGAACACTTGCTGCAAAATTAGGGAGTAAATGTATCTATAATTTGGGGCGCATTGTTACGTATTGCATTTTAGGTGCATTGCTTGGTGCTTTTGGCTTAGGGTTAAAGTTAGCAGGACTTCAACAAAGTATTAGTATAGCGGCAGGTATTATCATTATTTTGGGTGTAATAGCCTCCACTAATTTTTTACACTCCATAGTGGGGAATCCATTTTCAATGCTCAAACAACACGTTGCAGCAAAATTATTTCACACCAAATCATACCCTGCATTATTTTTGATTGGTCTCCTCAATGGATTGTTACCCTGTGGATTTGTATACATAGGTTTAATAGGATCGGTAGCAACACAAAGTGTATTGGAAGGTGCACTGTTTATGGCACTGTTCGGATTAGGTACATTTCCAATGATGTTTGGTATTTCAGTTTTAGGGCAGTTTATATCCGCATCCATTCGCAGTAGCATAAACCGTTTTACACCCGTATTTGCCATTATCATTGGTTGCCTATTTATTTTGCGTGGTCTCAATATAGGTATTCCTTATGTGAGTCCAAAAATATCAAATAACCATACTCATGTTGAAGATTGTTGTAAGGTGAAGTAGGTAAGTTAAAATATTTAACTCATTAACATAAAAAAAGCTCTGCAAGTATGCGGAGCTTTTTTTGTGATCCAGCTGGGACTCGAACCCAGGACCCCTACATTAAAAGTGTAATGCTCTACCAGCTGAGCTACTGAATCATTGTTAACGCAAATAGTTTTTTTGTTAACGAGGGTGCAAAAATAAACCAGTTTTTGATTTGGGCAACTATTTGACAAAAAAAACTTAGCAAATCGGCAAACGTATCTTCATTATGAGCCGTTTAGTTTTTATACATCTTATATAACTTGCAAATTAAACCCTAAACCATACAACACTATAATCATTAGACCAACTCCTATGCGGTACCAGCCAAATAGTTTAAATCCATATTTGGTTACATAATGTATAAATCCTTTGATGGCAATTAAGGCTACTATAAAAGCTACAATATTGCCTACTGCTAATGCTGTAAGTTCATCTGTACCAAAAACGTTTCCTTCTTTTATATAGTTATACAACTTATACACGGTGGCTGCAAACATGGTTGGTACAGCCAAAAAAAATGAAAACTCTGCAGCTGCTTTACGAGATAGTTTTTGTTGCAAACCACCAATGATAGTTGCAGCTGAACGAGATACTCCCGGAATCATGGCTACAACCTGAAACAGGCCAATTTTAAAAGCTTTCGGATAGGTTAGTTCATCGTTGGTTTGGGTTTGACTAAACCATTTATCCATAAACAACAATACAATACCCCCTAAAAATAGAGTAATACCTACTACCAATGCATTTTCGAGCAAAGCATCAATTTGATCATTAAACAATTTGCCAAAAATTGCAGCCGGAATAAAGGCAACCAACAGGGTGATGTAAAACTGGAAGCTTTGCACAAACTTTTTCCAATACAAAACAACCACCGAAAGAATGGCACCTAATTGTATAGCAACGGTAAACACTTTGACAAAATGATTGGATTGAATACCCATCATACTTGAGGCAATAATCATATGCCCTGTTGATGAAACGGGTAAAAATTCAGTGAGTCCTTCTATAATAGCTAGGATTACTGCTTGAAAAATGCTCATACAAAAAGATTAGTCTTTTGATTTACGCATAATGGCTAGTATTTCAAACGCAAAACCTCCCAACACCAAAATAGGTGCAATGGTAAGTTTGGTTGTGCTATATATATCTTCTTTACCTGCCATAAGGTAAAAACCAAGAATAATAATAACCAAGCCAATTCCCATTAATACATAATTCTCTTTGCCAAAGGCAAACGATTGCGTATCGGATTTTTGACTTGCTGAAGCAGCTGCTTGTTTGATTGTTGCTTTTTTATCTGACATAAATTGTTGTTCGTTAATATAAATCGTCAATTTTAACTCTTAAATACCTATTGGTACTTATCATACTGCTCACCATACTGATAATGATGCCTACAATAATAACAACCAAAAACAATATTGCAAACTGTGTATTGTCATACAACGATTGTATATTAGGTATAAAAAACGGAATCCAGTATAATAATCCTGCTAACAATACAATTGCCAACAAACCACCATATAACCCATGTAAGATAGATTTTATTGCAAACGGACGAATAATAAACCAATGTGTGGCACCTACCATTTGCATGCTTTTAATGATAAACCTACGAGCATATAAATTTAACCTGATCGTATTGTTAATTAAGGTTACTGCTATAATTAAAAAAATACCGCAGATGGTAATTAAAATAGCACCTATCGTATTAATATTTTTATGTATTTCTTCGATAATGCTTTTTTGGTATACAATTTCTTGAACAGCTTTGTTGCGTTTAATTTCAGTTTCAATTTGCTGAATACTTTCTGCATTTGCATATGTTGCTTTAACAAACAACTCAACTGAAGGCAGTAATGGATTAAACCCTAAAAAACTTACAAAATCTTGTCCTATTTCAGCTGCAAATTGTTTAGCCGCATCTTCTTTGCTGACATAAACTACTTTTTTGGTATAAGTACCTGTTTCTATTTGTGCCGTTATTTTTTTGATTTCGATAGCAGAAGCATCCTCTCTAAAAAAGATGGTTAATTGAAAATTTTCTAATAAATGATTTGACAATTTATTTCCATTAATCAAAATAATACCAAACAAACCCAACATAAAAAGTACCATTGAGATACTAATGATGGAAGCTAAATAGGATACTTTACGTCTTTTTCTTATTTGTGGTTCTTGTGTCACAGCTCATTATTTTTTAACGAAACGAAAATACATTTTCTTTTGTAGTTGACCACTCTTAAATACACACGTTAAATGTGGGTAACTCCATTGTGGTAATGCTGCTCTAGTTCAACCATCAACTGTTGGGTGTCAAATTTTTGAAGATAGGTTGCCAATCCTTCTTTTTGAGGAAATGTATGGAGCACTTTTTTAAGTTGATTGGATAACCCAATAAAATCCGTTGGTTCAAAATACAATACATACTCCCCTCCTACTTCAGGCAAACTGGATGCATTAGCAACAATAACTGGAATATTACTGCGTAAGCCTTCCAAAACAGGAATCCCAAATCCTTCAAATTCGGATGCATACACAAATGCAGATGCTAGTTGATACATTGCTGGCAAAAGTTGGGATGGAATATCTTGTAAAAAAATAACTGCATCTGTAAGTTGATGTTGGTTACAATATTCTATTAACTCGGATGCATATGCTGTTTGTTTACCAATAAAAACCAACTTACACGTTGGATGTAGCAATTGGTGAAATGCTTTTAGCACGGTTAACTGATTTTTACGCTGTTCAATTGTACCCACACACAATATGTATTGTTCGGGTAAATGATAGGTGTTTGTTACTTCCTTAATTAAATGTGCCATTGTAGGCTGATCAAACAGTTCGCTACAATTTTGATAACCTACTGCAATTTTCGAATGGGCAGTTCCAAAGTAATGGACAATATCGTTTTGTGTTTGAAGACTTGTTGCAATAATAGTATCGGCCTCTGCACAGGCATATTTAAACTTTCGGGTGTAAATATAACGATCAATATTTTTATAATAATTGGGATAACGTAAAAAAATTAAATCGTGAATGGTAACCAATTTCTGACCTTTAAATTGTTCGATGCCAACTGGCAGTTCGTTGCTTAATCCATGAAAAACATCCAACTCTAATTCATTGCACATTTCTGCAATTACATAGGTTCGCCAAAAAGAGGGAAACGTTTTTCCTAACAAACTATCGGGAGTAATCAATTTTACATTGGGTGTTGAATCATAAAAATGTTCAAATGCAGCCGAAATAGTTGGAGTAAACAAAAAATATTCATGCTGAGGAAAATGTTTTAACATTCCATTAATCACAAAACGTGCATAGTTTCCTAGCCCTGTTCCATTATTAAATGCTCTTTTTGCATCGAATCCTATTCGCAAGGCCTTTGATGTTAGAGGTTGGACGTTAGAAATTGGATGCATTGTCATTTGTGATTTGATAATGGGGAATAGATAAAAAATTCAATTTATCCAATTTTGGTGAAGCTTTGTTATCATTTTACTTATTGTGTCTATTTTATCCGTTAGTTTTTTGTGTTCGTCATCCGAAATATAGTTGCACTCTTTTGCAAAGTCTAACCAGTTATATGTTTCAATATTTGAACCCAAAGAATCGATTAAATGCTGTTTGAATATTTTCTCATAATTCCGTTTTGCCCACCCTTCTGTAATATTTGCGGATACAGAACGGGATGATCTTACAATTTGGCTAGTAAGCGAATAAACTTCCTCTTTCGGAAACTTCCGTGTCAACCAAAATATATCCATTGCCAACTCAAACGAAAGCTTCCAAATATCTAAGTCCTTGTAAGATTTTATCATACCTTAAAATATTAACATTCGAATTATTCTATCCTCTATCCTCTATCCTCTATCCTCTATCCTCTATCCTCTATCCTCTATCCTCTATCCTCCAACATCCATCCTTTACACAGCAACATTATATTCTCTCAACGCATCATTCAACGAAGTTTTAGTATCCGTTGAAGCCTTACGTTTGCCAATAATTAAAGCACACGGAACTTGAAAATCTCCTGCAGCAAATTTTTTGGTATAACTACCGGGAATAACAACCGAACGAGGTGGAACAACACCTTTATATTCTATTGGTTCATCACCAGATACATCAATAATTTTGGTACTCATCGTTAATGTAACTCCAGCACCAAGTACAGCTTCTTTTTCTACCCTCACTCCTTCTACCACAATACAACGCGAACCTATAAAACAATTATCTTCAATAATAACTGGAGCGGCTTGTACGGGTTCTAACACACCACCAATACCAACGCCTCCACTTAAATGCACGTGTTTGCCAATTTGTGCACAACTACCTACTGTAGCCCATGTATCCACCATTGTTCCTTCATCTACATAAGCGCCAATATTCACATAACTAGGCATCAAAATAACACCCCTTTGCAAAAACGCACCATACCTTGCAACAGCATGTGGAACAACTCTCACACCTTGTTCTGCATAATTTTTCTTTAATTTCATTTTATCATGAAATTCAAACGGACCAACTTCTATCGTCTCCATTTGTTGAATGGGAAAATATAAAATCACTGCTTTTTTAACCCAATCGTTTACTTGCCATCCAGTTCCTGTTGGCTCAGCAGTTCGCAATTTGCCTTTATCGAGTAATTCAATAACATCTCTTATTGCTTGTTGAGATGATGTTTCTTTCAATAACTCGCGGTTGTTCCAAATATGTTCAATGATTTCTTGCGTATTCATTTCGTGTAAAAATTTGTAGCAAACTACTGCATTATCATCAATTAATACAAATTGATACCTTTGACGCTTAAATTCGCAACGTGAATACAAAACCGAATAATATGAAAAGGCGTTCGTCTAAGAAGCCAAAGTTGATTGAACGATTAGCTGAAAAAAGCGACTTTGATGAAATCATCAAGCTTTCCAAAATCTGTTTTCCTGAAACAGAACCTTGGACATACGAAATGTTAGAAAGTCAAGTAAAAAACTTTCCGGATGGCATGCAGATTATTGAGTATGAAGGAGAAATTGTAGGTTCGGCTACAAGCCTAATTATTAGTTGGGATGAATATGATGATGACCATACATGGAAAGAAATTTGCGACAATGGCTTTATCACCAACCACGATGAAGAAGGTGATACCTTGTATGGAATTGAAGTAATGGTACACCCCGATTACCAAGGCCTAAAAATTGGCAGGCGTTTATATGATATGCGCAGACAATTGTGTGTTGACAAAAACTTAAAAGCTATTTTAATTGGTGGACGGTTACCCAATTACCACAAACACAGTGAAGATTTTGGTGTACGTGCTTACGTAAAACGTGTAATCGATAAAAAGATAAAAGACCCCGTGCTGACTTTTCAGTTGAGCCAGGGATTTACCATTCAGCGCATCATCAAAGATTATTTACCCGATGATACCGAAAGTGAAGGATATGCAACACTACTTGAGTGGATTAATTTGGATTATACTCCGGAAACTAGAGAGCGTAGTGTGTTAATGAAAAAGGTTCGAGTATGTTGTATCCAATATGAACTTCGTAAAATAACATCATTTAAACAGTTTGCCCAGCAGTGCGAATATTTTACCGATGTAGCTTCCAATTACAAATCAGATTTTGCCTTATTTCCTGAATTATTCACCACTCAATTGCTTTCATTGCATGAATACAAAAGCATGAGCCCAGAGGATAGTATTCGTAAATTAGATGAATACACTGAAGACTATATTGCCTTGTTTTCAAGATTATCGATGGAATACAATATCAATATTATTGCGGGTACACATTTGCAAGTAGAAAACGATAATTTATACAATATAAGTTACTTGTTTAAGCGCGATGGAACGTATGAAAAGCAATACAAAATTCACATTACCAGCAACGAAGCTAAATGGTGGGGAGTGCGCCCAGGTAATGAGGTTAAAGTATTTAATACCGATTGTGGTAAAGTAGCTATCAATATTTGTTATGATGTTGAGTTTCCGGAGATGACTCGTATTGCTTGCCAAAAAGGTGCTAAGATAGTATTTGTACCTTTTAGCACAGATGAAAAACATGGGCATTTGCGGGTAAAAATTTGTGCACAAAGCCGTGCTGTCGAAAACCAAATTTATGTGGCTACAGCGGGAACTATTGGTAATATTCCATCGGTAGATAATATGGATATTAACTATGCTCAATCTGGGATTTACACGCCCAGTGATTTTGCTTTTCCACCTGATGCTATTGCTGGTGAATGCAGCACCAATATTGAAACCATTGTAATTGCCGATTTGGATTTGGCAGCTATTGAAAGGGCTCGCAATACAGGTACTGTGCTAAATTGGAAAGATAGAAGAGGTGATATGTATGAAGTGATTGAAAAATAGGCACTGCTTTTTTACCTCATTGTTTTTTACCAGTAAGTAGTATAGATTGTGACTTTAATATTATGTATCGTTTGTTCCATTTTTTAAACCAATTGTAAATGAGATTTTTTTACCTAGGTATTTTATTTTTATTGTTTGGCCAATATGTATGTGCTCAACAAGATTCAACACAAGAAGAACAAGTAGACTATAGCCAATTTTCGGATATGGGAATAGCTGAAGGTACCAAGAGATATTGTACATCCAAAGTACTAGGCTTAAGTCCAAATAAACTCATTACAATAGCTTATGATTATCAAAGTGGGCATACCTTTTCCAATATGGACCCTTATGCTACTGTTAGCTCTGACAAACTAGGAACTGCTTCCATTAACCGTTCTGGGGGATTAAGATTGGTTGCCAATGTGCCCGTTTTATCCAATACAAAATGGCTCATAAACCTTGGTGGAACGTATTGGCGAAACGGTTATAATATGAGTTCCTACACTTCCACTAATTATGTAACTCAAAATTTAGAAGCTAGAGGGTTAACAACAATGGGTTTAAATACTACCATTTTTAAGCCTCTTAATGAACGCCATTTTATCTTGTTTTTTGGATCAGCAGATGCTAATGGTGATTACAATTTAAGTGATACTAAAATTGGAGAATATCTTATCAAACCAAAAATCACAGCAGCAGGATTTTTTGGTTGGAAACGCAATGATTTATCCATGTTTGCCGTTGGTTTTTCCCATAGTTACCGACCAGGAGCCAAGGGTTATTTACCTTTGATTTTATTCAATCATACTTTCCAAAACAGAAAATGGGGAATCGAAGCTGTTTTCCCTTCAAGAGTGGCATTTAGAAGATCTTTTAACCCAAGAAATTTGTTGTTTTTAGGGTATGAATTAGAAGGAAATAGTTACAGCATGGTTAATCGAACAATAGGGGATTCATTCAATCCAGCGTATAATGATTTGGAATTAAGGAGAGCAGAAATTAGACCACGCGTAACATATGAAAAAGCTATTACTGATTTTGTTTGGTTAAGCTTCCAAGTGGGTTACCGATTAAACTATAATTTTAATATTGACCAAGGAGATATCCTTCGATTGATTGGTTCGGACAAGCCGTATTATATGGAAAACACGTTAACCAATCCATTGTATTTTCAGGTAGGTATCAATTTGGTTAGTCCTTAATTCACATTCAATTATGAGTACATCATCCGCAACTGTTTAGTTGATTTTTGATTTAAAGAAACTCCCACAGAAAATTGAATATACACTGCATTTAATCTTTCTGTTGGCGCACCTTTTAGAGGTATGTTTTCGTTCACATACCATTTATTATCAATAGAGCTGCCTATATTGTGTCGATATCCCATTTTACAGTTCATATAAAAAGAATGTTCTTTTGTAAAATCTAATATATCAAATCCAACACCCATATTAACAAAACCTGTAGCCAAACTCATATTAACCGCACCCGATTGGGTAAATAATCCATTGATATCAGCTGTTGTATTCAGGTCTGTAAGGTAAACTGATTGATCGAGAACAGTAATTCCCAAAAATGGATAGATACCTCCAATATCTTTTTTTTTCACTACATAATATTTGGTATTAATGCTGGTTACTAACATAGTTGACCTTAAATCATACTTAGCATTGGTATGGTTTTGAGACCCAAAATCGGATTCTACACTCATTGCAAACCATTTCCACCTTGTTTCAATTCCAAGGCCTATCATAAAATTAAATTTTCCAACTCTGGAGGCAGCTTGGTTCGTTAAAATATTGTTTAATGCAATATCAACGGTTGTAAAATTGAGAATAGGGATTGTCGCAAAAAATATAGTACCTCTTTGATTATAGCTGGTATCAATAAATTTGCTGTATTGTAATTTTTTTGCAGTTAATGAAGTATCAGCTATCTGAGAATAGGATGACATAAAAGAAAAAGAAAAAAGCAGGAATACAATCTTTTTTTTCATGTGTAACTATTTCTTTTTCATTTCCAATCTTTTCCAAACATCCGTTCTGCCAAAAGCAGAGATGCCAATAAATCCGCGGATATTCATGGTGTTTTTATCTTCTAAATTTATTTTACAATTGTAGGTGCTTCCGCTTTCTGGGTCATAAATGGTTCCATCTTCCCATAAATTATTTCCTTTAAATTCAAAACTGCTCAACATCCGATAACCCAATAATGGCACAGTACGTTTGCTTTCATCCGGATTGTTTTTATCCACTTTTGGGTTTCCAGTTGCTGGATCAATGGGTTCTTTGAGCCAAACTATTCGGCCATAATAATATTTACCCGATTTGATAACATTGATGCGGGCTTTTCCGCTTCCAGATTCCCATACACCAATGATGGCGTCTTCTTCAGCAGTTGATTGAGCATGTATATGGGTAAATGAAAAAATACCAATAAGTGAAATGATAACTGTTAACTTGTTCATAAATATTATTTAAATTTTTAAAACGAATATAAAAGGATTTATGTTTAATCTTTTATTTATTGATCAATTTTTAAGAGAGTAACACAAACAAAAATATGACTATTTATCAGTTTGTGGCTTTACTTAAAATAATTAGCTTCGCACCACTTTATTTAACATAAAAACAATCTTAATATATGCAAATCAACGCTCATTATAAAGACCAATTCATCTACCGCCATAATTCATCCATGAAAAACGACACAGAGTCGATGTTGAATAAAATAGGTGTGGCTTCGGTAGATCATCTTATTGACGAAACCATTCCTGCTCACATTCGCTTAAAACAGCGCATGCAATTACCCGAACCAATGACTGAAGTTGAATTACTTCAATTATTAGGAAGCGTTGCTGCTCAAAACAAATTATATAAAAACTTTATAGGTCAAGGTTATTATGGCACCAATACACCATTGGTAATATTGCGCAATATTTTCGAAAACCCAGGATGGTATACCGCTTATACTCCTTACCAAGCAGAAATTGCACAGGGACGATTAGAGGCATTATTGAATTATCAAACCATGATAATTGATTTAACTGGAATGGAAATTGCCAATGCCAGTTTGTTAGACGAAGGTACTGCTGCTGCCGAAGCCATGCATATGTTGCATGCCGAAGCTAAAAACGACAATGCTACTAAGTTTTTTGTTTCTGAATTGTGTTTTCCTCAAACTATTGATGTATTAAAAACACGAACCGAACCTATTGGAGTAGAGTTGGTAATTGGCAACCACAATACGGTTGTATTAGATGAAACCTACTTTGGTGCATTGGTTCAATACCCTGCTGGTGATGGAGAAATAAATGACTACAGCGAGTTTATGGCAAAAGCAATACAAGCCAACGTGCTTGTTGCAGTTGCTGCTGACTTGTTATCCTTAACTATGCTTACACCTCCAGGTGAATGGGGAGCAGACGCAGTTGTGGGTTCGGCTCAACGTTTTGGTGTGCCAATGGGTTACGGTGGGCCGCATGCAGGATTTTTTGCAACCAAAGATGCATACAAACGCCAAATGCCAGGCAGGTTAATAGGAGTGTCTATTGATAGCCAAGGCAATTCAGCCTTGCGTATGGCTTTGCAAACACGCGAGCAACATATTAAACGTGAAAAAGCAACTTCCAATATTTGTACCGCACAAGTATTATTATCTATAATGGCTGGTATGTATGGCGTATACCATGGTCCAAAAGGCCTACAAGCTATTGCTGGCCGTGTACATGGGTTAACAAAATTATTAGCAGAAACATTAACTGCTAACGGACTGAAAGTAATAAGCAAAAATTATTTTGGTACAATTACAATTGAAGTTGAAGATGCTAATAGGTTACAAGCCACTTGCGAAAAAGCTGAAATCAATATCAATAAAGTTGATGCTACACATATTCGTTTGTCAATTGACGAAACGCATACCCTCACAGATATTGAAACACTCGTAAAAGAATTGACAGGCAAACCCGTTTCATTGAATGTTTCAGAAATGAATACCAATTGGCCAAATACACTTACTCGTAAAAGTGACTTTATGACTCATCCAGTATTCAATTCTTACCACAGCGAACACGAAATGCTTCGTTATATTAAGTCCTTAGAAGCAAAAGATTTATCATTGTGCCACTCTATGATTGCACTTGGAAGTTGCACCATGAAACTAAATGCAACTGCAGAAATGATTCCGGTTACCATGCCCGGTTTTGGTCAATTGCATCCATTTATTCCTCGTAACCAGGCTAAGGGATACACCCAAATTTTTAATGAACTTTCGGAGTATTTACAACAAGTAACAGGCTTTGCAGGTATGAGTTTACAGCCCAATGCTGGTGCTCAAGGAGAATATGCAGGTTTAATGGTCATACGAGAATACTTTAAATCTATCGGACAATCTCACCGTAATATTGCTTTAATACCTTCATCGGCCCATGGTACCAACCCTGCTAGTGCTGTAATGGCGGGAATGAAAGTAGTTGTTACCAAAACATTGGAAAATGGGTATATCGATTTTGAGGATTTAAAAGCAAAAGCAGCAGAACACAAAGATAACTTAGCTTGTTTAATGGTTACGTATCCATCAACTTATGGTGTATTCGAAGAGAATATTATTGATATATGTAGCATGATTCATAACCATGGCGGACAAGTATACATGGATGGTGCAAACATGAATGCACAAGTTGGTTTAACCAGCCCTGCAGCAATTGGAGCTGATGTATGCCATTTAAATTTACATAAAACATTTTGTATACCACACGGTGGCGGTGGGCCAGGTATGGGACCCATTGGTGTTGCAAAACACTTAGTTCCTTTTTTACCAGGTCACTCCGTTGTTGACATGAATGGTGGTGCTCAATCAATGAGTGCCGTAAGTGCCGCGCCTTGGGGAAGTGCTTCTATCTTATTAATCTCATACGCATACATCCGCATGATGGGAACCGAAGGATTGGAAAACGCAACCAAGTATGCCATTTTAAATGCTAACTATATCAAAGCACGTTTGGAAGAACATTATCAAATTTTATATACTGGAAGCAAAGGACGTTGCGCTCACGAAATGATATTAGATACCCGAGTATTTAAAGGAGCTACTGGAGTAGAGGCTGAAGATATTGCTAAACGTTTAATGGATTATGGTTTCCATGCACCAACAATGAGTTTTCCTGTAGCTGGTACCATAATGATTGAGCCAACTGAAAGCGAATCCAAAGCAGAGCTTGACAGATTTTGTGATGCGATGATTGCTATCAAAAATGAAGTGAAAGCGATTGAAAATGGAACTGCTGACAAAGCTGATAATTTGCTTAAAAATGCACCACATACAGCAAGTATGGTTACAGCAGATAATTGGAACCATGCTTATGGCCGACAAGAAGCAGCGTTTCCTTTGCCTTATGTACGTGCCAATAAGTTTTGGCCAACAGTGGGTCGTGTAAACAATACCCACGGTGACCGTAATTTAATTTGTGCTTGTTTGCCAATTGAAGCATACGCTGAACAAAGCAGCAACTAAAAATAAAGATTCTTAACCAAAAAGCGGAGTATGTATTACTCCGCTTTTTTTATGGTACCATCAAAAAAATTGACGCTATTGTATACTACTCTCTACTTAACTTTTGTAAAACTAAAAAAGGGTTACAAACAACTATCGTTTGTAACCCTTTTAGTGTGGAGACACTTGGATTCGAACCAAGGACCCTCTGCTTGTAAGGCAGATGCTCTGAACCAGCTGAGCTATGCCTCCATTGTTTTGTTAACGGGAGGGCAAAGATAAGAGGGTATATGAAAAAACAAACTGTAGCGTTAAATATTTTTGAAAGTATTTTGTAACGTCTTGAAATTCATAAATTGCCACAGTAAAAAAAATGAAAAAAAGTATAAAGATTCTGCTTATCAGCCTTACCTCCCTCCTAGTTTTGGGTATTGTTTTAATTGGTTTTGTTTGGCTATCACGTGATAGCATCAAACAATTTGTGGTGAAACAACTAAACGAACAACTATCCACACCAATATCCGTAAGTGGTATTGATATCACTTTTTTAGAGCAGTTTCCTAAGGTAAGTTTAGTGTTTAGAGATGTAGAAATTGTAGATCCTATTCGTCCAAAACAATTTTTATTGAAAGCGAAACGCGTTTTTATTGCTTTTAATATAAACGATATCCTTACCAAACGTTACAATATAAAACTTATAGAAATAGATAGCGGAAGTTGTAATTTGTTTATCGACTCCAAAAACACTCCCAATTACCTCATATTAAAACCAACAAATGAACCAAGTGCTGATTTATTGTTAGAACTGAAACGCATTAAATTGCAACATATGACACTAGCATATGACAACTTAGCTTCACAGCAACAGTATCATTTGAGAGCAGATAACTTAATATTATCAGGAGATTTTAAAGGTAAGAAAGAAAAAATAAGTGCAAATGGCTCCGTATTTATTCATACACTAACATCAAATACCGTTACCTATCTTAAAAATAAAAAAGTAGAACTTGATTTGGGACTTAACATAGATGAAAGTCAGTCACGTTATACCATTGAAAAAGGAAATATTGCATTGGGAGATTTAAAGTTAGCCTTCATAGGATCTATTGCCAACACTCAAAAAACTACTGCAATAGACCTTAAATTCAATGCACAAAAAATAGCGATTACAGATTTGCTTGAATTAGTACCAGGCAATATGAGCCATTCCATTTCAGGGTATAAAAGCACAGGGTCCATTTATTTTAATGGAAGCATTAAAGGGAATGCATCAAACAAGGAACAGCCTGCAATCCAATTGCAATTTGGTATTACGGATGGCAAACTTGAAGCTAGTACAGAAAAGACAGCCATCACCAATATTCAATGCAAAGGAGAATTTAGCAATGGCAGTAACCATACTGCTCAATCTAGTTATGTATTATTACCATCATTGCGGTTTAAATTAGGCAATGGTCATTTTGAGGGTTCCTTAAACATACGAGATTTTAGTAATCCCAACTTAAGCATGGTGCTAAAAGGAAAAACAACATTAACAGATTTGATTGCTTTTACAGAAAGTAAATGGATTACCAAAGCAGAAGGTGAGTTAAGTATTGATCTTGCAGTAGAAGGGAATATCCATGAATTAAGTACCCAAAAAGGGTTGCTTAATAGTCAAACTGCTGGAACTATTGAGTGCATTGCCAACAATATTGTCTTTTTCAATGGTGAAAAAAGCATAGAACAACTTAAAACCAAATTTTCGCTCAACAATAAAGATCTTATCATTGATAATTTAACAGCAAGTATCAACAAATCTGATATTCAACTAAAGGGTAGTTTACAAAATATTGTTCCATATCTATTTTCCGAAAACCAAAACCTCATTGCCAATTTACAATACAATTCCAATTATATTAATTTGCAACACCTTGTTTTACCAATTCCATCAACTACTAAAACCAATACATTTACACTACCACAAAATATTACAGTAAATGCTGCACTTAACATCAACCAATTGGATTATCATGAATTTAACGCCAAAAATATAAAGGGTAATATAAATTGGAGTGGTAAAAAAATAGAAACCCAAAACATGTTTTGCGAAACAATGAAAGGTCAACTTAAAGTAAAAGGCCAAATTGAGAATGCTGCAGATGGACGATTTTTAGTTACATCAACTATTAATTGTACACAAGTAGATATAAACGAACTCTTTAGACAATGTGCCAACTTTGGACAAACGGAAATTACAGCTGCGCATATACGTGGAAATATGACTGCTAACATGGATGTGTTAGGTGTGTGGAGTCCAACATTGGAATGTGACTTGGATAAATTATATGCATTGGGAACTGTACATATAACCAATGGGCAACTGATTCAATACCAACCAATGGAGGCATTAGCTAAGTATATTAATATAGAAGACTTGCGAAACGTAAAATTTGCCGATTTAAAAAATAAGATTGAAATTAAAAACAAAGTGATAACGATTCCAACAATGGATATGCAAAACAATGCCTTAAATATAAATATTGCAGGTACGCATACGTTTGATAATTATGTTGACTATCATTTAAAAATAAAACTTAGTGATGTATTGGCAAAAAAGTATGCCCAACGAAACAATGAATTTGAAGAAGAAAATCTTGAAAATGGCACATACTTGTACATTGCCATGAAAGGACCAGCAGAAAATATTACATTTAGCTACGACAAAAAACAAGTACGCGAGCAAGTAAAAAAAGAGCTCAAACAAGAAAAAGAAGAGGTTAAAAAACTATGGCGAAAAGAACTTGGATTGGAAAAAGATGAAAACATAAAAGAGCAACAAAATGATAAAAACGAATTGGAATTTGAGCCAGAATAGGTTTATTCAACAAACAACCGATACGTTATTTTATCGTTATTCTTTAATAGTGTATCACTTCCTCTAGCTTTTTTTACTTGTTTATTTACAACTGCTAATCCGCCTACGCCTAAAACAGCTCCTACACCAATCATAATGCCTCCAAAGGGTTCTTTAAGTGCTATTAAACTTACACCGGCTATAGCATAAATTAGACCTGTTACCATCATGTATGAGCCAAGTACAATTAATAAAACCCTACCCACAGTATATTTACCCGTATGTTTAAGCAAACCTGCAATTTGAGATAACTTTACTATTGAAGTATCATTTATCACAATTCCATCTGCCTGAAAACCCGTGATTGTACCCTTCACATTTTTGATTGAGTCAAATAATACAAGATCAATTTTTTCACCAATATCATATGATTTATAATTTCCATTTTCAATATCATGTAAATACAAGCGTTGCGAAAAACAGGAGAAGGTTATAACAAAGCATAAAAAGGTAAAGTAGTATTTCATCTTAATTTAAATATTTTGCAACTATTGGCATTCTTCTACCTGGTCCAAATGCTTTTTGAGAAACTCTTAATACTGGAGGAGCTTGCAATCTTTTCCATTCACTCATATTTACCAATCGCAATATTTTTTTGACTACCGTTTGATCGTATCCAGCAGCAATAATTTCATTTGGTCCTTTTCGTTCTTCAATATACAATGTTAGAATTTTATCAAGTAATTCATAATCGGGTAATGAATCTGAATCTTTTTGATCAGGTCTGAGTTCGGCTGAAGGGGGTTTTGTAATGATTTGAATAGGTATAACTTCTTTTTCTTTATTATAAAATTTACACAATTCAAACACCTCCGTTTTATACAAATCTCCAATAACAGCAAGTCCACCGCACATATCACCATACAAGGTTCCATACCCAACAGCCATTTCACTTTTATTAGAAGTATTAAGTAAAATATAGCCAAATTTATTGCTCAATGCCATCAAAATTACACCTCTACTTCTGGATTGCATATTCTCTTCTGCAATGTTAAACGGTTGTCCTTCAAATTGTGGTTTTAAGGTTAGTTCTAATGCATTAAATGTTTGTTCAATTGAAATAACTTCATGAGAAACTTGCAAATTTTTAGCAAGTAACAAAGCATCACTTATCGAATGTTCTGAAGAAAATCGAGATGGCAATAAAACTGCTTTTACATTTTCATTACCCAAAGCATCAACAGCCAAGGCTAAAACCAAAGCAGAATCTATTCCTCCTGAAAGGCCTAAAATTGCTTTTGAAAAACCTTGTTTTTGAAAATACTCACGAATACCTAAAACCAATGCTTGGTGTATCCGAGTCATATTATCAGGAACATCTAATTGGATAGGATGCAATGCTTTTACTTCTGTGTTTTCAGCATGTTTATGAAGGATATAGTTTTTACGAGATTCCACAAAATAGCCGAGTGTATCAATCACTTCACCTTGTGCATTTAGTACCATCGAACCTCCATCAAAAACGAGTTGCGTTTGAGCGCCAATATGATTCGTGTATAACAACGGTAATTTATACTTCTGCACATTATCAATCATCACTTGTTTGCGCAATTCCAATTGGTTTTTACTAAAAGGAGAAGCAGCAATATTAATCATCACATCTGGATGTTGTTTGATTAATTCATCCATGGGATTCATAATATACATAGGGTTATCGTTAATATTCCAAATATCTTCACATACAGTAAGTGCTATATTAAATCCTTTATACTGTATTGTATTAAACACTCGATTAGGTTCAAAATAACGATATTCATCAAAAATATCATAGTTGGGCAATAATGTTTTATGACAAACAGAAAGCACTTTACCATCAGCTAAAAAACAAGCTGAATTATACAAATCTTTCCCTTCAGGAACTGGATTTAATGTTGGAGTTCCTAAAATTGCAGCTATTCCCACACAATGTTGTGCAATGAGTGAAATACTTTCTTCACAACATTTAATAAAATCATTAAACTCTAAAAAGTCGCGTGCGGGGTAGCCGCTTACACACAATTCTGAAAAAACAATTAAATCTACCTGTTCCGTTTTTGCAGCTTCAATTTGATGAATTATTTTTGCCCTATTGCTTTCAAAATTACCTGTATGGTAATCAAGTTGGGCAAGTGATATAGTTAAAGTACTCACAATAGTTGATAGATTAAAATAACACGCCAACAGTTAATGCAACATAATTTAAAGTTGCATTCCAACGGTCGTCCTTTGTATAATTGGTAAATGCATTATCATAACGCAAACCAGCTACAAACAAACTACTTCCGGTGAATTTATATTGTAAGCCAGCACCAAAAATAACACCTGACCTAAAACTGCTTATACCATCCTTAAATTTTGATGTTTCAATATCAAATTGATCTTCATCATCAGGTTCGTTGATATTGATATTATTCCGTTCAAATTTATCCATTCTAACATCAGCACGCACTTTGGTTAAAAAACCAGCAGATGCACCAAACTCAGCATAATACCGCATATTGCCTATTTCTTTTGTACGCATTTTAATTAATAATGGAATTTGTACAAAATTCATTCGGTAATTATATTTTACATCTTCGGTGGCATTAAATACCTTGCTAGTAGAAGTCTCTTTAATAGACGTATATCTATCTTTAGAAAGATTCAAATTGGTTCCCATAGTTTGTATGGTATACTCCGAACCAATGGCATAATTTTCGGTAAAATAAAAATCTAGCATCATACCATAGGCTATATTTAAGCGTGTACCATTGGTTGTAGTATTCTTATTATCAGGCTTGCTCCAAGTAAGTTGAGGTGCAACACGCAACCCTATTTTTATTTGTGCTTGTACCTTAATGATAGACCCTAAAATGAATACTGTTAAAAATATCTTCTTCATCCTTACTTTTGCCATTATGAGTTTAATCAAAAATATTCCTACAAGTTTAACATATCTATTGATATTGTGCACAAGTTCATTGCTAATAAGTTGCAATGGATGTAAAAATGAGACACAACACGAAATCATTGCGTCAAAAAAAATAAGTATTGACATTCAACGATTCGATAATGAACTTTTTGCGATAAAACCTTCACAAATAGAAGATGGCGCACAAAAACTTTACCAAAAATACGGCTCCTTTTATCTTTCGTATGCCCATGATATTTTAAATATGCCCGAGGATAAAAATGACTCACTGTATACCAAACCCATGAAAATGTTGTTGGAGTACAAGCCTTTAATAGAACTTCACCAAAGTGTAGATTCAATGTTTGGAGAAATGAACGAAATAAAAACAGACCTAAGCAATGCCATGAGCATATACAAACAAGAATTTCCTGATCAAAAGATACCTGTTTTTATCACCTTTATCTCTGAATTTGGTTATGCTAATATTACCTATGATAGTATGATTTGTATTGGACTTGATATGTATATGAACAAACGCTATTTAGCATATTACAGAGCATATGAATTTCCAGAATTTATGATTCGCAAACTTCAGCCAGAGTATATTGTACCCAATACAATTAAATCAATGGCAATTGCTAAATATGAAAACCAAAGCAGCAAAGACAAACGATTTTTAGCAACGATGATTACTGAAGGCAAAGTACGCTATTTTACAAAGTCGTTAATCCCCTCGTTACACGATTCGATATTAATGGGATATACAGCAAAACAATTGGAATGGAGCCAACAAAATGAACCTCAAATGTGGACTCACTTTATAGAAAAAAATCTTTTGTTTTCGACTGAACCAACTCGATTTATGCGTTATTTTAATGACGGACCATTTACATCTGCTGATGGAGTTCCACCGGAATCTGCTCCAATGATTGGTACTTGGGCAGGATTACAAATTGTTCGAAAATACATGAACGAAAATCCAACCATTACCCTGCAACAATTAATGGATGATACTGATGTTGATAAAATATTAAAGTTAAGCAAATACAGACCGAAATAAACACATGCAAAAAACTAGAGTTTTAATTTAGTCACTTGAATATAGTTGTTTTTTGCACTAGCTAATACTGCTCTATCAATGCAACTATCATTGTATGACCATAACCCCTATGTACTAAACAAAAAGGTTCAAGATATTTCGTTATCTTTTTATTTAGTTGTATAAAAAAATCACCTTCTCTTTGGCTTTTCGGTAACGCTCAGTGTCTAGTTTTAACAAGACGCTATACTTAATGTTAAAGCAATTTAAATAAATAAAAAACAGACTTTAAATTGTACAGAAAAATACATAATAAGATTAAGATTACGCTCTAACTGCTCGATCCCATTTAGCTGATTGGGCACCAAAAATAAATCTAAAAAAGCCTAAGTACATACACCAGTTGGTCATAAAAAAGTAATAGGGAATGAACACAATTTTTACATGTACTTTTTTGTTTTCAAAATACCATCCCAAAAAAGTAAAAATATAAAATATAATGTGTGCAATCCAGCATAGAGTATAAATTCCATGTAATGTATGGTGTAGATAATAATTAGCTGGAAGTAGCATAATGAGCGCTAAAGGAGCTACAGTCCATCTAAAAACTTTATGCGAAATAAATGAAAAGGATATAGCCAAATTGTGAAAAGGATTAAAGGCTTTTCCCAACCTGCTCATAGCTTGCCATGCACCAGCACTAATACGCACTTTTCGTTTAAGTTCTTCTTTAACAGTAGCCGATGCTGTTTCTTCAGCAAAAGCTCGAGGTTCATATACAACCCTGTAACCTCTCAAAGTAATGCGCATAGATTGAATAAAATCATCCAATATAGTATCTTCTTCAAGAGGTAAAAATAAGTCACTTCTAAAAGATATGAGTTCACCAGCTCCACCAACTACAGAATGCAACCTAGAATCCAGTTTTTTTAAATGTGACTCATATTTCCAATAAAACCCTTCGCCTGCGGCAGGCGCAGAATCTTGAACTTTACTAACGATTCGCTTCTCACCTGCAACAGCTCCAACTTTTTCATCTTGGTAGTGTTTAACAATTTCTCTGATGGATTCTTTATTTAATCGCGTATTTGCATCACTAAAAATGACATATGGCGTTTTTACATATTGCATGGCTCTATTTTCTGCAACTGATTTGCCTGATCGTATATTCTCATGCAATACCTTAATTCCATTAACCTTACTGAGGTAATCATTAGATCCATCATCAGATCCATCAGTAATAAAAATTATATGTAATTTATGTTTGGGGTAATCTAACTCGAAACAATTTTTAACTTTAAGATCTAAAAAAGCCGCTTCATTGTAACAAGGTACTACCAAAGAAACTTCTGGCTCAAAATGCAAATTATATTTTTTTATGGGAGCAAATATCCCTTTCAATTTAACTAAAATCCATACCACCATGGCATATCCCACAAAGGTATAGAAGATAATAAATAGGCATACCCAGAAGAGGACTTCAACAACATTCATCTATTTTCAAACCTATATGAAAAACTGAAACAAGCAAAACATCTTATCAATTAGCTATAAATAATTTAGTATAATAGGCCTTAAATAACATACAACAACTTGCATTTACATAATATACAAGTAGTTAACAATTACTTCTAACAACATAAAATAGTTATGGCTAACATCCTTAAATGATTAGCCATTATTGAATTACTCATTATTGCTTTTTTACTTTTGGTGAAGGTACAAGCAATAATAAATATGATTACAATTCCACCTACTCCAATTACGATATCTAGCATACCTAATTAATTTAGTGAAAATAGAAGTTCGTACTATTTTGATATTAAAATAAGCTTTCATTTATTTAAAATAGCAACTCTTTGATTACTAATATTCTAATAAATAGAGTCGTTAACTTCATTCACACTCATTAATATTGCATCTATGTCTAAAATAAAACTTGAATTACCTCACTTATTCCCTTTTAAAACTCAACTTGTTGTTAGAATAGGAGATATTAATTATGGGAATCACATGAGTAATGATTGCTACTTAAAATATATGCAAGAATCCCGTTTACAATACTTTGCTCAGTTTGGGTATAGCGAACTAAACTTAGCAGGAGCAAGTGTAATAATGGGAGATGTTGTTGTGGTATTTAAGCAAGAATGTTTTTATGGTGAAGAGCTTATAATTGAAGTTACAGCCACTGAATTTGGCAATAGCAGCTTTAATCTGTATTATCGATTTACGAAAAAAGTAGATTCTTCTTTGGTATGTGAAGCTAAAACCGGAATGGTTTGTTTTAATTATCAATCTCGAAAAATAATGAAAGTGCCAAATGAGTTTAAACTACTAGTTGATAGCCATTGGTAATACAATACAAATTTTAGACCCAACACCTAAGGTGCTTTCAATCCATATTTTTCCTCCATTTTTTCAGCGTATTCTTTGCATAACATCAAAACCAATCCTGTTCCTTTTTCATTAAGAGTTCCATATGACGTAAAATGTGATTTAGGATTAAATAGCTGTTTTAGTTTATCTGCATGAATACCGACTCCATTATCAGAAATACAAAGTTGAATAAAAGTAGGAGTATGATTTGAACAACTCACTACGATGGATCCACCAATATTGGTAAATTTTAAAGAATTGTTAATTAAATTTCTAAGTATCAAGTTAAAATGACCTTGGTCAACCCAAACATCAAAGGATCCATTCAACTTATTGATCATGATAATTTCTTTTTGTATGGCTACAAGATTATATAATGCGAAAACACCTTCAATCTCTTTATTAATATTAACCACCGTTGGATTGAAATTTATTCCATTAATTTGATTTTGAGACCAAACAAACAAATTTTCAATTGTTAAATTGAGATTATCAACACTTCTTTTAATTCCTTTAAAATAGGATCGAAGTTCTAGTACTGTTTTATCATCCGATTGTTCTGCAAGACTTAATACACTACTCAGCGTTGCGATAGGGGCTCGTAAATCATGACCTATAATCGAAAATATTTTATCTTATATCGTATTATAGTTTTCCAATTCATGGGTCCGTTTATCTATTATTCTTTCTTGATTTCTATTTACAAGTAGAAGTTTAGTTGAGAGGTCTTCAACTTCTTCAAACGCATTTGTAAACTTTCGAGTAAATACAATTGCCTGAACAAAAACATACACCAAAATACCTAAAGGTAATAAGTATAGTGTATGAATGATTCCTTTTGAATATAAAATATCATTTATACTAAAGATAAATACATAACCAAAACCTGCTAAACGTGATAAGGGATGTATAATAATGATGATAGACCTTGTAAGAATAAAAAGTAAAAAAAGCAATTGAATAAAAGCAAACAAACGAAAAGAAGGAATGATATAAGATGCCCAGTAAGTGTTAAAAACAAACGTTAAAATACACAACATTATACTTATACCTGTAAATAAAAATAATACTCTTCGGAATATAGTTTCATCGAGTAATTGAAACAAATACCATGCGCCAAAAGTGGGAATAAGAATAATGGATATTAACTCAATTTTAAACAACCACTCCCATTCTAACGGAATGAATAATTGACGAATTAAAATTTGGCCTGTTGTTACAATTCTTAATGCAGAAACTAAACACAGTAAGGCAAAACAAAGGGTCACTTTATTTGATTTTCTGATAATATAAAATACTATAAGGAAAAAAAATGATAAATAAAGCTCCGGTAATAAATGTTTCAATCAATAGATGACGGTTGAATCGAAGTTATATAACATCCTCTTTACCGATAGCTAAATTATAATGAAAACCTCCTTCGCGATAATTAAAATTGGATATTTCAAATATTAACTCAATGGTGTCGGATGTAACATTAAACGGCACAACACATGGAAAGTAGTCAGGAACAGATGTCTCATTTATGGTATCAAAATGGCCAACCGAGTTATAGAATACCCCATTAATGTATACATTAAAATTATTACAAACATTAGGTATAAATAATGCTAAATTGTTGTTATTATTAGATTTAGGAATAACAATATGTAGCATAAATAAACCATAACCTCTATCGGGATGGGATAACTTTGTCCAATCGCTAAGAACTATTAATTTTTCAGCTGCTGCAAATGTATTATTGGATTGATAATCAGCATAATTTGTATTCGAATAAAAATCCCATACACAATCTAAATTTCATCCATTTTCTATTTCTTCAATAGTTAACTTCAACTCACTTTTTTCGTTAAGATGAAACGAAAACGCATTTAAAGCAGTAAGGAGGAAGAACAATTCAAACAGCTTATACATACTATTTACATTAGGGTTACTGCAATTTTTATTCAATTTTATGAATAAATCATATACCTCTTTAATTATGAATAAAAGGAGTTTTACCCTATACGTGTATAACTATGTTTTAGCAAAACTGAATGAATGGTTATATTCAACCTGCATTATTAATAAATTATGAACAAACCTTTCAACGAAAAAAAACTTAGACAACAAGTTGAGCATTTATTTGCAACAAATAGAATCAAAGCATACAACTACAAACAACTTTCAGCAGCCATTGAATTAACTAGTGGAGAAGCAAAAGATAGCCTAATTAAACTTCTAAAAAAATTAGAAAAGGAAGGGATTATAGAAGAAATAGCACCAGGTAAATACACTGCATTATTTGTTGCTTCTTTTATAGAGGGCAGGTTGCAAATGACCCAAAGAGGGGCTGGATTTGTATTACCAACAAATGGTACAGCAGATATATACATTGGTAACGAACATCTGAATACAGCTTTAAATGGTGATATCGTAAAGGTTAATGTATTTAACCGTGGAAAAGGTGCCGATAGAATAGCGGGTGAAATTGTAGAAATTACCAAACGGAATAAAATGGAATTTGTAGGTGTTGTGCAACTGTCAAGCACGTATGCCTTTTTACTTACAGATGACGGTAAAATGTATGCCGATATTTATATACCACTTTCAAAATTAAACAATGCCAAAAATGGAGATAAGGCAATTGCCAAAATCACTTCATGGAATGTACAAGACAAAAACCCATTTGGTGAAATAACGGAGGTTTTAGGGCGGCCAGGAGAACATGAAACAGAAATGCATGCTATCATAGCCGAGTTTGGTTTTTCTATAAAATTCCCAGATGAAGTTGAAGCAGAAGCAAATGCGATATCAACTATTATTACAAAAGAAGAAATAGCCAAACGTAAAGACTTTAGAAAGGTATTAACATTTACCATTGACCCTGAAGATGCAAAGGATTTTGATGATGCTATCTCCTTTCAAATAATCAAAGAAGGCATTTATGAAGTTGGTGTGCATATAGCGGATGTTTCTCATTATGTAATTCCAGGAACGAAACTAGATGCTGAAGCTTTAAATAGAGCAACCTCTGTTTATTTAGTAGATAGAACAATTCCCATGTTACCCGAAAAACTGTCAAATGGTTTGTGTTCACTGAGACCTAATGAAGAAAAATTGACTTTTTCGGCAGTTTTTACTATGAATGAAAATGGCGATGTATTAAGTCAATGGCTAGGAAAAACTGTAATTTATAGTGACAGGAGATTTGCGTATGAAGATGCACAAGAAAGGATTGAAACAGGTACTGGAGATTTAGCAACAGAAATTAATATACTGAATAGTATTGCTAAAAAACTAAAGGAACGTAGGTTTAAAAACGGAGCTGTTAATTTTGAAACAGAAGAAGTTAAATTTAAATTAGACGAAAACTTTAAACCTGTTGGTATATTTAAAAAGGTACGTAAGGATGCACATAAACTGATTGAGGAATTTATGCTATTGGCCAATAGAACTGTTGCCGAGGATGTTTTTAAAATGGGAAAGGCTGATAGCAAAAAAACGTTTGTGTACCGCGTGCATGAACATCCTAGTGATGAAAAACTAAAAACGTTTTCCAATTTTGCCAATCGTTTTGGATATAGAATTTTAACCACATCGGCTAAAGCCATAGCACAATCTTTTAATGATTTATTGGCTGAAGTAGAAGGAAAACCTGAGCAAAATATAATCCAACAAATGGCCGTGCGTAGCATGATGAAAGCATACTACAGTACCAAAAAAACAAGTCATTATGGTTTGGCCTTTGATTATTATTCACACTTTACTTCGCCTATTCGTAGGTATCCTGATTTAATGGCACACCGTTTATTGTTTTCTTATTTACACAAAGGCAAATCAGCAGATGAAAATCAGTATGAAGCCATGTGTAAACAATCATCAGTTATGGAAGTTCAAGCAGCTGACGCTGAAAGAGCAAGTGTTCGGTATAAACAAGTAGAGTATTTAAAAGATTTTATTGGGCATGAATTTATGGGCATTATATCTGGAGTAACTGAATGGGGCATGTATGTAGAAATTACCGAATATAAATGCGAAGGCATGGTTAAACTTTCAAATTTAGCTGATGACTTTTATGAATTTGATGAACACAACCAATGGATTATAGGTAGACGAACACATAAAAAATACCAACTTGGTGATCAAATTCATGTAACAGTAAAAGGTGCAGATACCGTTAAAAGACAAGTAGAATTAGACATTGTGGGAAATAAAGAAATTAAACATATTCAAAAATCTATGCTACGCAAAGACAAAAGTGCAAAACGTGAGAATCGTGTAGGACATAAAAAAAGAAAAAGATAAGCGTTATCATAATCTAACCTATTCACAAAATACTGGATCAATATGAACTGTCATTAAAGGTAAGATTTACAGCCAATGTTTGATACTTAAACTATGCCACTGATACAATCAAGTACATTTAAAGGAAATAAATTGTTAAGTGGTAAACATATTGACACTATTGTTCCAGCTATATTTCGACAGTTAACGATACAATATACTCGTGAAAAAATAACATTAGCAGACGGAGACTTTTTATCCTTAGATTGGATTCAACATCAATCTAAAAAAGTTTTAATATTATTTCATGGATTAGAAGGAAGCTCTGCATCTCAATATATTCAAGGATTTGCCAAGTATTTTTCGGCAAAAGATTGGGATATTTGTGCAGTAAATTATAGAAGTTGCGGAGGTGAAACGAATAAACTTCTCAGAAGTTATCATAGCGGAGCCACTGAGGATATTGATGCAGTAATGAAACATATACAAACTCAATATACCTATAACGAATTGGTAGCAATAGGATTTAGTTTAGGTGGCAATATGTTATTAAAATATTTGGGTGAACAAACCTTCAGTATACCTAATAACTTAATGTGTGCATGTGCGTTTTCAGTACCCATTGACTTAGCTGCCTCTTCAGCAGAAATTTCAAAATTCAAAAACAGAATTTACCTGAATCGTTTTTTGAGAAGTTTAACTCAAAAAATGAGAACAAAGGCATTACTTTTCCCTAATGACCTTGATATTTCAAAACTTCATGAAATCAAAACATTTGAAGCTTTTGATACTAGATATACAGGACCCATTCATGGATTTAAAGATGCAAAAGATTATTACGCCCAAAATAATGCTTTGCAATTTTTACACTCAATTACAATTCCAACATTATTAATTAACGCTCAAAATGACCCCTTTTTAACACCTAGTTGTTTTCCAATTGAATTAGCCTATACCCACTCACAATTTTATGTTGAATATCCACTTTTGGGAGGACATGTAGGCTTTGCAGACCGTTTACCCAATGGAACCTATTGGAGTGAAAACCGAGCCGAGTCATTTATTTCAGAATATTGTAGTTAGCATAAATCCATTGTATAAAATAGCCTTATTATTATATTAGTGGGCTTTTTTAGCATAAAATTTTGCACCAAAAAAACTTAAAAAAATATTAACACCATGAGATTAGCACTGTTTACCATTATATTACTTACTTGTAATTTATTATTTGCACAAAAAAACAAAGAGTCGTTAAAGGGTTATGATAAAATTGGACCATACAATAAAAAAGGTTGGGCTAAAGTTGAAAAATCTGGTAAAGTAGGTTTTATTGATCGCTCAGGAGTAGAAATTATTGAATGTATATATGATGAAATCTATCCATTTGAAAAAGGCAAAGCAAAAATTGTAAAGGACGGAAAATTTGGATTGGTACACGAAAATGGTGAAGTATATATTGTACCCAAATATGACTATATCGGTCCTTTTGTAAATGGATTAGCCATTATAGGACTTGGAAACAAAAGAGGCTTATTGAACGAAGCTGGAGAAGAAATTGTAGAAGTAGATTAATAAACTTTCTACCAAACACAAATAGATATTACATTTTGATGGCTATTGATACTATTTAGTTTTGAATTATCTAAACCAGTATTTTTTTTTAAAGATCAAGGGAAATTTGATAATCCTATTTAATTTTATTGCAACTATTTTATACGCTTAGATACAACAACCATAAACAGGAAATTATTTTAAAATAAAAAACGGCTGCTTCTAAAAGTGGTCGTTTTTGTTTTTCAACAAAACGACTATATAGAAGCATCAACACACCCCTGCTTATGGCCGTTTTTAAATGCTAATTTAAAAAAGCTACTCAGCAGTAATTAATATTTGACCAATGAGAAAACTAAAATTACAAGTACAATTGACTATTGACGGATATATTTCAGGCATAAATGGAGAAATGGACTGGATGTGTTTCCCATGGACTGAAGATATTACGAATTATGTCAGAGATATTACAGAGCCAGTTGATACTATACTTTTAGGTAGAAAACTTGCTGAAGGTTTTATTCCACATTGGGAAAATATTGTAAAAAATACAGACGATCCTGAATTTGAAGGCGGTTTAAAGTATACAACAACACCCAAAATTGTATTTAGCAAAACAATTAAAAAATCAATATGGAACAATACTGAAGTTGTAAACGGTGATTTTATAGATGAAATTATGAACCTCAAAAATCAAAAAGGTAAGGATATAATCGTTTATGGGGGAGGGACATTTGTAACCTCACTTATTAAAGCTGAACTTATTGACGAATTTCATTTTTTTATCAACCCAACAGCCATTGGAAAAGGAATGACCATATTTAAAGACCTCAACAAAATACAACAATTGACATTAAAAAAAGTCACTCAATTTGACTGTGGAATTGCATTGCTGTATTATGAATTAGTTAAATGATACCATACTAGAGAAAACCCACATTCATTAACCGTGTAGAACAAAATGTTATTTTTTCACCTTTAGTACAAGCTAACTTAGCTACTCATAATAATAAACCCGTTTCACTCTTTGTGAAATAGATGTTAAAATTTCATAGGGTATTGTTCCAACTTTATTGGCAACATCGTTGAGCTCTATCTCATTTCCAAACACAATTACTTCATCACCTTCTTTTACCTGTAAGCCTGTAACATCCAACATAGTCATATCCATACAAATACTACCTATAGTGGGCACGCGGTTACCGTTTACCATCATATATCCTTTTCCATTTCCAAGCCTTCTATTCAAACCATCAGCGTATCCAATTGCTACCGTTGCAATCAGCGAATCTTTGTTTAAAACGCCTTTTCTGCTATACCCTATTGTTTCGTATTTTTTTACTATGCGCACTTGTGATACAATGGTTTTTAACGTACCAATAGCTTGCAATTGTTTTTGCATAACGGTTGCAGGATCGATTCCATATAACCCAATTCCCAAACGCACCATATCAAATTGTGCATTGGGAAAACGAGCAATACCACCACTGTTTAAAACATGTTTGATAATTGGATACTCAAATGCTGCACAAATTGTATCGGCCATACGTTTATAACTTACTATTTGCTGATGTGTATATTCATCATGTTTTTTTTCATCACTTGCAGCAAGGTGAGTAAATACAGATTTAATTCGAATGTTTGGATACAATTTGATTGTATTAATCAGTTTGTCTATGTGCGCTTCGTCAAAACCTAAACGTTTCATACCACTATCCACTTCAATATGAATACTCACTTCTTCTCCATCGCATGCCTGTATAAGTTTTTCTAAAATATAAAAATTATACATTTCAGGTTCTAAGTTGTATTGCAAAATTGTATCAAAACTATTTGCTTCGGGGTTCATTACCATTACAGGTAATTTGATACCCGCCTTACGCAATGTCACTCCTTCATCCGCATAAGCAACTGTTAAATAATCTACTCGGTTAAATTCCAACACCTTTGCAATTTCAAAACTACCAGCTCCGTAACTAAATGCTTTTACCATCGCCATCAATTTTACACCAGGCTGAATTTTGCTACGGTAAACATTCAAGTTATTGACCAATGCATTGAGGTTTATTTCCATTACTGTTTCGTGAACACGTTTCTCAAACAAGGCACTAATTTTTTCAAATCCAAATTTACGTGCACCTTTTAACAACACAATTTCTGTGTTGTAATCAACAGCCGAAAACTGTTCAACAAATTCGTTAGTGGTAGAAAAAAAAACGGCTTGACTATCGAATAAAAAATGGTGAGCAGAAATGTGCTTGCCAATGCCAATTAATTTTTGAATACCTTTTTGTTTTATAAGTTTGGCTACTTCAGAATACAAATCGGTCAGATTTTTACCACTCTCCAAAATATCCGAAACAATCAATGTTCGTTTGTATCCAGCACTTTGTTGTTCCACAAAATCGAGTGCAATTTTAAGTGAATCCAAATCGGAATTATAACTATCATTAATCACCATACTGTTATTGATAGCTTCTTTTAACTGCATGCGCATTTCTACTGCTTGCAATTCTTCAAAACGAGAAAGAACATTGGTGGAAGCACGTTGTAAACACAACAAAAAAGCAAAACAAGTACAAGCATTTTCAATCGAAGCTTCATCCGTAAATGGAATACGAATGCTTAACATTCTTGAACCTATGCGTGATTGAATGGAGGTATGATTCCCTTGTTTGACAATTTGAAAAAATGCACTTGCTTGAGCATTAGTAAGCGACCATGTAAATAATTTTATGTTTGAAAACTGTTGTTTAAAGGATACTAATTTTTGAGCAACAATAGGTTGATCTTCACAAGCAATAAGAATTTCAACAGATTCGAATAATTTAAATTTTTCGTTAATTTTTTGCTCTTTATCAGTAAAACCTTCTTCATGTGCATTGCCAAGTGTGGTAAATATTCCCACATTAGGTTCTATCATAGTTACCAGGTTAGCCATTTCGTTTGGTTTTGAAATGCCTGCTTCAAAAATGCCTATATCATGTTGCGCATTTAATTGCCAAACAGAAAGAGGTACCCCAACTTGCGAATTATAACTTTTAGGATTGCGAGCAATGTGTAAATCGTCTTTAAGCAACTGATACAACCATTCTTTAACAATCGTTTTTCCATTGCTTCCCGTAATACCCACAACAGGAATTGTATGATGCTTCCGATGCCAAGTTGTAAGTTGTTGGATAGCTGTCAAGGAGTTGCCAACAGCTAATATATTTGAGCCTTTTAAACTTGAAACTAAACTTACAGATATAGATGCTTTTTTATGAATGATAAAATTTCGAACACCCAAGTCATAAACGTCTTTTAAATAGTTGTGCCCATCGTTGCGATCAGTTTGAATAGCAAAAAACAAACTAGACTCAGGTGAAATAACTTTACGGCTATCTATTAACAAATGCTCAATAACAGAAGCATTATGCTCATGCATCACCAACTCACCTTGTATTACAGTTTGTATTTCTTCTATTGTATAACTCATTTTTTCATTTCAACTATTATATGTTAAGTAAAAGTACACCACAAATGTAGCTCATCTTTCACCTTTCAATTTAAGCATTTAATTTTTTATAATTTACAATTAGCACTATCCCCGACATCAATAAAAAAACAGCCATAACTAAGTAAGCCCAAATCATATGATTTCCAAAAGTAAAGAAAGGTAATGAAAACAGGAAAATGAACAACGTACGAGTTAAAACATTCATCATGTTAAAAATACTATTTACACGTCCCATCAACTCATTAGGAATATGGTTAAATAAATAGGTTAGCCGTAAAACCCTAATACCCGCATTGGTAAAACCTAAAATTAAAGAAACAACATAAATAATGAATACATTTTGGCTAGCAAATGCCCAAAAGAAAATAGTAGCCGTTACAAGCGTAAGAATTATAACAGCCCTTGTTGCATTGCTTGATGAGAAAACTTTATTAACGAATAAACCAGCACACAAAGCACCCATTGCATAAATTAAATCAGCTGCCGCAAAAACACTACCCTGTTCGTTTAAATGACGTTCAATATATCCTGGTAATACTGCATGAATTTCAACCAACAACATAGCAAATACCGAATAAGAAAATAGCCCAAATACCAATAATAACCGATGTTTGTTAAGGTATGTAAAACCTGTAACTACACGCTCCCAAATAGTTCCGATATGAACTTTAGGTTTAAGAATAGGTTTGTATTGAATCATCATAACCAATATAGCTGCTGCAAAATAAGTAATAGCATTAAGCAAAAATATTTCCCAAATCTCCCATCTTATAATTTCAAAAGGCATGTTTACCTTAAAACCAAACAACTTCCCTTTTCCTGCAGCAACACCTTCAATTAACAAAGCTGCAAATGCACCCGAAAGTATTGAAGTACTTTGACCAACTACTTCAATATTGGAATTTACCTTATTATAAAATTGCGGTTCAGTAATTTCATGCCCAAAAGCATATAATGTGGGGAAATGAATATTGTAATTAAGCATCGTAATGCCAAATACAGCCATTACCCAAAAATCACTTAATTCACCTTGTACATAACCACCTAATGATATTGCCAAAATTAATATGCCGCAAACCAAATTATTTGCTAAAAAGTTAGACTTCCTACTAAAACGGTCAACCAATGTACCTGCATACAAACCAAAAAACAGAACGATAGCTGTAATTATACCATACGAAATATTAAAATACGTTCCGGATTGTGCTTTAGTAAAATACCACGGAATAGCCAACATACTGATGCCTTGAGCAAAGCCACTGATACCATTAGCGGTAAATAATAAATTTAAAGAGTGTTGGTTTTTCACGTTATTTTGCAACGAATGTAATGTGCAGATAGGTAAATATGTTGATGTGCAGATTAAATTTGATTGTGTTAATTGCTGACCTTGTCAGGCTGAGTTAATCGAAGCCTATTTCAGAAGACATTGTTGCGAGAGGCACTTTGATGAACTCAGTGTAACAAACTTATGGAATTCAACAAGACTTATACTCCCAGCCAAGCAATGCTAAAAGCTGCAAGTTATTGCGCTTACCAAGAAAGGTGTTATAAAGAAGTGGAAGAAAAACTTGCAGAATGGGGTGTTTATGGAACAGATGCAGGAGAAATTATGATTAAACTTTCGGAGCAAAATTATTTGAATGAAGAACGATATGCGAAAGCATTTGTAAGAGGAAAATTTAGAATCAAAAAATGGGGTAAAGTAAAAATTAAACTTGAACTCAAACACAAAAAAATTTCAGACTATTACATTAAAATTGGCTTAACAGAAATAGAAGAAGACGTTTATTCAGAAACACTTGTGGAACTTGCGAGAAAAAAATTTGACTCAGTAAAAGAAAAAAATATCTTAGCAAAACGAAACAAAACAGCTCTATATCTTATAAGTAGAGGCTTTGAAACAGATTTAGTTTGGAATCAATTAAAACAACTTACATGAAATACCTTATCTGTTTTTTGGGTATGCATATTTGTATCAATAGTTTTTCACAAACGAATTGGATTTTACAACGGAATGAAAATGGAATTAAAATTTACACCTCAACTTCATCAGCAACTCAAGTAAAATCAGTGAAAGCTGAGCTACAATTTACAGAACCCATTACAACCATAGCTAAGTCCATTTACAGTGTAAGTGAGTATTCAAAATGGGTTTATCAATGTTCACAGTCAGACATTTTAAAAGTTATAAATGATTCCGTATTGATATACCGACATGTAACAGATTTGCCTTGGCCTTTTGAAGACCGAGATCAAGTTTCGAAATATACCATTACAAAAGATTTCAAAAGCAAAACGATAACAATATCGTCCAAAACAATAGAAGGGTATGATGAATACAAAGGTTGTTTTAGGTTGAAACAATCAGAAGCAAGGTGGGAGCTTACACCTCAATTAAATGGAACGGTCAAAGCCATATACTACCTCACATTTGACCCTGGTGGTAATATTCCTAGTTGGCTTGTAAATTTATTTATTACAGATGGCCCCTATCAATCTTTCATCAATTTAAAAAAAAGTTTGGCTAACTAAGGTCGACCCTCTATTACTTTTTTGCGTGTTAGTTTGATATCACTATCACGTTTTTTTTCTTTAATCTGCTGGCAATTGACCCTTTTGTAGGCTTAGATGGTTTTCGTTTTTTCTTAACAACAAAACAGGAATTCAATAATTGATATAATTTCTTAATAGCAATTTCTTTATTTCCTAGTTGGGTTCTGTCTTTTTGTGAAACAACACTTAGCAACCCTTCTTTAGATAATTGAGATGATACTTTTTCGAGAAGTATATTTTTCTCCGTAATAGTAAGCAGCATTGATTCAGAAATTGAAAAATCAATTTGAACCTTAGTCGAAACTTTATTTACATTTTGCCCACCGCTTCCTCCACTCCTACTTGTTTTAAAAATAAATTCTCGTGATAAAAAGGGTGGTTTGAAGTACATATTTAATTCGCTTCAAAATTAAACTCTGAACGCAATTGTTGACGTGTTTTTTCAATTACATTTACATCCATTGTCACATCAACAATTGGTCTGTTATTGGCATATTGAGGTTGTTTAACAATGCTATCGGCATATTGCATTCCACTTATTATGTTACCAAAAACAGTGTAGTTACCATTTAAACTTGATGTTCCATTTTTGGGTAATACAATGTAAAATTGTGAACCATTTGATGCTTTAGTTGGATTGTTATCACGTGCTGCTCCTACTGCACCATATACATGTTTAATTTTTTTTAAATCTATCTCTGCAGGTATAGTATAACCAGGCCCACCACTTCCATCATTGGTTGAATCCGCATCTTTGGTGTTGGGATCTCCACCTTGAATAACAAAACCTGGTACACAACGGTGGAAAATAGTTTGATCAAAAAAATCAGTACTTGCTAATGACAAAAAGTTAGCTCTATGCAGGGGTGTTTCTTTGTGAAGCCACATATACATATTTCCATAAATGGTTTTAATTTCAATAATTTTTTCAATTGTATCTAATGATACTGGAAGAATAGAGGTTGTTGATGCTTGAGGTGTAATAGGAACTGTTTCCTCTTTTTGACAAGCAACAAAAAATAAAAATGTCATAAAAAATAAACCAATAGTATACTTCATTCCTTGTTAATTTCAACGAATATACTCTTAGAATAATTGATGTCAATATAAAGTAAAAAAAAGCAAAAGGAATATTCCTAAATGCTTTTTTTATCCATTCAATTAAGCCTCTTGATTGGTAAACACAAATTGTTTTTGGTTATTCAACGTAATTAATATAGATGAATCTTTTTTTACATTTCCTGATAATATATCTTTTGACAATTCATTCAAGATGCGTTTTTGCAAGACACGTTTTAAAGGTCGAGCTCCAAACTGTGGATCATAACCTAATTGTGACAACCAATCCAAAGCTTCTTCAGTTGCGCTTAATTCAATCCCTTGTGTGTTAATATTTTCTTGAATTCCTTTAAATTGAATAGAAACAATTTCACGTACGTTTTCTCTACTTAGCGGTGTAAACATCATCACATCATCAATCCGGTTTAAAAACTCTGGACGGATAGTATGCTTTAATAAATCCATCACTGCAACTTTTGCTTCAGCAATTTTATCTTCTTTATTTTCATCTGTATAGTTTTCAAATTTTTCTTGAATAATTTGAGAACCAATATTTGATGTCATAATAATAATGGTATTTTTAAAATTGGCAATTCTACCTTTATTATCTGTTAAACGTCCGTCATCCAATACCTGTAATAAAATATTAAACACATCTGGGTGAGCTTTTTCAATCTCATCTAACAAAACAACTGAATAAGGTCTTCTACGAACAGCTTCCGTTAATTGACCACCTTCTTCATATCCAACATACCCCGGAGGTGCACCAATTAACCTGCTCACAGTGTGCTTTTCTTGGTATTCACTCATATCAATACGCACCATAGAGTTTTCTTGGTTAAATAAAAACTCAGCCAAAGCTTTTGCTAATTCTGTTTTACCAACTCCTGTTGTTCCCAAAAAGATAAATGAACCAATGGGTTTTTTGGGATCACTTAACCCAGCTCTATTTCTGCGTATCGAATCTGAAATGGCTTCAATGGCTTCTTCTTGACCAACCACACGTTTGTGCAACTCATCTTCCAAATGCAATAACTTTTCACGTTCACTTTGTAGCATGCGTGTAACAGGAATGCCTGTCCAACGAGAAACAACATCGGCAATATCTTCACTGGTTACTTCTTCTTTAACCATAGCATTATCTCCTTGTTGCTCCGTTAGTTTTTGTTTAAACGTTTGCAACCGTGCTTCAGCATCTTTCACTTTCCCGTATCTAATTTCGGCAACCTTTGCAAAATCACCATTTCGTTCAGCCGTTTCGGCTTCATGTTTTAAATTTTCTATCTCAAGTTTTGTTTGCTGAATTCCATCTACAACTAGTTTCTCACTTTGCCATTTTGCTTTTAATGAATTCCGATCGGCTTGCATATTGGTAATATCTTCACTCAATTGTTTTACTTTAACAGTATCTCCTTCGCGTTTAATAGCTTCACGTTCAATTTCCAATTGCATAATTTTACGTTCCAATTGATCTAGTTCTTCAGGAACTGAATCTATTTCCAAACGCAATTTAGCTGCAGCTTCATCCATTAAATCGATAGCTTTATCTGGCAAAAAACGATCACTGATGTATCGCTGTGATAATTCGACAGCAGCAATAATTGCCTCGTCTTTAATACGTACTTTATGATGTACTTCATACCGCTCTTTGAGTCCGCGTAAAATAGAAATTGCGCTATCCGTATCGGGCTCTTCAACATATACTTTTTGAAACCTTCTTTCCAATGCTTTGTCTTTTTCAATGTATCGTTGGTATTCGGCTAATGTAGTTGCGCCAATAGAACGTAACTCACCTCGGGCCAATGCTGGTTTCAAAATATTTGCAGCATCCATAGCACCTTCTCCCCCACCACCTGCTCCTACTAGCGTATGTATTTCATCAATAAACAACACAATTTCGCCATTGCTATCAATTACTTCTTTTACAACAGCCTTCAATCGTTCTTCAAACTCGCCTTTATACTTAGCACCAGCAATTAACGAACCCATATCCAATGAAAAAATCTGTTTTGATTTTAAATTTTCGGGAACATCACCACTGACAATACGATGGGCTAATCCTTCAGCAATGGCTGTTTTACCAACACCTGGTTCACCTATCAAAACAGGATTGTTTTTGGTTCTTCTAGATAAAATCTGAAGCACCCGCCTAATTTCTTCATCGCGACCAATTACAGGATCTAACCTACCTGCTTTGGCTAATTCATTTAAGTTTTTACCGTATTTGTTCAAAGCATTGTATTGCGCTTCGGCACTTTGAGAGGTAACTTTCGAGTCGCCTCGTAATTCTTTGATGGCTTTCTTTAAATCTTTCTCGTTTACACCTGCATCTTTTAATAATGATGATACATTATCTCCTGTATTTAAAAGACCGAGTAATAACAATTCTACTGCTACAAATTCATCTCCAAATTCTTTCAAAAACGATTCTGATTTTGATATAGATTGATTAGCCGAATTGCTTAAATATTGACCCGACCCACCTGAAACTTTAGGATAACCTTGAACGATAGCTGCTAATGCTTGTGCTAACCTTGAGGAGTTTACATTGAGTTTTTTGAGTAAAAATGAAATAATATTTTCATCTGTATCCAATAATGCTTTGAGTAAATGCCCTGTTTCAATGGATTGGTGACCATTTTCAGCTGCAACTTGTTGCGCGTGCTGAACCGCTTCTTGAGACTTTATGGTAAAATTATTGATATTCATCTATTTGTTTTTTTCGTTTTGGTAGGCGTGTTTGTATTTTTTACAACACGTATTATACTATTGGTCAAAACTCTCTCCAACCTTATAAATACAGCAATTATGGCGTAACTCGTTGGTTATAAATGAAAAGTTGGCTTGTTTTTAACATTTAATCAACTCCCTTTTTTGTAGTTAAAGACAAAAAGACGCATCATAAACGCAAACCGGTAACAAGTAAATGATTGAATCCTATTTAATAGAAATTAAGCAGATAGATTATATTCGCATCACATTAAAAAACTCAAATGTATTTAGCTAAACGATTAGAATATATTAACGAACCTCAAACCATAGCAATGGCAAAACTTTCGAGGGAATTGGCAGCTAAAGGGCATGATGTTATTAGTTTAAGTTTAGGTGAACCTGATTTTGTGACGCCTAAACACATAATAGAAGCTGCAAAAAAGGCAATGGATGATGGATTTACCTTTTATACTCCAGTTGCTGGTATACCTGAATTAAGACAAGCCATTTGCGAAAAATTAAAACGTGATAATCAGCTGGATTATACACCCGAACAAATTGTAGTTTCTACTGGTGCCAAACAATCATTGATGAATACTGTAATGGCCTTAATTAATCCTGGAGACGAAGTTATTATACCTACACCTTATTGGGTAAGTTATAGTGAAATGATTAAATTAATGGAGGGCGTTCCGGTATTTATAAAAAGTACAGTAGCACAAAACTATAAGATAAATGCGAAACAACTAGAAGCTGCAATTACGCCTAAAACCAGAGCATTTATGTTTTCATCACCCTGCAATCCAACTGGCTCAGTTTACTCCAAATCTGAGCTAGCCGAATTAGCTGCTGTATTTGCTAAACATCCACATATCATTATTTTAGCTGATGAGATTTATGAGCACATTAATTTTGTAGGCAAGCACGAAAGCATTGCTCAATTTGATTCGATTAAAGAACGTGTAGTTATAATTAACGGTATGAGCAAGGGTTATGCAATGACTGGATGGAGAATTGGATACATTGCAGCCAATACTAACATAGCAAAAGCTTGTGAAAAAATTCAAGGACAATATACTTCAGGTACAAACTCAATTGCACAAAAAGCCTCGGTAGCCGCACTTACTGGCACACAAGAACCTACAATTGAAATGAAACGAGCTTATGCGCGTAGACAAAAATTAGTTATTGCTGGCCTTTCCAACATTAATGGCCTTGTATGTAATACTCCCGAAGGTGCATTTTATGCCTTTCCTGATATCAGCTATTTTTTAGGAAAAAAATTTAATAATTACACCATCCATACAGCAACTGATTTATGTATGTATTTGCTCAACGAAATGCATGTATCGATGGTTACTGGAGAAGCATTTGGTGCTCCCGAATGTATAAGAATTGCTTATGCAACTAGCGATGAAAAACTATCCATTGCTATGCAACGAATTAAAACCGGACTCGAACAATTATCCTAATATTCAATCAATATTTTGTAATGAAAAACATACTCGAACAATTTAACGGACTAAAAGTATTGGTAGTAGGCGATGTGATGATTGATGCCTATTATTTTGGTAAAGTAGAACGTATTTCTCCTGAAGCGCCCGTTCCAGTAGTTGCAGTTAATACTAAAGAAAATAGATTGGGTGGGGCTGCAAATGTTGCCATGAATTTGGTAGCATTGGGTGCAAAACCCATTGTGTGTAGTGTTATTGGTAATGATAAAGATGGAGAAGATTTAATTACGCTTTTTCACCAACATGGAGTTGGTACTAGTGGCATTGTAAAATCAAAAGATAGGGTAACAACAGTAAAATTGAGGGTTATATCACAAGCCACACAAATGTTGCGGATTGATACGGAAGTAACGACCCCAATTGACAAAGTTGAATCTTTTGAATTGGTTAAACGGATTCACGAATTGTTAATTGATGCAGATGTGTTGATTTTTGAAGACTATGATAAAGGTGTTTTAACACAAGATAATATTGCAACCATAACTGCTGAAGCAAAGAAAAAAGGAATACCGATTGTTGTAGATCCTAAAAAAAGAAATTTTACTTTTTACCAAGAAGCAGACTTATTTAAACCCAATTTGAAAGAACTCAAAGACGGATTAAAAATAGATTTTGATGAAAATGACAAGGCTGAATTTGAAACTGCCATTACTAATATGATGCATACAATGCATTTAAAAAATGCCATGATTACCATGAGCGAAAAAGGTGTGATGATTACAGATGGAAAAACATTTCATTATATACCAGCACATATTCGAAAAATTGCGGATGTAAGTGGAGCAGGTGATACTGTAATTAGTGTAGCGGCTCTTTGTTTTGCACTTAAAATTGATTTGAAAAAAGCAGCAGCATTGGCTAATTTAGCAGGTGGATTGGTTTGTGAAGAAGTGGGAGTTGTTCCTATTGATAAGAGAAAATTGCAACAAGAATTAAACGCGTTGGAACTTTAACTTTTTACATTCTATTTTTATATTTTAATACATACATATGCTACTGACAACCACCAACCACATTGAAGGAAAACCTGTAAAACAATACATTGGTATTGTTACAGGCGAAGTTATTTTAGGTGCCAATTTATTCAAAGATTTTTTTGCATCTATACGTGATATTATTGGAGGCCGATCGGGAGCTTACGAACGTGTTTTAAAAGAAGCAAAAGACAATGCGTTGCAAGAACTAACCAGCAATGCCCGGGCAATGGGAGCCAATGCAATAATTGGTATCGATTTGGATTACGAAACATTAGGTGCTAGAGGAAGCATGCTAATGGTAACTGCAAGCGGAACAGCTGTGGTCATTGAAGAATGAAAAAAGTAACCACCTTATTTGTTTTACTCATTAGTTGTGTTGCTGTTATGGCTCAACAACCTATTGCTGCACCAACCGTTCGTGAAGCGGATGTATTATTTAGCAAACGCGAATGGCGCATTATTGATTTGCGCCAAAAGCAAAATAAAAAAGCAGTTTGGCCAGGTAATCCCATTACTAAAATACTGTATGAAGGGGTACAAACTGGTCAACTTAAACCCTACAAATCAGACTCATTACGTTCGTTTTACAATATCGAAACTTTTATGCAATTGGGAAATGAAGTTGAATATATTGAAAATCCCATAGACCCAAATGACCCTTCCATTGTTAGATTAGATACAGTCTATTCACCTTTTAATGCAGAACAGCGTATCAAACATTTATTGGTCATGGAGGATTGGGTATTTGATAAAAAAACATCAACCATGGCAGCTCGAATAATTGCCATAGCTCCACTTTACCGGAATAAAGTTGCAGGTATTGATTTGGGATTGCAGCCTTTGTGTTGGCTAAAATTTGATGATCGAATGAATACAGAAAAAGATTGTAGAGATATTTTAGTAACCAAATTTATGTTTAACCCACAAAATTCGCGAAGTACCTATAGTTATGATGATTGGTTTGTACAAAGGCAATTTGGAAGCTACGTTATTAAAACATCCAATATGTATGATGTAAGTATTTTGCAAGATCCCTATTATAAAAAAAACGGACTGGAAGCATTGATTGAAGCCGAAAGTATTAAAATTCAAACGTATGAGCAGGATGCCAATATGTATGAAGATTAATTTACCCCATACTAAATATTGGCACTATTTTTAGTAGTTACAGTTATAAACCAACACAAACATGAAAACATTCGTAATTGCATTGCTAACCATAACCACTTTAGCTATAGGTTGTAAAAGTAAAGTAGCTGGACTTACAGAAGTAAAAACGCCCTTTGAAGGAAACAAATACGAAGGTAACAAACGCTGGGTAAGAGCCGTGGCAAGTGGTGAAAGCATGAGCCTAGAAACAAGCAAAGACAAAGCTATGCTAAGTGCCAAACAACGCCTGGCAAGCAGTATGCAAACCGAAATAAAAAACGTAACCGAAAACTATAAAGGCGAACGAACTGTAGACGGAAGCATTGGCGAATTTAACGAACGATTCCAACAACTTACCCGCGAAGTGATGAGCCAAATTTTGGTAGAAGTACAAACCATAGATGAAAAAATTTACCAAAACACGCAAAAAAATTATGTTACTTGGGTAGCCCTTGAAGCTCGCAAAAAAACAATTTATAAAAAATTGAAAGAACAAGCCAAACTCCGCCAATCATTGAGCGAAAAAGACAAAGCCACAATCGAAAAAATGATTGATGAAGCTATAGTGGAATTAGGGGATAACGAATAATAAAAAGCTCTCTTAAATAAAAATAAGGTAGCTTATTTTTATTTAAGAGAGCTTTTCTAAAACGTGCTACAAACTTTTGAGAGCAGCCTCAATATCATCTTCAATACTTTTATTGAAGGGAGAATGCAACACTTCTATTCCGCCTCCATCATGTATTTCAACTATTTTATTATTTACGATAAAATAATACACAGGCACACCTTCAATTCCAAGTTTACCCCAAGCCGATGTATCAGTTGCATACAATTCTGGTAAATTTATATTTCGTTTTGCCAATACTGATTTGGCATATCCAAAACTATCTCTTGCAAGAGGGAGATTGAGTATAAAAAAATGGAGTTTTGTATTCGCTTTTAATTTGGTCTCTAAAATTTCCATCTCCTTCATTTTTCGCAAACAAATACCACAATTGGTTGCCCATACATCCACCACATATAACTTGTTATCCATTGGAAAAACAAATGAACTTCTTTCGATATCTGTTAATGCAATATCAGGAAAATCAATTTGTTGCTCTTTGTCAAATCGAGTTGTTGTTTTATAATACATCCATTCATTTTTTGCAAAATAAGCTGCTGCAGGAAGCGTGAACAAAACAACCAAATAAGCAACTTTAACACGATAAACAACTATTTTTTCGATACAAATAATTACTATAATGCTAAGTAATGAACATACAGGCAACATACTATTTGAATAGAGCCCATTAAAAAATATTAGCCCAATAACAACCACGATAATCGGAAGTTGAATAATGAGTAATTCACGAATACCCCCTTTTCTACATATAAAATAGCCTGAAATAATAACCATTGCTAAACCAACAGATGCATGAAACTGAGAACCTACAATTCCAGTTAACATGTATAAAATGGTAAAAATAAAAAACCACATAACGGTTTGTTTACGTTCAATTTTTTGCATTATCAATAATACTATATTAAATAAAAATCAGAATAGTTAATTTGGAGCGACAATAATCGTAGTAGCTCCGTTACATTCCCCATTACAATTCCATAACCACATAAATCCACATCCACCAATTGTATTACACAATGTCTTATCACAATCTCCTGCAAAATTAAAAACACATGATACCGCAGATCCTTTATTGCATTCACAATCACTACCACTTCCTGCACCTACTGGTGCCTCTGAATTCGTGAAATCATGAGGAACGCCAACTATATTATAAATTTGAACTTTAGAAAAAGATAATAATGCAGATTGCCCCCAATTTTCTAACTGCGCTTTTAAAGATTCAAAATTTGCATTGTTTTCATCAAAAGACCCACTTTCTATCCTATCCTTTAAATCTTGAATTAATTGACGTTGAGTTGAATTCCATGTACTTAACAAAATGACTTGTTCCATCTTATCTTTCCATATAATCTTTTTTTCCAGTGGGTTATAACTCCTATACAAATCTCTCATTTGATCTAAATTAACAACGTCAATAAGATTTTTCCTTAAAGGATGCATTGCAGATACAGATAAGAAAAGGGCATTAAATACAAATAGTAATACAAGTAACTTTCTCATAATCAGATTTATTATTTTTCGCCTACTTTACAAAAGGCATCGGCAGTTTATTCCTACTTTATAAATAGTTATAAAGCGAATCAAAGTTGTGCAATACATAACCCTCCTGCAATTACCAAAACCCAATGAAATGTACCTAGTACCATTTATTGGGTTTTGGTAATAGTGAATTAATACAACAAAATTGTTAAGTTTGATTATGCCTCGAAAACAACATACCCTTGGAATTGCAGAAGATATGCAAGTAGACCAATACCTTACGGAACACTTTACTAAATCGATTAAAAACACTAAAATCATTTTCAGATCTGGTAACGGATTGGATGTATTGTTTAAGCTCAACCATTTTAAACCCGATATTGTACTACTTGATATGTATATGCCATTTTTAGATGGTATACACGTAGTAAAAACATTAAATAAATTAAACTATAAAGGGAATATTATTTGCGTATGTAGTGTATACGAACCAGAAAAAAAACAAGAACTAATTGCTTTGGGTGTAAAAGGATTTGTTCCCAAACACAGTAACCATTTGTGTAAAGCTATAGCTGAAGTTATTAAAGGTAGAACATATTTTAATGATGTACTCGGTAAAAATGATGATTGTATTACTACTCCACCTATACAAGAGAAAGTGAATTTAACCGGACAAGAAATAGCAATTATAAATAAACTTGCCGAAGGCAAAGAATCAAAAACAATAGCTGAAGAACTAGGTGGACTTTCGGGTAATTCGATTGATACCTATATTAAAAATATACTGCATAAACTTAACTGTGTGAACAGACCACAATTGATTCATTTTGCTCATAGTTATGGTTTAATATATACATTCGAAAGTTTGAAACATTTGCCCAAACCAAACCGAAAATAATGGATTCGGAATTAGGTACTATTGCTATGTTAAACAAAAAAAAGCTGCACCATTCAGCATGATGCAGCTTTTTTTAAACCTATTATTTTAGATTACGCCAATTGCGCTTCCAATTTATTAGCCAAAACATGCTTAGGTACAGCACCTACTTGTTTGTCTACTACTTTACCATCTTTAAAAAATAACAAAGCCGGAATACTCATAATACCAAATTCGGTTGCAGTTTTAGGATTGTTATCTACATCCATTTTACCAATAACTGCCTTTCCTTCATATTCTTTTGCCAATTCTTCTACTACTGGACCTACCATGCGGCATGGGCCGCACCATTCTGCCCAAAAATCTACTAATACTGGTTGACTTGATTTTAGCACTACTTCCTCGAAGTTGCTATCTGTTATTACTAATGCCATATTCTATTTTTGTTTTTGTATGTGTTTGTATTGCAATTTATATTCCTTTTTTATTTTTAGTACAAAATGTCAGAAAGTTCATAGCTCATGGTTAATGGTTTTGTAGCGTTATGGTTTTATTTAATCTGAAAAAAGCAAGCAACCTCATCTTCTTCTATATTATGTGCAAATCTGCACATGTTCTCATCTATACAACTTCTCATCAGATCAAGTGCATATTTACAAAATCAATTCAGCTTATACTCCACACCCATATCCTCCAACTCTTTCACCATTTCATTTTCAAAGTTAATTTTATAGCGAGTACTCGAAGTATTTACAGCTATTCTTTGGTCATCATCTATTATGTTTAATTTTAAAACGGCAGTCCCTTTATGGTTTTGCACCAATGCATGAAATTGTTGTAAAAACCCATTTTTAAATTTATCAGCCTTAATGGTGAGTGTTACTTTATTCAACAATCGTTCACGTACTTCTGCTAACAACATTATTTGGTTTACTTTAAATTCAAATTGATCTGGGCTTCTAAAACCTGGCTTCATGGTTCCTTTGATAAACAACATTTGCCCTACAGTTAAAAAATGTTTATACCTCAAAAAATCTTCGCTCCACATAGTAACCCGAATATTACCAGAATAATCTTCAAGGGTAAAACTACCATAAGGTTTGTTGTTTTTACCCATGCGTTCAAACACATCTGTTATGACACCTGCAATATTAAAATCTTTATTTTTAAACTCTTCGGCACGGCTAATGGCTGTTACATTAAAATAATTAAATTCAATTTTATAATCATCCAACGGATGGCCGCTGAGGTACATCCCAATTACTTCTTTTTCGCGAGCAAGTTTTTTTATTAAATTCCAGGGTTCGCAAGGCGGAATGGTAGGCTCAGTAAGTGTTACTTGTTGGGTACCTCCAAACAATGATTGTTGGTTATTGGATTCATTATTTTGGGCATTGCTACCATAACGTACAGCTTTTTCCAATAGGTTTGGTTCTTCGCTTTCTTCCGGAAAAAAGTATTGTGCACGGTGTATGTTTTGAAAACAATCCAATGCACCACCATTTACTAATCCTTCTAATGTTTTTTTACTCACTGCCCTTGGGCTTATGCGAGAAGTTAAATCAAACAAAGTAATAAAAGGTCCAGATTCCGTTCGCACCCTAATAATTTCCTCAACAGCCGCTTCGCCAACTCCTTTGATGGCACCCATACCAAACCTGATTTCACCTTTTACGTTTACAGCAAAATCCACTTCCGACTCATTGATATCGGGACCTAATACAGGAACGCCCATACGCTTACATTCTTCCATAAAAAAGGTAACCTTTTCAATATTTCCTTGATTGTGGGTTAATACACTAGCCATATATTCGGCTGGGTAATGGGCTTTTAAAAATCCTGTTTGAAAGGCAACAAAAGCATAACAAGTAGAGTGCGATTTATTAAATGCATATTGAGCAAAAGCTTCCCAGTCTGTCCATACTTTTTCCAAAACAGTTTCATCGTGTCCGTTTTGTTTGGCTCCTTCAATAAACTGAGGCTTGAGTTTATCCAGCATTTTACGATCCTTTTTACCCATTGCCTTGCGCAATACATCTGCATCACCTTTGGTAAAATTGGCTAGTTTTTGCGATAGCAACATCACCTGTTCTTGGTATACAGTAACACCATAGGTATCTTTTAAATGCTCTTCCATCGCATCTAAATCGTAAGCTACTGGCTCCTTGCCATTTTTACGAGCAATATAAGTTGGTATATAAGCAATTGGACCTGGCCTGTATAAGGCATTCATGGCAATTAAGTCTTCAAACCTATCGGGTTTCAAATCCTTCATATGCTTTTGCATACCTGCACTTTCAAACTGAAAGGTGGCATTGGTTTCGCCTCGGGCAAAAAGTTCTAATGTTTTTTTATCGTCAAGCGGAATAGTGTCAATATCAATTACAACACCGTGATTTTGTTTAATTAATTTAAGAGCATCACGAATAATAGATAAGTTACGTAACCCTAAAAAATCCATTTTGATAACACCTGCATCTTCAATTACTTTTCCATCGTATTGGGTTACCAATAAGTTAATATCTTTAACCGTAGAAACAGGAATTAAATCGGTTAAATCGCTAGGTGCAATGATGATTCCAGCAGCATGAATACCGGTTCCTCTTACCGAACCTTCTAATATTAAAGCTTCACGTAAAACGATAGCTTGTAAATCACTGCCGGCATGTATTTCTCGAAGTTTTTTTACATTGTCAATATCTTCACTTTGCAAACCTTCTTTATCGCGCAATCCATTATCACCATCAACGGGAGCAGTAATTACCCTCTTAAGTGAAATACCGGGTTTATCCGGAACAAGCTTGGCCAACATATTGCTATCGGCTAAAGGCAAATCCATTACACGCGCCACATCTTTAATACTCATTTTGGCAGCCATACTACCATAAGTAACTATATGTGCTACCTGGTTTTTACCATATTTATCAACCACATAATCAATAACTTTTTGCCTACCGTCATCATCAAAATCGGTATCAATATCGGGCATCGACTTACGATCGGGATTTAAAAAACGCTCGAAGAGTAAATCATATTTTATAGGATCAATATTGGTAATACTAATGCAATATGCAACCACTGAACCTGCAGCAGAGCCACGCCCAGGTCCAATAAAAACACCCATATTTCTACCAGCGGCTATAAAATCAGATACAATTAAAAAGTAACCAGCAAAACCCATGGTGCGAATGGTATGCAACTCAAATTTGATGCGTTCTTCTATTTCAGGAGTTATCTCTTTGTAACGCTCTTTTGCCCCTGTCCAGGTAAGGTGTTCTAAGTAGTCATCCTGATTGGTAAAAGTAGTTGGAAGCGGAAATGCGGGCAATAAAATATCACGTTTCAAGTCCAGTAATTCAACCTTATCTACAATTAAGTTGGTATTGTCAATTGCTTGAGGGATATCAGCAAACAAAGTTGACATTTCTTGTGTCGTTTTAAAATAAAACTGGTCATTGGAAAAAGCAAATCGTTGTTTGGTTTTGAGTGCACCTTCCTCCCCTTCAAAATCACTCATTTTTTGATCGCTTTGTTTAGAGCCCGTATTAATACACAATAAAATATCATGTGCATTGGCATCTTGTTGATCTACATAATGCGAATCATTGGAAGCAATAACTGGCACATTGTGTTTGGCAGCAAACTTAAGCAATACTTCGTTTACAGTATTTTGATCGGCAATATCGTGGCGTTGTAGTTCTACATAATAATCATCGCCAAATAAATCGAGCCACCACTTAAATTCTTTTTCAGCTTCTGCTTCGCCTTTGCGCAAAATTGTTTTGGGAACAATAGCACCAAGACAACACGTTGTTGCAATTAATCCTTCATGGTATTGTAAAATAAGTTCTTTATCAATGCGAGGGTATTTTCCATACAACCCCTCCATATAACCTAGCGAACATAATTTCACTAAGTTCTTATATCCTTTTTCGTTTTTAGCTAATAATAATTGGTGAAATCGTTGGTCTTTATCTTCTTTGGTAAAAGCCCTTTTATGTCTATCAGTTACCACATAAAACTCGCAACCTACAATAGGTTTAACCAAAGGCTTGCCATCGGCACCCTTATGTTTATAAGCCTCGGCCACAAATTTAAATGCGCCAAACATGTTTCCATGATCTGTAATTGCCAATGCGGGCATATGGTCCGCTTTTGCTTTTTCAAATAGCAATCCAATATCGGCAGCACCATCCAATAAGGAGAACTGGGTGTGAACATGTAAATGGGAAAACTGAGACATTTGGTAAAAAATAGGCTGTTAAGTTTTAAAATTCGAAAGCAAGAATATGTTTTGGAATATATAAAATGAATGTCCCAAACATACCAAAACGGAAGCGAAAAATTAGCCTATGTTGAAAAAATAGACAATGTATAATGATTCAGCCAAGTAGATGTGGAATAACCAAATCATGCAACACTTTTTTGGGCTATTGTAATTTTTTTGCATAAAACTAGGTTGAATCTCAATAAAAGTTGCATTTTATAAAAACTTATATAGTTTTGGAGTTGCTAAAAATTAACAAATAATTAATACATAAACATGAAAAAACTGTACATCTTAGGATTTTTGGGATTAGCAATTGCAGCTAATGCTCAAAACAAGAGTCAAACGGTAAGAAACAATGCCACCACTCAACGTTTGAAAAATGTTGATTATGTAGCACCTTCACCAGTAGTTGAAAAACACGTAAGCACTACCAAAAGCTCATCAACGTTTAATAAAAACTTAGGTATTTGGGATACAGAAATAGGACAAACTCAATGGATCAATCAAACGAGTGGAGCTATCTATAGAAGGTTAATGTTGTATCCTAATGGTACATTATCAACTACCTGGACAGCATCTTCTGACAATGCAGGATTAAGTAGAGGTTCTGGATATAACCATTTTGCAAACAATGCTTGGGGCCCATCAACAGGTCTTCGAATTGAACAACAAAGAACAGGCTTTCCTTCCATTCAAGTATCACCTACAGGTAAAGAAGTAATCCTTTCTCATAGGGTAGATACCAGTGGTCGTTCGGGTGGATTGGTATACAATGAAAATGCTGGAATCGGTTCAAATTCTTGGACTTCATCTGTTGTTTTTAAACCATCAAATACAAATCAGCCAAGTACTTTATGGCCACAAAGCACTGTATCAGGCGACTATTTAATTGTTGCTTCTCTTTTTCAAGATTCAACAGATGATCAACCTGATTATGTTAAATTAAATGGCGTAAGAAATCCTTTAATTGTAAGAAGATACCAATTTTCAACACAAACTTGGTTACAAGAAGATTCTATTTTAACTGGATTTGATTCTACTTTAACAACAATTGGAAGACCTGATACTTATTCGATAGATGCAAATGGAAGCAATGTTGCAATCGCATATTCAGACGTGTTTTCAAGTACTGTTTTATGGAAATCATCTGATAATGGCGCAACTTGGGTTAAAACAATTATTGATACATTCCCTGTTCCAAATTTTGTATTTGATAAAGATACATTAGATGATGTAACCAGAACAGATGGTTCACCGCATGTATTGGTTGATGGAAATGGGAAAGCACACTTTTTCTCTGGAAAAGCAACATTTAGCGATAGCATTTTAAATGATGGAAGTTATACCTATTCATTTAGCCGTATGGTTGGTATTCAAAATTCTGCAAATGATGGTATCTTATATTGGAGCGAATATGATCCTACTTTCCGCCAAATTGCTGTTACACCTCCAAATGCAGATCAAGACAGTACATTATTAGATGGTAGTTTTAGAGAAGCTAATTACAGATACGAAATTAGCAATGCAACTTGGCCATCTGCTGGTTTAGATTCTAATGGTAAAATATATGTTGTGTTTTCGGGATTAACGCCTGGAGATTTAACTGAAGATGCATTAGCTAACTATAGAGATATTTACTTGTTTACTTCTTCTGATAGCGGATCAACTTGGTCAAGCGTTTCTAACTTAACATCAAATATCCAAATAAACAGAGAAGAAGTTTATCCAACAATTGCAAAAAATGTTGATGATAATATTCACTTAACATATCTATTAAAAAGTTCACCTGGAACAAGTAGTAACACAGGAGACACTTATATTATTCGCTACTTACGTGTTCCTGTTTCTAGAATTGAAGGTGGAACATTAAATGTAAATGAAGCTAATAAATTATTTACAGTGGCTTCAAATTACCCTAATCCATTTAGCAATAGCACCATTATTCCTGTTACATTAACAGAAAAAGCAACTGTGAATATTACAGTTATGAATATTTTGGGTGAAGTAGTTTACAACAAATCATTTAATAACAATACTATTGGTGTGAATGAATTTGAAGTTAATGCAGGATTTAAATCTGGTTTCTATTTTTACACTGTTGAAGCAGGTGGATTTAAAACAAGCGGTAAAATGCTTGCTGAATAAGCTCCTCTTAAATTATATTTACCGAAAGGCACTCAATATTGGGTGCCTTTCTTATTTTTGGACTATTGGAAAACTCGAACCTTATTAAAATTAAAGCCATTCGCAATGTACTTCTTATAGGTGTTGCCATCATGCTACTTAAATTTGTAGGGTATTTTCTAACCCACTCCAATGCACTATTAAGTGATGCACTAGAATCTATTATAAATGTAGTTGCAGGTGCTTTTGCTTATTACAGCATAAAGCTTGCCGCCAAACCCAAAGACATTGCTCACCCATATGGGCATGGAAAAATCGAATTTGTATCTGCAGGGTTTGAAGGAGGATTAATTTTAATTGCTGGTCTGATAATTATTGGAAAATCCATCATGAATATGCTACATCCAGTAGCTATTGAACAACTCAATATAGGTGCCGTATTGGCTACCATTGCAGGTCTTTCAAATTATATACTCGGTAGGTTTTTAATCAAAACTGGACAACAACATCAATCCATTACCTTAATTGCTGATGGAAAACATTTACAAAGTGATACCTGGAGTAGCCTTGGTTTGGTAGCTGGCATCATACTTATTTATGTTACAGGTTGGGTATGGCTCGATAATGTATTTGCTATCTTTTTTGCAGTCATCATTATTGTTACGGGCTCAAAATTGGTTCGTAAATCATTAGCAGGATTGATGGATGAAGCTGATGAATATGTGTTAAATGATGTAGTGAAGGTATTAAATGACAACCGCAAACCGATTTGGATTGATTTTCATAATTTACGCATTCAACAATATGGTTCAAGTTTTCATATTGATTGCCATATTACATTGCCTTGGTACAATGATTTAAAAACCACACATGACGAACTCAAAAATATTGAAGAGTTAATCACCGATAAATTTCACCATCAGGTTGAACTTTTTATTCACCCAGATCCTTGTTTGCCATTTAGTTGCAACCTCTGCCAATTAAATAATTGCAGCGTTAGGCAAAACCCCTTTGCTCAAAAAATAGAATGGACAATAGAGAATATACTGCTTAACGAAAAACATAAGATTAGTGAGTAAGTGTATATCAACTAAAATATTTTTCCTGGGTTCAATAATCCTTTAGGGTCAAAGGCTGCTTTAATATTGCGCATCAATTGCAATTGAAATTCTGGAATAACAATTGACATATATGGTTTTTGAACCAACCCAATTCCGTGTTCACCACTAATGGTTCCTTTAAGCTGTTTGCACAACGAAAAAATTTCTTCAATAGCTTGGTGAATTTCAGTATTCCAAAACGCATCTGTCAATGCATCTTTTAAAATATTCACATGTAAATTTCCATCACCTGCATGTCCGTAACAAATAGTGCGAAATCCATAACGCTCTCCAATATTTTTTACCCCCTTAAACAAAGCAGGTAATTCGGCACGAGGAACTACGGTATCTTCTTCTTTGTAAGTATTGTTGTGCTTAGTAGCTTCACCAATACTTCTGCGCAATTTCCAAAAGTATTCTTTTTCATCAGCTGATTGAGCAAACAATACTTCACCACTTTGGTGTGCGTATAAAACTTCGCTTATGGTTTCACATTCTTTCATCATGGCATCCAAATCATTACCATCCACCTCAATGAGTAAGTATGCTTCAACACCTTCTTCTACCATAAATTGGATAGTCAATAATTGAGCCGCTAAACGAAAACCTTCAGGTTCTATAAACTCACAAGCACTCGGATTGGCGCCTGCCAAAAAAATTCCATTCACAGCCTCGCATGCTTTTTCAGGTGAACTAAAAGGAGCCAACAAAAGCAATGTATGCTTTGGGTGTGGAATGAGTTTTAAAACCATTTTCGTAACTACACCAAGTGTTCCTTCACTGCCAATCATTAAATGTGTGAGGTTGTATCCTGTTGAATATTTTAAGGTATTAGCTCCCGTCCACATAATTTCTCCTGTAGGCAATACCACTTCTAAATTTAACACATAATCACGCGTTGTTCCATATTTTAAAGCTCTGGGACCACCACTCGCATGTGCAATATTGCCTCCCAAAAAACAGCTGCCTTTGCTTGCTGGATCTGGGGGATAAAACAAACCTTTTTCACGCACAGCATGTTGAAGTGCTTCATTTACAACACCTGGTTCAACGGTAACTTGAAAATTGCGTTCATCAATTTGGATAATGTTAGTAAACCGTTCCATAGCCAAAACCACTCCGCCAAAAACTGGTAAAGCACCACCACTCAAACCCGTACCCGCTCCGCGAGGTGTAATTGGAATTCCAGCCTCATAGCATATTTTTAAAATTGTAGAAACCTGCTCGGTCGTTTCGGGTTTAACCACAACCTCTGGATAATAAACCAAATCTTCGGTATAATCCCGTGCATATTTTTCCGTTTCTAAAACCCCAACCATCACAAAAGCCTCTCCAACTATTTGCTGAAAAGCTTTGATATGCTGTTCTGTTACTTTGTTATATTGCATGTGCAATTTTACCGCAAAGACGCAAAGACGCAAAGATAAATTATGAACAACGAACAGTTAAACGAACTTGGAAAACAAATACTAGACGCATCCATTGAGGTTCACAAACAACTTGGTGCTGGTTTACTAGAAAGTGTTTATGAATTATGTTTATACAAAGAGCTTTGCGATAGAAATATTTCAGTTCAACGACAAGTATATTTGCCAATAACTTACAAAAACGAAATATTGGATGCTAATTATAGAATAGATTTGCTTATAGCCGAAGAAATTATAATTGAACTTAAGGCTGTTGATATATTATTACCAGTGCATGAAGCCCAAATAATAACTTATCTTAAACTTGCAGACAAAAGACTAGGTTTTTTAATCAATTTTAATGTGCCTAGATTGGTTGAAGGATTTAAACGAAAAGTAAACAATTTTTAACATGATAAACAATACAATGCGCCTTTGCGCCTTTGCGGTAGTTACTCTTTGCGCCTTTGCGTTTAAAACTAGTGCGCAAAACATTACCCTCGAAGATATTTGGAGTAAAGGAACCTTTTCAACCAAATCTGTTTCGGGTTTTAATTCCATGAAAGATGGTAACTATTATTCGACACAAGATGAAAATGATAATATTATTCGCTACAACTTTGCAACAGGAGCAGCAGTTGATACCCTTTTAAAAAGTAGCGATATTGGCCTACATAACTTTGATTACACTTGGAGTGCCAGCGAGAACAAACTCTTACTGCAAACCAATATGAAATTTATTTACCGCCACTCATTTACCGCTACAATTTATATATACGATGTAAAAAACAAACAACTTACCCAGCCAATTAAAGATGCAGTGATGTTAGCTGAGTTTTCACCTGATGGAAATAAGCTAGCCTATGTGCGCGATAACAATTTATTTTATTATGATTTGGTTGCCAAAAAAGAAATACAAATTACCACCGATGGAAAAGTAAACAGCATAATTAATGGTGCTACTGATTGGGTGTATGAAGAAGAATTTGCCTTAAGCAAAGGATTTTACTGGAATAATAATGGTTCACAATTGTCCTTTTATCGATTTGATGAAAGTAAAGTTAAAGAATATGGAATGCCTACTTATGGCAATTTATATCCTCAAGAATATACCTTTAAATACCCAAAAGCTGGTGAATCAAATTCTGCTATTCAGATATATGTGTTTGATGTAAACAAAGCGTCAAAACAACTCATGAATATTGGCTCCGAAACAGATATATATATTCCAAGAATAGGCTGGACACACAACACCAATATTTTATCTATACAACGTTTAAACCGTTTGCAAAACAAGCTTGAGTTACTATTGGCAAATACAAAGGATGGATCAACTAAAACCATTTACACCGAAGAAAACAAAGCGTATATTGACATTCCCGAAATTACTTTTTTAGCAGACAATAAAACCTTTATCCTCAATAGCGAAAAAAGCGGATGGAACCATTTATACCAATACAATTTAGATGGATCATTGGTCAAACAAATTACAAACGGAAACTGGGATGTAGATCAAGTTTATGGTATTGCTGAACAATCGAAAACAATTTACGCCTCAACAACTGAAATAAACTCAGCCGAAAGATATGTATATGCTATTTCACTTGATGGAAAATCAAAAAAACAATTAACCAAACGGAATGGGTGGAATAGCGCAACGTTTAACGCAACTTACTCTTATTTCTTGTTAAGCAATTCAACCATTAACACTCCACCCTTTTATGCTTTGTGCAATAACAGTGGTAAGGAATTACGCGTATTGGAAGATAACAAAATTGCAACAACCAAATTGAGTAACTACAACTTGGTTAAAGCCGAAACAACAACCTACCAAAATGCTTATGGCGAAAACTTAAATGCGTTTGTTATAAAACCAATAAGTTTTGATGCTACCCAAAAATATCCTTTACTCATGTATGTATATGGTGGTCCGGGTCATCAATTGGCTGTAAATCGTTGGATGGGAGCTAACTATTTTTGGTTTGAAATGCTTGCACAAAAAGGATACATGATTGTATGTGTGGATGGAAGAGGTACAGGATTTAAAGGTGAAGCGTTTAAGAAATCGACTTACCTCCAATTGGGTAAATACGAAATAGAAGACCAAATATACATAGCCCAACAATTGGGCAAATTACCATACGTAGATGCAACAAGAATTGGACTATTTGGATGGAGTTTTGGTGGATACATGGCAAGCTTAGGCATAAGCAAAGGAGCTACTACATTTAAAACAGCCATTGCCGTTGCACCAGTAACCAATTGGAGGTATTATGATAATATTTACACCGAACGGTTTATGCGCACACCCCAAGAAAATGGAAAAAGTTATGATGATAATTCACCATTGAGTCATGTAGAAAAAATTAAAGGAAACTATTTAATTATACATGGAACAGCCGATGATAACGTGCATTTTCAAAATACAGTAGAGATGGTGAATGCGATGGTGCAAAAAAACATCCCATTTGATAGTGAAATTTATCCTAATAAAAACCATGGAATTAGTGGTGGCAAAACACGATTACATTTATATGATAAAATGACGAGGTATATTTTGGAGAAACTATAATAAAAATAATATATTCGAGATATGATAACTAAAGAACAAATTATCAAAACAGTAAATGAATTGCCTCAAGAATTTTCTACAGAAGAATTCATTCAAAAGATAGTGCTGTTGCAAAAAATAGATAAAGGATTACAGCAGTCATTGGCGGGTGAAATTGTTTCGAATGATGAAGCAAAAAAGCATTTAGCAAAATGGCTCAAATAAATTGGACTAGAAGCGCACTAGAAGATGTAAATAATATTGCATAATTTATTGCAAAAGATTCTGAACACTACGCAGCTCTTACAGTTGAATTATTCTTTGATAGAATCATCATTCTTGAAAAGAATATTAATGCAGGTAAATTAGTTACTGAATTAAACAATCCATTTATCAGAGAACTTATTGTGGGTAACTTCCGGATTATATATAGAGTTGTTAATGATCAACAAATTGATATTATCACAGTTCATCATGTCAGCAGATTGGTATTGAGTAATACTTCACTAAGCCCATATTTATAAAAAGTCAATTTAATTGCATCAAATAATGAAAATCATTTTCAAACAAATCCTAAACATCCTTTTTGTAGTTGGAACTATTGTAGGAAGTATGATTCTATTATACATAGCTATGCTTGCATTTCAATACGTTACCAATTAATAACGTTCTCAATAATGCTAAACCACACCCTCAATCAACATAATAAACCCAACCAACTTTATTAACCTATCTATTTGCATAGTTCATGTAGAGTTATATATTGCATCACATAAAATTAACAATACATGAGTCAATCAACAGGACATCCTAAAGGTTTATACTTATTGTTTTTCACCGAAATGTGGGAACGATTTAGTTATTATGGCATGCGTGCCATTTTTATGCTTTATATGATTAAAGCATTATTATTCGATAAAGCATTTGCATCCGAAGTATATGGTAGTTATACTGGTTTGGTTTATTTAACTCCGCTTATTGGAGGCTATGTAGCCGATAGGTATTGGGGTAACCGTAAATCCATTTTAGTTGGTGGATTATTAATGGCTCTTGGGCAATTTTGTATGTTTATATCTGCTTCTAGTTATAATAATGTTGCTTTTGCTCAACCTATGTTATTTTTGGGCTTAGGATTACTCATTTTTGGAAACGGTTTTTTTAAACCGAATATTTCTACCATGGTTGGTCAGTTATATCCCGAAGGAGATAAGCGCGTAGATTCTGCCTTTACCATTTTTTACATGGGTATAAATTTAGGGGCATTTTTTGCCCCATTGGTTTGTGGAGGATTTGGAGATACTGGAAACGCAGGTGATTTTAAATGGGGTTTTTTAGCAGCTTGTATTGGAATGATTGTGAGTATGATTTCGTTTGAGTTGCTTAAAAATAAATTTATTGTAACCCCTAACGGTGATGGAATTGGACTTGTACCTGCAAAAAAAGTATTAGCTGAAAATGAAGCTAAAGCTCCTAAAATGCCATTATCACAAATGTTGATTTGGGCAGGTACTTCTATAGGACTGTTTATTCTTTTTTACAATATTCTTGATTTAGGATTAATTGGCTCTGCCATTTTTTCCATCACAATCATTGGCCCAGCTGCAATTATTACGGATAAATCCTTATCTGCAATTGAAAAACAACGTATTTGGGTGATTTACATATTAGCCTTTTTTGTTATTTTCTTTTGGGCTGCATTTGAGCAAGCAGGAGCTTCGCTTACCTTTTTTGCCGAAGAGCAAACAGATAGACATCTGTTGGGTACTGAAATACCTGCAAGCTTTTTCCAATCAGTTAATGCCGTGTTAATTGTTATTTTGGCTCCAATATTTGCCTTGATATGGACATTTTTAGGGAAGAAAAACATGGAACCTTCATCACCCACCAAGCAAGCTTTTGGGTTATTGTTTTTATCTATTGGGTATTTGGTCATTGCTTTTGGTGTTAAAGGTTTAGACCCTAATGTAAAAGTAAGCATGATGTGGTTGTTCAGCCTTTACTTATTACATACTATTGGTGAGTTGTGTTTATCGCCAATTGGATTAGCCATGGTTGTTAAACTTGCACCAGCAAAATTTGCTTCGTTATTAATGGGTGTTTGGTTTTTATCAACGGCAGCTGCCAATAAATTTGCAGGTACATTAAGCGGTTTATATCCTGACCCAAGTTTGCCTACTCATCCATCATTTGCCGGTTTCGAAATTACTGGACTGTATGAGTTCTTTATGATATTTGTGATTTTATCAGGTATTGCTTCGTTAATTTTATTTTTCTTAACTAAAACATTGCAAAAAATGATGCACGGTGTGCATTAATTAACTTTTATTAGTAAACCAAAACCCCGCAATAAAACTTACTGTTGCGGGGTTTCTTTTTTTAATGCATATTCGAAACCATGACAACAAAAACAAGAAATCATCCTAAAGGACTTCCTTATTTATTTTTTACTGAAATGTGGGAACGTTTTGGATACTATTTAATGTTGGGCATTTTCTTTTTATACATGACCGATACCAAAGCTGGAGGTTTAGCTTTAGATAAAAAAGAAGCTTCAGATATTTTTGGAACCTATATAGCCTTGGTTTTTATCACCCCTTTTATTGGCGGTTTATTAGCCGACAGGGTGTTGGGTTATAGAGTTGCTATTTCTATTGGTGGAGTTATTATGGGACTTGGTTACATGTGCTTGGCCATACCTGGAGAAACTACTTTTTTTATCGCCTTGGGATTAATGATTATTGGCAATGGATTTTTTAAGCCCAATATTTCTACCTTATTAGGTAATTTATACAACGAGCCTCAATACAAAGCCAACAAAGATGCCGGTTATAATATTTTTTACATGGGTATTAATATTGGAGCCTTTATCTGCAATTTTTTTGCGGCATACTTACGCAATAATTTTGGTTGGGGATATGCCTTTTTTGCAGCGGGTATTGGTATGTTTATTGGCATAGCCATCTTTTGGGCAGGAAGCAAACATTACAAACATGTTGACACCATTAAACCAGCCAAACCGGAAGACATGAGTGTAGGCAAAATATTGAGTATTGTATTATTACCCGCAATTATTGCAGGCTTTTTAGGGTGGTTTATTCCAGGAAATATTTTTGGAAGTGATAGCACCGATGCCTTTATTTTTGGAGCCATTCCGATTGTATTATTTTATGTTTCATTGTATGTAAGATCCAATACTGAAGATAAAAAACCAATTGGTGCCTTGCTAGCTATTATGGGTGTGGTGGTAATTTTTTGGGCTATTTTTAAGCAAAATGGAACTGCGCTTACTACTTGGGCAGAAAGTTATACCAATAGAGAATTGCCAGCAGCTATTGTTGCTCCTGCCAAGGCTTTAGGTATGGTTCAAGAAGTGCCTTATACAAAAGATTCAGTTGTATTGGTTGACCCTCAATTTAGACCCATCAAATCACCAGAAGGGAAAATGCAAAAAGTGGTGGATTATCCTTTGTATTATAAAAATATTCCAACAGCACAATTACCAGCCGAAGGAGTATCCGTAAGCCTCCTTTCTACAGAATTGTTTCAATCGGTGAATCCATTTTTTGTAGTGCTTTTGACACCCTTGGTTGTTGGCTTTTTTGTATGGGCTCGCAAACGGAATATAGAACCCAGCACTCCTGGTAAAATTTTTTGGGGATTAATGATTACCGCACTTTCTACCACCATTATGATTGGAGCGGTAACCGTTGGAATGAATGGCCTAGAAAAAGTTTCGGCATGGTGGCTCATAGGAACATATGGCGTTATTACAATAGGGGAACTTTGTTTAAGCCCAATGGGATTATCGCTGGTTTCCAAACTAGCTCCTCCCCGATTGGCTGCTTTGATGATGGGTGGTTGGATGTTGAGCACAGCCATTGGCAATAAGCTGAGTGGTGTTTTGGCGAGCTTATGGGATACCTATGAGTTTAAACAATACTTTTTTGTGGTTAACTGTTTCATCGTATTGATAGCTGCCCTCAGCATTTTTTTAATGCTTAAGTGGTTGCGTAAAATTATTAAAGAACACGGAGGATAACCAAACCCTTACCTTTATTTAAAGGGAATAGGTTATACTTGCATAAATTGAAATACTGTGCGATATACTTATATTAATATTGGAGTAATGGCATTGCTACTTGCAATCCTTGGAACTTCTTGTTCATCCTATAAAAATCGAAATATTTTATTTAAAACACAAGATAAAATCAAAACAACAAAGCCTGTTTTGATCATCAACCCTACCTATTCCAATATAGCAGTTTACCGACACCGCATTAAAGTTGGAGATAGACTGGTATTACGTTTTTTAAATAATTATGATTTAGGTATTGCGGCCAAAGAAGGTGCCACGGCAGTTGCCAATGCCGATCTTGCTTTATCAGGAACCAACGCAGGTTATTTGGTAAACTACGATAGTACCTGTATTTTACCCTTGATTGGGCGTATTAATTTAATTGGTTTAACACGAATAGAGGCTTCGGTTCGTCTCGAAAAAGAATATAGCAAGTTTGTAGTGAACCCTATTATTGATTTGAATATAGCTAGTTTGGGTGTAACCATTTTGGGAGAAGTTGCCCGGCCAGGTAAAATTTATGTAGATAAAGATAATACTACCTTAGTTGATGTTATTGCAATGGCTGGTGGTTTTAAAGATGCTGGAAAGAAAAATGACATCAAAATTATTAGAGGAAAAGAAGTAATTATTGTCGATTTGCGCAAAATAGAATCCCTTCAATCACCCGACATCACTATCCATGACAATGATATTGTTTACATTGAACCATACAAAGTAAAAGCTGACACAGAACCATTGGCATCTGTTCTTCCTGTTACTACTATTGTTTTAGCCGCATTGCAAACAGCTTTATTAGTTACCCAACTTTTCCTTATTTACAAATAACAGATTCACGCATAATCAAACATGTCTAATATTAACTCATTTTCAGAGAAAGGAACTAACAAAAGCCTTGACATTCAAAAGTTATTGGTTATAATATTGGTAAGATGGAAAGTGATAGCCCTTTCCCTGATTCTTTCATTTACAGTTGCCTATATTCAATTGAGGTATACCAAACCCCTTTACAAAGCAAATACTAGCCTTAAATTTGAAGATGAAAAAGGAGGACAAGTTTCTGATTTATTCAAATATGGTAGGATAAGTGGTAGGATCGAAAACATCATGAAAACGGAAGCCGAGGTGTTAAAATCTCGCACAATGTCGAGTAAAACATTACACTACTTAGGTTTAAACACTTCAGAATTTATTGAAGGGAATTTTATCACCTCTCGTTTATACCCCAATAAAGCTTTTTCGGTTACTTTTATAAAACTCGACTCTTCTGATATAGGTAAATCATTTGGCATTGTCATCAATGAAAACAGAACCTTTAGTTTGTTAGAAGGTAAACAAAACCGAAACAACAACTATGGAGATACTATTTTAATCAATCAATCCTATCTTGTTATCAATGCCCTTAACAAAGATTATTTGAACTCCATACGTAACAAACCGGTACAAATTATTATTAATAATTTAGAAACATTTGGTGCGAGCATTGCCAGTGGCTTGGAAGTTGAATTGGAAAAAAACACCAATATCATGAACCTAAGTTACACTTCTGATATTGCCGAATTTGCAACCGATTATGTAAATTCTTTAGCGCAGGTTTACATCAAAGAATCTGTTAATTCAAAAACGGAAGCAGCCAAACAAACCATTAGGTATATAGATGATCAATTGGTTGATTTAGCCTTACGTGTAGACAATTCTCAAAAAGATTTAGCTGATTTTAAATCCGGAAATAAAGGCATGAATCCTCAGGAATTGGGTAAAGCTGAATTTACCAAATTGTTGGATTTAGAAACGAATAAGAATATTTTGTTGATGCGCAAAACCCAACTTGCTAGCTTGGAAAAAGAAGTTGTGAGAACCCAAAACAAACCTGTTGAATTATTGGTGGTTGATGGGGAAGATGCAAAAGCCATTAGTTCATTAATAACAGTACTTAATACCTACATACTTGAACGAATAACATACGCGGGGAAATACAATAATGAAAGCCCCATTATGAAAGATAATGGGAAAAAGATTAATGAAATAAAGGCGGGTATTTCAAGAGCAATTAAAGCTGTTAATCTTAACCTTGATAATCAATTAAACAAAAACACTCAATTAATTGAAGAACTTAATGTTTCGCTATCAAACCTACCCGAAAAAGAACAAGCCTTATTTAACTTGGAGCGTACGTTTAAAATTAATGAAAAGATTTACGGATACCTTCAGGAAAGAAGATTGGAAAGCATGATTGGTATTTCGTCCATTGTATCCAATATCAGTATTATTGATGCTGCTTTGTTTAACAATGTTCCTATCTCCCCAAAACCTGATAAAAACTACCTCATAGCATTGCTAATAGGGCTAGGGGTCGGATTTGGATATATTTTTATAAGCAGGTTTTTATATAATAAAATACCCGACAAAGAAACCATAGAATCATTAAGTAACGTACCTATTATTGGCGTTATCAAAAAAATTGATGCTGATGATAAAGAAGGAGATTATGGCATTTATGTATACAAAAACCCCAAGTCCATATTTGCTGAATCCATCAGAGGTATCAGAACAAATGCTAACTTTATTTTGAAAGGTGAAAAAAATAAAGTTATCTGTATCACATCCAGCGTAAGCGGTGAAGGAAAAACATTTTGTACCATTAATATTGCAGCATCTGTTACCCAACGAGGATTTAAAGTTGTGATTGTGGGGTGTGATTTAAGAAGACCTAAATTAAACGAGTCCTTTCCTGAAATAAACAGCAAAGTAGGCCTCACTAGTTTTTTGGTAAAACGCGCATCCCTTGATGATATTATTTTTTCTACTGAACATGAAAACTTGTATGTAATTCCTGCAGGGCCCACTCCACCAAACCCTTCGGAGCTTTTACAAACAGAAGAGTTTGATAATTTTATAACTGAACTGAAAACGCGTTTCGATTATGTATTTTTAGATACAGCACCTATTGGTTTAGTTTCTGACTCATTTGCCCTAATGGCAAAATCAGATCTTAATTTATTTGTGTTACGCGCTCAATATTCAAAAAGAGAGTTTGCCACTACTCCTGACAGAATTATATACGAAAATAATATTAAAAACGTATACACTATCCTTAATTCGTATGACCAATCAGCTTTGGTATATAGCAGTTTGTACAAACAAGAATATGGCGATTATATAGGAGGAGGAGGATATTATTATGGCGGATACTATGGAAAAGGAAGATATGGTGGGTATAAAAATTACAATGAATCTTACTACACAGGATACTACTCTGATGAAGGTGTAAATAAGAAAAAGAAAAAATCTATCCTATCATTTTTCACCAAAAGCAAAAAATAACACCATGGAATACCAAGAACCTCACCTTATTGATTTTGCTAAATTAGGAGACCCTACTATTGGTTATATTTCTGTTGGGCAAAATGATCAACTTCCGTTTGAGGTAAAAAGAATTTTTTGGACCTACTATACACCCGAAAGTATTGAAAGAGGAAGGCATGCACACCATACCACCGAACAATTACTGATTGCAGTAACTGGACGAATTGTAGTAACTACTGAAAAAGCCAATGGAACCATCAACACATTTGTATTGGACAATCCCAACCAAGCAGTATATGTACCACCCAATGTATGGCATACCATGCAATATTCACACACTGCCATTCAAGTTGTTTTGGCATCAACTTTATACAACGAAAAAGATTATATCCGCGATTACGAACAGTTTAAAAAAATATGGACCAACCCATAATGGAAAATCAACTTCCAACTATTCACCCAGCTGCTTTAGTTGAAACCGACCAAATTGGTAACAATACCCGTGTGTGGGCATTTGTTCATATTTTAAAAGGTGCAATAATTGGTGAAGGATGTAATATATGCGACCATTGTTATATCGAATATGGGGTAACTATTGGCAACAATGTAACGGTAAAATGTGGTATCTATATTTGGGAGGGTGTAACCATAGAGGACGATGTTTTTCTTGGACCAAACGTAGTGTTCACAAATGATATTTTTCCGCGAAGCAAACAATATGTTCCTATTGCAAAAATCTTAATCCAAAAAGGAGCTTCCATTGGAGCTAATTCTACTATTTTAGCAGGAACCACTTTGGGTGAATATTGCATGACAGGTATCGGATCTGTAATAACTCGTGATGTGCCAGCACATGCATTGGTATATGGAAATCCAGCCAGCATCAAAGGATGGGTGGATGAAGAAGGTAACAAACTAAAACCCTATTCGGAATCAGAATGGATTTCGGACAAGGGTATTATTTATGGTAAAAATGGTACTGGTTTAAAACGAGCATAACATGAAAATTCCTTTCCTTTCTTTCGAACATATGAATGCTGAAGTGAAAATAGCAACCCTACAATCTTTCGAACATTTTTTTGATAAAGGTTGGTATGTTCTTGGCGAACAAGTAAAACAGTTTGAACAAGACTATGCCCTTTTTAACAATACTAATTATAGTGTAGGAGTAGCCAATGGTTTGGATGCTTTAATTATAGCGCTCAAAACACTCAATATTGGCGAAGGTGATGAAGTTATTGTACCTTCCAATACCTATATAGCTAGTTGGTTGGCGGTAAGTTATGTGGGTGCTACGCCTGTTCCGGTTGAACCCAGAATAGATACCTATAATATCAATCCCGAATTAATTGAAGCGAAAATAACTCCACGCACCAAAGCTATTATGCCCGTGCATTTATATGGTCAGTGTTGCGAAATGGATGCTATTGTGGCAATTGCCAAAAAGCACCATTTATATATAGTTGAAGACAATGCTCAATCGCAAGGTGCTTTGTATAAAGGCCAAAAAACAGGAAGTTTTGGCGATATTAATGCTACGAGTTTTTACCCTGGAAAAAACTTAGGCGCATATGGCGATGCGGGTGCCATCACCACAAATGATGAGGCCCTTAAACAACGTGCACAAGTGATTCGCAATTACGGTTCGGAAAAAAAATACTACAACCAAGAGTTGGGTATTAACTCCCGATTGGATGAAGTGCAAGCTGGTTTTTTAAGCATTAAACTCAAGCATTTGGATAAATGGAATGCAGAACGAAATACCATAGCACAACACTATGTAAAATCATTACGTAATTTGCAAGATATAGTGCTTCCTACCATTGCACCCGATGCTAGCAGTGTGTTTCATTTGTTTGTTATTCGTACAACAAAACGAAATGAATTGCAAGATTTTTTAACTGATAATGGAATTGGTACGTTAATACATTATCCAGTTCCGCCACATTTACAAGAAGCTTACAAAAATTTAAACTACAAACAAGGCGATTTTCCGATTGCCGAAGAAATTGCACATACCTGTTTAAGTCTACCCCTTTTTCCGGGAATGACAATAGAACAAATAGATACAGTTTGTAAAACCATCAAACAATTTTTCCATGGCTAAACTCTCCATTATTATACCGTGTTATTTTAACGAAGCCAATATACCAGTTACTACAGCTGAACTTATTGCTACCGAAAAACTGTTTACGGATGACATGGAGTTTGAATACATTATGGTGGATGATGGCAGCAAAGATGATACCTTTAAAGCACTTACCCTTTTTAAAAATCAATACCCAAACAAAGTTAAATTAATTAAACTTTCCGGAAATTTTGGGTCGTATAATGCCATTCAAGCAGGCATGAAATATGCTACAGGAGATTGTACGGTTGTGATTACTGCCGACTTGCAAGACCCTCCAGTATTGATGGTTAAAATGGTTGACTATTGGAAAAAAGGAGTGAAATTGGTGTTGGCAAATAGAGAAGACAGAGACGATCCTTTTTTAACCAAATTTTTTGCCAACAGCTACCAAAAATTAATCCGCAAATTTGCGTTACCCAATTTACCCAAAGGTGGTTTCGATTTCTGTTTGTTTGATAAACAACTTCGCGAACAGGTAATCGCTCTCGAAGAAAAAAATACCAACTCCTTATATTTATTGGTATGGCTCAAATATGATTACGTTACCATCCCATACAAACGTACCGAACGGACAATTGGCAAATCGCGTTGGACACTCCAGAAAAAAATTCAATTGTTTATCGACTCTTTTATTTCATTCTCTTACACTCCACTCCGTTTTATTACCACAGGCGGATTGATACTTGGCCTTATTTCATTTGTATATGCTTTGTATGTGGTATGGGCTAAACTAACGGGGCATGTAGAAGTGGAAGGTTGGACAGCTATGATGGTTGTGTTTTTATTGGTATCCAGTTTTCAAATGATAGCCATTGGCATTATTGGCGAATACCTTTGGCGCAACTTAGATGCTACCCGCAAACGTCCTGCTTTTATCGTTGAAGAAATTGTTTAATGGAGTGTATACATTCAGTAAATAGCAAAAAATAATTGTCAATCGAAAACCAATGACCCACATTTCCGATAAAAAATGGTATGCTATATACACCAACCCTAGAGCTGAAAAAAAAGTTGCAGGATCATTACAGGTAAAAGGAATAGAAGGTTATATACCTTTACAAACCACCATTAGACAATGGAGTGATCGAAAGAAAAAAGTAGAAGAACCTATTTTTAAATCCTATGTTTTTGTACATATTCAGTACGAACTCGAACAAATGAATGTACTTTCCGTTCCGGGCGTAGTTAAATTTGTTCGAATTGGCAAAGACCTCTCACCTATCCGTACAGAAATTATAGATGCTATTAAGGTATCACTCATGCATGCTAGTGAAATAACACTCACATCCGAAAAACTATCCATTCAACAACCTATAACTATTATAGCTGGACCTCTGGCTGGCATGCAAGGTATTATTACCCAGCAACAAGGTAATCACTATTTTGCCATTCATATCGAACAAATCGGAACCCACTTATTGCTTAAAGTACCTGCAGCCTACCTCAAGCCCCTGTAAATTCAGTTTAGTGATTACTTTTTTTATTCTTAAAATTCACTTGCTTTTCTAAAACCTAAAAGGTAATATCGAGTACTTTTTTTGCTCAAAATAAAATAGGTGATGTGACTCACGGGGCGAAGCTGTGTAAAGACGAAATGATTGAATCCCTTATAACTTCCAAAACCCGCATTAAGTTGTTGCTTAAGTTTTTCTTAAATAGTAAAAACTCCGATTATCTGCGAAACCTAGAAGCTGAATTTGGCGAAAGTTCAAATGGAATTCGAGTAGAGTTAAACAAATTTGAAAAGGCGGGATTATTATGCACCAGTGCTTATGGTAACAAAAAAATATTTACGGCCAATACCAAACATCCCCTATTTGCTGATATCAGAAGTATTTTATTAAAATACACTGGGCTCGATAAAATTGCAGAACAAGTAATAGGCAAATTAGGTGATGTGGAAGCCGTTTACCTGGTTGGCGAATTAGCTAAAGGACTCGATAGCCCAATTATTGATTTGGTATTTGTAGGTGATATTAACAAAACTTATTTACTTACGCTTACTGAAAAAACTGAAAAATTGATTCATAAAAAAGTGCGTTTTGAAATATTTACCAATGTAGAATTTTCAGTACAACAAAACACCATTTTAAGTCAACCTCATTTTAATATTATCCATTAATGAACCACGAAGAAGCTATAAAAGAATGGGATTTGGTCATTGAGCCTCAACACTCCTTATTTAAACTCAACCTTAAAGATGTTTGGCGTTACCGCGATTTATTAAGGCTTTTAGTTAAACGAGATTTTACTTCCTTTTACAAACAAACCATTTTGGGCCCTTTGTGGATATTTATTCAACCCTTATTTACCACCATTACCTTTGTATTTATTTTTGGAAACCTTGCAGGCATCAGCACAGATGGATTACCTCAACCGCTCTTTTACATGACTGGAGTTGTAGCATGGGGTTATTTTGCCGAATGCCTCACCAAAACATCTACTGTATTTAAAGACAATGCCAATATTTTTGGCAAAGTATACTTTCCACGATTAATAATGCCCCTGAGTATCGTGGTTAGTAATTTGGTAAAGTTCGGTGTGCAATTAGTGATGTTGGTATTGCTATTTGGCTATTATATATTTTTTAAGGATTTTAGACCGGAACCAACCTCTTACTTACTTTTACTACCAGTATTTATGGTGTGCATGGCAGCCCTCGGTTTGGGCTTAGGTATGATTATATCGGCCCTTACTACCAAATACCGTGATCTAGCCTTTTTGGTAACCTTCGGTATACAATTGTTTATGTATGCAACACCCGTCATTTACCCTATGAGCGCTGCTCCCGAAGCCTATAAATGGCTCATCAGCCTCAACCCTATGGCTACTATAATTGAGGGTATACGCTTGGGGTTATTTGGCAAAGGAAGCTGCTCACTTGCTGATGTATCTTATCTATTAACGGTTACCGCCAGTTTATTGGTTATAGGTACTTTGGTGTTTAATAAAGTTGAAAAGAATTTTGTGGATACGGTTTAATACAAGGCAACTTAACCCCCAACCCAAAAGGGTGCAGCCCACAATAACAATAAAATAAATTGAACTCTACTTTATTTACAACAATTCGCGCTTATGCACCCTTTTAGGCAGGGGGTAGCGTTTGGGTATGGGTTTAAATTAGCCCGTTATTGAAATTTTAATCTAAGGAATATGAAAATACTTATTACAGGAGTAGCCGGATTTATTGGTATGCATACAGCACTTCGCTTGATAAAAGAAGGTCATGAAATCATCGGTCTAGATAATATCAATTCATATTACGACACCAATTTAAAATATAGACGTCTCCAAGAACTAGGCATCCCTAAATCTACAATCTTATACAATAAAATTTTAACTACAACATCTGGTTTTAAATTTATTGAACTTAACTTGAGTGATGCAGGAAACCTAATGGCACTATTTGCCAAACAACAATTTGATATTATCATCAATCTTGCAGCACAAGCTGGTGTAAGGTATTCAATCACAAATCCTAAAGATTATATTGAATCGAATATTGTTGGCTTCTTTAACTTGCTCGAATGCTGCAGAACATTTGTTCCCAAACATCTTATATACGCATCCAGTTCTTCGGTGTATGGCAATAGTAACGATGTTCCTTTTAGCATCACCAACAATACCGACAGCCCAATTTCATTATACGCTGCCACAAAAAAAACAAATGAGTTGATGGCCTATACATACTCGCACTTGTATTCGATTCCTTGTACCGGTTTGCGTTTTTTTACGGTATATGGACCATGGGGACGACCGGATATGGCTTACTTTAGTTTTACCAAAAACATACTTGAACAACGACCCATCAGTTTGTATAATAATGGAAATTTAAAACGCGACTTTACCTATATAGATGATATTGTTGAAAGCGTCACTAGATTGATACTAATTACACCCAAAGCAAGCGAAATCGAACCTGCATATCGATTGCTCAATATCGGAAATCAAAACCCAGTGTCAGTTTCTGAGTTTGTTTCTGTAATTGAAAAACATATTGGACAAAATGCAATCATCGAATCAAAACCTATGCAACCTGGTGATGTATACACAACATATGCAGACACAAAAGAGATTGAAGCACAAACAGGATTTGCGCCCAATACACCCATCGAATCGGGACTTAAACAATTTGTTGATTGGTATAAAAGTTATTATTCTGTATAGAGAAACAGCATGGTTTACTTTTTATTAAATGAAAACCCGAACAATAAAAATAAAGAATAAAAGTCTATATTTAGAAATAATTGTATCAAATGGATTTAAAAATACCCTAATATATACTAATCAAAAAACCGATAAGGTTACCGATAAACAGCTAATTATATTAAAGCTAATAACCCAAAACGACCAAATTACAACCAGTGAATTGGCTATAAAAATCTATATATCGCAACGTAAAATAAAAGAAAATATGGCAAAGCTTAAAGCAGCTGGGTTATTGGAACGAATAGGACCGGCTAAGGGCGGTTATTGGAAAATAGTACACTAACATAAATCTTTCTTCATAAAACCTAGCATACATTTAAATGACCACAGCCATTAAAGTAGAAAACCTTTCCAAACTATACCGCTTAGGAGAAATTGGAACCGGTACCATAAGCAGAGACATGGAACGTTGGGTTGCCCGTTTGCGAGGCAAAGAAGATCCCTTTTTAAAAATTGGACAAACCAATGATCGAACTACCAAAGGCGATTCTAATATTGTTTATAGTTTACAGGACATCAACTTTAACATACAACAAGGAGATGCAGTTGGTATTATTGGCCGGAACGGTGCCGGAAAAAGTACACTCCTTAAAATCCTTTCAAGAGTAACATCCCCTACTACCGGCAGAATCAATATTAAGGGGCGTGTAGCAAGTTTGTTGGAAGTGGGAACGGGTTTCCATCCGGAGTTAACCGGACGGGAAAACATTTACTTAAATGGCGCCATTTTGGGCATGCGCAAAAACGAAATCAACCGCAAACTGGATGAGATTATTGATTTCAGCGGTGTTGAACGTTATATAGATACCCCTGTAAAACGATACAGCAGCGGCATGTATGTACGTTTAGCTTTTGCCGTTGCAGCACATTTAGAAAGTGAAATTTTAATTGTGGATGAAGTATTAGCTGTTGGCGATGCCGAGTTTCAAAAAAAGTGTTTGGGTAAAATGAGTGATGTAAGCAAAGGTGAAGGGAGAACAGTATTGTTTGTGAGTCACAATATGGCGGCTGTAGAAGAACTTTGCAACAATGCAATTATTATGGAAAACGGATTAATTAGTCATTTTGGAGGAGTAAGCCATAGCATTGATTTATATTACCAAGGGCTTCAAAAAAAGAAAGCAACAAAAATAATTTTTTTGGTTAAATATCAAGACGACAGTAAATGTTGGAAGGTGGATGAAAAGCTTGAACTAAAATTAATTTTTGAGAAAAAGTATCAAGGATATTTTGTAGATATTTCATTTTATGATAAAAATGGTATCAAACAATTTTCTGTAGAAGGAAAAAACGCAAAAGAAAGAGAGCTTCAAATAAATAATAATTCTGAAATAACTTTGATAATAGTAAATCCAGGATTTGTAAATGGAAGTTTATCAGTTGATATTGGCTTAAAGAAAGACCACTATTCAAATTATGAAATATTAGAAAACGGAATAGGAAATATATTGACAAAGGATATTTCTACATCTTCAATAATTAATGGTATTGTATTACCAAAAATTTATATATGTGAAAACGAAATTGACAGAACAAAGCTATTGGGTTAATGCACAAGTAAATATCAATTTAAATCTTGCTGATGATAATCTTATTAAATTGTGGATTGAAAGTAATTTGAATTTTACAAAGATTAGTAATTGCATTGAAATAGGTTTTTTCCAACGTATAACACGTTTATTATTTGATTATAAAAATTATAAAATGCATAATATTAATTCAATGGATTTTGAAAAAAGGTCTATTTTTTTAGAGACACCCGTTATTGCTAATCATTACCAATCGTTATCATTTGTTACAGAGTTAGGTGTAGGCGTTCAAATAAAAAGTGTTTTAGAAATACCACAAATATTTGAAAACAGGAAATTGAAAGAGCGAATATTCAATCCTGATAAGTACAAATTTTCGGAACAGTATCAAAAATTGTCCTCTTATTTTCTAACTTAAAAAGGCTTATTTAATTTACTATTATGACTAAACTGACAACTCCAGAATTTTGGGATAAAGCATATGAAAATGTTGACTTCAAATTACTGCCGCACGAAAACCCTATCAGAAGCTGGATAGAAAAGTATGTAGAAAAAACAGAAGATGCTAAAACAGCGCTCGAAATTGGGTGTTACCCTGGTAGGTATATTGAAGTCCTCGGAGCTTTAGGATATAATTTAAATGGCTTAGACTTTAATGATAATCTCCCCCAACTAAAAAACTGGCTACAGTCTTTAGGACATTCAGTTGACTCCTTTGACCAAGTTGATTTTTTCAACTATAAAACGGAAGAGAAATTTGATATAGTTTGTTCATTTGGATTCATAGAACATTTTAGTAATTGGGAAGATGTTTTAAAAACACACATGAAGTTTGTAAAAAAGGACGGCTATCTAATTATTGAAGTCCCAAACTTCAGAGGTGCTTTGCAATATTTACTCCACTTTTTTCTTGACAATGAGAACTTGAAAAAGCATCATCTTCCATCAATGAATCCTAAAAAATGGAAAAGTATAGTTACAGAGGCTGGATTTGAAATTTTTTTTTGCGACTATATGGAAACCTTTCAATTTTGGCATAACAACAATACTCCCAAACGTTGGCAAACTAAATCTTTAAAATTTATAAGTAAAAAACAAAAGATGATTAGTAGCTTATTTTCAAAACCCAATTCCGTATCCTCACCTTATATTGGCTTAATCGCAAAAAAGATATAGATTATAAATGAAATCTAAAAAAATACTTCTATTGGGTCATCCTGAATATACTTTACCTGCATATATCGATACAAATTCAGGTGGTGTAGTAATTGATAGTACACTCAAAAAAATCCCATATGGATACACTGTTTGGAACATATCGCCATACAAAGATGAAGTTGAGAACTATAAAATAAACAAAACGATATATCGACATTTCGATAAAAATAATTTTTGCCACAAACTTGTGAAAAAAATTATAGAGCGCTTTTCGCTTATAAGAAACTTTAATAACCTCACCAATCCATATAAAAACTTCCTAGTCGCAATAATTATCGAATACATTCTAAAAAGACCTAATATTATTATTGTTCATACTACTAAATTGCCATGGGCATCATTGTTAAAAACGATATTTAAACGTTGTAAAATTCTGCTTTATCAGCATAATAGTGAATTAGATAGTGAATTTGAAAAAGAGTTGTATCAACTAGAAGGATTAGCCGGTCACATATTTGTTAGCCAATTTGCAAAAAAAAAATTACTTCAAAAAATTGAACCCAATAAAGCCTTGTACACTAAACATAGTAGAATAAGTAGAGTTATAAAAAATGGCATTAATACTGATTTATTTAAGCCACTAACACAAAACGAGCAATCAACTTTTAGAAGTAGACTAAAGATTCCAACAGATAGTTTTGTTATTGTTTTTTGTGGACGATTAATCGAACGAAAGGGTGTTCATCTTTTAATAGATGCCTTTATTAACATCAAAAAAGATACCCATTCTAATTTAACATTAGTGCTTATTGGATCTGACGATTACAATACCAATAGCACAACAGATTATATAAAATCACTGAATGATAAAATTAGATCATCCAATACTGAAAAAGATAATATCATTTTTACTGGTGTGATAAAAAACAAAGAAACCTGCAACTATTATGGCATGAGTGACTTGCTCGTTTTTCCGAGTATTGATTTAGAGGGATTGCCATTAGTTCCTTTAGAAGCTCAGGCATGTGGAATCCCTGTAATTGCTAACAAAATTGGAGGTGCTTCAGAATGTGTATTAGATGGCGAAAGTGGTTTTTTAATTGACGAGATAAGGGAAGACTCTTTGGAAAAAAAAATTCGAGAGTTTATGAATAAGAGTAACAATGAGAGAACAAAAATGAAAGAAAGTGCAAGAGCTTTTATTTTACATGATTTTTCAGAACAAATAATGTCTAACACATTTTACTCTACAATAGAAGAGCTAAACTTGTAAAAAAAATGTACGATATTCATAACCAACCTATTTGGTTTAATGCCTATGTTAACAGTTTTGATATACAGCCGCAGCAACTTTTTCCAATTGGTTATAAAAACAATATCCTGCAATTATGTGCTCACAAACAAAAATTTAATGTTGTTGTTAATAAAATCACTTTAATGCCACTTGCACATGGAGCGAATGATTTTTTCCTTTTAGGAACTAGTCTTGAGCATGAGGAAGAAACAACAGCATACTATGCCGATAAATTGTTTCAACGAAAAAAAGAGTGGGATCAATTAGTGTTAACAGAAGTTCCAACAACCGATTTTTTTATAACAGCATTCATAAAACAGCTGCACAAAAAAGGATTTCAAATTACACAAGATGTATCGCGTTCTTTTTACCATATTGACTTAACTCAAAATTGGGATAGTTACTACAAGGAATACGTTCACAAAAAAATACTTGATTTACGAACACGTATCAATAAATTAAAAAGAGAAGGATTTGATTATACTGTGAGCACTATGTATACCGGTATAACACCTTATCTTAATTCCATATTGGATTTCTACGAAGAGCGCAGAAAACATACTGGGCAACCAAATGCATTTTCAAATCCTTTACATGTCAATATGCTTCGAGAAATTATTCCTGCCTATGAAAAAATGGGGTGGATGAAATTATCGATTCTGAAAGGTAGTGATGGAAAAGATTGGGCGTACCAATTGGATTTTGTCAAAGATGGAATTCAATATCATTATGCTCCTACTTTCGACATGAAGTATGCAGCTTATTCTCCGAGTAAAATTTTACTATTCGAAACCATCAAAAGTGGATTCGCAGATTCAAGTCTACATGAATTTAATTTTATGAGAGGGGAATCCGATTACAAAAAGCAGTTTGCGTATGCTAAAACTCCTTTTATAAATCTTGTGGTTAAAAACCCCTACTCTACTCGAAATAAAATTTACAATGCATACAATAAACTCTCATACCTAAAGCTTGCTTTTCAAAAATTAACCAAATGAAAGTAAACTTAATTGTTTCGATAGATACCGAATGTGACAAGGATGAACAGTGGAATATTCCACATCCTATTACTTACCGCAATATTGAGATTGGGTTGGAGCAAACGCTTATTCCATTATTTGCTAAGTACAACATAAGGGCCACTTATTTATTGAGTCCGGAGATTTTACAGAATGAAGCATGTATTCGTAAATTTAAAAGTTTCTCAAATATTGAACTCGGTACACATCTTCATTCTGAGTTTATTGAACCCGGTGCGAATTTTGATACGACTAATACACATATGATTCAGGCTTCTTTACCTGAAGAGATTGAACGCAAAAAACTATACAATTTAACTGAACTCTTTAAAACGGTATTCGGATACCAACCACTTAGTTTTAGGGCGGGTCGATTTGGTATTAGTAAAAGTTCGTTAGCCATTTTAAATGAGTTGAACTATAAAGTTGACTCCAGCATCACTCCTTTTAAAACATTGTACTTTGATGATACATTGATTAATAACTGGGGAGCTAAACCATGGCCATATCAGATTAAGGGAACAACATTAACAGAAGTTCCTGTATCGATAATCAATGCCGACTTTATCAAACTACCTGCTTTTATATTACGTCAGGTACAAGATAAATCAACCTTCTTCAAAAAGGTTTTGCATAAATTTGGATACACTTCGGCAACACAATGGTTTCGGCCCATGCGTGAAAATGGAAATGGATTGATTCAAACTGCTGAATCTATTATTATAAGTACACCCAATCATGTTGTACCTACGTTAAACATGATGTTTCATAGCAATGAAATTTTACCGGGTACAAGCCCATACTGCAAAACACCCGAAGATGTGACCCGATTTCTTCAATCATTGGATGAAGCGTTTGAATACCTCTTTAAAAAATATACCATATGTTCTATCGGATTAGGAGAATACTCAACAACCTAAGTTTCGGTTTGCATACTGAATTTTTGTTTAGCCATTTATTGGACAACATTCCTGATTGCATTCAACCCAAAGGTATCAGCATTCAAAAACTGGATGTACAGCATATCCATTGGTTGCAGGAGATTTGGAATATTGATCCAAAACAAATGGAACAACGGCTACTCGAAAAGCATATTTGTTATGTTTCCTTCATGGACCATAAAGCAGCAGGATACCATTGGGTAAAACGACAAGGAGTTCATCCTATTATTCCAGCAGGAACCAATATTACGATTAAATCCGGTGAAGATTGGATATACCACGTGAGAGTTGCCAGTAAATTTCAAGGACAAGGAATCAGTACCTATGTTTATCAAACCATATTGAACGAGGCGAAAGAGTTGGGACAAGAAAAAGTATACATCTATACATCTTCACAAAATGCAAGTAACCAAAGAAGCCTGGAGAAAATCGGCTTTATTCTCGAACGCAAATTCACTTCACTCAAAGTGAACAAACGATATTATAGATTATTATCCCATTCAGTATAAATGAAGATTGCTATACTTTTCGGACAATACCCCATTAATGCCCAGAAATCGTGGCTCAAGATGGGCAAGGCACTCGAACAGAATCAGGAAGCAACCGTTCGTTTCTTTATTAACAACAAAGACACCAGGAATGAGTTTACTGCAGTAAAAGAATACAGCAGTATCAGGCGGATATTATCCAGTATCAAAAACGGATACTCTAAACGAGATTCATTATTTACACCATTACTTTCTTATAAAGCCGATATCATTCACCTAATTGATGCACATATTTTTCCTTCTATTAAAAATACCATCAACTGGAACAAAACAAAATTGATTGTCACTTTCAGAGGCTTTGACACGTTGGTACAACCACACACAGACCCCGATTGGAAAAAAGAACTGCTGGAGCTTTATGCAACGGCACACCAACTTCATTTTGTAAGCAAGCATTTACTTGAAAAAGCAATTGAGCTAGGAGCTCCAAGAGCAAAGTGCAGTGTTATTTACCAGTCTGTTGATCCCAACGAATTTAAACACATTCAACTAGCAACACAAAACGATACCATCAATATCATTTCAACAGGTAGGCTTGTATGGGAAAAAGGATACGTATATGCACTTGAGGCCATTGCACAACTAAACCATACTTATAAAAATATCAAGTACTCCATTTGGGGTAGCGGACCTGATATCCATTTGTTAAATCACCATATCCAACGATTGGGATTAACCAACTGTTGTATTTTAAAAGGAGAAGGTTCCAAAACAGAATTGGCCAAACAATTATCAGAATCGGATTTGTATATACTCCCTTCTTTAAGCGAAGGTGTTCCGAATTCAATACTAGAAGCATCGTTAATGGGTTTACCTGTTATCAGCACAACAGTTGGCGGTATTCCGGAAGTGGTACAACATGGTAAAACCGGTTTACTGGCAGCACCTGCCAATAGCGATGAACTGGCAAAGCAGTTGGAACAATTATTATTGAACAAAGAATATGCCCTTTCACTGGGCAAAGCGGGACATGAATGGATGAATGCACATCATACCCCAACACAGGAAATGAATCAGTGGAAATCTCTTTATACCCAAACAATCGCTTGAGAGTTCTTGAAATTTTGAATCATCCTCCTGGAGAAACATTTATCCAACAACATGCAATTGCATTGAACACCTATGCACCAGAAATAGAATTATGTTGGGCCTTTACACAAACCAATTTAAATGGCCGTTTAAAACAATTTGATTTTAGTACAACTAAATGTTATGCCTGGCCCAACTATAATTTATACCCCAAATGGAAACAAGCTTTGGTGAAAGCAACCTATTTTGGAAAAAGTTTAGATGCATTATACAAACCCCAACTTAACCTACTCAAAAAAATTAAACCCGATTTGGTGCATTTTCATTTCTCATCACTTGCTGTTAAATATGCGCATCTATGTGTTGAGCTTGATATTCCATACACATTCAGTGTAAGAGGAAGTGATATACAACTAGCGCCAGAAAACGATCCTGATTACGTAAAGTCATTACAAAAAGTTATGCAGCATGCCAAAGCAATACATTGTGTAAGTTATAGTTTGCAACATGATCTTTTTGAATATGCCGGTCCATCCAATAAGAGCAATGTTATTCGCACTGCCATTTCCGATGATTGGCAAACAATAGAACGCAGGCCACAACAAGGATTGCTGATTGCAATTGGTCGTTTAAATTGGCGTAAAGGATTTCCTGATTTATTGCTCGCATGTAAATTACTGCGTGACAAAAAAAAGAACTTTCAACTTATTATTATAGGAGAAGGCCCACAGAGACACGAATTAGAATTTATGATTCGAGACCTCAATCTCACTAATACCGTTACACTTGCCGGCAAACAATCACATACTCAAATCAGAGAATGGTTCTCGAAAGCCCAGCTATTTGTATTATCCAGTATTGCAGAAGGGTTTCCCAATGTGGTAGCGGAAGCAATGATGGCCGGTGTACCTGTCTTAACCTCCAATTGTGATGGTATACCTGAACTCATTAAAGATCAGAAAAACGCATTTGTTTATGAAACCGGAAATGTAAATCATTTAACCGATCAACTCGAGATAATGTTAGAAAAAAGCAATCTCAACGAGCTAATCAATAATGCTCAACAACTTAGTAAAGAATCATTTTCGCATCGTAATCATGCGATTAGATTTAAACAATTGTGGCAATAAACTCGAATCCAAAAATACTTGTCATCATAGGCCAATGGCCAAGCAAAACTCATCCCTATTTGGTGTGGTTATTTGGCTTGCTCAAAAAGGATTTTAACAAGATGCAACTCATGTTGTTCGAACAACCAGCCTTATCATATGGGTATGAATTATTGGGAAAAGAACAAACAGAAAAAGTTTTGCAACAGGCATTGTTCCGACAACCTTTTTCCTATAATCCGTTTATTCATTTAAAAACAGTCATCACAAGTGTCCTGCATTTGAAACAAACAAAAAGAATCATATCGGAATGTAAACAAAGTGGTTTAACCAATGCACAGGTCTATGGACAATTTTTGTATTTCCATAAAATACTTGGAAAAAAGTTTGATTTGGTCCATATCAATGCCTTGCAAACAGGATATCATTTTAAAGCGAAAGCTTGGTTCGGAAATGCAAAAGTATTGGTGAGTTCACGTGGACAAGACTTCGACTTTTTTCCTGATAAATACGATACTCTTTTAACAAAGGTTGATCATGTGCACGTATTAGGGTCTTACTTAAAAAAGAAAGTATTAGAAAAAGGAATAGCAGAAAAGAACATAACCATTATTCCTCCAGCACATATAAACAATGAAATGATAGCGATTGAATCGAAGAAAAATCTATCAGGAAGAATTCATATTGCAACTGCTGCGAGGTTAACATGGACAAAAGGATACCGATATGCCATTCAAGCCATCGCTCAACTTATTCAACAAAATGTAGATGTACATTACCATATTTATGGCGATGGAGAACAAAAAGAAGAGATTATGTATCTAATAAAAATGTTCAATCTCTCCAATCATATTACCCTAAATGGTTGGGTGAATGAAATCGAATTAAAAAAGGAACTCATTCAACACGATATGTACCTCTTACTTTCAATTGAAGAAGGATTTAACAACTCTGTGGTGTTGGCACAAAGCCTAGGTTTGCCTTGCATCGTTTCGAATACTGGAGGATTACCTGAAAATGTAATCCATGAACAAACAGGACTGGTGGTTGCTCCATACAATAGCAATGAAGCAGCCAATGCAATTATTATGCTTAAGAATAATTCAGGCTTATATGAACAACTGAGTTCACAAGCAATACAAAAAGTAAAACAATATTCGCTACCACAACAAATTAAGGAATATTCCGACTTGTATCATTTTATGACTAATGCGCACTAAAATGATTTCAAAAATTACCAACATCCTTAATGTACTCTATTGGATTATGCTAAGAAGAGAAATAATCGTACCAACATTTGGAACTTATGGCGATTTATTAATGACAAACGGTGTTCTAAAACAATACTCGGAGCAACAAAAAAGAAAACTTTATATTATTTGTAAAAATGATACGCTAATTTACAACCTTCCTTTTATTGAAAAGTACATTGCCAACTATTCAGCATATTATTTTGCAACATGGATGGCAAAATGGTTTAAGAACATTAAAATAGTAAATTACGGGCCAATCAATAATAATCCTAATTTGCATTTAATGCAACGAATAGCAAACGCTCTATCGTTTAAACTTGAAGCTGGATTTAAACCATTTTATAACATAGATCTTGGAGCAGATTCTATTCTATTCGATTTTAAATCAGACCTTCCGATTATTTGCATACAAAGTGAACCCAATACAATATTCTGCCAAAACAATAAAAATTGGATCCCAGAAAGAATAGATGAAGTGGTAACCTATTTAAACAATAAAGAAGTCATCACTATTCAAATTGGAACTGGTAATGATCGCAAATTAGATACACATTACCATTACCATGGAAAGCTTACCATGCGTCAAAGCATTTATTTACTTTCAAAAAGCAACTTGTTTATTGGTACAGAAGGGGCTCTGATGCATGCATGTAGTGCCATTAATACAAAAGCGGTCATTATTTTTGGCGGATATATTCATCCACATCAAAGTGGATACGATAATATTATTGGTTTGAAATCCGATGTTGAATGTGCTCCATGTTTACTCACTACTGCATGCCCTTTTAATATGAAATGTATGAATCAAATAGGAGTAAATGAAGTTTTGATTCAGGTTACTCAATTTTTACAATCAAAAAATAACTAAAAAGTGAATATAGAAAATACCATTGCAAAAATTAAAGGTTTTACAGAGTTATTACGAGTAGAAAATACTGGATTCAAATATACAATCAACCATGATGTTAAAATGTATCCTGCAGCTATTCTATATGGAACATGGTCAGTAGCCTATATCAATAAACTACTGTCGCAAAAAAGTTCAAAAAAAGATGAAGAAGAGAAATTTATAGTTAATTCTTTAAATAAGAATCGATTAAGTAATGGGTTGTTTTACCCTAAAGAATTAGACTTTATTAAGTATCCAAAATCGAAAGAGTATATGTATCTACATTGTTACAACTATTCCGTTGGGGCAGCTGTAGAACTTGACCCTCTCTATGATTTTCATTCTTCCTACATGGATTCTTTTTTAAACTCCGATTACTTAGAAAGATGGCTCAATCAAAGAAGCTTAGAAAGACCTTGGGAGGAATCAAATAATATCGTAAATGTGGCTAGTTATTTGGCACTATGTAACGACAATGGAAATTCAAAGGGAAAAGAGGCCTTATATCAAATGCTCGAATGGCATAATAAAGTTCAAAATCCAAAAACAGGAGGGTTTGAAATTTTTAACCCTTCACGTAAAAATATTTTACAATCGATGGCTGGTGCTGTTCATAATTTCCATATTCATCATTATTTAAATGAACCAACTGGATATGAAAAAATAATAGCAAACAATATAATTCCATTTTTATATGAAGGCCCATTAACTGCATGTCTCTCTATTGACTTTGTTGAATTAGCATGCAACTCTATAAAATATATGGATGACACATATGAACTTGAACAGGCTCTAATTTACCATTTCCATCAATTAATAAAATATCAAAATGTAGATGGTGGATGGTATGAAAACGAAAATTCATCTTTACCGACAACTGCAAATGGAATGAAAGAATATAAAGCATCTTCAAATTCATATGCTACTTGGTTCCGACTTTGTTCAATTGGAATGATAATGATTACTATATTTAGAGATTCACCCGATAATTGGCATTTTAGGAAAACGCTAGGTATGGGTTATTCTAATAATAAATGGAATCCCATAGTTCCTAAAACAACAGAAACAGATCAATACAATGTTTTAAAATGGAAAAAAAACAACTTAAAACATGAGTTAAAAAAGAAAGCTATAATATTTGCTTCTAAAATTATTAGCTAATGATTGATATAGTTATTTGCACATATAATAGAATTGGTATAGCCATTGATTTAGCTAAAAATCTAATTTTAAATAACAACTTAATAAACAACGTAATTATAGTTGATTCAACTGATAATCAAAACCAAACCTACCTTTTAGACACAAGAATAAAAATAGAAAAAACAACCTATAAAAACCAACCTTTACAACGTTATTTAGGTTATCAAAAATCTAATTCTGATATTATTTTATTTTTAGATGATGATATGGAATTAATTGATAATGAATTTGCAAACAAAATAATGTCAACTTTTGAAAATCTTAACATTAGTGGAATTGCTATCAATTTTCAAGATAAACATACTAACTCTTCCCTCTCAAAAATACCTCCATCATTATTTAATAGTAAAAGCAAAATAAAAAAAATATTGAATTGGTTTACTGGCTATCATCAACAACAAAATGGCAAATTGGGCCTCTGCGGAATAAGAGGCAAACAACCTCTATTTGGTGGTGAAACTGAAATAATTGGTGGAGGTGCTTTTGCGATAAAGAGAGAGTATTTGTATAATAATTTTAATTTTCAACTTATTGATTTGTACGAACAGAAAATTGGGAAAGGAGAAGATGTAATATTAGGATACACGCTTAGCAAACAAAAGGGACTACACTTCATGCCTGATTTATTATTTTACCATAACGACCAGACAATAAGCAACTATTCGTCAAACCATTTTCAATTTGCAAAACGAGTTTCCTTTTCTCGCTTGTATTTATCTTTTGAAAAAACACGTTTAGATAATCAATCATTTACAAGAGCATATTTACACTACCATTGGTATACACTTTGGCGTATACTCGGCTATATGTTGAATATTATAATGCAGCCAAACAAAAGTAGACTTTCCATACTTATGGGTACGATGTATGGGTATGTATCCTCATTTAGCTTTAAATTTAAATACATAAGTACCCCATATAACTATGAAACGAATACCTGACCCAATCATCAATCCTCTCCAATTTCAAAAGAAACTGGATACAAGCTTGTATTGGTTGACCTTTGCAATGGTATGCCCTTACTTTTTAATTGCAGGCCAAAACCTTTCCTTGTTGCTGTTTATTATTTTTATATTCAAAATATCTAAACATATTTCACCATATAAATATACCCATTTTATACAATTTGGAACTGCCCTTTTTGCTGTATCTGCCATTACTACAACGGTATCCGTTTATGGTGAAGGAGAGTTTTTTTCAAATTCCATAGGTGTATTAACTAATTATATCTATTGGCCAATCATGTTATGGATACTCATTACAATTGGACCATATTTAGATGAACACATCATTGGGAAAAGTGGATTTTACGGCCTTATAATAATGATGATTATGTACTTCTTTATTCCCCTAAAAATTTCAGGATTTATTGCTAATCACAGCCCGAATAGTTTTTCACTTGTACTCATTTGTTTTACAGCAATTGCAGTTGTATATGTTCAACAAAAGTATAATGTAAAATATGGAACTATCATGCTTTTATGCATTGTTATAATTTTAACAATTCAGGGTAGAAGAGCTGGTTCAATATTAACGCTTTTATCAGGTTTAGCTGCCCTTTATTTACCAAGCATAAAAAAACAAACATTAATGACTTCTATAATAGTGTCAACAATGGTATTTGTCTTTTATTTAAGCGATATAGGGGAGCAAATTATATTAGACAGTAGTCCAAGAATCCACGATTTATTGTATGAAATTGATAAAGTACAAACAGAAGATAGGTCATATCTTACTAGAGTATTAATGGTTGAAAAAGGGTTAGATTTATTTAGTCAATCTCCAATTATTGGAAACGGATTAAATTCTTTTACAATTTCAGATGTAGAATTTGAAGGAGACTTTATTGGCTCAGAATTTATTATTAACAAGGAAAATAATAATAATTTAAGTGCCCATAATTCCTATATTACTTTTTTGGCAGAGGGTGGTTTATTTCAATTATTATCATTGATATTCCTTCAACTATTTATCATTGTAAACTTTATTAAAAATTACAATCTCAGAAACCAATCCGAAAATGCCATTTTATGGGGTTTTTTGGCAATGAGTGTGCATCTCTATTTTATTACAGGAATTGTAAACGTTTATGTTTGGTATTTAATAGGTTTGAGTCTAGCTATTTGCACTAGAATATACAGAATAAATCAACTAAAATGATTTTAGGCTTTCATTACCATTCAAATTTTACATATAAAAACGATAAAATTTATGTGCCAGGATATATTGGTGTATTTATTGAAGAATTGGCTAAAAATTGTACTGAATTGTACTTATTCTTAGAGATCCAAAGCAACAATTCTTCTACAGAAGAAGACTTTGAATTGAATCAAAAAAACATAAAAATAATAAACCTAGGCCCAAAAAGCACCTTTTACTACCGTTTATTATATCCACAAAAAAAATTAAATATAATAGGAAACCATATTCATAAACTTGATTATTTTCTATTGCGTGCCCCTACTCCATTAGCTCCGCATATTTTTAAAAAGTTTCAATTACAATTACCCATAAATATCCTATTAGTAGGAAATTATGTAAATGGACTTAAGCATTTAGAACAACCCTTTTTAAGAAAAATTGGAATTATATTACTTACTCATTATTATCAAATACTTGAAAACAGAATGATTCTAAATCAGAATATTCTAGTAAATAGTGTGGCATTGTATGAGCAAAACAAAACAAAAGCCAAAAAAATTGAAATTGTAAAAACCACAACGCTAGATAGAAATAGTTTTTTCGAAAGAGTTGACTCTTGCAATAATGAGTCAATCCGAATTTTGTATACAGGCAGAATTAATTTTCAAAAAGGCATAAGGGAGCTTATACACGCTGTTGCAATTCTTTGTGACAAATACAATATAATAATTGATATAGTTGGATGGGAAGAACAAGGTTCATTTAGTTATGAAAAGGGATTAAAACTAATTGCTACAGAAAATGGAATTGAAGAAAAAATAATTTTTCATGGTAAGAAAGAAATAGGACCTGAACTAAACACCTATTATCGAAATGCGGATATCTATGCAATTCCTTCGTACCATGAGGGATTTCCAAGAACAATTTGGGAGGCCATGGCAAACTCATTACCAGTTATAGCCACAAATGTAGGAAGCATCCCATATTATCTCCAAAACAATGAAAATGCATTAATTATAGAACCATATGAAATCACTTCTTTAGTCACTGCTATAGAAACGTTAATCAACAATCCAGATATAAGGCGAAGTTTAATTAAGAATGGATACAACCTTGCTAAAGAAGTCACCTTGGAAATACAAACTCAAAAACTTATTAATTTGATTCAAAAAAAATGAATAACAGAAAGTATAATATTATAAGATACGATTGGCCCTTTCATTTCATTAGTTTTGTTTGTTCTATTTTGCCTGACAATATTATATTCATAAAACTGAGAGGAACGTTACTCTCCTATTTTGTTAAATCAGCAGGAAAAAATCTTCAAATTGGACGAGATGTGACTATATACAACCCATCCAATATTTCATTTGGAAATAATGTATACATTGCAAAAGGTTGTTTCTTTTCTTGTGGTGATTGCATTGAAATTGGAAACAATATTTTATTCGGCCCATATGTAGTTATTGTTACTTCAGACCATTCATACAGCAATGGTGCATATTATTGGGGCGCACCTAAAAATATCGGAAAAGTTATCATTAAAGATGGAGCATGGGTTTCAGCACATACAACAATTCTTTCTCAATCAATTATTGAAACAGGTACATTAATTGCAGCAAATGCTGTTTTTAAAGGAGATTCATTACCCAGAGGAATATACGGAGGCATTCCAGCCAAACTTATAAAAATTGCTATTGATTAAAAGAATTTTACTTACAGGACCAATCTTTAATACTTCATCAGGCCCATCAGGTATGGGAGGTTTATTGTATACCAAACTCAAGGAGGATGGTTATATAGTTTTCAAAAAATCGGCTTTTAGAAATATCCTGTTAAGGTATATGGATACTTTAATGGCTGTATTATTTTTAAAATATGATGTCCTTTTTATACAAGGTTTTGCCTTGAGGGCTTTTTATTTAGAAAGTGTAATTTGTAAAATTGGAAACGTGAGGGGCAAAAAAGTGATATATACTATTCGTGGAGGTGCGTTCCCAGAGTTTTACCAAAAAAATATCAAATGGTGTACGTCAGTTTTTAAAAGTATAGATACAATCGTTACTCCATCATTATATATTCAAGCGTTTTTAGCTTCAAAAAATCATAAAGTTGAATACATTCCTAATTTTATTGATTTAAGTAACTTCCCCTTTCATTGGAAATATTCAGGTAATCAAAAACTACTATGGGTTCGATCCTTTCATGATATCTATAAACCTGAACTCGCTATTAAAGCTGTTAGTTTATTAAAACAAAAATATCCCAATATTCACCTCACCATGGTTGGACCCGATCAAGGTAAACTTGCAGAAAGCAAATTGCTAATACAGTCGTTACAACTTGAATCAAATATTACCATCACGGGCCCCATTGCCAACAATAAATTGAATTCCTATTATTGTTCTCACAGTATTTTTATAACCACAACCAGTTTCGAAAGTTTTGGGGTAGCATTGATGGAAGCAGCAAGTTCGGGCATACCCATGGTAAGCACTTCTGTAGGTGAAATTCCCTATTTATGGTCACACAATGAGAACTGCCTATTGGTGGAAGATAACAATGAACAAGAATTTGCAGCAGCTATTGATACTTTATTTACAGATAATGTACTTCAACTAAAACTGTCGGATGCAGCTCGCAAAAAAGCAGAACAATACACTTGGGATATAATTAAAAAACAATGGAAAACTATCCTACAATAATTTATGTGCGGAATTAACGGAGTACTACATAAAAATAATCAACCAGTAAACGAGGAATTACTCATACACATGCGCGATAAAATGATACATCGCGGACCAGATGATGCTGGAATATTGGTGAACAACTGTATTGGATTAGGACATCGAAGATTATCTATATTGGATACAAGTTATAATGGGCATCAGCCAAGGTTAAGCAAGGATGGACGTTATGCTATTGTGTTTAATGGTGAGATATACAACTTTGAAGAATTTAAACCCGAATTAGCTGCCAAAGGGTATATATTTACTTCAGAAAGTGATACTGAAGTTCTCTTGTATTTATACATTGAATATGGAGAATCAATGCTCAATCGGTTAAATGGTATGTTTGCATTCGCAATATGGGACAATCAAGTACAAGAACTATTTATTGCAAGAGATCGTTTAGGCGTTAAACCTTTATATTTTTACAACTCTGATTTATTGTTTGCATTCGCTTCCGAACCTAAAGCACTTTTTGCGTATGGAATTGAAAAATTGTTGGACCCTTCACAATTAAACGAATGGTTGTTATACCGATATGTAAGCGGTGCAAATACATTATATAAAAATATTTTTTCGCTATTACCTGGATATACTGCCACTTTAAGTAAAAAGAATAATTTTACTATTCAGCTTAAACGTTGGTGGAATTTAAGTGAAAAAATAAACAACCACACAACTATTAAAAACCCTACCGAATGGTTTAAAGACACCTTCTTATCGTCTATCAATTACAGAATGATTAGTGATGTTCCTGTTGGTATTTTATTAAGCGGAGGATTGGATTCGAGTAGTGTGGCTGCTGCTGTTCATCAAAATGGTTTTACCAACATCAATACGTTTAATGTAGGCTTTCCCGGATTTATTGATGATGAATCAGCCAAGGCAGCGGCCTTCTCAGAAAAATTAGGATTCAATTTTCACAGCATCAGTATTACAGGTAATGATTTTTACGATAATCTTGTAAAGTCAACTTACATTCATAACGAACCGTTAACCCACCATAATGACCCACAGTTGTTGGGCATTTCAAAATACTCCAAACAATTTGTTACAGTATTATTATCGGGCGAAGGAAGTGATGAATTGATGGCCGGATACGTAAGGTATAATCCACTAAAATATTTGCAGTATGCAAACATGGCTAAGGGGATTTTAAAACTTATTCCAACACAGTTGAAAAACAATCGCTTGAAAAAATTGGAAAATTACCTTCAACTTAAAAATACGACTGAACAGATTTTATACAATGCTAGTGGATATTACCCGCAGGATTATGAAATGTATGGAATAGATACATTTTGCATTTCCAATACCTTTAGATACGATATTGCTAAAGAGGCTAAAGAACTTTTTCCGAATAATATCCTTCGACAAACTTTGTATACCGACCAACATACTTATTTGTGTTCGCTTAATACAAGAAACGACAGAGCTTCAATGGCTGCATCAATTGAATGCAGGGAACCTTTCTTAGATTACCGGTTAATTGAAGGAATTGGATCATTGCCGGATAAATGGTTTATCAAAAACGGAAACGGGAAACAATTGTTGCGGGAGAGTATGGCTTCCTTATTAGGTCAACAGGCGCTTTCATTTCGCAAAATAGGATTTAGCATTCCTTGGTTGCAGCTGGTTCAATCATCAGAACAACTTACAAAAGATTGGAACACATTTCACCTTTCCGAAATATTTGAACAAGGCATATTAGCCAATTTAAATATTGCCAAAATAAAAGCTGATTACGAAGCTGGAGATAAAAGCAAAGAATTATTAATCCGACAATTGTTTATGCTGGCGTTTTGGTACAAACATTCTTTTCAAAACATTTCATGAAATACGGTTTCGCCATATACAATAAATTACCACACTGGTTAAAGGAATTTGCAGCCGGATTGTATGCCCGAAAATTGCAATCCTACCGAAAAGACGACTCTTCGAATGAGCGCATCCAACAGGCTGCCGAGAGGGAACAATGGTCGTTTGAAGAATGGAATGCTTACCAACAAGCGGAATTGGAAAAAGTATTGTACAGGGCCGCTCACCATGTTCCTTATTACAGACAATACTGGCAACAAAGAGGATATGAAAAAGGCGAATGGAAATCTCTTGAAAACTGGCCTGTTCTGACCAAACAGGAATTAAGAAAATACAACCATCTTTTCCTAGCCGAAGACTGCAATCCCAAACAAATGTACACAGAGTATACCAGCGGAACATCGGGAACACCCCTTACCGTTTACTGGTCGAAAGAAACAACGTTAACCTACTACGCCATTTTTGAACGCAGAATCAAAAACTGGCATGGGGTAAATTGGAACATGAACTATTTGATGTTAGGTGGAAGAATGGTTGTTCCTGTTACAAAACAAAAACCACCTTTTTGGATTCGGAATACATACATGCACCAGTTATATTTATCATCTTACCATTTGTCTTCATCAACCATAAAAGCATATCAACAGGTAATTGAATCGTTCAGGCCAAAATACATGTTTGGTTATGCTTCTTCTATGTATTCATTAGCCCTGTTGGCAAAACAACAAAACCTAGAGTTGCCTCATCTTACCTGTGCCATCAGCAACGCAGAACCCATTTTGGCGCACCAAAAAATATTAATTGAATATGTGTTTAACACAAAACTTGTAAATACGTATGGCATGAGCGAAATGGTAGCGTCCGCTTCATCCTATCAACAGGAAGATTTGGTATTATGGCCGGAGATTGGTTTGATGGAAGTGTTAAACTTTGAAAATGACACTCCGGCACCCGAGGGACAAAACGGAAGATTTATCTGCACCTCATTATTGAATAAAGATATGCCCCTTATCCGTTACGAAGTTGGCGACAGCGGCTCCATCGGAAGGTGTACTTCGGGAATCAATCATTATAAAATCAATGAGGTATCGGGTAGAACAGATGACATGGTGATAACAGCCAGCGGCACCAGAATTGGCCGGTTGGATCCTGTTTTTAAAGACAACTTCAATATTATCGAAGCACAAATTATCCAGGAAACGTATACTGATTTTACCGTTAAAATTGTTCCCAATCCTGTATACATACCCGAAAATGGAAACGCAATTATAGCAGCACTCCGGGAACGTGTTGGAAACAGTAATGTTACCATTGAAATTGTAACACATATCCCGCGCTCCAATACCGGAAAATTCAAAGCGGTTATATCAAACATAAAACAACAATGATGAAAACTACATTAGTTTCGCACGCTTCTGTTTTAATAGAATCAAACGGCACAACGATATTGAGTGATCCGTGGTTTGAAGGAACGGTGTTTAATGAAAGCTGGGCATTGCTCGCAAAGTCTGCTCCTGTTGACTTCGACCATATTCAGTATATTTACATTTCGCACGAGCATCCCGATCATTTTAATTTTGCCACGCTCAAAAAGATACCGTTAGCCCAGAAACAAAAAATTTCCATTCTATATCAAAACCATGCTTCTAAAAGGCTGAATAAGGTATTGGAAAAAATGGGCTTCAAGGAAATCATTTCACTTCCCTTATACAAATGGCACTCCATTGGCAAGATAAGATTCTACTGTGGTTCTGTTGGTTCAATGGATTCGTTCTTAGCAGTATAGGATGAACAACACACCATCCTGAACCTGAACGACTGTGTGCTGAATACCAAACATTACGAATACATTAAAAAACAAATCGGGAACATTGATATCCTGTATACCCAATTTAGTTACGCCAACTGGATTGGAAATGATACCGACTATTTTAACGAAGGAGCCTCAAAAATAAATGACATTCAAACTCAAGTGGCCAAACTTGGTCCACGTTTCACCATTCCTTTTGCGAGTTATGTATATTTCTGCAACCGAGAGAACTTTTGGATGAATCAATTTTGCAACACACCATCAACGCTTCAAAAGGCCAATATACCTAGTTTGCATCCGACCAAAATCGGTGAACAGATAGACCTTACCAACCCAGTGTTTAATGATAACGAAGCAATTACTTTTTGGAATACACAATACAACAATACAGAAGTGTTGGTTAACCCTCCTACTATTTCCATCCAGTTGATAGTGGAATCAGTGAACGCCATGACACATCAATTGCTGAAAAAATTCCCTTTCCTCGCTTTAACAATGAAGGATTTCAGCATTTATATTGACGATTTGCAAACGGGCGTAACCATTTCTTTTAAACAACATAAAACCACCCTTACCGAAGACAAAACATTATGCAGGTATACAATGTGTAGCCAAGCAATAAAATACTTTTTTGATTATTCATGGGGAGCCAATACCATTATGATTTCGGGAATGTTTAAAGACAACCAAATCGGAACGAAACATCATTCGGTGTTTTTTTGGCTCAACTTGATGAATACAGAATTTATTAATTTTTCATCGGTGAAAAACAGCTTGGCAACGCTCAAATTTGTGTACACCAAACGATTCGAAATCCTTTATAAATACCTCTGATTTATATGAAACTCTTAACCATTATAGGCGCAAGGCCACAGTTTGTAAAAGCTGCAGCTTTATCACGCGAAATAAAAAAACATCCCCTACTACAAGAAATTATTGTGCATACGGGGCAACATTATGATGCCAATATGAGCGATATCTTTTTTGATGAAATGGACATACCAAAACCCAATTATAATTTAAACATCCATGGTCTTTCGCATGGAGCCATGACTGGCCAAATGCTGAAAAAAATAGAAGAAGTTTTACTGATAGAAAAACCAGATGTAGTTTTAGTATATGGCGATACAAACTCAACTATTGCAGGAGCATTAGCGGCTAAAAAACTACATATCAAAGTAGCACATGTTGAAGCAGGACTGAGAAGTTTTAATATGCACATGCCCGAAGAAATAAACCGCATATTAACAGATAGAATAAGTGATTGGCTTTTTTGTCCAACCGATGCCGCCATTCAAAATTTGGCAAAAGAAGGATATGAAAACATCGATACCAATATCGTAAAAGTGGGTGATGTAATGGAAGACGCAGCTATTTACTATGCCAAAAAAGCTTCCGAAAAATCAACCATTCTTTCGCAACTCAATTTACACAACAAGCAATTTGTTTTGGCAACCATTCACCGTGCCGAAAACACCGATAATATTACCAACCTCAAACATATTATTGAAGCCCTAAATGAAATACATAAAACCTGTCCAGTAGTTGTTCCGCTTCATCCCCGCACCAAAAAAATAATGGAACAACATGCACTTGTTGCTAACTTTACCATTATCGAACCAGTTGGTTATTTTGATATGATTACGCTGTTGCAAAACTGCTCGCTGGTCATTACCGATAGTGGAGGATTGCAAAAAGAGGCATTCTTTTTTAAAAAGTTTTGCATCACCACTCGCGAACAAACAGAATGGGTTGAACTGATCGAAAACGGATACAACTTTATTGCAGGAACGGATACCAATACGATTATAGCACTCGCAAATAATACAATAAACAAACCCTTTCCTCCAGTTAAAAATCTATATGGAAATGGGGAAGCAGCAAAGAATATTTGTGAAGTGCTGCTTCGTTCTGCTTAACCCATGTCTCGTCTACGCTCGACATGTCCAGCGCTCATACCAATGTCAGATCGAGCGAAGACGAGAGCTGATTCAACACTAAAGTCAGATCGAGCGAAGACAAAAGCTGATTCGACACTAATGTCAAATCGAGCGAAGACGAGAGCTGATTCAACACTAAAGTCAGATCGAGCGAAGACGAGAGCTGATTCAACACTAAAGTCAAATCGAGCGAAGACGAGAGCTGATTCAACACTAAAGTCAGATCGAGCGAAGACGAGAGCTGATTCAACACTATAGTCAGATCGAGCGAAGACGAGAGCTGATTCAACACTATAGTCAGATCGAGCGAAGACGAGAGCTGATATGTAAATAAACCCCTATGAAACAACTTCACGTATACCTTCTTTTATGCAATGACAATTCTATTTACGTTGGCATTACCAACAACATAGAAAGGAGATTAAATGAGCACCAATCAGGTTACAATAAAAATTCATATACATCTAGTCGACTTCCGGTTAAATTAATATATGTTCAATCATTTAAAAATTTCCTAGAGGGTATTGCTTATGAAAAGAAACTCAAAAAGTGGTCTCACGACAAAAAAATGGCTCTTGCTATGAATGATATTGAATTACTCAAACAATTAGCCGAATGTAAAAATGAAACATCACACAAACATTATATAAAAGATGATAAAGATATTAGCTTTTAGTTTACCCCGCGCCCACGTCTCGTCTCCGCTCGACATGACCAACGCTTATACTAAAGTCAGATCGAGCGAAGACGAGAGCGGACTCACTAGAACTAACAAGCTACAAAACGAACTAAATGAAAATATTACTACTTACCCAATACTTCCCTCCTGAAACAGGTGCACCGCAAAACCGCTTGCATTCTCTTGCAACACATTTAAGTTCCTTTGGTGCAGAAGTAACAGTGCTAACGGCTATGCCAAGCTATCCTCAATCTATTATTTATGATGGGTATAAAAATAAATGGTATGCTAAAGAAAAAGACAACAACCTAACTATTTATCGTAGCTGGATTTTTGTTAGCAAGAGCAAAGCAATAGTTGCACGATTACTCAATTACTTTTCGTTTGTGTTTACGGCTTTAGTTGTAGGATTATTTTGTATTCGAAAACACGATTTAATCATTTGCGAATCACCCCCATTATTTTTAGGCATAACTGCTTTACTACTTAAATGGGTAAAAGGCAGCAAACTTGTATTTAATGTGAGTGATTTATGGCCTGAGAGTGCAGAAAAACTAAGTATTGTAACCAACAAAACCTTATTAGGTTTATCCTATAAACTAGAAGCTTTTTTATATAAAAATGCAAATTTGGTAAGCGGACAAACACAAGGAATAATGGATAATATTTTACAACGTTTTCCAAAAACACAATTTCACTTATTGCGAAATGGAATTGATACCAAACAGTTTAGTGCGACTGGAAACAGGAAATTATTCAGAGAAACCTATACTATTAAAGAGGATGCATTTGTTATTGCTTATGCTGGAATAATTGGGCATGCTCAAGGATTAGAAATTATCATAGAAGCTGCTAACAAGTTAAAACAACATACTTCTTTAGTGTTTTTATTGGTAGGAAATGGCCCAATAAAAGAAAAATTAATTGAACTTGCACAAACATACGTATTAGCAAATGTTGTTTTTGTAGATAGTGTCCCTCGCTCACAAATGCCCGATGTAATTGCAGCATGTGATTGTTATGTAACTCCTCTGAGAAAGAATGATTTATTCTTAGGAGCTATTCCATCTAAAATATTTGAACCATTGTATTATGGCAAACCTGTTATTATGGGTGTGGATGGAGAAGCCAAACAACTATTTGTTACCGAAGGAAAATGTGCCTTGCATTTTGAACCTGAAAACACAGCTGAACTCGTTAGCCAAATAGAGTTACTTTACAACGATAAATATTTATACAGCCAACTCAGTGAAAACGGAAAAAAATATGTTGAAACGAATTTTAACCGTGAAAAACTAGCCACAATATTTTGGGAAAGAATACAAACAATATGATAATTAAACCTGCAACAAAAGAAGATTTAAATAAGATAGCAAAATGTCATATTGCTGCATTCCCTAATTCGGTAACATCCTTATTTGGTGTTGGGTTTATTGCACAAATGTTGCAATGGTATTTGAGCGCGCCTAATAAATTTATATTTTGGATAGAAGAAGACACTAACTGTGTTGGCTATTGTGGAGGATTGGTAATGGATGGAAGTGATGCGTATGGATCGGCTAGTGGCATGACACAATTTGGATTTGGTGCTGCTGCAAAAGTGATGCTGCGCAAACCATGGTTATTGTTTCACCCCGAAATTAGAGCGCGTTATCCTTTTATTATCACCAATGTAAAACGTAGAATCAGCAAAATATTTGGACACTCAGAAAAACCAATTTCCATAAAACCTATTGAACCACATAACACCGGCTTAACTGCGGGCTTAGTTGTAATTGGTGTACATCCTTCCCAACATAAAAAAGGCATCGGAAGTTTATTGCAACAAGAATTTGAACGCAAAGCCAAACAAATGGGCGCAACCCAAATGCAACTTTCAGTACGGGTAGAAAATGCGCAAGCAATAAGCTCTTATAAAAAAAATGGCTGGGTTATAATCGAAGACCAAAAAATAGCCTACTTAATGACAAAAAATATTATAACAGGTTTTACACTCAACTTAGATGACGTTTTTAAAGACCTTGATTAAATAGACAATTTCTTTTGGCAATAACAGCCAAGTCAATATCTTCGCCAACCATACATGAATACTAACATAAAATTTGCCGTACTGGGAACTGGCCATATTGGCAAACGACATGCAGAGATGATTATGCGCAATGCCGAATGCGAATTGGTTGCACTCATTGACTCCAATAATACAACGCTTACACATGCACTTCAACAATATCCTTCACAAGGATTTGAATCATTGGATGCCTTTATCCAATCGGATGTGAAAGCCGATGTATTGTGTATAGCAACACCCAACGGATTGCATGCCCAGCAAGCATTAACAGCTATTGAAAATAATATGCATGTGGTGATTGAAAAACCAATGGGGCTAAGTAAAAAAGTAAGTGAAGATGTAATTTTCAAAGCATTACACCATGGCAAACATGTTTTTTGTGTAATGCAAAACAGATACTCGCCTCCAAGTGAATGGCTTAAAAAAATAGTAACCGAAAATGTACTTGGCACTATTTACATGGTACAAGTAAACTGCTATTGGAACCGAGATGATCGGTATTATAAAAAAGATACTTGGCATGGAGGTGCTGCATTGGATGGTGGAACCTTATTTACCCAGTTCAGTCATTTTATTGATTTAATGTATTGGGTTTTTGGAGATATTGAAAACATACAAGCCAAATTTTTGGATAATAACCACCAAACCTTAACTGATTTTGAAGACTCGGGTTTTGTGAATTTTAATTTTGTAAACGGTGGTATGGGTAGCCTCAATTATTCAACATCTTGTTGGGATACCAATTTGGAAAGCAGCATGACCATTATTGCCGAAAATGGGAGTGTAAAAGTTGGTGGACAATACATGGATAAAGTAGAATACTGCCATATAAAAAACTATACCTTACCCGAACTCAAAGCTACCAATCCTCCTAATGATTATGGCCCGTATAAAGGCAGTGCAGCCAATCACCATTATGTAATTGAAAATGTAGTGGATGTTTTAAAAGGCCGATCTACAATTACCACCAATGCCATGGAGGGTTTAAAAGTGGTTGAGATTATTGAAAAGATTTACGCATGTAAAAAAACAGCTAAAGGTTGAGTTTAGCTGCTCACATACATCACAATGAAACGTTATCGGAAACTATTCGGCAACGTTTTTTTTTGGTTAAGGATGCTCCTGTTTCAGCAGAACTTATTGCAGCTTACCTACAAGGTGAAGCAGAAAATGATTTTACAAAACTAGTACCTTACACACAACCACTGCACACTGATTCTTTTCAAATTCACATTAGTCATGATATTGATTGGATAAACCCACTCCACCCCTATTCCATGCTCAATTATGTTCGCTCGTTGGTTTCAAACCATCCTTGGTTTACACCCAAACAACTGTTTAACAAACAGGTATTACTAGACAATATTGCCCAATTATTGCAACTCGAAAAAGAACAAGCAGTGAGTTCCTTATTTTGTATTGGAGCCCATAAAAATAGCACATTGAATCGATATGCAATTAGGTATAAAACATCAACATCATTATACAAACCATTACTTAAGCTCATTCAAGAAAACAATCAATCAATAGGACTTCATTCGGGATATCATTCTGTAGAAAGAAAAAATATAATAGTTGAAAAAAACAGCCTCGAACACTTTACACAGCAACCTATTATAGCACACCGTAGCCATTATTTACAACACAATGAGTTAATGTACGAGCAATTGGATGCTGCAAAAATAGCCTATGATTTAGGAAATGGTAACATAAGGGAAGTAGGATTGATAAATGGGTTTCCAGGAAAAACAAAACCAATACATACTAAAACAGGTATTGTATTTAATTGTACAACTATTCCATTAATATTAACCGACAATGTGTTTTTTGTTAAACCCTACCACGAGGTGATACAAGAATTTACACACACGTTGCAACAATTAAAAAATTATGGCGGTTCTGGTTGTATACTCTTTCATCCAGAAAACATGTTGCTCAAACCACAGCTATGGAATTACTTTGAAGAAATCATTCATATTTGCAAACAAGAAGGCGCAATCCTAAACCAAAGGTTAACTTAAGATATGATTCCATTTTCACCTCCACATATTGATCAAAAAATTATAGATGCCGTTGTTGACACCCTCAAATCGGGGTGGATTACAACAGGTCCCAAAACAAAACGATTTGAAAAAGAGATTTCCAATTACTGTGGCAATCCAGCAACACTTTGTTTAAACTCTGCAACTGCAGGTTTAGAAATAATACTTCGCTGGTTTGGTGTAAAAGAAGGAGACGAAGTAATTTTACCTGCATACACTTATAGTGCTACAGCAAATGTAATTATGCACTGTGGTGCTACTCCTGTTTTTGTAGATATATGTGACGATTTTAATATTTGCCATGTAGCAGTATTAAATGCCATAACACCCAACACAAAAGTAATCATGCCTGTAGATTTTGCAGGTTACCCATGCAATTACCAGGAACTTAATGCTATTGTACAAAGCCCTGAAATGAGAGCAAAATTTAACCCCAACACACCCGAGCAAGAAACACTTGGGCGAATTTTAATCCTAAGCGATGCAGCACATTCATTTGGTGCAACATACCAAAATAAGATTGCGGGATCGTTAACGGATGTTTCTGTTTTTTCATTTCATGCCGTAAAAAACTTAACAACTGCCGAAGGAGGAGCCATTGCCTTAAACCTACCTGCACCTTTTGATAACGAAGAAATTTACAAAGCACTTTGCATCAAAACCTTGCATGGTCAAAATAAAGATGCCTTAGCCAAAACCCAACCTGATAATTGGAAATATGATATTGTAGAAGCTGGCTACAAAATGAACATGACAGATATTATGGCTGCTATTGGCTTGGTTGAATTGGAACGATATGATTCACTTATTTTACCTAAGCGTAAACATATTTTTGAAACATATACACAAGCACTTAGCAAATTTGATTGGGCCGTTATTCCCGAATATACAAATGATGTAAAAACTTCTTCTTACCATTTATACCCATTGCGCATTCAACATTGTACCGAAGCACAAAGAGATGCGATTATTGCAAAAATATTTGAGCAAAACGTTTCCGTTAATGTACATTTTATACCCGTACCTATGATGAGTTTTTACACTAATTTAGGGTATAATATCAATCATTACCCTAAAACAAAATCCCATTACGCAGCCGAAATTTCGTTGCCTGTATATATGAATCTCACCAACGAACAACTTCAAACTGTTATACATGCAGTTATTCAATCGGTTGAAGAAGTGTTGAAAAGCTAAGTTGCACAGCAAATAGGGTTTAATTAAGTTGCACCTATGCTACAAGCTGCTATCAAAAGAATATTCGATTTTACCCTAAGTTTAGGAGGCATTATACTATTGTCTCCTATTTTTTTGCTCATCGCTTTGGTCATTAAACTCGAATCGAAAGGCAATGTATTGTTTACCCAAATGAGAGTTGGTAAAGGTTCGAAGGATTTTTATCTGTTTAAATTTAGAAGCATGTATATTGATTCAGAAAAAAATGGACAATTAACAGTAGGCATGAAAGACCCTAGAATTACCGGTATAGGATACTTGTTACGTAAGTTTAAGATAGATGAATTACCTCAACTTTTGAATGTACTCATAGGGAATATGAGTTTTGTAGGTCCTCGACCAGAAGTAAGAAAATATGTAGCTTTGTATACTCCAGAACAACTCACTGTTTTAATAGTAAAACCCGGCATAACCGATAAAGCTTCCCTAAAATATTTTAATGAAAATGAGCTTTTGGGGAAATCTACTAACCCTGAACATACCTACATTCAAGACATAATGCCTGAAAAACTAAAGATAAATATGGAGTATATCCAACAAAGAGGCATTGTTCAAGATTTTACCATTATTATGAAAACAATATGGAGAGTTTTATATTTATCTTAACTAGCACCATTAATATTCATTAAAAAAACTATTTTCGTACTCAAATGATAAACCTCCTCAAAACGTTATTTCCACATTCAAGTGCAATGCCCCGGTGGGTTATCTTTTTTATTGATGTATCAATATGTGGGTTTTCATTTGTTCTTGCAACTCTGCTTAGATTTAATTTTTTTCTCAATGATTTATTTACGTATAGTTTATTAATTCCACTTCCGTTTGTATTAATCTCTCGCATGTTGTTTATGAGACAATTTCGGATCTATGCCGGAATTATCAGGCACACAACTCTAGAAGATGCTATCCGGGTTTTTTATGCGGTATTTTTTAGTACCGCTTTAATCATCATCATCAATGCAATTGTTTCTAAATTTACAGTTGGTAATGTTTCATTTATTCCTCTTTCCATAATTATTATCGATGGTTTTTTATCATTGGTATTGATGAGTGCATTTCGCTTAAGCGTAAAGATTTTATATATCCGTGTTAATAAACCACATGAAAGTATTGTAACTCAATATGCCGTTTTTGGCGCGGGCGAATCGGGAATGATTGCTAAGAAAAAACTTGAACAACCAGGAAAAGCAGAAAGCACAAGAAGAGTTGCCGCTTTTTTTGATGATAATAAAAGTAAGGAATACAATTATATAGATGGCGTTACAATCTTTAGTTTTGATAAAGATTTTGAAACTGTTATTAAAAAAATCAATATTACAGAGTTGATTATTTCGCCTCAAAATATTTCAACTAGTCGCAAACAACAAATCATTGAAAAATGTCTAGAATTCGATATAAGGGTTCGTAACGTTCCACCATCTGAACGTTGGATAAATGGAGAATTAAGTTTTAACCAACTTAAACAAGTTCGTATCGAAGATTTAATTGAACGTGAACCTATTGTGTTGGATAAAGGAGCGATAGCTCATCAATTATTTCAAAAAACAATTTTGATTTCTGGAGCAGCAGGTTCGATTGGAAGCGAAATAGCTGTTCAAATTTTGAAAAACTTTAATCCATTAAAACTCATTTTAGTTGATAAGTCCGAAGTTAAATTATATGAATTGGATGATATGTTGTCGCAAACTTTTAAAACGAGTTACAAAAACAATATAGAGATTGTTATAGCAGATATTACCAATGAATCTCGAATGAAAAGTTTGTTTGAGAAATATAAGCCACAAATTATTTACCATGCTGCCGCTTATAAGCATGTTCCTTTAATGGAAGATCATCCAGGAGAAGCTATTAAAGTAAATGTTGGTGGAACTAAAATGATGGCTGATTTATCAGTAGCATTTGGTGTAGAAAAATTTGTGATGGTTTCTACAGATAAAGCTGTAAACCCTACCAACGTTATGGGCGCATCCAAACGTATAGCCGAAATTTATGTTCAATCACTGAATACTGAACAACATAAATCGATTGAACAAAATGAACGTCAAACCAAATTTATTACAACACGATTTGGAAATGTATTGGGAAGTAGTGGTTCTGTGATACCCAAATTCAGAAAACAAATTGAAGAAGGTGGACCTATTACAGTTACACATCCAGATATTACAAGGTATTTTATGACCATACCCGAAGCTTGCCAACTGGTTTTAGAAGCAGGAAACATGGGTAATGGTGGTGAAATTTATATTTTTGACATGGGTGAATCTGTTAAAATAATTGACCTCGCCCGCAAAATGTTGAAGCTATCAGGATTAAAGCTTGGTAAAGATATTCAAATTGTATTTACAGGATTGCGTTCAGGAGAAAAGTTAAAAGAAGAATTATTAGCAGATACAGAAAGTACCTTACCTACGTACCATCCCAAAATAATGATTGCAAAAGTGAGGGTATATGATTTTGATTGGAGTCAAAAAGAAATTCAATTATTACTTGAACTATACAATGCTCAAAACAATGAAAACATTGTTAGTAAAATGAAAGAAATTGTTCCAGAATTTATCAGTCAAAATTCTGTTTTTGAAGGGCTTGATTATAAGCACCAATCTAATATTGAAAGTGTGACCAAACACTCTTTTTTGGGTTAAAAAAAATCATTTTTAGCTTGCACATGGAATGTTATGTTATTTAGATATTTTCTAAATAGTTTTTTTTTACACAGCCATTACCTAATTCAAGTTTTGTCAATATATTTGCGCGCTCAACGTGGGTTCGATGTATAATTCCATCAAATCAGAAACGTTGTTTTAACATTAAAGAAATCAGCATTTTAAGATGAGATTATTAAAACTTGCCTCCCTATTTCTTCTTTTTACATTCTCAACTCGTTTTGCAATTGCAGACGTTGCCGAAGGTGAAAAACTATTTACAGCCAATTGTACTTCATGCCATGCACTCAATGAAAAAATTGTTGGACCAGCATTAAAGGATGTGCACAAACGCAGAGAAGCAGTTTGGCTATCTAAGTGGATTAAAAATTCGCAGAAAATGGTAAAATCGGGTGATGCCGTTGCCGTTGCACTTTATAAAGAAAACAATGAGTCGGTAATGACATCATTTGAAAACTTAAGTGATGCACAAATTGCTTCAGTTGTTGAATACATCAAAGCTGAAAGCGAAAAACCCGCTGCAGTTGTAACTGCATCAGTTGCTAGTGATGGATCTGCAGTACCTTCTGGAAATACACAAGATGGTTTTTATAATGCTACCACCTTTTGGGGATTAACTGTTATTGCCATTTTTTTATTTGTGATTGTATTTATTTTGTTCAGCATCCGCAAAGTAGTTGACCAACTATATGCACAAAAATTCCCAGAAGCAGTTACCGAAGAAGTTGAAACTAAAATTTCTTGGAAAGAAAGACCAACATCTATCCGTTATAAATTATTTAAAAAACATCCAGTAGTTGGTACCATCATGGTGGTGCTATTATTTACTGTTGTTGCGGGTTTATATGGCTTTGATTATGGAAACAAAGAAGTAGGGGTACAACAAGGATATGCTCCAACTCAACCCATTAACTATTCGCACGAATTACATGCTGGTAAATATAAAATTAATTGTTTGTACTGCCACTCGGGTGCTGATAAAAGTAAACAAGCAACCATTCCATCGGCAAGCACTTGTATGAATTGCCATGCTCATATTACGGCAAGCAAGAATTATGATGGTAAAGTTTCACCAGAAATACAAAAAATATACAATGCAGTTGGATGGGATGCTGATAAAAAAGTATATGACACCAACAAACCTCAAACACCTATCAAATGGGTGCGTATCCACAACTTGCCTGATTTAGCTTATTTTAACCATTCACAACATGTTAAAGTTGGTAAAGTAGAATGCCAAGCTTGTCATGGTGCTATTGAAACAATGAAAGTGGTATCACAACAATCGAGCTTACAAATGGGATGGTGTATTAATTGCCATCGCGAAGCAAAAGTAGATATTGCTAACAATGACTACTACGAAAAATTACATACTGACTTAAAAGCACAAGGAAAATCATATGCTACAGTAGCCAGTGTAGGTGGTCTTGAGTGTGGTAAATGTCACTATTAGTAATCAGCAACATTCGAAGAATTTTATAAAGAGAAAGAAGTATCCATGGAAAATAAAAATACATACTGGAAAGGATTAGAGGAGTTAAACAACGACCCTAAGTTTGTAGCAGGAAAACGCAATGAGTTTGCCGAAGGTATTCCATTAGAAGACGTTTTAACTGAACAAGATGGTGAATTAACATCTAACAGACGCGACTTCCTTAAATATTTTGGGTTTAGTGTTTCGGCTGTAGCATTAGCTGCTTGTAATAAAACTCCTGTTAAGCAAGCAATTCCATATATCGTAAAACCGGAGAATATTACTCCAGGCATTCCTAATTGGTATGCAACTACCCATCCAGAAACAGGAAATAGCATATTAGTTAAAACAAGAGAAGGACGTCCAATTAAAATTGAAGGAAATCCTGAATCACCTATATTTAAAGGGGGTGTAAGTGCAATAGAGCATGCTTCTATTTTAGGTCTTTATGACAATGAGCGGTTAAAAGCTCCTCAATCAGAAGGTAATGAAGTTGATTGGAATACATTGGATGGAAAAATAAAAGCAGGACTTGCTTCTGCTCAGCATATCCGTTTAATATCAGGATCTGTAAACAGTCCTTCCACTAAACGCGCTGTAGCTGAATTCATCGCTAAATACCCTTCTACTAAACATATTTCATACGAACCCGTTTCGTATGCTGCCATTATTGATACCCATAAAGTAGCTTTTGGTAAAGCAGTGATACCTTCTTATCGTTTTGATAAAGCAAAGGTGATTGTGAGTTTTGATGCAGACTTTTTAGGTACTTGGATTTCGCCTGTAGAGTATACCAAACAATGGGTAAGTAACCGTAAAGTTGGTACTTCTGGCGGAGGTAAAACAACAATGAGTCGTCATATTCAATTTGAATCAACACTTTCGTTAACGGGTTCAAATGCAGATATGCGTTTCCCAATTAAACCTTCTGCTCAAGGTGCTATACTCGTAAGTTTATACAATAAAATAGCTGCCCTAGCTGGTAAACCCGTATTAAGCAGTGTGCCAAATATTGAACTTGCTTTAAACACTGTTGAAAATACAGCCAAAGAATTGTGGGCTGCTAAAGGTGAATCCTTAGTTGTTTCTGGTTCAAATAGTGTTGATAATCAAGCATTAGTTATTGCTATCAATAGCCTTCTTGGAAATATTGGCACAACCGTTGATTTGGACAATTATTCAAATCAATCAACAGCAAATGATTTTGGATTCCAATCTTTTGTAAAAGAAATGGCTGAAGGTAAAATTGATGCTGTTATATTTATGGATAGCAATCCCGCTTACAGCTATTATAACTCGAAAAGTTTTGAAGATGGATTGAAAAAAGTAGCTTTAACTATTTCAACCAGTTCATCAGTTGACGAAACAAGTGCATTGTGTAAATACCACGCACCCGATAATCATTACTTGGAATCATGGGGAGATGCTGAACCTAAAGCTGGTTATTATGCTTTAACACAACCAACAATTTCGCCCGTATTTAATACAAGACAAAGTTCAGAAAGTTTATTACGTTGGGCAGGTAATGCTACAGATTATTACACCTATGTAAAAGCAACATGGAGTGCTATGGGTGTTAATGAAACAACTTGGAACAAATCATTGCATGATGGATTTATGTATGCTGGCCCTAAAGTAGCCCAATCTTATACCTTATCTACCTTACCAACTGCTACAGCTGCAATAGCCATTCAAACGTATGTTTCGAGCAAAGAAAAAGTAGAATTACAGTTGTATAAAAAAGTAGGTTTAGGTGATGGTAAGCATGCCAATAACCCATGGTTGCAAGAGTTACCCGATCCAATCTCTAAAGTTTGTTGGGATAATTATGCCGCTATTGGTAAAGTTACTGCTGATAAGTTAGGTGTAAAAGATGGAGATTTAGTTAAACTATCTTCTAAGAAGTATACCATTGAAAGTATTCCTGTTTTGGTTCAACCAGGACAAGCAAACAATACGGTTTCAGTTGCATTGGGTTATGGTCGTACACAAGGTAAAGTTGCCAAAAATGTTGGTAAAAACATGTTTGGTTTTACTTGGTTTGAAGGCGATACATTCAGATACAATTCTTCTGATATTACCATTGAAAAAGTTGAAGGTGAATATGAACTAGCTCAAACTCAAACTCACCATACTATTGAAGGTCGCGATTTAATTCGAGAAGCTTCTTTACAAGAATTTGTAAAAGATCCTAAAGCTGGAAATCACAAGCATGCACACATCATTTCATTATGGGATGAGCGCGATAGCAAAGGCCACCGTTGGGCAATGGCTATTGATATGAATGCTTGTACAGGATGTGGTTCATGTGTTGTGAGTTGTAATGCCGAAAACAATGTACCTGTAGTTGGCAGAAAAGAAGTACTTAACAGTCGTGAAATGCACTGGATACGTATTGATCGTTATTATAGTTTTAAAGATAAAGACGGCAAAAAAGCAACACGCGAAAAAACATTATTAGCCAATAAATTTTTGCTACCTGAAGGAGAAGGAGTAATTGATTATGGTAAAGACTCTGAAACAGATTTTGAAAACGTTAGGGTAGCCTACCAACCAATGATGTGCCAACATTGTGGTCATGCTCCATGCGAAACAGTTTGTCCGGTATTAGCTACCGTTCACAGTTCAGAAGGATTAAACCATATGGCATACAACCGTTGTGTTGGAACACGCTATTGTGCTAATAACTGTCCATTTAAAGTTAGACGTTTTAACTGGTTTAAATACCGTGAAAACGACAAGTTTGATTTTTACATGAACAACGACTTAGGTCGTATGGTAATTAATCCAGATGTTACTGTTCGTTCACGTGGAGTAATGGAAAAATGTTCTTTCTGTATCCAACGTATTCAAGGTGGTAAATTAAAAGCCAAAGTGGAAGGACGTAATTTACAGGATGGTGATGTAAAAACTGCTTGCCAACAATCTTGCCCAGCTGATGCTATTATTTTTGGTGATGTAAACGATAAGAACAGTGAAATAGCTAAGTTGTTTAACAACGAAAGAAGTTATGTATTATTAGAAGAGTACAACGTACAACCTTCTGTATCATATATGACAAAAATTCGCAATGTAGATGATGCAATAGCCGGAAATCATGGAGCACATGGAGCCGATCACAAAGAAGAAAAACACGAAGAAAAAGCTCACCAACACGAGCCAAGTCATTCATAATTATTCATTGTAAAAGTATAAATAAAACTATATGTCATACGAATCTCCGATAAGAGAACCATTAATAACAGGTGGTAAAACATACGCAGATATTACACGCGATATTTTGCGTCCATTGGAAAACAATGCAAGCAAATCATGGTGGATAGGATTTACCATTTCTGCATTGGTATTAGCTATCTGGATTGCGGCAACAACATGGACCATGCTCGAGGGTATTGGTGCTTGGGGGTTAAACAAAACTGTAGGTTGGGCTTTTGATATTACCAACTTCGTATTTTGGGTAGGTATTGGCCATGCAGGAACGTTGATTTCGGCAGTATTGTTGTTGTTTCGCCAAAAATGGCGCATGTCCATTAATCGTTCGGCTGAGGCAATGACCATCTTTGCAGTAATCTGTGCTGCATCTTTTATCCTTTCTCACATGGGTCGTCCATGGGTAGCTTATTGGCCTATACCATTGCCAAATGCTTTTGGTTCGTTATGGGTAAATTTCAACTCTCCATTGGTATGGGATGTATTTGCAATCTCTACCTACTTCTCTGTATCATTGGTATTTTGGTATATTGGCTTAATACCCGATATCGCTACAGTGCGTGATAGAGCTCAAGGTATGCGTAAGTTTGTTTACAATTTCTTTTCGATGGGATGGAATGGTTCTACCAGAACTTGGCACCGTTATGAAATGATATCATTAATTTTAGCAGGTATCTCTACCCCACTTGTACTCTCTGTTCACTCTATTGTATCTATGGATTTTGCTACTTCTTTGGTACCAGGTTGGCATACTACAATCTTCCCTCCTTATTTTGTTGCAGGTGCAATTTTTTCTGGATTTGGAATGGTATTAACCTTATTGGTGGTTGGCCGAGTAGTGTTAAAACAACAAGATTATATTACCATGGGGCATTTAGATGCCATGTGCCGTATTGTAATGCTTACGGGTACAATGGTAGGTTTAGCTTATATAACAGAATTTTTTGTTGCTGCTTATTCAGGTGTAGAATATGAACAATACGCCTTTATAAACCGAGCAAGTGGACCATACTGGTGGGCTTACTGGATTATGATGAGTTGTAACTTATTAGCACCTCAGGTGTTTTGGACAAAATGGGCACGTTCTACTCCTTGGTTTATTTTTATGATGTCAATTATTGTAAATATTGGAATGTGGTTTGAACGATTCGTAATTATTGTTACTTCTTTACACAGAGATTTCCTTCCATCAAGTTGGACTATGTATACACCAACATATATTGAGTTTGCTATTTTAATTGGCTCATTTGGATTATTCTTTACGTTCTACTTCTTATTTTGTAAATACCTACCAACAATTAATATGGCCGAATTAAAATCAATTCTACCAACTCACGCTCATGATGAAGAACATGATGCATCACATACTGCACATTCAACTGTAGAGAAAGGAGACGCTGTTCATGGTTAATAAAATGATGCTTGGGGTTTATGATAATCCTGATACGGTTTTTACTGCAACCGAAAATATTGTAAAAGCAGGATATGATGTACATGATGTATATACTCCTTTTGCTGTGCATAATTTAGATAAAGTAATTGGTGTAAAAAGAAGCCGTTTATCCATTGCAGCTTTTGTGTTTGCAATGACTGGTATTGTTGCTGCACTATCTTTAATGATTTATGCGTCCTACTTTGACTGGCAAATGAATATTGGTGGTAAGCCCTCTTTACATATTCCAACATACATTCCAATTACATTTGAACTTGCTATTTTATTTACAGCATTTGGTATGGTGGGCTGTTTCTTTTTTGTAAACAGAATGTTTTTTGGCCGTACGACAGATGTAATAGATATACGCGTAACGGATGATCGTTTTATTATTGCTGTGAATATTCACAGTAAAACTGATGTAAAGTTGTTGGAACAAGCATTTATTTCAGCGGGTGCATTGGAAGTTAGAGAAAGGATTAAAGATATTTAATTATGAAGAAATCACTATATACACTTTTTATAGTTTCAGGAATTGTTTCACTCATAAGCGCATGTAGTGCTGGTGGCGACAATACAGGTATAGAATATGCACCTAATATGTATGTATCTTTTGCATACGAACCCTTATCTCAATTAGCGGATAAACCTAATACCATTAATCCCAATGGTATGAATATGCGGTTACCCGTAAAAGGTACAATTGCTCGTGGACAATTAGAATATGCCACCTACAATATGCCTAAAACAAACGAAAACTATGAAGTTTCATCAGCTTGGAGTAATCCTCTGCCTAAAACTGCTGCGAACCTATCGGACGGAAAACGTTTGTATAATATTAACTGTACCCCTTGCCATGGTGAAGATGGATTGGGAAAAGGAACTATAGTAGCAGATGGAAAATATCCGCAAGTACCAACATACGCAGATCGTTTACCAACGATTAATCCTGGAAAAGCATTTTACTCTATTACACATGGTAAAAATTTAATGGGTGCTTATGGAACTGTATTATCGCCAACACAACGCTGGCAAGTGATTCATTATATATATGATTTAAGTGGCGTAAAAACTACTTCAACTGCTTTAGAAACAGCAGCTACTGCAACAAATTAATACAACAACAATAAACGTATTACAGAGATGGGACATAGTACAACAGTTCAAATCAGAGAAGAGAAATTTATTTTTACAGATAAAGCCAAACGCCTTGCCTATATATTAATGGGTGCTGGATTGGTATTAGCCTTAATAGGTTTTTTTACGTATCATCCACATATTGATGGATTTACAGATGAGCAAAACCATCACCTTCCTATTAAAAGGTTATTGGGAAGTATGTTATTTAATGGATACTTCTTTTTTATCATTGCAACTTGTGCAGCAGTATTTTTAGCTATCAGTCAATTGTCAAATGCCGGGTGGTATGTAGCTATTCGTAGAATACCTGAGGCAATGAGTGAGTTTATGCCAATTGGTGCAATTAGTGTTTTTGTAATCGTATTTTTAAGTTTATATGTATACCATGGTGGTATATACCATTGGGCACATGATGGTGTAATGGATACTGATACATTATTAGCTAAAAAAACTTGGTACCTTAACAAACCTTTTTTCCTTATTCGTATTGCACTATTTACAACATTTTGGACATGGGCTGCAGCCATGTTCCGTAAATATTCGCGCAACGAAGATGCCATTGGTGGATTGGTAGGTTTTGATAAAAACTACAGTTTATCAGCAGCCTTTTTAGTTATATTTGGTTTTACCTTTTCCATGTTTGCTTGGGATATGACTATGAGTGTGGATGCTCATTGGTATTCGACCATTTTTACTATTTACAACTTTGCTACCGGTTGGGTAAGTGCAATAACAGTTATTTATTTACTCACTTGGTATCTGCGCTCTAATGGCTATTTACAAGGTATAGCAAGCGATGAACACATGCACGATTTAGGTAAATTTATGTTTGCCTTTTCGGTGTTTTGGACTTATATGTGGACAGCTCAATTTTTGCTTATATGGTATGCAAATATTCCAGAAGAAGTAGCATACTATGAGCCACGTATGTTTGGCAGCTATAAATTTTCATTTTACATCAATATCTTTTTAAACTTTATCATTCCGTTTTTTATCTTTATGAAACGTAGTGCTAAACGCAATATTCAAGTTGGTACTTTTGTTGGTACTTGTATTTTAGTTGGACATTGGAATGATGTGTATTTAATGGTAATGCCAGGTGCAATGAATCTTGCTACAGCTATAACTGATAGTAACCCAACGGGAATTTTAGAAACCCCTTCACAAGGTGTTGGGTTGATGGAGATTGGTTTCTTAGGAATATTTGCTGGTTTGTTTTTATACATAGTATTAAAAGCCCTTACCAAAGCAAACCTATACCCTACCAAACATCCATTCTTAAAAGAAAGTATATTGCACGATACTGGAGTTTAAAACACTATATGTGCAAACAAAAAAGCTCGAATCCTTTAAAAGTGATTCGAGCTTTTTTATTATATAATGTGAATCAAAAAGTATCAACTTCTCATCTTCACACTAGCCACACCACTTTTAAATAGACCTGCTGGGTTGGGTTTGTGAATAGTTACTTCAATGTGTTGAGCCTGCTGAAATGCAAGTTTTAAATCCGAAATAATATGTTGAGCAACTGTTTCTATTAAATCTTGAGGTATAGCCATTTGGTTTTTTACCGAATTAAATATCAACTCATAATTAATAGCCTCATCTATTGCTGTTATAGCCTTTTCAATTTCAGATTCAACAGAAACATCAACCCCAAAAAGAGCTCCTATCAATTTTTCTTCTGCATACAAACCATGAAAACTGTAAAACTCTAATCCTGTAATCGATGTTATATATTTCATATAGTTATGGAATGATAGTCTTGAGGCTACAAGTTGTAACAAAATTTTAATGCAGCTAACTTAATCAACACAATCAACATAATCAACCAATCAACTTATTTTCAAAAAATAACCTACTTTCGCATTAATATTTAAGTAAAGATATGAGCAGCACAAAAGCAACAGCTACCGAAAACTTTCACAAAGCCAACAAACCTGATTTATATAACCATCCCGATCATTATTTGATGGATGAATTGTTAAACGATGAACATAAAATGATTCGCAGCATGGTTCGTGATTATGTCAAAAAAGAACTGTCTCCCATTATTGAAGATGTTGCACAACAAGCAGTTTTTCCGTATAGCATGGTAAAACAATTAGGCGACTTAGGTTGCTTTGGGCCACAATTACCTGTAGAATATGGTTGTGGTGGTTTGGATTATATTTCCTACGGAATTATGATGCAAGAATTGGAACGTTGCGATTCTGGCGTTCGTTCAACAGCATCGGTTCAAGGAAGCTTGGTCATGTATCCAATTTATAAATTTGGCAGCGAAGAGCAAAAACATAAATACCTTCCTAAATTAGCTAAGGGTGAATGGTTAGGTTGTTTTGGTTTAACGGAACCGAACCACGGGTCAAACCCTGCCGGCATGACAACAAATTTTAAAGATGCTGGTGATGGCAAACACGTAATTTTAAATGGAGCCAAAATGTGGATTTCCAATTCTCCTTATGCTGATGTTGCTGTAGTTTGGGCAAAGAATGACGAAGGAAAAATAAAAGGTATCATCGTTGAGCGTGGTATGGAAGGATTTACAACTCCCGAAACCCATAACAAATGGAGCTTACGAGCAAGTGCAACTGGAGAGTTAGTGTTTAACGATGTAAAAGTTCCGAAAGAAAATATATTACCCGGTGTAGAAGGATTAAAAGGCCCTTTGACTTGCCTAAACAGCGCACGCTACGGAATCAGTTGGGGTGCATTAGGAGCAGCGATGGATTGTTATGATACAGCTGTTCGATATGCATTAGAGCGCGAACAATTTGGACGCCCAATTGCTGGTTTCCAATTGCAACAAAAAAAATTGGCCGAAATGTTAACCGAAATTACCAAAGCACAATTATTAACTTGGCGTTTGGGGGTGTTGATGAACGAAGGAAGAGCAACACCTGCACAAATTAGCATGGCCAAACGAAATAATGTGGATTTAGCCTTAAACGTAGCTCGCAATGCACGCCAAATGTTGGGTGGAATGGGTATTACAGGTGAGTATCCAATTATGCGGCACATGATGAATTTGGAATCGGTAGTTACTTACGAAGGAACACATGATATTCATTTGCTGATTACAGGAATGGAGATTACTGGTATCAATGCATTTGTTTAAATTAAAAAAATTAAAAAAAAAGAATAGTTGTGGTTGGTGTGAACATATTTCATATCAACCACAATGCATTTAATAACAAACGAACATGTATCACATAAAATTTGGAACAGACGGCTGGAGAGGTATTATTGCAGCTGAATTTACAGTAGAAAATGTAAAGCGTGTAGCGCAAGGAACAGCTGATTATATCAAGAAAAATCATGCAGATAATTTATCCATTGTACTCGGACATGATTGCCGTTTTGGAGGTGAATTATTTGCCGAAACTGTTGCACAAATAATGTGTGCAAATGGCATCAACGTAAAATTGGCTAAAGGTTATGTATCTACTCCCATGGTAAGCTTAGGAGCTGTAAAACTCAATGCAGCATTGGGTATTATTATCACAGCTAGCCATAATCCACCAGCATACAACGGCTATAAATTAAAAGCACATTATGGCGGACCATCAAGCCCAGCTGTAATTGACGAAGTTGAGGCGATGATTCCTGAAACAGTTTTAACTACTTTATCCTCTATTGAGGAGTTAGTCAAATCAGGAAAAATTACTTACGTTGATTTAGAAACCCTTTATGTAGACGAAGTAAAAAGTAAATTTGATTTGGCAGCTATTCAAAACAGCGGGATGGAATTTGCATACGATGCCATGTATGGTGCGGGGCAAAATGCGATGCGCAGGTTGTTTCCGGATATTACCTTTTTACATTGCGAAGAAAACCCGGGATTTGATGGGCAAGCACCCGAGCCTATTCATAAAAACTTAACCGAATTCAGTGAGCTTATTAAAGAAAGTGAAGATATAGATTGCGGATTGGTAACCGATGGCGATGCTGATAGAATAGGCCTTTACAACAAAAAAGGCGAATTTGTTGATTCTCATCATATCATTTTATTATTGGTGCACTACTTGCACACATACAAAGGCATGAGTGGCAAAGTAATCACTACTTTTAGTGCAACTTCCAAAATTACGGCTCTTGCCAAAGCGTATGGTTTGGATATCGAAATTACCAAAATTGGTTTCAAATACATTTGCGAAAAAATGGTTACCGAAAACGTATTAGTTGGTGGTGAAGAAAGTGGTGGTATTGCCATTAAAGGATTTATACCCGAGCGTGATGGTATTTGGATTGGTTTAACCATATGGGAATTCATGGCCAAAACGGGCAAAAGTTTAGATGAATTAATTGAAGAAGTATATGGTGTGGTGGGCAGTTTTGCCATGGGCCGAATTGATTTGCATATTACCGAAGAAATTAAACAAAGTGTTTTGGCCAATTGCCAAGCTAATAAATACAGCCAGTTTGGAAAGTATACCATTGAACAAGTAGAAACCATTGATGGATTTAAATTTCATCTGGGTAATAGCGAATGGGTAATGATACGTGCAAGCGGAACAGAGCCTGTACTCAGAGTATATAGCGAATCATCTACACAAGAAAATGCTGAAGCTATACTTGAGGCTTGTAAGCAAACCATACTTTCATCATTTCAATAAATCACTTTTGTGTGTGCCTTTACCAAAAGGTTAAGTATGTTTTGTATGCTTATACTTCGGTGGCCATTAAATTTATGTGGGTAAACTTATGGGCTTCTCCCAATAACCAACTTTGCTCATTTGAAGAATGAATAATGACGGGCATCCGTTTTTTAGAATTGTGAATTTCACTCATTAACCCATTGGCTTCCGTTGTCAATATGGTGTAGGTATTGATTGTTTCTCCAGTGTTTTTATCCATCCAATGGCTATACAATCCTGCACATGCAAAAGCTTCATGGGTAGGCAATGTGATTAGGTACTTTTGTTTATGTTTTCCTTTTTCATCCAACCATTTCCATTCATAAAATCCGTCAATAAGAACCAAGCACCGATTTTGAACAATATCTCTAAATGAGGGTTTTTCGTGTATCGTTTCACTTTTAGCATTGAGTGTGTGTTTTCTGATACTATCATCTTTTGCCCAGTGAGGAATTAATCCCCAACTGTACAATTGAATGGTGTCTTGTTTTTGGCTTGTAATGATGGGTGTTTTAGGGTGTTCAAATCCATTATACGTTGTGGGTTGAAACGCTGTTTCGTTTTCAAATATTGCATTAAAACGCTGTTTTAATGCTAGCGCTGATGCTGATTGTTTGGAGTGAAAGCACATGCTAGCAATGAATGGTAATAATATCCGACAGTTTTGTTGAGTACCTTGGTGATAGCCTTTCTTGTTTCATTTTCCATACTCGTTTTATGTCTTGCGAACCCAAACGTATTTTTTGTTGTCCATACATTTTGTTGAGTTTATCTACCACATGCATCAGCGGAATATGGCGTTCATTTCGGCTTTCAAAAAGGGTAATTTGTTGCCTATTTTCCGGAGTAAAATCTTGCACTATTACACCGGCTTTTTTGTAGTGGTAACCTGTTTTAAATATTTTTTGTAAAGCCACCTTGGCAAACTTTGCCAATTCAATAGCTGAGTTGGTAGGGAATGGTAACTGTATCACAATATTTCGGTTATATTGAGGCAAATCTTTTCGGTGGCCATTGGTGTGTATAAAAACCATCAACGAATTGCAACACGAATGTTGTTTACGCAATTTTTCGGCACACGAAACCGCAAAAGTAACAATACGTTCTTGTAGCTGTGCTAATTCGGTGTAATTGATTTCAAATGAACGGGTGGTTGCAATATTTTTTTTTGTTTGTATATCTTCTAAATCTAAAGTAGGAATACCCTGCAAATCGTATTTTAGTCGGATGCCAACAATAGCTAAATATTTTTTTACCCAAACATCATCTAATTGTGTAAAGTCATAAGCGGAGTTCACATTCATTGCATTTAGCCTTTTAGCATGCTGCCTACCAATACCCCATATATCTTCAACCTTCAACCATTTTAATGCTTTGATTCTTTTTTCTGCTGTATCCATGACGTACACATGTTGCAGTTCTAGTGGGTATTTTTTTGCAATGCGGTTGGCTAATTTAGCCAATGCTTTGGTATGAGCAAAGCCAACGCTAATGGGTATTCCAGTCCACTTATATACTTTGTTGCGTATTTCGGTAGCATATTGTTGCAAATCAAACTGTTCAAAACCTGTTAATTTTAAAAAAGCTTCATCAATACTGTAAATTTCAATGTTGTGGCTGTACTCACTCAAAATATTCATTACCCGCTGGCTCATATCGCCATATAAAGCAAAGTTTGCCGAAAAAACAGATACGTTGTGTTGCTTAAAAAACTTTTCATATTCAAATGCTGCTGCACCCATTGGAATACCTAATGCCTTTGCCTCATTGCTGCGTGCAATTACACACCCATCGTTATTGGATAACACCACAATAGGCTTCCCAAAAAGGTCTGGGCGAAATACTCGCTCGCACGAAGCATAAAAATTATTACAGTCTATGAGGGCAAACATTACAGCGGTTTTTTGATGATAAAGGTAACAATTCCCCAAATTTTAAGGTCGTTGTGTTCTTCGATTTTTGTGGGTTGATAGGTTTCATTTTCTGGCATCAACCAAACACCTTTCTTATCTATTTTGATGCGTTTCAAGGTAAATTCCCCGTCAAGGTAACAAACGGCAATTTTACCATTTACAGGTTCAATACTTTTATCAATAATTAATAAGTCTCCATTGTTTATTCCTGCATCTCTCATTGATTCACCTTGCACCCTTCCGTAAAATGTAGCCGAGGGATGTTCTATTAAATGCTTGTTAAGATCAATTTCAATGTCAATAAAGTCTAATGCAGGTGAAGGAAAACCAGCGCTAATACTAAACGGAAACAAAGGCAATTCAAGTTCCGTTTCTGTATTTGCAGAAAAAATTTCTATTGTTGGGCTGCTATGTAGTTTTAAAAATGACACAAATAATTATTTTTTTTAGGGAGCGTTAAATATAGTTTATATTGTTTTGTCTTTAACATTTAATCGAATAAAAAACAATACTGAAGTGTATGCTAAAAAGGAAATAATTGAATGCTACCGTTTTACCGGAATATTTTCCATAAACTGCATCCGTCTTCCTTCTTTTTCTCCTACTCGTAATTGCTTGTTAAAATAGTAGGCTTGTTAAAGTTAATTGGAATACAATTGATTATTTTATCCATCATTACTATGAAAAAACTGACCCCAAAATACATCCAATCACATTTAAAAGTACGAGCAGCAAATTCCAATAAAAGAAATTATGGACATGCACTGATTGTAGCTGGTAAAAAAGGCACGATGGGTGCAGCCTTAATAGCAGCTAAAGCAGCCATAAGATCGGGATTGGGATTGCTCACCATAAATGTGCCAGAGGAAGAAAGAACTATTTTGCAATGTGTTGTTCCAGAAGCCATGCTTCAAATGAGAGAAGAAAAACCGATCACAATTGATTCCTTTTCTGCAATTAGTATTGGTCCTGGTTTGGGAATAGATAAGCCCGCTGAGAATTTACTTATTTACTTGTTATCACATGCTTCAAAACCATTGTTGTTGGATGCAGATGCCATTAGCATTTTATCCAGTCATCAATCGTTACTTGATACCATTCCAAGTCAAACCATCATTACGCCTCATGAAAATGAATTTGACAGGTTATTTGGTCAGCATCAAAACAATGATGAACGAATTAAAACCGCAGGGAAAAAAGCAAAAAAATTCAATATCATCATTGTGCTAAAAAGCCATCGTACAGCTATCATATCATCAGATGAAATATATTACAACTACACAGGAAATGCAGGTCTTGCAAAAGGAGGCTCAGGAGATGCTTTAACGGGTATCATAACCTCATTTTTAGCACAAGGGTATGCTCCTATTATTGCTGCAAGTATGGGTGTGTATATTCATGGCTTGGCTGCAGATATTACGTTAAAAAGCCAATCGATGGAGAGCATGTTGATTTCCGATGTTATTGACAATATTGGAAAAGCATTTAAACAAATACAGCAGTAGAAAATGAAACTATTATTCTTGAACCATACACACTTAAATTAAGTGTATAATCTCAATTTAGCTAGGTTAAAAACAATATGACACTTATGAAACAATCTTATTGGAGCATATTCTTTAATTGATTAATTTTTACTTTTGTTGGTTGTATTTTCGTTTTTTAGATTCCATTTTTTTAATGTCTTCATGTACACGAAACTTAATATTTTTTAAATCAATGCTAGTGGTAAAGGTTTGTTTAATGGAAATTGAATAGCACCTTTTGAAGTACTATAACTTGATAATTCCTGTTTGAAAAAAGTAATAGGTGTGGGTGTTGGATAAAACCCTATATGTTCCTTACGAACTGCATAATACACCAATACTGTATGTAACTTAAACGCTGGCATATTATAACTTATTCCTTCTTTGGTTTGAGGGGCTGCTTGTATTATGGTCGAACGAAGTTGATTTAACTTTTGTTGAATAGGCACTGAAAATGTTTGGTGGTATTCGTCTATCGTTTTAAATTTAACTGTACGATAAGGTGCCTTCTTCACTGTAGATGCATGTTCAATATTGCTTTTTAATAGTTCCAACTTCCCTTTACGTTTAACTATATTTTTGTAATCCCACTGAATGTCTTTTGATTTTTTAAGCCACCTCTTGAGGTCTTTTATGTCAACTTCAGAAATTGAATTGAAGAAGATTGAAGCATCTTTAAATGTTGAACCTCTAACATTTAATTTAACTTCTTCAAAGTCTGCACCGCTCCAAAACATGAGTTTTATTCCTGCTTTTTGTTTACTGTATCCAACAATCGGATTACCCTCTATAAACCAAACTGGATGAGCATGCCAAATTTTACTTTCTGCACCAGTCGACTCAGTGTCAATTGTTGTTGCAAGTAAATTGAATAACAGGTTCATTTCTGAAGATTGACTATTATTATAGCGTTCAATTTCTTTATTCATTGTTGTATTACGTTTTATCCTTTTAGTTTAAATTGATATCTTTAAAAGGTTTTGCAATTACTAAAATGATATTGACAACCGTAAATAGTAATAGAAAAAAAATATACTTTGAAACAAGAAATAAATGATGATTTGATTCAGGACAATTTAACTGAAAAGCCTTAATTAAGTAATTGGTTAAAAAACCCTTCATTCTTCCAGCGATATCAAATAATTTATGCAAATTTCAGCTGTGGTATTATCCGTGTAAAAACGGGTATACACGTTTATTTCCATGTATAAACGGACACTATACGGCTAAGGGTTTCGGGGCATCACATCTTTGTATCGTCAAATCACAGCACTCAGTTGTGATACTAAATCAAACAAAAAAACAAACAGTATGAACCTAACAAACAATGTGCGCCTAATTGGTCGCTTGGGTCAACACCCAGAAGTAAAAGAATTAGATGGCGGAAAAAAATTCGCAAAGTTTTCATTAGCCACCTCCGAAAGTTACAGAGATGAAAAAGGCGAAAAAATAACTGAAACCCAATGGCATAATCTAATCGCCTGGGGAAAAACTGCCGATATCGTTTCGAAGTTTTTGGAAAAAGGAAAAGAAGTAGCCATTGAAGGCAAACTCATCAACAAAAATTACACAAACAAAGAAGGCATCAAGCGCTACACAACCGAAATTGTAGTAAGTGAATTGTTGATGCTAGGTAAAAAAGACTAAAGCAAATGTAGCCCGCAGATTTCGCAGATGAAGCAGAAAAAGTAATCATCGAAATCTGCGGGAATCCAAAGCCGAAAAACTTAAGGATATTTATTTCATAAACAAATGAAAACAATCCAATTACTCTACCAACCCAATCAACCCAATTACCCAACCAACCTAACCAACCCAATTACCCAACCAACCTAATCAACCCAATTACTCAACCAACCCAACCAACCCAATTACCCAACCTAACGAACCCAATTACCCAACCAACCTAACGAACCCAATTACTCAACCAACCTAACCAACCCAATTACCCAACCAACATAACCAAACAACCTATATACATAACCAACCTAATTCCCTAATTTGCGCACATGCAACAAAACACTGTTAGGCTCAATAAATTTATCAGCGAAAGTGGCTTATGCTCGAGGCGCGAAGCCGACCGTTTTATTGAACAAGGAAATGTATTTATCAACGGACGCAAAGCCAATATTGGCGACCAGGTAAAAGTAAACGACCGAGTGCGTGTAAATGGCAACGAACTCGAACCCCGCAAAGGAGAGAATGAAATTTTTATTGCACTCAACAAACCAGTTGGTATTACCTCCACCACTGAAGATGGCGTTCGTGATAATATTGTGCGTTTTGTAAACCACAGTACCCGCATCTTTCCAATTGGACGATTGGATAAAGACTCGCAGGGGTTAATCTTTTTAACCAATAATGGTGATATGGTGAACAAAATTTTGCGCGCTGGCAATAACCATGAAAAAGAATATGTAGTAACGGTAAATAAATCCCTTACTCCAGCAGTAATTGAAGGCATGGCAAATGGAGTTGGCATTATGGGTGTTACCACCAAAAAATGTAAAGTAGTGCAAGAAAGTGCAACTGTGTTTCGTATTATTTTGGTACAAGGTCTTAACCGACAAATACGTAGAATGTGCGAACATTTCGGATACGAGGTTACCAAGTTAGAACGAGTGCGAATTATGAATATCCACTTAAAAAACTTACCCGTTGGTGATTGGCGTGATCTTACCGAAAATGAAATGAATATCATTTACAACATGGTAAAAAACTCGGCTTCGGATGATGTAAAAAAAGCAAAACAAAAAGCAAAACCGGTATCAAAAAAAGCAGTATTACCAACCAAAGTAATTCGCAACAATGTTGATGCTCGATCATCTAGGCCTAAGGCCAAAGGTGCAAAAATGGAATTCAAAACGAATAAAAATTTCGGAAAACCGAATACCCGAAATAAACCATCTTCATCAAAACGCAATTCATCTGCTGGAAAAAAAGGAGGGAGATAAAATAGTATGAAACAAGAAACACCACATAAAAACGAACTGCACTCACGCAATGCGCACAATGAACGTTATGATTTTGTTGCACTCACTCAAACATGTGCCGAACTTATTCCGTTTGTTGCTCCCAATAAATTTGGAGATACATCCATTGATTTTGCAAACCCTTTAGCAGTAAAAACACTTAACAAAGCTTTGCTCAAACATTTTTATGGTATTGGCTATTGGGATATTCCCAACCAATATCTCTGTCCTCCTATTCCAGGCCGAGCTGATTATATACATTACATAGCTGATTTGCTTGCCTTTAGTAATAATGGTATCATACCCAAAGGAACTCAAATAAAAGGATTGGATATTGGAGTAGGCGCAAATTGTGTGTACCCACTTATTGGTAACAAAGTATATGGTTGGCAATTTGTAGGTAGCGAAATAGACCCTAAAGCCATTGAACATGCACAGCATATTTTGGATACAAATGATCCGCTAGCCGACAGTATTTTTATGCGAAGACAACATACTGCATCATCCATATTTAAAGGTATTATTCAGCCAACCGAAAAATTTGATTTCACTCTTTGCAATCCACCTTTTCATGCAAGTGCCGAGGAAGCGAAACAAGCAAGCCTGAGAAAAGTAACGAATCTTAAAGGGAAAAAAATAGTGACACCCGTACTTAATTTTGGCGGTAGCAACTTAGAGCTTTGGTGTGCTGGTGGCGAAAAAGAATTTATACTCAACATGGTAACCGAAAGTACTGAGTTCTATCAGCACTGTTTTTGGTTTACAACATTGGTATCCAAACAAACCACCTTAGCATCGGTATTTCAAAAACTGGAAGAAGTACAAGCAACCGAAACGCGTATTATTGAAATGGCACAAGGACAAAAAAGCAGCCGCATAGTAGCCTGGACTTTTTTAACCAAAAGGCAACAAGAAGAATGGCGAAACAGCCGGTGGAGAAAGTAATTTTTCATCCAAAACTTCATCCCTTTGTAAAGTCATTAACCGATTATTAAAATAATATAAACAGATGCTAACATTCAAGAATCTCCTCTCCATCCTATTTGGGTTAATAATGATTGTGGGAGGTATTACTCATTTTGCTAAACCCGAAATGTACTTACCTTTTATTCCTGATTTTTTGCCAAAAACTACTCTTAATTATGTGGCTGGAGTGCTAGAATTTTGTATTGGAATGGCTATTTTTATACCGCGCACCAGGCATTTTGCATCCTTGGGGATTTTGCTGTTAATGATTGCTTTTTTACCCCTGCATGTGATCGATGTATACAGTGAAAATCCTGCAATTGGTAGCCATCAATTGGCGTTAATACGCTTACCACTTCAATTTGTACTTATTGCTTAGGCATGGGTTATTTATAAAAAATAGCACCTTTTGTTGTTCACACAATTTTTTCATGAATGGCTTTGGCCGCAGCTTCTGTCATAGATGCTACAGCTAATTTGCTGTATGTATTTTTAATATCTGTACGAACCGTTTCAAAGCTAATAGAACATTCGGCAGCAACCATTTTATAACTTAATCGTTTGGTAAGGTATTTTAATATTTCAATTGATTTTAGAAACAACTAACTCTACTGACTGTATTTAAACCAACCTGTTTGGAAAATATCCAAAAAGGCTTTTTGTTTTCATAAAGTCAAACTTTACAAAGGAAAATAGATTGATTACAAGAATGGTTTATCTTCGCAAGCTAAATGAAATTACTCCTCACTACGCTGAATGCAAAATACATCCACCTCAACTTGGCTATTCGTTTATTATACGAATTAAACAAGGAGCGTGAAGGTATTGCATGGAAAGAATTTACCATTAAAGAAAAACCAGAAGACATAGCCGAAAAGTGCAAAGATTTTGATGTAGTTGCTTTTAGTTGTTATATATGGAATATTACCCAAACACTTGCCACAGCAAGAGCAATTAAAGCCATTAATCCAACTATAAAAATACTTTTGGGTGGCCCAGAAGTAAGTTACGAATATCAAGATGTAATAGCTTTACCTGAAGTAGATTATATTATTTTGGGTGAAGGCGAAATTCCTTTTGCTGAATTTATGGATGCTTATCCCGCTATTGAAGGTGTTGGTAATTTGGTTCACAAAGTAAATGGCGAAGTAAAACTTTTTCCTAAATCAGTTATGTTTGATTTGGAAAATTACAGAGGTATTAATCCATACCAAAACGATTCTCCTCAAGACTTATACAACAAAGTATGTTATATAGAAACTTCACGAGGATGCCCTTATAAATGTGAATTTTGTTTGGCAAGTTTGGATAATAAAGTCCGAACGCTTCCCATTGAGGATATAAAATCCAACTTATTATATTTAATGAACCATGGTAGGGTAATTAAATTTTTAGATCGAACATTTAATGTTAAAAAAGATTTCACCATTGATATGTTCAACTTCATTTTGGAAAACCACCAACCCGAGAATATATTTCAATTTGAAATTACAGCTGATATTGTACATCCCGATATTGTAACATATATTCAAGAACATGTGCCTGCAGGTTTATTCCGATTTGAAATAGGTATTCAAACCGTCAATCAACAAGCAAATTTACAAGTAAGCCGCAAACAGAATTTTGATAAAACAAGTGCCGTAATCAAACAGCTTGACAACAAAATTGAAATGCATCTAGATTTAATTGTTGGCTTACCACTTGATGAATGGGCTGATATTAAATACAGCATCGAAGAAGTTTTTAAACTGTATGCTCCCGAACTGCAATTGGGGTTTTTAAAGTTTTTGAAAGGCACACCTATGCGTAGTAAAGTTGATCAACATGAATATGTATACGATCCATTGCCTCCTTACCAAATTATACAAAGCAAGTATTTAACCCAAGACGAACTTTATCAAATTACCCTTTTGGAAGAAGCTTTGGAAATTTATTGGAATAAGAACCGTACGGCTAATACCTTAAAATACGTAACACAACAATACAGCATTTTTGATTTTTTATGGGGTCTTGGAAGATATTTTATCGTTCATAAAAACTTTCATAAGCATACCCTTACTGACGTATATGACATGATTGACGCTTATGCCAAACAGACATTCCCTACTGATTATGTATTGCACGAATTGATTGCTATCGACTATTATTTACAAGCCAAAATAAAACCTCAGATACGTTACCTGGAAGAAGTGGAACGTTCAGCCAAACAAGAATTAATGGCTAAGCATAAACTTAACCACCATCAGTTTAGGCATATTATTTTACCTACCTCGTTTAACTTTAATGAGTATCAAAAAAACGGATCAATAATTCAAGGAAATTACGAATGTATGATTCAATATAATGGAACAAGTAAGCCAGAAGTAATGCTTGGCGAAAACAAAGAGTTAGTAGATAGAAGTTGGAGATTGCAAGAGCGAGGAGAAAAGTAATATTTAAGATTGTTTAAGAATTGTTCAAATAAAATCTTCACTATACTTTGGCCCATTGCCTATGGACTATGAACTTCTTCTTAAAAAACCTTACTAGCTATAGCCTTGGTGGCTTCGCTTAATCCCATGGTATAATAATGTAATACCGGTGTTCCTGCTTTTTTAAGTTCTAAGGATTGCTGAATAGCCCATTCAATGCCTACTTGTTTTACCGCTTTATCGTCTTTACATTTTTCTACTTCAAGCACCAACTCTTCAGGGAAATCGATATGAAACAAACTCGACAAAACAGTTAATTGCTTTTTAGTGGTAAGTGGCTTTAAGCCTGGAATAATGGGTTTATCAATGCCCATTGTTTTGCAATGTTCCAAAAATGAGAAGTACTTTTTATTGTCAAAAAACATTTGGGTAACAATGTAATCGGCACCATTGTCTATTTTTTGTTTAAGCCAACGCAAATCGCTATTCATATTAGGTGACTCAAAGTGTTTTTCGGGATACCCACTCACTCCTATGCAGAAATTAGATGGAGTAGCATTGGAAATTTCTTCATCCAAATACACACCACTGTTCATTTCTCTTACTTGATGAAGCAATTCAAGGGAGGTTTTATTTCCATCAGGTTCAGGAATAAAAGTTGGTTCATTTTTAATACTATCACCACGCAAAACCAATACATTATCAATTCCTAAAAAGTTTAAATCGATTAACGCATTTTCCGTTTCTTCTTTGCTAAACCCGCCACATATTAAATGCGGAACGGTATCAATTTTATAACGGTTCATCAAAGCCGCACAAATAGCAACTGTTCCTGGTCGTTTGCGGGTAAATACTTTATCGAATCCACCATCCTTACGTTTGCGCAACACAAACTCTTCTCGGTGATACGTAACATCAACAAATGCAGGCTTAAACTCCATTAACGGGTCTATTCCATTAAATATAGACTGGATATCTTTCCCTTTTAATGGTGGTAAAATTTCAATGGAGAAAAGTGTCGTTTTTGCGTTTTGAATATGTTCGGTAACTTTCATTTGTACTGCGTTTTGATAATATTGTATACAACATACAAAGCTAAAAGTTTGATGGATTTTAACTAATTTTCTTTTCCTAGTTTTTCAAGATAGCGTTCCCAAAACTTAAAACCATCACCTGTCCAACAATCTTTTAATAATTCAGTTTGAGATAAAATCAATTCTTCGTTGGCTTTTAAGGATAACTGATAAACTATTTCATCGTCTTTACAAGGATTTGACAACTGTTTTAACTGTTTATAAAGCATCTGGGCATGCAACATTGTTAACTTAGAATATAAACCGAAAACAAACGAAAAAGATTCATCCTGTTTTACTGAATCCGAAATCCAAGTTTGCATCGTATCAAGTAAGGGAAGCACTAATACATAAAAAGAATCCTTATAACAATTGTGGCTAACAAATAACTGGCTACATAATGATGCTGTGGTCTTTTCAGTCATTGTTAATGCGATGCAATTATTGCCTTTCAACGTAACTGGGGGTGCTTGAATATTTGTTATTAGCCGGTTTACATTTTTATTTAACAATGCATAGCCTTCTTTTAATATTGAAAGTGTATCGTATAATTTACCATAGGCTTGCCCGAATGATCCTTTTTGTTCGAAATCCATTGTAATTGATTTTTCCAAATCTGTTTGAACGAGAATGGTATTTTCATCCCAAAATTCTTTGATGTACAACCTTGAACGAATAGCCTCATAATCGGAAAGGGCTTCTGGTCTTTTTATCGTTTTAGGCATCGTTTTGACTGGTGTATTTTTATCAAAAACGAAACATCGAATGCTCGTATTAATTCTTTTGTTGCTCATTAAATGAGCAAACTCATATTGCAAGTCAATATTGATGTTGCTTAAAAGCATTTCTTTTGTTGTTGCCTCAGCAAAATCAATAGTATATCTAATTAACAAATTATAACAAGGATATTTCCCTTCTTGAGAAGTAATCAAGAATGATCTTTTTGAATTATATGAAGTTTCAAGTCTATGTAATAAGGAGGACTCTTCATCAATATAGGCAATACCTGAGAATGCTTCATCATTAACATTCAATGGAATAAACTCGATCTTACGTAAATATTTGCCTTTTAAATAAGCGGAACCAATATTCCGAAAGTGATATAAAAGCTTTGCATTGGTTCGAAAAGGAAATAAAGGAAACTTAACACTACTATTATGGTCGTTTGTAATATCTACATACCTGGCTAATGCTGAAAAGTCAATACTCACTACATACTGTTGTTGCTTGTAATCTTCTGCAATCGCATATCGTCCATGTTTTAATTGCCAATTATAAAATCCGGCAGGGGCAACCCTTGCTTCATAAAAACCTTCCATTAATTCAGTATTTACTGAATCATTCCGAGTAACCAATCTATAGAACAAATTACCGTCATAGTACCTATAATTTGGTTTCATTAGTTTTTTATACGCATTAAAAAAAACTTTATAAGCATCTACACTTTTAACCACCACCTCATTCAGAGCATATGATTTGGGATTAAGCGAAACGATGAATTTTGATGAATTTATTTCTACTTCAGCCAACTCAAATCCAATTGCACTAATAATACATGTTTGAGGAAGTTCATTTAAGAATAGTTTAAAAACACCATCTTCATTGCTAATGGTTGATTTGGCAGCTCCCTTAATACCAATAGTTGCATATCCAACAGGATTTTTTTTATGATCAACAATAACCCCTTCTACCAATGTTTGAGCACACAAAGGCAAAACCCAAAAAAAATGCACAATAAGTAAGATTACTTTCATTTTATAGGCTCCATTACTAAGAAGGAATTTTGAAAAGAATCAGTTTTTTTAGTTAAATAAAACACAAAACCATCTTTAACAATCCACTTCAAAACAGATGCGGTTTTAAGTTTGTATTTTCGATTAAACGAAATTGTATTGATATCTAAAAAGTCGAGCACTGTTGTTCCGTTTTCTTCCAAATTAGATATTATGTATCCATCATTTGAAAGTTGCATGTTATTTGGCTTTTGAAAAGCGACCTTGAGTGTATCTATAAATGTTCCATCATACAAATACTTCTCCATTACAAGATTCTCTAAATCAAAAATACAAACAACTGAATCGCGAACAAATAACTGACTCTTAACACTTTTGTTTGTATACTCAAAAAACATACTTGACCTTTTCACAAATTCGCCCTTGGTTTCTTTGGTGTAATAATCAACAACATTATCCTCGTTATTATAACTCCTATTTGAAACAACTGTCATTCCTTCCAATATATAAATTTCTTTCTCCCTTATCTTTTTCTTTTGTTCTAAATCTTGAGTGTATTTATGAAATTGCTTGGTATTTGCAACCATTGAAAACGGTAGGAGTTTTCGTTTCTCCGTATCCTCGATATAATAGGTATGAAGCTGATTATCCATTCGTGGTTCCATTATATAAAAATACTTTCCGTAAAATCCTTTGTAAAACAATACCTTATCATAAAAGAATTGAGGATTAATGCTCTTTAGGAATAAAACTCCTTTTTTAAACTGAATTTCGAATACTCCTGAAGTGGCAACCGCATAATATTTTTGAATACAGCTTTTATAAAAATACTCAAAATCTGCAGGCAAAGAATACTCATCCAAAATCATCCGAGTACTATCCATTATGACCAGCGAACATTTTCTTTTGTTATAATCATGAACTCCCAATAGGATGTAATTACCCCATAATTCAAAGTCAAGCAACTCCGAATCTTGTCTTTCAAATACTGCAAACTTTGGCCTAGAGGAGGCAATAAATACCTCGGGGAGTGATTGTTCCGCTATTATTAATCTAAAAGTAAGCGAATCCGATTTAAGCCTTTTAAGTAGGGTTGATTGTGATTTGTAACTAATGTAAGATACATTTATCTTAACAGGTAAGGTGATTGAACATTGTAATACACCATCCTCATTCGTAAATAATGCACGACCATTGTCCAATATTATTGTTGCTCTTGGCAATGGCATTTCTGTTAAGCCATCAACAACTTTTATCCAAAGCTGCTTTTGAGTTTGGGCAACAATAGTTGAAGAAACGAATACCATGAATAAAAACAAGATATGTCTCATAGCTTTTTCACAATTAGTCAATGTAAAAGACACTTTAGTTGCTTAATTAAAGTATTGATTTTGCTTTCATGATATGTTCGATAACATTCAACTGTGCTGCGTTTAGATATTATTGTACACAACACACAAAGCTAAAAGTTTGAACCATATAAAAAAGTTACAACAGCATATTAACTGTTATAAAAAAGATCCAATCAATGTTCCGATAACTTTTTTTATTCTACAGTTTTAAAAAACTTAGTAGTAGGATTCCCTCTATTTAAAATAAATAGGTAACACTTACTTGAGGCAACCATATATTGGTATATATTGGTTTGGTCGTATATTTAATGGTGCTGTTGGTTTTATCAACTTGCACTAATTGTAAAAGATTGACCTATATGATTGATAAATTTAAATTCAATTTTGAATGTAGGTTCTCCTAAACGTATACCTTTACCGTATGAATAATTGCTTGTTGCTGCTTTCATCTCTTCTTGCGGCAATACCAATACTATAAACATTCCCACCATGTTGAAGTGTCTTAATTACAAACCACTTCTCTTATAGGGGGGCTTGAGAAATAACAGGATTGTTTAATTGAGTAATCGAATCTCCTATCATTTTTTGTTTGGCCGTTTTAAATTTATTTGGCTGGGGTAATGTTTACTGAGCATGTTTAGCAAAAAAGAAATAACAAAAACTGACAAACAGCATAATTCGCATAAAAAATAAATGGCTTGAGTTTTAAAAGTAATCAGTTAACTGAAAAAACAATATTATTAATCAATACACACGTTTATACCGCCAATCAACAACACCTTAAAAACGACCCGAAATACCCACTTGAAAAATAATCATGTCCGTTTGGGATTGTTTGGTTTCATAAGTTACCGAATTATCATTACGGTTAAATTGAATACTTTTTATATCTACATATTGAGCTGTTGAACCTTGTACGGAAAGGATTTTAAACTCTACCCCAATCTTTTTTTGACTCACTCGCAACCCTCCACCATAGCTAAAATTACCAATGAGTTCGCTGCGCAAATGATAATTTTTATTCGTTGTAACCACGTCATTGGGATTGGTGTATATTTTGGGTGTGTTTTCTATTTCAATATTGTGGTCGCTACCAAACAAACGTGTGCCAACTCCTACCTCGGCAAATAATTTCAAGGTACCAGGAAAAAACTCAACTCGTGAAAGCAATCCTATACCCGACATATTATTTCGCACTTTGGATGTTATAACTGATGTATTGTTTACATTATCTATAGTATAACTATCGCTTGTGCCATCTTGCCGCATAAATTGAAAGTTTCCGCCAACATAAACATTTAACCAACGTTGATCCCATTGAGCCCTACTTCGTTTACTTAATACATTAACCAACACTGATATATCAAAACCAAATCCAATAGTGTTATTAGTGTAGACGCCAAAATCATTTTGTGGGAAACCCAATAAGCCCGATGCAGAAATCAAACCTCCTTGAATAGGTTTATCCGAATTCACTTTTGAAGAATCTGAAATTGTAACTGGTTTAAATTGAGAAGTTACTGTATCTTTTTGATCAAAGGATTTAGTCGAAACCCTCGGATTTGTTGAGGCAGGAGTTACTTGTTTTTGTGCATAAAGAGCAATTGTAATTAAATTGAAAAGACTGAACAGCAATGAGTAGGTCGTTTTATTCATAAGATTTATTAAACTTGTGTAGTATTAATAAGAACCATGCCAAAAAGTCGCCAAATTGTATGTTGGCTATATTTATGAATAGGCAAAGCAAGCAATTTATATTACTTTTACCACCCTTTTAACAACACGAATAAACGATTAGAAATGATTAACTCAATTTTTAAAGTAGTAACTAAAATTTTTGGAAGCAAATCCGAACGCGATCTTAAAACCATAACCCCATATGTAGCCCTTATTAACGAGGCTTACCAAAATTTACAATCAGTAACAGACGAAGAACTTCGCAACCAAACCCCTTTACTAAAAAACCGTATTAGCGAATACCTTTCTGATATTGATGCAGAAATGGCTGCAATTAAGACACAAACGGAAGAGCTCGAAATAGATATCGTTGAAAAAGATACACTGTTCAACCAACTTGATAAGCTACAAAAAGATAGGGATATTGAGCTCGAAAAAATATTACTCGAAATATTGCCCGAAGCTTTTGCAGTAGTGAAAGAAACAGCCCGAAGACTCAGTGAAAACAAACAACTAATAGTTGTAGCCACTGAATTTGATAAACAACTGGCAACACATACTCGATTTAAAAAACCTGTAACAATTACAGGCGATAAAGCAATTTGGACTAATACCTGGGAAGCCGCAGGAAGTCCAGTAACTTGGAATATGGTGCATTATGATGTACAACTTATTGGAGGCGTAGTTTTACATACCGGTAAAATTTCGGAAATGGCAACGGGTGAAGGAAAAACATTGGTATCCACTTTACCTGCATATTTAAATGCTTTAGCTGGACAAGGAGTTCATATTGTAACAGTGAATGACTATTTGGCTAGACGTGATTGCGAATGGAATGGACCTTTATTTGAATTTCATGGATTAAAAGTAGATTGTTTGGATTACCACCAACCCAATTCAAAAGAAAGACGAAATGCCTATTTAGCAGATATTACGTACGGAACCAATAACGAATTTGGTTTTGATTATTTGCGCGATAATATGAGCCGCGATGTGAGCGAATTGGTTCAACGCAAACATCATTTTGCCATGGTAGATGAGGTTGATAGTGTATTGATTGATGATGCACGAACGCCTTTAATTATTTCTGGTCCAATACCCAAAGGAGATGATCAACAATTTCATATCTTAAAACCTCGTATCGAAAAATTAGTAAGCGTGCAACGTACATTTATTAACAATGCATTGGCTGAAGCTAAAAAACTAATTGAAGCTGGAAATGAAAAAGAAGGTGGTTTTAAATTGCTGCAAGCATACCGTGGTTTACCAAAAAACAAAGCCCTAATCAAGTTTTTAAGTGAGAGTGGCATGCGCCAGCTATTGCAAAAAACTGAAAACTTTTACATGCAAGACCAACAAAAGGAAATGCACAAAGTAGATGCTGATTTGTTTTTTGTGATTGATGAAAAAATAAATTCTGTTGACTTAGCAGAAAAAGGAGTTGAATTGATAACCGCTTCTGGAGAAGATCCTCACTTTTTTATTATACCAGATGTGGGTGGTGAAATTGCTGAGATTGAAAAAATGCCTACTGCAGATGAAGATAAACTTAAACACAAAGAGCAATTAATGCTCGAGTTTTCTATCAAATCAGAACGTATCCACACCGTTAATCAATTGCTTAAAGCTTATTGTATGTTTGAACGAGATGTAGAATACATCATACAAGAAAGCAAAGTTAAAATAGTAGATGAACAAACTGGTCGTGTATTGGATGGCCGAAGATACAGTGATGGATTACACCAAGCTATTGAGGCCAAAGAAAATGTAAAAGTAGAAGCTGCAACACAAACATACGCAACGGTAACACTACAAAATTTTTTCCGTATGTACCACAAACTATGCGGTATGACCGGGACAGCAGAAACAGAAGCTGGAGAGTTTTGGGAAATATATAAGTTAGATGTTGTTGTCATTCCTACTAATCGTTCAATTTCTCGTAAAGATGAAAACGATACTATTTATAAAACCAAACGCGAAAAATACAATGCAGTAATTGATGATGTGGTAAAATTAACCGAAGCCGGCCAACCGGTATTGGTTGGAACAACATCGGTTGAGGTATCTGAATTATTGAGCCGTATGCTTACCCTTCGAAAAATAAAACACAATGTACTAAACGCAAAACAAAACCAACGCGAAGCAGATATTATTGCAGAAGCAGGACAAGCAGGCACAGTTACCATTGCAACCAATATGGCTGGACGTGGAACCGATATTAAACTTGGAGTTGGTGTAAAAGAAGCTGGAGGATTAGCTATTATTGGTACCGAACGACATGAATCAAGAAGGGTTGATAGACAGTTGCGCGGACGTGCTGGTCGCCAAGGTGATCCTGGTTCCTCTCGTTTTTATGTTTCGTTGGAAGATGATTTAATGCGTCTTTTTGGAAGTGAACGTATTTCAGCCATCATGGATAGATTGGGAATGAAAGAAGGTGAAAATATTGAACATTCATTGATTACCAAAAATATTGAACGTGCACAACGTAAAGTTGAACAAAATAATTTTGGTACACGTAAACGATTGCTTGAATACGATGATGTAATGAATGCCCAACGTGAGGTTATTTATAGCAAACGTAGAAATGCATTGTATGGTGATAAACTAGAGTTGGACATCAGCAACATGCTAGCTGACCTAAGTTATGAATTGGTAGAAATGTATCAAGAAGATAAGAATTTTACCGAATTCAAATTAGAGTTGATTCGCTTATTTGCTTATGAAACTATACTCGAAGAAAATATTTTTTTATCGGGTAAAGTAGAAAGTCTTGCAACTGATTTATTTGATGAGCTTTTAAAACATTACAAACATAAAAGGGCACATTTAGCCGAACAAGCATGGCCAGTTATCAAAGATTTGCATGAAACACGCGGTTCACAAATTGAATTTGTTGGTGTTCCATTTACGGATGGTGTTAAAGGTATGCAAATAAGTGTTCCCCTTAAAAAAGCGTTTGATAATAAAGGTGTAGAAGTAGCTGCAACTTTTGAAAAAATGGCTACCTTATTTATAATTGATGATGAATGGAAAGAGCATTTACGTGAAATGGATGAATTAAAACAATCATCACAAAATGCTGCTTTAGAACAAAAAGACCCATTGCTTATTTATAAACTAGAGTCGTTTAACTTATTTAAAGCTATGGTAAGCCGAATGAACCGTGATGTTTTGCCAATGTTGTTTAAAGGTTATATTCCAAAACAAAATGTATCGCAATTACAAGAAGCAAAAATTGCTAAGCCACAAACACAACCTAAGCTTCAAATGAGCCGATCTGATGACCCAGAGAATGTTCAACGTGCAATGGCACTAGCTGCTGCAGCGGCTGGTCAAAATGAACGCAAACAAGAACCTATTATAAATACAACAAAAGTTGGACGCAATGATGTATGCCCTTGTGGAAGTGGAAAAAAGTATAAAGCCTGCCACGGTAAAGAAGATTAAGAACTAATTATTTACTAAAGAAATGACAACAGAAATGGAGATGAATGTAACAGAAATGGTTGAACTAGCAGGACATATTGAGCATACTAACCTCAAACCCGATAGTACTAAAGAAGATATAATAAAATTATGTAAAGAAGCAATTGAAAATGTATTTTATGGTGTGTGTGTTGCCCCTTACCATGTGCAAACTGCAAAAAAAGCATTGTTACATTCAACCGTAAAAATTATAACTGTTGTTGGATTCCCATTGGGTTACTCTACCGTTGCATCTAAAGTTGAAGAAGCCAAAAAAGCAATTATATCTGGTGCTGATGAGTTAGACATGGTGATGAATATTGCCGCATTTAAATCTGGAGATTATGCTGCCGTCCAAAATGATATTCAAGCAGTAACTACTGCTTGTCATTTGCAAAATAAACTAGTAAAAGTAATAATAGAAACTGAGTATTTAAGTGATGCCGAAATAGCAAAAGCTTGTACTATTTGTATGGATTGTGAAGTTGATTTTGTGAAAACATCAACTGGATATACAGATACAGGAGCAACCGTTCATGCTGTAAAACTCATGCGTGAAATTTTACCTGCTAAAATTAAAATAAAAGCGTCTGGTGGAATTAAAGATGCTGAAATGGCTTGTGAACTGCTAAAAGCAGGCGCTATTCGAATTGGAACGTCAAGTAGTTTAACCATTATTAATGCTGAACAATAAAAGTAATTTATGTTGTTTTTGGGTTGTGGGTGTCATACTATATATAGCACCATGTTGTATATATGCCCAAACTCAAACAGTAATCATTCAACATAATATCAAAGTAGACTCGTTGGTTGAAAAAAATATTGAACACAATAAATCGTTAAATGGTATTCAAGGATATAGAGTACAACTATTTTTTGGGTCGGAAAGAAAAGCTGCAACCGATGCCAAAACAAAATTTTTGCAACTAATGCCTTCAGAAGAAGTATACTTAATTTACCAACAACCTTATTTTAAAGTTCGTGTTGGGGATTTCAGAACTAAAATTGAAGCTGAAGCAATGTACCGAAAACTTTTATCTGATTTTGATAAAGCATTTATCATTCCTGATAAAATTAATTTACCAAAACTGTAGTCCAATCATAGTAATTCAACAACTATAATATTCGAAAAAAATGAAACTTGTAAGTTATATCCACAACAAAACCTCACAACTTGGAATCATCAACGAAGGAAAAATTTGGTCGTTAAAGGAGCTTGACGCTACTTTTCCTGATAAAATGCGCAAGTTTTTATTTGCTGGTGAACCCATGATGGAGAAAGCAAAAAAATGGGATGAACAAATTAAAGCCGGTAAGGTAACCAAACCCTTTGTGTTGGAAACCGAAGTTGTTTTAGAAGCTCCTGTTCCGCAACCTACTTCTTGCCGCGATGGATATGCTTTTCGCCAACATGTTGCTGCTGCTCGCAGAAACAGAGGCGTAGAAATGATTAAGGAGTTTGATCAATACCCTATTTTTTATTTTACCAACCACAATGCCATCCAAGGACCAGGTGTGATAGATTGCATGCCTGATCATTTTGAAAAACTAGATTTTGAATTGGAAGTGTCCATAGTAATTGGTAAAAAAGGCCGCAACATTAAAGCTGCTGAGGCCGACCAATACATTGCAGGTTATATGATTATGAATGATATGAGCGCGCGCACACTGCAAATGGAAGAAATGCTGTTAAACCTTGGCCCTGCAAAAGGAAAAGATTTTTCAACTGTTATAGGACCCTACTTTGTAACTCCTGATGAACTTGAACAATATGTAGTTCCTGCCAAACCAAACCATACTGGAGCTAACCACAACTTAAACATGAAATGCTGGGTAAATGGTGTATTGGTGAGTGAAGGAAATGTAAGCGATATGGATTGGACCTTTGCTGAAATAGTAGAACGATGCGCTTATGGTGTAGATATTTGGCCGGGAGATGTAATTGGTAGCGGAACGGTAGGAACAGGCTGCTTCTTAGAACTCAATGGAACAGGTTTGCTAAACGACAAAAACTTTAAACCACAATGGTTGCAAGATGGCGATGTGGTAGAAATGGAAATTACTGGTTTAGGAAAACTTACCAATACAATTAAAAAAGTGAATACCGATTTTTCAATTTTACAGTTGAAGAAGCCTAGTTTATAGTTAGTGGATTATAATTGCAACAAGCAATAATCATCTATAATCTTTACAGCAAATACCTTACCCCTAAAAACAATCTTCGTCCTTGAACGGGTGCATAATTGTATGATGGATCAAAGGTGAATCCATTTGGATTATCTACTGCTATATGTTTATCAAACGGATCAAAAGACCGCATAATGGGATTTTGGGGAAGGAAATTAAAGACATTTTTGAAGCCTCCATATAGTTGAAAATCTGTGCTTATTTTTTGCGTAAGCTGAATATTTTGCAACGTAAACCAAGGAGAATATTCAGGGCGGTAATCGTTGGGTAAAATGGGTAAACGCATAGGTCCGTATACTTGACCTGTCCAATCGATGGTAAGTTTGTAACGGATGAGGGTATAACTTACTTGAAACGTTCCCGAAAAATTAGGTGCATGCACTTGTTGTTTTTTCTGTGATACTCCGTATAGATCTTTGTTTACTTGAAACACCTCCATCAATGTAATACCTGCATGTATTTTAAGTGGAAATGTTCCTGTAAAAACTGAGTTGATACTTACTCCGCGTGATACAGCATAACCTTGTAAGTTGTTGTACAAAATTTTATTCGGATCTGTATCATAATCGGCAATAATACGATTGGTGAAATAAGTATAAAAAGCACTGGCATCCAACGTGAGAAATCCTTTTTTAAATGATATATACCTGTTGTAATTGATATTGATATTCCAAGATTGTTCGGGTTTTAATTCATCTTGAATAACCACATCTCTTGCACCTGTTAATGCAGCATGGTCTTCAGTAAAAATACTCACTACCCTAAAGCCATTACCAGCCGAAACACGCAAAGTATTAAATGGATTGGGTGACCATTTATAATTGGCTCGTGGCGAAAAAATTGAACCGTGTTGCTGGTAATAATCATATCGCAAACCCAACAATATTAAATGAGACGCTGATAATGAAATTTCATCTTGCACAAAAATACCTGGCAATAAAACGTTAGAAGGCAAATTCTCTGTAAACAAGGAATCGCCTTTTTGGGTAGCCACCGTATTATCATCATACCAGGTGTAACGCATCGCTGCTCCCATCAATACATCATGCCTTTGTCCAATTTTTTTATCCCATACCAATTGACCAAACCCAACGGTTTGTGTGGCATCAAAAGCTTTTATACCATAATATGAATCTTGTATGTGGTCAATAAGTGAATACATAAACTTCACCTTCTCGGTCATCGGTAATTGGTAATTGCCAATGAGTTCAAATCGGTTGGTTAAAATAGTTTCGCCATAAATGCTATCTGTACCTTTCCATTGGTTGTTCCATCCCATTTCGCCACCCCATCTATTTTCGGCCACATACCTTGCTGCAACACTGGCTTCACGGTTATGTTTACGCGTAAAATTCCACTTATTAAAAACAGAAATTCTTTTTTGTAAAGTGATATCCGTGAAGTTGTCGTCATTTACATCCCATTTGGTATCAAACCAATATGCATTGGTGCTAAACAATGAAGTAGCTGTTCCTACTTTAAACCGGACAGCTGCATCCAAATTATATTCTTGGTAAGAAGTAACAAACATATCAACCGAAAGCAAAGGTGCTTTTTCGGGCTTTTGGGTAATCACATTAATCAAACCCGCCACAGCTTCACTACCATATAAAGTAGAAGCCGGACCTTTTACAATTTCAATTCGCTCAATCATAGAATTGGGAATTCCTGATAATCCATAAACACCTGAAAGTGCACTCACAATAGGCATTCCATCAATCATCACCATTGTATACGGACCTTCCATTCCGTTCATATGAATATCCCCTGTATTACACACATTACAATTTAAAGTAGGTTGAACTCCATTCACCATTTGCAAAGCCTCAAACATATTAGGTGTAGGGTTTTTAAGAAAAAATTTGGGTGTGTAAATCTCAACTGGAACTGGCGAATGTTGTCGCGAAACTTCTTTCATTGTTCCACTAATGACAACATCTTTTAAGGTATTTTCATTGGGTTGCAAATCGAAGTTGAGTTTAGCTCCTGTTGCTGTAACTATAACCTTTTTACTTTGCTTGAAAAAACCAATAGCACTGCAACTCATTTTGTACGAACCTGGTTGTATATTTTTAATCATATACTGTCCATCTTCGTTGGCTATAATGCCATTAGTTGCTCCTTCAACTCCCACATTAGCATATGAAACGGGCTTTCCTTGGCTTGTTACAAAACCTTGTATACCCTGTGCCATCAATAAATTAGAGAATCCTAAACAAACAACTAACAACCTAAACATACGTACGAATATAATTTATAATTAGTATTACTAAAATATATTTTTAGTCTTGTCTAAAAATTAAATTATGCATAAAGTATATAAGCCATCTTGTATATTTGTGCCATGTTAAAAACAACCTTCTTTGCCCTCCTCGTTACTTTATCTTTTTCTGTATTTGCACAAGCACAATACGAACCTTTTAATCAAGAAAAAGAGTTGCAGGCAGCATTTATCAATAAAGATTTAACCCCATTTATTTCAGAACCTGTATTGTTTATTTGTGATACTGTCGAAAGACAAGCAAACGCCAGTCAACTAACAGATTTGATGAAAAAATATATACCCAAAGTAAAAAATAGTGTTATTCAAAAAGCATCCGAAACCAGTAATGGGTATGTTCAAACTTATGGTATGTATAGGGATGATGATGCTTTGTATTATATCCGTTTTACCCTAAACCAATTGAGCGGAAAAATAGAAGAAGTTGAGGTAACTAAAAACTAGAATAGATTAATTAGACTTTAGCTTAGGTTTAATCAATGATGTTAAGATAATGTCCATGTAAAAAGCAAAAGCATTATTTCAAACATTCAACGTTAATTACATTTTGCCCAAACAAAATGTAAGCACGTACTCCTCCATAAATTGCACTTGAATTGGTAAATGAAGTTGATACGTATCTTTTGTAATAGCGCCTTCAATTGTGAACGCTGATTGTTGAAGAGAGAAAGGTAAGATGTTTAAATGCTCTTTAAAATCGAGTTCCTTTTTACCATAATATTTATACAGCGTCTCTTTTGCACTCCAAATGATGGTGTAATATTGAGTCAGTTCTTCTGTTGAAATCACTTTCAAGTTATGTGCATCAAAGGACTCATCCTCCCGAATAAATTTTCGGGCAACACGTTGTACGCGTTCATCTATTTTTTCTAAATCCAAAGCTACTGTATACGATTTACTTACCATTACAGCAGCGTATTCGTATGAATGGGTTATTGAAACTGCATACGGTTTTCCATTAATAAGCAACGTTGGTTTATTATATTCATCTTTGTGCAATGCAATGGTTTCGGTCGTAAATAATTGTTGCAACAATACCCTGCTGGCCAACCAATGAATATTATCGTGCAAGTTTTTACCGGTATCGGTTATACGTTCGGTTATTTGTGCATATAATTCTTCTCGGGTTTCCGATATTTTCCATACGGCTAATACCGTATTTTGGTTTAGGTTTGTACGTTGAAAAATTGGCATGACAAAAATTAATATCACGAAAATAGCACATTTTAGCGGTCATAAAGGAAGTATATTTTCATTGTGCAAAGGAACAGAACCTCATACTTTTTTTAGCGGTGCCGATGATGGTTTGGTGGTGCAATGGAATACCCAAACAAAAGGCGATGGAAAATTATTGGTGCAGGTATACCGTCCTGTGTATTCGATGTATTTGGATGCTGTGCAAAACCAACTATTGTGTGGAACGGCATCGGGAAATTTACATGTAATAGATTTGTTGCAAGGCAAAGAAATACGCAATATTGAAGCGCATACGTTAGGTATTTTTGACATACAACAAAGTGGTGATACTATTATAACAGCTGGTGGTGATGGTACTATTTGTATATGGAATAGCCACACCCTAGCACTACTGCATACCATAAAAGCATCCAATAAAAGTGCACGGGTAATTGCCCTACACCCCAATGGCAAAGAGTTTGCCGTTGGCTTTAGCGATTTCCATATTCGTATATACAGTACCGAAACATTTACCCAACTATACGAACTTAAAGCGCATACCAATTCCGTATTTGCTCTCTCCTATTCACCTGATGGAACACACCTATACAGTGGCGGACGGGATGTGATGCTTAAAAGTTGGGATATAACAAACGACTTTGAAAACAAGCTAGATATTGCTGCCCATACCTTGCATATTAATGCCATTGAATTTTCGCCCAATGCAACATACTACGCAACTGTAAGCATGGACAAAACTCTAAAAATTTGGAATGCCCAAACAGATACATTGTTAAAAGTGATAGACAAACAACGTAATGATGGACATATTACATCGGTAAATAAATTGCTGTGGCTAAACAACGAAGAACTCATTACGTGCAGTGATGATAAAGTTGTAATGATGTGGCGGTTTGATTTATAGATTGTATAGTTAATGGATTATAGTTTATGGATCATGGTTAAAAGTCTTTAGTTAATTAGACTTTAGTAATGGGTTTATTTGTAAACGGTTGAATATAATTTGCTAAATGCAAATGGACTTATTAATCCAACGCAGGCCTAGTGTAATAACCCGTACCATTATACACTCTTTTGCCAGGGGCAACTTTGCAAGCTTGGCAGCAAGCACCTTCCATCTCATTGGCACAGATTTCGCACATACTAAACTGGTCGTTGCAATCAACATTAGCACAATTTAAACTGCGCATGGTGGGCGTTCCACAAACTGTACACTTAGCAATAGCTTTGGGGTTTACCTCATTTACTGGAACAGCAACACGCCCATCAAACACATACAACATCCCATCAAAATCTTTTCCGCCTGTATCTTTTGCATACCCTATTATACCATTGTGCAATTGGTATACATCTTTAAAACCTTCTTTAAGCAAAAGTGCCGAAGCCTTTTCACATTTAATACCACCAGTGCAACACGTAACCACTGTTTTGTTTTTATACTGTTGGAGTTCGGCAATTTTTTCAGGAAATTCTCTAAAGTTTTCCATATCCAGCGTTACTGAATTTTTAAACTTACCCAAGCGTGTTTCATAATTGCTGCGCACATCCAAAATCACCACATCGTCTCTATCTTTTAGTGCCAAAAACTCTTCACCACGCAAATGTTTTCCAGTTTCTTTTGTTGGATCAATCATTTCGGGATTGCGCAAACCACTGTGTACAATTTCGGTTTTGGCACGCACGTGCATGCGGTTAAAAGCATGGTCGTGGTACTCATCAATTTTAAACTCAATACCTGCAAATAAGGGATTGGATTTAAGTTCATCCATATACTGTTGGCATATTTGTTTAGGGCCGCTTATGGTACCGTTAATTCCTTCGTGGGCAATATAAATACGGCCACGCAAACCAAGTTGCTTGCAATAAGTTAAATGCTGTGCGCTAAACTCCTCAGGATTGGGAATTTGAGTATAATAATAATATGCTATTACGTAATAATTTTTACTTTCCATATGTAAGATGGCGAAAAATGAGGCACGAAAATACTATTCTCTGCACACTTTATTATATGACAATCGTCAAATTAACTTGGCTTACTTGACCAAAACTTTTTCAGTTTGTGTTTGTCCAGTAGCAGCTACCAATCGGCAATAATAAATCCCTGTAGGTAGTTCTGTTAAATCTAAAAGATCACCTTGTTGCCACTCTCCTTTTTTCACTATTTGTCCTTGGGTATTGATAATTGTATATGCCAATGTGGAATACAAACTGTTGCTTATCAAAAACTGTTTACTATTGTTAGAAGTCGGAATGAATGCTTGCACCAATTGTGTTGTGTGTTTGTTATAACCAGCAATACTGATGCTGTTGGAGTACTCAAACTTTCCATCCTTATCAATCATTTTTAAACGGTAAAACGAATGGTAAGGGTGTGCATTGGCATTTGTAAATAGATACCTCTGTTGTAAAAGGGTATTCCCAAAAGCTGCAACAGTTCCTACTGTTTCAAAAGGTGCATTCCAATCGAGTGTTCGTTCTACTTCAAACCTATCAGCATTTTTTTCACTGGCTGTTTGCCATTGCAACTCCACCATTTCTGGGTTGGTACGTTTACCCCTAAAAGAAAATAAACTAACAGGCAATGCTGCATTGGTTGGTCCTACAATTTCAAAATCATCAATAGCTAAACCTGCAGCTGTTTGGCTTCCATCACTTTTAAACACAAATCTAAAAGCAACACTGCTATTGCCTTGTAAAGCCGAGGTAGCATAAGATCGAAGCGTATAGGTAGATTTAGTTGCATTAAAAAATGCTTGGTTTTGTACAAAAGGACGATTTGTACTTGTGTTGGCATAATCGTACCAATTGGTTGCGGTTGTAGTTCCAAGTGGTAACCATGTTAATCCATTATTGATACTGTACTGTAAAATATATCCATCGTAGTTTAACTCAAATATATTTTTTGCATAAAACCTGATGGTATAGGTTCCCAATGCCGTAAAATTAAAACTCGGGGTATATAAATAGGCTGCGGTATTATCTAGGTAATTGGTTGCCGTGAGCCCTGTAACCCATGCATTGCTTCCACTATTTACACCACTTTTACCCGCAATTGCAGAGTTGCCAAGTTCAAAACCTGTTCCCGTTTCGAGTACAGCATAAAAATCGGAAATATTGGTTTCAAAATTCCCACCATTTGCAGGAGTATAAGGAACACCATAGGCTGGCAATATTTTAATTGTTTTGGTAGCTGAAGATATTCCTCCATTAATGGAAAGTGTAACGGTATAATTGCCAGCTGCAGTATATGTTTTAGAAGGATTAACCAAAACACTAGAGGTACCATCTCCAAAATTCCATATATATGAAGTAGCGCTGGAGGAGGCATTGGTAAACTGAATGGTATTATGTGCGTATCCCATTTCCGAAACCGAAGTAAAGGAAGCCATAGGAAGTGCAAATGAATTGGTTGAATAAAGTCCGCGGCCATGCGTAGCAACAATTACCATTTTATCCGAACTGCGCACTTTGAGCATATCGCAGCGCACATTAGCAAGACCGGTATTGGTAGGTTGCCAATTTGTTGATGAACCATTTATCAAATCGGTGCTCCACACACCAAGTTCTGTAGCAATAAGTGCTTGGGTATTGTTCACCGGATTAAAAATTACCCAACGCACTGGCATATCAGGTAAATTCCCTTCTATACTTGTCCAAGTTGATCCTGCATTTAGCGTTTCCCATACACTCGTTACACCATAATTTGAATAGGTTACAAGCACATGGTTTTCATTTGTAGGATCTACTGCAATACATGAAACATAATTACTAGAAGGTGTTCCCATACTAACACCCGCAGTGGATGTTGTAACTGTATTGGCGTTATCTACGTATGCTATACGTCCACTTCCGGTTCCAAAATAAACCCTTCCCAGTACAGAAGGTGAAACGGTAACAGCACTAATTGTACCGCCATTAAATGCAGTTACACTTACTGTTACATTCGTACTTCCAGTTTGTGGATTGGTCCATTTCAAGAACGAACCAGCATTATGAGCAGCATACAACACATTAAGCGAATCGTCATAGTCGGTTGGGTTAATAAATCTTCCTGTATTTCCAAAACTTAAGCCGCTGCTGCTAAAACTTGCTCCACTATTGGTTGACCGATAATAGTTATTGTAAACATATGAAGTATATTGATAAGCAGGTTGTGTTTGATCGATATGGCAAAAAGCACCATCTCCTCCAGTTACTTCAGTTGTTGAGTTGATACCTGTAGTATTAAATCGATGCGAACCATTATCCTGAGCACCTGCTAAAAAATAATTAGTCAAAGCCGATGGATGTATATCACATGCATAAAATTGTGCTGTATTATAATTTATTTCTTTGGAGGTTATGGTTGGAATTGTAGCTCCAGCATTTGAAGTGCGGTATACTCCACCATCGTTTCCAAAATAGGCTATGGAGGTATCAGTAATATCATACATGGCAATATGTTGGTCGGCATGTACTTCTTGAAAAGAAAATCCTCCATACCAATGTGATACTTGCTGCCATGAACTACCACCATTGCTTGTTTTAAACAAATCAATTCCCCCAACATATACAACATTTGCATTCAATGGATTTACACAAATAGATAAATCGTACCAAGCTTGAGTACGTGAAAAATCAGTTGCCGTAATGCCCCCATCTGCATCAACAGGATAAGCTGATGTTGCAGCAAACGCAACTCCTGCATTCGTGCTTTTAATAATGGCAGGTATGGTTGAATTATTCTCAACCAATCCATAAACAATACTGGTGTCATTATTTGCAACAGCCAGTTCCACTTCATCAATAGCTATACTTACACTTAGCGGGGTTGTCCAGGTTGCACCTTTATTATATGATTTATGAATGGTTCCGCCTCCATTACTTCCGCTCGACATGCTTGCATATAATGTTCCGTTATTCATACGTTCAATATCGTGTGCAATATTTCCGCCTGCAGTTGCAATACCCGAACCCAATACTTTGGTAAATGAAGTTCCGGCATTTACCGAACGGAACAATCCATTTTTGGAACACACAAATACAGTATCTCCATTGCTGAGGGTAAATACTTTTTGATTGTAGTGAAAATCGCTTGTATTGGTAGCCGAAAGTTGAGCCCAGGTTATCCCTCCATCACTACTTTTCCAAACACCCATTCCTCTCACTGCATCCGAATTGTTATTCCCTTCCCCTGTTGCAAAATAAAGCACCTGAGGATTGGTTGGAGCTTGAGTGATTGAAGTAATAGCCATATTGCTAAAAAAATCATTTACGGATGCCCAATTGGGTTGGGCCGCTGTAATATTTGTTGTTTTCCAAAGCCCTCCTGCAACACTTCCTGCCCAAATGGTTTGATGTGTAACATCATTTAAGTCCACCAAAATAGCTCGTGTACGGCCACCATTATTATTAGGTCCACGTTCGGCCCAAGTTACACCAGCAATGGCCGCTTTGTTAAAACCCCTTTGGGCTTTTTGAAGCATTTCATATGCAACAAACAAACGTTCTTTGGGTACCCCTCCTGTTTCAGGATCTTTGGTCATTTCATTTTCTTGCGCCCAAGCCAAATCTATTCGATCTCGTTTAGGCACTTTGGTATGTTTATGTGGCTTTAGTTCAATTTGAAATAGGTATACCCCCAATACACCCCAAAAAACGCATAACAAAATAGGTAAAACACTCTTTTTCATATGAATTGCAACATACAACATTCATCGGGGAGTTCCAAGTTTTCTCCATATTACAACAAACTTAACCTTAGCGTAAAATACAGAAAACAGTTACATCATATTGAACCAATAATATGCATGAAAATAATAGTTCATTATGAAAAATTTGCTCGTACTATCTGTTAGTTTATTTGCTGTAGGTTTTGGCTTATTAAATGGATTAAACAATAACATGCCAACTTTTTTTATAAGCTTTATCGTTTGTGTGTACATCATTTTACCCGTTTTTCGGTTCTTAAAATTAACAATTACTAAAAAAGCAATGATGTCCAAAAACACCCATCATATGGCATAAAAAAACAGCATTGAATTTAATCAATGCTGCTCTATATTTTTAACTTACATTATATTAAACCGATGTAACAATAGCTTCTTTGTATATTTTTTGCACCAATCCTTGCAATACCTTTCCTGGTCCACATTCTATAAAATCAGTAGCGCCATCGGCTACCATGGCTTGAACACTTTGTGTCCATTTTACGGGAGCAGTGAGTTGCGCAATTAAATTGCTTTTTATGCTAGCAATATCTGAAACAGCATTAGCTGGTACATTTTGGTAGATGGGACAAATTGGCAAGTTAAACGTAGTGGCGTTAATTGCATTTTCCAATTCCACTCTCGCTGGCTCCATTAATGGTGAATGAAATGCGCCACCAACTGGTAATACCAAAGCACGTTTTGCGCCAGCGGCTTTTAATAATTCACAAGCATGGGTTACAGCTTCTACACTACCCGAAATAACCAACTGTCCGGGGCAATTATAATTGGCAGCTACAACTACACCATCGGTAATGCTTGCACAAATTTCTTCTACTTTTGCATCTTCCAAACCTAGCACTGCAGCCATTGTTGAGGGTTGAAGTTCACATGCTTTTTGCATAGCCATTGCACGTTGGTATACCAATGTTAATCCATCTTCAAAATTAAGTGTTTGGTTAGCAACCAATGCCGAAAATTCGCCTAACGAGTGTCCGGCAACCATATCAGGTTTAAATTCCTGTCCCAGCGCAAATGCTTTGGCAACCGATACCAAAAATATAGCAGGTTGAGTAATGCGGGTTTGTTTGAGTTCTTCATCCGTGCCTGTAAATAGGGTATCGGTAATTCGAAATCCTAAAATAGCATTGGCCTTTTCGAAAAGGTCTTTTATCATCGGATTGGTATCATACAAATCCTTTCCCATTCCGGTAAATTGAGCTCCCTGACCTGGAAACAAATATGCTTTTTTCATCCTTAAATTAATTATCTGTGGTGCGATTATACGAATTATACGAGCAAAAAAATAACCGAAAGAGAACTTCCGGTTATTTATTATGAATCGTAATTATTAGTTAAAGTTTTTTATTTCCGTAAGCACTTTTACACATTCTTTTACCGATAACACATGTTTACGTCTGCCTACCCACAATGTACATTTTGATGCTTGCTCGCCCATTTTATTTTTGGCTAAACTAATAAATACATTAGACGAAAAATAAAAATCAACTTGTGTAGTTGCATTGTTTGAAACAGGAGCATCAGCATATTGTTTTCTCATAATTTCTAAACTATCCAAAAACTCAATACATTTTGCTGCAGGTATTTGTGTAAAAAACATGGTTAAGTCACCTGATTTTCCAATTAAATCATCGCCTTTGCTGCGCGAGTATAAATCGCTCAATCCAAATGCATACGTACTATCTCCTAATACAAAAGGAGTAGCCATTTTATACGAACCGAGTACCAAATAAATATTGGTATCTTGTTTCACCGCAATCATATCCAATTGCGATTTTGTGTTTTTATCAATTTCTTGATATAATAATTTGCGGGATGAAATTGAGGTAACGTATGGCTGATGTTCCACCACTTCATTGGTTACATAATACTCCCAAACATTGGTTAAGGAAGATGACCCACATGCGCTTAACAGCAGTATAATACTTGCAGCGATAATTGATTGAGAGTAAGTTTTAATGTTCATTTGATAGGTTTTTTCTGAGCCAAATATACTAGAATGATTTGCTAAAAAAAATATTATTCCCCGTAATATTCCACATAGTTACGTTCAGTTTCTACTAACTTAATGCAATGCAACTTCCCATTTTCGATAAATGGCTCTAGCCTATCCCAAATAGCAACTACTATATTTTCTATAGAAGCTAATTGTCCTTTCATAAAGGCTACATCTTCGTTTATATTTTGATGGTCGAGTTGCTCAATAACCTGGTGGTTTATCACCGCTTTTAATTTTTTTAAATCCATTACCATGCCTGTTTCGGGGTTGGCATACCCTTTAAGGGTTACAAACAAATCGAAATTATGGCCATGGTAGTTTTTATTGGCACATTTACCAAAAAATGCCTCATTTTGCTCATCTGTCCAAGTAGGATTAAACAAACGGTGCGCTGCATTAAAATGCTCTTTGCGGGTTATATATACTAGTCTTTGTTGCTTTTCCATCTACTGCTTTTCACAAAATAAACGGCAAATATATGTTGCTTAACACACTTATACCAAGAGTTTTTTGTTATTTCATAAGCTTATGTTAAAGTGTGTTGGTCCATTATAATAAATAGTTGTAGTATATTAAAATCATAAACAACTTTTATTTCATTAAAAAATGGCTGTAAAATAAGACTAGAACCATTTTATTATTGTTATAAAAACAGTTCAATTTAAATCTATTACATACCTATTCAACTCTATAATTTAGTATTTTCTTATAATCAATACAAAAACTTACTTTTGGAACATGATAGTAATTACAGGAGCCGAAGGATTTATAGGTAGTTGCCTTGTGGAACGCTTAAATACTGATGGATACAATGATTTGATTTTAGTAGATGATTTTGGAAGCAGTCCGCGGCTTCAAAACCTTGTTGGTAAAAAATTTACTGCAAAAGTTGAACGTGTTGATTTTTTTGAGTGGCTAGATGCAAACGAAAACCAAGTGCAATTCATTTTTCATATTGGCGCTCGCACCGATACTACCGAAATGGATGAAGCCATTTTCAAACTACTCAATATTGATTTTACTGAATCCCTATGGAAAAAATGTGTTCAGTATGGATTACCGATTGTGTATGCATCATCGGCAGCTACCTATGGTGAAGGGGAGTTTGGGTACGATGATGATGAAACTAAACTTAACCAACTGCAACCATTGAACCCTTATGGTCGTTCCAAAAACGAGATTGATAAATGGGTAATAGCACAAGAACGCAAACCGTTTTTTTGGGCGGGTCTTAAGTTTTTTAATGTATATGGCCCTAATGAATACCACAAAGGCCGTATGGCTTCAGTTATCTTGCATGCCTACAATCAAATAGTTGAAAATGGCAAAATTTCCTTATTTAAGTCACACCGAGATACCTATAAAGATGGTGAGCAAAAACGTGATTTTATTTATGTAAAAGATTTGGTAGATGTTTGTATCCATTTTATGCATAGCCGCAAACATAGTGGCTTGTATAATTTAGGTACAGGTAAAGCAAGAACTTGGAACGATTTGGCAAAAAGTATTTTTACAGCAGCCAACAAACCCATTGATATAACATACATAGATATACCTGAAGACATACGTGAAAAATACCAATATTTTACCGAGGCCAACATGCAAAAACTCATTGATGCAGGATATACAAAACCATTTACACCCATTGAAGCTGGAGTAGCTGATTATGTACAACAGTATTTAAGCGAACATAAATACTGGTAAATCATGTTTGCTAAAAAAGCCATTTCGACTTCACAATATACCATTATGCTGTGCACAACACTGCTGTTATTAGCAGGATTTGCTTGGCTTGAACAGCGCTACCACAGCAATACCGAAGCACAATTACAACAAGCTTATATTGATGCCCAACAAGTAGTTATTGATAAAGAGTTGGCATGCATTGGTATGATGCAAAACTATTTTGGCGATACCCAAAACTTACAACGCAATTGGAGCAGCATTATTGAACTTTCGGAAACTCAAAATATCATTGTTACCATTTTAAAAAACGACACATTGCTACTTTGGACCAGCAATGCGTTAAATGGCGAAGAATTACAAAATAAATTAAAAATAGGCGCTGGATTTGTACAAGCACCAAATGGATATTATTTAACCTATAAACAACTTAGAGGAAGTTTTACTTATTTGTTTTATTATGCTTTAAAAACTGAATACCCATTTCGCAATCAATACATCGAAAATCAATTTGACAAAGAAATAAACTTTATCAAAGAGGGTTTTATATTTAGTAAATCCCTCGAAAATTTTACTGATATTCACAGTTTGAATAATAAATATTTGTTTTCATTGCAAATATTTTCCTTTACCGAAACTACACCAACATGGCTTATCATAGCAATTATTGGTACGCTCTCACTATTACTTTTAATTGCTCATATACTAGCCCGGCAATATATATTAATGCAGTTGTGGCCAACTACTATTGTGTTTATAGGCTTGTTTATATACTTGCGTTGGCTTAATATTTTTTACCATGTCCCCGAATTTATATATGATCTCAAATTATTTGATCCACAAATTTATGCTTCATCCATCTGGTTTCCTTCTCTGGGTGATCTTTTAATAAACGCTCTTTTTATATTATGGTATTTAATTTTACTTGAAACAAAAACGAGCATAAGTAATACTCAACCTATTGATTCAAAACAGCAAGTAAAAATGCGTTTTGTCTTATATATGTTACTCTGTTTTAGTGCTGCACATACAGGAGTTACTTTTATCCGAAGCCTTACGCTTGATTCTCAAATATCATTTAACATTAATACGATATTTACGATAAACCTTTTCACCTATTTGGGCTTAATAATATGTATTATTATTACTCTGTGTATTTATTTCGTATCTCGTAATTTTATCCGTTTTGTAAAACATCAAAAACTACCCCTTTCATATACCATATTAAGTATAAGCCTCTTTTTTACAATCTATGTGATAATTGCTCGTTTAAGTATCGAAACAGATGCATTCCACACATTTGTTACAGTATTAATACTAACCTCATTTTTTATTTTTAAATCCTTATCTATTAAACTAAATCGATTTCAACAATATTTTGTCGTAATATTTATATCTGCCTTTATTTCTTCTATTAGCATTAACTATTGGCTTACTGAAAAAGAAATTGAAAACAGGAAATTATTTGCTGGAAAACTGGTTTCTCAAAATGATATCACCACTGATTACTTTTTACGTAATGTAGAAAAAAAGATAGTCAAAGATGAGTATGTTAAAGATTATTTTCAAAATCCTATTATCATAAAATCACAATTTGAGAAACGGATACGCCAACTTTATTTTACCGGCTATTTGAACAAATTTGAAGTCAGCATATTAGACTATGATTCATCAGGGTATTTTTTTAAACAAAAAAATAATTATACCTATCAACAAATTAATAAACTGTATAACAAAAATACACTTGAAACAATCAATACACATTTCAGGTATTTAAGTAGTACAGCCAATATAAAAGGCTATCTGGGTAAATTTGCTGTACATAAAAACGAAAGTAAAGTTGGGTATATTTTCATATTGCTACAACCTAAATTAATACAAGATGAAAACAGATTTGATGAATTACTTATTGATGGATTTAGACAAAGTAAACGTAAAAATTACGATTACTCATACGCTGTATATAAAGATAAAAATTTAGTATATCAAAGTGGCGAATACCCTTATAGAATCAAAAATACTTGGGGTGAAACAAATAATGAATTTAAAACTTTTAGCGAGAATAATTTTGACCATCTGATTTATACAGACAAACAACCTTTAACGATAATTGTAAGCAAACAAAACGATTCTTTACTTCAAGCTATTGGTTTATTCTCATTCATATTTACTTTTTGTACAATTGCACTTATATTGGTTTTATTTATATATGTAGGACTTAATGCACAAGTTTTTTTACGTTTAGGAATTTATCAAACTCCATTTGTAACGGCAATTCGAAATGGATTCAATCGGATGTTAATGATAGATAGGCCAGATGTTTTGTATATCCGTACACGTATCCAAACCGCAATTATTTTTATTGTTTTTATCACGTTATCGTTTACTTCCTATTTTACCATCTCATTTATTACCCAAAAATATAATAATAGACAAACTGAGCGGTTAATGAAAAAAATTCGAAATGTGGTACTCACAATAGAAAATGAAAATATTACCACGTTTGACAATAAAAATAATGGAGAGCTAGGTGCTTTTATCAATCAAATTGCTGATTTCTATGATACAGATATAACTTTATTTAATAATGAAGGAAAAGTAATGGCATCAAGTATTGGTAAAATATATGATGAAGGAGTTATTTCATCCATGATGCATCCGAAAGCTTATTATCATTTAAAATTATTGCGAGAATCACAATTTACACAAGTAGAAAATATTGCCCTACTCAACTTTCAGGCTGCTTATGCTCCCGTTTTTAAAAACAAATCTGAGGTGTTAGGCTATTTACAATTACCCTATTTCAATCAACAAGCTGATTTGCTAAGCGAAATTTCTTCTGTAATTGTTGGTTTTATCAACTTGTATGTTTTATTATTTATCATCATTGGAATTATTGCCTATTTAGTTTCACGCAATATTTCTTATCCTCTTATGCTTATTCAAGAAAAACTTTCAAATACAGTACTTGGCGAAAAAAACGAATTGATACACTGGCAACGAGATGATGAAATTGGCGATTTGGTCAAACAATATAACCACATGATTGGTCAATTGGAAGAAAGCGCACAAAAACTTGCTGAAACAGAACGTGAGGGTGCATGGAGAGAAATAGCCAAACAGATAGCTCATGAAATTAAAAATCCACTTACTCCCATGAAATTAAGTATTCAACATTTACAACGAGCGTACAAAAACAAAGATGAAAATATAGAAGATAAGCTAAATAGAACAACTAATTTACTCATAAATCAAATTGATACATTAAGCGAATTGGCTAACGAATTTTCATCATTTGCCAAAATGCCTGCACCAAACTATGAACCGATACAAGTTGAATTAGCTCTTAACGAAATTCTTACTTTATATAGTTTAAATACCGATGCACTATTTAACGTATCTTGTAACGTAACAAACGATTTAATTTTTGACAAATCATACTTTAGCAGAAGTATTGGCAATATTGTAAAAAATGCTATTCAATCGATACCCGATACTGTATATGGAATAATAGAAATAGTAGCTGAAGAACATACAGAAAACATTATAATAATCGTTAAGGATAATGGTTCAGGTATGAGTGAACAACAATCTAAACAAATTTTCAAACCCTATTTTAGCACCAAAATAAGTGGTATGGGTTTAGGATTACCAATTGTAAAAAATATGATTGAAAGTGGAAAAGGTACAATAACATTTATATCAACTGAAGGACAAGGAACTACCTTTATTATTACCTTACCAAAGCAAGTATCATAAATGATGCGTTTAGGAGTATGTTTTATGTTTGTGTTATTTTACTGTAAATATACTCATGCACAAACAGCTTCAAACACACGCTCCAAACTCTTCACTGTATTAACACTAAACGATACTCTCCAACTTGATACTGCTCCCCTATTCAAGGGAACCATTTCCATTACAAGTGGTGCAAAAGTCTATCTCGAAAATATTGACTTCAAAATAGACTATATCCATTCAACCGTTATACCTAATGCTATTAAACCTGGTACAACTATTACGGTTTCATATAGTGCAATACTCCTAGACCTTAAAAAAAAATACGCCCATAAAAATAAAAGTATAATTCAACCACAATTCCTAGAAATACGTAATCCATATACGTATATACCTGCAAAATCAAGAGGCGATGATCTCATTAATGGCGATGGATTAAAAATGAATGGCAGTTTATCACGTGGTTTATCTTTTGGAAACAACCAAGACATTGTTGTTAACTCAAATTTAAACTTACAGCTTGCAGGCCAACTCGGAAATGATATAGATGTTTTGGCTGCTATAAGCGATGAAAACAATCCTATACAACCTGAAGGTAATACACAACAATTACAAGATTTTGATAGAGTGTACATTCAACTAAGTAAAAACACAACCAAACTTACAGTTGGTGATTTTGAGATGACTAGACCTACCGATAGTTATTTTATGAATTACTACAAAAAATCGCGTGGGTTGCAAGCCAATAGTTCTATTCAGTTTAAGGATAAAAGCATCATACGTATGGGAGGTGAAGGTGCATTATCGCGCGGAAGATTTACTAGAAATGTGATAAATGGAATTGAAGGAAACCTTGGACCATACAGACTTTCGGGTGTAAATGGCGATTTGTTTATCATTATCATTTCGGGTACTGAAGCTGTATATTTAGATGGAGAGCGTTTAAAAAGAGGAGAACAAAATGATTATGTAATTGACTACAATAGTGGCGAAGTTGTTTTTATGGCTAAACGAATAATTACCCAATACAGCAGGATTATTGTTGAATTTCAATACAGCGATAGAAATTACGCACGTTCGGTTTTTCATGCCAATACTGAATATGAAAACGCTCAATATCGGTTGCGAGCAAATTATTTTATAGAACAAGATAGTAAAAACCAACCCTTTCTTTTGAACCTAACCGACTCCAATAAATCATTAATGGCTAGTGTTGGCGATAATATTAATGATGCTTTGGCACCAACTGCAATTTCAACTCGTGAGTTTTTGGCTAGTAAAATTTTATACCGAAAAATTGATTCACTTAGTTTTCCCGATGTATTTATATATGCACCATCAGTAGGTAATGATTCTATTTTTTATGAAGTAACATTTAGTTTTGTTGGTTTAGGTAAAGGTGATTACAATCAAACTCAAACTTCAGCAAACGGAAGAGTATTCGAGTGGATTGCTCCACTAAATGGTATTAAACAAGGAAGTTATGCTCCTGTTAATTTATTAATTACGCCCAAAAGTTTACAAATGCTGAGTTTAGGTGTTGACATAACAGCTATTAAAAATACACGCATAAGTGTTGAAGTTGCTCAATCCAATTATGATAAAAATTTATTTGCAACCATTGATAAAGAAAATGATATAGGCTATGGTGTTAAAGTTTCTATAGCTAATATTTCTAAACTACAACAGCGTAAAGAAAAATTTTGGAGCATTAAAACGGAAACAAACTACGAATTTGTAGATCAAAATTTTAGGTATGTGGAACGTTACCGTAATGTTGAATTTGATAGAACATGGAACAGACAATTAACTAACCAACAAAACATAGACACTGGATTTAAAGAAAATATTCTATCATTTAGAACTGCCCTCCAAAAAGAACAAATAGGAAGCCTTTATTATCAAATTGGCTATTACAATAAAGCTGGAGCATTTGATGGATCACAACAGTTAGTTGGAACAAATGCTCATATCGGAAAAAACATATTTTTGGCTGAAGCTGAATTTTTAAATACCAAAAACTTAATTGGAATCGAGTTAAAAAATGCTGTAAAAAAATACAAAGCAGACTATGCTCGAGAGGTCTTTTTTTTAACAACTGGAATTCGGTTTGAACATGAAGAAAGTAATTTTCGCAAAACAAATGATTCTCTTGAAAATAGCAGTTTTGCCTATAATCAATATACTCTTTATACTCGAAATAATGACAGTACTCGCTTACGATATGGTTTGAACTATATACAGCGTGAAGATTTTCAACCCAAACAAAATCAATACCAATTAGCAACAATTGCCAAGAGTTTAAATGGAAACTTAGAATTTATACAACACAATTCGAATCGGTTTTCAGGTAATTTCACTTACCGTGAATTTGAAGTTGATGATACGCTATTTACCAAGCTCAAACCTGAACGAACTATTCTTACACGTATAGAATATGATTATTCCTTTTTAAAACGTGTTTTTACAGCCAATACCTATTACCAAATAGGATCTGGTCAAGAACTCCGTAGAGATTTTCAATTTATTGAAGTACCAACTGGACAGGGAATGTATGTTTGGAAAGATTTTAACAAAGATGGTATTCAAGGGCTTAATGAATTTGTCATCGCAGCTTTTTCGGATAGGATACAAGCTAATTTTATCAAGGTTTTTTTACCTACCAATACCATCATTCAAACCAATTCCAATCAATTTAACCAAACCTTAAATATAAATCCTAATGCTGTGTGGAACAATCAACATGGAATAAAAAAGTTGATAGCACGTTGGAACAATCAAACTGCTTTGCGTATAGACAGAAAAACAACTAAGCTTGGTTTGGTTGATTTCTTAAATCCGTTCAATTTAAATATTACCGATAGCAATGTTATCGCTACTTCATCCTTGATTCGAAATACCTTATTTTTTAACCGTGCCGATCCTACTTTTGGATTTGATATTACTTACCAAGATAACCGTGGAAAAAACTACTTAACCAATGGGTTTGACACGCGTGCTCGAACGGAACATGGGCTCAACATCCGTTGGAATGTGAGCACAATTTGGGGAATAATGATGGGATATACTTTGGGTAACAGGTCATTCACTTCCGATTACTTTGCACCCAATAATTACCAATATCAATTTTATGAAACCAAACCTCGTTTAATTTTTCAAGCAACTCAAAACCTTCGTGCCACTTTGCTTTTCAGTTATTTTGAAGGAAATAATAGTGCTGAACTTGGCAACCAAAGAGGATCCAACAAAGAATTTGGAGCTGAAGTACGTTACAATATTGCCAAACAAGGCGTATTAAATAGTAAATTCAGTTTGTATCAAGTAGGATTTAATGGTGATATATCGAGTCCACTTGGATATGATATGTTACAAGGATTAAATATTGGTGATAATTTAATTTGGAATATAAACTACCAACAAAGGCTAGCCAATAATTTGCAAATCACCATTAGTTATGATGGCCGTAAATCTGCAGGTCAACCTATCGTAAATATTGGAAGAATGGAGGCCCGTTATTTATTTTAACTCAAACTCCCCTTTGCCAATATTCATTCCGTCACTAAACAATTCAATAATGTATTTTCCTTTGGCATATTCTGAACCTTTTTCCCAATAGATAGTTACATTTTGAGCTGCCTGGGTATATTCAATTGTTTTTTTGGTGGTATATAATGCGTCTTGCCCTTGGAATTTAAATGTACCTGAACCAGAAGCCTCATTGTATAAAGTTGAACCTTCGGGTCCCAATACCTTCATGTAAATTTCTTTGTTTCCAATATCTGTCACATAATTTTCATCAACACGAAACATGACTTTCATTTTTTCAATTTGGGTTGACCGATTGGTTTCACGCTCCTTACCATTACTCCTGTTTTTAACGCCTGTAACAAATAATTGAGATGCATTTAATTTTGCTCCAATAGCCACTTTATTGTTGAGCTTAATATTTTCCATATTAAGGTCTTCGTACTTCCTTTTTTGTTGGGTTATGGTTCCTTTCAAAGTTGTATTTTCATAACTCAATTTCCCAATTTGGGTGCTCAAAGAATCAATTTGATTCAGATATTTACGTTTGTAATAACGTAACTGATCCATTTCTTCAATCGCTTTATTTAGTTGTTCCCGAGTTAATCTTCCTTGGCGTAAAAGTACGTCAATACGTTCAGCATATTCTTGTAAAGAATCGTTTTTCTCTTTTAAAAATGCGTCCAACTGGGCATTCTTACCTTTATACAAATCTAACTCAAGGCCCGTTTGTCCTAACACTTTTTCTAATTCTGCACGTACCGAATCGGTAGCAAATAATTTTTCTTCGGTTACAACAAGTTTTTTATCCGTTGTAAAATAGTTATAAACGAATATTCCATTTAAAGCTATTAAGATAATAATGATGATGATATAGTATACTCTTCCTGAATTACGTTTGGGCTGTTGTTCCATAATGGTGGCAAAAATAACTTAATTTTTAAATTACTTTAACCTAAAAAAATACGATTTTTATCGTAAAGTAGCTTGATGCTGTTTTTTGATTAAATTCGCTCCAAAACTTGAATACATTGGAAGTTACTCAAATATTTATGGATGGGCCACTTATTATTCAGCCCAAAATTTTTGCAGATAGCCGTGGCTATTTTTTCGAATCGTTTAGCGCTCAGTTTTTTACCAACCTTGGTATTCATTATCCATTTGTACAAGACAATCAATCGTTATCTCAAAAAGGTACCGTTCGTGGATTGCATTTTCAAGCTGATCCATTTGCACAAGGAAAGCTAGTACGGGTAGTAAATGGCGCTGTCATAGATGTTGCTGTTGATATCCGAATAGGTTCACCTACTTATGGGAAACATTTTGACATATTGCTAACTGCCGAAAACAAAACTATGTTTTGGGTTCCACCTGGATTTGCTCATGGATTTTCAGTTCTTGAAGACAATACCGTTTTTTTATACAAATGTACCAACCTATACAACAAAGCATCTGAAGGTGGTTTGCTTTGGAACGATAGTGATCTTAATATCAATTGGGGTGTGGGCAATCCCATCGTTTCTGATAAAGATTTATTATTGCCTAACCTAAAAGAATTACAAAGCCCTTTTATTTATGAGCCAAAATAAAGATATACTCGATTTACTGGACAAACTCGAATCCAAGTATCAAAAAAGCGGACAAGATTTAAAATCCTACCTTGAAGGATTGCTGCATGCTGATTATCTCAACTATTGGGATTATATAGAGGTTGACACTTTATTATCCTTACAGAAACCTCGAACAGGAATAAAAGATGAAATGATTTTTATTGTATACCATCAAATAACAGAGCTATACTTTAAACTTACACTACACGAAATGGAACAAATTGCCGACCGCAAAGACACCATCACCAAAGCATTTTTTATGGAACGGTTGCAACGCATGAATGCCTATTTCCGAAACCTCACCCTATCGTTTGAAATTATGATTCAGGGTATGGATAAAGAGCAATTTTTGCAATTCCGTATGAGCCTTTTGCCAGCTAGTGGTTTTCAGAGTGCCCAATACCGCATGGTTGAAATTTGCAGCACCGATTTTTACAATTTGGTTGATAAAGAACATCGAAACCAAATTAAACCAACCGATGATTTTGATACCCAATACGAATATATTTATTGGAAAGCAGGAGCAACCGAACTTTCAAGTGGTAAAAAAACACTAACGCTTACCCAATTTGAAGATAGATACTCGGATCGATTTAAAAGACTGGCTCAAGAGTATGTAACTTGCAATATATGGGCTGTATACAAATCCATGCCATTGCAAGATCAACAAGATGCCAATATGATAGACCAACTGCGCAGTTTTGACGAACATGTAAATATTCATTGGCCATTGGTGCATTACAAATCGGCTGCTAGATACTTGCAACGAAACCCCGAAGATATTGCTGCTACAGGAGGAACCAATTGGCAAAAATACTTGCCTCCACGTTTCCAAAAGCGTATTTTTTATCCTGAGTTATGGAGCGATGAAGAAAAAGAAAATTGGGGAAGAGCTGCGTTTATAGAGTAAAAAAATAATATTTAAAATATTGAACATCTATTAGTTTTTAAGAAATTCCCCCTAATATTACTTCGGCTAACAACATATCTTCAGGAGTGGTAATTTTAATATTTCGATAATCACCCTCCACAAAATTAATGGCATTTCCAGCTGCTTCTAATACACTTGCATCATCTGTAAAATGGTTTTGGCTGCTTTGCGTATAGGCTTGTTTAATAAGTGTGGTGTTAAATGTTTGGGGTGTTTGTATCAATCGATAATATTCGCGGTTTACGCTGTGGTTACCTTCACCATCCATTACTCTTATCGAATCTTTGGGTTTTACAACAGCTACGGCATTCCCTTTTTCGGATGCTGTATAAAAAGTTGATTGAATAACGGCTTGGGTAATACAAGGCCTTACCCCATCATGTATAGCCACCAATGTATTTTCAGGAATGGTTTCTAACCCATTTTTAACAGAATAAAATCTTGTTTCGCCACCAGCAACTATTGTATGCTTAAGTGTAAATTGATGTGTAACACACAACTGTTGCCAATATGAAATTTGTGTAACAGGTAATACCAAAACAATTTCACATTTACATTTCTGAAAAACAGCTAACGTATGCATCAAAACTGGCTTTCCGGCTAATAATAAAAATTGTTTAGGTAAATCGCCACCCATGCGGGTACCATTTCCTCCGGCTACTATCAATGCATATTGTTGCATAAATTTTGTTTTGCTCAAATATATCGGTTTAAAGCATTATTTGAAAACCAATAGTTTCGGCCAAATCAAACTTATTTTTTCACTTGGAAAGTAAATTATATTTGAATGCAACATATTTACAACTAACCATAATCAATATATTTAAGTCAAAAATAGCATCAATGGTGATAGAACGCATTAACAATTTAACACCTATAACCCAACCAGTTTGGGGAAAAATGACAGTAGCATAAATGTTGGCACATTTCAATGTAACCTATGAAATGGCGTATGAAAACATACACCCAAACCCAATGCTTTTGTTAAGTTTTTACTTATGTTATTTGTAAAAAATCGGTAATAACATCAAAACCATATAAAAAAACAACCAAACAACACCTGCTTTTATTATTAAAGAGTAGAAAACCTTTGAAGCTGAAAAAGTAAGGTTAACAAACTACATTAAAAAAAGCCAAGAAATTAGGTAGCACCTTTTTTGAAGGCAAAGAATCTCATTCTTTTGGTAACCTAACGGCAACAGAATGGAATTGTATGTTTTATAAACACCACAATCACAACCTTAGTCAGTTTGGGGTTTAAACATATGTTTAATTGCATTAAAAAAGGTCAACCCATATAATTTGAGTTGACCTTTTTGTTTGAGCATTTATGTTCAATTATATAATCAACATACAGTCTCCATAAGTTTGAAAACGATATTTCTTTTTCATTGCTTCTTCATAAGCTTCCATCAACAAATCATATCCTGCAAAAGCTGCGTTCATCATCAACAAGGTTGATTCTGGAGTATGAAAATTAGTAATCATACAATTGGCTATACGAAAATCGTATTCAGGAAAAATAAATTTATCCGTCCAACCACTTGTTACATTTAAGCGATTGGTAGATGATACTGACGATTCGATTGCACGCATAACTGATGAACCAACAGCTACAATACGTTTCTTTTCATCCTTTGCTCTATTCACTCGTTTACTAGTTTCGGTAGGTATATCATAAAACTCCGAATCCATTTTATGTTTGGTTAAATCTTCTACCTCAACTGGGCGAAAAGCACCCAAACCATTGTGCAAGGTTACTTCGGTAAATTCAGCGCCTTTAATTTCTAAGCGCATCATTAGCTCTTTGGTAAAATGTAAACCTGCAGCAGGAGGTGAAACCGCACCTATATTTTTAGCAAAAATAGTTTGAAAACGGTCACGGTCGTTTTTTTCTACAGCACGACCCATGTATTTAGGTATGGGCATCTCACCCAATTTATCTATTAACTTCCACAATTCTTCATCACTACCGTCAAATAAAAATCGGATGGTACGTCCGCGAGATGTTGTATTATCAACAACTTCAGCAACCAAAGCATCATCGCCAAAATACAACTTATTGCCAACACGTATTTTACGAGCAGGGTCAACCAATACATCCCACAATTTCATTTCTTTATTAAGCTCTCGCAATAAAAAAACTTCTATTTTAGCACCTGTTTTTTCTTTACTACCATAAAGCCTTGCTGGAAAAACCTTAGTATTATTGGTAATAAAAACATCTCCATCATCAAAATATTCAAGAATGTCGCTAAATTTTCTGTGTTCAATTTTTTTGGTGTCTCTGTGAATCACCATCATTTTTGAATCATGGCGAACATCGGTAGGATGTTTCGCTACTAAGTTTTCGTTAAAATTGAATTTAAACTGAGATAATTTCATTGTATACTAAAAACGTTTTAATCAAATTTTTTTGAGCCCTATTTATTCATACGGCACACTTGTCGCAAGATAGTCGCTCTATAAAAAAAATTTGGAATGCAAAAGTAGGATTAAATAGCAAATTACCAACTCTTAAAAACAAAAATGGCTGAACCCTAACGGATTCAGCCATTTTAATTGCCTTAAGCCTTAATTCCTAAATTATCTTATTGCACCTTGAAAGGCTGGGTTACTCCAGAATTTAAAAAACTCCATATCAGTTTTAGCCATTTCACGAACACCTGTATTCAATTGAACCGCGCGTGTTAAGTTAGTAGTCATCACATCTTGATTAGCTGTGCGAGCACCAACAATAGCAACTATATAATAATGCATCCAAGTTAACTCTTCAGGTTTTAATCCATCTACAGTAGTTTTTGCTGCTTCTGCCTGTCCGTTTAATAATTGAGCCAGTGGAAGGTTAAAATCTTTTTTGTTTGCTTTGTTTAGGTTAGAAACCGCACTTGCATAATCTCCTTTTTTAATATCCATAATTCCTAAACCATAACTAGCATCTCCACCTTTAGCAGCAGCTGCTTTGAAGTATTCAGATGCTTTTGTATAGTCTTTTGCCATTAATGCTGCATTACCTAAATTGGTTAATACAATTGCATTTTCAGGAGAAAGTGAATTTGCTTTATCTAAGTTTGGCATACCTTCAGCTGAATTACCAGCTGCAACTTGAACTGCTCCTAATCCATTAAACCCTCTCCAATCTTCTGGATATTTGGTGGTCATTGCAGAATAGATTGAACCTTTAGCACTCATATCAGTTGTTATAGAAGCCAAATGAATCAATTCAGAATCAGTTAAACTATCTAGCTTTGAAGAATTAGCTTTCAATTCATCATCTGATTTTAATGGCTTTTGACCATTTACAACTAACTCAGATCTGCGCAAAGCTGGCAATAAGTTATCTTTAGTAGCTGTCCAAAACTTAGGGAAATCTTTTTTAATTTTTGCTTCACGATTATCATCAGAAATAGATTTATCTTGAATAATACCCAACACACCATCTTTATCAGCATGATTACAAGCAGCTACAACTTTTTGATATCCTGCCCAATCTTCCGAAAGAGTTGTTCCCATTTTAAAATTTTCATCATTCACTTCAGTGAATCCCAATTTTTTTAATTCTTTCTTAAAGTAATTAAATGATGATTCAGAACGAGCCTTAGATAAATTTTCATTCCGAGCTAGTTCACCATCTGGAGATGCATATGCATTGATTGAAATATTTTTTACTGTCCAATCTTTATTCACTTTTAACAATGCTCTTAAGCTTTCAATTTGTTTTTTGTTATCAAATTGGTTTTTAACTTTAAAAGATGCATTAAATTTAGAAACATCTTTAGGGAAATAGATATTCACCATTTTACTCTCAGGTGATGGAGCATAGTTATCAGCTTCAAAAACCATTGAACTTGAACCACCTGCTGCTAATAATGCTGTTGTAATTGTACCTTCAGCTAAAACTTTGGACCCTTTTGCATCTTTAACTTGCTTATATTCTGTTCCTGTTTTGATGCTAAAATTTGGGTATAAAGTTGCTCTTTTCAAATCCTCTGAATAGGCAATTTTTTCAGTGTAGGAAATTTTTCCTCCTGTTTTTGAATTAATTTTTAGGTCTGTACCAACCGATTTTTCACCACCTATTGATAGTTGCTTTAATGCTACTTCACCTTTAGAAGTAATTAAATAAGGTTCGAAACGAATATCCGCTTTTGGATTAATTGATTTGGGAGGTATAGTTGCGTCTACTGTAATGGTAATACTGTCTCCTTTAACCTCTAATGGATTGGGTGTAACCGTATAGTTGTTATTTAACATATTGGTTGGTACACTGCATCCAGATGATATGACTAAGGTTAGAATCATCGCTGAATAAAATATTTGTTTCATGTATTTCATGTTTTTATGTAATTTTGCAATGCAATTATACGTCAATTTTATTTGAACGTAGTACGTACATTTAATTTTTTTTACACATTGTATATAATAAAGATAAAAGGTAAGGTAAAAATACCTGACTATGCGCAATTGAGAGATGACAACTTCACTTTAATTGCCTATTTTAGAACAGATAGACCTGAACGAGCATTAGATAAATGTGGATTAACTAGTCAAACAAAATATATAATGGCTATTATTAAAGACATGCCATTTGGTAAAATGCAAAAAATTGAATTGTAAATGGAACAAAAGACAGTTATTGAATTAGAAAATGTTCAGGTTTTCCAAGGACAAAACCTAGTTCTTAGTGATGTAGATATAAATATTAAACAAGGTGAATTTGTTTACCTTATAGGGCAAACTGGTAGTGGTAAATCCAGTTTACTTAAAACTATGTACGGTGAATTGCCCTTGGAAAAAGGAGAAGCAACTATTGCCGATATTGACTTAAAATCATTAAAATCAACTAAAATTCCTTTTTTACGCAGAAAATTGGGTATTGTATTTCAAGATTTTCAGCTACTTACAGATAGGACAATTTTTAAAAACCTGGAATTTGTATTAAAAGCTACTGGATGGAAAAACGAGGCGGATATTAAAACCCGGATTAGAGAAGTACTCGAAATGGTAAATCTAACGACCAAAGATTTTAAAATGCCACACGAACTTTCGGGTGGTGAACAACAAAGGGTTGTTATAGCTAGGGCTTTACTAAATAAACCAGAAATTATATTAGCTGACGAACCTACTGGAAATTTAGATCCAAAAGTGAGTGATGATATTATGAATTTACTAATTGAGATCAGTAAAAATGGAACAGCTATTTTAATGGCTACTCATGATTATCGGATTATTCAAAAATTTCCGGGTAAAATTTTGCGTTGTGAAAATGGTGTTGTAGGAGTAGTTGCTGCTGTGCCCACTTTTTAATCTAAAAGCGTAAGCAATAATGTAACATTTGAATGATTATTAAACTTTTTAGTTAATTGCATTTTTCGCTCTTGCAGAAAATTCATAGAAAATTCTTCTTCCATCAGTTTTTCAATTTGCTCAATAATAGATATCGCTGTATTGGCAACTGTACATAAATTTTCTAACCCAGTATTTTTCACCATCATATCATTTGCTATCACAAATCGACCTTGATACAAAACGTTTATTAACTTTAGTTTAATACCTGTATTTTGAAATGTAGGCAGCACATTTATATGTGCTTGTGAAATCAATTCTGAAATTTGATCAGTACTCAAATGATCAAATAATTTTATATGAGGGTAACGTTCGGCTGCAGCTTTAAGTAATGGTGAGGGTTTATCTCCGGCAATATAAAATGGCAACTTTAGGTTACTAAATACTTGCTCAATTAAATACCGAGCTGCTTCATCATTTTCGCCCACACTTAATCTGCCATGATATAATATGTACTTTCCTTTACCTGGCAATGAGGTAATTTCCTCATTACAATGAAATGCTGGAATATAATGTACATTAGAGAATTGCTTACTCAAGGTATCCTTATCATTTGGCGAAATTGCTAGTATTAATTGTGCATGGTGTAAAATATGTTCAAACACTTTGAGGCGAATAGACTCTTTACTGAAAAAATACTTTTTGAAAAAATTACGCTCAATGGCTTCTAAGTTTTCATAATATTCATGTTCAATATTATGCATCCTTACTATTTTTTTTCGTTTAGCTAATGCAGGATGGTTTAAAAAAAAACAAGTATGTAAACCCTCAAATAAAATTGGGGCATTATCCAACATTAAATTTTCTAGCAACTCATTACTGTTGCGTGTATTTACTATATAAGGCAAAGATCCAATAAAGGGATTAACAAAATTTCTGCGTTGGTAATAATATACTTTATCACAATATTTGTTAAGCTCCTTTGTTGGCTTTCGACCATACTCAAAAGCATGTAATATAATTTTAACTCCTGCTGAATGTATACTTTTCAGCTTATAAAAAACATCAATAACACCGCCATAATTAGGTGGATAGGGATTATCAAAAGATACAATGTGTAATTTTTTAGTAGACAACATTTCGGTACAAACTTTTTAATTTTTCATCTTCATTTTCCCAATTAAAAATTGGCTTTGCTCGAATACATTCACTTTGCAATTTGCTGTAGAAATGTGAATCTAGCAATAGGTTATTTATACTAGAAACTATTTCCATTACAGTGCAGTTACTTAAAACAGCAACTTCAAATTTTTGATTGATGTGTTTATATTCAGGAAAAGGTGCACAAATTTGAGGAATTTCAGCTTGTATATAATCAAAAAACTTATTGGCTAGTGAATAATAATAGCTAAGTCCAATATTTTCCATCACATTATAACCTAAATAAACCTGAGAAGTTATATGTTTCAATTCATCTGGTTGAATATACCCCAGAAACTTTACTTTATGTTTTAAGTTTAAATCTTCAACTAATATTCTGAGCTTTCCACTCAAATCACCCTCCCCTGCAATCCAACATTCAGCATCTATGTGTTGCATAGCTTCAATGAGTTGTGTAAGACCTCTGCCCATATTTAAAGCACCTTGGTATAAAATAACGCGAGGTGTTTTAATGATTTTAGAATGGAGTAAAGGATAAGGATAGGGAACACTTCGTATAACCTCGAATTTTTTATGGTATTTTTTAGTAAAAATATCAGCTAAGGCTCTATTTACAGTATAGGCTAAATCTGCTCGGGGAATAAACCAATGAGCTATTGTTTTCCATATTTTTTTTACCAAAGGTCTATTGGTAACTTCTGGTACTTCTTCAAAATATTCATGTGCATCAAAAATTAATATTTTGCTTTTAATTTTAGCTAAAAAAGTACCTGAAACCAATGTATCTAAATCTACTACTGAATAAGCATCGGTAGGCTTAAAAAACAAATATAAAAACAATCTTAGATTGTATTCTATATAAAACAATTTACCTTTATTAAACCAACATGATAACCGTTTTTGTGCGAATACTTGTTCAATTATTGGCAAAGATGATGATAGTTTCCGACCAACCAAAAGAACCTCATAATCAGAATCGATTAATGAAGTACATATTCGTATCATCCGTTGATCATACGTTAAGTCATTTGATACAGTAACGATTATTTTCTTTTTAGTGATTTCCACTCTAATTGTTGCATTTGATTATTAAACAATTTATCATTATCCAACAAATAGCGAATTGTTTCTATAATTTTTTCTTCAGTTGTAGGATGTAATTTCTTTACTAGTTGCTCAAGCAATATAGGTTCAGTAGAAGTATATTTTTCTATTAAACAAATTAATTGTTCAAATTCTAAGGAACTCATTTCTATTTTTTTGCGTAACAAACAAATATCGCAAATTCCACAATCAGGATTATTGTATTCGTCAAAATAAGAAACTAATTTTTTACTACGACATTCAATTGTATTATTTACATAACCAATCATAGCTTGTAATTTATTTGTTGATGTTTCTTTGCGTTTTTTTAATAATGCTTTGTTAAAATCTATTTTTTCAGCATCAATTCTAGTTTGCAAAAAAGTAAGCTGTGGGTTATCTTTTTGAGGTTGATAATCTAATACTCCTAACTTATGTAATTGGATGAGTTGTTTTTGAACTACGGATTCATCCAACTTTTCACGTTTAGCTAACACTGTTTCATTTATAGCAATATAGGAATCAAATAAACCACCATAACTGCGCAACAGTAACTTAATAAATTCGTCTTGATGAGGGTGTTCTACTTGAAATTTATACAACATACCTTGTCCCATTAAAATTTTTATTTTGGAAGGTTCATAAAAGCTATCGGAGAGAGAAACCAATTCACTTTGTTCTAGTATTTTTAAAGCGGGTAAAACAAACAACGTTTCGAGTGAAAACTTTCGGCAAAAATCAATTATATCAAAATTAAAACTTCGATCAATAGTTGCACCTATTGGAACTTGATAATAGTTGCAAAGTGCTTGATAAACACGCTTTATGACTTTCTCTGGAGGATAACTATTTTCAAGGCGTTTTACTGCTTCTAGTTCATCTGCATGATTAAACAATAAAACAGCAAATGCTTTTGCTTCATCTCGTCCAGCCCTACCTGCCTCTTGGTAATATGATTCAAGTGATTCGGGCATTTCATAATGCAATACAATTCGTACATCTGGTTTATCAATACCCATACCAAATGCATTGGTACAAACCATAATTCTAGTTTTACCAGTTATCCAATCTTCTTGTTTTTTACTGCGAATTGTATGCGATAATCCAGCATGATAATATTCTGCACTGATTCTATTTTTACTTAATAAATAAGCAATTTCTTGTGTTTTTCTTCTATTGCGCACATACACCAATCCACTTCCAGCTACTTTTGATAGGATATGCAACATCCTTGCATTTTTATCTTCAGTTTCACTCACCACATAAGCAATATTTTTTCGGGTAAAACTTTTGCTAAAAACATTATCTTTTTTAAACGCTAAATGCTTCTGAATATCAATAATAACCTCTGGCGTTGCGGTGGCAGTAAGAGCAATAACTGGAACTCCTTTAAGGATATCTTTAATCTCAACAATCTGCAAATACTCTGGCCTAAAATCGTAACCCCATTGAGAAATGCAATGGGCTTCATCAATTGCCAACAAACAAATGTTCATTTGAGCTATTCGTTCAAGTACCAACTCACTTTTTAATCGTTCAGGTGATAGATACAAAAATTTTACATCACTATGTATACAATTATCAAGGGTATAATTTATTTCCTTATAACTCATTCCTGAGTATATAGCAACTGCTTTAATATCACGTTTTACTAAATTTTCAACTTGATCTTTCATTAAAGCAATGAGAGGAGAAACAACAATACATATACCATCTAAAGCTAAGGCTGGAACTTGAAAACAGATTGATTTACCTCCACCTGTAGGCAATAATGCAAGCGTATCTTTTCCATCTAAAACAGATTGGATAATCTCTTCCTGCAATGGCCGAAAAGAATCATAACCCCAATACTTTTGTACTATTTCGTGGATAGATTGCATTAACTATTCTATATTATCTATTCAACTATTATTCCATCTTTAATTGTTAATTTCCTATCAGCTCTATCAGCTAACTCCACATTGTGTGTTACAATTACAAATGTTTGGTTTAACTCAGTTCTAAGTTTAAAAAATAAGTCGTGAAGTTCTTGTGCATTTTTTGAATCTAAATTTCCACTTGGTTCATCGGCAAGCAATACGGATGGATTATTTATCAGAGCCCTTGCTACTGCAACACGTTGTTGTTCTCCTCCCGAAAGTTCAGCTGGTTTGTGCGTAAAACGTTCAGTGAGGTTTAAATAATCTAATAATTCTTTTGCTCGTTTTTCACATTGTGTATTACTTGTTCCAGCTATCCATCCTGGCATACATACATTCTCTAAAGCAGTAAATTCTGGTAATAGTTGGTGAAACTGAAACACAAAACCAATATGTTTATTCCTAAACGTAGCTAATGATTTCTGTTTTAAAGCTGTTATATCCTTTCCTGCAATTTCTATTAAACCAGAATCGGCAGTATCCAATGTTCCTAATAATTGCAACAAGGTGGTTTTGCCTGCACCACTAGCTCCTACTATCGAAACAATTTCGGCAGGATGGATATGCAAATTTATATTTTTTAATACCTGCAACCCGTTGTAGCTTTTAGTTATATTCTGCGTTTTAATCATTTTTTTTGCCTAATTTTAGCATAGCTGCATTCCTTAAACGTTTCTATTGTTTCTAATACAAATTTTTGCTTCATATCAACTTCTCGAGCATGTTTTTCAATAAGTATGTTCACTCCAGGTTGTAGTATGGAATCCATTGGATGAACAACCATACTATAATTCCCGTTAAGTTTATCTTGTTTTTGATAAAAATGAAGAGGAAAATTAGGATCTGCATTAATAATATAAATGGTATCGTTCGTGTATTTTTCTGCTCGGAGCGATTTAAAAAAAATTGCAAAATTGGAGGCAGATTGTCTATTCATATTATTTGCAATTACAAGATAATAAGGCCAACTAAATATAGCTAAAAACAACCAAAACAAATGTGGATGGGTTTGCTCGAGCAACAAAACGATTGAAACTCCAATTACTCCTGCAATTAAAGGATACAAAGGTGCATCATACCAAAATAATTTAGTGCTAGAAAAAGCTAACGAAAAAGACACTCCCAGTAGGGCGACAATAAGAAATGTTCCCAATTGTTGTGTTTCACTTTTGGCAGCATACAATATATAACCCACAGAAACTGGTAATATAAATATCCATGTACTTAATCTGCCATCAGCAACCATTGATTGGTAAAAATAATAAAATGGACGGTATTCAGGATTCAAAAACTCTTGTTGTAAAAGCCGTCCTCCAACTTCAAAATTCATCACTGCATCTAAATAACCTGGAGTTAGCCAATTTCTGATAAAATAATACCCACCAATCATTACCATAAATAAAACTACCCCTGTGTAAAAAGCCCAACTCGAAAAAAAATGTTTCTGACTTTTAGAAATAAATAGCCATGTGATTATCCCAGGCAAAGCAGTTAATCCTGCCATCCCTTTAGTAAGACATCCCATAACAATACACACAGCTGATGAAAGCAAATACCAATTACGTTTATTACTATTCGATAGTGTATATACGTATAAACAAACACATTGAGCAGTAATCCAAAATGCCAATATACTATCAGTATCTCCCGTTCGAGCTATATGTTCGTTTACATAACCTAAGCTACTTAATAATACCAAAGGCATTGCTAATGCATACAATCCATTTTTGAATAATTTTAATCCAAGTCCAAAAAGCAACAATATAGTTAACAATGCAAAGCTTGCCGAAGCAATTCGAACGCCAATTTCGGTAAAGCCAAAAAAATGAATACCAAATGCCATACACCAAATTGCAAATGGCGGTTTGGAATTGTATAAGTCTGGTTTATCAAGTAGATAGAGCTCAATAAAATTTCCATTTTCAAGCATAGCTTGTGCATTGAGCGCATAACTAGATTCATCCCATAGGTGCATTGGTAATCGGTCTAAGTGGTGAAAAAGTGCGAAATAACTAATCACCAGCAGCATAAAGAAATACAGAAATTGTTTATTTAATTTCACAAAATCAATTTTAACAATGTTACTAAAATTAGGCGTAAAGCAAGTGTTTGCTTGGATAAAATTTAAAATTTCTGAATATGGTATAAAACCCTATTTTCGCACGCAAATTTCCTTTATACAATGAACATACACGAATATCAAGCAAAATCAATTTTAAAATCATTTGGCGTAGCGGTACAAGAAGGTATAGTTGCCAATTCTGCTGATGAAGCGCATGCGGCAGCATTAAAATTAAAAGATCAATACGGAAGCGATTTTGTGGTGATAAAAGCACAAATACACGCTGGTGGACGTGGAAAAGGAACAATTGAAGGTAAAGACCAACGGGGTGTAGCTGTTGCTAAAAATGCAGATAAAGCAAAAGAAATTGCCGGAAATATGTTGGGTGGAATTTTGGTAACTATTCAAACTGGCCCCAAAGGTAAATTGGTAAATAAAGTTTTAGTAGCTCAGGATGTATATTATCCTGGCGAAAGTGAAACCAAAGAATATTATATGAGTGTGATGTTGGATCGATCTCAATCAAAAAACATTATTGTGTATTCAACCGAAGGCGGAATGGATATTGAACATGTTGCCGAACATACACCTCATTTAATTCACAAAGAAACTGTTGATCCTCGAGTTGGCCTACAAGCATTTCAAGCACGTAAAATTGCATTTGGTTTAGGTTGTGAAGGTGAAGCATTCAAGCAAATGGTAAAATTTGTTACAGCACTATATACTGCATACGACAGATCGGATTCGGCCATGTTTGAAATCAACCCTGTGTTAAAAACATCTGACAATAAAATTATTGCTGTAGATGGAAAAGTTAATATTGATGATAATGCTTTATACCGCCATGCAGATTATGCTGCCATGCGTGATACAGCTGAAGAAGATCCTACAGAAGTAGAAGCAAGCGCACACAACCTAAACTTTGTAAAGCTTGACGGTAATGTTGGATGTATGGTAAATGGAGCTGGATTAGCAATGGCTACCATGGATATTATCAAACTAAGCGGTGGCGATCCAGCAAACTTTTTGGATGTGGGGGGAAGTGCTAACGCTACAACAGTAGAAGCTGGCTTTCGTATTATATTACAAGATGCAAATGTTAAGGCCATTTTAATTAACGTATTTGGTGGTATTGTAAGATGCGATAGAGTAGCTCAAGGTGTTGTTGATGCTTACAATTCAATTGGCAATATTCCAGTACCTATTATTGTGAGATTACAAGGAACAAATGCCGAAGAAGGTAAAAAATTAATTGACGAAAGTGGATTGAAAGTTTACTCAGCAATCGTATTAAAAGAAGCTGCAGATTTAGTTCAACAAGCAGTTGAAGGAAAATTATAAAACCTACTTTTAAAAAAATATACCAAACGCCTTTCAGCAATGAAGGGCGTTTTTTTTATTCCTTTTAGTACATTCGTTAAAAAAAATTTAGTCTTATGAAATCAATTGCACAAACAGTAGATCAATATTTAACCGAACTACCCGCCAATAGATTTGAAGCCATAACCAATATTAGAAACACTATACTAAATAATATACCCAAAGGTTTTGTTGAAGAAATGAGTTACGGTATGATTGGATATGTGGTACCTCACTCCGTTTATCCTAAAGGATATCATTGCAATACCCAACTACCATTACCTTTTATTAACATTGCCTCACAAAAAAAATTTATTGCACTATACCATATGGGTATCTATGCCAACCCTGCATTACTTAAATGGTTTGTTGACGAATATCCAAAGTATACTAATACAAAATTAGATATGGGAAAAAGCTGTATTCGTTTTAAAAACACCGATCAAATTCCAGTTGAACTAATAGGTAAGCTTATGCAGAAAATAACAGTAAAAGAATGGATTGCTTTATATGAGTTAACCTTTCACAAAAAAGGTTAAAAATCATAACTAGTAAATTTACACAAACGATTTAGATGATATTGAAATTGCCATTTTATAAAACAAATAATAGTTGATAGAAACAGAACTTATACAAGCACTTAAAGCCGGCAGAGAAGATGCCTTCAAAGAATTGTTTAGACAGTTTTCGGATAAAGTATACAACACGGCTTTTAGTATTTTGCAACACCAACAAGAAGCCGAGGATATTACGCAAGAAGTATTTGTAGAAGTTTTTAAATCCATCAAACAATTTAGGGAAGACTCCTCATTAACTACTTGGATGTATAAAATTACGGTAAGCAAATGTTATGATCAACTCAAAAAACAAAAGAGTAAAAAACGTTTTGCATTCCTAACTTCATTATTTAATGAAGATAATGCAATAGTCCACGACAAACCACATTTTGAGCATCCTGGTATTTTGATTGAACAAAAAGAGCATAGTAAAGTATTGTTTTATGCGTTGGAAAAATTACCCCAAAAACAGAAAACAGTTTTTGTATTAATTAAAATAGAAGGTCTTACCTACCAAGAAGCAGCCGCTTCGATGAATATAAGTATTTCGGCAACAGAAACTTTATTATTTAGGGCAAATAAAAATTTAAAAGTTTTGCTATCAAGCTATTACAAAATAAATATACAAGGCAACGCAAGTTCTTTTTATACCTTTCTTCTAATGCTGTAACCATGACTAACAAACACAATCACCTCATTAACGAAGCACTTAACAGTGTTGAAGGAATACAAAGGGCAGAAGCATCTCCGTTTTTATATGGGAAAATAATAGAGCGCCTCAAACAACAGCTACCCGAACCTATTTATTATTCTGGAAAAGTTATTGTACGATTTGCTCTTGCTATGTTGGTAATAGGTTCTATTAATGCTCTTACAGTTAGAATTGTAAAACAACAAACAACAGTACCACAATTGAATGAACAAATGGAGTTAAACCGTTTAGCACAAGAATATTTTGGATTTGAAAATACCAATGCTTACACCTATTAAATAATGATGATATGAAATTAGATAAAGTAAAATTATTAACCACAATGGTGGTATTATTACTGCTCATTAATATTGCAACTATTGCCAGTATTTGGAAATTAATTGATCCCAAAAACCTTTCATTGATGCCTCCTCCGCCTCCAAGCGCTAAAGAGTTTATAATTAGCAAGCTAAACTTAGATGAAGAGCAACAAAAGGTTTTTGATGAGCTACGCAAAGAACATTTTGAACAGATGCAAACCCTGCAAGTAAATATTAGAACAGAAAAAGATGCACTGTATGATTTGCTAAAAAGCCCAGAACCAGATACCGTTCAAACATACCTACACATAGCGCGTGTGATGCAAAACGAAGAGCGTTTGGAAAAAATAACCTTTGAGCATTTTAGAAAAGTGAGAGCAATTTGCAATGATGAACAAAAACAACATTTTGACATCATTATTGACCAAATAATGCGCATAGTGATGAGACCTCATCGCCAAGGAGAAACGCATGAACCTATCGGAGATCATGAACAACATGGTACACATGAAAACCAGCCACTGCCATAGTTTTAAGATTTAATTTTATAGCTAACTATTTAACATACAATGAAAATATTAAAAAATCTCGCCTTGAGCGACACAGGATTTGTGTTTAATCCATCAACTGGTGATTCATTTTCGGTAAATCCAATAGGATTAGGCATTCTGAAGGATTTTAAAGATGGAAAATCTGAAGAAGAGATTAAAAAAAGATTGTTAAATGATTTTCAAACGGATAAGGAAACTATTGAAAAAGACTTGTACGATTTTATGAAAATGATTGAACAATTTAACATCACCGAATACCATGAACAAGCGTAAACTTACAATAGCTGTTACAGGTTTAAATAATATTGATAGTCCAGGCCCTGGAATTCCAGTAATTAGAGCATTAAAAGACAGTATAGCTTTTGATGTACGCGTTATTGGATTATCTTATGATGCTCTTGAGCCAGGTATATACATGCACGATTTGGTAGATAAAACGTATCAAATACCATTGCCAACTGCAGGGCAAAACAGTTTACTTACTAGGCTAGAATATATTCATCACATAGAAAAAATAGATGTAATTATTCCAAACTTTGATGCAGAATTATTCAACTTTATCAAACTTCAAGACACGTTAAAAAAAATGGGAATTTGCTCTTTTTTGCCAACACTTGAACAGTTTGAAGAAAGACAAAAATGGTCGTTAGCAGATTTTGGAATTAAGTACAATATTCAAGTACCGAAAAGCAAAATGATAAACAGCATGGCTGAAATTCACAATTTGGCTTATGAATTTGGATACCCATTGGTTGTAAAAGGAAAATATTATGATGCATCTGTTGCATATTCTCCCGATCAAGCAATGGGCTATTTTAATAAAATAAGCAGTAAATGGGGATTACCAATTATCATTCAACAATTCACACAAGGCACAGAAGTAAACCTCACAGGAATTGGAGATGGAAAAGGGAATCTGATAGGAGCAGTACCCATGCGTAAAACCTATATCACAGATAAGGGAAAAGCTTGGGCCGGGGTAGCATTAGAAGACCCTAATTTGATGGACTTAGCCAAAAGAATGGTAAATGGTAACAAATGGAGAGGTGGGTTTGAACTGGAAATGATCAGAACAGATAGAAATGAATATTATTTAATCGAAATAAATCCACGTTTCCCAGCTTGGGTATATTTAGCAGTTGGTGCTGGCCAAAATCATCCAGAAGCATTGGTAAAATTAGCCCTAGGAGAAAATGTAAAACCATTTGAAAAATATGAATCAGGCAAAATGTTTGTTCGGTATTCATATGATCAAATTGTTGACCTTAAAGAATTTGAAACTATTTCAACCATGGGAGAACTTTAAAAAAAACTTACCATAAAAAAATTGAATATGAAAAAACAATTATATGAACGCCCATTAATTCAAAGAATTAATACTGGACTAATGAATAAATTTGGCACTAAAACAGAATATGCACCCGTAAGTCATATAGATGGATTTGCCGTAAAAGAGCTTATTAAAGAGTTTGGGTCACCCGTATTTGTATTAAGCGAACAAACCATACGCAATACATATAAAGAAGCTGTTAGGGCATTTAAAACGCGTTATCCAAAGGTTCAGTTTGCATGGAGTTATAAAACAAATTACATTAATGCCGTTTGTAATATTTTCCATCAAGAAGGTTCGTGGGCAGAAGTTGTTTCAGGGTTTGAATACCAGAAAGCAATTAACAATGGTGTGCCAGGTGATAAAATTATTTTTAATGGACCTGATAAAACAGATGAGGATTTACGTTCAGCTATCAATCATAATTCTCCTATTCATATTGATCATTTGGATGAGTTGTATCGCTTAACTGAAATTGCTGAAGAGATGAATAAACGTCCAAATGTTGCCATTCGCGTTAATATGGATACAGGCATTTATCCTATGTGGGATAGATTTGGGTTTAACTACGAAAATGGACAAGCATGGGATGCCATAAATAAAATTATACTAGGAGATAGATTAGAATTGGTGGGTGTACACAGTCATATTGGTACATTTATGTTATCGCCACAAGCATATGCAACAGCAGCTTACAAACTTTCTGATCTTGCACTAGGCATTAAAAAGAAGTTTGGTAAAACAATTAAATACATTGATATGGGTGGAGGCTTTGCCTCTAAAAATACCTTAAAAGGTTCATATCTTCCGGGTGCAGACACCGTTCCTACAATTGACCAATTTGCTGAAGCAATTAGTACCGCTTTATTAAATGCAGGTTTTGTTGAAAAAGATTTACCCTTACTTATTTTAGAATCAGGCAGAGCACTTATAGACGAAGCTGGCTATTTATTAGGAAGCGTTATTGCAAATAAACGATTGAGTGATGGACGTAGAGCATCCATTATGGATTTTGGGGTAAACATTCTTTTTACCGCGTTTTGGTACGACCATAAAATAAGCCCTGCTCAAGAATTTAGTTCCTATACAGAAGATACAGTTATGTATGGACCATTGTGTATGAATATTGATGTAGTAAGAAGTAATGTAACATTGCCACCATTAAAAAAGGATGACCATGTTGTAGTGCATACCGTAGGTGCCTATAATATGACTCAATGGATGCAGTTTATTTCAATGAGACCATCCGTTGTATTGCTAGGAATAGATGGAAAAACACATCTAATTCGCAGTAAAGAAACGCTCGATAATATTGAAGCAAATGAAGTAATGCCCGATTTTTTAAAAAACCATAAACTTGCACCTTCTTTATCTAAAGCATAAAAAACGTTGATCAAAAATATCTTAAACATATTTGGTAAAGGTTTTATCAATAGCTATTCGCAGCTTTTTTTTGCAGACAATAAAGTTTTTGCTTGGCTTTTGTTACTATCATCATTTGTTAATCCAATAACTGGATTAAGTGGTGTTGTCGCCACTGTAGTTGCTCTTACATTTTCTTATTGGATTGGATTAGACAGAAGCGCATTAAGTCTAGGTGTGTATAGCTATAACGCTTTAATGATCGGAATGGTATTGGGCTCACAATATAGCTTTAACTTAAGCTATGTTGTTATACTCACTTTTGGATCAATTTTAAGTGTATTAATGGCAATTTGGTTTGCAACAATTTTTGCTAAATACCGATTACCGTCATTGAGTTTATCTTTTTTGGTAACACTTTGGATTATTACTATTGGTTTGCGATCCTTTACCAATGTAGAAATGAGTGAACGTGGATTATATAGAATGAACGAGTGGTTCAATATTGGAGGAAATTCAATGGTAGAATGGATGACTACAATTGAAAACATGCAGCTACCCTCTCTTGTAGATGTGTATTTAAAATCAATTTCAGCAGTGTTTTTTCAATACAATATTATATCTGGAAGTATCATTTTAATTGGTTTAATCATTTGGTCAAGAATCGCTTTTGTCTTATCTATTATTGGATTCATTATTGGTTATCTATTTTATTACAGCCTTGCAGGAGAGTTTTCGCAGCTTTACTACAGTTATATTGGATTTAATTTTATCTTAACTGCAATTGCCCTAGGTGGTTTTTATTTAATTCCATCTAAAGCATCCTTTATACTTGCAATCATTACAATGCCTCTTATTGGACTTTTTATCAGTGGCTTTAATGGTGTATTAAGTGTACATCAATTGCCATTGTATTCTTTACCATTTTCACTTACTGTAATCTTAATAATTATGTTGCTCAATCAACGAGTGCATTTTAACCGTTTGATATTAGTTCCTTATCAATACTTTTCTCCTGAAAAAAACCTCTATCATTATACTAATAATATCTCCCGATTTAAAGACAGCACATTCATTAATATTCGCATTCCATTTTTAGGTGAATGGTTTGTATCGCAGGGCTATAATGGTACAATTACCCATAAAGAAGATTGGAAGTATGCTTTAGATTTTGTGGTAGTGGATGAAACACAACATACATTTAAACTTCCTGGTGAAAAAATAACCGATTTTTATTGTTTCAACTTACCCGTTTTAGCTCCAGCAGATGGATATATTGTAGCTGTTTTGGATGGAATTGATGACAATCCGATTGGCGAAATAGATATCCAACATAATTGGGGAAATACTATAGTTATTAAACATGCAGATGGTTTATACAGTAAATTATCTCACCTAAAAAAAGAATCATTGCATTTTCAAATCAATGATTTTGTAAAAGCAGGGCAACTCATTGCTACATGCGGCAGTTCAGGTCGATCACCTGAACCTCACTTACATTTTCAAATTCAACAAACACCTTATATTGGTTCTAAAACACTAGCCTATCCGTTGAGTTATTACATAACCCGACAAAATGAAAAGTACACTTTTCATGCATTTGAAATTCCTTCGGCAAGTGCTCATATCCATTATCCAATAGCAACCCCACTTTTAGTTAATGCCTACCATTTTATTCCTGGTAAAAATACACACTATGAGGTGGAAGACACAAATGGTAAGAAACAAATTATAACTTGGGAATGTAATGTTAATGCCTGGAATCAAACCTATTTATATTGTCCAAGAACTAAATCGGCAGCTTACTTTATAAATAACGGAACCTTATTTTATTTCACTTCATTTTTTGGAGATAAAAAATCGCTTTTGTTTAATTTTTATTTAGCCAATCAAAAAATATTACTCGGTTATTATCCTGATATGGAAATTAAAGATACACTGTCGGCAACCTATTTTCAAGATACATTGTCGCTTTGGTTTCAGGATTTTATTGCACCTTTTCACCAATTTTTAACGGTTAATTTTACTTCAACTTTTAAAAGTATAGATAACTTGTATGCTCCAAATGACATTCTTATTGAAACAGAGGTTAAAGCCTTAGTTGGAAATTTTACAGTCAAACAAAAGTCATATAAGTTAAACTTTATTGATAATAAACTAAGTCAATGGAGTATTACACAACACAACACAATTCAACTTAAAGCAACATGTATCGATTTGCCATTGGATTTATATTAATTGTAATTTATGGTAATGCAAAAGCTCAGGTTGATATTAAAACAGCTGCTTTAGATTCTATAACGTACAACCAGTATATAGAAAAAAACTGGGCTTCATTATTGGATTCGACCAACCAAATTTTAAAGCGTAATGAAGGGTTTTATAATTTATATCTTAGAGCCGCTATTGCTGCTAATGCATTGCAAAAAACATACAAAGAGCAGTATTATTTACAGCTAGCACAACAAAATTACCCAAATGATTCTAATGTACTTCCACAACTTTATGCTAATTATATAAAGCTAGGACAATATCCACAAGCACTTCGTATCAACAAAATAATAACAAACAACACTTTAAAAGAATACCAATATCGTGTGCCAATTATATACATGGCTAATATTGAATCAGGTTATAAAAAGTGTAACGATGAAACTATTTATAAACCATTATATTATGGGCAAGTAGGATTTGGATTTCGCATCCGTTCAACTACAATATATAATGCTATTAGTTATTTAAAACAAAATGCGTATTACGGTAATACAACTCAATTTCAATATTTTATAATGGCTACTATACCCCTTCGTAAAAACTGGAATCTTTCACCAGCTTTTCATTGGATACAATTTAACATTAAAAACTCCACCCAATTAATTCCCGACTCAGCACTTAATGGACAACCAGTTATATTTGGCTTATCTATTTCAAAACTTTACAAATCGATTTTGTATAATATAGGAATGTATAACTCAACCCTAAATCAAGAAACCCAATTCCAAATTCAACCAGCGATAACTTGGTTTCCTTTTTCAAATAATACAGTATCGCTGAATACAACGTTTAATTATTTAACAGAAAAAAATGTACTAACTGCTTCATACTCGGCAACAGTATTCCCCATAAAATCTGTTTCAATTACACTTGCTTATTTAAGAGCAAACACTCGTTTTTATTCCGAACAAAGTGGTTATTTGGTAAACAATTCATTTGATCTTACAAAAGATAGAATAATGAGTATTGTAAATTGGAATATGACAACTAAGTGGATAATGTATGGTGTATACTTGCACGAAAAAAAGGTTGAAAACGTGTTTGAAACACCTTATACATATAACATGGGTTTAATTGGATTTAAAAAAATATTTTAATGTAACTATTATGATAAAAAAAGGAATCATCATTGCAACTTTAATCATTTCATCTAGCATCTTGTTTGCACAAGATGCTTTACAATCTGCTTTTGAACAAAGTTATGCTCAGGAAAGAGTTGGTAATTATATAGGTGCTATTCAAAGTATGGAAAAAGCATATACAGCAAAAAGTTATGAGTGTACAATTAGAATTGCCTATCTCAAATATATGAGTGGTTTATATGTTGAATCAACTGTTTACTATCAAAAAGCAATTAATTTAATGCCTTATGCATTAGAACCAAGATTGGGTTATGTATATCCAGCTGCAGCACTTGGTAAGTGGGATGATGTGGTTACACAATATACTAGTATTTTAAAAATTGATCCTAAAAACAGTTCAGTAAACTATAAGCTTGGTGTTATTTATTACAACCGTAAAAAATATACACAAGCATATAGCCTATTTGAAAAAGTAGTAAATGCATACCCTATTGATTATGATGGACTACTTATGTATGCATGGACTAGTTATCGTTTAGGTAAATTGCCACAAGCTAAAATGTTGTTTAAAAAAGTACTTTTAATTTCACCAAGCGATAAATCTGCTTTAGAAGGTCTTGCATTAATTAAATAGTATTTAAACGTACTTATACTTACAATCATTTCTAATAGGTAAAACCAAAAAAAGAGAACAAAATATTATCTCTTTTTGGTAAAACAATTCACTATATTCGGGTATGATACTGGAGCTACATCAACAAAACCCAAACTTGCGCGACATTAAAAAAGCAATTGATGTATTGCAAAAAGATGGCGTAATTATTATACCTACTGATACAATTTATGCTATGGCTTGTAAATTGGATAGCAAAAAGGGAATAGAACGTATGGCAAAAAATGCTGGCAAAAAACCAGAAAAAGTCAACTTTTCTTTAATCTGTTCTGACCTTTCGCATATTGCCGATTATACAGCTGTTATTGATAAAGCTATTTTCAGATTACTCAAAAATAATTTACCGGGTGCATTTACTTTTATCTTAAATGCTAATAGCAGTGTAACAAAATATTTTAGCGGAAATAAAAAAACAATTGGAATACGTGTACCCAATAATACTATTGCACAAACTATTGTTTACGAACTCGGAATGCCATTAGTGGTAAGCACGATTCACCACGATGATGTCATATTGGAATACATGACAGACCCGGAAGAAATTAATGCCAAATTTGAACATAATGTAGACTTAGTGATAGATGGCGGAGCGGGTGGAAATGAGCCGTCAACCATCATTGATTGTACTGGAGATGAACCCATTATTATACGCCAAGGTAAGGGTATTATCAACGAATAATTTACTTTAACTTGCAATCAACCCGACATATAGCAATAGTTTGTAACCCAAAATCGGGAAAAGGCTTACCGTTAAAATGGTTACCTAAAGTAGTATATACCATTCAGCAACATCAATTTACTTATGAAGTTTTTACCCAACAACTTCCTCATAACTTAAGCGCATTTTCTGACTTAATTATAATGGGTGGTGATGGGACAATTAATTATACTGTAAATCACTTTAAGGAAATACCCATCCCAATTGGGATAATTAGATGTGGAACAGGAAATGATTTTAGTGAATTATTGTTTGGCAAAAAAACGATAGAAGAACATATTAAAACAGCTTTATTTGGCAAACCTAAATATATTGATGCAGGAAAATGTAACGATACATTATTTATGAATGGTGTAGGAATTGGATTTGATGGCTGGGTAGTTAAAAAATTATTAGCTAAAAATTTATTCAGAGGTAAAGCAGCATATTACAGTACGGTTATCAGTCTATTATTATTTTACCGAGAAAGTAATATTACCCTAACAGTTGATGGTGAAACTTTTGAAACTTCCTTGTTCATGTTATCAGCTGCAAATGGAAAAACGTATGGTGGTGGATTTAAGGTTGCTCCTAGGGCTAGTGTTACTGATGGATTATTGGAATGTATAGTTGTAAAAAAAATATCATTATTACAACGTCTAAAATATTTACCTATACTGGAAAAAGGTAAACATTTAGATAAACCATTAACTTTTATTAAGTATAAACAGGCAAAAAAAATTACGATAACAAGTAATCATCCTTTACAAGCACATTTAGATGGCGAACATCTTTTAGCAAAATCATTTGACATTACCATTGAACCACAAAAATATTTAATACGTTATTAATGACTACAGAAAGTCTAGTATATTTTTTACTCCTTGCATTAGCAGCCGAAATACTTGGAACAATTGGAGGGTTTGGCTCTTCAATGTTTTTTGTGCCTATAGCTTCATTCTTCTTTGATTTCCAAACAGTATTGGGCATTACAGCTCTTTTTCATGTATCAAGTAATATCAGTAAAATAGCTTTATTTAAAGAAGGAATAGATTCAATATTACTCTTAAAAATGGGCATACCAGCAGTAGTATTTGTAATCATAGGGGCATTTTTAAGTAAATATATTCAGAGTAAAACATTAGAAATATCATTATCCATATTTATCATCATAATCAGTATTATACTGCTTATTTTTAAAAATAGTCAAATCTATCCTTCAACTCAAAATGCTATTGGAGGTGGTTTAATTTCAGGATTTATTGCCGGAATTGTTGGAACTGGGGGAGCAATTCGTGGGATTTTTCTGACAGCATTTAATTTAAAGTCGACTGTATTTATAGCTACTTCAGCATCAATCGATTTAGGTATTGATATCAGTAGAAGTATCATCTATTATGCTAATGGATTTGTTCATACAGAGCTACTTTATTTAATCCCTTTGCTGATGATAGTAAGTTTTGTAGGTACATATTTGGGTAAAGTTCTATTGCAAAAAATACCCACTACTTATTTTAAAAAAATTGTTTTGATTTTGGCTTTGTTTACTGGTTTAGTAAGTTTAATAAAACTGATAGTGTAAAATAATATGATAGAAAAAACTTGTAATCCTATTTTAGTTGAAATTTACCGCAACAATGTGCTTGAAAGTTTTCATAGAGGTGTGGTTTGTGTTGTAAATAATAAGGGGGAAGTTGTTTTCAGTCTAGGCGATATGCAGCAAATAACCTTCCCGAGGAGTGCTATGAAACTGTTACAAGTCATTCCGCTCATTGTGGGAGGTGGCATTGCTAAATTTGGATTTACGTTGGAAGAAATATCTATTATGTGTGGTTCCCACAATGCAGAACCTGAACATTTACGAGTTGTAAATGCTATACTTTCCAAAATTGGTTTAGATAAAACCGCATTACATTGTGGCCCACAATATCCAAGTTCAAAGCGTGATGCAAATACACTAATTAAAGCCAATGAAAAGCCACAACAAATTCATAACAATTGCAGCGGAAAACATGCAGGTATGTTGGCTGCTTGTATTTTAAATGGTTGGTCAACGGATGATTATACCAACCCAACTCATCCTTTGCAACAAGAAATAGTAAAGGTATGCAGTTTGTTATATGAATATCCTAAAGAAAAAATGATTACGGCCTTAGATGGATGCTCTGCACCTATTTTTTCGGTACCTGTGTATAACCAAGCATTGGGATTTAAAAATTTAGTTGCTCCCAAACATTTAGATGATAAAATACAAAATGCGTGTTCAATCATTATTGACGCTATTAGCAAATACCCCTTTATGGTGGCAGGAACTGGTCGTTATTGCACTGATATGATGAACATAACAGCACCCAATATAATTGGCAAAACTGGAGCTGAAGGTATTTTTTGTATGGCTTTTACACAACAACATTTGGGTGTTTGTATTAAAATAGATGATGGCAAAATGTTGCCACAATACAATGTAGCGCAAGCTTTAATTGAAGCCAGTGGATTGTTTACCGAAGAGCAATTGCAACCCTTGCATCAATATGCTGAAGATGAATTGAAAAATTTTAATAATTTGGTTACCGGAGAAATTAAAGTAAAGCAAAAACTATTTGATGGTTTTAAGGCATAAAAATCCGAATACACAAACAGCATTCGGATTTTTTTATTATTTATTACGTTTATTATTTAATTCGATATTAAGTATTCGATATTCTTAGTTTATTCCCCTAAACAATCTATTCCACCTAACTTTATGAATTCCTGTTCCGTTTGTATCCCAACTCATCCATACAAACAAAGCTTTACCCACAATATGGTCTTCGGGTACAAAACCCCAAAAGCGTGAATCAGCTGAATTGTGGCGATTATCGCCCATCATAAAATAATAGTTGTACGTAAACTGATAGGTTAAAATTTCTTTCCCTTCCATATAAAACTTATGGTCTTTCATTTCAAATGTTGGATGTCCTTCGTATTCTTTTATGGCTCTTTCGTACATATAAAAATTAAGTGTATCAAGTGTTATCTCAGCTCCAGCTTTTGGAACGTAAAGAGGGCCAAAATAGTCAACGTTCCAAGGAGTTTCTTTGCGAAACGGAAAGATATAATTCGCAAATTCACCAGCAGGTTGTATAGTAGAATCTACTTCTAATACATTTGATTGTTGTTGTATTTTTTTCTTAGAATCGGCTGTTAAAATAATTTCAAAATCACCTTTATCAGATAGTGCACCACCTTCGGTAATATCCAATTCACGTAAAAACTTTTGACTAAAACCTGTGCCATCCGTTTTTACATAATATTTATATTGCATTTTAGGAGGATTTTCGGCTGCTATTCCATTGATAAATACTTGCTGGTTTATTACACTAATGGTATCGCCTGCAATTGCCAAACAACGTTTAATATAATTTTCTTTCTTATCTACTGGCCGGCCATTTTCAAATGGATAATTAAAAACTACCACATCATTATTTTTTACTTGTTGAAAACCGGGCAAACGAAAAAAAGGCATTTCAAAAAACTCTGCATATGATTTTGTGCCCAGCACAGGCATTGTATTGTGAGCAAAGGGAAATGAAATAGGAGTCATGGGTGTGCGAGCACCATAGTTTACTTTGCTTACAAACAGAAAGTCGCCTACCAATAAAGACTTTTCCATTGAAGAGGTAGGAATGGTATAGGCTTCGATAAAAAATGTGCGAATGAGGGTGGCAGCAACTACTGCAAAACCAATAGCATCAAGCCATTCACGGATGCGCGTTTTGCGCGGAAATCGATGAGCCAAAAGATAAAATCCAATAATAGCTATTTGAATTAAAACAAAAAAAGAAAATGTAATAGCCAAATGAGCTCCACCAAAAGTGGACATTACCAAAAAGAAAAACAAGTTAATACCCGACATAAGCCAAAAACTACTACGTTCTTTAGGCTCCATTGTATTCCAAAATTTGTGAATCATATTCTGAGGATCTTTATTATCTGTTGCTGACATTATTTGTTATATTTTACCTTTAGTAAACGTTATTTATATATTGTTATTAGAGAAATTTGATAAATGGACAAAAGCTGGTGTTAGTCGGTTTTCGGTTTTCAGTTTTTAGATATGTTAAAGTTGTTTTGAGTTGTACTATTAATAAATCATAAACTACTTTTACAAAAAAACCGAAAAGTCCTATAATCAAAACTACAAGTTCAAAATATCTTCCATGGTAAACAATCCTTTTTTTCCATGAATCCACTCGCTGGCAAGCACTGCTCCTTTTGCAAAGCCATACCGTGATTTTGCACGGTGGGTAATTTCAATTTCATCTATAACCGATTCGTATGTTACCGTATGATCGCCTGTAACATCACCTACCCTTTTTGATTCTATTAATAACTCGTGGCTCTTTACACTTTGGGCAGGCATGTTTTCATTATACAACAACCTACCTTTCCACTCCTTTTTTACTTTGTTTTCATTCAATATATGATTGGCTAGGGATAATGCTGTACCACTTGGATAATCTTTTTTTTCCGTGTGGTGTATTTCTTCAATCATCACATCATAATCATCATGATCGGCCATCATTTTAGCTAAAATTTTGTTGAGCTTATAAAAAATATTTACCCCAATGCTAAAGTTTGTTGAGTATACCATGCTTTGTCCTTCGTTCAAGCATTTTTCTTTAATCATATCAAATTGGTCGTACCAACCTGTAGTACCAACTATAATAGGAACTTTGGCTTCAAAGCATTTTAAAATATTATCAACTGCAGCACTTGGCATACTAAAATCAACTGCAACATCTACATTTTGCAAACTAATGGGCATAAAATCAAATGCATTTTCCATGTTTACTTTATACACAATAGTATGGCCTTTGGCAGTAGCCACTTTTTCGATGGCTTTTCCCATTTTTCCGTATCCAAGAAGCGCTATTTTCATATCTTTTATGTTTGGCTATTTGTGTAATGTTAAATTAAACTGAACTCCGGTGTAACTCATTGGCCCATTCCATACAAATTGAGGCTGTATGTTCAAAGATAAGTTTTCGCTTACATTAAACTCAAAAAAATGTGCTTCTACAGAGGCATCTACAATTTGTAGTACATACAACAATCCCAGCCCTATAATACACTGATCGCGCGAATCTTTATAGGTATTGCGATATGCGATGAGGGTTGCATCATCGCTGTATTGATCAAAACGAGGATTACCTGTGGGAACTCCCGGATTAAGAACAGAAAATTCATAGGCCCGTTTAAAATCCAAATAATTTTTTTGGTAAAATATTGCTCCATAAACCAAAGCTGCTCCGCCTCCATATATAATAGGAACTTTCCACCACCAGTTTTTGCGGTTGTATACTTGCCCCGCTCCAGGTATTATTGCAGAAAGGATGGCTGCTTTTTTGGGCGAATGTTTGCGTGGACCAAGTGTATCCAAAACAATATTTTGTTCACTTGTATTGGGTGCTACTATTACTGGTTGAGGTTGGGTATTTTCTTTACGTACTATCGAATCTTTGGATGCACCAATAACCAACTCCGGCTGCTGGGCGGTAACCGATAAAGCAAAAACTAATATACATACAAACAAAAATGCCCTCACGCCTAATAAATGGTATAAGGGCAAATATAGCTGAATATAAAAATTAACCCAATTTAACGCAACTCCTAAATACTCTTTTACAATTATTTTAGAACAGAAAAATCACTATCAAGCTTATAAAACTATATGGAACTAGTTAAATTATTTGCCGAATGGAGGCTTATAAAAAACGCTATTTGCGAATCATACATCCCATAAAAAAAGCAACTTATAAAGTTGCTTTTTACCAATCACATTAAAGAATCGTCCTAATCCAATAATTCCAATATCCTTTGCATATCTGCTTGCGAACGGAAAGGTATTTTAATTGCGCCTCTCCCCTTCTCATCTGCTTTAATCTGTATTTTGGTATTAAACTTACCCGATAGTTGTTGTTGAAACTCCACCAATACTTCTGATTTTTTTTGTGCAACGGGCTTATCTGCTTTTTTAGAAACAGTTGCATTCTCTTGTCGTGCAAGCCCTTCAACATCGCGCACGCTCAGCTCGTTTGCGAGCATTTGCTCCAACATCCATTCTTGTTTTTGGGGATCTTCTACATTAATGATTGCACGTGCATGCCCCATTGAAATAGCTTTTTCTTTAAGTGCCAATTGCACCGAATCGGGTAATCGTAACAAACGTAAATAATTATTTACCGTAGTGCGGTTTTTACCAACTCGTTCACCCAATTCATCTTGTTTTAAACTACATTCATCAATAAGGCGTTTGTAGCTTAATGATATTTCTATTGGGTTTAATTCTTCGCGCTGAATATTTTCAATCAATGCCATCTCTAGCATTTCTTGATCGTTTGCCACACGCACATAAGCTGGTATTTTGGTTAATCCTGCTATAATGGAAGCTCGTGTTCTTCGCTCACCCGAAATAATTTGATAGGTATCATACCCCATTTTACGAACAGTAATGGGTTGTATAATGCCATGTATTTTAATCGATTCGGCTAACTCGTTTAAGGCAGCTTGTTCAAACTCAGTACGAGGCTGAAATGGATTCGCTTCTATTTGGCTAATCAGTATTTCGCTAATGGCATTAGCTGGTTTGGGGTCAGTTGTGGTTACATCTGTACTTGCATTTTCCAATAAAGCACTTAAGCCTCTTCCCAATGCATTTCGTTTTGGATTACTCATATTCTATCGGTTTGCTGTTTGCGGTTCATTGTCTATATGGAACGTTTCCAATAGATCTCACTGATATCGCAGATTTTTTAAAATTATTTACTTACTAACTACTAAATTTTTTACTAATTTCTTACTAATTCAAAGATTGTGGTTCAAATTGTTGGTTCATTTTGGTTAATCCATTTTTTTGCAACAACTCTTTGGCAAGGTTCAAGTAATTTACAGTTCCCTTGCACTCTGCATCGTGAGCAATTACTGGTTTACCAAAACTTGGAGCTTCACTTAAGCGGGTATTCCGTTGTATGATGGTATCAAATACCAATTGCTGAAAGTGCATTTTCACCTCTTCTACAACTTGGTTGCTTAGGCGCAATCGCATATCGTACATCGTAAGTAGTAATCCTTCAATTTGCAAATCGGGATTTAATCCTGCTTGAATAATTTTTACGGTATTTAAGAGTTTACCTAAACCCTCTAAGGCAAAATACTCACATTGCACAGGTATAATGACTGAATCGGATGCTGTTAATGCATTGGTTGTAATAAGCCCCAAGGATGGCGAACAATCAATGATAATAAAATCATATTCTCCTCTTAGTTTTTCGAGAGCATGTTTCATTATGCGTTCTCTACTGGGTAAGTTGATCAATTCAATTTCGGCTCCTACCAAATCAATTGTTGAAGGCAATACATCCAAATAATCAAACTCGGTTTTAAACAATGCATCTTTAGCAAATACATCGTTAATCATAACCTCGTATAAACCCATTTTCACATTTTGCGGGTCGAACCCCAAGCCCGAAGTTGTGTTAGCCTGAGGATCGGCATCAACTACTAGAGTCTTATATTCTAATACAGCCAAACTAGCTGCCAAATTAATAGCTGTTGTAGTTTTACCTACACCTCCTTTTTGATTTACGATTGAAATTATTTTTCCCATGTGTATAGTTTATCGCTTTAAAAGTTTCACGCCAGAATTTTCGTGAAACATTTTTATATTTTCTGTTTTTTCAAAGAAAGGCAAACAAAAATCGGACTTGTACACCACATATCAACAGGGGTGTTGGTAGTTTTAAAACCTATTTTATAGACACTTACATTATTTCCAAAAAATAAATTTGATTTACAGTAAAAGCATTCAATTGGATATGCAACATTGTAACATGTTCGCAATCATTCCATTTACCAACAAACAACCTTTTTATACCAAACTGGCTTTTACAGTCCTACTTTTTTTGTTGGTTACTTTACCCCGATTTAACCGTCATTCACTCATCGTTGATAGACCCCTGAACGATGCACGTTATTTTAAAGCATATGTTGAATACTTTAGAGGCGAAACACCATCAGATGTAATAAGGCCCGCATCCAATTGGCGAATATTGGTTCCAATTCTGGCCGCAATATTACCATTTGAGCCGCTTACTTCAATTAACATAGTAAATTGTGTTTGTATAGCTATAAGTCTACTTTTTCTTTTTAAAAGCATTTGTTATTTCTCTCAAAACACAGCCGTAGCTTGGCTTGGTTGTTGGTTGTTTATCTTTTCGTTTCCAACCTTTTATTATACAGCTATTGGCTATGTAGATCCTGGCGTTATGTTGTTTGTAAGTTTGGGTATTTATGTTACCATTACCCAACAATTGTGGGCCCTTATTCTTACTTTTATAATGGGCGCATTAGCCAAAGAAACAATCATTGTGTTGCTTCCATTTGTGCTTGTATACAATTGGTTTTTTAATAGCAAACAAGCTCTTCGTTGGTCCATCTTATTATTTGTGTTGTATATGGCCATCAATATCATATTGCGCCAATACGCGTATACTTCCCCGGAAGCCAATAATCCTATATTTTGGACATTTTCAACACAGGCTATTTGGCTAAATGCTCATCGATTTAACTCGTATGCTGCACCATTATTGAGTTTTGGTTTGCCTGGTATACTTTTTTTATGGCTCAATAAAAAAATGGGTTGGTTAATGGTTAAACATACGCCCTTATTTTTGGCTACATGGGCAATGTTGATAGGAATTGTATTTGTTTTTGGCACAACTGTAGTAACCACTTTTTGCGATGGCCGAATAATATGGATTGCTTATTATCCACTTTTGCTTGCAAGCATGGTTGAGTTAGATAGTCGCTATAAAAATCGTTAATTAAATTACCCCTTTCTACGTTTTGTTTCGTTGGCAATTAGGTTGAGTTCTCTTCCTGTTTGCCCTTTTACCGAAGTGTTTTCGGCTGCTCGTCTAAACAAATAAGGCATCACCGATTTTACTGGTCCATAAGGCAAGTACTTTGCTACATTGTATCCTGCACTCGATAAATTAAAACTAATATGATCGCTCATGCCAAATAGTTGTGAAAAATATACCCGTTTATCGTTGGGCAACAATCCTTTTTGTTGCATTAACTTAGCCAATAGCATACTGCTTTGTTCATTGTGGGTACCTGCACATATACTTATCTTATCAATTTTATCAATACAAAATTGTAAGCCTTCATTGTAATCCTTATCGCTACTTTCTTTATTGGGTTGGATGGGATTTAGATAGTTCTGTTCAATGGCCCTGGCCATTTCTTTTTCCATATAGGCACCACGAACCAATTTTATACCCAAATAATAGTTGTGTTTCAATGCATCTTCATAACTTAACTTCAAAAAAGCTAATCTATCATGGCGGTAAAACTGAATAGTATTATACACAATAGTTGATTTTGTATTAAACTTAAGCATCATCTCGCGTGCCAAACCATCAATTGTATCTTGAATCCAAGTTTCTTCGGCATCTATAAAAACACATACATTGTTATCATAAGCTCTGCGGCATATACGTTCTACTCTATCTTTTATGTTATCAAATTCAATTTGCTCTTCTGTTGTCAATGCTTCTTTAGCATTTACTTTTGCCAATAACCCAAAACGTGCCAGGCCAGTAACTTTAAATACACAAAAAGGAATATGATCATTATTGGCAGCTTTGGTTATAGTTTGAAGTGTTTCTTGTGTAGTGTGTTCAAACTCCTCTTCTGCTTCTTTCCCTTCAACACTGTAATCTAAAATAGATCCAATTCCATAACCATACAAATGTTTCATGGTAGCATCACATTCGTCCATGGTTTCGCCTCCACAAAATTGCTTAAAAACGGTAGCCTTAATTAATCCTACAATTGGTAAATGAACTTTAAATGCAAATTCGGTTAATGGTGGACCCATTTTAACCAACCAATTGAAGCCAATTGCCTTAAAAAGCAGAAATGAGCGCTGTAAATCACTATTTGACTTAGAACGAAATGCGATTTCTGTATTTTCAAAATTCAGATTTATAGCGGTTTGCGTGTTTACTGCTTGTGACATATATTGGTTGTTTATTGAATATTAAGTTAAAATCATCAAATTCGTTGGCGCAAAAATAAAATTTTGAAGGAATACTACTTAAAAGATTTCAGTATTTTCATTGGTAACGATGTTTTTGAGGTTTTACTCGAAAACCTCATAGAACGTTCATACTCCAAAGTTTTTGTTTTGGTTGACGAACATACAGAGAAATATTGTCTTCCTGCACTTACCAAATATTTATTTGACATCAAACTTATTCGCATTCAAGGTGGCGAACAACATAAAAGTTTGGATACGGCCCAATTCATATGGAATTATTTACAAGAACAAAATGCCGATAGGAATTCAGTATTACTTAATTTAGGGGGAGGTGTAATTAGCGATATTGGTGGATTTTGCGCTAGCACTTTTAAACGAGGCTTTGATTATATCAATGTGCCTACTTCGTTGCTTGCTATGGTCGACTCTAGTATTGGTGGCAAAACAGGTATTGATTACAATGGTCTCAAAAATGCCATAGGAACTATCAACCAGCCCAAAGCCATTTATATTAACCCCGACTTGTTATTAAGTTTGCCCAAAGATGAATTATTAAATGGTTTTGCTGAAATGATTAAGCATGGTCTTATTATAGATAAAAGCTATTGGGAAAAAATTGTTAAAACAGGGTTTGATGATTGGAGTAAAATGAGTACGCTAATCAATGGATCGATCAAAATAAAATTGGATGTTATCAAAAAAGATCCACTTGAAAAATCGTACCGCAAAATTTTAAACTTTGGCCATACCATTGGCCATGCTATTGAAGCTTATTCACTCAAAAATGATAAAAAACCTTTAAAGCATGGTGAAGCTGTTGCTATTGGAATGGTTTGCGAAGCCTATTTATCCAAAACCCAACTGGATTTATCAATGAAAGAGTTAAAAGAAATTACAGACTTTATTGCACAGTATTTTCCTAAATATAGCTTACGCACCATTTTATCGCCCGAGCTTATTAAACTAATGAGGCAGGATAAAAAAAATGAACACCCCGATGAAATTAATTTTACACTACTTAAAAAAATTGGCAAAGGCAGTATCAATCATATTTGTTCAGAAACACAAATTACTGCTGCGCTCAACTTTTACGATAGTTTATGAAAACCGTTAGGCTTTCTCACCCCACCAAAATTTTAAACGGAACCATTAAACTACCTGCTTCTAAAAGTATGAGCAACCGCGCACTTATATTACAGCATGTAATTGGTTCTACTATTGAATTGCAAAATCTTTCAACTGCTGATGATACCTTAATTATGCAACAAGCATTGCAACAAGGCAGCGGTAGTATCAATGTAAAAAACGCGGGAACCTGCATGCGTTTTCTTACTGCCTACTTTGCTGCAAAACAAAATTGTGATGTACAACTTTTGTGCGATGAACGAATGGAAAAACGCCCCATTGCAGCATTGGTAAATGCATTAACTCAATTGGGTGCCAATATTACTTATTTAAAAGAAGAAGGATTCCCGCCATTGCACATCAAAGGCAAACAATTAACAGGAGGAACGATAACCATAAACGCTTCGGCTAGCAGCCAATACGTTAGTGCATTAATGATGATTGCACCTTTATGCAAAACTGACTTAACAATTGAACTTGTTGAAGGCATAACATCACAACCTTATATTGATATGACAGGAGAAATGATGCAGAATTTCGGGATAGACATAGTAAAGCAGAATTCCAATTTCGAATTTCGAAAAAAAATTCAACCTCAACAATCAAAAATGTCAATTCTCAATTCTCAATTCGTCATTGAATCTGATTGGAGTGCTGCTAGTTATTGGTATGAAATGGTTGCCTTGAGTAAGGATGCGGAAATTAAGCTACCACATTTATCACTTAAGAGTTTGCAAGGCGATTGTGTGATTGCAGAACACATGAAAAAATTTGGCGTAGAGACCATTGAAATTGAAAACGGGATTATACTGAAAAAGTATATAAAGTTTGCAGTCAACAAACAGCCAAATGAAATTAATCTCGTCCACCATCCCGATTTAGCACCAACACTTGCCGCTGTGATTACTAGCTCAAATAGCCAAACAAATCTGATTGGTTTGCAAAACTTAGCCATTAAAGAAAGCAACCGGTTACAAGCAATAACTTCGGAACTTACCAAACTTGGATTAGATATAACCTCAACCGAAAATGCATTGCTGATTAACTTCAATCCTTCTTCATCAACCATTCAGCGTCAACCATCACATATTGCCACTTATGGCGACCACCGCATGGCAATGGCATTTGCTCCTTTGGCTTTGGTGTATGATGAGATTGTAATTGAAAACCCAGATGTGGTAGAAAAATCATATCCGCATTTTTGGGATGATTTGAAAACGGTAGGATTTGAGGTTGAGTTTTTTAATTAAGCAGATAAGTAATTATCCTTTTCCCCTTCCGAATTTCTATATTCGAATTTTTTAAACACCATGGCAGGCAATTCATTTGGAAAATTATTTTGTATAACCACATTTGGCGAAAGCCATGGTGCAGCATTGGGTGTTGTTATTGATGGTTGTCCACCTAATATACAATTGGATATAGCTTTTATTCAACAAGAATTAGCTCGCAGAAAACCAGGCCAATCAGCTCTAACAACGGATAGAAAAGAAGCTGAAGAATTTGAAATCTTATCGGGAATATTTGAAGGAAAAACAACTGGTGCGCCTATTACTATTATCGTGCGCAATACTGATCAACGTTCACCCGACTATGACACATTGAAGGATATATATCGGCCATCGCATGCCGATTATACCTACCAACAAAAATATGGCATACGCGACCACAGAGGCAGTGGCAGAGCATCGGCTCGCGAAACGGTGGCTCGTGTAATTGCTGGTGCTATAGCTAAACAACTATTGGCTCAATACGGTATTTCTGTTCAAGCGTATGTATCACAAGTTGCTACTATCAAAGTACAAAAACCATACACCGAATTGGATTTATCGCTTACCGAAAAAAATAGCGTACGATGCCCTGATGAACAAACAGCTGCACAAATGATTGCCCTAATTGAACACATAAAAAACGAAGGAGATAGTGTTGGCGGAATGATTACATGTGTAATAAAAGGAACACCAACTGGATTAGGTGAACCCGTTTTTGATAAATTGCATGCCGATTTAGCCAAAGCAATATTAAGCATTAATGCCTGCAAAGGATTTGAAGTTGGAAGTGGATTTGAAGGCGCAACACAAAAAGGGAGTGAACAAAACGATGGTTTTATGTCAGCCGATGGTAAAATAACAACCCATACCAATAACTCAGGAGGTATACAAGGTGGCATATCAAATGGTGAAGATATTTATTTTAACTGTGCCTTTAAACCTGTGAGCACCATAGCCAAAGCACAACAAACAATTACGGCAACAAACGAAAACACCTTATTAGAAGCCACAGGACGGCACGATCCATGTGTATTACCACGAGCAGTTCCAATTGTTGAAGCCATGGCAGCATTGGTAGTAATTGACCATTTATTGCGTAATAAAATATATGCATAGTTTTAGGTGCAACCTTTTAAGTGAAATAATTCATCTTCATGGTATTCATAATTTCCTTTCTTTGTATTTGGCCTATACAAAAAATGCTGGCTTTTCATTACGTTTAAACATGATCAAAAAAATTAGTATCAGTATAATAAGTGTATTTGTTTTAACAAACTTAATATGGGCTCAACAATTTGTGCCATGTGCCACTGACGAATTATATACTGAGCAAACCCAACAAAACCCTGAGCTCAAAATTGCCGAACAAAAAGCCAATGAATATGTGAGAAGCCAACTAAATAGTTTTACCAAAAAAGGCAATGGCATTATTTATATCCCTGTTGTGTTTCATATTATACATGATGATAGTTTGCAAAATATTTCGCAAGCACAAATCATGAATCAGCTTCGTATTTTAAACCAAGATTACCGAAAACTTGCGGGTACACCAGGCTTCAGCACTGAAGCCGTTGCAAGTGATGTTCAAGTAGAATTTCGCTTAGCACAATATGACCCTAATGGAAATAAAAGTGATGGTATTATAAGAATAAGAAATGCGGCAACCAACAATGCCAATGATGCAACTGTAAAACCGCTCAGTTATTGGGATAGCAATAAATACTTAAATATTTGGGTGGTTAAAACAATTAACCTTTCAAATACACCTTTAACGGGAACCGTATTGGGATATGCTCAATTTCCATGGACCCGAAATTCAAAACCAACTACAGATGGTATTGTATTGCGAGCTGACCAAGTTGGTGTGGTTGGCATAGGCCAAGGTTCACAAGGTGGTCGAACATTGACACATGAAGTAGGTCATTGGTTGGGATTGTACCACACTTTTCAAGATGGATGTGCAGGTGGAACGACTAATAACTGCGCTTCACAAGGCGATCAGGTATGTGATACTCCTCCAGTTGCAGAAGCAAATTATGGATGCAAAGCTGCAACTGCAAACAGTTGTTCAAATGATGTTCCAGATTTACCTGATCAAATTAAGAACTACATGGATTATTCGGATGGTACTTGTATGAACTTGTTTACCGTAGGTCAAAAATCGAGAATCTATGCCATGCTTGCATCTTTTAGAAACACTATATATGGTAATAATATAAACAATGTGGCTTATGCAGGAATCAACTCAGCAGATGGAACCTATTTACCGTTAACCAATGCCAGCATCAAAGCCCCATACGCAATGTATTTTGAAGGGAATTCTTTTACAACCGATGGATGGAAAATCAACAATTTCAACAATCCCAATAATGGTTGGCAGCAAAATAATGCTATTAGTTTTTCAGGAACATCATGCATGTATATGCGCAACTTTAACAATGACAGAGTGCTTTTCAACGGAAGAGATGGATTTCAATCACCTGAAATAGAACTCAGAACCACTGGAAGTCCATTTCTTGAGTTTCGATACGCTTACGCACAACGTTCAACTGCAAGCATTGATTCGTTGTTGGTATTTATTAGCAACGATTTTGGTATGACCGAAACGCGTATTTTTGCGCAAAGAGGAACTTCATTAGCTACTGTGGCAAATACTACAGCCACAGAATTTATACCTCTTTTATTGACAGACTTTAGAAAAGTTTCTATAAATTTAAGTTTATACCAACAATACAATCATGCTCGGTTTCGGTTTGAATTTGTAAACCGAAGAGGAAACAATATTTTCATCGATAATTTCACTATCTCCAATGGAGCCACAGGGATAGGTGAACAAGCAAAAAAAGAGTTATCGTTTGAAGTTTATCCCAACCCTATGGAAGACCAATCAACCATAACATTTAACCTAAAACATACATCACCTGTTACCATTACACTTAAAGATATGATGGGCAAAACAATATACGTGATGCAGGAGTTATCCTTGCAAGCAGGCCAACAAAGTATTCTAATTCCCAAAAAAAATCTTTCCAGTGGACTGTATTTAATTGATTTTAAAAGCAATGAAACCCAATTTAGCCATAAGTTATTGGTAAATTAAGATTTTCGGTTCACCTTTGAAATCTGATTGCGGAGGATATAAATAGATACTTTACAGTATAAAAAAAGTATACTCGCAAACTGTAAAGTTTAGAAAAAAAAGGAAAAATGACTAAAAACTTAGTAATTGTAGAGTCGCCAGCTAAAGCAAAAACCATCGAGAAATTTTTGGGTAAAGACTATACCGTGCGTTCGTGTTATGGCCATATTAGAGATTTAGCTAAGGGAGATGAGGCCATTCAAATACACAATAATTTTAACCCAATATATGAAGTATCAGCCGATAAAAAAGCTGTAGTTGCCGAACTTAAAAAATTATCGAAAGAAGCCGACATGGTTTGGTTAGCTTCCGATGAGGACCGAGAGGGAGAAGCCATTTCATGGCATTTATCAGAAGTATTAGGTTTAGAAGATAAAAAAACAAAACGTATTGTATTTCATGAAATTACCAAACCTGCCATATTAAAAGCAATCGAAAATCCACGTAAAATTGATAAGCATTTGGTAGATGCTCAACAAGCCAGAAGGGTATTGGATCGACTTGTAGGTTTTGAACTTTCACCTGTACTTTGGAAAAAAATTAAAGGTAGCCTGTCAGCTGGTAGAGTTCAATCTGTTGCTGTTAGACTGGTAGTAGAAAGAGAAAGAGAGATTAATGCATTTAGTTATGCTTCGGCTTTTAAAGTAACTGCCAAGTTTAGTGTTGGAGGCAAACAAATGGAAGCAGAGTTGGGCAAACGATTTGATACTGAAAAAGAAGCGCAAGCTTTTCTGGAAAGTTGTAAACATGCAACCTACACCATCCAAAATTTAGAAACCAAACCTGCCGAAAAATCACCTTCGGCTCCATTTACTACTTCAACCTTACAACAAGAAGCAAGTAGAAAACTTGGGTACTCTGTGTTACAGACCATGAGCGTAGCACAAAAATTATATGAAAATGGACTGATATCTTATATGCGTACCGATTCTGTAAACTTATCAGAACAAGCCATTGGAAATGCGAAAGATACCATTACCCAAAATTATGGTGCACAGTATTCAAACCCGCGGAGATATACAACTAAAAATGACAGCGCACAAGAAGCGCATGAGGCCATAAGACCTACTTATTTTGAAAACCAAAAAGTAGATGGAACAGCTCAAGAGCAGAGATTGTATGATTTAATTTGGAAGCGTGCAATTTCTTCACAAATGAGCAAAGTTCAAATTGAACGAACCATTGCCAATGTAGGAATATCAACTAATGGTATAAGTTTAATTGCAACGGGTGAAGTACTTAAGTTTGACGGTTTTTTGAAAGTATACATGGAAAGCACGGATGAAGAAGGTGATGATGATAATAGTAAAATGCTTCCACCTTTAACTGTTGGCGAAACTCTTAACCTTATACAGTTAGATGCAATTGAAAGATTTACCAGACCGGCTGCCAGATATACTGAAGCTAGCTTGGTAAAGAAACTAGAAGAATTAGGTATTGGTAGGCCATCAACTTACGCACCAACAATAAGTACGGTACAAAAAAGAGGATATGTTCTGAAAGAAGATAGAGAAGGCAAAGACCGTCAATTTACATCCTTAATTCTTGAAAAAAATGAAATTAGCCGTGACGTAAAAACTGAAAAATATGCCAGTGAAAAATCAAAATTGTTCCCGAGTGATATCGGAATGATTGTAACCGATTTTTTATCAAAACATTTTCAAAACATTATGGACTATAATTTCACAGCATCTGTTGAAAAAGAGTTTGATGAAATTGCAAATGGGCAATTAAAATGGAATAAGATGATTGAAACATTTTACAATCCATTTCACAAAGAAGTATTAAAAACAACCGAAACTGCCGAACGAGCAAGTGGTGAAAGAAGTTTAGGTATTGACCCCTCTAGCCAAAAAAATGTATATGCTAAAGTCGGTAAATTTGGTCCTTTTGTACAATTAGGCGAAAATGCAGTAGATGATGAACCCAAACCTCAATACGGAAAACTCTTACAAAGTCAACGTATTGAATCCATTACATTAGAAGAAGCACTTGAACTATTTAAATTACCTCGTACTCTTGGACAATTTGAAGATAAAGAAATATCGGTAAATATTGGCCGATTTGGCCCATATGTAAAATGGGGAGAAGAATTTATTTCACTTCCTAAGGGTGAAGAATTAATGGAAGTAAGCTTGAACAGAGCTATTGAAGTTATTACTGTAAAACAAACTGCTGAAGCTCCTGTGGGTTTATTCCAAAACTTACCAATTACAAAAGGTAAAGGCCGTTTTGGACCATTTATTAAATGGAATAATTTATTTATAAATATACCCCGAGCTTATGATTTTGATACCATCACTCAACCTCAAATGGAAGAGCTCATTGGTAAAAAAATGGAGAAAGAATCTAATCGTTTTATACAACAATGGCCCGATGAAAAAATTGCCCTCGAAAATGGAAGATGGGGTGCTTTTATCCGATTTGGCAAAAAAATGATCAAATTTGCTCGTAAAAAAGATGGTGAAAAATATACCAATGAAGAGCTTATTACTATTTCGTTAGACGATATTAAAAAAATGATTGAAATTGAAGTGCCTGATGCATTTTCAAAATCTGCCAAAAAAACAGCAGCTAAAAAAACAAGTGCAACTAAAGGTACAAAAACAGTAAAAAAAACTCCATTAAAAAAGACCGCTAAAAAAACTGCTAAGAAATAACAATTCCTACTGGTATGCTAAGTGACAAAGAAGTTATTTCATTAATTGCCTTGCTTGATGATGAAGACACTGAAATTATCGAGCATGTAGAGCAAAAACTATTATCGCTTGGCCCAAGTGTAATTAGCATTTTGGAAAATGAATGGGAGGTAATTCAAAACCCCGAACATCAACTTAAAGTTGAAAATATTATTCATAAAATACAGTTCGAAAACGAACTGGAAACACTGCGCAGTTGGAGCAAAAGTGAATCACCCGATTTGTTAGATGGCTTATATATTATTGCTAAATACCGCTATCCAGATTTAACAAAACAGTCTATCATTAATGCAATTGACAAAATACGTTTGGATATTTGGTTAGAGATGCGATATGACTTTAGTGCATTCGAAAAAATAAGTATTGTAAACCATGTTTTATACTCTATTCATGGATTTAAAGGAAATACAGACAAATACCATGATCCTTCTAATTCTTTTATAAATAACGTACTTGAAAGTAAAAAAGGAAATCCAATCATGTTAGCAGTGGTATATATGTTGGTTGCTCAACGATTAAACATGCCCGTATATGGAGTAAACCTCCCACAACATTTTGTGCTTGGCTATAAAGAAGAACATTCGACAATTGACATTAGCGATGCGTTTAACAAAACAAGCACAAGTGAAAACAATAAGGGGAAAATACTTTTTTATATTAATGCCTTTAATAATGGTGCTGTATTTAGCAAAGCCAACCTCGAACAATTTTTGAAACAATTGCAAATTGAACCTCGATTAGAATTTTTTGAAGCATGTAGCAATATTGATATAATCAAAAGAGTACTTCGAAATCTTGTTGTAGCTTACGAAAAACTTCATAAAAAAAACAAGGTTGATGAAATCCAACAAATGTTACTCATTTTAGGTGAGCCATCTTTACAACATTTTGAAGATACAACACCAGAAAATTTTAATGATTTAGACTAATTGAGTCAAAAATGACTTTCCTGTAAAATCACCCTCTCTAATTAAAATTGTAAAAACACTCGTTTATACTTTTATTTTTCCACTTAAAAAAAGAGAAAAATAAACAAGAAAAACATTGCTGTATACTCCAAAAAGACCTTCCTTTGTAAGGTAGTTCAGAAAAGCGTTTCGCAGAGTAAGAATTACTTCATAGGGGTATGAAAAAAAGAATGGACTTTCTGAGCAATCAGAAGGTCCTTCTTTTTTAGATACTTTTTAAGCAAAAAAAAGCCCCGTTCAATAAATTGACGAGGCTGTTTTTTTTATAACAGTAATTATTACATAAAAATTGTTTGTTCCCTATCAGGGCCAATTGAAATCATGCTCATCTTAGTATTAATATGAGATTGAACATAATCCATATATTGTTTGAAAGTAGCTGGTAAATCATTATAATTTCGAATACCCGTTAAGTCTTCGCTCCAACCTTTAAATGCTTTGTATTGAGGATCAATAATTGCATCGGCTATATTAAAAGGAATTTCGTTTGTTAACTTACCATCTATTTTGTATTCATCACAAACCAAAACCTCATCAAACCCACTCAGAACATCACTTTTGGTACAAATCAAATCAGTTACCCCATTCAGCATTATAGCATATTTAAGTGTAGGTAAATCTAACCAACCAGTTCTTCGAGGTCTACCTGTTGTTGCTCCAAACTCAAAACCTAATTTACGAAGTTTTTCCCCCGTTTCATTTTCTTGTTCGGTAGGAAATGGGCCACTACCAACACGGGTACAATATGCCTTAAAAATACCAAATACTTTATTTACTTTTTGAGGTGAAACTCCCAATCCATTGCATACACCCCCTGTTATGGTATTGGAAGAAGTTACAAATGGATAAGAACCAAAGTCGATATCTAACAATGTACCTTGTGCACCTTCACCAATTACTTTTTTACCTTTACTCATCAAATCGTTAATTACATATTCAGAATTAATGATGGGAAATTGTTTTAAATATTCTACAGCTTCAAAAAAAGCAGGTTCTAATTCCGATAAGTTATAATCATAATTGAATCTATCTAGTAATTGCTTGTGATTGGCAACGGCTACATCATATTTTTGTTTAAAATTAGGAGATAATATATCACCAATTCGCAAACCACTTCTGCCAATTTTATCTTGATAGGTAGGACTAATACCACGTAAAGTTGAACCAATTTTGTGCTCCCCTTTATGAGCTTCACTTGCTGCATCAACTAAACGGTGTGTAGGCAAAATTAAATGGGCTTTTTGAGAAATAAATAAGTTTTTCATTGGGTTTCCTCCCGATGATGCAACTTTTTCTATCTCCTTTTTAAGGGTAACAGGATCTATTACAACACCATTGCCTATAATATTAACGCAATGCTCATGAAAAATACCTGAGGGAATTGTATTTAATACATGTTTTTGACCATTAAATTCTAACGAATGTCCAGCATTTGGACCACCCTGAAATCTTGCTACAACATCATACTTGGGAGTTAATACATCTACAATTTTTCCTTTCCCTTCATCACCCCATTGCAATCCTAATACTACGTCTATCATTGTTGTTATTTTATGCTGTTGACTGTTAGCTGTCGGCCATTGGCAGTAAGCAGTTAGCCTTTAGCTTTGTTCTATAATTATATTTTTATCGTTTCTAGGTTTCTTGTCTTCCAATTTCTCGTCTCTAGATTTTCTCATCTCCCGATTTCTCGTCTCTAGATTCCTTGTCTTTCAAGACCTTTTCAATTTTTCCCACAGGTCAAACACACTCCCTTTTCATCTCGTTTGGGATTTCCCATTAAGTGCAATGAATGTCCTGTTATATCAAACTTGAGTAGGTCGCCCATTGTATTTTTTATTTGTTGAATACGTGGGTCGCAAAATTCTAAAATACGGGTACATTGGTTACAAATCAAATGATCGTGTTGCCTAAACCCAAATGAACGCTCATACAAAGCCAGGTTTTTACCAAATTGATGTTTTGCAACTAATCCAGCATCAAGTAATAAATCCAATGTATTATAAACTGTTGCTCTGCTTACTCTGTAATTGCGGTTTTTCATGTGTACGTACAATGTCTCCACATCAAAATGCTCTTTACTACTGTATATTTCATCCAATATGGCAAATCGTTCGGGTGTTTTACGTTGCTGTTTTTGTTCCAAAAACTGAATAAACAGACTTTTAACTTCTTCTTTTACAGCAGGTGAAACTTGAATGGATGACATGAATAATGATCGATAATTGTGTTGCAACATAACATTTTACTTACTGTATTAAAAAAGTTGGGGAAAAGTTTGTGAAGAGCTTGAATTTACTGGTAGTTAAGAAATATTTTATGTTGAAATCATCGTACTATATTCTGATACTTTCATCTTCTCGACTCACTTTAATTAAGGGACTAGCCGATTTAATTTTATTCATTAATTCTTCCAATTGGTTAGTATCAAAAACTTCTAACTCAATAGAGCCTTCAAACATTCCATCTTGAGACCCCACTCTGATTGCATGCATATTTATATGCAATTGCTTTGAAATAATATCCGTTATAGTACTCACAATTCCCACACCATCAATCCCATTGAGTTTAATCGTTGTAATAAACGCACGTGTTTTGCTTTCAGTATTGGCCCATTTAGATCTTAAAATCCTGTATCCATAATTACTCATAAGTCCTATGGCATTGGGGCAATTCGTACGGTGTATTTTCACTCCCTCTCCAACAGTTACAAATCCAAAAATATCGTCACCAGGTATAGGATTACAACACTTTGCAAACGAATAAGGCATATCAATATCATCCCCTAAAATTACTGCATCCGATGCTATATTAGGGTTGGGTTTGGAACTTGAATTTGCCCTTGCAACTCTTGCATCTGATACTTGTTGCTTTTTTTGTTGTTTTACGAGTTCAAGAATGTTAGTAATATCTAATTCTTTTTTATCTATTATTTCATTTGCTACACGGTAATATAATTCAGCTACTGAGGGTAGTTTAAAATAGAACAAAAGCTCTGTTAGTGCTTCACTTGTAAATTGAATTCTATCCTGAGCAAATTTACGCTCTATTATTTCCTTACCCATTGCCGATGCACGTAATTTTTCGTGCTTAAACCAATCTCTAATTTTGGATTTAGCTTTGGCAGTAATCACAAATTCCAGCCACTCTTCTTTGGGCATTTGTTTGGTTGACGAAAGGATTTCAACCTGATCACCATTAGTGAGCTTAAAGCTAATTGGTACGAGCTTATTGTTTACTTTACCACCAATACATTTTGACCCTAGTTCTGAATGTATATCAAAAGCAAAATCAAGTATTGTAGCATTGGTTGGTAGCTTACGCAAATCTCCTTTAGGCGTAAATACAAATATCTCATCTGTAAATAGATTCAACTTAAAATCATCTAAAAAATCGAGTGCATTCGATTCTGGATTTTCCAGTACTTCTCTAACTCTTGTCAACCATTCTTCCAAACCTCCATCATTGTTTTGAGTTGTTGTTGCATCTTTATATTTCCAATGAGCAGCATACCCCTTTTCAGCAATTTCATCCATGCGTAATGTTCTTATCTGAACCTCTACCCATTTTCCTTTAGGCCCCATTACAGTGGTATGCAACGATTCATATCCATTTCCCTTGGGAGAAGAAACCCAATCTCTTAACCTATCAGGATTAGGTCGATAAAAATCAGTGATAATAGAATACGCCTTCCAACAATCCGATTTTTCATTTTCAACTTCTGTATTGATAATTATTCGTATGGCAAACAAATCGTACACTTCCTCAAAAGAAATATTTTGAGACTTCATCTTTTTTAAGATGGAATGAATAGACTTAGGCCGACCTTTAATTTCAAAAATAACTCCCCCATCGGTTAATGCTTCTGTAATGGGCTCAATAAATTGTTTAATATATCGATTACGTTGTAGTTTAGTTTCTTGTAATTTATGCTTTACAAAAGAATAATTATCAGGTTCTAAATACTTTGTACTTAAATCTTCGAGTTCTGTTTTAATTGAATATAAACCTAATCTATGTGCTAATGGAGCATATACATATTGTGTTTCACTTGCAATTTTCAATTGAGATTTTGGACTCATGGAATCAAGCGTCCGCATATTGTGAAGTCGATCGGCTAGTTTGATTAAAATAACCCGCACATCATCACTTAATGTAAGCAACATTTTACGAAAATTTTCGGCCTGCATCGATTTATCTTGCTGATCGAAAACACCCGAAATTTTTGTAAGTCCATCTATAATTTTAGATACTTTATTGCCAAACTGAAGCGAAATATCTGCTAAACTAATTTCGGTATCTTCTACTACATCGTGCAACAATGCACACACTATGGATGTAGTTCCTAATCCTATTTCTTCGGCACAAATTTGAGCTACTGCCAGGGGATGCATTATATATGGCTCTCCTGATTTTCTACGCATATTTTTATGTGCATCCAACGATAAGTTAAACGCCTCGCGTATTAATTTTTTATCACCGTGTTCAAGTTGCCGTTTACATGCCTTTAATAAACTACGATATGCCTTTACTATTTGCTGATTTTCAAGAACAGCGTCAGTCAACTCTGCCATAAATATGTATCTCCAGTGTGCGAAGTTAATTAATTATCCCCCAATGTTCATATGGCTTTGGGAGTACTTACAAATATTTACAAAACTGATATTGAGACTGTTTTTTACTTTTTTTGTGAAATATAAAAAAAGGTATACATTTGCCCTCCCTTAAGCGCATGTGGCGTAATTGGTAGCCGTGCCAGACTTAGGATCTGGTGCCGAGAGGCGTGGGGGTTCGAGTCCCTCCATGCGCACTTAATGTAAACCCTAAATAAGACTGACTCACGTCAGTCTTATTTTATTTAAAAGCAAAACAGAATAAAATGAATGTTACAATTGAACAGAAAGATGCATTAAATGCTACGATTGCAGTAAATATTAGCAGTGCCGATTACACTCCAGAAATTGACCAGAAGCTTAAAGCTTATCAAAAAAAATCTAATATTCCTGGATTTCGCCCTGGTACTGCTCCAAAATCAATGATTGAAAAAATGTTTGGAACTACAGTTTTGCTTGAAGCTGTAAATGCTGCTGCATCCAAGGGATTATTTAACTATTTAGAACAAGAAAAATTAAATATTTTAGGTCAACCTGTTTTAACAGATGATAGTAAAATTGACCAACTTTCTAAAACTGCTGATTATACTTTTAAGTTTGATATTGGTTTATCGCCAGAAATTGAATTAAACATTTCGGATAAAGATGTATTTACCCGTTACGAAGTTTTGATAACAGATGCAATGATTGCAGATGAAATTGACCGTATGCAAAGACGTTTTGGCACCCTTACCGAAGAAGAAATAGTTACCGATGCTGATATTATTTACACTAAAATGAGTGAGCTGGATGAAGAGGGAAATTTAGTTGATGGTGGCGTAAACAATGATTCTGTTCCAATTTTAGTGTCATCTATTAAAAATGATGCCATTAAAAATGAATTTATGGGTGCATCAAAAGGAAAAGAGGTTGATGTAAACGTATTTGATTTATTTGATAACAGCGATACTGAAATTTCACACGCATTGGGCATAAATAAACTTACTGTTGGCGATATTGGCAAAAACTTTAAAGTGGTTATCAATGAAATTAAACGAAACGGATTGGCAGAAGTAAACAAAGAATTATTTGACAAAGCTTATACCGATGGAAGCGTAAATACGCTAGAAGAATTACAAGCTCGTTTAAAAACAGAATTACAAGGATACTTTGGCGGACAAGCGGATCATCTATTTGAACATGAATTAACAGATTCATTAGTTGCTAAACAGAATATTCAATTACCTGATGCATTTTTAAAACGTTGGCTAATGGACAGACATGCTGATAAGTTTACAACAGAAAATGTTGACCATAACTACGCGCACGAAGCACAATATTTACGCAACCATATATTTGAGGAAAAAGTATTAAACAGTGCTGGTTTAAAAGTGGATGAAGCGGATATTAAAGCTGCTGCTATGAATTACACCCGCAGCATGTTTGGAGCTTATGCAACTACTGGTTTTAATGACGAAATGTTGGAAAGTATAGTGGGACCAAGTTTGCAAAAAGATGATTACCGCTCAAAAATGATAAACTTAGCCGTTTCTCAAAAAGTACGTGACGTATTAAAATCAAAAGTGAGTGTTACTACACAAGAAGTTAGTTCTGAAGATTTTTTCAAAATTGTTTCAGAACACAACGAAAAACACCACGTGCACAATCAATAAGAGTTTATAATATAAATTTTAAAAGCCTCAACTTAATTGTTTGGGGCTTTTTTATTCCTTATTCTTCGAATCTATTAAAATAGTAACAGGTCCATCATTTACCAATGACACTTTCATATCAGCTCCAAAAACTCCAGTTTGTATGTGCTTGCCTAAATCTGTTTGCAATTGAGATATCATTTGCTCATACAGTGGAATCGAAATTTCAGGCCTTGCAGCTTTAATTTATGAAGGTCGGTTCCCTTTTTTGGTTGAAGCAAATAACGTAAACTGACTTACTAATAATATGTCTGCTTGGGTTTCTTTTGCAGAAAGGTTCATCACCCCTGTTTTATCATTAAATATTCGTAGGTTAATAATTTTAGTGCTTAACCAGTCAATATCCTCTTTGGTATCGGCATCTTCTATGCCAAGTAACACCAACATACCTTTGTTTATATCAGCAACAATTTTACCATCAATGGTTACACTTGCTTCACTTACTCGTTGAATGACTGCTCGCATTATTGAAAAATATCTTCGTTATTTAAAATACTTAAATAACTAGCATATCGCTCTTCCCGAATGCTGCCTTCCATAGTAGCTTTAATAACTGCACAGCCTGGTTCATTTTCATGTTCACAATCGTTAAACTTACATTGTCCTATTAAGGCTTTCATCTCTCTAAAATAATGTGATACCAAACGTTTATCAAAATCTACTACACCCAATTCTTTAATCCCTGGGGTATCAATAATATTTCCACCAAAGGAAAGTTCAAACATTTCGGCAAAAGTAGTAGTATGTTTACCTTTATTTGAGTATGAAGATATTTCGCCTATTTTTAACTTTAAACTGGGTTCAATTACATTGAGGAGGGTAGATTTTCCAACACCCGAATGACCCATAAACAAGGTTGTTTTATCTTTCAACAACTCCCTAAGTTCATTAATTTGTAGTTGCTCAGTTGCCGAACACAACAATACTTTATACCCAATAGATTGATACATCGACATGGTATCATCAACAATTTCTTTGAGCTTATCTGCATACAAATCACTTTTGTTAAACACAATAATTGCAGGTACATGATATGCTTCGGCTGTTGCCAAAAAACGATCTATAAAACCTAACGAGGTTGCAGGCTGAACAAATGATGCAACAATAATGGCTTGGTCTAAATTAGAAGCTATAATGTGTGTTTGTTTAGACAAATTGCTTGCCTTACGAATGATATAATTTTTCCGCTCGTATATTTTATTGATTATACCTTCTGCTCTTCCATTTTCGAGTTCAACTTCTACAACATCACCAACAGCAACAGGGTTGGTATGCTTAATTCCCTCGAGTCTAAATTTTCCTTTAATTCTGCACTGTATAAACTCACCTAAACCCAATCGAATACTATACCAGCTCCCCGTAGATTTTACAACAACTCCTTCCATTAACTTATAACTTTAATTACCTGAAACCCCAATACAGCAGCTGCAATACCAACAATATTACTCAATCCTATATACAATAAAGCGCGTATGTTTTCTCCCTGCTGAAACAGATAAACTGTTTCCATAGTAAAACTTGAAAAAGTAGTAAAACCGCCCAAAAAACCTGTAATTATAAAAAATTGTAATACCTGATGTTGCCCATTTAAACTAACATAAGAAAACACCATTCCAATACATAAACTTCCAATGATATTAATTAAAAAAGTATGAATAGGAAATGATGTATGGTATTCGGGCTTAAGCCAGATACTTATTGCAAAGCGCAACAAAGCGCCCAAAGCACCACCTAAGCCCACGTAAAAAATTGATTTCATCCAAGCAAGATAAATTTTTTAAGCTAAACTATTCCTGATAAGATTATGAAACTGCACTTTTAAATCAAAATTTGCCCTTCATCATCTCCAAATATAAGGTGTTCATTCTGTGCAATTCGATAACTACTTATCCAAGCTATTAAAGCATCAACATGATGCCAAGATGGTAGTTGATTAATCGAAATTTTAGCAGAAAAAAGTTCCAACAAACGATATACAAATGGTTCTATTGAGGAATTATCTTTTTTATTGTAAAACTCATCAAGCTTAAATTGTTTTACAAATAATGCAGGATATGTTTCAAATATTGGAATTTGATGGCTATTGGCTATATGTTTTAATCTAATAGCTCTAGCTGTAAGCCCACCTAAAAACATAGGTGACATTGCTCTCACTTCTTTATCAACAGCACGGTAAAAATAATCTTTCCCATTTTGGGGTTGGGTAAATACCAATGGTAAACTTAAAGGTGCATCAATTGTTGCAAAATTGGGCTTAATATGGGTAAGGATGGATAACAAAAACTCATCGGCATCTTGTTTTTTTAAGGTACCAATTATATCAAGTTGGTTTTGATTATTGCCGTAACAAATAACAGTTGTTCCTGCTATTTTACTTCCAAAGTCTATTCCTGCCCACATATATTTAAAATCATTAAAAGTTCAATTAAAAGTTGGATGATAACGTTGTGTACATCCACAATTCAAAAGTCAGCCCTTACATTTTTCACTGCAATATTTTATCTAATCCCACACTTTTGCCAATTTTTTCTCCAGGTAGATGGTTTACCATAGTTTGTAAAATTTTATGTGGTAAGTTATGTTTTTTAATATCTCTCATTTAAAACTACGTTTACTTATTTTGTTTTGAGAAATATTACGTTGAAGGCTACATTTAAACCGATTGATATCGGAACTACGTTTTTTAGCATGTTTTTGAGATACTCCTTGATTTACTCTTTTACGCCAGAGCCTCCAACTACTGGGTTTTAACTCCTTGCGCATTAGTTGGATCACATCACGTTCGCTCAATCCAAACTGAAGTTTAATGACTTCAAAAGAGGTTCTATCCTCCCAAGCCATTTCTATTACCCTATCTATTTCTGATGCCAATAACATTTCATTCAAACACTTACTCAACTGGTTTGTTTTAAAAATAGTGCACAAAAAAGTTGAAATTATAACTAAAAATAAAAAAATCGGATAAAGATGATCATCGAAAAACTGAAACTAAAAATAATATGAAGTTCATAAAAGTAAAAAAATCACAACAAAATAAGGTAGATTTAAAACTGAAATAATGTCAACAATAATGAAAGCTATCATTGATTTAGGAACAAATACATTTCATTTATTAATTGCCGAAATTAAAGCAGGAGCAATAGTAGAACACCGTAAAATTCAAATACCCGTAAAGATTGGAGAGGGAGGAATTAACCAACAACTTATTGCACCAGTAGCTTACCAAAGGGGGCTTGATGCCCTAAAAATATTTAGAGAATCATTATCCGAATTTGGAATTGAACAAGCAACAGCTTTTGCCACATCTGCTGTAAGAGATGCTCAAAATGGCGATTTATTTATTGCTGATGCCAAACAATTACACCAAATAGAAATCGTAACTATTAGTGGCGAAAAAGAAGCAGAACTCATATACAAAGGAGTTTCACACTCATTTAACTTACCTAACGAAAACGTATTGGTAATGGATATTGGAGGTGGAAGTGTGGAATTTATTATTGGGAAAAAAGATACCATACTTTGGAAAAAAAGTTATCCAATTGGAGCAGCTAGGCTTATTGACCGATTCCATAAAACCGACCCAATAAGCGATGAAGAACTTATTACATTGCAATCCTATTTAATACACAATATGAAAGAATTGCGCGATGCATTGCAATTATTTCCTGCAACTACTTTAATTGGTTCGGCTGGTTCATTTGAAACACTGGTTGAAGTATTAAAAAAAGATTTACAAATACCCCTTATAAACCTTGGCGAAACTGCTGATGAAATTCCACTAGAAGCTTTTTTATCTTTTTATGAAACAATTACTACCCGCAATGTTGCAGATAGAACCAAACTGCATGGCATGGCTGATTTTAGAGTAGAAATGATAGTAGTAGCTACAATATTAATGGATGTAATTATCAAACGTTTCGATATACACAAACTTATTGCTTCCCACTATTCGCTTAAAGAAGGTGTTTTATATTCAATTTAATTTCTTCAATTCATCATACAGCATACTTACTGGCAAGCCCATTACATTGTAAAAACATCCATCAATTTTTTGCACTGCTACATATCCAAACCAATCTTGTATGCCATAACTACCTGCTTTGTCAAAAGGCTTATAATTTTTAATGTAAAACCAAATCTCTTCATCGGTTAGCTTTTTAATGTATACTTCGCTACTTTCATAAAACGAAACTAATTGGGTTGAAGTACGCAAACATACACCTGTAAAAACAGTATGATGGGTTCCACAAATTTCCGATAACATATCAAATGCTTCTTGCTCGCTTTCGGGTTTATTTAACACGTGATTGTTAACCCAAACAATGGTATCGGCTGTCAATAAAACTTCATTATCACTAATAATATCCGGAAATGCCAACGCTTTTTTATGGGCTAGGTATACAGGAATATCTTGAGCATAAATAGTATCCGGAAACGATTCATCTACCTCGTAAGTCCTCACTTCATATGGTAGTTCAAGCCCTTTAATTAACTCTTGCCTTCGGGGCGATTTGGAGGCTAAGATTATTTTTTTTTGACTCATCATTCTTTTTTAAATCAAAAATTCATTCTGCTAACATATGTAATATTAAAATGCTATTCCCAGTTTATGTCCTAATTCTTTTAAATCGGCAACCACCAAATCATTTAATGGAATTCCATTTATTGTTCTCTCTTTTTCGGAGGCAAACTCTGGCTCACCTGGAATAATAACCGGATTAGTTTCTTCAATAGGTATGGCTGATTTAAAACGTTCGATCCAATTATCTATGTTGTTTTTAAACTCATTGGCTGGTCTAAATGCATCAATACGCATTGCTCCAACAAAATGCCCAATGCCTTTACCTGGTTGGTTTTTTACAGGTTCTAAAAATGAAACAAATGGTGGAACCCAAGGGCCATAATTTGCTCCACTTAATACACCACACATCAAATCAACAATTGCGCTTAAACCAAAACCTTTATGTCCGGCTTTGGTATCACCACTTCCAAGTGGTAATAATACTCCACCATCTTTTAATGCATTTGGATCATCTGTATTGTTTCCCATTTTGTCCATAATCCACCCATGAGGTATTTTTTTAGAAGCACGTTGTGCCAATTCTAATTTACCATTGGCTGCTGCCGATGTTGCTAAATCTATGACTATAGGCTGGTGTTTGCCAGCAGGAAAAACATAACAAATGGGATTGGTTCCAAGCATGCGTTCCTTGGAATGGGTTGGCGCTACAAGCGGACTTGCATTGGTCATTGCAATACCTATCATATCATGTTCTAAAGCCAACATAGCATGGTAAGCAGCAATACCAAAATGATTTGAGTTTTGAATAGCAACCCAACCTGTACCAACTTGTTTTGCTTTTTCAATTGCTATGTGAATTGCTTTGGGAGCAATTGCCAAACCTAGTCCATTATCAGCATCTACAGTTGCAGTTGATGGTGTTTCGTGTATCACTTTCCAAATAGGATTCATATTGGCTCTCCCCGATTCGTGCAAACGAACATAACCACTCAAACGAGCAACTCCATGCGAATCAATGCCCCGCATATCAGCTTTTACCAATACATCTGCACACAATGTAGCATCGACTTCATTCATGCCACATGTTAAAAACACTTGTTGTGTAAATGTATGCAGTTGCGATTTTGAAAAATTCATTTACTAAAAAAGTTAATACGTTGTATTATTTAAAAAGATAGCACTACCTATTACAGCTAATAATTTAGGCACTATCAATTATTTCCCATCCAATATAATGGGCGTATTTCCTTTGCCCATAATAATAATTTTTGCATTGGGTGATTTGGCTAATTCCAAATTTGCCTTTATAGCTTCATATTGTAATTGTTTATCACCTAACCCTGTGCTAATAATTCGCTGATAGTCTGCTATACCCTGAGCTTCTACTCTTTTACGTTCAGCTTCTTGTTTTTCTTTTTGCAATACAAACTGCATTTTTTGTGCATCTTGTTCTGCATTAATTTTTGATTCAATGGTAGCTTTTACTGAAATAGGAAGCGTGATATTCCTTACTAATAATTGCTCAAGTACTAACCCTCTTAATTTAAAATCAGTTTCTATACTTTTGAATATTCGTGTTTGAAATTCATCTCGCTTGGAAGAATATAAAGCAACTGCATCATAATAAACAGCATTATCTCTAATCTTGGTTCGGGTTAGTGGGCGTACAATTTTATCAGTATAATCTGCCCCCGTTTCACGCAACAATCGCGGAGCTTCACTTGGAACCAATCGGTACAAAACAGTTAGGTCAATTGTAACCTCTAAGCCATCGGCAGCCAATACTCTAATGGCATCATCACCCGATTGGTTGCCTTCATCATGCACACCACTCATAGTATAATTTTGGGTTTTTACATCTAATGTTTTAACATCAACTAATGGATTAACAAAATTTAATCCACTACTTAAAATATCGTCTTCTACTTTACCAAACAAAACTTTAACTCCAACTTGGCCAGCATCAATTTGTTTGAAACAAGAAGTAGCTACTCCTATTACTACTAACAGTAAACCCACACTCCGAACGATGGGTGTTAGTTTTTTTGTTTGATCATTTTTTGAAAGAGCAACTGCACTTATAACAAGAGTAATAACTCCGAGAATTAGTAGAAACATAATTTTATTGGTTTAGGGTTAATTTTTTATGGAAGATAATGTGATTAAAATAATTATGCTTATAAGTTGAACTCCACTTGTATACAGTATCAAAATTAAACTTTTATAACCCTTGAGCTAATACATCAGCTATATGCATTGATTTGATAGACAATCCCCTTTTTTTGATAACACTATCAATTTGAAGTAAACAAGAATAATCGGTCGAGATAACATAATGAGCTCCTGTTGCTAAAATATTCTCGATTTTTTGCTCTGCCATACTTACCGAAATTGCTTCATTTTTTACCGCAAAACTTCCGCCAAATCCACAACATGTTTCACAATCATTCATTTCAATAAGTTCTAAACCTTTTACATTCTTCAGTAATTCTCTTGGCTGGTCTTTTATGTTACATTCGCGTAACGCACTGCATGAATCATGGTAAGTTGCTTTGCCAAATAAGCTCGAACCAAAATCTGTTTGTTTCATTACATCCACTAAAAACTCGCTTAGTTCAAATGTTTTTTTGGTAAGTTGTTTAAATTTATTGTGATAGGAAGAATTTTGAAACAATAAATCATAAGAATTACGCATCATTCCAACACATGAACCTGCAGGACATACTAAATTTCTATTTGGATCAAACTCGCGCAATAATTTTTCGGCAACTTCGCGTGCATCATTCCAATGTCCAGCATTAAAGGCAGCTTGTCCACAACAGGTTTGTTCTACATTATAATTTACTTGGCAACCAGCTTTTTCCAGAACTTTAATCATATTAAAAGCGGTTTCAGGTCTAAGCTGATCAATAAAACAAGGAATAAATAGATCTACTTTCATTTTATGGATGCAAGGTTTTGAAATTTTTGATTCGAGCTATAAAAAACAAACCAATAATAAAATATAGTGCCAATGCCAATATTGAAGCTCGCATATTTCCTGTAAGTTGTAATAAAATCCCATAACTAAAAGTTCCTAACACAACTGCGAACTTTTCACTAATATCATAAAAACTAAAGTAAGATGCATGATTAGGTGTTTCATCAGGAATTATTTTTGCGTAAGTAGATCGAAACATAGATTGAATACCTCCCATCACAAAACCAACTACCATAGCCAATCCATAAAATTGATTTGCAGTCGTAATATTGAAAGCATAGGCACAAATTCCAATCCAAATCATGATCATACTAATAAGAGTATAAATATTACCCATACGTGCAGAAACTCTTGCAAATAACCAAGCACCAACAATTGCTACCAACTGTATAATTAGTACTGTAACAATTAACTCTGCCGTTTTTAGATGCAATTCTTGTGAGCCAAAAATAGTAGCTACATACATAACTGTTTGTAAACCCATACTTGTAAAAAAGAACCCCCACAAATAGCGTTTAATATGGCTGTGGCTATTACTGGTGTTTATTTCAAACCACACTTTTTTTAATTCATTAAATCCATTAGCCAAAGGATTTTTTAATTTTTGTTTGAGTGCCTTTCCATCAGGCAAATATTTAAAGGGTATTTGAGCCCAGCCTGCCCACCATAATCCAACAGTAACAAAAGATAATCGAGTGGCAATTCCTTCATAATAACTTTTGGCTTGCTTAAATGCTTCATCAGCATTGATATTGTTTGACGTTGCCAATAAATCTTGAGCTTTTGTTTCAATGGGAAAAAACCATTCAGGTTTCAGGATCAAAACCAAATCAAAAACCAATAATAATACACTCCCGATATACCCCATTGAAAAACCTTTTGCACTTACCCTATCAAACTGATCTTCGCTTGCTATTTCAGGCAAAAATGCATTGTAATAAACAAGACTTCCTCCAAAACCAACTAATGCTATCACAAACAATGTTAATCCTAAATACACATTAGAAGCAGTGAAAAAATACAACAACACACATGCTGATGCTCCAATGTAGCAAAATAATTTAAGAAAGGTTTTTTTATTTCCTCTAGCATCAGCAATACCCGAAAGTAATGGTGTTAAAAGTGTAACCAACAAAAAACCCAATGATAATGCATACGAATAAAGTGCACTGTTCAAAATGTTGTATCCAAAAAAATCAACATAAAAAGGGCCAGCAACGTCACTTCCAAATGAAATTGCTGCTTGTTTGCTCATCGCTTCATAATAAGGAGGAAAAATTGCAGTAGCTATCGTTAATGAAAACACTGAATTTGCCCAATCATAAAGTGCCCATGCATTAATGGTTTTTTTATCATTAATCGAATTACTCATTGCATGCAAATTATACCAAAAGCTTTAACAAAAACTATGTGTGCTAAAATGGTGGAAAACTCTCTTTATTTGTCTGTTTTAACCTCATCTTAATCTTACAATTTCTAGTATCTCACTTAAACATAAAAAAAACGCATACATAAACTGCATGCGTTTGTACTACCAAAATATGGTTTAATTTTTAAGCTGCTCTTAAACTTTTTAATTTTAATTGATCTATCCGTTTATTTGCTTCACCCAATGTTACATGTAATTTACTTACTCCTTTTGTTGAAGGCATATCATACATATAATCCATCATAACTGCTTCACAAATACTCCTTAATCCTCTAGCGCCTAATTTAAATTCGAAAGCTTTATCAACAATTAGATTTAACACTTCATCATCAATTGTTAAAGCAATACCTTCCATCTCAAACATGGCAATGTATTGTTTAATCAATGCATTTTTAGGTCTGGTTAAAATATTATGCAATGCATCTTTATCAAGAGGATTGAGGTGGCACAAAATGGGCATACGACCAATAATTTCTGGTATTAAACCGAAACTGCGCAAATCAGCAGGTGATATATATTGTAAATAATTTACATCGGCACTGGTATCTATATCGGTTCCGTTGGTATTAAATCCAATTGCTTGTGTTTGCAATCTTCGAGCTATCATTTTATCAATTCCTTCAAATGCACCACCACATATAAATAAGATATTTTCAGTGTTTATTTGTACCATTTTTTGTTCAGGGTGCTTTCGTCCTCCTTGAGGAGGAACATTAGCAATTGTCCCTTCTAAAATTTTCAATAATGCTTGTTGAACACCCTCTCCGCTTACATCTCGTGTTATACTTGGATTATCGCTTTTCCGTGAAATTTTGTCAATTTCATCTACGTATACAATACCTTTTTCTGCTGCTGCTACATCATAATTGGCCGCTTGCAACAAGCGCGATAAAATACTCTCAACATCTTCTCCTACATAACCAGCTTCGGTTAATACCGTAGCATCTGCTATACAAAAAGGAACCTTCAGTATTTTCGCTAAAGTTTTTGCAAGCAATGTTTTACCCGTCCCAGTTTCTCCTACCATCAAAATATTTGATTTTTCCAAATCAACTTCAGATGCATTTTTTTGATAACGTAAACGTTTGAAATGATTATAAACGGCTACAGATAATACTCTTTTAGCCTCATCTTGACCAATAACATATTGATCCAAATGTAACTTAATTTCTACCGGCTTTAAATCAGTGTATTCTACAACAGCTGAATGTTCTCCTTCCGATTTGTAATTTTCATGCACAATTTTATAGGCTTGATCTATACATTGATCGCAGATATATGCAGAAACTCCTGATATCAATAAATTAACCTCTGTTTTCCCCTTACCACAAAACGAACAAGGAACTTCCTTCACACTTTTAGCCATTATTTTTTTTCTACAGGTTTATTTTTTACCAATACATCATCAATCATTCCATATGATTTTGCTTCTTCAGCAATCATCCAGTAATCACGATCACTGTCCGCTTGAACTTTATCATAAGGCTGTCCAGTATGTGTAGCTATAATATCGTATAACTCTTTTTTCAATTTTTGAATTTCACGAGCCGTAATTTCAATGTCAGATGCTTGACCTTGGGCACCGCCTAAGGGTTGATGAATCATCACGCGAGCATGACGTAATGCAGTACGTTTACCAGCAGCACCTGCACATAATAACACTGCCCCCATGGATGCCGCCAACCCTGTACAAATTGTTGCAACATCTGGGTTAACCCATTGCATGGTATCATAAATACCTAAACCTGCATACACCGAACCTCCAGGAGAATTTATATACATTTGAATATCTCTACGAGCATCTTGAGAATCCAAAAACAACAATTGAGCTTGGATAATATTAGCCACGTAATCATCAATAGGCATTCCTAAAAAAATAATACGATCGGCCATTAACCGAGAGAAAACATCAATCTCTCTAAAATTCATTGGGCGCTCTTCGATGACAGTTCGTGTCATATCTTGAATAGTGCTCTCAATGTAAGTATCAACTTTCATACTGCTAATACCATGGTGCTTTATAGCATACTTTCTAAATTCTTTTCCGTCTATCATATTATCTTAAGTTTATGTCAAAAATAACAATTGATTGCTTGGTGTCAATAGTTTTGCCAAATATATATTAATGACAGAAGGGCGCAAGTAAAAGACATAAAAAAACCCCAAACGAAGTTGGGGTTTTTTAAAAAAATACTGTTTAGTATTAATATTCCCAAACATCATGTTCCATTTCGAACAAGGTGTTTTTAATTTTTTCAGATTCCAATAAAGCAGCTACTTTATTGTCTTTAAATTCTTCATAATCTTTTATACGGTTATCGTATTGATTTGATTCTTTTGTAATATAACTACTAAACATACGTTGTTCAAACCAATCATCAAACGTTAATCGAGCAGCATCATTTTGGCGATTGAACACTTCCATTCCTACCATAATTTCACGCAAGTCATATTGGTCTGCATCATCAGGAGAACGATGGTATTTTAACACACACAAATCTTGCTCTCCTAATTCCAATCCGCCAACTTTGGGGCTAAATTGAGGTGCGATAGCAATAATACGTACATACATTCTAGATTCTTTTTTATCAAAAATCCAATCTTCTAGAATTCTGTATTTTTTTATTTTTTCGTCAGGATGAAATTCAGATGGAATGGTATCCAAACGTGTAATTGTTGGGTCATTAGGATCTATTGGGGTTTCAACATAATCGGTATCTGTACCTTTACCCGAAAACTCTTCAATAGTCATTACTGAATTTAATGAATCATCAGTATAAGGTATAAGTTTTCCATCTTTTACGGCATTGTATAAAATCAGACTTAATGGATTTTTTGGCCAATTCATACACTGATTTTGTTTTTCGCGAACGTCTACAATACGTGTAATACGTTTAGCCCAAAACACATCTGCTTCACGCAAATAAGGCCAAGCAACGACTTTTCGTTCTTGCACTGCCTGACGCGTGTAGATAAAATCATCATATACACCTTGCGCTTTTACCGTAGATAAAAAGCTACAAATAACAGCAATAAGAAATACTACTTTTTTCATATCCATTTATTTAACTTCTAATGATAATGATGAAGGAATTACAACACCTCCAGCAGGACCCATTGCTTTTACTTGCAACAAGGTAATTCGATCACCTGTTCTAACATTGTTTAATACAGATTTTATCTCACCTGTTACAGCTTGACTTGTTCCTTTAAATGCACGTCCATCACCTTTTTTAGGTTGGTATACGACAGTATATTCAATGGGAGTAAATTTAATTCCTTCAAATGCAAAATCTTTAAGGTTTGCAAAAACAAAAGAAGCTGATTTTAACACACCTGCAGATACAGGACCACTTTGTTCGATAGAACCTAACATAGGCATAGGTTTAGGAATAGAACGTACTCTATATTTTTGAATACCCATCTTTTTAACTTGACCTCTACTATCCTTAACTGATGCAGAAATCTCAACCTCTTTCGTTGTACCTGTAACCTTTAACAAATAAGTACCTGATTGTGCGTCTGGGCGTAACGTACCACCTGCATTTACCGAAACTAGAATATCTTTTGCAGAGAAACCTGGTACCGATACCGATATTGGATTATCCAACCCAATATAAACAACATTCATTTTAGTAGCTGAAATTACGGCTAATGGTTTTAAGGCAGTATATGAAGATTTAAAAGGATAAGATTCAATCTTGCCATTCGATCTTTTGGTAGTAATCACTCCATTTATTTCATTTTCTCCTTCACGAGATGGATTAGCGGTATATTTACCTACTCCATTTTCTACTTTGATAATTGAACCTCCAACTTTAATTTCTGCTTCCTGGCGAGTTGAAGCTGCTAAGAAAATATCCGCTGAATACTCGCTACCTAAAGTAATATAGGTTCCATTATTAGGAATTACCTTAGCTTCAAAATTCTCTACAATAACGATATCATCTGTTAATCCAGCTTTTAAGATATCCAATACCTGTGATTCTGTATTTTTAACATCATTAACTGTTTTAGCCAACAAAGCAACAACAGCAGCTAAAGGAGTATGTTCAAACATTTCTGATTGCCATGTTTGGGTTGAACCTTTTTCAACTTCGGTAGTTAAATCACTTTTAACCAAACCACGTTTATCAACTGGTAATATTTCGATTAATTTTGTTCTGGTTTCTTCAATTTTCTTTCTTAAAGCTTCACCATTAGCTCCACCATCTTTTACAATAAGGTAGTTGGCATGCAATTCGATATTGTCTGGTTTGTCTAGTTCAGCATTAGGATCTCCTTCTTTTCGTCCTTCAGCTTGTTCTATCAGTAAATTTTTAAGATCATTTACATATTTTACTCCATCATCAGCAATTTTTTGAACTTCTATAGAGCTTTTATAAATAGTTATTCCTACAGCATCACCTGGGTTTTTATCATGGTACGAAGCAATTGCTTTTAAACTATTATTATTTTTAAGATCTACGTTAACACCTGCTTTATCCATACTCACTTCCACCATATGGAAAGCTTTCAAAATTTCAGCTGATACGTTTAAAGCAAGCATTGCTGTTAACACAAGGTACATCATGTTAATCATTTTCTGCCTAGGACTTATATTTCCTCCTGCCATTTTATATTTAAGTTATATTGGGTTGTTAAAATTCTAAAAACTGAAACAGTATAAATTAGTTGGTAGTACGGTTAACATTCATAGCAGCAAGCATGTTACCATACACATTGTTTAATGAAGTAAGGTTACCTGATAATTTATTGATCTCAGTTTTAACAGTGTCAGCTTCTTTTTGTGAATCAGCTAAACTACTCGCAACTTTAGAAAGATTACCTACAAACTCATTGATTGATTTTAAGTGAGTGTTAGATTCTGCAATTTCAAGTTCGTATACAGAATTTAAAGATGCTAAGTTTTTAGTCATTTTCTCAACTTGTACACCATATTCTTTTGAACCTTGTGAAGCATTTACCATTCCAGACATAGCCTCAACAGCTTGAGAGTATGAAGAGTTTAATCCTGATACCGATTTGGTTGCTACCTGAACATTTTTAGTATATTCATCTGTAGCAACAGCAGCTGATGAAAGATCTTTAAGATTATGAACATTTTCGCTTAGTGATTTCAAACCATTACCTAAACTTCCTATTAATTCAGGACCCACTTTAGCTTCTTCAAGCATTTTGTCTAATTGCTGAGAAACTGTTCCAGCAGCTTTACTCTTTTTATTTGAAGCTTCTTCAATTCCAGCAAATTCAGGATAAACTAACGACCAATCATATTCTTTATGTGGTGGCTCAAATGCGGAAATAACAAAGATGATAACCTCAGTACCCATTCCTAAAATCAACATCGGATCTGCAAATGGCCAATGTTTAATCTTAAATAGAGCCCCTAAGATAACGACTGCGGCACCAATACCATAAACTTTTGCCATAAAGTTTTTAAACGATTTGCTTTCGAAAATACTCTGTTTCATTTTGTTGTTTGTTAGTTGATAAGTTTATGAAGGGTAACTATTTGTTGAATTATTCTTTGTCTCTGTTTGAGCGACCAATGTAAGACATTACACAACGAAATCCTGTATACGAATTTGCACTATCTTGGTATTCGTAAGTTCTGCTTCCACAATTGATAAAATGTGCTATATCTTTCCATGAACCACCACGAATTGTTTTACGTTTTAAGGTTTCAACTTCGTCAGACTTTGCGTCATATTGGTAATCGGGATTTAAATCGTGTGAAAATTGATTTGAAGATTCGGCAAATGCTGAAATTGTCCATTCTGCAACATTTCCTGACATATCTGAAAGTCCAAAATCATTGGGAAAATAAGAAGCAACACGAACAGGATACAAACCACCATCTTGCATGTAATCACCACGCATTGGTTTAAAGTTTGCTAACGAACATCCTTTTGCATTTTTTACATAAGGACCACCCCAAGGATACATATTTTGATCACGACCTCCACGAGCAGCATATTCCCATTCGTATTCAGTTGGTAAACGGAAGTCTGTAACTGTAGATTCTTCTATATCGTTATAAAATGTATTTAAGTATATTGTTCTCCAACGACAAAATGCTTTTGCTTGATTCCAATTTACACCTACTACAGGGTAATCATCATATTTTGGATGCCAAAAGTAAACTTGAGTCATTGGTTCATTGTACGAATAGGTAAAATCTCTCATGAACACCAAAGTATCAGGATAAACTTCAACTTCTTCCATTGATTTATATTTACCGCGATTTGTTTTGTAACCTGCTTTGCGTGAAAGTTTAGAAGCGGAACGAGAGTCAATATGTTCGTATCTATAAATAAGTTTACGTACATCAATTTGTTTTGTTCTGTAGTATGTTTCTTCTTGGTTATAATACAATTCTTTGATTGCATCATTGCTAGACACATCTTCTGGTAGAATTTTTGAACTGTAATTGATAAAATGTTCGCCAGATTCTTCATCAGTATCCCAATATATATCAGGGTTTTGTTCACCTAAACGCTCACGAATCATTGAATCTAATACAGCATCAACAAATTGACGATATTCGTTATTTGTAATTTCTGTTTCATCCATATAAAACGAAACTATTGACACCTGTTTGTTGGGTGCAATTTGTGCCATAGGTACATCTTGTTCATTAGCTCCAATGTGAATGGAACCCGTTGGTACATATACAGTTCCAAAGGGTTGAGGGTGAAACCATTGAGGCCTTCCCTGAGTTCCAGTTAATTCACCACTATCGCCTGAGGAACATGCAACTAGTGAGCTTGCCGCCAAGAAGAATAAAATTAAACGAATTGTTTTCATTTTGATACTATATACTTAGATTAGGTATTGCAAATTTATTAAATGTTTTAACTTAGACAAGTTTTATTTAAACAATACAAAGAATTGAACGATTAACCAGCTTAACCTATTGTGTTACACTATAAAAAACGTGGAGTTAATCTTGGTACTGGCTGCTTGTCTGGTTTCTCTTTTAATTTTGGTAAGAAACAATAACGCAAGACTATTTCATGTGAACCACTACTATACGTAATTATATTACTTGTTGTTAAATCGTAAGAATAACCAATTTGAAGGTTTGGTGTGAACTTGTATCCAATTAAAACAGAAACAGCATCTGCACTTCTGTATGTTAATCCTCCACGTATCTTGTTGTTATAAGTAATCATTGCATTCAAATCTAATGTGGTTTTAGCTAAGTCTGTTTTAACCAAAATATTAGGTTCCAATGCAAGAGAGGGAGATAAATCATATGTAGCTCCTGTCATAAAATAGGTATGCAATGTCATTGGATTATCAATAATACCTTCATAACTAACATTTCCTTGAGTTAAATGGGTAGCTGATAAACCCGTATAAAAATTAGTAAATCTCCACAAATTAGGCATCGTGTAATATAGTCCTGCATTTACATCTGTGGCAAAACCAGATACACTACTAGTTGGTATCTTAGAATCACCTGGATCTAATGGTTTAAGTTTATCGCCTGCTAACGTTTTTTGCATAAAACCAGCACCTGCTCCTATGGCAAGGGTTGAACCATTATTAAAAGGTATACGGTATGCAGCAGAAAATATTGCGTTAAGACTTTTTTCAAAACCTGCTTGATCAACCGTTATATTACCTCCAACTCCAATTTTTTTACCCAATGGAGCATGAATATTAACCAAATAGGTGGTAGGCGAAAGCCCTGCTTTACTATCGCCAAATCCTAACCATTGTGAACGATACAAACCTGTTACACAAATTTTATCTTCACTACCTGCATAAGCTGGATTGTAAGTTAATTTGGTCATAAAAAATTGAGTGTATTGAGCATCTTGCTGGGCTTTAAGTCCAACTGCTACAATAAAAAGGGATAATGCAAGTATTAATTTTCTCATGTATTTAGGTTACAAAGTACAAATGCTCGAACAATTATACAGTTTATTATTTTCTTAACATAACTTTTTAGTTATGTTATTTTAAGAAAATCTAAAATACTAAAAAAACGGTAAACCAAAAACAGCAGCTATTTTTTTTCCTTATTATGAGCATCTATATATTTGTCTAAAGCCATGCTCATGGAAGGATACTGCGCAGATGGAGCTGAAATGTTAACCTTTAAACTAGCGTCAGTAATAGCTTTGGAAGTAGTTGCACCAAAGGATGCTATCAGGGTATTATTTTGTTTAAAATCAGGAAAGTTTTCGAATAAAGAACGGATATCAGCAGGACTGAAAAATACGATAATATCATAATTTACATGGGTGAGATCCGACAAATCAGAAGAAACAATATTATAAATTAAGGCCTCTTTATATTGAAACTTATTTTTCTTCATGAACTTTTCAATATCGGGTTTTCGCCAATCACTACATGGGAAAAGAAATTTTTCTTGAGGATGGTTTTTAATTACATTCAATAATTCTAATTCAGTTGATTTACCTGTAAACACTTTGCGTTTACGAACTTGAATATACTTTGCTAAATAATTGGCAATACTATCATTTACACAAAAATATTTGGTTTCAGGTGGCATTTCAATCTTAATTTCAATACACAACCTAAAAAAATGATCAACTGAATTACGTGAGTTTAAAATGATTGCTGTAAAATCTAATAAATTTACCTTTTGTGTTTTAAACTCTTTGTAATTTATAGGTGAAACCGTTATAAAGGAACGGAAATCAACTTTCAAATTATACTTTTTGGCAAGGTCAAAATAAGGAGACTTGTCACTTTCAGGTTTGGGTTGAGATATAAGTATACTTTTGATTTTTGCGTTTTTCAAACTAAATATGTGTTAAGGAGTTTAATAATTACAAACCATGGAACTATTTCAAGGGCGCAAAGATAAATAAATAAATAGATTCTTGGGAAACTGAAAAAACGATTGCTTAATAATGCAATTCTAATAAGTCTATAAACTACTCCTATAAAAAACACAGCCACTACCGTTTGTGCTATTACTGAACTCAATACATCACTATGGTAGTATACTGTAAAAATGATTAAGGGGAATATAACTAATGCTAAAAAATTATTAACGGAGATGGTATTTGACACAAAACCAATCCCAAGTTTTTTCATTTTAAGCAATTCACCTAATAAAGTGTGCAGCAAAAAATTTAATATATACACCATTAACAGAGCCAATAAAATGATTATAAATTGGATGAAATAGTTTGAAACAAAAAGCAATTTTCGAACTTCTAATTGTGAATTGATAAAAATTGCAGCTATAAACAAGTAAATGGCAAATAATTGGAGTATAACAAACCCGAAAAATGATCGTTGATCTTCCCAAATTTTATCACTAATTTTAAGGTTAAACACAGAAAGCATAAAAACCCGAAAATTATTAGGATTAGCAATACGAACAAATGATATATAGGCAAAAACAAATAAAATTACCCAAAATTTCCATGCAGCATTTTGCTTAACTCGAATCTTAATTTCTTTAATCGTTGGAATATTCCTTCGAAAATTCGTTTTGGTAACAAAATTATTAGTGATAAATTGATAAGGCTTGATTATAACCCTTAAAATAGAATCGTTTGTTAAACTATCTATTAAGCCAAAAGTTTTTCGTCCATATCTGTTATAGGTAAACATACTATCCGCTCTAAGTGAGTCTGATACATAAGTTGTATCGTTTGAGAATGAAAAACTATCCGGTTGTTGATTGAATACATCAGTACTATTTTGGGCAACTAAATTAGTTAAACCCAATATTAACATTCCTAAAAACAGTTTTTTATAGTTCATTAAAAATAATTTACAAACCCAAAATGAATTTTAGCTTTGTTAAAATCGATAGAATTGTTAAATTCTTTTCCCACAGCGTAAAAGATTGAAAAAACACCAGATCCTGTTTCAAAATTAAACCCAGTTCCTAATCCATATGGCTTATCCGTTAACAAAGGTACTCTTACTTCATTACGGTAATATGCACCATTCCAAAACAACAAAACATTTGAATTTTGTTGTAATAAATACCTTAATTCAATATTTCCAATAATATACGTGCTGGCAAATATAGCTTGCTCATCAAATCCTTTCAAACTTCGTATTCCACCAATTCTGAATAACTCATTATTAAATAGACTTTGTGCTACAATATGCCCGCCATTTGCTTGTAACCTAACAGTAGCTCTTGAAAAAAAAGGAATAAAACATTCAGCCATTCCTTGTATTCGGTATTGAATATATTCTAATTGAAGTGAATCATAAACTGAATATTGCAAGCCTTTTGCATCAGTAATTTGAATAGCTTCAATAGAAGGATTTTTAATGATTTTTTTAACTCCAACTCCTCCATTTAAATCAACAACAAAACCCTTTCGAGGATTCAGAAAATAATCAAGCCGCGTGATTTTAAAACCAATACCATAGGTATTATTAGTAAGATCAGTAACAGAGGGTAATGTTTTGGTCAACTTTATTTGATTCGTATCTATCGTAATTAATGAAGTGTTTTGAATACTATAAAATAGTTTAAAATAATCGGTCCCTACAAATCGATATTGAATTCCAATTTCATTTCGAACATCTAAAAAAGATGTATCTTGTTTTAAAAGAGCCAATTCATAATTCAAAGCCAAATTGGTTCTAAAAATATAAGGAAATAGAAAATTAATATTTAAATCTTGAGAATTCCCAAGAAAACTCCGGTATTTCATTTCAAAACTTTTTCCTGAACCTGCAATATTTTGAAGTTTTAAATTTGCTTCACCCGTAATTAATATACGATTAGATGAATTTGTATTGGGAGCAAAACCAACTACTCCATCTATACTACTAGCCTTTCTATTTGTGAGATATAAGATAGGCATTGCTTTATTACCGTAAAAATAAATAGCAGAGGGTTGAGATGTTTTAAGATAAGGTAATTGACTGATTCGAGCATTAATTTGAGACACTAAAGCTTCGTTATAACTTTCATTAGGTTTTATACCTAAATATTTATGCAAAAACCATTTTTTTATATTGGCATCTCCCAAAATATCAATTGTATCGAATGTAAAAAGTTGATTTATTTGAAGATTAAGTGAAGCTGAAATTCCAATACTATCAACTTCAATTGAATCCAATTGAATCGTTGAAAAAGGATATCCATTATTTTCTAAATATTCAAGTATTCTTTCAGCTTTACGAGCAAAAACAAAAGGGTTGATAGTTTTTTTTTCAAAATTTCCAACTCTAAAACCTGCACCCCCTAATATTTCAGATGGTGCATTTCCATTTCTCAGATTAACCCATTTAAAACTATTACCCAATATAAGTTTAGCATACAGTGTATCTCCAATTATGTTAAAACTCGAATAGGCGGCTTGCATAAATGATAATTCATTGCACTGCAAAATTACTTTGTTAAGTTCACTAGAAAGTAAAGCGGTATCAGAGAAATATGTATTGTATAAACTGTTTTTTTTAACGAACTCTCCATCTTTAGTTTCTGGAAATTGAATAAAAAGGGACTGAACATGCTGAGCGTATAAGTTACACCCAACAAATAACAATACCAATATTTTAAAATACTTTTGCACTACGCAAATAAATTAATAATAGAGCACAATATAACAATGGCTGGCATTTACATACATATTCCTTTTTGTAAAAAAGCTTGTAATTATTGTAATTTCCATTTTAGTACTTCACTTAAACAGCAGCAACAGCTGGTTAATGCACTGGTTTCTGAACTCATCATTCGAAAGGATTATGTTTTAAACGAAACAATTGAATCTATTTATATAGGTGGAGGAACACCTTCAATACTCTCAATACAACAACTTGAACAGCTGTTGGATACAATTTATTTAAACTATAATGTAATACCCAAACCAGAAATAACGCTTGAAGCAAATCCAGATGATTTATCACTTACAAAAATTCAACAACTTAAGAAATCACCCATCAATAGATTAAGTATTGGCGTTCAATCTTTTTTCGATGAAGAACTACAATGGATGAACAGAGCACATACAGCTTCTGAAGCTATTACTGCAATTAAAGGAGCGCAAAATATGGGTTTAACTAATATAACAATCGACTTAATTTATGGTTCACCAACGTTAACACATAAAAAGTGGGAAGCAAATTTACAAACAGCAGTAGAATTAAACTTAACTCATATTTCATCTTATTGTCTTACCGTTGAACCTAAAACGGCATTGGCAAATTTGATTCAGAAAAATCAGCTCGTATCGTTAAATGAAGAACAAGCATCGTCACAATTTTACCAATTAGTGGATACATTAGAAAAAGAAGGATTTGAACAATATGAAATTTCAAATTTTGCAAAAAATGGTAACTACGCAATTCACAATACGAACTATTGGAAAAATAAAATTTATCTAGGAATTGGACCTTCAGCTCATTCTTTCAACAAGCACAGCCGTAGTTGGAATATTGCTCATAACATAAAATATATAAAGGGCATAGAAAGCAATAAAATAGATATAGAAACTGAAATATTAACGATAGAAAACAGAATGAATGAGTATATAATGACAAGCCTTAGAACAATTTGGGGGTTAAACATGGACTTTTTTGAACAAGAATTCACTGCGAAAAACGCTCAACTACTTGAGCAAAAAATATCACAAAAGATTGGAATTGGTTTAATGACTAAAAAAAACAACTATTATATCCTAAATAAGCAAGCACGGATTATGGCAGATGGAATTGCAAGTGATTTATTTATGTAACTAAAAAGTAGGTTTTTGAAACTTAGAATTTACCTCTTCAATATAACTAAGCATCTTCTCTCTACCTTTTTTTTCTATAGATGAAGTTTGAAATATTGGGGGTAAAACCTCCCAATTTTTAAGTACTTCATTTGTAAAGGCCTTCATGTTTTTAGCCCGCATACTTTGATTTAATTTATCAATCTTAGTAAATACAATTGCAAATGGAACTTCTAAATTACCTAAGAAATTAAGAAATTCTAAATCGCTATCTTGAGGATCAATTCTTGAATCGATTAGCACAAACAAACATTGTAAATTTTCTCTGTCTTTTAAATATACCTCGAGTGCATGCTCCCAACCTTCCCTTAATGTTTTAGATCTTCTTGCATAGCCGTATCCAGGCAAATCAACTAAAAACCAATAATCATTAATAATATAATGATTGATTGTAATTGTTTTACCAGGACTTGAAGATATACGAGCTAAATTTGGTTTATTAACCAACATATTAATGAGTGAAGATTTACCTACATTAGAACGTCCAATAAATGCATATTCTGGTTTATCAGGTTTGGGGCAATCAATTATTTTTTCGGCACTTTTTACAAAAACTGCTTTTTTAATTTCCATTACTTATTGTTAAATTTAAATTGAGTATAATTTTTACCAGCTACTTTAAAACGGATTAATCCATTGCTCGTATTTACAATAATGGTATCGCCAATTGTATTTACAAATGAATGTACATTGTAAAAAGTGCGTGTAGGCAATACAATAGAATCGGCATAACCCGATACTGAGTCTGCTAATTGTTGAATACCAAAATTAAACACTACACCTTGAATCATATATTCCGTTGAATCATTTGCACGCCACATGGTGCAACCAAAAGCTTGCTGATTGATGGAATCTTTTAATACCGACTGCACCGCTTTAAAAGCATCAACATCTGGTTCACATTCAGGGTTGCCCTTAATTATACTCGGTTTAAATGTCTCATATTTAGTAAACGATTTGGTTAAAAATGTTAACGTATCGTATGAATTGCTCACAAAAACGATGGTATCAGTTTGAGTATAAGGAAACGAAGCTTCTTGCTGATCCGAAAAAACATTAGTTACTTTAACCGCCCTATCTCTGCAAGTAGCATCATAATCAGGTTTACAACCTTGAAACAAGGTAAATCCCAAAAGGGTTATAAAAAAATTAAAAAGCTTCATTTGGATGCAAAGTAAAGGAAATTGCTAATGGTTACACGATTTCGATTATTTTTGCCTGTATTTTAAAAAACAACGTGAAAGAAGTAAAACCAGATCAAACAGCAGAAACTAGTAAAAAACAGCAGGTGGAGGCTATGTTTAACAGTATAGCTCCCCAATATGATTTTTTAAATAGATTCCTTTCTTTAGGTATTGATAAAGGTTGGCGCAAAAAGGCAATCCAGTCATTAAAAGATATAGAACCTAAATATATTTTGGATGTAGCTACAGGAACTGCAGATCTTGCAATAGAATCAACAAAATTGAATCCTATAAAAGTAACAGGTGTTGATATCTCGGCCCTCATGCTAAAGGTTGGAGAGGAAAAAATTATCGCAAAAAAACTTAGTCATATAATTGAACTGGTAAAAGGGGATTCCGAAGAATTAAACTTTTCTGATAATAATTTTGATGCGATTACCGTTGCTTTTGGAGTGCGTAATTTTGAACATTTACAAAAGGGAATAGATGAAATGTATAGGGTATTAAAAACAGGAGGAAAGATAGTAATACTTGAATTCTCAAAACCCAAATCATTCCCATTTAAACAAGTTTACGATTTTTACTTCAAACATATTTTACCTACTTGGGGAGGATTAATTAGCAAAAATAAAAGTGCATACACCTATTTACCCGAGTCTGTTAAACATTTCCCTGAAGGAAAAGAATTTATCACCTATTTAAACCAAGCTGGTTTTAAAAAGGCTAGTGTACAACCTTTAACATTTGGAATTTGCAGCCTGTATATCGCAACAAAATAATATTTATACTGATTATACTTTCTGTAAAAAGTTGGGCTCAACCTAACCTACAGCAATATGATAATAGGTTAGTCCATTTTGGATTTTCGCTTACCATGAATAGTGCATTCATGAGAGTAGATACAGATCCATCTGTTTTTAAAAAAGACAGTTTAAGAAATATACACCAACAGTCCTTTCCTGGAATAGGACTCGGAGCAATAACAAATTTTCATATTAGTAATTCTTTTGATTTACGTTTTATGTTACCTCAAATTTCATTTGTTCAACGTAATTTAACCTACGACTTTGATGCTAGTAGTCAAGTTGTAAAAATCGAATCTGCATACTGTGAAGGTTCATTATTACTTAAATATAAATCAGCACGTAGAAAAAATATACGAGTATATGTAATTGGTGGAGGAAGGATTTGTTATGACCTTTCATCATCAGTAGGACAAAATAGAAGTATAAAAGCACCTGTTGTTTCTTTAAACCCTTTTACATATGGAATAGAAGGTGGTTTTGGATTGGACTTTTATTTTCCGTATTTCAAGTTTTCACCTGAATTAAAGTTTTGTCATACCTTAAACAATGCCTTGTATAAGGATGGGTATATTTATACAGATGCGATAAACAAACTAGTTCCACAAATGGTGGTATTTTCACTTCATTTTGAATAGACTAATGAAATTTACTTTAAACGCAAAAGACACTAAGAGTAAGGCTAGAGCAGGAACACTCGAAACAGGAAGAGGTCCTATTGAAACTCCGATATTTATGCCAGTTGGAACGCAAGCAACAGTTAAAGGAGTTACTCAGCTAAACCTTAGTGAAGATATACATGCTCAAATAATTTTAGCCAATACCTATCATGTATATTTAAGACCTGGATTAAATGTCATTCAACAAGCAGGGGGAATTCATGCGTTTATGAATTGGCACAAACCTATGCTAACAGATAGTGGAGGTTATCAAGTTTTTTCACTTGGTGCTATGCGAAAGATAAAGGAAGAAGGAGTTACGTTTAAATCACATATTGATGGTTCAAGACATTTTTTTAGTCCAGAAAATACCATGGATACACAACGCACAATTGGCGCAGATATTGTAATGGCCTTTGATGAATGTACTCCATATCCATGTGATTATACTTATGCACAAAAATCAATGCATATGACACACCGTTGGCTCAAAAGATGTATCACTAGATTTGATCAAACTGATCCTTTGTATGGTGTTGAACAGAATTTATTCCCGATAGTTCAAGGCAGTACGTATAAAGATTTACGTATACAATCAGCCGAATTTATTGCTGAGCAAAATAGAGCTGGAAATGCTATTGGAGGGTTATCTGTTGGTGAACCTGCACCAGAAATGTATGAAATGACCGAGATTGTTTGTGGTATTTTACCTGCGGACAAACCTCGTTATTTAATGGGCGTTGGTACACCTGAAAATATATTAGAATGTATCGCATTAGGAATTGATATGTTTGATTGTGTGATGCCAACTAGAAATGCAAGACACGGTCATATTTTTACTTCTGAAGGAATCATTAACATTAAAAATGAACGATGGAAAACAGACTTTACCCCTTTAGATAAATTATTTACTCCTGAATATTCAAAAGCATACTTAAGACATTTAATACATTGTAATGAAATGCTTGGAGCGCATATTGCTAGCAAACAGAATTTAAGCTTTTACTTGTGGCTCATAAAAGAAGCGCGTAAGCAAATTATTGCAGGGAATTTTACTGATTGGAAAACACAACTATTAAAAACTATTAATACCCGACTGTAAAATGAAACTACTCGATTGGTATATTATAAAAAGGTTTCTTATCACTTTTATTTTTGCATTGGGATTGTTTTCGTTTATCGCAATTTTTATCGACCTATCTGAGAAAATTGATGATTTTATTAAACATAAACCTACACTTAAAGCAATTGTATTTGATTATTATATATATTTTTTACCTTGGTTTTTTGGGATGTTCGGTCCCATATTTGTTTTCTTAGCCTGTATTTTTTTCAATAGTAAACTGGCACAAAATACAGAAATTATTGCTATGCTAAATAGCGGAATGAACTACCGCAGATTTTTAATGCCTTATTTTATTGCCACAACAATATTAGCTGGATTGTTTATCGTACTAAATACATACATAATACCTATGAGTGATAAACATAGATTTATTTTTGAAGAGAAATGGGTTAGAGATCGAAAAATTACCGAAACACAAAATATTCGAGAGCAAATAGTACCAGGAACAATGTTACAAATGGAGTCATTTAACTATTTGGATAGTATAGGATACAATCTATCAATGGAGCGATTTGATAACAATAAAATTTCAACCCGTATTTTTGCTTCACGGTTAATATGGAATAAAGAAAAAAATAAATGGAGATTGGAAAACTATAGAGAAAGAAGTTTTAATGGGAACAGTCAGTTCATTACTAAACTTGAGTATAAAGATACTGTATTACCCATTAACCCTTCAGAGTTTATAGTTAAAAATGAGTTTATCTCAACTATGACAAATCCAGAGTTAAACGAATATATTAGAAAAGAAATAATAAAGGGATCACCAAGAATAAGTAGTTATTATGTAGAACTTTATAAACGAACAGCCTCACCCTTTTCATTTTTTGTTCTAACGTTATTAGCTGTTGGCGTTTCCTCCAGAAAATCAAGAGGAGGAACAGGTATGCATTTGGGATTAGGCATATTTATAACTTTTGCCTTTATACTCTCACAACAAATTTTTAATACATTTGGCATTACAGGTGTTATGCATCCAGCGCTAGCAGTATGGATTTCTAATATTTTATTTTTAATAATTGGAATTATAGTGGTATATAAATCACCAAAGTAATCTGTGAAATTAGCACATAAAAAATTATTCGAGCTTCACTTCATTATTTTATTATGGGGTTTCACACCTGTTATTGGTAAATATATAAGCTTGCAAGCTACTGATTTAGTATGGTATAGATTAATCATATCTGCTATTAGTCTTTACCTTTATATCCGTTATAAAAACATTTCATTAAAAATCAATACAAAACAATTCGTTATTATTATTTTGATGGGATTTGTGGTAGGACTTCATTGGTTTTTTTTCTACCATGCAATAAAAGTATCCAATGTTTCAATTGCCCTTTCGGGTTTTGCAACAATGACGTTATTTGCCAGTTTATTGCAACCATTTTTACTAAAAAAACCATTTTTTAGTGGCGATTTTATTTATGGCCTCTTCATTTTAATTGGACTGTTGGTAATCTTAAATTTTGAAGAATTCTATATTAACGGGTTATTATATGGAATACTTGCAGCATTTACGGGTGCCATTTTTGGTGTTTATAATGGTAAATTAATCGAAAAACATGATGCTGAGTCCATAACACTTTTTGAATTTATAGGGGCATTTATTTTACTCTCAATTTTAAAAATATGTACAGATGAGGGAGATTTTATTCAAGTACTTTCACTTACAGATTTTATTGCACTACTTTTTTTAAGTATTGTTTGTACTACGATTGCATTCACTTGGAGCATACACATTTTAAAGTACTTTTCACCATTTACAGTTATTATTACTAATAACCTAGAACCTGTTTATGGTATTATTTTTTCAATTGCTTTATTTGGTGAGTCAGAAAAAATGTCAATGGGGTTTTATCTGGGTACTTCCATTATTCTATTAAGTGTATTTACCTATCCAGTTATAAAAAGAAAATTTTATCGAGGTGAAGAAACAGCAGTGCTTGATATGCCATAGTAAAAATAAACTAAGTATATTAGCTTTGTTAAAAATAATACTTATATGAAAAAAGTTATTTTCTATTTATCTATTTTCTATTCCATGTCGGTTGTTGCGCAAAATGGATTTTCATACTCCACTTCTACACATACTGTTCAACTCATCAATCAAATTAATTTATCTGAGATTGAACTTGATTTTGCTCCAACTCTAATCCATCTTACATCTTCAATTCCTGCCCCAATTAGCGAAGTGAAAAGTAAAAAAGAAAAACTTGATTTAAGCAGGGAAAATAGGTTACAAACTCAAATAGAGAACTCATTATTAAATAAGACTGCAGCACCTTCTCCTGAAGTATTAACAAATTTTGATGGTGACAATACGAATTCAACACCTAATGACAATGACGTAGCAGTAAGTAATGGCGGATATGTAGTTAGCGTAGTTAACAGCAATATTTATGTATTTGATTCAACTGGAAAAAAGTTATTGGGACGTACTTTATCTTCATTTGCAAATGTACTAGGTTCACTTAACAGAACATTTGACCCACGAATTATATATGACCCTATTGAAGATAAATTTGTACTCGTTTTTTTACAGGGAAGTACGAGTGCTGATACCCGAATAATTGTTGGATTTTCACAATCAAATGACCCAACAAAATTATGGAATTTTTATACCATTCCTGGAAACGTTACCGGAGATAAGTCATGGAGTGATTATCCTATTTTATCATTGAGTAGCGATGATCTTTATATAACTGTGAATGCCGTAAAAGATAAAACACCATGGCAACAAGGGTTTATCACATCCTATATTTGGCAGTGCGATAAAAAATCTGGATTTGATGGATTAGATAGTATTCATCCAATTCTATATAACAATATTAACTATAACGGAAATTCTATTTGGAATATATGTCCCGTAAAAGGAGGTTCAACATTATATGGACCAGGAATGTTTTTTGTTTCACAACGTCCTGCCGATTTACAAAACGATACTGTATTTTTACATGAAATTACCCATACTAATAAGAGTGGAATTGCAGCATTTAAAAGCACACAATTAAGAACTAATTTAACATACGGATTACAACCTAATGCAATACAACCTAATGGCAAAAGATTACAAACAAATGATTCGAGAATGCTTTCTGCCTGTTACGAAAATGGGGTTATTCATTATGTAGGCAATACTATAGATACTTCTAAATTTGTACCTGCTGTTTATTATGGAAGAATATATGATGTTCATAAAAATCCAACTATTGAAGGAAAAATAATTAGTTATGATACAATGGATATTGGTTATCCAAGTATATCATATATTGGAGGAGGAGGAGGAGATAATAGTATGCTAATTACATTTTCACATGTATCTCCAACTCAATTTCCTGGTACAAGTGTTGTTTTTGCAGATAGGTTTGGAAACATTTCAGCTCCAGTATTTGTAAAAAAAGGAATTGGAAATATTAATGTTCAAGGAGTTGACATTGAGCGTTGGGGAGACTATACAGGAAACCAACGCAAGTATAATGAGCGAGGTGTATGTTGGATAAATGGATCTTGGGGTAATGCATCAGGAGCAAATAAAACGTGGATAGCAAAAATTAGATCTAACGATCCAACTCTTTCGATAAAGTCAATCAAAGTAGTTTTAGAAAAACCTATTATTTACCCAAATCCAGTAAGTGAAACCATTACGATTGATTTTAATACTGCAGAAACTTTTATGGGCACTTTTGAAATTATGGATGTTAAAGGCCAACTTATTTCAACCTTACTTCGTGATAAAATAAAAGCAGGTTCAAATAGATTTATAATGGATGTAGAAAAATTACACAATGGAATTTACTTTTTGATGATAAAATATGAAAACAATATTATACAACAACAGAAATTTATTGTACATCATTAGCATACTAAGTATAGCTTTTTTTCAATGTAAAAGTAGAATATCCAAAACGGAAAATCCAAAACCAATAACGGAACAACAAACAGATTCCTTAAAAAACGTGTTGGAGAAAAAACGTATGGAGAAGTTAAACAAAGAATAGAATTATTTATCTAAAGGGAACACAATTTCTGTAAGCCATTTTGCAGTATCTTTTTCCATACCAGGATCTGTAACATAAATTTCCATTGGAGCTCCAGTACTTGTCATCCCTTTTTGTTTGATATATTCAAATGCAGCCATATATACATTTTCAACTTTAGTATAATCTCCGTAATACTTAACAACGAATGCATCTGTTGAAGGTATTTCTCGAAACAAAACCAACCCTTCATTTTTCCCAATAGATACAGTAGGTATAGCTGCCTCTACGTCAACAATATTGGGACCATATTGATGGTAAATAGATAGTGGGAAACCGGTAGGTTGAATATTTTGTTGAGATATTAATTGAGATATTTGACCAAACCATTTACCAAATACCAAACTCGATAATTCACTCGTTTTAACTTTTTGACGAATTCCAGATACAATAAATTTATCGATTGTACGAAGTTCAATTTCAAAGCCAGCAACTTTATCAGTTTGAGGACTATTTTCAGCTACTTGCTTTAATTTCGTTAATCCTTTTTCATAATCTTTACCCACTAATTTATCCATCATTAGATAAAAATACTTTGATGATATTTTCATATACCATGGCATTCCTTTTCCTGAACCTTCTAATGTCCATGTAACTTTAACACCCGTTGCTTCTTTTTCAAAAGTATAGGTTGCAATGGATGTTCCCATTCCATGGAAATAGAGTTCGTTTTCAATAAATTCATTTTCAATTATTTTTGTAATTGTTACTTTCCCTTTTCCTGCATCAGGATTTTTACTATCCCAAGAATACCATGCACCTTCAACGCCAACCAATTCACTATACGTTTTTTCCATCGTGGTATCAATTTCGTGCCAAGGTGACCACAAATCCCAAGATTTAAAATCTTTAACTAATTTAAATGGAACAGAAACATCAGATTGAATATTAATAGATCGTTGAATATGATAATATTCTGGTAAGAAAAAAGATATAAGCACAATTAAAAACAATAGTCCTGAAACAATGACACCAATGAGTTTTAATAATTTCATAATTTATATACGTATAGGTTAGTATACTCAAAGTAAACAGAAATAATTAGTATAAAAAATTGAATTTTATACATGCATACATTCAGTAACTACTGTTAATTATACAAATTATGTTCAACAATATAATTTTCAACTTGTTCAGGTACAAGATAACGAATAGCCTTACCCGCTTGAATCATTTCTCTTATATAGGTTGAGGAAATATTTAATAACGGAACTTCGAATATTTTTATTCTAGCATTATTAGCTAATATGGGATTTTCATGAAAACCAGCTCTACGGTATACATATAGCTCATGATGTTGTAATATAGAAGTATAATCTTTCCATAAATTAAATGACTGTAAATTATCGCCACCAATGATTGGGCAGAAGGTATCATCTGGAAATTCTGCTCGTAAATATGAAAGTGTATCAACAGTATAGGAAGGTCTTGCTAACTTAAATTCCACATCACATACTTCAAATCGTTTATTAGCATCTACAGCTAAATGTAAAAGTTGTAATCTTATTTTTTCATCCAGCAATGTATCACTAGATTTAAATGGATTTTGAGGAGAAACGACAAACCAAATTTTATCAAAACCGCCAAACTGAATAAAATAATTGGCAATGAGTAAATGTCCAGTATGTACTGGATTAAATGAACCAAAAAACAATCCGATTTTCATAGGTTAATTTTTTAAGAAATCATTTACTAGTTTTTCAGCATCTATAAGCGCTTTTTCCAATTCATTATTAACCAACACATGTTCAAACTTTGATTCATAATGTAGTTCATGAACAGCTTTATCAACTCTTAATCGAATGGTTTCTTCAGTTTCAGTACTCCGATAACGTAAGCGTTGTTCTAATACTTCAACACTTGGAGGCTTTACAAAAACAGCTATCGCTTGTTCACCAAAATATTGTTTAATATTTAATCCTCCTTCAACATCTACATCAAAAACAACCGTTTTGCCTTCACTCCAAATTCGTTCAACTTCAGACTTAAGTGTACCATAATAATTTCCTCCATAAACTTCTTCGAATTCTAAAAACTCATTATTATCAATCTTCTGTTTAAATTTATGTATAGTTAAAAAATAATAATCTTTACCATCAACCTCATTTATTCTTTGAGATCTTGTACAAGCGCTTACAGAAAAGGCTAACCTTGGGTCAGTAAATAAAAGATGTTTTACTATAGTGGTTTTTCCCGATCCTGATGGAGCACAAAAAATAATTGCTTTATTCATGTAACTAATATGCTTTCTAAATTAGATAATATTATTAATTTGTTCTTTAATTTTTTCCAATTCATCTTTCATTTCAACCACACGCTGTTGTATCGTAAAATGATTTGCTTTAGAACCGAGTGTGTTAATTTCACGACCCATTTCTTGTGCTATAAAACCTAATTTTTTTCCTGCCGACTTGGTATTGAGTGTTTCTAAAAAATAATTACAATGCTGTTTTAACCGTTTTTTTTCTTCGGTAACATCTAATTTCTCCATGTAATAAATTAATTCTTGTTCAAACCTACCTTTATCCAATGCATCATCTTTTAGTTGATTGATTTCAACTTCAATTTTATGGCGGATATTAGCCATACGTTCAGGATCAAGCAATTCTACTTCACTTAATAAATGCTGAATAGCTTGAGTTAAATGCAGCAATTCAGCAGATAACATCTCCCCTTCTTTTATCCTAAATTTCTCAAAATCAACAAATGCTTTATTAACGGTTTCCATCAGTATTTTCATGTCCTCATCACTACTTTCATCGTCAACTGTTTGAAATAAATTAGGCATTGAAAATAAACCTGCAGCTAACATGTTAGGATCAATTCCACCTTGAACACAAGCATCACTCATTTCTTTTAAATAATAAGAAGCAACGTCTTTATTAATTGGCATTACCTTGTCTTCTGCCCTCTTAAAATTTACATTAATATTAACCTGACAACTTCCTCGTTCAATTAACCGTGATAATTCTCTGCGAACTTCCAAATCTTTACTTTGCCAAACCTTTGGCATACGTAAATTAATTTCTAAAAATTTATTGTTTAGAGCTTTAAACTCAACTTTAATTTGATAACGGCTGGTTTCTGTATCAGCCTGACCGTAGCCGGTCATTGATCTTAGCATATAAATTTACTTTGAACAAATGTAGCATTATTTTACGTTGTTCAAAAGCAATATAAAAGAGTTACTTGGCAGTATTTCGAATAATAAAATCAATAGCAAATTTATACCCATCTAATCCTAGTCCGCTAATAATACCAACAGAATGTTTAGACAACAACGAAATGTGACGGTAATCTTCTCGTGCAAAAATATTAGAAATATGAACCTCAATTACAGGTGTGGTAATAGCAGCAACAGCATCGCTTATTGCTACTGAAGTATGAGTATATCCACCAGCATTTAATATAATACCATCGTAACTAAAACCAACTTCATGTAATTTATTTATCAGTTCACCTTCGATATTACTTTGAAAAAAACTAAGTTCTACTTCAGAAAACTGAATCTTCAGTAAATGAAAATACGCTTCAAATGTTTGCAAACCATAAATAGTTGTTTCGCGCTTGCCTAGTAGATTAAGATTAGGACCGTTAATAATAATAATATTCATTGACAGCAAATGTAATTAAATCGATATTCGCATGTGCATTGAATTGTAAATTTCACCTACTATTTATCTAATACAGTTGAACTGGTCATCTTATATTAAAGGATTTAAAGCTTATCTTCAATTGGAGCGTTCGCTTTCTGGACATTCTATTGAAGCCTATTTACATGATATAGAAAAACTAATACAGTATTTGCAACTTAATAATATCCAACAAGGCCCAGACCAGCTAAAACTAGAAACTTTAAGAGAATTTATAAGGTGGATAAACGAGTTAGGAATGATGCCAACTAGTCAAGCGCGTATAATTTCAGGTATAAAAGCATTTTACAAATACTTATTAATGGAAGATTTAATTACAAAAAATCCTTCAGAATTACTTGAAGCACCAAGAACAACCAGAAAACTACCTGATACATTAAGCACTTTGGAAATTGACAATATGCTTTCGTTTATTGATATGAGTAAATCTGAAGGAATACGTAATAAAGCTATTTTGGAAACCATGTTTAGTTGTGGTTTGCGTGTTACAGAAACAGTTGCACTAAAACTATCAAATATTTCATATGAAGAAGAATATGTAAAAGTAATAGGAAAAGGCAATAAAGAGCGATTGGTTCCAATAGGATCGATAGCAATTAAAGCTATAAAATTATATGTTGAACATGTACGTATTCATATGGATGTAAAAGCTGGAAACCATGATATAGTATTTTTAAATAGCAGAGGAACAAAACTATCACGTGTGATGATTTTTTACATTATTAAAAAATTAGCTATCGAAGCAGGTATTAAAAAGAAAATTTCGCCCCATACGTTTCGACATTCTTTTGCAACAGCATTGGTAGAAGCTGGTGCTGATTTACGAGCTGTGCAACAAATGTTAGGGCATGAAAGTATTACCACAACTGAAATTTACACGCATATGGATAGGGAGTATTTACGCGATGTAATTATCCAATTTCATCCAAGGAGTTAGTATTTTTGTATTATTTTATCAAGCAACTTTTGCTTAAAGTTAATCAATAAGCAGTAGAATATAACAATGCTTCTAGTTCTTGCTGCAAAACAAATCCTCCTTTATCAGATATAAATTTGTACCCATTATTGGGCAAATAACTATCGTGTAATAATTCACCATTTTTAGCTTCAAAAGAGCCGATAATATCTTCTTGTAGTGTTTCTATATCATGTATACCTCGTTGATCTTTTATATATATAAATCCATTTTGTTGTTGTTCCACCAATTGAATAATACCATCGTTAAACTGTGCGAAAAACTTAATTGTTTTATGAAAATGATTGATAAATGATGGGTTAAATTTTATGTTCTCAAAATGGATTGGTTTGGATGCATCTACAACAAATCCAATAATTGATTTTGCACTTAATTTAGCCTCTTTGTCTACTTCCGGATTTACGATAGAAAGCAATAAGGTTTCTTTGTTTTCAATACTTGTATTAAGTAAATATATGTTCATTTAGCACAAAAAATTAAAAGTTAAATTAAACATACAAAATGAAATTTTAGCATATTTAATACTGCAATATGCACAAAAGTTAAATCACAAAAATATAGATTAATACTTTTATTTTTGACACATGAATAATAACCTCGAATACCTCAAACACCTTATAGGTCAATCAACCCACGAACATGGATTAGGAGCAGTTAGCCGTTGGATTAATGGAACCTTATTGCATGTAGAAGAAGGAAATCTTAAACTCAAATTTGTGGTAGACGAAACATGGCTTAACCCCTCCAAAACATTTCATGGAGGAATGGCTGCAACGTTAATTGATGATGTAATGGGAATGACGATTTACAGTTTGGGTAATGAGCATTTTTTCACAACCATCAACTTGCAACTAGATTTTTTATCATTTGCATTGGCTGAAGATGAAATTATAGTGGAAGCAACTGTTATCCGAAAAGGTATTAATATTATTCATGTTGAAGCCACCATTCATAAACGCAATAAGTTATTGGTTAAAGCTTCGGCAAATGTTATTAATACTGGTAAAAAAGTGTTTTAACTGATCTGATTTTTTGTCAAATAATTTAGTTGTTTTTCATACATTTGACCACTTTTTAACGAATATATATGTCAACAGAAACTATTTTAATAATGGGCGCTAACGGCCAAATTGGCTTAGAACTTGCCGAAACTCTCAGAGGTATCTATGGCGAAAACAATGTAGTATCTGCCGATATAAAAGACCTTAAAAATCCCTTAGGTGTTTATGAGCAGTTAGATGTGATGGATAAAGACCGGATGTATGAAGTGATTAAAAAGTATAAGGTTACTCAAGTATATTTATTGGCTGCATTATTATCCGCTACTGCGGAGCAAAAGCCAAAATCCGCTTGGAACTTAAACATGGAAGGATTATTTAATGTACTTGATGCGGCTAAAGAAGGGATCATCCAAAAGGTATATTGGCCAAGCTCCATTGCTGTTTTTGGCCCAACTACTCCAATGGAAAATACGCCACAATACACCGTAATGGAGCCCAATACTATTTATGGAATTAGCAAACAAGCAGGCGAACGTTTTTGCGAATATTACCATGCAAAATATGGCGTTGATGTTCGAAGTATTCGTTACCCTGGATTAATTGGATATAAATCAGCACCAGGAGGTGGAACTACAGATTATGCAGTTCATATTTACCATGAAGCATTAAAAAATAAAACTTATGAATGTTTTTTGAGTGAGCACACTGCTTTACCTATGATGTATATGCCTGATGCTATTCGTGCAACAATCGAATTGATGGATGCTCCTGCCGAAAAAGTAAAAATTAGAAGCAGCTACAATTTAGGCGGCATTAGTTTTGATCCTGCTGGAATTGCTGCCGAAATCAAAAAACATATTCCTGAATTTACGATTACATATAAACCAGATTTTAGACAAGCTATTGCCGATAGCTGGCCAAAAAGTATAGAAGATACAAGAGCTCGTGAAGATTGGGGTTGGGACCCTACGTTCGATTTGGCAAGTATGACCAAAGATATGCTTGATAACCTGAAGTAAGTAAATTCATGAAATTTCTGGTTGTTGGTTTAGGTAATATAGGTAGCGAGTATGCTCATACACGTCACAATATTGGTTTTGATGTAGTTGATGCATTCGTTCATAAACACAGTGGCTCTTTTGTTACTGAACGTCATGCAGATTATGCACAAATTTCCATAAAAGGAAAACAAGTGCATGTAATTAAACCGAATACTTATATGAACCTTAGTGGCAAGGCAGTAAGGTTTTGGATGCAGCAATTAAAAGTAGAAGTTTCGCACATACTGATAGTAGTGGATGACTTGGCTATTGATTTTGGCAAGATTCGTATTCGTGGAAATGGAAGTGATGCAGGACATAATGGACTCAAAAGCATTAACGAATTATTAATGACTCAACATTATCCACGACTACGTTTTGGTGTTGGAAACAACTTTCCAAAGGGCCGTCAAGTAGAATATGTGTTAGGACATTTTACAGCAGCCGAGCAAAGTTCATTGCCCGAATTAATAAACCACTCCGCAGAGGCAATTGAAGCTTTTGCGTCAATTGGACTCGAACGCATGATGAATTTTTACAATAAATAAGCGGGCAAAGAAATTAAACACCGCTATCTAACTCTTTAATAGAGTTATAACTGACATAATTTTGTATACCAAAGCTCTTCAAAATAAATCATTTATTTATTAGGTTAGCTTGTCATTATTGTTCAATATTTGTAGTGCAATTGGTAAATAGTTGCGATACTATGAAATACCATTATCAAAGTATGCAAACTCCACATCTTATTATTATTGGTGGAGGTTTTGCAGGAATTGAACTGATTAAAAAGCTCAATAACAAGCCTATTAAAGTTACCGTTCTAGATAAGAATAATTTTTTCAATTTTCAACCATTAATGTATCAAGTGGCTTCGGGTGGTTTGGGCCCAGATGCTATTGCCTATCCACTCCGAAAAATTATTGGACAAATACCCAATATTGCTTTTCGCATGGCTGAAGTATTGGAAATTAAAACAGAAACGCAGCAAGTGCTTACTAATATTGGTAATTTTAGTTACGATTATTTGTGTATTGCAACAGGCGCGCAAACCAATTTTTTTGGCAATGCAGCTTTGGAAAAACATGCAATGCAACTTAAATCCATTCCAGATGCTTTAGATTTACGTAGTGATATTTTGCAAGAGTTTGAAAAGGCTTTAGTTGTAAGGGAGGCAGGTAATATTGAACGAATTTTAAACTTTGTAATAGTTGGCGGAGGTCCCACGGGAGTTGAGACTGCAGGAGCAATTGCAGAGATAAAAAAAAATGTATTACCGTCAGATTACAAAGAATTGGATGCTCATAAAATGCAGGTACATTTAATTGAAGCTGCCCCAAGAGTTTTAGCGGCTATGAGTGAAATTTCATCGCGTAAGGCAAAACAATTTTTAGAAGAATTGGATGTAAAAGTACAACTCAATACTTCAGTTCAACAATATGATGCTACAACAGGTAATTTAACACTCAGTAATGGTCAAATTATACAAACCGATACGGTTATATGGAGTGCAGGTGTAAAGGGGAAAACTATTCCAGGTATAGCAATGGAATTAATAGAACGTGGTAACCGATACGCTGTGAATGCCTTCAATCAATTAAAGGGATTCGACACTATTTTTGTTATAGGTGATATTGCTTATATGACAACAGATAATGCTTATCCAAATGGACATCCAATGGTAGCCACTGTTGCCCAGCAACAAGGAATTTTACTTGGTAAAAATATACTGAAGTTAATCGCTCAAAAAGAAATGAAACCATACACCTATTTTAATTTAGGCAGCATGGCAACCATTGGAAGGCACAAAGCCGTTTTTGAAATATTTGGCATTAAAATGCAAGGATATATTGCTTGGTTGGGCTGGATGTTTTTACATTTAATGTTGTTGGTAGGATTTAGAAATCGATTGATGGTATTTTTAAACTGGATGTGGAATTATGTGAGTTACCAAAGAGCTATTCGAATTATTACTAGGCCATTTATTCAGAAACAATAAATTAATTGGATGGCAATAAACGTTTGGGCTATCTATTTTCAGATTCATTACAAATTCCAAAACGCATTAATGATAAACCCTGTATTGTGCTGTATAATATTCTGCCCTGTAATTTTTTCTCGATAACCCAATTGAAGGATTTGGTTAAAATAGCCACCTTCTATTCTAACCTGTTTATTGAAACGGTATCCTAATAATAGTCCTAATCGGTTTTGGTCAAAAATATTTTGACCAACATTTTGACCAAAGCCTATCATGATTTCATCGTAAACTGCTGCATAAGGTGTTTTATCAGTTATGGTTTTTCCTTTCAATGCTGTTTGTATTCTTCCCATATACCTTATCCGGTTCAGATACGTCCAATTATCAGGCTTCGTTGATCCGGCATTATTGTATGTTGCCAACCATCTTTGTTCAATCATATATCTATTACTCAAATCAAATCTGCCAATTTTTTGGTTTGTGGTGATTACTTGATAGGTTCTATGTTCAGTAAATTGTTTGCCAAATTTATTGATTGGGTAATCACCATATGGAAAAGTTTCAATCCATGCATAACCCAACCGAACAATAACATTTTCATGAAGCTGATAATTAATACCAGTTCTTAACAGACTTTGCTGCCAATTTGTGATATAATTATCTCTTCGCCACTGATACTCCAAATGGACGCTCCACTTTGGAGCAAATTTGATAGTTCCTAATATTGTATACCAGCCCTTATTATTATTATCACTTATGCGTTGTTGGGCTATTCCCAACGAAATTTGAAAACACAAAATGAATGTGAATATTAGCCTCATGAATACAAATTAAACTATCTTCGCCCGCTTTTGTAGCAATTATGATGCAAATATTTTATAAACAGTATAAACCCTATTTTCAAAAAATTATCAAACTAAGTTTGCCCATAATAATTGGTCAAATTGGTATTGTATTAATGGGTGTAGCCGATATGGTGATGATAGGGCAAATTGATGCGACCAATTTAGCAGCAGCTGGTTTAGCCAACTCGGTATATTTTCTAATTAGTATTTTAGGTATAGGAACGCTTATGGCTGTTTCTCCTTTGGTTGCTAAAGCTAAAGGTGCAGGACATACAAATGATGTTGCTTTGTTGTTTCGTCAAGGTATTTGGGCATCAATAGCCTTGAGTATTTTTATAGGAGGTATTTTGTTTGTACTAACTATTCATTTGGAATGGTTTGGTCAAGATCCTGATGTTACACGTTTGGCAAAATCATTTTTACACCTGTTGAATGCTGGTACCGTTTTTATGTTAATGTTTTTGGGTGCAAAACAATTTAGCGATGGTCTTTCCATTACCAAACCTTCGGCTATTATTACCATCATTGGATTGGCTGTAAATATATTTTTAAACTGGATTTTGATATACGGAAATTGGGGCTTTCCAAAGTTAGGCATTGTTGGAACTGGTTATGCAACTTCGTTTACTAGGCTCTTAATGGCAGCCGCTATGATTGGATATATTTTTTGGCATCCTATGTATAAGCAGTGGTTACGTGTTAAAGAAAAAAGTGAAAGCTTACAATTATTCAAACGCATTTTTATGGTAGGATTACCATCGGGTATGCAGTACTTTTTTGAAGTAGGGGCTTTTGCAGCTGCTGCAATTATGATTGGCTGGTTTGGCAAAGACCAACTTGCTGCGCATCAAATTGCGCTCAATTTAGCATCTATTACTTATATGATAGCAACTGGCTTATCAGCAGCAGGAAGTATTGCTGTGGGTGATGCTTGGGGACGTAAAAATAAACGAGATATCATATTTTCTGGTCGTGCTGCGTTAATTATGAGTGTTGTATTTATGGGTGTTACTGCCCTACTATTTGCGGTTTTTAATCATTTTTTTGTAGGACTATATATTGACAATGTTTATGTAGCGGGCATGGCTGCAAATTTATTACTCATTGCAAGTTTATTTCAACTAAGCGATGGAATTCAAGCTATAAGTTTGGGAATATTACGTGGCATAGGAGACACAAAAATACCAACACTTATTACCATAGTTGCTTATTGGGTAATTGGCATTCCCGTTGGTTGGATTTTGGCCAAATATTTTGATTTTACTTTATATGGTATTTGGTTTGGTTTAAGCATTGGATTAACCTTTTCGGCAATAATGCTTACCCGCAGATTTTTAAAGGAATCTAATGCGTTTAACTTTGTTGAAGAAGAAAAAAACCACTTTGATGAACTCATGCATACCTAATGAAATCTCCTCTTAAGGTTCATCTAGCATTATTTACCGTTTCACTTATTTATGGTGCCACATTTACCATTGCCAAACAGGTAATGCCAGAGTATGTGAAACCATTCGCGTTTATTTTAATGCGCGTTTCAGTTGCAGCCATTTGTATTTTTATATTCCATGCTATTTTTGTTAAAAAACTTATAACTGATAGAAAAGACTTTCTACAATTAGGCATTAGTGCTCTATTTGGAGTTGCATTTAACATGCTTTTGTTTTTTAAAGGACTATCAATAACAACACCCATTAATGCATCGGTATTGATGATGAATACTCCCATATTTGTAGTGGTATTTGCGGCATTGTACCTCAAAGAGAAAATTACTATTCAAAAAATAACTGGAATTGCTATTGCTGCTTTAGGTGCAATATTGTTAATGGGAGGCACTCGGTTAAATTTTAGCAATAGCACCATTTGGGGCGATATTATGGTTACTAGTAATGCGATAATTTACGCTTTTTATTTAGTGTATGCTAAATCGCTCATGCAAAAATACCATCCACTTACAGTTACCATGTGGAGTTTTGTTTTTGGTTGGTTTGTCGTTTTACCATTTGGAGCAGGTGAGTTTGTTGAAATACAGTTTGCTTCATTCACTCCCAAAATATGGCTATTTGTAGGATTTATAACAATAGGATCAACTTTTATTACATATGTTTTAAATGCATATGCTTTACGCAAAGCAAGTTCATCATTGGTAGGTTCTTATATTTATTTACAACCTGTATTGGCTAGCCTAATTGCTATCTTTTCCAATAAAGATGTTTTAACTGTTGAAAAAATATGTTATATACTCATCATATTTGGAGGTGTGTTTTTAGTGAGTTGGAATAATAATGTGACAACAACTTTCACTAAACAAAAACAGCCCCAGTAAAACTGGAGCTGACTATATTTTTAATTCAATTAAAATTTATTCTTCCACATCATACTTTCAACTGGCTTAACACCTCTTTTATTGTATTTGGCATTTTTCTTCGTATTGTACATTACCTCTATTTCGCCTTCAACTGCAAAATAAATTAATTGACCAATAGGCATATTAGCATAAATCCTTACGGGCTGAGCACATGATATTTCCAATGTCCAAGTATTGCAAAAACCTACATCTCCTTTTCCTGCAGTTGCGTGAATATCAATACCCAAACGTCCTGTACTACTTTTACCTTCTAAAAAAGGAACATGAGCATGTGTTTCTGTATACTCTGCAGTAACACCCAAATAAAGTGTGTTAGGCTGTATCACAAATCCTTCTGTTGGAATCTCAAATGTATCAATCTTATTATGCTCTCGAGCATCCAACACTCTATCTTTATAGGTAGCTAAATGTCTGCCTAAATGAACATCATAAGAATTTGTACCCAAACATTCTCTTTTAAATGGCTCAATTAAAATAGTTCCTTTTTCTATTTCTGCTAGTATTCGCTTGTCCGAAAGTATCATGTATCAATTAATAGTTAATGGTGCAAAATAAGTGGCTAATGTTAGTATCAATATACAATTTGTTCACACTGGTAATTGTTGTTGAAAGGTACTGTGTTTAAATTTCCATTTACGGTATAATTTAAATATTAACGTGTGCTGAATAGCACGAATTATGATAACTTTAATATACACAACCGGATAACTTAAGGTATTGAATACCCATACTTTTGTTGGAAATAATTCTCTTCCGTATGATATCAATTCTCGCTGGCTTTGCATTCGTTTGTGGTAGCTTGAGCCTTGCACATCGTAATAAGCTACTAGTCTATTTAAAAACAAAGATTGATTATTTGAATGGATAAAAAAACGAACAAACCATTGATGATCGGCAACCATTTTATAGCGCAAGTCGTAATATCCTATTAAATCAAAGCACGATTTACGTGTAAAACTAGCTTGGTGACACAATGGAAATCGGGTATAAAAATCACTTAATACAACTTCTGAGCCATTGATATAATTAATACCCGAAGGTTCGTTCATCGTTTGAACCTTACCATAAATCAAGTTAATCCCTTCTAAGCTATTCGAGAAAATTGATGCCAATACTTCTGTATCATAAAAAGTATCTCCTGCATTCAAAAAATAAAGCCACTCCCCTTTTGCTGCCTTAATCCCTTTATTCATAGCATCATAAATCCCGTCATCTTTTTCACTAATAAACGTTCCTACATGTGCTGAAAAATGTTGTGCAATAGATATTGAATTATCTGTTGAACCACCATCAACAATAACCAATTCAATATTTTTATACGACTGGTCAATAGCAGATTGTAGCGTAGGTAACAATACCTTTTCTGCGTTAAAAACTACTGTTATAATACTAATTAATGGCTGATGCATGCGCTAAAATCCATTTGGACAATTACACTTTTTTTTGCCTTTGCTTGTTACACAACCCGAAGTTGTAACCACAATTCCAACTGAAAGGATGATAAATAAAATGATTATTACTTTTTTCACTGCTCCAAAGTTATGATTATTGCAGGAAATAAACGAACAACCACTTTATGGATATTATTGATTTTGTACTTCATATTGATAAACACCTCGAAACCTTTATTAGCAATTATGGTATTTGGGTATACTTTCTTTTGTTCATTATTGTTTTTTGTGAAACAGGATTAGTTGTCACTCCTTTTTTACCTGGTGATTCATTATTGTTTGCTGCTGGTGCATTAGCGGCTAATCCTTCCAACAACCTAAATGTAGGAATTATCATTGTTTCTTTAATTATTGCAGCTTTGCTGGGTGACAATACCAATTATTTTATGGGGCGGTATTTAGCCAAAAAAGGTGCAGGCGCTAAACTCTTTGGAATTTTTACCATTCGAAAAGACTATCTCGATAAAACACATGTTTTTTATGAAAAAAACGGACCTAGAACAATCATCTTAGCCCGTTTTGTCCCAATTGTTCGAACATTTGCCCCATTTGTTGCGGGTGTTGGCAGTATGACCTATAAAAGATATATTATGTATTGCATTGTGGGTGCCATATTATGGGTGACTATGCTTACACTAACAGGTTATGCTTTCGGAAACATACCATGGATTAAAAACAACTTCGAAATAGTTGTATTTGGGATAATTGGTATTTCCTTATTACCTATTCTATTTGAGATCTTGAAAAATAAATTAAAAAAATAAAAGCAAGCAGTTTGCCACCAATGTCTATCTTTATTAAAAAATATCAACCAATGAAAAATATTACCATGTTATTATCATGCGCAATTTCCATTTTAAGTGCTCAAGCACAAATAATAATTACACGATCTGATTTCGGGAATTGGGGCGATAAAGTTTTATATGCTTATGACACTTCCCTAGCAGCTAACTTTTCAGTTGGAGCTGCTGGAGCTGATAAAGTGTGGGATTTCACTACTGGTCAAGTAACGCCTAACTACCATGATTCTGCAATGTTTAACGACCCAACATCTATAAGTGGGTCACCTGAAGAAGCAAATATTGCTATTATTGAAGCAGAAGAACCGTCCTTCTATCAAATGGATGCTAATGCAGTAAAAATCATTATCCCATTGGATGGTTTGGGTGGTGGAAATCAACTTTTAAAAATTGCAACGTTCCCATTAAGTTATGAAACAATTGTAAACGATAATGCTCGAACATTAATCACTGGAACTCCTGCTGATTTTGGATTTGACCAACTTCCTTTTGATTCTATCAGAGCTGATATTACTATAACTTCTAAATCAGAAGTTGATGGATGGGGAACATTAAAAATTGCAACCGAAACATATGAAGCATTACGTGTGAAAAACAACTCGAAGTTTGATATTAAAGTTGAGGGGTTAACGTATATTCTTAGTTTTCCAATTTGGACACCTTTACCCGTAAATTTAAACGAAGATCAAACTGTGTATGCATGGTATGGTAAAGATAAAAAATACACTTTAGCAGAAGCTGAATTGGATACAAATGATCAAGTAGTTTCTTTCAAATACCAAGTAACAAGTATTCCAACAACAACTGGAATAAACGAACTTAATAAAATTGTTGCTTCCTATTTACAACCCAATCCTGCTAATGAAGAGTTAAATTTAACGTTTAAAAGTAACTATTCCGAAAAAGGAACCCTGCTTATATTGGATATTACAGGTAAAGTTTTGGTAAACCAACCCATTAATATTACCAAAAGTGAAAATCAAGTATCAGTAAAAACATTGGATATGAACAACGGAATTTATTTTGCCCGTGTTATTTCTGAGCACTTAAATACTTCGTCAAAATTTGTGGTTAAACATTAAACTATAACTCACCTTCATAACATACAAATGGCCTCAACTTTTTATCGAGTTGGGGCTTTTGTTTGTATAACCCAAACAGGGAAGAACCACTGCCGCTCATGCTGGCATAAACTGCTCCACTGGCATACAATTGTTGTTTTAACTCAGCCAAAACAGGAAAGTTTTTAAATACCGAAGGTTCAAAATCATTTTCAAGTGTGTGTCTCCAATTTTCTATTGGCTGCTGTAAAACATATTTTAAAGAATGCTCGGGCTGCAATATTTCTCTTGGCATTACATGCTGATAAGCCAATCCTGTATTGCTATGAAGGTTTGCATATAACAATACAATATAATATCCATTTAAACTTAAAGAATAAGGTTCCAATTCGTACCCTTTTCCTAATAAATAGAGTGGTTTATTTTCAATAAAAAAAGCACAATCACTGCCCAATTGTGCTGCGTAATTTTTGAGTTGTTTATTGCTTAAACCCAACTCAAACTTCTGATTCAACAACGTAATCATAAACGCAGCATTGCTACTTCCACCTCCAAGTCCCGCTCCCATTGGAATTATTTTATGCAAATGCACTTTTACTGCGGGCAATGTAAAATCTGCTGTTAATAATGAATATGCTTTGTACACCAAATTTTGTTCAAGCATTCCATCAATAGCTAACCCCGTGGAGGTAAAATTAAAATTACCTTGCGGTTGGGTATCATCCACTACCAACTCCAATATATCGCAAAACTTTACAGGATAAAAAACGCTTTCTATATTATGAAAACCGTCTGTCCGCCTATTTATTACATGCAGTCCTAAATTGATTTTTATATTCGGGAAACAAATCATTGATTACTTACCTTTACCACCGCAATTTGCATTATTCTTTTTAAATATGCTCGAATATAAAATAGCTATTACGCTTTCTGTTATCATTTTTATGATTTTGGTAGACCTTTACTCTTGGCAAGGTTTTAAGGTTTTTTTTCAGCGAAAATCGGCAACTACACTCCAAAAAATAAAGTATATCCATTTTGGACTAACACTGTTTATTGCCATCTTATTTGTGGCAACTATTTTTATTACGGCTTTGCAAACCAGCTTGTATTTTAGAACCTATGTTTCTGCCATTTTAATCATTATTTATTTGTCTAAATTTATTCAATGTATATTCTTAGCAATAGATGATGTTTACCGTTTGGCAAGGTGGGCATTCAAAAAAATGATGCATTCCAAAACAGTTATTCCAAAAGCAGAAAACAGCATTTCGCGTGCGCAGTTTTTGGCTACTACAGGTGTAATTGCTGGTGGCATTCCACTTGTGTTGCTTACTAAAGGTATATTTAAAGGTGCTTATGATTACCAAATTCACAGGGTACCCCTTTACCTTAAAAACTTACCTGCCTCATTTGAAGGATTAAAGGTTGCTCAATTATCCGATATCCATTCGGGAAGTTTATTTGATAAAGATTCGGTGCATAAAGGCATACAACTATTGTTAAATGAAAAGCCGGATTTAGTTTTTTTTACAGGTGATTTGGTAAACAACCAAACCGATGAAGCTTATGAATTAATGGATCATTTTGCCGAAGTAAAAGCACCAATGGGCGTGTATAGTATTTTTGGCAACCATGATTATGGCGATTATATAAAATGGGATACAGTAGCCGCTAAAGAACAAAACTTAAAAGACTTGGTAAAAGTGCACAAAGATATTGGATGGAATTTGATGCGAAACGAACATATAATACTTGAACGTGGCAGTGAAAAAATTGCATTAATTGGTGTTGAAAATTGGGGCGATAAAGGACGCTTTCAAAAATTTGGCGACTTGGATATGGCAATGGATAAAATGCCAGATGTTCCTGTTAAGTTATTACTATCTCATGACCCTTCGCATTTCGATAAAATTGTTTCACAGCAAAAACGATATAAAAACATACAAGCTACCTTTAGCGGACACACACATGGTTTCCAATTTGGTATCGAAAATAAATTTATCAAATGGAGTCCATCGCAATACTTGTATCCGCATTGGGCAGGATTATACAAAGAAGGCGAACAGCAATTGTATGTAAATAGAGGTTATGGCTTTTTAGGATACCCTGGTAGGGTTGGAATTTTACCTGAAATTACCCTTTTTGAATTAAAGAGAGCCTAAATATACTCATTAAACCATATAGCGCTGGGTTATAATGTTGCGGTGGTGCAACTCATGACCAAGTATGGCAAATAACAATGCTTTTACCGAAACAGTATTATTATTTGCAGAGCCCGAATACTCCAACATGGATGGTGTAAAACTCTTAAACAACTCAATAGTACTTGCTCGCAACAATGAAAACTCCCGAATCATATCGTCTATGTTTCTTGCCATTGACAAAGAAGTAATTACATAATCGTTTTCATCAAAACCCGGAAAATTAGTTTTATCCTGACGTGCAAAACACAATGCTCGGAAGCAAAATATACGTTCGGTATCCATAATATGTTGCAGTATGTCAATCACTGTCCATTTACCAGGTGCATACCTAAATTGAAGTGTTTCGGCATCAAGCGATGTGACTAAATCCATAGTATCCATATAGGATTGAAAAAGTTCATCATATATTTTTTCGCCATTGACCAACTTAATATAAGTTTCCATATAAGCTGGGTAAGTATCTTGTTGTGGTTTTGTTATGGTTGTCATTTGGTATAAGGTATTGTAGTATTTAAATATATTAAGTTTTGGAAATCATGTTGGAAATTATTTCATCTTCAAATCATCAACTTAAAACGAGCGATTAATACCCAACATCCATCTAAATTTAAAATATTCCCCATCAACATAAGGAGTATTATTTAAAAACAATGGCATATCCATTCTTATGGTTAATGGTTTGATATCATCTCTTTTTCCCCAACGTTTTACTGTAAGTGCAAACCCTGCTCCAGCACTTGCCATTATATTGGTAGTAATTGATTTATTAATTGCTGGTTTTATGGATTCAAACACCAATGGATTGTTGCTTTTTAATACACCCACATCTCCAAACAAGTAACTATCAACATGAAAATACTTGAGCATTCCTTTGGCTGGAATATGGATAAACTTATCAAAATCCAATTCCATATTTAATGCCGCACCCGAGTTTCCTTTGTATAAAAAATACTGATTTCCAGCGTCCGAAACAGGAACTAAATAGCCAGCATATCCACGAATATTTAAGCCACCACCATATTGAAAATTATTGGTATTGGTACCATATGTAAATAAACTTTGAGGAACAACACCAGCAGAACGGGTAAACTTATTTTCGGCCATTTCTTCGGTATTGGCACCAGCCAAAAATAGTTGTGATTCAGGGGCAGCATTGGAGCCACTCATCCACTGGGCAAACAAACGTGTTTTTAACTCAAACCCCGACAAGTTATTTTGTTGTACTGCGTTTACATAAATACTTGCAAAATCAAAATCAGAATAAATGGTAGAAGTACGCATACCTAATAAAATTTTGCCTGCTCCAAATGTATTGTTATATTGTTTTTCTATTTCAAGGTTTAAGGTATTATTCCATTTATCGTAAGAAGAAACAGTTGGAAAAAAATAAGCGGACTGAATAGCCACAGGAAAAAACGTGGGAACATAATACAACTGAACCCTGCGCATGCTTTTAAAGAATGCTCTGTAAGTTATATTTTTATGTGTTTTTTCTACACCTAATTTGTTTAAAAACAAACCATCCAACATTCTGGATTGAACTACAATATCAGTAAACTTAGCAACTCGCGTTTGGTACGAAAAATTATAATGAACCGGATACCGATCGCTACTTTTTTGGTAAATACTATCGGTATAATTGGTGAGTAAGCCAGTATTATACCAAGTTGTAAAACTAAATATATGCTTTTGATTCATGTAGTTTCCGTTTACATGTATACCTGCCTTTACTCCATCATAATTATTATACCAAATATCTGGTCTCCACTTCATCAAATAATGTTTACGATCTACTGGGTCTCTTTTCAAATCATCCAACACAACATACATTGGACATTTACTGCAGTTGTTTAATTGGTTTACATCGGCAAGGCGATAGGTTGGATCTATTTGAATATTTTTTATGGTAACATTTTTAGGCAAAAAAACCGTTGCTTCATATTTTTCATTTAATAATCCCCAACCTTTCCAAATAGGCAAAACGGTTGTATGTGCATCATGTGCTTTTACAAAATAGGTATTGGGAATAATAAAGTTGAATGATTGAGAATCTTTTGTATAAATGGTAAAATCAATTGGCATTTGCATTTCACCCTTTCGTTTAAATTCTATTTCATATTCAGCAGTATCTTTCTTACTATCTGTATCTTCCAACTCTACTTCTTCTATACTGTAATCAATTCTTTTAGTTGTTTCAATCCATTGATCAAAAAACCAGTTCAAATCTGTTTTGGTATGTTGAATAATAGAGTTTCTAAAATCTTCATAATATGGATGGGCCATTTTCCATTGGTTAAAATAATGCTGCATGGCTCCCAAAAACAAACTATCGCCCAATACATATTGTAAATTATAAAGCATGGTTGCTGTTTTATAATACACATGTCCATATCCTCCACCGTGGTTTAACGCGCCACCAAAATCATCGCTATGTGTATTTAGGGTAGCATCGTTTTCATTAATCGCATCACGCAAATATCCATAATAAACAGTCTGATCCATTCTACTCATTGGATTTGGATTTTTCGTTGTTGATTTTACTTCACCAAAAATACTTGTCATGCTCCAATTGGTTAAAAACTGGGTAAACCCTTCGTCTAAACTTGCACGGTAGGTTTCATTGTTTCCCACCATACCAAAAAACCAATTGTGCCCAACTTCATGAGCCAATAAACCATAATACCCCGGACTTAGTCCGCCATCCAAGGTTAACATTGGGTATTCCATTCCATCGCGTGCATCTGCCACAATCATTTTAGGGTAAGCATAATTTCCAATATCACGCGAATACACATTGATAACTTTGGCAGTAAAGGACGCAGCATCTTGCCAACCCTTTGCATGCGGCTCTTGTGCAAGTGATACACAACTTACCTTTTCACCATTATTTAAAATCAATATTTCTTCGCCAATTCTAAAGGTAGGATCAGCAACCCAAGCAAAATCGTGTGTGTTTATGGATTTAAATTTCCAATTTTTAGTTGTTCCATTAGCTGCAATAACAACCGAAGGTTCTGTATCAAGTGGTTTATCTTTAAAATTGTTTATATCCAACTTAGCACGCAATTCGGCTGGCAATACGTCATCCTTATTTTGCAGTTCACCGGTAGCATCTACAATATAATTATTGGGTAGCGTAAGTTCTACATCATAACTGCCAAAATCGCCATAAAATTCTTTACCTAAATGTTGATCCGTTGCCCAACCAAATTTTTTATCATATACACACACACGCGGATACCAATGCACCCCATCATATTGTTTATTTCCCCAATTATCTTTAAACGTTTTCATACGCCTACGTTGGGTTCCGCTCGAATCAAAATAGGTTTTAAATTTAATTGAAACAGTTAGCTGTTGGTTGGGCAAAAGAGGTTCTTTTAAATTAACACGCATAATACTAAAATCAATAGTTGGAGTTACTAAATAACTATTGTTTACAGGATCAACTAATGATCGCCTTCCTAGCTCATCTAATGTATTGGGTGCAGTACTAGTTTGATTTATGCGAATGGATTCTATCTCTGTTCCTTTTCCACTATTTTCATACGGACCAAATTTTTGGTTAAAATTATTGGCAATATTTAACTGCTCCAAATACCCACCTTTGATAAATGCATTTTGGTATAAATGAAAATATAAATACGTTAACGTATCGGGTGAATTATTATAATACGTTAGTTGTTCTTGTCCATCAACAATATCTGTTTTGTCATCAATTGCTGCTTTGATTATGTATGCAACATCCTGCTGCCAATAACCTTCATGAGGCATTTTGTTTTTCCAATAGTGCGGGTTTGAAATATCTCGATAAGGTTTGTTTTGAGCATTCAATATACATATCGAACCCAAAAACATACTTAAAATTAAAACACTTGTATTTTTATGCATTGTATTTTTGTTACATTAAAGTTGTTTCAGTTTTTATACCCGAACTAAAAGAAACAGATTGGTTAACTTAAATAGTAGCGCAATATATATTGGTAAGCCATTATTTAAATACAAAAACTACATGCTACAATACTATTTTTTTTCATATACAAAAATCAAATAGACTATTTACATTAATTAACATACCTACTTTTAATAAATTTGTAGCATTTTAAATATAAGATTGAAACAAGAGAATACTTCAACTATTTTCTTTTTACATGATTGAATCAAAAAAAAAAAAACTAAATGGCCTTTACTCTATAATTGACCTCCAACATTGATTTTAATAGTTAAGTTATCTCTATAAAAATTATTAAAATTTAACCTAAAGTGTCTATTGATAGTGTTTAACACAAAATGATCATTTTCACATTGGATAATTTAACCCCTGAATATCTTTAAATATTTAGTAATGTATACTGTATATTGCAGTTTATCATTTTGGTTAGGCAACCAATATTAAATCAACATGAAAGTTAAAGAAATAACTGATTTACTAGAAAACATTGCACCCCTTTCTCTCCAAGAAAACTATGACAATGCGGGTTTGCTTACAGGAAATAGCGAACAAACTATTACTAATATATTGATAACACTTGATTCAACTGAAGATGTAATTGAAGAAGCCATTCAAAAAGGATGTAATTTAATAATAGCGCACCACCCAATTATTTTTAGTGGCTTAAAAAAGCTGAATGGTAAAAATTATGTGGAACGAACCATTATCAAAGCTATTAAAAATGATATTGCCATTTATGCAATTCACACCAATTTGGATAATGTTCATACTGGGGTCAACAAAAAAATTGCAGAACGATTGGGGTTACTAAATACCCGTATTTTAGTACCCGCTACCGGAAAGATCAAAAAACTTTCGGTATTTGTTCCATTGACCCACTTTGATCTTGTTCGAACATCTTTGTTTGATGCAGGTTGTGGTAATATTGGTAACTATAGCGAATGTAGTTTTTCCATAGAAGGAAAAGGAACATTTAAAGCAAATTTAAATTCAAAACCATTTGTAGGAAATATTGGAGAGCTATATCAAGAAAAGGAAGCTAAACTAGAAACTGTATTTCCATCGCATTTGCACAACAAGGTGATGCAAGCCTTGATCAACACACATCCTTATGAAGAAGTGGCTTATGATATTTTAACATTGGAAAATGCTTATGCACAAGTTGGGTCTGGAATGATAGGAGAATTACCTGAACCTTTGGGTATTGAACAGTTTTTGAAACATGTTAAACAAACCATGAACACAAACACAATTCGGTATACCCACACCATTAAAAACAAGATACATAAAGTTGCCGTTTGTGGAGGAGCAGGGAGTTTTTTAATAAAACACGCAATTGCTTCAGGAGCAGATGCTTTTGTGACCGCAGATATTAAATACCATGAATTTTTTGATGCTGAAGATCAACTTATAATTGCAGATATTGGACATTATGAAAGCGAAATTTTCACCAAAGAGCTTTTAAAGGATGTTATTCTCGAAAAATTCCCTACTTTCGCGGTCCTTTTATCTGAAACTATTACTAATCCAATTAAATATTATAACTCATAAAATATGACAGCAGCAACTGAAATTAGTGTTGAACAAAAGTTGAAAGCATTGTATAAGCTTCAAATTATCGATTCAAAAATTGATAAACTTCGCTCCGTTAGAGGAGAGCTTCCTATGGAAGTAGCTGATCTTGAAGATGAAATTATAGGTTTGAATACCCGTATTGAAAACGTTAAAGTTGATATTAAAAGTTCTGAAGAGACCATTTCAACCAATAAAACCAGAATTACAGATGCAAAAGCTTTAATCAAGAAATATGAAAAACAACTTGATAATGTAAAAAACAACCGAGAGTTTGATGCACTAAACAAAGAAATTGAAATTCAAGGATTGGAGGTTCTCGCAGCTGAAAAACGTATCAAAAATAGCCAATTTGATATTGAAAATAAAAACATTCAAGTTGAAACTATAAAATCTGAGTTGGAAGGACGTAACTTAGATATGACCAACAAAAAAAGCGAGTTGGAAATGATTGTTGAAGAAACTGAAAAGGAAGAAAAAAACCTATTAAAGAGCCGTGGAGAAGCCTCTGATGTTATTGAAAACAGATTGCTTATTTCATACAATAAAGTAAGAGCTAGTGTAAAAAATGGAATAGGAGTTGCAATGGTTATTCGTGATAGTTGTGGTGGATGTTTTGCTAAAATACCACCTCAACGTCAATCTGACATCAAACAACGTAAAAAAATATTGGTATGCGAACATTGCGGTCGTGTATTGGTTGATGGTACCCTTGCCGAAGAAGTAAATATTTAAATAGTAGTTAACTATACATGACTTTTATAAAAAGAGTTGGAATTACAGGTGTATTTCAACTCTTTTTTTTATGCTCTTTATCTGCTCAAATCCCATTTTATTCCTATACTTCTGGTTGTGTAAATGCTGCAGATGCTATTAGCAAATTACAATTAGATAAAGCGAAAATTATACTAACATTAGAGCGAAAAAAAACACCTCATAACCTAGCCCTTGATTATTTAGATGACTGCCTAGATTATTATATTCTTATTACCAATTCGGATAAAAACTTGCTAAACGTTTTAGAGAAACAAAAAAGCATCCGAATAACAAACATGCGAAAAATATCGGCAACAAACCCCGATGCTGCTTATGCCGAAGCGGAAATTTCGCAACACTGGGCAATTCTTAAATTGATGCAAGGAGATTATGTAAGTGGTTCTCTTGACCTCAGAACAGCTTACCAACTACACCAAAAAAACTACTCGTTATATCCACAATTATATGCTACTTACAAAAGTTTGGGTTTTATCAAAGCACTCTTAGGTACTTTACCCGAAAACTATCATTGGATTCTCAGTATTGTTGGGCTTAAAGGAGATTACCAAGAAGGAATTCATCTTATCGAAATTTCCTTAAAACAGAATACACTTGACGATAATAAAATACTTGAACAACAACAAGCAGCATTTTATTATACTTTACTCCAATTTTATTTTGGCAATAAACAAATAGCATGGAATTTTTGTAAAGATCATACTCAAAATTACCAGCAAAATTTATTGAGTTGTTACCTTCGTTCTTTTATCGCTTCTCATACAGCAAATACAGATGAAGCAATTGCTATCATCACTAAAAAGCCAAAAAGCAGTGAATATGCAAAATTTGAAGAACTAGATTTTGTGTATGGATACGCTAAACTAAATAAACTAGAATTGAATGCTGATATCTATTTCAAAAAATATGTAACATTTGGCAAAAATGGAAGTCTAAAAAAAGATGCCTATAAACGATTATCATGGATCCAATTATTAAATGAGGATACATTGCATTATCATATTTATCGTCAACTAGCATACAAACAAGTAGATGTAAAAGATGATGAAGACATTATGGTAGAGAATAATCTTAAAAGGGGAATTTATGAACATACAGAAATATTAAGAGCTAGATTACAATTTGACGGAGGATATTATACTACAGCCGAATTTATTATTAAAAATATTCCATTACCTAGTATTATCAATCAAACACTAAAGAGCGAATATCATTATCGATACGGGCGAATTTTACAAGAACAAGCTAAATATTCGAAAGCTATTGACCATTTTACTAATGCAATAAAAATAGGAGAAACACAACAATCCTATTTTGCTCCATATAGTGCTCTTCAATTGGGAAATATATATCTTAAAATGGGCCTTAATCAAACAGCCATTTTATACTTTGAAAAAGCAAAAGCCTATAAAAACTATGAATCAAAAGCCTATATAACCCAGAAAGCAAAACAAGCTTTGTCTGGAATAAAATAATTCATAACAATTGATTTAAATCCTATTTTTACCCTAATGATAACTGCACATTTGACTCACTAAGAAATAACAACCATGATAAATTTTGACTACATAGAAGCTAATAAAGAAGAGTTTAGAAATGAGTTTTTAACTGCAAAACCCTTTTGCAAATTAGCTATTGATAATTTTTGCATCACAGAAAAAGCTATTGAACTATACAAGAGTATTCCAGAAATTGAAACACAGAGTGCGGACTATGTATTTGCCAAAAACAAGTTTGAGAAATCGAAGTTTTGGACCATGGGAGGTATTTTTGAAGAGCTTTATACAGATTTAACATCCAAACGATTTGAAGAATGGCTGGCCTATGTAACCAATGAAACAGTTTTTGTAGATGCAGAGTTTTATGGAGGTGGAATACACCAAGGCAAAGCAGGAAGTTTTTTGGATATGCATGCCGATTTTAATTACCACCCATTAAAGGAAAATTGGTTTAGAAACCTTAATCTGTTATTGTATTTAAATAAAGACTGGAAAAAAGAGTATGGTGGTGAATTAAGATTAGAACATAGTGAAACGGGCGAAAAAACTGCAGTAGATGTACCTTTTAATCGTTTTGTGATTATGCATAGCCGTGGATATACATTACATGGCTACGATCCTATACATTTCCCCGAAGGAAAGTATAGAACTTCCATTGCAGCATATGCTTTTACTTTACACAATTCAAAAATGGAAGATAGCCGAACCACAGTTTGGCATATAGAAAAAAACAATCCTTTAAAATATATATTATCTAAGCTTTGGGTACCTGCTGTTAAATTCAAAAGCAAATTTTTTAAGAGTAAAACAGCCGATCATTAATTAGATAAAAGGGTATACTGAAAGTGATCATTGATCAACTCTAAAAAATTGTTTCTTTCAATTTTTGTTTAAGTAATTGGTTACGAGTACAACAAGTAGCAAACAAAAAAAGCTTGGTAATTTGTTTGCACCAGCTAACCATTTGATTATATTTGCCACCCATTTGCCAGCGGAACAACTGTACAAACAATTGTTACACTAAATGCCCGGATGGCGGAATTGGTAGACGCGCTAGTCTCAAACACTAGTGGGAAACCGTGCCGGTTCGACCCCGGCTCCGGGTACATTTGAAATCCTCAACAGAAATGTTGGGGATTTTTTTATGGAAAAAATAGGTTTATACCAAAAACATTCACCAAACTGAACATCCTTATTTCGTATAGCTTTTCATCAAACTATTATAAATTACAGAGCTCAAAAAACGCAAAAAAAGCCCCACTTGACAATTATTTCAAGCGGAGCTTTTTTTATGATTTCTTTCGAACTAGAATTGAAAGGTTAAGCCTAAATTAATACCCACCGCATTGAAGGTTTCTCTGTATGATGGGCGACCATCATAATTATAAACTCCCACATTTTGTTTTACTACCCTATTAAAAATAAGGGCATCGCTCAACTCATAGGCAATACCAACTCCCAGTGAAATAAAGGCATTGATGGCCATTTCCTTTTCTGGCAAATTATCTACTGATTCAGTTACCAAGGCTACCCCAAAATGAATATCCAAGTATGGGCGAAGTTTATTGGTATTAAAAAACACCTCAGCTCCAATGGTAACTGGATCAAATTGAACAGCTGCATTATCAGAAAAACCTTCGGCAGGTCTCTCACTTGTTTACTCAAAAAATATTATTGCTTAATAAATTATAACCTACAACATTCACATAATCATTGGTGAAATATTTCCATTCTACCTGAGCACCTTTTAAACCCGCTTTGAGGTCACTATTGTATTTTCCGGTAGGTATCCATAAATTACAACTGGCTTGAATCCCTATTTGGGCGAAACCTGAAAATGCCACTAATATGAATACGGTTAGTAAAATATTTCTATTATACTATCAAAATTATTAGCAGTGGAGTTGCGTTGGACTAACTTTTTAGATAAAGTCGTTTCTCTATCAGTAAACATAAAAAAAGCCTGAGGTAAATTACCCCAGGCTTTTGGTAGTTTAAAAAAAATGTTTAGAATTTCCAACCAAGACGAATACCCGAAGTACCAATTCCAAATCCGCTTACTTTAGCTTCTTGATCTATTTCTTTTGCATCTGGCGCGCCTGTAGCTTTTACTGTTGTTGTGGCCTCATTTAAAGTTACACTTGCCCAACCCCATTGAATTTCAGCTCCAAGGTAGATAGCATCTGTAAAATAATAGTCAGCACCTAGTACCAAATTTACACCGATACCCATACCTGATCTGTCTCCAGCTGTGTTAGCACCATCAATAACAGCACTTGAACCTTGCGTGAAAGTAGTTCCATCAGCTGAATTTTCCCATTCTTCAGAAGCTCCTCCAAAAACCAATGGAATCGTAGCTCCAACATATGGAGATAATTTTGCTGTTCCAGCAAAGTGCTTCTCAACACCTGGTGCAAATGAAAATGAAGATGATTTAGCTACTGCAGAACCTTTTCCTCCTGTACCATCTGCTTTCTCATTGAAGTTTGTGGTAATTTTGTCACTTTCAAACACAAATTCTACGCGTGCTGCTAATCCATCAGCGATAAAATAACGTGCTCTAAGGTTAGGCGTAAACAAAGAAACTGGAGCAGTTCCTGTTTGAAACAACAAAGATGTTTCAATCGTTTTGTCGCCAGCAACTGGCTTTTGTGCAAAAGCTGCTACACCCGTAGCAACTAAAGCAAGAGATAGAATAATTTTTTTCATAAATTGATTTGTTTTGTTTTACGTCTACGAACTTAGCATAGTATTTCACATTTGCAAATACGATGTTCAACGTACTTAATCGTTTTCCTCCCATTTTAACCCCTTTTTACTACTTTTCTATACACTTTTAGGGGGTTATCAACAGATTTAATCTTAACATAATTGGGTAAAAAGCCTTTGTTAGAAAGAAACTACGAGGTAAATGAGCACTTATAATATGAATTTATATACAATCAGTTTACTCTAGAGTGATTCAGTAGCTTTAAATTATCCTGGTAAAATAAGGATACAAAAAAAGCATGCTAACGATTAGCATGCTTTTATAAATAATGCATTAATAGAATAACTTATTTTGCTGCTACCAATCTCACTTTAACATTAAAATCATTATCAATAGCTTTATCACCAATACCTTCAATAAAAGATTTTGAGCCATATTTAATATCCCACTTGGTACGGTCAATCATAAAATCAGCATTTGCAATAACAGAAGAACCATTTACAACTATAATTGCTGGAAATTGAATTTGATTTGTAATTCCTTTGATAGTTAAGTCAGCAGTTACAGTGAAATTTTCAGCAGTTTTAGCCCCTTTGATTGCTTCCACTTTTTTAATTGACAGGATTGATTGGGTGTTTTTTTCTGTTGAAAAGAAATCTTCTGATTTTAAATGTCCTTCTAATTTACCTTTATATTCTCCTTGTAAATCTGTTACGTCAATACTCGTCATATCAACTATTACTATTCCACCTGTTACTGTTCCTTTGTCTACCATAATATTACCACTTGCAATATTTATGGTACCCGAATGTTCACCTGTTACTTTTTTGGCATTCCATTTAAATGTACTTGCTTTTGCATCCACTTTTAACGTTTCACCTTTAGGTGCTTTTGGCCCGTTTGCCATTACTGTTAATCCCATAGCAATTAATGCTATCATTAATGTTCCTTTTTTCATATTATTTTAATTTATTTGTTTTGATGAATAAGATAATAATTTTGAATTCAAATATATGTATATACATTTATTGTATTTACGTATTTTAAAGTGAAGATTTTTATTTAATTGAATATGAGATTATTAAATTTTAAATATTGAAGAATAAGTAAGAATGAGAGTGATTTTAATTTTCAAACAAGGTGTTTTATATCAACCTAAAACATGCTATTTAGTTAATCAGAAAAAAGAGTTAAAAACTAACGTATATGTTTCCATCTTCGGTGACTCCAAAGCCATAATTCCGGATTGGCAATAATATCTCTCTCTAGTAAATGAGTATGTTGTTCAGTAATCCAATTATCAGGCGTATTTTTTGGATCCTCAGTTATCACTTTAAATGATGCTTCATAAAAGCCCCTTCTTATTCGTTGAATGTGAACATAAACAACTGGTCGATTCAATTTTTTAGCGATTTTTTCTGTGCCTAAAAAAACGGGGGTATCTTGATTCAAAAAAGGCATCCAATGGCATGCATCCTTATTACTAGGTGTTTGATCTGCTAAAAAAGCAGTTGAGGTTAATAATTCCTTTCTGCGCATCATTTCTTTAATTGACAATTGCATTGGGATAAGTCCAACACCAAATCGAGAACGAAGTTTATGCATTAGCCATTCAAAAAAATCACTGCTTAATGGATGATACAATACATCTTGTTGAAATATGTGTTTTAATTGAAAACTTTGCCCACACCATTCCCAATTTCCATAATGGCCAAGTACAAATACAACAGGCCTTTTTTGATCAACAAAAGAACGTAAAATCTCACTATTGTTAAAGGTGAATCTACGTTCAATTTCTTCGGGTGACATGACCAATAGTTTAAATGTTTCGGTAAATAAATCAATCATAAAAGCATAATACTTTTTGCTAATTTGCTGGATTTCTAATTTAGTTTTATGAGGAAAAGCATTGGTTAAATTTTGATAAATAACTTTTTTACGATAACCAATAATATGGTATCCTATAAAAAACAGAATATCAGAAATCACGTAAAATATCGTGAAGGGCATGTATACCAGAAGGTAAATTGGAAGTGACAGAAGTGAGTAGTAAATTTTCTTCATTAACAACACGAATGTAAGTGTATGTTTGCCAAAATAAATGGTTACCAAAGAAATTATAGTAGAAAAATGTAAACTCCTTATTTTGCAACGCATAAGCAATGCGGAGTATGCTATGAAAGCTGCACAAGAAGGTGCAAACAGTGAAGACAAAAGTAGTGCAGGTGATAAATATGAAACATCTCGTGCTATGGGACAAATAGATAGGAATATGAATGCCAAACAACTTTTACAAGCTCAACAAGAACTAGCCGAATTAAGTAAAATAACTATTCAACAAAGTTCTGTAGTGAGACAAGGCACATTTGTTCGCACCGAACAAACGAAATATTTTATTGCAGTAGGATTAGGCTCACTCCAAATTGAAAACGAAACAGTTATTATACTATCACCAAAATCACCATTAGCAATTGCATTAATGGGTAAAAAAGCAGGCGACAATTTAGTATTTAATCAAAAATCAACTAGAATACTTGAGGTAAGTTAAATAGTATTTTTGCAAACAAAACTCATATTTTGGTGTTTTAAGTTTGATAAAGTACATTTGGAACGAATAGTATAACAAATACATGGAGAATACAAAAAACGCTATCAATAGAAGCGAAGTAATGTTGCACTTGGGTAAATCTGTTGATCAATATACCGATGAGTTTTTAAAACCTATCGAAACCAATTGGCAAGCTTCAGAATTGTTACCCCTAACGTCTGATTCAAGTTTTATAGCCGATTTAAAAATTATACAAGAACAAGCAGAGGATTTATCATATGATTTACTTGCGGTTTTAGTTGCGGATACAATTACGGAAGAAGCACTACCAACATATGAAACATGGCTTGCAGGTGTACAGGGTATTGACCAATATAACAATAACGGATGGATGAAATGGTTACGTGGATGGAGCGCTGAAGAAAATAGACATGGAGATGTATTAAATCGCTATTTATATTTAAGTGGGCGTATTAACATGAAAGAGTTTGAGGCATCTACCCAATTTTTGATTGCAGATGGATTTAACAATGGCGCTGGAAATGACCCTTATAGAAATTTTGTTTATACAAGTTTTCAAGAATTAGCGACTAATATTTCACATAGAAGAGTAGCAAGTATTGCCAAACAACAAGGTAGTGCAATTTTATCAAAACTTTGCGGATTGGTTGCAGCTGATGAAGCAAGACATGCAAAGGCATATAAAACTTTTGTGAAACGAATATTAGAATTAGACCCGAATGAAATGATGCTGGCCTTTGAAGATATGATGCGTCAAAAAATTGCAATGCCATCACAGTTTTTACGTCAGCTGGGTGAAGAAACAGGTATATTTTCAAACTTTAGTGATGCAGCTCAACGTATTGGTGTGTATACAGCTTACGATTACACAGATATTTTAAAATCATTAATTGAAGAGTGGGAAATTGGAGCAATAAGAGGATTACAAGAAAATGGCGAAAAAGCCAGAGATTATATTATGGCTTTACCCGACAGAATGAACAGAGTAGCTGAAAGATTAAGAATACCAGATACTCAGTATAAGTTTAACTGGATATTAGCTTAATAAAATAACAGACAAAAAATAGCGCCAATTTGAGTAACATTGAATTGGCGTTTTATTTTACCAAACATGATAATATACGGAATAAAAAATTGTAGTACCATGAAAAAAGCTTTTTCATGGCTAGAAGATAATGGTGTGGCATATACTTTTCATGATTACAAGACAAAAGGAATTACCGAAGAAAAAATTAAACAATGGCTCAAACATAAAAAAATGGAAGAGTTAATAAATACAAAAGGAACCACTTTCAAACAACTGAGCGAGGTTGCTAAAAACAGTGTTTTTAATACAGATAAAGCAATTGACTTAATGATTGAAAAACCATCGATGATAAAACGCCCTATCGTGGAAACAGGGAATGAAATTTTACTCGGATTTGAGCCTGAATTTTGGGATAAGCACATTTAGTCAAGAACTAAAGATATTGCCTCTATGCAAACGCTTTGGAATATAAAGAATAGCTATCGATTTCTTTTAATAGGTATACTCGTTGCCATTAGCATTGGTGGTTTATTAAGTGAAAAAATACCCGTAAATAATGGCACTGGATGGGATGGTAAACATATTGCCCAATTAACTATTCATTTTCCAGAACTATTTGCATCTAACCAAATAGACTCCTATCAATATCAGCGAATATTTACTCCAGCAGTTATATATTACACTAGCCGCTTATTGGGTTGTTCATTATCGAATGAAAATATTGTTCAAGCATACTCTTTGTTTAATTTATGCTGTATCCTCATTTCTGTATTCTTGTATTGGCGAATTTGTGCGTTGATAAACATACATTCCAATATAGAAACAATAGGTTTTGCAGCTCTTTTTTTTAACTATTTCACTTTAAAACTCACTTGGTACTATCCTGTACTTACCGATGCTACTGCCTTTACTTTTGGTATGCTTCTTACCTATTTATACATTGCCCAAAAAAAAATAGAACTGGTTATATTAGATATCATTGCTTCGGTTGTTTTTCCTTTAATGTTCGTCATTTCATTGCCTTTAGTCCTTCTTCAAACGAATACAATCATTTCTCAATGGTTGTTGCGAAAACGGTTATTTTCAATCGCATCATGGACAATTGGATTACTTATTTCGACCATAACTTGTTGGATTTACATTTTCCCATCTAGCGTATTACCCAAATACACTCTTGAACGTAATCTTGTGATGGTACCCATTGCCATTGCATTAACAACTTGGATATTGTTTCTTTTTTTCAAACAAATTCAACAACAAATGTCAAATCATCAACAGCATAAAAAGTTGATCAATTCCGTTATTCCATTCCTATCAATGGGTATAGGAGTAATCCTCATTTATACATTTATTGCGAGCCACAGTATCCCCGAAGATGTTTTCACTATCCAAACATTCACGCTCAACCTCATTCAACAAAACATCGATAATCCATTGGCCCCTATTGTTGCTCATGTAATGTATATTGGTCCAGGTATTTTACTAATAGGGATGTATTATAAGGAATATATTGCTCAAGTAATAAATTGGGGTGATTCATCAATAGTTTATCTTTCAATCTGTGTTGTGCTTTTATTATTGGGGTCAGAAACGCGCCAATTTATTCATGTTTTTCCTTTTCTAATGATCATGCTCATCAAAACACTTTCCAACATTACCATAAAATTAAAACAAACAGTGGGTTTTGTTGCATTATGCCTCGTTATGAGCAAATATTGGTTACCCATTAACCGTGAAGGTATTTTTTCACAATATGATTATGCCCATTTCCCAGATCAACTTTACTTTATGAATCAAGGTCCATTTTGTAGCGATTTAGGATATTGGATTCATGTTGCTTGTGTAATAGTGGCTCTGTTTATATTATGGCGATTACGCCTTATTAATCAAATCAGTACATCAACCTAAAATCCAAAAATTAGCCACATGCCCATGCACTAATACATTGGTTTTAACACTCCATTTTTTATGTATTTTGTTGGCAAAACCATACGTTGGTATAACAAAGTAAAATAGCCAATGGGGTTGGTAAAGTATATGTCCAATTGTTGATTCAAAGAAATTTCCCCATCAAAAATGCTTGTCCGCCAAATATGCTCTATCTGAATGAAGAGACGGAATTAAAGTCATCCTTTCTAAGTCATTCATATTGAAAAGTTTTGGTCCCTTACTTTTATGATGCTGGGTATGTCCAAAAAATAGCGACTCAAATGTTAAAGGCATTTTCCAATATATCCATTGAATGCACTCCCGTTACATGTTTCTTCTATACTGCCCTCCAACCTCAAATAACGAATGGGTAATTTGACCAAGTGAACAATATTTAACTGTATCCATTAACTCAGCGAATATGTTTCCATTATGAATAGCTACCTGTTGTAATTTAAGCAACATTTCTTTTCCTTTTTCGGCATTGGCAGTTTTAAGTTCGTTCAACATTTTAATTTGAAACTCTTTTTCTTCCGTTGTTGAGCGGATTACTTCTTTAGGCAAAACTGTAGGCGAACCTTTGCTTGATAAAAATGTATTGACACCAATAATGGGGAATTCACCCGTATGTTTTTGCATTTCGTAATACATACTTTCTTCTTGTATTTTATTGCGTTGGTACATGGTTTCCATTGCACCAAGCACACCTCCACGTTCTGTTATTTTATCAAACTCAGCCAATACAGCTTCTTCTACAATATCAGTAAGTTCTTCAATAATAAATGAGCCCTGTAATGGATTTTCATTTTTAGCTAACCCCAATTCTTTATTAATAATTAATTGAATAGCCATAGCACGCCTTACCGATTCTTCGGTTGGTGTGGTAATAGCTTCATCATAAGCATTGGTGTGAAGCGAATTGCAATTATCGTAAATAGCATATAGTGCTTGTAGGGTAGTACGAATATCGTTAAAGTCAATTTCTTGTGCATGCAAACTGCGACCTGATGTTTGAATATGGTATTTAAGCATTTGCGAACGCTCATTTCCTCCATATTTTAACTTCATTGCTTTGGCCCAAATTCTTCGACTTACTCTACCAATTACTGAATACTCAGGATCAATTCCATTAGAGAAAAAGAAAGATAAGTTTGGAGCAAAATCATCAATATTCATTCCTCTACTTAAGTAATATTCTACAAAAGTAAATCCATTAGAAAGTGTAAGTGCCAATTGTGTTATTGGGTTAGCACCGGCTTCGGCAATATGGTAACCACTAATAGATACTGAATAAAAATTACGTACCGCATTATCTATAAAATATTGCTGTACATCTCCCATAACACGTAAAGAAAATTCTGTTGAAAAAATACACGTATTTTGTGCTTGGTCTTCTTTTAAAATATCGGCCTGTACCGTTCCTCGAACCTGCTTCAATGTATCCATTTTAATTTTTGCATACACATCGGCAGGCAAAACCATATCTCCAGTAACACCTAATAAAAGTAGTCCCAAGCCATCATTGCTTTCGGGTAAAGTTTCATTGTAAGTAGGACGAGAGGTTCCATTCTTTTTAAATATTGCGTCTATCTTTTTGTTTACCTCTGTTTCCAATCCATTGGCTTTAATATATAATTCGCATTGCTGATCAATAGCCGCATTCATAAAAAAGGCACAAATAATAGCAGCAGGTCCATTGATAGTCATGGAAACTGATGTTTTAGGATCGGCTAAATTAAAACCTGAATACAATTTTTTGGCTGCATCTAAACTCCACACACTCACTCCCGAATTTCCTACTTTTCCATAAATATCTGGTCGATGGTCAGGGTCGTTTCCATATAAAGTTACCGAATCAAAAGCAGTACTTAATCGTTTGGCAGGCATGCCTTGTGATACATAATGAAAACGTTTATTGGTTCGCTCTGGCCCGCCTTCTCCCGCAAACATTCGAGTAGGATCTTCGCCTTCACGTTTAAACGGATAAATACCCGCTGTATAAGGAAAATCTCCAGGAAAATTCTCTTGTAAAGTCCACCGTAAAATTTCACCCCAAGCTGTATATCTTGGCACCGATACTTTAGGTATTTGTGTTTGCGAAAGTGATGTTGAATGTGTCGCTATTTTGAGTTCTTTATCACGCACTTTAAACAAGTAAAACTCATTGGTGTATTGGGCTTTTTTGGCTTGCCAGTTTTCAAGTATTAATTTATTTCGAGGATCAAGGTTAAGTTCAATTTCGGTATATGCAGCTTGTAATGCAGTTATCAATTTGGAGTCTGAATTTTTGAGTTCTGTAAGCGTAGCAATGGCAGTGTTTAATCCATCTAGTTTAGCTGCTATTGCTACTTGTTTGTTTACCCATTTATCATAATTGCGGTTATTCTCTGTAATTTCTGATAAATAGCGTGTGCGAGATGGGGGTATAATGTAAATTTTCTCACTCATTTCCTCACTAATATGATACGTTGAGGTTAAATCCGCGCCTGTTTTTTCAACAATTTTGTCCATTATAGCCTTGTACAACCGATTCATTCCTGGATCGTTGAATTGAGAAGCTATAGTTCCAAAAACAGGCATTTCATCAGGGTTTTGATCAAACAGTTTATGGTTACGTTGGTATTGTTTTTTTACGTCCCTAAGTGCATCTAATGCTCCTTTTTTGTCAAACTTATTAATAGAAATGATATCGGCAAAATCCAACATATCAATTTTTTCAAGTTGTGTTGCAGCTCCATATTCGGGAGTCATTACATACAAACTGGTATTGCTGTGTTCAATAATTTCAGTATCGCTTTGGCCAATTCCCGATGTTTCTAAGATAATTAAATCAAAACCTGCTGCTTTAACAATATCTACTGCTTCTTTTACATATTTGGAAAGTGCCAGATTACTTTGTCGAGTAGCTAATGAGCGCATATACACCCTAGGATTTTTAATTGCATTCATGCGAATGCGATCACCTAATAGTGCACCACCTGTTTTTCGTTTACTTGGGTCTACCGAGATGATAGCAATGGTTTTGGTTTTAAAATCCAATAAAAATCTTCGCACCAATTCATCTACTAATGATGATTTACCAGATCCACCGGTTCCGGTAATACCTAATATAGGTATTGTTGTTTGGGATTGTGTGTTGTTATGAATTTGTTGTAAAACGTTCTCAAATTCAAGAGGGAAATTTTCAGCTGCCGATATTAATTTAGCAATTGATTTATAGTCTTTATCTTTTAAATGAGAAACTTCTCCATTTAAATGAGTACCCGTAGCAAAATCGCATTTTGCTAACATATCGTTAATCATACCTTGCAATCCCATTGCACGTCCATCATCAGGGTGGTAAATACGGGTAATGCCATATGCCTGCAGTTCTGCTATCTCTTCTGGTAGAATGGTACCTCCACCTCCGCCAAAAATACGGATGTGTTCGCAGCCTTTTTGTTTTAGCAAATCATACATAAACTTAAAATACTCCACATGCCCACCTTGGTATGATGTCATGGCAATGGCATTGGCATCCTCTTGAATAGCAGTATCCACGACTTCCTCGGCACTTCTATCATGACCTAAATGAATAACTTCGGCACCACTTGACTGAATAATTCTGCGCATAATATTTATGGCAGCATCATGGCCATCAAATAATGCAGCTGCAGTTACAATGCGAATTTTGTTTTTGGGTTTATAAGCTTCTACAATTTCCATGAGAACATAATTTTGAAAGTGAACAAATTTATATGATTTATCGGTTTAACATAGCGGTTTAAAAGCTCAATTGTGAATACCCTTAGTAGTATGCTTATTAGCTATTTGTAAAATCAGCAATTAACCAATTAAATACAATTAATTGGAATGATGTCAAATTTTTAAAAAATTGGTACATTTGCCATCTCCTAATTAAAAAGAACGACAATATGGATTTAAAAGAAATAGTTGCCATTGGTGGCATTAGTGGATTACACAAAATTATTGGCCGTAGTAAAAGCGGACTAATATTGGAAACAATGACAGAACCTAAAAAACGTTTTTCTACAGGCATACACGATAAAGTTTCTGTTTTAGAAGATATATCAATGTATACTGAAGATGGTGATGTAGCTTTAGCAGAAGTATTTGTTAAATTAAATGCTAATGGAGCGTCAACTGTTACTTCAAAAGATGATGCTAAAGTTCAACGAGCATATGTAAATACAGTTGTTAAATTAGACAATGATAGAGTATATGATTCAGATATTAAAAAACTAATTACCTGGTATAATCTACTAAAGGATCAATTAGACTTTACGCAATTGGCAAATAAGGAAGCTGCAAACGAAAAAGGAGTTAATGTAGCAGAAGAGACAACCGAACCGGGTGAAGATAAAGTAAAAAAAGCTGCTGCAAAAAAAGCTACAACTTCAAAAGTTCCAAAAAATGCCGCTCCAAAAGATATGACTCCAAAAGTGAGCAGTAAGGGAGCAGGTAATAAAAATACGTATCGCCCGAAATCAGTTTAATACATCTTTTTCAACTATTGATAAAGGCTATCTAGGTTAGATAGCCTTTATTGTTTATGCTAATATTTCAGACAAAATTTTAGGTGATTTTAATTCTAAAAACCCACTAACGTGTTGTTTATAATAATCAATCATAACTTCAAGCAAAGTAGAACGTTGTATCTGTGTCAGAGTTATTTCTTGAAAATGAGTAGCATCACATAGCAATAATCGCGAAATGCATTCAGAAAGCTCTGGGGAAAGTTGAAACGTATTTTGCTCATTATACAATTCAAAAACACCTTCTCTAAAATCAAATCCGTTTGTAGTTTGGGTATAATTACCTTTAGGATAAAAGCCTAAATATTTACTTAGTTGTAATAAAAAAAATAGCGGAAAATTACTGACTTTGTCATCCTGTAAATCTAAAATTTGAATGCTATTATATAAAAAAGTAAACAAAGGAATATCTGTATGATTATCTTCTTTGACCGTTTTATGAATAAGCTCTGCAACAAATATTCCAATTGTACTTTTGACCAAATCGAAGTGGATTGTTTTGAGTTGAGGGGAGCATTTTAATTCTTTAATCCGTTGTAAATTTTTTTGTGGCTGATGGTAAACTTCTAATTCCAATAAACTAAGAGGCATCAATTGTGAAGGTTTGATACTCCCTTTTTTAGAGCGAACTCCATTTACCATATACGATTGGACACCTTGTAAATCTGTAAAACACTTGAGTACCACACTGCTTTCAGAATAATTTACAGTGTGAATAACAATAGCCTTACATTTTATAAGCATATAGAATAGATAAATACATAGTATATAAAATCAATTTTCATTAATTAATGAATAATATCTTAGCAACATTGGTTTCAGTTCCATCTGCATTGGATGAATAAATTAAGTATACCCCTGTTGCAGAACGTTTGCCAGCAAAATTATTTCCATCCCATGTTGCTGTACCCCCATTGGCTCGAGTTTCATTAACCAGGTGTCCAGAGATATCTGTTATTTTAACGTAAGCATTATTCACCAAACCTCTTATTGCAATTAAACCAGTATAATCTGATTTCACTGGGTTAGGGTAAACCAATACATCGCCATGAGTATTGCCTCCTTCAGTAGCAGTACCAATATATGAAATGATTCCTTTTTCAGTTACAAAAAAAACTTCTCCTGTTATATCGTTAATTCCAATTTCAATAATTGAATTAGATAACAGTGGACTGTTACTCATCGTAAAATTTCTAATGACTGTATATCCATCAGAAGAAACGAGCCAAGCTCCATTAACTGTTCCAATCCATTTTCTATTAGCGGCATCTACTTTGATGCATTGCACTGGTGTATTTCCTAAAAAATTTGAAAATACCAAGCCTGTTTTAATCACAATTTGCCTTGCATCAAAATTGCTTCCAGCTTTAAATACATTTTCAGGATTACTAAAAATACACAACCCTTGATCAGTACCAATCCACATCTCACCTTTTTGGTCTTTTGTAATACAAAGTACACCTTCACTGGGTAATAATCCTTGCTGTGCCTCTTTAGTCAATCGTTTAAGTGCATCATCCTTTTCATCTAAAATTGAACTCCCACTATTGTATACATATATTCCTTTGGCTCGGGTAGAAAATATCCATTTTTGACCAATATCATCAATAGTAATAAACCCAATTGGACCTGTTTCAACACCTGTAAAGGAAAATGATTTCCAAATTCCTTCAGCTGTTTTAACAGAAAGTGGGTTAGCTGCATCTGTATTACTTACCCATAAATTATTATTTGCATCAAAAGCAATACCTGAAACATTAACAGGGCCTCTTACACCAGCATTTGCAGGCCTAAGGGAGCTATTGGTTGAATCATAGAATTGAACAACTTGATTACCATTAAGCTCTAAAATACCTGAACCAAAACTGGCAAAAAAAGTATTTTTAGATAGTGGATGAGTCGTTACATCTATAAAATCACGACTATTTACGATTCTAGCATCTGTATTGTTTTTATAGCTAAACCATTCATTATTTTCATGTCGGTAAAATTTATTGTTATTATAACTAGGACCCCATCCACCAGTTACTAAAAAGCCATTAACTTGACCTCCTGCTACCCAAAGTTTTCCATCCGTAAAATTCATGCGGGTTGCTGTATTTGCGAATGGTCCAGGAGGAGCCAAATAGTCAAGTTCTTGAGTTATACCATCAACCTTAATCATATATTGATTGGGAACCAGATAAAATAAGTCTCCTTCTTTACTAATCAAACAGTCTGTAGCATTTCTTTGTCCATTGGTTATGATCGTTCCATTACCACTTTCAATAACAATCTGATTAAGTAGTGTAATAACTAATTTATCATTTACTACACGCATGTCATTTGTCTCTTCAATTCCAAGTCCGTTAAAAACTGACCAATTTACTCCATCGAAGGTTTGCACTATTGAGTCAACTACAGCATAAAGTTTCCCCTGAAACGTTTCTATATGATTACTGTATTGAGATGCTTTAAACAATGACCAATAATTATAATCACTTAAATTTAAACTTGAAAGTGATGCTCTGTAAATTCCGTTAATTGAAGACGCATAAAGTGCACCATTGTATACAGAGACATCGTTAACTATTAAATTACTTCCGTTGGCGCCTAAATTAGTGTAACTATCAACAACTCGTTTTTTCAACACGTCAATTACTACAATTCCAAAACTACAAGATAGATAAGCATCATTTTCGTATACCGTTATATTATTTAATGTTTTATCTCCAATTATTACCTTATTTAACACATCAGGAAGATTATACACTCTTCCATCTTGAATCAAATCAATATTCAAATTATCATAACCTATAATAAGTGTTTTTGAAGATTGATGGTATTTGATAAATTGAATATTGACATCCGATAATCCATTTACCCTGGATAAAATTTCAATTTCGTTGTTGTTTTTAATTAACGAATACATGGCAGTATTATTCCCAACAAAAATTTTATCTTCAACTTCTTCTATACAATTATTTGTAGCAAAAGATGGATGCACTCTCCAACCTTCAACTTTTGGAAGTATTTGCTGAGCTCTAGCCAATACAGAAAAAGTTAACCCTAAAGTAAGTAAAATCCGATAATGCATGTTGTACAAGTAATAGTAATATAAAACCATAACGAACGTACTGTTAATTTATGATAGGAGGCGAAAATAGAAAATACAATGGAATGCGCCTCAAAAAAGTTAACCGTGCAATTGTGGGTACTTACCTTTACTTTTGCCCATTATGTGGCAAAAATTAGGAACATTTATTTTACGTAACCGTTTTTGGTTGCTTATTTCTATAGGAATATTAACGGTAGGCGCAGCATACGAAGCTACTAAGGTTCAATTATCATACGATTTTGCCAAAACGGTACCAGCCGATGATCCCGATTTTGTAGAATACTTAGCCTTTAAAAAAGTTTTTGGTGAAGATGGAAGTGTATTGGTAGTTGGGATAAAATCAGCTAAATTATTTGAAAAAGACTTTTTTAACCAATGGATAAAACTAACCCAGCAAGTTAAAAGCATTGATGGCGTTGAAAATGTCTTGTCTCTAGGTAATTTATTTACGTTACAAAAAAATGATTCGCTACATGCCATCAGCTTATTGCCTTTAATAAAAGGACAATTTACTTCTCAAACGGAGGTTGATTCTATTAAAAAACTAATTGAAAACATTCCCTTTTATGAAGGTCTTTTGTTTAACCCCAAAACCAATGTAACCCTTCTTGCAGTTACACTTAATAAACAAAAGCTTGATTCTAAAGATAGGATTGCTTTGGTAAAAGAAATTGAACAAGTGTGTCTTGAGTTTGGCAAACAACAACAACTCGAAATGCATTTTTCAGGTTTGCCTTACGTACGAACTATTTTTTCGTCAAAAGTTGCTAGCGAAATTATTATTTTTACGTACCTATCTATCTTTATTACTGCGTTGTTTATTTTCTTATTCTTTCGCTTTTTTTCAGCCGTAATTTTCTCTTTAATAGTAGTTGTTATTGCAGTAGTTTGCACAACTGCATCTATACCTTTATTTGGGTATAAAGTTACCATGCTTACAGGTATCCTTCCTCCGTTAATGGTTATTATTGGAATTCAGAATTGTATTTATTTACTCAATGTTTACCACCAAGAATATAGGGCGCATGGAAATAAAATGTTGGCCATTATTAGGCTTATTTCCAAAAATGGATTGCCATTATTTTTAACCAATGTAACTACCGCTGTTGGGTTTTGTGTGTTCAGCTTTTCGGGGAGTGCTATGCTCGATCAGTTTTCTATTGTTTCGGGTATCAATATTATGTTGGTGTATATTATATCGTTGGTATTTATTCCAATTGTATACAGTTATTTACCTCCACCAAAATTAAAACACACCAAACACTTAGATAATGTAGGATTAAATGCGGTAATGGCTTGGTGCAATCGAATGGTGTATACCAAACGTTCCGTTATTTATGTAACTACTTTTATTATCTGCGCTCTATCTATTTGGGGGGCATTTAAAGTTCAAAATTTAGGATATGTCGTTGATGATTTACCTAAAAACGACAAAGTTTATACTGATCTTAAATTTTTTGAATCAAACCTAAAAGGAGTACTCCCTTATGAAATAAAAATTGATACTAAAAAAGAGGGAGGGGTAAAGGATTATGCTACGCTTCAAAAAATTAGTAAGCTGCAAAAAGAATTAGCTGAGTTTCCTGAGTTTTCAAAATCATTGAGTATTGCCGATTTATTAAAATATGCCAATCAAGCCTACCATGGTGGCGATAAAAAATATTATATCGTTCCGAGTGTTTTGGAAATTTCTGACATTATAGCATACCTACCACAGCAAAAAGCAGGAGGTCAAAATATGATGAAATCAATGGTGGATAGCACGTATCGCCTAGCACGAATTAGTATTCAAATGGCTGATATTGGCTCGGCTGCCATGAAACCATTAAATGTAAGGGTTAAACAAAAAGTTGACGAATTATTTGCACCCGAAAAATATGATGTAAAACTAACGGGTACGAGCATTATATTTTTAAAAGGAAATGATTATTTGGTAGAAAACTTATTACAAAGTATGATTTCTGCCCTTATTATTATTTCATTAATGATGGCATTTTTGTTTTTTAGTTGGAAAATGGTGCTCATCTCGTTAATCCCAAATATTGTTCCGTTACTCATGACCTTAGGCATTATGGGCTTTTTCGATATTAGACTAAAACCATCTACCATCATTATATTTAGTATTGCTTATGGTATTGTGGTAGATTTTACCATCCACTTTTTGGCCAAATACAGAAATTCACTCAAGCGTAATAATTGGGATATGAGCAAGGCTATTCCACAAAGTTTAACCGAAGCAGGGCCAAGTATTATATACACTGCAGTGGCCTTATTTTTTGGCTTTATTATATTTGCTGCTTCTAATTTTGGTGGCACAGTAGCTTTGGGTGTTCTCACTTCTTTATCTTTATTATTTGGTATGTTAATGAACTTATTATTGCTTCCATCACTTTTGCTCACACTCGAAAAATCGATTAACAACAAAGAAGAGTTTAGCAAAACATTGGTGGAACTAGAGCCAGAGCCAACGGATTCAGATTAGTTGCCAACCCTTTCATTTTTAACCCACAACCCCTATTTTCGCACACTTATTAAAAATGAGTAAAGAACCCAATGAGTAAATGACAAATTATTTGCTCATTCAAAACCTTTACTCATTCACTCATTTCAACGCAACATGACCAAGTACAAAGAATACAAGAAGCTCGATTTTCCTGCATTTGAAGAGGAAATTTTACAATTTTGGGAAGAGCATGGCATTTTTCAAAAAAGCGTAACCAACCGCAATGGTGCCGAATCGTTTGTGTTTTATGAAGGCCCACCAAGTGCCAACGGAATGCCAGGTATTCACCATATGATGGGACGAACTGTTAAAGACATTTTTTGCCGTTACCATACATTAAATGGCAAACAAGTAAAACGCAAAGCAGGATGGGATACACATGGATTGCCAGTTGAGTTACAAGTTGAAAAAATGCTGGGCATTACCAAAGATGATATTGGTAAAAAAATTACTGTAGCCGAATACAACGAAGCGTGTCGTGCCGATGTGATGAAGTACACAGATATTTGGGATAAACTTACCAACCGAATGGGCTATTGGGTTGATTTAACAGACCCTTACGTTACCTACGAAAATAACTATATTGAAAGTTTATGGTGGCTACTTAAACAATTATACGATAAAGGTTTATTATACAAAGGGCATACTATTCAGCCATACTCTCCCGCTGCAGGAACAGGATTAAGTTCACATGAATTAAACCAACCAGGCACCTATAAAGATGTGAAAGATATGACAGCGGTGGCTATGTTTAAAGCTGTAAATAACCCTCAAACTATTTTTCAAAATCATACAAATGAGGACGTATACTTTTTAGCTTGGACAACCACACCTTGGACTTTACCCTCTAATACGGCACTAGCCGTTGGCGAAAAAATTGACTATGTATTGGTTAAAACATATAATCAATATTCTCATTTGCCTTGCACCGTTATTCTTGCCAAAAATTTAGTAGGTAAATATTTCTCAGCCGATAATGCCGACCTTGAATTTGGTGCATATAAGGCTGGTGATAAAAAAATTCCATTCGCTTTATTAGGCCAAGTAAAAGGGAAAGAACTTATTGGAATACAGTACGAACAATTATTGCCTTTTGCCAAAGTAGAAAATGGCGAAGCTTTTAAAGTAATTGCTGGCGATTTTGTAACTACAGAAGATGGAACAGGTATTGTGCATATAGCTCCAAGCTTTGGTGCTGATGACTTTAGGGTAGCCAAACAAAATGGAATTGGTAGCCTTACTTTGGTAGACAAACGAGGTAAATTTTTACCCGAAATACAAGATGGACAATTTTTATATGGCGAAGAATATGTAAAAGAAGCCTATTTAACCGAAGCCGAAAAAGAAGTAGAACTTACCATTCAAAAAGAGAAATTAAAAGGTATTATTCACGATACTTCTAAGTTGAATTACTTGAGTGTTGATGAGCGAATTATCCTTAAACTTCAAACTGAACATAAACTTTTCAAAAAAGAAAAATACGACCATACATACCCACATTGCTGGCGCACCGATAAACCTATTTTATACTATCCGCTAGAAAGTTGGTTTATTAAAACCACAGCTGCAAAAGATAGATTGGTTGAACTAAACAAAACCATTAACTGGAAACCCGAAAGTACCGGGACAGGGCGTTTTGGTAATTGGTTAGAAAACCTTGTTGATTGGAATCTATCACGCTCACGCTATTGGGGAACGCCACTTCCAATTTGGAGAACGGAAGATGGAAGCGAAGAAAAATGTATTGGTTCACAAGCAGAGTTGCAAGCAGAAATAGAGAAATCCATTGCAGCTGGTTTTATGACAGAAGATGCACAATATAAAAATGCAAAAGGTGAAATTGAATTGCATAAACCATATGTAGACAATATCATTTTTATATCCTCTACTGGAAAAAAAATGATGCGCGAGGCAGATTTGATTGACGTATGGTTTGATAGTGGAGCTATGCCCTATGCTCAGTGGCATTGGCCTTTTGAAAACGAAGAAACTTTCCGCAAAAACTTTCCGGCCGATTTTATTGCCGAAGGAGTGGATCAAACACGAGGATGGTTTTTTACCCTTCATGCTCTTTCTGTATTATTATTTGATAGCATTGCCTACAAAAATGTAATTGCCAATGGATTAGTTTTGGATAAAAAAGGGTTGAAAATGAGCAAGCGTATAGGAAACGTAATTGATCCATTTGAAGCCATTGCTAAATATGGAGCCGATGCCAATAGATGGTATATGCTTAGCAATAACGATCCCTGGGATAATCTTAAGTACGATATGGATGGTGTTGCCGAAAGCCAACGAAAGTTTTTTGGAACACTCTACAATACATATTCGTTTTTTACCATTTATGCCAATATTGATGCATTTGAATTTGATGAACATAACATAACACCTGTTAGCGATAGAACTGAGCTCGACCGTTGGATAATGAGCAAACTAAACAGTTTAATTAAAAATGTACGCTCGAGTATGGAGAATTATGATGCTACACCGGCTGTGCGTGCTATCGAAGAATTTACAAGCGATCATTTCTCGAATTGGTTTATAAGACTGAGCCGCAGGCGTTTTTGGAAAGGTGAAATGAATGTCGATAAAAAAGCAGCTTACGAAACACTGTATCAATGCTTAATTACGTTAGCCCAATTGAGTAGCCCTTTTGCACCCTTTTTTAGTGATTGGTTATATAAAAATTTAAATGGGAAAATGGAATCTGTTCATCTCACCGATTTAGAATTAGTAGATGAAACAGTAATTGATACCTTGTTGGAAGAACAAATGGAATATGCTCAAAAAATTTCGTCACTGGTACTTTCTATTCGGAAAAAAGAAAATATTAAAGTTAGGCAGCCTCTACAAAAAATACTCATCCCTATGATAGATGTGCGCATTAAAGATGAAATTAAACACGTTCAGGATTTAATTTTATCAGAAGTAAATGTAAAAGAATTGGCTTTTATATCAGAAATTGAGAAGACTATTAAACCCAATTTTAGAGTTTTAGGCAAAAAAATGGGTGTTAAAATGGGAGCAGTAGGTGATGCAATACTTAAAATGAATCAATTAGCAATTGCAAAATTGGAGCAAAACGGGGTATTTTTACTGGAATTAGCAGGTGAAACTATTGAAATTTTACCCACAGATGTGGAAATTTTATCCTCAGATATTGCTGGTTACAAGGTGGCAAATGACGGGAAGGTTACCGTTGCGTTAGATGTGGAAATAAGCGTAGCTCTAAGAGAAGAGGGAATTGCACGTGAACTAATTAGCAAATTACAAACCTTAAGAAAAGATAGCAATTTGGACGTAACAGACCGCATTACTGTTCAAATTGAAAAACATAATTACCTTGAAAATTCCATATTTGGTTTCAAAACATATATTTGCACAGAAATTTTAGCTAATGACTTAGAATTAGTTAACGAACTAAATAATAGTATTGAAATCGAAATTGATGAACATATTATTAAAGTAAAATTATTTAAAAACTAAAAGACAATAGTTCCATGGCAAAGAAGATAGTAAAAAAGACTGTCGCTAAAGCAGCAGCGAAAAAAGTAGTAGCTAAAAAAGTAGCTCCTAAAAAAGTAGCCAAAGCACCAGCTAAAAAAGTAGTAGCCAAAAAAGCCGCTCCTAAAAAAGCAATAAAGGCATCTGCAAAAAAAGTTGTAGCTAAAAAAGCCGCTCCCAAAAAAGCAGTAAAAGCTCCTGCTAAAAAAGTAGTAGCCAAAAAAGCTGCTCCTAAAAAAGTAGTGAAAACTATTGCCAAAAAAGTAGTAGCCAAAAAAGTTGCTCCTAAAAAGAAGGTTAAAGTTCTAGCCAAAAAAGTAGTAGCCAAAAAAGCAGCCCCTAAAAAGGTTGTGAAAGCTCCCGTTAAAAAAGTGGTAGCCAAAAAAGTTGCTCCTAAAAAAATTGTTAAAAAAACAGTTCCACAAAAGGTTGTGAAAGCTCCTGCTAAAAAATTAGTAGTCAAGAAAGCAGTAGCTAAAAAAGCTGCTCCTAAAAATATAGTTAAAGCACCTGCTAAAAAAGTAGCTACCAAAACAATAGTTAAACCTACAATTGTCATTAAGAAAACTGCTGTAGCTCCGAAAACTGCACCTTCTGTAAAATCAACATCACCGAAATCTGTTGCTTTTGCTGATAAAAAAGAAGAAATTATTGAAATCGTAAATGAATCTTCAAAAAGATACAGCGATAAAGATTTACTTGAATTTAAAGAACTAATCAATCAAAAACTAAGCGTTGCTAAAATTGAATTGGTCAACTTAATTGGCCAGTTACAAAGCCCTGGCATGAATGCAGGTGATGGTGATGACAATTCATATAAGACATTGGAAGATGGTTCATCAACTGCCGAAAAAGAACACGTAAGTAATTTAGCTTCTCGTCAAAAAAAGTTTGTTGAGAACTTAGAAATGGCTTTAATACGCGTTGAAAATAAAACATATGGCATTTGCCGTGTTACGGGTAAATTGATTTCAAAAGAAAGACTACGTGCTGTACCTCACACTACTTTAAGTATGGAAGCTAAATTACAACAGTACAAATAATTTATTCAGTATACTATAAATCAAATCCCTCTTCGATATTGAGTTGAAGAGGGATTTTTTTTTAAATTCGTTGCTTCATGAAAAAAACTAAAATATTAACTGCATTATTTATCATAACAGCCATTTTACTCATAGATCAATATGTAAAGATCTATATTAAAACACACTTTTTTTTAGGAGAAGAAATAAATGTAATAGGCCAATGGTTTAAAATTCATTTTACAGAAAATTATGGAATGGCATTTGGTTTAGAGTTTGGAGGTAAATCAGGTAAATTATTACTAACCTTGTTTCGTTTGGTAGCTATTAGTTTTATTGGTTGGTATATTTGGGGATTATGCGTTAAACAACAATCCCAATCTACAGGTTATATCATATCATGGTCGTTAATAATGGCAGGAGCAATAGGCAATTTAATTGACAGTATATTTTATGGTGTGTGGTTTGGTTACGAAAATTGGTTCCATGGTCGTGTAGTTGATATGTTGTATTTTCCCATTATAAGAACAACAATTCCTGATACATTTCCGTTTTGGGCAGGTCAAGAGTTTGAATTTTTTAGCCCTGTATTTAATATTGCAGATGCTGCAATAAGTGTTGGATTTTTAATTATTTTACTGTTTCAAAAACGTTTTTTACAAACTGAAGAAAATCCATCAAAACTTATATCACCTGTAGACGAAAGTTTAACCAACTAACGTTTAATATCAATGAGACACTATTTCCAACTCACCTTATTTGTGTTGTTATTATTTTCAATAAATACATTGCATGCACAATATATAGATGTTAGAGTTGGATATGCTTTTGCTGCAGGTAGTTTTGCCAATAGTACTAAAGATGAATCAGGGTTTGCTACAAATGGTTATTCAACTGGAGTAGGAGTAAATTATTTGATTCATAAAAATATTGGTATCAGTACCAACATACAATATTGTAATTTCGGATTGGATGTTTCGGCACTGTCTCAACAAGCTAATAAAATAACAGCTGTAGGATCTACGGTTACTGTTACATCAGAACATAAATACAAAGCAGCTTCTGCTATTGTTGGACCCTATATTACACTTGGAAAACGAAACTTAACTGTTGATTTAAGGTTGCTAATTGGTTTTTTATCATTGAGTACACCTCAGCTTTTTTACCAAACAACTAATAATGGCTCAACCTATACGCAAACAAAAGAAAGCTCTCACGATGCTGCTGCTGCTGCTATAAGTTATGGCATTACTGCTAAGTATGCTTTTCCAAAAAATATTTATTGCAGCTTACACATTGATAATATAAAATCTAATACCACTTTCGCTAAAAATGGATACCAGTCGAGCAACACTGAAACAATAACCAAACCCTATCAAGCCAACTCAATTACTTTGGGTGTGGGATATGCAATACAGTAGCTAAAATAAATTGATCGTTTTTTTTACAAAAAGGCTAATTGAACATAGCCAAAAAATAATACCTTAATTACATTAAAATACCTGCAATAGTTGCTGAAAGATAAGAAGCTAATGTTCCACAAATAAGGGCTCTAAAACCTAAACGAGCCAAATCAGATCTCCTTGATGGTGCTAGTTCACCAATACCACCTACTTGTATAGCTATAGAACTAAAATTGGCAAACCCACATAATGCAAAACTCACAATTAAAACAGATTTAGGTTGTAAAATATGTTGTGAGATCATGGGAGCTAAATTGGAATAAGCAACAAATTCATTTATAACCATTTTAGTTCCCATGAGTGACCCTACAATAAAAGTATCTTCACTTGGAACACCCATTGCATAAGCAAATACCGAAAACACAGATCCAAAAATAGTGTTCAAATCAAAATGATTGACATCGATTCCTATTGCTGAAAAATCGGCTCCCATCGAAGCTAGTAATAGGCCAACTTTACCCAATGAAAAATTAACAAGGGCAATTAATGCTATAAAACCAATAAGCATGGCAATAACATTTAAACTTACTTTTAATCCATCGCTTGCACCATGTGAAATAGCATCTAGTAAATTAGCATGCGATTTTTTCACTTCAAGTTTTACAGCACCTTTGGTCGCTGATTCTTCCGTTTCGGGCCATACAATTTTAGCAATTACCAAACTAGCAGGTGCTGCCATAATGCTTGCGGCTAACAAATAAGGAGCAGGTACTCCCATTGAAATATACACGGCCATTACACCACCTGCAATACAAGCCATGCTACCAGCCATACTTGCCAGCAGTTCGCTTTTGGTCATCGTATTTAGGTATGGTTTAATCATAATTTGAGCCTCCACTTGCCCTACAAATGCCGAAGCTACATTGGATAATGCCTCACTACCACTAACTCGCATTAAAAAATGAACGATGCGTGCAAAAAACGACACGATAATTTGCATAAGCCCTATATGGTAAGCAATATTTACAAGTACAGCCACAAAAATAATGGTAGGCATTATTTTAAACATGAATAAAAAACTGTATTGATCTCCAAATATTGGTTTCATTAATTCAGGTTTCATTAAGCCACCAAACACAAACTCTCCACCTTTATCGGCCATTTGCAGCAGCTTTTCAATACTATGTCCAATCCATGAAAACACATTTTGGCCAACAGCTGTTTTTAAAATAAACAATGCGAGTACCAACTGCAATCCTAGACCGCTAAATACCAATCGATAATTAATAGCTTTACGGTTATTGGATAACAGAAATGCTAATGCTAAAATTAAGATAATACCCAATAAACCACTAAATCTTTCCATCTAATTCTTATTTACGTTTGTTTAATTCGTCTCTTATACATGCAGCTCTTGAATAATCTTCATCTCGCAAAGCTTCACTTAATAATTTTTCTAATTGTTCATCCGATTTTGAAGCAAACTCAGGTTCAATCATGTGATCTTTTGGTTGTTGTTCTGTTTCCACGATAACATCATCCAAATCATCATTAAAAACAACTCCTGCTGATTCCATGATATCTTCATGAGTATAAATAGGACATTTAAACCTGACTGCTAATGCAATTGAATCTGATGTTCGAGCATCTATTTCACGGCTTTCACCATCTACTTCACAATTGAGTTTAGCATGAAAAACGCCATCAATCAAATTGTAAATTTCTATCTCTAAAATCTGAACATTAAATGTTTTACAAAAAACCACAAACAAATCATGTGTCATCGGACGAAAAGGAACAATTTTTTCAATTTCGACAGCTATCGCTTGGGCTTCAAAACTGCCAATAATAATTGGAAGTTTACGCCTTCCACTTTCCTCACCAAGAATCAATGTATGCGAGCCATTGCTTTGCCCCGAAGTCAATCCTACAATATTCAGCTTAATTCTGCTCATGCTAAAAAATATGTCACTTTTTATTTAAGAAGTCAAACCTAAAGTAATTTAACATTTTTTCAAACCTTTATTCGAGGTCAAGTTCTCCAGATATATTAAGCCCTAATTACACCAGGTCTAAACTCCTTGGTTATCGGAGCATGATTGGCCGCTTCAATCCCCATCGAAATCCATTTGCGGGTATCAATTGGATCAATGATTGCATCCACCCATAAACGTGCTGCTGCATAATAAGGTGAAGTTTGTTTGGTATATCTATCAGTAATTGTTTTAAGCAATTCAGCTTTGTCTTCATCCGTAATCGTTTTACCTTTTGCTTTTAACGAAGCTTCTTCAATTTGCAACAAAACTTTTGCAGCTTGTTCGCCACCCATCACGGCAATTTTAGCATTTGGCCATGCTGCAATCAAACGTGGATCATAAGCTTTGCCACACATTGCATAATTTCCAGCTCCGTAACTATTACCCGTAATAATAGTAAACTTTGGCACTACCGAATTGGCTTGTGCATTTACCAATTTTGCTCCATCTTTTATAATGCCTCCATGTTCGCTACGGCTACCAACCATAAATCCTGTAACATCTTGCAAAAATAACAATGGAATTTTTTTCTGATTACAGTTCATAATAAAATGTGCTGCTTTATCCGCTGAGTCGGAGTAAATAACACCACCAATTTGCATTTCAATTGGGTTATCGTTGGCGCTTTGTTTTGGCTTTTTAGCTTTTACAACCTGCCTATTGTTGGCCACAATACCCACAGCCCAACCTTCAATGCGAGCATAACCACAAGTAATGGTTTGTCCATATAATTCTTTGTAAGGATCAAAAGAATCTGCATCCACCAATCGCTCAATAATTTCCAATACATTAAAAGGCTTTGAGAAATTATTTACAGCTTCATATATATTGTCCATAGCTTTTGCAGGAGCAACAGATTCAATTTTATTAAAACCAGCATTATCAAAATGGCCAATTTTATCCATTATACGTTTGATGCGATCCAAACAAGCTGCATCGTTTTCAAACTTGTAATCGGTAACACCACTAATTTCGCAATGTGTGCTAGCCCCACCCAAAGTTTCGTTATCAATATCTTCTCCAATTGCGGCCTTTACTAAGTAACTTCCTGCCAAAAATATCGAACCTGTTTTATCTACAATCATGGCTTCATCACTCATAATGGGTAAGTAAGCACCACCCGCAACACAACTTCCCATTATAGCAGCAATCTGTGTTATCCCCATCGAACTCATCATTGCATTATTGCGAAATATGCGTCCAAAATGTTCTTTGTCTGGAAAAATTTCATCTTGCATAGGCAAATAAACGCCTGCACTATCCACTAAATAAATAATAGGCAATTTGTTTTCCATCGAAATTTCTTGTGCGCGCAAATTCTTTTTACCACTAATGGGAAACCACGCTCCTGCTTTTACAGTTGCATCATTTGCTACTACTATACATTGCCTTCCACTAACATAACCCATTACCACCACAACACCGGCACTTGGGCATCCGCCATGTTCTTCATACATTTCGTAACCTGCTAATGCTCCAATTTCTAACTTCGGTTTATCGGCATCCAACAAATAATTTACCCGCTCGCGAGCCAACATTTTGCCTTTTTCTTTTTGTTTGGCAGCAGCTTTGGCTCCTCCTCCTTCGGCTATTTTTTCCAGTCGGTTTGTTAGTTCGGTTACTAATTCTTGCATGTGTAATTTATTGGCTAATGAATAAGCTGATAAAAATGTATAATTAAGTTAAAGACTATAGGCTAAAAGCCAACATTCGTATTTCATACAAAACTATTATTCCATCACTAATTTCAAACTACATTTGTGTGGTATCGAAAAAAACATATTTTTGCAGCGGCAAGTCTGGTACGACCAGCTCCTGCAGAATCCCCCAGGACAGGAATGTAGCAAGGGTAAGCGGTTGAGCGGTGCGATATTATGGCTTGCCTTTTTTATGCTTAAAATTTAGCAATCAACCTCAAATTTATTCTTCTTGCAGTGAGGTAATTTGGTACTGCCCAAGTGCGGGCTTCTACATCTTGAATCCAGAGATAAGAAATAACATTTTGCACGTCTAATAAGTTAAATACTTCTATTCCTATTTGTGCTGCTCTAAAATGTTTTTTCCACCCTTTCTTTTCTTTTGAATCATTTTCATCAATCAATATTTTTAAAAAACCAATATCTACCCTGCGGTAACTTGGCATGGTTAGCGTATCTCCATATCGGTTTCTATCGGGTGGACCAAAAGGTAAACCACTTCCATATACTAAAGTTAATTGCATTCTGTAACTTGGAAAACTTGGTAAATAATCTTGAAACATCATACTCACAGTAACTCTTTGATCTGTAGGTCTGCGAACATATCCAGGGTTTATTCTAGCACCACTAGCGTTGGTTACAATTGCATCGCTTATTTTCTCTTTGGTATCCAACAAAGAAACGCTTAACCAACTTTCAGCTCCTTTTACAAACTCTCCATTTACACGCATATCCAAACCTGTTGCATACCCACTAGATGTATTATTAGCGTAATAGCGAATACGAACATTATCGATTTCATAAGGAATTAAATTATCTAATTTTTTGTAATAACCTTCAGCAAAAAATTTAAAAGGTCTTCCCCAAGCTTTGAAGTTCATATCACCACCCACTATATAATGAATAGAGCGTTGCGCTTTAATAGTTGGATTTAAACTCCCACCAAAATTACGCATCTCGCGGTAAAAAGGTGGTTGGTAGTATACCCCAAATGCAGCTTTAAGTATGATATCTTTTTTAAGTTTGCCTTGCTGATTACCGTTGTTAATAGATCGATTAAAAGTTCTATTAGGCTCAAATGAAAACTGAAACCTTGGACTAATGACATTTTCTAGATTATAACTCCACCAATTGCTTCTAATACCATACGTAATTCGCATATTACTCGACTTTTGTAATACTTGTGAATGTTGTACATATCCATTCAGGCGATAACTGTTAAGACTGTTTTGAGCATTTTGATAATCGAGCAATTCGATTTCACCATTTACTAAAGTTGGTTTTGAAAAGCCTAATGAATCAATATATTGCCACTCATTTAAGTTGTCGTTAATTTGTTCTACTTGTACCTGAGCACCCCATTGTAAAGTATTATTACCATAATGATGTGTTCCTCTATGACCAGCATTAAAAACCAAAGCATTCAATTCATTCCTAGCATTATTTAAAAAATATCCAACTCCTTTGCTTGCTTTCGATTTTCCAAAATTATCACTCCCAAAATCTGTTTCTACTTCTTCTAAACGATAAGCACCTTCTAAAGTAAAAAACTCACGTTCGTTGCTTACAAAAAGTGAAGAATACAATTTTAACTGAGTACGTTGTCTAGGCTGATAATTAAGAGATACTGCACCAATAGCTGTTTTATATTCCATCAAATCCGAACCGTTAAAAAAGATTCGCAAAGCCAATGCTTGTTTTACTGTTCCAAAAACTGTTTCACGAGATTCGGGTACAACCAGAAATTTATTTTGAGCATAACTACCTAAGAAACTTACACTCAAATTATCTTTTAAATGATAGGTGAGTAACGTTTGAATATCAGTATACGAAGGCTGGTAGTTACCTTTAGTATCAAGCGTTCCTACAAGGTATTGATTGGTCCAATAACGAGCGCCAACTAAATAAGTAAAGCGCTTATTTGATGATGAACCCTCTAAATGTGCAATTACACCCATCAAACTTATGTTTACAGACGATTTTATTTTTTTAGGCTTTTTATATTGAATATCGAGAACGGATGAAAGCTTATCACCATAACGTGCTTCAAATCCTCCAGCACTAAATTTTATATTTTCTACTAAATCAGTATGTATAAAACTAAGCCCTTCTTGCTGCCCACTGCGAGGTAAGAAAGGGCGGTAAATTTCAATATCGTTAACATAAATTAAATTCTCATCATAATTCCCGCCCCTTACATTGTATTGCGAACTCAATTCATTATTGGAAACCACCCCTGGTAAGGTCTTAAGTATAGATTCAAAACTTCCAGATGCATTGGGTAAGTTTGTCACCGTTTTAGGATCAATCGTTTGCATGCTCACTTTATCTCTATCACGCTCTTCGCTAATTACAACTTCAGTGAGCCCAATACCATAATCCATTTTTACATTTAATTCATATTTTTCATTGGGAAGCAATGCTTTAACCGAAATTTTTTTAGACGGACGACCAGTATAGGAAATACCAATTTCTAATGGTGATTCTGCGGGCACGGATAATTGAAAATAGCCTTTTTCAGATGAAATAGTAAGTTGACTAGTTCCGATAGCCGTAATATTAACATCGGCAATGGTTCTACCAATCGAGTCTCGAATAACACCATAAATAACTGCATTTTTTTGTGCCTGAACATTGGAAGTCCAATACAAGCAGAGGAGTAAAAACAGAAAATGCTTTTTGTACATCAATACGAGTGAAACGAATTTTATGCTTGTTGAGTATGCGTTGCTAATTTCTTTAAAGTAGCAATGGTTGCAATTGGATCAGATGAAGAAAAAACATAATTACCAGCAACCAATACATCTGCACCTGCAGCCAATAATTTAGGAGCAGTGATATTATTTACACCTCCATCAATCTCTATTAAGCAATGACTATTTTGTTGTAAAATCATTTCCTTTAATTCGGCACATTTTGAATAGGTACGTTCTATAAATTGTTGTCCACCAAAGCCTGGGTTAACACTCATCATGCATACCAAATCAGCATCTGCAATAATATCTTTTAACAATGAAACGGGTGTGTGCGGATTAATGGCAACACCTGCTTTCATCCCTTCGGCTTTGATAGCTTGTAAGGTACGGTGCAAATGGGTTGATGCTTCGATATGAACCGATAATACAGCAGCTCCAGCCTCTTTAAATTCTTTGATATAACGCTCAGGTTGTACAATCATTAAATGCACATCAAGAGGCTTATTTGCATATTTATGTACTGCTTTTTGAACAGGAAAACCAAACGAAATATTAGGCACAAATACACCATCCATAATATCCACATGAAACCAATCTGCCTCGCTGCGGTTGATCATTTCTACATCGCGTTGTAAATTGGCAAAATCTGCCGAAAGAATGGAAGGTGCTATTATTGGACTAGTCATAATGGGTGCAAATTAGGCATTTATCTGTAAAAAATATTGAACATATTACTTCAAAAAAGATTCAATTAAATATCCCCAATCTTCGTTCTCTTGAATTAGATATCCTTTAATACCGGCTCCTTCTGCACATTCTATATCCCGTTGTTTATCTCCAATAAAAATAGATTGCACTGCTTCAATTTGGTGTTTAGCAACCGCTTTTTGTGCGAGCAACGAACCTGGCTTACGGCACAAACATTCGCCAAAATCAGGATGGTGTGGACAATAATATACTTCAGTAATTTTTCCACCTGCTTGTTCCACCTCTTTGTGCATGTGGATATGCATTTCTTCCAATGCTAATTTAGTATACATACCTTTGGCAATACCGCCTTGATTGGTAATGACGATAACTTTTACCCCTTTATGATGAAGAGCAGCAATATACTTAACTGCATGTGGAAGTAATTTAAAATCCTCTTTTCGTTTAATGTAATCGCCAATTTCTTGATTGATCACTCCATCTCTATCTAAAAATACGGCTTTACTCATATGCTGATTATTTTATTATTTTGAGTTATAATTGAATAAAATTTATTGCTTTGGACAAAAAAATCGTCATCATTCCTACCTACAATGAAAAGGAAAATATCGAAGCTATTATTCGAAAAGTTTTTTCATTGTCTATTTCTTTTGATATTCTGATTGTTGACGATGGATCACCTGATGGTACCGGACAGATAGTGAAAACATTACAACAAGAATTTCCTTTGTTAAACATTATGGAACGTAGCGAAAAAAACGGATTAGGTACCGCTTATATTGCTGGTTTTAAATGGTGTTTGGAAAAAGGATATGATTATATTTTTGAAATGGATGCAGATTTTTCACACAACCCAGATGATTTAATACGATTATATGAAGGCTGCAAAAAGGGTGGCGATATGGCTATTGGTTCGCGTTATGTTACAGGTGTAAATGTTGTAAATTGGCCTATGAGTAGGGTGATGCTTTCATACTTTGCATCCAAATATGTGCGTATGATTACTAGCTTACCTATTCATGATACTACTGCTGGTTTTGTTTGTTTTAAAAGTGAAGTACTTAGAAAAATAAATTTAGACGATATTAAATTTCGTGGATATGCGTTTCAAATTGAGATGAAATTTACTGCCTGGAAACATGGCTTTAATTTAGTTGAAGTTCCAATTATTTTTACTGATAGAACTTTAGGCCAATCAAAAATATCCAATAATATAATTCGTGAAGCAGTATGGGGTGTTCTTGCTTTAAAAATTAAAAGCTGGTTTAAAACGTATAATTAAATTTGTTCACCCTAGTAAATCAATACTATCAAAAGGTTTATTTAATAGAACTCTTAAGCTAACGATTTAAGTATTATCTCTCAAATTTGATATCACAGAGTATAATAATATTAACAGTAGGATTTATTTAAATGAAGTATATTCTAATAAAAAAGGGTCGTTTCTTTAAAGAAACAACCCTTTTTTGAAAATAGATGAAGTACTTAAACAAGCACTACAATTTTATCATTTAAAACTTCAACAACACCACCATTAATTTCTAATTGCTCATCGCCACTGGTACTTTTAATGTTGATAGCTCCTTTTTTTAAACTTGCTACCAAAGCAGCATGGTTATTTAATATTTGAAATGTGCCATCGGTACCTGGAAATATTACCGAAGTAACTATCCCTGAATACAACGTTTTATCGGGTGTTAAAATTTCTAATTGCATTATTTTTTTTGTTAATAGGTTGGTATGGTTAATGGATATGATCGTTTAAATGTTAAACCAACAATGACATTATTAGCCCAATCAACTGATTATTTTATCTGGTTTCAGCCAACATTTTTTCACCTTTTGCAATAGCTTCTTCTATACTTCCTACAAGATTAAATGATGCTTCGGGATATTGATCTACTTTTCCATCCATAATCATATTAAATCCTTTAATAGTTTCTTCAATTGGCACTAATACTCCTTTTAGTCCAGTAAACTGTTCAGCAACGTGAAATGGCTGAGATAAGAAACGTTGTACACGTCTTGCACGCGAAACTGTTAACTTATCATCTTCTGAAAGTTCATCCATACCCAAAATGGCAATAATATCTTGCAATTCTTTGTACCGTTGTAAAATCATTTTTACACGTTGGGCACAGTTGTAATGAGCATCTCCTACTACTGCAGGTGTAAGAATTCTTGAAGTTGAATCCAATGGATCAACTGCAGGATATATTCCTAATTCCGCAATTTTACGACTTAATACGGTTGTAGCATCCAAATGCGCAAATGTTGTAGCCGGTGCTGGATCTGTTAAATCATCTGCAGGTACATAAACAGCCTGTACAGAAGTAATTGACCCACGCTTAGTTGAAGTAATTCGTTCTTGCATGGCTCCCATTTCAGAAGCCAATGTTGGTTGATACCCAACTGCTGAAGGCATACGTCCTAATAAAGCCGAAACTTCAGAACCTGCTTGTGTAAAACGGAATATATTATCTACGAAGAAAAGAATATCACGTCCACCTGATTTTTCATCTCCATCACGGAAATTTTCTGCAATAGTTAATCCAGATAATGCTACACGTGCACGAGCTCCTGGAGGCTCATTCATTTGTCCGAAAACAAAAGTTGCTTTACTTTCTTTTAATTGTTCGTAATCAATTTTATCTAAAGGCCACTCACCTTTTTCCATGCCGTGCATAAACTCCTCACCGTATTTTACAATTCCGGATTCAATCATCTCACGCAACAAATCGTTTCCTTCGCGAGTACGTTCACCTACACCAGCAAATACCGAAAATCCATCATATGCCTTAGCAATATTGTTGATCAATTCTTGAATCAATACAGTTTTACCTACTCCCGCTCCACCAAACAATCCAATTTTACCTCCTTTTGCATAAGGCTCAATAAGATCAATTACTTTAATACCAGTATATAGTGGCTCAGCACTTGTCGATAAATCTTCAAAACGAGGAGGTGCTTGATGTATAGAACGACCACCATTCACTAAGGCTACTGGTTTCATACCATCTATTGCAGCTCCTACTACATTAAACAATCGTCCACGCACTTCTTCTCCAATGGGCATTGATATAGGTGAACCTGAAAGAGATACTTCCATTCCACGTACCAATCCATCTGTTGAATCCATTGCAATTGCACGAACCATGTTTTCCCCTAAATGTTGTTGACATTCCAAAATTACTTTGGTTCCATCTGGCTTAGAGATGTATAGGGCCTCGAGAATTTTAGGTAACTTTTTGTTATCGTCAGTAAAACGAACATCCACTACTGGACCGATTACCTGTGCGATTACTCCTGCTTTTGACATATTAATATGATTTATATAATTCGAATTAAGAGCCGCAAAATTAACTTTTGTCGCGTAATTTCAAACCAATTCTTAATCCTATTTTGCGTTTATAAAGAGACTTTCGTCAGCTAATTATTTAGAGCCTGATAGTGTGGCTATTGCACAATCAAATTGAAGCAATTTCTTTATGCACATGTTTAACTACTTCCCTTAAATACTTATAATCCTACAACCCATTTGTAGTTTGATGTAAAACATTTTACTGTTTGCATTTACTCTTCTGGAAAAAATAATGCTTTTAATTCAGTAGCTTCATCTGGCTTCATTTTACCTCCTAGTATAAGTCTCAGTTGCCTTCTTCTTAATGCCCCATCAAATCGTTTTTGCTCTTCTTCGTTTTCAGGCTTTGATGCAGGCACTTTTACAGGAGTACCATTTCTATCCAATGCTACAAATGTATAGTAAGCTTCATTGCTTTTAAATTTTTCGCCCGATGGAATATTCTCGGCATTTACAACTATATGTATTTCCATAGATGTGTTAAATGCCCTACTTACTTTGGCTTCAAGTGTTACTACATCACCTAAACGAATACACTTACCAAAACTAACACTATCTACTGAAGCTGTTACCACTGTTTTTCCCGAATGTTTTTGAGCGGTAATAGCAGCCACAATATCCATCCAATGCAAAAGCCTGCCTCCCATCAAATTATTAAGTGTATTGGTATCATTTGGCAAAACCAACTCATTCATAATGGTATGCGACTGTGAAGGTGTTTTAAATATGTCCATCTTTTAGTATGTTATTGGCACGAAAGTAGGTAAAAAAACAAAGCCCCAACTATTGTTGAGGCTTTGTGTATAGATAAAATGAATATTACTTATTTATGAAGCAATTGTTTAGTGATGGCTTCATCTCCAATTTGGATACGCACCATATACAATGCTGAAGTAGCAGTAAAATTGGACTCATCTAATTTGATACTATGATTTCCAGCAGATTGGTTGTTTTCAATAACCTCACTTACTTTTCTTGCCAATACATCTAGCACCGTTACTTTTACATCTTGCTTGCTATCTAAGTTGTATGAAACAGTAGCATTGTTTTCAAAAGGATTTGGATATACCGATAAGTTAAATTTAGATTCAAATTCTTCTTTAAATCCAACAGTACAATCGATATGCAAAGTATCTGTTATAGTTCCTTGACAACCCGTTGCACTGGTTATTGTTAGCTTAACTGTATAAACTCCTTTTGTTTGGTAAATATTAGTAATTGTATCAACAGCTCTTGAGGTAGCACCATCACCAAACTCCCAGAAATATCCTGCAGATCCTTTAATATTTGGAACAAACTCTATAAGATTACAAGACAACAGACGTTTAGTATAACCTACACTAGGAGCTGAAGTTATGATGACAGAATCTTTTGCAATTTGCGCTATGTTCTTACAACCTTTGTTTGTAGTAGCTTCTAAAGTAATATTGAAAACACCTATACCTGTGTATGTATGTAATGGCGATGCAGAAATTGATGAGTTTCCATCTCCAAAGTTCCAATTAAAAGTAAGTGTTTGACCAACCGGAGGAATAGATCCATTGCTAAACTGCAACGGAGTGCCTTGACATCCATTCCCTACAGAGTATAAAGCAAGTGGCGCCTCATTTACTTCAATTGATTTTACTGTTGTATCATAACAACCATTAATAGCATCATGTGCAACCAATATTAAATTATATAACCCTTTTGCACCATATGCTTTTGTAGGATTAAAATCAGTTGAATTTGGGCTAAAGTCTCCAAAATCCCAGGTATATAAAACATTACTTGCTCCGCCAGAGTAGGTTGTTGTGTTGTTAATCGCTACAGCTGCATCTTGACAAGCTGGTCCATTTGTAAAACCAGTACGTGGTTTGTCAAATACCGTAACTGTACCTATTGCAGAATCTGTACATCCGTAATTAGACGTTGTTCTTAATTTAACTGTATAAGTTCCATTTTGAGGATATCTGTATACAGGGCTATTAGATAATCCAATTTGACCATTGCCAAAATCCCAAGCACTTCCAAAACTATTTACCCTACCATTGCTTCCGGGTATAATGGTAGATGTATTGTTAAAGGATGCATTCAAACCTAAACAATGATTTGCTACAGCAAAAGAGGCTACAGGTTTAGCAAAAGAGAATACACCAACTGTAGTATCTCTGTTACATCCCAATGTATTAGTTGCTCTTAAAGTTACATTGTATACTGTATCAGAAAATGCAAAACTAAATTTCGGATTTGTTGCTGTCGAAGTTGCAACCGTTGCTCCATTTAAGCGAGATGTCCAAAGGTACGATGAAGCACCAGTTGAATTATTGGTAAATGGAATTGAGTCAGATCCACAAGCTAATGTAGTTGTATAAGATGGAACAGGGGCTGGTAAAACTCTTATTTGCTTACTATATTCAGTAGATACGCCAGCATTATTTGTTGCAGTCAATTTTACAGTATACACTCCTGCTGCAGTGTTAAATGAATACACTTTAAAAGCATCTCTTGTAAACGAAGATGTTCCATCTCCAAAATTCCAAACATAGGTAATAGGTGCTGTCTTCACATCAAAGGTAGTCGTGTTCAAAAATCCTATTGGAGCTCCCGAACAAACAGAATCGGAAGCATTTGTAAATGATGCAACAGGTGCTGAAACAACTTTGATATATCGAGTAATTAATGAATCACAATTTGAAGGCAACAATCTTAAAGTAGCTTTTAGAATGAATACACTATCAAGATCTGAAACTCCAGTAATAATACTATATCGAGCATCTGTTAAAGAACTTGCAGGAAATAAAACTGCATTTGATATAGGTGTTCCAGTGGCTGTAGCTACTGATTGATTTACAATTGTCCAGGTTAAACCATAATCTGCATTAGCTAAATCTGATGGAGCTAATATAGTGTAGTTTAATGTATCTTGATTACGAGCTCCATCAGGATCAATAGCTGTACCGTTTAAAAAGGCACCAGTGTATGGAGTTCCTTCAGAAATAAATGGACCATTAAAGAACGATCGTATCGTTATTTTAGAAGTGTCAGTTAAAAAATATTGACAAGCAGAACTGATATTGGTATATTTTACAACAACCCATATTGAATCTACTCTTCCAACTAAAGGATTGGATGGATTAGGAGCTGATACAGTTAAAGGAGAACCCGTTCCTTTGATAGGGTCACCAACAGATAATCCAGTGAACGCATCTACTAATTCATATGTATAATCAGCTGAACTTGTTGCAAGAGAAACAATTAATGGATCTTTTGCACAAATAGTTGTAGCAGCAGGTGTAAATGTTGTAGGTAAAATATCATCAAAGATGACAATACTATCTAACACAATATTTTGACCATTATCAGAAAGTCCCTCAATTGCGATACGAACGCCATTGATACCAACAAAGTTTGCTAAACATACATCAAGTTTTGTAAACTCAGGGAATGGCAAATTAGGATTAGGTCTGTTGATAAAAGCTAATTGAGACCAACCAAAACCAGTTGAAGCTGAAACCCTTATTCTATCTAATCTAGTTAACAAATCACTATTCTGTGACACCCAAATTCTAACTGTCGGAATCTTTGTATTGGTTAAGTCTAAACAAGGAGAAATTAACCTTGATAACGTATTTTTAGGAAGTGTATTTGATGGGAACAAGGCTGCTTTAATACCCGTTGCAGGGGTAACAACCGGATTGGATGCTGAACCAAATGAACCAAGAATCCAACCACCAGCTGCAGGAGAAGTTGGTCCATTTGGACCTTCGCTTTGAACGGTCCAACCATTCACATTTGGCCCATCAAATCCTTCAGTAATAGGGAATGCATCAAAAGTTGTAGAAATATATTCATACCCTGTTGCAGGTAATTTTACAGTGAAATTTGGTGAAGAAACTGTTGAAATTGATAACCTATATGCAATTGACGAATTTGGCAATTGAGCAGGTATTGTATATACTCTAGTATAACCAGAAACAGAAGGAGTAGTTATAAAAACTTCCGGAAGTCCATTTACACTATAAAATAAGGTATCTCTAATATTATTTTGTCTAGTAAATACTCTATATATAATTGGGTATGGGCCATTACTACAAGTAGCAGGCAACTTTGTTAAATTAAACACATTAGGAGCAGAACTATCTACAGGAATTCCTCCAGATATTTCATCAGCTCCAATAGTTGGATTAAAAATATCCCTTACATCACCAGTTAAATCAGTTGATACTGCTGAAATTGGCCATCCTCTTAATATAGCAGTGTTAGTTGGCAAGATTGTCAATGTTGTATCATTGGTAAAATTAGTATTGATACTAACAGACATAGAATCTTGTTTGGTAGCATCAATCCACATAGCTAAAGTTGAATCTCTATCGGGATTCGTAAATGCATTAAATACGCCAATATTATTAGTTGTATTCGGTGCTAATGAATGGTAAATATTATTATCACAAATAGAGAAAATTGAAGTGGTAGATCCTATAACAATACTACTAGCTGTTCCAGTTCCTGCAGCCGATCTTCCTAATCTGTTTTGTAAGATATTATTTCTTAAAGCAACACCTCCTCTTACACTGTTGTTAAAACCAATACAAGCCGATACCGCATTACTTGTTGTTCCTAAAGTATTTCCTAATCCTAGGTTTATTGAGTTATTCCAAATATTAAGACCTATTGTATTAACAGTTCCTGTGGATTCAACCCAAATTCCAAATGGACTAATGGCACTATAGCTTGTTACCGAAACAGTTCCTGCAGCTTTAATACCCGAAATCATATTATTGGCAATGGTAATATTATTAAAACTGTCACTCAAAAGACTCACAAAAATACCATAAGCACCTGCTGATGCTAAATTACTGGTGATATTTTGGATGGTGTTTCTAGTTACACTAATTGCTGAGTCAATTGTTCTTGCTGCTGATGTTGATCCTAATTCAATACCTCTATTTAAAGTAAATGCTGGTGCATTATTACGAACCACATTGCTATCAACTGTAGCAATTGCTTGTGCATTAACATAAATACCAGCAGCATTTGCTACACCACCAAATCTATCGGTTAATGCTGAACCAACTCCCCCTATAATATTGCGTCTTAACCTTAATCTTAAATCGTGTTGGTTAAAATTGGTAGTAAATCCTTGAGCATAAATTCCATTTCTTACTCCTACTATAAAGTTATTGTCAAACGTGTTGTCATTATTTTTACCAATTGTAGGGTTGGAAGGTGTAGCTAAAATTCCACCCATGTATATTCCTGCAAACGTATTGATCGTTGCATTAACGTTTCCTATTAAATTACAATTACGAATAGTTATATTACTGACAGTTTTTTCTCCAGAAGTTAAATCGATTAATTTTAAAGAGTTAGCAGTAGCAGCAGATGGAAGCATGATGGTAATATTACGACTTCCTGAACCATCGGCTGATCCGTCAATAGTAAAAAACGATGCTCCAACAAATCTCAATACACTTCCATTTGCTTGGTATGGCATTAAAATACCTAAAGTTCTGATGGTATCATTTCTACCAAAATCATTTTTAAGAGTAATAGGGCGAGAGAAATTTGCATTTGGATAAGAACCTAATGGAGCAATCAATGTATCACCTTCACCAATATAACCAGCTTCAATTAATAACGTAATGGGTTGAGGAATGGGAGAGACTGCATCAACACCGTTTGAGTTTATATACTCAAATGCCCTATTAATTGTAGCAAATGAATAAGGTGGTGTATTTCCTGCGGTAGGTAAATTTGTTACTCCATTAATTTTATAAACTGAGTTTCCAGCAAGTGGTAAAAAGGTAGCAACAAATTGTAATGCTCCAGTACTTGTAAATGTACCTGATCTAACATTACCCATAATATCACTTGTTATACTTGGAATTCTTAGACTTCCATTTGCAATTCTACCAGCTAAAGCTAGATTAGGAAATGGTGTAGAATCATTTGCAAAAAATGCAGCAAAATTAAATGAGTTAAAATCTTGATTGGCTGCAGTTGACCATTGTTGCATAAACTGGTAATTGGTAGTTGTATTACCAACAATAAAATTATTAGTATTCAATCCTTCAGCTCCATATGCATTGCTATTGATTGAACCGTTAGTAATCAATCTAAAAGGTGAATTTGCTAAAGTTGTATTTGAGAACATCCCATAACTAAATCCACCCAAAGTTGAAACTCTACCTAATCTATTGGTCAATAAATTATTTTGTAAGTTCACTCCACCTTGAATAGCCCCACCAAAAAACAAACAGTAAGAAGAATTTGTACCTGTTAAAGTATTTCCACTTAATTGAACTGTATTTTGATACATTTCTAAACCTAAATTAGTTACGGTACCTGATCCATCGATTTGAATACCTGCAGGATTTGTAGCACTTCCACCTGAAGCACTACCTACTCCTCTAATTTTAGCAATACTATTATTAACAATATATAATCTTCTTGAGTTTGCATTGTTAAGATTTACGCGTATACCAACGCAATATGCTCCAGTTGCTGTAGTTAAATTATAAATTGTATTTCGAGTTATACTTACACTACTATCTAAAGCAGTAGTTGTTGAACCTCCTGCATCAAGATCAATACCTCTAAACCCATTTGAAAGTGCAGCAGATGAATCTGAATTCCTAATAATATTGGAATCCAATGTTACAAATGAAACACTCTTAATATAAATACCTGCTTGATCTGTAGCACCACCTAAATAAGTAAGTGGAGCACCATCACCTCTTTTTACGGTACCTCCAATAATATTATTATTAATGAGTAATGTTCTGTTTTGTCTACCTGCTGTATTAGTCCCACGAATATGAATACCTGTACGAACTGCTTGAATATAATTATTGGTAAAAACCATATTATTATTTAATCCTATTACAGCATTTTGGAAAGCTGTTGCAGGATTAAAATAACCTTGGTAAATTCCAAAAGCTGTATTGATAGCAGTTGTAGTTGATGATCCAATAATATTACAATTCAATATGGAGATATCAGTAGTTGAAATACTATCCGTTGAACCAATGGAAACAACTTTAATGTTATTTGAATTTAAGGATGCTGGTAAAGCCAATGTTAAATTACGTTCACCTGTAACCGATTCACCATTGATGGTAACATAACTTGCTCCAATGGTACTAATCAATGCGTATTGATTAAATATACTTGTATATGATGGAGCTGAAATTGTATATGAATTGCCAGCTGATGGACGAATGACAATAGGTCTGGATGAATTAACTCCATTGTATCTTAAGATAGCAGGAATAATTCTACTTTCACCTACATAACCTGGTGATAATTCAAATAAAATAGTTCCAGTACCTGAAGTTCCAAAAGTATTTAAATAAGTTACTGCATCTGATAAAGTAGCAAATGAGCCCGTTGAACTACCTCCTACCGGCCATGCATTAGTTCCGTTTATTGAATAAGTACCACCTCCAATTAATGCAAAATTAGAAATGGAAGAATTACCCGAAAACTCATATGCTCCAATTGATGGAGTTGTACTTGATCTTGTAACTCCATTTATATCAGTAGTTACACCCAAAGCAAAACCCAAATTACCTAAAATGGATGCTGCTCCGTTTGATGTTGTAAGAGTCGAGTCATCATTACCAACAAATGCAGGAATAGTAGTTAAAGAATTTGTATCAATTACTGCTAATTTCCATTCGCTTAATGAAGTTCTTGATTTTGCCCTAAAGAAACCAATAAAAGGAAATGCACCAGTTGTATTATTTACATAGTAAGCATTATTTTTAAGATTAGTTGAAAATGGTGAATTATTATTCCCAATATAATAAATATAACTTGCAGCATTTGCACCTGTTGAACTAAGCGCTCTACCCATTCTATTTACAAATATGTTATTTCCTACTCTAACTCCTCCAGATGTATTAGCACCTGTTGCAAAACAAACTGCAAAAGAACCAGCCACCAATGTATCACCATACAAATGAATAGAATTATGGTAAACTTCTAAACCCGCATTTGCAGAATTATCATCAATTAAAATACCAATTGGATATAGAAAACCAGTAATAGATGTTGCACTTGAAGTTGCAACAAGGTTAGATATTGTATTATTTACAATTAAATTTTTTAAATTTAAGGTATGTGTACCTAAACTAACCCTTATACCATAAACTCCTGCACCTGATGCTGTTGTACGCAAATTGTAAATTTTATTTCCTGTAATAGTTACATTAGAATCTAATGAAGAAACAGCTGCTGCTGTTGCTAATGAAATACCTCTGAAATTACCTGCTGAAGGTAAGCTGTTACGTATCGTATTATTCTGAATAACTGCATTTTTTTGAGATATTAAGGTAATACCTGCAGCATTAGTTCCACCTATAAATGTAGTAGGAATTACTTCTCCTAAAATGGGTTGTATATAACCACCCATTATATTATTTGAAATATTCAACCCGGCATCTTGTCTTCCAGCAGCATTTTCGATACCTCTCACATAAATACCATTCTGAACTGCTACAATTTCATTATTTGTAAATTCTAAATTTAACGATATTTTTAAAGGAGCTGCTGGAGGTGCTCCTGCTCCACCAGAATAGATTCCTGCATAGGTACCAATTGATGCTGAAGCTCCTGCTGTGCTTAAACCCGTAATATTACAATTTTTAACAATTACACTTTGGCAACCTGTTGTTGCGGTAGAAATAATATCAATTACTTTAGTTGTTCCAGCATTTGAACCCGATGGCATTCTTACAGTCAAATTGCGTTGACCAACAGAACCTGCTCCATCCAACGTTACAAACTGCGCCCCATTAAAACGAATAACAGATTCGTTTGCAGCTAAACCGGCTGACCGAGTAAGCGTAATATTAAAACCAACATCTGGCTTAATCACTACACTACGTTGTGAAGACATAAATGGAAAACCACCAGTTGTAGTATTACCAATATCTATTCTATTTGTTTCAATACCCGTATATCCTGAAACTAAAAGTATGTTTATGGTACCTATTGCCGTTGGATCAACACCTTGAGCATTTAAGGCTGACAAAACACCTGTACTGGTAGCATAAGCTGCTCCAGCGGTATATGCACCTGTTAAATTAATAAAGGTATCTTTAGGACTGACAACATCCACTCCTATTCCATTTACCCAATAAGTTTGACCACCTACAAATGGTGACTGAGCCCTAGAAGAAATTGAGTGAGTTAACAAAATAGCTGAAATAACAACTCTTCCAATTGGCTTAAAAAGTGTAATAAACTTAGTTTTCATATATGTTTTGAGTAATAATTTACAAAATAGTAATATCAAACGTATAATAAAATCAAGAAAAAAACAAGTGAATTTTATTGAATCATTAATAGACTAGTTTTCAAATTTTTATAAGATATGACTTGACGAATTTTAGACCAGGTCTTTTATCTCCATACCATTTAAACCCTTTTAATTTTAGCTCCTCTGATTTTAATTCATGAATTGGATAAAAGTTAGCATCGGGTTGAGTTATAAAGTTACTTCTTTTCATTGTATTTTGTTCGAAAAAGAACTCCATTTCACTACAATCAATTACATTCACGCCCAAGTAAGTATTACTTTTATCATCTTTTGCATAAAATATACTTTGCCCATTACCAAAAACCCTAAGATATTTAAACTTGCTATTTTCAAACTCTCCTCTCATCCATTTTCCTTTAACTTGGTTGTAGTTTTGAGAGGTTTCTCTAGAAATCATAAAAGCAGTTGACTTGAATAAAAAAGAATCAATAGTATTATTATTGATAAAAATCAATATAGTATCTGCCGTTACTTGATTTTGACCAGACCATACTATTGGATCATTAAATAATGTAATGGTTGAGTCTTCATAATTATAAACTAACGAATCTGATGAAGATTGTAGGTCAATTTTCATTATTTTAGCTTGACTATATGCTTTAACCAACTGCTTTTGTTTTGTTATTGAATCTGCTTGATAGCTGTATATTGTATCGGCAAATAAATACATTGAATCTTGAGTTAACATTTTTTTGGCATATGCTTTTTGAGTTACATAACTTTGTTTTCGAAGTCCGAAAAACTCTCCAAAATCTCCATTAATCTCTATTTGATTCAGTATATCAATTAACTTAATATTCCTATAGCCTTTTCCATAGTCATCTTTTCTGAAATAGTATAAACTATCTGCATACAGAATCTTAGTTTTATTTGACAATCTTGCCTTTTTGCTAAACACAGCTATATCTTTAGCATTATTATACCAGCCATTTTCACAATAAATACTATCTCGTCTATTGGTAATAATTGATGGACCTAAAAAATAAGTTGTGTTTGAGGCTGTGTTTTGTTTTAGGGTATCGCTTTTAATAATATAATCTGGAGTAGTAAGTACTACATCCTTTTTAAAGAAGAATATTTTATCTTTTGTGTTATAGTTACCAAATTTGCTAGTTAATACCGCATTATTATTGGTTATTTTACCTCCATTTACATAAGATGCTTTGTTAGTGTTTAAATCATAATCTACTTCTTGAGTAGTCAACTTCATATTATTGTCATGCAATAGCACATTTTTTTCGACCCTTGCTTTTCTATTGTTTCCATCATACTTGAGTATATCTCCATAAATGTTTACCGTATCATTGGTGTTGATATGAACGTGACCAAAAGCTTCAACATAATTAGACTCCTCATATTGGTATGCACTGTCACAAGCCAATAGAGTATTGTCTTGTTTGAGTTTTACTTCCCCAATTAATTTTCGAACTCTCCCTTTTGCCGTTTGTTCGTATTCAAAAATAGTAGCGGATAACACTTGAATGTTACTGCCCGTTTGTGCAAATGCCTCAAAACCTATTAACAAAACTATCCCTATAAAAAAACTTCGAATAATCATTTATCTATTTTTACTATTTTGATTCCAAAACTACAGATTATAAAATACTTTTGAAGTTCATGAATCTAAATAAATTATTTCAATCCAATTTAACTACTCATTTTTCAAAACTTGATGGCAAAAAAATACTATTAGCCGTTAGTGGTGGAGTAGATTCAATGGCTATGCTTCACCTATTTTCAAATCATAATTTGATTTTTGGAGTAGCCCATTGTAATTTTCAACTTCGACATAAAGATAGCGATTTAGATAATGAACTTGTAAGCAAGTATTGTAAAGAGCATTTAATTCCTTTTTTTGATATTAAATTTGATACTAAAAATGAATCGTCTTTACAAAAAACAGGAATTCAAGAAACCGCAAGAAAGTTACGTTATAAATGGTTCAACGAAATCTGTAAGTTGCACCTCTATGATTATATAGCTACTGCTCATCAACAAGATGATAGTATTGAAACAACTTTATATAATTTATTAAGAGGTACAGGAATTGATGGAATGATTGGTGTTCCTGAAATATCGTCAAACATTATTAGGCCAATGTTATTTGCGTCTAAAAACCAGATTTTGCAATATGCTACTGAAAATAATATCCCATTTCGGCATGATTATTCAAACGACAGTAATGATTATTCTCGTAATAAAATAAGGAATCAAATCATTCCTTTGTTAAGTCAAGTAAACGCTCAAGCACCTTTACACATCAATCAATTTAGTGCATATAGCAAATTCTTACAAAATATTTTATTAGAGAAAATTGCTGATTTAAATGCTGTTGCAGTTACTAAAAATTTAACTGAAACGAGTATTGATTTAAAAAAATTACTCCCAGTTGAATACGCTCATTATTTATTATTTGAATTCATCAATAATTTTGGATTTAATCGAATTCAATGTGAAGATATTATGCGTGTATTTTCTTTAACCAAATCGGGTAAATCCTTTTATTCTCAATACTACACAGCAATCTTACATCAAGGTTTTCTTATCATCAATGAAACCATAAATGAACGTTCTGAATTGACAGAAACCATCAATGTTCTTCAATCAGATTTTACAATTGGAAATGATAAATACACCCTTTCCTTTCAGAAAAAAAACTCACTTATTTCTTTCGATAAAAATTCTTTATATATGGATGTTAAGAATCTTCAATTTCCGCTTGTCATTCGAAATTGGATAAATGGAGATTCATTCACTCCTCTGGGAAACAATGGTAAAATGAAGGTTAGCGATTTTTTAATTAATAAAAAAATTGGCCTTCATCAAAAAGGCAACGTATTTGTTTTACTTTCAAATAATAAGATAGTTTGTGTTCTTAATCATCAAATTGATAATTACTTCAAAATAAAGAATAACACTGAAGATATACTATGTATTAGTATCATCAAAAAGGAGGAATAAACACTCCTCATTTTTGATGACACTTAAATATCCTTTTTATTCAACTACCACTTTATTGGTGGTGGTGGCTCCGTTTTCATCTTCAATTATCACCATGTATAAACCTTTGTTCATAGTGGTTAAATCAATTGCCACGTCTGTTGCATTGTATATATTGTTTAAGATTGCCTTGCCCAATACATCCATCACTTTTACTTGTTTGATATGGGTATTGTTTTTTGCCGTGATGTTAAATAACCCATTATTAGGATTTGGATAAATAGCGACATTACTTCTAGCCTGTAATTCGGCCAAGCTACTAAATTCTTCAACGCTAACTAAACGCTCTCCTGTAGTTGCTATATTTCCTGAAGGGTCAGTAACATTATATTTAATAAAATACAATCCCGGTCTTGTCATGTCTAATGCACTCAAATCAGTCGTTAAGTTAGCTCTTAGTGTTGCATCCGAATAATAATTATCTTTCAATTTAACACCTGGATCTACATAGGTTGCAAACCTTGCTACTACATATGGATTGGCTCCTAATAATTCTATTTCTGGAGCTTTGGTATCCACTACCGATACTGTTCTGGTTACGATTGTGGTATTGCCCGATCCATCTG
>JBILBF010000005.1:0-105928 GCA_044353855.1 Bacteroidia bacterium
GCAGATGATACTTGGGTAAAACCTGGGAAAGTATGTCGTTGCCGTAATCTTTAAACCTCCTTCACTTTTTGTGTTGGAGGTTTTTTTTTGAATATTATTATTGTATTAGTTATTACTCTATTTAGCGTTATTGCATTGAATAATGAAATTAATTAAATTATATATAACGTTTTCTTTTATATTTTCTTTGGTTCTCTCGTTGTTTTTTTATGAAATGGCTAGGGCTTTGGTTAGTATTTCGATGATAGGTATTTTAGGAAGTATTATTTTATTTAACAATCCTAAGATGTTATTAATCAACTATTTTAAAAATATTCCTCTTCTTGTATTTAGTGGCATTTTTTTTAGCCTATTTATTTTTTTTATTAATTCTCAAAATTCTAACTATGCAATAAACAGAGTTGAGATCAAAGCTCCCATTTTTGTATTGGCAATAGCTTTTGCAACTATTGGTAAAATACAAATTAGATTATATAAGATGTATTTATCTTTTTTTGTATTATTATGTCTTTTATCTACATTTTATACGATATCAAAATATCTAATATCATATGATTTGATAACAGAAAGTTATTTAAAAGCTAAGATAATGCCTAGTATTATTAATCATGTAAGATATAGTGTTGTGATTGCAATGGGAACTTATATTTCCTATTATTTATATATTGATTATAAACTATTAGCAAAAAAGTTTAGGTATTTTTTTTTAGCAACAGCCTTTATTCTTTTTATTTTCTTGCATATATATTCAGTAAGAAGTGGACTAGTTGCAATATATGGAGCTGTTTTTATAGAAATATTGAGATATGCTTATAAATCCCAAAAGAAGATTAGGGTGTTTTCACTATTCTTAGGAATATCAATATTTATAATTTCAGCAATTAACTTAATTCCAACATTACAAAACAAATGGATTAATACAAAGCTGGATATTATGACCTATTATAATGGTGGATATCCTAATTTTAATTCACTTACAACACGTTTCATTTCATATGATGCTGCAATTTCAATATTTAAGGAACACCCATTATTTGGTTGTGGTATTGGTGATATAAAAAATGAAACAGATAACTATTTTCATCAGTATTATCCCATGATTGAGATTCCAATTCTCCCTCATAATCAATTTTTGTTTTACTTGGCTGGAACAGGAATTTTTGGACTTATTTTATTTTGCTTTTGTTTCTATTTCCCACTCTTTTATAATAATAACTGGAGGAATAAAATATTATTGACCCATTACGTAATGCTTACACTTTCGTTTATGACAGAACCAATGTTGGAAACTCAATTAGGAGTAGCATTTTCTCTTTTATTTATTTTTCTACCATTATCTCAAGAAATAAAATCTTCAAATTGACTTTTTTGCAACTTTAATAATTTCTTATACTTTAAAGAAACTTCTTTAGCTATAATTAAAGCAATATAAAATCCATGTTTACCATCAATAAAACCCAATTTTAAAAAGTAATCTCTAATAAATCGAAAGACAGGATTGACAATTGTTTTTAGAAATGAACTTTTTTTTCCGTTTTTAAAATAGGCTTGAGCAGCAATAGTTGAAAAATAATCTGCTTTTTTAAAGTGTTCTTTAGTTGATTGATAGGAATAATGTAATAAGTTACCTTTTAAATGATAAGTTGTAGATCCTTCTTTCATTTCAAAACGATCGTGAGGATTTATTCCAGACCAAAATCCTTTTCTGCTATCCCATAATCTTAGTTTTTTATCAGGATACCATGCACCATGTCGAATCCATTTGCCACAATAATTGTTTAAACGGTTTATGGTATAACCATCATAAATCCAGTTCATTTTTATCGATTTAATTTGGCTTAAGAATTTTTCATCAGGGAATTCATCAGCATCAACAGATAAAATATGAGGGTATTTTGCTTGAGTAATCGCAAAGTTTTTTTGTTCAATATGACCTTCAAATTTATGTTGGATAATTTTACAATTTTTATTTCTAAGAATATCAATAGTTTTATCGTTTGAAAAGGAATCAACAATTAAAATTTCATCAGCAATAGTTTCAATTGTATTTACACAACGTTCTATATTTCTTTCTTCGTTATAGGTAATAATTACAACACTAAGTTTTATGTTTTCACTCATTAGTTGATTGGTTATAATTGATAATAATTCGAAATATGCTATTTTGTATGTTTAGATTTTCAAAAACGTCATTTGTTAGTCCTAAAACACATCCATCATTTAGCAGTTCATTTATTTCAATTTGAGTTAAAATTTGGTTGTTATTTTCAGGATTAATACATAAAATCATAGTACCAATTTGTAGATTAGGGTGGCTTATTTTATTAGTTTTCGCTATGTTTCCAACCTCTTGAATTTGAGTACTATAATTGGATAAAATAATTTTAGTAGTTTCCTGAATAGACGTCATGGAATTTTTTTCATTCCATTTTTCATAGGCTTTTATAGTTAGATTGCCAGAAACAATAAGTTCTTGTCCTATGGTTATATTGTTTTTTTTAAGATTGTTCCAACTAATTAATTGTTGTTGGGTTATTTTATATTTTTGAGCAATTTTAAGCGTTGTTTCACCTGCAATAACTGCATGTTTTTTATAATTTGTTGTTTCTTTAGATTCTACATTAGTATGAGATTCTTCTATTTTTATTTTTGAAGAATCAATTTTATTTTCTAATTTTTCTATAAAGTGTTCAATTGTTTGAGTACTTTCATTGTTTTGGGAAAAGATCAAATAATCTTGCTTATTTATAATTATTTGAGAAAAAGTAATTGCATTTGCATTTAATAATAACATGCTAATGTTTATGGCAAAAAGAGTTTTCTTCATTTTACGTTATCAATTAAATTTGTACTCCAGGCTTGAGCTTTAGCAATAAATAATATTCGAGTTTTTAACCAAGTTGTTTTAAATAAATCTGATTTTCTATATTTTTCTAAACAATTATTATCAGACCAAAGACTATAGGTGTAAAACACATTATTTTCATTAGCATCTTGTAATAGTTTTAATCCGTGATTACCTGGAAAAGATGCAATTTTCAACTTTGAATCATTAAAAATTTCAATGAATTCATCTGTTTTTTTTGGATCAAAAGTCATTCTTACAATTCTATTAATCATAAAATTCTATATAAATTTGGGATCCTATTTTTAACCCAAGTAACTGTGCTGCTTTTCCTTCATTCATGGCAATTTCTAAGTTGTCTTCTTCATTAAAAAGTGCAAGTTCATTTCCACCAATTACATCACTATAGTTTTTACTAATATAATTTATGGAAAGTTTTCTGCTAAAGAAAATCTTAAAAGAATTTTTTCCTTTTAGTTTATTTTCAAAGATTTCCTTCTTGATATTTGTGATTACATTATCATATCCGTCTATGAATACTATATTACCTCGGATTATAGATTCTTCTATCACGGGCATTAAAGTTTGTTTGATATTTTTTATATCACCTAGAGTTGCTAATTCATTTATATCAATCCCTTTATTTAATTGAATACATAAATAAGTAAATAAGTTTTTTTCTGGGAATAAATCGTTTTCTTCAATAAACTGTTTTTTTACGATATAAAATACTGCATGTCTTCTTTCAAATAAGAGTGAAAAAATTCCATTATCAGCACCAATAAAAAATTGGCCATCACTTACAGCTATAATGAACTGTTTGTTTGCAGCATAATTAGTATTGATACAAATAAGGTGAATTGAGTTAAGAGGATAATACCAAACTATTTGTTTTAATAAAAAAGCTGCTTGAAGTATATCATTAGGGATAATTGTATTTGAAATATCAACAATTTGAGCTGAAGGCATTTGTGTATAAATAGATCCCTTTACTGCTGCATTGTAAGGGCTATTATTTCCATAATCGCTTGTAATTGTGATAAAAGACACTTCTTCGTTTTATATTAGAGTTATAGTAAAAATATTAATTTTAATAATGTATTCACATTTTGCAAAGTAACCTTTTGCTTTGTTACATTTGTCAATGCGAAAATATCATTCGTAATTGAGTTTATTCAACTAAAATATTATTCGTTTGGTTAACAAAGAAATTATTATTGATCATATTGAGCCGGCCGAACTTTTGGGGGTTAATAACAAGTACTTAAAATTAGCACAACAATTTTATCCTAAGCTTAAAATTGTATCAAGAGGTTTACAACTTTTTGTTAGTGGTAATTTAATGGATATTGAATTATTTGAAAATCAATTAGAAATTATTACTAAACATATAAAAAGATACGGAAGTATTAGTGAAAGTATGTTAGAAGAGATATTAAATCGGAATAATCAGTCACCATCATCTGAATTTATTGAAAAAAAAATAACTGACGAAGTACAATCAACTGGGGACGTTATTTTATTTGGAAATGGAGGAAAAGTAATAAGAGCAAAAACGCCTAACCAACGAAAAATGGTTGAGTTGCTTAAGAATAATGATATTTTATTTGCCATTGGACCTGCCGGAACGGGTAAGACATATACTGCTGTTGCATTAGCAGTAAAAGCATTAAAGGATAAAGAAATAAAAAGGATAATACTAGCTAGACCAGCAGTGGAAGCTGGTGAGAATCTTGGTTTTTTACCTGGAGATTTAAAAGAAAAAATAGATCCCTATTTACGTCCACTTTACGATGCTTTAGATGATATGATTCAGCCAGAAAAGTTAAAACAACATTTAGAATCTAGAGTTATTGAAATTGCTCCTTTGGCATTTATGCGTGGCCGAACATTGGATAATGCGTTTGTGATTTTAGATGAAGCTCAAAATGCAACTGATTTACAATTAAAGATGTTTTTAACTAGAATGGGACCCAATGCTAAATTTATTGTAACAGGTGACTTAACACAAATAGATTTGCCAACAAAACAAGCTTCGGGTTTGGTAAGAGCAACTAAAATTTTAGAAGGAATAGAAGGAATAAAGTTTGCTTATTTAACCTATGAAGATGTTGTTAGACATAGATTGGTTAAAGATATTATAAAAGCATATGATGTTACTTCGGATTCAATTAAAAAATGAGTCTATTATTAAATACTTAAAGGATTATATAGTTATTTTTAATTATGTTATACATGAAGGATTTATATTGTATTCTTTCAAAATATATTAATTTAAAATATCATTAATTTATAAATTCAAATTTTTTAATATACGTAAATAAAATTTTCTAATATGGAAAACGCATTGGTATCGACACAATATTTTTTTAAGAATCAAAAGTCTTTTTACCGAGGAAAGGTAAGAGATGTTTATAATATAAATGATGAATTGTTGGTGATGGTTGCTTGTGACAGAATATCAGCATTTGATGTAGTGTTAAAAAGAGCAATACCATTTAAGGGGCAAGTATTGAATCAAATTGCATCTCATTTTTTAGATATGGCATCAGCTATAGTTCCTAATTGGAAAATTTCAAGTCCGGATGAAAATGTAACAATTGGAGTATGTTGCGAGCCATATAAGGTAGAAATGGTTATTCGAGGTTATTTAGCAGGACATGCTTGGAGAGAATACAAATTAGGTAAAAGATTAATATGTGGTGTAAATATGCCAGATGGATTACTTGAAAACGATAAGTTACCATTTCCAATTATTACACCTACTATTAAAGCCTTTGAAGGGCATGATGAAGATATATCTCGTGAAGAGATTATTGATAAAGGATTGGTTAAAGAAGAAGAATATATACAATTAGAAGAGTATACGCACAAACTTTATGCAATGGGTACAGAAGCTGCAGCCAAACAGCAATTGATTTTAGTAGATACAAAATATGAATTTGGTAAAAAAGGTGAAACAATATTGTTAATTGATGAGATACATACCCCTGATTCTTCCCGATATTTTTACAAAGACACATATGAATCTATTCAAGCGAAAGATCAACAGCAAAAACAACTTTCTAAGGAGTTTGTACGTCAATGGCTAATTGAAAATAATTTTCAAGGTTTGGAAGGACAACTTCAACCTGAAATGAGTGATGATTTTGTTAATTTGGTTACCAATCGTTATATAGAGCTTTATGAGCAAATTACCGGGGTCAATTTTGTAAAAGGAGACTATAGAGATATTGAAAATAGAATTCAAAAAAACGTGGAAAATTATTTAGATAAATTGTAATCTATAATTATTTATAACTGTATCCCAAAAACTGTAAAGATTGAAATGTTGCTATAGTTGTTTTTCCTTTTTCTATATCAAAAGTAAAAGGTATTTGTTCATTGATGTTATTTTTACCAATTGTGGTAAGTGTTAATTGAGTATTTCCTGAGGGAATAGATAAACGACAGTAATTGATGGAATAGGGAAGGAGTTGCCAATTTCGTGTATCTGCTTGTTCTGTAATTGCATTTACAATACTTATAGCAGCACCCAATCCTTCGTTTCCTTCGCTACCTAATTCAGCAGCTGATTGTTTTATAGCAAGTCGTAAAAGAGCTTCAGTTATCTCTTTTACCATTCTGTCTTGTAATGAACGATATGCAATAGCATCGATATTTTCAGCAAGATTAAATGAAGATGATATGTTAGATGAGTCAACTGAACAAGTTGCCGAATGATATAAGGGTTTTCGGGTAATATATTTTGGATAAGCAACTCTAATAAATTTCAATGCTGTTATTCCATCTCGTTGATTTTTATCTCCAACATAATAGGGTATTTTTATACCTAATTCTACGTTATTAAAGTTTACATAACCATTCCCAGCGGGTGTAATGACAAAGGTGAAACTGCTTTCTGTTTTTATGGGGCCTAATCCATTATTCCAAAAAAACAATAATGTTCCATTATCGTTGTTTTCCGATTCATAAGTTAGGTTGAACCTGTTTTCATACATTTTTTGATCTTCATAAAAACCTACTAAATGAGCTGTTCTAATAATGTCTTTTTTTAATTGAAGCGGAGTAGGTGTATTTAGCATTTTAGAATACTCAACTTCATATATTTCTAAGGCATTTCTGTATGAAATAAATGCGCTATTGTAGTCCTTTTGAGCGTCATAAATCATTCCCATTAAATTATGAGCAAAGGCATCGCGTTTGTATTTGTTTTCTCCGTTATAGTAGTCTGTTATTTTTTGAAGTTTTAACATCATTCTTTTACATTCAACAAGTGCAGCATCCAAATCCCCTTTTTGTGCATAATTTAGAGTGGTGTAATAATGCAATAAAATTTGTTCAAATCCTTCTCCACCATATGGTTCAATTTTAGGATTTGTGATAAAACTTAATGTTTTAGCTAAGTAATTTTTTCTGTAATCTTCTACATAAAAATCGGCTTTTTGAAAGTAAGTATTGCTAGAGTCTAAATCGCCTTTCATCCAGTATACTGTTCCTCTATTAAAGTAATAAAGCAATATATCTTTACGCTTTATTTTACTCTCGTTTGATAACAGTATATTGTTTGCCTCTTTTAATCTTCCTGCATATAAGGCTTGCATAAAATTTTCATTCTTTTGATAATAGGTTGCACAAGATGTAATGAGTACAACGAATAACCCGAAGTAAAAAAAAATATTATTACTTTTCTGAAAATTCATTGGTAAGTTAATGAGTATATAATTGATGTAATTAATAAAGCACCATTTTAATATAGTGTATTAATAGTTAAATAAATACACAATTAATTATTGCCTTTTATTAATTTTTAATATACTTTTTGATTTCTTTTTCTCCTAACCAAACTTTTTCGTTTGTTTCTAAGTCAGTAAGCTCAAGTGTTACCTGATATGCTACCGTTTTTTTGTTTTTATATTGGTCAACTATCGAAACTACTACACCATTAAGCATAAAATCGGCACCCTTTTCACGACCCCATTTTTTCTTGCTTTCTTCACTTGAAAAAGTTTGTTGATCATTTCGTTCGTCTCTAATTTGGCTTCTTTCATTGCCTGATTGAACAACTCCAACAACTCCTGAATTGATAAACGTTTTTTCTAAATCTTTGATAAAAGTGATTGGGTCAATTTGTTCAGTGCTTTTATTTCTTATGCTACCAATAATTACAATAGGTTTACGACTCATTTTTTGTTCAAAGTTTGATCTCCAAGGCCTTTCTAATACATCTTTTATCATTTCGTTTGCAACAAGTTTTGAATCTGAATCATTCCATCTTCCACTAAGGTCTGTTTGTTGGTTAGGGTCAATACGTGTTACTTTTCTATTAGCACATGATGTAACAAATAATAGAGAGAAGATTATTGGAAAGATAAATAGATTTTTCATAAGCAAGTTTTATTTAAGTTGGTTGTTTTCATCAAATCTATAAAAATGATGCCAAATTATTGTAAAACAAAAAAAGAGCCGAAGCTCTTTTAAGATAAACGAATAAATATTGAGTGTAAATTACTCAACAATTAGAATTCCTTGCATTTTTTGCCAATGGCCAGGATAGGTGCAAATGTAGCTATAGGTACCAGCTTCAGGTGCAGTAAACTCAATTTTCACTGACGCACCAGGTTTGGTAACACCTGACCCGGCAATAACATTGGCATTTGAAGCATTAAAATAGTTTTGTTCTTTTAATGGAATACCTTCCATTGCAACTTCCTTTTCAGATCCTTGTTTTACAAAAACAATATTATGCAACATGCTTTCGTCAGAACCTGTATTGGTTAAGTTAACAGTTACTTTAGCACCTGATTTCACCTTTATTTCTTTGGTATCATAGGCCATATCGGCCATTGTATTACCAATTGCATTAATGGTAAACTCATAATTTTCTGTTGGTGTTGATTGTTCTGTAGGTGTTGTGTTTACAGATTTGGGACTTTCACCCCCACAAGAGGCAAAAAAAATAGCTGTAGTTGCTAAACTTAGTAGTTGGATTTTCATGATAGTTGATGGTTTATGTATGTATTAACAATTAGATTGCTCGTTTGTGTTATTTTCCAAAAATTCCTTTTAATTTTTTCTTTGCTTCCTCTTCTGCTAGTTTTTTTAGTCTTTCCTTTTCAGCATTGCTTTTTACTTCTGCTTCTTTTTTCAATTTATCTGCTTCAGCCTGAGCTTTAGCCTGAGCTTGGTTTGCTTCAACTTGAGCCTGGTTTTTTATTTTATCTGCTTCAGCACGCGCTTTTGTTTCAGCTTCATTTTTTAGTATAATAGCCTCGACCTTAGTTTTGTCTTCTAAATCTTTACGTTTTTTGTCAAATTCATTCAGGAGTTGATCTTTAACTGAATTGGCTTCGTTTTTAGCTATATCATTTAAGTTAGTTGATACCGATGGGTTTGTAAATGTACCTCCTAGTCCTAAGTTTACAGTTATAATATCACTGACTTTTACATTGGTTGCTGCTTTTGTGTTTGCTTGGGCTAATAAATTATTAAGTATATCATTATTATTTCCTAATACGGTTCGCGGGATGGCAATTTTACCAATATAGTTTACAGTTTGATCGAGACCTGTAGATCCTGATAACAATAGCTTTTGTCCAGCAACTTTCATTTCAAAAGGTTCTGTGTAAATTCTACCATTTTTAACTTCAAATTGTATGTTAACGTTATTTAAAGTTGGATCTTTAAGCTTACTATATTTTAAAACTTCTGCTGCTTTGTTAAATAGTTTAACATCATTAAAGCCAGCTTGTAAAATATTGATTGAACCAGTGGCATACAAACTTTCATAAATAGAATTAAGTTGTTGATCCATTATTGTTTTCATTTTAAAAGAAGTAGAAAAGCTTCCTGTTATGTTTTCAGCAATAGGAGCAATTTTTTTAATCGTATTAAAAGTCATAAATGCTTTTTTGAATTCCATATTGTTAAACGCAAATGACATATCCATAGTTGGTTTTTTAGGATTGCTAGTTTCATAAAATCCATCCATTTTAATTTGTGAACCAATTGTATTTAACACTATATTGTTGAATGCAAGTTTCGCATTCGTAATTTTTATTTGACCACCAAAGTTTTCAATACTTAAATTGGTATACAACAGTTTGTTAATAGTAGCATTTAAGGTAAAATCTATGTTATCAGGCAATTCTGGTGCACTAAAACCAGCTGTATCAATTGTGTTGGATTGAGTAGGATTTTCTTCTTTAGTTAAGAATTCATTTGCATCTATTTTTTCAGAAGTAAAATTAAGCAACCCTTTGAGTGTTCCTTTACCAAATGTGTATGCAAAGAAATTCGATAGCTCTCCAGTCATTTGCATATCACTATTTCCTATTTTAGCATCAAACTTTGTAAGAGAAACTGATTTTGGATTAAAAGTCAAATTGGCTTGATTAATATAATAGGGTTTAGGAATATCTTTACTCACAAATATAAAATTGTAAATCCCTATGTTTCCTTTTGCATCAACTTGTTCATATTGTTCTTTTTCAATTGTACTAATTTTACCTTTAGCGGTAATGTCTACAGTCATCTTACCAGCTATTTTCATTCCATCTTCAAGCGGCATTATTTTTAAGATATTGTCAAAGTTTAAAAGGCCTTTACATGAAGCATCAATATTTGGATCTTTCGTAATATTGGTAGCAATAAAACGAATATCAAAAGGATCTCCCATAATTTCGAAATGTAACTTAGATAATTCAACTTTGGTATTATCTATATTTCCATCCGGGTTGGTCGCTGCAAATTTTACTTGAATATTAGCTACAGGTGCTGGCAACTCTGGATATTGAAATTGCGCATTTTCTATGGCTAAATTTAAGGCAAATGCGGGCAATGATTTTTCATTGTATATCCCCTTTGCAAAACCATTGAAAGATAGTTTTCCACTGGTTTTTATAGACGCAAAATCTTTTGTATAAATTGCAGGTATAAGGGATAAAAACTGTTTAAATTCAGATTCTTTGGCTGAGTAGGTAATATCCATTTCAATATCATTTGATGGTATTGCAACCCAACCATCAAAACCAAAAGATAGTTCGTTTAACTTGATTTTATTTTCTTTAAAAGTAAATTTCAGCTCTTTCATATTTGCATTTATATCTGCATTTATATCGAGTTTCACTTTGTTCAAATATGAAATACCATCCATGGTATAGGTAAGTTTACTACAGTTCATTACTAAATTGAGTAAAAAATTATCTTGTGAAAAATCTCCTATGAGGATTTGGTTAAAGTCAGTTAATTGAGCACTCATGTTTGAAGATTTATCATCATAAACGATTCGGGCATGTTTTATTTCAAACCTTTTTAAAGCAATACTATATTTAGATTCAGTTGTATCAGTTGTAAAATTACTTAAGCTATCGCTGTTTGGTTTAGTAATATCCCAATTGGCTTTACCATTTTTGTGTATAATGGCATTAATAATTGGTTTATCTAATAGGACATTAATAACTTTAATTTGTTCGCCTTTAATTACACTCATAATATCTAGGGTAGCACTTAAAGTTTTGAGAGCAATTAAGGTATCCCCGTCAAAATCCTCAACACCCATAATGATAATATTATTAATACCTAAAGTAAAATCAGGAAAGTTTTTTAAAAGACTTAATTCTATATCGTTATCAAAATTAATACTAGCATTGATGTTTTTATTTGCTTGTTCTTTTACAATTTGTACAATCGTACCTTTATAAAAAAAAGGTACAGCGAACAGCAATCCAATAATTAAAATGAATATTGATATTATAATTAGAATATTTTTTTTCATGATGAACAATATTTTTATTTATTAAGTAAATTTAATAGGATTTGAGCAGTAAGGGGTTTTAAAATCATATCTATAACCAAAGGATTACTTTTTGATCTAGAAATATCATATTGATTAAGTGAAGAGGACAACAAATAAATAAAATAATTATTCTTTATTTTGTCATCTAATAATTTATAAGCATCTAAAAATTGAAACCCATCCATTAGGGGCATTTTTATATCAAGTAAAATAATATTTATACTATTTGACACATTGATTACTTCATTTTTGATGGCAGTTAAAGCATCAGGAGCGTTCATGAATTTTACAATTTGAATATCTTTATCTAGAATTTTAACAATTTTACTATGTAACAATTGGTCAATTTCATTATCATCAATTAAAATTAGTTGAAAATTGGATGTGCGTTTCACGGTATTATTTTGTTGGAATGATAACATTGAAAGTTGTACCAACATTAGGGGTAGAATCTATAGTTATTGTTCCATCAAGTTTAGTTATTGCATCTTTAACATTGTATAAACCAAAACCTGAACCAGGTGCATGTGTAGTTGCTCTATAAAACATATTAAAAACAGAATCAATATAATTGGGTTCAATTCCAATACCATTATCGGAAACAGTTATATTGGTATACTCTGAGTTTACAACAATATTGAGACTAACATTCCCTTGGGTGTTTTGTTTTGAATATTTGATAGCATTGTTAAGTAAGTTATTTAATATGATTTTGAGTTTAGTCAAATCACTTCTAAAAACTTTATCTTGATCAATTTTAATATCAAAGGAGATGTTTTTCAATTTACATTCTACAGAAAATAATTCTTTATAATACAATACTAAGTCATTAAAGATAATGTCTTGAATTTGCAGTTCTCCTTGATTTAATCGGTAATAATCAAACATGCTTTCAACAAATTCTCCTAATTTGGAAGCAGAAGAAATTGTTAAACCTATTAGTTCATTATTTAAATCGTTTGTTTCGTTTTCAGCGATTACCTTTAATGCAGATTGAATACTTAATACGGGGCCTTTAAAATCATGAGCAACACTGTAGGCAAACTTTGTTAGTTCGTTATAAGCTTTCTGGAGAGATTGGTTTTGTTCTGCTAGTAATGATGCAGCAACATAATATTTATAAGCTTCTTCAATTGCCGATTTAATATCTGATTCAATCCAGGGTTTTTTGATATATCTAAAAATATGTCCTAGGTTAATGGCTTCGATAACGGATTCAATATCACTAAAACCAGTGATTAATAAACGAATACTTAATGGATGTAAATTTCTAATTTTTTCAAAGTAATCAACACCTGTAATTTCAGGCATCCGTTGATCGCTTAGTATAACTGCAATTTCATTGTTCGGATTGTTTAAATGGTCATCAGCTTCTTTTGTGTTTTGAGCTAATAGCACATTATAATCTAATCGAAATGCCGCTTTAAATGAGTTTAGATTGTTACTTTCATCATCTAAATACAATACTGTTATTTTACTTTTTAGTTCCACGTATACAAATTTAACTATTTGGATTAATTAAAGGTATTTCTATCATAAAGGTTGTTCCTTCATTTATTTTGCTTACTACTGATATGGTTCCGTGGTGTTTTTTGATGGTATTATAAGAGATGGATAATCCTAATCCAGTTCCTTCTCCCACAGGTTTTGTTGTGTAAAAAGGTTCAAATAGCTTTTTAAGAGTTGATTCAGTCATTCCAATTCCATTATCAGCAAATATGATTTGTACATTAAGGTCATTAGTTGAAGTGGTAATTGTTATCTCGCCACCATTTTGTGTATTATACTGAGCATTGATAGCATAAATGGAATTGGAAATAAGGTTAAGGAATACTTGATTTAGTTTACCAGGATAACATTCAATTAATGGAATATTACCATATTTCTTATTGATATTTATTCGTCCGTTTAATTGGTTGTTCATAATAATGAGAGTTGAATCAATACCTTCATTGATGTCCGCTTTTTTCAAGTCATCTTCATCAACCCTAGAAAAAATTCTTAATCCTTTAACAATTTCAGCTGTTCGAATAGAGCCTTCATTTATACCTTTTAGCAAAAAAGTAATTTCTTCTTTTAAATAATCAAAATCATATTGAAGTTTAAGTTCTGCAATTTGTTTTTCTTTTTCCGCTGCTTCTATTCCTGTTGAGGCAATTTCTTCAATTTTAGTAATAAGCTCGAGTAAAATATCAACATCTCTTTTGAGAGGTTTTACATTAGAAGTAACAAAATTAATAGGGTTGTTAATCTCATGCGCAATTCCAGCAGTAAGTTGTCCGAGAGAAGCCATTTTTTCGGATTCAACTAGTTGGGATTGAGTTTCTTTTAGATTGTCTAAGGTTTTGTTTAGCTCACTATTTGTTTTGTTTAGTTCTTTTGTTCGTTCGGTAACATTTAATTCGAGCGTTATATTTTGTTCTCTGATAATACGTTCGTTTTCCTGAGCTACTAAAAGAGCTTCAGATTGTGATTGTTCTTTCTCTGCTCGGTAAATATTAATTTTATCAGCAAGTGCAAAAGAGAGAAGTGTAACTTCAATTGCTGAGCCAATTTGTAAACCATAAACGGTGAAACTATTATAAGGTATTAAGCCAACATCTTTGAGTACAAAAACAATAACACTTACTAAAAATATAGACCACGCAACAGTAAAAAATAGTGCAGGTCTATTTTTATGCTTCCAATAAATATATATCCCTGTAAATAATAATATAAAAGATCCCGGTCCTGCATTAATATTGATTAGGTTATATCCCAATTGTAATTGTCCAAACAGGGTAAGCACAAAGCTAATTACATAAATATAAGCAAAAATTGTAAGCAAAAAGTTAAAACGCGGAGCATATTGCTTGGTTTGTAAAAAATTACGCACAAAAAAGATTGTAATGATACCGACTGAAGCTCCACTAAATTGAGTTGCCCTTTCGGCTAACCAAGGAATATTGGGCCAAAAATATTTAAATGCATAACCATTAAGAACTGACTGGGTTAAACCAACAAGTAATATGTAAAGTACATAAAACAAATAACTTCTGTCTCTAATGCTAAGGTAAATAAAGATGTTATACAAAAACATAACGAGGATAATACCAAAGTATAAACCTGCAAACATATTATTACGAGCATTTTTTTGGGAGACAATTGTCTTATCACTAATGGTAATAGGTAATATTATTTGGTCTCCACTTTCAACTTTTATAAAGTAGGTTGCTATTTCAGTTGGTTTTAAATTGAGGTCAAATACAATATTACGCAAATCATTTTTTCGAGTGATGAAGGGGAAACTTTCTCCTGCCGAATCAAATGATTCAATGCTAGCGTTAATCGTTTTGATAAAATACACTTTATCCAAAGTTGGGTATTCAATTTCAAATTGAAGGTGTTCGTTTAACGATTCGTTTTTTAGGGTAAATGTTAACCAATTTTCATTTGTTGATACACCAAAATTTGGGATTGCTTCTTTTGTTTTATGAAATAAAGAGTCTGATTTTAGAATTGTTTGAATATCAATAAGGCCCTCAGCTTGTATGTATGTTTTTAAATTTTTTGGGGATATTATATCATTTCCTAAAAAAACGAGGGTGTCGTTATTACTTTTTACAATTGAATGGAAAAAGAATGAAACAATACAAATGATAAGTTTAATTTTCATTAGACGATGATTTTGTATTCACCTGGATTGGCGCTTTTGATGAGCAAGTTATAATCTATCGTTACAATTTGGTTCTTGCGAGCCACTTCATCTGTAATTTGAATAGGCTTTTCAAGTAAATTAAAAATCCTATTGGTTTCTAAGGCACTAGCATTTGGCAAGTTTTGAGTATCTTTTTGCAAAACAATAGTGGCTAATAAATCTATTTTTGGATAATAAAATGTTCCTGCATTACCTACAGATTCTTCAATTAGAAAGCCATAGTTTCCGGCAATTCTAGTAGTATAAGGAGAACATAATGCAAACATGCTATCTAAACCAATTTGCTTACTTAATGCTAAAGCAGCACGAATTAAAAAAATGCTGCCTATTCCCATACCTGAAACTTCCATCGAATTCCACAACCCGCAAACTTCACCCGTTCCTCCTTTCATATAAAGTTTTACTAAATCATATACTTTAGGATCCATGTAGCCTGCTGCATCTTCAAGTGGAAGTGGAGTAATTCCATCTGCTGCTTGAACGCGTGCACCACCTAAAAATTTTTGTTCATCATCCGATTCTACCAAGATAACAAATGAGCCAGAATTTCTCGCCCAAGCTTCGCTTGAAGAAGTTACTTTTTTTATGCCAATAGCATCGAGTATTCTTCTGTGTCCTTCTATAAATTTTTCACAAAGTACAGAATTATCAGTTGCCCTAAATGCTTTTATTTTTACCATTATTTGTATTTTGCTAAATACGTAAATTCAATTTTTAAATATTTGATTGCTTATCAACAAATCAACAGTTACTCCATCAGTAATGCATCTATATCTAAGTAAAATCTACCTGAACGATGGTGTTGTTTCAATAATATTTTACGTGCAATATCACAAGTAGCACCTCCTCCAATGGCCACAGATGAGGCCAGTTGAGGCCAAGTTGTTATCGTTTTACCTATTTCAGGCATCGATATTTTAAGTCGATCTGATATGTTTTCGTATGAAACTATTTGCATTAATACTTTAATTCGTTCGCTTGCTTCTAGTTTCGATATGTTAATAGATTCGTTAAACAAGCCATGCAAAATCGGGCGATTGGGTTCTAAGTCGAATCGTTCAATATCCAACATTCCTTTATCGTTGGTATCCATTATTACAGGAATGAGTTTGATACGAGCAGCTTTTCTGACTTTTATTTTAACTTCTAATTCATCACACACTTCTACCAAAATGTCTAATTTGGCATCTTCATTCCCCAAAAAAGCATCCATGTTGGCATCGGTAATACCATCGCTAAAAATAGTAATCTTTAAAAAAGGATCAATTTCGGCTATTTCTCGGGCTGCAATAATTACTTTGGGTAATCCTATTTGATGCACACCTGCTCGCAATCGGTTGAGGTTGCTTAGTTCTAGTGTGTCAAAATCAGCAAGGCGTAATTCTCCACATGTTCTTTCGATGGCCATTGTAATAGCTACTGCCTGGCCAACAGATAAGCCAATGATACCTACTTTTTTGTTAGCCAGGGTATCTTGTTCGGTCTGTGTTATTTTTAACTTATTTCTATTTGTTCTGACGGTAATAAATTCGTGTTTTGGTAATATGTGAACTAAAGAGTTATTCCATTGGTAATATACCCAAAAACCATATTCGTGAATAGAAGTTGTATTGAGTAAGGCCGCTTTTTGTGTGTTAAACTCTTCAGGGCTGAGAGGTCTTCCCGAATTGTTTATTTTAATAAGTTCTGCTAGTTGATTATCGATTGTGTCATGAATAGTTGCACTATTTTTTAATGTATTAATTGTATCAACATCCTCAGGATTTGTATATTCAAGTAATAAAGGGTGGTATATATAAGTATGTTGATTTTTGACGTGTTGCATTTGTAAATGGAGTTTGTATAAGTACTAAAACCTTGGAAAAGGTATAGTTTTCTAAAATATCAACAAATTATTATTTACCATATATAAACTATTTGTTTTATTTTTCCATTGTTTATAGTTTGAAAATGATTGATAAAATTAAAGTATTGTATGTTGATGATGAAGAAAATAATTTATTTTCTTTTAAGGCTACATTCAGACTTAAGTATCAAATATTCACTGCAATTAGTGGTGTAAAAGCGATTGAAATTCTTGGTCTGAATCCTGACATTGAAGTTATATTAACCGATCAGCGAATGCCGGATATGACCGGAGTTGAATTTTTAAAGCAGATTTTAACAATACATCCTGATCCTATGCGCATATTATTAACTGGATATGCCGACCTAAAAGCATCAATAGATGCAGTAAACGAAGGTAAAATATTCCATTACCTCAGTAAACCATGGAATGAAGAAGAAGTAGACATGACCATACAACAAGCACATGAAATGTATGCCCATCACAAGAATGAAAGGGAAATGAAATCAAAACTTATTCAAACAGCTGATCAAATGGAATTTTTGCTTAGACAAAGTTTACTTTCCTAAATCTGAGTTGTTTCGTTGCTCAAATTGTTTTTTGTCTTTTTCAAGTTGTTCCATTTTAGCTGCATCTTTTTTTCGTTTATCAGCTTCGCGTTCTTCTTTTTTAGAGGCTCCACAGGCTATAACAAAAGTTAGAATAGCCGTACAACAGGCTATCGAAAAAATCTTTTTCATATATGATGTATTAGTGTTTTCAAACAATACAAATACATTGCCAAAGTTTTAATCAATTATTCTTTCCAAGGCAAATCTCCTATATAATGCATAAACCGTTGGATACCTTTTGCTTTTCGATTGATATAACGAGACGGCTTATTTGCATTCCATTTTCGTGGATTGGGTAAACAAGCTGCAATTAGTGCAGATTCTCGAGAGGTAAGTTTTGTTGCTGATTTATGGAAATAATGCTGAGCGGCTGCTTCTACTCCATATATTCCATCACCCATTTCTATTATATTGATATAAACTTCAAGAATTCGTTTTTTTGTCCAGAGTAATTCTAGTGATAGGGTAACAATAACCTCTGGAACTTTTCGAATCCAACTTCTTTTTGGTGTAAAAAATAAATTTTTAGCTGTTTGTTGAGAAATTGTACTGGCTCCTCTAAGTTTTTTTCCTCTTTTCAATCCACGTTCAATTGAGTTCTTTATTTGATCAAAATCAAAACCATAATGTTGGATAAATTTAACATCTTCTGAAGTTATCACTGCTAAGCAAAATTTATCAGAAACATAATCTATACTTTTCCATTCTTTGGAGATTTTCATTGGCTTTCCGTCTCGCAGTTGTTCATAAACTCTAACAATATGCAAGGGAGTTACAGGTACTGGCATAACTCTGTATAAAACAATAAAAAACATTGAAATTTGAAATCCAAGAATGATGAAAAGGAATACTAAATTCCAAATTTTTTTGAAAAGCAGGGTCAGTTTATTTTTGCTAGCTTTTTTTGCCATGTAATGGTGCAAGTATAGTAAGTTAATAGGCAGATGTGCAAATATGTTAATGTTTGAATATGATTAAGCATACTGAAGCAGTTGTCATTTTAGTACAATAGTTCAAAAATTGGCAATTTTTTTTAAGATTATACCGTTTACTGCTTATACTCGTAAGTATATACAAAATATGAATTGGAAGCATTTTTGGCAACAGTTAGGCACACAACAAAATCCGTTGTTGCAGGTAGGTAGAAAAGTAGGCGAAGTTGTCCAGGATGAACATGTTTTGGAAGCCTATGCTGCTTATATTGCATTAACATTGGAACTTACACAAAATGATGTTTTGTTAGATGTGTGTTGTGGAAATGGATTGTTGACAAGCTATTTAGCAAAACATTGTAAAGCTGTTTTAGGTGTCGATTTTTCGCAATCGCATATTGATTATGCGAATATACATTATGCATCACCAACAGTTACATTTCAATGTGTTGATGCCTTAACATTGGAAAATATTAAGCTCCAAAATCAGTTGTTTGGATTAGAATTCAGCAAGTCAACATTGTGTTTTTCATTTCAATATTTTGAGTCGGAACAAATGGGTTTGCAAGTTGTGAAGGGGGTTTTTAAACAAGGAGTTAAACGCCTTTTTATAACTGATATACCCAATAAAGCGAAGTTTTGGGTCTATTATAATACACCCTTTAAATGGGTTAAGCTTATCAAACAAATGGTGTTTAATCAGAATGACATGGGAAAGTTTTGGAGTGAAAAGGAATTGCTTACAATTGCAGATGCTCTCCATCTAAAAGCAGAGAACATAATTCACCCCATACATTTCCCTTATTCACACTATCGTATGGGGGTTATGCTTAAAATTTCCGATTAATTAACTTGAGGAATAATTGATTGTACAATAAAAAATAGCCTCACAATTTGTCCTGCTTTTTTTATTCAAAAACCTTACCTTGCAACACTGATGAACGAGACAATAGACGTAGAATACAATACCCAACGAGAGCAGTTATTAATATCTGAATATGGACGCAATATTCAGAAAATGGTAAACTTTGCCATGGCTGAACCTAACCGCGAACGTAGAACCGTTTTGGCCAATGCTTTAATTTCATTGATGGGAAGCCTTAACCCGCAATTGCGTGATGTAGCTGATTACAAACATAAATTATGGGATCATTTATTTGTTATCTCAGATTTTAAATTGGATGTTGATTGTCCCTATCCATTGCCAACACGAGAAAGTGTATTTCGCAAACCTGATTTGTTAAGCTATCCTCAAAGCCGTATTCGTTTTCGTTTTTATGGAAAAAATATTGTAAAAATGATTGAGGCTGCTACCCAATTGGAAGAAGATGCCATGAAAACAACATTTATTAACTTGATAGGTTCATTTATGAAAAATGCCTGTAAAAGTTGGAATGCGGAAACACTTTCGGATGAAGAAATATTGGCACATTTAGAAATGTTGAGTGATGGAAAGATTAGAGCAGAAGATAACGAAAATGTAGAATTTAGAACGGCCAATTTTGGCAACAATTCTAATAACAACAACAACAACAACAATCGGAATAACAATAACCGGAACTTTAAAGGAAGAAACAATAATTCAAACAATAATAACAACAGACACCGAAACAATAACAATCCTAATAACAGCGGTGGAGGCAGTAATAATGGTGGAAACCGCAACGGTGGAAGCAATAATAACAACCGAAATTTTAGAAATAATAATAACAGCAACAATAGCAACAACAAAAATAGAGGCTAATTTAGATAATATATTTTTGATGTGAGACTATAGAGGATAGCAGTTGGAAAATAGAGAATGATTGATTGGAAGAAAGAAGTTAGAGTGTTAACGTAATTACCCAAGCAACTCAACTACCCAGCCAATTGTAAAACAACCAATCTCTTATTAACCCATTACCAAACACATGAAAGAATACGATTATAGGCGCATAGAACAAGAGTGGCAAGATGAATGGAGAGCCAAAAAGATTTATAAAATAAGCGAAGATTCAACCAAACCTAAATGTTATGTTTTGGATATGTTTCCTTATCCAAGTGGTGCAGGATTACATGTAGGTCATCCGTTAGGATATATCGCTTCCGATATATATGCTCGTTACAAAAGATTAAAAGGGTACAATGTTTTGCATCCAATGGGATACGATTCGTTTGGTTTGCCTGCTGAGCAATATGCTATTCAAACAGGTCAACACCCAGCAGTTACCACCGAAAACAATATTGCTCGCTACCGTGAACAGTTAGATAAAATTGGATTTAGTTATGATTGGAGCCGCGAAGTGCGAACTTCTGATCCTGATTATTATAAGTGGACACAATGGATTTTTATACAATTGTATAATTCCTGGTACAACCCCAGAACGGATAAAGCTGAATCGATTGAAACCTTAGTCGAGTTGTTTGCCAAAAAAGGATTTAACGGAGTTGATGATACTATTTTAACCGGTGGTGTAGAATTGGATTTTTTATATTTCACTGCCAAAGAATGGGCTGCTTTTGGTGAAGAACACAAGCAAAAAATTTTATTAGGTTTTAGGTTGGCCTATTTGAGTGAAGCATATGTAAACTGGTGCCCACAATTGGGAACAGTATTAAGTAATGATGAAATAAAAGATGGTGTTAGCGAACGCGGTGGTTACCCTGTAGAGCGTAAGTTAATGAACCAATGGAGTATGCGTATTACCGCCTATGCCGACAGGTTATTAAAAGATTTGGATGGATTGGATTGGACAGAGAGTTTAAAAGAAACCCAGCGTAATTGGATTGGAAAATCGCAAGGTTCTAGCATCCATTTTAAGGTTCAGGATTCAACATTGGATATAGAGGTTTTTACCACTCGCCCTGATACCATTTTTGGTGTAAGCTATTTAGCCATTGCACCAGAACACGAGATGCTGAGTGAACTTATTGCGCCAGAATTTTTAGATGATGTGATGGAATATGTGATGGAAGCAAAAAACAGAAGCGAGCGCGAAAGAATGGCCGATGTAAAAAGAGTAAGTGGTGTGTTTTCAGGTATGTATGCAATACATCCATTTACAGGAAATGAATTGCCCATTTGGGTTGCCGATTATGTGCTTGCAGGATATGGAACGGGTGCTGTAATGGCAGTTCCTGCGCATGATTCAAGAGATTTTGCATTTGCCAAACAGTTTGTTTTACCAATTTTACCTGTAGTTGCTATTCCCGAAGGACATGATATAAATACAGCATCTTATGATGCAAAAGAGGGTATAATAATTCACTCCGAATTTTTGAATGGATTGGTTGTAAAAGAGGCTATTAAAAAAGCGGTTGAGTTTATTGAGAAAAATAAATTTGGGAAAGGCAAAACCAATTTCCGATTGCGCGATGCTATTTTTGGCCGCCAACGGTATTGGGGCGAACCCATTCCCGTGTATTACAAAAACGGAATACCTTATTGTATGCCCGAAAGTTCATTGCCATTGGAGTTACCAGCCATTGATACATTTTTACCAACCGAAGGAGGTGAGCCACCTTTGGCACGTGCTGAAAAGTGGATGTGGAATGAAGAATTACAAACGGTGAGCAATGAAGGTTTTCCTATTGAAACGACCACTATGCCAGGTTGGGCAGGTTCATCATGGTATTTCTTGCGGTATATGGATCCCTCCAACACGCAAGAGTTTGCTAGTAAAAAAGCTATTGACTATTGGAAAAACGTAGATTTATATTTAGGCGGAAGTGAACACGCAACCGGTCATTTATTGTATGTGCGTTTTTGGACAAAATTTTTATACGACAGAGGTTTTATCCCAATGCAGGAACCTGCTCAGAAGTTAATTAACCAGGGGATGATAACGGGTAGAAGTAACTTTGTTTACCACATCATCATTCCACAAATAAATTCAAATGGTAATGAAGAAGTGCCAAGTTTTTTTATTTCAAAATCTCACTTTGAATTATTGAATAATAGTGAAGATGATACATGGTTAAGAAACCTAATTTTTAACATTGAACCAACTCTTGAAAATAGAAATGTTTTTAAAGATAAAATTAAAGCTCATTCATTCCGTGTTGATGTCAATATTGTAAGTAATGATGAATTAGATATTGAAGCATTTAAAGCTTCACGTGAAGGCTATAAAAATTCAACGTTTATTTTAGAAGACGGCAAATACATCTGCGGAAGTGAAGTAGAAAAAATGTCCAAATCAAAATACAATGTTGTTACCCCCGACAATATTATAGAGGATTACGGAGCAGACACGTTGCGTTTATACGAAATGTTTTTGGGTCCGCTGGAGCAAAGCAAACCTTGGAGTACACAAGGTATTGAAGGAGTTCATCGTTTTCTGAAAAAATTGTGGCGTTTGTTTTTTGATGCAGAAGGAAACTTAATTGTAAACAAATATGCTGCCGACAAAAAGGAATTAAAGTCGTTGCACAAATTGATTAAAAAAGTAGGAGAGGATGTTGAAAATTTCTCTTTTAACACCTCGGTTCCGGCCTTTATGATTTGTGTGAACGAACTCATCGAATTAAAATGCAACAAACACGAAGTGTTAGAAAATGTAGTGATTTGTTTAAGCCCATACGCACCGCATATTGCCGAAGAATTATGGAAAACATTGGGCCATACAACCAGTGTGGTAAATGCACTATACCCAATTTTTAAAGCAGAATATTTAGTAGAAGATACGTTTAGTTATCCAATTTCGGTAAACGGTAAACACCGCATGAATATGGAAATGAGTTTAACTATACCACAAGCAGAAGTAGAACAATTGGTATTGGCCAACCCTGATGTGCAAAAATGGCTTGAAGGTAAAACGCCTAAGAAAATCATTTTTGTAAAAGGAAAGATAGTGAACATGGTAATATAGAAAATTGTCTCGCTGAGTTTATCGAAGCGTCTCTCGCTACAAAGTCTTCTGTAATGGGCTTCGATAAACTCAGCCTGACAAGTAACACAATCAGCACAATTAACACACTCAACAACATACAATCTATCTTCACTTTCAATAACGAAAACGGCCTTGTTGTACTTATTGATAAAGACTTGAATTGGACATCTTTTGATGCAGTGAACAAGATGAAGTATGTTATGCTAGGCTTTTTACGCAAACAAATTGAAGATGGCCAATTGGAGTTATTACCCAAACAAAAACTGCGTATTAAAATTGGCCATGCAGGTACGTTAGATCCTTTGGCTACAGGGTTGCTTATTGTATGTATTGGTAAACAAACCAAAAACATCAACAACTACATGGGTATGGAAAAAGAATACACTGGTAGCTTTTTTATAGGTGCTACAACTCCATCGTTTGATTTAGAAACAGGGATTAATCAAACGTTTTCTACCGAACATATTACTCCAGCAATAATTAAACAAACCGCCCAACAATTTATTGGAGAACAATTGCAGTTCCCACCAGTTTATTCTGCCATTAAAAAAGATGGAAAAAGATTGTACGAATCGGCAAGGGCAGGCGAGGAGGTTGAACTTACCCCTCGCAAAGTACTCATCAATGAATTTGAAATTACCAATATAGAAATGCCCCTTGTTCATTTTAAAATTAAGTGTGCAAAAGGAACCTATATCCGCTCCATTGCCAATGATTTTGGAAAAGCACTTCATGCGGGGGCTTATTTAAACTCATTACGCAGAACAAAAATTGGAAATTATACTGTTGAAGATGCAATTGGTGTTGACGCATTTAGAGAATGGGTTCAAGGTTAGATTTTAAGTGTAAATGATGAAAAAAAAATGATTAGGTAACCTCAATTCGTTACAGTCTCCCGCAGATTTAATGAAATGCGCAGGTTTAGGTGTAATTAAACGTACTTATACGCTCCAATTTTATCCATTTCCAATACAGTTCCCATCTTATTTTCGGATCGGTGGTACATCAACTCAAATTTTGCTCCCCAAACGAGTTGGCTGCTTATATATGAAATTCGAGCATGTACCGTTTGCGCATAGGTTTCATCAAAGGCTTTAAATAATAAAATAAACTCAGCATCTATATCTGCAAGGTCTTTTTGTATGAGTCCTTTTAATGGACTATCGTCACTAATTGGGTGTACTATTGTCCAGCTTAACGTTAAAGCTGACACTTTATTAATTTCTAAAGTAAGTTGCTCAAATTCACGTTTATTGGTGTCATTATCAATATAACTCATGAGCAATTGAGCTTCGCATTCAATAATTTGGTTGGTACGTGCGTTTGCAATCCTAAACATCAACGCTGTTCCATCGTTATAAGGCGCTATAAGTGCATGTTCGCTGTGAACCAGTTTAGCATTTGGTCTTGAAAACCGAGCATACAACACACCCGTCATAATTGCAAAACTCATTAATCCGAGTAAACATTCAAAGGCAGCAACTACATTGGCAGTAAATCCTATTGGATTGGTACGTCCATAACCAACTGTAGTGAGTGTTTGTGAGCTAAAAAAGAAAGCATCCCAAAATTGTTCGATTAGAGTAAGACCTAAATCTCCATCCAACTGATCCATTCCAACGGCCATGAATAATCCCGCAAAAATGATATTGAGAGTTGTGTAAAAGGCAAAAACCAATAGAAAAAATTTCCACCATTTCATCGTAATTAAATCATGAAAATGATTGAACTTATTAAAGAATGGAATGCCAACGCGTGTTACGTTATAGCTTCCATCTTTATTTACCAAACGCTCACCTTGAGATGATGCTTGGGCTCCAAAACCAGTTGTGTTTGTTTTACGAGATGCGAAACCTATTTTTACCATAATTGAAAAACGAAACTATCATTTTGATTTGAAATTATGTATGCATAAACTTGAAACCTTATGAACAACGAATATTTTGCACACCCATCAGCCATCATTGACGAGAATTGTACCATTGGTGCAGGAACCAAAATTTGGCATTTTTCACATTTAATGAGCGGTTGTACACTTGGCCAAAATTGTAATTTGGGTCAAAATGTAGTTATTAGCGCGGAAGTAATTTTGGGCAATAATGTTAAGGTTCAAAATAATGTTTCAATATATACAGGTGTAACTTGTGGTGACGATGTTTTTTTAGGTCCATCTTGTGTTTTTACAAATGTTATAAACCCAAGGAGTGCTGTGAATAGGAGGGGACAATATCAGAAAACACATATAGGTAAGGGTGCATCAATAGGTGCTAACGCCACCATTGTTTGTGGACATGATATTGGAGAATATGCTTTTATAGGTGCCGGTACTGTTGTTACCAAAAACGTTGCTGCATATGCATTGGTAGTGGGAAATCCAAGTAAACAAATTGGATGGATGAGTGAATATGGGCAACGATTACAATTTGATACATTAGGAAAAGCTATTTGTTCGGAAAGTGGGCAGCACTATTCAATTGCAAACGGGGTAGTAAAAAAAGACATTTAGTTTTTTACAGCAATACGCTGATTAGGATGGCCATTCCAACTCCCGCAATAATAGCCATTAATTTACGTCCACTAAACTGATGGTTTTCACTGTTTTCAAATAGTATTGTAGTTGATATATATAAAAATATACCGGCTACAAAAGCCAATATTCGGGTAAATAAATATTCGGGTAAGTAGTCGATTAGAGCTGTGCTAATAAGCATTCCAGCAGGTGCCATACATGCATATACCAATAATAGAATCCACACATTTTTTTTCTGAATATGTTCGCTTTGTAAAATACTCATTAATGCAAATGCAGCTGGCATTTCGTGAAGGGCAATACCTAATGAAAGAGGTTGGTTTATACCTTGAGTTGTTCCCATAAGACCAAGAGGTAAACCTTCAGTAAAGGAGTGTAAACACATGCTGATAAACAACCCCAAAGGCAAAGCCATGGTGTGGTTATGTTGGTGTGCATGCAAATGTCCATGGTCTGCGCCATCCGACATGCGTGTAACAAATACCTGAAAGAAAAAACCAGCCAATACAACGATGGCAATATTGTTATCGTGAGTTGCAAATACTTCGGGGAGTAAATGCAAAAGAGTAATTGAAAAAATATAACCACCAGCAAAGGCTAAAAATTGGGTTAGTATTTTTTCGTTTTTATACCCACTTCCTAAAGCAATAAGACCGCCTGTAAATGGTGCAAGAAATAACAATCCAATAATCCAACTCATGGTTTTTGGGGAGATGAAAGTTTTGAAAAAATAAAAATGCCTTGAATATAACCAAGTATGCTGCCAAGCAGAGCGCCACAAATGACATCAAACGGATAATGCACGCCAACATATACTTGCGAAAAAGCGATTAGTCCAGCCCATAAAATGGCTATATACACTATCCATTTGTATTGGTTGTAAAAGAGTACACTAAAAAAAACCGCAATAGCAAAATGATTGGTAGCATGTGCTGATATAAAACTAAATCCTTTACCACATCCTACTATATTATTTACCATTCCTGCTAGGCTTGGTTCATTGCATGGGCGTATTCTTTGAACGGTATTTTTAATCAGGTTTGCGCTTAATTGGTCGCTAACTAAAACTAAAACTGCTGCACCTCCAATTACCCACAAAACTTTTTGATTCCATTTGCGGTAACATACAAATAGGATAATAACATACACAGCATACCAATTACTTTGTTTGCGCATAAATGGGCACAGCACGTCTAAAAATGAGCTTTGTAATCCATTATTTATGGCTAAAAACCAAGTTGTATCTATATGTTTAAGCGATTCAATCATTGCGTTGAGCTACAATTATCAATCTTTCGGAAGCGCCAATACTAAAGGGGTCTAATGCATAGTTACCAAACACCTGTTGTATGGTAAAATGTTCTGTATTTAAAAATTGTTCAAAATGAGTTAACGTTAATGCTTGAACCTTTTCGGTAAATTCAAATAGGTTATCGTTGTCGTTAACTTCTATTTTTTTATAAATAAAACCATTTTCTATCCATTTCGAAATATGAAATTGAATTCCGTTTATAGTTTTGCTTTCGCGTTCTACTAGTTTTTGCAACACAGTTTCAATGTTCATAAAATCAATAAGTAACAACCCATTTGGGGCTAAAATAGTGTAAATATTTTTGACCACTAATATGTCTTCTTCAATTGATTTAAAATAACCAAAGCTAGTAAATAAGTTTAACGCAATATCAAATGGTTGTTCAAAATGGAGGCAACGTAAATCTTGAACTTCAAAATGTAATCGATTGTTTGAAAAGGTATTAGCACAATCAATACTTTTACTTGCAAGGTCTACTCCAGTAACATCAAAACCAAGACTGTTTAAATAGATTGCATGTCGGCCTTTACCACAAGCCAAATCAACAATACGATGAATTTTATTAAACGCAAGTTTGCGAACCACATTTTGTAAAAAAAATTCAGCCTCTTTATCATCTCTATTTTGATAGAGAATATGATAATAAGGAGAGTTAAACCATTCGCTAAACCATTCTTTTTTTGGTACCATTGAGTTGCAAGTTTAGGATATTCAATTGGTGATGCCACGGATTAATAGATTTTTTTTTATATCCAATGATTAGCACGGAAATTTATTCTCAAGTCTTTTTGTAAATAATAACACCAATAACAATACAATTATAATTAGCAATCATCTTTGGCCATAATAGGATAAGTATTGATTAAATGCGGCTATAAGAACTTTATGTGTATTAACAATCAAATAGTTAAACAGTTTATTTGGGGTTTGAAACTGATAACCTTAAATTCGCCACCCTTTTAAAATCTAAACAAACAGTGACGTTAATTAAATCTATTTCAGGAATTCGGGGTACCATTGGAGGTAAACCAGGTGATGCACTTACACCAACCGATATTGTAAAATATACAGCAGCTTTTGGCACCCTAATGAAAGGAGATAAATCAACCTGTACCATCATCATTGGAAGAGATGCTCGCATGAGTGGTGATATGGTAAATAAGTTGGTTATTGGAACATTACAGGGTCTAGGTATTGATGTAATTGATTTAGGTTTATCAACCACACCAACTGTAGAAATTGCAGTTACTGAAGAAAAAGCGGATGGAGGAATAATACTAACTGCAAGCCATAATCCGAAACAGTGGAATGCATTAAAATTACTCAATAATTCAGGAGAATTTATAAGTGAAGAAATTGGTAAACAAGTATTAGAGCTAGGTAATTCTGATTCATTTGTTTTTGCAGAGGTAGATAAACTAGGTATTGTTATAGAGAAAAAAGAGTATATCAAGAAACATATTGACAAAATTTTAGCATTGAAGTTGGTCGATGTAAAAGCCATTAAAGCTAAAAAATTAACAATAGCAGTTGATGCAGTAAACTCTACTGGTGGTATAGCAGTACCAATGTTATTAAGGGCTTTGGGCGTATCAGAAATTATTGAAATATATTGTACCCCTGATGGAAAGTTTCCTCACAATCCAGAGCCTTTACCAGAACATCTGCATGAAATTTCATCTCAAGTTAAACGTAGCAAAGCGGATTTAGGAATAGTTGTTGACCCTGATGTAGATAGACTAGCATTGGTATGTGAAGATGGAAGTATGTTTGGAGAAGAATATACTTTGGTAGCTGTTGCCGATTATGTGTTGAGCCACACCAAAGGAAATACTGTTTCCAATTTATCATCAACACGTGCCTTACGGGATATTACCGAAAAACATGGTGGAAGGTATAGCGCAAGTGCAGTAGGCGAAGTGAATGTTGTGAAGATGATGAAAGAAACAAATGCCATAATAGGTGGTGAAGGTAATGGAGGAATAATACTACCAGAATTACATTATGGTCGCGATGCATTGGTAGGTATTGCTCTATTTTTATCACACTATGCTACTCAAGGTAAGTTGTGTTCTATGTTACGAGCTAGTTATCCTCATTACTACATTTCTAAAAATAAAATAGAGCTAACACCTGAAATAGATATTGATGATTTGATGGAGAAAGTAAAAGTGAAATACAAAAATCAACCTATCAATACCATTGATGGTGTTAAAATAGAATTTGATAGAGAATGGGTGCATCTAAGAAAATCAAACACAGAACCAATCATTCGTATTTATGCTGAAAGTCAAAGTGAAGCAACCGCCAATCATTTAGCACAAAAATTAATTTCAGATATGAAACAAATTATACAAGGAAATGAAGTTGATTAAAATGGAAAGCAGCTATTTAATTGATTGTCCTAGTTTTTTTAAAGTTAACTAGCATAAGCTATTTAGTCAAATGTAAACACAAATAAATTACCCCTTAAGTTAGCTTTCAGAAGTGGTATAAACCCAATAAAAAACATAAAAACAAATAACAAAAATGAAATGTGGAATAGTGGGCTTGCCCAATGTCGGAAAATCAACTTTATTTAATTGCCTGAGTAATGCAAAAGCACAAGCAGCTAATTTTCCTTTTTGTACTATAGAACCCAATGTAGGAGTTATAACAGTGCCAGATGAACGGTTAAACGAATTGGCAAAGTTGGTTAATCCTCAGCGTATATTACCTACAACAGTAGAGATTGTGGATATTGCTGGTTTGGTAAAAGGAGCTAGTAAAGGTGAAGGTTTAGGGAATCAGTTTTTAGCTAATATTCGTGAAACAGATGCTATTTTGCATGTGTTGCGTTGTTTTGATGATGATAATATTATACATGTAGATGGTTCTGTGAATCCTATTCGCGATAAAGAAATTATTGATACAGAATTGCAATTAAAAGATCTTGATGCAATTGATAAAAAATTGCAAAAGGTAAGTCGTGCAGCCAAAACAGGCGATAAAGATGCATCCAAAGCAGAAGCAACATTGCTTGTATATAAAGCTCATTTGGAGCAAGGGAAATCAGCACGAAGTGCACCAGTTGTTGATGAAGATAAAAAACATGTTGAAGATTTGATGCTGCTTACAAACAAAGCAGTAATGTATGTGTGTAATGTAGATGAATCAAGTGTAGTAAATGGAAATACGTATGTTGAACAAGTGCGAGAAGCTGTAAAAGGTGAAGGAGCTGAAATTGTTATTATTAGTGCAGCTATTGAAGCTGATATTGCTGGTTTGGAAAGTTTTGAAGACCGAGTTGCATTTTTGGCTGATTTAGGATTGACAGAATCGGGCGTTACAAAGTTGATAAAGTCTGCATACAAGTTATTAAACCTAATTACTTATTTTACTGCAGGAGTTCAAGAGGTTAGGGCTTGGACGATTACACAAGGATTTAAAGCACCACAAGCGGCAGGTGTAATTCATACTGATTTTGAAAAAGGATTTATACGCGCTGAAGTAATTGGGTACAATGATTTTATATTACACAAATCAGAGGCGGCAGTTAAAGAAGCGGGTAAAATGCGTGTTGAAGGTAAAGAATATATTGTAGCTGATGGGGATGTGATGCATTTTAGGTTTAACGTCTAGTTTTTGAATTAAATTATACTTGGAGTAGGTGTTTACACTTGCTCCATTTTTTTGTCCCGTTTTTATATTTTTATTTCATCAATCTCAAATATACTGTTACTTAGCTCTTTCAATTAATTAAAACTATGCACTCAATCAAAATTGTCCAATTTCTTTTTTTGGTAAGTTTATCGTTATCATCATTAGCCCAATCTAAACTGCTTACTATAGAAGATGCTGTACTAAAGCAGCGTACCACTTTAGCACCTGATAGATTGATGCAGTTGCAATGGATAAAAGGAACTAATATATTTAGTTATGTAGTTAAAGTAATAGGAAAAGAAAAAGTAATACAATGTGATGCTGCAACTACAAAACTAGATACAGTATTTACAATTGAAGATTTTCAAACCGCTTTTCAAACAATTGAAATTGACTTGCCTACACCACAACGTTTTCCATTTATCACTTGGATTAACAAGGATGAGTTTAGGTTTTTATATTCAAATACCTTTTACGTAATGAATATCAAAACTAAAACCACACAACTTATTTCACGTTTACCTAAAAACGCAGAAGACGTTGTGTTGGAAGTAAATAATTTGCGGGCAGCATTTACGCTCAATAATAATGTTGTCGTTTTTGATACCCTGCTTGGACGAGCCAAATATACTGATCAAAAACAACAAAGTGATGAAGTTAGAGCAGCAGATAAAAATGCTTATTTAACAAGTGATGGAGGATATGGAATGGTTAATGGAAAAACGGTTCACCGAAGCGAATTTGGTATTAATAGTGGATTATTTTGGTCGCCTAAAGGAACCCGTTTGGCTTATTATACAATGAATGAAAGTGCAGTTTCAGATTATGAATTAATGAACTTTGAAAGTAAACCAGGTAGTTTCGAGAAAATAAAATATCCAATGGCTGGTGGATATAGCCATACAGTTAAATTATTTGTAAAAGATTTTGACAAAAAAAGATCATTTGAAGTGCAAACAAAAGCAAATGCAGAACAATATTTAACCAACATTGCATGGAGCCCAAATGAAGATGTACTATACATTGCAGTATTAAACCGCGATCAAAATGAAATGAAACTAAACCAGTATGATGGAAGAAGTGGCGCCTTTATCAAAACATTGTTTACTGAAACCCACGAAAAATATATTGAACCTGAGCATGCTCCTTTTTTTGTAAAAAATGATGCTGGAAAATTTATTTGGATGAGTAAACGTGATGGTTTTAACCAGCTGTATTTATATGCTAGCAACGGCAAATTAATTAAACAACTAACAACTGCACAGTCGGATGTAACTGAGTTTATAGGATTTGATGCAACAGGCCAGAATGCATATTATATGGCTGCAACCAATTTGGGAATGGATAGACAATGTTTTACAGTTGAATTAGCAACTGGTAAATCTACCTTGATTACGTTAGTTTCTGGAGTTCACTCTGTAGCATTTAGTGATGATGGTTCATATTGGTTAGATACGTATAGTAATTCTTCAACACCTAGAAAATCTGTATTGTTAACCAAAAAAGGGGATGAATTATTAGTGCTCATGAATGCAGCAAATCCGCTTATTTTATATACTCCCATTAACATGAAAATTGGAACAATAAAAGCAGGAGATAAAACCACAACATTAAACTATCGTATGTTTTTGCCTGCCAATTTTGATTCTACACAAAAGTACCCTGTTTTAGTTTATGTATATGGTGGTCCACATGTTCAATTGATTACCAATAGTTGGCTAGGAGGTTCTGATATGTGGTTGTATTATATGGCACAACAAGGTTATGTTGTGTTTACAGTTGACAATAGAGGATCACAATTTAGAGGGCGCGATTTTGAGCAATCAGTTTTTCGAAAGCTTGGATCAAATGAACGTGATGATCAATTAGCAGGAGTGAAGTTTTTAACACAACAACCTTTTGTGGATGCAAAGCGAATGGGCGTTTTTGGCTGGAGCTTTGGAGGATTTATGAGTATTACCATGATGACTCGTGCTGATGTGTTCAAAGCAGGAGTTGCAGGAGGTCCTGTAATTGATTGGAGCCTTTATGAAATTATGTATACTGAGCGGTATATGGATAAGCCAGACCAAAATCCCGAAGGATACAAAGAATCGGATGTAACCAATTACGTTAAAAACCTAAAAGGAAAGATGTTGCTTATACATGGTACTGATGATGATGTAGTTCTGTGGCAGCATAGTTTAACCTATATCAAAAAATGTGTAGATGAAAATGTACAAGTAGATTATTTTGTTTATCCAGAACATAAACACAATGTATTAGGAAAAGATAGGGTTCATTTAATGCAAAAGGTAACCGATTATTTTAGGCTTAATTTATAGAAAAGTATTGAGCTCATATTTGTTTATTCCTTGTTTTCATAATTGGGCAGAGTCACCAAAAAAGCCGTTCCTTTTCCCAAAACTGATGTTACCTTAATTGTTCCATTGTGGAGTTCAATTATTCTTTTTACAAGTGACAGCCCAATGCCATGTCCGTATATGTTTCGGGTATCATTTCCCCTATAGAAGGGTTCGAAAATATGTTGTAAATTTTCTTCCGATATACCTACACCATCATCTTTAAATAAAAAAGAAATATGTTTTGTTTGAAATTGTAATGTAAGACTTACTTTTTTAGAAGGCGAAAATTTACATCCATTATCAATTATATTATTGAAGGCTGATTTAAGTAAATTTACATCACCAAAGCAATATGTATTAATATTTTCGTCTTCCAAATCTGCAATATTAATTTCGATTTGATAGGTAGGTTTATTTTTAAGCAATTCATTTTGAACATCCAATAAAATATCCAGAATTTGAATTGGATAAAATGTTTTGAATGGAAAGTCAGCATTGGCTTTAGCTAATTCTTGAAGTGCATTAAGTAGGTTAATGATATTATTGATATCATCATTAAGTGATTGAAGTAAGTGTTGGTAATCTTTCTCAGAACGAGCTCTAAGTAAGGCTACTTGGATTTGACCTTTGATAGAAGTGAGAGGAGTTCTAAACTCATGAGAAGCATTTGAAACAAAATCTTTTTGGAGTGCAAAAGAAGCTTCAAGACGATCCAACATTTTGTTAAATGTATGGGCAAGGTCAGCTATCTCATCTCTTGATTTATGAACGGTAAGCCTATTGTGAAGGTTTTTTGCAGTAATACGTTGCACATCATTTACTACTTGATTCATGGGTTTTAATGCCAGCCGAGAAAACCACCAGCCCGCAAATGCAGTTGTAACTATACTGGCGAGCCAAATAATTAAAAATAAATTCCCAAGAAACTCAACTTTTTTGAAACCTGTTTTATCAATTGCTCCTGCTACAACAATTAAATTACCTTTGGCGTGTGCTAAGGTAAAGTAAACATATTGAGTATCCGTTTTTTGTTCTTCTATATATAATTCGGTATTGATTTGTTTAAAACGTTCATTTGAAATTGGAATAGTGAGGCCAATGGGTTGCAAAAGTGTTCCTACGCTATCGTATATACTTAAGTGTAAATTAGATGAAACACTTAAATTATAGCCAATAAGAGTTTCAATTGTTTGTTGACTTAACCCTCCCGTTTCGATGAATGTATTGGCAATAAAATGAGCCCTGTCGTTGAGTCGCTCAAAAAAATTTGATTGTCTAAAATGAGTATAATTTTGGTGAACAAAATAAAAACTACCAAATAAAATAGCCGCAACGATGGAATTAAACCAAAGGGTAAGTTTAAACTTTATGTTCATATTTATAGATATGATTTATCTTTGTTCAACCCTAATGGTATAACCCATTCCAATAATTGTATGAATAAGTTTCAAAGAAAAGTCTTTATCAATTTTTTTGCGTAAAAAATTAATATACACATCAATAACATTAGTTCCAGTATCAAAATTTAGGCCCCACACTTTTTCGGCAATTTCTTTGCGTGATATGACCCTGCTTTTATTTTTCAGGAAATATTCTAGTAACAAAAACTCTTTGGCAGTAAGATCAATTGTAACCTCATTTCTGGTTACAATTTTCGTTTCAGTATTTAGGCTTAAATCAGCAATAGAAAGAATTGCAGATTCAAAATTTTGATTGTTTGTTCTTTTGTATAATACACGTATTCTGGCCAAAAGTTCTTTAAAATCGAATGGTTTGACTAAATAATCATCAGCACCTGCATCCAAACCTTTAACTTTATCATCGGTAGAGCCTAAGGCAGTGAGCATTAAAATAGGTGTTTGTATTTGCAATTCGCGCAATTTTTTACAAATTTCCAATCCATTTGCATAGGGCAACATCAGGTCTATTAAAATAACATCAAACTTTTGTTCGCTTGCTATTTTTAATCCAAAATGACCATCAAACACAGTTGTTACTTCATACTGTTCTTCCTCTAGTCCTTCTTTAATAAAAGCAGCTACTTTAGGCTCATCTTCAACAACCAATATTTTTATTTTATCCATTTGCATTGTGCTAATATAAGATATATGTAAAGTTGGCTATTCTTTACATTGCAATTTTAATATCAATTTAATAGTTCAATAGGGGTATTAACCACCTGCTTTTTTAGCTTTAAAATGTTGTTTTAACAGGTATTCAACAATTTTATCTCTAAGATCTCCTTGTATCAATATTTCGCCATTTTTGATGCTGCCACCTACTCCACAAAGCTTTTTAATGGCAGACCCAAGAGAATTTAAATCTATTTCGGATCCAACAAATCCGTATATACGAGTTACTAGTTTTCCACCACCTTTTCTATCCAAAAACAATTTTATGTTTTGTTGTTGGTTGGGTAAAGTGTTCAAAGCTTCTTCTTGTTCGTATTGGTATTCAAAGTCATTTGCAGTTGAATAAACAACACCTTCTTTGTTTTTATTTTTGTTGCTCATACACGTTTAAGTTTGGGTTGCTTTAAGTGTGTTTGTTATTCTACTAACTTCTACCTCTAAATCTGTTATTTCCTCCTCCATTTGTTGATTTAGCTGCCGTTCTCCTGTTTGCTGACGGTTTGATTCCACCTTCTGCTCTTCTTTCTGGTCGTCTACCCTGTTGTTGTTTAGGAGCCGGAGTAGGATTAAAATCTTTCATTGGATAATCATGATCATCCATAATAGGAAGCGATTTGCCTATTAATTTTTGAATGTCTTTTAACAATGGTTTTTCTTCAGCATCGCAAAAAGAAAAAGCAACACCATTTGCACCAGCACGACCAGTTCGGCCAATTCGGTGTACATACGTTTCGGGAACATTTGGAATTTCGTAATTAATAACATGCGAGAGGTTATCTACATCAATTCCTCTAGCAGCAATATCAGTTGCTACTAACGTACGAATTTTACCTGCTTTAAAATCACTTAAAGCATGTTGTCGAGCATTTTGCGATTTATCACCGTGTATGGCGGCCACTTTAAATCCATGCTTTACCAAATCACGAGCTATACGGTCGCAACCGTGTTTGGTTCTTGCAAAAACCAATACACTTTTCATGCTTTGGTCTTTTAATAAGTCAATCAGCAACAGTTTTTTATTTCCTTTATCTACAAAATAAACTCCCTGTTTGATAGTGTCTGCAGTTGATGATACAGGTGTTACTTCAACTCTAATTGGGTTATGCAAGATTGTATCCGCAAGTTTGGTAATAGCATCAGGCATTGTTGCCGAGAAAAACAACGATTGTTTTTGGCGAGGTAATTTAAGTAGAACCTTTTTAACATCATGCACAAATCCCATGTCCAACATTCTATCGGCTTCATCCAAAACAAATAGTTTAATGTGGTTTAAATCAACAAATCCTTGGTTCATTAAATCCAATAATCTTCCGGGAGTAGCAATTAAAATATCAATACCATATTTTAAAGCATTAGTTTGTCCGTGTTGGGAAACACCACCAAAAATTACCGCATGTTTGAGTCCAGTGTATTTGCCATAAGCTGCAAAGCTCTCACCAATCTGAATAGCAAGTTCTCGTGTAGGAGTAAGAATAAGGGTAGAAGTGAGTTTACGTTTACGGTCTACTTCACGGGCATTGTATAATAATTGAATAATTGGAATAGCAAATGCAGCAGTTTTACCTGTACCTGTTTGAGCACATCCCAATAAATCTTTACCTTGTAATAAAGGGGGAATTGCTTGTTGTTGAATGGGTGTGGGGGTTTCATATCCTTCTTCATTAAGGGCTTTAAGGATAGGTTCTATTAAGTTAAGATCTGTAAATTTCATGTTTGTAAATAAGCCACAAATGTAGCCTTTATTTTTGCATGAAACACTACTTAAAACCAATGTTGCTTAAGGAACAATAACCTTTAACGCTTCTGGTAGCATTTTTATTTGGATATCTTTTTCCATCAACACAGGTTCTCCATCAATATTAAAAACACCTGATTCAGGCCGTTTAATCATAATATTGGCTCCTCTCATTACATCTACATATTGTGAATTGTTGTATTTTTTTAAAAAAAGCTCCATCCCAATAATCGGCATTTGGTGAATTTTAAACGGCTTCATAATGCTAATATCAAATAAACCATCATCAAGATTGGCTTTAGGAGCTATATAAGCATTGTTCCCGTATTGAGATCCATTGGCAACACATATAATAAATGCATCTTTAGAAACCGATTTTCCATCAACAATCAGTTCATATTGTTGTGGTTTATAATTGGCAAATTCAGTAAGTGTAATTTTACTATAAGACCAAAATCCTCGTTTAGGTGCATTGGCAAACATCCAACTTACATGAGCATCAAAACCAGCACCAGCCACATTAATAAAAAAGGTGTCGTTGGCCATTCCCGCATCAATATTTTTTCGGTGCAGTTTATTAATTACTTGTAACGCTTTTATATTATTAAGAGGAATACGTAGATGCCTCGCCAAACCATTTCCCGAGCCTTGTGGGATAATCCCAAATAATACACCCGTATTTACAAGGTATTTGGCAATATTATTTATCGTTCCATCACCACCAACTGCAACAACAATATCCTTTTTTTTAAAAACCATTTCTTGAGCCAGTTCAAGGTTATGTTCTGCCGAACGGGTATAGTTAATTTCAATATCAAATTGATTTCTATCAAGGTATCGGCCAATAAGAGAAGGGAATTGTTGTTTGTTAATTCCACCCGAAATAGGGTTGATAATAAAGGCTATTTTCTTTTTCAATATGTGTATATGTTTAGGTGCAAAAATAATGGATTCTACATTAAGTGAATGTAATTTATTGTCTTAAGATTCATTTTGGCTGTGACCGATTATTCCCCTGAACCATCATGCAATTCTCTTGCAATTCGTATACGTAATTTTTTCTTCAACTTCAATAATAGACTTGATTCGCAATATTTGATGTAATAGCATATTAACTTCTAGTAATGGATGTTGTTTAAGTTTTTTTCGAATGTATAATGGGTATCCAACGATTACCATTATTCATATTCCAACCCAAGCTATAAGCAATTGCTATTTTTCATTATACCAACATAAAACAAATAATCATGCTTTCAAAATTGACGGACTGTTCTAGTCGGATTTTGTTATAGCTATGCATTGATATTGCGATATTTATTCATATTTAACAGCAATCCCTTTAAGCATATGCACTAAAATAGGTTCGCATTTTTCTTTACAACAAGGGTAAAACTGACCATGTTTCCAACGAGTTGATTTTGGAGATTGACCCCACCAAAATTCGGCAAGGGCAAGTGGTTTTAATCCAAGGTTAAAAGCATATTGTAATAGTTTTGGTGTAGCACATTCTCCTGCTCCACTTGGTGGATTTTTATATTTGGGTAATGTAAAAATTTCGTACAGGCTTTTGGACTCAGCTGCATTATTTGTAAAAAAGTAATGCTTGAATAATTGTGTTTGTAAAGCTACCGAAAATTTTTTGCGTTTATTTTTTAATTTGTTTAGTAAGGGGTTAGGTAAAATATCTTTTTGTGAATTTAGGTGTTTAATTTCCTCACCCATACGAGCAATTTCTAACATTCCTTTTGTTAAAAAACCATTTTCGGTAAGGGAATCAAAAATGGGTGGAACAAATTTTGAATGTGTATTTACACCAGCTAGTTTTCCCGAAAAGGCTGATAAATAACCAATTTGACTAGAAGGAGTTTTTACAACTAAAACCCCAAACATTTTTCCTACAATAGCTCCACTTGACTGGTTTGATAAGCCAAAGTTGTGTTTCCACTCTTGTTGGTTGTTTAGGTAGTATTGCAATTCGTGTGCAGCCAATAAGCACAAAGGATGTGGTTTATTATTTTGCATTAAAGTAAACACATTGGGAGATACATACTGATGTATGGATTCGTTAAACGAATTGAAATGAGGAATATTAGCTATTGGATGAATCATGGTTTTATGAGTAACTATTTATTTAAATAAAAGTTTTAGGACGAATCAACTCTATTATTTTAGCTAAACATACCTACTTGCAAGTTCGTTTTATTGCAGCATTATTTGTATTTAAATAAATTCGTTATTTGATAATAAGTATTGTTTATGCTATATGCTATTTATGGGGAATGGTATCAATATTATCTCTGATATTTGTTGGGATTATTGATTCTTTGATTAACCTGAGTAAACAGATACTAGGAGTTATTATGGCTTGTGGTATAGGAGGACTCATCTCTGCTGTGGCATATGAGCTTATTTTTGAAGCAAGTAAATCAGGTAAAGGCACAGGTTATCCTGCATATATTTTTTTGCAGGAACCATTACTTTTTTGTTCAGTATTTTTTTTATTGAAAATCAGGAATACAAAATTGTAAACATTTAGACGCAAGCCACGCAACTAACTTACAGGTGCCAATGTTATTGGCTATTATCATTGATGGTATACCTAAATCAATTGTGATTGGTTTGGGAATGTTTGAAGCAAGTGGACAAGTAAGTTTAACAATGTTGGTTGCTGTCTTTATTTCTAATTTAACCGAAGCCATAGCAGGCACAAGTGGAATGTAAGCAGGAGGTTGGGGTAGGGGTAAAATATTTCTGCTTTGGCTCATAATTGGTGTTGTTTATGGTGCAGCTTAAGTGGTAGGTTATTCCTTATTTGTTGGAATGGATGTTAGGCGGTTTGCTTTTTATATAATCATTTGACGCTGGGGCAATTTTGCTTATGCTATATAACAAAATGAAACCCCAAGCATAAGGTTTCGCTGTTTCGGTGTTGATTGGTGTAGTCGAAAATTATTAATGGTTATAGCTATTCTGCAATAGGGTGTTGAATTATATAATGATTCACTATTGAATCTGTAAAATGATTTTACCTAATTGTTCGCCTTTCGTCATTTTTTCGATAGCTGTTTGAGCTTGGCTCATTGGAAATATAGAATCTACTATTGGAACTATTTGGTGGTGGTTTACAAATTGTATCATTTCAGTAAATTCATCATCGTTACCCATTGTTGATCCTAAAATATCTAATTGTTTCCAAAATATTTTGGCAGGAATACCACTATTAAAAGCGCCAAGAGTTGCACCATACATGGCAATTCTGCCAGCTGGTTTAGCCATGTCTACTAATTTGGCAAAAGTATCGCCACCACTACTGTCAATTATTACTTCAAAGCCGCCACTTTGTTTTTTGAGTGTTTTATCCCAATCAGGTGTTTTATAATTTGCACCTCCTTTGGCGCCTAATTTAATGGCTTGTTCAAGTTTAGCATCATTTCCACTGGTTACATAAGTGTTACATCCAGCTGCAATAGCAAATTGCATACATTGTAATGCAACACCCCCACCCATACCTGTTATCAAAACATTTTCCCCTTTTTTTGCAGCTGCCCGTTTCATCAAAGCTCTGTATGCTGTTAGGCCCGCTAATGGCAATGCAGCTGCTTGTTCAAATGTAAGGTGTTTAGGTTTTTCAAATAATAATCGTGCATCTATTTTTACAAACTCTGCAAATGTTCCATCATTAGGTGTTCCTAAAATTAAATAGTCTTTAGCCTGAACTCGAGCATCATTGCCCCAATTTAAACTGGGGTTTATAATCACTTCTTTTCCTACCCAGGTATCGCCTACATGGGTACCTACTTTTTCTACCACTCCGCTACCATCTGATCCTAATATAATAGGAAACTGGATACCTGCATATTGCCCTTTTTGAATCCATAAGTCGCGGTGATTAAAGGCAGCTGCATGTATTCGAACAAGTGCTTCATGTGCTAAAATATCAGGTATTTTGGCATCTTTAATAGCTAAAGGTTGATTTAGTTCTTCAAGAATTATTGCTTTCATGATTAGATATTTAAAGGATTGATGTTTTTAACAAAAGAAGATGCTACTGAACAGTATAGGTTACAATGTCTTGTTATTTATTCATCATCATCATCAAAATTTTTATACTCTATGTTTGGGTCAAAAAATAGTCCCCATCCATCGGGTATATCATTGGTTTTATCAAATGTGTTTATCCATGATACAAACAAATGGCGAAAAGCTTCAATTTCATCTCTTAACAATTGCAGGTATTTATTGTTAGAAAGCCCCATCATTTTTAATCCTGATGTAGATGTAAGTAAGCTGACTGCATGCGTTTTAATAATAACAGCATTTTCCATTCTAATAGAGTAAAGGTCGGCTGCTTCAGCACCTCTAAGTTTGGCACTAATTATCATCACATCTTCCATCATCGTGCTTTTATAATGCTCACCAAAACTGTTTATGTCTTCTGTGTCTAACTCTTCTGCATCTTCATCATCAAACTCTTCATCAGTTATAAAATCAATATCATCCTCTTCTTCATCCTCAAATGGTAAATCCTCTCCTTCTTTGTTTTTAATGTCGAATGTTTCAATAAGTGCATTTACAAGCTCGTATAATTCATTAGATTTCTGAACAATAGGCAAATTTTCTATTCGTTCTTCTTCTTTTTTAAAGTCTTCGTCACTAAAGTCTTCTTCGTTATCCCACATAATGAGTGTTGGTTAAAAGTGCTAGAATTAACGTGAGTTGTGAGCTATTAATCCATCTTTGGTAGCCAAGTAGGAATATGCGCGCATGTTGTCACTGTCATAAAAAAAGGTTTTGATGAATTCTTGTTTGTTTTCATCAAAAAACATAGGTGTAACCAATTTTTTTGCAATCAATTGTTTTAATACATCTCCAACAATTTTTTCGGGTGCAGTACACTCCGAAAGTATATTATCAAAGGGCTCAACAAAATAAATAGCATTTAATATATCGAATTCTATTTCGTTTAAAGGATCAATCATATTGCTCAAAATTAGATAATATAGTAGTAAAAAAAAGAATAGACTAGTTTAAATAACTAACCAATTTAGTTATGTATTATGTTTTAAAATTAGTGCTTTGCATCTTTTTTACAACACATATTTAGGTTGTCATAAGCTTTAACATCAGCCAGCATTTCATCTGCATCATATCCTGTTTTGGTTATAGCTAATCTAATTTTTTCTGCTGTTGTCTTTTTGGCATCATAAGTTACAGTTAATATTTTAGAAGACACATCCAAGTTGGATGATTTTACTCCTTTTTCGTAAGCCATTGCTTTTTCAAGTGTTTCCTTACACATATCACATACAGCCGAAGTTTTAATTTGAATTGTTTGCAATTCTTGTGTTGAAGTTTTTTTGGGTTGAGCCCAAGCACCAATGGTTAGTGTAATAATGGATACGGTGATGATTAGATTTTTCATGTTTTATATAAGTTAAGTTGTTTGTGTATTGTGAAACTATGTTTTGTATAATTACTTTAAGCCAAAGCGAAGCTATTTAATCGATATTCTAAATCCTACATACAAAACTCTTCCCATTACAGGTCCCCAAATTAAGGAAGCATCAAAGTAATTTCCAAAAGGATTTTGAGGGTCAATAATTTGTTGTTGTTGTATAAAATTAAATATGTTTTCAGCACCTGCGTACAACTCAAACTTTTTAAATGCTCTTGTAACTTGAGAATTCATTGTATAATACGGGTTTGAATAAGTGTTAAGTTGCAAACCTACAGGATTTGAAAGTGTATTTGGAATTCTATTCTGGCCAAACCATTTAACGGTTGCATCAAATTTCCATTTATCAAAACGGGTAGCGTAAGCAACATTAAAAAGTAATCGATCTTTTGCTATTAATGGTTTTTGTAAAAGTGTTCCATTATAGGTTGTTTTTACATCTTGCAATTTGTATGCTAATCTTAATTCAAATTTTTTAATGGGTTCATAATTAAATTCCATTTGAAAACTATTGGAATACGATTGGCCTTTTAAATTATACATAAATACTTCTTGTGAATGTTGGTCTAGGTCTGTCACAATCTGATTTTGAAAATCTGTGCGGTAAAAATCTACTACCAAAGAAGCATTTTTATGGGCTATGTTAAATTTGTGAGTTAAAGAAATTCCATAATTCCATGCTATTTCTGGTTTAAATGATTCAGCTATGATAACAGTTCGATTGCTAGCCAATATAAAAGGTTGTTCAACAAAAACGTTGGCTATCCGCATTCCTTTTCCTGCGGAAAAACGCAATACCGAAGTTTGTGAGAGGTTTAATTTTAGATGTGCTCGGGGTGTAAAATACGGTCCGTATATGTTATGAAAATCGGATCTTGCTCCAAGTAATAAGGATATTCTATTGGTTATTTCATAGTTGTATTCTGCAAAAATTCCAGGAACCGATTCGTTTCGTTTAAAGATAGAATCATTTGTATTAACTGTATACATTTCATTAAAATTATCTAACAAATACGAAGCCCCTATTTTTATTTTATGATCGCTAGTATTTATAATGCTTTGGTAATATACAGTAGTATGTAATGTTTGCTCTTTGCCATTATAGGCTTTAAATCCATAAAATGCATCATGCTCATAAGTACGAGCATTAACCAACAAAATCATACTTTTATATGGCCTACCCATAAAACCAAATGCTGTTTTGTTAAAAGCTTCCAAATGTTTTGTTTGAATACCAACACCATATACTTGTTTTAAATTGTTTTCTGCACGGTTGGTGAAGTTCATTTGTCCACCTTTACGGTTATCTATGTTTGCTATTACACCAAACGAAGCCATTATTTTGCCTTGTTTTTCATATTTCCATTTATTAGTAACACCTAATTGGTAACCAGTTGCCACATCCATAAAACCATCTTTGTTAAAATCATTTTTACGGTTAACGGTACTAGCATGAGTTAATAATAATGTACTCCATTCTTTATTAATCCGGTGACCTAAATGGATATTGGTTTCGTATCGACCCCAATCACCAGCGTATACATTCACATGTAACTTGTCCGTTTTTTCTGGCTTCAATAATTCAATATTTATTTGTCCGGAAATGCTTTCATAACCATTCACGATTGAGCCAACACCTTTGGTAATATCAATACTATGAGCCCACGAACCAGGAATATGTGAAAAACCAACATTGGTGGAAAGTCCTCGGATACCGCCTTGTTGCTCAATTAATGTTTGGGTATACGCACCATCAAGTCCCAACATTTTTATTTGTTTGGTTCCTGATAATGCATCGTTGTATGTAACATCAACCGTAGCATTGGTTTCAAAACTTTCGCTCAAATTACAACATGCAGCTTTAGTAAGTTCCTTTGTACCCAATGTTTGTTTGTTCATTGGATCTATGGTAGAAAAAGCTAACGACTCTTTGGTTTCAGTAATTTGAACTTCCTTTAATGTTGCCGCTGGTTTAAGTTTAATATGCAATTCTGTTTGATTGTTAAACACTATTGAATCGTTTATATATCCAATATACCTGGCTATTAACACTGCAGGTGTTTTGATAGGATAGGCAATTTCAAAAAGTCCATCTGAGTTGGCTATAGTTCCTTGTTGTGTGTTTCCCCAAACCAATGTAGCATCTTGTAAAGGCTCTTTGGTTTGCGCGTCTATAATTGTCCCTTTAATAGATTGCGCTTTTAGCAGACTAACAGCTAAAGTAAAAATCAGTAAAAAAATAGGTTTCATGATTCATGTTAACATAATAAATTTTAAAAAAAGCAATACAGGTTGCATTGCACATAATTAAACATGAACCAACTGTTAAATAAGAAAAACTTGAGTAAAACTCTGCGTGGATTGTTTTCGAAAGAGAAATGGTGGAGGAAAGGTTAGATGGGTCTTTGCCTTAATATTATAATGAGTTAATAGTATTGGTGCAACTAAAATTGGGATAGATGTTGCAACCTGATTAAGATGATTATGTTGTTCGTTAACTTCCGAACTTTCATGGAGTTTTAAAAAATCACTTGAATTTGCACAGCAACTTTCTGCAGGAGTAGTTTGTTTTATATGTTTGGGCGCACAGCAATCCTTAGTAGCAGTATGATTGCAAACAGCAACATTTTTGGCAATTGAAACAACGATGTGGCCATCTTTATTGCAAATCATTTTGTAAATAGGTATGCCAGTATATCCAACTACTATAGTTAGAGCCATTAATAAGCATATCGTTTTGTTTACAATATTTTTCACTAAGCAAATATACTAAAATTCAACTTATTACACCTACATCGCGTTGAATTTTTAACTTATCACCAAGCCTCAAATAACATTTTCTTATATTAGCTGCATGCTTTTTAACTCTTGGGAGTATGTCCTTTTTTTACCATTGGTAGTGTGTTGCTACTATTTGTTAAACTATAAGTATAGGTGGATTTTATTGTTGCTAGCAAGCTGTATTTTTTATATGTACTTTATCCCAAAGTACATTCTCATTCTGTTTTTGCTTATTGTTATTGATTACTCGGCTGCACTTTTGATTCATCGAGCAAAAGGTGTTCAGCGTAAGATGATGTTAATAGTTAGTATATTGGCTAATATTAGTTTGTTGGCTTATTTTAAGTATTTTACTTTAGCCGTAGATTCATTGCAAGAAGTTTTTAACTGGTTGCATGTAGCCAAAACGGTTCCACATTGGACAATAATTTTACCCATAGGTTTATCATTTCATACGTTTCAATCAATGGCGTATACAATTGAAGTATATCGGGGAAATCAACAACCCGAAAAACATTTAGGAATTTTTTCAGTGTATGTATTGTTTTTTCCTCAAATGGTTGCTGGTCCAATTGAGCGTTTTGCTGCTCTGGGAAATCAACTCAAACAACACCACTCTTTTGACTTAAACAATATCATTAATGGTATTCGGTTAATTGTGTTTGGTTTGTTTATTAAAATGGCAGTTGCTGACCAAATAGCCCCATTGGTTGATATGATTTACAGTGCACCTATTCAATATAATAATTTATCGGTTTTAACAGGTATGGTTTTGTTTTCACTTCAAATTTATGCTGATTTTTGGGGCTATTCAACGATTGCAATTGGTAGTGCAGGTATGATGGGTATAACCTTAATGGATAATTTTAAAGCACCTTATTTAGCAACTGGCATATCATCGTTTTGGAATCGTTGGCATATTTCCCTTTCAACTTGGTTTAAAGATTATGTATATATTTCATTGGGTGGAAACCGTACATCCATAATACGTTGGTGTAGTACAATTTTTATCGTATTTGCTTTAAGTGGATTATGGCATGGAGCTAATTGGACATTTTTAGTTTGGGGGTTAATTCATGCTTCACTATATTTAATTGAACGTTTTTGGACAACTCTTTTCCCAGTAACTTCCAATCGTTTTGTAATATGTATATCCTGGCTCTTTACATTTTTGGGAGTTACAATAGCTTGGGTGTTTTTTAGGAGCCATTCATTTCATCAAGCTTTTCTCATATTGAAACAATTAACGATTGTGAATGGATATTCGCTTACGTTGACATGGAAAGTTCTGTTGGCTTGTTTCTTGTTTGTGTCAGCGGATATAATACTGGCAGGCAAACGTTTTGATCATTATATTCAGCATCAACCGATACTTGTACGTTGGTTTATGTATACAGTTTTGTTATTTGGAATTACCATTATGGCAGCTGGCGAAGAGCAGCCGTTTATTTATTTTCAATTTTGAGGCTATGGTAAATAAAATGAAATACGTACTATCTCGAGCTTTACTGCTACTGATCATATTATTCACTTTAGCTGGGGTGTATCAACATTTTTTTTGGAAACAAGATTTGCAACAATATGCCGAGCAGTTACCTGAATTATGGCACAAATCTGATAGTTGTGATGTTTTGTATTTTGCTGAATCATCCAATGCAACATTTGCTGATACGGATTCGAATAAGAAAAGTATAAGTGAATTATTAGCAATTCATTATCCTAATTTAATAATAGGAGCTCTTAATAAAGGTGCTGTGCATGCTGGTGTTTTTTTACCACTTATCACCCAAATTCCTTCCAACAGCAAAGTACAAACTATTATTGTTACACTTAATTTACGTTCGTTTGGTGCTGATTGGATTAACTCTGAATTGGAATCTCAATTAATGAAAAGCAATGTGCTTTTTGCACAACAAAATCCTTTTGTAAATAAATTATTCATGAGTTTTGGATATTACGACAATAAGCCTATTCATAAACGAAATGCAATTAGAGATGATCATTGGGAACATGACAGTTTACATTTCCCATTTGAATTTCCTTTTAAAACCGTTCGAACATGGGATATAACATTTGGAAATGGCTTTTACAAAAACAACGATAGCAGTTGGAATATGGAAAAAATCACACTTGCGTGCCATTATATTAAATCATATGCTTTTCAAATTGATACAATGACCAATCCTCGTATTAAAGACTTTGATGCCATTGTTAAAGTAGCAAACCAAAAAAAGCTGCGATTAATCTTTACGATACTTGCCGAAAATGTTGAATACGCTGATAGTTTGGTTGGTCCTGCGTTAAGTTACTTAATGCGCAACAATCGGGATTTATTGGTAAATCGGTATACTCAACAAGGTGTGGAGGTAGTTGATAATTTAGAATTGGTTGCAGGCTATAATTATATGGATAAACATTGGACAACAGAACATTATTTTTATGAAGGACGAAAACAAATTGCCGATAACTTAGCGTTGCATATCAAAATCCCTTAGCATATTTTGTTGCTTTATCCACGTACCTGTTTTTTTGTTAAATATCAAATAATCATAAGTTCCATCGGGTAAATATGTTTCTGGATGACCCTTATCTTGTGCTCGAGTTGGAACAACACTTTCATAAATTAAATATCCTCTTTTATCTTCATACCTTAATGTCATGCTTGCTGAATTAGAAAATTCAAATACCATCCGTTTGATCGGTTTGGCATATAATAAATCAAATATTGGTGCACCAAAAACAGGTTTGTTGTTTTCGAAAAAAAGAGATTCTACAACTTTTTTATTGCTTAAAAGATTATGTCCATTCCAACCAATTAGGGTATAATAAGTTTTCTTTTTAACTGTATTTGAGATGATTTTATAATAAGTAGCCCCCCACCAAAAATTGTGATCTACTGTTGTATCTAGTGCATTTACAAATTTTTCCGAACGATCGATAAGTGGATAAAATGGACGAATAGTATTGGTATCATTTGATTTTTTGATGAGTAAGGGATTCAATTGTAAAACGCCATAATAATGAAATCGGCCATCGTTTAACACCAAATTCCAGGTAATGATTCTAAACACATTATCAGGAGCATATATTATGGATACAGATTTAAGTGAGTCAAACTTAAAGTTGTATGAACCACCTACTCTTAAAGCGTAATTCATATGTTTAATAAAATGATAACCCGAGGTTAATCTTTCATCTTCATTAGTAGCCATTATCATTCGTTCGCCAAGCCCCATCATGCGTATTTGAAGATCGGCTAAAGTATCCCTCGAAAGCGAATCCCTCACTTGAGCATTAACAGCTACCGAAAAGGTAAGGAAGAAAACGAAAAAGACTTTGTTCATACTACAAGTGGTTAATAAGGTTAATTAATCAATCGTTAAAGACATATTACCAAATACTTTATGAGTGGTTAATCCAAATTATACTTTACGAATAACAATAGCAGAAGCCCCACCGCCACCGTTACAAATTCCTGTAACACCAATACTTCCACCTTCATTGTGTAACACAGAAGTGAGTGTTGCAAGAATACGAGTACCACTACTTCCAAGTGCATGACCTAATGCAATAGCTCCTCCATATACATTTACTTTTTTGGGATCTAACCCCAATAGTTTATTGTTGATGATTCCAACTACAGCAAATGCTTCGTTTAATTCATAAAAATCCACATCTTTTGCATCCACACCAGCCATTTTAAGTGCTTTAGGAATTGCCAATGATGGAGAAGTCGTAAACCATTCTGGAGCTTGAGCAGCATCTGCAAAGCCTATAATTTCGGCAAGAGGTTTTAGCCCTAATTCAATCATTTTTTCTTCACTCATTAACACAAAAGCTGAAGCGCCATCACTCAATGGCGATGCGTTGGCTGCAGTGATACTTCCAGCTTTATCAAATACAGGCTTAAGGGTTTTCATTTTTTCTGCATTCCCTTTTGTGTATTGCTCATCTTCGGTCATCAAAATGGGGTCTTTACCTTTTACCGGAATTTCAACTGCAACAATTTCATCTTTAAATGCATGTTTTGCATAAGCAGCTTTTGCTCGTTCATATGATTCAATTGCAAATGCATCTTGTTCTTCTCTACTAATATTATGGTCTTTTGCACACAACTCGCCTGCATTGCCCATATGAAAATCATTATATACATCCCATAAGCCATCTTTAACCAAACCATCTATAATTTGGCCATGGCCTAATCGATAACCATTGCGAGCTTTATCTAAGTAATAAGGTACATTGCTCATGCTTTCCATTCCACCAGCTACAACAATATTGTTATGACCCAACATGATACTTTGAGCAGCTAGCATAATAGCTTTTGAACCTGAAGCACATACTTTATTGACAGTAGTTGAAGGAACTGTATTGGGAATACCCGCATAAATCATTGCTTGAGTTGTTGGTGCTTGTCCGATTCCTGCTTGCAAAACACAACCCATGTATACTTCATCTACCTTATCAGGTGTTATGGCCGCTTTTGTGAGAGCTCCTTTAATGGCAATGGATCCTAATTGTGGTGCTGTAAATCCTGATAATGCTCCTCCAAAAGAGCCTACTGGTGTTCGAGCAATTGATATGATAAATACTTTTTTCATGTTTAAAATGAATTGATTTAAATTTGATTGGCAAATGTAGGCTTTTATGTTGATTCAGTATAGGGTGTTGATATGTTGATTGGCATTGTGGATTTATGTTTTAATCTATTAATGATTAACCTATATTTAGATGATTGGTTTTTAACGAAGTATTTTTTGATAAAAAGTCAAGAGTAGTTTCTTAAACTTGAAGAATAATAATGGAGAAACATACATCAAAACTAAACAGAGCCTTTATATACGGGGATTTATTATTTGAAACCATCAAAGTTATAGATGGTAAACCTCTTTTGGCTCAAGAGCATTTTAATAGGTTAATTGAGAGTGCAACATTACTCAAGTTCGAAACGACTTTGAATACCAACGATTTTATGGATTCAATTGAAAATGCTGTTTCCAAAAGTAATCTTAAAGATGCAAGAGTAAGATTTGTATTGCACCGAAATGCAAGTGGTTTTTATACGCCAAAAGATAATCAAACAAGTTATTTTGTGGATGTTTTTCCATTAACAATGGTTAATAAATACGTTCATTTGGGTATTTATACTGATAATTACAAGCAATGTTCGGAATTAGCTAATGTTAAAAGTGGAAATGCTTTACTCTATGTTATGGCAGGTATTTGGGCCAAAGAAAACGGTTTTGATGATGCGTTATTGATAAATGAACATGGATCAATTTGTGAAGCAACAAGCGCCAATGTTTTTATCATTAAAAACAAGGTGGTTTATACTCCACTCTTAACGGAAGGGTGTGTAAATGGTGTAATGCGCAACGTTATTATTCAACAATTAGTTGCTGATAAGTTTGAAGTGAAGGAGTGCATTCTTTCAATAGAACAATTGATGGATGCTGATTCGATATTTTTAACAAATGCCATCAATGAGGTAGTTTATGTTCACCAGGTTCAAGAAAAAAAATTCGCAATTACCCATATCAAATAACAAACAGAGCTACAGTAAGTAGATTTAAAGTATTTGAGTTAGGGTTACTTTTTAACCATTAAGCTTTTAATTTTTTCTTCAAGTACAAATTCATCCCCTTCAACATATCCAACATGCGACCAAACAATGTTTCCGTTTTGATCAATTAAAAATGTTTGTGGAGGGTTTAACACATTCATGGCACGGGCTAAGTCACTATTTACATCTAATATACAATCAAATGTCCAACCTTGTCCATCAACATAAGGTTTTACTTTAGGAACGTTGCGAGAGTTATCAATTGTAACAGCTACCAACTCTAATCCATATTTTTCTTTCCATTCGTCTAAAATCTCATTTATATTGGTCAACTCTTTTTTGCAAGGAGTGCACCAAGTTGCCCAAAATGACACGATGGTAATTTTACCTGATTTAGAGTAATCTGCCATGTTTTTGCTTTTACCATTCACATCTTTTAACAACATATTTGGCATTGTTTGGTTGTTTTGTGCAATGGAAATTGTTGCAAGAAATAGGAGCAAGGAACCGATAAATATTTTCATGTGTGTATCGATGTTTAATTAATAATTACATAAATAATAGCAGGTTTGTTAAAAATGAAGAGTAAAAGTTTCGATTTCCTCCGTTCTATAGTAACAACCTGCCAAATATACTTTTTTTGATAATAAAACATACATCATGCCACCTTTTGCAAACATTTCCACATCGCTTATTGTCCATTAAAAGCATTTATATTTGTGTGCAAGGCAATGTCATAACATAATATTGTTAAATAGGAAACACACATGATTAAAGTAGGTATATTTTTTGGAGGCAATTCTCGAGAGCGTGAAGTAAGTTTCGCAGGTGGTAGAACAGTATATGACAATTTAGATAAATCTTTATTTGAAGCGATTCCAATCTTTGTAGACAGCTTTAATAATTTTATCTTATTGGATTGGAAATATATATACAAAGGAAGTATACGTGATTTTTATCCTCCAGTAAAATTTTTAAAAGAATCTAAATACCCAATTCAAGTATATGCAGAAAGTTTACAAAGTGAATATGCCAATAATGGACAAAAAATGGCAAGCACATTGGGTAGTATTCTAAAAGCCGAAGAGTTGACTAAACTTATTGATGTTGCATTTTTGGCCTTGCATGGAAGTTTTGGTGAAGATGGAACCATTCAAGGTTTGTTAGAGTGGTATGGTATTCCTTATTCAGGTTCGGGTATATTACCTTCTGCTATTGGCATGCACAAAAAAGTGCAAAAAAGGATGATGCAGCATGCAGGATTTAATAGTCCTAAGTGGAGTTCTTTGCATAAATCTGACTGGTTAAAAGGGGATGTTCAAGCAATATTTAAAAAACTACAATCAGTTGTTGGCTTTCCTTTTGTTGTTAAACCTGCTAATCAAGGTTCATCCGTTGGGGTAAGTGTTATATCTTCAAAAGATAGTTTGCTATTTGAAGCTGCAGTTAATAAAAGTTTTTTTATCCAACGTATAACCCAACAAGAATGGAAGAATAAAAAAGGTAATGAACGGTTAACTTTTATTCAAAAGTTGAGTGATATTAAAGAGGGTATAGGTTTGCCTTTACTAGCTGGAACAACAACAATTTACCATCCAGACACATTAATTGAATTCTTAGATTCGTATTTAAAAAATAAATCGGATATTTTACTTGAGGGAATATACAGTGAAACCGAATGTTTAATTGAATCATTTATAGAAGGGCGAGAGTTTTCATGTATTGTTTTGCAAGATGAAAACCGGAAAGCTATTGCATTACCACCAACTGAAATAGTTAAAGGAAAAGAAGTTTATGATTACCGGTCAAAATATTTGCCTGGTTTTTCACGTAAAATTACACCAATTGATTTGCCTCAAAAAGATGTGCAACGTATTCGCAAAGCATGCGTGGAGTTATTTGAGTTTTTTCATTTTAATGTATATGCACGTATTGATGGTTTTATTACTGCAAAAGGTGAGTTATTTTTAAATGACCCAAACACAACCTCGGGAATGATGCCTTCTTCATTCTTTTTTCACCAAGCAGCAGAAATTGGTTTAAACCCCTCACAGTTGTTAACGTATATTATTCGCACATCTATTAATGAACGTCTGCAAACTTTACCCACACATTATTTGCTTACACCATTATTACAAAAACTTGATAACGCCATTGCAGGAAATAAAAAAGTAAAAGCTGCTAAAAAAAGAGTGGCAGTGTTTATGGGAGGTTATTCAACTGAGCGGCATATTTCTGTTGAGAGCGGTCGAAATATTTATGAAAAGCTAGCTTCATCTGCAACGTATCAACCATTTCCTGTATTTGTAACGGGTAATGAAACAGAACATCAACTGTATTTAATTCCCATCAATATTATGCTGAAAGACAATGCAGATGATATTAAGGAAAAAGCGGAACATTTTAAGAGAGCAGCTATTGTTGATACGATTATAGCGGATTGTCAATCGATTATTTCACGTTTTGGTGATGAAGCAAATTTGTTTACGCCTAAAAAAATTACGTATAAAGAGCTTTCAAAATTGGCTGATGCAGTTTTTATTGGTTTGCATGGGCGCCCAGGTGAAGATGGTACTGTTCAATCTGAATTGATAAAATATAATATACCCTTTAATGGTTCGGGAGTCGAAAGTTCTAAAATAACCATTCATAAATTTACGACCAATCAGTTACTCAAAAAACATGGATTTTTAGTTGCTGATCAATTGATGGTTTATGACCATGAATGGAAAAAGGAAAACGCTAACATATTGGCTAATATTGAAAAAATTGGCTATCCTTTAATAGCTAAGCCTGTTGATGATGGATGTAGTTCGGCTGTTAAAAAAATTAAAAACCGCCAAGAGTTACTCCATTATGCCGAAGGTGTTTTTCGTTCAACGTTATCTATTTCTCCAGTATTAGCTTTAAAATTGGGATTATCACCCAAAGAAGAATTCCCGAAGAAAAAGAATTTCTTGATTGAAAAATTTATAGACAAAAAAAATGCAGCACATTTTTTAGAAATTACAGGAGGAATGCTAACCCATTATGATAAAAATGGTAAACTTGTATTTGAATCTTTTGAGCCTTCTGAGGCATTAGCAGAAGGAGAAATTTTGTCTTTGGAAGAAAAGTTTTTGGCTGGACAAGGTCAGAACATTACACCTGCTCGTTACCATAAAAATCCAGTTATTCGAAATGCGATTAGCAAAGAAGTACAAAAAATATTAGTTACAGGGGCTAAAGTGTTGCATGTAGAAAGTTACTGTCGCATTGATGCATTTGTTCGAATTGATAAAAAAAATAAACCAGAAGTTATTTTTATTGAAGTAAACTCTTTACCAGGGATGACACCTGCAACGGCAATTTTCCATCAGTGTGCGTTAAATGGGTACAAACCTTTTGAGTTTATTGATTCAATTTTGAAATTCGGAACTGAGCGGGTTAATAAAGGGGCAAAACACTAATGGCTTGTTGATACAAATTAGCAGATTGTTTTGTAAGCGAGAAACACCTTATTTAGGGTATTTTCTGAGTACAATTTACGCAACAACCATTTACCTTAAAACCAAATTTGTTCATTCTACCGTAAAACAGCATATTTGAGCCACATGAATCAACTACTTAAAATTATTTCTGCAAATATTTTAGCAATCGTTATCGTATTGGTGATTTTGTTTTCAGTTACTTCAATGGTTTTAAATAATACTACCCGACATGGGGAATCGCTTACTGTTCCTGATATTACAGGTTTGAGTATAGAGGATGCAATGTCTATTTTAACAGCTAAAAATTTAAAATTTATCATTACCGATTCTTTGTTTTTTGAAGACAAACCTAAAAACAGTGTATTGGATCAAAATCCTTCTCCTCAATCAAAAGTAAAAGAAGGCCGAGTTGTCTATTTAACGCTTAATAGCAACAAAGCTCCTTTGGTTACCATGCCTAATTTAATTGATGTATCATTAAGGCAAGCCCAAGTATTGTTGCAAAGTGTTGGACTTAAATCAGGGAAATTAATATACAAGCCAGATATTGCTCAAAACGTTGTATTAGAACAATTATATGGCAATTCACCTTCAGTAGCAGGAAGCAAAATACCCAAAGGCTCAGTCATTGATTTGGTTTTAGGAGATGGTTTAGGGCAAGGAAATATTTCGTTGCCCAATTTTGAAGGTCTTACTTTGGATGAAGCACGTAATTTATTGGCAAGTTCATCGTTATCTTTAGGTTCTGTTATTTATCAAGGAAATATTAGTGATTCAAGTGCTGCAACAGTAGTGCAACAACAACCCATATTTGCAGAAGGAGTGATGGTAGGCGCTGGGCAAACCATTGATTTATTTTTAAAACAAGAATGAGCAAACACATCGTTTTTTATACGTTATTTTTTTCTTGTTTTTCTTATACTCAAGTTAAGGCTCAGCAGGGCAGAGAGAAACTCATTCCATTATCTGTTAATTCACTGTTGCAAGAGCAGTACAATACCCCAAAAGTACCTGAACAACGTTCAACTGTATCTTTCCAAAAAGCTGCTATATTAAACAATAGGTTTCCTTTTATTGATCGTTTTGATGATGGAAATATAGAACTTACAGATTCATTGTGGGAGTTCAAATCGGTAAAAGTGGAAAATGAACGCGCCATTTTGAATGCTCAAAATGAAGTTGGTAATACATACAATAGTGGAAATGGTTCATTTGGCGAAACGGATATTTTACAATCAAAAGATATAGCTATTTTGGGTTCGAATGGCCAACTTTTTATTGCATTTACCTATAGTACGGGTGCTACCTGGCAAAATGGAGATTCACTCGTATTGGAATTTAAAACGCCTTCCGGAAATTATGTATCTGCTTGGAAATCGCCCAATTCTATTCTTTCAACAACAACTGTTCGTATCCCAATTGTACTTCAAAATGTGCTTTCCTCTGCTTTTGGATTTAGGTTTAAAAGTTATACAACACGAATATCTACCAATACGCAAACATTTTTAATAAACGAAATCGTTTTAAGTGATAAATTGGATTTGCCCTATTATGAAAATTTTATTCAAACGTCATTTAACGATACCACAACTCCTTCTCCTTTATTTTGGCAACAGGCAGAACCCCATTTGATAAAAGAATATAGCCCTGCAGGAACCAATGCCGTAGTTTTTAATGCGTTTTCAAAATCAGGAAATGTGTATGCTAATAATGGTTATGGAGATACGCTTCATTCACAACCTATCAATATGTTGTTGTATCCAATTTCCGATTCTATTTTCGTTCGCTTTTTGTATAAATCAATGCCAGCAGCTGATAATACAGACACGCTTTTGGTTGATTTTTTAAATAATGCTGGAGATTGGATTTCTGTTATGAAACTGATACCCAATAATTCGCAACAGTTTGTTCCATATATACAACAAGCAAATGTTGGCCGATTTAGGCATGCTAATTTTCAATACCGCATCATCAATAAATCAAATTATTCAGTAACGGATACATTGCAATTTTTGGTTACGGGTTTTCATGTTGGGCCAAAGTTGAAATTACCTTTTGTTGATGATTTTTCTGCATCCAATATATTTCCTTCAGCTAAACGGTGGAAAGATAGAACTGTATTTATCAATAATACATTTCCTAAATTGCCACCAACAGTAAATGTTGCCACGTTTGATGGTTTGGATGAACGAGGAAATGCATACGGACAAGGAACAGGGTATTTGGATACATTGACGAGTAAGGCTATTTATTTGCAATCACTAACACGAAGTGATTCTGTATATTTAAGTTTTCAAATTGAACCTCAAGGTTTTGGTGATTTACCCGAAAATACCGATTATCTAACATTGGAATTTCGCACCAATAGGCTGTTTGAAAATCAATGGAATGAAGTATGGTTTGCAAGCTCACAAGCGTATTCAAATACTAAATTTACTGAAGTTTATATTTTGGTGGATTCCGCTTATTTAACCGATGATTTTCAGTTTAGGTTTAGGAATATTGGCAGCCGAACCGGCAATATTGATAATTGGCATTTGGATTATGTTCGACTTGACAGAGGTAGGACTTTGGTTGATGGTTTTTTTGATTTTGCAATACAACAAAGTCCTCCTTCACTGCTTCAAAAATATTATGCAATGCCAAGTAAACATTATTTGCAAAATCCAACAGCGTACACCAATACGATTCATACAATTGGTTTGAGAAACAATGATACAATTGTGTATCCGCTTAATTTTGGCCGAAAAGTAGTTGATGCAACGGCTACACAAATTTCAATTTTTAATGATGTACAGCCAGGCGTTGATGCTAAAGGTTTTGCCAATGGGGCTATTTCAAATTCTTTTATATTAACACCAACTTTAGGAGCAGATTCTGTTTTATTTCATTCAACTTATTTTACCAATCAAAACAATAATTTTGATAATATTCCTTCCAACGATACACTCACAATTCCAACGATATTTAGCAATTATTTTGCCTATGATGATGGATCAGCTGAAGCAGGTTATGGAATTGAAATTGAACCAGGTTCTGTAGCGTTGGGCTATACACTTGAAACACCCGATACACTTCAAGGATTAAGTATGTTTTTTAATCAATCAACTTCCGATGTTTCTACTCAAGAGTTTAATTTAGTGATATGGAGTGCAATTGGTACCAACGGAAATGGAACTGGCGAAACAGTCATTAAAAAAATACAACAGGCTCGTCCAACGTATATGAATGAGTTGAATAGATTTTATTTTGTAAAATTTGATTTTCCTATTTTAATGCCAGCTGGTAAATTTTATATTGGGTGGGAACAAGCAACTTCATTTCCACTCAATGTAGGATTTGATATGAATTATCAAGTTAATGGAATACCAGCTAAAAATCCAGATATGTGGTATAAAATACGTGATGGAATTTGGGGTAAAACAGATTTTGAAGGTGCACTTATGATGAGGCCAATAGTTGGAAAATGGATAGAACCAACTGTTGGTTTTGCTGAAACTAAACAACAAACATCTGAAGCGTTTAACGTTTCAATGTATCCAAACCCAGCAACAGATTTTTTGTATTTTCATTCCTCTTCAACTAATGACTTTACAATTGAAGTATTTGATTTGGTTGGAAATAAACTTGCATCAAATGTACATTTCGAAAAAAGTATTAATTTGCAACACCTAACTTCAGGATTGTATTTGGTTACTATAAAAGATACTCAAACACAATTGCAACAAACTAAAAAATTACTAATTAATAAATAACATATGAATGATATTACTTGTGAAGAATTAAAAGAAAGAATGGATAAAGGTGAAAAACTGAATATTATAGATGTTAGAGAACCTTACGAGTTTGAAGAATATAATATTGGAGCCCAATTAATTCCATTAGGCGAAGTGCCTTTTAAATTAGATTCATTGGCTCAACTTAAAGATGAAGAAGTCATTGTTCATTGTAAATCGGGAAGCCGTAGCGGAAACGCCAAGTTGTTTTTAATTGAAAATGGATTTACCAATGTTCGTAATTTAATAGGTGGTGTTACTTTGTGGAAGGCAACTTTCGAATAAATTGAAGATTTTAAAAACGTTTGAATGCAGCATGTTTTATAAAACTTTGCTGCATTTTTTTTGTTAATTCGTAACCATGCAATTCAGCTCAACTCGTTTTTCTGTATACGGTTTATGTTTACTTGCTTTGGGTATGATTCTCAATGTATTTTGTTCTGATCATCAAACAGCTCAGAAATCAACTGAAGTGTATTTAAACCATAATGATACGGTTAGTTATGTGGGCATTGAAACTTGTCGTAGCTGCCATAATGAAATATACAAAACCTTTATTGAAACAGGAATGGGCAAGTCTTTTGACTTGGCAACCCGTGCCAAAAGTGCAGCTGATTTTTCCAAAAAACATGTAGTTTATGATAAGTATAAAGACCTCTATTATATGCCAACCTGGAAAGGTCAACACTTTTACATAACTGAGTTTAGGTTACAGGGTAAAGATACGATTCATAAACGAGAAGAGAAGGTTGATTATATTATCGGTTCTGGCCAACATACCAATTCTCACATGATGAATGTAAATGGATATGTGTATCAGTTACCCCTAACATGGTATGCTCAAAAAGGTAAATGGGATTTACCTCCAGGATATGAGGATGGACATAATGTTGGATTTAACAGAGCTATTGGTTTTGAATGCATGAGTTGCCACAATGCAATGCCACAGTTTGAAGAAAATACTACAAATAAATTCACCTCTATACCACAAGGTATTGATTGCGAAAGATGTCATGGTCCAGGTGAATTACATGTATCACAAAAGCTTGCAGGCATTTTAGTAGACACTGCAACTCAGATTGATTACACCATTGTGAATCCCAAAAAACTAAGTTGGGAACGACAGATTGATGTATGTCAGCGTTGCCACTTGCAAGGAAATGCAGTGTTAAAACCGGGTAAATCATTTCAAGATTTTCGACCTGGAATGAACCTATCATCTGTGGTAGATATTTACATGCCTATTTACAAAGGTAAAGAAGATGAATTTATCATGGCTAGCCATGCTCAGCGGTTACAACAGAGCAAATGTTTTTTGATGAGCCAACAAGCCACTCAATCTTCAACCAATACCACTCAGCTGAATTCACAACATACAAAACTTACTTGTATTACTTGCCACAATCCACATGTAAGCGTAAAGGTTACTGGTAAGCAAATATTTAATAATGCTTGTGGCAATTGCCATAATATGAAATCAGATTGTAAAGAAACAGCGCAACTCCGATTGGCCAAAAATGATAATTGCTGGGGCTGTCATATGCCTAAATCGGGCACCATAGATATTCCACATGTTACTGTCACCGATCACTGGATTCGGGTTCCTTTAAAACTGGAAACTAAAAACAATATCAAAACCTTTGCTGGAATTTATTGTATCAATAATAAATCATCAGATGACTTTACAAGGGGTAATGCTTACCTTTCTTATTTTGAAAAATTTTCAGGCGAATCCAGTTCTTTAGATTCTGCTCAAGGGTATTTGCTAAATATACAAGGAATTGATGAGGCTTTTTCACTTACAACTCGAATCCATTTTTTATACCTTAAACAGGATTACCAAACCATTGTATACTTAACTAAAAAAATGAATCCATCAACACAATCACAACCTTGGGATTGTTATCGGATTGGGCAAGCATATCAAAATTTAGCAGCTCCACACATTGCCCAGTTATGGTATGAACAAGCTACAAAGTTGGCACCTGCAAATCTTGACTTTATTAACAAACTTGGTGCAATATACGTTGAACAAAATAAAGTAGAAGAAGGAATTGCCCAATTGCTTTATTCACTTAAGCTCAATCCAAAACAAAGTGAACCGCTCACCAATTTAGGGTTTGCTTATTTAAAACAAGGCAATACACAAAAGGCAATGGAAAATTATAATTTAGCATTGGGTTATAATCCCAACTTTGAGCCTGCATTGCTAAACAAAGCTGGATTGTATAATTTTCGTGGAAATAAAATAGAGGCCAAAAAAATATTGCTACAAATATTGAAACAAAATCCTCAAAACGAAACAGTAAAACAATACTTAAATCAACTATAGATGTCGGCCAAAAAGAGAATGACACCTTCTAGAAGAATTTTTTACATCATACTTTTAATAGTGGTAATGATGGTTATGGGTGTAGGCATAAAAATTTATGAAGATGTATTGGCTTGTAATATTGAATTGCTAGAAGGAGAAAAAGCATATGTGTATGTTGGAACTCAAAAAACATTAGCTGAAAACAAAGAAAATTGGAAAAAAAGTGGATTGTTTAAAAACGTTGATGGTTTAACACGCATGATTCAATGGCTTGGTTTTGAGTTTAAATTAAAACCCGGCAGGTATGAAGTTGATGGGAGCTTTAATAATTATAAACTTGTAAAGTTGTTGGTTAGTGGCAAGCAAACGCCAATAGATATTACCTTCAGGTATGCTGAACGTAAAACAGATTTGGTGCGGTTTTGGAGTAATCAATTAGAAGCAGATAGCAATGACCTATTAGCCTTATTAAATGATGAATCTATGTTTGAAGATATTGGATTGGATACAATAAATTCAGTTTCACTTTTTATTCCCAATACGTATAACTTTTATTGGAATACAACTGCTGAAGATTTATTGCTGAGAATGAAAAAGGAATACCTACAATTTTGGAATGACGAACGCAAAGCGAAAGCGAAAGCTCTTCATCTTACACCTCAGCAAGTGAATATTGTTGCTTCAATTGTGCAAAAGGAAACCTATCAAAAAGCAGAAATGCCTGTAGTTGCAGGCGTTTATTTTAACCGGCTTCAAAAAGGAATGCCTTTTCAAGCGGATCCTACTATTTTATATGTACTCAATGACAAGTCTATTAAACGTGTTTCAGGAGCAATGTTACAACTAAATTCTCCCTACAATACCTATCGCAATAAAGGCTTAATTCCTGGTCCAATTTGTGTTCCATCTGTTCAGGCCATTGATGCAGTGTTAAACTTGCAAAAGCATACGTATATTTATTTTTGCGCCAAAGAAGATTTTTCAGGTTTTCACCAATTTGCAACATCCTATTCAACTCACCAACAAAATGCACGTAATTACCAACGTGAATTAAATAGGAGAGGGATTCGTTAATTTTAAAAGAATCAATTGTGATTAAAAACTTAGGTATTTTATGTCGATATGTTAGCTACTGGTATCTGCTATTTATTGCTGCTCGAATAGTATTTATAACGCTTAATTGGAGTCAATTGCATATGCTTTCGATAGGCGAACTTGCTTATTCATTTTACCATGGATTTGCACTTGATGTTTCAATGACGGCTTATTGTTGTTTTATTCCATTTTTATTATGGATAATCAGTCATTTCTCTCGCTATCAAGTACACATAAATAAAGCGCTCAAAATATATAATATCGTATTGTTGGTTATCATCGTATTTATCACAATTGCTGATGGCGAATTATACATTCATTGGGGCCAGAAAATAAATGCCTATGCCTCATCATTTGCAAAGTTTCCCAAAGAGATGTTGGTTTTTTCTTCTGGTGTGGGTGCTGGTAAATTAGTTGTTATATCTGTTTTCTATTTTGTATTCGCTTATTATATATACCATTTTGGGATGCGCGGTTTGGATACTATTGATGCTAAATTAACGTCAAAATGGATCATTGTTTCTGGTGTATGTATATTCATCTTACTTGTTATTGGTATGCGCGGAGGAATAGGAAAATCACCTTTAAGCCAAAGCTCTGCTTATTATTCAACCCATTCTATTTTAAACCAAGTTGCACTTAATACTTGTTGGAATTTATTGTCATCATTTATTGAAACGTCAGAAAGCACCTCATCCAATCCTTATATTTTTACAAGTAAACAAGCTGCTCAACAGCATCTAGATTTACTTCAATTTAAACCCAAAGGATTTCCTTTGTTGTTTACATCCAACCAACCCAATATTGTTTTCATCATATTGGAAGGTTGGTCAGCTGATGTGGTTGGCTGTTTGGGAGGAGAAAAACGTATTACCCCTAATTTTGATTCATTAAGTAAAGAGGGATATTTGTTTGATCATTTTTATGCAAGTGGAAATAGAACGGATAAAGGATTAGCAGCCATTATCAGTGCTCAGCCTGCATTGCCCAATAGTTCTATTATCAATAGTATTCAAAAATTTACTAAGCTTCCATCTGTTGCTAATTCACTCAAACAACATGGATATTCTACTTCATTTTATTACGGAGGAGAATCGGATTTTGCGAATATGAAAGGGTATTGGCTGAGTGCAGGCTACGAACATATTGTAGATTTAGATGATTTTCCATTAGCCAATCGCAATGCCGAGTGGGGGGTTCATGATGATCAACTATGGCAAAAGGTAGTTGCTGGTTTAAATGTTTCACCTGAACCTTTTTTTGCAAGTGTGCTTACCTTAAGTAGCCACGAACCTTTTAATGTTCCAGAAAAAACGTATTTATACTCAGCAGATGAAGCAGATCAATACCGCAATGCAGTTTGGTATGCCGATAAACAATTGGGGTTGTTTTTTGAACAAGCCAAAACACAACCTTGGTATAGTCGAACAATCTTTATCATTCAATCTGATCATGGTCATAAACTTCCAGCATACCATCAACCCATGCAAGCGGGGATGTATCATATTCCGATGTTGGTGGTTGGAGGCGCATTAAAAGCAGAAGTTAGAGGGAGTGTCAATCATACCCTTTCCTCACAACTCAATACGGCTGCTACTTTTTTACCACAAGTACACATAGATGCATCAGCGTTTAATTGGAGTTATAATTGTTTGGATAGTGCTTACAAACCTTTTGCTGCTTTCGTTTACCATCACGGTGTGGGCTTAATGAATTCGGATGCCAAAGTAGTATACAGTCATTTTAATAAAATGGTAGAGTGGAGTGAAGGCGATAGCCTTTATTTTCCTTTATTGGAAAAACAAGCACGCTCCTATTTACAAGTGTATTATGACGAATACCTTAACCGATAAGTAACAATTAATGTCATCAAAAGCAGAAGTTTTTCAATTAATACAACACAAGGAGTTAAAGTTTTTTTTAGCAACTCGGATTTTTTTAACTATTGCTTTACAAATACAAGCAGTCATTGTTGGATGGCAAATTTATGCATTAACGCAAGATCCACTTTCGTTGGGGTTAATTGGACTTGCCGAAGCTATACCTGCTTTGAGCATTGCTTTGTATGCCGGGCATATAGCTGATATTAGCAATAAGCGGAATATTCTCATCAAAGCTATACTGTGTATTTTGTTTTGTTCTGTTGGCTTGCTTGTTGTAACCATGGATGATTTTGTGATAGGTATTGGCGAATCATATAGTGTTCGTGGAATGTATCTCTTTATTTTTTTAAGTGGGTTTGCACGTGGTTTTTTTTCTCCCACAGCTTTTTCCTTTTTGTTTCAACTAGTCAAAAAAGAACAGCTTGTTAAAGCATCAACATTAAATAGTTCAGCTTGGCAATTAGCATCAATAATAGGACCTGCACTTGGAGGAATATTGTATGCCTCAATAGGCATTACAGGTTCATTTTGGGTAGTTATTAGTGCAATTTTTACTGCAGGAATGATGTTGCTTTTTATACAATCAAAACCTGTCATCATTCCTGATATAAAAGAAAGTATCAGCATCCGACTCACAGAAGGAATTAAATTTGTATTTGAAAACAAAGTTGTACTAAGTGCACTTTCTCTTGATTTATTTGCGGTATTGTTTGGAGGAGCTGTAGCTTTATTACCGGTATTTGCAGATGAAATATTGGCTGTTGGTCCACAAGGATTGGGAATGCTAAGGGCAGCACCATCTTTAGGAGCAAGCATTACCATGATTTGGTTATCGGTTCGAAAACAAATTGAAAAACCAGGAATCGTGTTGTTGTATTGTGTAGGAGCATTTGGGTTGTGTATGATTGGTTTTGCGCTTTCTACGTCATTATATCTTTCGTTGTGTTTGTTGTTTTTAAGTGGAGCTTTTGATAGTGTAAGTGTTGTGGTGCGTAGCAATATTTTACAATTAGCCACTCCCGACCATATGCGTGGACGTGTTTCTGCTGTTAATACCATGTTTATTGGTTCTTCCAATGAATTGGGCGCATTTGAAAGTGGACTGGCTGCTAGGTTTTTAGGTACCGTTCCATCAGTAATTTTTGGCGGTTGTATGACTTTATGTATTGTTGTATTTACTTCTATTAAAGCAAAAAAATTAAAAGCATTTAACTATTCCTGATGTCTGACAACACTATTTATTCTCTTATAGCCAATACAATTGGTATTACTTACAAGCAAGTTGTTTCCACTGTTCAATTATTAGATGAAGGCGCCACTGTTCCTTTTATTTCACGTTACCGCAAAGAGATGACGTATGGGTTGGATGAAGTACAAATTGAAAAAGTAAAACTAACAACGGAACAATTTAGAGAGCTTGAAAAACGTAAAAAGTATATCTTAGATACGATTACTGAACAAGGAAAATTAACATCCGAACTCGAATCTAATATTACAAATTGTAGGGATTCACTTGAACTCGAAGATTTGTATTTACCTTATAAAACGAAACGAAAAACGCGTGCTACTCTAGCCAAAGAAAACGGATTGGAACCTTTATCTGATTGGTTGTGGTTGGAGTTGGATAGCAATGTACAAGTTGAAGCGGCTAAGTATATAACAGATAAAGTAACCACTATTGAAGCTGTATTAGAAGGGGCACGTGATATTATTGCTGAACGCATAAATGAAGATGCCCAAGCTCGAGCAATTGTTCGCAATCAGTTTGACCGTTTTGCTGTAATTTATACCAAGGTATACAAAAGCAAATTAGCCGAAGCATCAAAATATTTAGATTATTTTGAGTTTGATGAGCCACTTAAAAAATCTCCCTCACACAGATTATTGGCTATGTTTAGAGGTGAGGATGAAGGGTTTTTAAAACTAACCATTAAGCCTGATGAAGATACAGTATTGAATAAGTTGGACGAATTGTATATCAACAAAAATACGACTGCTAGCAAACAATTATCGGAAGCAATAACCGATTGTTATGATAGATTATTGGCTCCCTCTATTGAAAACGAATTTAGAACTCTTGCAAAGGATAGAGCAGATGATGAAGCTATTTTAGTTTTTGCCGAAAACCTCCGTCAACTATTGCTTTCGGCACCTTTGGGTAACAAACGCATATTAGCGATAGATCCCGGGTTTAGGTCGGGGTGTAAAGTAGTCTGTTTATCTGAAGATGGTGCCCTATTAGCGGATGAAATTATCTATCCTCACGAACCACAACGTGATGTAACCGGAGCCAAAGTTACCTTAACAAGGTTGGTTGATGCCTATGCAATTGAAGCTATTGCTATTGGCAATGGAACTGCCGGAAGGGAAACAGAAGAGATTGTGCGCAGCATTTCGTTTGCCAAAGAAGTTCAGTTGTATATGGTTAACGAAAATGGTGCTTCTGTTTATTCTGCTTCAGAAATTGCCCGCGAAGAATTTCCACATAAAGATGTTACTGTTCGAGGCTCCGTTTCGATTGGTAGACGATTGGCTGATCCTCTTGCTGAGTTAGTTAAAATTGACCCCAAAGCAATTGGTGTTGGACAGTATCAGCATGATGTGCATCAAGTTAAATTAAAACGACAACTGGATAGTGTGGTGGAAAGTTGCGTAAATACTGTTGGTGTGAATTTGAATACTGCTAGTAAAAGTTTGCTTACGTATGTTTCTGGATTAGGTCCTACTATCGCTCAAAACATTGTAAACTACCGAACTGAATTTGGTGCTTTTAAAAGTAGATCAAGCCTTAAAAAAGTACCGCGTTTAGGTGAAAAAGCATTTGAACAATGTGCTGGATTTTTACGTATTCCAAATGCTAAAAACAGTTTGGATAACAGTGCTGTGCACCCTGAGAGTTATGGTATTGTTGAGCAAATGGCCAAGGATGTGAATGCTTCAGTAGCCGAACTTATAGGCAGTGAATTGTTGCGCAAACAAATTAATCCCCAAAAATATGTTACGGAAAAAGCGGGCTTGCCCACTATCAATGATATTATAAAAGAACTAGCCAAACCTGGTCGAGATCCCAGGGCACAACTCAAAACATTTGAATTTGCCAATGTCAAAAAACCTGAAGATTTAACAGTGGGCATGTTGCTTCCGGGTATAGTAACCAATATTACTAAGTTTGGTTGTTTTGTAGATGTGGGCGTAAAGCAAGATGGCATGGTTCATATATCGCAATTGGCCAACAAATTTGTAAATGACCCCAATGAGGTTGTTAAACTTCAGCAGCAAGTTCAGGTTAAAGTGATTGAAATAGACTTAATCAGAAAACGAATTGCCTTATCCATGAAAGAAGCGTAATACCTTTTATCCAAGATGAAGTTATATTGCACTTCTTTTTCACAGCCATACCATGAGTATTATGAAAGATTTTAAAAAATATTATACCATACCCGCCCCTCCTGAAGAAGTTTATGCTGCCTTAACAATGGAAGGTACCATCCAATTATGGACAGGAGATAAAGTTGTTATGAGCAAAGAAGTGGGAAGTGAATTTTCATTGTGGAATGGAAGCATTGAAGGTAAAAATATGGAGTTTGAGGAAGGTAAAAAATTAGTACAACAATGGTATTTTGGAGAACAAGTTGAGCCTTCCATTGTTACCATTAAGTTGCACCATGATAAAGGACATACGTCTTTGGAAGTAAGACATACCAATATTCCAGATGAAGATTATAACGATATAGTAGATGGCTGGAACGACCAGTACATTGCATCATTAATTGAATTTTACGAAGAGGATTAAACTATGAGCACAGCAGTTAAAAATTTAGAACCGAAAGGAATGTGGAACCATTTTGCAGCATTAAATGCTGTGCCACGTCCATCCAAAAAAGAAGAACGTGTAATTGCGTTTATTGTAGCGTTTGGTCAATCCTTAGGATTGGAAACTCTACAAGATGAAATAGGAAATGTAATCATCAAAAAACCTGCTTCCAAAGGGATGGAAGATAAAGCCATCGTTTGTTTGCAAAGTCATTTGGATATGGTTCACCAAAAAAATGCTCGTACACCGTTTGATTTTTTAACACAAGGTATTGATATGATAGTGGATGGTGATTTTGTGAAAGCCAATGGAACTACATTAGGTGCTGATAATGGTATTGGTGTTGCCAGTATCATGGCATTGTTATCTTCTTTCGATATAGCACACCCACGCTTAGAAGCTTTGTTTACTATTGATGAGGAGACAGGTATGACAGGTGCGTTGGGGTTAAAAGGTGGGTTGCTGTCGGCTAAATATATGCTGAACTTAGACACCGAAGACGACAATGAACTAACCATTGGCTGTGCGGGAGGAATTGATGTAACAGGAACAGGTCAATACAAAACAGAAGTATTGCTTGGCGATTATATAGGTTGTAAAATAGTGTTGAATGGACTTACAGGAGGTCATTCTGGAATGGATATTCATAAGGGTAGAGGCAATGCCAATATATTGATGAATGGCCTCTTAATGCTGGCCGATAAAATGGGTGCTCATATTGCCAGTATTGATGGTGGTAGCCTGCGCAATGCTATTCCACGAGAATCAGTAGTAGAACTTGCTATACTTGCAGCTCAAAAAGATGCTTTTATGGCTTTTATACAGGAGCAACAACTCATTCTACAAAAGGAATATCAGAATACGGATCCTCTTTTGGGTTTAACTGCCGAAATGATACCAACTCCAACAGTAGTTTTTAATGCTTCGTTTCAACATAAATTATTACGTTCGGTATCCATATTGGTAAATGGGGTATATGCTATGAGTGCCGAAATAAAAGAACTTGTGCAAACATCGAATAATGTTGCTCGCGTATTGGTAAAAGAAGGAGAATACAGTATTCAATGTTTAACGCGCAGTTCAGTTGATGCCGAAAAAATGGAATTGGCAAATGCACTTAAAGCTACGTTGGAATTGGTTGGTGAGCAAGTCACCTTTGCAGGTTCTTATCCTGGATGGACACCCAAACCTGAATCACCTATTGTGAAACTGATGGCTGATGTTTACAAAGAAATGTTCGGGAGTGAAGCACATGTTAATGCCTGTCATGCAGGATTGGAATGTGGTATTTTAGGAACAAACTATCCTGATATGGAAATGATTTCGTTTGGTCCCAATATTACAGGAGCGCATTCTCCCGATGAAAAAGTGCAAATTAGTTCGGTGCAAAAATACTGGTCTTATTTGTTGGAAACATTAAAACGCATTCCGTTAAAAGGATAAAGAATACGTATTGGAATAGCGAAGCATTCCAACTTTAGCTATCAAACACCTACTTCTTTCTGAATTAAAAATTCTTTAACTGAAGTCCATTTAATATTGGAGCTTCTATTGTTATCATATGTTTGGAATTGTATTTTTCCCTCCATCATATCTCTCATGTATTGCATTCCTTGCCAAGCTGGATAAAGTTCTTTTGTTGAGGGTGAAAAAAATCGAGTTAGGTTAATTATTACAGTTAAAAGAGTAATTCCTCCAGGTCTAAATAAGTTGAATTTGTTGCTGGTAAGCTCTGTTAACAATTTCACAAAGTCATTGCAAGAAAGGGTGTCGCCTGCTATCCTTAAATATCTAGGTGTATGATCTTCAACAGCAGTTTCTGCTGTATATTCAGCAACATTATAGGTTGTGGTAAATTCTATAAGTTGATTGGGATTACCCCAACAAAGAATAAGTTTTTGCTTAAATAAAATTAAAGGCATATCCGTAGTTAATAAATCCATAAAGGCTCCATTAAATATTGTAGTTGCTTTTATGGGAGCTTTGTCTAAATACTGATGAAATTCCCTTCTCAAATCAAAATTTCTGTTTTTGCCTACTTCTAAGTTTGTAAAATCACTCGAATAATCACTGGGTATAAACCTTGCAACACCCGCTTCTATTGCTGCGTCTAGCAATACTTTTTGAGCATCTATAATCACTTCTCTTAAACCAGCTAAAGCTGATACAACGCAGGTAACATCTTTACAAGGTGTTAGTAATTCTGCTACTGTCCAACTATGTATGGTATACAATTGAACACCTAATCGTTCAAGTTCTTTTATTTTTTTGGGATCACTATTCAATCTTATAACTACTCTTATTTCGGCATCTTTATGTTGTAACGCTTTAACTATTTTTAACCCCCAAATTACCTGTTGCACCTGCTACTAATATAATTTTTTTCATTGTTGTTTGATGCTTGTTTATTGTATGATATAATAGTAAAGTTTACAATTAAGTGCAAAAAAAAGTAATGCAAACGCTTATCAACATCGACATAATTAATTTAACTGCCAACTGTTGAATAGCGTTTGCAACACAGATTATCTTTCTTAGTTAAGAATGTTATCAGATACGTTAAAACCGATCTAAATTCATCACTTTATTCCAAGCTGCAACAAAATCTTTGATAAACTTCTCTTTGTTCGGACTGCTTGCATACACTTCAGCTATTGCTCTGAGTTCTGAGTTAGAACCAAAAATCAAATCGTTGCGAGTGGCTGTCCATTTTACGTTTCCTGTTACTCTATCTTTTCCTTCAAATTCATCCGTTGATTGGGCTTTGGGTGTCCAAACAGTATTCATGTCCAACAAATTGACAAAAAAATCAGTTGTAAGTTTATCTTTTTGAGTGGTAAAAACACCTTGTTGTGTTGAATTGTAATTTGCATTTAACACACGCAAGCCTCCAATTAAAACGGTCATTTCGGGAACGGTTAGTTTAAGTAATTGTGCTTTGTCTACCAACAATTCTTCTGCAGGAACGGTGTATTGAGATTTTGCATAATTTCTAAATCCATCTGTCGCTGGTTCTAAAACAGCCATGCTTTCTATGCTTGTTTGTTCTTGGGTAGCATCCATTCTTCCTGCTTTAAACGGAACAGGAATACTATACCCAGCATTTTTAATTGATTTTTCTATCGCAGTATTTCCACCCAATACAATTAAATCGGCCATCGATATTTTTGTGCTAGCTGTTTTGTTATATTCATCTTGTATTTTTTGCAACACATTAAGTACTTTCTCCAATTGTTTTGGTTGGTTTACTGCCCAGTTTCGTTGTGGCAATAAACGGATTCGCGCTCCATTTGCTCCTCCTTTTTTGTCGGAACCTCTATACGTACTAGCCGATGACCATGCTGTGTATATCAATTCGCTATTGGTTAATCCTGCATTGAGTATGCTTGTTTTTAGTTTATCCAAAGCTGCTTTGTCTACCACTGCCTTGTTGGATGCTGGAATAGGATCTTGCCATAAAAAAGTTTCTTTGGGTACTTCTGGCCCTAAATACAATGAGCTTGGTCCCATATCTCTATGTGTTAATTTAAACCAAGCTTTTGCAAAGGCTTCATCTAATGCTGTAGGATTTTGGTAAAAGTTCCTCGATATTTTTTCATAAATGCTATCATATCTTAAGGAAAGATCTGTAGTTAGCATGGTAGGCAAATGCATTTTAGTGCTGTCAAATGCATCGGGTATAATTGCTTTGCCATTTTTAGCAACCCATTGATTGGCTCCTGCTGGGCTTTTGGTTAGTTCCCATTCATTTTCAAACAATAGTTTAAAATAAGCATGTCCCCATTGGGTAGGAGTGGGTGTCCATGTTACTTCCAATCCAGAGGTAATGGCATCTTTTCCTTTACCTGATTTGTACGTGCTTTTCCAACCCAATCCTTGCTCTTCAATAGCTGCAGCTTCGGGTTCTCTGCCAACCAACTTCGCATCACCTGCACCATGCGTTTTACCCAACGTATGCCCTCCGGCTATCAAGGCAACAGTTTCTTCATCATTCATTCCCATTCTGCCAAATGTTTCACGTATATCTTTGGCAGCTGCTACTGGGTCAGGGTTGCCATTGGGTCCTTCTGGGTTTACATATATCAATCCCATTTGTACCGCAGCTAAGGGGTTTTCTAGTTTTCGCCCTGCCGAATACCGATTATCGTCTAACCATTTGGTTTCTTTACCCCAATACACATTTGATTCAGGTTCATACACATCCACTCTTCCTCCTGCAAAACCAATGGTTTTAAATCCCATTGATTCTAAGGCAACATTCCCAGTTAAAATCATTAAATCTGCCCACGATATATTATCACCATATTTTTGTTTGATAGGCCATAGCAGTCTTCTGGCTTTGTCTAAGTTGCCATTGTCTGGCCAACTATTGAGCGGGGCAAAACGTTGTTGACCAGCACTTGAACCGCCTCTTCCATCAGCTGTTCTATACGTACCCGCACTGTGCCATGCCATTCGGATAAAAAGCGGACCATAATTTCCAAAATCTGCAGGCCACCAGTCTTGTGATGTTGTTAGTATTTTTTGTATGTCTTTTTTGAGCTCAGCATAGGCTAATGCATTAAAGGCTGTTGTATAATTAAAATTCGCATCCATAGGATTGGATGCCGGTGCGTTTTGACGAAGCACATGTAAATTTAATTTATTGGGCCACCAATCTTCATTTGTTTTGCCAATGGGAATTGACCCTACGCTACTGCCTTTTTTTGAACCATGCCCCATCGGGCATTCAGCTGCTTTTTCTTGTGCAATGGTTGTTGCGCCAATACTGATTAGCGCATACAGTAAAAGTGTTTTTTTCATGCTTAGTATGTTGTTAGTGATGTTGTATGGTTTACTTATTTTTTAAAATGTCCTGTGAGTTGTAGTTTAATGTCTTGTAGGTTAAAATTTTTTATTTTATGCTGTTTAAAATAGTCTGTAATCAGGGTGTTTAAAGTCTCGTCTTCATAATCTTCAATACGATCGGTTACGGAACAATACAAATGATGGTGGTTGGATAAAACGGCATCATACCGCATGATGTCTTTTTCTGTTTTTACTTTTTGCAACAACTTGTTTTCAACCAATGAGTCTAAAACCTTATACACGGTTCCTACCGAAATATTGGGATGGTTTACTTTAATAAACTCAATAATATTTTCTGCAGTAGGATGGTTGTTTAATTCGACAATTGCCTCATATATGGCCACCCGTTGGGGGGTAACTTTTAACCCTTTTTCTTGTAGTTTTTCTCTTAAATAGGTATTCATTGTGTAAATGGATAGTAACGATAATTGTTATGCAATGATAATGATTCTTATTTAGTAATAACTATAGTATGTAAAAAATAGAGTTAGGTTAGTGAAAAACAGGTGAGTAAAAAAGGTAAGCAATAATAGTTGAATAGTCGATGCTAGTTTGTTTTGGTTTCTTGCTTATGGGAATAGGTGTAGTGTTTATGCTGATTGAATAGGAGGCTTGGAAGGTAATTTAGATTCTGCTAATTTTTTAAATAGTGGATTCTTCCATAATATTTTTTATTGAGTTAGTGTCTTGTGGTTGTTTCGGCTTTAAAAGCTCTATTAAAGACTTGAGTAGTTTGTCATATTGAAACGAAAAGTCGACTGTTACAAGATATCTCTTTTGGTGTAACTGCAAACAGATTCTTTTTAGTTACAGACTGATGGGAAGAAAAAAAACCGCTGTAGCATACTAAGCGGTTTTTTATGTCAAATAAAGATAAACGAATGATTACATTTCGTTGCAATGCTTAGCTGCATTTCGACAATCACTCGCACATTTTTTGAAATCAGCATTGTCAAACTTGTCGCATGCTGTTGCGCATTTTTCGCAAATGTTAGCACACTCTAAATATTTATCTTTGCATTTAGGATCGGTCGCTTTCATTGCTTTAACACAAGCATTTCAGGCTGTTACGCATTCTGTGCATAATCTTTCGCTCTCGGCCATTTTAGCATTTTTACTTTATACACCTCTTTAATACGGGTAAATCGTAATATAAAGCCATAATTTTCAAAAAAATAAAATCGAACGCTTCGCGGTATTTAAAAAATAGTTAAATAGTTAAAAAGCCCTTACTCCACGCGCGATGTAGGCTAAGCTCTTACCAGCATTAAGGATATCCATAGTCTTAAAGGTCAAGCGGAACGAAGTGGTAGCGTTTTCCTCGGTACTGCTCCAATATGATGATGATGATAATAGGGTATTTCCGCCAGTAAATAATGCTTTGTTAGTTTCGAAACGGTTGTAATACAATTTGCAAAGCTCATCAATACTTGGTAAATACCAACCTGGACCTAAACCTGCAATGTATGTAGCCGCTGGGCTATTGGTCATTAATGCTGTATTGTAAGCACCATCCCAACTACGGTTTGCATTTACTAATGTAGCTGTTGTTTGCCAAGCAGCTGCACTTTCGGTAAGTGCTACTATAAGCCCGTGTTCTAAACCATCGCTGCCTTTGTATAGGTAATAAATAATACCACCGTCAAAGGCTTCGCCAATGTAGTGGGTAAAGCCACCTACCCCTGCGTTGGTTCCTGCCGGGCCTGTTGGTCCTCTTGCTCCGCTATCTCCCTTTATTCCTTGAATCCCTTGAGGTCCGGGATTACTATTTGCTGCATATAATGCGTATGGTACACTCAATAATTGGCTAGTACCAATTATGTTGTAATTTGTTCCTCCTGTAGGGTCAGTTTCTGTTTTAATATAATAAGGACCATTGGCCCAATTTATAGTTGCAAAAGTACCTTTAACTATTGTTCCTGCTCCAATTTCTATACTTACTAAACCATTAGCGTTGGTGCTTACTGTTTGCGTTTCTACATATATAGCCGTACCGGTTGATGAATCTTGCAATATGCTAATTTTCATTCCAACAGGTGTAGAGGTTATTAATGCATTACTACTGTTGCGAATTACAGCCTGGTAACTCATTTTTTGTGGGGCTTGTGCCCAAACGCTTGCTGCTAATAGCAAACCTGCGATTACTGAATAATTTTTTTTCATGTTTTTCAGTTTTTAATGATTTTAAATATTTTTACTTCTTTGTTATTGTTGGTTACTTTTAAAAAATAGGTGGCAGTATGTAATTTTTCCATTGCAATAGTCTCGCTACTGCTTATTATTTTTCGACTTTCAATTAATTTTCCACTAATGTCGTAAAGTTGAAAATTTAAAGTAGAAAGTTCAGCTTTGCCTACATTAAGTTTTAAATAATCGGTAGTCGGGTTGGGGTAAGCTGATAATTCCAAATTAATAGAACGATTGTCTAGACCCAGCACAATAGAAATTTCGTAAGGTTGTTGCACACCATGAGACACCGAACCTGAGGAACCGCTATTGGTTTTATAAACAATTTGTCCTACCGAATAAGCAGCGGTTCCTCCGCTACCCGAAGCATTAACGCCTGTGGCGGTGCTTGCTTGTTGTGCTTGTGCTGTTAGCCCGAGGCCTATCAACAAAACACTCAATTTTACTTTTTTGTGTTTCATTTTTTTGTTTTAATTGTTACTATTTATTTTCATTTCGTTCGGTTTTTTACAATGAGCCAACTCTTATACGTGCGCCACTAAACTACTTCAAAATCCTCAATATACAACCCCAATCACTATTTATAATCCGTGTAAAAACGAGTATACACGTTTATTTCCATGTATAAACGGACACTATACGGCTAAGGTTTTCGAGGTATCACATCTTTGTATCGTCAAATCGCAGCACTCAGTTGTGATACTAAATCAAACAAAAAAACAAACAGTATGAACCTAACAAACAATGTGCGCCTAATTGGTCGCTTGGGTCAACACCCAGAAGTAAAAGAAGTAGCAGGTGGAAAAAAAATCGCCAAGTTTTCATTAGCTACCTCCGAAAGTTACCGAGATGAAAAAGGCGAAAAAATAACTGAAACCCAATGGCATAATCTAGTCGCCTGGGGAAAAACTGCCGATCTCGTTTCTAAGTTTTTGGAAAAAGGAAAAGAAGTAGCCATTGAAGGTAAACTCATCAACAACAACTACACAGACAAAGAAGGCATCAAGCGCTACACAACCGAAATTGTAGTAAGTGAATTGTTGATGCTTGGTAAAAAAGACTAAAGCAAATGTAGTCCGCAGATTTCGCAGATACTCGCAGAAAAAACCCGCGCAATTTGCGAAATCAGCGGGCAACCCTTACCAGCAAAATGGGTTATTCTTTATCCAAAAATGGATAACGGTAATCAGTTGGAGCAGCAAACGTTTCTTTGATGGTACGCATCGATGTCCAACGTAATAAGTTTACCAATGCACCTGCTTTATCATTGGTACCACTGGCTCTGGCACCACCAAAAGGTTGTTGGCCAACCACAGCACCAGTAGGTTTATCGTTTATATAAAAATTACCAGCAGCGTTGCGTAGTTTTTGGGTTGCCATTTCTATTGCATATCTATCTTCAGCTATAATAGCACCTGTTAATGCATATTCAGAAGTAGCATCCACCAATTCCAATGTTTCTTCGTATTTGTTTTCATCGTAAACATATACCGTAAGCACTGGACCAAAAATTTCTTCACACATGGTTTTGTATTTAGGGTCTTTGGTCACAATAACGGTAGGAGCAACAAAATAGCCATCAGTTTTATCATAGGTACCACCAGCAATAATTTCACAAGTCGAATCCTTTTTAGCTTCATCTATATACTTAGCTATTTTATCAAATGATTTTTCATCAATTACAGCATTGATAAAGTTTCCAAAGTCTTCAGTGGGTCCCATTTTAAAGGTAGCCATATCAGCTATCATTTTTGATTGAATAGCAGGCCACACATTTGCAGGAACATACACACGCGAGGCAGCCGAACATTTTTGTCCTTGGTATTCAAAAGCTCCTCGAACAATAGCAGTAGCAGTCATTTCGGGCTCTGCACTTTTATGTACCATGATAAAATCTTTACCACCAGTTTCGCCAACAATACGTGGGTATGTTTTAAATTGGTGAATATTGTTTCCAATGTTCTTCCAAACTTGTTGAAACACGCCAGTAGAACCTGTAAAATGTATTCCTGCAAAATCAGGATGTGAAAAAATAACATCACCTGCATCAGGACCATTAACATACACAAGGTTAATGACACCATCCGGTACACCCGCTTTTTTAAATATTTCCATCAATACATTGGCAGCATAAATTTGGGTATTGGCAGGTTTCCATACCACTACATTTCCCATCATAGCCGCACTTGTAGGTAAGTTTCCAGCTATGGCTGTAAAGTTAAATGGCGTTAAGGCAAACACAAAACCTTCAAGCGGGCGGTATTCTATTTTGTTCCACATGCCTTTTCCCGATACGGGTTGATCGTTGTAAATTTGTGTCATAAACTGCACGTTAAAACGCAAAAAGTCAATCAACTCACAAGCTGCATCTATTTCTGCTTGGAAGGCATTTTTGCTTTGTCCAAGCATGGTAGCCGCATTTAGTTTAGCCCTATACGGACCCGCAATTAAATCGGCAGCTTTTAAAAAAATAGCAGCACGGTGTTCCCAAGGTAAATTTTCCCAGTTTTCTTTGGCAGCCAAGGCAGCATCAATTGCTTTGGTTACATGGGTTTTATCACCTAAGTGAAAATGGCCAAGGGTATGTTTATGGTCATGTGGAGGTGATATCCGTTGTGTGTTTTCAGTGCGTATTTCTTCATTTCCAATATACATGGGTATATCCAATACTTTGCTTCGTGCATCAGCCAATGCAGCTTTTAATGCAATGCGTTCGCTGCTACCTGGGGCATAATTTAATACAGGCTCATTAATGGGAGTGGGTACTTTAAAAAATCCGTTCATTATAGTTAAGTTTATTAGGTATATACTGGTTAATGGAGTGCGAATATACTCGTGTAGTACAAAAGAAAAAACGTGATAAATAGCATGGTAGATATGGGCATTGCAAAACTTACTGTTTATTTGTGTTAATGTCAGTTAAGTTCATACTTACCAAAGACCATTCGCATACGTTGTATGTGCCCGAATTGGATGAAACCTATCACTCTACAAATGGTGCATTGGAAGAAGCTATGCATGTGTATATTCAACGAGGCTTACTTGATTTTTTCACAACTCATTCCCAAAAGTTCGCTGTATCAATATTGGAAATAGGCTTGGGAACGGGATTAAATGCTTGGCTTACGGCATTGGCTTGTGCGTCTCAACAGCGTAGTTGTGAATACCATGCCTTGGAAACTTTCCCGCTTCCGATTGATATTATTAGTCAGTTAAACTATACCCAACAAGCTACTGAACCAGACAAACAATTATTTGAACAATTACATGCATTGGAATGGAACAAACATAACAAGCTCACCCCTCATTTTAGTTTAACAAAGATGCTTTTACCGCTCCAACAATTTGTTGCAAATACCCAATATGATATTATTTATTTTGATGCATTTGGACCCGACAAACAACCTGAATTGTGGACAGAAGAGTTGTTTCAAAAATTAATACAGAGCCTAAATCCTGATGGAATCATCATTACGTATGCATCAAAAGGAGAGGTGAAACGGATATGGCGTAAATTAGGACTTACAGTTGAACGATTACCTGGTCCTCCCGGTAAAAGACATATGTTGCGAGGTGTAAAGGTATAAACAAAAGAATCCTGATAGTTATTTAGAATTCAGTAGGCTAACTATTTATCAGGCTAAGTTAATCGAAGCCAATTACAGAAGACCTTGTACTGCTGAGCGCTACGATAAACATAGAGGTATAGTGAAAAAAAATAATCAACATGCAACCAGAACAACAACCAACAACCCATAACCAACACCCCACCAACTTTCTCATTGTAGGACAAGGATTGGCTGGCAGTTTATTGGCTTGGGAATTACACCAAAAAGGATTTTCTGTTGCAGTTGTAGATGAAGGATTACCCCATACTTCGAGCAAAATTGCAGCAGGCATGTTTAACCCCATTAACACCAAACGATTTACCGTTTCAGCAAGTGCCGAACAATCCATTACCGAAGCATTGCTGGTATACCAGTCTATAGAAAAAGAACTTCATATTGATATTATTCACCACCAAAACATATACAACGTATTTGGCAATAACAAAGAGGTAAACGATTATTCAGCTAAGCTCGATCATCCATTTTTTAAACAATACACCAACGAAAATCCAATGCCTATAGCACATATTCAGCATCCTTTTGGAGCGTTTGAAGTAGGATTGAGTGGCTGGATAGATATACACACAATGCTTGCTTCCATTCGATATTTTATAGCATCCAAATATATTTTATTGGAGGAAGTATTTGATTATAAATTGCTCAAGCAAACTGTCCAAGGTTGGAAGTATAAACATATAGAAGCCGAACATATTGTATTTTGTGAAGGATTTAAAGGGAACAACAATCCTTTTTTTACCGAACTACACATCATACCCTGTAAAGGGGATGTATTGGAATTTGAAGCACCGCTATTAACCTTAACTAAAGTAGTTAAAAAAGGAATATATATAGTGTCTATGGGTAACGGAAAATTTAAATGTGGATCTACGTATCAATGGGAAAATAGTGATGCAACGCCATTGGCTCAAGATAAAGAAGAACTCACCCAAAAAATTGCGGAAGTTATAACTGTTCCTTTTACGGTAACTGCTCATTATGCAGCTATACGCCCAACAACCAAAACCCGAGAAACTATTATAACCAAACACGCCATATTTCCCAATATGTACGCCTTAAATGGATTGGGAACAAAGGGCGTGATTAATGGGGTGAAATGTGTGAAGGAATTTTTACATATAATGATGAAGTAATAGGTAACCTGTGTAGGTTATTATTCCATATTTTAATCGACCTTTGATTTAAATACGAAATGCATGGCAATTAACTGGCAAATAGAAACACTCAGACTTGAATTAAAATACACGTGGAAACTATCGCGTAATGCAACCGATTTTAAACTCAATAACATCATTACCGTTGGTGATGGAAGGTATACAGGTAGAGGAGAAGTAGCCCCCAATATTCGCTACAACGAAACACCTGAAAGGATGTTGAGTGAGTATGAACGATTTGTTAAAGTTGCGCCCACAGAGCCTATTCACATTGAAGAACTAACGCTATTGTTGGATAGCTTAATATTGCCTAATGCTTTGCGGTTTGGTATTGAAAGTGCTTACATACATTTTAGGTGTGCGCAAAGTGGCGAAACGGTATGCGATTATTTAGGTGTGCAACACCCGCTTCAAGTTGCAACATCGTTTTCATTGCCCATTATGCCAGCTGATGAAATTGCCGGCTTTTACCGCACACATAACCTTGCTCGTTTTAACCGGCTAAAACTAAAAGTAAATGAAGAGTATGCTCACGATTTGTTGCAAGCATTATCTAAAGTGACTACTCAACCATTGATTATTGATGCCAATGAAGGGTGGAAAGATCCCGATAAGTTGTTGTCGTTTTTAAACGGGCTAAAAGCTTATAATATTGATGTGATAGAACAGCCGATGCCTGCCGGAATGGATGCTGAATATGTATATGTAAAAAAACAATCTCCGTTTATATTAATAGCCGATGAAAGCGTGTGTGATTCTGCCAATTTTGAAACACTCCAACATCAATTTCATGGGGTAAATATGAAACTTATGAAAGCAGGTGGATACCTAAACGGATTGAGGCTTTTAAATGAAGCCGTAAAACATCATATGCATACCATGGTGGGGTGTATGATTGAGACTTCTGTAGGTATTTCTTCAGCATTTAATTTGTGCGCAGGTGTAAATTTTGTGGATTTGGATGGATTTATGATTGTCCAAAATGAGCCTTATCAGTTAGTTTCAGAATCCGAAGGCTTGCTTCGGGTTAAGGCTTAATTTTTTGGCCCTTAGTTATCATTGTTAAAACTCAATTTCCCACAAGTGTTCACAACTTTTTAAGACTTCTTAATAGTGTATTCATAACATTTGATAATCATTGAATTTTTAACAGACGATTAACTTATATTATGGCTCATAAAATCCCAGTAAAAACTGCAACCAAAACAAAAACTGCTTCAATCAAACCTGCTGAAAAAAAAATATTCGTACTGGATACTTCTGTTATCTTATATGACCACCAAGCGGTTAAAAATTTTCAAGAGCATGATGTAGCTATTCCAATAACGGTACTTGAAGAGTTGGATAACTTTAAAAAAGGAAATGATACCATCAATTTTGAAGCAAGAGAGTTTATTCGTTTTTTAGATAAATTATCAGGTGAGTATACCCTAAGCGATTGGATTCCGATAAACGGTAGAGGAAGGGGAAAGTTTAAAGTAATTATGCACGAACGTAGCAGTGTAGATGCTGAACGTGTATTTGGTGAACGCAAAGCCGACCACCGAATACTTAATGGTGCACTTGCCATGCGCGATGAACATCCAGATAGAAAAGTGATAATGGTTACCAAGGATGTAAACCTCCGACTCAAAGCCAAATCATTGGATTTACTTGCCGAAGATTATGAAACAGGTAAAATCAAAAATGTAGATTCACTACATACGGGAAATACGGTATTGGAAAATGTGAAACAAAGTGTAATTGATCGAATTTATGCCGAAGGGTTTATTTCTTACCAATTATTGTTTGACGAAAAACCACCAGCCAATAATTATTATGTGCTTAAAAATAACAAAGCAGCTGTGTTGTGTTTTTTTAACCCCATTAACGAAAGTTTAGAACGAATAGATAAACGTAATGCATACGGTATTAAACCCCGTAATGCCGAGCAAACATTTGCCATGCATGCGGTATTAAATCCAAATATTTCGTTGGTTTCTATACAAGGCGTTGCTGGTACTGGTAAAACATTGCTTGCGTTAGCAGCAGCTATGGAACAAAAACAATTGTACCGTCAAATTTATTTGGCCCGTCCTATCATTCCTTTAAGCAATAAGGATATTGGTTTTTTACCCGGAGATATTAAATCTAAAATAAATCCTTATATGGAGCCTTTGTGGGATAATCTTAAATTAATCCAAAATCAATGGAAAGAAACCGATAAGGAATACCAAAAAATTACAGATTTGGTTACCCAAGAAAAATTGATGGTTTCCCCTTTGGCATATATCAGAGGAAGGAGTTTGTCGAATATTATTTTTATTGTGGATGAAGCACAAAATTTAACGCCACTTGAAGTAAAAACAATTATTACCAGGGCAGGAGAAGGAACCAAAATTGTATTCACAGGGGATATTTTCCAAATTGATACGCCTTACCTCGATTCTCAATCCAATGGACTTTCCTATTTAATTGACAGGGTTAAGGATAATCCAATGTATGCTCATATTACCCTCGAAAAAGGAGAACGCAGTGAATTGGCTAATTTAGCCAATACGTTATTGTAAATAGGTATTGTATAGGTTATTAAAGCGTCTACTCTGACGCTTTTTTTTTACCTTTTATTTTGGATTAGGTAAGCAAAAACAACTTTTTTCAGGTATTTTCACCATCTTAACCAACTATCTATATTCCGTTCACGTAATTATGAATACGTTATCAATGCCCATTCAACATACTAACAGTTTGCTCCAAAAAATAGCTTTTGCATTGTTTGTTATCATGATAAACAATCAATGCTATTCTCAATGTAAAGCTGATTTTGACTGGAGTATTGATTCGTTAGCTGGAAAAGTACAGCTTTTAAACACCTCGAATGTGCCCGATACCAACGTAGCTATAACCTACAGTTGGTATGCACCTTCGAACAACGTTCTTTCTAATATTGAAAATCCTTTCATAAGTCTGCCAGTAGGTTCGGATAGTGTTTGCCTCAAGATTGAAACAGTTGGGTGCACCGATTCAGTGTGTTATTTAGTTACAATTCCTCCTGTTTTTTGCAGTGCTCAGTATAGTTATACCGTTAATGATACAATTGGAAGCGTGAGTTTTACCAACCAATCTATTGGAAATTCATTGTTGTATTTATGGAGCTTTGGCGATGCAATCACATCAACCGATATTAATCCCACCCACCAATACAATAGCAATGGCTGGTATTATGTTTGTTTAAATATTTCAACTCCCGATTCCAGTTGTTTAAACTCTCAATGTACTTTTGTGCGCATCAATAAAAGTAGCCCTACACCGTGTGTTGCTACTTTTGATTATAGCTATGATGCCAACAATTCCCGATTGGTTCATTTTTTAAATACAACTAATGGAAATCCAGATATTACTTCAATTTGGATATTTGAGAGTGATGAAATTTCTGCTGTATCCAATCCTTCTCATTTATTTGATACAACGGGTATGTATAAGGTGTGTTTATTGGTGAGTGGTACCAATTGTGCCGATAGTATTTGTCAGCTAATTGAAATCATTGATATTTTACCTAGTTGCCAAGCAAAATTTACGTACCAGTTGTTTCCTGATTCAATGAATCAAACCAAGCGTATTGCCGTATTTACCAATATTTCTGAAGTAGATAAACCCGCAACATATGTATGGTCATTTGATGATAGTACTTCATCTACGGAGGTTTCTCCAATTCATTATTTTAACACAAACGGATTGTATAAAGTATGCCTCACCACTCAAATTGGAGCATTATGCCAAGATAGCAGTTGTACTTATTTGGAAATTAAACCAGATACAGCTACTACAGTTATTGAAACCAATAAAGTAACAATACTCAAAAAATACCCCGTACCTTTTGATAGTGAATTGACTATTGAATGTTTTAGTCCAACAAGCAATACACTCACAATTAGTATTTATAATGCAGTTGGTCAATTACGTTCTGTGGAAGCAATAAAAGTAATACGAGGGATGAATAAGATTATAATGAATACCCATATGCTCGAAAAAGGATTGTATTTATTTCAACTGCAAAGTGCAAATTCAATACAGCTAGTAAAAATGATTAAATAGTATTAGGATAGTAATAGGCTAATAACTATTTTAGAATGTGAATGAAAGACCTAGATTTAGATATACTCAAAGCGTGCATCAAAAAGGATACAAGAGCAGAAAATGCATTGTATAATTTTTGTTTTCAAACGCTGATGTCTATTTCATACAGGTATACCCGAAATGAGAATGATGCTGCAGACTTAGTGAACAAAGGATTTTTAAAAATATTAAATAACCTTGAAAAATATGATGCCAAACAACCTTTTGATAAATGGATTGTAACCATCATGATTAATACAACAATTGATGAATTTAGGTCAACTAAAACCTATAAAACATTGATGCAACACACGGATATTTTTCCAGTGGGACACCAATCATCAATAGATATGAATGAAGCAGAGGCAAAATTGAATGCTGAAGATATTCATCGGTGTATTCAAAAATTACCTGATGGAAGTAAAATGGTATTAAACATGTATGTATTTGAAGGATATACGCATAAAGAAATAGGAAAAGAGTTGGGAATATCTGAAGGAACCTCAAAATGGCACCTTTCAAATGCCCGAAGCTTGTTAAAACAAATTATAAAAAAGTCAATGTCATCAGTTAAAATATACGCATTATGAACAATAATGATGAACAATTAGATCAATTGCTGCGGTTGCGGTTTTCACAAAAAAAGTTTGTGCAAAAAGAGCAATACTGGCAAAAAGCCCAACAGCTTATTGCTGCCGATAGGGCAACTAACAGCAAAGAGTATGTTTCTGCTATTTTCTCTACTGTAGTATGTATTGGGCTTTCGGTTGGTATGTTATGGAATTCGGGTATTACCAAAGCCATTGCCAAACAAGAAGCTTTACCTTCAACTCAGAGTATTTTAGTTGCAGATAATAGTGCAGCACAACCCATTTCAACTGATGCTTCAATGCAATCTACCGCTATTGCTGGCAACAACGAAACGACTACTACCCAAAATTCCTTAAACAACCAACAAACTAAAGGTGTGGCATCACCTACAACTAAAGATAAAAGAGGCAAAAACAAACCCAATAACAAACAAACACATACAAGAAATATACATAATAATACCCAATACAGAGCATCACAAAATATTGTAATAACCAAGCCTAGTATTGAAATGCAGCAATTAGGAGCAACGTCAACAATGACTTACTTCCCTGTAAATGGAGTTGGTCCAATGGGTAAGAAAAACCTTTACCTTGAAACCATTGAACGAGCACACAAAAACTATGTTGCAATAGAAGCTGGTGTCAATGCATTCAATATTGGTTCCAAAATAGTAGATGCCGTTAATGGTCATGTTGGAATGAGATACTATCATTTTATTGCTCCCAAATGGGGATTGAGTGCAGGTTTAAGCTATTCTCAAATCCATCAAAATTTGGCTGCCCGCAAATATGATGATGTAAATTTTAGTTTTGGACTTGAAAATAACCAAACAGTTATTGTTACCAAACATATTAGTTATGTTGAAATTCCTGTTAATATTCACTATAACGTAGTTAAAAATCATTATGTAAATGCAGGTGTTACTTTTGCATATGCTATACAAGCCAGTAGTGATGTAACAAACGCTGATCAAGACAAATCACAAACAGAATACGGCTATTTAAACGCACTAAACCGCAAAGATATTCAACTCAGTATTGGTTATTCATACATGGCTGGTAAAAAATGGATAGTAACATCTGCTTATCAATATGGTTTAATGGATATTTCAACTAACGCTCAATTTAAATCCAACTCAATTGATAGGAATTCAGGAATTAGAATTACCTTAGGATATAAACTATTCTAAACAATGCAAAAAGGCATTCTATTTGTTGCCATTCTATATCTTATACAGTTAGGTTCTTGCAAGCCTAAAGACGAGCCTCAAGAACAAATAGGGATACCCGTTTTTAGCATGAATGGGTTTGCAAATGATGCAGCTATATCTATTGTTGCAGGTGTTGATGGTTATTTTATGAATACAGATTTTAACCAAACACCCAATGGAGTATTTACTTTTAATGGAAAATTAAGCCAACAATCTTGCACAAGTTGCCGTCCAGAGTTAGCTATTAGTTTTACAAATTATACTGTACAAACACCCTTTAATATTGATTCTTCTTTACTTGTTAAAGCATACCCTTTTTACAACCAACAACAACCTGTTTTAAGATATTATGAATTACAATGCACCGCTTTACCATTCGGAATTGGAGTGCCAATCATAGGATGGGATTTTGGTAATGCTAAATTTTCGAGTGATCAAAATGTAACAACTACGTTTAAACAAGACGGTATTTACTCGATTAATTGTAGTGCAGTTTTTCCCAATGGTTGCTTTTCTATACTCACTCAACCCGTTTATTTAACTCCCACACGTGTTGGTAAACAAACAGATTTCACGATAAACTATATCGATTCGCAAACACTCTTGTTTAATAGTATTCCTGTAAATAAAAATGCAATTGTTACTTGGGATTTTGGAGATTCAAAAGTAGGTGAGGGGAGTATTGTTCCTCACTCATACAATTCCAAAGGTATGTATAAAGTGTGTATGACTTATATAAACGGACAAGACACAATGCAATTTTGTAAAAATGTGAACACGTTAAATGTTACGAGTTGTAAATCAAATTTTAATTTTTCAAGCAAACTTATTATAGATTCTTTTCAGTTTTCAACAGTTAACATAGAATGGAAAGATGAAACAGGAAAACAATTTTCAAGCGGACTAGTTGACCAGCCTTCAGAAAGCAAGTTTCAAGTGTTACAAGTCAGTCCTTTTCTATTGAATGAAAAAGGGCAAAAAACAAAGCAACTTTCAATACAGTTTACGTGTTTAGTTTCTGATGGAAATCAAATAATTGAACTCAAAAATATGAAAGGTGTAATTGCAATTGCTTACCCCTAAGTTAATCCCAAAAAACCACATCCATTGTATGCGATAAGGGTAAAATCTGCTTCTTTAAAAGTGCAATACTTTCTTTGTAGTAATTACCTGTGTATTGTACTAATGTGTCATGCCTTTCTTGAGGTTCGTTATTCGGAAAAAGCTGGTGTTTTATAGCTAATAATAATTGGATATCAGCCTCGCTTTTTTCTTTTTTGCTTTTAACAATTTCTTTTTTTAGGGTAATCAATTGTTGAGTGGCAGCCAATTTCCACCCAATTAATTGGGCTGCAATTTTGTTGTCAAAGGGCATTAATTTATCAATAGCAGCTTGTATGGTTTGTTCAATTAATATTGCTTCTTCATCAATGATTAAAGGATGTTCGGCTTGTATAAACTGCTTAACCAATTCATTTTCTGCTATAAATAATTGTTCAATGGTAATACTTCGTTTGTCTAATTTATGCAATATGGATTTGGGCAATAACAACATAGAATTGCGCAATACAATCATCGGAAATGGAATCGAATGTGTAGCAAAAACACCTTTCAACTGAAGCCAATAAGCAATCTCTCCTGGTCCGCCTATATATGCTAAGTTAGGTAAAATAGTTTCTTGGTAAACAGGTCGCAAGACAACATTTGGGCTAAATCGTTCGGGGTAATTACGTATCTCGGCTTCAATTTCAGTTTCGCTAAACACAAGGGAAGTATTGTTTACCTCAAACCCCATTTTAGTTTTTTTAATGAGGTTTCTTCCTTCAGCGTTTAAATAAAAAAAGTTGATTTCTCTTCCTGTAATTTGAAGTTTATAGTTTTTACCTAGTTTACCATTTGTATCAATTAACGCATTAAAACTACTGTTTTTTAACACATCGTCAAGCATTACTTGTGTCAATTCCTTTTTTAACAATGGGGTATTTGGTTCCACTATAACCAATCCATCATCAGCAAATAAGGCGTGTACAATTTTGCGCGTTGCCTGACTTAAAGTATCACTTTCTGAATAGGCTTTTTCAAACAATTCAATAAGAGCATTGCTTTCACCAAGTTCAGCTTTCAATTTATCGAGTGCATCCTTAACTGTATTTGTTGAGAGCACTCCCACCGGTTGGTTGTTAGAGTTTAAATCCCATTCAATTTTTTTTTTGTTAATAAATACATGGTTTATTTCAGCAAAATCATGGTCTTCACTTGCCATCCAAAAGATGGGCACAAAATGTTTTGTTGGATATTTTAGATTGAGTTCCTCAGCTAATCGTATTGTTGAAAGTATTTTGTAAATAAAAAACAATGGACCTGTACATAATGCTAATTGATGACCTGTAGTAACGGTAAAGGTGTTTGTTTCTTTGAGGGATTCTATATTAGCAAATACAGATTTTGCATGTTTTTTGTCAATGCCAATTTCGTCATATTGTTGAAGCAAACTACCCACCAAAACAGTTCTTTTTTCTTGGTTAAAATCACTATTGGCTATTACCTCATCAAAAGAGCTCATTGTTGGAGTGTATTGGTAAAAGGGTTTAAGCTCCTCTTTTTGATGAACATAATCCAATACCAACTTTGAATACAGATGGGTTTCAGCTAATGGGATGTTTTTATATACCAAAGTAGTTAGTTGTTTTTCGGTTATTCAAATTTGGGTTATTGGGTTGACTTTTCATTCGATATTGAAGAAGTATGTAACGCAATAAAGTATAAACGATAGTTAGCTGACAACTCGCCCAATTAAATCAAACTCTTCAGCTGCGGTAATTTCTACTTGAGCAAAATCACCTACACGTACAAAATTAGTTTTTGCATCTACAATTACTTCATTATCTACTTCGGGCGAATCAAATTCTGTTCGGCCTATAAATTGTCCATTTTCTTTTCGATCAAACAATACTTTAAATGTTTTACCTACTTTTTGTTGGTTTAACTCAGCCGAAATACCTTGTTGAATATCCATTACAATTGCCGCTCTTTCTTCCTTTACCTCCTGAGGTACATCATCTACCATCGTTCCTGCATGGGTTCCATCCTCGTGGCTGTAGGTAAATATACCAAGTCTATCAAATCTGTTGTATTCCACAAATTTGCAAAGGTCTTTAAAATCTTGTTCTGTTTCACCAGGATGACCAGCAATTAATGTTGTACGAATAGCTATACCTGGAACTTTATCGCGCATTGAATCGATTACTTCTTGCGTTCGTTTAGTTGTAATTCCCCTGCGCATAATTTTAAGCATATTATCGCTGGTATGCTGCAATGGAATATCAATATAGTTACAAATATTATCGCGTTCGCGCATTACATCCAAGGCATCCAAAGGGAATTGAGATGGGTAAGCATAATGCAACCGAATCCAATCCAACCCGTTTACATCACTCATTTTGCGCAGCAGTTCAGCTAACTTACGCTCGCCATACAAATCCAACCCGTAGTAAGTACTGTCTTGTGCAATGAGCAATATTTCTTTGGTTCCATTTTTAACCAAACCTTTTACTTCCGTTTCTAGTTGCTCAAATGATTTTGAAATATGTTTACCCCGCATAATAGGGATTGCGCAAAATGAACAAGGTCTATCGCAGCCTTCTGATATTTTCAAATAGGCATAATGGGAAGGAGTCGTAAGTAATCGTTCACCAATTAATTCTTGCTTATAATCTGCACCTAATGTTTTAAGCAATTGGGGTAAATGGGTAGTGCCAAAATACTGATCTACATCGGGAATTTCTTTTTGTAAATCGGGCATATACCGTTGGGATAAACAACCGGTAACATATAGTTTATCAATCTCTCCATTTTGTTTGGCTTCGGCATACCGCAATATGGTATCAATACTTTCTTGCTTGGCATTATCAATAAATCCGCATGTGTTAATGATAATCACATTCGCATCATCTTTCATCGATTCATGCTCTACATCAAATTTATTAGCCTTTAGCTGGCTATACAATACTTCACTGTCTACAATGTTTTTGGAACATCCTAGTGTTACAATATTAACTTTATCTTGTTTACGTTTTGTTTTCAATTTTTGCTTAATTAAATAACGAATCTACAAATTCTTTTCGGTCGAATAGCTGTAAGTCATCAATTCCTTCACCTACTCCAATATATTTTACTGGCACTTTAAACTGATCGGCTATGCCAATAACCACGCCCCCTTTTGCTGTTCCATCCAATTTTGTAAGTGCCAATGCATTTACTTCTGTGGCTGCCGTAAATTGTTTGGCTTGCTCAAAAGCATTTTGACCTGTGCTTGCATCCAATACCAGTAATATTTCATGTGGGGCATCAGGAATAATCTTACTCATCACCCTTTTTATTTTTGTGAGTTCATTCATTAAATCAACACGATTATGTAAACGACCTGCAGTATCAATAATCACCACATCAGCGTTGTTTTCGGTTGCATATTTAACGGCATCAAAAGCAACGGCTGCAGGGTCTGTGTTCATTCCATTATCTACTACGTGTACATCATTTCGTTGGCCCCAAATTTTAAGTTGGGCTACAGCAGCGGCTCTAAAGGTATCGCCTGCACCCAATACTATATTTTTTCCAGCTTTTTTAAATTGATTAGCCAACTTTCCAATGGTTGTTGTTTTGCCCACTCCATTAACGCCTACTACCATAATTACATAAGGCTTTTTATCCTGAAGGTTTTCAAATGTTGCAAGCGAATCATTATTATTTTCTTCTAGTAAAGCCGCAATCTCTTCTTTTAATAATGTATTTAATTCTTTCTCTCCAACATATTTATCAATAGATACACGCTTTTGCAATCGATCAATAATTTTGAGTGTTGTATGAATGCCAACATCCGAAGTAACAAGTATTTCTTCTAATGCATCTAAAAAAGAATCGTCAACAGTTGTTTTGCCTACCAGCGCTTTGCTTATTTTGTCAAACAAGCTCAACTTGGTTTTCTCTAACCCTTGGTCGAGTTTTTCTTTTTTTTCTTTGGTAAAAAAATTGAATAGTCCCACGTTCAAATGTATCAATTATAAATGGAGCTAACGCTTCATTCAAGTTTATCTGTAAACAAAAAAAGCACTCTGAGGTTTTCAGAATGCTTTGTATATCGTAATGGGTTTAATGATTAACCCTTGAAGTGCGTTTTCACGTCTTCGTTAGGAATGATTTCTGATTTAAAAGAGTATGCCCCTTTTTTGTTTTTTACTGCACGAAAAACCTTGGCAAAATCTTTACCAGCTCCCGTTTTTAATGTTGCAACTACCTTCTTAGCCATGGTTCAATTTATTTAATTTCTTTGTGTACGGTAACTCTCTTAAGAATTGGGTTGTATTTTTTCAACTCCAAACGCTCAGTAGTAGTTTTTTTATTTTTTTTGGTAATATAACGTGAAGTTCCAGGCATGCCTGAATCTTTGTGCTCTGTGCACTCCATTATAACTTGAATTCTATTTTTGCTACGTGCCATCTCTTTATCCTCCTAAATTATATTTTTCCGTTTTTGGCCCAATCACGTAATACTGCAGTGATGCCTTTCTTGTTAATGGTTTTCATAGCTTTGGTAGTTACACGAAGGCTAATCCACATATTTTCTTCAGGAATAAAGAATTTTTTATCCTGTAAATTCGGGTAGAAACGTCTCTTAGTCTTGGCGTTAGAGTGAGAAACTTTATTTCCTACCATTGCACTCTTACCAGTTAAATCACAAACTCTCATGTCAGTATTTTGTTAAAAAGGACTGCAAATATGGGCTAATTATTTTTAAATGCAAACGTTTTTACAAAATAATCCCTCTTTTGTTCCCTAAATCTATGTTGATTGCTTCATAGATTGTCTTATTTTCGCTGCAAATATATTCAGATTACTCATGAACTACGAATTTATCCTTGCCGAATCTCAATACCAACCTCATATTGCACTTATCCGTTTAAACCGCCCAAAGGAATTAAACGCCCTCAATTTACAATTGATGCAAGAAATCAAACATGCTTTATCAGAGTTTGATGCGAATGATGAGGTGCGCTGTATAATCATTACTGGCAACGAACGTGCTTTTGCCGCAGGTGCTGATATTAAACAAATGGAAAGCCGCACAGCTATTGACATGCTTAAAATAGATCAGTTTGAAACATGGGATCAAATACGCAAAACCAAAAAGCCGGTAATTGCTGCCGTAAGTGGTTTTTGTTTAGGGGGCGGTTGCGAATTAGCTATGACATGTGATATGATAGTAGCTAGCGAAACTGCAAAATTTGGTCAGCCCGAAATTAAGTTGGCTATTATGCCTGGTGCTGGTGGAACGCAAAGATTAACGCGTGCTGTTGGTAAAGTGTTAGCCATGGAAATGGTTTTAACAGGTAAGTTTATTTCAGCAGCAGAAGCGTTGGATGCTGGTTTAATTAATAGAGTTGTACCCGAAGAATTGTACTTAGAAGAAGCCGCAAAACTTGCCAGCGAAATTGCTCAACAATCTCCTGTTGCAATAAGATTGGCTAAAGAAAGTGTTCTTAAAGCATTTGATACAGGTTTACAAGAAGGATTAACCTTTGAGCGCAAGAATTTTTACATGTGTTTTGCTAGTGAAGATCAGAAAGAAGGAATGAATGCATTTGTAGAGAAACGTAAGCCTAGTTTTAAAGGCCGTTAGTTTTTGATAATAAATCAATGTCTCGCTGAGTTTAACAAAGCGAGTCTTCAGACAATATATACTGGAATAGGCTTTGGTAAAGTCATCCTAACATCAAATGGATCCCAAACACATTAATATAAAAAACTTTAGTTACGAATTGCCTGATGAGAGAATTGCCAGGTTTCCATTGGAACAACGCGATTTATCCAAATTGCTTGTATACAAAGATGCTAAAATTACTGAGTCGGTATTTAATCAGATTGATACCGAGATTCCAGAAAATTCACTTATTGTATTTAACAATACACAAGTTATTCATGCTAGGCTCTTATTTAACCGTGCTACAGGCGCTCAAATTGAAGTGTTTTGTATTGAACCAATAAATCATTTAGATTATCAACTTGCATTTGCCAGTAAACAAACTTGTTCATGGAAATGTATGGTGGGAAATGCCAAACGTTGGAAAGAAAACGAAATACTAATTAAAGAAGTAGAAACACCTTACGGAATAATTCAATTATCTGTTAAGCAACAAGGGAAAATTGGTGAGTTGTTTGTCGTAATATTTAGTTGGAATCACCCAACGTTATTTTTTGCTGAGGTATTGCATTATGCAGGAATTCTTCCACTGCCACCTTATTTAAATCGCGCAACGGAAGTGAGTGATGAAGAGCGTTACCAAACCATTTATGCAAAAGTTCAAGGTTCGGTAGCTGCACCAACTGCTGGTTTGCATTTTACCGATTTGGTGTTTGAAAACTTAGCAGCTAAAAATTGTGAACGCGAAGAAGTTACACTGCATGTTGGAGCTGGAACGTTTAAACCTGTAAAATCGGATACACTAGCCGAGCATGAAATGCATGAAGAAACTTTATTTGTTACTTTAGATGCTCTTAAAAGTATGTACAACTGTATTGCCGAAAAGAGAATGCTAATAGCTGTTGGCACAACAAGCACGCGTACCTTGGAAAGTTTGTATTGGCATGGAGTTCAATTGTTGCAACAAAAAGCCCAGAAACAAGTTGCTATTTCACAATGGACACCCTACGAAACGGATGCTTCTAATATTACGGCAGCACAATCTATTGCAGCTATTATTGATTTTTTAGAAAAAACGAATGAATCCGTTTTACAAGGAAGTACACAAATTATCATTGTACCAGGTTATACCTTTAGAATGGTTAATGCGCTGATTACAAATTTCCATCAACCAGAAAACACGTTGATATTATTGATAGCTGCATTTGTGGGTGATGATTGGAAAAAAATATACAATTATGCTTTGCAAAACGAGTATCGTTTTTTGAGCTATGGCGATAGTTCTTTGCTCTGGAAATAACAGAATGTTTAGCGTTATCGTTCTCTCTTTTTAATGAAATAGTTTTGATTTAAGTAAATCCATCTGAACAGTTGTTCCCAGTACAATGAGTTTTGTATTTAATTCAAGTTCAGCAAAAATATCAGGGTTCACTGTATAGTCTCCTGTTATTGATTTTAATCCAATTACATTTACCCCCGTAATATGCCTTAAATTTAATTCGGCAATAGTATGTCCACTAAATCTTTCTCTAATTTTTCCAAAATCAAATTCTTCTAGTTGTACATTTTCTCCTTGACCAGATATAATGTCTAAAAATTCTTTTACATCAGGCTGAATAATTAATGAAGCCATATGTGCTCCTCCAATTTTATCAGGCATAATTACATTATTGGCACCAGCTCGTTTTAGTTTTTTAACCGTTGCATCCTTTGAAGCTCTGCTCACAATAACCATTTTTTGATTTAACTCTCTTGCTGTTAATACAACATAAACATTGTCGGCATCATCAGATAGTGTGCTTATCAAACCTCTTGCATGCTCAATTTGAGCTTCAAGTAAAATTTCATCCACAATAGCATCTTCATTTAAGAATAAAAATTCACTGCCTTCTAAGTGTGTACTTGCTACTTCTTTGTTTCGCTCAATAACCACAAAGGGTATTTTTTTTCGAATCAAAATAGCCACTGCTTCTTTACCGTTACGGCCATAACCACAAACAATAACATGATTGCGCAATTTTGAAATTTTATTTTTCATCATATTTGTTTTAAATTTTCGATAAAACTCTCCTTGAATTAAAATGCTTGTGATTAACGAAAGTGCATAAGCGAAAACTCCTAAATTGGTAACGATTAAAAAAATAGTGAAAATTCTGCCGTTATCAGAAAGTGGTATTACTTCACCATAACCTACTGTAGCTATTGTAATAACCGACATATACAATGCATCCAAAAAACCATATTTTTCGATGAGCATATATCCAGCTAATCCAATTCCTACAGGAAGAATAAGTAACAGAAAAGAAAACGCAATTCTGAAAGAAAAATTTTCCGATTTAAACACTGACATTCTTGCAATTTATATTAATAACTTAACGCAACCTAAAAGTAGAGGAAAAGTTGTGGAAAAGTAAAGGCTTTGAATGATGTTTAATTTAGGTTAATCGTAGGTTTGGGTGTATTTTTACCGTTCACTTTTAGCATTCAAAAATGTCAGATAGTTTAGAAAATAACAGAGAAAATTACGATGCCAATAATATACAGGTACTCGAAGGTTTAGAAGCCGTTAGGAAACGCCCAGCCATGTATATTGGTGATATTGGCACTAGAGGGTTGCATCATTTGGTTTATGAAGTAGTAGATAACTCAATAGATGAAGCATTGGCTGGATATTGTAAAAATATTTTTGTAACCATTCATCCTAACAATGCAATTTCTGTTTTAGATGATGGACGAGGAATTCCAACAGGTATTCACGCAAAAGAAGGCAGATCTGCTTTAGAAGTGGTAATGACCGTTCTTCATGCAGGAGGTAAATTTGATAAAGATACCTACAAGGTATCAGGAGGTTTACACGGAGTAGGAGTAAGTTGCGTGAATGCGTTATCAATACTTTTACGTGCTACTGTTTACCGTGAAGGAAAAATTTTCCAACAAGAATACAGTTGTGGTAAGCCATTGTATGATGTAAAAGTAGTTGGGGAATCTGATAAAAATGGAACGTTGGTTTATTTTGAACCAGATTTAAGCATTTTTACCATTGGTGAATATAAGTTTGATACCATTGCGGCTCGTTTGCGTGAATTATCTTTTTTAAACAAAGGTATTCGCATGACATTAAAGGATGAACGAGTTGATGAAGATGGTAAGTTACGTGAAGAATCTTTTTTCAGTGAAGGTGGACTTAGAGAATTTGTAAACTATCTAGATGGAACGCGTGAAAAATTATTGCCTGAACCTATTTATGTAGAAGGTGAAAAGTCAGGTGTACCGGTTGAAGTAGCCATGATTTACAATACAGGGTATACTGAAAATTTACACTCATATGTAAACAATATTAATACCCACGAAGGAGGAACTCACGTTGCTGGTTTTCGCAGGGCATTAACACGAACCTTAAAATCCTATGCAGAAAAAGAAGGAATGTTCAAAAACCTAAAATTCGAAATTGCTGGTGATGATTTTAGAGAAGGATTAACAGGAGTTATTTCGGTTAAAGTGCAAGAGCCACAATTTGAAGGTCAAACTAAAACTAAATTAGGGAATAGTGATGTAACAGGTGCTGTTGACCAATGTGTAGGAGAGATGCTCAATAATTATTTGGAAGAAAATCCAAAAGAAGCCAAGCTTATTGTTCAAAAAGTAATATTAGCTGCTACTGCTCGTCATGCTGCTAAAAAAGCACGTGAAATGGTTCAGCGTAAAGGTGCTATGAGCGGAAGTGGGTTACCAGGAAAGCTAGCTGATTGCCAAGAAACAGATCCTGCTTTATGTGAAATATATTTGGTTGAGGGAGATTCGGCTGGTGGAACAGCTAAACAGGGTCGTAACCGTGCTTTCCAAGCTATTTTACCTTTAAGGGGTAAAATTTTAAATGTAGAAAAAGCACTGGAACATAAAATTTACGAAAACGAAGAAATCAAAAACATGTTTACGGGTCTTGGTGTAACTATTGGAACTGAAGAAGACAACAAAGCATTAAACATGAATAAGCTTCGTTACCATAAAGTTATTATTATGACGGATGCTGATGTGGACGGAAGCCACATTCGTACGTTGATATTAACTTTGTTTTTCCGTTATATGAAAGAGCTTATTGAGTTTGGATATATTTATATTGCCCAGCCTCCTTTGTATTTAGTTAAAAAAGGAAAAGAAGAAGAGTATTGCTGGACAGAGTCACAACGTGAAGAAGCTGTTCAACGTTTGGCAAAAGGAGGAAACCCAGACAGTGTGGGAATTCAACGGTATAAAGGTTTAGGAGAAATGAATGCCGAACAATTGTGGAGTACAACAATGGATCCTGATAAGCGTACATTAAAACGTGTAACACTTGATAGCGCAGCAGAAGCAGATCATATTTTTAGCATGTTAATGGGTGATGAAGTTCCTCCTCGTAGAGAATTTATTGAAGCCAATGCTAAATATGCTAAAATTGATGCATAATATACAGTCAATTTGAAGTGCGATTCAATTCAATAGCCGGTATTCCCTCCCGAGTATGATGAGGGTTTAGTATTGGTGCTACATCAATACTCATATATAAAAATCCTTTGCCGCAAGGCAAGGGATTTTTTTTGCAATACTAAATAAAGTGTATTTTTACATAAGTTACCATCAGATTTAATATGTTTTAAACATATTTTAAGGAGAGTAAACCTACCAACTTAAAACTTGAATGATGAATTCAATACTTAAGAATAGTTAAGCTGTCATTTCAGGATCTATAATCGGAAGTGCTGTAAACATGGGGATTATTATGATGAGTGGTTCCACCTAATGGTGCCGATAATACTACAATGGAAGGGTTAATCGCTTCAATGCATTTGTTTGAGCCTAAGCATTTTGTTTTCCCTTTTTTAGCCCATGCATTAGGTACTTTTGTAGGGGCGTTATTGGCAGCAATAATTGCAGTGAATCATAAAATGATCTATGCAATGAGCATTGCATTGTTGTTTTTAGTTGGAGGAATTGCCAATTGTATACTGCTTCCTTCTCCAATATGGTTTATGATGATTGATTTAGTTGCTGCTTATATTCCAATGGGATACTTTGCAGCTCGCAAAGGTATAAAAAGTAAACAAGACTAATATTTTAAAAGTTAAAAAAAGTACATAAAAAAAGTCCGCTACCTATACAGTAGCGGACTTTTTTATGTTGGATTATTACTTATTCAGTAATAGTCAATTTTTTAGTAATGCTTGCACCATTAATGGTCATGTTTACCATGTAGATACCTGCTTTTAATCCTGTTAAGTCAATTGATTCTTCATGAGCACCAACAGTATATTTTGCGTTGATTGCATGTTTAACCAATTGTCCTGCAATATTGTAAACTGCAATACGAACTGTTCCAGCATTTAATAAATTAAATCCTAATACCGCAGTTCCACCAACTTGTGCTGGATTAGGATATACACTTGTCATTGCAAATTCATCATTGTTAATATCCTTGATACCAACATTTCCTGATGTTGTAGTAACCAAGAAATCCATTTCCATGTAACGAGCTCTTACAAATCCTCCACCCGGTACATATAAATTTGCCCAATTTGCATTTTGACCGTATGACTGCCATATTACAGCAAATTGAGAAGAATTGTAATAAGTAGGGTTTACCCAATCTGCACCTTCATTTGCAGTAATAGAACTGTATCCCCAATAATTTGCTCTGTATACATTTGGATAATCAATAGGGTTTTGTTGCAAAAGCATAACAGCAGTATCTACACCACGAATGGTAGGCAACATGGGTTTGTATACAAATGTAGCACCAATTAAGTTATTTTGATTTAATCCTTTATTAGCATTTATAGCCATGCCCGAAGGAGCTGCTATTGTATATCTTTTAACTCCAAAACTAGTTTCAAAGCCATCAATATTTTCTACTACAGTTGAATCAGCATCAGTTAATAATATGGTATCTGATTTGAAATAATTAGCTGCAGTTTGTTTACCACTTGTATTGTATCCAATTAGTGGAATTTTATCTCCAGAACCTGTAAATGAGTTTCTCTGAATTTGACTTCCTAAATAATAAAATACAAATAATGTATCTACTACTTTTAATTTACCACCTTGTCCATCATCTACTGAATCATTGTAACGTAAATATGAATATGGAAAGCTGATGGAATCTAATTTATAACTTACATATTTAGTAAGTTTTTTGTCAGGGTTAGGTGTAAATAATATTACATCGTCTTTTGGATCCAAAACATGTCCAATACTTTGCCATGTAGCATAGCTCGTTTGACCGCTAGCAAAAATACTTTTGGCATTCGAATCTGGGTACATAAAAGAGATACCAGAAGAAGAATTTGTTCCTAAATCTGAAGCATTTACCATTTCTTCAACACTAAACCATTCAGAAATATTGTCTTTAGAAAATGACTTTGTTTGATTGCGAACAGCTTTGTTTGATGCTTTTACGTTGGGTTCAGCTGGTAGAGCCAGCTTTTGTGCAATACTTGAATAGCCAAAAGCTATTGCAAGTCCTGTAAAAATTAACTTTTTCATATGTTTTTATTTATGTTTTCTTAATGATAGTATGGTGCAATAATATAAAAAAAGGTGCAATGGCAAAACTAATTATATGTTTAAGACGCTATTATTATGTTTAAGGTTGCATGGAGGGTTTATCTATCCAACAACCATCTTCTTTTATAATTCCAATTAATTCATCAACGGCTGTTTCCTTGTTTACCCCTTTTTTTACAACTTCTTTACCTTTATATAAGGTAATCTTACCTGGCCCTGATCCTACGTATCCATAATCAGCATCGGCCATTTCACCTGGGCCATTTACAATACAGCCCATTATTGCAATTTTTACCCCTTTTAAATGATCAGTGTATTTTCGAATTAAGGCTGTTGTTTCTTGTAAATCAAATAATGTTCGTCCACAACTTGGGCAGCTAATGTATTCTGTTTTGGTAATGCGTGCCCTTGCTGCTTGTAAAATACCAAATCCAATTGCATTTAAACGGTTCTGTTTTAACTGAAGGTTGCTCAGCATAATGCCATCACCTAAGCCATCAGTAAATAAACTGCCGGTGTCAGTAGACGCAAACAACATACATTGTTCTTCATCTGCCATCGAATATATTCTGTTGATAATTACAGGGTGGTGCAAACCGAGTTGTTTAAATCGTAAAAAGGTATTGCGCAATTCGGCAACTGCATGTTGATTGGTACTGCTGAGTAATAAAACTATTTTGGTTTCATGGCTTAAATAAATAATAGTTTGATCATTTAACTCATTTGCGTTTAGTTGTATAAAATTAAGTGTTTGCGATGTTGCCGCAGCATTAATGTATTGATTTAAGCTAAAAATAGGGTAGTTATTCACCTTGTCGGGTATATTATTCCAAACAGCAGTTTCGTAAATTCCTTTTACCCCATTTGGCAACATAAAGTTTGTTGTATAATGGCCTCTGTATATAAAATCGCAACCCATATCCGTCATATGCCACTTGTCGAGTTTACTATCGTAGTTATGTCCAACTGGTCCAAGCATTTCAGGTTTCAATTCTATCGTATTGCTAAAATCTGCTACAATTCGAGGCACATTGTTTCCTCCAATATTAGCTACCTCTGTGGTTAAACGTTTACTGTATTCAAATGGATTCCAATTGTTTAATACATTTTCTGTTGTTAAGGAAAATGGAATTTCAGTATGTAAAACTCTTTGTTCATATCGCGCAACGAGTTTTTGAGCAACAGGTACTTCAAATTCAGGATCTTCGGTAAGCGAAACACGGATAGTGTCTCCAATACCATCCTCTAATAAACTTCCTATTCCCAATGCTGATTTTATTCTTCCATCATCTCCATCCCCGGCTTCTGTAACTCCTAAATGCAGTGGATAATGCATGTTATGATCATTCATTGTTTTAACCAATAAACGGTAAGCTTCAACCATTACTTTTGGGTTACTCGATTTCATGGATAACACAATATTATAATAGTTTTCATCCTCGCAAATACGTAAAAACTCCATTGCACTTTCCACCATTCCATGAGCTGTATCTCCATATCTACTCATAATTCGGTCGCTTAGCGAACCATGGTTCGTTCCAATGCGCATGGCAGTTCCGTATTCTTTGCAAATGCTCACAAGTGGTGTAAACTTAGTACGAATCCGATCCAATTCTTCGGCATAATCAGCATCCGAATAGTCGATTAATTCAAACTTTTTCTTGTCAACATAATTACCTGGATTTACACGTACTTTTTCAACTAAACGTGCAGCAATCTCTGCAGCATTGGGTGTAAAATGAATATCTGCAACCAACGGAACAAACACACCTTTTTTGTTGAGCTCAGCTTTAATATGTGCAAGATTTTCGGCATCCTTCATGCTTGGAGCGGTTAATCGCACCAACTCACAGCCGGCATCAACCATGCGTATAATTTGCGCTACCGATTTTTCAGTATCCATCGTATCAGTTGTTGTCATACTTTGGATGCGAATAGGAAAATCGCTGCCAATGGATAAGCCTCCTACAGTAACAGTTGACGTTTTTCTGCGCGTATATTTTGTAAAATTGGGTATATAAGAATTCATCTTTTAATTTTTAGGCTCAAGGATTTAAATCTGAATGTAATCTGTAATATTCAACGTATGCAAAGCTAATTTTTATTAAGAGTGAAAAAACTGAAAAAATAAATAAGAAAGTCAAAACCAAACAGCCATAAAATCAAAAATCCTATTAACTAGATATCTCCCAACTGAGGCCTAATCACCAACTCTTCTAAATCTGCTCCATCTCCTAAATCATAAATGGTATACATCATTTTCGCAATATCTTCGGGTTGTATAAATCGTGTAGGGGGTAAATCAACACCACTCCAAGTATTGGTTAGAACTGCACCAGGCATTACAGATGTTACTTTAATATTTGAATGCATAAATTCATGCCTTAACTGTTTACTAAAGCCCAACAAGGCAAATTTGGAAATGGTGTAAGATGCTCCTGCAGGATAAGCTTGCAAACTAGCAATGCTACAAATATTAAACACATTTCGTTTAAGGATGGGTTGTAAAGCTCGTGTTATATAATACGCGCTGTATACATTTGTTTCCATTAGTGTTTCCAAAGTCCCTTCTTCTTCTGTCAGTATACTGCCTGGTAAAAAAACACCTGCATTGTTAACCAATACATCTACCGACAAAAATTGAGCATTTACCTTTTTGGCAAACTCGAGTACATCCGATTTTTTAGATGCATCTGCTGATACAAATAAAAACTGTTGTTGAGGATAGCGCTGCTCAAATGAGCTTTGCATTTCGTTAATATCCTTTTGATTTCGTGCATACCCAGCAATCGAAAACCCATTATCTGCAAATTGTTTGCAAATAGCAAAGCCTATTCCTTTGGTACAACCGGTTACTACGATCAATTTAGTTGAATTATTCATTTTATGATTAAAAGCCAAAAATACTTGTACGGATTAATATATTTACATGCATTTTCGCAAAAGGTTTTAAACAATATGAAATTTTTTCAATTTACAGGACAGTACGTCCTCTTTTTAGCAAGTTTATTTTCTCGCCCTGAGCGATTAAAAGTTTTTTTAAAGCAATTATTTCGCGAAATGGATTCAATAGGGTTAGGTTCCTTGGGTATCGTTTCTTTAATATCATTGTTTACAGGAGCCGTTTCTACCGTTCATATAGGTTTCCAACTCGTATCGGGTTTGGTGCCCGATTATATGATTGGCCGAATTGTGCGCGATTCTAATATTTTAGAATTTTCTCCAACCATTACAAGTTTGGTTTTAGCGGGTAAGGTTGGGTCTTCTATTTCCTCTGAAATAGGAACAATGAAAGTGTCTGAACAAATTGATGCCTTAGAAATTATGGGAATTAATTCTCGCAATTATTTGGTGTTGCCCAAAATTGTGGCCGGCTTGTTTACCATTCCGTTATTAGTTGTATATGCAATGGCACTTTCTTTAATAGGTGGAGCTATTTCAGGAGAACTTTCTGGAATCATTAAAATTGATTTTTTTGTTAAGGGTCTACGATCGGATTTTATTCCTTTTTCTGTTTGGTTTGCCATGATAAAAGCTACTTCTTTTGCTTTTGTTATCACCAGTGTTTCTTCTTTTCATGGATACAAAACGGAAGGGGGCGCACTCGAGGTTGGTCAATCAAGCACCAAAGCTGTGGTGTATAGCTGTATGGGGATTATCTTTTTAGATTATATTATTTCACAACTTTTACTTGGAGTATAAGCAATGATTGAAATTAAAAATATTTATAAATCATTTGGCGATAAGCAAGTGTTAAATGATGTAAGTGCCAAATTTTATAAAGGGCAATGTAACTTTGTAATTGGTGCAAGTGGAAGTGGTAAAAGTGTAATGATGAAAACAATGGTTGGGTTGGAGGAGGTTGATAAAGGTGAAATTACTTACCATAACCGAGATTTTGTTTCGATGGATTACAACCAAAAAAAAGTTATTCGTCAAGAAATTGGAATGTTGTTTCAAGGTACTGCTTTATTTGATTCATTAACGGTAGAAGATAATATTGCTTTCCCACTGCGTATGTTTACCAAACAAACTCCAGCTGAAGTTTTAGAGCGTGTTAATTTTTGTTTGAAAAGAGTCAATCTAGAAAACGTTAATAAATTGTTTCCATCATCATTAAGTGGTGGTATGAAAAAGCGTGTTGGAATTGCAAGGGCTATGGCGCTCAATCCTAAATATTTATTTTGCGATGAACCAAACTCAGGATTAGACCCCATTACTTCGCGTTTAATTGATGCACTTATCAAAGAGATTACTGAAGAATATGATATCATAACCATTATCAATACCCATGATATGAAAAGTTTATTTGACATGGGAGATAATATTGTGTTTATCTACAATGGACAAAAATGGTGGGAAGGAAAAAAGGAGGGGATTCGCACATCCAATAATACAGAACTACTTAGTTTTATGAAAGCTTCAGAGTTTTAGTGATAAAACAAATGTTTATTTTAGCTGATATAATATATGTATTTTATATATTAGTAATGAATAACTTCGATATATGAAAAAGACACTATTCTTATTAGTTCTTATTGTTTTCATAAGTGTGGTTCAATCGTGTTCTCATTATGATGAGGTGATGAAAAATCCTGAAGAAAGTTCAGCTGGCGAATCAAGCCACAATGCCGGTGAAAATTGTATGAGTTGTCACCACAGCTCTAACAACGAAGCATCTCAAAGATGGTGGTATGTTGCTGGTACAGCATATAAAAAAAGCAATTCCTCTAAAGCAGAAGGTAAAGTTGAATTGTGGACTGGACCAAATAGTTCAGGTGAATTATTACATACTTTGATTATTGACCCAAATGGAAATTTTTATACCGAACGTATCCTAAATTTTAAAGGAGGATTTTATCCAGTAGTGGTGAACAAACAAAACAAAAGAAATGAGATGAATACCAAAACAGTAGAAGGTTCCTGTAATAGTTGTCATGGCATTTCACAAGAAAAAATTGAAATAGATTAATACAGTATCAAACATAAGTAGCAAACAATCGTAACTATTCATATGAAAAAAGTAGGGTCATTAATCATGTTAAGCATTGTAATACTTTCAGGGTGTTATTATGATAATGAGGAGGAACTTTATCCCAATCAAACATCAACTACTACTCCAACAACTGTTACATACTCTTCTGATATTCAACCATTGATTGCATCTAATTGTGCTTCATCAAACTGCCATCAATCTGGTGCTACTTCACCGGATTTGTCTGATTATACTAAATTAACAGCCAATATTACAAGAGTGAAAGTAAGAGCTATTGATGAAAAAACAATGCCCTCTGCAGGCCCATTGAGTAATGCCGATATAGCCAAATTACAAAGTTGGATTGATGCAGGAACACCTAATAACTAAGTTGTATATGAAATATTATTTACTACTAATAATTGTTTGTATCAGTATAGTTTCAGTATATGCTCAAGATGATTTATTGAACATGTTGCAGAATGAAACACCCGCCAAACCAACACCTGTTTATGCTACGTTTAAATCAACCCGTGTGGTTAATTTACAAAGCAATGAAACCATGAAATCAAAACATCTTGACTTTCGCATTCAACATCGTTTTGGTTCGATTGAAAAAGGAGCCTATGATTTTTTTGGATTGGATGCTGCAACCATGAGACTTGGTTTTGAATATGGAATAACGGATAGATTAATGGTGGGGTTGGGAAGAAGTACTACAGGTAAAACGTATGATGGCTTTTTAAAATACCAGTTGTTGCAACAACAAAAAAATGGTCATCCGATTAGTATTGGATTGTTTGGTAGTACAGCCATTAGCACACTAGCGTTTCAAGATAAAACAAGAAATAACCTATTCACTTCTCGTTTATCCTATTGTGGTCAAGTAATTATTACCCGTAAATTCAATGATTATGTTTCGGTAATAGTAAGTCCAACAATTGTACATTATAACTTAGTACCCAATACCCAAACACCCAATGATGTTTATGCCGTTGGTTTAGGAACATCCATTAAAATGAGTCGTAGTACCCGGTTTAATGTAGAATATATTCCTCGTTTGAATGGAAGAGACCAACCTAAAAACAACAAAGGGGAGGCAACGTATTATGATGCTATAGCTTTTGGGTTTGATATTGAAACTGGAGGACATGTATTTCAATTACATTTCACCAATAGTGTTGGATTAATCGAACAACAATTTGTGGCACGAAATTCGAATCCTATTGCATTTACCGAACTTCGTTTTGGCTTTAATATTTCACGTACATTTTCATTTGATCATTAATCAATAACACTATGAAAAAAATATTTTTAACAGCAAGTACTATTTTAGTATTTACCTTATTCGTAAACGCACAGTTATACTCAACCTCAACAGCTAAAATTAATTTCTTTTCCAAAACGCCAGTAGAGGATATTTCGGCAACATCAGTAAAAGCCTTAAGTGTGTTAAATGCCCAGTCTCATGAGATAGCCTTTAGTGTTGCCAATACTTCCTTTGGCTTTCCTAATAAATTAATGGAAGAACACTTTAATGAGAAGTATATGGAAAGTGAAAAGTTTGCAAATAGCACGTTTAAAGGAAAAATAAATGAAGAATTAGACTTGTCTAAAGAAGGTGTTTACAAAGTTACCGTAACAGGCAAACTTACTATTCACGGTGTTGAAAAAAATAGAACAATTCCCGGTACCATAACTATTTCCAAAGAAACAATAATCCTTCAGTCGGAATTTAAAGTTGCCAATGTCGACCATAACATAACAATCCCTAAATTGGTTGGTGCTAAAATTGCCGAAGAAATATCGGTAATGATTGAAGCAAATCTTGGGTTAAAGAAATAGACAACAAATCTTAAAGGATTATTATTTTTATATTTGAATGATTCGAAATTTTTGTAGCTAATGCTAAACCCTTTGGTCATCGGTAGAACTTCCTAATGAAGAGGGGGAGCAGAATCGAACTGCCGTCCGTCAGCTGACGGATATGAATCCAATTTCACAAAGCGGAGGTAAAACTTCCATTCTAATAAAGTTTCGACCTCTTGATGTTTTTAATTGCTTCTCTCTTTCCAATGCTTTTGTTTTAGAATCTAAATATTCTAAATACACAACTTTCCAAGGTCGATATTTTATGGAGTGTCCTTTTGTTGCTAATGTTTGGTGTGATTTAAATCGATTCAGTAAATCACTAGTATACCCAATATATATTTGGTTATGGATTTCAGAATAAAGAACATATACTATAAACATTGCAAAAAAAAGCCTCGCAATGTTGCGAAGCTTAGTAGCGGGGAGCAGAATCGAACTGCCGACCTCAGGGTTATGAATCCTGTGCTCTAACCATCTGAGCTACCCCGCCATATTTTAACTTTAAGAACTATTTTTTTTCTTTCGAACTGCCGTCCGTCATTTGACGGATATGAATCCTGTCCTCTAACCATCTGTCCCGATAGCTATCGGGAACCCCGCCATATTTTAACTTTAAGAACTATTTTTTTTCTTTCGAACTGCCGTCCGTCATTTGACGGATATGAATCCTGTGCTCTAACCATCT
>JBILBF010000003.1:0-378914 GCA_044353855.1 Bacteroidia bacterium
TCTTTCAAATAGCCCTGTTTCTTTTAGGGGTGGCAAAAGTAATCTACTTTATTGCTTACACAAGTCTTTTTAACTTTTATTTTTTATCCCAACTTTTCTTATCCTATTTATCAATGACTTACTTTTTTAAAACATTCATTTTTTTCTATGATTCATTTACCCTTCGGGATTAAATTGGGGTACATATTGTAGATTAATAAACACTCTATTTTAAAAAAGAGAAAGAATAGCTTAAAAGTGAATTAAATTAATTCAATATGCACAAGTATGTAGCTGTTAATATAAAGATTAATCAATTTATAGTTGTGTTATAGTTATTTCCGCGTTAAGGATATTAGCGAAAATACTTCCTAACTCTAATCAGGTTATAATATTGGGGAAAGAAGATTGGAGTGAAAAGTCTACCCTACTTTGAGCCATAAATTGTGCAAATAAAAAGGAGAGAACCCACACCTATTAAATTAAATTAAATTATGGATAGCAATATTTATAAAGAAAAAGAAATAAGAAAAAAATATACAAACAGACTTAGGTTAGGTCTAATGAATTTATTTTCATACTCTATAGTTATGGTTATCGATTGTTAAGACATATTAGTTTTACTAGAAACTTTATACATTCGCACCTTTAACAAACTAAAACATGAATTTATTTTCCAAACATCAAGCATTATTAAATGATGCAATTACAGCTTCTACTGTTAGAAATTATTATACTCCATATGCCGAAATGCCGAAGTTTTATGCTGAAGATGGAGATGCAAAAGCTAAAGCATACATAAGTGCAGTAATGAATAATAATTTTGCCGAATTACTTCAAAATGGTGATGTTTGGGTTGGGGAGGAAGTTTCTCCTTATTTACAATTGGGTATTGGAGTTACGTATCCTACCAAAAAAGTTGATGCCTATTTAAATGATGCTCATCAAGCTCAAACAACTTGGAGCAAAATAAGTATTGAAGATAGAACAGGTTTGTTAATTGAAGTTCTCGATCGTGTAAAATTGCGTTTTTTTGATATTGCTTATGCTACCATGCATACAACAGGTCAAAGTTTTATGATGTCGTTTCAGGCTAGTGGTCCGCATAGTAATGATAGAGCTTTAGAAGCTGTGATTGAAGGCTACAAACAGTTAACCAGTTTGCCTTCAACTGCCACCTGGACTAAATCTATGGGTAAATTTGATTTAACAATAAATAAAAACTGGAAGGCTATACCTAAAGGTGTAGGATTGGTTATTGGATGCAGTACCTTCCCTATTTGGAATACGGTGCCCGCTTTGTTTGCTAACTTAATTACGGGTAATGTCACAATTGTAAAACCTCATCCTAAAGCGGTTTTGCCAATTGCTATTGTTATTGGAGAGATTCAAAAATTATTTAGAGAATATAATATTGATGTTAATACAGTTCAGTTAGCTGCCGATACTTTGGCCAATCCAGTTACCAAATTATTAGCAGAAAACACTGCAATACAATTAGTCGACTACACAGGAGGAAGCTTGTTTGGCGAATATGTAGAAGGATTGAAAAACAAAACAGTGTTTACTGAAAAGGCTGGAGTAAATTCTATCATTATCGATTCAGCAAAACAATTACCTGCGGTGATGCAGAATATTGCATTTTCGGCCTCATTGTATTCGGGGCAAATGTGTACTGCTCCTCAAAACATATTTATTCCGTCATCAGGAGTGAAAACTGATGATGGCATAGTGAGTTATGATGATGCAGTAAAAATATTAAGCGATTCAATTCGTGGATTGGTAACAAACCCAAAAGCTGGTGCGCCTACTTTAGGTGCTATTCAATCGGATTTAACAGCTAAACGATTGGCTGAATCCAAGAATTTAGGAGGAAAAGTTTTATTGGAATCAATGCCTATTAAAAACGAAGAGTTTAAAGATGCTAGAGTGGCAAGCCCAACTCTTATTGAATTGGATAGAACCCAAGGTAGCATATTTAACCATGAGTGTTTTGGCCCAATTGTATTTGTGATCAAAACAGATTCAACTGCTGATTCGTTGGCTTTAGCTAAACAACTTGCAAATGATAAAGGTGCGATTACTTGTGGTGCCTACACAACAGATACTGCTACTCAAAACTTAATTGAAGATGAAATGAACAAGGTATTTACGCCTGTTTCGTTTAACTTTACAGGTGCTGCGTTTATCAATTCACATGCTGCATTCAGCGATATGCATGTTACCGGAGGTAATCCGGCAGGAAATGCCAGCTTAACCTCGGCTGAGTTTATTGTGAAAAGATTTGTGTGGGTAGGGAATAGATTTATGTAACGGGAGAAAAATTTCGAAATTCGAGATTCGAATTTCGAAAAAATAATGACTACCGAAAATTAAATGACGAGTGATTATATTTATTATGGCTTAATAAAGAACATTTAGTGATGAATGTTGAATGACGAAGTTTAAAATTCGAACAGTTTAAATGTAATTTGAAGAGACTTTCTGTTGTGATGGAGAGTCTTTTTTTTGTATATCAATCAAAAATTGATTTTATTAAAAATCGAATAGGATATATTCATCATATTTTAAAACGTCAAACATCTTTCAAAATAGTATTTAAAATATTCACTTAAAACCCTTTCCCGATCAAATTTTGATATTAGAATTTAATTTTGAACTCCAAACACATCAAAGGCTCCAAGCAAAGAATCTGCAAAAGCCTTTTTATCTAACCCTAATTCAATATTTTTCTCTTCGAAAAAGCTTAGCAAATTTTCGGTTGCCATATTCCCTGTTAAATCATCAGAAGCCATTGGACATCCTCCGAATCCTCTGATAGATCCATCATAACGTTTACATCCACTATTATATGCTGCTTGAATTTTTTCCTTCCACGTTGTGGGTGTTGTATGCAAATGCGCCCCAAACTCTATATGCTTAAACCGTGGAATTAAACAGCTAAATAAATAGGAGATTGTTTCTGGGTTCGCTATGCCAATTGTATCACTTAAGGAAATGGTTTTAATACCAATAGAATCAATCTCCGCCACCCATTTTTCAGCTATTTCGGTATTCCATTCATCTCCATAAGGATTACCAAAACCCATTGAAATATAAATAACCAATTCTTTATTTTTTTTTACACAAAGCTCTTGGATTTGTTTCACCGAATCGAGTGATTGAGCTATACTTGAGTTGGTATTGCGTTGCTGAAATGTATCGGAAATGGAAAACGGATAACCCAAATAATTGATTGTAGAATGTTTTACAGCCTGCTCTGCTCCTCTTACATTTGCTATTATAGCAAGTAACTTACTTTGGGTTGAGGATAAATCTAAACCTGCCAAAACCTCAGTTGTATCGGCCAATTGTGGAATAGCTTTGGGTGATACAAAACTACCAAAGTCAATAGTATCATAACCAATATTTAACAATTGATTAATATATTTTATTTTTTTATCAGTAGGGATAAAATCGTGAATACCTTGCATAGCATCGCGAGGACACTCAATTATTTTATAGCTCATTTTACAAAATTTTAACTAGATGAAAGTGAGACAAATTTAAGTAATTAATTATTACCTTTGACATCCTTCTATATATACAAAAGTATGAACGAACAAATGAATTCTACGCCACTCAACGAAACGGAAGCAAACCGTGAAGTGTTGAACACACAGGTAACAACTGAAGTTACTGCAGAAATAACTGGCACTGCGACTATTAATGAAGTAAGCGAAACAGCTGCTTTAATTGAAACTGAAGATCATGTGGAAACCACAGAACTTAGTGAAGAAGAAAAAGAAATGGAAGCTTTTGCTGATGATGAGCTACCTAATTTTTCTACTTACACAAAAGAGCAACTAGTAGAAACAGCAATTGAAGTTGTAAAAACAAAAGAAATGCTTGAGGCAACACGCTACATGAAAGTAATCAAGCCTTTACTTGACCAACTATTGCAAGAAGAGCAAAATGCAGCACTTGCCCAATTTATAGAAGAAGGTGGTATAAAAGATGATTTTAAATTTACTACTGGTGACAAATCTCGTGAACAATTTAATAACGCATCTAAAGAGTTAAAACAAAAAAAAATAGATGAAAAACAAAGACAAGAAGCTGAAAAATTAGATAATCTTAAAAAGAAACATCTCTTACTTGAAAAAATAAAAGCACTAACTGAAGGAGAAGAAACTAAGGATAGTCTAACTAAACTTAAAGAGTTTCAAACAGAATGGAAATCTATTCGAAATGTTCCAAAAGAACATATTGAAAAACTTTGGGAATCTTACCATTTATATATTCATAATTTTTACGATAACCTTTCAATGTTTAATGAATTGAAAGATTTGGATAGACGTAAAAACCTTGACCAAAAAATTGACCTTACCAAAAAAGTATCAGAATTAGCATTAGAGCCAAGCACAAAAAAGGTAGTTATTTTGCTTAAAAAATACCAAGAAGAGTGGAAAAGTGTTGGGCCAGTTCCAAAGGAATCCAACGATGATATATGGAATAGATTTAAGCAGGAATGCGATAGAATTTACGAGATGATAAAAGCCGTAATGGCTGAAAACGAGCGAAAACGAGAAGAAAACCTTACTTCAAAAAAAGAACTTTTGGCGAAGGCATTGGAACTTTCAAACATACATTCGGCTCGTATTAAAGAATGGTTGGAACACAGTACCACCGCAAATCAGTTAATGGAAGAGTGGAAAAAAGTAGGAATGATTCCAATTAAGTACAAAGAAAGCCTTTGGGAAGAATTTAGAACAGCACGTAATACTTTTTACAATAACAAAAACGAGTTTTTTAAAAAAATGCATGCTGAGCGCAATCATAATTTAAAACTTAAAACCGAATTATGTGAAAAAGCAGAAGCTATTTCTGCTAATCCAATTGACCTAAATAAGCAAACAGACGAATTGAAAAAAATGCAGGATCACTGGAAAGCAATTGGACCTGTTCATGAAAAAATTTCGGATGCTATTTGGAAACGTTTTAGAACAGCTTGTGATACGTTTTTTGAGCTAAAAGCAAAATATTATGCTGGTCAAGCAGAAGAACACAAGAAAAACTTAGAAATAAAAAACAGTTTACTTGTACAACTCGAAGAATTGTTAAATAGAGAAGATGGGGCTACAATAATTGCTGATTTAAAAAGTTTGCAAGAACAATGGAACCAAGCAGGATTTGTTCCGATGAATGCTAAAGAGGCTGTAAACAAAAAATACAATGAGTTAACTGATAAAGTATTTAACAAATTTAAACAAGCGCATACAGCCATTCGAGATAGTAAGGATCGGAGTCATTTTGAAGCATTGCTTAACTCGCCAAATGGTAGCGAAAGATTAAAACGAGAAGAGCGTTTTTTGCAAGATAAAATTCGTGGTATGAAAAGTGATATAGATACATGGGATAACAATCTTGGCTTTTTCGCTAAAAGTAAAGGTGAAAATCCAATGGTAGATCAAATAAAAGAGAAAATAGTTGGTGCCGAAAAGCAAATTAAACAATTGGAGGAAAAAGTGAAATTAATTCGCCAAGTTGCTAAACAAGAACAAAAAGCTTAGTGCTTTATACTATTCGAAAATTATTCATTCATTATGCGTGTGCAACACTAATTGATGTGTTGCATTCGCCTTTTGTTTTTGAATTATACAATGATTGTATCAAAACAAAAAGCAATATTAAATTGCCTAATTACTCCCCAACTGCGAACGATTATTTTAATAAACGTTGTGATTCTATTATTGCCAAACTCAAACTTAAATTTGCGACACATTATTTCACTTCTGTAAGTAACGATTTGTCAACTGAAAATCCTTTTATTTTTTATGTTGAAAATGAAGTTACGATAGAAGTTATTCAACAGAAGTTAAACTCAGCTCACAATGATTCGTTGGTGATAGTTAGAAATATATATGCTAGTGCAAAACAAACCGAAAATTGGCAACAACTCAAAACCACACAAAACGTAACTACTTCTATTGACTTATTTTTTATGGGGTTATTATTTGTGAGGAAAGAACAAAGGAGGCAAGCGTTTCGGTTGAGGTTACTTTAATTTTACATTTGACTGATGTCTGTTTTTATCGCGTTTGGTTTTCTTATCCATATTTTTATGCAAAGCTTCCGTTAAATCAATACCCGTTTGGTTTGCAAGGCAGATAAGGACAAACAAAACATCTGCCATTTCATCGCCTAAATCTATTTTGGTATCCGACTCTTTAAAAGATTGCTCACCGTATTTACGAGACATAATTCTAGCTACCTCTCCTACTTCCTCCATTAAAATGGCAGTATTGGTCAATTCATTAAAATAGCGAATTCCATTTTCTTGAATCCAATTATCAACGAGTTGTTGTGATTCTTTTAGAGTAATTTCCATGGTGTATACAAAATAAAGTACAGATGTATCGTTTATTGGGCAATTGTGCAAAAGAGTGTATATGCACATTTTTTAATTACCTTAAAATCAGTATTTTGATTTCTAACTATTACAAAAACTATTCTTTGGCATAATCTTTATAATGAATAGAGCATCATACTTTTTTCATTGGATAAAATTCAGGGGCCAATTTGCAGCGATGCAAGTTGGCCTTTCCATTATAAAGTTTTATACTATCGCTATAAATAAAAAGGTGTAGCATATGCTACACCTTAATTTCTTCGCCTGCTGCGTTTAAAAAACGGTACTCACCAAAATGGAGAGAGTTGGCTGTTTTAATTTTGACAAACTTCTTATATTTAAGCAACCATTTGATGCGGGTTGAACTTAAAAATCCTTGTTTTAAAAATGCTGCTATGTATGGATGCACTTCAAGAGTGATATCCGACATATTTAAGTTTTGAATAAAATAGCGTAGGTTATTTTCTATTTCATCAGTGATCACAATACTCGAAGTAATTTCTCCTGTTCCTTTACAAGTAGGGCATTTTTCTGTAACAACAACAGCCATTTCTGGGCGTACACGTTGCCTTGTAATTTGGACTAAACCAAAAGGGCTCATCGGAAGTATTTTATGACGAGCACGATCACTTTTCATTTCATCCTTCAATCGTTCGTATACTAATTTACGATTACCAGGTGTTTTTTGATCGATAAAATCAACAACAATAATTCCACCCATATCTCGCAAGCGAAGTTGCCGAGCTAACTCAGTAGCTGCTTCGAGGTTGACTTGCAATGCACTTTCTTCTTGGTTAATATCCTTTCCTTTGGTGCTTCCGCTATTTACATCAACAACATGAAGAGCTTCGGTATGTTCGATAATTAAATAACTACCACCCATGAAATTGACTTCTTTGCCAAACGATGCTTTAATTTGTTTATCTATTGCAAAGTGTTCGAAGATGGGTGCTTTACCATTGTATAACTTAACAATTTTTTCGAGTTGAGGCGATTTTGACTTTACATACTCTTTGACTTGATTAAACAAAAAGCCATCATTAACTTGAATACTTGAAAAATCATCGTTAACCAAATCGCGAATAAGTGTAAGTGTGCGGTCACTCTCGCCTAATATTTTTTGGGGAGGAACGGCAGAACGTAATTGATCACACATACCTTCCCATTTACCAATCAAATCCTTTAAGTCTTTTTCAAGATCTTCAATAGGTTGATTTTCGGCAACAGTTCTCACAATTACACCAAAGTTTTTAGGTTTGATGCTATGAACCAATTTTTTTAATCGGTTACGTTCTTCCATCTTCACAATTTTTTTGCTGATGGAAACAGTATCTTCAAAAGGCATAAGCACTACAAATCTGCCAGCCAATGAAAGTTCAGAAGTTAATCGAGGTCCTTTATTAGAAATAGGCTCTTTGCTTACCTGCACAACAATTTGCTGGAAACGACTAAGCACTTGTCCTATTTTACCGGTTTTTTCAATATCAGCTTCATTTTCAGATGTTTTTGGCCAAGGCTCCATTTTGGAATTTCCACGCATGGTGCGTACAAATTTTTGGAGACTTTTTACTTGAGGACCTAAATCAAGATAATGCAAAAAAGCATCTTTCTCATGTCCAACATCAATAAAAGCTGCATTGAGACCAGGCATTAATTTATTTACATTACCGAGATAAATATCACCTACCGCAAAATTATTTTCGGCATGTTCTTGATGAAGCTCAATGATTTTTTTATCGCGTAATAATGCAATTTCAACACCACCATTCGGGTGGCTATTGATAATTAATTCACTACTCACAATTCAATATAATTAAATACAGCAATACCGCAAAGTATAATTACAATGCGGTATTGATCATTATTATCGAATACGAATGTCTAAGAATTATTTTTTCTTATGACGATTCTTACGAAGACGTTTTTTACGTTTGTGGGTTGCAATTTTGTGACGTTTTCTTTTTTTTCCGCTTGGCATAATGTTTAAATATTTTTAAGGTTATTAATTAAGGTTTCAATTTCTTTTTTTGCTACTTCGTCTTTCAACAATGTTTTACAAGTTTCGTATATTTTAATTGCTTTGTCTGTATTTCCGCTCTTTGCATACACTTCACCTAAATAAAAATAATACTCAGGATTAAAGGGTTGCAATTGTATCAGTTTTTCAAATCGTTCTTTTGCTTTATCAAATTGGCCAGATTGTATTGATAACATTCCAAGCGTAAATATTGCTTGAACATTATTACTATCTTTAGCAACTACATCTTTTAGAAGTCCAACACCTTTCATAACATCTTGATCAATTTGAACTATGATAGCGGCCATTGCTGTTTGAGCATCTAAATTACTTGGATTAAGCTGTATTACTTTTTCAAATGCTTTTTTTGCTTTTGAAGCTGCTTCGGATATAATAATACTATCATTGCTTAAACTAGCAAATGTGTAATATTTACTTCCAGTTGCGTACCAATTTTTTTCAGTAGGCTCAATATTAGCATATTGTTCCATAAAATAAGCCGAAACCAATTGATTATTTAACGAATCCCAAAGAACGATTAATTCTTGTAAAACAATCGGGTTTTTCACTTCTTTTTCAAGCTCAGAAATTCGGACTTGTAGTGGCTGTGAAAGTTCTTTCTTTTCTTGTTCAACATACGTATTTATATCAAAAGCAGAATTTGCTGATGGTATCGTGTTTACTGAACTCGTTGATGATTTGTAGCCCTTTATAAATAAAAAAACTACAACCGAAACAACTAGAATTAAAAGAACAACCTGATTTTTGTTTAAAGACATTTGAATTAAGCAGTTTGTTTAGCAGCTTTGCTTTTCACTTTGTCACTTTTCTTAACTTTGTCAACAAAAGTTTTTGCTGGCTTAAAGCTAGGTATGTAATGTTCATCAATCACCATTGCAGTGTTTTTAGAGATATTACGAGCAATTTTTTTAGCTCTTTTTTTGATAACGAAACTACCAAAACCGCGGAAGTAAACATTTTTACCGTCTACCATTGCATTTCTCACTACTTTAAAGAAAGACTCAACCGACTCTTGAACATGTGCTTTTTCTACTCCTGTTTTTGCTGAGATTTCTGCAATAATTTCTGCTTTTGTCATTTTATAAGATATTTAATTGTTAAGATTTAAGTATCAATTAATTGTTAACTAATTCCCCATTTTTTTATTGGGGTGGCAAATGTATGTATTTCACTTCAAATAATATAACACATTGAAAAAAAATCTTTTCGACTTACTTTTGTTGCCTTATGAAAGCTGTATTATCCATTATAAATTGGTATCATCAACACAAGCGTGATTTACCTTGGCGCAACACCGATAATCCTTATTTGATATGGCTTTCGGAGGTTATTTTACAACAAACAAGAGTTGAACAAGGCTTACCTTATTACTTAAAATTCGTACAAAAATACCCCACATTAAAAAAGCTAGCTTCAGCAAAAGATGAAGACGTTATGAAATTATGGCAAGGGCTTGGATATTATAATAGGGCTAAAAACATGCTAAATACTGCAAGAATTATTGTTAAAGATTTGAATGGAATTTTCCCTTTAACATACAATGACCTTATACTGTTAAAAGGAATTGGCCCATACACTGCAGCTGCAGTTGCTTCTTTTGCATACAATGAACCTAAAGCAGTTGTTGATGGTAATGTATACAGGGTTCTTTCAAGAGTTTTTGATATTACAGAACCCATTAATAGTGCTGTTGGAAAAAAAATATTTGCCGAATTGGCTCAAGATATAATGGATAAAGAAGAACCTGGACTATACAATCAGGCTATTATGGAATTGGGAGCTACGATTTGCAAACCAACATCACCAAAATGTGGGGAGTGTGTGTTAATATTGCAATGTTTGGCTTTTAAGCATCAAAAAATTGGTTTGTTACCTGTTAAACTCAAAAAACAAAAGCCCAAGGAGCGTTATTTACATTTCTTTTATATTGAACAGAATGAAAAAACATATATAAAACAACGAAAAGATGAACGCATTTGGCATAATTTATTTGAACCCCCATTTGTAGAAACAAAAAATGTTACTAAACCAGAGGTACTGTTTGCATTGCCTGAAGTAGCTAGTATATTAGGGAAGAATCCTACTAAAATTAAAACATTATCTTTAAAGCATCAACTTACACATCAAACTATTTTTGCCGATTTTTGGTCTGTTAGGGTTTTACCTCAATTTAAGTTAAATGATAAAGGGTATATTGCCATCAACAAAAAGGACTTGCATAAATATGCTGTTCACCGTTTATTTGATAAGTTTATACAATTTAATCAAAATTCAGAGGATCGAAAATTGAAGAAAATGGGCAAAAAATGATCAAATAATTAAGATTGAAAAAAAAAATGTCGGTAAATAAAGTGATTTTAATAGGCTATTTAGGAAAAGACCCATTGGTTAGATACCTTGATGCTGAGCGAGTGGTAGCAACATTTAGCATAGCCACTAGTGAAACATTTACTTTAAAAAATGGTGAACGAAAAATTGAAACAGAATGGCATAATATTGAAATATGGGATACTCTTGCTAAAATTGCAGAGAAGTATTTAAAAAAAGGGATGCAGTTGTATGTTGAAGGTAAAATTAAATCAGAGCGTTGGAGAGATAAAGATGGAAATGAACACACGGATAAAAAAATCAGAGTAACAAGCATGAATTTGCTTGGTTCGAAACCTTCAACTGATGATGAACATCCACAACAAATAACCGTTACCCAAAAAAATAATTCATCAGCTATGGAAGATGACCTTCCGTTCTGATATTGTATAACCTAATCAACCTATTTTGGAAAGTATTACCGGAGAACCTCCGTCCCAAACACTATTTATAGTGTTATCAATTGTAAATAATCTGAATCCAGCTGATATACTAACAGCAACGGTTTGTGGACTTATATCTATTATTTTTATTGGTTGTTCGGCTATAATTTCTAGTTCAGAAAATGCATTTTTTTCTTTAACAAAAATACAGATTGAAGACTTAACTGCAGAACAAGACCGATCATCCAATTCAATTGGTTATTTACTCAGCCATCCAAAAAAATTATTAGCGACCATTTTAATAGCAAACACGTTTGTGAATATAGCTATGGTAATGGTTTCTACATTGATGTTAAATATCATCTTCAACTTTGGACATAATCATGTTTTAGGATTTGTGTTTGAGGCTGTTTTAGTAACATTTGCACTTGTATTATTTGGAGAAGTAATGCCTAAAATATATGCTTCTCAAAATGCTCAAAAACTAGCACGAATATTAGCAACTCCAATGTTTGTATTAAGTCGACTTTTTTATCCTTTTGTTTATATCCTTGAAAAATCAACTTCAATAATTGATAAAAGAGTAACTAAAAAAGGCCATATCTTGTCTATTGATGAATTAACACATGCAATAGACATAACAGCAGAAGCAGACACTCCTAAACAAGAAAAACTCATCCTTAAATCAATTGTAAACTTTGGAAATACCAATGTAAAACAAATAATGCGATTAAGGCCTGATTTGAATGCATTGGAATCAGGAACTAAATTCTCAGAACTACTTAGTAAAATTAATGATTGGGGGTATTCACGTGTACCCATTTTTAAAGACAATATGGATTATATTATTGGGGTATTGTATATCAAAGACTTGCTTCCACATATGCATAAAGAAGATGGTTTTGATTGGCTCAATCTCATTCGCAAACCATACTTTGTCCCAGAAAGTAAAAAAATTGACGATTTGCTCAAAGAGTTTCAAAGTAAACGCGTTCATTTAGCAATTGTAGTAGATGAATTCGGAGGAACCTCAGGACTTGTAACTATGGAAGATATTTTAGAGGAAATATTTGGAGAAATAAATGATGAATTTGATGAGGATGAAAACGTAAACATTCGATTGAGTGAAAACACTTTTGCATTTGAAGCAAAAATGCTCATTAATGATATGTGTAAGTTCATGGAAATTGATACAGATACTTTTGATGAAATGAGAAATGAAGCAGATACAATTGGAGGAATGTTATTAGAAGTATCTGGTTATTTACCTAAAAAAGACGAAGAAATAGCTATTGATGATTTTTTATTTACAATTGAATCAGTAGATAATCGAAAAATCAAACGTATAAAAGTTGTTATAGGAAACGAATCGAATGGACAATCGGTATAAATATCTATTTTTAATAGTAACTAGCTTTATTGTGTTACTCGTAAATTCATGCCAAGAAGATTATATTCCAAAACCCAGGGGATTTCAACGAATTGATTTACCTAAACGAGAATACGAAAATTACCAATCAAATTGTGGGTTTAAAGTTGACATACCTATTTATGCAACTATCAATTTAGATACCCATCCCAAAGCAGAAAAATGCTGGTATAATATTCAATATATTCCATTTAACGCAACCCTTTATTTAAGCTACAGACCTTATATAAACAAAGAAGAATTATTTAAACTTACTGAAGATGCAAGAACACTTGTGTATAAACATACCATAAAAGCTGATGAAATTTACGAAACTCAAATTAGCAATTCTCATCTAGAAGGAATGTTGTACGAATTAAGTGGAAATACGGCAACAAATTTTCAGTTTTATGTATTGGATCGAAAAGGAAACTTTATGAGAGGAGCATTATACTTTAACACAAAAACAACTATCGATTCTGTAGCACCTGTTTTAACTTTTTTAAAGCAGGATGTACTTCACTCATTAGAGAGTTTAAGATGGGATTAGGTTTATGTGTTCGTTCCAAAATATAGACTCCATATAAAAATTAAACCCTATTATAAATTTAGTGGGTTTCAAATAAATATTTCGGGATCTTCATTATTGGAAGCAACATTATCTGCTGAAGTAGTCGGATTTTCAATAAAGGCTAATCTACCTGAAATTTCATTTATAGATGATGCATTCGCTATTTTATCCGCATTCATTTGATGTGTTATTTCTCTTTTAATGGTAGAAACATCTAATAAAGTTCTTGATTCAGCAGATTGCATTTCATCTTTTAATTCCTTCTGTAATTTATCTAATTGGATAGAAAGAGATTTCTTTATGACTTCTTCGTTTTTGTTTAAGACATTTTGAATAAACGATATACGTTTATTTAGTATGATAAGAAATACAACCAAAACGACAACAGTGAAAGCCATGGCAGCGCTGAAAAGCATCCAAACCTTTTGAGAAAATGCATTTTGACTTGATTGAATAATAGAAAAATTGGCCTCTGTTTTTTTCTGAAACTCCTCCATTGAAAATCGAGTTTCTTTTAATGAATCAGCATTCATAGAAATTTGAAAACTAGCTGAATTTAAAATTTCTTGAACTTGAGTCATTTGACTATCCAGCAAAATAACTCTTTCAAATTTATTATCTATACTATTACGAACAGAAGCAGTTGCATTGTTAGCAGCAGCAACTTTTGCCTTTAGCTCCTCCATTTGTGGCTCATAATCTTTTTTAAGAACATAAGGAGGGGGTCCTTTTGGGGCAGGAGCAATTTTAGGTGTGGCCGTTGGTTTGTTTTTTTGAGAAAATGCAGGGACCACACACATTGCAAAAATGATAGTAAACATGAATAGTTTTTTCATATAAAATCATAAATTTTAAGGAAGGTAAAAATAAATTTGAGAATTCCCATCAATATGGAATGATAGTGGGTAAATATGAAAGCAAAAAAAGATTCGAATTACCAAAACAAAAAAAATTAGCCCATCAATTCTTTAGCAGCCTCTAGTACTTTAATCGATGGATTATCACCATGCAACATACGAGCAATTTCTGCTAACCGTTCTTGTTCGGTAAGTCTTTTAATATGGGTATTTGTACTTGTTTTGTCTGTGGTTTTGAAAACATAAAAATGAGCATCAGCTTTTCCTGCAATTTGAGGCAAATGTGTAATTGCAATTACCTGATGATGTTGAGCGTGTTGCTTCATTACTTGAGAAACCTTTAAAGCAGTTTCTCCAGAAATTCCTGTATCAATTTCATCAAATACAATACTTGGTAATGATACTTTATCGGCAATTAAAGATTTAATACATAACATCAACCTACTTAATTCCCCACCTGATGCTACTTTGCCAATAGGTTGAAATGATTGACCTTTATTCGCAGAAAACAAAAGGCTGATTTTATCTTTTCCACTTGAGCTGAAATTTGTCAAATCACGTTGTTCAATGTTGATTTTAGCATTTGACATTTCAACTTTTTTTAATAGTTCTTCAATGGAATTTTCAATTCCAGGAATTGCTTTTTTTCTTTTTTTGGATAAGATATCTGCCTCAATGGTTAATTGTGATTTAAGCGTTTCAAGAGATTGTTGTTTCTTTTCAACTTCATTTTGTAAACTACCAATAGTTGTTAAATCAGATTCGATTTTTTGATGTAGGGCAATCAACTCTATATTGTTATTTACTCTATGTTTTTTCTGAAGGCTAAACAATAATTGCAACCGTTCTTCTGTATGTAATAAAAGTTCAGGGTTTGATTGTGTTTGTTCGCTAATATTCTCTATTTCTTGTTGAATATCTTTTAATTCTAGTGTAGTAGAGTCTAGCCTTTTAAGTAATTCATTTAATCCTTGATGAAATTTGGCAACTGGTGCTAACGTAATTTTAACTTGTTGTATTTGGTCAATAATACTTAGTTCATCACCCGCTAAATTAGTAGATGCGATAGCAGAAGATTGTTGAATATGTTCAGCGTGGCTGAGAATTTCTAATTTTTTTTCTAACTGTATTTGTTCATCAGCAACTAAATTTGCTTCCGCTAATTCAGATGCAATAAATGAGAAATAGTCTTCATCCTTTCTTGATTTGGCTTCAAGAGTAATTAAATGTTGGAGTTCAGCTTCTGTTTGTTTAAAAAATTTATAGGTTTGGGTATAAACCAACAATTGTTTGGCAGTATCAGCAATTGCATCTACAATACCAAGTTGAACTTCTTCATCATTTAATTCTAACGTTTGATGTTGAGAAACAATATCTATAAGCTCCTTACCTAATTCTTTTAACACATTTAATGTAACGGGAGTATCATTTACAAATGCACGCGATTTGCCATTTGGAGCTATTTCTCTACGAATTAAACAGGTATGATCGTAATCTAATTCATGGGTTTCAAAAAAAGACTCTAAATGATAATTGTTTACTTTAAAACTTCCTTCCACTACACACTTTTCTTCAGGATTATGGAGTACTTTACTATCGGCTCGTTCTCCAAGAATTAAACCCAATGCGCCCATTAAAATAGATTTACCAGCTCCAGTTTCGCCAGTAATAATATTTAACCGACTGTCGAATTCGATATCAACAGATTTAATGATGGCGTAATTACGAATGTGAAGAGATACTAACATAGTGCATCAAAAATAGTAGATACAAATTTGATTTGACAATGCTTTTTTCAACAATAGTAAAATAGTATTGAACTGAATTGTCAATTAATGTATGATTAGCTATTATTCTATGCATTTTTTTCGAGTTCACTATTTTTTAGGTTAAAAAACACCTAATTGGGTTATTTTTGTTTGTCAAACACACAATGGATTTTAAGCTTACTTCAGAATATAAACCAACAGGCGACCAACCTAGTGCAATCAAATCATTAACCGAAGGATTAATAAGAGGAGATCACTCTCAAGTATTATTAGGTGTAACAGGATCGGGTAAAACGTTTACAATAGCGAACGTAATCGAAAATGTAAATAGACCCACTTTGGTAATGAGCCATAACAAGACACTGGTTGCTCAATTATATAGCGAATTTAAACAGTTTTTCCCTAATAATGCTGTTGAATATTTTGTTAGTTATTATGATTATTACCAACCAGAAGCGTTTATTCCATCAAGTGGTACTTATATAGAAAAGGATTTACAAATAAATGATGAAATAGAAAAAATGCGATTGGCAACTACTTCCTCTCTTCTTTCAGGAAGGAGAGATGTAATTGTTGTAGCATCGGTTAGTTGTATTTATGGCGCAGGAAATCCTAAGGATTATGAAAGCAGTATTATCCGTTTGCATAAAGGTCAAAAAATTCAACGAAATACTGTTTTATATGCATTAGTAGACTCTTTGTATTCAAGAACTACAGCTGATTTTCAACGAGGAAATTTTAGGGTGAAAGGAGACATATTGGATGTGTATGTAGCATACGCTGATTTTGGATTTCGAATTTCATTTTTTGGAAATGAGATAGATGACATTCAAGTTATTGATCCTGTTAGTGGACGCAAACAAGAATCTGTAAATGATATTGCCATATTCCCAGCAAATATTTATGTAACACCTAAAGAAAGATTAAATGCTGCCATACATGATATACAAGATGATTTAGTAGCACAAATAGATTATTTTAAATCTACAGGAAGGCATTTAGAAGCAAAACGTATTGAAGAACGAACAAATTTTGATTTGGAGATGATGCGTGAATTGGGCTATTGCAGTGGTATAGAAAACTACAGTCGATATATGGATAAACGTAAGCCGGGTGATAGGCCTTTTTGTTTACTCGATTATTTTCCGAAAGATTTTATACTCGTGGTAGATGAAAGTCATGTATCAATGCCACAAGTTAGAGCTATGTATGGAGGCGATAGAAGTAGAAAAGAAAATTTAGTAGAATATGGTTTTAGATTGCCATCAGCAATGGACAATAGACCCCTTATGTTTAATGAATTTGAACAGATGGTAGACCAAACAATTTATGTAAGTGCTACACCATCAGACTATGAAATAAGAAAAGCTGAGGGTATTGTAGTTGAACAATTAATAAGACCTACAGGGTTATTAGATCCGATAATAGAAATTAGACCATCCGTTAATCAAGTAGATGATTTAATGGATGTAATTGATGAGCGGGTAAAGATGGGTGATAGAGTATTGGTAACTACGCTTACGAAACGAATGGCAGAAGAGTTGACAAAATATTTAACACGGTTGAACATTCAATGTAGCTATATACACAGCGATGTAAAAACATTGGAAAGAGTAGAAATTTTGCGCAACTTACGTTTAGGCAAAATTGATGTGTTGATTGGCGTTAATTTATTGCGTGAAGGATTAGATTTACCAGAGGTATCTCTTGTTGCTATAATGGATGCTGATAAAGAAGGTTTTCTGAGAAGTGTAACTTCTTTAACACAAACTATTGGAAGAGCAGCCAGGAATGAAAGAGGAAGGGTAATAATGTATGCAGATAAAATAACCGAAAGCATGCGAAAAACGATTGAAGACAATGAGAAAAAACGGGCCAAACAAATGACCTATAATACCCTGCATGGTATAACTCCAACTACAGTTATAAAAAGTAAAGATGAAATTATTAAACAAACAAGTGTAGCCGATGCTAAAATAAGTGCTGAACAAGTAAATTATTATGTAGAACCTGAAGAACCAAGCATAGCAGCTGACCCAATAGTCCAATTTATGAGCAAACCACAGTTAGAAAAAACTGTTCAGGAGACGCAAAAAAGAATGGCTAAAGCATCTAAAGAAATGGATTTTATGGAAGCAGCAAGGTTACGAGATGAATTATTTGGATTGCAGAAAAAACTGGAGGAATTAGCGGGTTAGAACATTGTTCATAGCCGATAGCTCAAAGACCATAAATTTAAATTGCCATATCATTACTTAACAAATTACCTTTTCATTCTATCAAGGTATCAACGAATACACATCAACCAAATATCAAATAACTTATATTCGCCATATGAAACAAGGACCTATTGGAGTATTTGATTCTGGTTACGGAGGGCTAACAGTACTCAAAGAAATAGTAAAAAAACTTCCTCAATATGACTATTTATATTTAGGTGATAATGCACGAGCACCATATGGAACCCGTTCGTTTGATACTATTTATCAATATACATTGGAATGTGTTAATCATTTATTTTCACTAGGCTGTCCATTGATAATCCTAGCATGTAATACTGCATCAGCAAGAGCTTTGCGCACGATACAACAAATAGATTTACCTAAAATTGATCCTGAAAAAAGGGTACTTGGAATTATAAGACCTACAGCAGAAATAGTTGGAAACTATTCTAAAAGCAAGCATGTAGGTGTAGTAGGCACCAGTGGAACAATTGCTTCAGAATCATATATAATTGAAATAACAAAAATTTATCCAGAAATAAAAGTGCATCAGGAGGCATGTCCAATGTGGGTGCCCTTAGTTGAAAATAATGAGTTACATAATTCTGGAACAGATTTTTTTGTGAAACAACATATTGATAATTTGCTTCTTCAATCTACAGAAATTGATACCTTATTATTGGGCTGTACTCATTATCCATTATTGATTGATAGCATCCAAAAATATACACCCAAAAACATTCGAATTATATCTCAAGGCAGTATTTTAGCTGATAGTTTATCCGATTATTTACTCAGGCATCATGAACTAGAAAACTATTTAACAAAAGGTGGAAAACAGACCTTTTTAACAACAGACAATACAGAAAATTTCGACTCACACGGAAGTTTATTTTACGGACAAGAAGTAACTTCTGAGCATATTACTATTGGGTAATTAGTTGGATTTCAGTTTTACTCAACCAATTAAAAGATTAAATTGTAGCAATTACTTTTAACTCAATTGCAATGGGCGTTGGAAGACAATTAATTTCGAGTGTGGTTCGGCAAGGAGGATTGGATGCAAAATACTCAGCCCACAATTTATTGTACATTGCAAAATCATCTTTCATATTGGTTAAAAAAACAGTTACATCTATAATATTTTCCCAGCTACTACCACTATCTTCTAAGATATTTTTAACGTTATTAAAAACACTTCTAACTTGAGTTTCGATATCATACGAAAGGATATTTTTCTGTAAATCCAGCTCTACACCTGGAATTTTAGCAGTACCTTTTTCACGAGGACCCACACCAGATAAAAACAATAAATGACCAACCTTACGAGCATGAGGATAATGACCAACTGGCTCAGGAGCTTTACTGGAGTGAATGGAAGTTTGATCTGTCATTTGGTAAATTATTAAGAATTACACTTTGCAAAAGTGCATATTTATCATTGAATTAAAACAGTATGGTAAAATTATTATATTGCTTGCATGTATCCCATACTTTTTAAAATAGGGTCTATAACAGTATTTAGTTATGGCTTTTGTATTATGCTAGGCGCATTGGCTGCCTATTATTATGGTATATATCAGGGTAAAAAAATAGGTATTAGCAGTGATACTATTTCTGAAATGACCTTATTAATTATTGGCTTATCCTATATTGGAGGTAAAGTTTTTTTATGGTTTTCGGATTGGAATTATTATATGGAACATCCTCAAAAAATGATAGAACTTAGTGGAAGTGGATTTGTGTTTTATGGTTCTTTTATTTTTTGTATCATTGGATTATTTGCTTTTTTCAGGTATAAAAAAATTGTCCCTGCTCCCCTATTTGATATACTTGCTGTTTGCACTGCATTGCTGCATGCTTTTGGAAAAATAGGTTGTTTTTTGGCAGGTTGCTGCCATGGAAAAATATGTCCAACGGCTATTGGAGTAGTTTACCACAATCTATTGAGCCAAGCACAGCCATTAGACACACCATTGTATCCTGTACAACTAATAGATGCTACCATATTACTAGCTGCTGCTGCATTTTTATATTGGTATCGTTCCTATAAAAAATTTGATGGGGAGCTTATGTTAGGGTACGTTTTTATCTATGCAACAGCGCGTTTTTTTACCGAATTTTTAAGAGGTGATGATGAGCGAGGATTTATTGGAATATTTAGCCAATCGCAATGGGTGAGTATTGTGTTATTGATAGTGGCAAGTATAACTTATTGGTTTCTTAAAAGCCGTTTGTACGCGACCAAGCATCACAAATAATTGCTGTAGCAATACCAGCATTTAAGGATTCGGCACCACCAAACTTAGGAATAGTAATTGGTTTGGTTATGAAAGGCAATAGATTTTCGCTAATGCCTGAACCTTCATTTCCAATAAGTAACAAACCTTTTTGGGGTAAAACAGATTGGTGTAAATTTTCACCAAGCATTAGTGCTCCAATAATTTGATTGTGTTGTTGTTTCAAAAAGTGTTCTAGCTCAGTGTAATGAATTATAACTCTTAAAAACGAACCCATAGTTGCTTGTATCACTTTAGGATTATAAACATCAGCACATGATGGCGAACAAATTACATGTTGAATACCATACCAATCGGCAATGCGAATAATCGTTCCCAAATTACCAGGATCTTGTATGGTATCTAAAACAATACAAAACTGATTAGCAATAGTTGAACTCGTAAAGGATGATTTTGGCATTTTACATACAGCTAATACCTGCTGTGGCGATTTCAGAAAACTAATTTGGGCAAGTTGCTTTTCAGTAACTTCTATTAATTCTGTCGAACCTAAATTGAGGCTCTTATGTTCTTGTAACCAAGTATCTGTTGCAAAAAGGGTTTTTACGGTTATTTTTGAGCCGATTAACTCATCCACAACTTTGGTTCCTTCTACTACAAAAAGGCCCAAAACTTGTCGATTCTTTTTATCTTTTAACTCATTTATACTTTTGGCAAGAGCCTTTGTAAACATACATTTATATATTAAACGTGCACTTTTGATGTGTATGGTTGGACTATTATTTACATCGTGTAGTGTAAATAAATTCCTTAACGATAATCAAGCTTTATTGGTAAAAAACAAAGTTGAAATAGAAATCCCTTACAGCAAAGAAATCACTTCCAATATTACTAAGTATTATAGACAAAAGCCAAATAATCGTTTTATGGCTATCTTAAATAGTAGACCTTATTTTTATTTTAAAGGCTCAAAGGGTGAAAATAATTGGTGGAAAGAATTTGAACGAAATGAATTAGGAGAGCCACCCGTAATTGTAGATTCAGTATTTATGGATAATACGCTTAAAAGTTTTGCTGGATATTTAAGAAACGAAGGATACTATTATCCTACTATTTCTTATCAGGTTAAAGTATCCAAAAAACAAAAAGCACTTGTTACCTATCACATTAAATTAAACAAACAATATGTGTTTGGAGAGTATCAATTACAAATTGCAAGCAAGGAAATTTTTGATTTAGTAGATTCATACAGTAAAGAAAGTCTTATAAAAACGGGAAATGGATTTAACCATGATGTTTTAGCAATGGAACAGGCTCGAATTATAACACTGATGAGAAACAATGGCTATTTTAACATTAGCACAGATTTTGTAGATTTTGATGTAGATACCACATCACCTGATGGATTTGTTCACTTAGGGTTAAATATTCGTAATATGAATGATACGCTTCCTCACAAAAAATTTTATATCGAATCGATAAGTCTTGACATCAACAAAAATATTGGAAGCATCAGTAAGCAATTGGACACTTTTACACTTAATCAAATTCTATATGATATTGGTCAGTACAAACTCAATCCTAATGTTTTGGATAGAAATATACAGTTTGCAACAGGCGAATTGTATACTCAACAAAAATTAAACAAAACATATTCTCGTTTATCTGATTTGGGTATTTTTAGATTTATCAATATTCAAACAAAACTACGTGAAACACCTGACAGTGGATTTGTGAGTTATAATATTAAGATGATTCCTGCTACAAAATATACATTTACACTAGAGCCACAAGCTCTCACATCCGATCAAAATACCACTTTAACTAACCAAGGATTTAGAAACTATGGAATTGCATTGCTTGCACAAGCAACCGATAGGAATGTATTTAGAAATGCCGAAATATTACAATTAACCTTTAGATCTTCTTTTGAAGCACAAGGAGAAATATTAGAAGGAAAATTGATCAATGCAACTGAACAGAGTATTACAGCAAGTATAATCATGCCACGTACTTTACTTTTTCCTAGTTTTGATAAAAGCCTAAACTACCAAAGTACCCGAACTATTATAAGTACTTCAGCCATATATGAAGTAAACTTAGATTATAAACGCACTGTATTATCCTCCAACCTAACCTATCAGTTTAACAAAAAATTGTTCACTTATATCTTTGCTCCTATTGAAGTTGCATTCATTCGAAGCGATATTAGAAACGAATCATTAAGAGAACAAAGTGAAAATGATATTTTTTTACAAAATACTTTTTCAAACAACTTTGTTTTAAACTCCAGATTTGCGTTTACATACACCAATAAGCCTATTGCAAAAGGTCTCAGTTTTATAAATCTGAGGTGGGATGTACTTGAATTTGCAGGAAATGGAATTACGTTGTTTAATAAAATAGCTGGTTCAGAAAAAGATGTAGATGGGACCTATCATGTATTTGGTGTAAAATATTTTCAATATGCCAAATCGTATATAGATTTTAGATACAACACTATTTATGATAAAAACAATGCAACTGTAGTTCGTTGGTTTACTGGTGTGGCTTTACCATATGGCAATACTCCCGATTATGTTCCATTTGAACGCAGGTTTTTTATTGGAGGAGTAAACAGTTTGCGAGCATGGCGACCAAGGGCTATTGGCCCCGGATCATATGCAGAGGATGGCCAGTTAGATTATTCGGGAGAAGTAAAACTAGAATTAAATGCAGAGTACCGATTTAATATCTACCACCGCTGGTTTGAAGGAGCTTTGTTTACAGATGCTGGAAATGTATGGGCCATTAAAAAAGACCCCACAAGACCTGGATCACATTTTGAACTTAAAAACTTTTATAAATCACTGGCGTGGGATGCTGGCGTGGGGTTGCGTTTTAACCTATCCATTTTGGTCATTCGTTTTGATTTTGCTATTCCATTAATGGACCCTACTTATACTGTTAATGAAAGATGGGTGATTAAAAACTCAAATACACAAGAATGGGTGCTGCGTAATACCAATTTCAACTTTGGTGTTGGGTATCCTTTTTAATAAACATTTTAATATTAGAAGATATTTGTACCGCATCGGAATTAAAACGGAAGAATTTTTTATCGCATTAAACAAATAATTGAATCAGTGGTTTAGGGACTTAATTAATCATTGACTGTATCTTAAGCCATCACTATCATAACTTGATTTTTTTCTACAACCAACTTGGGTTGTACTTTAATTTTTTTTACAATTCCTTCTCCTGCAGCTTTAATAATATTTTCCATTTTCATGGCTTCCAATACCAATAATGGATCGCCTTTTTGCACAGCCTGACCTTCAGTAACCAATAGGCGTAAAACTAAACCTGGCATTGGAGCTTTTACTTCATTTACTTTACTGCTCGTTAGTTTATCCATTCCCAATTGTTTGAGCAATACATCATATTTATCCTCAATTTGCACAATTTGCTTTTGTCCGTTTACCACTAAAGTTAATTGTTTACCCGATTCGTCAGCACCTAAGAATTCAATTGAATGGGATTGATGATTAACAATTACGTGGTACTTATATGGACCAATCGTTATCCAATCTGCTTTTACAGGCTGATTGTTTAACAATACTTCATTTTTAATATGATCAAACGTGAAAGTCTGTTCATTAGCTAATTTTATGGTAATCATTTTACTATTCGTTTAAAAAACTGTTACTTGTACATCCAAATTTAAAAGCATGAAATATACAACCCTTTTGCTGTGTGCACTTTCCATTACTTTTACCCAGTGCAAAGTAAACAAAAACCCAACAGCAAAAAACAATATAGCTGAGCGAAATCTATCTGAAGTAATAGTAACTGATACCAAAAATAAAGCAACTACCTATCCATACCAGCCAACGGCTACAATTAAATCGGACTTACTACATACAACTTTATGGCTTAGTTTTGATTACACCCAACAGCATGTATTGGGCAAAGCAAAACTTGTATTTAAGCCTTATTGTTACCCTCAAAACACACTTGAAATTGATGCACAAAAATTTAACATTCATCAAGTAGCACTATTGGGAACAGATACATTGCCATTGGTTTTTACGTATAATGAAAAACGTATTTACATTACCTTAAATAAAACCTATACCGCAAATGACACCTTTTCAATATTTATAGATTATACAGCACACCCCAATGAAATAAAAGAAGAAGGCAGTTCAGCTATTAGCGAAGCCAAAGGACTTTATTTTATTAACCCTATAAAAGAAGATGCTGATAAACCTCGACAAATATGGAGCCAAGGTGAAACCCAAAGCAACTCAGGTTGGTTTCCAACGATGGATGTTCCGAATGAAAAAATGACGCAAGAGATATATCTAACCGTAGATTCCACTGATATTACCTTATCCAATGGAGAATTAATTTATAGCAAAGAGCATTCAAATGGCACCCGCACTGATTATTGGGCACAACAATATCCTCATGCTCCCTATTTGACGATGATTGCAGTAGGAGAATTTGTAGAAACAAAAGATACTTGGCGAGACTCAATAGCTGTAAACTCATACTTAGAAAAAGCGTATGCCCCTTATGCCAAGATGATTTTTGGAACCACACCTGAAATGATGGAGTGTTTTTCGCAACGATTGGGAGTAGATTACCCTTGGGAAAAATTTTCGCAGATTGTAGTACGCGATTTTGTGAGCGGTGCTATGGAAAATACATCGGCTGTTGTTCATTTTGAATTGGTACAACATACTGCTCGCGAGCATTTGGATAATAAATGGGAAGACATCATTGCACATGAATTATTTCACCATTGGTTTGGTGATTTGGTAACAAGTGAATCATGGTCTAACCTATCCCTTAACGAATCGTTTGCAACTTACGGTGAGTATTTATGGAATGAATATAAATATGGAAAACAATATGCTGATTATGATTTTGACGATAACCTCCAAGCCTATTTAAGACAAAAAAGCGCACATAAAAAAGAACTTATCCGTTTTCATTATAAAAACAGGGAGGATATGTTTGATGTGGTAAGTTATCAAAAAGGCAGTCGTATTATACATATGCTTCGCAACTATGTAGGCGATGATGCTTTTTTTGCTTCCCTTAAATTATATCTTACCCAACAACGATTTAAAGCTGCCGAAGTACACCAATTACGATTGGCATTTGAAGAGATAACCGGTGAAGATTTAAACTGGTTTTTTAACCAATGGTATTTAAACAGTGGCCACCCTATTTTGGATATTAAATATACTTATAACGATACTAAAACTGCCGTTAATATTCGCATCAAACAAACACAAGATACCACCCAAGCAGGAGTATATAAACTACCAATAGCCATTGATGTATATAGCGATGGAAAAGCAACTCGCCATAAAGTATGGGTTGATAAAGCTGATTGGCAAATAACCCTCAATAGCAATGCTAAAATAGACCTTACCAATGTTGATGGCGATAAAATATTATTAGCCAAAATATCTGAAAACAAAACGGAAACAGAATATTATTATCAGTTTGAATATGCACCACATTTTTTGGATAAAGAGCAAGCAGTTAAAGCAATTGTTGCTGCAAAAATAGATTCAGTAACACCAACATTAGTAGGTATGATTCACAAATCATTGATAGATTCTTTTTTTGGAGTTAAAGAATTAGGAATGCAACTTATTTCAGCATTGCCTAAAAACAAACAATTACAATTTGAACCTTCATTAAAATTACTAGCTAAATTAGATACAAAAGCATCTATACGAGCGGATGCAATTGAACTTTTAAGCACCTTCAATGGTACCCAAAACATGCCGCTTTTTAAAGAAGGCACAAATGATTCTGCTTATAGTGTTGTTATCGCCTCGATTCAGGCAATTGCAGAAATAAATAGCGATACAGCAATGTACATTGTAGATATATTAACTGCCGAAAAAAATATAAAACTGCGCGTTTCAATGTCAAGTCTAATTGCTGAATATGCAAAAACGGATTATATCCGTTTTTACGAAACCTTAATTCTCGAATCAGGTATATACAATTCCATAGTATTTACTCATTATACCGATTACTTGGAAAAACAAGACACTAATATACAAATAAAAGCAATGCCACAATTGAAGAGATGGTATACAGCATCAAATGGAAAATATAAAAAACAAACAAAGAGCTTAATTGAGCGTTTACAAAAAATATATATTGTTAAAAACGATGAAGCAACTGAAGAACTTAAAAACAAAAAACTACCTGCTTTAATTCGATCCAATCTGATAAACAAACAGCAAACTTCCAAATCAATGTATGATAAGTTGGGCGCAATTTTAAATGAGTAGCTCTATTTACGAAATGATAACTGATCGGTAGCAAATACTTTCCAAGTAGGTATATGTTGTACAAAACTTATGAGCATTAAATTACCCAAAGGCACATCATTTGGCAATTGAAGTTGAACTGATCCTTTCAAAGTCGAATCAATAGCAACTTCTTTCCACTGTTTAGCTGTTTGGTGATGAATAAGATTTTTACCAGCATTTTCACCTGCCGTAATTTCACTAGCAATTTCTTTGTAAGCTAACACTAAATGTAACGAACAATCGACCGTATTACCTTCAATTTCATAGTTTACAACAAGTGTATTGGTTTGTGCAATATATCCAGCTCTGGTTACCAAAACTGTTTGAGGATTTTTAGACATTTCTTGGCCTATTAATTTTCCAATTTCTTTTTTAGCAGCACCAGGTAATGCACCTCCACCATTTACAAAAACCATTGGAGTAAACATTGCATCTTGTTTTGTTTTTACCATGTATTCACGTTGCCTGCGTGAAAAAGAAGTATCTGAAAATTTATCAACCCAACCCGAACGATTCCAAATATCAACGTGATAATCCAAGCAGTATACAGGTGATTGAGTAGAATCAGCAATTTTGATAAGTTCGTATAAAAATTGATCTGCTTGAGTACAACTAGAACACCCTTCGGATGAAAACAATTCGACAAGTACTGAAGGCATTTGCTGAGCTGCAATCTGGCCATTTACAATAGGAGTAATTCCTAGACATAAAAAAATGATAACAGTATATTTTTTGATCATGTTAATGTTAAAATTTTATTAGTATAACTTCATTAAATTTATATTTAAAAAAACTAACAATACAATAATAGTATAGAAATAGCCTATTCAATAACTCTCTCTTTTAAAAATTGAAACACTGAGCACAAAAAAAGCTACACCTTTGAGGATGCAGCTTTTTTTTTGATGAATTGAATAGAACTTAATCTAATTTATAGTCAATAACTTTCATTGCCCCCACAGGTGATTTGAATCCTGGAGCATAAAATAAATTTAACTTTTCAAGAGAAGGTTGAATTTTATCTTTATCGCCTACAATTACAATAACCATTTTTCCTACAGGCAACATCTCTTTGGCAAGAGCGTTAACCTCTTCTTTGGTTAGCGATTGTAAAACACCATTTTGTTGAGCAATAAAATCAGATGGTAAATTATAGGTGACAATTTGTTCTAAGAAACGCGCTTTGTCGAATTGTGTTTCGTAGCGTAAAGCATCACTTTGTGATAGTGCTTTTTTAACATATGACATTTCATCATCTGTAACACCTTTATCCCTGTAGTTGTTCATTTCTTTAAAAATTTCTGTAAGAGCAGAATCTGTTGCAGAAGTTTTTACACCAGCAGCAATTGTAAAAGGACCAGCATCACGAGAACCTGTGAAATAAGAATTAATACCATAGGTCCATCCTTTTTCTTCACGTAAATTTAAATTTAAACGGCTGTTAAAATTACCCCCCAATGAAAAATTCATCACACGGGCCTTAAAGTATTTATCCTTATAATCATAAGGCAATGCCAAATAACCAATACGAATTTCAGATTGAGCTGCTTTGTATTTATCGATTAAATAAATTTGAGTTTTTTCAATAGCTGGTGCAGGTGGAACACTATTTAATACTACATCTTTTTTAGCCCATTTATTTAAAAACTCGAGTTTAGGCATTATTTCGGCTTCAGTAACATCTCCTACTATAATAAGGTTGCTTACACTGGGTGAAAAATACTTATCGTAAAAGCCTTGAGCATCTTTAACACTCATTCCTTTGATTGTTTTTATTGTACCATTTACGGGCTCTGCAGCAATTGATTTACCATATAACAAACGAGCATATGCTTTATTAGCTTGTCCTGTTGCATTTACACTTTCCGAATTAATTCCTCCTGCAATTTGTTTTTGCACTAGTTTATAATCTTCGGCAGTAAAACGAGGGTGTAATAATTTTTCTTCTGCTAATTTTAATACTGCATCTAAGTTTTTCTTAGGTGTAGAAATATACATGGTGATATCTTCTTTGCTAGCATTAAAAGAAATAGAGGCTCCAAGTTTTTCCATTTCATTATCAAACTGTTCGCTTGTGTAATTTTGAGTTGCTTGGCCCATCATTTCAGCAGTAATATTTGCCAACCCTGATTTTGAAATATCAGCTCCAACAATATTATTCCCTCCTTTAATGGTTAAAATTAAATTGACCAAAGGAACTTCTGTAGAGCTAGCACCTACTACTTTTAATCCATTTGCTAGCGTTTTGCTGTAAAACATTGGTACAACGGGTGTAATTACTTCCGTAACAACTGGACGCTTGCTTCTGTCAAAATTATCTTTGGGTTTAGTATAAGTAAGTCCTTTATAATCTAATTCCGATGTTACAATGCCCGATGTAGTAATAACGGCTTCTTCCTTTTTACCTTCCTCTTCTTTTTTCTCATTTGGATCGTATGGCTTTGGAACAATATTAATAATGGCAGCAAATTTACCTTTGATATATTGATTGTATACACGTATTACATCTTCTCGTTTTACATTATTGTAACGAGCTATTAAATCTTTGGTATTGAGAGATTTATTTGGTGATATATAAAACCAATCAGCAAGGTCTTCTGCTTTATCTGAAATACTTTCCATTCTACCAATAAAATAAGTTTCATACCCAGCTTTAGCACGATTTAAATCATCATCGCTAATGCCTGTCTTTTCAAATTCTTCAAAACATTTTTTAAGTTCTGCTTCTACATCAATTTCTCCTCCAGGATATGGTACTATTGTAATACTTAAATCACCTGCAAGTTCTAAATCTGTAGTACCAGCGCTAGCTTCTACTGCCTTTTCTGATTTAACAAAATGTTTATATAATATAGAGTTGGTCCCTTGGCCAAAAATGGATGCGAATATAGAAAGAGCAGCATTATCGGGTGAAGAGACAGAAACTGTAGGATAATTAAATTGAGTTAGGGGGAAATATACTTTATCTTGAAATGTTTTATATACGTTATCAGGTAATCTAACTGATTCAACTCGTTGCTTTTTAACTTCAGGTCCTTTTGGAATTGACGCAAAATACTTTGTTACCAATGTTAGTACATCTTGTGTATTCACATCACCAGCAATTGTTAAACTAGCGTTATTTGGTCCGTACCAACGCATAAAAAAGTTTTTTAAATCCTCCACATTCACTCGGTTTAAATCTTCAACATATCCAATTGGAATCCAACTATAAGGATGGTTCATAGGATATAATGTTTGTGCTTTTGATTCAAATAAACGACCGTATGGACGGTTATCATAACTTTGTCCTTTTTCGTTTTTTACAGTTGCACGTTGTACTTCAAATTTCTTTTGGGTAACCGCATCCAATAAAAAACCCATTCTATCGGATTCTAGCCACAACATTGTTTCCAGATAATTTTTGGGTACTACTTCAAAATATTTAGTTCTGTCAAATGAGGTATTACCATTCATTTGTCCACCCGATTCACTTATAATTTTAAAATGTTGTTCATCGGCTACATTTTCTGAACCTTGGAATAACATATGTTCAAAAAAATGTGCAAATCCAGATTTACCAGGAGTCTCGCGAGCAGAACCAACATGGTATGTAACATCAACGTGTACAATTGGATCGGAATGATCTTCGTGAACAATTAGAACCAATCCATTGGGGAATTTCCATTTTTCATATGGAATAACCAACTCTCCTGGTTTGGCTGTAATTTTTTCAACCAATACGGGTTTAGTTGGATCTACTGTTGCTGTTGGAGCTTGAGCATTGGTAACTGAAACCAAACCAACAACCACTGCTGTTGCTAATAATAATGTCTTCATTGTTTTAATGTGATTTTTAAGCGCAGGCAATTTCATTATTTTTATACACTTTACCCAAGCATTTTTTTGAAAGGTAATGTTTTGTATTTAATGGTATATAATGTGCAAAAACATGTTTTTATTTGTTGTGTTCGCGCATTACTTTCGCACACAATAGATTTAAAACTCACATGAATAAAAAACTAACCTTAATAATAGCCTTAATATTTATAGCTGCATTGGCAAGATTACTTCCACATGCTCCAAATTTCTCGCCATTAGCTGCTATTGCTTTATTTGGTGGTGCATATATTACCAATAAATACTTAGCTATCGCTATTCCATTATTAGCGATGTTGTTTAGTGATGCTTTAATGGGATTTAACGGCTGGGCATTTACAGAACAAGTATTTGTTGTTTATGCCTGTTTTACAATGATTGCATTCTTAGGTTTTGCATTACAACACAAAAAATCTGTATTGCGCGTGGCTGGAATTACATTAACCGCATCGGTATTATTTTTTGTACTTACTAATTTTGCCGTATGGGCTGGTGGATTTTTCCATGCACCCGCTTTGTATTCTTTAACATCTGCCGGTTTAATTCAATGTTATGTTGCAGCTATTCCTTTCTTCCAAAATAGTTTAGCTGGTGATTTTTGCTTTAGTACTGTATTGTTTGGTGGGTTTTATTTAGCTAGTATTAATATCCCTGCACTAAAATCTAGTCATTAAATTTTATTCGAATAACTGATAAAAAAAGCCATCCTTTAGATGGCTTTTTTTATGCTTTGTTAATTAAGATTGACACTTTACAAATCCGGCTAAAGAGGAATTGAAGGAATTCAATTCCTCTTTACAATCTTTAATTCTTAATTCATATAGCATGATCTCAAATTGCTCTTTAAAATAACGTGAACCAATTAAACCTATTGAAGGCGCTTACTATTACTTCCGTTTAACCTGGTTATCGTTTAAAAGGTAATAGCTATCTTTCATTAAATCAGTCAAATATGCAATTATTGAACACACAAAAGGGCTACTGAAAATAGTATCAGTAGCCCTTTTGTTAAATAAAACGAGAACTTAGTTTACCAATATTTTTGAGGTAAAGCTTGATTGACCAACAGTAGTTTTAATAAAGTATAATCCTGAATTTAGGTTAAGTTCGGTCTTGTCTAGAATTAAATTATGTTCTCCTGCTGATTGACTTCCATTTTGCATTTCAGCTATTTCTTTGCCTACAATATCTATTATTTTGACAACAACAGTTGAAGCTTCAGCAAGTTGGTAACTTATTGTTGCTTGCGTATTAAATGGATTAGGAGCAATATTAAATTGAATATCTTTTGCCGTTAATTCATTTAAACCAACTGTTCCGTTTGAGCCAACAACTAGATTATCCAAGTAAAAATTATTACCACCAGAATAGATGAATGTTAATCTGAACTTCAAACTATTTAATTGAGCCCCCGAACCAACAGTATTGCCATTAATGCTTTCTTTTCTCCATTGTGAAGAAGTTACAGGTACAAAATAAACATTAGATTGAGAAGATGCTCCAGTAGTGGTTAATGGATTTTTGACAGCTTCAGCACTTGCACTTCCAGTTGCACCTCTGGTACTTTTTTTAATAGACCATGTTTTACCACAATCATAAGAAACAGAGAGTTGCAACCCATCTCTTGAATCGTTTTGTTCGAAACCTAAGAAATTAGCTGCAAAAGCATAACTATAACTAATAAAAGGATTTGATGCGCCACTAAAATTATAAGTAGGTGAAATCAATGAATAGGAATATCCAAACCTAAGTTGTGAATTAAAAGGTCCGCCTGTTATCAAAACCAAACTATTATTTCCGTTTACTTGAGCTAAGCTTGTACGTTTCCATTCAGCTGGTTCTTCATTTTCAAAATACCACCCTTGTGTTAAAAAATCATTGGAATAATCCCAATCTACATTGTAAAAACCATTACCCTGACCAACAAAATCAGTTGGACCCTCAACGTAAATAGCATTGGTTTCTGTTTTGGTGTTTGAACCTATTGAACCTGATGTACTTGTTAACGTAATCGTTTTCCATCCTGCAGTGCTATAGGTAATGGCTGAAGGATCTTTTACTGTAGAAGTTGCAGGAGTTGCTCCTTCACCAAAGTTCCACAATCTTGAAGTAATATTTGCATTATAAGAGTTATCCCTAAACCCTACATTGTTTCCAATACATACACGTGTACCAGGTGTTGAATTGTAAAAATCAGCAATGGGTAACGATGTACAAGAATAACCATCATTTGTTCCTGTAAATACAAGATTTTCTGGCTGCCATAGTTGGGTTCTGTAATTATTAAACGTAAATTTCATTCTTTCGTATTGCCCTAAAGTAAACATTCTTTCAGAACATGCACCTTGAAAATAATCCATGATATTTTCCATATTATCAGGCAAATCAGGATTATCACTAGCACATGAATTATATATAGAATTGGCACAAAAATCGCCTCTTCCTGTATTGCTCGAACCTGTGGCATATCTAAAAAATGTTGGCGGTGTATCAAATACTCCATCTCCATCACCACAACTATCTGTTTCACTTCCTTCAAATGGATGGTTTAATCCAAGATAATGTCCCACTTCATGTGCAATTGTATTTGAATTAACTGATTGTATTGCAGCTACTAATAATCCATCGGTACTTGCTTTACCATTGGTAGGAAACTGAGCATAACCTCCAACAGCTTGACCTCTAGAAGAAATGACCTCAGCAGCAGTCCAAATGTTTAAATATTTTTTAGTATCCCAAGTACTTAATGTTTTAATATCATCAGAAGCTTTATTGGTCAACAATGTTTGTACCCTAACAATACCATTTGTACAATTACCTTGAGGATCTTTTTGGGCTAACCTAAATTCAAAATTACAATCCGCTACAATATCTTTAAAAATTGGCCTTACTCCAGCTATAAGTGAAGGATCGGCATTGTATGATTGATTCAACTTGACCATCATGGCATTAATTTGAGCATCACTCAAATTCTCAGAACCATTATTGTGAAAAACATGGAATACAACAGGAATAATTATTTTAGGGTTGCTTTTAGCTTTTTTATTAAAGGCCATATTTGCCTTTATGTGTTCGTTCCATTGGCTTTCAAAAGCAATTTTAGCAGCATCATACACTTCTGGGTTTTGAGCTCTTAAGGTTTTGGCGTTATCATCATCACCACATTTTGGGATGTGTTGACCATAAACTCCAATAACAGATAACAACATTGTAACTATAGTAAAAATAGGTTTTCTCATAATCTATTTAATTTTTCAGGTGAGCAAAATAACATTTTTTTTATACAAGACAACTCCTTTATTCAATTGGTTGCAGGAGTTATTGATTTCGTGGAACTTCCCACACTTCAAGGTCGAACAATCGTTTTCCGTCAATTTTTAACCGAAGTGCTGTACAAACATGGTGAAACCCTTTGATACCTGCAGCTCCAGGGTTAAAATGCATGATATCTAACTTTTTGTCTTTGATTACTTTTAGTATATGTGAATGCCCGCATACCATAATATCGGGCTTGGCATACATAAGCACCTTTTTAAAGTTTGGTGAGTATTTTTCTGGATAGCCTCCAATGTGTAATATACAAACGTTTAATTCTTCAATTTTAAATTGATTTATTTCGGGCATCTCCATTCGCAATTCTCTACCATCAATATTACCCCAAACAGTTTGAAGAGGTTTAAAGGCTTTTAGTTTATTATATGTTTCAATATCACCCCAGTCTCCAGCATGCCATAATTCATCACAATCTTTAAAAAAATCAAACAAAACTGGATTTAAAAAACCATGCGTATCGGATAAAATGCCAATATTCTTCATATTTGTTGCCTACAAGTATACATCAATATGACATTATATATTATCATTATAACCGCTACGGTAAGCATATTAGCCTTTTATCAACCTCAACTTACAAATGCATTTGTATTTGAACCTTTTTCAATAAAACATTATAAACAATTTTACAGGTATGTAACATGTGGTTTATTACATGCCGATTTTTTTCACCTCTTTGTAAATATGTTTGTATTATATTCTTTTGGGCAAGCAGTAGAATATTATTACAGCACCATATTTGAAAAAAATGCGTGGCTAATGTATCTATTGCTATATATAACGTCCATTTTTGCTGCCAATGTATCAACCTATTTTAAGCACCAAAACGATTCAACTTATCGTTCACTTGGAGCTTCAGGAGCGGTAAGTGCAGTGGTCTTTACATCTATCTTATTTAACCCTTTTGCCAAAATTTATCTATATGGAATTATCGGAATTCCTGGAATAGTATTGGGTATTATCTATTTAGCCTATTCCTATTATATGGGCAAAAAAGAATCTGGTGATAATATTAACCACGATGCTCATTTACAAGGAGCTATCTATGGAATATTGTTTACAATTGTTCTTAAACCTAAAGTAATTCAAATTTTTTTAGCTCAATTATTTTAAAAATAAAAGCCCATTCTTATGTCATATGGTGAAGGATAAAAACTTTTGTTGGCATTCCACAATACATCATATAATACCATAAAATAATACCCACCCCTTTCACTCATTTTTTGTTGGAATCCTCCACCAATATAGAATGCTTGTTGCCATACCCTTTGTTCACTTCGTGTTTGGTAGTTGTATAAAGTAAAATTCATTGGGTTATACTCTGCATGAACAAATAAAGGATTGAATATAACTTGTCGAGCAAATAGGTTTAAACCATATACATTATCTGTATAGGTATCAGTTTTACCCAAACTATTCATATACTTTTGACTCCAATATATATAGGTAAATCCACCTCCAACCATGGTTTTTTCAGTTATTCGGTAAAACACTAAAGGCTGAAGTAAAACAGAAGCAAAATCACTTCCAAAAGAAGCACCCAAGTTTCCACCAAAACTGATTTTATCTTTCCATGAACTTGATTCTTGTTTCGACATTTCATCCTCTTGAGCCTGTTTGTCAGAATCCATTTGCTTCATTTTACGTTGAGCCAATACTTGTTGATGAAATAAGCAAACTAGAATTAGTATTCTAAAAAAATGTTTTTGCATAAATAATAAAGTTGAAAATAGTATACTAAAAATATTATACCCTTTTGGTAGAAACAAATTTATAGATTAATTGGCTATTTGACATATTTAAGATTTAATTCGCATAGGTATTCAACCCAATCTAAATAATTTACGATGAGCAAAATTCATAATTTTTCTGCAGGACCGGCTATCCTACCTCAATCAGCTATTGATGCATCCATACAAGCCTTACAAAATTTTGCAGGTACTGGTTTATCTCTTATTGAGGTTTCTCATCGAAGCAAGGAATATGAAGCAGTGGTTGCAGAAGCTACACAATTGGTAAAAGATATTTTAAAAATAGGCGATGATTATGCCGTAGTTTTTTTACAAGGTGGTGCTAGTTTACAATTTGATATGATACCCATGAACTTTCTTGGAGAAGGTGAAACTGCAGCGTATACCAATACGGGTGTTTGGGCAGGACGCTCCATTAAAGAAGCAAAATTATTTGGCAATGTAAATGTGGTTGCCTCAAGTGAAGACAAAAATTTTAGTTATATCCCTAAAGGATATTCCATTCCTATGGATGCTAAATATTTGCATTACACAACCAACAATACCATTTTTGGAACCGAAACTTTTGATATACCTGAAACAAATGGGGTTCCATTGGTATGTGATATGAGTTCGGATATATTTAGCCGTCCTTTTGATGCCAACAAATTTGATATGATATACGCTGGAGCTCAAAAAAATATGGGCCCTGCAGGAACAACGTTGGTTATTATCAAAAAATCGTTTTTGGAGAAACAAGTATCCAAAAAATTGCCTACCATGTTGGATTATGCCGTACATATTGAAAATGGAAGCATGTACAATACACCCAGTGTATTTGCCATTTTTGTGTGTATGCATACTTTACGTTGGATTAAAGAAATTGGGTTAGAAGCAATGGAAATACGCAACAAAGACAAAGCAGATTTATTATACTCCGAAATAGACCGTAATACTTTGTTTGAAGGAACAGTAGCCAAAGAAGATCGTAGCCGCATGAATGTAAATTTTGTGCTAACCAACAAAGAATACGAAGCGGAATTCCTTAAGTTTTGTGATGATAAAAAATTGAGTGGATTAAAAGGACATCGTTCAGTTGGTGGTTTGCGTGCAAGTTTATATAATGCATTGCCTATTGAAAGCGTTCAAGTACTGGTGGATACGATGAAAGAGTTTGAAACTATGAAGAAGTAGATTTCATAGTTCTATTATTTTACTATATCTTTTTTAATAATAAATATTTCTGCTAATGGTCAAAAGCCAATAGCTATTAGCCAAACAATACATGACAAAAATACTAGCAAACGATGGCATCGATGCCAATGGAAAAAAGATTTTAGAAGCAGCAGGATTTACGGTTGACACCAACAAAATTCCTCAGGAAAAATTAGCTACGGAATTAAACAATTACGATGCTATTTTAGTGCGCAGTGCAACAAAAGTTCGCAAAGATATTATCGATGCATGCCCTAACTTAAAGCTTGTGGGCCGTGGTGGTGTGGGAATGGATAATATTGACGTAGCTTATGCAAAAAACAAAGGCATTACGGTTATTAATACACCTGCATCTTCTTCCGTTTCGGTAGCTGAATTGGTTTTTGCACATATTTTTTCGGCAGCACGTTTTATACAAATTACCAATCGTGTGATGCCCGAAAAAGGGGATGAAGAATTTGGCAACCTTAAAAAGATTGCTAGCAACGGAATAGAATTATCGGGTAAAACGATGGGCGTATATGGCTTTGGGCGTATTGGACAAGAAGTGGCAAAAATTGCAATTGGTTTAGGAATGAATGTACTTGCTTTTGATCCCTATGTAGAAACACTTGATTTAGTTTTACATTTACCTGCATTAGGTAACCAATCGCGCATTAAGGTTAATATTAAAACGGTAAGCGAAGCAGAAGTTATTTCAAAATCAGATTTTATTACTTTCCATGTTCCTTTTAACGAAGGAGATAAAGCCATTATTGATGCTGCTAAAATGGCTCAAATGAAACGCGGTGTTGGTCTAATTAATTGTTCACGTGGGGGTGTAATTAGCGAAGCGGATTTGTTGGTGAATTTAAACAGCGAACATGTTGCATTTGCAGGATTAGATGTTTTTGAAAAAGAACCACCTATTAACATGGCTATTTTACAACATAAACACGTAAGTTTAAGTCCGCATATTGGTGGTAGCACACATGAAGCACAAAATAGAATTGGAATTGAGCTTGCCGAAAAAGTAATTGAATTTTTTAAAAAATAATTCGCTTTTGGCTCTTGTCTTTTGGTCTTTAGCAATAAAAATAAGCTAACAACCAAAGGCTAATAGCCAATGGCCAAATGCTAAACATGGCAATAGTAAAACCCTTTAAAGCACTGCGCCCAGTGCGAGATAAAGCTGCTCAAGTATCAGCTCCTTCCTATGATTCAGGTAGTAGAGCACAATCCCAGCTAGAGTTAGAGTCTAATCCACATTCTTATTTGCATATTGTAAAACCCTATTTACATTTTAAAGGCGAAAAGAAAAATCCGGAGAAACATTTTACTTTGGGATTGGATTATTTAAAGGAATTTAAAGAGCAAGGTTGGTTAATAAAAGATGATATCGACTCTTATTATATATACCGTGTTATAAAAGGTAGCACTGCTTACACTGGCATTATTGCTGCAGCAAGTGTAGATGATTACAACTATAACAATATTCTTAAACACGAGAACACGTTAACCGAAAAACAAAACGAATTAGCTGATCATATTCGTTGGTTTAAACAATTGGGCAATCCTATTTTATTAACTTACCCTGATTCACCCAATATTGAATCGGTGATTGACCACTATATTGAAAACCATGTTCCAGAATATAATTTTATAAGTACAGATCAACTTAAACACAATTTATGGGTAGTAAGTAAAATAGAAGATGTGGAATTGATTAAAAATGAATTTGAACAAATTGCTAAATTATATATTGCTGATGGTCATCACCGCAGTGCAGGATCTGCCGCCTATTGCGATTACGAACGTATAAAAAATCCATTGTTCGATGGAACCGAAGCATTTAATTTTTTCCCTGTTTGTCTAATTCCATTTTCAAAATTACATATTTTTGAGTACCACAGATTGGTCAAAGATGAGTTGGTAAACAAAGTAGATTTTATTGCTAAAGTATCAATATATTTTGATATGATACCAAGCGGTTCGTTGCCTGTTCAACCTTTAAAGCCTAAAGAATTCGGATTGTATTTTAATAAAACAGCCTATCTCTTAAAACTTAAACCAGAGTTTGCAGTAAATCTTACTGAGACATTGGAAAAGCTAGATGTAAGTATTGTGGAAGAATATTTATTAAAACGTATCTTTAGCATTAACGACAGCAAAACAGATAAACGTATTTCGTTCATGGATGGTACAAAAGGAATTGGAACATTACAAGATACGATTGACAAAAACGAGTATAATTTAGCAATAACACTTTATCAAACTAGCATCGAAGAAGTAAAAGAAGTTGCTGAAAAAAACTTAATCATGCCTCCAAAATCAACTTGGATTGAACCAAAATTGAGAACAGGATTGGTGATATATGAAACTTGTTAATTGGAAAATTAAGAATCATTCCTTTTAACCAAAAAATCTCTTGTCCCTTCTCTACTTTACAATTACTTTGCTAGTATAAAATCATACTAAAAGTGGCGACTACCAAACAACAAAAACTCGATGCTTTTTCACGCTTATTGGATGTGATGGATGAGCTCCGCGAAAAATGCCCTTGGGATATGAAACAAACTAACGAAAGTTTGCGCCATCTTACCATTGAAGAAACATATGAACTGAGCGATGCAATTTTAAAAAACGATAGTACCGAAATAAAAAAAGAACTTGGCGATGTTTTATTACACCTCGTTTTTTATGCACGAATTGGTAGCGAAACAGGTGCATTTGATATAGCAGATGTATGTAACAGCCTATGCGAAAAATTAATTTTCCGCCATCCTCATATTTATGGTGATGTAAAAGTGAGCAGTGCCGAAGAGGTTAAAGAAAACTGGGAACAACTTAAATTAAAGGAAGGAAATAAATCGGTATTGAGCGGTGTAACCAAAGGAACTCCGAGCATTGTAAAAGCATTGCGCATGCAAGAAAAAGCAGCCCAAGTTGGATTTGATTGGCCTTCTTCCAAAGAGGTTTGGGCTAAAGTAGATGAAGAGCTTGCCGAACTAAAAGTAGAGTTTGAAACAGATTCCAATTCGGTAAAAACAGAAGATGAGTTTGGCGACTTTCTTTTTTCACTTATTAATGTTGCCCGAAGAAATAATATCAATCCAGACGATGCATTGGAAAAAACTAACCAAAAATTCATCTATCGTTTTCAATATATAGAAGCAAAAGCAAAAGAGCACAACTTAAAATTAACCGATATGACTTTAGATGAAATGGATGTGTTTTGGAATGAAGCCAAAGGAAAAAGGGTTAACAATTAGTATTTGAAAACATGTTTAGCAAAACTTTTCCCGGCAACAGTAACCTGAAAAGTATACATACCCTTAGTTAATTCACTGGGTAATTCAATTGTTAGTTCTTGTCCACTTTCATATTCCATTTTTTGTGAAAACACTTTTTGTCCCATGGTATTAAAACCATTAACAACCACCTCTTCATTAGTTACATTTTCTATGGCTAACGTTAAGTTATGATTAAAAGGATTTGGTGAAAATAGAACAGAAACAGCATCTATACTTTTAGAATCATGTACCCAAATTATGTTTGAAAAATGAGGTGTTCCATCCATATCTACTTGTTTAAGTCTATAGTATACAGTACCCACAAATGGTTGATTATCAATAAAATAATATGCAGTTAAAGTATTAGAATTAGTTGCTTGTACTTTTCCGATAGACTCGAATAATTTTGCATCATTGCTTCGTTCAATACTGAAATAATCTGCATTCCATTCAGAAGCTGTTTGCCAATGTAATCCAATATTTCCATCTTGTTTGCTTGAAGTAAATGAAATAAGTTTCACAGGTAACACACTAACTTTGTTTACCCAAATAGGCGCTGTAAATATTTTATCTCCATCAGCTTGGGTAACCACTGCATAATAATAATAAGACGAGCCTGTTGGAATTGAATGTAGATAATTAATACTCCCTGTAGTACTCGAGGTTAAAGATGTAGGATTCAAACCACTGCCTGGAATACCATAGGTAATAACAATGGAAGCTGTAGTTTCCAAATCTGGATCGTAAACCGTTACAGTAATTCTAGGGCTAGCGGTGTCTGTTACTATTGACCCCAGTGGAGCATTGTTTATTTGAAAAGTAACTTGCACATTCCAATCGTCACTTGATTGTGTTTTTCGCTGTTTAATAGCAGTCATAATATCCGCACGCGAAAGAGAGGGTGCCAATACTACTGTTCTACTATTAGCCGTTTTACCAAAAGTTGTGTAATGATTGTCGTGATCAAGTATTGCTCCCAAATGGTATCCTTGTTTCAAGGCATCTTTGTACCTACTTTCATAACTTGATGTAGATGGATTGGAATAAAGAGTATCGGTACTAAAAGCTGGTCCCGAACGAATAGCAGTTGCCACAATTGCACTGTCATAAGTAGTATTAACAGAAGATGAAAATAAATTGCTGTAATCACTCGAGGCAGGATGAGCCAAACAAACAAATGCATCGGGTATTCTAGCTATTTTGGTAAAGAGTCCATTATAATCTAACTTGGCATTGTACACATCATAATTAGGAATTCCCATAAGAGTATCCCAACCAATTAACTGGTTGCATCCATAAATTAGTACATGCCCACCTGGAGGGCCAATTACGCCCCACTCAATGCCATACATAGCAACAAATGATCCATTCTGATTTGCACTATCGGCTTGTTGCAATCCTCTAGCATAATCGGCTAAAACCATTCCAGCTAAAGAATGATTATGTTCTGATATTCCCAAAAAATCAAAGTGTTGGGCTGTTTTGGCAAATACAAAATCATGATAGGGAGTACTTGCTAATGATGTTAATGCATCTTTGTTTCCATCTGAATAAGCGGAATGTGCATGCAAATTCCCATAGTAGAAATTAAGCCCTTGAGCTTGTGCATGACTTAAACAGAAAATTATAGGGGATAAGAGCAACGATATTTGCAGCTTCTTATACATAGGAACAAAAATAACCCAACATTGTTAAGGTTGTGCATGTTTTCTATTAACATTATTTTAACACATTGAGGATAATATAAGGGTAAACCATACACCTAGTATTTTTTGTTGTGCAATGCAGTTTGTACATTCGGATGAGTTCTATTTCCAACTAAACTTATTATTATGCAGATACAATTTTGGGGAGCCGCACAATACGTAACCGGCAGCAAACATGTAATAACCACACAAGGTGGCACTAATATATTATTGGATTGCGGTCTCATTCAAGGCAGGCTGGAAGGAAAAGATACCACAAATCGCCATTTGGGATTTACACCTCATGATATTGATTATGTCCTGTTATCGCATGCTCATATTGACCACTCTGGCTTGCTTCCTCGCTTGGTAAAAGAAGGATTTAGTGGAATTATTTTTGCTCACCCAGCCACTATTTCATTATGTGAAATAATGCTTATGGACTCTGCACATATTCAATCAGAAGATTTAAAAAGAGTAAACGAACGAAGAAAAAAACGTGGTGCCGAATTGCTTGAAGCATTGTATGATGAAGATGATGTAGAACGAGTTTTGGATTTGATGCAACCTGTAGGTTATGACGAACACGTAAAACTTGATAAAGAAATTACGTTTCATTTTACCGATGCCGGACACTTATTGGGAAGTTGTGCGGTGCACTTGGACTTAACAGAAAAAGATGGCAAAAAAAATAAACTCACGTTTACAGGTGATATTGGAAAATATGGAGACCCCATTTTGCGCGACCCACAACCTTTTAGGCAATGTGATATATTAATTTGTGAAAGTACTTATGGTGATAGGTTACACCCAAAAATTAATGATAGTGAAAAAGCGCTACTAGCCATTGTTCGCAAAACGTGTGTTGACCAAAAAGGGAAATTAATTATTCCCGCTTTTAGTGTTGATAGAACTCAAGAACTTGTATATGCTTTAGATAAAATGGCAAACCAAGGAAAATTACCCAATATAAAAGTATATGTTGATAGTCCGCTTTCGGTAAAAGCAACTGAAGTAATTAGAAAGCATCAAGAATGTTATAACGAAGAATTTATAGATTTTATGCAACTAGATGCAGATCCTTTTGGCTTTAAAAATTTAACCTATGTAAGCGATGTGGCACAATCCAAAGCCATCAATGAACGTAAAGAACCCTGTATCATTATTTCGGCTTCGGGGATGGCTGAAGCTGGCAGGGTAAAACACCATATTTCCAATAATATAGAAAATGCAAACAATACCATATTACTAGTAGGATATGCCACTCCAGAAAGCTTAGCAGGTCAGTTAAAAGAAGGTAAAACAGAGGTTCGTATTTTTGGTGAAACTAAAAAAGTAAAAGCAACCATAACATCTTTAGAATACTATTCATCTCATGCCGATTATGGTGAGATATTTACCTATTTAAAATGCCAGAAAAAAGAAAAAATTAAAGCAGTTTTTTTAGTTCATGGAGAAAAAGAAGTGCAGGTAGTTTTTAAAACAAAACTCGAAGCTAAGGGTTATAAGAATATTTATATTCCTGCTCTAGGAGATACATTTGAAGTGTAAATCTGCAGAACTTAATTCACAAGAAACAAAGATGTAAAGGTTTATTTCCTGCAGTTACTCTCATAAAAAACTATAATTCTATCAACCAATAACCCTATCAACTTTATTAACCCAATATGAAAGAATCAAAACGTACGATACTATTCCTTTTATTAGGCTCATTTTTTATAGCAAATGCTATCATCGCTGAATTTGTAGGTGTAAAAATTTTTTCGGTAGAAGATACGCTAGGCATTAAACCCTTTGCCATTAGCTTGTTTGGCGATACATACTCGTTTAATATGACAGCTGGAGTATTGCTTTGGCCAATGGTGTTTATAATGACCGATATTATCAATGAATATTTTGGCAAACATGGCGTTCGTTTATTTTCATATATAGCTGCAGCACTTATTTCGTATGCCTTTATTGCAGTGTATGCAACCATAAACGTATCGCCTGCAGACTTTTGGTTAGTGAAAGAAACAGCTAACGGACCCATTAATATGCAAGATGCTTTCAGCAGTATTTTTGGACAAGGTCTGTGGATTATTGCAGGATCTTTGGTTGCTTTTTTAGTCGGACAATTTATTGATGTGTATGTGTTTCATTTTATCAAATCTAAAACAGGAAACAAAGCTTTGTGGCTAAGGTCAACAGGTTCTACACTTGTTTCGCAATTTGTTGATAGTTTTGTGGTACTCATTATTGCTTTTTATATTGGTGGCAACTGGCCATTAAAACTAGTACTTGCAGTAGGTGTTGTTAATTATATATACAAATTTTTGGTAGCCGCTTTGCTCACACCTTTACTGTATGTTATCCATTCCATAATCGATTCTTATTTAGGAAAAGAATTAGCCGAACAGATGATGAAGGAGGCTGCTGATGAAGAATAAAATTCGAAATCAATAGACTTGCATTTAAAAGTTAACCGGAGATTTTGAAAATTGCGCTGATGTATATCTACAGGCTAAAATTAACGAGCAACTCAGTTTCAAATTGCTGATTTATATATTCGAAATTATTGTACACCCATTTCTTCTAGTAAATAATCGGCTTTGGCAACTTTTTGCACTACCCACAATACATATCGGATATCAACAGCAACACTTCGGCTATAGGTTTCGTTCCATGCATAATCATTAATGGTTGCAGTATAAGCTCTATCAAAATTGACACCAATCAATTCGCCATAAGCATTCATGACAGGGCTTCCACTATTGCCTCCTGTTGTATCCAAATTGTATAAAATATTTACAGGCAAATCATTCAACTCTGGATGCATAAAATTACCATAATCTTTTGCTTTGGCTAAATCTTTAATGGTTTGCAATAACTCAAACTCCGCACTTTCTTTTTCAAGCACTCCATTTAAAGTGGTAAAAGGTTTGTTGTATTCGCCATCATTAGGCATATACCCTTTCACAAAACCATATGTAAAACGGAGTGTTCCATTGGCATCGGGTATAAACTGTTTTTGTTTCCAAATTGATTTTGCATCTACATATTTTGCCATCAATATATTCAGTTCACTTTCGCGTCTCCGGTCCTTTTCATCCTCAGGATTCATTTCTTCATTAAGCGATGAGGCAAACGTTTTCATCGGGTCTTTCAGAGCAAATAGCTTGAGTATATCTTTATCAAATAATGCTTTAATTTTTGCTGGATTGGCAAATAATGATTTGGAGTATAATACTTCAGCATAATTGGTCATATCTACTTTTTTTGATCGTAATTGAGCAATTGTTTGAATGGTATTATCTGCATCCAAACTTACAGCTTGATTGAGCATACGTTGCAATGCTGCTTGCTCAAAATCCCTATCATAACTACCCATGTAACGATTCAGCATTTGCTCCATGCGCGGTTTTTGTTTTTCTAAAAACACTCTTTTAGCAGAATCTGTTTTGAGCAAATTATAAGCATCAGCATAATTATCTACAGTGGCGGCAAATTGCAATGCAGGAACGTTTGAATACACAAAATCGTACCATAAATTTCGTTGCGCGTTGGTTATTATTTCTCCATAAATAGTATTGATACGAGGAATTACATCACTGTATTTGTTGCGCAAGGTTGCATCGGCTGCAATAAATTGTTCGAGTTGTTTTTCATCATCAAATTTTTGTTGGGTAAGCCCTGCCCTTCTAAATCCTTGCAGTTTGCCTTTAAAGTTTTTGGTGGTATTGGCCAAACTTTTTATTTTACCTGCATACTTTATTTCCAGGCTATCATTGCCTTTACTCATCTCTTGCATTTTGTTTATTTGCCAATCATAACTTTCGCTGATATACTTCAAATAAAACTCTTCGTGGTATTGAAAAAACTTGGCTGGCTGATGGCGGTAGGTACGACCCGGATAACCCAATACAAACACAAAATCATTTTCCTTCACCCCTTTAGGATTAACTTTTAAAAACTTTGCTGGTTTATAGGGAACATTTTTTTCACTGTATTCGGCAGCACTTCCATCGGGAGCAACATACGCTCGCAAAAAAGAAAAATCGCCTGAGTGGCGAGGCCATACCCAATTATCCAACTCGCCACCATACTCGCCAATGCTGCGAGTGGGCACATATACTAAGCGTACATCTTTTAATAATTTATACCTAAACAATACATACGTTCGTCCAGTAAACATTTCCGAAATTTCACATTGTAACTCTTTGTTGGCTTTGTTTTCGGCAGCTGTTATATTTTTAATATTTGCTGCAATTTTTTGCAAACGTTCATTTGGGTCGCTGCTATTTTCTGTGCCTGCCAAAACCTTAGTAGAAACATCTTCATAACTCGCTGTTATTTTGCAAACCAATCCTTGGGCTAAACGTTCTTCACTTTTATTCTTTGCCAAAAATCCTTCCTTCATGTAATTTTGTTGCGGAGTGCTAATGGCTGTTACAAATCCAAAAGCACAGTGGTGGTTGGTAACAATCAATCCATCGTTGGATAAAAAAGAACCTGTGCAACCGCCAACTCTCACAATAGCATCCATCAAACTTGTGCCAGTAGGATTATACAACTCCTGAGGAGCCATTTTTAATCCTATTTTTTGCAAGTCAATATTTTTCATTTCCGACAATGGAAACATTCCCTCTTCCATTTTTTTATTGGTATGCGAAGAGAGCAAAATGGAGGAAACAAAAATGAAGGTGAATGCGGTAAGTTTTTTCATGGAAACTAATAAATTAATTCGATTGGCGAATGTAGTAAAAATTGTTACCTATGGAAAGTGGATAGATGATAGTTCTTCGATATTAAACTAAAGAATAGAACTAAAATAAATGATAGGATAAGTATGGTAAAAATCCTCTAATCAAACCTCAATATTCTAAACCCTGTTCCCTAACCGCTAAACCCTAGCATTCAAGCCGTTTATCATAAACTTGGTAGCATTCCTCATTTTTTAATACATTCGCTGCTTAAATTTTTGGATAATATATATGAAGAATGTACTTAAGACCTTGGTGGCTGTATTATTAATAAGCAGCTTAAACCTAAAAGCAGACGAAGGAATGTGGATGCCTTTATTGCTCAAAAAATACAACTACGAAAAAATGCAAGCATTGGGACTCAAGCTAACTCCCGAGCAATTGTATGATGTAAACAACTCGAGTTTGAAAGATGCCATCGTTTGGTTTAACGGAGGTTGCACAGGCGAAATTATTTCGGATCAAGGATTGGTTTTAACCAACCACCATTGTGGATACGATGCCATTGCATCGTTATCAACGCCACAAGATAATATTTTAGATAATGGTTTTTGGGCCAAAAGCACCAAAGAGGAAAGACCCAAAGCAGGAATGTGGGTTTCAATTGTTCAACGCATGGATGATGTTACCGATAAGGTAATGGCTGAGCTAAAAGATGTTCCCGAAAAAGATAGAGCAACCAAACTACAAAGTATTTATAAAAAACTTACCGAAGAAGCAACCAAAGGAACACACTACGAAGCTCAAGTGCGTGAAATGTTTAAGGGTAACGCATATTACCTATTCATTTTCGAAAAATTTACGGATATCCGTTTGGTAGGAACACCACCACAAAGTATTGGCAAATTTGGTGGCGACCCTGATAACTGGGTTTGGCCTCGCCATACAGGAGATTTTAGCATGTTCCGTATTTACAGTGCAAAGGATGGCAAGCCTGCAAAATATGCAGCTGATAATGTTCCTTACAAACCAAAGCACTCGTTACCTGTTTCTATTAAAGGAGTAAAAGAAGGTGATTATGCTATGATATATGGTTTCCCAGGCCGTACCAATAGATATGAGTTTTCTAACGGAATACAATTGGCTCAAGATAAAGTAAACCCAACCATTGTAGCTTTACGTGATATTCGCTTAAAAGCTTGGAAAGAAGTAATGGATAAAAGCGAAGCCGACCGTTTATTGTTATCGGCAAACTATGCAAGCGTTGCCAATTACTGGAAATATTTTATTGGCCAAACCGAACAATTAAAACGCCTAAAAGTATACGAAGGAAAAGTAGAAGACGAAAAGAAATTTACAACATGGGCAACTGGAAAGTCTGATTTTGAAAATGTATTACCCAATGTAAACAAAGCATATGAAGCCTATGTGCCTTATGCATTGCAACGCACCTATTTAAGTGAAGGATTATTTGGAATAGGCATAAGCTCAATTGCATTTAGCATGTACGGTTACGAAACAGCTAAAGATACTGCTGCTGCTAGCAAATCATTGAGTATGGCTAAACAGAATTTTGATGGCATGTACGAAGAATTTTTTGCAAGTGCCGATGAGAAAATTATGAGCCAAATACTGTTGATGTATTACAATAATATTCCTAGAGAGCAACAAGCACCTTTTATGGCAACTATTTTGAAAAAAGGAAAAACTCCTGAAGCGGCAATTCAAAAATTTGCTGCCGAGGTATACGCAAAAAGTTTGTTTGCCAACAAGGATAAGTGTAAAGCATTTTTGGATAAACCCAATGTAAAAATACTTCAAAAAGATATAGCTTATCAATTTGTAAAATCATTTTACGAAAACTACTTAAACAACTACAAACCTAAAGTAGATGAGTTTAACGCAGCTGTTGGAAAAGAAGGCCGTGCCTTTGTAAAAGGCTTAATGGATATGAATCCTACCAAAACTTTTTATCCCGATGCAAACTCATCATTGCGTTTAACATATGGTAGCGTGCAAGGATACGAGCCTAAAGATGCAGTAAAATATGATTATATCACTACGCTTGATGGTGTAATGGAAAAACACAACCCTAACGATTTTGAATTTAATGCACCTCAGCGATTACGCGATTTATACTCCGCTAAAAACTTTGGACAGTATGCAATGCCCAATGGTAAATTACCAGTAGCATTTATTACCAATAATGATATTACTGGAGGAAACTCTGGAAGCCCAGTAATTAATGGCGATGGCGCACTCATAGGATTGGCATTTGATGGTAACTGGGAAGCCATGAGTGGCGATATTGTATTTGATGCTAAATACAAACGCACCATTAATGTGGATATTCGCTACGTTTTATTTTTAATAGATAAATACGGAGGAGCCGAAAATATAATTAACGAATTAAAAATTGTACGTTAAACAAAAAGGGTTGGCTTTAAAACCCAACCCTTTTTTAATACCTACCAACATGAAAAATACACTATTCATTCTATTAGTGGTTACTGCTATGATAGCTTGTAATACTGACCCACGTAATAAACTTAAACCAACAGGTACTTACGGTGTAGCATTTGATACCACCAATCCACTATCGGTTGGTGATGTAGATGCTATTATAAACAGCGATTATAAAATTGCCCTAAAAGCCAAAGGAACCGTTGCCGAATATTGCAAAGGAGAAGGCTGTTGGCTTACGTTAAAAAACGAAGTGGGTGGTGGCTCACCCATATTAGTTGAAGTAAAAGACAAAGCATTTGTATTGCCACATAATATTGAAGGCAAAACAGTTATTGTCAATGGTCTTGCAGCTACAGACACTTTGGAAGATGGAACGTTTAGTATTAAAATTGTAGCTGATGGTATTACGTTTCAGTAAAAATTAAACACTTTTAAAATAAATAATCCCGCTACATAATCATTTTGTAGCGGGATTATTTTTATGCTTGCTCCTTGCGGTGTTTGGCTTCAAACCAAAAAGTACCAAAAGGCAAAAATGAAGTACCAAAAGCTAATAAGGTTTTGCTCCATTTCCAATTAGTATCGGTTGCTACTTGCAACAACGTAATAACAAACAGCACAAATAATAATCCGTGAGCCATGCCTACCTTTTTAACCATTTCGGGGCTATTGGCCAAATACTTTAAGGGCATTGCTATCAAAACCAATATTAAATAGGATACTCCTTCTAAAAAGGCTACTGCAAAGAAACGGCCTTCGGTAGTTTTTAAATTATAGTTTAACATAATGATGCAAAGTTGCTATTTATATAAATTGAAATAAGCATTTTTTTGAAAAAGCAGGTAAAAAAACGAGCATTTTTAAACACTTGTTTTTAAACTGGTATCTCTTTTATGGTTTAAAAATCGTTACATCATATTCGTAGGTTTTGGGGCTACCACCCACCAATACGTTAGATACTTTAACCGAATATTTTTGATCGGTATCCAATGAAGTTTGAATGCCAGATGGACGCCATGTAAGGGTATTATCACCTGCATAACTTCCTTGTATCGGATTTGCATATTCAATGGTTAATGGAACTTCAGCTCCTGCAGGATCTTTCATAACAACTGTGGCTTGTGTAAAATCAACTTGGTATGGGTAGGTAGGTGCTGGAATAGATAATGACCAACGAGGATACACGACATCGCGTGGAACAAAACCTTTGGGAGGCCATGCTACATATTCTGGTGTGCCAGCTGGCAATGCCGAACTACCTACTCCACTATTGATAACCCAAAGTGTTGCTGTATTGCTGGTGCTTCCAAACCCAAACTGAGTTGCTCGCGAATATAAAATCCAACGTCTATGTCCTACTTCTGTATTATTACTACCTTCATCTTCTACCCATAAGTTTATATTCTCTACATCGCTTACTCCAAATGCAATATTTCCTTTTTGGGCAGCTTCAGCTCCATCTGCAGTATAACAACTCCAAGTAGTAGGTGGCTGATGGCTAAGTGAATTATTCGCTTTCATCATTAAAGCAGCTTGCTGGCTTTTAGCATTATAAACAGCATTCATCGAAATTGCATCATTGGATAACCCAGCTGATTTTCTAAAATACTTAATTCGGAGCATTGCCTTGTCCAATACTTCTTGTGATAAAGTACCCGCAGTACAATTTGATGTATTGCCATTCCAAGTAAATGAGGCTACATCAGAACCTGCATACATACTCACAAAATCTTGTCGGGCTAATTCTTTGGCATCTGTCACTCCACCTGAAGTCGTTGTTGGCTTGGTTTCTTCTTTGGTATCATCTTTTTGGCAAGCAACAAAAGTGAGTAATCCTAACATAATTGATGCTTGTAAACAATGTTTAATCTTCATATTTTTTTGTATTGTGTTTTATGTTGTGATAGACTTACTTATAATAAAGGTAGTTGCACATACAACGATAAATAATAAACAGTAATGGTTAAGATGGAGAAAATAACGTACTCCTTTATATTGGTGTATTGCCTAAATGGAATTCCTTCTATTTTACAAAACGTAACCAACATAATTTTTTCAATTAAAAAAGAAATGGCTGTAGCATAGGCTATACCTTTAATGCCAAAGAGATAAATAAACCAAAAGGATAACAAACAATTAATAATTAAATAATTGGATGATATTACATAAAACACTCGGCTTTTCATGATGCCAATAATGACCGTTTGCGGATAAATCATACGGCTTACAATCAGCAATAAATAAATATTGAAAATTTTATACCCTTCAATAAGTTGTTCGTTGTAGGCATACTTAAATAAATAAGGACTTAAAAACATCATAATCATAGTACCAGGAAAAAGCCATCGCATCAATTTGGTACTTGATTGTTTAAACTTAGCCAATCCTTCTTCCAATCTTCCTTCTTGGTTATACTTAGCTATTTCGCCACTGTATACGTTGCTTAAAGAGTTAGCCAAAATTAGAAAGATAGGAAGTTCACGTGCTCCATATCTAAACATCGCAAACTCTTCTTCCGAAAATTTATACTCTATAATATAACTGTTTATATATTCCATACTTCCTGCTAGTAATATAGAAAACATAAGTGGCATCGCTTTTAGTAGAAAATCTTTTATCAACCTGGTATGAATACTGATAGTTGAAAATTTCATCAATAAAATAATAGTATAATTAAATTTTACTAACGAAAGCACCAACAATAAATTAATTGCCAACGTAAGTGATTGTTTGAAATACAAAGGCAAACACAACATTATAATATGTGCCGAAAAAGTGATTATACCCCACCGAATAAGGGATTTATACTTACCATTAAGGTAAAAAATGTAATCAACGATATAAGTTGGAGTATTGAGCAATACAACTAAGGCAAACATGTTGTATAAATTTACATCCTTACCTCTTAATCCGCCCATAATAACGATTACAATAGCTGCTAAAATTGAAAATGCAATGAGAATAATAAATGTATTAAACAAAACTCGTTTACGAGCTGTATCGTCTGAATTGTTATAATAAGGTATAAGCGTATTACAGACTGCCGATACCCAAAAAAAAGTTAGACTTGAAGTAACCAACATTAAGTTTTCGTATTGGCTAATTAGATGCAAGCCATACTCATGTTGATATAACACAGCGATTTTGGCAAACAAAATAGAAATTAGGAAAAACGTACCAAACCGCAAAAACTGAAACGTTTGCAGGCTGTTAAACTTGTTTAATCCTTGGCTAAATGGTGCTTTCAATACTTTTTATTAGTCTATTCAAATAACTATATAATTTCACTATTATCAAAACTTATTTATGAGTTGATTAGGTTAATTCTGTTGAATAGTTAATTTTAATGATTGCTTTTTACTTTTTAAAATAACCAACATCCCTGTAACGATTAACCCATCAGATTAAGTACATTCGAATAAAATATTCCATTATGAAACATACACGTAGAAATTTCCTAAAATCAGGAGCTATATTATCGGCAGGAACTATTGCCAGCACTCAGTTTGTGTCTGGTGCCGTTAAAGAACTTGTAAGCTTATTTCCACATGCTACCACATTTGAATTGCCTCCTCTAGGCTATAATTATAATGCCCTAGAGCCTTATATTGATGCACAAACAATGCAAATTCATCATGATAAACATCACCAAGCTTATATTACCAAATTAAATGAGGCCGTAGAAAAAGATTCCGAACTTCATCACAAATCCGTTGAAGAGTTGATTCAAAATATCAATACATTACCCAAGGCATCCCAAATGGCAGTTCGCAATCATGGTGGCGGACATTGGAACCATTCCTTTTTTTGGACCATATTAAAAAAAGATACCATTGCCTCCCCTATTATGCAACGTGCCATTGCCCAAAATTTTGGATCAATGGAACAGTTTAAAAAAGATTTTGAAAAAGCAGCAACCAGTGTATTTGGGTCTGGCTGGGCATGGGTAGTTAAAGATGCTAATAATAAATTATCTATCACCACCACAGCCAACCAAGACAATCCAATAATGGATATCGCGGTTACAAAAGGCACTCCTATATTAGGTATAGATGTTTGGGAACATGCCTATTACCTAAAATACCAAAACAAACGTGCCGACTATTTACAAGCATTTTGGAGTGTATTAAATTGGAACCGAGTGGAAGAATTATATGCATCAAAATAAGTTTACTATTGATTTATTTTAGAAAACGATTACATTTGCCCTCCGAAAAATGTGTTACACATCTTTCAATATGGTGGTTTTAGCTCAGTTGGTTAGAGTGCCTGATTGTGGTTCAGGAGGTCGCGGGTTCGAGCCCCGTATCCCACCCGTAAAATAAAAGCTTCTCAATATTGGGAGGCTTTTTTACTTTAAATCGCCATCTATAAAATAACTAAATACTCAAAGCCTACTTGCTTTGTAAAAATGAGTATTGTTCCATACCATCAAACTTCTATATTTGGTCTCAGTTTGTCAAACCTTAGTTCACATCAAATACGTAGAAGAAGGCATTTAGTATTTTTGCTAGATGTGTTGGCACTTGCATTAAGTGCATTTGGTGGGCCACAAGTTCATTTTACGATGATACACCGCAGAATGGTAGAAAAACGGAACTACCTTACCGAAGCGGAACTTAAAGAGTTAAACTCGTTGTGTAATATGCTGCCTGGCCCTACTTCTACCCAAACAATTACCGCAATTGGTTATAAAATGGGCGGACCGGGTTTGGCTTTTTTAACATTGGGTGTTTGGGTACTCCCCGCTACTATTATTATGGGTTCGGTTGCCATTTTATTTTACACTTTCAATTTAGATAATCCAAAACTCACTTTCCTAAAGTATATTCAGCCCATGGCCGTTGGATTTATTATGTATGCTGCCTACAAAATCAAAAACCTATTTGTTACTCAGCCGTATCATTGGGTGCTAATGGTTATGTCTGCTGGTGCTGCTATTTTATTAAATACACCTCATATCTTCCCTGTGCTCCTTGTTATTGGAGGTCTGGTCTCCAATTTTTTAAACAGATCCAACTATGCTGATGTAAAACCAATCAATAATATTCAATGGCGTAATTTTGCTTTTTTCTTAGGTATCTTTTTAGTGGCTGCAATTTTAGGTGCTGTAACCAAAAGTACACCTGTTTTACTGTTCGAAAATACATATCGTTATGGTAGTATCGTATTTGGCGGTGGTCATGTGCTTATTCCCATGATGTTTAATCAATTTGTAGAGTTTAAACATTATTTAACATCCAACGAGTTTTTGGCTGGTGTTGGAATTTTACAAGCGGTACCAGGCCCAGTGTTTAGTTTTGCAACATTTACAGGAGCACTTGCGTTAAAGGATTGGGGGCTAATGGGAATGATTTTAGGAAGTGCAATTGGTACCATTGGTATTTTTTTACCCGGCATCTTGTTAATCTTTTTTATTTACCCAATGTGGGACCAAATCAAATTTTTTTCACCTGTTAAAAATGCAATCGAAGGAATCAATGCAACTTCTGCAGGATTGGTATTTGCTTCGGCCTATTTATTATTTCAACCATTGGAAGTAAACGAAATGAATATGATGGTATTATTGGGTACGTTATTGATTTTGCTTACAACTAAAATTCCCAATCCTGTAATTGTATTATTGTGTATTTTTGCTGGGCTACTTTATTAATCAAACTGCTTTGAAAAAACTATATTATATTTTAATCGTAGCACTAGTTGCTTTAACACAATTAGCATTTGCACAACAAGATAACGACTTGCTGCAATTTGCAGGAGTAGTTGTAACCGCTGATAGCTCAAGACTATTGCCTTTGGTTTCCATCCGATTAAAAGGAACCAAACGTGGAACTTACACTGATGCCTCTGGCTTTTTTTCGGTGGTCGTTCGCAAGTCTGATACTGTTGTTTTCTCGTCCATTGGGATGAAAACAGTGGAATATATTATTCCTAAAAACATAACAGGTACAAAATTTTCCATCATTCAGCCTTTAAAAGAAGATACTGTTTATTTACCCGAAACGGTAATCAGACCGGGGCCTTCGCCCGAAGAGTTTAACTATTATTTTGTAAAGGCAAATATTCCAGACGAATATTTTAGCAGAGCCAGTAATAATTTGAGAAGCAAAACACTTCAAGGCATTAGTGCTGGAATGACAATGGATGCAGGCGAAAATCAAATGTATACCCAACAATCTCAAGCTTACCAATATTATTATCAAGGGCAATTACCACCACAAAGGTTATTCGATCCTATTGCGTGGAGCCAGTTTTTTAGCGCTTGGAAAAGTGGTGATTATAAGAAAAAGTAAGTGTAATGTAGGGCTGATTTTATAGAAGCCAATCACTATTAAGATTTTCGTTATAGAAGCTTTGGTTAAAGGAGCATAATAAAAAACTAATCCTCCGAATGACCAACTGATTGTTCGTTCGGTTTTTTAACAATCACAAAAACATCTTCGTTGTCTTTTTTCATGAGGTATTTTTCGCGGCCAAATTTTTCTAAGTTTTTTTCGCTTCCAAATAGTTCTTCTTGTTGTTTCCTAGCATCCAATATTTGCTCTTCGTAATAGCGGTGCTCGCGTTTTACTTTACTGTATTGCTGTTGCAATTTGTATTGTTCAATTACATTGTTTTTATCGGCAAAAATCATGTATGCAATAAATACAGCCGAAGCTATTACATATTTATTGGTCACTACTTTTTTAATCGAAAATAACATAATTCAAAAATACATCATTTATAAAAATAATAGATAAACTTTGTGAACAATGGTGTAAAACCATCACCAAAAAAAATCGCCATACAATTATTTGCATGGCGATTTCAAATAGTCATATCAGTTCTATTAGTTCAAAAACTTAAACTCTTTTCCAGGGTAATAAGCGTTTTTACCTAGTTCTTCTTCAATTCTCAATAGTTGGTTGTACTTAGCAATTCTATCGGTACGACTTGCAGAACCCGTTTTAATTTGGCCACTGTTTAAAGCTACAGCTAAATCAGCAATGGTTACATCTTCTGTTTCACCACTTCTATGGCTCATAATATTTGTATATGCATTACGTGTTGCCAAGTTAACTGCATCAATGGTTTCTGTTAATGAACCAATTTGGTTTACTTTAACTAAAATAGAGTTTGCTACTCCTTTGTCAATGCCTTTTTGCAAACGTTTGCTATTGGTTACAAACAAATCATCACCAACCAATTGTACTTTATCACCAATAGCTTGTGTCAACTCAGCCCAGCCTTTCCAATCATCTTCATTCAATCCATCTTCAATTGAAAGAATGGGGTATTTTTCAGACCATGTTTTCCAATAGCTCACCATCTCCGATGAGGTTAATTCTTTTTTATCCGATTTATGAAACACATACAATTGTTTCTTTTCGTCCCACATTTCAGAGCAAGCTGCATCCATAGCAATGTAAATATCTTTACCAGGCTTGTATCCTGCTTCTTCTATCGCTTTTAAGACAATTTCAATAGCTTCTTCATTGCTTTGTATATTGGGAGCAAACCCTCCTTCATCGCCAACATTGGTAGAGTATCCTTTTTTCTTCAATACATTTTTAAGCGTATGAAAAACTGTTGTACCCATATGCAATGCTTCGCTGAAACTATTTGCATTTACGGGCATAATCATAAACTCCTGAAAATCGATTGCATTATCAGCATGTGCACCACCGTTTAAAATATTCATTAACGGAATAGGTAACGTGTTCGCATTTACACCACCAACATATCTGTACAAAGGCATTCCACTTTCTTCGGCTGCTGCTTTAGCAACAGCTAATGAGACTGCCAGAATAGCATTAGCTCCTAAGTTTTCTTTATTGTCGGTACCATCCAATTTAAGCATCAAACGATCAATTTCATTTTGCTCAAATACGTCCATGTCAATCAAAGCATCAGCAATAGTATCATTTACATTGGCTACTGCTTTTAACACCCCTTTGCCCAAATACTTTTTCTTATCTCCATCACGCAGTTCAACAGCTTCATGCGCTCCTGTTGAAGCTCCCGAAGGAACAGCTGCTCTACCTAAAACTCCTGTTTCAGTAATTACATCTACTTCTACTGTAGGGTTTCCGCGAGAATCTAAAATTTGACGTGCGTGAATGTTAATTATTTGTGTCATAGTTTATCGGTTTTGTTATTTTACGTTTTTTGTCACGCTGAGTTTATCGAAGCTTCTCTCGCGGTAAGTCTTCTGTGAATGGCTACGGTAAAATCAGCCTGACAGATCCTACTAGTTCATCAACTTCACAAAATCATCAAACAAATAATTAGAATCATGTGGGCCAGGAGCTGCTTCGGGATGGTATTGAACCGAAAACGCTTTTTTATCTTTTAGCCTAATGCCTTCAATCGTATTATCGTTTAAATTAATATGGGTAATTTCTACATTGGGGTGTTGTTCTATATCTTCAGCTTTTACGGCAAATCCATGGTTTTGAGAAGTAATTTCGCAAACTCCTGTTATCACATTTTTTACAGGGTGATTTAATCCTCTGTGCCCATTGTGCATCTTATAAGTTTTTAACCCATTAGCTTCGGCCAACACTTGGTGACCAAGGCAAATGCCAAACAACGGAATGTTTTTATTCAAAATTTCTTTTACTGTATCTACTGCATATTCCATTGTGGCAGGATCACCAGGTCCATTCGATATCATAAAACCATCTGGTTTGAATTTCATCATATCGTTAAACGCTGTTTTACCATTAAATACAGCCAGATAACAATCGCGTTTGACCAAATTGCGTAGAATATTTTTCTTAACTCCTAAATCAAGCACAGCTACACGTTTAGTTGCAGTTGTTTCATCCCCTAAATAATATGTTTCTTTGGTTGATACCAGTGACGATAATTCTAATCCTGCCATTGGAGGAACTGCTTTTAGCTCGGCTAATAATTGATCTACAGTTTTATCTTCTGATGAAATAATGGCATTCATCGCTCCTTTGTTACGAACATGCAACACTAATTCACGGGTATCTATGCCTGCAATTCCAATAATATTATTTAATGCAAAATAATCTTGCACTGAAGTGTCGGCTTGTTTGCGGGAGTAGGGTACATTAAAATCCTTGCAAACCAATCCCGATATTTTTATGGTATCTGATTCTATTTCGGTAGCACTAATCCCATAATTACCAATATGTACATTGGTTTGCACCAAAATTTGACCAAAATAAGAAGGATCGGTAAATACCTCTTGATAGCCTGTCATGCCAGTATTAAAACAAATTTCACCTGTGGTAGTACCTATTTTTCCTATAGAAGTCCCTTTAAAAACAGTGCCATCTTGAAGCACGAGGGTAGCTGAGAATTTAGTAATTGACTTATTCAAAGTTGGTTAGATTTGGGCAAATATATTAAAAGTTGGGTATTGAGTTCCACTAATTTTTGTCAACAAAAAGAAGAAGTTATGCTTGCCCAGTAGGGCCACCAAAGTTGATGGGAATGGCTGGACCATCATTAAAAGTTATCGTTCCGTTTAATTCTTCGTATTTGGTAATATTATCGCCAAGTGCCATAAACAACCGTTTTGCATGCTCGGGTGTGAGCACAATACGCGACTTTACTTTTGCCTTGGGAACACCCGGCATTACCCTAATAAAGTCGATTACAAATTCTGAATTAGAATGGGTAATGATGGCTAAATTGCTATAAGTTCCCTCAGCCATTTCTTCGCTAAGTTCAATATTTATTTGGTTGTTGTTTTGGTTTTCCATGATGTTTCGAAATTACACTCTATTGCCATATTAGAAAGTATACTTGCATTTATTTTTTTTGAGTTTAAACGAAAAAAGCCCATTGCTTACACAATGGGCTTTTACATAAATTTACTACTTGATTTAAACTGTTAATGCAGCTTGATTTTTCGAAGCCATCAACATATCATATTCGTCTTGTGAACCTACGATTAGTTTTTCGTATTCGCGAATACCTGTACCTGCAGGAATTAAGTGACCAACAATTACGTTTTCTTTCAAACCTAACATATGATCAACCTTGCCCGATATTGCAGCTTCGTTTAATACTTTTGTTGTTTCCTGGAACGATGCAGCACTCATAAAGCTTGCTGTACCCAATGAAGATTTGGTAATACCCATAATTACTTGCGCTGCAGTAGCAGGTTGTGCATCACGCACTTCAACAAGTGTCATAGCCTTACGTTTTAACATTGAATTCTCGTCACGTAATTTGCGAACGCTCACAATCTGACCTGGTTTAAAATTGGTCGAATCACCTGCATCAACAACAACTTTTTTATCGTAAATCCAATCGTTGGTTTTCTTAAAGTTCCATTTATCGGCATTTTCGCCTTCAAGGAATAACGTATCACCTGGATCTTCTACGTTTAGTTTTTGCATCATTTGGCGTACAATTACTTCAATGTGTTTATCATTGATTTTTACACCTTGCAAACGGTAAACTTCTTGGATACCATTGGTGATATAACGTTGTACTGCCAATGGACCTTCGATACGTAAAATATCTTGTGGCGATATTGAACCATCAGAAAGTGATGAACCAGCTTTTACGAAATCATTTTCTTGAACCAAGATATGTTTCGACAATGGAACCATGTATTTCTTTTGTTCGCCATCACGTGAGCTAATCAAAATTTCGCGGTTTCCACGTTTGATACCACCAAAAGTTACCACACCATCAATCTCAGTTACAACTGCAGGATTGGATGGATTACGTGCTTCAAATAATTCTGTTACACGTGGTAAACCTCCTGTAATATCTCGGGTTTTACCAATTACACGTGGAATCTTCACTAAAATTTCACCTGCTTTCATTTGAGCACCTTCTTCAACAATAATATGTGCGCCTACCGGAATATTGTATTCCTTAATAACGTTTCCTTTTTTATCGTTGATGATGATTGAAGGAATTTTAGTTTTATCTTTTGTTTCGATAATTACTTTTTCCTTATGCCCTGTTTGCTCATCGCTTTCTTCTTTGAAGGTAATGTTTTCAATTACGCTTTCAAATTTAACCTGACCAGCAAATTCTGAAAGAATTACAGCATTGTATGGATCCCAACTGCACACGCGCTCGCCTTTTTCCAATTTTTGTCCGTTTTTAACAAACAAATGCGCACCATAAGGAATATTCATAGTGATGATGGTATTACCTGTTTTTTCATCGATAATACGAATTTCACCTTGACGACCAATTACGGTATCAACCTTACCATGCTCAACAGTATCTTGCAATACAGTTTTAATTTCTTCAAACTCCAACTTACCACCAAACTTAGCGTTCATTTGGCTTTCGTTGGCAATATTAGAAGCTGTACCACCCACGTGGAAAGTACGAAGTGTTAACTGTGTACCTGGTTCACCAATTGATTGTGCTGCAATAACACCTACAGCCTCACCACGCTGAGCCATACGGCCCGATGCTAGGTTACGACCATAACATTTTGCGCAGCATCCTAATTGTGTTTCGCAGGTTAAAACCGAACGAATTTCAACCATTTCTACTGGAGATGCATCTATTTTAGATGCAATTTCTTCGGTAATTTCATCACCTGATTTGCAATAAACTTCATTAGTTAATGGATCATACACATCATGCAAACTCGTACGACCTAATATACGTTCATACAAAGTTTCAACAATCTCTTCATTATCCTTTAATGCTGATGTAGGAATACCACGTAATGTACCACAATCTGGTTCGTTTACCACTACATCTTGAGCTACATCATGTAACCTACGTGTAAGATAACCCGCATCCGCAGTTTTCAAAGCTGTATCAGCCAAACCTTTACGCGCACCATGGGTAGAAATAAAGTACTCAATTACCGAAAGTCCTTCTTTAAAGTTAGACAAAATCGGGTTCTCAATAATTTCTCCTGTTCCACCGCTTGCATTTTTTTGTGGCTTAGCCATCAATCCACGCATACCACCCAACTGACGAATTTGTTCTTTAGAACCACGTGCTCCAGAGTCCAACATCATGTAAACTGGGTTAAATCCTTGTTGATCTTCTTTCAACTGTTTTAACACTGTATCAGCCAAACGTGAGTTAACACGTGTCCAAATATCGATTACTTGATTGTAACGCTCGTTATTGGTGATAAAACCATTATTGTAGTTACTCCAAATTTCATCAACCTCAGCCATTGCTTCCTTCACAAATTTCTCTTTCTCAGCTGGTACGCTTACATATGATAAGTTAAACGATAACCCTCCTTTAAATGCAAAGTGGTAACCTAAGTCTTTAATATCATCCAAAAACTTAGCACATTTATCCATTCCACATTCTTTGATGATGCTACCAATAATATCGCGTAAACTTTTCTTTGTTAACGATTCGTTGATAAAACCATAATCAGCAGGAACAACTTGGTTAAACAAGATACGACCAAGTGTCGTTTCAATTATTTTATGTACAAGCTTTCCTTCTTCTTTTACAAAAGTTTTCACTTTTACAAAAGCATGTAAGTCTACCTTCTTTTCATTAAAGGCAATAATGGCTTCTTCTGCAGAATAGAATGTTAAACCTTCTCCTTTAACGTGGAACTCAGGAGTGTTTTTACGTCCTTTTGTGATGTAATATAATCCCAAAACCATATCCTGTGAAGGAACCGCGATAGGTGCTCCGTTTGCAGGATTTAAAATATTGTGTGCTGCAAGCATCAATAATTGAGCTTCCAAAATTGCTGCATTTCCAAGTGGAACGTGAACAGCCATTTGATCCCCGTCAAAATCCGCATTAAACCCAGTACAAACCAATGGATGTAATTGAATGGCTTTTCCTTCAATTAATTTTGGTTGGAAAGCTTGAATACCCAATCTGTGGAGTGTAGGAGCACGGTTTAAAAGAACTGGATGTCCTTTCAAAATGTTTTCCAAAATATCCCAAATAACAGGCTCTTTCCGATCCACTAATTTCTTAGCCGATTTTACTGTTTTTACAATACCCCGTTCAAGTAATTTGCGAATAATAAATGGCTTAAACAATTCGGCAGCCATATTTTTAGGAATACCGCATTCGTGTAATTTAAGGTTTGGTCCAACCACAATTACCGAACGACCTGAATAATCCACACGCTTACCCAATAAGTTTTGACGGAAACGACCTTGTTTACCTTTAAGCATATCGCTTAATGATTTCAATGGACGATTACCTTCTGTTTTCACAGCACTTACACGTCTAGTATTGTCAAATAATGAATCTACAGCCTCTTGTAACATACGTTTTTCGTTACGTAAAATTACTTCAGGAGCTTTAATTTCCATTAATCGCTTCAAACGGTTGTTACGGATAATAACTCGTCTGTATAAATCATTTAAATCCGAAGTTGCAAAACGACCACCTTCCAATGGAACGAGTGGACGCAATTCTGGAGGAATAACGGGAAGTATTTTAACAACCATCCATTCAGGACGGTTATCGCCATGTATTTGTGATGCGCGGAAACCTTCAATAACTTTCAAACGCTTCAACGCTTCTGTTTTACGTTGTTGCGAAGTTTCAGTATTGGCTTTAATACGCAAGTCAAAACTTAACGTATCTAAGTCAATACGAGACAATAAGAACCATAATGCATCACCGCCCATTTTAGCGATAAATTTATTTGGATCTGCATCGTCTAAATGTTGATTTTCTTTTGGTAATGAATCCAAAAAGTCTAAATATTCTTCCTCTGTTATAAGGTCATATTTTTGAACACCATCAGTTGCTTTTAAACCTGGTTGGCAAACTACATAACGTTCGTAGTAAATAACCATATCTAATTTTTTGGTTGGAATACCCAATAGGTAACCAATTTTATTTGGCAAAGAACGGAAATACCAAATATGAGCTACAGGAACAACCAAGTTGATATGACCAATACGTTCACGTCTTACTTTTTTCTCTGTAACTTCAACACCACAACGATCACATACAATTCCTTTGTAGCGAATACGTTTGTATTTACCGCAATGACATTCGTAATCTTTTATAGGTCCAAAAATTCTTTCGCAAAACAATCCACCCATTTCTGGTTTAAACGAGCGATAGTTAATTGTTTCTGGCTTGGTTACCTCACCAAATGATTTAGTAAGGATTGATTCTGGTGAAGACAATCCAATTCTAATTTTGGTAAAATTGCTTTTTATTTTTTGATCTTTTTTTAATGACATATGGTTGTCGTTATTTCTTTAAATGTTGTTGAGTAAAAAAGTATAAAAGTGATTGCAAAACTTTCATTCTGCAATCACCATTCATTTCAGTTTACTCAAGTGTTAATTCAAGACCTAATCCTCTTAATTCGTGTACCAATACATTGAATGATTCAGGAATTCCTGGTTGTGGTAAGTTATCACCTTTAACGATTGCTTCGTAGGTTTTAGCTCTTCCAATAATATCATCCGATTTTATGGTTAGAATTTCTTGTAAGATATTGGCTGCACCAAATGCTTCGAGTGCCCAAACCTCCATCTCACCAAAACGCTGACCTCCAAATTGAGCTTTACCACCCAATGGCTGTTGTGTAATCAATGAATATGGACCGATTGAACGTGCGTGCATTTTATCATCAACCATGTGACCTAATTTAAGCATATAAATTACGCCTACTGTAGTTGGCTGATGGAAACGGTCGCCAGATAAACCATCATATAAATATGTTTTACCATATTCAGGTATTCCAGCTTTACGGCAGTATTCCAACATTTGTGCCTCACTTGCACCATCAAAAATGGGAGTTGCAAATTTAACACCTAATTCTACAGCAGCCCACCCCATTACCGTTTCGTAAATTTGTCCTAAGTTCATACGTGAAGGTACTCCTAATGGGTTCAACACGATATCAACTGGCGTTCCATCTTCTTGGAACGGAAGATCTTCTTCGCGAACGATACGAGCAACAATACCTTTGTTACCGTGACGACCCGCCATCTTATCTCCTACTTTCAATTTACGCTTATTTGCAATATAAACTTTAGCTAATTTTAAGATACCAGTTGGTAGCTCATCACCTACAGTTATTGCAAATTCTTTACGTCTGTAATCTGCAATTTCTTGGTTCAATCTGTTTTTGTAGTTTGATAAAATAACACGAACAGTGTCATTTTTCTCAGCATCAGTTGTCCAATTGTTTGCATTGATATGAGCAAATTCTAAATCGTTTAAGTTTTTCATGGTAAACTTAGTTCCTTTACCAATCAACTCTTCGTTATAAACATTAAACACACCTTGAGAAGTTTTGCCTGATAATACGACAAATAGTTTTTCAGCTAATTGACCTTTAATTACTTTGATGTTTTTCTCATTTTCATCTTGTAATTTAACAATTTTTGCCTTGTCATCTAATTTAGCTGCTTTCTCTTTTTTGGTGCGAGAAAATAGTTTTTTCTCTATAACTACACCTGATGAAGACGGAGATGCTTTTAGAGAAGCATCTTTAACATCACCTGCTTTATCTCCAAAAATGGCACGTAACAGTTTCTCTTCTGGAGATGGTTCAGTTTCTCCTTTTGGTGTAATTTTACCAATTAAGATATCACCTTCTGCAATTTCGCAACCAACACGTATCAGACCATTTTCGTCCAAATTTTTGGTAGCATCTTCGCTCACATTTGGAATATCATTTGTTAATTCTTCTTCACCACGTTTGGTGTCACGAACTTCCAATTCATATTCTGTTACATGTATAGAGGTGAAAATATCTTCTTTCACAACTTTTTCAGAAATTACAATCGCATCCTCAAAGTTATATCCTTGCCAAGGCATAAATGCAACTTTTAAGTTCCGACCTAAAGCTAATTCTCCTGCTTGTGTTGCATACCCTTCACATAATACTTGTCCTTTTTCAACTCTATCGCCTTTGCGAACAGTTGGTTTAAGGTTTACACAAGTATTTTGATTGGTTCTGCGGAATTTGATTAATTTATAAACTTTGGTATCTGAACCAAAACTCACCAATTTATCTAATTCCGATTGTTCGTAGCGTACGATAATTTCGTTTGCATCAACATACTCAACAACACCTGTTCCTTCTGCTACTATTAATGTACGTGAATCACGAGCTACTTTTCCTTCTAATCCAGTACCTACTACAGGCGCTTGAGGGCGCAATAATGGCACTGCTTGGCGTTGCATGTTTGATCCCATCAAAGCACGATTCGCATCATTGTGTTCAAGGAATGGAATTAAAGAAGCTGCAATCGAAACAATTTGATTGGGTGCTATATCCATATACTCAATTTTAGCGCCTTCCACCATTGGGAAATCGCCTTCGTATCTGGCTTTAACTTTATCGGCTGTAAATAAACCGTTTTTCTCATCGTACTTAGAATCTGATTGGGCTATAATTTTGCCTTCCTCATCTTCAGCACTAAGATATACAACAGGCTTATCGATTCTTACTTTACCTTCATCAACTTTAAGGTATGGTGTTTCAATGAAACCCATTCCATTAATTTTTGCATGAACACACAATGAAGAAATCAAACCAATATTTGGACCTTCTGGAGTTTCGATGGTACACAACCTACCATAGTGGGTATAATGTACGTCACGAACTTCAAATCCTGCACGATCACGACTCAAACCACCGGGACCAAGAGCAGAAAGCCTGCGCTTGTGGGTTATTTCAGCTAATGGATTGGTTTGATCCATAAATTGTGATAGCTGGTTGGTTCCAAAAAATGAATTAATAACTGAAGATAGTGTTTTGGCATTGATCAAATCAGTTGGTGTAAATACTTCGTTGTCACGAATATTCATTCGTTCGCGTATTGTGCGGGCCATACGAGCCAAACCTACACCAAACTGAGAATACAATTGTTCGCCAACCGTGCGTACACGTCTATTACTTAAGTGATCAATATCATCCACATCTGCACGTGAATTTGATAATTCAATTAAGTATTTTATAATCATTACAATATCATCTTTGGTTAACACGCGAACTTCTGATGAAGTTGTGCGGTTTAACTTACGATTAATACGGTAGCGACCTACTTCTCCTAAATCATAACGCTTATCAGAGAAAAATAATTTATCAATTACGCCACGAGCAGTTTCTTCATCTGGTGGATCGGCATTACGTAACTGACGATAAATATGCTCATGAGCTTCTTTACCACTGTTAGAAGTATCTTTTTGTAAGGTATTTAAAATGATGGCAAAGTCATTGTGACTTGACTCATTTTTATGAAGAATGATTGTTTTTACATCGGCTTCAATAATTAAATCAATGTGATCATCTTCTAATATTGTATCACGTTCAATGATAACTTCATTACGTTCAATTGAAACAACTTCTCCAGTATCTTCGTCAACAAAATCTTCAACCCATGTTTTTAAAACCCTAGCTGCTAGTTTACGACCTACAGCTTTTTTCAAACCACTTTTGCTTACCTTAATTTCTTCGGCAAGGTCAAATAGATTTAAAATATCCTTATCCGATTCAAATCCAATTGCACGCAAGAGGGTTGTAACCGGGAATTTTTTCTTACGATCAATATAAGCATACATAACGTTATTGACGTCTGTTGCAAATTCAATCCAAGAACCTTTGAAAGGAATTACACGAGCTGAATAAAGTTTTGTACCATTGGTATGATAACTTTGTCCGAAAAACACGCCTGGTGAACGATGCAATTGTGATACAATAACACGTTCAGCACCATTAATAACAAACGTACCGCTCATTGTCATGTATGGGATAGTACCCAAATACACATCTTGAACAATCGTTTGAAAATCTTCGTGTTCCGGATCGTTACATGAGAGCTTTAATTTTGCTTTCAATGGAACATTATACGTAAGGCCTCGTTCAATACACTCATCAATTGAGTAACGAGGTGGATCTACGAAATAATCTAAAAACTCTAATGTAAAAATATTTCTGGTATCTGAAATAGGAAAATTTTCCTGAAATACCTTATAAAGTCCTTCATCCAAGCGACTTTCAGATGTGGTGTCAAGTTGAAAGAATTCTTTGAAAGATTCTACTTGTACATCTAAGAAATCGGGATAATCAATTACTTTTTTAATAGAAGCGAAATTAATTCGATCTTCTGAATGCATTTTTTTATTAGCCAAGGTAAAATGGTTTAATGTGATGAATCGATTATCAATGCGTATAAATAAGAATTTGACCCACGGCAAAAGCCGGGGTCAAATAGGGTTTTAAGTAGCCTTTCGGATTACTTAATTTCAACCTCAGCACCAGCTTCTGTAAGCTTAGCTTTAAGGTCTTCTGCAGTAGCTTTGTCCACACCTTCTTTAATAGGTTTTGGAGCACCATCAACAAGTTCTTTAGCTTCTTTCAAACCTAAACCTGTAAGATCTTTTACTACTTTTACTACGTTTAATTTAGCTTGACCTGCGCTTTTCAAAATCACATCAAATGTTGATTTTTCAGCAGCAGCTTCACCTGCAGCAGCAGCTGGAGCGGCAACAGCAACAGCTGCAGCAGCTGGCTCAATACCGTATTCGTCTTTTAGGATGATTGCTAATTCGTTTACTTCTTTTACTGACAAGTTTACTAACTGTTCAGCAAATGCTTTTAAATCTGCCATTGTTTTAAAATTAAATTGTTATTGTTTGTTATTAGTTAAATTATTTATAAAATTATTCTGGACGTTCAGATAATGTTTTCACAATACCTGCGATTTTACCTCCACCCGATTGTAGGGCAGATATAACTCTTTGTGCAGGTGATTGTAACAATCCAATTACTTCTCCAATCAATTCGTTTTTCGATTTCAACTTGATTAAAGCTTCTAACTGATCATCTCCAATAAATACATCACTATCAATATATGCTCCTTTTAAAGCAGGTATTAATGTTTTCTTTCTAAAATCTTTGATAATTTTAGCTGGTGATTTACTATCAGTAGCAAACATTAAAGCTGTATTTCCCTTTAAGGTATCTACTAATTTACTGTAGTCTTTATCTGATTTTTCAAGTGCTTTTTCAATTAAAGTATTTTTAGCTACTTCCATTTCAATACCATTCTTGAATAACTCACGTCTCAATGCACTTGTTCTTTCTGCACTTAAACCAGCAACATCAGTTACGTAGATAAAATTAAACTCATTAAACTTTTGAGTTAGCTTTTCTATAATTTCTCCTTTTTGATCTTTATTCATAACTGTGCTTTTAAATTCCCTGAACTGATTTAGTATCAACGGCAACCCCTGGGCTCATCGTACTAGAAAGGCTAATGCCTTTAAAGTATGTACCTTTTGCTGATGATGGCTTTAATTTTGAAATAGTTTGAAGCAATTCAACTGCGTTCTCTGCAAGTTTTTCAGGTGCAAATGATGATTTACCAATTGACGTATGAATTTGTCCTTCTTTATCAACTTTAAAATCTATTTTACCTGCTTTTACTTCTCTAATTGTTTTACCAATATCGGTTGTAACGGTTCCTGATTTAGGATTTGGCATTAAGTTACGAGGACCTAATACTTTACCCAATTTACCCAATTTAGCCATTACATTTGGTTGTGTTACGATAATATCGATATCAACCCACCCTTGCTCAATTTTTAAGATATATTCGTCTAAACCAACAAAATCTGCACCTGCAGCTGTTGCTTCAGCTTCTTTATCAGGAGTTACTAATGCTAATACTCGAACATCTTTTCCCGTTCCGTGTGGAAGAGATACTACACCTCTTACCATTTGGTTAGCTTTTTTAGGATCAACACCTAAGCGTATATCAATATCTACTGATGAATCAAACTTTGTATATGAAATTTCTTTCATGAGCTTGGTGGCATCGTTTAAAGTATACTGCTTGTTGGAATCAACTTTTGCTAACGCTACTTTTCTTTTTTTACTAATCTTAGCCATGTTAATTTCTTATTATTTTTTTACTTCAAAAGGTGCATCACCCGTAACTGTGATACCCATACTTCTTGCTGATCCTGCAACCATTTTCATTGCTGATTCTACTTTCCAGCAGTTCATATCTTGCATTTTGTCTGTTGCTATAGCTTTTACTTGATCCCAAGTAACAGAACCCACCTTTTTACGGTTAGATTCTGCTGAGCCTTTAGCAGCTTTAGACGCCTCCATTAATTGCGATGCAACAGGCGGTGTTTTGATAACAAAATCAAATGATTTGTCACTATATACTGAAATTACAACAGGTAAAATTTTACCGCCTTTATCTTGAGTTCTTGCATTAAATTGTTTGCAAAACTCCATAATATTAACACCTTTTGAACCTAGTGCTGGACCAATTGGTGGTGCCGGGTTTGCTGCTCCTCCTTTAATTTGTAATTTGATAAAACCTGATAATTCTTTAGCCATATTCTTTATTATTAGAATGATTTTTAAGCCACTCGTTGATTAATTGTTTTTACTTAACTTTCCTTTTCTACTTGTATAAAGTTTAATTCTAGCGGTGTAACACGTCCGAAGATTTTAACCATTACTTTTAATTTTTTTCTATCATCCATAATTTCTTCGATAGTACCTGTGAATCCACTAAATGGACCATCGTTTACTTTTACCAATTCGCCAATTAAGAATGGCTCCGACATGGTTTCACCAGCATCTGCTATTTCATCAAATGTTCCGAGTATTCTATTTACTTCGGCAACACGCAATGGGGTAGGATTTTTACCTCCTAAAAAACCAACAACACCATTTATCGTACCTATTGTATGAGCTACTTCACCAACTAATTCGGCTTGTATCATCATGTATCCTGGAAAATAGCTTTTTTCTTTCGAAGTTTTTTTTCCGTCTTTTATCTGAAATACTTTTTCAGTAGGAATCAAAATTTGAGGTACGTGTACCAAAAGACCTAAACGTTCAAGCTCTGTCTCCATTTGTGCTTTTACTTTCTTTTCTTGTCCAGTAATTGCTCTTACTACATACCATTTATATTGTTCCTGCGTCATCGAATTCATTGTTTAGAGTATAATTAACTTTGAAAAATTTGGTAAAAGAAACCAAGTGATCCACTACTTACTATATCTATAATATAAATTACAAATGCGATAAGTAATGAAGCAACCATTACTATAATAGTGCTTTCTTGTAAGGCATCCCATGTTGGCCATGTTACCTTATTTACCAATTCGTCAGTTGACAGTTTTAAATATTCTCTTAATTTGTTCATGTTTTAGTTAACAGTTGCACGGGCGCCTGGACTCGAACCAAGATCAGCGGTTTTGGAGACCGATATGCTACCATTGCACCACGCCCGTTTGTATAGACACCAAATGTTGGCAAGTTTCCCAGCCAACATTCAGTATCTATTGTAATATTAATTATTCCAATATTTCAGTTACCTGACCAGCACCAATTGTACGGCCACCTTCACGAATAGCGAAACGTAAGTTCTTTTCCATTGCAATTGGCGCAATTAATTGAACAGTTACAGTTACGTTATCACCCGGCATAATCATTTCAACACCTTCTGCTAAATGCATTTCTCCTGTAACATCTGTAGTACGGAAGTAAAATTGCGGACGGTATTTATTAAAGAATGGAGTGTGACGTCCACCTTCGTCTTTTGATAATACGTATACCTCAGCTTTGAATTTAGTGTGAGGAGTTACTGATCCTGGCTTGCAAATTACCATTCCTCTACGGATAGCTTCTTTATCAACACCACGTAACAATAAACCTACGTTATCACCAGCTTCACCTCTATCTAATATCTTGCGAAACATCTCAACACCTGTAACAGTAGAAGTTAATTTTTCAGCACCAAGACCGATAATTTCAACGCCTTCGTTTGAGTTAATGATACCACGCTCGATACGACCTGTAGCAACAGTACCACGACCAGTGATCGAGAATACATCTTCTACTGGCATCAAGAAAGGTAATTCAGTAGCACGAGGAGGAACTGGGATGTAAGTATCAACAGCTTCCATTAACTCCATAATTTTACCTACCCATTTAGCATCTCCATTCAAACCACCCAAAGCAGAACCACGGATAATTGGAATTTCGTCACCAGGGAATTCGTATTTGTTCAACAAATCGCGGATTTCCATCTCAACGATTTCTAAAATTTCTTCGTCATCAACCATATCCACTTTATTCATGAATACAACAACACGAGGAACTCCAACTTGACGAGCTAATAGGATGTGCTCACGAGTTTGTGGCATTGGTCCATCAGTAGCAGCAACAACTAGGATAGCACCGTCCATTTGGGCAGCACCAGTAACCATGTTTTTTACATAATCCGCGTGACCCGGGCAGTCAACGTGGGCGTAGTGACGATTTGCTGTAGAATATTCTACGTGTGCAGTATTGATAGTAATACCACGCTCTTTTTCTTCTGGAGCCGAATCAATTGATTCGAAAGAACGAGCTTCTGACAAACCAGCGTCAGCTAATACTTTTGTGATTGCAGCAGTCAAGGTAGTTTTACCATGATCTACGTGACCGATAGTTCCAATGTTTACGTGTGGTTTACTGCGGTCAAATTTCTCTTTAGCCATAGTTTTTGTAAGTTAAATTTATTATTAATTATTTGGTTTCTACTTTTACTGTAACTCTTTGTTTCCAAAAGCAACCTCAATCTATACAGCACCTTATTTTCAACACTTATAGTCCACCAAATTGGCAGACTTCCCATTCACTTTTTATTTACACTTACATCCTACTTCACTTTAACTCCTTGTTAGAGCTGTTGAGCAGGATTGAACTGCCGACCTCTTCCTTACCAAGGAAGTGCTCTACCGCTGAGCTACAACAGCTTTTTTTGTAATCCTTTCTTTGCAACTTTAAACAAAAAACGTTTCCTTTTATCAAAGGACGATTCCGTCAATAAGTTACAAAAATTATTAAAAGAAGAATACTTTTCAGTATTCGTCTTTTAATTCCTAAGAGCGAGAGACGAGGCTCGAACCCGCGACCTACAGCTTGGAAGGCTGTCGCTCTACCAACTGAGCTACTCTCGCAATATTCATTTATTGATAATTATGATTGCCTAATACCAAATTGTTTGGTGGGGAGAGAAGGATTCGAACCTTCGAAGCTCTCGCAACAGATTTACAGTCTGTCCCATTTGGCCGCTCTGGAATCTCCCCAGAAACTTTCGGTAAAGTATTATTTGAATACTTCCAATCATAAAAACCAAAAAATTGAGCCACTTGCCGGAATCGAACCAGCGACCTACTGATTACAAATCAGTTGCTCTACCAGCTGAGCTAAAGTGGCTTGAATTTCAAGTCTTTAAAAAGACTTTTTGGTATTTTATCTGTTAAAAAAAAGAACTTAAAAATCACATTTCTACCACACACCTTTACTAAAAAAGGACTGCAAATGTAGTTGTTTATATGAGTATTTCAAGTTGGAAGCAAAAAAAGTTTAAAAAACTTTTCTTTTCATTTTGGAAGCGTAACAGGGTCGCAATATGTGGGGATGATTCTAATCTTCAAAATTTATTTTCAGAAAGTATGATTTTCAGAGAGAAAAATAATTGTTGCTTAAAAAAAGCCCGAATCAAGTTGATTCAGGCCTACTTTAAATGTTATAAAGTCATCTAAGAAGATTTTACGAGTAACTTTTCTTTATGTTTTTTTACTTGAGCTACTACTTTATCTAACACTAAATCGGTTGCAGCCTCAAAGGTTGATGAATGTTCTTTAGCAAAAATATCAATACCATTCATGTTTAATTTCACTTCTATAGCTTTATTCTCTCGTTCAGAGTCTTTCTCTATACGAAGGTAAACATCGGCACTTTTAATTCCAGTATAAAAAGTGTTCACTTTTTCAAGTTTTTCGGTAACAAAGGCTAACAATTTTTTGTCAGCATCAAAATGGATGGATTGAATGTCAACTTTCATAATTTAGTTACTATTTACTTTAAAAGAATGGCAACCTGCCTGTGTCCAATTCTTTTCATGTGTTGTTTAGTGAAGGCAGGATTTAAGCTCTTGGATGTTTGTTTTTATAAATACTTTTTAACCGTTCAATACTATTATGAGTGTATACTTGAGTCGCAGCAAGACTAGCATGTCCTAACAATTCTTTAATTGCATTTAAGTCAGCTCCTTTGTTTAGTAAGTGTGTTGCAAATGTATGCCTTAATACATGTGGACTTCGTTTTTCAATGGAAGTAACTTGGGTTAAATAAGATTTAACGATATTGTAAACTAATTTTGGATATAACTTCTCCCCTTTCTCGGTAAGCAAAAGGTATTCATCATTCATTCCATTGTGATTTTTAGTTTCTATAAAATTGGCTATTTCGGTCGAAAGTTCCTGTGTAACTGGAATAATCCGTTCTTTTTTCCGTTTACCCAATACCTTAATACTTTGTTTATACAAATCAATATCAACCTGCTTTAACCCAATTAACTCAGACAATCGAATACCTGTAGCGTAAAACAACATGATAAGAAGCTTATTACGTTTTCCTTTGTAGTCATCACCAAACAAAATGAGTTCACCATCTAACCCTTTTTTTTCATCTAATAATTGTTGCATAGGTTTTTCCTCCACAAAAACAGGTAGCCGTTTCTCCATTTTGGGAGGTTGAACTTTAGCTAATGGGCTCAAGGTTACAATTCCTTCTTTAAGCAAATACTTATAAAATGTTTTTAAGGTAGATAGTTTACGGCCAATGCTTCGTGAAGACACTTTTTCATTCATCATTTCTACTAACCAACTGCGTATCATGAGATGGTTAATCAAATTCACTTCGTCTACTTCAAACTGTTGTTTAATGTAGGTCTCCAATTGTATTAAATCGTTTTGATATGCTGCAATTGTATGTGGCGAGAAGCGCTTCTCGTACGTTAAATAGTTTATAAAATCAGGTATGAGCTTAGCCAACATGCGTTCCACGAATTGCTTATACCAAATATAAGATTTGTTTTGAGAATAAAAAAGTGATTTGAGTAATTATGTTTTAGCTTGATTCTATCGCTAATTAATGATTACATACAGCAAAAAAAATCCCACTCTGCAGTACTGCAAGGTGGGATTTTCTATTTGTGGTCATCTAGAAATTACATTCCAGATTCTTCTCTTTGCATTTTAAGTTTGTAAGCAGCGCGAATGTTTTGCTCACGATTTTTAATACAAGGTTTGATGAATTCTTTGCGAGCTCTCAATTCTTTTACTACACCAGTTTTTTCAAACTTCTTTTTGAATTTCTTCAAAGCTCTGTCTAATGATTCGTTTTCTTTAACGTTTACATATATCATTTTAATTCACCTCCTTTCTTTTAGTCTCCTTATTTTTATTGAATAAGGGACGGCAAAAGTAACTTATTTTAATCTTCTGCAAAATTTATTTTCATTCTTACCAATTGGCCTTTGGCAAATTTTATCACTTGGCTTTCACACAAACCCTTTCACCCATATACTTTATTGTTTAGTCCTTTAGCACTGCACGAGAAATAACTAACTTCTGAATCTCACTTGTGCCCTCGCCAATGGTACATAATTTAGAGTCACGGTAAAATTTCTCCACTGGAAAATCTTTAGTGTATCCATAACCTCCAAATATTTGCACGGCTTCAGTTGCTGCATATACACATACTTCAGATGCATAATACTTTGCCATTGCACTTTCTTTGGTCATGGGTTTACCTTTCATTTTCAAATCAGCGGCTTGCAATGTTAGTAATTCAGCAGCTTCAATGCGGGTAGCCATATCAGCCAACTTAAAAGCAATACCTTGAAAATGTGCAATAGGCTGACCAAATTGTTGGCGTTCTTTCGAATATTGAATAGCTGCTTCCAAACTCCCTTTTGCAATTCCTAATGAAAGTGCTGCAATTGAAATACGACCACCATCAAGCACTTTCATAGCTTGTTTAAACCCTTCGCCAACTTTACCCAACACATTTGCTTTGGGTATACGGCAATCTTCAAATATTAATTCTGCTGTTTCGGAAGCACGCATTCCCAGTTTATTTTCTTTTTTACCACCGCGAAATCCGGGAGTTCCACGTTCTACAACAATTGCTGTTATTCCATTTGAATCCAACAATTCACCTGTACGGACTAATACCACTGCCACATCACCAGTAATACCGTGAGTAATCCAATTTTTAGTACCGTTAATGATGTAATCATCGCCATCTTCTTTGGCTACACATTGCATGCGCATGGCGTCACTTCCAGTATTTGCTTCTGTTAAGCCCCAAGCTCCTATCCAATCTCCTGTAGCTAATTTGGGTAACCATTTTTTCTTTTGCTCTTCGTTGCCAAATTGCAATATATGACCTGTACATAAAGAATTGTGGGCAGCCATTGAAAGACCAACAGAACTATCTACTTTGGTAATTTCTATTAATGCTGTTATATATTCAAAATACCCCAGCCCTGCTCCTCCATATTCTTCGGGAACTAGCACGCCCAACAATCCTAATTTACCCATTTCTTGCAAGGTCGCTTTCGGAAAAATTTGAGCTTCATCCCACTCCATTACATAGGGGCGTATGTATTTTTCGGCAAAATCTTTGGCCATTTGGGCCACCATTTGTTGATTGTCTGTAGGCTCAAAACTGAGTGTTGGTGTGTGCATAAAAAGGATAATTAATAGTAGCGCAAGTATAGTATAAAAACGGACAAATAAACTATCAACTTTAGGTCAATTTAACTTTAAATATTGGATAATGTTTTGGTAAATAGAATCATTTACAATCACTATCTTTTTTAACTCAGTTAACGATTGGTAAGCGCCATGTTGCATCCTATAATTGACAATTGCATTACTTAGTTTGTATTTAAAATAAGGATGTGTTTTAAGTTCGTCAATTGTAACAGTATTTACATTCATGATATTGGCTTTGCTTGCATCAACATATATTTTACCTTGCAAATCATACAATATATCTTCATCAAATCCATATAATTCTGTGAGTTGCTGGAGATATAAAAAGCCTCCTAATTTATCCCTGTATTCCACAATCCTTTTGGCCATTGCTGGCCCAATGCGGTATAATGCAATTAGGGCTGTTGTATCGGCAGTGTTTATCTCAAGCGGTTTTTTGTTGTATTTTTTTTTAGCAAAAGCAGAATCAGTGGGCGCATTGTTGTTTTCTGTTAAAAACCCATTTTCAATTACTACCAGAGGCAATAATCGGGCTACCAATTCGGGTTTTAGACCATACATCTTTTGTAAATCTTCAGGCTTTTTAAACCGACCACCTTTGGTTAAATAATTTTGAAGGGTAAGAATATTTTTATCAGTAAACCCAAGCTGTTTGAGTTGTTGAGAGGTAGCCGAATTAGGGTCAAATTTAGTATTGGAAATGCTGTTTGAGTGGTTGTATTCTGTAATTGAATCGGAATCAGAAATTGTTTGTAGGTTAACTAAAAACGGTTTAGGCGGAAAAACAAAGCCATACAAAGATGGCAATGCTATTAAAATAACAAGAATGATAACTAACCCAATAATTCCTTTACGTTCGGTTTGAGAGAAGTAAAAATATTCTTTGAAAAACTGTTTAATTTTTCTTGTTTTTGCTTTCATTTTCTTTCTGTTTACGAGGTATATAAACAAAATAATAATACAACAAAATTGCAACAAACCCAGCAAAAAATGCTTCAGTTGCCATCCATACCCAAAAATTTGCTCCCCAATCCATAATCCTAATGTGTAATTTAATTGAGTTGCAAAAGTGCAGATTTATTTTCAGTTTTCTAAAGTTCTCTGCAATTGTTTCCGGCAGATTTCACAGATATCCGCAGAAAATTGCCTGCCAGATACTTTCAACTGTATTTACTTCTTCATTTTCACATCTCCATGCTTCACATAGCTTTCAATTGTTTATCCAACAAAGCAAGTCCTTCTTCAAACGAATGTGGCTTGTAACCTAATTCATTAACGGCTTTATCGATAATAAATCCTGTAATAGGAGGACGTTTGGCAGGTTGTTTAATGCCTTCGCTTGTTGATAAATTCAATAAAGATTTATCCAATTTCCAGAAACTAGCTACACGGTACACTAAATCAAATACACTTACAAAATCTTTTCCGCTTATATTAAAAATGCCTTGTGCCTTTTGCGCAGCAGCTAACACACAACCTTGGGCTAAATCTTCGGCCAAAGTTGGCGTACGAAATTGATCGCCTACTACATTTAACGTTTTACCTTGTTCTAAATTTGTTTTTGCCCAAAGTACAATATTGCTGCGGCTCATATCACTTACTACACCGTATACTAAAACTGTGCGCAGAATGGTCCAACTTTTACATTGGCTTACCACAATTTGTTCACCTTTGAATTTCGAATGTCCATAATAACTTAATGGATTGGGTTGCTCATCCTCCTTTAATGGGCCATGTGTTCCATCAAAAATAAAATCAGTTGAAACCTGAATCAAATGCGCATGTATGTTATTAGCAGCATTTACCAAATATTGCACTGCGTTTACATTTAATGCATCACAACCTGCTTGGTCACTTTCGCAGGCATCCACATTGGTCATGGCTGCGGTGTTTATAATTACATCTGGTTTATATTTAGCAACTATCGACTCCACTTCTATTTCATTGGTAATATCCAATGATTGGTAAGTATACCCTATTTTATCAGCGTATCTATCTTCGCCCCTTGCTGTAGCTATAAGCTCTATGTTAGATTGTGTTTTATAATAATCGGTGAGTTTTTGACCTAATAGTCCGTTACTACCTGTAATGAGTATTTTCATATGGAGTCAAACATAAGGAGTCAAATGCTTGCATCAAAATAATTTATAGGTAAACCTACAAATCAGATAGATAAACTCTGCCACTCTGTCACAAATAAGTATATATTTGCAACCCAAATTGCAACTAGTACATGAAAGGAATTGTATCTGATATAACACATAAAACCGCTACCCGACATTTATATATAGAAACCTATGGATGCGCCATGAACCTTGCCGATAGCGAAGTAATGGCCAGTATTATGCAAGCGGAAGGGTTTCAAACAACCGATGATCCTTTAAAAGCCGATGTTGTATTTTTAAATACCTGTGCCATTCGCGATAATGCCGAGGCTAAAATATGGGGCAGGCTCAAAGAAATGAAAGGCAACAAACGCAAAAACCCAGGAATGATTGTGGGCTTAATGGGTTGTATGGCCGAGCGGTTAAAAGAAAAATTATTGGAACAAGACCAATTGGTGGATATTGTGGTTGGACCTGATGCTTATCGTGATATTCCTAAGTTGATACAACAAGTTGAAGAAGGTCAACGTGCCGTAAATGTTTTGTTGAGCCGCGAAGAAACCTATGCAGAAATTACACCTGTTAGACTGGGAAGCAATGGTGTAAATGCTTTTATCAGCATTATGCGGGGTTGCGATAATATGTGTTCGTTTTGTGTAGTGCCTTTTACCCGAGGGCGTGAGCGTAGCCGTGAACCTGAAAGTATTGTGCGCGAAGCTACCGAATTGTTTAACCAAGGGTACAAAGAAGTAACGTTACTTGGGCAAAATGTAGATTCGTATAAATGGGGTACTTTGGCTTCGCTCAGTAACCAGTCAGAAAATAACCAATTGGAAAACAATAGTACTATTGAAAATGCTACAGTAAATTTTGCTCAGCTGCTCGAAATGGTTGCTCAAATTTCACCTGAGTTACGGGTACGTTTTTCATCATCGCACCCTAAAGACATTACAGATGAGGTACTTTTTACCATTAAAAAGTATGATAATATTTGCAACTATATTCATTACCCAGTTCAAAGTGGAAACTCTCGAGTATTAAAAATGATGAACAGAACATACGACAGAGAATGGCTATTTAAACGGCTTGAACGCATACGTGAAATATTACCCGATGTAGGAATTAGTACCGATGCTATTGTTGGGTTTTGCACCGAAACAGAAGAAGAATTTACTGAAACATTAAGCCTTTTTGAACAAGCTCAATTTGAATTTGCGTTTATGTATGCCTACAGCGAACGCCCAGGAACTTTAGCAGAAAGAAAATATGAAGATGATGTAACTGCCGAAATAAAAAGCAGGCGATTAGCTGAACTTATTAAACTCCAAAATGGATTAAGCCTTGCTAAAAAACAACATTATATTGGTAAAACATACAAAGTTTTAATTGAAGGCTTTTCTAAAAAATCGGATAATGATTACAAAGGCCGAAACGACCAAAATCAGTTAGTCGTATTTCCAGTTGGGGAAGGATATGGGAAAGGTGATTATGTGAATGTAAAAATTGAACGCACAACAATGACGAGTTTATTTGGTAACGTGGTAGGTTAAAACTAACAAAATTGATTTTAAAAAACATGAACATACAAGACATTAAACAACGATTTGAAATCATAGGTAACTCTCCACTGCTCAATATCGCATTGGAAACAGCCGTTAAGGTTTCGCCAACGGATATTACAGTTTTAATAAATGGTGAAAGTGGTGTAGGTAAAGAAGCTTTTAGTAAAATAATACATGCATTGAGTAACCGCAAACATGGGCCTTTTATAGCTGTAAACTGTGGTGCAATTCCAGAAGGAACTATAGACTCTGAATTATTTGGCCACGAAAAAGGATCTTTTACTGGAGCAAGTGATACCCGCAAAGGTTATTTTGAAACAGTAAGTGGAGGAACTATATTTTTAGATGAAGTAGGTGAGCTTCCCCTTGAAACTCAAGCTCGGTTATTACGTGTATTGGAAAGTGGCGAGTTTATAAAAGTAGGTTCATCCAAAACACAAAAAACAGATGTGCGCGTAGTTGCTGCAACCAACAAAGATTTACTCACATTGTGTGAAAATGGAAAATTTAGAGAAGATTTATATTACAGATTAAGTACGGTTCCGATTAAAGTGCCTTCGCTTAGAGATAGAAAAGATGATATTCATTTATTGTTTAGAAAATTTGCATCAGATTTTGCCGAAAAATACAAATCAAAACAGTTAACACTTGATACCGAAGCTCAGCAACTATTAATTAACAACCGATTTCCGGGTAATATTCGTCAATTAAAAAACATTGCAGAACAACTATCTGTATTGGATGATGATAAAAACATTACAGCAGCTGAACTATTAAGGGTATTGCCTGCAGAACGATCAACGGTTCCCATGTTATTTGGAGGAACTGCAAGTGAAACCCATTTGAGTGAGCGCGATATTTTTTACAAAGTATTGTTTGACTTACGCAAAGATATGAATGACTTGAAAGGTATCGTTTTTGGAATGTTACAAAATGGACAAGTTTCAGAAACTAGAAATACTCCAGATCCTTTTGCAGGAAATTATCATGATTCATTTAACACATCACCTCAACATACACCTGCATTCAATCAAACTAATCCAACCTTTGTTCAGCCAAACGTAAACAATCAAAACGTAATTGAAATACCCGATTCGCAACCCATTATTGAATCTCTATCATTAGAAGATAAAGAACTTGAATTGATTAAAAAGGCTTTAGATAAATACAATGGCAAAAGAAAAAAAGCAGCTAATGAGTTAGGAATATCAGAAAGAACATTGTATCGCAAAATCAAACAATATGATTTAGAATAATTCGATTATGTTGCACTATAAACTATTCTCATAAATCCTTTTAAACTAACTTATGAAACAAATATTACTATTGACATTATTGTATATGTGTGTTGCAAAATCAACCAATGCTCAGGTTGTTGATGATGTTGCTGGAAAAACATATTATTATTATGATGAACATTCGCGTAAAAAAATGAAAGAAGTTTTTCACCACAAACAAATGATAATGATAATGCCCGACCCTAATAAACATGGGAGTTATGTAGATTCAGTATTTTATATAAAAAGTGGACCTTATACTCGGTATCATGAAAATGGAAACTTAGAGTGTAGCGGATTTTATAAAGACGAAAAAAAAGACAGTACATGGAAGTACTTCGATGCTAAGGGCGATTTAATAAAAGAAGAACATTACAATAAAGGCGTACTGATAAAATGATCAAACAGATTCAATATTTAATCGTTATTGTTTTATTCTCTTTTAGGGCTTTGTCTCAAACAGTAGTTGAAAAAGAAATAGAAGTTGGGATGAAAGTGAAAATTATGACTTGCAAAGGCAAAGGTAAATCTATAGAAAGTATGGATTTATATCGTAAAACCAGAATTCCAGAAACAATTTTGATAGATACAGCAACAGGTGACGGGATTTTTGAAAGTTTTTTTACCCCTGGTGATTTTGATGCAAAACGATTACCTTGTAGCTACAGCAATAAATCATATATAGTAGCAGCTCTTCGTTTATTTAATGATGAAAAAACTGGTATCGAAAAACGTGTTATGATATTGTATACCAACGATCCTTATGCTTTAATTTGGGTTGAGTTTGACAAAGCAATTGAGCTGAAGGAGATTTCTTTTTAGATCACGGCATCTTAAAAAGTTTATAGTTGATAGTATACAGACTTCGATAGTTTATATTTTATGTTATAGAAACCTAATTAACACAATTAACTCACCCAAAAACAATTATATTTAAACAAATGACTAACTCCGACATAGCCGATATACTAAAACTATGTGCCAACCTTAATGAGTTGCACGGAGGGAATGAATTTAAAATTAGATCATACAATACTGCATCTTTTAAAATAGATAAACTACAAATTCCATTAGATGGTAAAACAATCGCAGAGCTTGAAAAAATAGATGGTGTGGGTAAAAGTTTAGCTGGTAAAATTTATGATATTAATCAAACCGAAACCTTCCCCGAACTACAAGAACTCATTGACAATACTCCACAAGGTGTGCGCGATATGTTTAGGGTAAAAGGAATTGGGCCTAAAAAAATAGCCTATATATGGAATGAATTAGGCATTGAAAGCATTGGTGAACTTTTGTATGCGTGTAACGAAAACAGATTGGCACAAGCAAAAGGATTTGGACAAAAAACGCAACAAGGTGTTAAAGATAGTATTGAATTTATGTTTGCCAATGCCAATAAGTTTCATTACGCTAAAGTAGAAAAACTAGCCAATGATTTAATAACTGTTTTACAAGGGTTTGATGCTATTTCGGAAATAAGTTTAACGGGTGCAATCAGACGTAAATGTGAAGTAATTGATGCACTTGAAATATGTGTTGCTATTGATGGTGACGAAAATGAATTGGCGGGTTTTATATCCGAAACATTAACTATTTCCGATATTGATGTTACACCAACCACCATCCATTTTAAAGTAAACGATACCATTCCTGTTATTCTTTATTTTTGTGAAGCAAGCGATTTTTATTACACCTTATTTGAAACTACAGCAGCAGCAAAACATTTAGAAATTCTTCAATCTTTTAACCTCCAACATTCATCTTCAAACTTCAACTCAGAAGAAGAAATATATGCCAGCATCGGTCTTCCGTTTATAGAACCTGAAATGCGAGAAGGCACAAATGAAATTGCTCTTGCCAAAGAAAAAAAACTACCCAAACTTATTGAATTGACCGACTTAAAAGGAATTTTGCATAACCATAGTACCTACTCCGATGGTGAAAATACACTGGAAGAAATGGCTGTATATTGCAAAGAGTTGGGTTACGAATATTTAGGAATTTGCGACCATAGCAAAGCAGCAACTTATGCAAGTGGACTAAAAGAAGAGACAATCGTTAAACAACATCAAGAAATTGATAAGCTCAACACACTATTAGCTCCTTTCAAAATTTTTAAAGGAATTGAATGTGATATTTTATTTGATGGCTCATTAGATTATAACAATGAGATATTGTCGTCATTTGATTTTATTGTTTCATCGGTACATAGCAATTTAAAAATGACTGAAGAAAAAGCAATGACCCGATTGCTGCGTGCTATTGAAAACCCATACACAACCATTTTAGGACATCCAACTGGCAGGCTATTATTAATGCGCGAGGGATACCCAGTAGACCATGCAAAAATGATTGATGCTTGTGCTGCCAATGGTGTGGTAATTGAATTGAATGCTCACCCCTACCGATTGGATTTGGATTGGCGTTGGATTGATTATGCCCTAAACAAAGGTGTAAAACTTTCTATCAATCCAGATGCGCATGCACTAAAAGGTTATCATGATATGTATTATGGAACTTGCGTTGCTCGAAAAGGTGGACTGTATAAAGAGATGTGTTTAAATGCACTTACACTTGATGAAATAAAGATGTACTTTGCTCAACGAAAACCTTAAACAGCTTTGGCCAAATTTTTAATTATTCGGTTTAGTTCCATTGGAGATATTGTTCTCTCCACTCCAGTTATGCGTTGTTTAAAACAACAACTGCCTAATGTCGAAATTCATTATTTAACAAAGCCCGCGTTTAAACCAATATTGGAACACAATCCGTATATTGATACCTTACATTTACTGGATAAATCGATTTTAAAAAAAGCGCTTGAATTAAAACAACTTGGCTTTGATTATATCATTGACTTGCACAACAACCTGCGCACGCAACTTTTTAAAACTGTAATCGGAGTTCCTACACATAACTTTGATAAACTCAATATCGAAAAATCAATCTTAGTAAACCTTAACATAAATAACCTTCCCGATGTTCATATTGTAGATCGTTATTTGGATACACTTAACAACTTTGGTGTTGTAAATGACGGTTTGGGGTTGGATTATTTTTTCCATTCCGATTTTATCTTTAATCCAACCATTCAATTACCCAAAAATTTTATAGCATTTGTTATTGGTGCGCAACATGCCACCAAACGATTGCCAAACGAAAAAATAATTTCCATTTGCCAGCAAATTAAACAACCCATTGTATTGCTTGGCGGAACAGAAGATGCTGCAAATGGAGCATTGATTGCAACGCAAAGTGGATCTCATGTTATCAATTTGTGTGGCAAACTTTCGTTGCACGAATCGGCATCTGTCATTAGCCTAAGTGATACAGTCATTACCCACGATACTGGTTTAATGCATATTGCTGCTGCATTTAAAAAGCCAATTGTTTCGGTATGGGGAAATACGGTGCCTGAATTTGGAATGACCCCATATTATGGCAATTTCAAAATTCGAAATTCGAAATTCGAAATTCAAAATTTATCGTGCAGACCCTGTAGTAAAATTGGATTTAAAACATGTCCGAAAAAACATTTTAACTGTATGATGTTACAAGATAATGAAGCTATTGCAATTGCGGCCTCGCATTAATAATATCAACCAATCACTATTATGAAAGACATTGAAACAACAGATGATATAAAATTATTGGTGGATACATTTTACAACGGCATCCAACAACATGAAATACTAGCTCCCATTTTTGCCTTACGTATTGATGAATCAAAGTGGCCTATTCACCTCGAAAAAATGTACCGCTTTTGGGGAACACTTTTATTATACACTCAAACCTACAGTGGCAGCCCGTTTGATAAACATATTGGATTGGGAATAAAACCCGAACATTTCAACCATTGGCTTAATTTATTTAACCAAACCGTTGATTCATTATTTGAGGGTGAAGTAGCTAATACAGCAAAAGAAAGAGCCCGAAATATTGGGCTCACCTTTGAGTATAAATTAGAAAGTTTAAAAGAATAGGCGTTTCTATTCTTCAAACAACTCAACCTTTTCAGGTACTTTATCATTGTATGTTTCACAATTCATTTCAACCGTTAATGGTTGTTTAGGGGCTTCAAATTGTTCTTGTATGGTAAAGATAGACGTATCTGCAGTTACCTTTTTCATATAATTCCCCCAAATAGGCATAGCCATTGCCGAACCTGAACCCAAATCCATTGAACGAAAATGGATGGCTCTGTCTTCAAAACCTGTCCATACCCCTGTTACTAAACTTGGTGTAATGCCCATAAACCAACCATCGCTATAATTTTGTGTGGTTCCTGTTTTACCTCCAACAGCACCCGGAATTTGGTACATGTATTTTATTTTGGCAGCTGTACCATGCGCAGTAACACGCTCCAACATTTTTTCCATAATATAAGCCGTTTGTTCACTCATTGCTTCAACTGTTCGAGGTACAACTTGACGTACTATATTATCATTTTTATCTAAAATGGTTGTTACATAAACAGGTTCTGTCCATACTCCTTTGTTGGCGTATGTTGCATAAGCTCCTACCATTTCATATACCGAAATATCTGAAACACCTAAAGCTATTGCAGGATATGGTTCCATATTACTGGTAATACCCATTTTTTTAGCTAACTCAATAACTGCATTCGGTCCAGTTGGTCCTAATTGTTTCATTAAATAAAGCACTATATTATTTACCGAAAATTGTAACCCTCTAAACAAGGTCATTTCTGGTTCATTGTATTTTTTTGAATCAGCATTTTGGGGATTATAATCGGGATACCCTTCAAATTGAACAGCCTGATTAGGTGCAACAAAACAAGGACTCCAACCATTATCCATGGCCATAGTATACACTAAAGGTTTGAACGTTGAACCTACTTGTCGTTTTGAGTGAATATTTACATGATCATATTTAAAATATTGGTGATTAATCCCACCTACCCATGCTTTTACATATCCGGTTCTAGGATCCATACTCATTAAGCCACATTGCATAAAATATTTGTAATATTTGATAGAATCTAAAGGAGTCATTACCGTATCTATTTCACCTCTAGTATAACTAAACACCTTCATTTTAACTGGCGTATTAAATACCACTTTTATTTCGGCTTCAGATGCTCCACTCGCTTTAAGAATACGATACCTATCACTACGTTTCATTCCAGCAGTAATTAACTCGCTGTAGCTGCCCCAAGGATTTCTACCTTTCCAATGGTTGTAAAACTTACGTTGCATATCTTTACCGTGGTTATAAACAGCCTCCTCTGCAATGGCTTGCATTTTACTATTAATGGTTGTGTATATTTTTAATCCATCTTTATATAAATTGAATCCATTTTCTTCACACCAATCCAGCAACTCTAATCTTAAATGTTCACGGAAATAAGGTGCTAATCCATCATTGTGATCATCCTCTTGGTAATTTAGTATAATAGGGCTAAGCTTAAGCGTATCAAATGATTCTTGTGATATAAAATCATTTTTACGCATTTGATTTAATACTGTATTTCTCCTGCGAATTGCATTCTCGGGATTGCGAACTGGGCTATACCTTGTAGGTGCTTTCAGCATTCCAACCAACATAGCCGCTTCCACCTCCGTTAAGTCCTTAGCTTGTTTCCCAAAAAATGTTTTAGAAGCACTACTAATACCAAATGAATTTCCTCCAAACTCAACTGTATTAAAATACATGGTTATTATTTCTTCTTTGGTATAACGTTCTTCAATTCTAACAGCTGTAATCCATTCTTTAAGTTTTGTAGTTGCCTTATTAAATACATTGTTAAATCGTTTGCGTGGAAATAAATTTTTTGCAAGTTGCTGAGTAACCGTGCTTGCCCCACCACGAGTTCCCACAAATAAAACGGCAGTAAAAACCCTTCTAAAATCAATGCCTGAATGGTCGTAAAAACGAACATCTTCTGTAGCAATTAAAGCATTTATGAGGTTGGGGCTTATATCTACAAAATTAGCATTACTTCTGTTTTGCAAATAATACTTGCCAATCATCACCCCATCTTCCGAAAAAATTTCGGATGCCAAATATGTTTTAGGATTTTCTAATTCTTCAAGTGGAGGCAGCTCACCAAACCAACCCAACGAAACCATCCACAACAAAAAGACAAAAGAAAGGATACCAATTATAAAGGATAACCAAAGCCATTTAATCCATTTAGTAAAAGGATTATTAAAAAAATATGCGGTCCAATTCACTATTTTTTAAGTTTAGAGTTTTCATATTCGGAAAATAATTGTTGATACAATTCAACTTTTTTTTCCTTAAGCATTTTTTTAAAATGAGCTTGTGATATAACAAATGTAAGACTTGTACCTTCATATTTTAATCTTTTCTTAGTAACATCCCTTGTCTTAAAATCTGAGTAATAACTCATTGCTTTATCTAATTCTCTAAACTCTCTAACCATCAACAATTGAAACCCTTCATTTGACAACATTGGGTTTACACGTAAATTATCAAACTCATTAAACTCTTCGTGATAAGCATTCATTTTGCTCAAAAACTCATTCATATCTAGCTTATCATCATTTATTGCTACTACCATATAAAAAGGTCCTTCAGGTATAATTACAAAATCTGGTTCTTTAGGTTTTAAAGAATCCGGTATTATTTTTTCATCTAGCTTAGATAGGTAATTTAAAATCGCTTGTGCCCTATCACCAACATCAGTTTTGGGATACCTCAATACCAATTCATTTAAGTGCAATTTAAAATGATCAATTGATTCAGTTTTGCCAACAGCTAATGCATAAATCAAATCAAATTTTGCTTGCAATGAATTGCCAGCAAATTTTTTATCTGCTTCTTGTTTTTTAATTTTTACTTCTTCAAAATTACCTGTAGAATATAATTCATATATATATTCATAGGCATCAACAACAGCAATATTTGCATCGGTTTCGGCACTGTTTACTGTTTTATTTTGAATAATAAGTGCATATGGACTTTCAGGATATTCTGCAATTAATCTGTTCTTTTTTATAGATGCTTGTTCGTTATTGTCTATTGTTATGTATAATTTGTGTAATTTATACAAAACTTGAGGTTCGTATTCACTACCTGGAAAACGATACAATAACAATTCGAAATCTTTGATGGCTTCTTTTGAATCATCTAGTTTTTCATCGTAAATAATACCTAAATTATAATAGGCATCTAATAACCTATTGTTTGATCTTTTTAATTGATCTTTGGTGTAAGGTACATTCTCAATCCAACTTTTTCTACTTCCACTTATAGCTGGTATAAAATCTAAACCCTCAGTAGTATCTGTTGATGCATTTTCAGTTTGTGTTGATTCCGTTTTTATTGCATTATTTGCTTCAGTATTTGACTTTTCACCACTTTCAGTTGGAAGAATAGTTTCCAGTTTCTCTATAGCTGCAATACGCCAATAATCTTCGTTTGTGCGCATTCCCCATTTTTTCTGACTAAAAAACTCTGCTGCCCCAGAGGCCATAATAGCAGGATTGTAAAAATACCATTGCCCTTGTTGTCCAAATCCTGCACTGGTTGTATTTGCCAATTTAATTTCTGGATTTAATTGAGCTAAGCGAGCGGCTTCTTTTTTATCTTTTGACTTTTTTAGATTTACTAAAGAATCTAGACTGGCTTGCGTTATCCATTGATTAATTTTTTGGTCAATTTCAACCTCATTCAATTTAGCAAGTTCTTGTAAACTATCTTCTGTTTCAATTACAATTAAGTTGTTTATTAAATCTGACAATACCGTTTTTTTGATAATTATTTTCTGATAGTCTTTATAGGTTGAATTTATAGACGATGCTGTACTATCATAATAAGCTTGTGCTAATTTATAATTGGGCATTTCTAAATAAATAGTTCCTAAGGCTAGGTATGCTAATGCTTTTTGATTGGGATTTTTACCTTGAACTTCTGAGCATTTTTTAAAATCATAAATAGCTTGTTGAACATTTTTCTCTTTCATTTCCAAATTACCCAACTCATACCATATTTGATCATAATAGCCATCATTTTTATCATCTTTTAGCATGCGCTTTAATGAACGTCTTATTTGTTTTGCAGCACTTTTATCATTTAAATCATAAGCTTTTGCTAAGTTAATACTTGCATTAAATTCAAATTCATATGGTGCAAGCATATTGAGTATTTTGCTGTAATATTGATTGGCAATTTTGATACTATCCATTTCCGTATATAGCTGAGCTAAAATATAGGTATAGCGTATCTTAACTTGTTTTTGAGTTGCATATGATAAAGCAATTGTAAGTTTCTCCGTTGCACTCACAAATTTTCTTTGTTTAATGGCAATATCTGCAGCAGTAGCATAAATTTCTTGAGAATATTCTTTGGGGGTTTCAGGAAAAATTTTGTGGTATATCGATTGTTTTTTTATTTTACTTTGTTCTTCGCTTAGTAACAATCCAATCACAGCTTCAGCTTCGTCAATTTTTCCTAAACCAGCATAACATTTTGCTATCCAAGCTGTGCAAACGGGTTTTAATCCTTTGTCTTTAAACTTGGAATTTACAAACTGAAAGGCTTCCATTCCGGCATAATAATCGCGTTTGTAATAATGAGCCTTACCCATCAAATAATAACTATTATCCGTATAACTGCCTACGTAATGGTTTTGAATTGCTAAAGAAACTTTTTTAAGAACTATATCTAATTGACCAGCAACTCCTTTTGATGCAGCCTCATCACCATACGGAAACACTTCTAATAGTTTGGTAAAATCATCTTGGTGACCTTTTTCGAGAGATTCCAATGTTTCTAATAGCTTTACTTCACCATTAAAATAAACATTAAAACGACCAGTCATCGTATGCCACTTACGGTTCAACCACTTATCTTTAGTAGGACTACATGCAGATAACAGCAAACAAGTAGCTACAAAACATCCTATAAAAAAATTAACTATACGCAATTGAGTTTATGTATGAAGTATAAGTGAATAGTATAACTTTGGAGTCGCAAAAATATTTTAATAAGCTTAACTTCAAAGTGTAATTAAATATAAACGAAAACATAACTTGCATTCGCATGACAGAACAGAAGAAAAAATTAATTCATAAATTAAAAAATAAATTCAGATTGGTTATTATCAATGATGGCACATTTGAAGAGAAGTTTTCCTATAGTTTAACGCCAATGAATGTATTTATAGGTTTCAGTTCATTTTTAGTTTTTTTTGCCGCTATTATTATTGTGCTTATCGTTTTTACACCCGTTCGGGAATTTATACCAGGCTATTCTGATCCTAATGCCAAACGTAATTTAAATGCATTACTGATCAGAACAGACTCACTCGAAAATGTGTTAACTGAAAAAGATGCTTATTACAAAAATATTTTAAATATCATGAATGATAATATCATCACTAGAGACACCTCCGTTTTAGACATTCCAAAAAAATAATAATACCTTCCAAAATACTCCGTTCGGAATTTAAGTCAAAACTGCTTACTTTTGTGTAAGGTTTAATTATAAAACCTTTTTTTTTCCGATTTGAGTATTCAGTGTAAATGAAACCTTATCTTTTTTCAATTATATAAACCACCATAAGACATGGCCATGTTTAATTCTTCTAAAAATAATACACCTGCTTTTAACCCCAATAACTTAAATATTATCAATGCTGGTACAACCATACTAGGAGACTTAAACTCAGAAGGGGATATGCGCATTGATGGAACAGTAAAAGGATATGTCTCTTCTAAAGCCCGTCTTGTTTTAGGTAATACATGCAAAGTGGAAGGTGATATAAAAGCTGTCAATCTTGAACTTTCTGGAGAGGTAAATGGTAATATTTATGTTACTGAATTGCTTACTGTTAAAGCTTCAGCTAAAATTAACGGTAATATTGTTTCCAATAAACTTATTATTGAAGCAGGAGCTGAATTTAATGGCAACTGTGCCATGCGTGAAAACAAAAATATTCTGAAAAAAGTCGTTAACGAGGATATACAATCAGGTAAACTATCAGATGTTCCAAAACAAGCCAATATCTACTAAAATAGCAGGATACAGCGCTCTTGGTTTTCAATGGATTGTTGTATTTGTTGGTCTATCTCTTGGTGGAAATTGGATTGATAAAAACCAGCAACTTAGCTTTCCAGCATTTACATTACTTGGCGTATTTTTAGCCCTTTTCATTATTTTTTATTCTTTATTTAAATTGGTTTCGAACCAGAATAAAAGCACAAAACATGACGCTTAAATTTTATCTATATTTAGTTGGTATAACTTTGTTGCAAATTGGCATTGTTTTGCAACTTGCTAGTTTACTTCCTGTTACTGATACCGTGATAAGTATCATATTTATGGGGGTATTAACTGCAGCTATTTATCCAATTGCCATGAATGGACGAAAAAGCAATGATGGATTTACCTTTGTAATATCAGCATATGCAAGTATTGGCATTCGTTTTATTCTGAGTTTATGTTTTGTTGTATATTATAAAATTACTCGCTCTCATTATGAAATGGGTTTCATTTTAGCCTTTTTTACAAGTTATATTTTATACACATTATTTGAAATTTATTGGTTAACTACTAAATTGCGACCCAATTTAAATGAAAAAGCGAGTACCAATGATTCGAATAACAAATAGATTATCAAAGAGAAACGGCCTAATTTCTAGTCTTTTTACACTCGCACTTTTATTCGGAAACTTTGGTGCAATTGCCCAACATGAGCATAAAGCTACCGAAACTATTGAACAGTCTACCGAAAAATTAGATTCAACCCTAATTAACGAAGCAGAAAATGTTGGAGAAGTTGCCATTGGCCATCACGAAAATACTGAAGAAAAATTTAATACCAGCAAAGTTATAATGGAGCATATTGCCGATGCACACGATTGGCATTTATGGGGCCACACTTCTATTCATTTACCTGTAATAGTCTATACCAGTAAAGGATTTGAGTTTTTTTCGTCAGGTAAATTTAACCATGGCCACGATGCATATAAAGGTAGCCACCACACTTACAAACTAGATAAAAGCAAACCCGAAAAAGAAAAAATTGTGGTTATTGGAACAGATAACCAAGTTGATGAAGCAGCAACATCTAGCCTTATCGATTTTTCAATTACTAAAAATGTAGTATCAATTATGATTTCGATGCTATTGTTATGTTTAATATTTATAAGCATTGCCAATAGCTACAAAAAACGTGGATTAAGCGCACCAAAAGGATTACAATCTTGGTTAGAGCCAATAATTTTATTTGTTAGAGATGAAATAGCCCGCCCTAATTTAGGTGATAAGTACGCTAAGTTTATGCCCTATTTACTGACTGTATTTTTCTTTATATGGATTAACAATATGTTAGGCCTTGTTCCATTTTTTCCAGGAGGAGCAAATGTTACAGGTAATATTGCCGTTACACTTGTATTGGCAGCAATGACATTTATACTTACTACCATTAACGGAACCAAAACATATTGGGGACATGTATTTACACCACATGTTCCACTTTGGTTATATCCATTAATGATTCCTGTAGAAATTATTGGCTTATTTACCAAGCCATTTGCATTAATGATTCGTTTGTTTGCCAATCTTACAGCAGGTCATATTCTTATTTTAAGTTTAGTTTGTTTAATCTTTATTTATAAATCATTGGCTGTAGCCTCAGTATCGGTTCCGTTTGTAGTTTTTATTAGCGTAATCGAATTGTTGGTAGCATTCATTCAGGCGTTTATTTTCACTATTCTTTCAGCGTTATACATTGGTATGGCACTAGAAAAACCAAGTGAAGAAGCACACCATTAAATAGAATTTTTTTTTGTTCAACCAAATAATATAAATCAAAATGACAGGAAGTATTGCTGCAATTGGAGCCGGCTTAGCCGCTATCGGAGCTGGAATCGGAGTAGGACTCATTGGAGGATCTGCTATGGAAGGTATTGCTCGTCAGCCAGAGGCTGCTAACAAAATTCAAACTGCTATGTTAATCGCTGCTGCCTTTGTTGAGGCTGTATCGCTTTTCGCGGTAGTTGTTGCATTGTTAGGCAACGGCTAAGACTGAATGTATTGAAACAACTTAGCCAATCATTATAGGCAAAGTTGTTTCAATATATTATTTTACAAAAAAAAAACACTTTTATTATAATACATTATGGATTTAGTTACACCCAGTATAGGATTGGTATTTTGGTCAACCATTTCATTTTTGTTATTGTTTTTTGTGCTAACCAAATTTGCATGGAAACCCATAACAGCAGCATTACTCGAAAGAGAAAATTCAATTGACGAAGCTTTAAAATCGGCTGATAATGCTCGTAAGCAAATGGAAAAACTAACAGCAGATAATGAGAAATTATTAAATCAAGCTCGTGCTGAAAGAGATGCAATGCTTAAAGATGCTAATGATATTAAAGAAGGCATAATCGCACAAGCAAAAAAATCAGCAGGTGATGAAGGTGCTAAAATTATTGCAAATGCAAAAGCAAGTATCGAACAAGAAAAAGTTGCTGCTATGAATGAATTAAAAACTCAGGTAGCATTGCTTTCAGTTGATATGGCCGAAAAAATTCTTCGTAAAAAAATGGACGATAGAAGCCAACAAGAAGCATTTGTAAACGAAAACTTAAAATCAATTAGTTTAAACTAACATGTCGGAACAAAGAGTAGCCGGCAGGTATGCCAAGTCCCTTATTGATTTATCTAAGGAACAAAACATCCTTGATATAGTTAAAAATGATATGCTCATTTTTAAACAAACCCTACATCAAAATATAGCTTTGCTCAGTATGCTTAGAAGCCCCGTAGTTAATGGAGGTGATAAAATAGCTGTTTTAAAAAAAATATTTGAACCTACGTTCCATAAACTTACCATAGCTTTTTTTAATATTGTGGTTCGCAAAAACAGAGCCCTTGTATTGGGAAGTATATGCGATGCTTTTATAGAACAATACAACGATTTTAACAATATTATTTCGGCTACAGTAAAAACAGCTCAACCAATTGATGCTGCAACAACAGCCGAAGTTACCCAGTTTATTGAAAAACAAAGTGGCAAAAAAGTAGCACTAGCTGCCACTGTTGATCCATCGCTTATTGGCGGATTGGTGATACAAGTTGGCGATAATTTATACGATGCCAGCATTGCAGGCAAACTCAATAAAGTAAAACAGAATTTATTAAACACTTACATTTCAAAATAATTGAATTATGGTAGAGATTAGACCTGACGAAGTATCAGCAATCATAAGAGAACAACTGAGTAATTTCAAAACAGAAGTTGAACTTGAAGAAGTAGGTACCGTGCTCCAAGTGGGTGATGGTATTGCACGTATTTATGGACTTTCTAAAGTACAATCGGGAGAGCTTATCGAATTTGCAAACGGTACTCAAGCTATTGTACTAAACTTAGAAGAAGACAATGTTGGAGCTGTAATGCTTGGCGATGCTACTTCAGTTGAAGAAGGTGCTACAGTAAAACGTACTGGCCGAATTGCCTCAATTAAAGTAGGCGAAGGAATGCTTGGACGTGTAGTAAATACTTTGGGACAACCCATAGATGGTAAAGGACCAATTGCTGGCGAAACATATGAAATGCCTTTAGAGCGCAAAGCACCAGGTGTAATTTTTCGTGAACCGGTAAAAGAGCCCTTGCAAACAGGTATTAAAGCTATTGATGCCATGATTCCTATCGGACGTGGACAACGCGAGTTGGTAATTGGTGACCGCCAAACTGGTAAAACTGCGGTGTGTTTAGATACTATCTTAAACCAAAAAGAATTTTACGAAGCAGGAAAACCTGTGTATTGTATATATGTTGCTATTGGCCAAAAAGCTTCAACAGTAGCCCAAGTTGTTAATACACTTGAAGCAGCTGGAGCAATGGCTTATACTACTGTTGTTACTGCAACTTCATCTGACCCAGCTCCAATGCAATTTTTCGCACCTATGGCTGGTGCTGCAATTGGTGAGTTTTTCCGTGATACTGGTAGACCAGCACTTATCATTTATGATGATTTATCAAAACAAGCTGTAGCTTACCGTGAAGTTTCATTATTGCTTCGCAGACCTCCAGGACGTGAAGCATATCCGGGTGATGTATTTTATTTGCATAGCCGTTTGCTTGAAAGAGCAGCTAAAATTATTGGAACGGATTCTATCGCTCAAGAAATGAATGATATTCCTCCTTCCATCAAACATTTGGTAAAAGGTGGTGGTTCATTAACAGCTCTTCCAATTATTGAAACTCAAGCTGGTGACGTATCTGCTTATATTCCTACCAACGTGATTTCGATTACAGATGGCCAGATTTTCTTGGAGTCGAACTTGTTTAACTCAGGTGTTCGTCCTGCTATTAATGTTGGTATTTCGGTATCACGTGTGGGTGGTAATGCCCAAATAAAATCAATGAAAAAAGTAGCGGGTACTTTAAAATTAGACCAAGCTCAATACCGTGAATTAGAAGCGTTCTCTAAATTTGGATCTGATTTAGATGCAGCTACAAAATCAGTATTGGATAAAGGTGCTCGTAACGTGGAAATTTTGAAACAAGGTCAGTTCTCTCCAGTTTCGGTTGAAAAACAAGTTGCTATTATATACTTAGGTACTAAAGGATTAATGAATAAAATTCCTGTAGCTCATATTCGCGAGTTTGAAGCTGAATACCTTCGTTACCTTGAAACAAAACATGCGGATGTATTGGCTGCATTGAAAAAAGGAGTATTCGGTGATGAACAAACAAGTGTATTAGAAAACGCAGCTAAAGAATTATCAGCAAAATATAGCGCTTAGGATTAGAGCAAAGTTGACTAAGTAATTTGGTTGATTAAGTAATTAGGCAGTGAAGCCTTTACTTAACCAATTCAACAAACACAATCAACTTATAACTTATACAATAAATGGCAAACTTAAAAGAAGTACGTATACGTATAGGATCTGTTACCTCTACACAGCAAATTACCAAAGCTATGAAGTTGGTTTCGGCTACAAAATTACGCAGAGCCCAAAATGGTATCGTGCTCATGCGACCATATGCACTTAAATTAAATGGTATTTTAACTAACCTTTCTGATTCTGTTGATGTAGATTCTATCAAAGTATATTTTGACCAACGTAAAGTTAAAAATGTATTGCTTGTAGTAATAACTTCTGATAGAGGTTTGTGCGGCTCGTTTAATGCCAACGTAGTAAAACGTGCTAATATTTTGGTGAAAGAAAAATATGCTGATAAAAAAGTAACCATATTGCCGATTGGTAAAAAAGGTGCTGATTTTTTTGCAAAACAACCTGTAGCTATCAACCTTGAGTTTAAAGAGGCCTTACAAGGTATGGATAGTAATAAAGCATTTGGAATTGGACAAGCTATTTTAGAATCATATACAACTGGAAAATATGATGCTGTCGAAATTGTTTATAACCAATTTAAAAATGCAGCTACACAAATCTTAACCAACGATCAGTTTCTTCCTATTGATGCATCAACAATGGGTGCAACAACTGGTAAGAAAAATGATTATTTATTTGAGCCTTCAAAAGCTGAAATATTGGAAGAGTTAATTCCCCGCATTTTAAAAACACAATTGTTCCGTTCTATATTAGATTCGTTGGCATCAGAACATGGAGCACGAATGGTAGCTATGGATAAAGCAACGGATAATGCAGGTGAAATGTTAAAAGCACTTAAGGTAGAGTACAACCGAGTTCGCCAAGCAGCTATTACAACTGAGATTTCTGAAATTGTGGGTGGTGCAGCAGCATTGAGTCAAGCGTAATTAATTAAATTTGTTATTTAAAAAGCACAATTCAATTTTATTGAACTGTGCTTTTTTTGTTAGATCAATTTTGTTTTTTAACGAATCGTAAAGATTTTATAATGCTTTTGCAATTTTATCTGCAAATGCATTGAATTCATCGGGTGTAAACTGCATTCTTTCTTTTTCAAAATTTAAATCGCCAATTGTATTCATGGGTACAAGATGGATATGTGCATGAGGCACTTCCAACCCTATTACAGCTATTCCTACCTTGGTACAAGGAATTGCTGCCTTAATTGATTTTGCAACAATTTGAGCAAACAAAAACAACCCCGCATAGGTTTCTTGTTCTAAATCAAAAATATAATCAACTTCAACCTTGGGTATTACCAAAGTATGTCCGGCAGTAAGAGGTCTTACATCCAAAAAAGCTAAATAATCATTGGTCTCTGCTACAGTATAACAAGGAATTTCTCCAGCGATAATTTTTGAAAAAAGAGTTGCCATATTATTATAAACTAATATCTATTATTTCAAATTTAATAGTACCAGCTGGAGCTTGCACTTCTACAACATCACCTAACTTTTTACCCATTAACCCAGCACCCATTGGAGATTTAAAAGATATTCGTCCAATTTTAAAATCAGCTTCGTTTTCGGAAACCATGGTATACACCATTTCGTTTTTGGTGTTTAGGTTACGTACTTTCACTTTGCTCAACATCATTACCTTGCTGGTATCTAATTTGGTTTCATCAATTACCCTTGTTTTGGTAATTAAGTCTTCTAATTTAGCAATGCGTGTTTCTAATAAACCTTGATCTTCTTTGGCTGCATGATATTCGGCATTTTCACTTAAATCCCCTTTATCTCGGGCATCAGCAATTTGTTTACTTATAAAAGGACGTTGAACATATTTTAATTCATGCAATTCCTTTTGCATATTATCAAATCCTGCTTTGGATACATAATTAATTTGTGGAATAACTTTTTCAACTACTTTCTTCATGTGATGGTTATTAAAACAAAAGAAAACGTTCCACCATGAGCAGAACGTTTTCTTTAACATTATTAAAACAAATATAATTAACTTTTCTTGTTTCCTATTGACAATCTGATGGTGATATTGTGGTTGCCATTAAATACATGTGTAGGAGCATATGCATAATCCAAACCTATAATAGTTCCTTTTTTACTAACAGGCATTTGAATAGTTAAACCACCAGCAAAACCAATGTATTGAGTACGGTAATCATTTTTGGTGTTATTTGATTGAATACCATAGCCACCACGAACCATAAACGATTCACGGTAAGCATATTCAACTCCAATTGATGTAATATTATTTGAAAATGCATTATAATTAAAGTTACCAGAGGGTGTTAGACGGTGAATATACGTATCTGGATTTTTATCTAATCTTATATCATATGAAGCGCCTATATGTAACAATGCAGGTAGGTTAAATGATTGTGAGCCCATCAATGCCCGTCTATCAGCTCCTGTAGAGGGATTAATGGAACGAAACGATAAACCGGAACCTTCATATGAAGCATCTGGTCCAATATTACGAATAGAAATTCCAAAGCGAAAATCTTCTTTCTTTTGTTTGTTTTTTGGATTTAATGCTGTTTGATATTGAACACCAGCATCAAATGCAACACCACCAGCTCTTACGTTGGTAATACCTTCTGTAAAGTAACGGATAAGAATTCCACCACTTATACTATTTGAAAATCTTTTAGAATAAGCAACACCAAGATTTAATATTTGAGGAGTAAACGTACCTTGATCTCCATCAGGTAAACCTTCTGAGGTTAATAAGATATTGCCAACATCCAAAGAAGAGGCTGTAATTCCTAATACGTTACCATCTCCTAAAGATTGTGCAATGTTTATACTATTATAAAAAATACCTGTTCCTTGCAAATAAGTCATATTTGAAAACATAAATTCTGTTTTCTCTGCATAAGCGAGTCCACCTACATTAAACAGCATAGCTTCACAACTTCGAAGTGAAGCTGTGTTAGCGTTCATCATTCCTGCAGAACGAGCATATGGATTTAGTAATAATTGTGTACCACCTGCACCAGCTGATCGATCGGGACTTCCAGCGAATAAACTTACTGTAGCAATAACTAAGAGTATTGAATATAAATATTTTTTCATATAAAGGAATCTATCTTACATTTAAATTGACTAAAATTATGAGGGGTTTTGATTTTAGAAACTATCAAAATCAATTGGTCTCATTACACCAAACCATTTAATAATACGCTCCTCCCCAAAATCGGTTGCCTTAATATGAATCAAATACGTACCACTTGAAATTGGAACTCTTGCATCATTTCTCAAATCCCAAGAAGTATAAGGCTCATTCGGGTCATCTTTTTTAATAATTCTAACCAATACGCCATCCAGTGTAAAAATTCTAATATCACATTTGGCTGGAAGGTTAACAATTCTAACCTCATTTGATAATTGATTTCCAGGATCCTCGTATGAAGAATAGGCATAGAAGGGATTTGGAACTATATTAACTTTATCTAAAGCTTTTTTACCAATTTCAGTAGAAAAGGTTGGAGCAAATCCTTTGGTTGAGAAAGTGTAATATGGCATGCTGTCATTAAGAGTAAGTCCATCAATTGAATAACTTGCATAAGGCCGTTTAACTCTAATATCAACAGTTACCGGATTGGGTATAATACCCTCTGCTACTGAGCGCAGGCTATATCCAGTTTCTAACATTGACATGCTTACCCACATAACCTGTGAAAAAACTTGTCTTCTGCTCACAACATCTCCAATTGTAAGTTTTGCTCTGTAGCTGGCACAAGCATCATATCTTGAACCTTCATAACGAGTGGAACCAGAGAATATTCCTTTTTTACCCATAACATAAACATAATGTTTACCGCCAAAAACGGGTCTGAAATTAGCATTAGTTAGATTGGATGTGGGATTCCAAATCATATCTGTACCGTTTTCTCCAGGTAAAGAAGAATCTTCGGTAAACATTATATTTAACCTTTCTCCAGTTTCAATGTTGATTGCATAACCAGGAAACCATCCCATTCCCGAAGATGAAATAAAGTCAGCATCAGTAGGATCTGATGTTACAATGCCATCACCTGCTTTGCCATTTTTATCCACTGAAGGTGATTTTCTTACTTCCAATTTATCGGCATTACCAATATTCAATGATGGTGCTTCACCCATTTCTAACACTACACTTCTTGTCCATAACGTTTTATCTGCTGTGTAAACAATTTTCACACTATATAAATCAGACATTAGATTATCTGAATTTGCTCCTCCTAAACCAGGTGATGCAAAAGTTCCTAAATCCCAAGCTGGACCCAAAGTTGATGTTTCGGTTGAGTTTGCTATTCTTCTTGATCTGGCAGCTAATGCATAAGGTGACCATCTACCTTCAATTATTTTAGCATAATTTTTCCTTGGATCTAATGCTATTTTTGCCAATGCAAAATCGTTTGTTTTAGGATCTGCAAAATCTGGTGTACCAGAATTACCTGATCGAATCCAATTAAATTGAGTTGCTAATGGCGATTGACTGTAAATAGGGTCTTCATCAACAACACTGGTTAACCACTGTTGAGTTAAATTAGACCAAGTTATTGAAGAACTTAAAAATCCATTACTTTGATCTTTATTACTACGAGCGTCTCCAGGTAAAATTGTTTGAGTTATATCAACTGAAATCCCCCATTCTGGGAAAAGCTGTTCGTAAGGATTGGTAATATTTACAACTCCACGTTTAACAACACCATTAAAATTAAGATACCAAAAAGTAGATTTAGCAGATAGTGTATCTGTTTTTTTTGTTCCGGTAGCAGTGTCTCTCATGTACAATATAAAATCACCATCAGGTAATTTTAAAGGGTCAATTACTTTAACATTTACAGGACCAAAACCTGGTACATATGTTCTGTTTTTTACATAGCTATTTGATGAATTTAAAATAGCAGTTATTGATTCTTTAGATAACTCAACTTCAAGTCCTCCATTACCAATTCCTTCAATTTGAGTTACAGCTAGTCCATCACCAAATTTAGCATTTACTTGTGTTCCATTACTATTTTGAGACCTATCATGTGGTGTAGCAGTATATACAATAAGGCTATTTTCATTTATTGTTTTACGACTTGGTAGATATTGCAAAGCTGACGAATCACAATTAACCGAAGCTGAGTATGCAATAATAACATAGTGATAGTTTTTAAAATTAACCAATGTTTGATCAGAACCTGATTCAAATTTATCTTTACTAATTTCAAAACTATGTTTAATCCCTTTATCATCTCCTGTTACCATAATTTTTTTAACAGGTTCTTCTAAATTAGGATCAAATACGGTATTTACAACTCTTGAACGTCCATCAGCAACATCATATTGAGCAACTAATCGTGCTTGTTCTGTATCATAAATATCTGAAGGAATATTGGGTGTTTTAAGCTGGTAAATTTGATAGCCTTGAAAACGATATTGTGTAAACGAAGAGCAAGGGCCAGCTAAAGAATCAGAGAAACTTTCAACTCCTTCTGTTTGTTCCATTCTCACTATTATTCGTCTATTTAATTCTGTTAGCACTAAAGGAGGTGCATCTGGACCTGCAATAATTCTAAAATTATTTTTAAATAATTCTGATGCTTTATCACTAGCTGTTTTCAATAAATTAAATGAACCCGTAGCTCCTCCACTTGAAGCTTTTGCCCATACTACGCCAATAGTAACTTTATTTACAGCACCTGGCAATAAGCTAAACGAACCTGCTGTTTGTAAAAAACGTCTATCACCTGGTTGATTTTGAGAATTTCTTTCCGTCCATGCTTCTCTACCTCTTGGATCGGTTGAACCAGGAAACATATAACTAGCAGTATCTGCTCCTCCTTTACCATTACCTCCGTATGTAACTGGGGTTCCGTCTTTCCATCTTCCATTTAGATATCCCCAATAATGCTCAGGTCTTGATGGGTTACCAATATTAGAAAAATCATTGTTATAATAGATAAATTTAGTTAACCCTATTTCTGTTCCATCTGCTCTCCTTGGACCTTCAAAAAAAGTAACACCCACACTTGGTGGATTAAGACCATATCCTAAAATACCTTCGTCATTATCATCACCATTATAACAAATACCTAAGTTACGGGTTACATCACACTCTACATAATCATCGTTATAGTTTCCTAAATCTGCGTCAACCCATTGTCCAAATACACAGCTATCAATTGTTTCATTGCTTCTATTATAGATAACAGTGCGGTAAAAAGTCATATTATTTACTTCATCATTGGTAGAATAGGCAAATGCATGAGTTTGAAATTCTAACCCAATTTGAAATCCACCAGTTTCGGAGTGAATATTCCCTTTGTCATTAAATATCATAAACAACATTTGATCCGGAATATTTTTATCATTGTTTTGATCAAAAGATGGGTAATCACCAACCGTTGGGTCATACGTTCCATCGCCATCTGCATCAAAAAAAGGTGATAAATATTTTGCCAATCCATCATCTTTACTTTCACAAGGCCATGATAACATTTCCTCACTAGGATTTGCCCAATTGTTTGGGTCATTTCTAAAAGTATTAATCTCAGTTAACGATATTTTCCAAATACGATCGTATGCCAAACATCTTGCTTCTGTAATTGAAGCAGAACCTAACGTTAATGGCCCTGGAAAATAATCGCTTCCGCTTTGACGGTATGTTTGAGCAGCAACCCTTAAATTTCCATTGGTAATACCTCCAATCCATAATGCACCAGAAAACAATGAATGTTTGGCTACTTGACCACTTTGAACTTTAGGAACTTCATAGCGTGCATTGCTTAAATTCCACCACATATCACCACCATTTAAAATCGTAGTTCTAACGTTGTTTACATCTAAGTCTCTTCTAAAAGTTGCTCCTTGGCAGCCAGCAGCTTTTTTATATATATCTACTAAGGGTTTGTCATTTACGGGTGGTTTACCAATATTATCTCTAGCGCTAACTTGAGCAATAGATAATACAAGAGCTCCTGTTATGCTCAGTTGTTTTAAAAATGTATAATTAGCAATTCTCATAGTAAGTTAATTTAATAATTAGAAATATAATGCAACACCAATTCTGGTTAAACGTGGTAAAGCAAAATTGCCGGGATTTACCACCCTTACATTATATAAGTCAACTAAAGATTGTGCATTAGTTGCAGATTGTTTTTGTGAATCAGCAAAAGTTGATGTAATAAAGCCATCATCATATGCTGAACCCGTGTATTGATAAGCTCCTAAAACATTAATATTGTTAAAAACATTTTGAACCCAAAGAAAAACGCGAATAGTATACATATTGGTTTTTCCTGATAAACTTTCACTTCTAATTGTAAATCGTTTATCAATATTTAAATCTGTAAAAAATTGGGAAGGTAAATTAGCGCCATTTATAGTACCCTTAACTTGTGAACGAGTTGCCACACCTGCCTGAACTTCTGGTGTTGGGAAAAGTTGCTGTGTATAAGGTCTTCCAGAAGTTAAATTAAAAATTAAATTTAAACCTGCATTTTCAAAAATCTTTTTCCCATTAACAACTGGTCCATTGTATTCTTTCCCTTCTTTGTAATGATAATCAAATGTTCCTTTCAAAGTATGTCTGGTATCGTAATCTAAAGGAAAAATTGAACGCTGACCAGAAGCACCCGCTTGAATTAAGGCAGCTGATTGATCTGGATTAGAACCTGTTCCTGCTGCAAATTGAAGCATATAGTTTGCTGAAATATTAACATTCCCTAGTTCACGTAATTCATATTCTAATTGAATTGATTTAACGGTAGAAAAATCTATATTACTGTATGTTGTATAATCAAATGGCCATGCTTGTACGTAACGGTATTGTGATAATAAATTTCTAAACTCTCTATATGATCCAATAATTTGAATGGCTGCGTCTTGACCAATTTGTTGCTTAAAGCCAAATTGATAATCTGTTACTTGAGTCATTTTCAAATTTGGATTACCCATTGCTCCATTACTCAACCTGTTTCTTAAATAATAATAATCATCAAACTGAGCTACATTAAGTCCTCCTGTTGGTCGTTGTGCCATCACATCATAGGTAGCAAACAATTGAGAGGTAGTAGAAATAGGAAATGAAAACCAAATACGAGGTAATAATTTAACATCTGGTGTATAATCTTCAAAAGATTCTGAAGTAGGCGTTGTTTCTCCTGCATTTACTAAGTATGGAGTGTTTTGGTTAATTGAAGCACCATCAGCTGCAGACTCTTTGTATAATGTTGCTGGGTCAGTAACTGGATTTCCATTTCTATCAAACCAATCATTTCCTTTTCTAAATCCTGATATTGCTAAAGCATTATTATTCGAAGATGTATTTGCACTGTTGACATAAACAGCATAATCATCCCCTATTGTACTCGGAATATCGCCTGGTTGTATTCCTAAGCTTCCTCTTCTAACATCTCCAGCAGAATAAATTGGTGTTAAAGAATACGGATCTTTCAATACCAATTGATTAGCATCAAAACGCTCCATTCGCACCCCTAATCGTACAATTAAATCTTTAAACACAAACTTATCTTGTAACCAAGCAGCAGTATATACTGGAGCATATGCACCAATTGGTCTACTTGAAGGATTATCTAAAAACTGTTGAATAGATTTTTTTCCGTTTAGTCGTTTACCTGTGTGAGAATATCCAGTATAGTTAATATAAGAATTACCATCATTTAACAACTCATCAGCTGTAAACATATCTATAGAATACATACTTGGATCATAAGCATCTGTATTTAACAACGTATTTTGATCAATTGGTTTACCATTTAAATCTGTTGCACTTTGTGATATTAATTTATCTCTTAATTGTTTGTCAAAATTTTTCTGATTACTTGATACGATAAGTCTATCAAACTTAATGGTATCTTGAAATACCCCATTTTTATCAAAATTTGCTTGAACTATACCTGTATCGTTATAACCCGAAAACTGATTGTTAACCAATTGACGCATTAATGTCCAAAGACCTCCAGAGCTGACTGAATATGAACGTTGGAATTGTTGTTCGTAGGTAAATCCAAATTGTAAATCATGTTTTGCTTTAGGGTTTCTATTTGGAGCAACGCTTGCTTCACTTTGAACATACAATGTATACGTTTCGTTTAACGATTTTGCATAACCCGTTTGCACTCCTCCGGGGCTTGCCCAAAGATTTGAGTATACACCATTGGGTTCATCTCCATTGGCTATCCCGCCTAATCCGCGTAGTTGCCCTAAATTAGTTACAGTTTGGCCTGTTTGATTGTAATAATTATAAATACTACGTGTATAATTTCCTTTAATTCTATTGATATCTGCTTGTCTAAATAACAAAGCCGTATCTTGATCTCCTACCAATCTGTTATAACTTGTAAGTTTTATCATACTTCCATCAGCTAGCCTAAAACTATCCGCTGCCTCACCAAAAGTTTTACTTACTCTAGTATATCTTTCTTGTGAGTAATTATCAAAGCCTCCAACATATCCATAGTCGAAAATATTTTTTCCATGCTCTGGATTTGTGCGTTCAAATGAATTTCTTTCATATGAAAAACGAACGGTGTAATAGGCATTGCTTATGGCAGATTTTTTAGCTTCTTCTTCCGTTTTCTTGGCAAATGTTTGGGTAAATTGAATATATGGTCTTAATGTTAATGCTCTTGCCATAGGCATATTATCTGCATTTGTTAACGAATGAAAATAACTAAATTCTCTGTTTCGAGAATAATTGGCTTGATACCCTAAACGAACACTTATATTATTGTTGGGTGCATAAATAAAGTTACCTTGTAGGTTTGCTGCATATGAACTTGCATTTTGCCTATAATCAACTTTCTCTAAATCAGATTTTAACAAATACTCACCTGCAGGTATAAATCCCCCTCCTTCTTGAGGCAATAGAGGATTTTCCTCTATTTGACGCAATTTTTCATCCTTCACTTTGTATACGTCTGTAATAGGTAAACGACCATCCCTAACAAAAACACCACTTCCATATAACGAGAAGCCTAAAAGTACTCTTTCTTTATCGCCTTTACCTTTATTAGCAATCATTAATGGACCCGTAACACCCATTTGCAACTCATTATAATTGGAGTTATCCAAATAACCATTAAACGGAGAAGCTGTAATATACTCAAAACTTCTGCTCCAATTGCGGGATGGTGATTTAGTATTAATAGCAATTGCTCCTCCGATAAAATCTCCGTATTGAGCAGGTGTACCTCCTGTAATAATTTGTATTTGATCAATTGCATTTTGCGGAATGGTAGTACTTCCACCTTGTACACGCACACCATCAATATAATAAGCTGTTCCATCGGCACGTGCACCCCTTATCGTTGGGGTAGCTCCTGCACGCGAATCAACACCTGCTACGGTATTGGCAATTGCATTGGCATTTCGTTGTGGCAATGCCATAATTTCTTTAGATGTTTTTGTGTTTTTATTAACACCATCAGGATCAATCAATGGCTTTTTGCGAACAATCACAACATCACCTAACTGTTGTCCTCCTTCATTTAATTCCATGGGAACATTGGTAAATGTAATTTCATCACTTGATACATTTACACCTGTAATAATTGAGTTTCTATAACCTAAATTCGTAACTTTTATAGTGTAGTTACCCGGTTGAAGGGTTTTTACGATATAAGCACCATCATCATCAGTAAGAACCGCTGCCTTGGTTACACCATTTAATTCAATTGTTACACTCACAAAGTCTAGTGGTTTTTTGGTCTTAGCGTCAAGCACTTTACCTCTAATCTCTCCTAACTGAGATTGCGCATTTGCATACATGCATAAACCAATAATTGCAAATAGTAGACTGTATATTTTTTTCATTAACCGTGAATTTACTAAGTATGAGTTAAAGTACCAATTGGTAAATTAAATTAATTCGAACTATAATATCAATATTTTATTTTATCTAAGTTTTAACAAAGTGTTAACTGTTTGATTTTTTGGAGTAAAACCTCAGCTATTTTTATATATGATTGTTCTGTCCAACCTCCAACATGAGGAGAAAGTACCACATTCTTCATTTCTATCAATTGTTCAAATCGTTTTTTTTCTCCTTCATTGAGTGTCATTAATTTTTCATTTTCCATTACATCAAATCCTGCTGCTAAAATTTTGTTTGTACCTAAAGCACTTATAACATCTTCTAGGTTAATTATTTTTCCTCTTGATAAATTAAGGAGAACAATTTGTTTTTTACATTGATTAATCCAAGTTGAATTTACCCAGTTCTCTGTTTCTTGAGTGAGTGGCACATGAAAGGTTAAAATATCGGCTTGCTGTTGAATCGTTTCTAAATTTACAGCTGCTGCATATTCATTACCATAATTAACCAAATACTTATCATATACTATAACCTTAACATCAAACCCTGATAGTTTTTTAGCAACAGCTTTTCCAGTATTTCCAAATCCTATAATCCCAATTGTTTTACCTTTCAATTCCAAACCGGTATTGCCAATTCTATCCCAAATTTTTGCCCTCACTTCCTTATCAGCTTTTTGAAGTTTTGTGGCTAAACTTAGCATCATTGCCAAAGTATGCTCACCTACAGCATCTGCGTTTGCTTCACCAGCATTGAAGTAATGAATATTATTAGCATCACAATACGTTGTATCAATATTATCAAGACCTGCTCCTGCCCTAGCTATAAATTGAAGCTTTGAACTATGTGAAAGAACATGTTGATTTATATTTAATTTAGTTCTAACAACCAAACCCGAATACTGATTAATACATGATACAAGTTCATCAAGTGAAATTGTTGGTTTATAATCCACCTCAAATCCAAGCTCGTTTAATCCATTTTCCAATATTGGATGTACATCATCGATTATTAAAACTCTCATGTTTTAGTTCTTGTTAAATAGTTGGTAAAGCAAGAGATTATACATTAGTACACAAATTGAATTGAATGGTTGCATGTAGCTAGAAGACATCATATAACAAGCGACCAACCGTAAAATATACTGCTAATCCTAATAAATCATTGGTAGTTGTGATAAATGGTCCAGTTGCAATTGCAGGATCTATTTTCATTTTATTTAATACCAAAGGAATAAATGTACCAAGAACTGTAGCAAATACGATTACACTTAGCAATGCAACACTAACGGTCATACTCAAATCCATATTACTGGAAAAAAGGATATTATACGTTAGTAAAAGTCCAGAGCAGATGATTCCATTAATTAAAGCTACCCTTAATTCTTTCCAAATTTTAGGAAGAATATTTTTAGTACCCAATGTGTTATTTGCTAAACCTTGTACCACAATTGCCGAAGACTGAACACCTGCATTTCCACCCATTGCTGCAATAAGAGACATAAAAAATGCCATTTCGGGATGAATATGTAAATCTTCCTCATACATTTCAATAAAACGTGATGAAGCAATACCTCCAAGCAACCCAATAAGCAACCAAGGTAAACGAGCACGAGATAAAATCCAGACCTTATCGGATGAATCCACATCTTCCGTAATACCCGACATCAATTGATAATCTTCGTTGGCTTCCTCTTTAATGACTTCAACAACGTCATCTACCGTAATTCGCCCTACCAATTGGCCTAAAGCATTAACTACGGGCAATACAACTAAATCATATTTTTTAAATAAGTTGGCAATTTCTTCAGAATCTGTAGAAGTAGAAACGGAAATTACTTCCTTATTACACACATCAGAAATGCGAGAAGTTGGAGTTGCAAGTATTAAATTTTGGAGTGTAATAATACCTGTTAATCGTTCAAAATCATCAATAACATATACCACATAAATATTATCAATATTTTCAGCTTGCCTGCGAATCTCTTCAATACATTGAGCGACACTCCAATTAATATTTGATCTTATTAACTCAACAGCCATTAAGCTTCCAGCAGTGTGTTCATCGTAGTTCAACAATGATAATAAACTAGAAGCAAACTCAATATCGGCAAGGTTAGAAATTACATCTTCTTTGTCTTTTACCGAAAAATTAGCTAATACATAAGCTGCATCATCAGAATCCATATTTTGAATAAATGAATCTGCTATTTCTTTAGGTGAATATGATGCCAAAAAATGTTCTCTTACATTTTCTTCCATTTCAACAAGCACTTTAATTGATTTATCTTTATCAACTAAACTCATTATTTGGCGGGCCTCATTCGGCTTTACTCTATCCAATACTTCGGCAATATCTTGGGGATACATATCGTCTAACAATGACTGCAAATCCGAGTTTTTTTCTTCCTCGAGTAGTTGTTGCAATAGTTTTACTAAAGTAATATCAACCGATATTTTCTCCATATTGTTGTATGATTTTGGTAAGTGCAATAAAATCGGTAAACGTTAACTCTTCGGCACGTTTGTCCAAATATCCACTGGGTTGCAATATCTCATCTTTTACATGAAATTGTTGTAACGCATTTCGTAATTTTTTTCTGCGTTGGTTAAAGCCAGCTTTTACTACTTTAAAAAATGCTTTTTCATCCACATCAGGTGGGGTTTCTTTTCGGGTAAATCTTACTACACCAGACTTTACTTTGGGAGGTGGGTTAAATACATGTTCGTGTACTGTAAATAAATACTCAACATCATAATAGGCTTGGGTAAGCACACTTAAAATTCCATAATCTTTGGTGCGTGTACCTGATGCCAATCGTTCTCCTACTTCTTTTTGAAACATCCCGACCATTAAAGGAATATGGGTTCTGTTTTCGAGCATGGCAAATACAATTTGAGAAGAAATATTATAAGGAAAGTTTCCAATTATAGATACAGACTGAGGGAATTTTTCTGTTATATTTAGTCGTAAAAAATCGCCTTCTATTAACGTATTTTCCAATTGAGGAAAATTCGTTTTTAAATACGGAATTGATTCCCTATCTATTTCTATAGCGTGGGTTATAAAATTTGTTTGTGGTAATAAATATTGTGTGAGCACACCCATACCTGGTCCAATTTCCAATACTGCAGGAGTAGTACATTTTTCGGTAAATGCTTTTACAATAGCAAGGGCAATGGTTTCATCAGTTAAAAAATGTTGTCCTAAATGTTTTTTTGCGCGTACGTCATTTTTGTGATTTGCCATCTTTTTATTTTCTACTATTTTGAGAAATGAAAAGCACAACACGGATGTTATCCCTAATTGGCTTACTTTTACATCTCAATAATTTAGTCCCAAAAGTACTTATTCAAAGGCATATTATTTACATGTGCTGTTTTTTTATACTTTCGCATTCGCTAAAAACATAAAACATGCATATTAATATTCAACTTACCACTAAACAATCTGATACTGAATCGTTGTTTGTTCTTGCTCATAAAAAATCTAATTGGGCTTCATTTGGTCTCCAAAAAAATGAAATCACCTACATTGAAAAAAAGATAAAAGCTGATGATAAATTTATAACAGTAAACCAGTTTACTCGTTTGGTTTTTATTCAACTTATAGAAGAGTTTGACAAGAAAAAAAGTTACCATGAAAAACTAGAATCGTTGCGAGGCATTGGTAACAAAGTGTGTACAAACATCAATGCACATAAATACGAAGCAATCCAAATGGTATCTGTTGATGATTTAGCTAACGAGTTACTAGCTGTAACCGAAGGATGCGCATTAAGCAACTACCAGTTTTTAAAATACAAAAGCGAGAAAGAAAAAAATACGCTGAAATCCATTTCAGTGATTAGCAAAAAAGTATCTAAAACGGATATTTCACAATTAAATATAATTACCGAATCAGTATACAAAGCGAAAGATTTAGTGAATGAACCACAATCCTATTTAGATGCGGTAACCTTTGCCGATGAAATGAAAGGCATGGGTAAAAAAGCAGGTTTTAAGGTAGAAGTATTAAACAAAAAACAAATTGAAGCCTTAAAAATGGGTGGATTGTTATCGGTAAATATGGGTAGTCAAACACCTCCAACATTTACCATAATGGAATGGAAACCCAAAAAACATAAAAACAAACAACCTTTAGTATTAGTAGGCAAAGGTGTAGTGTATGATACAGGAGGATTAAGCCTTAAGCCAACACCAAACTCTATGGACACCATGAAGTGTGATATGGCAGGTGGTGCAGCTGTAGCAGCTACCATATTTGCAGTAGCTAAAGCAGAATTGCCTTACCATGTTATTGCCCTAGTGCCAGCAACGGATAACCGCCCCGGTGAAAATGCCTATACTCCAGGTGATGTTATAAAAATGTACGATGGACAAACAGTTGAAGTATTAAACACGGATGCAGAAGGCCGCATGTTGTTAGCTGATGCATTGGCATATGCGAAAAAGTATAAACCGGAGTTGGTGTTAGATTTTGCAACCTTAACGGGTGCTGCTGCTGCTGCTATTGGACAATACGGAATTGTATGCATGGGAACTGCAGACGAAAAACAAAAAGCTGCCTTAAAAGAAAGTGGCAATAATGTATATGAGCGTTTGGTTGAATTTCCATTTTGGGATGAATATGCCAAACTCATTAAAAGTGATTTAGCTGATATGAAAAATATTGGTGGACCTGTTGCTGGTGCCATTACAGCAGGTAAATTCCTAGAAAAATACACCGATTACCCTTGGATGCATTTTGATATTGCAGGACCAGCCTTTATAAGCAGTTCAGATAGCTACAGAGGCAAACAAGCGACCGGAGTTGCCGTACGTATGCTTTTTGACTTTATTAAAAACTCGAGTAAATAATTAGTTTATAGCATATAGTTCATGGATCATAGCAACACTATTTGTTTTTTTTTAAAACCATGAACTATGATCTATTAACGAATAACTAAAAAATATGAGCAAACTACCTATAATAGGAATCACCATAGGTGATGTAAACAGCATTAGTGTTGAAGTCATTATTAAAACATTATTGGATAACCGTATTGCAGATTTTTGTACACCTGTGGTTTATGGTTCGCCCAAAGTTATTTCGTTTTGGAAAAAGGCAATGGGACATGCTGACTTTAACCTAAATAATATAAAAAATTTAGAGGAGGTACATACTAAAAAATCGAACCTATTGGTATGCTGGGACGAAGACATCGAGATTAAGCCCGGAGAGGATACCGAAATTGCTGGTAAATATGCATTCAAATCATTGGAAATGGCTACCAAAGATGTTATTGCTGGAAAAATACATGCTATTGTTACAGGGCCTTTAAACAAAAACAATGTAAACACGCCAAGCCTTGCTTTTAAAGGACATACCGAATACTTAGCACAACAAGCCAATACCGATAACTATATCATGATGTTGGTAAGTGAGCAGCTAAAAGTTGGATTGGTTACGGGTCATGTGCCCATCAGTGAAGTAGCATCCAAGATTAGCAAGGATCTTATTTTGAAAAAATTGCGCATTATGCATAAAAGTTTGCAACAAGATTTTAGCATAACAAAACCTAAAATTGCAGTGCTTGGTTTAAATCCGCATGCAGGTGATAATGGCCTCTTAGGTTCTGAAGACAAGGATATTATTGCGGAAGCAGTGAAAACTGCACAAGCAGAAAAGATAATTGCTTATGGCCCTTATTCAAGTGATGGTTTTTTTGGCTCACGTCAATTTCAACAATTTGATGCAGTACTTGCAATGTACCACGACCAAGGATTAATTCCCTTTAAGTACTTAGCTTTTGATGATGGTGTAAATTATACTGCTGGTTTACCTTTTGTGCGAACCTCCCCCGATCATGGAACTGCCTACAATATTGCTGGCAAAAACGAAGCATCCGAAACCTCGTTTCGCAATGCATTGTATATGGCCATAGATGTGGTGAGAACTAGAAACGATAATTTCCAGTTAAAAGAAAATCCATTGCCTTTTAGTCCCTCTCGTAAAGAACGTTTTAGAATTGATTTTTAAACACCTTAGCCAAATTTTCACCAACAAAAAAAGCGCCCTGCATTGCTGCCGGACGCTTATTATAAAATCGTATTGATTAAGCTTTAGCTTCTACCGGTGCGATAGAAACAAAAGAACGATCATTTGCTTTCTTTTTGAAAACAACGTGTCCATCAACCAAAGCAAACAAGGTATGGTCTTTGCCCATTCCTACGTTATCGCCTGGGTGGTGTTTTGTACCACGTTGACGGATGATGATATTACCAGCAATAGCTGCTTGACCACCAAATATTTTTACGCCCAAGCGCTTGCTATGCGACTCGCGACCATTTTTCGAACTACCTGCCCCTTTTTTGTGTGCCATGTCTTATTCTATTTAAAAGGTTGTTACTAATTATGCGTTGATTGATTCAATCTGGATTTTAGTAAAATATTGGCGGTGGCCATTCATTTTACGGTATCCTTTTCTACGCTTCTTTTTGAAAACGATTACTTTGTCACCTTTTAAGTGAGTTAAAACCTTAGCTTTTACTGAGGCTCCATCTACTTTAGGCAATCCTACTTTTACTTCTCCGTTATTGTCAACTAACAATACGTCATTCAGTTCAATGCTGGCGCCTTCCTCTTGTTGCAACCTGTGCACATAAAGAGTTTGGTCTTTTTCTACTTTGAACTGTTGGCCAGCGATTTCCACTATTGCAAACATATATTTATCTATTTATTTTGATTAAAGGACGGCAAAGATATGGGTTAAATCCATATTTACAAATACTTATTTCCCAAATTTTAAAACCTTTCCATACTACGATACCGACTGAAGAGCTGGTTGATCTTTAGTATGATTGAAACCAACAAAATCTACTATGATGCGGTTCACATCAGCTGGCTTTTCAATTTGCACAAAATGGCCTGCTTGTTTTATCATGTTATATGTAGCGTGTGGAATGAGTGCAGTTGCTTTTTTGGCTATGCTTTCGGGTGTTTCGCCAAAATGCACAAGGGTATTGGGAATCATGGCATCTTTATCGCCAAAAATAGTGTGAACGGGGATGGTTATATTGGGTAAATACTGTTGTATTTGTTCGTTCAACATTGCTTTAACACCAGCCATACTCATATCTCGCCAATGCTTCATGGTATGCGCATTCATTATTATTTTAAGTTCACTAATAATCGAATCGCTTTCGTTTTGGGTACTGTAAAAACTTTGGCGGATAGCTGATTCTAAATGAAACTCATCTGCATAAAATAAATTTCCCATGCTCAACATACTTTGCATCATCATCACTTCATGTGAAGAAAAATATTCAAAACCTGCTGGGGCAACTAATACCAATTTGGTAGCAATATGTGGATAGCGCAAAGCAATAATTAATGCAATTTGCCCGCCCATCGAATGGCCGCACAATACCACATTTTTCAACTCCATTTTTTCAATAAAGAGTGCTACACTTTCTGCATAAAAAAATAAGGTATAAGGATAATCGCCTCTCGAGGAATAGCCATTTCCAGGTAAATCCAAAGCAATACAACGATAGTGGGTTTTTAAACCTGCAATCTGATGTTTCCAAACGGGAGCATAGTTACCTAAGCCATGTAAAAACAAAAGTGTTTGATCGCCACTTCCTTCATCCATGTAAGCAATTTGTATATCTGTATGTATGTTACATTTGTGGTGAACGTATGGATAAGTAATGAGCATGTGTAATGATGATAAAAAAACAGGTGCTTGTTGTACAACAAACACCTGCGCAATAGTAAGCTAAAAAAAGCGATTATGATTTGCTTGCAACCCAAGCAGCTACTTTAGGAGCCAATTCTTTTTGCGATTTAGCGCCAACAAACACTCCAATATGTCCGCCCGGAAAAGCATATTCTTCTTTGTCTTTTGAACCAATTACTTTCATTACGGGTGTTGTAGAAGTATTGGGAATAATATTATCCTCAGTTGCAAAAATATTGAGAAAAGGAACCGTCATGTTTTTTAAATTAACCTTACGTCCACCTAATTCAAATTCGCCTTTGATCAATTTATTATCTTGCCACAAATCTTTAATGTATTTGCGAAACATTTCACCTGCTTGGTTGGGCATATCACCTTTCCATTTTTCCATACGCAAAAAGTTGGCAAGCTTTGCCTCATCCTGCATCAACTCCAATGCATTTAAATATTTTGAATATGGAGTAGTTGGTTTTAACATACTAAATCCGCTATCAATCATATCTGCAGGTATTAAACCACCGCAGCTATCTACCATCGAGTCAATATCTATATCTTTTGTCCAACGGTACAACATACATTCGTTTCCACTAAAATCAAATGGGGTAACGTATACAGTAAGTGATTGAAGTTTTTCGGGATGTAACGAAGCGTAAATTGTACTAAATGTACCACCTTGGCAAATACCCATTTTGTGAATTTTTTTATTGCCAGTTGATTTGCGCACAAAATCAACTGCATCATTCATAAAACCTAAGATATAATCTTCCATGGTTAAGTAGCGATGTTGCTTTTGAGGATAGCCCCAATCCATAATATATACATCCAATCCTTCGTCTAGTAGTTTTTTCATTAAACTTCTATCAGGTTGCAAATCCAATACATCGTGACGGTTCATGATAGCAAATGAAACCAACACTGGAATTTTAACTTTTGCTGGAGTATCGCGTTTGTAGTGGTATAATTTTACCAAATCATTTTGCCACACCAATTCTTTAGGTGTTTCACCTACTTGCACATTTGGTGCTTGTTGCAACATCTCGTATCCTTTCACTAATTTTTGGCTTGTTTTAGACATTTCGTCCATTAACCCTGCTGCATTCATATTCATCATAAGTGTTTGTTTTACTTTATTTCAAATTAATTACATTTTAGCAATAAAAAAGCCACAAAATTCACAGATAAAAATCTATGAATCTGTGGCTTAGTAATAAATACCAATTTAAATTATGCAGTTTTAGTTGCTTTTTTAGCAGCCGGTTTTGCTGTTTCTTCAACTACTAAATCTGTATCCAACTGTTTTTCCAACATGTTGATACGTTTCTTCATTTCGTATATGGTTTTATACGTTTCATCCATTTCGGTGCGTGTAATTACTGGAATGTTAGCCATTGATTTTTCCATTTGTTGGTTCGTATGCATTTTCATTTTATTTCCAAATGAACTTACTTCTGCTTGCATTTTTGAATACTCATCTGTAGAAAATAATGCTACAAAATGCTTATCACTAATAGTTAACCAAGTAGTGTATAAGTTAGTAAAATCTTTTGTTTCAACTCCATTACGCATATCGTTGTATACCGTTTCAGCTAATTCTTCCATAGCCTTCATTCCAGTGTTATACATTGTGTATTGCATTTCTGTACTTTTTAATTGGTAATGCATGTATTCATTACTCAATTCTTTCATTGCATTCATTTGTTGGATATTGCTATTGTTACCCATCAACTTCATCATTGGTGCAAAGGCATTGTTCATTTGGTTGTTCATGTTGTTATACATGTCCATTGCTTGAGTAAATGAATTGTTGCTGTTTGGCATAAAACCATTCATGCTGGTTCTCATGCTATCAAACATTCCTTTGTTCTGATCCATCATGTTGTTCATGTTGGTTTTCATCATATCCATTCCTGGCATTGCCATCATGTTTTTAGTGAAGTCTTCCATGTTAAACATTTTATCCATCATTCCTTTAAACATAGGTGCATTAAACATGTTTTTAAATGAATCCATGTTAAATGATTTGTCGTTCATTGATTTGAACATAGGCATCCACAATTGAAACATGTTCATATACATATCTGAATTGTTAAACATACCGCTCATCATGTTTTTTGAATCCATGTTACTGTAGTTTTTCATCATTTCTGTGTACGTATTATTCATACTTTGCATCCAATTTTGGTATTGAGTCATCATATTGCTCATATTACCGTTCATGCTATCCATGTTCATCATGTTTCCCATGTTTGGCATGTTAGCAAATAGGTTGTTGTTACCCATCATGCCTTTAGCTTGTTCCATTTGGGTGGTCATCCATGTGTTAAACATTTCCATTGGATTGTTCATTTTGTTTTCTCCATTGTTGTTAAAGAAAGACATTTGCGAATCATACCATTTTTTAAAAAAGTCTGAATTCATATTCTCTGAAAACATTTTGTTCATGTTTTCAGTTGCTGAAGTCATTTTATCTACGGCTTCTTTTTGAGCAGTTGTAAATGTTTCAAATAAATTTTTAGTTTCCATAATTATAGTTGTTTATGCTTTTTGTGCTTTTAAATCGGATACAAAATTATGGCCCCTTTGTTTACAAACAATCATTTGATTGTTAAGTAAAATAATATAGCCTAAACGTATTCAATAAACACAGCCACTATCTAAGGAAATCAAGGTAGTATGACTTTTATCAAACACGATTATTCAACCCAAAAAACAACAAATAATACTGGTAAAATATGGTAAAAATTTGTTTATAATGAATATGTATTCACTATAAAGCCTTTGAAAGTAACATTTGGATAGAAAATAGAAGATATTTATGTTGCAACCTATTAATCAACCTAAAACAACCAACCAAATGGCAGCACCCAAAGTAGGAGATGTATTTACCCATGACATTATGTACACTCAAGAACAAGTAAATTTATATGCTCAAATTAGTGGTGATACCAATCCCTTGCATGTAGATGAAGCAACAGGCAAAGCAAGTATGTTTGGCCGCAATATTATACATGGCCATTTCAGTGCAAGCGTATTTACCAAAATATTTGGGGTATTATATTATGCTAATGGGCATATATACATGAAACAAAACAATACTTTCCTTAAACCCATGTTTGTAAACACACCTTACCAAGCTGTTATTACAGTTAAAGAAGTGTTTCCTGAGAAAAACAGAGTGCTTTATGAAACCAAAGTAATAGATGTTGCAACAGGTGCTGATACTATTATAGGCGAAGCTTTATTGATGAATAAGAAAGAATATGTTTGGTAAGATTAATTTTAGGCATACAAAAAAAGCTCCGACTCAATTCTGAATCGGAGCTTTTTTAATTAAGAAACTTTAAATAGATAAAACTACTTTGAATCCATTCCAAAACCATAATAGCCTTTTGAGCTATCAGGATTAATTCCTTCTAAAAGTACTCCGCCTTTTTTATCTTTTAAAGCATTTTTAACATCAGTTGGAGTGTATACTAGCTTTTTATCAATACTAATGATAATAAAGCCATTGGGAATTCCAGCTTTTTTCAACACACTTTTCTCGTCAGCTTTTTTCAATCGAACACCATTTCCTATTTTTAATTTTAGACGGTCTTCCCTGCTTACGGTTTCAAATTCACTATTTAAGGCTTTATCGGTTTCTATTTTTTCTGATTTAACTATACCAATTTCGCCATTTTTATTTTTAAGTATAACTTCAAAATCTTTTTCTTTTCCATCACGCAATACAATAACCTGAACTTTATCTCCAGGATTTCGTTTTCCAATTTGTTCTTGTAGTTCAGAGCTTGAGTTGACAGTAACTTCTCCAATTTTAATAATTACATCTTTATCTTTAATGCCTGCATCTTGGGCAGCACTATTTGGGTTTACTTTAGCAACAAAAATGCCTCTTACTTCTTTTAATCCTTCTTTATCAGCAAGTTGAGCATTTACATCTTGAATACTCACGCCTAAAAATCCTCGTTGTACTTCACCATATTTTAACAAATCGTCAATAATTTTTTTCATCAAATTACTAGGAACGGCAAATGCATAACCAGCATATTGTCCGTTTTGTGATGCAATAGCGGTATTAATCCCAATTAACTTGCCTTCACTATTAACCAATGCTCCGCCACTGTTACCAGGGTTTACTGCAGCATCTGTTTGAATAAACGATTCGATTGAATATTGCGATTCGGGCTTGCTAGGATCACGCAACAGATTAAGATTGCGACCTTTAGCACTCACAATACCAGCAGTAACTGTTGAAGTAAGATTAAATGGATTACCAACAGCTAATACCCATTGCCCAACTTTTACGTCATCGGAATTACCAACTACAGCAAATTGTAAATTCTTTTCATCAATACGCAGTAAAGCCATATCAGTATTAGGATCTTTGCCAATTAACTCTGCATCAAACTCTCTTTTATCGTTTAGTACAACCTTAATTTTTGTTGCCCCGTCAATTACATGGTTATTGGTAACAATATATCCATCCTGTGAAATAATAACCCCCGAACCTGATGCACTGCGAGGCATATTCGGCATTTGAAAACCAAAAAAATCAAATGATTCGCCTTGTTGCTGTTGATTGGCTTCGATAACAGTTAGAATATGGACCACGGTTGGTGTTACTAAATCTGCTACTTCAACAAAATCAGGTCGGCTACCTGCGTCTGACAAATTTGCGTAACGAGCTGCATAATTTTCAGTAAAAACAGATGATGTTTTTTTATCATCTAATAGTTTTGTGATTCCAACTGCTGCAATACCTCCAAGGCTAGCAACTGTAAATAATAGAAGATACTTTTTCATATATGATAAATGGTATTTTTAAGAGTGGATATTTTAAACAAATATTATTCCAAATATAACAGCTAGTTTTTATTTACTTTGCACTAAACGAGCCGTAGTTCCATATTATTTTACCTATTATCACTATTTAGCAGACTTACTCAACAGAAAAATGAACGTGCATGATAAGCATCAATATTATTTTGAAAGATACTTGCGCAATGAAATGCCCAAAGATGAACAAATGGCATTTGAAGAAAAATTGACAGAAGATGCTTCCCTAAGGATGGCTTTGGAATACTATAAACTGAATCGTCAAAAACTACTTGAACAACTTATTGAAGAACACAAATTAACAAAACGTGATAATCGATTAAACAAACTTATTTTTTTACTTATTTCGTTAACAGGTATTGGTCTTACTTTTAATTATTTTATTTATCGAAGCCAAAATATCTCAAGCATACAAAACGAAAAAAGTAAAAATGTTCTAATTCGATACATTCCATTTTTGAATTGGGAAAAGAGAATAGAGAAAAAAAATATAACATCTAAATTTATACATTTGGATAGTAACACTTTTCAAAACGATACCATTGCTGAAGCTATAGATACATTAGTTCCATCAACGGATAGAAATGAACGTTTGTTATCAGACCAATTTATAGCAGATACATTTATAAATATTTGGGAAAAATCATTTTTCGACCAGTGGATTATACAAAATGAGCTTTTAGCGTCATCAACTTCTGACAGTATTGAGCCCAAAATAATGTCGGTAAATCCAAAAGAAAACACCTCTAAACTACTTGTCGAATATTGGAAATCACCTGTATCATATAGGGGTTATTTATTTGTAGAAAACAAACTAGTAATATATGGAATACCTTTTTCTACTATATTATATGTTTACAAGGACAGGAATATATATGTGATGGTATTACCTACTGGATCATTTCAATTAACAGAACAAACTAATTTTATACCATTTTGATTATTCAATTTTATAAATACGAAGGAACAGGTAACGATTTTATAATGGTAGATGATAGAGCCTTATCGTTTCCTATAAACAATACCCAATTAATAGCAAAGTTGTGTGATAGAAGATTTGGAATAGGAGCTGATGGCCTCATCTTATTACAACCACATACTGAACTTGATTTTTACATGAAATATTATAATTCAGATGGTAAGGAAAGCAGTATGTGTGGTAATGGAGGAAGGTGTATAGCTGCATTTGCTGCTCATATTAATATTGCTTTTGAAACTGCAAAATTTATGGCCATTGATGGTGCTCATGAGGCAATTATTGGTCAAGAAGATACAAAAAACAGATTTGTAAAACTAAAAATGAAATCTGTATCTAACGTAGACAAACGGGGGAACAATACTTATGTATTAAATACTGGTTCTCCGCATTACATACAATTTTTGGAAGAGAATTTAACTGAACTAGATGTTGTAACTCAAGCGAAAAAAATTAGGTATAACGATGAATTTGTTAAAGAAGGAATCAATGTAAATTTTGTCAATATTTTAGGAGAAACATCTATCAACATTAGAACATATGAAAGAGGAGTAGAAGATGAAACGTTGAGCTGTGGAACAGGTGTTACCGGAGCAGCTCTTAGTTTTGCCTTGTTAAAAAAACTTCCATCTGATCATTATATCATCAATGTTAAAGTGTTGGGGGGTGAACTTAAAGTAAGTTTTGATTTTGATGCTGAAGATGAAACATACAGCAATATTTGGTTACAAGGACCAGCTACATTTGTTTATCAAGGTACACATTAGTATAAATTTAATTTCATTTTTTTTCATAAATAATGGCAAAATGCTTTATCTTTAACCCTTTTAAAGAAAGCCAATTTTGCTTGTTGTAAATTCTCAACCATTCGATTTAGTATATACCTTAGTGAATCATCCTCACCTAGGTTTTTTACTTGAACCCCATGTAGTTCAAGTTAATGGATTAGGTAATTTTACCCTTACTCACCAAAGAATATTTAGCAAAACGGCATCCTATTTCACCAAAAAAATATCAGATAAAGATTTAGAACTGATAAAAATTTTAGATGAAGTTGATGATGATTATCTTTTTCGCAAGTATTATATTGAAGGAAAAAAGAAAATACGAACAGCAGAATTTTTTGATAAATACTGTTCTAAAGAATTAATTAATGAGCAAATACGACCATTTATTGAACAAAGAATGAATACTGTATTGCAATCATTAAGAGGCCAAACTATATACAAAACAGGAAATGATAACAATCCTACTTCATTGGCTGTAGAAGTAGCTCAGCATAAAGCTACAATTTTATTACATTTTAGGCGAGATAGTGAAGGAATAAGATATTTTCCTACAATTAAATACAAAGGCGAACGTATTGAATTTATGTTTAAGGGTGCTCAAATTATTGGCAATACACCAGCATGGATGTTACTGTCTAATCAGTTATTTGATTTTGAAAAAGATATTGATGGAAAAAAACTACAGCCATTTTTAAACAAAAGATTTATTCAAATACCAAAAGCACAAGAAGAAACATATTTTAAAAAATTTGTTACTCAATTAGTTGAAAAATATGATGTGTATGCCGAGGGCTTTAATATCGTTACCGAAAAATCATTTGGAAAGACAGTTCTTAAGGTACAACCTTTTCAAGATGAACAAATAAGTTTAAAACTTACATTTCAATATGGGAAAGGAAGTTTTGATTATGGTTCAACTCAACATATTTCAGCGGTAGTTGAAAAACAAAAAGACGATTACGTTTTTAAAAGAATAAAGCGTGATAAGATATGGGAAACCGCACAAAAAAATATTATTGAAAACCTTGGATTAAAAGAAATAGGTGAAGCCTACTTTGCTTTAAAAAATAGTTCTCATAAGATTATAACCCATCAACTCATTCCACTAGAAACTACAAATAAATATGAGTTTTTAGATTGGATAACCGACAATAGCGAAACCTTCAAAAATCTTAAAATTGAAATTGAACAATCTGCAGATCTGAATAAATATTTCATAGGTCAAAGAGAAATTAAACTTGAAGTAACTGAGCAAAAAGACTGGTTTGATATTAAAGCAGTAGTAAAATTCGGGGATTACACTTTTTCATTTTTAACCTTGAAAGAAAATATTCTAAGAGGTAAAAGAGAATTTTTATTACCAAACGGACAAATTGCTGTAATACCAAATGAGTGGTTTGGTAACCTAGCTGGCATTTTAGAGTTTTCGACAAGTGAAGAAGAAATTAAACTTGAAAAACATCATATTGGGTTAATTGATGAATTAAATAATCAAGGTGGTAAATATTTGAGGTTAAGTGAAAAGCTTGAAAAAATAAAACTTAATGGAAAAGATATTAAAGAAATTGATCCACCAATAAATTTCCATGGTTCATTAAGACCATACCAAAAAGCTGGTTTTGATTGGTTTTATTTTTTAAAATTAAATGGATTTGGTGGTTGCCTTGCTGATGATATGGGCTTAGGCAAAACAATACAAACCCTTGCATTATTACAAAAGGAAAAAGAGTTGTTTATTAAAACTGTTAAATTCAATAACACACCCATCAAAAATATTCCGCTAGATGATTTGGATGAAACACCACAACTTAGTTTATTCAAAGGAGAAATTGAAGAGCCTAGCATGAGAAAAGAGCCTTCTTTTTCACCACAACATGAAACAGAAATAAGCATTCCTGAAGAATTAAAAACATATATTAAAACATCTCTTATTGTTGTGCCAAATTCCTTAGTATATAACTGGTTTAATGAAGCACGTAAGTTTACTCCAAACATGAAAGTGCTCATATATACTGGCATAAATCGAGAAAAAAACCCAAACATATTTGTTAAATATGATTTAGTTATCAGTACATACGGAACGGTAAGAGTTGATATTGACATACTGAAAAATTATAAATTTAATTACGTCATTTTAGATGAAAGTCAGTCAATCAAAAATCCACAATCCCAATCAGCACGAGCAGTAAAACAATTGAGAGCAATAAATAGATTAGTGCTCACTGGAACACCAATAGAAAACAGTGTGCAAGAATTATGGAGCCAACTTGCTTTTATCAATCCGGGCTTAGTAGGAAACTTACAAACCTTTACCGAGCGTTTTGTTACACCCATAGAAAAACAAAATGATGTAGGTAAAATGAAACAACTTAAAGCAATTATCAAACCTTTTGTTTTACGTAGAACTAAAGACCAAGTTGCTGAAGAACTACCACCTAAAATAGAACAGGTGGTGTATTGTAATATGACCGAAGAACAAGCTGAAGCTTATGAAACGGTAAAGTCCTATTTTAGAAATGAGATTTTAAAATCTATTAAAGAAATGGGCTTAGCTAAATCGCATTTAGCATTATTGGCAGGCCTAACCAAATTGAGGCAAATTGCCAATCATCCAAAACTAACCAATCCTGATTTCGTAGGTCAATCTGGAAAATTTGATGAGATTATAGCTAAAAGTGAAACTGCAAAAGCAGAAGGACATAAAGTATTATTGTTTTCACAATTTGTAAAACAGCTGGATATATACAAGCACTATTTTGACGAAAAGGGTTGGAAATACGCTTATCTTGATGGTAGTTTAACAAGTGAACAACGTCAAAAAGCGGTTGCAGAATTTCAACAAAACGATGAGATCACCTATTTTTTAATTTCGCTTAAAGCAGGAGGCCTTGGGCTTAACTTAACCAAAGCTGATTATGTATTTATCATTGATCCATGGTGGAATCCAGCAGTAGAACGACAAGCAGTTGATCGCTCTCATAGAATAGGTCAAACACGTACTGTTTTTAACTATAAATTTATTACCAAAGATACAGTAGAAGAAAAAATATTAGCCCTTCAAGAACGCAAAAAAATACTAGCTGATAATATTATTACCACAGAAGAGAGTTTTATTAAAAGTATTGATGTAGATGAAATTTTAGAAATGCTTAGTTAACAATTCCAACTCTATTATTAAATCAAAACAAAATTGAAAACACTTCTCAAACTTCCAACTTGTAAGGCTGTAATTTTTGATATGGATGGATTACTCATTGATTCGGAACCATATTGGAAACTTGCAGAGAAAAAAATTTTTGGGGTATTGGGACTTAACCTTACCGATGAATTATTAAAACAAGTAATGGGTTTTAGGTTAAGTGAAGTAGTAACCCATTGGTACGAATATCAACCATGGTCAAATCCTAATTTTACACAAACCGAAAAGGATATATTGGATTGTGTAAAAGAGATGATTGTAGAAAACGCACAAGCACTTGCAGGGGTTTATTCATTATTGGATGAACTCAAACAGCAAAATATTCCAATGGCATTAGCATCCTCATCGGCAATGAGCTTAATTGAAGCAGTTGTAGATAAGTTAAACATACGTAACTATTTTCAATTATTGTGGTCTGCCGAATACGAACCTTTTGGCAAACCACATCCTGCCATTTTTATTACAACGGCTCAAAAATTAGGTGTATTACCTTCACAATGTTTGGTATTTGAAGACTCTGTAAACGGTGTTATTGCTGCAAAAGCTGCACGCATGAAATGTATTGCAGTACCAGACATTACATCTTTAAACGACCCTCGTTTTGCCATTGCCGATATTACTGTTAACAGTTTGTTAGAGGTAAAAGTATAACGTTAGTTAAATAAGCGATTACATAAACAGTAAACTCCGCGTGATTTTCATATCTTGCGGGCTCTTTTCCTATACAATTAAATTCAAACAACAACATGAAGTTGGTAAACAACAATTACGTTGCAGGCAATGTGAAACTGCTAGATGTGGCCGAAGAATTTGGCACACCCGTTTATATGTATGATGCAAACACAATAATTGAAAAATATACCCAATTAAAAAATGCTTTTAAACCCCTTAATGTAAAGTTGAAATATGCTTGCAAAGCATTGAACAATACAACTATTTTAAAGCTTCTCAAAAATGAAGGTTCTGGCTTAGATACAGTTTCGATAAACGAAGTGCATTTGGGATTACGTGCAGGATTTAGTCCTACTGATATCATTTTTACTCCTAATTGTGTAAGTTTTGATGAAATAAAACAAGCAGTAGCATTGGGCGTACATATTAATATTGATAATATTAGCATACTAGAGCAATTTGGACTAGAATATGGCAACAAAGTACCTTGTTGTATTCGATTAAATCCACATATTATGGCAGGTGGAAATGCAAAAATATCAACTGGTCATATTGATTCAAAATTTGGCGTTTCAATTTACCAATTGCGCCATGTTTTGCGTGTGGTGAATTCAAGCAATATACATGTAAATGGATTGCATATGCATACAGGTTCTGATATTTTGGATGCTGGTGTGTTTTTACAAGGGGCCGAAATTTTATTTGATGCAGCTAAAGATTTTCCTGACTTAACCTTTATTGATTTTGGTAGTGGATTTAAAGTAGCCTACAAAGAAGGTGATATTACAACTGATGTTGAAGAATTAGGAAGTGCCATAACACAGCGATTTATTGAATTTACCAAGGAGTATGGCAGAGATTTAGAATTATGGTTTGAGCCGGGTAAATATATTGTGAGTGAATCGGGGCATTTTTTGGTCAAAACAAATGTAATTAAACAAACTACTGCAACAGTTTTTATTGGTGTAGATTCTGGCTTAAATCATTTAATACGCCCCATGTTATATGATGCATACCATACCATAGTAAACATTTCAAATCCTGATGGGAAACAACGTATTTATACCGTAGTTGGAAATATTTGCGAAACCGATACATTTGGCTGGGACCGTAAAATTACCGAAACAAAAGAAGGCGATATTTTATGTTTTAAAAATGCTGGAGCCTATGGAATTACTATGGCTTCAAATTATAATGCTCGTTTTAGACCTGCCGAAGTGTTAATTTATAAAGATAAAGCACACCTTATTCGTAAACGTGAAACAATGGAAGATTTGGTGAGAAATGAAGTGGATATACTGTAAAAAATAGTAGGCAATAAAGAAAATAAGCAACAGGCAATTATTGTGTAAATGAGGAGATGTGTATATAGAATTATTTCTTTATTATCTCTGTTAAAAAAATAAGAATGAGTACACTAATTGAAACTTAAATATAAAGTTACAACTTAAGGCACTAAGCTAACAGTAAAAACAAAAACGCATGAAAAAACTAACCACACTTTTACTTGGAATATTAACTCTATCAGTAATGGCGCAAAGCAAACAAAAACTTACCCCCGAATTGTTATTTAAGTTAGGTAGAGTTAACAATCCACAACTTTCGCCTAATGGAAAACAACTTATTTATGAGGTAAAAAACTACGATTTAGCTACCAATAAGGGAACCAATATTGTATATGCCATTGCTTTTCCTAGCGGCAAACCTATTGCTATTAGTGAAGCAACGCAAAATGCATTTGATGTACAGTGGAGACCCGATGGTCAAAAAATAGCTTACTTAAGTTCGGAAAGTGGTAGCGTTCAGCTATGGGAAATGGATATTGATGGCAAAAACAAAACACAAGTTTCGGATATCGTTACGGGTGTGAATGCATACAAATATGCACCTACCCTCACCCATATTGCTTATGCTACCGATGTAAAATTAGACCAAACACCAGCTGAAATTTATCCTGATTTACCTTTTACCAAAGATGCCAGAATTATAGACGGATTATTTTACCGCCACTGGGATAGTTGGCATGATTACGCATACAGCCATTTATTTATTGTTGGATATACCAATGGAAAAATAACAGGCGATGCAACCGATATTATGATGGACGAAAAGTTTGATGCACCGCTACAACCTTTTGGCGGTTCGGAACAATTTAACTGGAATAACGAAGGAAAAAAATTAGCCTATTCTTCGCGAAAACTAACGGGAACTGCTGAAGCAGTGAGCACCAATGCAAATATTTATATTTACAATATTGAAACCAAACATACTTTTAACCTAACCGAAAGCAATGTTGGTTATGATATCAATCCTGCTTTTAGTCCGGATGGAAAAAAAATTGCTTGGCAAAGTATGAAACGTGCAGGCAACGAATCGGACAGAAACCGTTTGATGGTGTGTTATGCTGATAGCAAAGCAATCATTGATGCTACAAAAGATTTTGATTATCCTGTAAATTCATTTCAATGGAATAACAACAACCAACTTTATTTCGTAGCCGAATACCAAGGAACACAAAACATCTTTTACACACAAGAAGCTGCTGGCAAAGCTGGATTTTATTTCCCTGAAGTAAAACAAGTAACAAAAGGCGATCACGACTACCAAGGATTTTCGTTGGTAAACCCTGACAAAAAAACGTTTATACTCATTGGTTCGAAACAAACTATGAGCATGCCAACAGAGTTATTTACCCTAACCAACAAAGGAATAGAAACCCAACTTACCTTTACCAATAAAACAATTACTGATAATATTGAATGGGGCAAAGTTGAAAAACGAATGATACCCTCAACAGATGGAAAACAAATTTTAACTTGGGTAATTTATCCTCCCAATTTTAATCCCAACAAACAATACCCAACATTATTGTATTGCCAAGGCGGACCACAAAGTATGGTGAGTCAGTTTTTTTCATACCGTTGGAATTTCCAATTGATGGCTAATAATGGTTATATAGTTGTAGCTCCAAACAGACGTGGAACAACAGGATTTGGACAAGAGTGGACAGACCAAATAATGGGTGATTATGGTGGCCAATGTATGAAAGATTATTTGAGTGCAATAGATGAGGTATCTAAAGAACCCTATATAGCTAAAGATAGAAGAGCTGCTGTAGGAGCTAGTTTTGGAGGGTACTCAGTGTATTGGTTAGCAGGCAATCATCAAGGCAGGTTTGCAACTTTTATAGCACATTGTGGTATGTTTAATATGGAAAGTTGGTATGGTACTACCGAAGAATTATTTTTTGCCAACAACGATAATAAAGGACCGTATTGGCAACAACCTACTCCCAAAAATTTTAATGCATCGCCACATAAATTTGTGCAAAACTGGAATACACCCATGCTTGTCATTCACAACGAAAAAGATTTCCGCGTGCCACTAGGACAAGGTATGGAAGCATTTACAGCAGCGCAATTAAAAGGTATTAAAAGTCGTTTCTTATATTTCCCTGACGAAAACCATTGGGTAACCAAACCGCAAAACAGCGTATTGTGGCAACGCGTTTATTTTGATTGGTTGGATTCCTATTTAAAATAATAACAATGAAAAAAATAGCTGTTGGTTTAAGTTTAATCATATTATCTGTTACTATATTTTCGTGTAGCAAGGATGAATTGAACGAGGTATTTGGATCAGTTCCAACAGGTATTACAAATGAAGAAGTGATAGCAGGATTGCGCGAAGCGTTAAATGTAGGAACAGATACATCAGTAACTGTTCTGAACAAAGTAGATGGCTATTTTAGAGATGAAGCAGTAAAAATTTTGTTGCCAACAGAAGCACAAGTAATGTATGCTAATATTAGCAAAGTGCCTGGACTTAGCGAACTTATTTTACCCTTAATGGATAACACCATTTTGGCCATGAACAGAGCAGCCGAAGATGCAGCAACCGAAGCCAAACCTATATTTGTAAATGCCATAAAAGGGATTACTATAAGCGATGGATTTACTATTTTAAATGGTTCGGACACTTCAGCTACAACCTATTTAAGAGATGAAACATATGATTCGTTGTATCAAAAATTTCAACCTAAAATTGATGCTTCACTTGTTAAACCCTTGTTAGCTGGAGTCTCCGCTCAAAGTATTTATGCGAGTTTGATTAGTGCATACAATAATGCTTCGCTTAATGGGCTTTTATTTGATAAAGTTTCAACCAACTCGCTCAGCGCACATGTAACCCAAAAAGGATTAAACGGTTTATTTTTAAAAGTAGCCGATCATGAAAAGCAAATCCGTAAAGACCCTATTGCACAAGTAACCGAGCTACTCAAAAAAGTGTTTGGTAAAAAATAATTATCATGAAACTAAACCCCACGTTTCATTTTATAATTGTACTGTTACCCTTACTGGTTGCTAATTCAACTTATGCACAATTGGATAGTTTATACACCCAACAATGGAACCACGACCCGGTTACCAATTTAAATTCTACCAATAGCTCACAACGCCAAATTATTACTGCTGAACAAATACGTGTGAGTGGATACACTCAATTAAGTGATATCTTTCAATTAATAGATGGATGGACAATTAAATACGATATTGAATATCCAAAACTACAAAGTAACGGAACAGGCAGTTACAATCACCAAAACTGGGTATTCATGCTAAACGGGCAGCGTATAGAGATGAATAGAGACCCTGTGCTTTATGTAAACCAATTGGCTATTCCTGTTTACGATATCGAACGGATAGAAATTGTAAACTCAAATGGTATGTATTTAGGAGAGTATACGCAAAATGGGCTTATCCATATCATTACAAAAAAACGCGGTAAAGACGAAGTGAATATCGGAGGAATGGTTAGTACTTATTCTGGTTCAAATTATAGCATTGGGTACAACAAAAATAAACTTCACATTAATGGTACGATGGGCTTAATAGGTTCTATTTTTAACAATAATATTTATACTAAAATAGGACTTGTTTCGGGAATTGAGTTTCAATACATAGGAACAAAAATATCTCATCAAATACAAACAAAGTCTTTAGGTGAAAACAGAGATGCTAATTATCATTTAATTGGTTACCTTATGCAATGGAATATCAATGAAAAAAATCAGATTAGACTTTCAAGTACTGCAAATTGGAGTAACCCGTTCTTAGGATATGTGCTTCAAATAAAAAACACGTTACAACACCGCTATTTAAAAAACCACAAAAAAGGAAATTTTATTTGGCAAAATGGAATAGGATGTGACTACATTAAAAATGTAAGCTATTTTAGTAGTAAACCAGATTATGACTTGCCAATCATTAAACCCTACTCTTCCATCAATATTCCCGTCACACGAAAAATAAATTTATTTTCAGATGTTCAAGTAGCATTTGCTCACGATAAAATTGCGCCTAAACTATCTGTTGGAATGTATAAAAGGGTAAGTCATATTTCCAATTATAGTTTTATTATAGCATACACCGAAAGTCTTTTGGAAGAATCATTTCTGACAACCGTAAACCAAGAAATTAATGCGATTGCAGGTGCACCCTATTATTACAACCCTAAAATAGCAACAGCCGATTTATACTACAACCTCAATTTTGGCAATAGTGTTAAGTTAAGCTTCAATTCGGGTTTAAAAAATTCGTATGATTTACCTGATTTCAATTACCGCGTTTTTACAAACCCTCTATATTTTAGCGGATATTATTATACAAAACGGTCAACTTCACAATTTAATTGGATTAACCGCATCAATTTGCACTACGATATTGTTAAAAATTTAGTATTCGATATCAATTATATGCATACAAGCATTTTAAATACCTGGGATGAGAATTTACGTACTATTCCAAAACATAAATTTACTGTTGTGTTGCAATATGATTTAAAGAAAAGATTTACCCTATGGTCGCGTAATTATCTGCAATCCAAAACCCAATTTATCAATTATGATGAAGGTTATAGCTTAAGTTCAACAAAACTTCCTGTACTGTTTTCGTGGGATATAGGCTTAAGTAAAAAGCTCTGGAAAGATTATATACACCTTAACCTAACGGCACGAAATATAGTTATCAGTAACAAAAACTATTTTAACAATTCAATACCATTTAGCACAAGTATTTTTGTGAGCATTTCTGCAAATATTGATGGTATTGGGAAAGTCAAAACAACTAATCCCTAATCCCTAATTTCCATAACCCTAAAGGATCTCAGCCACACTAACCCAATCAACACAATTAACTTGCTCAACACAATTAACAAATCCTTAAATTGCACCCGTGAATATTGAGCTTTCAGATCCTATTTTTAAATCATTACAACAAGTTATACAACAGCAGCAAGTTGAAGCATACTTGGTGGGCGGATATGTGCGCGATATATTTTTACACCGTACCTCAAAAGATATTGATGTGGTAGTGGTTGGAGATGGCATAGCCTTGGCCAAAGCATTTGCAGAAGAACACCCTGGAAGTGATTTTGCTTATTTTAAAACCTTTGGAACCGCCATGGTTAAAACCAAAGAGTGGGAAGTAGAATTTGTAGGCGCACGCAAGGAATCATACTCCCATAATTCGCGCAAACCAACTGTAGAAACAGGAACATTAACCGATGATCAAAACCGAAGAGACTTCACCATCAATGCGCTTGCTATCAGTTTGCAATCCCATAATTTTGGTGAATTAGTGGATCCCTTTGGTGGCATAACCGATTTAGATAATAAGTGTATTCGCACTCCACTAAATCCTGATATTACCTTTAGTGATGACCCTTTGCGCATGATGCGTGCCATCCGATTTGCAGCACAATTACAATTTGATATTATAGATGAAACATATGCATCCATCAAACGAAATATTGAACGCATTCATATTATTTCGGGTGAAAGAATAGCCGATGAGTTAAATAAGATAATGCTTTCCACAAAACCATCCGTTGGGTTAAAATTATTATTTGATAGTGGATTGCTTGCACTTATTTTTCCTGAATTAGCTGCATTACAAGGGGTAGAAACCAAAGAAGGTAAAGCACACAAAGATAATTTTTACCATACCCTAATGGTAGTAGATAATATTAGTGAAGAAACGGATAACTTGTGGTTGCGTTGGGCTGCATTGTTGCATGATATAGCCAAGCCTATTACCAAACGTTTTATTCCAGGTGAAGGATGGACCTTTCATGGACATGAAGATAAAGGCAGCCGAATGGTTTCTAAAATATTTAGAAAACTAAAACTTCCGTTAAACGACAAAATGAAGTTTGTTGAAAAAATGGTGGCCTTGCACCACCGCCCAAAAGCTTTGGCAGAAGAAGGTGTAACCGATTCGGCCATTCGTAGATTGGTAGTAGATGCTGGTGATAACTTGGAAGATTTGTTCACGCTTTGCCGAGCGGATATGACATCAGCAAACCTGAAAAAAATTGCTTTTTACCGTCAAAACCTAATTCAAGTGCAACAGCAAGTAGCCGAAGTTGAAGAGCGAGATGCGTTGCGTAATTTTCAGCCACCCGTAACAGGCGAAGATATTATGCGCATTTTTGGCCTTTCTCCTTCTAAAGAAGTAGGTATACTTAAAACCGAAATAAGGGAAAGTATACTGGATGGAAAAATTAAAAACAACCGAGAAGAAGCCTTGCAACTAATGTATGAAAAAGCCCAAACACTTGGGTTAAATCCTATCGAAAAACCATAGCCGATTTCATTTATATTTGTCTCCATTTTAAAACTATGCGTAACACTATTCTCGTATCCATCTTATCCATATTTATTATTGGAACCACTCTTTCACTCGGTTCGTGCAAAAGCGAAGAAGATAAAAGTTTTGATGATCCCTGCGGAGGTAAAGCTCCAGGTGGACTGACAGGGTTGCTTATTTCTGTTGAACAAGATATTGTATTAGGCCAAACAGTTGTTGATCAAATTGATTCCAATAAAGCCGAATACCCTGTGTTGGATTCAGTAACTTATGCAGTAGCATATGCTCATATTTACCGCATACGCGATAATATTTTAAACTCAGGAAAAGTGTATTACAAAAATACCTTTCCATGGAAAATTAAACTCATTAAGGATGACAATACCTTAAATGCATTTTGTACACCTGGAGGTTTTATTTATGTATACACAGGCATTATAAAATACTTGGACAATGAAACACAACTAGCGGGTGTTATGGGACACGAAATTGCCCATGCCGACAGGCGACACAGTGCAAAACAAATGTTGCAACAAACAGGAGCACAAACATTAATACAGATTCTCACCAGTGGCTCAACTCAGGAATTAGCAACACTCGGTAATAACTTGCTTGCGCTTAAATTTAGTAGAAATGATGAAACCGAAGCGGATGATTATTCGGTAAGGTATTTATTGGGAACTGAATATGATGCTCAAGGAGCCAAATACTTTTTTCAAAAAATAAGTGCATCAGGTTCACAAACACCTCCTGAATTTTTAAGCACACACCCAAACCCTGCTAATAGAGTAGTAAATATTGAAGAAACATGGAAATGCTTGGGTAGCGGAGGCAATACAGGCACTTTTGATGCCCGGTATGCAACGTTTAAAAGTAGTTTGCCTTAGCACTTTAACTCTATACTAAATAGATTAAGAGACAACCTGCTTTAGTATAATCATTTTCCTAAATAAGAAGTTACGTTAACGAGATTATCTCCAATTTGATTTACAATGAAAGTAACCCGCCTTTAATTATTTCTATTTTAGCAACTGCATCTGCTCTTTTTTGACGTTCCTTTTCAACCAATTCGGGCTTGGCATTGGCTACAAATCTTTCGTTACTCAATTTTGTATCTACTGATATCAAAAAGCCTTCTAAGTAGGCTAATTCTTTGGTTAGTTTTTCCTTTTCTACTGCTGCATCTATTTCAATATTTAACTGAACATACACTTCATCAGTTGCAACTTGAATGGCTGTTGCACCTTCTGTTTTTTCAGATACAAACAATAGCTCAGTTACATTCCCTAATTTTTTTATTATGTTTTCTGCTACTACATATCCGTTAGGTTCATTTGTTTTAATAGCAATATCAAAAGCTTCCTTTGGACTTATTCCGTAAGCGTTTCGGAGTTCACGTATTTTAGTAATAGTTTCAAATGCACGATCTAAGTTGACAAGCGTTGCTTGATTTGGTATTGGGTAAGATGAGATACAAATAGAATCACCTGCTTTCCGTTGCGTCATGTTTTGCCACAACTCTTCTGTTACAAATGGCATAAATGGATGTAATACCTTCATCAAGTTTTCAAAAAACAGAATCGTTTGATCATACGTTGATTGATTAATGGGTTGCTCGTAGGCAGGTTTAATCATTTCTAAATACCAAGCACAAAAATCATCCCATATCAATTTGTATATCATCATCAAAGCTTCACTCAATTTATAGTCTGAGTACTTCAGTTCTATTTCTTTGATATTGTCGTTTAAGCGACCAGCAAACCATTCGGCACTTAGTTTATTACTATTCAGTATTTCGGAACTAAATTCAGAATCAGGTTTAATTTCCCATCCTTTCACCAAGCGGAAAGCATTCCAAATTTTGTTGCTAAAATTACGTCCTTGTTCTACCAAACTTTCATCAAATAAAATATCATTCCCCGCAGGCGAACACAACAACATTCCCATGCGTACTCCATCAGCTCCATATTGTGCTATTAAATCCAAGGGATCAGGAGAATTACCGAGCGATTTGCTCATTTTTCTTCGTTGTTTATCGCGAACAATACCAGTGTAATACACATTACTGAAAGGCTTCTCTCCCATCCACTCGTAACCAGCCATAATCATACGTGCTACCCAAAAGAACATAATTTCGGGAGCTGTTACCAAATCGTTGGTTGGGTAAAAATACTTAATGTCTTTATTGCCTTTATCTTTAAAACCATCAAATACACTAATGGGCCACAACCAAGAGCTGAACCAAGTATCCAATACATCTTCATCTTGTCGTAATTGCCCAAATTCGAATTTCGAATTTCGAATTTCGAGTTTTTGAATTGCTTCTATTTCTGTTTTAGCTACAACATAACTTCCATCGGGAGCATACCAAGCAGGTATTTGTTGACCCCACCACAATTGGCGGCTAATACACCAATCTTTAATATTATCAATCCAATGCTTGTATGTATTTTTCATATTGGCAGGATGAAACTTTATGTCATCGTTCATTACTGCATCCAATACTTGCGGATGTTTAGCCAAAAACTTTTTCATGTCCACCCACCACTGCAAAGTTAACCTTGGTTCAATTACAGCACCTGTTCTTTCGCTTGTACCAACTTGGTTTTTGTACTCCTCAATTTTTACGATATGACCCGCTTCTTCTAAATCAATGGCAATTTGTTTTCGAACTGCAAAACGATCTTTTCCAATATATCTTGCATCAAGTGCTTTCTCATTTAAAAATCCTTCTTCAGTTAAAATATCAATAACTTCGAGGTTGTATTTTTTACCAAGCTCGTAATCATTTTTATCGTGAGCTGGAGTAACTTTTAAACAGCCAGTTCCAAAGTCCATCGTTACATAGTCATCTGCAATAATGAATATCTCTTTATTGATAAATGGAATCAATACTTTTTTTCCAATCAAGTGTTTAAATCTTTCATCGCCAGGGTTAACACAAATGGCAGCATCAGCTAAAATAGTTTCGGGGCGTGTAGTTGCAATCGTTATAAAATCTGGACCATCAACTTTTGAATCTCTTATTTCTGATTTAGAATTTTCGGTTAAAAAATATTTTATATAGTACAATTTCGATTGTACATCTTTAAAAATAACCTCTTCATCACTTAATGCTGTTTTGCCTTGCGGATCCCAATTTACCATACGTAGTTCGCGGTAAATAAGTCCTTTTTCATATAGGTCAATAAACACTTCAATTACGGCTTCACTTAAGCTAGGCTCCATCGTAAATCTGGTTCTATCCCAATCACAACTTGCACCCAATTTTTCGAGTTGTTTTAAAATGATTCCTCCGTATTTCTCTTTCCATTCCCAAGCATATTTCAAAAATTCGGCTCTACTCAAATCCGATTTTTTAATACCACGCTCACGCAATAATTGAACAACTTTAGCTTCGGTGGCAATACTTGCATGATCGGTACCTGGAACCCAACACGCATTTTTACCTTGCATACGAGCTTTGCGAACCAATACATCCTGTATGGTATTATTGAGCATATGCCCCATATGTAAAACCCCTGTTACATTGGGCGGAGGTATTACTACAGTATAGGGTTCACGTTCATCAGGTGTGGCTGCAAAATATTTTTGACTTAACCAATATTGATACCACTTATCTTCAATGGCTTGTGGCGAATAGGTTTTAGGAATTTCGTTACTCATAATATGGATTCAAAAATAATGGCTAAAATATTGGAATGAAAATAAAATAAAACAAAAAACCCTATCTGCTTGTGAGCTGACAGGGTTAGTTGCAATTTAACTATGAAAAAATTAACCTCTTCTTTCTTTAATTTTTGCGTTTTTACCTTTAGCATCACGTAAATAGAATATACGTGCTCTGCGGACTTTACCACGGCTAATCAATTCCACTTTATCAATATTTGCACTGAATAAAGGGAAGATACGTTCAACACCCACACCATTCGAAATTTTACGAACAGTAAAGGTAGAACTGATACCCGTATTTCTGCGTTGCAATACTATACCTTGGTACTGTTGAATACGTTCTTTAACACCTTCACGGATTTTATAATATACATTTACGGTATCACCAGCTGCAAAAGTGGGTACTGTTTTACTGGTAAACTCTGATTCTACTAATTTAATTGCTTCTACTGCGTTCATAACGATTTTCTTAAATGGGATGCGAAAATAGGACTATATACGTAAATACAAAAATTATTTACAAAAAAAGATGAATCATTTTGAACTAGCAAAACCGTTTCAGCTATTTCAACAAATCGGGTCTGCGTTGTTTGGTGCGCAATAAGCTTTGTTCGTGACGCCATTCATCCACTTTGGCTTGGTGCCCGCTGAGCAGTATCTCAGGAACTTTCCATCCATTGTATTCTGCAGGACGGGTATAAACGGGTGGACTTATTAAGTCATCTTGAAAAGAATCGCTTAAAGCCGACTGCTCGTCATTTAACACACCAGGAATCAACCTCACTACTGCATCAACAATAGTTGCTGCTGCCAACTCACCACCCGTAAGCACAAAACTACCAATCGAAATTTCTCGGGTTACCAAATGTTCCCTTACACGTTCGTCAACTCCTTTATAATGCCCACACAAAAATAGCAAATTTTGTTTGGTCGAAAGTTGGTTCGCTATTTTCTGATCAAATACTTCGCCATCAGGGCTCAAATATATTACTTCATCATACGTGCGTTGCTCGTTTAAAGCTGTTATGCACTTATCAATAGGTTCAATTTGCATCACCAATCCAGCACCTCCACCAAATGGGTAATCATCCACATTTTTATGCTTATTGGTCGAATAATCACGAATATTTACACAGTTAATTTCCACCAACCCTTTTTGCACCGCACGTTTTATCATCGAGTGGGCAAATGGACTTTCGAACATTTCAGGAAAGAGCGTAAGTATATCTATGTGCATTTTAAATAGCTAGTAAACCATCAGGTAATTGCAGAAAAATCGTTCGTTTAGTTTCGTCTATTTCAGTAATAAAAGCTTCAACAGCTGGTATCAGAACTTCTGTTCCTAAATAGCGGGTTCTAATTAAAAGTTGATTGGGATATTCTTCTATTGCTTCAACAATACCTATTGGACCAAGATGAACATCAAAAAGTGTAAATCCAGTAAAGTCATCTTCTGCATGCAAATCGCTTTTGCTTCGTTTGCCTCTTAGCTGCAATATAGTCATTCCAACATAAGCAGATGCACTTTCAACAGAATCAACATCCTTTAGTTTGAGTAATGCTTCATCATCAAATGTAGCATGTAGCGATTGTACATAAAATGGAACGGGCTTTCCCTGAATTTCAAGGAAAGCCCATTCTTTAATTGGTTTACCAGAAGTGATTGAAATTCGCATTTCCCCTTTGGTTCCATGCGTTTTATCAATTGTTCCAATAGTAATAAAATCTCTTCTTGCGATTGATTTAATGCCTATTTGTTTATTTTCTTTTTGGGGCATTGAATTCGCCTTTAAAAATTTATCTGATGAAGAAGCGTTTGAATGGCTCATTTCATCTGTAAAAAATTATTCTGCTGTTTCTGTAGTTTCTGCTTCAGTTGCCGGAGCTTCTTCAGTTGCAGGAGCCTCTTCAGTGGCAACAACCTCATCAGTCACAACTTCTTCTTCAGCAACTTCCACTACTGGATTAGCAGCAGCTTCAGCAGCAGCAAGTTTTTCTGCAATTTTTTGCAATCTTGCTTCTTTCACTTTTCCTTCTTCCGTCAATTTTGCAGCATTTCTGTCTGTAATTGATTGTTGATGGCGATCGCCATGAGCTGATACTTTGTTTTCTTTTTCAGCTGTCCAAGTAGCAAACTTAGCCATAGCAGCTTCTTCAGTTAATGCACCTTTGCGCACACCAGCTAATAAATGGTGTTTGTAAAGTACGCCTTTGTACGAAAGAATTGCACGACAAGTGTCTGTTGGTTGTGCACCTTTTTCTAACCATGATAGTGCTTTGTCTGCATCGAGTTCGATAGTAGCTGGAACAGTTTGCGGTTTGTAATAACCAATGTTCTCAATAAATTTACCATCTCTCGGAGCACGTGAATCCGCCACCACAATGTGATAATAAGGCGCTTGTTTGCGTCCATGACGCTGTAATCTAATTTTTACTGACATATATTTATGTTTTTAATCCCTGGGTCTCCACACCAGCGGGCGGCAAATATGAGCTAATTTCTAATTATTTCCAAGCATAGATTAAAAATATTGTTGATGCTTTGTGGCTGTAAGGCTTTATTGTTATGTATGTTAACCATGCATTGCTCAAACTTTGTAACGGCTTAAAATAATCCCAAACAAAAAGAAGTGTTATCAATGTTGAAACTGAAAAACAAAAATTAGTATATTCGTTTTACAAACTACTCATTAACAAGAAATTATATTTAGTTATATTTTTATTTCTATTTTCATTGAAGTCTAATTTGAATGCTCAGATTTTAGCTTATAATGAGAGAATAAGTGCATTTTCTGAAAACCAAACCAGCAACAACATAAAAACCAAACCCGCTAGTTACAATTCCCTTGGGTATAATATACCGTTTGGTGCTAAAGATATCATAGTTGGTGGAACTTCATCGGTTTACAAAAAATTTGGCACTTTTATATCTTACAATGTGGGTATCCAAAATTTTATGATGCCAACTCAAGGTGAAAAAGGTGAATTTTCGTTTGATAATGTGATTGAAAATGGTTGGACAATAACGGGAAACACTGAACAATCTGTAGCTTTTATGTTTAATGGTGGGATGGCTGTTGCACTTACCCGTAAAATACCTTTATACTTTGGTGCTGGTATAACACGATACCGAGAATTTTTTGAATACATTGACCCGTTTGACAATAAAACTAAATGGAACGTGAATGAAAGTAGAACAAGGATTGAAGTTAATTATTCAGCCGGAATTTTTCTCCCTTTGTTTAGTCGATTGGTATTAAATGTTGGATACAACCACAATCCTCAATGTGTGTTTGTAGGATTAGCTATTTCGGGAATTTACAACTATGAAGATGCTGACGATTGGTGGTGGGGAGCAAATAGATAATACCTTATTAATATACCCAACAAATAATTCTGAACTTTACACAATTATGTTCTCAACTCATCCACCCAAAACATAAAAGGCATAAATGTTTTTAAGCCTTCGGCTACATAAATATCACCCGTTTCACCTTGTAAAATAATGCGCATGGGTTTCTTAAATTTAAGCTCATACTCGCTCATGCTTTGCAGGCAAGCACCACAACTTGCAATGGGTTTATCTACAACAAAATTTGCTGCTTTTACCGTTATAGCCATAGTGATGATAGCACTATTGGGGTAAGTAGCTCCTGCATAAAAAATAGCAACACGTTCAGCACACAATCCTGATGGATAGGCAATATTTTCTTGGTTGCTTCCTTTTACAACTACACCATTTTCTAATTGCAAAGCACAGCCAACATAAAACTTAGAATAAGGCGCATACGATGAACTTACTGCTTCTTTTGCTTGCATTAATAATAGTCTATCGCCATCGGTTAATTCGATTGCTGATGTATATTTTTTAACAACAGATTCAATTTTTATTTCTTCCATTTCTAAATCAATACTACAAAAAAATATGAAAGGTTTGCATTTTTAGCCGCTATTTGTATTAATTAAAGTTTACTCCTATGGTAAAAGTAGCATTAACTACTAACATAAATGATCAGGTTTGCTTCAAAAAAATAACGAAATCATCTGTGCAATCTGAGGTAAAAAAAGACTTTTAATTATTAACCTCATTCACATTAAATTCGTCAAAATTAAATGACCGTTACTATGCAAAAAATTTTGGTTTTAGGTGCTGGATTATCTACTTCTTATCTTATAAAATATTTATTAGAAAATGCCTCAATACACAATTGGATAATTACTGTTGCCGATGAAACAATTTCAACTGCTCAATCAAAAATTAACAGCAATAGTTACGGGATTGCCTTAACATTAAATGCCGCAGATGAAGACAAACGTTCTGAGTTAATTTCCCAACATGATTTGATTATTTCCATGTTGCCACCTGCGTTACACATCTTAGTTGCTAAAGATTGTATTAGGCATAAAAAACATTTAGTAACAGCTTCGTATCTTTCTGATGAAATGAAAAAGTTAGATAAGGAAGCCAAAGAAGTGGGTATACTTTTATTAAATGAATGTGGACTAGATCCAGGCATTGACCACCTTTCGGCCATGAAAATTATAGACGAAATCAAAGAAAAAGGTGGCGTGGTTAATTCATTCAGATCATTTTGTGGTGGATTAGTTGCTCCAGAATTTGATGATAATCCGTGGAATTATAAATTTACCTGGAACCCTCGAAACGTAGTTTTAGCAGGACAAGCAACAGCCAAATATTTAGAAAACAGTCATATAAAATTCATTCCTCCAGCACATATTTTTGAACAAACTGAATCTGTTGCTCTACAAAACTATGGCGATTTTGAATCTTATGCCAACCGAGATTCATTGAGCTATATTGAACCTTATGGAATCGAAGATGCTCAAACTGTACTTCGTGGAACCCTACGTAAAAAAGGTTACAGTAAAGCATGGAATTTATTGGTAAAACTGGGATTAACCGATGATTCTTTTATTATTCATGATGCTCAAAAGTATACGCTTCGCACTTTTGTAAATGCTTTTGTTCCTGGAACAGAGTTGAACCAATTAGAAAAACGTACTGCAGTTTTTTTAAACATTGTAGAAACAAGCAATGAATTTAACAAACTGAAATGGTTGGGCCTTTTTGATGAAACGCCAATTATGTTACAAGAGGCAACACCAGCACAAATTTTGCAACAAGTATTGCAACAAAAATGGAAACTCAAACCAGGCGAGTTGGATATGATTGTAATGAAACACCAGATACATTTCGAAATTCGAAATTTGAAATTCGAAATGGAAAGTGACCTAGTTGTAAAAGGAGAAGATGAAACACTGACAGCAATGGCAAAAACGGTTGGATTGCCAATGGGTATAGCAGCAAAATTAATACTAACAGGAACCATTAAAAGTAGAGGTGTACAGATGCCTTTAACACCAGAATTTTACATTCCAATTCTGGATGAATTGGCTTCATTTGGAATTATATTTAATGAAACAACTACCAAGTTATAATATTCGATTTATACTTTGCTTGTATGCATTGGTATACCTTTCCTTGTTGCCTTGGTTTCAATATAAAATAGTTTCTGATATGGTAGCTTATATCAGTATTAGCAAACATATTGTAGCTGGCAATTTTTATAGTGCTATCAATGCCTACTGGTCGCCTCTAATAAGTTGGCTAATGGCACCATTTATTGGCGTTGGAATAAATGGATTACTTGCTTATAAAATGCTGAATTTAGTTGCTGGACTTATAAGTCTTTTTCAACTCCATATTATTGCCAACGATTATTTAAGCAAACAATACACTAAGTGGCTGTTTATGCTTCTTTGTGTTCCGCATCTATTATATTTTAGTTTATGCAATGCCACACCCGATATTATTTCCCTTGCATGCTGGCTTTTAGTATTTAATCATATTCGAAAAGTCATACAAAATCCAACAATAACAAATGCTATCATTACAGGTTTATTAGCTAGTCTCTCCTACTTTGCCAAATATTATAACTTTTATGCATTTATATTATTATGCTTTATAGTGGCAGTGTATTGTATTATTATCCAAAAACAAATAGCCATTAAATATTTATTACTGTCAGTAACGCTCTTTGGTCTTGTATGTTCATTTTGGATGTTGCAACTACAAAGTAAATTTGGTGTTTATACTCCTACTACTGCTGCTCAATTCAACATAAATTTGATTAACCCTACTGTTGCTAAACAACCAATATTATTTGGCAATCACTTGTTAAGTATTAACTATAGTAATTTTATAACTACCTCTTGGGAATATCCTCCTGATTATACTATTAAACAATGGAGCCCATTTAACAGTATGGAAACCTTCAAAAAACATATACAAATTAACCTCACCAAAAATTTGTACCATTTTCGAAATAAACATGTAATTGAATTCGTTTTATTTGGCGTTGCTTGTATTATTTTTTTACTTAACTACAAATCATTTGAAGCAAAATATTGGCTTTTACTTTGCTGTATTTTAGCATATCCTTTGGGTTATTTTTGGGTAGTAGCATCAAGCCGTTATGTTTTATTTAGTTTGTTATTAGGTATTCTATTCATACTTATTCTTGTTGAAAAGAATCCAATTAAACACAAAAATTACATAATTATCCTACTCGTTTTCGGTGCATTGTACTCCAATTTTATTACCCTTAATCGTATTATATTTTATAAAGACAAAGGAAGTAATTATGCCCATTTTTATCATGCTGTAAATACTGTATCTCCTTTCAGTAAACATAAAATACTCGCAAGCCCGGATACTTGGGCTCCCGCATTGTATTTAAGTTATTATAGTGAATCTAAATTATATGACGTTCTTAAACCAGAGCTGTTGCAACAAAACAAAGAGGCTATAACACATTTAGGAATTGACTATTATTTTTGCAATCGAAGTGAAATTCCTGAAGGATATAAAAACTGTATACAATACTCAGGAGACTGGGTATTGATAAAATTAAACGATTCTACTTGTTTGATTAAGCCATAACAAGAAGGGATCTGTAACTTTTCTATATTCGGCTGTATACAAGCTATCTTTTTCATAAATTGTAAACTGTATTCGGTTTAGAACTTTAGGTTTTACTTTACCAAAACATATGATCATTCTATTTATCTTTTTCCCAACTATCGGAGCAATTAAAATATTAGTTGTTGGATAAAAACCAAAATTGGATAACATCTCCAAGCATAATTCTCCTTCATGTTTTGGCAATACAATCCAACATGAACCATCCTGTGTTAATACATCATACACACCTTTCAAAAAATCGGTGATTGTCAATTCAACATCGTACCTAGCATTTGCTCGTTGGGTATCAGGTATCGTTATATGTTGAGATGATTTGTAATACGGAGGATTACTAACAATAAGCTGGTATAGTTGGGGTGAACTTTTTACAAACTGCTGAAAAGAAATAGGATTTATTTGTAATCGGTTACTCCATTTACTTTCTGTAAAATTAGACCTTGCCTCATTCGCAGCTGCTGTGTCAATTTCTACAGCATCAATCTGTGCCCCTACAAATCGTTGTGCCATCATTAATGCAAGCAAGCCAGTTCCTGTACCAATATCAAGTATCCGTTTTGGATAATCAGCTTGCAACAAACAGCCAAGTAGTAAACTATCTGTTCCAACTTTCATTGCCGATTGTGATTGGTTAACCTTAAATTGTTTGAAAGTAAAAATAGACATTATAAAAAGGTAAAGCTGTTTATTTATTTAGTTTACACAAGAGCACAACACATCTCTCTTTGGAATAACATATTTATAATCAGGAGCGGTAAGCTCAGTATAATAAATAACTGATAAACTTGTTACAGGTTCATTGGGATGATCTTTATTCCATTTACGGATATAATAATTGCAAAAATACCCACGCATAAAATTATTGCTCACAAAAATAAAATTTTCAGCATATTTACGCCACCTATCATTTTTAAACATTGCAGTAATATTAGCAGGCTTTTTAGCAGTAATTGAATCGGTGGGATGAAATAAATCAATTGTTCGATTGTTTTTTGTTTTACCTTCCAGTACATACCAGCCATCATCTTTAAATACACCTGGCGCAAACATTCCCCAGTTTTGATCAATACGTAAAACGTAGCCAATAAAACGAACTTTATCGGAAAGTTTATAATGGTTAAATGAAACATTTCCCGCATTCCAAATTAATACATATACAACCAATCCAGCTAACACATATTTAACAATATTATGTTTGAATTCTGGATGTGTATATTTCCATTTTACCAACCCCGAAAACAAAGAAGCAATACCTAAAAACGAATTGGCAAAAAAACTTTTAATTATTACTGTTTTTACATCAAGCCAATCCATAAATGAAGTAGGTAATAATCCTATTGCGCTAACAATACCTATTATTGGAAACAAGCCAATCAGTATACTATATGAATTGAAAGAATGAAAACCAACAATTAGGATAACTGCGGCCATCCTAAACCAATTATTTTTTACTGGAATAAAAAATAAAACAGGAACTAGCATCTCAAACCAAAATGCTATTGAGGTCAATATTTTGAGTAATTGCGGATACACATAAAGAAAATGAATATGAGGATAAACAATTTGATCAAGGCTATACACATAATACAATGCATCCAAATTGGTATGCCATTCCACACCTTTTAATAATGCCGAACCTGTATAAAGATATGTTAGTTGTAAAACATATGCCAATGTAGCTAAGGAAAAAATGTTGGTATAAATATGTTTTTGTTTGCCCAATATTTTATCGCACGAATAATAGGTGCCCCAAGGCAAAAAGATACCCCAAAACAAGGTCATTCGTAATAAATCATCGCCACCTTGAAGTATGAGTACATTACGGTTATGAAGTGATAATAATAGCAGCCATGAAAGGAACGTAAACAACCGTGTTCGATATCCAATTAGTAATAATAAAGCACAGCAAGCAGCAACAATAAACAACAACAATTGAACTTGCCATAATCCGCTAATGGTGTGAAATGAGAAATAATAATCATTCCATTTATATTGAAAAATCATACTTAATGGAGCCACGCCTGAATTGGCATAAAAGGCCTCCAAATCAGAAAGACGAATACTTAAATCAACCAAAACAACCAATGCAACTGCTATGCGCATAAGCGCAAGCGCTCGCAAATCAAAAGCTAATTTCGTGTGTAAGTATGCTATGAGTTTCACTCTGCCTATCTTCTTATTTTAACCATTGAGCTTAATACCAACTTTATTGTAATATGTCACTTTCAATTACACCATCGCGCAGCCTAATAATTCGCTTCGCTCTACGTGCAATATCTTCTTCATGGGTAACTACAATTACGGTATTACCTTTTTGATGTATCTCTTCCATCAACTGCATAATTTCTACAGATGTTTTGGTATCCAAATTACCTGTAGGCTCATCAGCTAAAATTATAGAAGGATTGTTTACCAAAGCGCGAGCAATGGCAACACGTTGGCGTTGCCCACCCGAAAGTTCGTTCGGTTTATGATCCATCCTATCGGCCAAACCAACACTGGTTAATGAATGTGTGGCGCGTGCAACTCTTTCTTTTTTACTAAAGCCAGCATATACTAATGGCAAAGCAACATTATCTAAAGATGTATTACGTGCAAGTAAATTGAATGTTTGAAATACAAAACCAATTTCTTTATTTCTAATTTCGGCAAGCTGGTTGTCATTTAAATCGCTTACTATTTGGTTGTTTAATACATAACTTCCACTAGTTGGCGTATCCAAACAACCTAAAATATTCATGAGAGTAGATTTACCAGAACCAGAAGGACCCATAAAAGCAACGTATTCGCCACTGTTTATGACCAAATCAACACCACGTAATGCATATACATCTGTATCCCCAATTTTAAAATGACGGGTGATTTGTTTTAACTCAATTACTTTTTGATGGTCCATCTATTTTTATAAATCGTTTTTTGAAGCTCAAACCTTTTAGATATTAAAATAATGTAAGCTACGACTAGTACTAATTTTTTCAAACAATTAACTCACTCAATCAATCAATATAAAATCTATTTAGAACTAAACTTAGGTACTCTAAAATAATCTGAATCTTTGGCAGGAGCATTTTTCAGTGCTTCTTCATGCGTCAACTCTTGTTTCACTTCATCTTCTCGCAATACATTTACAGCATCACTCATAAATATAAGCGGTTCAACATTATCAGTATTTACTTTATTGAGCTCTTCAAAAAAGGCAGTAATCTGAATTAGGTCCGCTTTAATTTTTTCTTTTTCTTCACCATTAAATTCAAGTTTGGCAAGGTCGGCCAACTTATCTACTAATTCATTGCTAATATCCATATTCTGCTAATTTACGTTCAATTATAGTATAAACTTTAAGTTTTAATGATTCTACATCATCTAATATCATTCCTTTTGTATCAATTGGTTCATGAACATATTGTACAATACGAGCTGGTCTAAATCGGGTTTTACCTTGATCGGGTAAAGCAATCCAGTTACCAATAATGGTAACTGGCAATAGCGGTTTTTGTGTTTCAATAGCTAACCTAAATGCACCTTCTTTAAAACGCCCCATTTTAGGAACTGTTGTTGGAATAGTTCCTTCTGGAAAAATAACAATACTTTTATTCTCCTTAATCAATTGCTCTTTAGCCTGCTGAAATGCCCAGACAGATTGACGTATATTTTTTCTATCAACGGCAATATCTATAGTTCTAAAAAAAATACCAAAAAATGGGATGCGAGCTAATTCTATTTTTGCCATAAAATTAACAAACATTGGAAGCTTAACTGTTAAGGTTGGAATATCCAAATAGGAAGTATGATTGGAGACTACAACATATGCTTCATTCCAATGTATTGGTACCTCTTCTATTTGTTTAACCCAAAGTCCACCTGAAATAAACAACCACCAACCCCATATTTTACGGGTCGTGTGAGCAGCACTATACCACTTATTGTTGCTTAAAAACAATGCGAAAAATGGATACAAAACAATGAATCCTAAAAGAGTACAAATGGCAAAGTAAATAGCAAATATTATTTTGAATAGGTCTTTTATCTTGGCCATTTTTTAATTCATTACTAATTTATTCGTTTTTTTATTGAGTTATGTTCATTCACTGACAATAAATTTTAGATGTTAGACTTTAAAATTGGAAATAAACAATCTACAACTTTATACATTCTTCCATTTACAAACCAGCTACCGATAACATTAAACGCCCCATTTACTTGGTGATTTTCTCCACTCCGTTAACACTGCAATCTGCTCGGGTTTAACCAATCCTTTTTGAACAGCAACATCAATTAACACATTGTAATTACTTAACGAAAAATAAGTGCAGCCAACTTTTTCAAAGGCGTCTTTCGCCAAATCAAAACCATAGGTAAAAATAGAAACCATGCCCAATACTTCGCATCCATATTCTTGTAATGATTGAACTGCTTGTAAACTGCTTTTTCCTGTAGAAACTAAATCTTCTACCACAACTATTTTTTGACCAGGTTTGATATCTCCTTCAACTTGTTTACCCATTCCATGTTTTTTAGCTTCTGATCGAATATAACCAAATGGTAAATTCATTTCATCTGCTACCAATGCTCCTGGAGCAATTCCAGCGGTAGCAACACCTACTATAGCTTCTGTACCTATAAATTTATTGGTTATTAGTTTACCTAGTTCCTGTTTTATGAAAGTACGGGCCTCAGGATAAGAAAGCGAAAGCCTATTATCACTGTATATAGGAGATTTCCATCCAGATGTCCATGTAAATGGTGTATCTGGACTTAATTTAATGGCATTAATATCTAATAAATATTCTGCTATCTTAGCAGCTGTAATATCATGTTGTTGCATACGGCAAATGTATAAAATTTTCATCAACGAGAAACCATTCATTATTGCAGATAATTCTGAAGATGTTACACCATTTCCAAACTGTAAACAAGTTGACCATAATCCATTAAAGATAGCTGAATACATAAAGGATTGTGAAAGCCTCAAATCCAAAGGGGTTTTAATGATTTCTGATGATATTGAGTTTGCCTTCAAAGATTTTTATACTCATTTCGTACCCATTGAAGCATCTGGAGGTGCCGTTTTTAATGATAAGAAACAATTATTACTCATAAAAAGACTAGGGAAATGGGATTTGCCAAAGGGTAAAATAGATGGCAACGAAACACCAGAAGAAGCAGCCATTCGAGAAGTTGAAGAAGAATGTGGTATACATGGTCTAACTATTACAGGCAAATTACCATCAAGTTATCATTGTTATAAACAACACAATCACCGTTTTTTAAAAATAGTTTTTTGGTTTACTATGCACACATCCGATAATAGACAATTGATACCTCAAAAAGAAGAACATATTACTGAAGCAGTATGGAAGGATTGGAAAACATTGGATATAGATAAACTTGATTCTTATGCTTCCATTCAAGATTTACTAAAAAGTGTATAAGAGAATATAATGAAGCCAATCTTGTATATCAATATTTTAAAAACTAACTTATAGAATGTTAATTGCTGTTTTTCAGTTGAATAAATATACAATTCATAATTCTTAAAATGCTTTGCTATTTTGTACAGTATTATTTATAACATCTTTAGCAATATTGTAATACCTTGAAATAAGACATGTTAACTGTTCGGTTTATTTCTTGTATAACAAAATTACTATTACCAATTATGTTGGAAATATTTATGTTGCTATAGAATGTTTTAACCAATGAAAAACAATTTCATTTTTTGATATAACCAGTCATCCAATCACTCATTTTTGCAAACCCATCTTTCATTTGTTTGCCCCATTGTTCCATATTTTCTTTGGTTAACTCTTGCGCTTTTTCAGCAGAAGTTTGAAATTCTGTTATCTTTTCTTCAATTTCTTTACGTGCTTTATCTGCTTCCTCTTTTACTTCCATTTTAGCCAATGCAAATTGTAATTGAGCAATTTCCAAACCAGCCTTTATAGCTTTTGTATTGTTTTCAAACAATTCCATCATGTATCCATAATTACCATGATATGCATGCTTTCCTGCTGAAAAAACTTCTTGTAAAGCCAAGTCTATTTTTTTACGCTGCTCATCAAACATATCTTTTCCATCTGCTTTGCCTAAATTTAATTGAAGGTTCAATTCTTCCAATTTACTGCGTAGCTTGGTTGCATTTTCCTCAGCAATATCTGTTGCTTTATCCAAATTCGTTTTCATCGATTCTATCATACTACGCAATTGTACTTTCTGTTTTTCAAAAGCATCTACTGCATCCATTTTACCAAGCGAAAATTGTATACGCATATCCTCAAGAGATGATTTCCAAGTGTTAAACGTTTGTTTAAATTGTTCTTCAATGTGTTTCGTGTCCATGATATTAAAATTATATAGTTATAAAAATGCGATTGTTAAATAAAGTTAAAGTAATGTTTTGGTGAATTAAAACTTAACCTCCTTCGGCAAAAACTTACTCGTGTCTCCCCCATTTCTAATCAAGTCTCTAACTACTGAAGAACTAACAGGAGTATAAGCTGGGTCACACATCAAAAAAACTGATTCCACTTGTTCGCTCACCAATTTATTCATTTGTGCGATGTTTTTTTCATAGTCAAAATCGCTCATATTACGCAGACCTCTTAAAATATAATGTGCATTTATTTGTTTGCAAAAATCAACAGTAAGTCCTTCGTATGAAGCAACTGTAATAGTCGGAACTTGTTTGAAAACTTCTTTTATCCATTGTTCACGTTGCTCTAAAGCAAACAATGTAGATTTGGAACTATTATTACCTATGCCTATTACAATTTCATCAAACAATGGAATGGCACGTTCCAAAATATTTACATGCCCAACAGTTATAGGGTCAAAAGTGCCTGGGAATAATGCTATACGTTTCATCGTTAAAATTTGTGTAATTAGTTAAACATGTATTTGATGCTTAACAAATATGGCTAAAGATTTATTGAGAACACTGTTTATTTTACAAAAATACGAACATCCATGCTTTTGCTATCTTTAATAGCATTCTGGCAAATACCTTTTATATCGATTTGTTCAAATTGATGAATTACGTTTTCACCTTCTCTCACAATGATTTTATCTGAATTCCAATCAGCTAAAATTAATCTTTTACATGAAAAATTACCCGACTTAACAGTTTTAAGTTTAGGTGTAATAAGAAAATAAAAGGGTTTTTGAATTTGAGAACCCTTTATCGTTAATTGATCTATAATAATATTTTGTTTCGTGCTATTCCAATCTCTTACATAAAAAACACATTCTTGTTTGCCCCAAACTAAAGATTCTTTGATAGTGATTAACCCTTTATAACCTCTAAGTATACCAACAAAAGCAAAAGCACTTCTGTTATTATTGTAAAATTGATTACGATTTAAATTTACTGTATTAATTTGTCCTCCATAAGCTAATAAAAAGCCATCACCTTTATTGTTATTAAAAACACAATCGTTAATAGTAATATCAGCTAAAAATTGTAAGTCGCTATCCGGTTCCAAATCAATACCAGACCAAGGACCTGCTGATGCTAGTTGATGATGATTTTTTTTACCTGTATGTTGAAATGTACAATGTTCAATTAGAACTTTTTTAGCAGAAATAATTGAAATCCCTTGCCTAGCATTTGCATCACACAGTACATCTTTAATCCGAATAAATTCGCTGAAAGCTACTGCTGAATTCCAATTGATACAAATAGCATCACCTGAACATTCAACGATGCTTAATCCATAAATATTGATATGGTTGGATCCTTCAATAAAAATACAATGTCGCCATTCACCAGCTATATATTCATTTATATCAAATTGTATTTTGGCTCCATACCCTACAATATTAATATGATACAAATTATTTAATCTGAAAAGTCCGTAACTAATCGTGTCTAAAGGAAAAATTCCTTTTTGAACAAATAACACAACTCCAGAATCTAGGATAAAAGTAAAATTGCTTCTAAATACTAAAATACCTGTTTCCCAGCACTTTCCATTCACAAAAGGCACCCTAAAAGTATCTATATCTAATTGTATACCTTTTGAAAATTGATATTCAATATTAGTTGTATCTCCAGTTGGAATACAGGTATAAGATTTTGCATCACTTTTATGTAAACTGAACATAAAAAAGAGCAAACACAATATGTAATACAAACATTTCATATCATTTTTTTTGAAGTAAGTAATTATAAATTCATATACTAATATAAATAAATTTTTAGAACGATTTAAAAAAACTAAATGCCGATTGTCCATATATACGTTTATCGAAAAAACCAATTTCATTGTCTAAATTCAATAAATTTTCATGTTCAACTATTAACCATCCTTTTTCTGTTAACAATTTTTTCTCAATTACAAGTCTAGGAATATCTATAATTTGTTTATGAGCATAAGGAGCATCAGCAAAAATAATATCGTATTGTTCATGTGTATTTTTTAAAAAAACAAATGCATCTTTTTTGAAGGCATGAAGTTGAGTTAGTTTCAATTTCTCCTGAATACTTTTAATAAACAACACACATTTTTCATGAATATCAACTGAAGTAATTTTGAATGCACCACGTGAAGCAAATTCAAAAGCAATATTCCCAGTACCACTAAAAACATCTAAAACATTGAGAGTTTCTATATCAAAATTATTTTCTATAATATTAAATAAACTTTCCTTAGCTCTATCAGTTGTAGGCCGAACGGGTAATCCTTTAGGAGGATTAATTATGATACTTTTATGAGTTCCACTAACTATTCGCAAAGTAAAATTGATGTTGAGGTAAAATATTGTTGATCTTGAAACTCACGAAAAGAAGCTGGATAAGAATATCTATCATCTCTTTTAAATAAATATACAGTAGATACATATTTTCGTAAAAGCTGAACCAAAGTTCCATTCGTATTAACATCACCTGTTAACATCAACTCTAATTTATCGGGAGCTATTTTTTGTTGCTCAGCTACTGAAAGTATAAAATAAATTACATCTGTTTCAGCTTCAAAGGGAAATGTATTGATAAACTTTAGTTCTTGTTGGTATACATGCATCACATCTATATAGTGTGCATGAATATTTACGCACAAAGTATGAGCTTTATTGGCATTAGAGTTGAGGTTAGCTTGTACCAAATATTCAGCATAATGATGAATATCTGCTTGTGGGAATAACACTTTTAGGGTACTGCAAAAAATATCAGGTATTGCATATACATTTACCCAATGATGAGCTTCAACTCTATTACTTTTTACTATATTAAACTGTGGAATTTCGTGCTGAGCTTTGAGTAAAATTTCTGCTTTATCTGAAACAAATAAAGCTTCGGGAACTATCGTAAATGCTGGGGTTTCAAATATAATATGTGTATTACTGTATTCTTTTCCATAAAGTTCTAATCCTTCCAACCACATTCGTAATTCAACTAAACCTTTCAAAAAAAAACTTCCTTCGGAGATATCTAAAACGGTAAGACCAGCAACACGCGAATTAGTAGTATCCGCTACAAGTAATGTTATTCGATTTGCTGAAACACCCACACATAAATTACAGGTTGGTGCTATTTGTAAAAGCAAATCATGGTCTATAAAGTTTTTAATAAAAGGTAGTGCTTGTGTGCTCATGGTTAATTTTTATGTACTTTCGCAACGCACCAAAAATACAAATTTTAGTCATTTGAATTGTAACAGTAGTCAATTTTTATTTAAATAAAAATGAATAGAAGCAAGATAATCGATTACTGTATTTCAAAAAACTTGTAAAACTTTAAAAGAATGCTGAATTTAAACCTAACTCCTCAAGAACCTGAATTTATAGAAATGGTTCGTGAAAAAATCGGAGGTAATCATTTCACAAATTTTATTGGCTTTAATATACACACAATTGAAGTTGGATACATTGAAGGAACGCTAAAATTAAAACAACATCATTTGCAACAAATGGAATTTGTTCATGGTGGAGTAACGGCAACTGTATCGGATATAGTCTCCGGATTTGCAGCTTTTACGTTAGTTAAAAAAGGGCAAGGAGTAGTAACAGTTGAAATGAAAGTATCTTATTTTAATCCAGGGAAAGGAGATACTTTAATTGCGATAGGTAAAGTTATAAAACCAGGTAATAGACTTCATTTTTGTGAAAGCGAGCTATGGGTTCAAAATGGAGACCATAAAATATTGATTGCAAAAGCTAGTGCTACTATGGCTATAATCAATCCTGAAGATATAAAAAGATAAAAACTACTAATCTTGTAACAAATAGTTTAAACATGATTGAGAATATTCGTACTTATTACAACCAGCATCCATTTCGAAGTATTATGGGTATTGCACTTTTTGTTAGAATAGTAGCAGCCGTTTTTTCTAGAGGTTTTGGCTTTTCAGATGACCATTTTATGGTAATTGAAGTTGCGCAGCAATGGATAAATGGATTGGATGACAATGCTTGGTTGCCTGTAAATGGAAATACGGTTGCTAATGGACCCAGTTTATTGTATCCCGGGTTTCATTATTACTTATTTGTATTCCTAAAAATGTTAGGCATAACAAACCCTGAAATAAAAATGCTTATTGTTCGACTTATTCATGCAGTATACAGCTTAGCTATTGTTTTCTTTGGTTATAAAATATCTGAAAAACTAAGTGGATTTGAAATAGCCAAACGTACTGGATTATTTTTAGCATTACTTTGGTTTTTACCCATGATGGGGGTTAGAAATGCAGTAGAAATAGTTTGTATTCCGCCACTTATTTGGGGAACTTGGCTCTTAATTGTTGCAGATGAAAAGAATAGCTTAAAGGGCTTTTTTATAGCTGGATTGGTAACAGGGATAGCATTTTCACTTCGTTTTCAAACGCTTGTTTTTATAGGCGGTATGGGATTAGGGATATTAATACACAAAAAATGGCTTCAAGCTATTTGTTTTGGGATTGGTTCACTCATAGCTATTTTTTTAATTCAAAACACCATCGATTTTATTATTTGGGGTAAACCCTTTGTAGAACTTCAAGCTTATGTAAATTACAATATTGCCAATGCATATAATTATATTAATGGCCCTTGGTATAATTATACTTTATTGGTTTTAGGATTATTAATTCCTCCTATTAGTTTTTTTATCCTTGTGGGAATGTATAAAGTTCGAATACAATATTTATGGATTATTTTACCTGCTTTTTGTTTTTTTGTATTTCACAGTTATTTCCCTAATAAACAAGAACGATTTATTTTACCCGTTATTCCTTTTTTTGTAATGGCAGGATTAGCCGGGTGGCACTATATAGAAATCCATTCGACATATTGGAAAAAAAACACAGTATTACTCAAACGATGCTGGATGTTTTTTTGGATAATGAATATAACACTTCTTGCTTTTCTTACTCCAAGTTCGAGTAAAATTGCAAGAGTTGATGTAATGAGTTATTTGCGCAGTAAATCAGATAATAAACAATACTTAATGGAATCAAGTAACTCTTGGAACCCTATTATAACGCCTTTGTTTTATATTGATAAATGGCAACAACCATACAATATTTCTGGTGAGTACCCGGCAGATAGTTTATTCTCCTATTTAAAAGCTGCACAGTTAGAAATGCCTAATTATGTAGTTTTTGCTGAAGATAAAAACTTAGAAGCAAGACTAGCAAACATAAAAAGATTTATTCCAAATTTAGTATTTGATAAATACATTGAATCAAGTTATTTAGATAAAACAATGTATTGGCTAAACCCAGTGAACAATAACTTAACGTATACCGTTTATAAAGTACAAGATTAATTATTTACCAGTCTATTAAGTTTGCATAACTAATGGAGGTGGCACTTTCACCAATGGCAAAACCATTACCTGAAGGTTCACAAATAATATAATTATGATTATTAAAGGCAAAGTTGCCTTTATTATCCTTATCCCAACTTTCAACTGCTATATTAATATGCTGAGCATCTTTATAATACAAAGCCACTGTTTTTAATCCCAATACCTTATTTACTAATAGGGCATATAACATAGCTTTATCTTCACAATCAGAAAAATTATTGATTAATGTTTCCTCAGGGAATGAAAATTTTTCTTGCCCATATACTATTTCATCTTTACGGTATTCAAATGATTTTTGAACAAATTGTAGAATAAAATTAAGTCCAGCGTTTATTGACATTGGATCAACTGCTTGCTTCAGTTCAGTTATCAATGTTTCAGTTGCAGATTTCGACAAGCCATAATTTAAATACACAGTACTTATATTTATTGACGGTAAATCTTTATAATACTCTACTAAAGATTGATTGACTTTAGCAGTAAAAAAATACATAAATCCATCATGCTCAAACGGGAATATTTTTTTGTTTTGCTTAGCATTGAATAACGGTGGAACGATAACATTCATAACAATTGGCAATGAGTTTCCTTTATAATGAATCACAAATAATTGTTCTGCTTTAGGAACTCTTTTTTGATTGAAGGACAAGTCAAAATATTTTTTAGGACCACGTTCTATATAAATACAATTATCAATCATAATGTTGGTCCGACCATATAATGTTACAGAAGATTCTGTGAACCCTACAAAAACATCAAACCCTTTTTTTTGAAGTATTACGTATTTAAACAACGTTTTACAATCATCGCTTGCGGAGAGTAAAAGTACATTTGTTACTTTATTCAACATACACAAATAAGCTATATCATCCATCTTTAGCTCTTCAGCGTATTCATTTAATTGCTCTATCAATAAATCAGTTTCTTTAACTGACATCATTTGCTCAACCTCTTTGGCAATATTTTTTTCTGAAAAACAAATTGCTTCGGTTTGAGTTAATCTTGGAATAGCATTAAAAAATAATTGATGTCCATATAAATTAACAGTAAGTTGCTTTGTACAAGCCTGAGCATTCGAGTTTGTAACTCCTAAAACAAGTATGCTCAATACAAGTAAGCTATAGGCCAAAGATGATATGTCTAATTTATAAGTCAATTTTATGATTTGATTATTAATGCTTTGTATAATTGATAACATTAACTTGCACCAAAGTTAACATTAAATTAATGTATAAAACAAGTAAAATTTTGATGATAATTGGATTTTATATAGTGCACAGTAGGTATGAAAGGGAATAAAAATAAAAAAACTTGCCCGCAGATAGGTTGCGATTTGGTGGATTAGGTTTGTGGCTGAAATAAAAAAATTAACAGATAGAAAAAAATCTTATTTTAAAACAAAACACTTTTTTTGATAAAGTAAATATCAGACATTCGACAACAGAATAAACAACCATTATGAGCGACAAACAGGACAACAAAGAAAAATTAAAAGCCCTTCAACTTACCATTGATAAGTTAGAGAAAACCTATGGAAAAGGAACCATTATGAAATTAGATGGTGGTGTAGTAGAAGGAGTAGAATCTATTTCAACAGGTTCATTAGGATTAGATATTGCACTTGGTATTGGTGGATTTCCAACGGGAAGAATCATTGAAATATACGGACCAGAATCATCTGGTAAAACTACATTAGCACAACATGCGATAGCACAAGTTCAGAAAAAAGGAGGAATGGCTGCATTTATTGATGCAGAACATGCTTTTGATAAAGGTTATGCTCAAAAATTAGGAATTGATGTTGACAATCTTTTGGTGTCGCAACCTGATGACGGAGAACAAGCTTTAGAAATTGCTGATGCTTTAATTAGATCTGGCGCTATTGATATCATCGTTATTGATTCAGTAGCTGCATTGGTGCCCAAAGCAGAAATTGAAGGTGAAATGGGTGATTCAAAAATGGGATTGCAAGCTCGATTAATGAGTCAAGCCTTACGTAAACTTACTGGAACTATCAATAAAACTGGTTGTATTTGTATTTTTATTAATCAATTACGTGAAAAAATTGGCGTTATGTTTGGCAATCCAGAAACTACTACTGGTGGTAATGCATTGAAATTTTATGCTTCAGTTCGTCTAGATATCCGAAGAATAGGCCAGCTAAAAGAAGGGAATGATATTATTGGAAACCGTACGAAAGTAAAAGTTGTGAAAAACAAGGTTGCCCCTCCTTTCCGCACTGTTGAGTTTGATATCATTTATGGATCAGGGATTTCCAAAGTAGGTGAAATTGTTGACTTAGGAAGTGAAATGGAGATTGTGAAAAAAAGTGGCTCATGGTTTAGCTATGGAGAAACAAAACTCGGGCAAGGACGTGAAGCTGTAAAACAAATTTTCTTAGACAACCCTGAACTTGCAGACGAAATAGAAGCCAAAATTAAAGAAAAAGCTTTTGGTGGAGCTTATGAAGGAAAAGTGGAAATTGGTGATTAATTAAACCAATCACAAGGCAAAAGTCTCACCTTTGGGTGGGACTTTTTTTATGCACTTGCTTGATGTATTTTTTGTTTAACCCAACCGTACACCAACTCAAATTGTTCTTCTTTACTAATATAAGAATTGTCTAATTCAATAGCATCATTCGCTTTTATAAGAGGACTATCAGCTCTTGAAGAATCTATTTGATCTCTTTTTTGTAAATTAGCTAAAACTTCTTCAAAAGTTGTATGTTGTCCTTTTTCTTTGAGTTCTTCAAACCTTCTATTTGCTCTAATCTGAGGGTCGGCAGTTATAAATATTTTTAATTCAGCTATTGGAAAAACAACAGTTCCAATATCTCGACCATCCATTACAATTCCTTTGTATTGCCCCATTTTTTGCTGTTGTTTCACTAAAAACCTACGCACTTCACTTATGGCACTTACTTCACTAACAATACTTACTACACGGGGATTAATACGTATTTCATTTTCGATATTCTCACCATTTAAATAAGTATCCTGAGATTGCGTTTCTTTGTTTACCCTAAAGTCGATATGAATATCAGATAATGCTTTTGAAACTAATTCAGGATGAAAAATATCAATTTGATTTCGAATTAAAAATAAGGCTGTAGCACGATACATTGCCCCAGTATCAATATAGCGATAGTTTAATTCTTGCGCAATTTGTTTGGCTAATGTACTTTTACCACAGGAAGAATAACCATCAATGGCTATAATAATATTAGACATACTTTGTAATATAGTTCGGAACAAAGAAACTTAAAATAAAGGGAATTATAAAGATGCACTGCCCTTCTTTTTCTTAAAATCGTTTAGGTTAAAAATAAAAGATAAGTGATTGGTACTATGGCCAACGAAATAACCCGTATTACCATAAGCAACTTGTACTTTACTTACTCTAAGTCCAAAGCCCCAACTAAAACCTGTAAAGCCACCTATTTCTTCCAATTTCATCTCTAAATTTCTGTAATGATTATAGGCTAAAGCTAGGTAAAAATGTTTACCTATTAAAACCTCAGAACCAAAAGTTAAATGGGCCAATATTTTATCAGCTACATTAAATTTTTCAGGAATAATCTCACCTGTTTCTAAATCTCGCTTTAATCCTGGCTTTTCATTATTTTGATACAATAACGTTCCTGCTTTTTCCAAATGATTTGCAGTAAGTGTAAATCTAAAAGGATTATGTTGGAATTTTTTGGATATGGCAATTTGAAAATTAAAAGGAAGATCTTCATTATTTCCTTCTGTATAGGATTTAAGTTGACGGCCAACATTGTTAACAACTGCAGCAATCGTTAACAATTTTTTTTCGTTGTTATAAGTTACACCAGCATCAATTGCTAATCCATAAGAAGAATATTCAGCAAGTGATGAATAAATAAACTTTAATTGGCCTCCAACGGACAACTCGTTGCTTAATTTTTTTCCATAACCAACGTTCATGCAATATTCACCTGCAGTAAAAGAACCAATAATTTCACCATTTGCACTTGTTCGGGTAAAACTGCCATAATTTATATATTGAATACCTGCAGAAAAAGTTCCGATACTGTCAAAATGTTTGGCAAAACCTGCATAACCTGCACCAATTCCATCAAATAAAAAAGCATGGTTATAAGTAATTTGATTATCCATCTCCTTACGCAATAAAGATGGATTTTGAAGTGTCAAATTCATATCATTATCTGTAAGTGAAATCGTACTACCTCCCATGGCAGCTATGCGTGCATTAGGTTGTAAGGTAATAAATTGATAGGTACTTATTCCTCCTAATTGTGCTGATGCTACAATGGAAAAACCTAAAAAACATACAATGGAAAAACAAAATTTAATCACCAGTTCAAAAATATTGAATAAAACGGCAATGCAAGGTAAAAAGTATTTAAACAAAAAACCCTTTGCTTTGAAGGCAAAGGATTTTAAAAATAACTCTTAACGATATTAGCTTCTCCTATTAAAAATAGAAATATAATACAATAAAGTAGCTAGAGACGAAATAGCCGCAATAACATACGTTGATGCTGCCCAATTTAATGCTTTCCGAGCCATTGTATATTCATTCTTTTGAACAATTCCTTTTGAATCTAACCAAGCCATTGCACGGGTACTAGCGTCAAATTCAACAGGTAAAGTAATAAAAGAAAACAATGTTATTCCAGCTAACATGATAATTCCAATTGCTAATAATTGAGGAAAGGAATTCATTAATAAAATTCCAGCTAATAAAACCCATTGTACCCATTTTGAGGTAATGCTTACTACAGGTACAATTGCAGATCTAAAAGTTAACCAAGTATATGCTTTAGCATGCTGAACTGCATGACCGCATTCATGAGAAGCTACAGCTGCTGCCAAAACGCTTCGACCATGAAATACATCTTGACTTAAATTAACTGTTTTATCTTGAGGATTGTAATGATCTGAAAGTTGACCTTCAACTGAAATCACTTTAACATCAGTAATCCCATTGTCTTCTAGCATCTGTTGAGCTATTTCAGCACCAGATAAGTTAGTTGTTAACGTTACTTCAGCATATTCGGCTGCTTTTCGTTTAAACTGCCAGCTTATTAAAAAGCTAATACCTAGTAATGCAAATATTAAAATCATAGTTTTATGTAATTAGTGTAAATTGATTTTGGCAAAAGTTATTCCAATTATCTAAAAATTTTTAGAAGCAGATAAATCATGCCAAAAAGAAACATAACAATCGAAATTTTATTAATGCCATGCATCATTTTAAGATTAAAAGATGACGGTTCGTCAGCAGGACGAGGTTTCCAAAAGGTAATATAAGACCCTATTTTTTTAAGTATTTTCATAACTAAGGATACGAATATAATTGTTTATGATAAAGATTCTATTTCAAATAAAATAAAAATATTTTTAGACTTGTCTAAATTTTTATATTTGCACACATGTATTCATTCACAGAAGAAAACTACCTTAAATCTATTTATAAATTATCAGAAAGAGTTGACTCTAAGATAACAACAAATGCTATTGCCGAATTACTTAAAACAAAAGCTGCATCGGTAACAGATATGGTTCAAAAGTTATCTGATAAAAAACTATTAAAATATGAAAAATACAAAGGGGTATCATTAACTGAAAAAGGCCGATTGGTTGCAGTTGAAACGGTTAGAAAACACCGGTTATGGGAAGTTTTTTTATTCGAAAAACTACAATTTGGATGGGATGAAGTGCATGATATTGCTGAACAATTAGAACATATAAACTCTGAAGCACTTACCAATAAATTAGATGACTTTTTAGGCAATCCTTCACACGACCCTCATGGAGACCCCATACCAACTCGAAATGGTGAAATTAAAAAATCGAATTTAATCTTATTATGTGATGCTAAGCTCAAGCAAAAATTAATTATGAGCGGTGTTGCTGATCATAGTGCCAATTTTTTGCAACACCTCAATAAAATAGCAATAACATTAGGTAGTAAATTAGAACTTATTGATAAAAATGAATATGATGGCTCCATTGAAATAAAAGTAATGACTAATAAACATTTGCATTTGAGTAAGGAGGTTGCTAAGAATATTTTAGTTAAAACATATTAAATATTATGTCATCTTCAAATTCATTAAGCGAGGTACACGAAACAGTTAAGATTCCAACTAAACGAAATTTTTGGAAAACACTTCTTGCATTTTTAGGACCAGCATATATGGTTAGTGTTGGTTATATGGACCCGGGTAATTGGGCAACTGATATTGCTGGTGGAAGTAAATTTGGATACCAGTTAATTTGGGTTCTCCTGATGAGTAACTTGATGGCGTTGTTACTTCAGAGTTTAGCAGCTAGATTAGGTGTAGTTAAAGGACTTGATTTAGCTCAAGCATCCAGACAACAATATGCCCCTTGGGCTAATATTTCATTATATGCTTTAGCCGAAATAGCTATTGCAGCTTGTGATTTAGCTGAAATTATTGGAATGGCTATTGGGTTAAATTTATTATTTGATTTGCCTTTAGTTTATGGAGTAATTATCACTGTACTTGATACCTTTTTGTTATTATTTTTACTCAATAAGGGAATTCGAAAAATGGAGGTATTTATTGTCAGCCTTATTGTCATTATTGGCCTTTCCTTTATTACTGAAATGCTGATTGTTAAACCTGAAGTTTCATTGTTAATAAAAGGGTTTATTCCATCATCATTAACTCCCGATGCTTTATATATTGCTATCGGTATTATTGGGGCCACTGTTATGCCTCACAATCTTTATTTACATTCTTCCCTTGTTCAAACCCGTAAGTTTAACAAAGATGTTAACGGTATCAAACAAGCTTTAAAGTTTAATTTTATTGATTCAACCATTGCACTTAATTTAGCATTTTTCGTAAATGCTGCTATTCTCATCCTGGCTGCTTCAGCGTTTCATAAAAATGGATACAATTCGATAAGTAGCATTCAAGATGCTCATGTTTTACTCAACTCAATATTTGGTAACTTGGCTCCTACCCTTTTTGCAATAGCACTAATTTGTGCTGGCCAAAGTTCAACTATTACAGGAACTTTAGCGGGCCAAATTGTAATGGAAGGTTATTTAAATCTTCGTATAAGTCCTTGGATTAGAAGATTGCTAACACGCATGTTAGCTATTGCTCCAGCCTTATTTACTATTTTTTATTTTGGCGAAGAAAAACTTGGTGAATTATTAATTTTAAGTCAAGTAATATTAAGTATGCAATTAGGATTTGCTGTTATTCCACTTATACATTTTACATCAAGTAAATTATTAATGAATGATTTTGCTATCAAACTATGGTTAAAAATAGCAGCATGGACAACTGCAATAATCATTATCGTTTTAAATATTAAACTAGTTATAAATGAAGTTACATCACTTTTTAATTACTTAGGTCAAGATGGTTTTTGGATAAAACTAATCGTTATCCTATTTTTAATCTATATAGCAGCCCTATTATTTTACGTTTCGTTTGAACCCATCATTAAAAGAAATAAAACAGCAAAATCAAGTATTCCCCATGGTGAGGCTATTACATTAAGCGAATTAAAACAATCAGTGTATAAACATATTGCTATTACAGTCGATTTTTCAAAAAATGACGAAACCACTATTCAACATGCACTTTCACTCGGAGGAACTGCTGCTGTTTATTTATTGATCCATATCGTAGAGTCGGCTGGTGCATTAAGGCTAGGCGAAGATATTATGGATAATGAAACCTTACACGATACCGAAAACCTTAAAAAGTACCAATTGGATTTGATGCGTTTGGGTTATACAGTTACTACCCAATTGGGATATGGAAAATCAGCACATATAATTTCGGATATTGTAAATAATTGTGCTGCAGATATACTTGTAATGGGAGCTCACGGGCACAAAGGTATAAAAGATATTGTATTTGGAAGCACGGTTGATGCCGTAAGACATAATGTAAAAATTCCTGTTTTAATTGTTAAGTAGCATGATACCAATTGCTGATATAAAATACAAAGCCACTAAGCTGAAAACAGAAAACAAAAAATTTTTGGACCAGCTTAAAAAGCGAACACCAAAGGATTTGGATCATCAATTTGAACAATTACATGATGCAGCTTTTGATAAAATTGATTGTTTGACTTGCGCCAATTGTTGCAAAACCACAGGACCACTGTTTAGGCAAAAAGATATTGAACGGTTATCTTCCCATTTAAAAATGCGCCCTGCAAATTTTGTAGAAACCTATTTGCATATTGACGAAGAAGATGACTATGTATTAAATACTTTACCTTGTCCATTTTTGGGCAGCGATAATTATTGCTCGGTTTATGAATACAGGCCAAATGCTTGCCGTGAATACCCACATACCAACCAACGAAAAATGCATACACGCTTTACCGAAACATTAAACAATACTACTGTTTGCCCAGCTGTATTTGAGATTGTAGAGAAGTTGAAACAAATTTATTAATCTAAAAACAACCCTCTTTGTTCGGGAGTTGGAATTTTGCAGCTATCAAATTTACCAAACCATTTGTACCTATTGCGTGCTATAAAATCGTAAACTCCATCACGTATAAAAGGCGGTATAATTATAAAGGCATAAAATAATACCCAAAATCCTCCTAGTTGTTGAAACATTTTTAATGCCGCTGATGAGCGATAAAAAACCTTACCATTTTCAAACAACACAAACGAATCAAATGAAATGGATGAACCAAGTGTTTGTTTAGCAAAATCAGATTGCAAGGTTGCAAAACGAAATAAACGCTTGGTATCTTGCTTAATGATAAACTGAACACTATGGTCGCATAGCCCACAAACGCCATCATAAAAAACTATTGGTTGGTTCATTTTCATTGAATAGTTTATAAAATTAAAGTGCAATTATTTTAAGCGCTCTGCATTCCATAATAAATTCCTATTTTCGCGCCTCAAATTTATAGTATTATGTTCGATAGTTTAAGTAGTAAACTCGATAAAGCTTTTAAAACGCTTAAGGGTCAAGGAAAAATAACCGAAATCAATATTGCCGAAACGGTAAAAGAAATCCGCAAAGCTTTGATTGATGCTGATGTAAGCTACAAAATAGCCAAAACATTTACAGATACTGTGCGCGATAAAGCATTAGGACAAAATGTACTAACTGCTGTTTCTCCTGGGCAATTATTAACTAAAATTGTAAATGATGAACTTACTCTATTATTGGGTGGACAAGCCGTTGAACTGAATACCAAAGGTTCGCCTGCAATTATATTGATGGCAGGTTTGCAAGGATCGGGAAAAACCACACACTCCGCTAAACTAGCCAACTATATTAAGAAAAAAGGGAAAACGGTGATGATGGCCGCTTGTGATGTATACCGACCTGCAGCTATCCAGCAATTGCACGTATTAGGAGAACAAATTGGCGTTGATGTATATAGTGAAGAAGGAAATACAAACCCAGTAGATATTGCAATTAATGCAGTAAAAAAAGCAAAAGAAAAAGGCGCTTCTGTTATTATTATAGATACCGCTGGTCGTTTATCCGTTGATGAACAAATGATGAAAGAGATTGGCGATATCAAAGCAGCCATACAACCTCAAGAGATTTTATTTGTTGTGGATTCGATGACAGGGCAAGATGCCGTAAATACAGCCAAAGCATTTAATGATGTATTGAATTTTACAGGTGTGATCCTTACCAAATTGGATGGCGATACCCGAGGTGGGGCTGCTCTTTCTATCAAAACTATCGTTGATAAGCCTATAAAGTTTGTGGGTATGGGCGAAAAAATGGAAGCATTGGATGCTTTCCATCCAGATAGAATGGCGCAACGCATTTTGGGAATGGGTGATATTGTAAGTTTGGTAGAGCGTGCCCAACAAGTTTTTGATGAAGATGAAGCCAACCGTATTCAAAAGAAACTCTTAAAAGACCAATTTACCTTTGCCGATTTTTATACCCAAATCCAACAAATCAAAAAAATGGGTAACCTCAAAGATTTGATGGGAATGATACCAGGCGTAGGCAAATCAGTGAAAGATTTAGACATTAGTGATGATGCCTTTAAAGGGATTGAAGCCATTATCAATTCAATGACACCTGGAGAAAGACAAACTCCTGATATCATTAATGGAAGCCGCAGAAAACGTCTTGCCGATGGAAGTGGAACAGATATTCAACAAGTAAACCAACTACTTAAGCAATTTGATGAAATGCGTAAAATGATGAAAAGTTTTGGTAAGATGCAAGGTGCTGGCAGAGGAATGCCGAAAATGCCTTTTATGAAATAGAAAAAGAAATTCAAATACTGAAATTCGAAACTCGAAAAGGGAGAAAACCTAGACAGAAGTGCTGATAAAGTTGGCTCGATGGTGGCTGAGCGGAGCCGAAGACACCATAAATATATTTGAATATTGAGTAACTAAATAAACTCTTTCCACCTTGGGCCATTATTAAACAGTACATCTATGATGCTCAAGTTGGGTTCGAATGGAAACTTTTCGGAAAATACTTGTAAGTAGTTTTTACTTAAACCTTCGTGCTTCACTTTCGGACTAATTTTCATTCTGAAATCCTCTTCTACCTTTATTCCATCAAAATATTTTTGGCTGTAGTTTAGGTTAATATCCAATTTCATTATTTTTAAACACACGGATAGTAACGCTTTATTCCATTCTACCAACGAGGTAAACTCTTGTCCATAAAGTGGTTTGAAATAATCCTGGTAATACAAAAAATAGGGTGCTGAATTGTAAGCCGAAACAATGGTTTGCCAATGCTGATGCTGCCAATTAAAATCGTTTTCTATCTTGACATCAATATTGGGTGTATGATTAGGTGCTTTTTTTACAGGAATTGTTAACGCCAGTTTTCCATTTGCACTTAAAATAGTAGCACGATTTCGGTACGTTTGTTTGACAAAATGTTCGTGTACATCTATAACAATATCCTCCCCAGATAATAAAATCTGAAACCATTGGATACAAGGTAAATAATGTAAGCTTAGTATAGTCAATTTGTCTTTTTTGGGTGTCCGCTGATGTTGTAGATTCTACAGATTACATTTATTAATTTCCTACATTTCATCTGCACATCTTCTCATTTTCAATATTGATTGACTACTGCTTACTTTCACTTTTTCCTACTTACTATACTTCCATCAACCAATTGATATGATGAATACCAGGTGCATACTCTTTGCAAATAAGGGCTTTTACATTTTCATAATGGTCGATATTGTTGACAAAATCTAAACTACTACAATCTATAAGTAAAATCCGCAAATGCTGATTGGCATTTAAATATTGTTGGTAGGAATCTGCTAATTCAATCAAATAGTCATCGGCAATTTTTTGTTCATACACTCTTCCCCTATTGGCAATATTCCATTGCAATTTTTCAATAGGATTGTGCAAGTATACCAACAAATCGGGCTGTGGTAATTGAATATTTATGATGTCAAACAATTTTACGTACAACTCATATTCATCTTCATCCAAATTAATATGCGAAAATAATTTACACTTGGGAAAAATATAATCGCTTATGGTATTTTGCTGAAACAAATCTTGCTCAAGTAATTGCTTTTTTAGCTGATTAAAACGAGCTGCCATAAAACTCATTTCAAGTGGAAAAGCATATCGCCTCGCATCTTCATAAAACCTTGGAAGAAATGAATTGTCTTCAAACTCTTCCAATATCAATTTGGCATTAAAATCAATACTCAGCCTTTGTGCAAGCGAAGTTTTACCAGCACCAATATTTCCTTCGATGGCAATGTATGAATATTTGGGGATGTGTTTCACTTTTAGTTGGGTGGGTTGGTAATTAGGTTGGTTAGGTGATTTAGTTAGTTGGGTTGGTTGGTTGGATTTTATTTTCTTGACTTAACAAGCTAAATTACTTAATAAAAGCAAATGTGCAACTCTAAATACAGATAATACCTACATTTTTTCCACCAAACTAGTATCTGTACAGTTAATTAATAATTCGCTAACAGTTTTATTAAAAATGGGATGCACAACATTTGCTGCTATTTCGGCAAGTGGTAATAAGGTAAACCTACGTTGGTGAAGCAAGGGATGAGGAACAACTAACTCATGAGAGTTAATAATGTCATCGGCATAAAACAATAAATCAATATCTATAATACGGGGTTCCCATTTGTGTATACGGTTTCGTCCCATTTCGGTTTCAATTGTTAAAATTGTTTTTAACACTTCAAAGGGTTGTAGTTCGGTTTCAACTTCTAACACCTGATTCAAAAAATCTTGTTGGTTTGTATTGCCCCAAGGTTCAGTTTTGTATACACTTGATTGTTGGGCAATAAGACCAACAGCACTTGAAATTTTTTTGATAGCATATTCCAAATGCGTTTGGCTATTGCCAATATTACTGCCTGTAAGTAAAAATATTTTTCGCATTTATTTAATCACAAACTGCACTCCAGTGCGGGTACGTTGTTCCAGTAAAATTTCGCGTTTGCCTATAATTGGTTTTAATGCTTTTTCATCGTAATGCATGACGGTAAGCAACTCTACACCATCGTTTAGTTTAACCACAAAATGTTGCGCCAAATCCTTTTTTAACAATGCAATTTTTGCTGGATTGCTATCTACACAAATACTAAAACTAATGGCGCTGTTTTGCATCAAATTAATATTAATACGGTGAGCGGCAAGCATAGCAAAAATGCCACTCAAATTATCTTCTACAATAAATGAAAAATCTTTACTGGATATAGAAAGTAAAACTTGATTGGTTTTGGAAATATAGGTTGCAATATTTTTTTCTTTACTTGTTGTAGAAACCGTAGTGCCTTTACCTTTAGGGTTTATAAACGATCTTACATACAATGGAATATGTTTGCTTTGCAAGGGCTGAATAGTTTTGGGATGAATAACCGTTGCTCCATAATAAGCCATTTCTATGGCATGACTATAACTCAATGCATCCAATTTGACTGCATTTTTAAATTTCTTAGGATCACCATTCATTACCCCATCCACATCTTTCCAAATGGTTACACTTTCGGCATCCAATCCATAGGCGAAAATAGCTGCCGAATAATCAGAACCTTCGCGCCCAAGCGTAACCGTTTTTAAATTCTGGCTACGTCCTACAAATCCTTGTGTTACCACCATTTGTTTGGCTACAATAGGTTTTAGTTTTTTCTGTATCATATCGGTGGTACTTACCCAATCAACTTTTCCCTCTCTAAACGTATTATCGGTAACAATAAAATTTTGGGCTTCCATCCATCGGTTTCTATTGCCATTTTCATTTAAAAACGTACTGATTATTTTACTCGAAAATAATTCGCCATAGCTCACAATCTGATCATACACACAATCAAAACTGCTTTCGGGATTGGTTTCCAAAATGCACTCTAACTCAATGAATAAGTTTTCGATATCATCATATGCATTGCTGTCTTTATGATTTAATAAGCCGACAATAATATCATCATGAAAAGCCTTGATTTCTTTATAAATAGTATTCTTGGATTTTTGCTTCTTATAATAAGCTTCAGCTAACATTTCTAGTGCATTAGTCGTTTTACCCATTGCCGAAACCACCACTAATAATTGCTCGTTTTTACATAAGCTTAATACTTTAGCCACATTTTTTACAGCATTAGCATCTCTCACTGATGCTCCACCAAATTTAAACACTTTCATTTCCTCTTGTATATTTTGAAATAGAGTACGAATGTAAGTGAAAAGTTGATATGGTAGATAAGGGGGATTGGTTGATTGGTTAATTAGGAATTTCAACTTAAAAATGATGATGTTACAGCGATTTTGCGATTGATTAGTATGCTCTTGTTTTCACATCTGCACATCAAAACCTATATTCGCACCACTATCATTTAAACACTCATACATATGTCACAGTTTAATTTTACTACACTCGGCCAATTTATCATCGAAAAACAATCCGAATTTCCGTTTGCGAAAGGTGAACTTTCACGCCTATTAAGGGATATTGGCATTGCAGCTAAAGTAATAAGCCGCGAAGTAAACAAAGCAGGTATTGCCGAAATTATTGGTGATGCAGGATCTGTAAACATACAAGGTGAAGATGTAAAAAAACTAGACCTTATTGGAAACGAAATGTTTACTACTGTGCTCGAACGCGGTGGCGAAGTGTGTGCATTTGCAAGTGAAGAGGAAGATAATATGATTGCTTTAAAAGGCACACATTCAAAAAATGGTCAATATGTAGTATGTATCGACCCATTGGATGGATCTTCTAATATCGATGTGAACGTTTCCATTGGCACTATTTTTTCTGTTTACCGCAGGGTAACACCTGTGGGAAGTGAGCCAACATTGGAAGATGTTTTACAACCCGGAAACAGATTAGTGGCTTCAGGATATATCATTTATGGCTCATCAACCATGTTAATTTATTCAACGGGTAAGGGTGTAAATGGCTTTACATTGGATAATTCAATTGGCGAATTTTGCCTATCGCACCCAAATATTCAATCGCCAAAAGATGGCAGCATATACTCGCTAAATGAAGGAAATGCAACAGATTTTCCTGAAGGAGTTAAAAATTATATTAATTGGTGCAAAGAAAAAGATTCAGCAACCAAACGTCCGTATAGTGCACGTTATATTGGTTCTATGGTGGCTGATATACACCGCAATTTACTTAAAGGGGGTATATTTATTTATCCGCCAACAGCAAAAGCTCCTAATGGAAAATTAAGACTTTTGTTTGAAGGTATTCCTATGGCATTTATTGTGGAACAAGCTGGAGGTATTGCCACCACAGGCAATCAACGAATATTAGATATTCAACCGACCGAAATACACCAACGTGTTCCTGTTTTTATTGGTTCGGAAAACATGGTAAAAAAAGCTTTAACTTTTTAAGTAATTCGATGCGGTTTACATGCTTATTTATATTATGTTGTTGGTTAAGCAATTCCCAAGCACAAATGAGTGATACCTCTTTATTAATTGGAAAAATAGAACTTAAGAACATTAAAGAATATAGTTGGTATGCCCCATCCTTTAATGAATATATTGTTGATCAAAACGTAATTGATTCATTAAAACCCTATGCTGATGATATTAAAATAATGGCCATCATTGGAACATGGTGTTCAGATAGCAAAGAACATATTCCAGCATTGTTTAAAATAATCGAGCAAGCAGATATTCAAACAGACCAAATAGAATTAATTGGTGTTGATCGAAAAAAACATTGCCCTTTTCCGAATATAACTGAACTTAACATAGAATATGTACCTACATTATTTATTTTTTACAAAGGCAAACTTGTAGGCAAAATAATTGAAACACCCACACACTCAATAGAAGCTGATATGCTTGAATTGTTAATGGAAAACAAATAAACATGCAAACCGAAAAACCGTTAATACTTGTATCCAATGATGATGGAATTACTGCACCCGGAATTAGGAATTTAGTAGATGCCATCAAACATTTAGGCGAAGTGGTGATTGTAGCACCTGATAGTCCGCAAAGTGCAATGGGCCACGCTGTAACTATTAGCAAACCCTTACGATTAGAAAAAACTGATATCTATGGCGATATGATTGCTTACCAATGTAGTGGCACTCCTGCCGATTGTGTAAAATTAGCAGTAGATAAAGTCATGCACCGCAAACCAGATTTATTGGTTTCGGGAATCAATCACGGCTCCAACTCTTCTATCAATGTACTTTACTCCGGAACGATGAGCGCGGCCATGGAAGGAGCTATTGAAGGAATTCCTGCAGTGGGATTTTCGTTATGCGATTTTGCTTACGATGCTGACTTTAGTTATGCTAAAAAAATAGCAGCCAAAGTTGCAGCTGCTATTTTAACAAATGGATTACCACAAGGAACTTTGCTGAATGTTAACATTCCGAAACTTGCCGAAAGTGACAGCAAAGGAACCAAAATTTGTAGGCAGGCAAATGCCAAATGGAAAGAAGAATTTGATGAAAGAAAAGACCCAAATGGCCGTAAATATTTTTGGCTAACAGGACAATTTATAAATAACGACAAAGGTGAAGATACTGATGAATGGGCACTTGCCAACGGTTATGTATCCATCGTTCCTGTTCATTTTGATTTAACAGCTCACCATGCTATTCCCTTTTTAAATGACTGGGATTTATCTAATATCTAACAATGAAATTTAAAGATTCACAATTACTCGGACTTCTTTTAGGATTAATCATTCCTGTTTTGGGCGTTCTCCTTTTTTACTACAGCAAATTTGCCGCAGTAGATTTAGGTCACTTTTTACAAGTAGCAACTAAACACAAAGTGCTTTCGCCTATGCTTAGTTTATGTGCTATTTTAAACTTAGGGTCATTCTTCTTGTTTTTAAATAAAAACTTATTGCTCACAGCAAGAGGCATAATACTGGCTACTATTATATATGGCGTAACGATTGTTGTATTAAAATTTGTGCTGTAAGGTTCTGTGGATATATTTGTATGCTAAGTTTATAGATTATTGTTCATAAATCATTTTTTATAGACAGAGTTGTTTTGAATACTTATCAAGGGGGATTAGCTCATTTGGCTAGAGCGCTTCGCTGGCAGTGAAGAGGTGATCGGTTCGAATCCGATATTCTCCACCATTTCTAAGAAGACTGCAATTGCAGTCTTTTTTATGCAATATACTTTTATATTTGGCAATGATTATGTCTAAAAATATTTTAATAACAGGTGCAAGTTCAGGTATTGGTAAAGCTTTAGCTGAACACTATGCACAAAAAGGAAACACTCTTTTATTAGCTGCTCGCAACCTAACGATACTAAATGAAGTAAAACTTTTATGCGAACAAAAAGGTGCAACTGTGTATATTTTCCAAGCCGATTTATCCAATATGAATGAGGTTACTGCACTTGCAAATACAGTAATTAAAACAGTATCGTTTATTGATATTTTAATAAACAATGCAGGCATCAGTCAACGTTCACAAGCTGAAGAAACTTTAGAGGAAGTAGATAGATCAATAATGGAACTAAACTTTTTTTCACCAGTAAAACTTACTAAGTTGGTTTGGCCATTGCTCCAACAATCCAAGCATGCCAATATCGTAAATATTAGCAGCGTTACGGGCACATTTGGGTTTCCACAACGCAGTGCTTATGCGGCTTCTAAACATGCTATGGAAGGTTTTTTTGAATCGTGGATGTTGGAAAACAAACAGGCTCATATTCATTTCACCATTGTTGCACCTGGCCGAATTTTAACCAATATTTCGATGAATGCGTTAAAAAATGATGGATCTAAACACCAAGTTTTAGATGAAGGGCAAGCCAAAGGTATTAAAGCTGAAGTATGCGCTGCAAAAATTGCAAAAGCTATCCACCGCAATCAGCGAAAAGTATTTATTGTGCAACAAGAAAGAATTTTATTGTTTTTACACCGCTTTTTTCCATCAGTTTTTGTTTCTTTGGTAAAAAAATTAGGCTTACAATAATGCAACAACTTATTTCGGGTATTCAACAAATTGGCATCGGAATTCCGGATGCAGGAAACTATTTTACTTGGTTTCGCAGAACGTTTGGTTTTGACGTGAAAATTTTTGACGATGAAGCTCAAGCAACTTTAATGACCAACTATACCGGTGGAGAAGTGCATGCCCGTAGAGCCATTTTAGCCATGAACATGAATGGTGGTGGTGGAGCCGAAATTTGGCAGTTTACAACAAGACCCACCCATTATCCGAGCAATCCCGTTCAATTTGGTGATTACGGAATTAATGCAGCCAAAATAAAATGTAACGATGTGGAACAAGCGTATGCTGAGTTGGAAAACAAAGTAGATTGTTCACCCCTGTTGAATACTCCGTTAAACGAAAAAACATTTTGGGTAAAAGATGAATTTGGAAACTCGTTTCAGGTTGTAAAAAACAACACCTTTTTTAAAAACAAACCTTATATGATGGGTGGAATTGGTGGAGCAGTAATTGGTGTAAGTAATATTGAAAATGCACTATTATTTTACAGTAATTGCTTGGGCGTAGCTAATGTGGTGTATGATAAAACTGGAATATTTGAAGATTTAGGTGAGGCATATACCAACCGTGAATTTCGCAGGGTATTACTTTCATTTAGCAATAATTTTACAGCACCCTTTAGCAAATTATTGGGCAATATAGAAATAGAATTGCTGCAAGCAAAAGATAGGGTGCCCGTTAAAACATTTGAAAATAGATTTTGGGGCGATGGTGGATTTATTCATTTGTGTTTTGATGTGAGTGATATGAAAGCTTTAAAACAACGCATGAAAGACAATGGCGTTAACTTTACCGTTGATAGTGCTGATACATTTGATATGGGAAAAGCAGGAGGACGTTTTGCCTATGCTGAAGACCCCGATGGAACGTTAATTGAAATGGTGGAGACACACAAAGTTCCTATTCTTAAAAAACTGGGTTGGTACTTAGATTTGAAAAAACGTGGCCAACATAAACCCTTACCCAATTGGATGATTCATACAATGGGATTAAATAAAGTAAAAGACTAATCCAATTAAAAAGATTACATAAAAAGGAAATAAAAATAAGGTAAACCCAAACAAAATAGAATCATAAAACACACTTCCTTTGGTGAGTTTTTTCGCAATAAATTTCATTAGCAAATAGTGCGGAAGAGCAATTTGAGATAAATGGAATTTTGTTAAAATTCGTTTTGGGCTTGGTCGATTGGTCGATTGGTTGATAAGTTGACTAGTTGAATTTTTTAATACAGTAAGTACATCTTGTTTTTTGCTCTCGGCCTCCTGCCAAACTTGCATCATTTGGTTATGCAATAGTGAATCTGATTTTACATCTTTATTGATATAAGCTAATTGTTGTATAGCGTTCGCAATTTTATCGTTGAGTTGTTGAACAAAATTAGGTGTACCCACATAATTTTTCATATCATCCTTGGTAATAGGATTTCCGTAATTGATAATTAACGATTTTCCAGCTCCATCAAAATGTTCGTAGGTTAAGCCTACTGGTAAAATTACCATATCTTTTGCTACATCATTGCTGCTCCAAGCTCGATTGGCTATACGTGCTGGGCCTTTTTTGAGCGGTCGTAAATCCCAATTGTTTATACACAAGCCTTCGCCAAAAATAAGTACTGAACCTCCTTTGTTAATAGCATTATAGCTAGCATCAAATGTTTCAAAATTCTTTTCGATATTTTCTTTGCCTTCACTTATCCTATATACGGGTAACATATGGTAGGTTTTAAACACCTTTGCCAAAATAGGATTGTTAAATGCATCGCCTCTAGCCAAAAAATTAGTAGGACGAGGCAAATAAGCACCAATTACCAGTGCATCCATAAATGAATTGGGATGATTGGAAACCAATAATACAGGACCATGCTTTGGAAAATTATACATTTGTTTGATTTGTACTTTATGGTAAAAAAACCTAAAGCCAAATCGTAAAAAAGCTTGTGTAGAAGTATATAGACTCATTATAGGTGCAATATGAGATTTTTTTAAACAAAAAAAACCCCAACTTTCGTTGAGGTTTTTTGCGGTGCGGACGGGACTCGAACCCGCGACCCCCTGCGTGACAGGCAGGTATTCTAACCAGCTGAACTACCACACCATACTTTTAGAACTACATTTAATCGATTTCTCTCATAAACGGGATGCAAATATAGGATTATAAATTATTCTGGCAACTTAAATTTTAAACTTTTTTATCGTGCTTTCTTATTTACTTTGCATACTGCATTTAATCATAACTATGACAACTTATTTCGATTTTGAAAAATCAATACAAGAACTTGAGGAGCAACTACAAAAGGCTAAGCAGTTATCCGACAAAAGTAAAATAGACCTCTCTGCAACCATTGTAGATTTAGAAGCAAGAATGCTGGAAGAGAAAAAAAAGATCTATAAAAACCTAAATGGATGGCAACGAGTACAAATTTCTCGACATGCCGAAAGACCTTATACTTTAGATTATATAGAACATGTATTCGAAGATTTTATTGAACAACATGGTGATCGTAATGTAAAAGATGACAAAGCTATAGTTGGTGGATTTGCACGATTGGGTGACCAAACTGTAATGGTAATTGGTCATCAAAAAGGACGGAACACAAAACAAAGACAGTACCGCAACTTCGGAATGCCCAATCCTGAAGGTTATCGTAAAGCATTGCGATTAATGAAATTGGCCGAAAAATTTAACTTGCCTATTATAACACTTATTGATACTCCAGGAGCTTCACCGGGCTTAGAAGCAGAAGAGCGCGGACAGGGAGAAGCAATTGCAAAAAATTTATTGGAGATGAGTGTTCTCAAAGTTCCTGTTATATGTGTTGTAATTGGTGAAGGTGCTTCGGGTGGTGCCTTGGGTATAGGTGTAGGAGATAAAGTACTGATGCTCGAAAATACCTGGTATTCGGTCATCTCGCCTGAATCTTGCTCTTCTATTTTGTGGAGAAGTTGGGACCATAAAGCGAAAGCAGCTGAAGCACTTAAGCTAACAGCAACTGATATGCTATCTAACAAATTAATTGATGGTATTATTGAAGAGCCTTTAGGTGGTGCACATACCAACCCCGAGCAAATGTATACAACCATGAAATCCTCCTTGATTGCTTACATAGACTCACTCCAAAAAATAAAACCAGACAATTTAGTCATGCAACGTATCGATAAATTTTCTGCAATGGGTGCTTTTACCGAAACAGAATAATTACAAACCTTTTTTAAAAACCGACTTAATTAAAGTCGGTTTTTTTATGCCTACGCAGTTACAATAAAAAACATGTTCGTCCTTTATCAAAAGGAATATTACATTAGTTGTAGCAAATATAAACTCATATGACTTACCCATATCAACTTAAAAGTTTTGACCAATACAAAGATGCATATCAAAAAAGCTTGGATTCACCCGAAACATTTTGGGCTGAAATTGCCGAGCATTTTGTTTGGAAAAAAAAATGGGATAACGTATTGGAATGGAATTTTATTGAACCAAAAATAGAATGGTTTAAAGGAGCACAATTAAACATAACAGAAAATTGTATTGATAGACATCTTGCAACCAAAGGTGAAGAACCTGCCATTATCTGGGAACCTAATAATCCAGAAGAACGTACACGTATTGTAACCTATAACCGTTTACATAAACGGGTGTGTCAAGTTGCACAAATGCTTACTAATTTAGGTGTTAAAAAAGGAGATAGAGTATGTATTTATATGGGTATGGTACCCGAATTAGCCTATGCAATTTTAGGTTGTGCGCGTATTGGAGCCATACACTCTGTGATCTTTGGTGGCTTCTCTGCCCAAAGTATTGCCGATAGATTAGAAGATGCGCAATCAACATACATTATAACTTGCGATGGTGCATACAGAGGTGCTAAAGATATACCCCTTAAAAGTGTTATTGATGATGCGTTGATTGGAAATAAAATGGTTAAAAAAGTAATTGTTTTTACCCGTACTCGAATTCCGATATCCATGCTAAAAGGACGGGATGTATGGTGGGAAGATGAGATGGAGTATGCCGAAACACAAGTGGATAAAAATGGAATAGTGAGTTTTCCTGCTGTTGCAATGGATGCCGAAGATCCTTTGTTTATTCTTTATACATCTGGCTCTACAGGCAAACCCAAAGGGGTAGTTCATACAACAGCTGGTTATATGGTATGGACAAATTACACATTTATCAATGCATTTCAATACCAACCTATGCAAGTACATTTTTGCACAGCTGATATTGGTTGGATTACAGGGCACAGTTATATTGTGTATGGTCCTTTAAGTGCCGGAGGTACTTCATTGCTTTTTGAAGGAATTCCAACTTGGCCAGATGCTGGTAGAATTTGGGATATTGTAGCCAAACATAAAGTTGCTATTTTATACATTGCTCCTACTGCCATTCGCAGTTTAATGAGTTGTGGTTTATCATTTATAAATGACAAAGAGTTAAGTTCTTTAAAAGTTCTTGGTTCTGTTGGAGAGCCTATTAATGAAGAGGCTTGGCAGTGGTTTCATAAAAATATTGGCAAAGAAAAATGTCCCATCATTGATACATGGTGGCAAACAGAAACTGGCGGAATAATGATTTCAGGACTTGCTGGAGTTACCCCTCAAAAACCAACTTTTGCCACATTACCTATGCCAGGTATACATCCTGTTTTGATAGATGAAAACGGAAAAATTATTTTAGAAAATTCGGTGAGTGGTAACTTATGTATTACAAAACCATGGCCAGGTATGATACGAACAACTTATGGAGATCATGAACGTTGCCGAACAAGTTATTTTGCTACTTATAAAAATATGTATTTCACGGGTGATGGATGTTTACGTGACGAAAACGGGTTTTACAGAATAACTGGTCGAGTTGATGATGTATTAAATGTAAGTGGACATCGAATAGGAACCGCTGAAGTAGAAAATGCTTTAAATATGCATAGTGGTGTTATAGAAAGTGCTGTTGTGGGATATCCGCACGATATTAAAGGACAAGGAATTTATGCCTACATTATTTTAGAGCACATGCATGGAGATGAAGAGCAAATGCGTAAAGATATTTCCCAAACGGTATCCCGAATTATTGGAGCAATTGCCAAACCCGATAAAATACAATTTGTAAAAGGGTTACCCAAAACTCGAAGTGGCAAAATTATGCGCAGAATACTTCGCAAAATAGCTGAAGGTGAAACAGAAAACTTAGGTGATACATCAACTTTATTAGATCCAAATATTGTTGAGGAAATCAAACAAAATGCTTTAAAATAAACCGATTTGTCGCCCACCTTTTAAAGGTCTTTCAAAAGCAGTAAGATTAAATGTAAAATCAGCTTCAATATTCATGTATTTTTTGCGAGAAGCACTGAATAAACTATGGATACTTTCGGCTATTTTAGCTTCTCCTTTCATACGTGTTCCATAACGAGAATCATTGAGTTTACCACCATGGCATTCTGCAACTTGTTTTAGTATTTTATCTGCTGCATCTGGAAATGCTTTGTTTACCCAATCAATAAATAAATGTTCTACTTGACCATTTAACCTAAGTAATGTATATCCAGCAGTGTGAGCTCCAGCATTTGCTGCTGCTTCAATCACTTCACTTATACTATAATTAGTAAGGCCAGGAATAATAGGTGCAACCATTACTCCACAAGGTATACCTGCCTTTGATAATGAACTAATGATGTTCAATCTATTTTGATAGGTTGAGGTTCGCGGTTCTAATTTTTGACGAATACTTTCATTTAGTGAAGTAATGGTAACACATACTTGAACAAGATTATGTTGGGCTAATTGCTTCAATAAATCCAAATCCCTTAATACCAATTGATTTTTGGTGATTATTCCAACTGGATTTTTATACTTTAAACATACTTCTAACAATTTTCGTGTTAACTCATATTTGCGCTCAATGGGTTGGTAACAATCGGTATTACCTGATAACGATATAACTGCTGGTTTCCAGTTTTTATGTTCAAAAGCTTGAGCCAATAATTGAGGAGCATTGGGTTTGGCAATTAGTTTAGACTCAAAATCTAAACCTGCACTAAAACCCCAGTATTCATGAGAGTTGCGAGCATAACAATAAATACAGCCATGCTCACATCCTTGGTAAGGATTAACCGAAAATTGCATACCCACGTCCGGACTCTTAATTACATTAATTATTTTTTTGGGATAGTCAAAAAATACTTGTGTACGCACCTCTTGTATAAGCGGTTCATCCAACCCTTCCATATATTCAGTTACCGTTTCGTATTTGCTAAAATGATTTGGCGGATTAAATTGAGAACCTCTTCCTTTTAACAGCTCAGGTGGTGTAAATAATTGCATTGTTTAATTTTATAAATTAAAAATAGTTGGTGTTTTATAGGTTAATTTTTTTTAAACTTTCTATTTCAACTCTCATACTTCTGAGCATATTCATGATACTATCTAAATTTAATTCCTCTTCTTTTTTATCAGAAACATTAAGCGTGCATACAAATTGCCATATTTCCAACACTTCAGAAGTATTTACGTTATATGATGAATACGTTTTATTATCAGAATGCAACTCGAGTTTATTTTCCTCCTTTTTATAAATACGTTTATATACAATTCCTTCCTCTTTGGTAATTAAAATATATGTATCACCATCATTTATATCTGCAATGGTTTCCACAAATTTTCCAATTACAAAACTTCCATCTTTAAGAGGAGGCATCGAATCCCCCTTAATTGGAAAAGCTCTATGTTTACCAATAATCCTAAATGGCAAATTCATATTAGGTAGTTTTTCAAAATACTCTGGATCGCTGTAACCATTTAAATAACCAGCAGACGCTTTAGCTGTTACCACTTCAACCAAATCATTATTATTTGCATCCACCATTATAGGAAACAGCAATCTGTTTTCAGCAACTTTCATCAAAGATGCACCATCTGTTTTATGCAAATCACACTTAAGCAAGGCATCTATAGCTACATGAAACAGTGTTGAAAGTTGAATAAGTACCCCAATTGAAGGTTCTGCACGTCCCTCTTCATATGAACCGACACGCGAACGGTTTATGTTCAATTGTTCGGCTAATTGCAGCTGATTCCAACCTTTAAGGGAACGTAAGTACTTGATATTGTTTGCTATCTTCAAAATACTAAATTATTTAGCACAATAATACTAAATAAATACGTAATTTTACAAATGAAATTTTGATTGATTTCTAGGTGAGTTATTTGATAATTAAGGGAGTTCAATTTATTGCCAGTAAATTATTCCTTAATTATCACTCACCATTTTTAAAATTTGAGTAGAGAATGCTACAATATCTTATAACTAAAAAGGGTTTGCTGATCAAACAGACAAACCCTTTTAAATATTGGTTGAAGTAATGCTAATTTGATATGAAATCTTTCTTCACACTTTCAAGTACTACCTTTAATCCTTTTGCATCTTTATATCCACCTACAACAGTTGTTTTTTTATTTTTAGGCTGGTAAAAAATTGTAGTAGGGTAACCTCCTAATTGGTTTTTACTTAAAACACCTGCAAGTTCATTACCCGAATATTTTTTTCCTTCAAATGTATATGTTCCTTCAACTTCTGGATTAAACTTAATTGCAACATAGTCTATATTAATAAGACCTATTACTTCAGATTGTGAATAGGTATCTCTATCCATTCGTTTACACCAACCACACCAATCTGTATAAACGTCTACAAGCATAATCTTACCTTTTTTCTGTGCTAACTTATAACCTTCGTCAAAACCAAGCCATTGTAATTCATCCGATTTTTTAAAAGAGCTACTTATTAAAAGTGTAATAGTTAGCAATACAATATTGATATGTTTCATTTAAAAATGTTGTTTTAATGCAATCACGAATTTACTGTAAATTTACTTGAGTAAATATTAATTTTTTCTAAAATAATTAAAAATAGCCTAAACAAAAAAGACGACTATTAGTCGTCTTTTTTGTTTATCGTAAAGTGTAAATTACTCTGCTGATTCTGTTGTTGTTTCTTCAGCCGCTACATCAGAAGCTTTGGGTGCTTTTGCACGGCTTCTACGGGTTGTTTTCTTGGCTTCAGTTTTAATTGCTTTATCATTCATTACTACTTCGTTAAAATCAACTAATTCCATGATAGCCATTTCTGCGTTATCACCTTTCCGGTTGGTTAATTTTAAAATACGAGTGTATCCTCCTGGTCTTTCACCAACTTTAGGTGCTACAATACCAAATAATTCTTTCACTGAATCTTTGCTTTGTAAGTAGCTAAATACAACTCTACGTGAGTTTGTAGAATCATCCTTACCTTTGGTTATGATAGGCTCTACATATTTACGCAATGCTTTTGCTTTTGCAAGAGTTGTAGTAATACGTTTATGAACAATTAGTGAAGATGCCATATTGGCTAACATCGCATTTCTATGTGATGCTGTTCTTCCTAAGTGATTAACTGTTTTTCCGTGTCTCATCGTTCAAAAAATTTGTCTGTTTTTACAGTCTATTATATTTATTCTTCGTTGCCTAAATACTTAACTACATCCATTCCAAAAGTTAACCCTTTGTCTCTAGCAAGTTCTTCCAATTCTGAAAGTGATTTTTTACCAAAGTTGCGGAATTTTAATAAGTCAGCAATATCAAAAGCAACTAACTCTCCTAACGTTTTGATATCAGCAGCTTTTAAGCAGTTGTATGCACGAACTGATAAATCAAGATCAGATAGAGGCGTTTTCAATATTTTACGAATGTGCAATACATTTTCATCAACCTCTTGAGGAGCTTCTTTAACTTGAGTATCTAAAGTTATAAGTTCGTCCGAGAATAACATGAAATGTTGAATCAAAATCTTAGCTGCTTCTTTTAAAGCATCTTCTGGATGAATAGATCCATCGCTAGCAATCTCTACAGTTAATTTTTCATAATCTGTTTTTTGCTCAACTCGGTAATCTTCAACGCTGTATTTTACATTTTTTATTGGCGTAAAAATTGCATCTACTGGAATTAAACCAATCACTGCATCTTTAGGTTTGTTTTCTTCAGCTGGAACATAACCTCTACCTTTTTCAACCGTAATTTCCATTTCGATATGAACCTTAGGATCCATATTGCAAATGATCAAATCTGGATTTAATATTTTAAATGCATTGGTATGTTTACCTATTTCACCAGCCGTAAAATGCTCTTGGCCTTTTACACTAATAAATACTTTTTCGTTATCTACTCCATCAACTACTCGTTTGAAACGAATTTGTTTTAAGTTTAAAACGATTTCGGTTACATCTTCAATCACACCTTTTATAGTAGAAAACTCATGTTCAACACCAGTAATTTTTACTGAGGTAATAGCATAGCCTTCTAAAGATGAAAGAAGAATTCTACGCAATGCGTTACCAATAGTAACACCGTAACCTTTTTCCAAAGGGCGGAATTCGAACTGACCAAAGAAGTCAGTTTCTTTATGCATGATAACTTTATCGGGTTTTTGAAATGCGAGAATAGCCATTTATGTAGTTGATTAATTATTATTTTGAATACAATTCAACGATTAATTGTTCTTTGATATTTTCAGGAATATTTTCTCTTTCTGGGAAAGCTAAAAAGGTTCCTTGCATTGCTTTTGCATCTAAGTTTAACCAGTTAAATTTAGCAGGATTACTTGCATGCATAGCAGCACTAATTACTTCTAAAGATTTTGATTTTTCACGAACTCCAACTACTTCTCCAGGTTTAAGAGAATAAGAAGCAATATTCACTACTTTACCACCTACTGTAATATGGCAGTGATTTACCAACTGACGAGCTTGATCTCTGGTTGTAGCAAATCCTAAACGGAAAACAGTGTTGTCCAAACGTGCTTCCAAAAATTTCATCAAGTTTTCACCTGTAACACCTTTTTTTCGAGCAGCTTCTTCGAATGTTTTGTAGAACTGACGTTCCAATAAACCATAAGTATATTTTGCTTTTTGCTTCTCAGTTAACTGAATAGCATATTCAGTTGGTTTTGAACGCTTACGAGATTGTCCGTGTTGTCCTGGAGGATAACTTCTCTTATCAAAGTTTTTATCGGGACCGTAAATCGCTTCTTTGAACTTACGTGCGATTTTAGTTTTTGCTCCTATAAATCTAGCCATTGCTTATTTCTTCTAATTCGTTAATAATTAAACTCTTCTCTTTTTTGGAGGGCGACATCCGTTATGTGGCATTGGAGTAATATCCTTAATGGTTGTTACTTCTAAACCAGCACCAGCTAATGTACGTATAGCCGAATCACGTCCTGAACCTGGTCCTTTAACGAATACTTCAATTTTTTTCATTCCCATGTCTACTGCAACTTTAGCGCAATCAGCTGCAGCCATTTGTGCTGCATAGGGTGTATTCTTTTTTGAACCTCTAAATCCCATTTTACCAGCCGATGCCCAAGAAACAACTTGTCCCTTTGAATTGGTTAGTGAAATAATGATATTATTAAAACTAGCTTGGATGTGAGCTTGACCTAAAGAGTCAATCGTAACCGTTTTTTTCTTGCTAGTTTTTTTACTTGTATTTGTAGCCATTGTTAATTCTTTTTACAACTTATTACTTAGTAACTTTTTTCTTACCTGCCACTGTTTTGCGTTTTCCTTTACGGGTACGAGAGTTCGTACGAGTACGCTGACCACGAACAGGCAATCCTTTACGGTGACGTAAGCCTCGGTAACAACCAATATCCATTAAACGTTTAATGTTTAATTGTTTCTCCGAACGCAATTCGCCTTCTACGGTAATTAATTCAGTGATATGCTTTCTGATTTTATTCAAATCGTCATCATCCCAATCTTGAACTTTCTTATCCAAGTTGATACCGTTATCGGTTAAAATCTTAATCGCAGTTGAACGACCTATTCCGAAAATGTAGGTAAGTCCAATCTCACCACGCTTATTTTTTGGTAAATCAATACCTGATATACGAGCCATAGTTATATATTATCCTTGACGTTGTTTGAATTTGGGATTTTTTTTGTTTATTACGAAAACAACTCCGTTGCGTTTCACAATCTTACAGTCTTCACTGCGTTTTTTTACTGATGCTCTAACCTTCATGTTATTTGTATCTATAAATTATTCTTCCTTTTGATAAATCATATGGCGACATCTCAACCGATATTTTATCGCCTGGTAAAATTTTAATGTAGTGCATTCTCATTTTACCAGAGATGTGTGCTATAATTTCGTGTCCATTTTCAAGCTGTACTCTAAACATGGCATTTGACAATGCTTCCATTATAATACCATCTTGTTTAATTAGAGCTTGTTTCGACATGTTTTACTTTTAAGGGCTGCAAATGTAGCAGTTATTTTTATAATTGCCAACTTTTTATGCAGCACTTACTGCTGATCTTCCTTTAATTCTACCAGATTGCATTAATCCATCGTAATGACGCATCAATAAATGACTTTCCACTTGTTGCAATGTATCCAATACTACTCCTACTAAAATAAGTAGTGATGTACCTCCATAAAACTGTGCAAACTGGCTATTTATATTTAAAACACCTGCCAAACCTGGCAGTATCGCTACAATAGCTAAAAATATAGCACCTGGTAATGTAATACGTGACATAACATCATCAATAAAAGTAGCTGTAGATGCTCCAGGTTTTACACCAGGAATAAATCCACCATTACGTTTCATATCATCAGAAATTTGAGTTGGATTAACCGAAATTGCTGTGTAGAAGTATGTAAAAATGATGATTAATATAGCAAAGGTTAAATTATAACCAAATGAACCAGGATTTACAAAAATAGCTACAATTCCTTGTGCCGCTTCGTAATCAGGAAAAAACTGAGCAACAGTAGATGGTATAAACATTAGTGCTTGAGCAAAAATGATAGGCATTACACCTGCAGCATTTACCTTTAAAGGAATATACTGACGAACTCCTCCGAACTGACGATTACCAACTATTTTTTTAGCATATTGTACTGGAATCTTGCGAACTCCTTGTACTAACATAATCACTGCCATGATTATTGCAAACAATGCAGCAAGTTCAATTAAGAATATCACTAAACCTCCACCTGATTCTGATAATTTAAAATTAAACTCGTCTTTTAAAGCAAAAGGTAAACGAGCTATTATTCCAATCATAATTATAAGTGAAATACCATTTCCAATTCCTTTATCAGTAATACGCTCACCTAACCATAATACAAACATTGTACTTGCAGTTAAAACAATTACAGAGGTAAACATGAACATAAAGTCAGAAAGAACTTCAGGATGTGTAATTGACAAAATAGCATTAGGATTTTCTGATTTTAAATTGATTAAAAACCCTACTGATTGAACCGCAGTTATTGCTATTGTTAAATAACGCGTAATTTGATTAATTTTTCTGCGACCATCTTCTCCCTCCTTTTGCATTTTTTGAAAAGTAGGAACTGCCATAGTTAATAATTGAACAACAATGGAAGCAGAGATATATGGCATAATACCTAAGGCGAAGATAGAACCGCGTCCAAATGCACCACCAGCAAACATATTAATTAGCCCAAAAATACCATCAGCAGCTTGTGCCTCAGAACCTTGCAACATATTAGGATCTACTCCAGGTAATGTAACGTAAGTTCCAAATCGGTAAATCAACAACAACCAAAAGGTTATTGCAAGTTTATACCTCAACTCTTCAATCCTATAGATGTTTTTTATGGTCTCGATGAGTTTTTTCATGAATTAAATAGCAGCAACTTTATAGGTTGGAACAAGAACTACAGAACCTCCTGCAGCTTCAATAGCTTTTTTAGCTGTTTCAGAAAAAGCATGAGCTTTGACTTCAACTGCAACTTTTATTTCACCACGACCTAAAACTTTTACAAGGTCTTTCTTTGATATTAAACCATTTGTTATGAAAGTATCTAAATCAATTGAAGTAAGTCCTTTTGCTTCAACCAATGATTGAAGTTTATCCAAATTGATACCAGCAAATTCAACTCGGTTTAGGTTTTTAAATCCAAACTTAGGAACACGTCTGTATAAAGGCATCTGACCACCTTCAAATCCTCTTTTTGTACTAGTACCTGAGCGTGAGCCTGCACCTTTGTGTCCGCGAGCAGCAGTTCCACCTTTTCCAGATCCTTCACCGCGACCAACACGTTTTCCTTCTCTTTTGATTGAACCAGGAGCAGGTTTTAATGTATGTAATTTCATCTTATTAACTTCTTAATTAAACGTTTTCAATAACAAGTAAATGAGCTACCTTTCTAATCATACCCAAGATCTGAGGTGTACCCTCTTTTTCCAGCGTTTGATTTGTTTTAGTGAAACCCAAAGCTCTGATGGTTCTTTTTTGTGGTTCAGGTCTGTCGATAATCGATTTTACCTGTGTAATTTTAACTTTTGCCATCTGTATTACTCTCCGTTAAAAACTTTCTTTAAACTAATTCCTCTTTGTTGAGCAATTGTATATGCATCACGCATATTTAACAATGCATCTATAGTTGCTTTCACAACATTATGTGGATTGGATGATCCTTTCGATTTTGCGAGTACATCCGTTACTCCTGCACTTTCTAATACTGCACGCATTGCACCACCTGCTATAACACCAGTACCATGAGCTGCCGGTTTTAAAAACACACGACCTCCACCATACTTACCTAATTGTTCATGCGGAACAGTTCCTTTAAGGATAGGCACTTTAACAAGGTTTTTCTTTGCATCATCAATTCCTTTATTGATTGCATCAGTAACCTCGTTTGCTTTACCCAAACCATAACCTATAACACCATTCGAATCACCAACTACAACAAGTGCTGAAAAACTAAATGTTCTACCACCTTTTGTTACTTTGGCAACACGGTTAATCGATACTACTTTTTCTTTAAGTTCGATTTCGGTTGTTTTTACTCTTTTTACGTTAGCTGTTGACATATTTATCTGTTAATTAAAGAAGCTTTTCAGCCTCATATAATTGATTAAAATTTTAAACCTCCCTCTCTTGCACCATCAGCTAAACTTTTAACTCGACCATGGTATAAAAAACCATTTCTATCGAATACAACAGTGTTGATGCCTGCTTGTAAGGCTTTTTCTGCTAATGCTTTTCCAACAATTGCTGATTTCTCAACACTTGTCATCTTATCTGTTAAGCTTTTTGACGATGCTGAAGCTAGGGTTTTACCATGCACATCATCAATAACTTGAGCATAAATTTGTTTATTACTTCTGAATACCGACAAACGTGGTCTTTCAGGTGTACCAAAAACGCGGCTTCTAATGCCTGCTTTGATTTTTGTTCTTCTTTTTACTTTAGCCAACATAATTCTTAAGTTTTATTTAGATGCTGTTTTACCGGCTTTTCTTCTTAATTGTTCACCTACAAATTTGATACCTTTACCTTTGTATGGTTCAGGTTTACGTAAGCTTCTAATTTTTGCAGCAACTTGTCCGATTAACTGCTTGTCTGCACTCTCCAAAGTTATAATTGGATTTTTACCTTTCTCTTGTTCTGTTTTAAGCTTAATTTCTTTGGGAATTTCAAAGTAAATATGATGCGAAAAACCTAACGTTAAATCAAGGATATTTCCTTCATTGGTGGCTTTGTAACCAACTCCGACTAGTTCTTGTTGAACTTTGTAGCCATCGGTTACTCCTGTAACCATATTATTGATTAAAGATCTATACAAACCATGCATTGCTTTATGGCGTTTTTGATCAGTTGGGCGCTTTACTAAAATTTCGCTATTTTCAACTTCCACTTTAATATCAGCATCCACCGTTTGGTGTAATTCTCCTTTAGGTCCTTTAACAGTTACTATATTACCGTTTGATACTTTTAATTCAACTCCGGCAGGTAACTTAATTGGCGCTTTTCCTATACGTGACATATATTTTTACCTCCTATTGATTAATAAACGTAACATAAAACTTCACCACCCACGTTTAATTTACGGGCTTCTTTGTCGGTCATTACACCTCTTGAAGTTGTTAAAATAGCAATACCTAAACCGTTAATAACACGTGGCATAGTAGTAACACCAGAATACCTACGTAATCCAGGTGTACTTACACGTTGTAAAGATTTGATTGCTGATGTTTTGGTAATAGGGTTGTATTTCAACGCTATTTTGATTGATCCTTGATGATTGGCAACATCTTCAAACTTATAGTTTAAGATATAGCCCTTTTCAAAAAGGACTTTAGTAACCTCCTTCTTCAAGTTTGAAGCTGGAATCTCTACAATGCGGTGGTTAGCCTTGATCGCATTGCGTAACCTTGTTAGGTAATCTGAAATCGGATCAGTCATATTTGTTAATATTACTCGTAAGTAGTTAGCCAAAGGCACTCTTGCTTACTGAGGATTGTTTATAATTATAAAAATTAAGGGGTGCGAATATATGTATATTCTCATCCCTTAACAATTTTTTTTTATTTAATTACCAACTTGCTTTGGTAACTCCTGGAATCTTACCCATCAAAGCTAGTTCGCGGAACTGATTACGGCATACACCGAATTCACGCATATAACCTTTTGGACGACCAGTAAGTTGGCAACGGTTTTTTAAACGAACAGGTGATGCGTTACGAGGTAGTTTTTGTAAACCTGCATAATCGCCAGCAGCTTTTAATGCTTCACGCTTCGTTTTGTAACGAGCAACAACTGCTTCTCTTTTTCTTTGACGTGCTTTAACTGATTCTTTAGCCATTATTTTTGATTTTTAAACGGTAAACCAAATTCTTTAAGTAGAGATAAACACTCTTCATCGGTAACTGCTGTTGTCACAAAAGTGATGTCCATACCGTTGATTTTATTTACTTTATCAATAACGATTTCGGGAAAAATGATTTGTTCTGTAACACCTAAAGTGTAGTTACCTCTTCCATCAAATCCTTTGTCATTCAATCCTGCGAAATCACGCACACGTGGAAGTGAAATTGAAACTAAACGATCCAAAAACTCATACATCCTATCACCACGTAAAGTAACACGTGATCCAATTGGCAAATCTTCTCTTAATTTAAAATTAGAAATGGCCTTTTTAGATTTTGTAGAAACTGCACGTTGTCCCGCAATAGTTGACATTTCTTCAACTGCTTGATCTACTAATTTTTTATCAGCCACAGCTGCACCTACACCTTGGTTTAGGCAAATCTTAGTTAACTTAGGAACTTGCATAACATTACCGTATGCAAATTTTTCTTTAAGTGCAGGAATTACTTCCTTTAAATATTGTTCTTTTAATCTTGGAGTATACATATCCTTAGTCAATTATTTCACCTGATTTTTTTGAAAAACGAACCAACTTACCTGCATCGTTCAACTTACGACCAATACGGCTAGGAGTTCCTGCTTTATCAACTAACATTAAGTTAGAAATATTAATCGTTGCTTCTTTTTTGATAATACCACCTTGTTGGTTTTGTGCACTTGGTTTGGTATGACGGCTAACGATATTAACGCCTTCTACGATGCAACGACCCTTGGTATTAAATACTTCAAGTACATGGCCTTTTTTGCCTTTATCATCGCCTGACATTACTTGCACCATATCTCCTTTTTTGATATGAAGCTTTGCTATTTTATTATATTTTCTTTCCATATTATAGTACCTCCGGTGCTAATGATACGATTTTCATAAATTGTTTTTCTCTCAACTCACGAGCTACTGGGCCAAAAATACGTGTTGCTCTTGGTTCATCTTGTGCGTTTAACAAAACACATGAGTTATCATCAAAACGTATGTAAGAACCATCTGCTCTTCTCACTTCTTTTCTGGTTCTCACCACTACAGCTTTTGAAACCGTACCTTTTTTAACATTACCAGAAGGGATAGCAGACTTTACAGTTACTACTATTTTATCGCCAACAGACGCATAACGTCTTGCAGTACCACCCAATACTCTTATACAAAGCACTTCTTTGGCACCGCTATTATCGGCTACTTTTAAACGACTTTCTTGTTGTATCATCTTATTTAGCTTTTTCGATAATTTCTACTAATCTCCATCTTTTGTCTTTGCTCAAAGGACGTGTTTCCATTACTTTAACAACATCATTGATGGAACATTCATTTTTCTCATCATGAGCTTTAAATTTGGAAGTCATCTTAATGAACTTACCATACTTCGGGTGCATCACCTTACGCTCAACACTTACTACGATGGTTTTTTCCATCTTGTTACTAAGCACCTTACCGATGATTACCTTACGCGAATTTCTGGTTTCTACTGTGTTTTCCATGTTACTAATATTATTGAGCATTGGCTAATACTCGTCTTTTTTGCTCAGTAAGCAAACGAGCTACTAATTTCTTGCCCTCTTTGATTTTAGCCGGGCTATCAATAGGAGTTACCGCATGGCTAAATTTAATTTTAGCTACTTGTGCTTTTTCTTCTCTAATTCTAGCGGCAAGTTCCTTATCTGCTAATTCTTTAATTTCTGCAATTTTCATGTTATTCTGAATAATCGTTTTTAACAATAAACTTAGTAACGACTGGCAATTTTTGAGAAGCAAGTCTCATTGCTTCTTTTGCTACTGCCATTGGTACTCCGTCAGCTTCAAAAATAATGGTGCCTGGCTTACAAACAGCTACCCAATATTCGGGAGCTCCTTTACCTTTACCCATACGTACTTCAGCTGGTTTTTTTGTCATTGGCTTATCAGGAAATACTCTGATCCATACTTGCCCCTCACGCTTCATGAAACGGTTAAGAGCTACACGAGCAGCTTCTAACTGTTTTCCGGTGAGGAAGCTTACTTCGGTTGATTTTAAACCGAACGATCCGTACGCAATCTCGGCTCCACGTGTAGCGTTTCCGCGCACACGGCCCTTTTGCATTTTCCTATATTTGGTTCTTTTTGGCTGTAACATTGTCTTACAGTATTATACTTAAGTGTGTAAATTATTTTTTTCTTCTATCAGCACCTCCAGTGTTTCCACCTTTGCGCTCCCCACCATTCGAATTTCCTCCTCTACGATCATTTCCACCACGTGAAGGTCTATCAGGTCTATCACCTCTTCTTTCGTTTCCTACTCCTGGTCTACGCTCGCCACCTTTGTTTTCGGATGCACTTAGTCCTACGTTTGGTGATAAATCACGTTTACCGTATACTTCGCCTTTGCAAATCCAAACTTTGATACCAATTTTACCATAAACTGTTAACGCTTCAGCAATAGTATAGTCAATATCAGCACGTAATGTATGCAATGGTGTACGTCCTTCTTTAAAGCTTTCGGTACGTGCCATTTCAGCACCACCTAAACGACCAGCAACTTGAACTTTAATTCCTTCAGCACCCATTCTCATGGTTGAAGCGATTGCCATTTTAACTGCACGTTTAAAAGAAACACGAGCTTGTAATTGGTTAGCTATATTTTCACCTACAAGAGCAGCGTCTAATTCAGGACGTTTAATTTCAAAAATATTGATTTGAACATCTTTCTTAGTTAGCTTTTTAATTTCTTCTTTAATCTTATCAACTTCTGAACCAGCTTTACCAATTACGATACCTGGACGAGATGTATGAATTGTGATAATTACACGTTTGATTGTACGTTCGATGATGATACGTGCAACACCTCCTTTGGAAATACGAGCGCGTAAATATTTTCTTATTTTCTCATCTTCTATAAGTTTCTCAGCTGTGTTTTTTCCACCGTACCAGTTAGATTCCCAACCGCGAACGATACCAAGTCTTATTCCTATCGGGTTTACTTTTTGTCCCATTGTATTTACTTTTTTATGCTTCGGTTGTTGTTTCTACTACTTGAGTTGCAGTTGCAACTTTGCTATCTACTATTAATGTAACGTGGTTAGAACGTTTTCTAATTCTATGTGCACGTCCTTGAGGAGCAGGTCTAACGCGTTTAAGCATTGCACCACTATCAACAAAAACAGTTTTAATGAATAATTCGGATTCTTCAACACGAGCACCATCATTTTTTTGACCCCAATTAGCCATTGCAGAAAGTAATAACTTTTCTACACGAGGAGCACTTTCTTTTTGGTTATTAAAACGCAAAATATGCAATGCTTCTTCTACTTTTTTACCTCTAATGAGGTCAACAATCAATCTCATTTTGCGAGGAGATGTTGGACAATTATTTAATCTTGCTACTGCTTCCATTGTTAGTCTTTTTTAACAGGGTGAGTTTTGAATGTACGAGTAGGAGCAAATTCACCGAATTTATGACCTACCATGTTTTCAGTTACATAAACAGGTATAAATTTATTTCCGTTGTGAACTGCAAACGTATGTCCAACAAAATCAGGAGCGATCATTGATCTTCTTGACCATGTTTTGATGACAGTTTTTTTCTTTGACTCAGTCATTGCGGTAACTTTTTTCTCAAGTTTTGCCTCAATGTAAGGTCCTTTTTTTAGAGAGCGTGCCATATCTTATTTCTTTCTCTTTTCAATGATGAATCTATTCGAATATTTCTTAGGTGTACGTGTTTTGTATCCTTTTGATTTGATACCATTACGTGAACGTGGATGACCTCCTGAAGCTCTACCTTCACCACCACCCATTGGGTGATCTACAGGATTCATCGCTACCGGACGTGTACGCGGTCTGCGACCTCTCCAACGGTTTGCACCTGCTTTACCCATACGCTCTTGGTTGTGATCAGGATTTGATACAGAACCAATCGTTGCTGAGCAAGCTGTTAAAATCATACGTGTTTCTCCAGAAGCTAATTTTACTACAGCATATTTACCATCACGGTTTAATAACTGTGCAAATGAACCTGCTGAGCGAACCAACTTACCTCCACAACCAGGCAATAATTCGATGTTGTGAATAACAGTACCCAATGGAATTTCCGAAAGTGGTAAAGTATTCCCAATATCTGGTGAGGAACCTGGACCACTTACAACAGTAGTACCAGCTTTCAAGCCATGTGGAGCAACAATATATCTTTTTTCGCCATCAACATAATGCAACAAAGCAATACGTGCGCTACGATTTGGATCATATTCAATTGAGTGTACAATTGCAGGTATTGATTTTTTCTCACGAATAAAATCAATGATACGGTACATTTGTTTGTGCCCACCACCCATGTATCTCATGGTCATTTTACCGCTGTCGTTACGACCACCAGATCTTGTTTTAGCTACAAGTAAAGACTTTTCTGGAGTAGATTTTGTAATCTCCTCAAAAGTATTTACGGCTTTAAATCTAGTTCCGGCTGTTACGGGTTTAAATTTTCTAATTCCCATTTTGCTTATTATATGTTTTGGAAGAAATCAATTACTTGACCCTCTTTCAATGTAACAATTGCTTTTTTAAATGAAGGTTTTCTTCCTGAGAATAACCCTTTTTTAGTCATGCGAGATTTTGTTTTACCTGCATAGCGCATCGTGCTAATTCCGGTAACATCAACTGAATATAAAGTCTCGATGGCTTTTATAATTTGAGGTTTGCTTGCCAACTTGTCAACTAAGAAACCGAATTGACCTAACTTCTCGCTATGAGCCGTTGACTTTTCAGTAATTAAAGGCTTTTTAAGTATGCTCATTATTTTTCTGAATTTAAAATTTCCTCAATAACCGAAACCGAAGTATCAACTAAAATAAGTTTACTGGCTGCTAAAATCTCATATGTATTGAGGTCTCTTGCTGTCATTACTTTTGCTTTAGGTAAGTTTCTGCTCGATCTATAAATATTATCGTTATAATCAGGTATAACCAATAAGGTTTTTTCTGAGTTTAACTTTAAACTATTCAAGATTGTTAAATATTGAGTGGTTTTAGGACCATCAAAATTAAAGCTTTCAAGGATAGTAATATTGTTTTCTTTAGCTTTATAAGTCAATGCTGATTTACGTGCTAATTGTTTTAATTTTTTGTTGAGTTTGAAGCTGTAATCGCGAGGACGTGGCCCGTGTATACGTGCACCACCAACTCTAGTACCACTTTTTACACTTCCTTTACGGGATCCACCAGTACCTTTTTGTTTATGCAATTTTTTAGTTGAACCACTTAGTTCGCTTTTGTCTTTTGACTTGTGCGTACCTGTACGTTGGTTAGCTAAATATTGCTTTACATCAAGATAGATAGCGTGATCGTTTGGTTGTACACCAAATACGTTCTCAGAAAGCTTTACTTTTTTACCGGTTTCTGTTCCAGTTGTATTTAATACTGCTAATTCCATCACTATTTCTCTATTAATAAAAATGAACCTTTATGACCAGGAACACTTCCCTTTACCACTAATAAGTTTTGGTCTTTAAAAACTTTAAGGATTTCAAGGTTAGTTTTCTTCACTCTTACGCCACCCATACGACCAGCCATGCGCATTCCTTTGAATACACGTGAAGGATCTGATGAAGCACCTAATGAACCTGGAGCTCTCAAACGGTTATGCTGACCGTGAGTTTGCATACCAACCCCACTAAATCCATGACGTTTAACAACACCTTGAAAACCTTTTCCTTTAGAAGTACCAACCACATCAATAAATTCTCCTACTTCAAATGAATTAACTTCAATGGTTTGACCTAAAGCAAGTTCAGTTTCAAATCCTTTGAATTCAGCTAATTTTGACTTAGGAGTGGTGTTAGCCTTCGTGAAAATACCTTTTTGCGCAGCGGGAGTATTTTTTTCCTTTTTATCTCCATACGCAAGCTGAACAGCTTGGTAACCATCTTTTTCGATGGTTTTTACCTGTGTTACTACACACGGGCCCGCCTCGATAACTGTGCAAGGAATTTGTTTCCCTGTACTATCGAATACGCTGGTCATGCCTACTTTTCTACCTATTATTCCTGACATAATATCTTAATCTCTTTATCAGTTAAACTTTGATTTCAACATCTACTCCGCTTGGCAAATCCAATTTCATTAATGCATCTACAGTTTTAGCGGTTGAACTGTATATATCCAATACTCTTTTGTAAGAGCATAATTGGAATTGCTCTCTTGCTTTCTTGTTCACGTGAGGTGAGCGTAAAACAGTGTAAATTCTTTTGTGGGTAGGTAATGGAATGGGTCCACTTACTACTGCACCTGTAGACTTTACTGTTTTTACAATCTTTTCTGCTGATTTATCAACAAGATTGTAGTCGAAAGACTTTAGTTTGATTCTTATTTTTTGATTCACCATTATGTTAAGCTTTGGCTTTACCGTTTACTTTTGCTAATATTTCTTCTTGAACATTACGTGGGGCTTCTGCGTAATGATCAAACTCCATTGTGCTACTTGCACGACCTGATGATAAGGTACGTAACTGGGTTACATATCCGAACATTTCAGACAATGGAACTTTTCCTTTGATAACTTGAGAACCTGCGCGAGTATCCATACCTTCTAATTGGCCTCTACGTTTATTTAAATCTCCAATCACATCACCCATGTTTTCTTCAGGAGTAAGGATTTCAATTTTCATAATTGGCTCCAATAATACTGGACTTGCTTTGCGACAAGCTTCTTTAAATGCAATACTTGCTGCTATTTCAAATGAGATAGAATCTGAATCCACTGCATGGTATGAACCATCATATAAGCGAACTTTCAAACTCTCAACTGGATAACCAGCTAATACTCCATTTGACATTGCTTTTTCAAATCCTTTTTGAACAGCTGGAATAAATTCTTTAGGAATAGATCCACCTACAACTTCATTTACAAACTCAAGACCAGATTTAGTAGCATCACCAGGTGATATTTCAAAAGAAATATCCGCAAATTTACCACGTCCACCCGATTGTTTTTTATACGTTTCGCGATGAGAAATTGATTTAGTGATTGTTTCCTTGTAAGCAACTTGAGGAGCTCCTTGGTTACATTCAACTTTAAACTCACGTCTTAATCTATCAACAATAATCTCTAAGTGTAACTCACCCATTCCCGAAATTACTGTTTGTCCTGTTTCTTCGTCTGTTCTAACTTTAAAGGTAGGATCTTCTTCAGCTAATTTAGCTAACGACATTCCTAATCTATCAGAGTCAGCCTGTGTTTTAGGCTCAACAGCTAATCCAATTACCGGTTCAGGGAAATCCATTGCTTCTAATACAATTGGAAACTTCTCTGCACACAAAGTATCACCTGTTTTAATATCTTTAAATCCTACTGCTGCTCCAATATCACCTGCTTCTAAAGCATCAATTGGATTTTGCTTATTAGCATGCATTTGGAAAATACGAGAGATACGTTCTTTGTTACCACTACGTGTGTTTAAAACATAAGAACCTGCATCTAGTTTACCAGCATATGCACGCATAAATGCTAAACGGCCTACAAAAGGATCAGTAGCAATTTTAAATGCTAATGCTGTAAAAGGCTCATCAACGCTAGGCTTACGAGTTACTTCTAAACCTGTATCAGGATTGGTTCCTGTTACACCTTCTTTATCCATTGGGCTAGGTAATAATTCCATTACCAAATCCAACATCGTTTGCACACCTTTATTTTTGAAAGAAGAACCGCACAACATAGGCACAATCTTCATATCAATAACTGCTTTACGCAACGCATCTAATATTTCACGTTCTGTAATTGATTTAGGGTCTTCGAAGAATTTCTCCATCAACTTATCATCATATTCAGAAACGGCTTCTAATAATTTCTCTCTCCACTCAGTAGCTTCTTCAATCATATCGGCAGGGATGTCGATAGTTTCGTAAGTCATACCTTTATCATGCTCATTCCAAATCATTCCACGGAAGTTGATCAAATCAACTACTCCTTTAAATCCATCTTCGGCACCAATAGGTAATTGCAAAGGAACTGCGTGGCTACCCAACATTTCTTTAACTTGTTTTACTACGTTTAAGAAATCGGCACCCGAACGGTCCATTTTATTTACGAAGCCCAAACGAGCTACGTTGTAATTATTCGCTAATCTCCAATTTGTTTCTGATTGAGGCTCAACACCATCAACAGCGGAGAACAAAAATACCAATCCATCCAATACACGTAACGAACGGTTTACTTCAACCGTAAAATCAACGTGACCTGGAGTATCAATAATATTAATATGGTAGTTTTTATTGCGATACTTCCATTCAACAGTAGTTGCTGCAGAAGTAATGGTGATACCACGTTCAGCCTCCTGAACCATCCAGTCCATAGTAGAAGCTCCATCGTGTACTTCACCAATCTTGTGGTTTACACCAGAATAGTAAAGAATACGCTCGGTAGTGGTAGTTTTACCCGCATCAATATGCGCTGCAATACCTATGTTTCTTGTTAATGTTAAGTCGCGTGACATTTATATAATCGCTATTGGGTTATAATTAACTTACTTTAAAATGTGAGAATGCTTTGTTTGCCTCAGCCATTCTGTGTGTATCTTCACGTTTTTTTACCGAAGCACCTTCACCTTTTGAAGCTGCAATAATTTCTGCTGATAATTTATCAGACATCGATTTTTCGGAACGTCTGCGTGCATATTCAATCATCCACTTCATACCTACAGCAATCTTGCGATCAGCAGGTACTTCCATTGGAATTTGAAAAGTTGCTCCACCAACACGTCTAGCTTTTACTTCAACAGAAGGCATAATATTGTTTAGAGCTTTTCTCCAAACATCAACACCTGGTTCTTGAAGTTTAACTTCTACTTTATTTAATGCATCATAGAAAATAGCAAATGCTGTACTTTTCTTTCCACTCCACATCATGTTGTTAACGAAACGTGTTACCATCGTATCGTTAAACTTTGGATCTGGTGTTAAAATGCGTTTTTTAGGTTTGGTCTTTCTCATGGTATCTAACTAAACTATCCTTCTAATTATTTTTTACCTTTAGCTTTTGCTTTTGGATCAACTGCTGCTGCTCCTGCTTTAGGTTTTTTAGTTCCGTATTTAGAACGTCTCTGGTTACGACCAGCAACACCCGCAGTATCCAATGCACCACGAACGATGTGGTAACGAACACCCGGTAAATCTTTTACCCTACCTCCACGTACCAATACGATAGAGTGTTCTTGAAGGTTGTGACCTTCACCTGGGATATAAGCGTTAATTTCATTTCCGTTGGTTAAACGTACACGGGCTACTTTACGCATAGCCGAGTTTGGCTTTTTAGGTGTAGTAGTGTAAACACGTGTACACACGCCTCTGCGTTGTGGGCAAGAATCTAATGCAGGAGATTTACTCTTGTAGTTGATGTCTGTGCGGCCTTTTCTTACAAGCTGTTGTATGGTTGGCATATTATAACTTTTGTTCGATTACTCTATTTTTAAAGGACGGCAAAAGTAGGGGGAAATAATTAGCTTAACAAGCGCTAGACAAAAAATATTTTAAAATACTTAAAATATCCAATGCTGAGCGGGTTTGAGGAGATAATTAAACCATCAGTCTTAATACCGAGATGTCCAAGTTTTTTTCAAAACCGGGCTGCAAATATAAGTGGTCTTTTATATTTACCAACATTATTTTCAGGTTTTTAGAAATATAATTACTGATGGTAATCATATTTTATAGCTTTGCCCCCATGTTAGGACTTAAACTTGCAACCGACCCACGCTGGGCTAATGCTGCCGAAAAATCAATTGAAGAAATTTTAATAGACCATGCTTATTGTGAGCAAAAAGCAGCTACTACGGGTATTTCACTCATTGTGCATTACCCCGAAATGGTAGAAATGGTAAAAGCCTGCACGGCCATTGTTGCCGAAGAATGGGGGCATTTTAGGAAAGTATTGAAAGAGTTAGAAAAACGTGGCTACTCTTTTGGACCACAGCGCAAGGATATATATGTAAATGAATTGCTGAAACTGGTAACCAAAGGTGGAGATAGAAATGAACAAGTAGCAGAGCGATTGCTTTTATTAGCCATGATAGAGGCTAGAAGTTGTGAGCGTTTTAGGGTATTATCGCTCAATATTAAAGATGCAGAACTCAAACAGTTTTACCACGAATTTATGGTAAGCGAAGCTGGCCATTATAAAACATTTATTGACTTGGCTAAAGTATACAAAGGAGAAGTCTATGTAAAAAAACGCTGGGAAGAAATACTCACTGGGGAAGCAGCAATTATGTTAAAGTTGACTCCTCAAGGAAGCAGAATACATTAGAAATATTCAATTTCGAATTTCGAAATAAATGTAAATACAAAAATTAAAAAAGAAGTAGCTTGAATTAAATTAGAAGTTTACTTTTAATGAATATTGAAATTCGAATTTCGAAATAAATACAAATACGAAAATTATAAAAAAAGTAGCTTGAATTAAATTAGAAGTTTACTTTTAATGAATATTGAAATTCGAATATCGAAATAATATAAAAATTTAGAAAAAGAGCGGTCAGGTAGAATTAGCTTAAAGGTTTACTTTTAATAAATCATTGAATATTGAAATTCGAATATCGAAATAAATACAAAATCGATATTCAAATTATGAAAAAACCAACTTCATAAACGAAGCTGATACCACACCCTTTACTACAAAAAACCAAACAACCGCGAATTCAACTTTGAAATAAGTTTATCAAATGGAACGGTATTATAAGAAGGTTTGCGTGATTTATTTTCTATATTATTTACCACAACATAATCAAATATAGGGCTGGCCAATTGATTGGGATGGTTAAATGGTTTTTCCAATTGGTTCATTCCTTTATCGTATACAAACAACCCAAAATGTTTGCGTTTGGTATATTCCGAAACATCTTCACAAAAACTAGCAATAACATAATTGGATGTGTTTACTTGAATAGCCGTATCGGATTGCATATTGTAGTTTACAAAAACACCTTTAAGATTACCTGAAATAACTTTGTAAATACTTGAATCCATAAAATAATACACAGGAGCAAATGCGAAATTTTTATTAAACTCCTTAATCACTTTTGCATTTCTAAGTTTTAAGTCATTTTCGATTAACTCAGCATCAGCAAACTTTCCAGCAGCTTTTAATCTGTTTATTTCTTTTTCATTTGGCGTAATAAGCATTACTAATACTACCCCTTTATGGCAATTTTCAACTTGTTCTTGTATTGTTTCATCTTTATTGTCCAAAGAGCGCTTAAGAGCAACTGCATTGAGACGTATATTAATTTCTACCGTTGAAGGTCGTCCTAAAACCTGCGACTCGGAATTTTTATTGGTAAGACCATAGTTATACATCATTTCTAAATTAACTACTGGTGATAGTGCTACACTTATTCCAATCATAGCAGTAGCATCAATTCGTCCTTTTTCGTTTTTGTTAATGGATAGTGTTTTATTGTTATAATTTCCTCTTTCAAAAACTTGGGAATTATACGACATTAAATAAGAAGGACGAATACCTCCAATAAAAGCCAAGTCGGTATTATAGGCTGATGGATAAAAACTCAAGAATGTGCCTAATTCCACATAATAGTTATTAAACTTAGTATCGTTTGAGGTATTGTTAAAGGAGACAGAACTAAAACCAAGATCATTTGTCCACGTAAACCTATTGTTAATTGTTTTTGACAAAAAAACAGACAAATTAATACCAGCAAGCCCACTGTAGTTTTCATACGTTGAACCCACAATTGGCATGTTTACACCCAATTTAATTCCAAATCCAAGGGGGTCGGATTCATCTTTTTGAATTTGAGCAAACACCGTGTTTAAGGCAAAAAGGAAAGAAAAAAAGATAAATATATGTATTTTTTGAAATGGCATATTGAGCAAAATCTCCTTTATTATCAATGGCAATTATAATACATCAAGCGTTATGTTTTGCTATTATACAAGAAGTCAATGTTCCGCTTTAAACCGTTGTATTTGGTTCTTTTTACAGGCGATTTTTTAAATACTTGTTGAAAAACAGCTTCTGTAATATCAATCCACTCTTGTTTGTTCATGCCTAATACTTCATTGTTTGGCAAAAATTTGGGTTCCTTGTGTTGCAAAGCAAACCGATTCCATGGGCATACATCTTGGCATACATCGCACCCAAACATCCAATTATCAAGTTTACCTTTCATTGATGAAGGAATAGCATCTTTAAGTTCGATGGTAAAATAGGAAATGCATTTGCTTCCATCCACCTTGTATGGTTCAACAATGGCTTGAGTTGGGCAAGCATCGATACATGCCGTGCAGGTTCCACAATGGTCGGTGGCAGGTTTATCATAATTTAATTCCAAATCGATTATGAGCTCACTTAAGAAAAAGAAAGAACCTTTACCTTGGTGAATGATATTGGCATTTTTACCCATCCAACCCAATCCGCTTTTCACGGCCCAAGCCCTTTCCAATATGGGTGCAGAATCAACAAATGCTCGACCACCAACATCCCCAATTGTTTCTTGAATATACTGTAATAACTCTTTTAATTTATCTTTCACTACGGTATGGTAATCTTCACCATACGCATATTTAGAAATTTTTGGCGCTTGGGTGTCTAGTTGTTTTTGAGGAGAATAATAATTATACAAAAAAGAGAGTACTGATTTAGCTCCGTCAACCAATATTCGCGGATCCAAGCGTTTATCAAAATGGTTTTCCATATACCCCATTTGCCCATTCATGCCTGCTTTTAGCCAGCTTTCGAGCTTGGGTGCTTCAGCCTCTAAAAATGCAGCTTTGGATATACCACAAAAAGAAAAGCCCAATTCGGAAGCTTTTTGCTTGATGAGAAAAGTATGTTGCGATATTAAATCCAAATGTTTACGTTAATTAAAAATAGAGTTACATGACTTACCTATTGAAACTGTATGGCTTTAATAGGTGAAATGCGAGATACAAACTGAGCAGGCAACAACAAAATTAAAAAGCAGATAATAAAACTACCCAGATTAATGAGACCTATATCAAGGATATCTAATTGAATAGGCACTTTACTTAAGTAATAGGATTCCTGAGATAATTGAAACCATCCCCAATAATATTGAGATAAAGCAATCCCAATTCCCACCAAATTACCAACTAACATACCCATAAGTATTAAATAACTTGCCATGTATATAAAAACTTTACTAATCGTTTTATTAGAAGCGCCAATGGCTTTGAGCATACCTATCATATTGCTTCGTTCAATAATTAAGATTAACAAAGCCGTAGTCATGTTTATACAAGCTACAATAACCATTAGAATGATTATGACCCATACATTTAAATCGAGCAACCCCAACCAATCAAATAGTTGTGGGTATAAATCGCGAATGGTATGTATTTCTAAATTATAAGGTAAAAAGGCTAATAATTCATTGGAAACTTGATCTATTTTGTGGTAATCGAGTATCCCAATTTCATATCCACTGATTGCAAACTCGTTCCACGAATTGAGTTTTTGTACTTGCCTCATATCTACAAATGCATATAGTTCATCCATCTCTGAAAGGCCAGTATTGTAAATACCGGTTATGGTGAATCTCCTCACTCTTGGTGGCTCTTGAGCAAGGTATAACAATACCTTGTCATTCAATGCAAGTTGTAGTTTATTGGCTAATGTTTGTGAAATAAACATATCCGTACTTGTTTCCTCGGAGCTAAATTTTAGGGTATTACCTTGACGTAAATGTTGCTGCAAAAAACGCCAATCAAAAGTAGAATCCACACCTTTAAGAACGACTCCAGCAAAATCATTTTTAGTTTTCAAAATACCCGCTTTAATAGCAAATGGTTGCAAATGAGAAACCTCTTGCTGTTGCTTAAGTAACTTTTCTAACAGTGTATCACGGTATATAGGTGTGGTTTCAAAGGAGTTATTCATATCCAAATGTGAAATTTGTATATGCGTACTGAAACCGATAATTTTACTGCGAATTTCAGACTGGTATCCTTTTACAATTGCAATCGCTAAAATCATTACTGCAATACTTAAAGCAACGGCACCCATTGCAATACGAATAATTAATTGCGATGATCCCGAACCTTTTTGTGAAGAAAGCCGTCTAGCTATAAAATATGAAAATGAAAATCTCATCTGTAAGAATGCTCAAATATAAGAAGCTCATTTGTTTTTTTATGATATGCTGTTGTCAATTTGCTATTGCTCAGCAAAAAATGAGTTTGGGAGCTGAGCAAATTCCATCCTATCTTCCTTTGATAAAAGGCAAATCGGTAGCAATGGTAGTTAACCAAACATCAGTAATAAATACTACCCATTTGGTTGATACACTTAAAAAACTTAAGGTGAACATTAAAGTGATTTTTGCTCCTGAACATGGATTTAGAGGAAACCATGGTGCTGGCGTAAATATTAAAAGTGGTATTGACAAACAAACAGGCATTAAAGTTATTTCGCTTTATGGCAATCATAAAAAACCAAGCAAGCAAGATTTAAAAGATATCCAAGTAGTTATTTTTGACATTCAAGATGTAGGTGCTAGGTTTTACACTTATATATCTACCTTACATTATGTAATGGAAGCTTGTGCAGAATACCAAAAACCATTGCTCATTTTTGATCGCCCCAATCCAAATGGTTTTTATGTAGATGGTCCAGTGCTGAATCCTTCATTCAAATCATTTGTGGGTATGCACCCAGTGCCTATTGTTCATGGGCTAACAATTGGAGAATATGCTAAAATGATTAATGGAGAATATTGGTTAAAAGACTCTTTGCAATGTGCTATAACTGTCATAAAAATGCAAGGATATGATCATTCGGTAAAATATACGTTGCCCATTAAACCATCACCCAATTTACCAACAAAAGCTTCTATAGATTTGTACCCAAGCCTATGTTTATTTGAAGGAACCAATTATAGTTTAGGAAGAGGGACCGACAAACCTTTTGAATGTATCGGAAAACCTGAAAACAAATCTGGAAATTACTCCTTTACACCAAAATCAATTCCGGGTGTTGCCGAAAATCCCCCTTATAAAAATCAGCTCTGTAAAGGTTATTTGGTAAGTGATTTTGCAACTACAATTTTGGCAAATGAACCTAGACTTTATATTGATTGGATACTTAATTTATACCAAGAAGACACAATGAAGTCTATGTTTTTTAATGATTTTTTTGATAAGCTGGCAGGAACAGACGAACTCCGAAAACAAATAATAGCTGGAGTTAAAGAGAATGAAATCAGAAAATCATGGCAACCAAAGCTTAATCAATATAGATTAAAAAGATCCAAATATTTGTTGTACAAAGATTTTGTATTTGTTGATAAAATAATACGTTAATGAAGCATCCCATCATTGCACTTCTTAAAAAAGATTTGATAGCTGAGTGGCGCATGCGTTATGCCTTAAATGGCGTTTTGCTACATGTTATTTCATCCGTATTTTTAGTATTTCTGTCGGTCAAAATAATGAACGCTCCAACTTGGAATGCTTTTTTTTGGCTTATTTTATTATTCTCATCTATAAGTGCGGTTGCAAAAGGCTTTATTGGTGAAAACAAAGGACGTTCGTTATATTACTTCAGTATCAGCTCACCTCAACATATAATTATTGCCAAAATAATTTTCAATAATGTATTCATGCTTTTTATAGCATGTTTGTGTTTGGGTGTGTATACTTTATTGCTAGGTAATTTAGCCCAATCGCAGGCTTTATACATACTTATTTTATTTTTAGGGAGTATCGGATTTTCAACAACATTTACTCTTTTATCGGCTATTGCAGCTAAAAGTGGAAATGGCCATTTATTAATGCCGGTTTTAAGTTTTCCCATTATCATTCCCTTATTGCTGGTTTTGGTTAAAGCTAGCAAAAAGGCTATGGATGGAATTGATAGCAGTCTACTATTAGCAGATTTAGGCGTTATTGTTGCCATCAATTTCATTGTATTAGCATTATCATTTGTATTGTTTCCATACCTTTGGAAAGATTAATGTAAAACTATTTTGAGGATTATCTTTTTAGGCACACCCGAATTTTCAGTAACCTCTCTTGATGCAATGATTAAGGCAGGATTTAATGTTGTAGCAGTAGTAACAGCGCCAGATAAACCAGCGGGTAGAGGGATGAAAATTACTTCGTCTGCTGTAAAACAATATGCTGAAAATAATCAAATTCCGGTACTTCAACCTGTAAAGCTCAAAGACGCTGACTTTTTGAAAACACTAAAAAGTTATAAAGCAGATCTACAGGTTGTAATAGCCTTTAGAATGTTACCAGAAGTGGTTTGGAATATGCCCTCACTAGGTACAGTTAACTTACATGCTTCATTATTACCAGACTACAGAGGAGCAGCACCCATAAACTGGGCAATTATGAATGGAGAAACAGAAACTGGAGTTTCCACTTTTTTTTTAAAACAAGAAATAGATACTGGTGATTTAATTTTTACTGAAAGCACCCCAATTACAGCAGACATGAATGCAGGAACTTTACATGACATATTAAAGGAACTTGGAGCAAAAGTTATGCTTAAAACACTTCATGCCATTCAAACTAATAACTATAACCCTGTTCCACAGGATAACACAAGTACTAAAGTTGCACCTAAAATTTTTAGTATAGATTGTGTAATAGACTGGACCCAAAAAAGTGTAGATATATACAATAAGATAAGAGGATTATCTCCTCATCCAGGAGCATCGTGCCAATTAGAGGGAAAAAATATTAAAATTTATACAGCTGATTATATCATAGAAAAACAAGAATTAATACCCGGACAAGTGATAACGGATAATAAAAGTTTTATAAAATATAGTACATTTGATGGAATTGTTAACATTATTGAAATCCAACTAGAAGGAAAAAAACGTATGTTTGTTGAAGAATTTTTAAGAGGAAATAAACTTCATTTTAATATTCATTAACTTAAAACGAAAAATCACCATTAGCAATAACAATTCCGATTTTGATGACTAAAAACTATTTTTGAAGCAAATACAACCAATGAAACGCCAACCCAAAATTTGGATTAATTTGATACTTTTGATCGTGCTTTTAGCTATATCTTCAGTATCTTCCTTCGCTCAACCTGATGATACTGCTTTATTCGAACCAGTAACTGATACTCCTATTAACACCGGCTTAGCTTTGATGGCAGCGGCAGGTATTGGTTATGGTCTCAAAAAATTGAATATACGTAAAAAATAAAATATTTAATTAAAAACTTAATATTGAAAGGAAGTAACTAACATTACTTCCTTTTTTAATTTTATAATGAGCAGAGCATTTATTCAATTTATAATAGGAACAATAAGTTTTTACTTATTATGGTTTGGCCTATATGAATTTTGGCTTAAGCCTATTGGAAAACTTGATCACCTTGTAACCGAGAACATTACCATTGCTGTTTGTTCTTTATTAAACTTAAGTGGCTATGAAAGCCATTATACGATTGGCAAAAAACTAGGTGAAACATATGTTTTTATTAAGGACGGCATTTTACCCATCGTTAGAATTGGAGCCGCTTGCAATGGTTTAGAAATGTTAATGATTTATGCAATTTTTATCTTTTGGTACCCTGGTAATAATTATATAAAAGGATTATTTATCCTTTTAGGTGTTTTGTTTATACACTTACTTAATATACTTCGAAATTACGTACTTACACTTTTAGCTATCGAGCGATCTTTATATTTTGAATTATTTCACCGATACATTTTTATTTTTCTGATATACGGTGTTATATTTATACTTTGGATGTGGTGGGCTAACCGATTAAGTAATTTATATACCAACCGTGGACGAAGATCATAAACATATCAACTCTATTGGGCTCATTGCTCTATTATTTGCTATAAGCTTTTTTAAAGATGATGTAACTCCCGACTATTTAAACACCCACCAAGCTCAATTTATTGGAACGGCAACAAATAGAATAGAAACATTTTTAGAACAGCCTCAATTTTGGATTATAGCCATTATATACAGCAGCTTTTTTGTAATACTACCTTATTATATTGTAAAAAGATCGAGCAATCAGAGATTCTCAAACTATGTACTTATTTTTTTATTATTGGTCATGTGTTTAGAGTATATTTTAATACTCATTAACAACAATAAGATTGATATAGCTATTATTCCAAAAATAAATCGATTTTACCACTCCCCTATTTTTACTTTGTTTTTATTAGCTTCATACACTGTAAATAAACGATTGAAAAATGATTGAACGGTTAATCCAGTATTTTAAACGATTTGATTATCCAGTTTCGAGCAACTCATTTGCTCTTTTTCGAATATTGTATTCGTTTTATACATTAGGCTTAATCTTTCAACTGTATACTCATTGGCCTTTATATTTTGATAATATAACACCTTATAGTATTAGTCTTTTTCCAGCAAAACTTAGTTTGTTTTTATGGATGATTGCAAGCTTATTTTTACTAATGGGTGCATTCACTAAAGTTGCGGCAATAGTTAACTATCTTTTTACTGTTTTAATGGCTGCTTTTTTTGCCAATGCTAATATTAGTTCGTTTAATGATGATTTATTGCGAATGGGAGGATTTTTGCTCATTATACTGCCAGTTGCACGTACTTTTTCAATTGATGCATTTTTTAACCAGTTGACTTATTATCATGCACCCAAAAAAACCAGTTACCTCTATTACTTATTAGCTGTTTTAGTATCTATAGGATTACTCTATTTTAGTTCGGCTTTTACCAAACTGTTTTCGCCCATGTGGCAAAAAGGAATTGGGCTTTGGATTCCAGCCGTTATTCCGAGTTATAAATGGACATCTTTTGATTTTTTTGTTGATGAGCAGTGGTTGATGTATGCTCTTAATTATATTGTATTAGTATTCGAACTCGTTTTTGTGTTCCTGCTTTTCAACAAAAAAACACATTTACTATTAGCTATAGTTGGAATAGGATTTCACATAGGAATCGCATTTTTGTTTCCGTTTACCTATATTAGCTTTGGGCCAATTTTATATTATTCATTGTTAATACCTGATACTTGGTGGACTCGAATTAGTTTAGTATTCAATTCAAAAAAAAAGCTACACATTACTTATAATCCAAACGTTGCCAAACAAGTTTATGCAGTCACATTTCTCCATGCATTCGATATTCGAAAACAGTATATATTTAGTCCCATAGGAATTGTTTTAACTTTAGATAATTACCAAAATTGGGATGCCTTAAAAATAGCTTGTAAAAAGTCATTTTTACTTTCTCCATTTTACCTTTGTTTGTTATCAACTACTTTTAAAAATCTATTGTGTTTTATTTCCGAAGAATGGCTCTCCAATTCAATATTGATGGTACCCCAGCCACCGATCAATTATAACCTTAAACGGTTTTCTTTTTTTGTTGGAATTGCAACATTATGTACCATACAAATACTAACCATAACCTACCATGGATACACTACTATAAAAGCCGATAAAAATAAACAAACTATATACCTCAAACAACGAATAGCAACTCAAGATTTTAGTACAAAGCCTTCCAATTTAGCACGTACATTTTTTGGAATAAACAGCAGAGGTGTATTTTTAGATCATGCTTTTACGGGTTCCAAAACCATTTATTCAATAACTTATTTACCTGAAGTAGGAGCAGAAATATGGTTACCAATATTTTCCAAGGAAGGCTATTGTGTAGGAGATAATAAAAATTTGGGTTGGCATAAACTTTCCTTTAAGTATTTTGGTAAGACAAAAACACAACCCGACACTACAGGATTAAAAAAATATACAGCTTATTGGGCCAGAAAAAACAATATACCTTTGGATGAGGCCACCTTTACTATATACCGAAAAGTTTACCCTTGCCCTACCGAATATGAAAAAGGTTATTTAACCAAGATGCTTAATTTACCTTGGGATACGGTGGGTATCATTCAATGGAGAGATAGTGTTTTTGGTTATAAAAATTTAATGCCAGATACACTAAATACACAATAGCCTATTTTTTTTACGATTATTCGTTTGTAATCAACATATTTTTAGTATGTTTGCCCGCTTTTTTAAGCGAAAGGAGAACATATACATTGACACAAACAAACAACAACTTAACAGCACCAGCAGCTGACTTTGACTGGAGTATGGACAAGGAAGGCTTTAGCCGTTATTCAACGGATGAGCAAACTAAACTTGTAGGATTATACGAACAAACTCTTAGCACTATTGCCGAAAGAGAAATCGTAAAAGGCACTATTGTTGGTTTTACCGACAAAGAGGTGGTATTAAACATTGGATTTAAATCTGATGGGTTAATCCAAAGAACAGAATTCCGCGACATGCCCGATTTAAAAATTGGAGATGTAGTAGAAGTTTTGCTTGAAAACAAAGAAGACATGAATGGTCAACTTGTACTTTCACGCAAAAAAGCAATGAGCGAGCGCGCATGGGATAACATCATGAAAGCTCAAGAAAATGACGAAATCGTAAACGGTTACGTTAAAACCCGCACTAAAGGTGGTTTAGTAGTAGATGTATTTGGTATCGACACGTTTTTACCAGGTTCACAAATTGACACTAAACCTATTAAAGATTACGATGTGTACGTTGGCCAAACAATGCCATTTAAAGTGGTAAAAGTAAACCATCAGTTTAAAAACGTAGTTATTTCACACAAAGTACTTATTGAGGAGGATATTGAAGCTCAAAAATCTGATATTCTTTCTAAATTAGAAAAAGGACAAGTATTGGAAGGAACAGTGAAAAACATGACTTCTTTCGGTGTATTCATCGATTTAGGTGGTGTTGACGGACTATTACACATTACTGATATTTCATGGGGACGTATTAACCATCCAGAAGAAGTTCTAAAAATGGATGAGAAAATTAACGTAGTAGTACTTGATTTTGATGATGAGAAAAAACGTATTTCATTAGGATTAAAACAATTAAGCTCACACCCTTGGGAAAGCTTAGATACTACCCTTGAAGTAGGTGCTAAGGTAAAAGGTAAAATTGTAAACATAGCAGACTACGGAGCATTTTTAGAAATAGCTACTGGCGTTGAAGGACTGATCCACGTATCGGAAATGAGCTGGAGCCAACATTTACGTAACCCTTCAGATTTTATGAAGTTGGGTGACGAAATGGAAGCAGTGGTATTAACATTGGACAAAGACGAGCGTAAAATGTCATTAGGCATTAAACAATTACAACCTGATCCATGGACAGATATTGCTGCTAAATACCCTGTAGGTTCTAAACACAAAGGTATGGTGCGCAACATGACTAACTATGGTTTATTTGTAGAGTTGGAAGAAGGAGTTGATGGATTGGTTCACGTTTCAGATTTGAGCTGGACTAAAAAAATTAAACACCCGAACGAGTTTGTTAAAAAAGACCAAGAATTAGATGTAATTGTATTGGAAATGGACATGGACAATAGAAGATTGAGCCTTGGACACAAACAATTAGATGAAAACCCTTGGGATACTTTCGAAACTATTTTCACCGTAGGATCAGTGCATGCTGGTACGGTAATGAAAGTAGATGAGAAGAGTGCTACCATTGCACTTCCTTATGGTGTTGAAGGTTATGCTCCAATTAAACAACTTACACAAGAAGATAAATCAATTGCCAAAGAAGATTCGGTAATTGATTTTAAAGTAACTGAATTTAACAAAGAGAACAAGCGTATTGTGGTTTCGCATACATCAGTATGGAAAGCAGATAACGAAGTGAAAAAAGTTGTTGAAGAGAAAGAGAAAGTTGAAGAAAAAGAGAAAACAACCAAAGCTGTTAAAAAATCAAACGAATCACAAGAGAAATCAACTTTTGCTGACGTAGATGGATTAGCTGCATTAAAAGCTCAATTAGAAAAAGGAAACAAATAAGTTTTGTTTCACTTTTGAACATTCTAAAATCCCGTCAGACATTGTCTGATGGGATTTTTTTTTGCTCATTCATAAGGAAGAAGAACAAAAGGAAGCTATAAAATAAAATACGTTTTAACTTCAATTAATTATACTTGTATCATGAAACATCAGTTCAGCGAAGCTAATCATTGGTTGGTAAAATCGGAACCCTATAAATACAGTTGGGATCAATTTGAAAAAGATAAAAAAACAGTGTGGGATGGTGTGCGCAATTATGGTGCACGCAATAACCTACGTGCAATGAAAAAAGGCGATTTGGTATTTTGGTACCACAGCAATGAAGGCAAAGAAATTGTAGGTATTGCCATAGTTGCAAAAGAGTTTTACCCCGACCCAACTGCAACTGAAGGCGATTGGAGTGTGGTGGAATTAAAGCCATTTAAAAAACTAAAAAAGCCAGTAACCTTAGAGCAAATAAAAGCTGACAACCGTTTACAACAAATGGACTTGGTTAGATTAAGCAGGTTGAGTGTTGGAGCAGTGAGAACAGAAGAGTTTGATATGGTTTTAGCAATGGCCGAAACCAAATAATGCTATTTTATCAAGAATATACAATCTGATAAATCATTTCATACATTTGTGCGGTGCATGGATGTTTTTTGACAACTCGCTTATTCAACCCGAAATGATAGCGAAGGGTATCAAAGACTCTGAAATAGAAATTAAGGATGCAAAAATATTTGATCAATTAAAAGTTAATGCCAAGTAATAAAAATATAGAATTGCTAATTGCAAAAATTGATGATAGAGTAAAACTTGGTTTGAAGAGTGTTTTAGAAAAAAACAAAGCATCTAAACATCCAACAGTGCCTATTCAAAAAAATGGGAAAACAGAATGGATTAATTTAAAAGAAACGAATTAATGAGTTCAAAAGTAATACTCGAAAAAAAGCAGTTTGCCATCACCTTGGATAGGTTGTGTTTTGAACTCATTGAAAAGCATGGCGACTTTTCCAATACAGCCATTATTGGCTTGCAACCTCGAGGTATTTACCTCTCGCGCAGGTTACATTCCCGTATTCAAGAAATTTTAGCAAACAACACTATTTTATATGGCGAGTTGGATATTGCTTTTTACCGTGACGATTTTCGCAGAGGCAATGAACAAATTGTACCCAGCGAATTAAAAATGGATTTTAGCGTACAGGATAAACACATTGTGCTGATAGATGATGTATTGTATACAGGCAGAACCATTCGAGCAGCATTGGACGCCTTAACAGACTTTGGCCGGCCAGCACAAGTAGAATTATTGGTATTGATTGATAGAAGATTTAGCAGGCATTTACCCATTCAACCTGATTATGTTGGACTTTCGGTAGACTCTCGCTCAAATGATAAAGTAAAAGTAGAGTGGAAAGAAACAGCCAAAAATGATAGCGTGCAAATGGTAACGAATTAAGCCTTTGGCTATTGGCCTTTAGCCTTTAGCTAAAAAAACAAAGAGATAAATTAACGAAGCAATGAGCCGAACGCCAATAGCCAACAGCTAAAAGCCAACGGGCAACAGCCAAAAGCCGAAAAAGAATGAAAAAATTTAGTCAACGACATTTACTCGGAATTAAAGATATTTCAAAAGAAGATATTGAGTTGGTATTTGAAACAGCCGATAATTTTAAGGCTATTATTAACCGACCCATTAAAAAAGTTCCATCGTTGCGTGATATAACTGTTGCTAATATTTTCTTTGAAAACTCGACCCGTACCCGAATATCATTTGAGCTTGCCCAAAAAAGATTGAGTGCCGATATCGTTAATTTTTCATCATCATCTTCCTCCGTATCCAAAGGCGAAACGTTAATTGATACCGTAAAAAATATTTTAAGCATGAAAGTGGATATGGTGGTAATGCGCCACCCAGCTCCAGGGGCTTGTATATTTTTGGCCAAGCATATTAATGCACAAATTATCAATGCTGGCGATGGCACACATGAACATCCTACACAGGCATTGTTAGATGCTTATTCTATAAGAGAAAAACTAGGAAGTGTAAAAGGGAAAAAAGTAGTTATTGTGGGCGATATTTTACACTCACGAGTTGCTTTATCTAATATATATTGTTTGCAAAAATTAGGTGCTGAGGTAATGGTATGTGGCCCTACAACACTCATTCCAAAACATATACAAAGCCTTGGGGTAAAAGTAGAAACTGATTTAATGAAGGCCTTAAATTGGTGTGATGTAGCCAATATGCTGCGTATACAAATGGAACGCCAAGATATAAAATACTTTCCATCATTGCGCGAATACAGCATGTTATATGGGTTGGACAAAGAACGCCTCGATAGTTTAGATAAAGAAATTGTGGTAATGCATCCAGGACCAATAAACCGTGGTGTAGAAATAACAAGCGATGTAGCAGATTCTAAACAAGCTATTATCCTTGACCAAGTAGAAAACGGAGTAGCAACCCGCATGGCCATTATGTATTTATTGGCTGGGCAAAAAGATTAAAATGGATTATCTACAAATATTCGATCTATTACATGCGCACAATGTGAGATACTTATTGTGTGGTGGATTGGCTGTAAATATTTATGGTGTACCACGGATGACAGCAGATATTGATTTAATTTTAGACTTTGATGAAGATAATTTAAAGCAGTTTGAAATTTGTGTGGTAAATGCCCTATATCAATCTCAACTACCAATATCATTGAGTTTATTATCCAACAAACAAGAACGTATTAGACTCATTAAAGATAAAAACCTTATTGCCTTTTCATACTTTAATACCAAAGCAAATGTGATGAGTATGGATATTTTGATTGATGTGCCAATTGTATTTGAAGAACTTTGGGAAAGGAAAAGCACACGACAAAATGATGGAAGCCCAATTCATATAGTACATATTGATGATTTGATAAAGCTAAAAGAGTACAGTAATAGAAAACAAGACCTAGAAGATATTTACCTTTTATCACAGATCAAAAATGGATAACTCATTAAAACCTAAACTTGAAAATGCCGACAAAGGATTTTCATATACGGTAACCAAAGAGCAAATTGAGGCTTATAAAAAATGGTCGCTGAAAGAAAAACTACAGTGGATTTGGGATACCAATATTTTACTATACACTATACAAACACCCGAAGAGCGAGAACGTTCTCGTTACATCAAATTCAAACGCCAATTTTAACTTTCTTAGCTTGCTTATAGTCACAAAAATTTAATTTACCATTTTTTAATATAATCGTATATTTGCGATATATAATTAAAATATGGCTATCAATAAAAAAGGAGCATTTTTAAAGGATGAAATAAGTTTATCGGATTTCGCGCGTTCACTTGGTCATCCGGCCCGGATTGCCATTTTAAAAACACTAGCCGAGCGGAAAGAATGCATTTGCGGGGAGATTGTAGAATTGCTCCCACTTGCTCAATCAACTGTTTCGCAACACCTAAAAGAATTAAAAAATATGGGCTTAATTCAAGGAACACTAAACGGTCCGAAATCTTGTTATTGCATCAACTGGGAAGTATTTGAACAATACATGGCTGACTTTAATAAAATGACCAATGAATTAATGGAACTCAGGCCGGATAAATCTTGTTGCTGATGATGAGTATACATTGTAACATAGTAATTCAATATATTTTAAGAACAAAAACATATCATTCGTTCACTTAACAAAATTAACAAATCAACCATTTACTTTATTAACCTACTACCATGAAATTATCAGATATCAAAAAAGTACTGCCTACTTTAAAAGAAGTAACATTTAAATTACCAAATGGAACTACCATCCCTGAACATTTCCATGTAACGGAAGTAGGCATGATTAAGAAGCATTTCATTGACTGCGGAGGAACAGTGCGTATCGAAAACGTGATAAACTTTCAATTATGGGAAGCCAATGATTTTGACCACCGTCTCGCACCTCAGAAATTATTGAGCATTATTGAGCTATCGGAAAAAGTATTGGCTATTAAAGATAATGAAGTGGAAGTAGAATATCAATCGGATACCATTGGTAAATACGGACTGCATTTTAATGGAACCAACTTTGAACTCACCACCAAAACCACCAACTGTTTAGCTAGCGATAAGTGTGGTATTCCTCCCGAAAAAATTAAAAAGAATTTAGTTGATTTAACAACAGAAACATTTAGTAATACTTTTATTCCAGGTGGAGGATGTTGTTGAGTTGTTTGTGTATGTTCAATATAAAATTTACGGATGATTTATAAACCACAATAATCAAATTTACACTATCAAGCAATCATTTAATTATCAACTTTAATCTTATTATCTAATCAACCCAAATATGAATAAAAGACTTGCATTTTTAGACAGGTATTTAACCCTTTGGATTTTTATTGCCATGCTAGTTGGAGTTGGTATTGGGTATTTTATTCCATCAACCAAAATAGCCTTTAACAGCATGCAAAGTGGCAGTACCAATATACTTTTGGCTGTTGGCCTAATTGTTATGATGTATCCACCTTTGGCAAAAGTAAAGTATGAAGAGCTGGGTAAAATTTTTAAACATCCCAAAATATTAGCTTTAGGAATGTTTCAGAGTTGGATTGTTGGTCCAGCATTAATGTTTGTTTTAGCTTATATTTTTATGCGCAACAATCCCGATTATATGGCTGGTATGATGCTTATTGGATTAGCACCTTGCATAGCCATGGTTTTGGTGTGGAATGATTTGGCTAAAGGCGATAAGGAATTATGTGCGGGTATGGTGGCTTTGAACAGCATTATGCAAATACTGTTTTACAGCAGTTACGCTTGGTTGTATATTACCTATATCCCAAATTTAATAGGCATTCAAGGTTATGAGTTGGATATAAACATTGGCGCCATTGCTCAAAGTGTTTTAATATACTTAGGCATTCCATTTTTGAGCGGTTTAATATCTCGATATGTCTTAATAAAACTAAAAGGAGAAAATTGGTATAACAGAAAATTTATCCCAGCAATAAGTCCACTTACGTTAATTGCGTTGTTATTTACCATAGTGGTGATGTTTAGTTTAAAAGGGGAAATGATTGTTGAGATTCCTTTAGACGTTATCAAAATTGCTATTCCATTAACCATTTTCTTCTTATTGATGTTTTTAAGCACCTTTTTTATACTTAAAAAAATGGGCGGTAATTATACCGAAACAACGACCATAGCATTTACAGCTGGCAGCAATAATTTTGAGTTGGGCATAGCTGTATCAATAGCCATTTTTGGTATTCATTCGGGAGCTGCATTTGCAGCGGTTATTGGCCCATTAATTGAAGTTCCAATTCTTATTTTATTGGTTCAATTTGCACTCAAAAAACAATCTTCATTTTCGGTAAAATCTTAATATCATTTTATGTTTTTAGCTATCCAACATTATTGTGATTTACTTACACAATTATTCGACAACATATCCGAAGAACGTAAACAGTTGCTGCAAAAAATTAGCATTTATATTACCCAACAAAACGAAAAAAACATACCTATACAATTGGTTTATGTATGCACACACAATTCGAGGAGAAGTCACTTTGGACAAATATGGGCAGCTGTTGCAGCCAATTATTATGCCATTAAAAACGTATACACGTTTTCGGGCGGAACAGAAGCAACAACCTTTAACATCAATGCCATAACAGCACTTCAAAAAATTGGGTTTGATATCAAAACGCAAGATCAAATAACCAACCCAATTTACACTATTCGATTTGGCGAAAATGAATCAATAAAATGCTTTTCAAAAGTGTATAACGATGCTGTTAATCCATCAGAAAATTTTGCTGCAATTATGACTTGCAGTGATGCCGAACAAAATTGTCCTTTTATTGCAGGAGTAGATTTGAGAATTGGTACAACTTATAACGACCCTAAGGCATATGACAACACCCCAAAACAAGATGACGCATATGCAGAACGATTGGAACAAATTGCACTCGAATGTTTGTATGTTTTTTCACTTGTTAAATAATTAATTCCTATTGCTGCTAGCATTTGTACACCGTATACTTGTAGTGTATATTTTAAGTTCAACCATTCATGAGTAAAAAATCATCACATACAGATTTTAATCCCAATGATATTGGGAATGCCGATAACAATATTTTTGGGTTACCCTTTACTCCAAGCGAAGCATCATTGGTTATTATTCCTGTTCCATGGGAAGTAACAGTTTCGTACAGCGCAGGCACAGCCAAAGGACCCGAGGCGGTATATGATGCATCGTATCAAGTTGATTTGTACGATCCATTTGTACAAGATGCTTGGAAACTAGGTATTGCCATGTTGCCTGTTGATGGGGAAATAAAACAAACAAGCAAACGCTTGCGCAAAAAAGCAGAGAAATATATTGAACTATATTCCGAAGGAAAAACAGCTGCTAAAAATGGACAAATGAAGTCCATCCAACAAGAGATTAATACTGCTTGTATAGCGTTAAATAACCACATAAAAAAAGAAGCGTTAAAACATCTAAACAAACATAAAGTAGTAGCATTATTAGGTGGCGACCACAGCACACCATTAGGATTGATGCAAGCATTGGCTAACAAACATGAGCAGTTTGCTATCTTACAAATTGATGCTCATGCCGATTTGCGTGATGCATACGAAGGATTTGAATTTTCGCATGCTTCCATTATGTTTAATGCCTTAAAAATACCTCAAGTTTCACAATTGGTGCAAGTGGGTATTAGAGATTATTGTGAAGATGAACGAAACCTAAGTGAAAGCGATTCGCGTATTACAACTTTTTATGATGCGGATATTAAACATCAACAATATGAAGGCAAAACATGGAAAGATATATGCAATAATATTATTGCAACCTTGCCAACTAATATATATTTAAGTATTGATATTGATGGCTTGGATCCAAAACTTTGTCCAAATACAGGAACTCCTGTACCGGGTGGTTTTGAATTTGAACAAATCGTTTATTTAATTCAAAGGTTGGTGGAATCAAAAAGGCAAATCATTGGGTTTGATATCAATGAGGTTTCTCCAGGGGCCGATGAATGGGATGCCAATGTTGGAGCCCGATTGCTTTATAAGGTTGCCAATATGTGTATGGTTTCGAAGGGGTCAATTACTGATTAAGTTTAGTTAAAAGTATTCCATTGAAAGGCTATATTAGCCTAATGAAAAATAAATTACTAAGCTTTACATTTATTGGATTAGGAATTCTATTCATTCTCATTCAATTTATACGACCTTCCTTGAACAATGGCAACATCCATTCTCCTAATCACATAAACTCTCTTGTAGCAATTTCTGATAGTGTTGAATCCATTTTGCAAAATTCCTGCTATGATTGCCATAGCAACCAAACAAATTATCCGTGGTACACTCAAATTCAACCAATAGGATTTTGGTTAAATAATCATGTAAAGGAAGGAAAAGAAGAATTAAACTTTAGCGAATTTGTCCTTTACAAGCAAAAGAAACAATTGCATAAACTCGATGAAATGATTGAAATGATAGAAGAACAAGAAATGCCACTGAAGTCTTACACCTGGGTCCATACATCAGCCGAATTAACCCCAGAGCAAAAAAGCATTTTAGTAAATTGGGCAAAACACAGCAAAACCGAGTTGCAAAACAAACTTTGATGCTATTCAAGTTACTTAGTATTATTAACAAATTCATTTTCATCGTTTGTATGAACAAATTGAATATTAAAACGCGTTTATCCTTTGAACAGTTATTCACCAGTTTGCTTTTTATTGGCTGCTTGTTGGCTATTGCCGGATGCAATCCTGAAAGTAAACCAGCAGAAAAGGCATCCAGTTCTGATGAATTAACCTATGAAACAATCTATAAAATGCTTTCCTATCAAAATTGCGATAAAGACTCTATCAATTGCACACATATTAAATTCAGCTATCCTCAATTTAAGAATGTGAAAGGAGCACTTGCAGATTCTCTTTCATTATTGATAAGTCATGTTTTTAAAAATGACGAAAAAAACATTTTCGATATGGATAGTGTACAATACAATTTTATAAAAGAGTACCATGATTTTAAATTAGCCCAAAATGGATATAATATTCCTTGGTTTATTGAAAAAGAAATAGGTGTTGTAAACCAAAACACGAAATGGATAACACTTCAATTGAGTGAGCACAGTTTTATGGGTGGTGCACATCCTAATAGTTATACATTCTATAAAATGATTGATAAATCGAATGGACATCAATTACAACTAATAGATTTTTTTGATAGTTTAGCCATACATAAACTAACCATTTTGGGTGAACCCTTATTTTGTGCTGAGAAAGGAATAAGTCCGCAACAAGGATTTGAAGAAGCTGGTTTTTGGTTCCCAAACAATCATTTTGCACTGAATGATAACTTTTATTTTAACGAAGCAGGCTTAACTTTTTTTTACAATGCTTATGAAGTTGGACCTTATGTGATGGGACATACTGAAATAACGATTCCTGCCTCCAAATTTTTAAAATTAATAAAACAACAATAAAAGTAAAGTATATCTATACTCATTTACGGAACTATATTTTACTATCACTCTCCTTCTGCCATGTTATCTTTATACGTTGCAATGAGCTGAGTAGGATTATTGAGCACATCACTTAAGGCGGTGATAAAACTATCTTTGCGTGCAATTGATAATGCGTATCCTAAAGGTTCTATCTCATCAGGTACTCTTTCCCAAGTAATTGTTGGATTGTGTGCATGCATTCCTTCTACCAAAAGCTCCACTAAATTTTCGGCTGTTTTACCTCTCAAAAATTTAACCTGATGAATTAATACATGGTCAAACATTTCAGCAGATAATCTACCAAGTTCTCTGACATCTTCTTCTTTTCTATCGCCTGTGCCTACAATTATGCCAATTTTATAAGGAGAATCGATGGTTGCCATAAAATCACGAATGCCTCTGAATCCATCAGGATTATGGGCAAAATCAACCATTACTCTACAGTTATCGAACTCGAATATATTCATGCGGCCGGGTGTTTGTTCGGCCGAAGGAAAAAAACTATTTAACCCTTGAGCAATAATTTCTGTATCAATTCCAAACAATGAAGTTGCCAATATTGCAGCCAAAGCGTTTTGAATCATAAACCCCAATTTGCCATCAAACGTAATAGGCACATTTTTTAGATGAGCTACCTTAATTTTATCTTCTTTAAGTTGAATAATCAATTCATCATTTTCAATAAATGCAACGGTATTCCCTTTTTGTAGGGCATCTTGTATTGTAGGATTTTTACGATCCGTAGCAAACCATGCTACCTTGCTTGGTGCATTTTTACCCATAGCCACGGTGTAAGCATTATCTGCATTTAAAACGGCATATCCATCTGTTTTTACAACTTGTACAATAACACTTTTAACTTTTGCTAAATCTTCCATTGTTTCAATATCCGAAATGCCCAAATGGTCATCTTGAACATTGGTAACAACGGCAATATCACATACATCAAAACAAATTCCTGCCCTAACAATACCGCCTCTTGCTGTTTCTAAAACGGCCACTTCCACTTCTTTGTTTCTAAGTACAATTTCGGCACTTATTGGTCCGGTAGTATCGCCTTCATCTATCATTTTTCCATCAATATAAATTCCATCACTGGTAGTAAATCCTACTTTTTGGTGGTTGCATTTTATGATATGAGCAATAAGCCTAGTAGTAGTTGTTTTGCCATTACTTCCTGTAACAGCTATGATGGGAATTCGGCCTTTGTTGCTTGATTGAAAAAGTTGGATCACACTTTCAACAGAAGAATCTTCATCGATATAAACACCATTTTTTCCATAACCTAATTGTAGCTTGCCTTCATCTGATAATGGAATAATTGGAATACCCATTTGTTTGGCTGGTGTGAGTATTTGTTGTATAACTGAGGTTGGTTTTTCTGATACATATGTTGTAGTAATAGACTCAATTACGGATTCTATTTCTACCTCTTTTTTATCCAATACAAACTGTATAATTTTAACTGCAGCTTTTGCAGTCTCTTTACCTGCTTTTTCGGTTTCGTATTCAAAAATGATATTATGCGTACCAGGAAATTTGGTTTTTTTACAAACTAAAAAACCTACAGAGGCTCCAGCAGATTGCTGTAATTTTAAGGCTAATTCGCCAATAATTCCTGCTAATTGACCATCCAATGATAATGCATTGTTTACTGGCAGTTTAAATCTATGTTGAATTGTTTTGATAACAATATCATCTATTAAATCCGTTTGTTCTATCTCTATTCGGAGTTGAATAAGTTTTGGAAACTGAGAGCTCCAATAATTTGCTCCACGCAATACTTGAATAGCATTAATTTTCATGTTAGCAAAATAGTTACTTTTAGTTGAATTGGTATTGTATTAATGTAAACAAACCTAAAGTTGGATGTATTATAAACACAAAAACCACCCTATTTATAAAATAGGATGGTTTTTAGATCATGTTTTAAAAAAATTAGTTAGACTCTCCCATTGGAACAATTCCTTTTTCCATTTGGTATGCTCCACTTTCCAATTTACTGCGAATAGCACCAAAAGCTGTAATGGTTTCTTCAACATCGGCCAAAGTATGAACTGCAGTAGGTATTAAACGTAATAAAATCATTCCTTTGGGAATAACAGGATATACAACCACAGAGCAAAAAACTCCATAATTTTCACGTAAATCCTGAACAACTCCAGTAGCTTCGCCTACTGTACCTTTTAACATTACCGGTGTAACCATGGTATTAGTTTCGCCCAAATCAAACCCTTTTGCTTTTAAACCACCTTGTAATGCCCGAACGATTATCCACAACTGTTCTTTGTACTCAGGATGATTTCTAATTAATTCTAATCGTTTTAAAGCGCCTTTAACAATAGGCATTGGTAATGACTTTGCATAAATTTGAGAGCGTAAATTATAGCGTAAGTACTTTGTAACATCTTTATTGGCAGCAACAAAACCACCAATTAATGCCATACTTTTAGCGAAAGTTCCAAAATAAATATCAATACCATCGTTGCAGTTTTGTTCAAATCCTACTCCACGTCCATCCGTTCCAATTGAACCAAAACCATGAGCATCATCAACAAACAAACGAAAGTTATATTTCTTTTTCAATTCAATAATTTCAGCAATATTTCCTTGCGAACCTGTCATTCCAAAAACACCTTCTGTGATAACCAAAATACCACCTCCTGTTTCGTCCGTAATTTTCTTTGCACGTTGTAATTGTACTTCCAAACTTTCGGCATCATTGTGTTTGTATAAAAAACGTTTACCCATGTGTAACCGAACACCATCCACTATACAAGCATGGCTTTCGGCATCATATACAATAACATCATGCCTATCTACCAATGCATCAATGGCACTAAATATTCCTTGGTAACCATAGTTTAGCAAAACAGCGTCTTCTTTACCAACAAACTCAGCCAATTCTCTATCTAGTTGTTCGTGAAAAACAGAGTTCCCACTCATCATACGAGCTCCCATTGGGTAAGCTAATCCATAAGTTGCAGTTGCATCAGCATCAGCTTTGCGTACTTCAGGATGATTAGCCAATCCTAAATAATTGTTCAAACTCCAGTTTAACATTTGCTTACCTCTAAATGTCATACGTGGACCAATTTCCCCTTCTAATTTTGGAAACATGTAATACCCATAAGCATCATCAGCATGCTGACCAAGTGGTCCAGCTTTTTTGGCAAGTTTTTCAAAAATATCCATTGACTTATCTATTTATAATTATGAAGCGAAAATAAGGTTAACCTAATGTAAATACATAAAATTTTTAGCAGAAGCTGATAAATGTGACAAAATTCATGGCTCTGTTAAAATTATCGTTTTCATAAAAAAATTTACAAAATGGGTTGTTTATATACAAAGGAATCACACCTTTGCCAAAATTAATCACAGTTAAACTCGGGTAAATTACCCTGTAACAACAATACATAATGAGCGTAAGTTTAAACAAAGTGGTTTCAATCCATTACACGTTAACCAATAACCAAGGTACAATACTAGATACAAGCATTGGCAAAGAACCATTAGTGTATATTCATGGGATGGGGCATCTGATACCTGGAATGGAAGAAGGCATACACAACCGAACTGTTGGTGATAAGTTAACTCTTAACATCAGTCCAGAAAAAGGCTATGGTGTGCGAGATGAACGAATGGTACAAGAAGTTCCAATTGCTTCATTTAATGGTCAAGATATAAAAGTAGGAATGCAGTTTGAAGCGGGTTCTGGTGAGGAGCGTTTTATCATTACCATTACTGCTGTGAATACAGAAACAGCAACCATTGATGGCAATCACCCATTAGCAGGAGTAGAACTTAATTTTGAAGTTGAACTATTAGCTATTCGTGAAGCTACCGAAGAAGAACTTGCACATGGCCATGTACACGGTCCAGGTGGACATCATCATTAAACGCAACTATTTTTTAAAGTGTTACTCTTAGTTGCACCCTTATATCACTTATTTTATTTCCATTTATTTGTTCCAATCCACTACTTATTGTATTTACATTACTGTAGTGTGTTTGGCTATATTTTAGCCAACAATCCAATCGTTTGTTAAACCGAATATGGGTAACGGCATAAAAACGTATACCACTATGTTGATACAATGGCACTGAATATTGATACAACACATCTTGCTCTGTAGCATATACTCTGGCATTATAATCATCCACAGAAAATATGGCTACTCTTCCTCCTACCGAAAAACCACGAAAAGAGGATTGGTAAAACAAATCTTGAAACACAACTGTACCTATCTGATTTTTAATTAATTCATCATTATATTCAATTAACTCAAGTCTACTTTTGCCACTAATTGTAGGAGTAAGTTTATAATTGGCATTTAAACGGAATTGGTTTCGGGAATTCAAACTGGTATAATCTATCATGGTAAGATTACTGGTTTGATTTTTCATTTTAGTTTCTTGCCTATAGCGCACATAAAATTGAGTTGATTTAGAAGGATTAAATTGAAGTTCACTCAAAAAATCGACACCCCGTGATGGAGCATCTGTTAAATACCTTAACCAAGAAGAGCGATACAAATCGAGATACATATTGAATAGCCATTTTCGAGCTGGTTTAAAACTAAAACCAGTATACAAACCTTCTTCATTTCGTCCATCACTATTTTCGCCAAATGGATTTGTTACCGAAACTAAATAGTTAGCAGCATAATTTCGATAGACAAATACCATGTCAAGTTGTTGGTGTAAAGGAATACTCAATCCAACAATACCTGCAAATGCCTTATTCATACTCATTGATACTTCACCAAAAGTAGTAGCGTTTCTTAATTGACCAGTAAAATCTACGCCCATATTAGTAAGCTGATTACCCGAAAAATTATACAATTGATAAGCATCATTTCCTGGTAAAAAAGCAATATTGTATTGTGTATGAACAGCTGTAAATCCAATATTGTAAAGCACTTGTCGATAGTCAATATGTGCACCATACATAGATTGTATTACATTGTTTTTATTCAACAGTTCTGTTTCAGTTCGGTGCATCCCGGCAAGTTGTATCGATGAAAATACATCATCATTTAACTCACTAGAAGTGTCGCTCGATCGGAAATTGGTACTTATATATTTGCGAGAAACAAAAGAAGTAATTTCAACATGTTGAAACTTATAAGTAGCAGCAACACCTCGCATAAATTCATTTTCATTTAAAGATCGATATGGCCTAATGGCTTGAAAACTTCTGCGTGTGTTAAGTACATAAGCACTTTTGCGAGCAGCAATGCCACTACCAAAAGTTAACCCTTGCCCAAAATTAACTTGGTAATCTCCTAGTGCAATTGTTTTCCAATGTTTTACATCACGCATCAAAAAATGAACTGAATTAAAATCAAAACCTTTAAATTGACCATTCAATAAAACAGGCTCTCCCATATCTTTTTCTCCAGTAAAGCCAAAACTTAAATTATTACTGTAGTTAAATCGATATCGCAACACATATCGATTGGGAGAACCTAAATAATAGGATTTACCTTGCTCTTTTAAAATGGGATTGTAACCTGCTCTTTGTTGAAAATCTTGTTCATATAATCCTATTATTTCATGTTTACCTTTTTGTATTCGTTTCCAAAAAGGAGTATGATCAGCATAAAAATCATCCCCTACTTTACAGAAAAAACTCACATAATAAATTGTTCGGTCATCTAAAGCATCAATTGTTTGCAATTCGTAAACAGACATAAAATCACCAAATTGTTCTCTGTGTAATAAAATGGCATTTATATGTTTATCATTTAACAAAAACAATCTTTCAAAAGCAATCCTATCCGCTTTATTTAAATCAATTTTGTTTTTCATATAATACTCAAGTTGCTCTTGTAAGTCGGTATAATCTAATTCAGCTTCGGTATTTTCAATCAATCGCTCCATCAAATCTGCAAGTACCTTGTCTTCTGATTCGCGAGAAGATTGAGCAAAAACAGTTATTGTTGAATACAGCATTAACAAAAAACACAAAAAGTTCGATTGATGAATAAATAACCTCATTTGTGTATAGGTAATGAAAGTGAAAGATGAGGTGTAATTCCTAATACCTGATGAATACTTGTAGCAAAATCAATCTTTAGTGTTTTAAGCAAAAAGGTAGCACCTGCTGTGTAATATACAGGATTGCTAGCAGCACCAATTGCCAGATGAAAAACAGGATGTATTTTATACAATACACCTCCTCTCATAATTAACTTCTGATTTACTGCTTGATCAGCTTCTGAATGCAATGTTATTTTATCCGACAAATCATATGCACATCCTAATTTAGCAAACGATGGGATTTTTTCCTGAATGCCATCGCCATATGCATTTTGAGTTGGATTAAAAAGGGTAAAACCTAAACGAATATTGGATATAGGCTTAATCAAAATTCCAGCAGCCAGTGTTATATTACCTGTACTTCCATACCCGTCAATATAAGTACCAACATAATTGAGTTGAACACCTAATGAAAAAGTTTCACTTAATTTTTTGGCTACACTGATACCCAACTTTTGTTGATTGTAAGCATCAAACCCAAAATGGGTAATTGTTGTACCAATTTGAACAAATTTTGTTGGGAATACAATACATAGATTACTGAGGCGTAATGATTTTTCAGAAAAATATTGGGTACTGTATAATCCTCCTTGTATTTTTTTTATTTCGGTAGTAGCTCCTACATTATTGGTTGCGCTCCAAACGTTTGTATGAGCAGCTGATGAGCCACCAAGCATCCATTGGCCAGCACCAACAGGATTAAAAATAGCTTGCGAAAACAATTTATTACTTTCTAAAAGCAATAGTAAAAGTGCAAAAACACTTATAATGAGGGATTTAAAATTATAATACTTCATGGGGCAATTGGTATTGTAAATCTAAGTTTCTAAATTGATATTTAATCGTATTTTTGCCGACCTTAGAAAATTAAATATAATATTAAACGTATGGAAAGTGTAATTTACTTAATCCCTGTCCTCGGAATTGTTGGCCTTATTGTAATGGCTATTAAAAGTGCATGGGTAAACAAACAAGATGCAGGTGATGCTAAAATGACAGAATTAGCTGGTTATATAGCTGATGGAGCAATGGCCTTTTTAAAAGCTGAGTGGAAAGTGTTGGGAATATTTGTTGCATTTGCAGCAGCCCTTTTGGCATACTCAGGTACTATACATGAAGTAAATGGAAAAGAAATCCATTCAAGTTGGGTTATATCAATAGCATTTATCATTGGTGCTGTATTTTCGGCATTGGCTGGTTATATCGGTATGAAAGTAGCTACTAAAGCTAACGTGCGCACCACACAGGCGGCACGTACCAGTTTAAAACAAGCACTTAAAGTTTCGTTTACAGGCGGTACTGTTATGGGATTGGGAGTAGCTGGTTTAGCAATATTAGGTTTAGGTGGATTGTTTATCGCTTTTTTAGCAATGTTTAAAGACTTAGGCGTTGACCAGGTTAAAACTGCAATCGAAGTACTAACAGGTTTTTCATTAGGAGCAGAATCAATTGCTTTATTTGCACGTGTAGGTGGTGGTATTTATACCAAAGCTGCTGATGTTGGAGCTGATTTAGTTGGTAAAGTGGAAGCTGGAATTCCAGAAGATGATGTTCGTAACCCTGCAACTATTGCCGATAATGTTGGTGATAACGTAGGTGATGTAGCTGGTATGGGTGCCGATTTATTTGGTTCATACGTTGCTACCATCTTAGCTACAATGGTTCTTGGTCAAGAAATAATTATTACAGATAATTTTGGTGGCATGTCACCTATTTTATTACCCATGGTTATTTGTGGTTTGGGAATTTTATTTTCAATCGTAGGTACTTGGTTTGTAACGATTAAAGACGATAAATCAAATGTACAAAATGCATTAAATTTAGGCAATTGGGCTTCTATGCTTATCACTGTTATTGCTTCTTATTTTATTGTAATGTGGATGTTGCCTGAAACAATGAACCTACGTGGGTATGAATTTTCAAACATCAATGTATTTTATGCAATTGTTGTAGGAACGGTAGTTGGTGCCATTATGAGTATTGTAACTGAATATTACACGGCAATGGGTAAAGCACCCGTTTTATCTATTATACAACAATCATCAACTGGCCATGCTACCAATATTATAGGTGGATTATCTGTTGGGATGAAATCTACGGTAATTCCAATTTTAACATTGGCCGCAGGTATTATGGCATCGTATTATTTTGCTGGTTTATATGGTGTAGCAATTGCAGCTGCTGGTATGATGGCAACTACTGCTATGCAATTAGCTATTGATGCATTTGGCCCTATTGCCGATAACGCAGGTGGTATTGCAGAAATGAGCCAATTACCTCCAGAAGTTAGAGAACGTACAGATAATTTAGATGCGGTAGGAAATACAACTGCTGCTACCGGAAAAGGATTTGCAATTGCTTCAGCTGCGTTAACTTCATTAGCTTTATTTGCTGCATTTGTGGGTATTGCAGGTATTGATGCAATTGATATTTACAAAGCTCCCGTTTTGGCTGGTTTATTTGTTGGTGGAATGATTCCATTTATTTTCTCTGCATTGTGCATACAAGCTGTTGGTAAAGCAGCAATGGATATGGTGCAAGAAGTTCGTAGACAGTTTCGTGAAATTCCAGGTATTATGGAATACAAAGCAAAACCTGAATACGAAAAATGTGTAGCTATCTCAACTAAAGCTTCCATTCGCGAAATGATGTTACCTGGTGCTATAGCTTTAATAACTCCGCTAATAGTTGGCTTTATTTTTGGCCCAGAAGTATTGGGTGGGTTATTGGCAGGTGTTACAGTTAGTGGTGTATTGATGGGAATTTTTCAAAGCAATGCAGGTGGCGCTTGGGATAATGCTAAAAAATCATTTGAAAAAGGGGTGATGATTAATGGCGAAATGTTTTACAAAAAATCGGAGCCACACAAAGCTTCAGTAACCGGTGATACCGTTGGTGATCCTTTCAAAGATACTTCTGGTCCTTCGATGAACATTTTAATTAAATTAATGTCTATCGTTTCGCTCGTTATTGCACCTTATATTGCGGTTCAGGGTGGCTTAAAGGCTGACAAAATGATGCAGCACGGAACAGAAATGGAATGTTGTGCACCAGCAGCGGGTGATGCAAACGGTATGATGATGGGCAAATGTGATATGAGCCTTTGCAAAACAATGACCAAAGAGGAATGCGCTGCACATTGCGATAGCATGGGTTGTACATCAGCAGAAAAAGAAATGTGCATGAGTATGTACAATGCAGATGGAACATTTAACGAAGCAAAATGTAAAGAAATGTGTGCACAAAAAGGGAGTATGGAAAATTGCGATAAAGGTTGCAAAAATGCTGAAGAGTGTGCAAAATCTTGCGATGATAAATGTGTAGCCTCACACAAAGAAGGCAAAGGTTGTTGCTCGATGGGAATAAGCAATCATTGCGAACCTAAAAAATAAACAATAGTCATCTAAAAATATAAAAACAAAAGCCCGGTGGAATATATTCTATCGGGCTTTTGTTTACTATGATTATTCAACTTTTTAAAACATGGTGCGCCAATATACTTTAATAGCATCCTTATCCCAATCCTTAAATGCTCCCAACATTTCGGCTTTAAATGCTGGAATGGTAACCTCTTTAGTTTTACGTTTTAAAGGTGGTAATTGCACGTCTTTTTCTGCTATTAATTGGCTTTGTATATTGGTTGCAAAACAAGTGTAATGTATACGGGGAATGACAATTCCCAATATCATTCCAGGTAATCCTTGGAAATTTTCGGGTCCACCACTGACAACAATTTCATCGGTGTAAAATGCAATCACAAATACCGAATCAAATAAAACGGTAGTTGCTTTTCGACAATTTTTTCCTGCTATTTCCCTGAATTCATTACTCAATTTCCATTTTATGGAAGGTACAGAATCGGCAATACGATACTCTTTTTCATACACCATTTTATCAGCTAAAAATTGGTGAGTATCAAAATTAGTAAGTACTTTATTTTGATATGCTACCCTATACCATCTTTGGTTAAACGGAATTTCATCTTCAGTAATCAATTGGTATAAACTTTGGTGGGTAGTAAAACTGAGTTGAAAAATATCTACCCTATATTTAGGTGCAACTTTACGCATTTCAGTATACCACGTTCCTGGGGTTTCTTCAGCTGCTATTTCATCATCAATCAATTTATGCATATTTTCCCTTCGTTCAAAGGTTATTTTACCCTGTAACATTAGCTCCTGTGCATGCAAAGTAAAACTTAATATTATACCTATAATTTTCATGAATTGTTTAGCAAAACACAAAACAGCTGACAACGGACCAACCAACTGCTGTCTCATTTTATTCTCCACCTGCCCCTCCTTTCGTAAAATTCCATACTAGGTTTACCATAAAATAGCGCTTCAAAATAGAATAACTATTTTCGTTGATATAATTACTTGATGCATCTCTTCTAAATCCAATGTTTTGGTTAAGTATATCATTACAAGAAATAGATGCAACAAAATTATCTCTTTTTAAAAAGCTCCTACTTAAAGATGCATTCCAAATAAGAGTGTTAAAATTTTGAGGAAAATCAACAGTTTGTTGCCTATAATTATAATCTAATTCGGTACTTATTTTATATTTCTTTTTAACTTTAACATTACCATTTGCCGAATATGTACTTACCCAATATTGGGTTATTATATCGCTTCGCAAACTCGATTTTGTTCGGTTATAATCCCATTCAGCTCCAATACCTATTTCAAATATTTCATCCATTTCATAATCAAGACCTAGTGATGGACCAACAGATGAATTGAAATTTCTATTGGGTAATCCATTAATAAAATTATTGTTTTCGTTATAGGAACAATTGAGATTTATATTACTCGAAAAATCTGAATGTGGAATATCAAACCAATAATACATATAATAGTTAGCTTGTTTGTTTCCATCTACATTCACTGTTTTATGAAAACGTCTTCCAAACATATCAATGGAATCAAAACGGGTAAAATCATTTTGTGCAAATGTATAACTTGCATTCATATGTAAACTTGAACCAGATACTGCTTTATAATCATTATACGAAACCGAAAAAGTATTGCTAAAACTTTGCTCTAATGTTGGATTTCCTACCATAATATCAAGCGGATTTGAGTTATCAATAATAGGCTGAATATCTTGTAAAGATGGCTGTCTAGTACGACCATTATATCTTATGTTTAAAGAGGTACTATTTCTAACTTTATATTGTAGACTAGCATCAGGAAATAAGTTAAAAAAATACTGGTTTTGTACAACACCATTCTCAACATTTTTCTGTCGTAAATCTGTATACGAAACTTTACCTCCAAATGAAAAAACTAATTTTTTAGTATTGTATTTAAGTGCAAGACCTCCTTTATTTATGGCTATATCATATCGCAAAACATTACTAAACGAATCCAATACAATGGTATAATTCCCGTTTGCATCTTTATCTAACGATTTTCTTTCAGATACGTTTACATTTATTTTAGTACTCGCATCAGAAACAATAAACCATTTAGCACTTAAGGGTTCAGTATAATTTACACTTGCAGTAAATGTATTTACATCAATTGTAGTCAACTTTTGTTGATCAATGTCTGCTTGAGTTTTAATAACACCTCCTTCATAAAAATTCGTACTCGATTTTAAAAACCCATCTGACTCGCCTGTTACCAAAGATTGATTAAATCCAACAATTAAACTTCTGCCTTTGGTTTTAAATTTACGTTTAAAATCCAATCCTAAATCAAATGTACGATCTGTTTTATCAGCTGTTTGTGTTCTATTGTTTGTATTTACTTTTTCGTTGTTTTCATTCAAGTTTTCTGTAATGTATTCACTCAAATTTTGCGAGCGCAGCTCTTTCATGTTCACAAATAGTTTCAACGAAGTTAAAGAGTCGATATGCCATTCATAGTTACCACCACCTTTTATTAACTGCTTGCTATTGTTAAAATTGTTTAATTGATTATTAAAGTATAATGTATCAGGTAAAATATATTTTGTGTAATTATTATTATACCCTTTTACTGCTAGTTGTTGGTATTTTAAGTTCAAATTTATACTGTGTGTATCTGTTTTAAATTTATCGGCATACACTGCACCAGCATAAATGGTAGTTGGAATACCTACTCCATCAAAACTCTCACCACGTCCATTGTAATAAGTAAAAATATTACCCGATTCATCATCCATCATCATATTATTTCCTGCACCATATTTTTGATTATCCTCCCAACTCAAACCTGTATTATTGGTATTGGAAGTTGCAGCATACATCGAAATTTTTTGCTTGTTTTTAAACTTATTAAACATGGCATCATGTTCATATCTATCTTGAGTACCAAGTCCACCACTTACTTTTCCGAAATATCCTTTTTTAGCATCCTCCTTTAGTGTGAGGTTAATTGTTTTGTCTTTTACACCATCTTCAATTCCCGAAAATGCAGCTTGATCACTTTTTTTATCAAATACCTGTACCGACTCAACATTATTAGCTTTCAGGTTTCGAGTTGCAACTGTTGGGTCGTCTCCAAAAAACTCTTCTCCATCCACCAATACCTTTTTTACTTCTTGCCCTTGTGCAGTAATTTTCCCGTTTTTATCTACTTGCAATCCAGGAAGTTTTTTAAGTAGGTCTTCAACATTCGAATTTTGGTTTACCAAAAAACTATCAACCAAATATTCTGTAGTATCACCTTTAATCGTAATGGCATTTTTTTTCTCCCTAATAATTACATCACGTAATAAATTAGCTTTAGATAGCATTATTATATTCCCTACATTTTTTTGTTCGTTTGATGCTAGTTTAACATCTTCTTCGTAATCGGCAAAAGTTGGGCGGGTAATTCGCAGCACATAATTTCCGGCTTGCAATCGTGTAAAACTAAAGGTTGATTTTTCCGTTGCCCATTGGTGGGCTACCAAAACTGAATCTGATTTACGTATGAGCACAATGCTGGAATACGCCATCGGTTTATAATTGACTGTATCGGCAATACTGCCCACTATGGAGGCTTGCTGACCAATTACTTTTATAACTAAACATATCAAAAAACTGAGGACAACTATTTTTTTCATTTCACAGGTTTGCACTCAAATATGTAAAAATGTTGGTTGAGTTCAAAATTAATTACATAGATGGTAATACCTCTTGGTTCATAATTTACCTTACCTTCGCCCACATGATTATCCATGAGCAAACACTTATTTCGGAAGAACTATTCGAGAAAAATTTTATTTGCAATTTAAGCAAATGTAAAGGTGCTTGTTGTGTAGAAGGAGATCAAGGCGCACCCTTGAATAAATCTGAAATCGATCAAATAGCTCAAGATATAGAAGCCATCAGGCCTTATCTCACTCCACAATCTTTAGCTTCTATTGAGCAAAATGGATTTTGGGAAACGGATCCTGATGGTGATTTGGTTACTACTTGCTTACCCACTGGGGAATGTAATTTTTCGCGCTATGAAAAGGGTGTTTTAAGTTGTGGAATGGAACAAGCCTGGAAGGATGGAAAAACAGCTTTTCGCAAACCAATATCTTGTCATTTATACCCTATACGCATTTCACAAGTTGGCGAATACGATGCCTTAAACTACCATCAATGGGATGTATGCAAACCTGCTTGTGCATTGGGTGATGAGCACAAAGTTCCGGTATATTCATTTTTGAAAGATGCGCTGATCCGAAAATATGGTGAATCTTGGTATGCTGAATTAGATGGTATTGCCGAAGCATTAAAAGAATAAACCCTGATAGGCTGAGTTTATCGAAGCCTATCCCGAAAGATTTTTACCTAAAGTTATAAGAAACAAATTCTGAAAAAAATGTCTAGCGAGATTAGTCTTGTGGAAACACTCAGATAAACTTAGTGGGATAAAAAATAAAAAAGGTCGATGCAATTCGCTTCGACCTCTTTTTAATATTTAAAACAGAAAATTAGTATCCAAATATTTCTTCTAAGTTCACTTCAATCAACGAACCATATTTTTTCAAATCATCCTTTTTCACTTTTTCATTCGACCCAATTACACAATAGTTATAGGTTTTTCCTTTATAGTGTTTGTTAAAAAAGTCCTGTACATTTCCTGTACTCATTTTATCCAATGCTTCATACACATCTTTGCGCACGTCATGGTGTAATCCTAGTTTTTTTGCACTTTCCATTCTAAAAATAATATCTTCTTTATTAATGCGCTCAGTTTCAATTTGGCTTTTAAGCGCATCTTTAGCTGCATTAAATGTAACTTCAGCAATTGGCATTGCAGTTAACAATTCGTTCATTGCAGGAATCGCATCATTCATTTTATCAGCTTGAGTACCAACATAAGCTATAATATACATTGGGTCTTCTTTTTTAACTGGCAATTGAAAACGTGAATACGTAGAATAAGCCAGTGCTTTACTTTCGCGAATGGTTTGAAACACAATACTTGACATACCGCCACCAAAATACTCGTTAAACATCGATGCATATGCATGAATAGTTGTATCATATTTTAATGATTGTTTGTTAATCCACATAATTTCGGCTTGTACCATTTTATAATTGGTAAAATACACACTATTGGTAGTGGTTTCATTACGCGTAAATACAACTGGCTTAGCGTATGCTAGAGGAGTTGTAGCCATTTTATGTTCTTTGCTTAAAAAGTTTACTATATCATCCGTTTTGCGGGGGCCGTAGTAATAAATTTTATGTTGATATGACGTTAATGACTTTACAATATCAACCAACTCTGATGATTTTAAGGCCTTTAATTGCTCTGTACTTAAAATATAGGTGCTTGGATTATTTTTGCCATAAATAGCAAATTGGCGTAACGCACCAAAAACAGCCTGTTTGTTTAATTTGGCATCTGCCCTTCCTTTTATACTGCGATCAACCATTTGTTGCAATGCTGCATCATCTGGTTTTGCATTGGCCAAAATATGTTCAAATAGTTTGGTTGCTGCTGCAAAATTTTCATCCAACCCAGTAAGCGAAACATACACTTGTTCATCGCTACTAAACACATTAAAATCACAGGCTAATTTAAAAAATTCTTTGCTCAACTGCTCAGCTGTATATTTATCTGTACCCAAATATTGTAATAAATTAATAGCCGTAGGTAATTTTAAATTGTGAAACTTACCCATATCCAATACATAATACATAGAGAACAATGCGTTATCTTTATTCTGAACATAATATACTGTATTACCTGTTCCAACTGTGCGAGTTACCACATCTTTTGTAAAATCGATAAACACAGGCTTAACAGGTTCAACTTTAGTATCAACTATTCCATGTACAAAAGGACTCATATCATCGCGGTTTACAGCTACGGGAGTGATCTCAGGCTTAGGTACTTTTACAACGCTCTTATCTTCACCAACTCTTTTGTATACAATTACATAATCGTTGGTAAAATAGGTATTAGCAAAATCTACTAACTCTTGTTTGGTAATTTTTGACAAATCATTTAAAAACGACACATTATCTTTCCATTCAGCACCTACACAAAAAGCATCCAACATGGTATAAGCTCTTCCTGCATTACTCTCGTTATTGCGAATTTGATCTACTTTAAAATTATTGATAATCGCAGTTAATGTTGCATCATCAAAAGCACCTTTTTTAATTAACTCTAATTGAGATAGTAGTAAATCCTTAACCTGCTCTAAGGTTTGCTCTTGTTTAGGTTTCCCCGTTAAAAAATAAATACTGTAATCTCTATTCATCCAAGTTGATGATGAAGCCGAAAGTACTTCTTGTTTTTTAACCAAGTTTAAATCAATAAAACCAGCCTTTGAGTTAGCCATTATATAATCACACAACGCTAAATATTTTGCCTCTTTGGTAAGTGCACCTGGCATTCTATAACCGATCATCAAATTTTCGGCATCAGGTCCATATACATTAATAGTAGTTGCGGACTTTTTAATAGGTTCGGCTGCAAAAGTATAAGGAGGAACAGGTTTAGGTTGCATGTATGCAAACTTTTCAGCAATGCTATTTATTGTTTTATCTGGGTCAATATCGCCCACCATAATAATGGCCATATTGTTTGGTACATAATAAGTATTGTAATAATTTCTAATTTTAACCAATGATGGATTTTTTAAATGCTCCACTGTTCCAATTGTAGTTTGTGTACCATAAGCGTGTTTGGTAAACAAGTTAGTCATGAGTGCTTCAAAAACTTTTCGTTGATCGTTATCTAATGAAATGTTTTTTTCTTCGTAAACAGCTTCTAATTCGGTATGAAACAAACGTAAAATTGGGTTGCGAAAACGTTCAGCTTCTATAGTCAACCAATTATTTACTTGGTTTTGGGGAATATCATTTACATAAACGGTTTGCTCTAAAGAGGTAAATGCATTGGTACCCGAAGCGCCAATCGTAGATAGCATTTTATCATACTCATTGGCAATAGCAAAAGTAGAAGCTACTCCCGATACAGAATCAATTTCGTGGTAAATAATTTTACGCTTAGCTTCATCTGATGTTTTATTATATTTTTCGTATAAAGCATCAATTTTATCCAATTGCTGTTTTTCATTTGACCAATCTTTTGAACCAAATTTATCTGTTCCTTTAAACAACATATGCTCTAAGTAATGAGCCAAACCAGTATTATCAGCTGGGTCATTTTTACTTCCAGCCTTAGTTGCAATTAATGTTTGAATCCTAGGCTCGCTTTTATTTACCGAAAGCATAACCGTAAGTCCATTGGTTAATGTATAGATGCGAACACCTAATGGATCTCCTGGTACAGTGAGGTAAGTATACTTCCCATCAGGTGAAATTCGTTTTTCGTAATTTGTTTGTGCAAATGCGAATACAGCTGCTAATACAAATGAAAATAATACTATGTGTTTTTTCATATTCTAAAATTTGTTCAAAAGAAAGAGAATTACGCGTTAAAAAAAAACAAGTTTGATAAATGGTAATTTTAAGGAGCATAAAGGATACCTTTTACTATTCTATCATTGCCACTCATATCTTTTATAATAACTACATCATTAAATCCATACGTTTCCATACAAACTTTTACACCCATTCCATAAACTGCATTTATTTCAACGTATAATGCACCTCCAATAGTTAAGTGATTTGATGCAAATGCAGCTATCGTTTCATAAAACTGAAATGGATTCCCATCGCTAACAAACAAGGCCAAATGGGGTTCATGCAACAATACATTAGAAGCCATTTCTGCTTTTTCGAATTCGGTAATATAAGGAGGGTTGCTAACAATAAGTTGAAAGTTGGAGATAGGTGATTGAACATTAGAAGATAAAATATCTCCTTGGAAAAAAGTTATATCAACTTTATTTCGTTCAGCATTTTTAGTAGCTAATAACAATGCATTTTGCGAAATATCCATTGCATAAACCTGTGCATTTGGACAGTTTTTTTTGAGTGCAATAGGAATACAACCCGAACCTGTACCAATATCAAGTACTGAGAATAGTTGTTTATGCTTATTTGGAATTTGATATTCACGAATAATTAAATCGACTAACTCTTCCGTTTCAGGTCTTGGAATTAATACCTGATTATTAACAAAAAAGGGTAGATTATAAAACCAAGCTTCTCCCAAAACATACTGAAGTGGCTCATGATTGAGCAAACGACCAACTGCTTGTTGTAGTTGGGTATTGATTGATGGAGTAATAGCACTATTTTCGGCATCCACATAAAACAATATTAGTTCATTGGTTATAGCCTTAGTTTCATCCGAATCATAGACTGTAGCTAATTGTTGTTCAATTTGTTTCTTTACCTCCTGTAAAAACATACCTGCAAAGTACATTCAAAATTGTATAATTTCGATTTCCTTTTATAACTTGCAGAGTGTAACCGTTCAACCTAACTATGCTCGAACAATTAGACCTTACCAAAATATTGGTAATTGATATTGAAACCGTATCGCAACAGCCAACCTATTCAAACTTAGATGAACGGTGGCAGTATTTGTGGAACAAAAAAGCGAATATATTAAATGGCAAAGGCGACAATACTCCCGAGGAACTATATGGCCGTGCAGCTATTTATGCTGAGTTTGGAAAGGTAGTTTGCATTTCAGCTGGGCATTTCCAACGAAGTGGAAACAACTGGCAGTTTCGCATTAAATCATTTTACAATGATGATGAAAAAACTGTATTGACAGAATTTACCCAAATGCTCGAACGATATTATAATGAACCCGATCATTTATTGTGTGCACACAATGGAAAAGAATTTGATTATCCATATTTATCCCGTAGATGTTTGATTAACCAAATTGATATTCCACGTATTTTAGAGCTTGCTGGTAAAAAACCTTGGGAAGTTACATTGCTAGACACTATGGAATTATGGAAATTTGGGGATTACAAAGCGTATACATCACTCGAATTATTGGCAGCTTCATTTGGCATATCAACTCCTAAAGATGATATTGATGGAAGCATGGTTGGCGATGTGTATTGGAAAGAAAAAAACCTTGAAAGAATTAAACATTATTGCCAAAAAGATATTGTTACTGTTGCTCAATTATTATTAAGCTTCAGAAAAGAAAGACTATTAGACGAAAGTGATATTATTATTGTTCCTTAGCTTCTTATTAAATAGTTTAGATAAAAAACAATCACATACCTAAGTTTCTAAAATGATAAAACTTTCTGTAAATATTAATAAGATTGCAACTTTGAGAAATGCAAGAGGTAATAACAACCCCAACTTGCTTACAACTGCATTAGATATTGAACGATTTGGCGCAGATGGAATAACCGTTCACCCTCGCCCTGATGAACGCCATATTAAATATTCAGATGTAATAGAACTTAAAAAACATCTTTCAACAGAGCTAAATATTGAAGGGAATCCTCAAGAGAAACAGTTTTTAGCATTAGTAAGAGAAACATTACCCTCACAAGTCACTTTGGTTCCCGATACGAGTGGCCAACTTACGTCCAATCATGGATGGGACACTGTTAAGTATAAAGATTATTTGAAGGATACAATAGCTAATTTAAAATCCTATGGTATACGTACATCTATTTTCGTTGATGCAAATGTAAACATGATTGAAGGAGCATTTGAAACTGGAACTGACCGAGTAGAACTGTATACCGAAAATTATGCTCATCACTATACTAAAAATAAAGAACTGGGTATTCAAGAATTTAAACTTGCTGCAGCATTAGCTAATCAACTAGGTTTGGGAATAAATGCAGGTCATGATTTAAATATGGAAAACCTACAATTTTTCGCTCAAAACATTGTTGGTTTATTAGAAGTAAGTATTGGCCATGCATTAATATGTGATGCACTTTACCTTGGCTTAGAAAATACAGTTCAACGATACAAAAGACAATTACAAAAATAATATTACCTATCTTTTAATAATTGAACAACCAATTTATCAATGGGAAAAGTTACCATATCAGCTTGAAGCTGTTCTATTGGTATCCATATAAATTGTTGTTGTTCAATACGACCTTTATTTTCAATATCAAACTCATCTAATTTAATTGTTTGTATATCATCTAAAGATTTTACAAAATAATAAACTGAAATAAGTTGATCTGTTTTTTTAAATCCACTTTGTTGAAAAAAATCGGTTGTATAAAAATGTGATATTATTTCCACATCAATGGATGCTTCTTCTTTAAATTCTCTGATTAAACAATCAGCTATACCCTCTCCAAATTCTAACCCGCCACCCGGAAACTTCGTAAATTGAAAGTCGCCAATTTTTTCTTTAGATAATAAAATATCGTTCTCTTCAGTTAAAAGTAATCCATATACTCTAATGGTAAACCTATTTATTTCAATCATTAGTAGGCTTTTCTATGGTATATAAAACACCACAATTTAGCTGCAATCCAATAGGGTAAGAATGTTGTTCAGTTTTAGAAACCGAAAATGGAAATACTATTAAAAGTGGTTGACCAAAAAATGTTAATTGTTTATCAAGTTTATACTCAATTCTACCTCCTAAAAATAAATTTAAGGTAACACTTTTTCCTTCAAACCCAGTTGAATCAATATGATAAACTTTTTCATTGTCTATGTAAAAATTATCCAATATCGCTTTCATTTGATGCTTGAGTAATACATTAACTCCTAGCCCTCCAGTTAGATGATAGGACCATTTGTAATCGGCTGCTTTTGTTGTATAATAATTGAACAAAACAGGCATCGTTAAGTATTGATACTTGTAGTTATAATCAATACTTCTATCTGCATTGCTCTTGTCTAATATTTTATTGGATGTTCCCACCCCTGGGAATACAGCATCTTTAAACTGTATGTTATTTTGTTGAATTGTAAACCCTACTTCGCTGTATCCCAAACCTGCTTGCACAGTCCATTTTTGATTTAATAAATAATTTACCCAAACGGTTGCTCCTATTGAAAGTTTTATTCTTTCAGATTCACCAATTGAATCTACATATTGAGAAACAGTTTGATTGGGTTTATTTGAAACCAATTGAGATGACGTGGATGAATTAAATGCATATGTAGCAGTTGGGTTTAAACTAAATCCTAAAGCAAGCTTAGTGCGTGTTTGAGCAGACACTCCATAATAGAAGGTAATAAATAGTGTAAAAATGAATAGACGCATATGTTTTATATTGATGTCAAAAATACATGACTAAAACATAGCAAAAAACAAAATAATTATCCTTTTTTATTAATGCCCAACTTTAAAGAAATTACATTAGAATAAGGCAAACTTGCACTACTACCAAAATTAGATAATGCATAATCAATTGAAAAGTTATTGATTTTTAATCCTACTCCAATAGAAGGCATATAAGATATTTCAGATGAGCCATCAAATTGTTTAACGTATTGAAAATTCATAATCCCTCCTCTTAAAAAGACTAAATTTCGGTACCCTGCTTCTAGACCAAATCTAGGGTCAAGATTAAAAAATTCGCTTTTTACAACATTATTTTTTTTACCATCAAATGTAAGTTCTGTATTTACTTCAGGCATAATCGTAAACTTATCGGTAAAAAAAGAAAAGGTATATGATAATCCTAAAATCATTTTAGGAGCAGTTAACTCCAAAGTATTATTAGGTAAAGCATTATTGGTTTGCTGTAAAACCTGTTTTTCTTGTTCGCTAAAAGTATATTTCCAAACGTTAAATGTTGTTGTAATATCTCTAATACTCACAGCAGTGTTCCATTTTTTGTATCGATACTGAGCACCTAAATCAAAACCAAAACCCCAAGCACTTGCAAATTCCCCAACTATTCTTCGTATAATTTTTACATTACCACCAACAGTAAGCCCATCAATATTTAATGACCTAGCATAAGAGCCAATAAAACCATAATCAACAGAAGAGAAACTTTTGATTCGGGAATAATCTAATTGACCATTTTGAAATAAATTTAATGTATTAGGAATATCATCCACACCAACGCGAATCATAGAAATTGCTAAAACACTTTTATCATGAAATTTAAATGCTACTGTTCCGTAATCATGTTTTACAATACCTGCAAATTGTTCGTTATGCATTAGCGTCAATTGAACATTATCTTGAATTTGCATTAATCCAGCAGGATTCCAATAAGCACCCGTAGCATCATTAACACTAGCTATAACAGCCCCACCCATTGCAGCTGATCGAGCTCCAACACCAATAGCTAAAAATTCATTACTGTATTTGAGTATTTGAGCTTGCGATTGAATCGAAACCAAACTTAAAATACCTAATAATAATAGTTGTTTCATGTATTATCTAAAAACTGCTTTCAATTCACTCATTAACTTGTTGCTATCATTCATGTATGTAGTTTCAATATAGAGAACAGCGTCTAATAATAAATTAGCATCTTTCTCACTCAACTCTTTGATTCCTACACGCATCATAATTCTATTTAACGAATATATGAACTTGTTATTATCTGCATAATAATAAATATACTTTACATTTCTAAAATGATCAAAAAACTTGAAGAAATCAGTAGTATCAAGCATTCCATAAAAATTTAAAAAAGAACTTAACTCTGAATTTTCTATTGAATGTAAACTTTTATAAAATTGATCAACATAATATACGTTGTGTTTTACAAACTGTCTATCAATTAAAAGTTCGGTTAATATATGAGCGATAAACCATTTTCTATTTACATCAGAAGAAAATGTAACCGTTTTAAGAAACTCGTTTATGATAAATTGATACCGTTCGAAAAAATCGGAAGAATGAAATAATGTATCACTTTCATAATGTTTGAGTGAACCTTTTAAAAGTTGTTTTTGATTTAACGAAAAAGTGGGAGAAGGTGGAGGTAACTTAAATGTTTTAATCCAACGTTTTGAAATATCAGGAAGTATTAGTGCAGCATTATAATAATGTTCATTAGGGGAGTGATCTATAATAAAATGAGAGAGATAATTCAAATATTAATATTTATTATTCAATGTAGAACTTGAACGAACTTTGTTTTTTGATTTTACTAAACCCTTTTTATCATATTTCACATGATAACTGTTGCGTGGGTTGGCAAAACTACTACACTTCTTTGGTTTGCAAGCTACCATCCCAATTATCAATAGAAATGTAAAACTATATACAATGTATGATTTCATGTATAGTTATGTGAAGATTAGAAAAGTGAAGGTAAAAAAAAAGTCCTGCAAATTTATAATGCAGGACTTTAACGTTCATTTCTAAAAGCTGATTACTTCTTTTTAGGAGCAGCTTTCTTAGCAGCAGCTTTCTTAGGAGCAGCTTTCTTAGCTACAGCTTTTTTAGGAGCAGCTTTCTTAGCTACAGCTTTCTTAGGAGCAGCTTTCTTAGCTACAGCTTTTTTAGGAGCAGCTTTCTTAGCTACAGCTTTCTTAGGAGCAGCAGCTTTCTTAGCTACAGCTTTTTTAGGAGCAGCAGCTTTCTTAGCTACAGCTTTTTTAGGAGCAGCTGATTTAGTTGGAGCTGCTTTTTTTGTTGTTTTTTTAGTTGCCATGTTTTTAAAAATTTGATTGATTACGAAAACAAAGTTATAAGAGTGTTTATAATATTCAAGTACTTGTTCAGTATCAGCATAAAAAAACGCCACTAAAAACTGTTGATAACTATGAACAACATCTGTGAGTAATAGATTTTACTGATACTTTCAGCGATAGTGTATTTTAAAAAAATGTGATTATTTTATTTCCATTGAGTTGCAAATAGTTAGCTAGTTTTTTAAAAATGCAAATCAACTTATAGACAATACATACTACACAACACTTGTCGCATACCGTAATTACTGACCTTAACACGTATTTATCTATAAAAATTATTAAAATATTTTTGAATAAAAATAAAAAATACTGGTTAAACTTTTTATTTTTTTAAGATATTTTTTTAAAAAAACGAGTATACTTTTTTGTACATTTTAAATAGTTAAAAGTTTAAATCGTCAATCACTTTTAGTTTTATGTTTTAATATTTTACAACAGATGATATACTTCTATCAGTTAGAATGTATAATATTGAAAATAAATTTAGCGGAAACAGTATAGATTATGAAAGCAGAAATTATAACCATAGGAGATGAAATACTCATAGGACAAATAATAGATACTAATTCATCTTGGATAGGCCAAGAGCTAAGTAAAATGGGCATTTCAGTGGTACATCGCACATCAGTATCGGATAATAGAATGGATATTATTGATGCATTAAATGAAGCTAAGAAACGTGCTGATATTATTATTATGACTGGTGGTCTTGGCCCTACAAAAGATGATATAACTAAATATACATTAGCCAAATATTTTGGAAGTGATTTAATTTTAAACAATGAAGTTTTAGATTGGGTAACTAAAATATTTCGAATGCGCAAATTGCCCATGATTGATACCAACCGAAATCAAGCTATGGTTCCTGCAAATTGTACTGTATTGTTTAATAGAAGTGGAACAGCTCCTGGAATGTGGTTTGATGTTGATGGGAAAATAATAATAAGTATGCCGGGTGTTCCATTTGAAATGAAGGTAATTTTTGAAGAACAATGTATTCCGCTTTTGCAAAAAAGATTTGAACTACCTGTAATTATTCACCGAACTATTCTTACTTGTAATATTGGAGAATCATTTTTGGCTAAGCGAATTGAAACACTCGAAAATGAGTTACCCCCTCACATAAAACTTGCATACCTGCCCAATGTTGGCCAAGTAAGATTAAGGTTAAGCGGTTCACATACACACTTTGAAACACTGAAAGAAGAAATTGATTCAATCGTTGTAAAACTATATGAACTAATAGGTGAATATATTTTTGGAGAAGAAACAGATACTCTTGAAAAAAATGTAGGTGTTTTATTAAAAGAAAAAAATAAAACAATTGCCACTGCTGAAAGTTGCACTGGAGGATGTATTGCTCATTTACTAACATCAGTTGCAGGAAGCTCTTCGTATTATATAGGCAGTGTGGTTAGTTATGCCAATCAAATAAAAATAAATGAACTGGGAGTAAATCCTCAAACATTTAAAACAGTTGGAGCAGTTAGCGAAGAATGTGTAATACAAATGGCAGATGGTGTTCGCAAAAAATTCAATACTGATTATGCTATTTCAACTAGTGGTATTGCAGGACCCGATGGTGGAACAGATGAGAAACCTGTAGGTACCGTTTGGATTGCTATTAGTAGTAAAACAAAAACTATAGCCAAACAATTTAATATGGGCGATAATAGAGAACGTACCATTCAGCGAACGGCAATTCAAGGATTAGATTTGTTGAGGAAAATGTTATTAGAAGATCATAAATAACATACTTAAAATAGTAATTGAATGACTAAACGTATATTCAACAATTACCCAATAGCTTTAACCATATCGTCCAATACACTTTTTGCATGCCCAATCCCAGAAACATGTTGAATTCCTAATATTAAACTTTTAGGTGTTTGCTTCATTTTGCACCGTTGCGAATTATGCTGTACAAATCGTAACACTTTACTAAACAATTCACTTTGGTAATAGGCTTGTTTTTTCTCATCAGGAAAATAGGCAGCTAATGCTGAATTTTTTAAGACCAACTTTTCGAATCCAATTTTTTTGGCAATAGTTCGCAATTGGATAAGTTCAAATAAATCGATTACTTGTTGAGGTATTGGGCCAAATCTATCTTTAAGTTGTTGGCCAAATTGAACTAATTGTTCATCTGTTTCCAAGCGCGAGAGTTCACTGTATAAACTCACACGTTCACTTACACTACGAACATATTCATCCGGAATTAACGCCTCAAGATCTGTTTCAATTACACAATCTTTTGATTCCAATTTGTGTATTTGTTCATCTTTAAACAATTCTTTAAATTCATCTTCTTTGAGTTCTTGAATGGCTTCGTCCAAAATTTTATGGTACATCTCAAATCCAATTTCAGAAATAAAACCACTTTGTTCGCCACCCAATAAATTTCCTGCACCTCGAATATCCAAATCGCGCATGGCCACATTAAATCCACTTCCTAAATCACTAAATTCTTCAATGGCTTGTAAGCGCCTTTTGGCTTCTGATGTTAACATTTGCATACTTGGCACCATTAAATAACAAAATGCTTTTCGGTTTGTACGCCCAACCCTGCCTCGCATTTGGTGCATGTCACTTAACCCAAACATCTGAGCATTGTTTATAATAATCGTATTGGCGTTGGGAATATCGAGGCCGCTTTCAATAATGGTAGTTGCTACCAATACATCATAATCGCCTTCTATAAATTTAATCATTACATCCTCCAACTTATCCCCTTCTAATTGTCCGTGAGCAACACCTACTTTTACACCCGGACAAATTTTCATAATACGATTGGCTATTTCATAAATATCTTTTACCCGATGGTGAACCATAAATACTTGTCCGCCACGTTCAATTTCATTGTTTATAATTTCACGCAATAATTCGTCATTGTATGCATGCAATTCGGTAGTTACAGGTTGCCTATTTGCTGGTGGCGTATTGATAATGGATAAATCTCTGGCACCCATTAATGAAAAATGCAATGTACGTGGAATAGGCGTTGCCGTAAGCGTTAACGTATCTACATTTGTTTTAATTGCTTTTAATTTTTCTTTTGCAGCTACACCAAATTTTTGTTCCTCATCTACAATCAGCAATCCTAAATCTTTGTATTTGATATCCTTGCTTAGCAATTTATGTGTGCCAATTAATATATCAACTTTTCCTTCTTTAACTTGTTGCAATGTTGCTTTTTGTTCGGCAGCACTTCTAAACCTATTGATATAATCAACGGTGCACGGAAAATCTTTTAACCGCTCTTTAAACGTGCGGTAGTGTTGGTTGGCCAAAATAGTAGTTGGCACCAATATGGCAACTTGTTTACTATCACATACTGCTTTAAATGCCGCACGAATGGCTACTTCCGTTTTGCCAAAACCCACATCTCCACATACCAATCTATCCATTGGCTGGTCGGTTTCCATATCTTTTTTTACATCGGCAGTTGCTTTACTTTGGTCGGGAGTATCTTCATACATAAACGAAGCTTCCAACTCTACTTGCATATAATTATCAGGAGCAAAATCAAATCCTTTTTGTGCTTTACGTTTGGCATAAAGTTTAATCAAATCGCGGGCAATGTCTTTTACATTTTTCTTGGTGCTGGTTTTTAGTTTTTCCCATGCATCACTTCCCAATTTATTTACACGAGGTTCTGTTCCATCTTTACCTACATATTTTGATATTTTGTGAAGTGAATTAATGCTAACATACAATAAATCACTATCGCGGTAAACCAACCTCACTGCCTCTTGTGTGTGTCCATTAACGTCAATTTTTTCTAACCCAGCAAATTTTCCAACTCCATGATCTATATGTGTCACAAAATCACCTGGTTTTAAATCCTTCAATTCTTTGAGGGTAATAATGCGGCTTTTGCTGTATGCATTTTTGACATGGCCTATGTAAAAACGGTCGAATACTTGGTGCTCAGTGTAACAAGCCAATTTCAACTCTTTATCAACAAATCCTTTTGAGATGCCGTGGTAAATTGGATGAAACTCCACTTCCCTATCAAGGTCGTCAAAAATAGTGTACAACCGCTCAACTTGACGGCTGCTTTCCGAAAAAATAAGATTCGATATGTCGGCTCGTTGGTTTTCTTTTAAATTTAAGATTAACAGCTTAAAATTTTTGTGAAACAATGGTTGTGGCGTGGTATTAAATTGTATTGTTTCTTCGGGTTTAAAATGAAACCGCGTTCCCCATTCTACTACTTTATATTTTTTAAGCTGATCAATAATTAGCTTTTCGTTTGCATAAATAGCGTCAATAGGTTGCAAAGCATCTTGCTCAGGCATGGGTTCAAACTTTTCAAAAATTGTTTGCGCTTTTTCTCGCCCTTTTTCAATTTGCTCCAAACATAAATTTACATCCTTTGCCCAAAAAATGGTATTGGCGGGTAAGTAGGTAAAAAAATGTTGTCGTGAAGAATCATCAATACCTTTTTGCACATTGGGAATGATAAAAAATCGATCCACTTTTTTTACAGAAAGTTGTGTATTGGGATCAAATGTGCGTATGCTTTCAATCACCTCACCATCCAACTCCAAGCGGTAAGGCATATCGTTGCTATAAGAGAACACATCCACAATTCCACCACGTATTGAAAACTGCCCTGCTTCATATACAAAATCCGAACGCTCAAAATGATGCTCGGTTAAAAATTCAATAAAAAACTCAAGGTCAAAAGTATGTCCAACTTTTAATTCGTAAGTATTGGCGGTTAACTCTTTTTCGGCAATTACCAACTCGGCAATTGCTTCGGCAGTTGTTACCACCAATTCGCCATTTTGAGAGTGTTGGTTTAACCTGTTCAATACTTCGGCACGTTCCAAAACCAAGCCATTATCTATGCCTGAAATTTGAAATGGCCTACGGTAAGATGAAGGAAAAAACAAAACAGTTTTTCCTTCCAATAAATTTTCTACATCGGCCTGAAAATAACGAGCTTCGTCTATGTCATTAAAAACAAATACGTTGGTTTGAGGCTGAACATTATAAAAGGTGGAAGCGAGAACGGCATCAACAGAGCCCACTAATCCCGTTAGGCGAAGCTTAACCGGGGAGGTTAAAGATAGCTTGCCAGCCATTGTTTTAAAGCGAGAACTTTCGCTGTAAAGAGTTACTAAATCTTTTAAATTCACTTTGCGATGCGAATATATGTTAATGGTTGTTAGGGTTGATAATGTAATTGGTTTTATTGGTGATTTTAATCTGCGGCATCAGCTAAATCTGAAGGAGGAAACTAACGAGTGATATTGTTTTAGGAGAATGGTTTCCCAAAGATCTCGCAGAAACGAGGAACTATGGTCAATCTACTATGGATTCTTCTTTACTTTTTCTTAAACGTAAGCGAAACTGAATTCATGCAATACCTTAATCCTGTTGGTTGAGGACCGTCATCAAATACATGACCTAAATGTCCACCGCAACGTGCGCAGATAACTTCTGTCCGTTCCATTCCGTATGAATTATCTGTTATGTTTTTTACTCTTCCTTTTACAATGGGTTGGTAAAAACTAGGCCAACCAGTCCCCGATTCAAACTTATGTGCCGATGAAAACAATTCGTTTCCACAACCTGCACAATAGTAAATACCGCTTTGGTGATTATCCCATAAAGAACCAGAAAATGCTCGTTCCGTTCCTTTTTTGCGCAACACGGTATAGGCTTCTGCCGAAAGCTGTTGTTTCCACTCAGCGTCTGTTTTCACTACTTCAAATTGTTTTAGATTGGTGGTAGTCTTTTGTGCAAAAGTGATTGTACTTAATAGTGCCAATATGCTCGTGAGAATTGTTTTCATAATGGGTTTAACAAAAATAAATCGGATTTTGATTTAAACCCTCAAAAAAAAGACGCTCCTTCCAAAGCGTCATTTCTATTCCTAAAATAACCAATAAAACCCATCAACCAATCACCTTATCAACCCTATCACCCTATAACTAAGCCCTAACCGAACCATACATAATGGTACGTTGTTCTTGTACTCTTTCGTCTTCTAAATATTCATCATAGGTCATTCGTTTATCAATTACTCCATTGGGTGTAAGCTCAATAATCCGGTTGGCAATACTTTGGGTAAATGTATGATCATGTGAAGAAAAAATGGCTATATGTTTCCACTCTTTTAAGGCATTGTTAAATGCTTCAATGGTTTCCAAATCTAAGTGGTTGGTAGGTTCATTCAACAACAAACAATTGGCATTCGTTAACATCATTCGGCTAACCATACAACGTACTTTTTCGCCTCCGCTTAATACGTTCGATTTTTTAAATACCTCTTCGCCACTAAACAACATTTTACCTAAAAATCCTCGGATATACGTTTCATCTTTTTCGGCCGAAAACTGACGCAACCAATCTACTAAATTATAATCGGCAGTAAAAAAATGGTGGTTTTCGTTTGGTAAATAGGAGCGCGTAATGGTTTGCCCCCACTCCATTTCACCTGTTGTAATTGCTTCTTCCAAAGCCAGTAACTGAAAAAAAGAAGTAATGGCTAAATGTTCTTTGGAGAGTATTGCTACTTTATCACCTTTATCTAAAGTAAACGTAATGTCTTTAAATAAAACCGTTCCATCATCTGTCTTTTTGGATAAACCTTCCACACGCAATACTTGATCTCCAGCATCACGGTTGGGGGTAAAAATAATACCCGGATATTTACGCGTGGATGCTTTGATATCATCCACCACTAATTTTTCCAATAACTTTTTTCGGCTAGTTGCCTGGCGCGATTTAGATGCATTGGCACTAAAACGAGCCACAAAATCTTGCAACTCCTTGCGTTTATCTTCCACCTTTTTATTTTGATCGGAACGTTGGCGCAAGGCTAGTTGACTGCTTTCGTACCAAAAAGAGTAGTTACCTGAATACAATGAAATTTTTCCAAAATCAATATCGGCCACATGCGTGCATACAGCATCCAAAAAGTGCCTATCATGGCTAACTACAATAACAGTGTTTTGAAAATCGGCCAAAAAGTTTTCCAACCATGCAATGGTTTCAACATCCAAATCATTGGTTGGCTCATCCAATAATAAAATATCGGGGTTGCCAAATAGAGCTTGGGCCAACAATACACGTACTTTTTCTTTACCACTTAACTCGCTCATTAATTTGGTATGGAATTCTTCTTTTACACCCAAATCACTTAGCAAACCTGCTGCATCACTTTCGGCATTCCATCCTTGCATTTCGGCAAATAATCCTTCCAATTCACCTACCCGTTCTCCATCGGCATCATTAAAATCTGGCTTAGCATAAATGGCATCTTTTTCCTCCATTATTTTCCATAATTTTTTATTTCCCATAATTACGGTTTGTAAAACTGGAAAAGCGTCAAACTCAAAGTGATTTTGTTTTAACACACTCATACGCTCGCCTGGAGTAATAGAAACACTACCTGTACTAGGATCTATTTCGCCCGAAAGGATTTTAAGAAAAGTGGATTTTCCTGCACCATTAGCACCAATTACACCATAACAATTGCCCGGAGAGAATTTAACATTCACATCCTCAAACAACACACGCTTACCGTAACGTAACGAAAGATTTCCAACTGAGATCATTAGCTTTAAAAAATTGAGGAGCGAAAATACAGAAATTATCGGAGTTATATTGATGATATTCGTTAGGGGAAGTTAACGGTCTTAGGTTTTTTTTCCTGAAGAGAACCCGCATATTAGTGAATAATCATTTTAGGCAATAGTTATGATATAGCCAAACCATAATCTATCGTCTATTGACTCTCCTCTTCCGACTTCTTAACAGCCTCAGCTTTTTTCCTCGCCCTCACAATAAACTTTAAATACATACCTTCAATCATGGTGCGTGCCCAAGGGGTTTTGCGTAAAAAAGTTAAACTCGATTTGATACTTGGATTATTTTTAAAGCAATTTACATTTACTTCATCGGCCAAAAATTCCCAGCAATAAGTATCTACCAATTCGGTCAGCATTTGCTCCAATTTGATACCATGTAAAGGATCTTTTGATTTATGTATCTCTTCCATTTTAGATTACTTTTTTTCTAAAAAAAGGAAATTCGCCTAACCATTTTTTGGCTTTCATTCTTCGCATTTTTTTAAGTCCATATTTTTCAATAGCAAACTTGCGTAAATGTAATATTGCATCCTCAACCGAATCGGTAAATAATAAATGTTCTTTAATTTCTTCAGATGAAATTGTTTTATTTTCAATCATATCCTCAGTAAGCTCAATCAAATTTTTCCAATAAGAAGTACCAATTAATATAACTGGAAACTGCTTTATTTTTCCAGTTTGAATGAGTGTAAGTGCTTCAAACATTTCGTCCATTGTACCCCACCCACCAGGCATAATAATAAATGCATAGGAGTATTTTAACAACAATGTTTTGCGAATAAAAAAATAATTAAACTCAACCGATTCGTGTACATATGGATTTTCTCTTTGTTCGTGTGGCAGTATAATATTACAACCTATGGATTGTCCACCTGCTTCATAAGCGCCCCGATTAGCGGCTTCCATAATACCAGGACCACCACCTGTAATAACGGTAAACCCTAACTTGCTAATTTCGGCACCCAATTGGCGAGCTTTTATATAATAAGGATGGTCTTCTTTGAACCGAGCACTTCCAAATACAGTAACACTAGGCCCGATAAAATGTAGTTTTCTAAAGGCATGAATAAACTCTTTAAACACTTTAAAGGCAAACAAAAATTCGCGCATGCGGGAACGTGGTCCTTCTAAAAATCGCTTTTCGGAATTAGCAACTTGTTCTCTTAAACTTTGAATACTTTTTTGTGCCATAACTCAAATAAACAAAAAACGCCTGATTAAATTGTCAGGCGTTTTCAACATAATGTATTCCAATCTTATAAATTACCTCTGAGGTCTTGTTCTCTTTCTAGTGCTTCAAACAATGCTTTAAAGTTTCCTTTACCAAAACTTTTTGCTCCTTTACGTTGAATAATTTCAAAAAACATGGTTGGCCTATCTTCAACCGGTTTCGAAAACAATTGCAACAAATAACCTTCGTTGTCTCTATCAACTAAAATTCCTAATTCTTTAAGTGGCTCAATATCTTCTTCAATTTCACCTACGCGGTCAAATAAATCTTCGTAATAACTATTGGGCACTTTTAAAAAATCAACTCCACGGCTCATCAAATCGCGAACAGTTGCAACTATATCTTTAGTTGCAATAGCAATATGTTGAACTCCTTCGCCTTCATAAAAATTAAGGTATTCTTCTACTTGTGATTTTTTCTTTCCTTTGGCAGGTTCGTTAATAGGAAACTTTACATAACCGTTTCCGTTGCTCATTACTTTGCTCATTAATGCAGAGTATTCGGTACTAATATCGTTATCATCAAATGATAAAATATTTTTAAACCCCATTACCTCTTCGTACCATTTTACCCATGGGTTCATTTGGTTCCAATCTACATTTCCTACACAATGATCAACATACAACAAACCTGTAGGAGCAGGATTATAGGTTGATTTCCACTCTATAAATCCAGGCATAAAAGCGCCTGTATAATTTTTACGCTCTATAAATAAATGTTCTACTTCACCATAGGTTTTAATACCCGACATACGCACTTCTCCTGAAGCATCTTTTAAGGTAGTGGGTTGCAAAGTTGCATGTGCCCCGCGTTTAGTTGTTTGCTCAAATGCATCGTATGCATCGTCAACCCATAGTGCTATGTATTTAACTCCATCTCCATGTTTGCGATGATGTTCGGCTATTGCACCATCACTATGCAAAGGTGACGTTAACACCAAACGCATTTTATTTTGGATTAACACATAGGAAACACGGTCTTTTAAACCAGTTTCGGGACCAGCATATGCAAGGCTTTGAAAGCCAAATGCTGTTTTATAATAATGAGCAGATTGCTTGGCATTACCCACCCAAAGTTCTACATAATCTGTTCCATTTAATGGAAGAAAATCAGCTGCAGCAGAAGGTGTTTCTTTTATTTGCTCTATAGTTTGCATAGTTTACGGTATTATAAAGTTTACGAAAATCGAATATTTCGGCACATTCATACCATGATTAATGTCACTATGAGGGGTCTTTGATAAAAGTCACTTACGGAACAAATCGATATTCTTTCATCACTCTTATTCCAAATAAGCCATCTTCGAATTGATAAATGATATGTTCATTATTTTGCAACTGTCTTATATCACTAAAAATTCTGATACCTACAAAGTTTGAATACGCTCCATTTTCGAGTTGAATAAATGTGCTTGGGTGGTTGCTGGTCTTTTCCAATGTTGTTTCATTCCATATTTCATAATCTTCAATTATTGGATTATGACTTCCCAAAAAGTTTATTAATAACAATCCTTGCATACACAAGGGGATTATACAAAAAGATAAAAATAATTTGTGGATAGATTCCTTTTTTTTGAAAAACCAATAGCAACTTAATATCGATGGTATTAGTAATAATAGTAAAATACCATATAACGGGATGAGCGTTTGCAATCCAATTTTAAGTAATAAATAAATATTGGCAATAGAAATTATGATAAAACGGAAGAAAAATGTTTCAACCAAACTCATCAATGCCAACCATAATTGTTTGAGTTGAAAGTAAGGTTTCATAAAACCGAAAATAGGCCTGCCTATTGCTAACAAAAAAAGTAAGCCAATAATGATTCCACTAAAGTTATACAAGTAGCCAAGCAATAATGGAATACCCAGTAATAAAGAACATACAAATACAAAAATAACATGATTTAAAATCACGTTTACTGCATTTAATGTTTGAGCGGTTTCTGTTTTTTCAAATTCATCATAGCGCATTTTTGCATAAGCACGCGCACGATTTTTAGCTAGATCCCGTTCCTTTTCTTGTTTGCTGATGGCACTTTCAAAAAGAGATGTGTAATCAAATATAGTAGCTTTTTTGCGGGCAATGATGGCTTCGTAAGCTTCGGTAAGTTCAATAAATTGTGCCGCAGCTTTTGGGTGTTTATTTTTATCGGGATGTACTAAAAATGCTTTTGCCCGATATGCTTTTTTGATCTCATCAATAGAAGCATCAGGCAAAATACCCAATAGTTGATAAGAGGATTCTGCAGTCATGAACAAGCAAGGTATAGGATTGTAACTACTCAACAAAAAATGTTTCGTGTTGTACACAAAAACAGCCGACAAAAATCAGCTGCATTATGTTAAACTTTGGCATATGATTAAAAAACCATCAACTACAATCCATAAACGATTAGCTGTGAACTATTATACATTTATTTAATCAATCCACGATTTATAATAATCAGGATCTTCCATTTCCATTGCTTCTTTGGTAATTTTGAGCGGATAAAATGGATCTATCATTACGGCTAATTCAGCTGTTTCTTTTTTTCCAATTGATTTTTCAACAGTACCTGGATGTGGTCCATGTGGAATGCCTTTAGGATGCAAACTAATCATACCACGCTCCACATGTTTGCGGCTCATAAAATCTCCATCTACATAATACAACACTTCATCACTATCCACATTGCTGTGAGCATAAGGTGCAGGTATGGCCAATGGATGGTAATCATACATACGCGGAACAAAAGAACAGATAACAAAATTGTGTCCTTCAAATGTTTGATGGATTGGAGGAGGCATATGCACACGACCAGTTATGGGCTCGTAATTATGAATAGAAAATCCGTAAGGATATTGAAAACCATCCCAGCCTATTGCACTAAATGGATGCGCAGCGTAAGTGTATGGATAAATCATATCCTGCTTTTTGATCATTACTTTAAAATCTCCCAACTCGTCATGTGTCTCTATATTTTGAGGAACGATTAAATCACGTTCACAGTATGGTGAATGCTCTAATAATTGTCCAAAATTATTTAGATACCTTTTGGGTGCCCTAATGGGTGATAAACTTTCGGTAATAAACAATCGATTATTTTCAGTATTAAAATGCAATTGGTAAATAGTTCCTCGAGGAATAACAAGATAATCACCATACTCAAAAGGTATTTGACCATAGATTGTTTTTAATACACCACTTCCTTCATGCACAAAAATTACTTCATCACTATCGGAGTTTTTGTAAAAATAATCGGTCATGCTTTTTTTAGGTGCAGCCGAAGCCAAATACACATCCTTATTAAACAATAAGTAAACCCTGCTTTTTAAATAATCATCTTCGGGTTTGGTTTTAAATGTCAGAAAACTTCGGTTCTGCATATTTTTTTCCATAGCAGCAACCGGACCAAAAGGGTAAGCCTCGCCTATTTCTTTTACCATTGTAGGTGGATTGGTATGGTAAACCAACGAGTATAAACTTGAAAAACCTTCAGTAGAAACCAACTCTTCTTGATACAATGTACCATCAGGTTTGCGAAATTGAGTGTGACGTTTCTTTGGAATTTGACCTTGCTTATGGTAGTATGGCATATCTTTTAATTTTTCGTTAATTCGTTAATAAAGCTTATGATAAATGAGGTTGGAAAAATCGACATTACAAACCAATAATCCTATCAACCAAGCCCTTTGTAAACTTTTATGACTTTAATGCAAACAAATTTAGTTTTTTTGTGACTTATTCATAAAAAGCAATCATATACTTTTTATACCTTTAATAAAATCAATTAATTAAACTCTATAAGCAAATGTATTTGAAAACATTATTTATAAAACTGATTTACGTCACGGCAATTATAACATATTTAAGCGCTTGCAATAATAACCAAACACAAAAGGGAGCTGGTCAAACTCGTTTAGATACTTTACCAATAACAAATGAAAGTGTTAAAAACATCAGTACTCAAATTGAATCAGAACCTGAAAATGCTGAATCGTATTACCAGCGTGCTGTTATTTATTATACTGAAAAATACCTTGATCGATCTTTAATGGATATAACTGATGCCCTAAAGTATGATTCAAAAAATCCATTGTATTTTTATTTTAAAGGACGCATTTTATACTCAATGAATAAAACACAAGATGCTGCCAATGCATATGAAAGCGCCATCGTGTTAAAACCTGATTATACAGAAGCTCAACTGAAATTAGCAGAATTATATTATGTCGTAAAAGAGCATCAAAAATCAATTAATTTGCTCAATGTAATACTAGTAGCTGAACCTACAAATGCTAATGCATATTACCTTAAAGGTGACAACCAACGCGAAAGTAATGATACAGCTAAAGCCATTGCATCTTATCAGAAAGCGCTTGAAATTGATGATAAATTTTATGATGCTGCTATGCAATTGGGGTTAATTATGACAGCTAAAAAAAACCCCATCGGAAAAGAATATTTTACTACTGCTATTCGTATAAACCCGCGTAGTGCCGAAGCCTATTTTGGACGTGCTTTTTTTTACCAACAAATTGGCGAATTGCAAAAATCATTATTTGATTACCGAAAAGTAATTACAATCGATCCCACCAACGATAAATCCTATTATAATGTTGGTATGATTAATTTTAACGCCAAACAATATGCTGAAGCGCTAAGGAGTTGGGATATATGCATTCAAATGAATACTGAAAATATGGAAGCCTATTATATGCGAGGTTTGGTTCATGAGTATAAGCGAAACAAAACAGATGCTTTGCTCAACTATGAATATGCATTAAAGTTAAATCCTAATTATGAATTGGCTAAAGAAGGAATAGAGCGGTTAAAATAGAAAAAAGCGTTATCAAACTCATAATCTTTACTGTATGTTGTTATTTTTTTAAAGGATAAATATTATAGTTATTTATCGAAAGTCAATGAACAAGAAATGGATTTAAAACATTTATACTACTTAAAGTAAAATCAGTAAAACCCCTAAGTTGGTCAGCTATAATTAGTGAATCCGAAACGGTTGAACATTGAACAACCCAAGGTGAAGAATCATTAATCCGTTTTATTAAATCAACACTATAAGTATAAAAGATTTTATTATCTATAATCTTGTCTTATTTTGCAGCACTTTATGAGTACTATCAATATAACACTACCTGACGGTTCCGTTCGCTCGTATGAAACGGGAGTTACCGCCATCGATATAGCCAAATCCATCAGCGAAGGATTGGCTCGAAATGTTTTAGCCGCTAAGGTTAATGGTGAAGTATGGGATGCAACTAGGTCAATTTTACAAGACGCTAGCCTAATATTGCTTACATGGAACGACCCCGAAGCAAAAAGTACGTTATGGCATTCATCAGCGCATTTAATGGCCGAAGCAATTGAAGCACTTTACCCAGGAACAAAATTTGGTATTGGCCCAGCTATTGAAACGGGCTTTTATTATGATGTAGATTTTGGAGGTAAAGAGTTTTCTAGTGCTGACTTTAAAAAGATAGAAGATAAAATGACCGAGCTAGCTAGGCAAAGCAATGCCTTCACTCGTACCCAAATAACTAAAGCTGATGCCATTGCTTATTTTACCCAAAAAGGTGATGAATATAAATTGGATTTGTTGGAAGGATTGGAAGATGGAAACATCACTTTCTATAACCAAGGTAATTTTACTGATTTATGCCGTGGACCACATATTCCAAACACAGGATTTATTAAAGCAATAAAACTGATGAGCGTTGCTGGTGCCTATTGGAGAGGTGACGAAAAAAACAAACAACTTACTCGCATATATGGTGTTACGTTTCCCAAAAAATCGGAGTTGGATGAATACCTCATTTTACTTGAAGAAGCCAAGAAACGCGATCACCGTAAACTAGGAAAAGAACTTGAATTATTTACGTTTTCAGAAAAAGTAGGGATGGGTTTGCCATTATGGTTACCTAAAGGTGCCATGTTGCGCGAACGGTTAATGCAATTTTTACAAAAAGCACAAGTTGAGGCTGGTTATTTACCCGTAATTACACCTCATATTGGCAACAAAAATTTATACATTACATCGGGGCATTATGAGAAATATGGTGCCGACTCGTTCCAACCGATACAAACACCTCGTGAAGGCGAAGAGTTCTTTTTAAAACCAATGAACTGCCCTCATCACTGTGAAATTTATAAAGCATCACCTAAATCATACAAAGATTTACCGGTTCGATATGCCGAGTTTGGAACTGTATACCGCTATGAACAAGCAGGCGAATTGCATGGATTGACGCGTGTAAGAGGATTCACACAAGATGATGCTCACCTATTTGTGCGTCCAGATCAAGTCAAAGAAGAGTTTTGTAAAGTAATTGATTTGGTATTATATGTTTTTAAAGCATTGGATTTTAAAGACTTTACTGCTCAAATTTCATTGCGCGACCCTGAGAATAAAACCAAGTATATTGGAAGTGACGAAAATTGGGCGTTGGCTGAAGCTGCCATCATCGAATCTGCTGCCGAAAAAGGGCTAACTACTGTTGTTGAATTAGGCGAAGCTGCCTTTTACGGACCTAAGTTGGACTTTATGGTAAAAGACGCCATTGGCCGAAAATGGCAATTGGGAACCATCCAAGTAGATTATAATTTACCCGAACGATTTGAATTGGAATATACAGGAAGCGATAACCAAAAGCACAGACCTGTGATGATTCACCGTGCACCTTTCGGATCTCTTGAACGTTTTGTGGCAGTATTGATAGAACATTGTGCAGGTAATTTTCCACTTTGGTTAACCCCTGAAGCAGTAACAATTTTGCCTATAAGTGAAAAATATCATGAGTATGCTCAAAAAGTTGTAGATGTGCTAAATAAAGCAGATATTCGCGGTCCGTTTGACGATAGAAGTGAGAAGATTGGAAGGAAGATACGTGATGCAGAAACGAAAAAAATACCGTTTATGCTCATCATTGGAGAACAGGAAGAAGCAGAAGGAACTGTTTCTGTGCGTAGGCATGGAGATGGTGATGTGGGCAAGTTTACGTTGGCAGACTTTGTGAGTTATTTCAAAGACCAATTAGCCAAAAATTTAAATTAGAAACAACAATTAAACAAATACTTGGCAGCACCTAACAAACCTTACAGACCGGCAACCAGTACTAATACTGCGCCTAAACCACCTTACGTTCCTGGAGCCAATCGCTACGGTCGCGGAATGAGTAGAGCAAAAGAACCTGAACACAAAATTAACGAACGCATACGTGTAAATGAAGTTAGGCTTGTAGGTGAAAATATTGAAGTGGGTGTTTACACACTTCAAGAGGCATTGGTAATGGCTAGAGAACAAGAACTTGATCTAGTAGAAATTTCGCCCAATGCCGTTCCTCCTGTTTGTAGAGTAGTGGATTATAAAAAATTCCTGTACGAACAAAAAAAGAAAAAGAAAGAACAAAAAGCCAACACAGTGAAGCAGGAAGTGAAAGAAATTCGCTTTGGGCCAAATACTGATGAACATGATTTTGATTTTAAATTAAAACATGCTGAAAACTTTTTAAAAGATGGAAACAAAGTGCGTGCTTACGTTTTCTTTAAAGGTAGAGCTATTGTTTACAAAGAAAGAGGAGAAGTATTGTTGCTTCAGTTTGCCCAAAAATTACAAGACTTGGGTAAGGTGGAGCAGTTACCGCGCCTCGAAGGAAAAAAAATGTTTTTGTTGATGAGCCCTAAAGGAAAATCAGCAGGAGCCACTAAAGAGTAACTATTGTACATCGAATAATTATAAGGAAGACAGATTATGCCAAAAATGAAAACCAACAGCTCTGCGAAGAAGCGTTTTAAAGTTACCCCAAGTGGTAAAATAAAGCGTGCGCAAGCTTTCAAAAACCACATCCTAACCAAAAAAACCACCAAACAAAAACGTGGATTGACTAAAATGGTTGTGGTATCAAAACCAGATATGGGATTGATCAAAAATCTACTCGGAATAGGAAAATAATTCCCAGTAAAATTTGTTCCGCCCCGAAAGTGTTCGGGACTGTACAGGTTAAGTTTACACAATTTAAAACCAGGATACAAGCCATTACAAGTTTCCACCCAAATGTGGAACGCTTCAGTCCAAAAAAAACTAAACAATTATGCCACGTAGTGTCAATTCAGTAGCGTCTCGCAGACGCAGAAAAAAACTTCTAGGCCTTGCAAAAGGATACTGGGGTAAACGTAAAAACGTATTAACCATTGCTAAGCACACCATCGATAAAGGATTGGGATACGCTTACCGCGATAGAAAAACCAAAAAACGTAATTTCCGCTCTTTATGGATTATGCGTATCAACGCAGGAGTTCGTCCATATGGAATGAGTTATTCTCAGTTTATTGGTAAGGTAAATTCAAATAACCTTGGCATTAACCGCAAAGTATTGGCTGATTTAGCCATGAACCATCCTGCTACTTTTAAAGCAGTAGTAGAAAAAGTTAAATGATAAGATTGTTCAACTGAACTTGTTTCAGTTGTTACAAGCTTACATCCCGGGTGTAACCCCCGGGGGTAAATTATTCAAATCGATGTATAATAGAATCCCGTTTCGCTTTATTGCGGAATGGGATTTTTTTATTTTGATTACAAAGGATTATTTTTTAAAAGGTCCTCAAAAGGCGAGGGGTTGAGAAATTGGAGTTTTCTTCTTCAAATCATCTTGTGATGTATTTGAATGATTAGGAGAAGCGTTGTTTGAATTGATTAAAAGAGACGATTTTGGGATGGATTACCAAATATATAAATAACAGGTAATAACATGTTCGCTTAATAATTTATAAAAGTTAATTGTTTTAGGGGATCTGCTTGTTATCTCATTTTTCCGCAGTAACTTTGATCCGTTGAAAAAAATATTGTCACTATTATTGGTATTCACATTGTTTTTTCAGTTCTCAATTAAAATTGGAATTGTGGGGTATTTTTTAATACACCAGGATTATATTGAAAAGTACTTGTGTATCAATCGAGATAAGCCGGAGTTGGAGTGCAAAGGTAAATGCCAACTCAAAAGGCAATTGCAAAAAGAGGCCGAAAACGAACGTAAACTTCCTTCCTCCAGTGTAAAAGAAATTATTGAAACATTGGTCTTTTTTGAATCACATACGATTACTCCTGTATTATTCTTAAACCAACAACCGCAAATCAAACTTTTTGCGTATTCATTCAGTTGTATCCCTGCAACGCTTGATGCACCTTTTCATCCACCTTGTGCTTAAGTAGAGTAAAACGATTTTTCTCGTTTAGGTTTTCCTATTTCTCACTTAAATCATACATAATATGAATTTTCATAAAATGGTGGTAACATACTGTTGCCTCCTTGGTGTATCGTTTGCCTATGCAGCAACACCCGATACCTTATGGGTAAAAAAAGTGCATCCTGAAGGTAACGGATGCAATAGCGTGGCATTTTCAAAAGATGGTTCTCAATTGTTAGCAGGTACCAACTGCCACAATGCCTTTGCTAAGTTGTATAACTCATCAACAGGCGTTGAGCAGTGGATGTATACCGACTCTTCACTCATGTGTTTTATGGATGTCAAATTTTCTCCCAATGGTGAGCGTTTTGCGATAATGGAAGAGTTTGGCATCTTATTAATTTTTGATTTTACGGTAAATCCACCAGTTCGTATTGCACAATTGGATACACGCAGCAATGCCTCACTCGCGCTTACCTTTGCTCCAAATAATCAGTCCATTATTACTTCTGGTTTCGATGATTCAATTAGAGTTTTCAACCTTGCTTCAAATACGCAAACACGGGTATTCGGTACACATATAAATATGTATGCAATTACCACAAATGGTAAGGGTGATTTGATTGCAACGGGATCTCAAAACGGTTCTATTCGCATTTGGGATACTACTGGTAATATGATTCGAAGTATGGCAGCATTTTCCCAATCAGTGCCAGTGCGGAGTATCACATTCAATCAAGATGGTTCTCGGTTGTTTTGTATAGGACAAAATGGACAGTTTAGGAGTTATTTTACCAGTACATGGCAGCTTGATACGGCATTTATCGCACATAGTTCAACAGGGACAGGAATATCAATATCTCCAGATGGATTGTGGTTTGCAACAAGCGGTGGACAAGGCAAAGCAATACTTTGGAGTACCAATGGTTACAAGCCATTTCATACACTTGAGTTACCCATGCTAGGGACTTTGAATGGTGTAGCTATTGCCACCGATGGAAAAAAGGTGGCCTTGGCAAGTTCATTAGGTTACGCTGCAATGTTTGATATACAGAATGTACCTACGAGTTTAAAAGAGAACCTTGCATTCAATAATCCTGTATCACTTTATCCAAACCCATTAACGGAGGTGCTTAAAATTGAGATTAACCATCATACTCCTGTGCTTATTCGAATTTCAAATCAACTCGGACAAATTATTTGGGAGCAAACACTAAGTTCAACTCAAAATATCCAAACAAGCGATTGGCAAAGTGGGTATTATGTGGTTCAAAGTTATGTTGACGGAAATATTCACCTTACCAAACTTGTCAAATAAATGAACTTGAAATCATTGAGGATGTATTGTTTTATTAGATGGTTTTTGTTATCAGTATTGATGATTTTGAGCGTTTTTCAATCATATGCTTGTGATGCCTGTGGGTGTTCGGTAAATGCGAATTACTTTGGTATTCTGCCCCAATTTAGCAAACATTTTATTGGTGTGCGAATGATGCAAAGCAACTTTGATATGAAACATACACCAACCCTTTTTCCTAAAGCAGACCCTTACTTTAAGGAACAGCTTAACCGCTATGAAATTTGGGGAAGGTATTATATCACCAATCGTATTGTTGCATTTGCCAGTATGCCTTGGCAAAACAATATTCGAATAGATCAAGGAGTCACAACCTCTTATCAAGGATTTGCTGACGCTTTGATATCTGCTAATTATATCGCAATCAATACAGGCGATAGTGGGCGTTTAATGTTGCGAAATACATTAATGATTGGAGCTGGAGTGAAGTTACCTACTGGTAAATTTCGTTCAGATAGACCTGCTTCAATTCAAACAGGAACCGGTACATGGGACTATAATGTTAACATCATTTACACAATTCGTTATAAAAACTGGGGATTGAACGCAGATGCCACCTACCGAATTAATGGGCGAAATGAAACATATCAATTTGGGAATAGATTGATATCGAGTGCTCGATTATTTTATTGGCGCAAAATTCGAAGTATCTCTTTGCTTCCGAATGCAGGAGTACTTATGGAACAAGCTGCCGAAGATAAAAGCAATGAAATTCCTCAAATTTATACAGGAGGTAACGGAATATACTTTGTGCCCGGCATAGATATGTATTTAAGGCGTTTTGTTTTGGGAATTAATATGACAGTTCCGATTAATGAAACATTAAACAATGGGTATGCCAACACCCAAAATCGTTTGGCAACACAACTTTTATTTCTTTTTTAAAACAAAAAATAACAACATGAATTTTAATAACAAAATCAGCATCATTGCAGTATTTATATTATCAGCATCTTTCTTTTTAACTGGTTGCAAAAAAGACGACCATGTTCATGATGATGACCACGCAGAGCCAACAATTACTTTTCAGTCTCCAACTCAAGGTGCAAGACTTAACGAAACCGATACCTTGTGGTTACGTGTAAATTTGGCGTCAGAAGATGATTTACATGACTACATTCTTGAGGTAACAAAAGTTGCTGATGGGGTTTCCGTGTATAAATACGATGGACACTCGCATAATAAATCGGTTACAACCAATTTGTATTTTATGCCGAATATTTCTGCCGATACAGAAATGAAGCTTTCAGTAAAAACGCTCGACCATAATGGGAAGGCAACTGAAAAGAGCATAACATTCACGGTATTAAATACGCAACAAGCTACCAAACCAACAATCAATATTATTTCTCCCAATTCAGGAATGGCAAATAATGGGCAAACCTTAAGCATCAATGGAAATATTACCCATGATAAGAACTTAAAATCGGCTCGTATTTGGTTAACCCAAAACAATACCATTGTGATGGACTATACAAAAAGTAACATTGCATCAAATACCCTTGCATTTGATACTACCCATGTAATTAATGCAACTACGCATTCTGACTATGTGCTAACCATAAGCGCTACTGATGTGAATGATGTTGAAGCTTCTAAAACATTTAGCTTTCATGTTCACCCATAACCTTTTATTTATTTTAACAACCTAATTTTATTTAATACAGATGAAATCAAAGATTTTTTATGCATTCCTGGTTATTACCCTAGGTGCATGCTCAAGTGGAACAAACAATTCGCAAACAACCACTGAATCACAAAATACGCAACCAGCCGTTGAGGCTAAAGTTGCAGTTATCGAACCTCCTGCTGAAATTAATGAGTTGCTGAATAAACATACCTGTTTAACATGCCATGCAGCTGCAGAGCGTGTGGTTGGTCCTTCATACGTTGATGTTGCTAAACGCAATTATACTGCGGAAGAAATTGTAAGTTTAATTTACAAACCTAAGCCTGAACATTGGCCAGATTACCCTCCAATGATTGGTTTGCCTAAAGTTCCGAAAGAAGATGCACTTAAAATTGCCAACTGGATTATTTCACTTAAATAGAAACACATATGAAAACGATAATCATAACAATCTTAACAGTATTTGTTGCAAGTTTTGCAAATGGCCAAGGAATAATGGCTAAGTGGCCTCAACTTAAAACTTTCCACGGAGTAATGTCGCAAACGTTTCACCCAAGTGAAGAAGGAAACCTTACTCCAATTAAAACACGAAGCGGTGAAATGGCGCTTAAGGCGGATTCGCTAGCAGCATCAACTATTCCTGCTGAGTTTGATAAGCCCGAAATTCGTAAGGCAGTAATGCAACTTAAATCAGATAGCAAAAAACTTGACGAAATGGTGAAGCGAAAAGCCACTACAGATGCTGAAATTACAAAAGCACTTAGTGACTTACATGATGTTTTTCATCAAATAGTTGGTTTGTGTAAAAATGAAGACCACCATTAGTCAGCATGATGTATAAACAGTTAATCATTGCAGTAAGCATCTTATCGGTGCTTACTGCTTGTGGGGATTCGAATTCACAAAAGGCCATCAAACTTGAGAAAACAATTTTTGCCATTCATGATACGGTAATGCCACGGATGGGAGAGATTGTAGCTCTTCGAAAATCTATTGAACAATTAATACAAGTAGATTCGACAAAGGTATCAACTGACTCGCTAACCATTGTTTTAAAAACGGTTATAAAAGCTGATAAGGATATGATGGATTGGATGCACCAATACAAATCACCCAACATGAAATCTGATACTGCTATTCCTTATCTTACAAATCAATTTAATAAAATAAAGAAGGTTGAAGAACAAATTGAAGCGTTACTACCAAAATAGCCTTAGTGTATCAATAGTTGTTTTGATATTATCTTTTAGCTCTTCGTGCAACCCCAATAACGAACTTCCAATTTATGGGAATAGAGATGTTAAGGTAAGCGTTGTAGATGGTAAACAAGTGATAGATACCATTTATGCAACTGTGCCCAATTTTACACTCATCAACCAAAATGGTGATACAGTTACAGAGAGCATAATAGAAGGGAAAATAACAGTTGTTGATTTTTTTTTCACGTCATGCCCTACCATTTGTCCAATCATGAAAAGAGAGATGATTCGGGTATATCAAGAGTTTCAACAAAACGAAAAAGTTATAATGTTATCTCATACAATAGATCCTGAGCATGATACTATTGAAGTTTTACAAGACTATTCTAGAAGATTGGGAAGTGATGGAAAGCAATGGCAATTTTTAACAGGTGAACGTACCTATATTTATGAGTTAGCAGAGAAAGGATATTACAGCACAGCAATGGCCGATTCAACAGAGCCAGGTGGTTTTGTGCATAGCGGTGGCCTTATTTTAATTGATGAAAAGAAAAGAGTTCGTGGAATTTTTGATGGAACCAATTCAGCAGACACAGATAAATTGATAGAAGCAATACACCTGTTGTTAAATGAAGATAAATAGAATTTTCTTTCTCCTAATAACCGTATGTATCGTTGCATGTTATGATTTGAATACGCAATTATTGCAAACAGTAAGTAATGGAAGAAATTTGTATGAGGTTCACTGTGCTAATTGTCATCAATCAGATGGGAGTGGTTTAGCTCAGCTGATACCCCGATTAAATAAAGCAGATTATCTTGTTAATCACAGTAAGCAGCTTCCTTGCATCATTAAGCATGGAATGCATTCTCCCATTATTGTAAATCACGCTGTTTATAATCTCAAAATGCCCGAAAATAAAACGTTAACTGATAGGGATATTTATTACATCACCCAATTTGTATTATTTCAGTTTACCGAATTAAAACCGGTAACAAGTGAAGATGAAGTAAAGGCTCAGCTTAAAAGTTGTAATAATCACTAAACTTGTTCAATTGCTTAGCTATTCAACAGCAATTAATTAAGATAATATTAATAAGTGTAATGCATAACTTTACAGTAATAAATTAAAGTTATCATGAAACGCTATTTACTTGTTATCGCCATTGGCTTTTTATTTGTTTCATGTTCGCATCAAGCAGAACAACAGTTTGAAGAGAACACACTTCAGTATCAAGCCCCTGAATTTAAATCAACGAATCAAAATGGAGCTGTTGTAAGCAATTTAGATGTGAAGGGCAAGGTTTATGTGGTTGATTTCTTTTTCACAACATGTCCTACCATTTGCCCTGTAATGACCGAAGAGCTCACGCGAGTGTATCAAAAGTTCGAGTCTAATCCCAATTTTAGGATATTATCACATACGATTGATCCTGATTATGATACATACGAAGTGCTTCACGAATATGCAAATAAGGTGGATGCTAATGGCGAAAAATGGATGTTCCTTAGAGGCAATAGAGACTCAACAATTGAACTTGCCAATAAGGTTTACTATGCAGCTTTAAAACCTGAATTTTATGGAACCAATCGTGACCACTCTCATAGTGGTGGTTTGTTTTTAGTAGATCAAAATGGTATAATAAGAGGAATTTATTACGGAACAGTCAAGAAAGATGTTAACCTCCTTATTCATGACATTGAACACTTATTGGATGTTGAATGATTTTTTCCATCAAATGTGATTTATCTTCTACTATCCTATTTGTATACTGTTAGTTTATTCAACAAGTATATAATTGTATGAGTTGTAAAACGCGATATAGTTTGTATTTAAAGACTCAACTAAATAGTGACTGAAATAGCAGACATTTGTTCACTATCTTAGATTTTGAGTGGGGTATGTTCTACCTGTTAATATAAGAAATTCCCCAAACTTAATCATTAATTATCTCGCCTTCGAAATCGTGCATTTTGGTTATATTTCCACTATTATTAATATCGCGCAATTGCACAAATTCAAATTCTTTTTTCTGCATCACCTTGTAAAACCCTTCAAAAAACTACAATAAATTATTCAAATCGATGTATAATAGAATCCCGTTTCGCTTTATTGCTGAATGGGATTTTTTTATTTAAATCCATTCGATTAAATTCCCCTATGCCTTCGGTTGCCGCCTCTAAATTGATTCATCAAATTGCCATTACCTTAATTCCTGGTGTGGGCGATGTATTGGCCAAAAATTTAATAAGCTATTGTGGAGGAGTAGAACAGGTATTTAAAACCAAAAAGGCACATTTACTTAGAATTCCCGGTGTGGGTGAAAAAATTGCCCAGGAGGTTGTCAATTTTAAGGATTTTGAAAGGGCTGAAAAAGAAGTAGCTTTCATCGAAAAACATAAAGTATGTACTTTTTTTTATAGTGATCCAGCCTATCCTGCACGTTTGAAACAATTGGACGATGCTCCTGCTTTATTGTATTATTTAGGCAATGCCGATTTAAACAATGCAAAAATTGTAGGCATAGTTGGAACACGGAAGGCAAGCGAATATGGGAAAGCGTGTGTTGAAAGGCTGGTAGCCGATCTTACAGAAATGGGTTGTTTGGTGCTGAGTGGATTGGCTTATGGCATTGATATTTATGCCCATAAAGCGGCCTTAAAACACCAACTTCCTACTGTTGGAGTAATGGCTCATGGACTTGATCGAATTTATCCCAATCAACATACTGCTACTGCAAAAAAAATGATTGACAATGGTGGATTGCTCACTGAGTTTATGAGTGAAACCAATCCGGATAGGGAGAATTTTCCTAAGCGCAACCGCATTGTGGCCGGATTGTGTGATGTGCTCATTGTGGTTGAAACTGCCGAACGAGGTGGGGCGATGATTACGGCTGAATTAGCCAATGGTTACAATAAAGATGTGGCGGCCTTTCCGGGAAGAGTAAACGATGAGTATAGTAAGGGTTGCAATAAATTAATCAAATCCAATAAGGCTACCTTAATCACTGGTGTTGATGATTTATACTATTTAATGGGATGGAATAGTCAAGCTCCCAAACCACAACCTCAACAGGTATTGATGCTTAATTTATCAGCCGAAGAAGCAATCATTTATAATTATATTAAAACCAAAAACAAAGTGGGTATTGATGAAATGGCATTTGAATTACAAATTGACTCTAGCAACTTATCCCTCCAATTATTAGAAATGGAATTTAAAGGCGTAATACGAACATTACCCGGAAAACAATATGAGTTGGTTTAAATATTAACGTTTTCCTGATTAACATGTTACCATTAAACATACCTTTGCCAACATGAAAAATAAAATTTTAATAGGAATTACTTTTATAGGAATTTGTATCACAAGCATTGTATTATTTTCATTTACAAAATCCAAACCTAACAAGCCCAAAAAGGTTATTTTTTTAATTGGTGATGGAATGGGATTAACACAAATAAGTGGTGCGATGAGCGAATACAAGGGGCAAAATGCTTTTGAACGATTCCCCGTTATTGGCTTAAGTAAAACCCAATCGGCAGATGATTATGTAACCGATAGTGGTGCTGGAGCAACTGTATTTTCAATTGGTAAAAAAACATTCAATGGTGCCATTGGTGTTGGTGCAGATACAGTAGCTTATGAAAATTTATTTGAGAAACTTAAAAAACAATATTGGGCAACTGGAGTTGTGGTTACATCATCAGTTACGCATGCAACTCCAGCATCATTTTATGCCCATGTAGGCAGCAGAAACAGTGAAGATGATATTGCATCATTTTTATTAAAAGGCAATTGTGATATTGCCATTGGTGGTGGTTATAATTATTTTAATAAGCGAAAAGATGGCAGAGATATTTACTCAGAACTCGAGCAAAAAGGATTTGTTACTGTATTTGATTCCATCAACACATACAAAAACCAAACTGCTACTAAATTAGTATATACTTTATCGCTTGATGGTATGAAACGTGTGATGGACGGGAGAGGGAGTTACTTAAAATCAGCTTCGCTCAATGCTATTGAATTACTTTCACAAAACAAAAACGGTTATTTTTTAATGATTGAAGGTTCTCAAATTGATTGGGGCGGACATGCAATGGATTATCAATACATGAAAACAGAATTATATGATTTTAACGAAACGTTAAATGCCGTTTTGGATTATGCCCAAAAAGAAAAAGATGTTCTTGTTGTAGTTACTGCCGACCATGAAACAGGTGGATTGGCATTAACAATTAACAAAGAAAACAAAAAATCATTTATACCCAAATACACTTACAACAAACATACAGGAGTTATGGTGCCAGTGTTTGCTTATGGTCCAGGCGCGGAACAGTTTGGAGGAATATATGAAAACACAGCTATATTTGATACCTTCAAACAATTGTTAAACCTTAACTAATGAATACGCTAAAAATAGTATTGCTTATAGGAACTGTTGCTGCTGTTGTGCTTTTTTTTTATGTAATTCTTCCCAAATTAAACTTGTCGCACAAATCAGGAATGATTTTTAGAGCATTGCTTTTTTTTTCGCTAATAGGTTATTTGGCTTACGACTTTTTTCTTAAAGAAAAATACGGTTATATACTCGTTTTGATAGGTGGTAGTATTGCATTTGTACTTTTAATGCGAGCCAGGAAAAGTGAAGAGCAAGACTAAACTACAAATTATCAATCTCTTTCCGATAATCATACTGAATATCTTCATGTAATTTTCCTAACTCCTTGTTAATTTTTTTGAGTTGTGCAGCATACATATTTATGATAACTGTACTCTCGTAAAAACTATTGGGTAATTTTTTAAATTGCTTTAAAAAATGAATCAGCAATTCAACTGTGGTTTCGCTTTTGCTTGAATACTTTATATGCTTGCCTATCCCACGAAGAATTTTTCGAATTGTTTTTTTAGCAAAATAAACTGTTGTTCGATTAACTTCTTTAAACTGTTCTTCAACTTCAGCTTTAATATTGTTGATGTAAGTTTGCTCATCGTGTGATTCAAACAACAGATAATGCAACAACTCTTTATTCTCTTTTTTATACTTACCTAATCGTATCATTAGCTCAACCAATTGAGGCTGTGCCATCGTATTTAATTCTTTTTTAAGATGAGCTAAAGAAGATGTTTCCATTCAATTAACGGAGTATCAATTTGCGGGTAAGTATTCGTTGTGGGAGTATTTGAGCTACTGTAGTATCATGTAACGTTCCTAATGTGTTTTTTCCGGTGAGGTAATAATTACCTTGTAAAATATAGCCAAAATCAACTCTACCATTAGCTCCAGCAGAAATTGTATACAATGGAATATTACGTTTTACATCATCATAAGTAAGAAACAAACTTGCAGTTGAAGCAGAAATTATATTCCCATTTACATCATACACATCCACATATAATCTGCCTGCAACATCAGAAGAATCGGTTGTTACAATCGTTTGTGTCGGTGTTGTACTATCATCCTTTTTGGTACATGCAGTAATTGAAAGCATGAATAAAATAAATGTAATTAAAGTTGTTTTCATCGTTTAAATTTTAACTCAATAATACTTTCCAAGCATCAACAGCCTTGTTGCTTTCTAAAAACAAATGCGCCATTTGGTGCAATCCTTTTTCCAATGCTAGTGAATCACCAACATAATCCGAATGCAATTTCTGAAGGTCTTTATGCATACGTTTAAATACTTCAATACTATCAGCATCGGGCAATATTTGCTCATTGGCAAGCATTCCCAAATCATTGCCTGTTAATATTTTGCTTAATCTGATTGCTTCTGGTAATGCATCAACACCCATACCTAAATTTTTATTGGGTTTGGGGACTTCAAATAATCCTTTATTGACTCTTACATAATAATCATAACCTGCACGAGCAACCAAATCTAGTTTTTCTTGATCAATACCACCAGTTGCAGTCATAACCTCATCTGCAACATGCATCAGTAACATTTCGCAAATAATTAAATTACCTGCTCCACCTTCTTCACCTGTATAAATTACATCGCGAACTTTACATTCAAATTGTACAGGAGATTCTTTCACCCTATAGGGTTTTACCTTGTGTGATTCCAATTGCGTAAACCCAGATTTTACAAATTCATTTGTACCTTTTGGATACTCGCAACTGGCCAAACTCATTTGCTGAACCATATTATAATTTACAACGTTGATAACCACTTCACCCGTTTCCAAAACATTTTCCAACGTATGCTTAATGGTATTGTCACGAACCCTTCGAGCAGGTGAAAAAATAAGTGTTGTTGGATTGCTTCCAAAAATATTAAAAAAACTAAACGGGCTTAGATTCGAATTTCCTTGTTTATCAATTGTGCTGGCAAAACAAATTGGCCTAGGTGCAATTGCTGTAAGCAACATATTGTGAAACGCTGCAAGTGGTTTATCTTTAGGTCCTATCGTTCTCATTTATCAATTATTCTTTAGTTCGAAATTCAATGGTGTGTATTCATTATTGTCAACCGTTATTTTCCCATAAATCTTATAGATAACGCAGATATAATTCCTAGGATATATCACTAACTCCTATCTGCTATTAGCTAATCACTCTTCCTTCGGAAAAACATCAATCTCTCTCATTTCTTTTACAAACTCTCCATAGGTACCCAAGAATTTTGTAGCTTTCACTGTTCTGTCATCTATCCAATGGTAGTTACCTCCTCGTGGTTTGCCAAACATAATGCCATGGTATTTAAAGCCATGTTTGTTGAGCCAAATCTCAGTATTCTCTCGATGAGATTCTAAACGTGATGTAAAAAAAGTAATAACATGACCTTCATCATACCACTTATTTACATACTCTTTTGCATGAGGAATTTCCTCGCAGGTAAGCATGCGTTCTGGCTCTTCATTGGGAACATCTTCGCATATAGTTCCGTCAATATCTATCAAATAATTTTTGATATGATCAGGTAATAACGGACTTGCATTTTTACCGTTTGCATCTAAATGTGCTCCTAATTGTATATCCATTATTGAGCAATGATTAAGTAATAATTTTTCTTTCCTTTTTGAGCCAATATATATTTTCCATTCAATAAATGGCTATTATTTAAAAACGATTCAGGGTTATCCATTTTTTGTTTATTAATTGACACTCCTCCACCAATTACCATTTTACGGGCTTCACCACGTGACGGAAATATGTGTGTTTTATCGCTCAACAGTTCTACAATATTCATACCTACTTCGAGCTCTGCTTTTGCAATGGTACTTTGCGGTACACCTTCAAATACATCCAAAAACGTTTCTTCATCCAACTTATTCAGATCATCGGCAGTACTTGCACCAAATAAAATATTTGAAGCTTCAACTGCAGTTTTGTATGCTGTATCGCCATGCACACGGATGGTAATATCTTTTGCCAATGCTTTTTGCAATACTCTTAGATGCGGAGCTGCATCGTGTTCAATTTCCAAAGATTCAATTTCTGTTTTACCCAATAGTGTAAAAATCCGAATCCAACTTTTAACATCTACATCACTTGCATTTAACCAAAACTGGTAAAATTTATATGGTGATGTTTTTTGAGAATCTAACCAAATGGCACCACTTTCTGTTTTGCCAAATTTTGTTCCATCACTTTTTTTAATTAATTGAGTGGTTAAAGCAAAAGCTTCGCCTCCATCTTTTCTACGAATCAACTCAGTTCCCGTAACAATATTTCCCCACTGATCGCTTCCTCCCATTTGTATTTTGATACCATGGTTTTTCCATAAATAGTAAAAATCATACCCTTGTACCAACTGATAAGTAAATTCTGTAAACGACATTCCTGTATCACCTTCTAAGCGTTTTTTCACGCTATCTTTAGCCATCATGTAATTTACGGTAATATGTTTTCCAACATCTCGTATAAATGTTAAAAACGAAAAGTCTTTAAACCAATCGTAATTGTTAACCATTACGGCACCATTTGTACCCGTAAAATCTAAAAACTTTTCCAACTGCGATTGCAAGCCTGCAACATTTTTGTTCAAAGTTACTTCATCTAACAAATTGCGCTCATCACTCTTTCCACTTGGATCTCCAACCATTCCTGTTGCTCCACCCACTAATGCAAAAGGTTTATGTCCTGCTCGCTGAAAATGAATTAATGTCATTACTTGCATTAAATGCCCTACGTGCATCGAATCAGCTGTTGGGTCAAAACCGATATATCCATTACACATTTCTTTGTTCATGGTTTCTTCTGTTCCAGGCATAATATCTTGGAGCATTCCTCTCCAGCGCATTTCTTCAACAAAATTCATACAATCAATATTTTATTAATCAATGGCGAAAATAAGGAAGTTTTTGAGGAAGTTGATAGTTGATGGTTCATAGCTGAGAGTAATAGTAAACTAATAGTAGCATTTAAATCAAAAATTATTCAACTTACTATTTGATTTTTAGATAATTAATCTTAATTCCAACATCATTTACACCTCTTCTCATTTGCACCTTTACACATCTTTTAACATCGTCAAATAATCAAATTACCAAGTCGTCAAATTCACTATATTGCCAACCTAAATTTATATACATGAAATACGTAGCACTCAATGATCTTCACGTTTCGCTTGGCGCAAAAATGATAGAATTTGCAGGATACAATATGCCTGTTTTATACAATAATCTTATTCAAGAACATTTAGCTGTTCGTAATTCTATCGGTGTGTTTGATGTAAGCCACATGGGCGAGTTTGCCATCACGGGCGAAAAGGCATTGGATTTAATTCAATCTATTACATCAAATGATGCATCAAAATTAGTTGAGGGCAAAATTCAATACAGCTGTTTAACAAATGATGATGGAGGAATTGTAGATGATTTATTGGTGTATTGTATTCGTCCTAACTTAGAGTATTTATTGGTAGTGAATGCTAGTAATATTGAAAAAGATTGGAACTGGATTAAGAGTAAAAATACATTTGGTGCTGAAATGAATAATTATAGCGATGCGCTATCATTGCTAGCAGTACAAGGTCCAAATGCCATTAAAGCCTTGCAAAAACTAACAGATGTTGATTTAAGTGCAATGGAATATTATACGTTTAAAATTGGTGGAATGGCCGGTATTGATGAAGTGTGGATTTCGAACACTGGCTATACTGGTGCTGGTGGTTTTGAATTGTATTGTGAAAATAATGACGCACGCAAATTATGGGATGCTATTTTTGAAGCAGGAAAAGAGTTTGATATAAAACCTGCTGGACTTGGAGCAAGAGATACCTTACGTTTGGAAAAAGGATTTTGCCTATATGGAAACGATATAAACGATACAACTTCTCCTATTGAAGCTGGATTAGGTTGGATTACTAAATTCACCAAAAACTTTACCAAATCTGATTACCATAAATCGTTAAAAGAAAACGGTGTGTCTAAAAAATTAGTTGGATTCGAAATGTTGGAGCGTGGCGGAATTCCTCGTCAGCACCATATCATTAAGGATGCAGCGGGAACTGTAATTGGAGAAGTAACATCGGGAACACAATCACCTTCATTAAGCAAAGCCATTGGTATGGGTTATGTTGCAACAGCACATTCAAAAGTGGATAGCGAAATTTATATCGAAATTCGCGATAAGCAGGTTAAAGCTAAAGTTGTGAAAATTCCATTTTTGTAAGAAAATAGTTATTCCTGAATTTCTTAAATCTAATATCAATATTAAATATGTAACCAACTCGCTGGAGTTATAACTAAATAAAAATGATGTTGCCGAATTCTCCAATACAATAAACTAACTTATGCAGTTTCGATATACATTAGTTTTACTTATATTATTAACTGCTAGATTTTCTTTTGCTCAAAACAACACCTTACATTTAGATGATTTAAAGTTTGGAATGAGTGAATATCAAATTAAGCAAATCATAGGGGAACCGACACATATTGAAACTTTTGCAACTGTAAAATATAACAGTTCCGACACTTCAATATATTGGAAATATGCTAACGAAGTAGTAATTGTAGTTACTAATCATCAATTTGATGGAATTGAAAAGAATAAAGATGAGCTTTTAAAATACATTCAACTGAAATCTGGCAAAAAAGAGGCCGATGGACTAATTATTATAAGCCATGGAAAAAAATAAACTCGAAGTAGTATTGACCCCTGCCCTATTGCCTTTGTATGAAGTAAAAGGAAAAGTGGTTGTCATAATAGATATTTTAAGAGCAACCACTTCCATGTGTGTGGCTTTTGAAACGGGCGTTCAAAAGATATTGCCTGTTCTATCACCCGAAGAAGGAAAACTATTTAAAGACTTTGATTTTTTGTGCGCAGCCGAACGCAATGCAGTAAAAGTGCAAGGTGCCGATTTGGGAAATTCTCCTTTTGAGTTTCAAAACCCATTATTAAAAGATAGGAGTATTGCTTTTACCACCACCAACGGTACCAAAGCTATTAAAGCAGCTAAAGAACAAGGTGCAGCAGTTATTGCCATCGGTTCATTTTTAAATTTAGATGCTTTATGCAACTGGTTGGTTAAACAACAAAAATCCGCTTTATTAGTGTGTGCGGGTTGGAAAGACAAGTTTAATTTAGAAGATACTTTATTTGCAGGTGCCGTTGTAGAGCAAGTCGAGAATCATTTTACCATTGAATGTGATTCGGCATTGGCTGCGGGAATATTGTATACGTCAAACAAAAATAACTTAGAAAAGCTAGTCAGAAAATCATCGCATGCACAACGGTTTAAATTAACAAATGCAAACGAAGATGATGTGCAGTTTTGCTTGAAACATAATACCATAAAATTGGTTCCGGTAATGCAAGGTGAATATATTGTTTGCCCTTCACAGGCGCATACTTAAAAGCAGAAGCTAAAAAAGTTAAACATCAACACTCCCAAACTCAAATTGCATTTCATTTAACTTACGGTACAATCCGTTTTGCAACATCAATTCTTCGTGTGAGCCTTGTTCTGTTACAATGCCTTTGTCAATTACCACAATTTTATGTGCATTACGAATGGTGGATAAACGATGTGCTATAACAAAAGACGTTCTGTTTTTCATTAAATTCTCTAATGCTTCTTGCACCAATTGTTCGCTTTCGCTATCCAATGATGATGTTGCTTCATCCAAAATTAAAATAGCCGGATCTTTTAAAATTGCTCGTGCAATAGCAATGCGTTGGCGTTGTCCACCCGAAAGTTTAATGCCTCTTTCGCCTACAATGGTTTCATATTGTTCGGGGAATTTTTGAATAAACTCATGCGCATTTGCTTTTTTGGCTGCATCCATTATTTCTTCATCGGTTGCAGATGGTTTGCCGTAAGCAATATTTTCTTTGATGCTACCGCCAAATAAAATGACATCCTGTGGCACAAATGCCATTTGTTGGCGCAATTGTGTTAACGGAAATTCGGAAGCCTTTCGCCCATCAAAACTAATTTGACCACTATCGGGTTCATAAAATGTTAATAATAAGGATGCGATGGTACTTTTACCCGCTCCACTTGGTCCAACAATAGCAATCTGTTCGCCATTTTTGGCAGTAAGTGACACATCTTTTAATACCGTTACATCTTTGCGGCTTGGGTAACTAAAGGCTATATTGGTAAATTCAACTTCGCCTTTTAAGATATATTCTGTGCTTATTTCAATGTTTGATGTAAGGTATACTGCCTCACCTTCGGCACGCAAAATTTCACGAACGCTTTGTGTAGCTCCAAGTGTTTTTTGCAATTGGCTAAACATATCGGCAAAGCCCGCAAATGTACCACCTACAAACATGCTAAAAATAACAAACATGGTTAACGAACCCATCGTTAATTGACCCGCTTGAATCATATTGGCTCCATACCACATTACAAATGCAATGGTTCCAAAAACACTAAATATCATAAATGAAATAAAAGCACCTCGGTAGCGTGCATTGGCAATAGCAGTATCCACAACCGCATATACACTTTTTACATAACGTGTTATTTCGAAAAACTCACTTGTAAATGCTTTTACAATGCTAATGCCTTGAAATGTTTCTTGTACAATCGTTCCACTTTCGGCCAACTGATCTTGCGCTTTGCGGGCCATTTTGCGAATACGCATTCCAAATACAACAGCTAAAACAGCAATTACAGGAACAACCGCAAGCATAACCAATGCTAATTTAGCACTAATCCAAAATATAAATCCCAATCCAATAATTAGGGTAAAAATACCACGCAAAATTTCAGCAAGGGTAAACGAAATAGCGTCTTGTATTTGTGATAAATCGGATGAAATACGATTGCTTAATTCGCCTACACGTTTTTCGGTAAAATAACTCATTGGCATGCTCAACAATTTTCCGAACACATCTTTGCGCATATCGGCTAATGCTTTTTCACCAACTTCGGTTAGCAAATACACCCGCATAAAGGAGAATATAGTTTGCAAGGTAAGTTGAGCAAATATTAAGAAAAGGGTAAAATTTAAGGTCCACTTTACTTCTTTTAATCCCAAGCCATCCATCATACTTGTTGCGCCACTTCCCATCAATCCAGCTGATGCACCTGGTGCAGCAGCATCAATCATTTTTCCTAAAAAGAAAGGAAACATGCTAGTAGTAAATGCAGATAATGCGATAAACACCAAACTCAATATAAATTTTGTTCGGTAAGGTTTTAAATACGTAAATAGGATTAATGCTTCCTTTAAACTCTCTTTGTTTATTTTAACTTTGAGAGTTTCCTCTTTTTGTTTTCCGTTGCTGTTAAAATTGCGTCCGCCTCGTGCCATTATTATAGTTACTATTTAAATGCTGTAAATGAAGTACAAAAAAAGAGATATTAATTGGGTTTGTTAAACCATATGATAAAATATAGGTGGGATGAACCTCTTAAGCGGTAAAAGATTAATTATGAAACATAATCTAAAAGGTAGCGATAACGTTCCGTCAGTTTACCATTACTTGCAATAGTACCATGTTTAATGATATGGCCAATATCCTCCATCAATAAATTGGGCAATACATGCCTTAATAATTGTTCACCAAACTCTTGCGAGGCATCAATTGGTAACTCGCAAGGTAAATTACCTACTGCTTGTATATCAATATTGGATTTAGTAAATGCTGCTACTTCTTTTTCGAGCAAGGTATTATACCCAAAATAAGGATTTTCAATAGTGGTGCTTCTTACTGTACTCGGCAACGGACCCGGAATATCGCATGTAATATCACTTATTACTTTAATCCGAAAATCACTTCGTTTCATTTCTTCGCGTGTAAAAAAGGGTTCAATTCCTTCTCTCCAAAAAACAGCATTAATAAGTATATCGGCACGTTTATAATATGGGGCAAAACTACTTTTATAATCTTCTGGATGTTTATAGAAATCTGATTTATCCCACTCTCTTCCATCTTTCCGTTCGTAATAATCTTCGCTTCTTAGTTGAACATAAACCGGATGATCATATTCGTTTTCTAAAAACTCTTCGGGTGTTACATGGTGGATTTTGAGTTTTTTCATCAGCTCAATAGAACCATGAGCAACTCTTCCATCTCCAGCCAACACAATTCGCATCTTAGGCAATTTGATGGTTTCGTATTGGGCATACATGGCTCTCATATTTGGGCATTCGTTGGCTGGTTTTAAATCATATAATCCTAGCTTTTTTCCCCACATCATAAACGCGTAATGTGAACCAACAATACCTGCAAACCTACCAAAACCTATAATCCGATTTCCGGCATCCCATACCAATGTTTCGTAATCAATTAAGCGAATATTTTGTTGCAAAACAGTTCGCAATAATTGTTTGTTGTGCGGTTGTTTTTTGATGGTATGCGAAAAAAATAAATACGTTTTATTGGCAATTAAATCCTCGATAGGAACTTCTTTTACTCCCAGTAAAATATCGGCAACACTTATATCATTTACTATTTCAATTCCTACTTGAGCATACTGTTCATTTGTATAACAACGATGGGGTGAAGATTGTACAATGACTTTTGTATCTGGAAATTTTTCCATTAACTCCAAACATTGTAATGGTGTAAGAGGTGTGCGTAAATCGGGAGGTGTTTTTCCTTCACAAATAATTCCTATTGTGTTCATTCGGGTTGTTTATTATATTTTTCTATCAAACCAATCTCTTCTGCGTGTCATTTTCAAATCTTGTAATAAACTCGATTTTACATTGATTGTAAATAAAAAACTTTGACGCGTTCCTATTGGAATCCAATTAAGTTTAAACTCCCAGCAATGCAATTGTCTGATAAAATCAATAGATGTAAAAGTAACTTGTTTGTTTTTTATATCGTATCCAGAGGTATAGCCAATTTTCCAATTGCTGGTTAAGTTAAAATCTCCATTAAAATTTAACGTTTGAATATAGTTAGGATTAGCAGGATTGTTTAAATTATTGTACCTGTTATATCCTATCGAATAATTAATGGCTAATGTCCAAGGTATACTAAAATCATAATATTCCTCAGGTAAATCGTTGATGTATTTAAGTTCCCCTTCATATACCTTTTTGGTGGTTGTTTTTTTCTTAAATGTATTTGCGTTAAAACTTGCATTCAAACCAATATTAGCATTTGTAATAAGCCCTAGTTTACCACCTCCATTTGCATAAAATTCATTTACTCTATAAATGGTATTGAGTTCATTTGATTTCTTAATCTCGTTTACATAAGGATCAATATTTGTTGAAGCATTGATGGAAACATTTTTGAATAGTTTGGTTCGTCCAGCAATATTTATGATACTTAAGTTTAAAGAATCTGCAAATAAATTATAGGATCCTCCCAAACGAATACTTTCAAATACTTGAATTTTTTCAACTTTTTGAGCAGTATCCTTTCCTGTTTTAATTTTCATCTCAAAATTATTATCCAAAGCAAAGCCAACATTACCTTGCCTTCCAACACCTGGACCACCTACAATTCCTTGCTCAAATATGGAATATTGTTTTATCTCCCCTTGACTATTCGTGTAGTTTTGGTAGTAACCATATCGAGCCAAACCATAATCTGGATTGTAAGAGAAATCTATACTTGGTGACAAAACATGCCTAATAGCAGTAATTTTACCTTTTGCGAAATTTTTAATACCATAATAACGTGTATTTATGCCCACACGAGGGGTATAGGTAAAGGCTCTTTCAAATCCATTTACATTTTCATTAACAACTGCTCCATTAAACGTATCTTTTCTGATGGTTTGTCCATACCAATATTCATTTAAAGTTACACTCGTAGATAACGTATAAAATTTTAATACTTTAAAAGAAGTTTGAATAGGAATAGTATGAACCATGCCATATCGACCAGCAGTATCTAAGAAGTTTGCAAACTCATTGTTCTTTCTACTTTTAAACAGTATGGAATCTTTCGTTCTTACCTCATTGCGAAAAGATGTTGTATAGTTCATAGAAATATTTTCATACCATTTATCTGCTACACTTTTATATTTAGGCTTAAAAGGAGTAAAACTACTTACTGTAAATGTTACTTCTGGAAATGCTATAAGTACATCCCGAGTTGTAGTGTTTTGAGAGACCCTAGCATTTGTTGTTAAATTATACTTTCCGTTTGCAAATCCTTTATTGTAAGCAATACTCGAATTGATTTGATTATTAACAATATTGGAAGGATTGTAAGAATTATTTTGAAGATATGATGTTCCACTCGAATTTACACTGACAAAATTAACACTTGCATTAAAACTTGAATTTGGTCTCGCTTTAGGGTCTGAACGGTGATTCCACGAAAACAAAAAATCTTTTGAAATTTGAAAATCAGGATCATATTCTTCATTAAATTTATTGTATGCATAATTAAAGCTAATATCTCCTGCAAAATGATACCTGTTTGAATATCTCAACCCATTATTTAATGCCCAACTTGCATTGCTATAAATTGACCCTGTTAATCGATAATCTGCTTTTTCGCCTAATCCAAAATAATAACCTCCATCCCTAAAAAAATACCCTCTATCTGTTGAGCGCCCATATGTTGGAATAATAATACCAGATGATTGTCCACGTTTAATTGAAAAGATTCCAAATGGTAATAAAAGAGGAGTAGGAATTCCATCAAATTGTAAATTAGCTACACCTGTAATAATTTTTTTTTCAGGTATTACTTTAATCCGATTGGCAGCTATATAATAATGAGGGCTATCTAAATTGCAAGTGGTGTATTTTGCATGTTCGATGTTAAATTGATTATCTTCTGTTTTACCTACCTCTTCACCGTGAACATAACCTTCTCCTTCTTGTGTTCTAAATTCACTTAAATAACCTCTTTTACTGTTGGTATTGTATTTAATAATTTCGGCTTTATACTCTGTAGCGCCTTGTTTAAAAAGAGGTTTACCTGTTATTTGACCATTGCTATCTTTAGTACCATATGCTGTAACAATATTTGTTGCTAGTTCTGCTTTAATAAAATCTGCTTCAAGTGTTAAGTCATCTTGTGTGATTTTAGCTTTTCCATACATAAAAAATGTTTTACGTACAGCATCATAAATCATTGAATCTCTAGCTTCGTACTTTACTTTACTTTTTATAGCGTCTTTTGATTCACGCATGTTAATTGTATCTAATGGATCTGTTTCAACCCATTCTTCAAAAAACAAAGTTGAATCACGCGGCACGATGGTTGCAGTATCCTCTTTAGTTTGTAGTTTTGTAACAGAAGATACCTTGGGTTTAGTTGATTTTTTTTGTTTTGGAGAACCCGTTTGGGCGTACACAAAACCACACAATAACATAATGCAGGGTATAATTTTGCACAATGCACATTTGAGCACTCGATTTATAAACGTAAAATTGCAACCAGAATATGTCAATCAGCGCAAAACTAAGTAATATTAAAAATATCCTGCAATATAATCGTATTCTATCTTTTATAATACTTGGGATAGGCCTATGCAGTTACAATACATTAGGTACCCACAAGCAAAAAATCAAAACAGTTGTAATTGATGCAGGGCATGGCGGACACGATCATGGTTGCATGTATGGTGGGTCAAGTGAGAAAAAAGTAACGCTTGAGGTAGCCTTAAAAGTAGGAAAACAAATTGAACTTTTAATGCCTGAAATTACTATAATTTACACCCGCACCCAAGATTCTTTCGTAGAATTATGGGAACGAGCAGGTATTGCCAATCGAAATAATGCCGATTTGTTTATTTCAATTCATTGTAATGCTAACAAAAAAACCGAAGTGTTTGGTACTGAAACCTTTTCAATGGGGCTTCACAAATCAGAAGGAAATTTAGCAGTAGCCAAACGAGAAAATGATGTTATTTTATTGGAAAAAGATATTGAAGAGCGTTATGAAGGATTTGACCCCAACTCCCCTGAAGCTAATATTTACTTTTCCTTTATGCAAAGTGCTTATATAGATCAAAGTTTAACACTAGCATCACTCGTTGAAACAAATTTTAGGGCAATTAAACGAACCAGTAGAGGGGTAAAACAAGCGGGATTAATGGTACTTTGGAGAAGTAAAATGCCCAGTATTTTAATTGAAACTGGATTTTTAAGCAATAAAACGGAAAGAGTGTATCTAACTTCAGAAGAGGGACAAAGTGAATTGGCACTGGCAATAGCCAAATCGGTAGATGACTATAAAAAACAGGTAGAAAAAACAAAGTAAGAAGCTTAGCAACTTTTTAGTATGCTATAAAAACCTATTTTTGCCCAAAATAGTTGCAAATTGAAATACTCAAAAGAAATTAAAGTGGGCCTTTTTTCTATAATAGGAGTTCTATTATTGGTTGGGGGTTATAACTTCTTAAAAGGATTTAATCCTTTACATGGCTACAACAAATATTTTATTGTATACGATAATGTAAATGGAGTTGTAAAATCTACCCAAGTTACCATTAATGGGCTTAAAGTAGGCCAAGTTGAAGATATAGGAATGGTCAATGAAGGAGACCCCTCTCGGTTATTGGTTACCATCATTATGGAAAGCAGTATCAAATTACCCATTGGCACTACAGCAACTATTGCTAGTTCTGGTATATTGGCCTCAACAGATATTGTTTTAGTTCCAGCACAAGGAACTATTTTTTACAACTCAAATGATACACTTGTTGCCGATTATCAAGAATCACTTCAGGGGGCTATTAAAAAAATTGTTGATCCCATAAAAGAGAAAAGCGAAAAAGTACTTGTTACACTTGATAATATGCTAAACAGTATGAATCATGTTTTTGATTCGGCTGGTAGCAAAAGATTGGAATCTAGTATCGAAGATTTTTCGGGAACGATGCATAATATGCGCAATATTACAGGCCGCATGGATAAACTTACTGCTGATGAATACAATAGTTTAAAAGGCATGTTATCCAATATGGAGGCAATAACCCGCAACCTTAAGAATAATAATGAGGCTATTGCTAAAGCTGTAAAAAACATTTCAAAAATTACCGACTCTCTTGCTGCGGCTGATTTAACAGCAACCATTAACCATACACGTGATGTAATGAAGCAATTTGCTACTACGCTTGATAAAATAAACAAAGGAGAAGGTACTTTAGGCAAACTTGCAAATGATACAAGTCTTTATAGCAACTTAAACCATACTAGTTTAGAGTTAAACTCATTAATGAAAGATATGCAAGACTATCCTGGTAGGTATTTTAATGTATCGGTATTTGGCGGAAAAAATGCTGAAAAGCAGGACAAGAAAAGGGAAGAGGATAAGAAAAAAGCCGTTAAATAATTTCTTCTGTACTCAACTGAAATCCTAAACGTTTAACGGTTGGCATTCCGCTGCTATAACTCATCAAATTTTTCTGCTCCACAGAAATATAATTAATCGCATCAACAGGAGGTGCCAACAAATCAAAGTTGAGGCAAAACAACATCGCTTCTTCAATAATGGTGCGAAGTGTTTCAGGCGATATTATATTTTTTTCGATATCATTATACTGAAACGATAATGGCCGCTTTCCATCTATAAAAAAATGCTGCTCTTTATTGATAAATACCCTAGCAATTAAATAACCAGCATCCTGATCCCTATTGTATTTTATCGAGTCGCTTAAAAAATTATAAATCTGTATCATTCCACAAAATTCCCGCAACTTATCTGCTTGTACATAGGTTGATTTATTGACAAAATGACTTTCATCAAAATCAAACACATTGGTATGCATCATCAACACCAAGGTATCACCACTAAATTTTAGGTGTGCTTCAAAATCACCTTTATCACTGTATTTAATTTCAACATTGGGTGCTTCGGTTGCTAAGTTAGGAGCCAACTCCTTTTCAATATCTCGAAGTACCATTTTAAAATCACGAAAAATATTTTGGGTATTCCTAAACACCAATTGTTTTGTTGATGATTTTTGACACAATAGATCTTGAATTTGTGTGATTTTGGTTTCCATACGAACAGTATTTATTTGTATTGGGTGAAATTAGATAATAATTGGCAACAAAAAAGCCGTTATCAATTTTTGACAACGGCTTTACTATTCAACTTAAATTGCTTTTAATATTAATATGATTTAGCAAACAAAACCCTTTGTGTACTAATCTTTCCTGTCATCACACAGTTACCATTTTCTTGAGGATTGTTTAGTAAAATACAACGTATTGTTGCTTTTGTAGCTTCTTTAATCTTTAACTCTGTCTCTGTGGTACCATCCCAATGTGCACTCACAAATCCTGTTTTGTTTTCTAAAGCATCTATAAATTCATCCCATGTGTTTACTGTATGAATATGTGCATCTCTATAATCTAACGCTTTCTGAAAAATATTTTGTTGAATAGCCGTAAGCAAGTGTTCCACTTTATTTTCTAAATCTACCATGCTCATCACCTGTTTTTCTTTGGTATCTCTACGTGCAACTTCCACGGTTTCATTTTGTACATCACGCATACCAATAGCAATACGAATCGGAACTCCTTTTAATTCATGTTCAGCAAATTTAAACCCAGGACTGGTATTTTCTCTATCATCCAATTTTACAGAAATTCCTTTTTGGCGTAACGCTAATTGTATCGATTTCGATTTTGCCAATACCTGTTCTTTCTCTTCGTCTTTTTTACTTAAAATAGGCACAATTACAACTTGTATAGGTGCCAAATTTGGAGGTAACACTAACCCTTCATCATCACTATGGCTCATAATTAATGCACCCATTAAACGAGTAGAAACACCCCAAGAAGTAGCCCACACATATTCTTGGGTATTTTCTTTGGTAGCAAATTTTACATCAAATGCTTTTGCAAAATTTTGACCTAAAAAATGGGATGTTCCCATTTGCAATGCTTTACCATCTTGCATCAATCCTTCAATACAATATGTCTCTAAGGCTCCTGCAAAACGTTCGTTGGCAGTTTTTACACCTTTCATTACAGGCACAGCCAAAATATTTTCTGCAAAATCTGCGTATACTTCAAGCATTTGCTTGGTTTCTGCAATAGCTTCATCGGCTGTTGCATGAGCGGTATGTCCTTCTTGCCACAAAAACTCTGTGGTGCGCAAAAACAAACGAGTGCGCATTTCCCAACGAACAACGTTAGCCCATTGGTTTATCAATAAAGGTAAATCTCGATGCGATTTAATCCAATCTCTATAAGTATTCCAAATGATGGTTTCTGATGTAGGGCGAACAATCAATTCTTCTTCCAACTTCGCAGTTTCATCTACTACTATTTCACCATTTTCAGCTGTTTTCAATCTATAATGAGTAACAACTGCACACTCTTTGGCAAAACCATCAACATGGCTGGCCTCTTTACTAAAAAAACTTTTGGGTATAAAAAGAGGGAAATAAGCATTTTGATGTCCTGTTTCTTTAAACCTTTTATCAAGCTCAGCCTGCATTTTTTCCCATATAGCATACCCATAAGGTTTTATAACCATACACCCTTTAACTGCAGAGTGTTCGGCAAGATCTGCTTGCTTAACAAGATTATTATACCATGCACTATAGTCTTCGCTTCGTTTTACTTTTTTAATTTCCATTGCTGTATATTTGATGGGGAGGTTTGGAACGGTATTTGTTTTTCCTCAATCGTGTGCAAAAATAATTTTTCATACGTTACTTTATAAAGAATAATTTTACGGACATGAATAATCGTTTAATGTTGCTTGTTTTAATGGTTGTTATTTGCTTTGGTTCTTGCAAAACCAAAGCAAAACTTAACAATGCCCAAAAAGATATACATGCTCCCAAAAGAATCAATAATACAAAACCTGTCATTATTCCAGATGTGGATGTGGATGAAATACTACGTAAGAACCCACCTCAATACCAAAATCCTGAACATAAAATGGATATGGAGGAACCCAAATCAGATCCAAAATCAAATTATCATCAGAAAACAAATAACGACTAAGGCTTTGGGGAAATGAGTTATTAATGGATAGACCTGAAAAAAAATACAAAACGGGTATTGTGCTATCTGGAGGTGGAGCCAGAGGATTTGCGCATATTGGTGTATTAAAAGCACTCAACGAACATGGATTTTATCCAGATATCATTTCGGCTGTTAGTGCAGGATCTATCGTTGGTAGTATATATGCAAGTGGCTATAAACCTCAAGAAATATTTGACTTAATGGCTGAGATGGATATGCGAAGCATGTTACGTGTGTACAAACCTTCATTTGGTGTTTTTAAAGCAATTGGTGTTCGTAAGTTTCTACAAAAACATTTACATCATACCAATATTGAAGACCTCCATATTCCAATTATTATTTCGGCAACAAATTTTACCAAAGCAACTACAACCTATTTTACTTCGGGTTCAATTGTAGATGCAGTAATGGCATCAGCAGCATTACCTTTTGTTCTGAAACCCTATATTATTGATGGAAACATGTATGTTGATGGAGGATTGATGAATAATTTACCTATTGAACCTTTGGAACAAACATGCGACTATTTAATTGGTGTAAATGTAAATCCTGTAAAAGAAACAACTCAGTTTAACTCATTCCGAAATTATGCAGATAGGGTTCTCAATTTAGCCATTCGGGCTAATGTTAATATCAATATTCCAAAATTTGATTTATATATTGAACCCGAAAAACTTGCTGGGTATGGATTGTTTAAAATTTCTGCAGCTAAAGAAATTTTTGAAATAGGCTATAATCATGCTTCAGAAGTACTTAACGCATATAAGAAAGAATAATATTCGTCAAAATTACATCTTGGCACTACCTTTGTAAACCATCATTTTATAAATAAAAAAAACCATGAAAACCTTTATCAAAACTAGTTTAGCAGCAATAGTATTCATTGCAGCTTTAAGCATTACCCCATCATGTAAGTCCAAAAAAGGAACTCCCATTAACAAACAAACAGGAGCCATTGAAATTTCAGTTCCATTTAGTAGCAAAGATTACCAAAGTGATAAAGAAAATTTTAGAGCAAAGGCATCTGGTAATAGTATTGACTTAACCACAAGCAAAAAAATTGCCTTACAAAATGCAAAATCTGAGATGGCTGGTTTAATTCAATCTACAGTAAAAAAAGTAACTGAACAATATACCAACCAACGCCAAGTAAGTACCACTCAAGAGTTTTCTAATAAATTTGAAGAAATGGTTAGAGAAGTAACCAACCAAGAGTTAGTGGATGTGCGTATTATTGGCGAAAAGGTTTTTCAAGAACCCACCAAAACATATACTTCTTGGGTTGCTATTGAAGCAAACAAACAATTGGTATTGAATGGAATTGATAAAGGAATTTCCAAAAATGCTAAACTTCAACAAGATTACGACAAGAAAAAGTTTGAAGAAATTTTTAACCAAGAGATGGATAAACTTGCAAAAGAAAAAGGATACTAACCCTTTCAAACATACTCAAGAATGCGAAATTTTAGTTAGTAGAGTTTCGCATTCTTGTTACACAACAATATTCAATTCCAATAGTTGATTCATGAAAAAACAACTTTACATTTTCATTATAGGTCTTGTGGTGTTTGCTGCTTGTAAAAGTCAAAAAAACATCCATACTAAGCCTGATTGGGTTCAAAACCGACCTACCAATGAGATGTATTATATCGGTATTGGAATTGCTTCCAAAACAGCAAACCCCACAGATTTTCAACAAATAGCCAAAAAAAATGCGGTTAATGATTTAATCTCCGAAATTAAAGTTACCGTTTCTAGCAACTCTGTTTTAACTCAGTACCAACACAACAAAGAATTTAGCCAACAATTTGAAAGTGATGTAAAAATTACGGCATTAAATACCATTGAGGACTTTACTGTTGTAGGCAGTTGGGAAGATGTAACTCATTTTTGGATATACTATCGTTTATCAAAAGATGAATACAAGGCAATCCAAAGAAGAAAGTTGATGGCTGCCATCGAACAAGCAGAAAATTACTTTACACAATCAGCAACTTTTTCAAAAGCTGAATATATGCAACGCATTCGGCTTAAGGTAAAGGCACTTGCAGCCTTACAGTTGTATTTAAACGAAGACATACAAACTAACTATAACGGTAAAAATATATACTTGGTAAACGAATTGGTAAATAGCATTCAAACCCAATTATATGAAGTTGAATTAACAAGCACACCAACAATAGCTGAAGCAAAAACTGGAAAAGCTATTGCAAAAACTTTCGATATTACTTCGAAATATAAAAATGGTGGCGAACCCATTCCGTTTTTTCCACTCACCTTATCATCCGAACAAAACAGTATAAAAGGTACACAAGCATCAGAAACTGATCAATATGGTAATGGTGCAATTGCCATTTCAAAAATAACCAACAAAGCACCTTTTCAAGTTGCCAACATTATGGCCAACATGAAAAGTATCATTAAAGTAGATAGTATCTGTCAAACTTTGCAACAAATTTTATTGTCCCTTGATGTTCCCTCTACAAATATTCGGTTAAACGTATCGCCCCTATTAATTTATGTACAAGCAAATGAACAAAACTTATCAAAAGTGATGAGTGAAAAGTATGTAGCTGCTGCACTCCAAAAAAAATTGGGCAATGACGGTTGTGCTTTTGTTCAATCCAAAGAAGAGGCCGACTATATACTAACTATACAATCCAATACAAAAGCCGAAGGCATTATATGGGGAGAAATGAAACGCGCTTCGTTGGATCTAACCATAACGGTAAAAGACCAATCTTCGCAACAAGAAATATACTCAAATGCATTACGTGATATTAAAGGATTTCAAACCACAGATGAAAATGCAGGAATTGATGCATACAAAACCGGGACCAAACAATTAATAGAAAATCTATATCCTTCCCTCCAAAAAGAGCTAATGCAATAACTTGTAAAGCGTTTTTTTACCAAAAAATAATTATCTCAATACCATTTCAAAAGTATCCTGCGGAACCTCATCTACCTTCATAATTAAAAAACCATCTAAGGAATTATTGAATTTAGGATCTACATTAAAGGCAATAATTTTTGCATTCTGTTTTAAGTATTTTTTTAACAATACAGGAATACGCATGTTGGATGTTTCGATATCTGCAATTAATCCATCTAGTACCTTTATATCTTCATTCGGCATATTCAACAATTCTTTAGCCTCACCTTTAAACTTGTATTTATATTTATTTCGTGGACTAACTAATACCGACAAATGTTTATCGAAGTGATTTTTACTAATATAATCAACTAATAAATCCTTTGATAAATTAGAAAAACTATTGCTAATACTTACTGGGCCAATCAAATAAGAATAACGGTAATTTTCTTTTGCCAAAAAAGTGTTTACGCCTTTCCAAAGCAACATCAAGCTTAAGGGTTTGCGTTGGTAATCGGATACAATAAACGAACGCCCTAATTCAAGTGAATTTTTTAAATATGGCAAAAAGTCTTTGCTAATTTTAAACAGCTCATTTAAATAAAAACCTTTTTTCTTGTATCTTCTATATAAAACATCACCCATCCCAATTCGATAGGCGCCAACAATCTTATGTGCTACATCATCCCAAATAAATAAGTGTTTATAGTGTACATCAAATTCATCACTATCAAAACTTTTATGGGTCCCCTCACCTACTTCTCTAAAAGAAATTTCTCGTAGCCTGGAAATCTCCCTTAGGATGTTTGGAATTTGTTTGGCGCCTGAAATAAACACTTTAAATTCCCCTTGTTGAAACAACAAATCATTGGGTTCAATGTGTTGTATATCTTCTATTAACTTTTCGGTAGGTGTTTCTTCAATTATGGTTTCGGGAACCTGTGGAAAAACATGCTTAAAATCAAAGTACTTTTTAACATCCAATCCAGAACCGAGTGAATACGTTTTTGCCCTCAAAAATCGCAATAAATCATTTGGATCGTTAAACTCCTTTAGTGTTTTTATACTAACTGCTTTACCAATGCGTACTTTAACCTTTTCATTTTTTTTATTAAATAATTCCGAAGGCAATTTAGCTGTTCGGAGCGATGGATGAACCAATCCAAGCAGGTTAAACACAACACTATTATGACCTGAAAAATAAACAGGAACAACTTTAACACCTGCTTTCATAATTATTTTCCCTACTACTGGGCTCCACATTTTATCAGATATTTTAAGCGTGCTCAGTTTTAAGGATGATACTTCTCCTGCTGGAAATATACCAACCGGAAAACCATCATGTAATAGTTTTAAACATTTTTTTAATCCAGAAATATTCATCCCCAACTTCTCTGATTTATCAAATGGATTGACAGAAACCAACTGCTCTTGAATAGGGTAAAGTTGCTGCAATAAATAATTAGCCATCAGCTTAAAATCTGGCCTTACTTTACTGATAAGTGATAATAAAATAAGTCCATCTATACCCCCATAAGGGTGATTAGATAACACAATAAAGGGTTCGTCTTTGGGAATATGTTGTAAATCCTCTTCACTAAATTCATATTCTATGCCTAGCTGTTTAATGATACTCTCAGCAAAAGCAGCACCTTTAAAAGATGCCGAAGTTTCATACACTTCATTCACCTTTCCTAATTTTAACACCTTCATTATAACAGGTGCCAGTGCTGCTAACTTTAGTTTTTTTAGTTTTAACCCTTCTGAAATAGCATCTCTGCTGATAAGATCTTCATTTTGTACCATTGTATGTAAGAGCATTAATCCTTTCAAATGTGTTATTAATAAGTTACCTAAAGTTAAAAGCAACGTTAAGTTAACGTGAACTTGAGCCAAAATGAAAATGGAACACATAGTGGGATTTGAGCAACAAAAACATACTTTTGGAAAGGATGACGACTTCACTCAAACAAGAGCTATTGCTGCAAACTGGAAACCTCGAATTTTTGGCCAAACAAGTTGTTGAAGGTTTTATAACGGGCATGCACAAAAGCCCATTTCATGGATTTTCGGTTGAGTTTGCCGAACATCGGTTGTACAACAGTGGCGAAAGCACCAAACATATTGATTGGAAACTTTTTGCCCGAACCGATAAACTATTTGTGAAACGATTTGAAGAGGAAACCAATTTACGGTGTCAACTCATTATCGATACTTCTTCATCCATGTATTACCCAACTGATGGGTTAAACAAAATACGGTTTAGTACTTATGCCGCAGCTTCGCTGATGTATATGCTCAAAAAACAACGCGATGCCTCAGGATTAAGTTTGATGGATGAAACAATTCAGTTTCACTCGCCTTGCAAAAGCAGTTCTGCACACCAAAAACTATTATACACCAAACTGGAAGAAACACTTAACAATACCCAAACCGAACGTAAAAGCAATTTGGCTGCCAATATACACCTGCTTGCCGAAATGATTCACAAACGTTCATTGGTTATTTTGTTTAGCGATATGCTGCAACAAGCAGGTGATGATGCTGATTTATTTGCGGCTTTGCAACACCTAAAATACAATAAACACGAAGTGATTTTGTTTCATGTGGAAGACAAAAAAACGGAAGTACATTTTGACTTTACCAATAGACCTTACCTTTTTGTAGACAGCGAAACAGGCGAAAAACTCAAACTGTTTCCCAACCAAGTAAAAGAGCAATACCAAAAAGCCATTGAGGCTTACCGACACGAGCTAAAACTAAAATGTGCACAGTATAAAATTGAGTTGGTGGAAGCTGAAGTAGGTACTGATTTTAGCCAAATACTGTTGCCGTTTTTGGTGAAGCGGGGGAAGATGATGTGATTTGCTGATGTGTAGATTTGTTGAAGTGCAGATGTGAAGATGTGTAAATGAGTTTGTGCTTTTTACTCAATGTTTATTTTATCAATCTCTTTCATCAATCTATCTGTTTCTGAAAGTGCCACGATGATTTTTTGATAATGTAAAATATCGTCAAATTCAAGTGTTCTTTCCTTTCTGTCTTTGAGCCATTTTTGTGCTGGTTGATAGCCACCAATGTAAAACTCCCATGCACTAGTTGGTACATCTGCAAAATATTGGTTTTCATTTATATACACTGCACCTAAATAATCTGGGTAATTTAAATTACCGTTTTCATCCGGCACTTCATTTTCGTATAAGTATGGAACAAATTTTATCTTACTCACTTTATTATCTCCATCTACGGGATATTGTGTTATGTATTTCTCAACCTTTGGGCTTTCTAATAAATGTATTTCTCTTATTTGGCCGCCCAATTTTACTAATTGCCAAAATGTGTCTTTGTCTTTTGGATATGGCACTCTCGGGAAATCTATTTTTAAAAATTCTTTGTATTTCTCTCGGTAGGTTGGCGAATGCAAAACTGCATAGATATAGTCTAAAATATCTATTGGTGCAAATGTGTCTTTGGTTGTTTCTTTTTCGTTTGTAAAAGTTAAATCTAATTTTTCTGCTATTACATTTACAATTTCTAAATTTAAGTTTGGTGTTCTTTTATCTGTTTGTCCGATGGTTTGTTGGGCATTGGTTTCTGGGTAGAGATAGAGAGGGAAGATATATGGATTTGCATTTGCTGTTTCAGTAATATGAAAATCAACAATATTAGAAGTAATAAAGGAATGCCTGTAATTTTCAGATCTATGCGCTCTATTGGTAATCAATCCTAAATTCTCACCTTTTAAAAAATGTTGCATTACTTTCATAATCGGACGCTCTACTATATCATTATTATAGAAAATCCACTTGTCATCAAAAGGACGATATGATGATTTTTTATAGTATTGCGTTAAGTCACTTTCTTTAAAAATATTATTCCTAGACTTTGAAATTTTAAATGAAGAAGTGTCTTTTAAATTATATCTATTTAAAATGGTATTATCATCAATATTTTTATCTGCAAACTCATCTATACGAATCTTTAGTAAATTGAGATTGTTGTCTATGCAGAATTTATCTCTTGCTGTAACCATTCCTACATTATTTAAGGAATAAATTTCATTTATTTTGAAACCTGTTTCATATTTTTTTGAGCCTAACTTGTTTTTTGGAACAAAAAACAAGTTAGGTTTCTCTGGGTATAGTTCTGTAAAATCAACAGTTTTTAATGAGTTTTCTAATAGAAAATCATATTTCATTTCGCGCTTTCCAAATAAATCAAAATGAAAAAGTTGCGCTAACTCATTTATTTTTTTCTTGCCTGTTTTTACAAAAATATTTATTGAAACGCCTTGCATAATATCAAATACATTTACATCTGCACTACCATCAGGATGTTTTTCTTTCTTTTTACTGTTACCGTGTAAATCAATCGTATAAATTTTATCAAAGGTTTTAAGCAAATGCCAACGCATTCCTCTAAAAGTTGGGTTATCTAAAAAACCATGAGGATTAATAAAAGCTAAAATGCCGCTACCATTTTTTTCAATAAAATGCTGACCATAACGAATAAACTTTACATAATCATCATTAAGCCAATGTTTACGTTCATTAAAATGTACGCCATCAACGTATTTATAATCATTAATTAAATCACTTATCCATTTACCATTATTTGAGGAGATACCACTATAAGGAGGATTACCCATTACAACCATAACAGGACAATCTCTTTTAATATGATTAGCTTCGTTAGCTTCTGAACTAAGCCAAGAGGCAAATAAAGTTCCTGTATCGGGGTGGCTTTCTTCTAAACTGTTGGTTAAAAATATTTTTAAACGTTGGTCTTTAGTAGGTACGTAACCAGTTTCGGTTAACAGCAAATCTATTTGCAAATGTGCCATGGCGTAACTCGCCATTAATAATTCAAAACCAATAAGGCGCGGCATTAAATGTGTTTCAACATAATTACTCCAAATACCTTGTTGCCCTTCAAACTTTTTATGTATTTGTTTAATTACTTCGGCAAGGTAAGTGCCAGTGCCTGTTGCAGGGTCAAGCATTTGTACTTTATGAACTTCTTGTTCAACCTGCTTTCCTTGAACATTTACCTTAATTTTTATTTTGCTGTTATCGGCAATTCCTTGTGGTAAATCGAACTCAGTTTTCAATATTTCATCAATAGCCCTAACTTGAAAACTAACTACAGGATGAGGAGTGTACCAAACACCTCGAGCTTTGCGTAACTTAGGGTCGTATTCACTTAAAAAAGTCTCATAAAAATGGATGATTGGGTCTTCCATTTTTGTTGACTTCCCGTAGTTTTTTAAAATCTCAGCAACATTACAAGCTAAAAATATATCTACTAAACTATCTACAATCCATTTTATACGGTCGTCAATATCAGGACCTGCGATATATCCAAATAGTTTACGCAAAAAAGGATTTGATTTTGGAATGAGTTCAGCTGCTTCTTGTCGGCTAAAAGTGGGTAAAGTTGGGTCGTGCAAACGAGCCGCAAACATTCCGTAAGCAATGGTTTGAGCATATACATCAGCAAAACCTTTGGGTGTAATATCATGAATAAGTATTTGCTTAAAGGCATTCATTTGGTCTTTAAGTGTGCTGTCTTCGTGATTGGTTTCATCACTAGTCAAAGCCTTTTCAATAACATCACTCAACAGTCGGGCTTTGCCAGCCATCATCTCTGCTAATTTTTTTGAACTTTTTATTGTCTGTCCAACGTGAGAACTAAAGTCTTTTATGAGATTTGTAAAAGTTGCAAAGTTGTTAGGCAATGGAACGATAGTTCCGTTTTGTATTTCAGCAATTGCAATTTTTGTAATAAAAATTCCTTCAATGTATAAATGGAAGTCTAAATAGTCGGTGAAAATTAAGTTATTCAACGAAGCCTTATAACGGTCGAACTGTTCTTTGTTGCCTGTTTTCTTTGCTCCTGCAAGGTCTTTGTCGCCAATGTCCTTTGCTTCAATAAAACCTACTGGAATTTCTTTTTTGGTCAGAATGTAGTCGGGTGCTCCGCAAGATTGTCTTTTGGGTTCGTTGGTTGCTCTAATATCAGGAACTAAGCATTCCAACAATTGTTGCAGGTCGCCACGAAAAGTATGCTCGGTTGCATTACCAAGTTTAAATCGTTTATTTATGTTGTCTATGTACTGTTCTAAAGTCATTAATTATATTTTCAAATTACAAACGGCAAGTTACAATTTTTTGTCGTTTGGTTGTTGTTATGGTTGTTTTGGGAATTTAGTTAAAAAGGGGTTTGGTGACTTTATAAATTCAACAGAAAAACTACTTATAGAAGAACTTATCCAATTCAAAACTTTTATTAAGCATTAACACTATGTGTCAACTTAATCATTATGATAAGGTTCCCCTTTTAAAATAGTAAAGGCTCTATACAACTGCTCTATAAAAATAAGGCGAATGAGTTGGTGGGAAAAGGTCATTTGGGAAAGGGAAAGTTGAGCATTGGCTCTATCATATACTTGTTGCGAAAACCCAAAAGCACCCCCTATTACAAACACACAACTTGCATGGGTATTGGCTAATTTTTGTAGGGTATTAGCAAACGCTCTAGAGGTATAACTTGCCCCTTTTTCATCCAGCAAAATAACATAGTCGGTTGGGGTAATTTTTTTGAGTACTAATTCGCCTTCTGCTTTTTTCACTTGTTCGCCATCAGCTGAGCGTAATTTGGCAGGCAATTCAATTACCGTTTGCTCAAATTTGGTATAATGTTTAAGCCTACCAGCAAATTCATCAAAGCCAGTATCTACAAACTTAAAATGTGTTTTGCCTAATTGGATGAGGGTAATTTTCATGGTAACTATTTTATACGAGAACCATGTATGATTCTCATGATTTTAATTTCATCGTCTACTCGTTTGTATCCAATAATATATTTCTCTTCAAAAATGCTACATTCAAACCCACGCTTTTGCCAAGCTTTATTTGTGCAGGGCTTAAACTGGGCAAACCCAATTAAGCTTAAACTTTCGATAAAGGAAAAAATTCGGTGAATGTATTTATTTGCAGTTTCTGGATATCCTTCAGAAGAAATATAATGATATATCATCTCAAGGTCCTTTTGAGCTTGCCTTGAAATAACAACCATCATTTTATATTCTTTAAAGTTGTAAAATGTAGATTATCTAAATTTGACTTTGCCTCTTCTATCTTTATAAAACCAGATTGTTCAGCTTCTATTGCCATTTCCTCCAACTCCTTTTCTGTTGCAGGTCTTCCAGGCATTTGCCAATTTTCCTTTTCCAAAAATTCTACCTTTTTAACAGATTTTAACTCCATTAAAATTTGCTTGAAATGGTCTGTATTGGTTGAGTCGGATATTTGAATAACAACTGTTTTCATACTCAAATATACAAAAAAAAGTCCCACATTGCTGTGAGACTTTTCGCTACTTAATTATCTGTTGGACTCACCGGAGGTGCATCCTTCTTTTTCTTCGGTTCTTTTTTCTTTACCATCGAAATTTTTAATTCCACTGCATCTTTTTCATAATCTACCTCAATGGTTGCTCCTTCACCTGCTTCTCCTTTTAGTAACTCTTCGGCAATTGGATCTTCCACAAACCGCTGAATGGTTCGGGCTAATGGACGTGCACCCATATCGGGGTCAAATCCTTTTTCGGCCAAAAATGCTTTGGCTTCATCGGTAATTTTAAATTGGTAGTTTAATTCTTCTACACGTTTTACCAATGTTGCCATGTTTAGTTCCAAAATTTTGGTAATGGATTCTTTGGCCAATGAGTTAAACACAATTACATCATCAATCCTGTTTAAAAACTCAGGAGAGAAAAAACGTTTCAATGCATTTTCGATAACCACTTTAGCGTGTGTATCTAATTGCGCATCTTTAGCGGGAGTTCCAAAACCAACACCTTGTCCAAAATCTTTTAATTGGCGCGAACCAATATTAGAAGTCATGATGATGATGGTGTTTCTAAAATCCACTTTGCGACCCAAACTATCGGTTAAAAATCCTTCATCTAACACTTGCAATAAAATATTAAACACATCTGGATGCGCTTTTTCAATTTCATCTAATAAAATAACTGCGTATGGTTTTCTGCGAATTTTTTCGGTAAGCTGTCCGCCTTCTTCATATCCAATATAACCTGGAGGAGCTCCCACCAAACGGCTCACGGCAAATTTCTCCATGTACTCGCTCATATCAATTCGGATCATGGCATCATCGGTATCAAATAAATACCGAGCCAATACTTTTACCATTTCGGTTTTTCCTACACCTGTTGGACCCAAAAACACAAATGACCCTATTGGCTTATTTGGATTTTTTAATCCGGCACGTGTGCGTTGAATGGCTTTGGCTAATTTTTTAATGGCTTCATCTTGGCCAATTACTTTGCCTTGCAATTCGGTTCCCATGTTTAACAACTTCACTCCTTCGCTTTGGGCAATACGTTTAACTGGAATACCCGTCATCATCGCTATTACTTCCGCTACATCTTCTTCCGTTACTTTGTAGCGTTGCGATTTTGTTTCTTCTTCCCACTTCGATTTTTCTGTTTCCAGTTGTTCCAATAAGTGTTTTTCTCTATCGCGTAATTTTGCAGCCTCTTCATATTTTTGGCTTTTTACAACCTTGTTTTTTTCTACTTTAATGTCCTCAATCAGTTTTTCCAATTCCAATACATTTTGCGGCACATGGATATTGCTGATGTGCACACGAGCACCTACTTCATCCAATACATCAATTGCTTTATCGGGCAAATGCCTGTCCGTCATATACCGATTGCTCATGGCTACGCAAGCTAAAATTGCAGCATCTTCATACGTTACACTGTGGTGGTCTTCATATTTGCTTTTAATATTGTGTAAAATTTCAATGGTTTCATCAGGCGATGCAGGATTTACCATCACCACTTGGAAACGTCTTTCCAACGCTCCATCTTTTTCGATATACTGACGGTATTCATCCAAGGTGGTTGCACCAATACATTGAATTTCGCCACGCGCCAAAGCGGGTTTAAACATATTGCTGGCATCCAATGAACCCGAAGCGCCACCGGCACCTACAATGGTATGTATTTCATCAATAAACAAAATTACATCCGGTGATTTTTCCAATTCATTCATCACTGCTTTCATGCGCTCTTCAAACTGACCACGGTATTTTGTACCTGCAACCAACGAAGCTAAATCCAACATAATTACGCGTTTGTTAAACAATACCCGTGATACTTTACGTTGCACAATACGCAAGGCCAATCCTTCGGCTATGGCTGTTTTACCAACACCTGGTTCACCTATTAGAATGGGATTATTTTTTTTCCTACGCGAAAGAATTTGGGAAACACGCTCTATTTCTTTTTCGCGACCAACAATCGGATCTAGTTTTCCATCTTCGGCACTTTTGGTTAAATCTCTACCAAAATTATCCAATACAGGTGTTTTGGATTTTACTTCACCTTTGCGCACTGGCTCTTGTGGTTTACGTTCTTCACGGTAAAATTCTTCGTCCGAATCTTGTGCCATTTCGTTTCTTATATCTGAAATATTGTTTTCAATAGCAGATTTAAAAATATCATACGATATTCCATACTGCGATAATATTTGCGATGCCAAATTGTCCTCATCACGCAGAATAGAAAGCAATAAATGCTCGGTACCGATAATATCTGTTTTAAATATTTTAGCTTCGAGGTAAGTTATTTTAAGTACTTTTTCGGCTTGTTTGGTAAGCGGAATATTAACCAAATTGGTGTTATTAGTTGCTGTTCCTTTGATGGCATCTTCAATCGTTTTTTTCAAACGTATTCCATCTACATCCAATGCTTTTAGTGTTTTGAGGGCTTTGCCGTCTCCCTCGCGAATGAGCCCAAGCAATAAATGCTCTGTTCCAATATAATCATGCCCTAGCCTTATTGCTTCTTCGCGGCTGTAGCTGATTACATCTTTAACTCGTGGCGAAAATTTTGCTTCCATATATATATGACAATCTTTATAGTATGCTTAGTTCTGTTGAATCAAATATAATTCCATTTTCAATTAAAGGCAATATGGCATATTTTACTTATAAACGCATTAAGGAGTGATATGTTTATAAATTTAGGTGATTAGGTTGGGTTGGTTGATTAGGTTGGTTGGGTTTGTTGAGTTTATAAAGTTGGGTTAGGTTGGTTGGTTAGGTTGGTTGAGTTTGTAAAGTTGGGTTGGGTGGGTTAGGTTGGTTGGTTAGGTTGGTTGGGTTTGTTGAGTTTGTAAAGTTGGGTTGGTTGGGTGATTGGGAAAGTTTAAGTTTAAAATGTTACCTGCTACATAAAAAAAAATCCTCCACTCAATTACTTGAATGGAGGATTTTAAGAAATAGCTGTTTAGTTTATTTTCCGTTTACCATAAACTTCAATGTTTTGCTTCCGCTTGCATTGCTAATGGTGCAAAAGTACACACCATTGTTAAAGTTTTCAGTCGAAATAGTTTCGGTAAATTGAGTACCACGAACAGTGCGAGTAGCAACAACTTTACCCAATACATCAACTACCAAAATAGTTACTGGTTGTGTTTTAATAAAATTACCTGTAACGGTTATATTGCTGGTAGCAGGATTTGGATAAATAGCCAATTGAGCAAAGTTCAATTCGTTTTCATTGATACCCACGCTGGTTGTATCTTTTACAACAACTATACGCTCTACTGAATCTGCTAAACCCCAAGCATCGGTAACTTTGTACGTAAGCACATAGGCTCCAATAGCTGCTGTGTTCACCGTTCCTGTTACTACAATATTTGCAGTAATATCACCATCAATATTATCCATAGCCGTTGCTCCCAAATCTGCATATACACCCGAACCCACATATACCGTATCGGGGTTGTTTCCATTTAACGTAATTACAGGAGCTACAGAATCTAATTTGCTTAAATCTATATCATCAAGATTACGTGGTATTAATTTAAAATTACCATTAGCAAAATACATAGGACCTTGAATATACCCCATCATCATTTCAGCTTTTACTTTTTTGTTTAATCCTTTAAAGCTTAAATTTAAATCATCTATTCGCAACCCAGTTAAAGCTGCGCTGTTTTTAGCTATTACGGAGAATTCGCCAAAATCACTAGTTGGCCCATCCGGGTTTGAACTATTTACTTTTACCGAATCAAAACGCACTAATACTCCTTCGTATTTACGTGAATAGGCAATATTATTGAGTGCAAATGAATCCATAGATAAGGCACTTTCAAAACTTGGTAATACATTACCACTTGAAACTACTGACCCTAAAATATTGAATAAATTAGTCGTGTTAAAATTTTCGCCTACCGTTGCACGTGTAATTTGAACCGAGTCGCCTACTTGCCATGCATCAACAGTACCATTAGAACCTTTTTGAATAAAGATAGCACTATTAGGACCTGTTCCATTTTGTACTGTTAGCATATTACCAAAGTTTTTGCCCGTAACAATACCACGTACATCAATATTTAACAACGAATCGCCTGCCCAAATACTAGAGCCACTAGTGGTATTGCTGTATTGCAATTGTTGAATACTGTTTACACCATTGGTGGTTACATAAAATTGTCTTCCCAACGTTAATGGATCAGGAAAAAATGTTTGGCGGTCTTTTTTATCTTCAGCTCTTACCCAATATGTAAATACACCTTCGGTACCTACTGGATTTACTTTACCAGCAAAGTAATTAGGAAATGAAGGAACAGCTGTCATCAATACCGAATCTAATTGATTAGGTGTTGCTGGAGATTTGTAGTATAAATATTGTGTTTTTAATGTTGTATCACCCACCGTAATTTCAAACGTGATGTTTAACGTATCGGTTACTTTGGATAAAATAGGATTGCGGTTTACAAATTTCACAATAGGTGGGCAAGCCGTGCATATTTTAAAATCGGTAGGATAAATAGGCGTAATTCCATAACGTTGAACACCACTTGCAGCATATTCGGTAACAACTCCTCTAATGTATTCTAAACGTGTTCCAATAGGCGGAGGAAAGAAGGTATTCGCAATTTTAGGAACAGTATCTTCATTATCATCTCTTCTGTAATACGCAGAAAAATCGCGAACGTCTAATACATTTCCAAAATCATCAATTACGCTCCAAAATGTACGGTTTCCACTATTTTGAATGCTATAAACACTTACATCTTTAATGGTAACCAATGTACCCTCATATTGCTCGGCAGTACTTTTTTGTTGAACCCAACCGGTATTAGGGTTACCCGTCATTAATTGGTTTGCAGAAATTTCGGAATACACCAACGTATCAGGTGTAAGTGAAACTTGTTCTACAAAATTATCCCAATTGGCATTATTTCGAATTAAGTTAATTTGTGTTTCACCACTAAAGTTTCTAATGACACCTGTAACTCTTACTGGAAAACCTACCACAAAATTGTCGTAAAACTTTGATTCCGTATTCAAATCATTTAATGTAACACCTGTTCCTGCTGGATCACACATCACCAAAAGGCCACTCCATGGTCCTCCACCTTTACGTTGGATATATGCTCCTTTACGCGATGCAAGAGACAATCCATATATTTTAGGATTAGAAATTACGATACCTTCAAAACGAACAGTATCGCCATAAACGGTGTCTCTTTTTTGTGTAGAATAATCAGGTAATGTGTTAGCCGTTGTGCTGTCTAATTTAAGTTTATTAACAAACTGTATCGAATCTATAGGAAGAATTGGATACGGATTTTGTGCCTTGAGCATCATCGTTGCTCCCAGCATCATCATGGATAGTAATAGTTTTTTCATTTTAGTGTATTGGTTATTTGGTTGTATAATTATTGTTTTTCTTATTTTTCTATATCGTCTCGTATCTCAATTCTCACATCTCACTTCTCATCTTCACATCTTCACATCTTCTCATCTGCACATTTAATTACTTCATCACAGCAAATTTTCCTACTTCCATATTTCCAGTTTTAGCATCTTTAACAGTAAACAAATATACACCAGTTGCAATATTAGTTTTGGATGTTGATAATAAATCCCAAGCATGCTCTCCTCCTGAAAACACCATTTTGCCTTCGTTGCCATACACATCAAACCATTGAGCATCTTCGCCTTGGTAGGTTGCCGCATTGTGGTTTAAGGAAGCAACTAAATCGCCATTGCTGGTATAAATATTAATAGTACAAACTACTGGAAGATTGGTAAAATAGATTTTTTGCGTACGTGATGTTGTGCCGTTCCAAGCTGCTGTAGTGAGGTATGGGTTTGGATACACACCTATTTTCGACTCTTTCTTTGAATCAATACTGGCATTTTCGGAACCCGCAAAAACCCGCAATTCATTTTCGGTAAACGATGATTCTAATGATTCAATTTTGAGTGTTGTGTTGCCTTTGTCAAAAGCTGTAACGGTAAATTGATATTGCCATCCGTTGAGCAAATTATCCATTGTATACTTAAAATTATAAGCAATAGGATCTCCATCAAAAAGTATAGGTTGTGGTAATTGAATGGCATCAAAACCGTTGTTAACACCAATACCATTGCCCATACTATCCCATTGCGCTATAAGGTTATTATTATCTGCTAAGTTCTGATCCAAATCATCCCCAATATTGGTGCGGTATAAACGAAAACCTTCAAAATCTTTTTGCCTGGTAATAGGATCAACAGATTGAATGGCCGAAGCATCCCAATAAATTTCCACTTTTTGATTGGAAGGAACTATTTTTATGTTGGGAGAAGTAGGTGGTTCGGGCAAAACGAACCGATCGAGTTTACCGTTACCATTAACATCCAAAGCAGGATCATATTTGCCATCTTCATTAATATCTTCGCCAACATAGGTTGAACGCGTACGGGCAAAATGTTCGGTAAGTTCCACACGCGATTCGGGGGTAGATAAAATATTGGAACCAGAAACGGGTCGCACCGTTTTATTGGCACATACATAAGCTACAGCATAATCAAATGATTCGCCTGGATTTACTGTGGGAATAGGGCCAGCAGCAACCAATTGAAGCCAATTTGCAGGTGGTCCATTAAACGGACCATTGCCACCATATATATCAGATGAATCATTTCCTGCAACCATTTTATCATACCTTCCTAAATCATCGGCAGGTTTAGTAAATTCGGGAAATACAGAGGTAAAATTCCAAAAACTATACGTAGTACGTGGTGCTTCAAAACCTCTTGCCAAAAAAGTATCGGGTTTATTAGGGTTAAAAAATAAACCACGCCAATCCATTCCTAAAAACTGCATGGCACCATAGCTTTGAATAAAGTTAGCATCATCGGCTGCATTATCCCCTAACCAAGCATAAATGGCTTTGTATTTTGTATCTGTACCATTTCGGCCTTTGTTAAAAAAAGCAGTACCTACATCGCGTGTTTGGTTAATATTTCGAACAACTAAATCCGCCCATTGCCCCATCCAAACTTCTTTTAATGTATCCGAAGAATGGTTGGTAATTTTATAATTACAAATGACAAAAAAATCAGCAAAAGGAAAATTCCAAGAATAGCTTTCTAAAGTTGCTGTTACTTTTAGTGGATTATCATGTCCTGAAATGACTTGTTGTGTGCCAGGTACAACTGTGTTGGAATCCGTTAAATTAAACACAAAATCTTGGTGAGATATGGCCGATGAAGAATAGTTTGGACTATTGGTAAGTTTGGATTTTTCAGCCGGAGCGGTTGTAGCCGTAAATTCGTAACCAGATCCTCCAGTAGAATAACCAGAAGAAGCATCAAAAGCACTGGTAGAAACTAATTTTTGACCATTAACAATTGCGCCAATCCAAAAACCAGATTCAAATAAATGTTCCAATCCTTTTTGAGGATAAGCCATCGATTCCGGTCCTTGCACATTGCTTCTTACAGCAGGTCGGCCAATCGTTCCAACAGAACTTTCTGTAAGTTTGATTCGACCTACATTGGTTGTTTTTTGTTGGAAACCAACTTGTGCTGAAACACAAAATGCCATAGAGGCTAACCATAAAAAAAGGATATTCTTGTGTAACATCATAAAATTTAGAGTGCAAATATGTTCCTTTTTATGTTATTTTAGATTACCATAATCTTAAGGATTTACTTTTATCGTGTAAAATTAACTTTCTTAACTTTCTACCATTTTACATTTTATACCAACCTAACTTACTATCAACGTCTTATATAATCATGCTGAAAACCCCTTATTTTACAAGACTTTAACTAATTTTAATTTGATTATCAGTAGGTTGTAAAATCAACTACCAAAAGCCAACAATGAATGTTAAAAAATTATTAAGCCACTGTTTTACGTTAAAAAGCAATAACACTGTATCAGTACTTTAGATAAAAAAGTTAGCAACGTCAATCTTCACAGATGTTAACAAATTTTTAGTGACCAGTAAGTAGTTACCTCCTATTAATAAGATTAATCCACAGCGTGTGCACATAATTTAACAATGCTGTGTATAAGTCATTTTACAACAACTTAAATGGTCAAAAAAGGATGATTGACTTATATTTGATGAGCACAGATGTAGTAAAGTGTTCAAGCAAGAGAATGGCCGAATCAATAAAAAATACAAGAAGAACTAGTCGTAATACAGACCTTAAGTCGATACTAGAAGCAGGAAAAGTCCCCCCACAATCAATAGATTTGGAAGAAGCTGTGCTAGGAGCATTGATGCTCGAAAAAAATGCCATCACTGTGGTATCAGACATTTTAAAACCTGAAAGTTTTTACAAAGAAGCTCACATCCTTATTTTTCAATCCATCAAGGATTTATTTAGCAATGCACAGCCCATTGATATTTTAACAGTAACATCCGATTTGCGAAAAAAAGGACAGTTGGATATCGTTGGTGGTGCCTATTATATCACTTCGTTAACCAACAGGGTAGCTTCGGCTGCAAATATTGAATACCATGCTCGTATCGTTGCCCAAAAGTTTATACAACGAGAGTTAATACGCATAGCAAGCGAAATTCAAAAAGAAGCATTTGAAGAATCAACTGATGCATTTGAACTGCTGGATAATGCCGAAAAAAAATTATTTGAAGTATCGCAAGGGAATATAAAGCGCGATTACAAACAAATGAATTATGTAATTAAAGAAGCTATTAAAGAAATAGAATCACTTAAAGGCAAAGAGGGCGAATTATCAGGTGTTCCTTCAGGTTTTACAAAACTAGATCGAATAACCTCTGGATTTCAAAAATCAGATTTGATTATATTGGCAGCAAGACCCGGTATGGGTAAAACAGCAATGGTTATGTCTATTGCACGTAATGCATCCTTAAATTCTGATAAAGCAAAAGCCATTGCTATTTTTTCATTAGAAATGAGCAGCAAACAATTGGTAACAAGGATGATTAGTGGTGAAGCAGAAATTTCTGGAGAAAAACTCAAAAAAGGAAATCTTGCCGAACATGAATGGCAACAATTAAATACTAAAATAGCAAGGCTTAATGAAGCCCCTATTTTTATAGATGATACACCAGCACTGTCCATTTTTGAATTGCGCAGCAAATGTAGAAGGTTAAAAGAACAGAACAATATTGAAATGATTATCATTGATTACTTGCAGTTAATGCGGGGAGATGATACCAATAATAAAAATGGAAACCGTGAACAAGAAGTAAGTTATATTTCACGCTCTTTGAAAGCCTTAGCCAAAGAATTGGATGTGCCTGTAATTGCTTTAGCTCAGTTGAGCCGTGCAAGCGAAAAACGTGGAAGCAGCGGCACGGCAAGTATTCCAATGTTGTCCGACTTACGTGAATCGGGTTCAATTGAACAAGATGCCGATATGGTTATGTTTATTTACCGACCAGAATATTATCACATAACCGAATTTGAAGATGGCAGTTCTACCCATGGAGTAGCAGAGTTGCATATAGCCAAGAATAGAAATGGAGCATTGGATAAAGTTAGGCTGCGTTTTGTACACGAGTTTACCAAGTTTCAGGATTTAACAGAGTTTGAATACCAATCAGATTCTAGCATGTCAACTGATAACCCTGGAATGATTACCATCAGTTCAAAATTAAATGATATGGGGCATGATGAAGATGATTTTACACCTGCACCGTTTTAAGTTAATTAATTGATAAAGTAATAGTTAATTAGTTAAGAATTTATCATTCAACATTCGTCATTTATTATTTTTTACTAACGACATTTACAATCAGTAAAAACGGATTCAATAATCATTGTTTGATGTCCTTATCCTTATGATTTATCCAATAGCAACTTCTAATTTTCTAATAAGCTAATTCATCAATAGCACTTTTAAACTCATTCACTGTTTTCCTGTCACCTTTAAGTTGAGCTTCACTCATGCCTTTTTCATAAATGGCAATAGCTTCTGTTTCGTTATTTGCTTCCAATAATTTTCCAAGCTGGTAATAAGCTGCTACATACTGTTCATCGGTTGCAATAATTGTTTTAAACAGCTTCTGTGCTTCAACTGGTTGTTGCATTGCTAAATACTCCATTGCCAATACATATTGAAGAAATAAATCTTGAGGATCTAGCTCAAGCATTTCGAGTAGTTTTTGAAAGCGAGTATTTGACATTTTTCTAAAAACAAAATTTGAGTACTTTTGTCTTCTTTTTATAACAGTTAACGTATGAAAATATTAGTTTGCTTAAGCAACGTGCCCGACACAACAACAAAGGTAACTTTTACCGACAATAACACTAAATTTAACACTGCTGGTGTTCAATTTATTATTAACCCATATGATGAATTAGCCTTAACAAGAGCTTTAGAAATAACTGAAAAACAAGGTGGAACTGTAACGACAGTAACTGTTGGTTTACCCGACACTGAAGCTAGTATCCGCAAAGCTTTGGCTATAGGTGCAACTGAATCTGTTCGCATAAATGCTGAACCAACAAGTGCGTATTTTGTAGCTGAGCAAATTGCTGCTTACGCCAAAGAACAAAACTTTGATTTAGTATTAACGGGGCGTGAATCTATTGATTACAATGGAGGACAAGTGGCTGGATTGCTCGGGGAAATGCTAAACATACCTTCGGTAAATGTTGTAACCAGCATTGATGTTGAAAATGGTATTGCTACCATGGAGCGTGATATTGATGGTGGTAGAGAAAAATTAAGCTGTAAACTTCCATTAGTAGCAAGTGCACAAAAAGAACTTACAGAACCTCGTATACCGAATATGCGTGGAATTATGGCTGCCCGTAGCAAACCCTTAACAGTTATAGAAGCAACCTCAAGTGAACTTACTTCAGCAACAATTGGTTTTGATATGCCTGCACCAAAAGGAGGTGTAAAATTGATACCCGCAGATCAAGCTGAGCAACTGATTGATTTATTACACAATGAAGCCAAAATAATTTAAGTAAGAACTTAATTTAGTTGGTTAGGTTACTTAAGTTGGATAAGGAAGTAACCTTGTAACACATATTCAACTCAATTACCCAACCAACACAATTACTCAATCATCACAACCAAACAACACAATTAACTTAAAAACATGAGCATATTAGTATTTGCAGAAAGTATAGACGGAACCTTCAAAAAATCAACATTAGAAGCCGTGAGCTATGGAAGCGAAATTGCCAACAAAACAGCATCAACTTGTGTTGCAGTTTCAATTGGAAATATCGATGAAACCAAACTTGCTGAATTAGCATCATATGGTGCTGACAAGATTGTGACTATCAACAGCGAAAAATTACATGGTTTTTCGGCACAAGCTTATGCCAAAGCAATTGCAAACATGGCTACTGCCGAACAATCAACCATTGTCATTATTTCGAATACTTATAGTGGAAAATCTGTAGCCCCACGTATTGCTGCTAAATTAAAAGCAGGAATAGCTAGTGGTGTAATTTCATATCCTGATACCACTGCAGGATTTAAAGTTAGGAGAAGTGTTTTTTCGGGAAAAGCATTTGCTGACGTAGATATTAAAACCGCAATCAAAGTATTGGCAGTTACTCCTAACACTTTTGATTTGATCCCAAACAATAAAACAGTTGTAATTACAACTGCAGATGGTGGATTATCGGATGCTGATTTTGTAACAAACTCAATTGAAGTATTGCGTGTTACAGGTAAAATTCCATTAACAGAAGCAGAAATTGTTGTAAGTGGTGGCCGTGGACTTAAAGGCCCAGAAAACTGGGGATTGATAGAAGACCTTGCTACTATTTTAGGTGCAGCTACTGCTTGCTCCAAGCCGGTAAGTGATATGGAATGGAGACCACACTCCGAGCATGTTGGTCAAACAGGAATTACCATTAAACCCAATTTATACATTGCAGTAGGCATTAGTGGAGCCATACAACATCTTGCAGGAGTGAGTTCAAGCAAGGTAATAGTAGCTATCAATAAAGACCCTGAAGCACCTTTTTTTAAAGCAGCAGATTATGGAATTGTAGGTGATGCTTTTGAAATAATGCCAAAAATTATTGAAGCAGCTAAAAAGCTGAAAGGATAATATGTTTTGATAGGGTATATTAGTTGATTCCCACAATTTATGTTACTTTGAATCAACATGACTCAATACCCTTTCATCAATATACATACCCATAAAAAACCAAACGGTCTGAATGAAACAATCATTCGCAATGCTTTTTTGCACCGAACGACCAAACAATTAACCAATATACCTTATGGCATTTCCATTGGGCTTCATCCATGGTATTTGAACTCGTTAACTATAAATGAGTGTGCCGATTTATTATCAGATTTAGCATCAGCCAACAATGTTGTTGCAGTGGGGGAAATCGGTATCGACAGATCCATTGACATTCCCATTGGTACCCAACTGAATTATTTTGAAGTTCAATGGAATATTGCAAGGGCACTGCAAAAACCATTGATTATTCATGCAGTAAAAAGTTATAGTGATTTAATTCCTTATGTAAAAAAAACAAAAATTCCATTCATCTTACATCAGTTTTCGGGTAATCAACAACAAGCAAACGAACTCCTTAAACAAAATGCTTATCTCAGTTTTGGAAAAAACTTGTTTAACGAAAAATCTGCTCTTACATTTAAGTATGCTCCAATTGAAACTATTTTTCTAGAAACAGATAATGATCCTCATCTAACTATTAAAGATATCTATTTAAAGGCAGCCGAACTAAAAGAGTTGGAAATGGATGAACTAAAATCAATTGTGTTTCATAATTTTGCCCGTGTATTTGGAGGTTAAAAGAATAGCACCCAAAGTTAAACCTCAAACAACAATTGTAAACATGAAAGAAATAAAACCTTGGATGGATCGCACCAAATTATTATTGGGCGAGGATAAATTAAGCAAACTTATAAACTCCAATGTTTTGGTAGTTGGACTTGGTGGCGTAGGTGGAATTGCTGCCGAGATGATTGCCCGCGCTGGGGTTGGAAAAATGACTATTGTAGACGCTGATACCGTTGACCCTACAAATAGAAACAGACAAATTCCTGCTTTAAAAAGTACTGAAGGTATCTTAAAAACAGACGTTTTAAAAGAGCGCTTGTTGGATATAAATCCTGATTTAGAATTAACCGTAGTTCCTGAATATTTTAGAGATGAACTCACCCATAAAATTTTAGACGAAGGCAATTTTGATTATGCACTAGATTGTATTGATACCCTGAGCCCAAAAGTGTTTTTTATTAAAGCATGTATAGATAGAAAGATACCGCTGGTAAGCAGTATGGGTGCAGGTTCGAAGGTTGACCCTACACAAGTAAAAGTAGCAGATATTGCCAATACATACAACTGTAAATTAGCAAAATACACACGTAAGTATTTGTACAAATTTGGTATTTACAAGGGAGTAACTGTTGTATTTAGTGCTGAACAAGCAGGTTTGGATGCAAATATTATATTAGTTGGGGCTAGAAATAAAAAATCAGCACCCGGCACTATAAGCTATATGCCCGCAGTATTCGGATGTACAGTAGCAAGTGTTGCAATTCGTGGGTTGTATGCTAGGTAAACTTAAAGCGTTCAATACTATTTTCTTGTTTACAAACACACCGTTTTTAACAAAGAGTAATCTGTAAAACAAAAACCTGAAAATTAACAACAATAATACAAGGCAATTTCCCATATTTGCGCCTCTTTAAAAATTTATAAAAAACGTATATGACAAAAATTAAAGTAGCCAACCCCGTTGTTGAACTGGATGGTGATGAAATGACCCGAATTATTTGGAAATTTATTAAAGATAAATTGATACTTCCCTATTTGGATTTAGATATTAAATATTACGATTTGGGGATGGAAAGCCGCGATGCTACTAACGATCAAATTACAATTGATTCGGCTGAGGCTATCAAAAAATACAATGTAGGAATTAAGTGCGCCACTATCACACCTGATGAAGCTCGTGTAGAAGAGTTTAAGTTAAAACAAATGTGGAAGTCGCCAAATGGAACCATTCGTAATATTTTGGATGGAACTGTTTTTCGCGAACCAATTGTGTGCAGCAATGTACCTCGTTTGGTTCCAAATTGGACTGCTCCAATTTGCATTGGCCGTCATGCTTTTGGCGATCAATACCGCGCTACCGATTTCGTTACAAAAGGCAAAGGTAAACTAACCATTAAGTTTGAAGGCGAAGACGGACAAGTAATAGAGCACGAAGTATACAACTTTAAAGGTGATGGCGTTGCTTTGGCAATGTACAACACAGATGAAAGTATCCGTGGATTTGCTCATTCATGCTTTAACACAGCATTGCAAAAAAAATGGCCTTTATACCTTTCAACTAAAAATACCATCCTAAAAAAATACGATGGTCGTTTCAAAGATATTTTCGAGGAAATATACCAATCAGACTATAAAGCTAAATACGCAGCAGCAGGTATTACATATGAACACCGTTTAATTGATGACATGGTTGCTAGTGCATTAAAATGGAATGGAAACTTTGTATGGGCTTGTAAAAATTATGATGGCGATGTGCAAAGTGACACAGTAGCTCAAGGTTTTGGCTCATTGGGATTAATGACCTCAACATTGGTTACTCCTGATGGAAAAACAATGGAAGCAGAAGCAGCACACGGAACAGTTACACGTCACTACCGCGATCATCAAGCTGGTAAACCAACATCAACCAACCCCATTGCTAGTATTTTTGCCTGGACACGCGGATTGGAATTCCGTGGAAAATTAGATGGCAACCAAGAGTTGATTAACTTTTGCCAAGCTTTAGAAACTGTTTGTGTAGAAGTAGTAGAAAGTGGCAAAATGACTAAAGATTTAGCTGTTTGTATTCACGGAAACAAAGTAGAACATGGCAAACATTATTTATACACCGAAGAGTTTTTAGATGCATTGGATGCAGGGTTGAAAGCTAAGTTGGGTAAATAGTTGATAAGGTATTTGAGTAGTTAAGTTGATTAAGTTCAGCTGATACTTTTTTAAATATTCTAAAGCCTTCTTGTTGGGAAACAGGAAGGCTTTTTGTTTTACTGAAAAATAAAATTATGGCCGCTAATTAGGCTGATTCATATGATAATTTTTGCGTAATTTTATACTTTACACAAACTCATACCCAATATCTTTCCGATAATATTTACCCTGGTATTGTATTTTTTCAGCATTGATAAATGATTGGCTAACTGCTTCTTTTATGGTATCGCCAAATGAGGTAATAGCCAACACACGCCCACCGTTGGTTACAATTTCGCCCTTATCGTTTTGTTTTGTTCCTGCGTGAAACAATAATGAGTTTTCAGTTTGATTAAACCCTGTCATCACTCTACCTTTTGGATATTCTCCAGGGTAACCTTCACTCACCAACATAACGGTAACGGCAGTTTTAGGGGAAATTTTTAACTGATACTCATTCAATTTTCCTGTTGCAGCAGCCAACATCAATTCTGCAAAATCACTTTCAATGCGTGGCAATACAACTTCGGTTTCAGGGTCACCCATCCGGCAATTGTATTCTATTACTTGTGGATTGCCATTATCATTCATCAACCCAATAAACAAAAAGCCAACGTAATGAATACCTTCTGTTTTTAATCCTTCAATAGTTGGTTTGATAATACGCTCTTCCACTTTTTGTAAAAAAGCATCATCGGCAAATGGAACCGGAGATACAGCTCCCATACCACCTGTGTTTAATCCCACATCACCTTCGCCTATGCGTTTGTAATCTTTTGCACTGGGTAATACTTTATAATTTGTTCCATCTGTTAATACAAAAACTGATAGTTCAATTCCTTTTAAAAATTCTTCAACAACAACTTTGCTACTAGCTGCTCCAAACTTTTGTTCGGTAATCATTGATTCTAATTCTTTCACTGCAGCTTCGTTGTTTTCACAAATCAAAACACCTTTTCCGGCAGCCAAACCATCTGCTTTTAACACAACAGGCAACGAATGCTGTTTAACATACTCCACTCCTGCCTGAAGATTTTCGGAAGTAAATGTTTCGTAAGCAGCCGTTGGAATATGATATTTTTTCATGAAGGCTTTGCTAAAATCTTTGCTCCCTTCCAGTTGAGCTCCAGTTTTATCCGGACCCACAAATGGTATATTTTTTAGCGCGTTATCAGCATCAAAATAATTGCGCATTCCTTTTACCAAAGGCTCTTCGGGGCCAATAATAATAAGTGTAATATTTTGATTTATACAAAATTTTCCAACGCTGGCAAAATCCGATGGGTCAAGCTGAACATTGGTGGCAAGCTCAGCTGTACCAGCATTTCCCGGCATCACAAACAATTTACTGCATAAAGTACTTTGTGTAAGTTTATAAGAGAAGGCGTGTTCGCGTCCACCAGAGCCCACTAAAAGAATATTCATATATTGCGTATTGAGGAGACAAATATACTAACTGCCCGTAAGTTATTACTTACTGTTTGATAAATTATAGCTTATTACAACTGTTGGATATCAATCCATAAACTCATTATCAAATCTGCACAATATTTACGTTACCTTTGTAGCTATTATGAATTTAGAAAGCACATTTAACATTGTAGCCAAAACCCAACAAGGCCTTGAGCCTTTATTAGCTGCTGAATTGGAAGCACTGGGCGCTACCAATATTGAGCAACACAAACGAGCGGTAAGTTTTGATGGCGATAAAGCCCTTTTGTATAAAGCCAACTTATGCCTACGCACTGCCTTGCGCATTATTGTTCCCATACACAAATTTGAAGCTGTAAACGAACAAGAATTATACAATGGGGTACAAGAAGTAAACTGGGAAAAATACATGGATGTAAACGGAACACTTGCTGTAGAAGCTAGTACCAATTCCGATTTATTTAACCATACCCAATATGTTTCACTCAAAACAAAAGATGCTATTGTGGATCAGTTTAGGGATAAATACAGTGTGAGACCAAACGTAGACATAAACCAACCCGACTTGAGGTTAAACCTGCATATTTTCCAGCATCAATGCACGCTTTCACTTGATAGTTCGGGCGAATCATTGCACCGAAGAGGGTATCGAGCAGAAGGAAACCTAGCTCCGTTAAATGAAGTAACTGCAGCAGCATTGATCATTCACAGTGGTTGGAATGGTGAAGGTATATTTATGGATTGTATGTGTGGCAGTGGAACTATTTTGATTGAAGCAGCTATGATAGCCAAAAATATCCCACCCAATTTTATGCGCAAACGTTTTGCATTTGAAGGTTGGCTAGATTTTGATGCTGTACTTTGGCAAAAAATAAAAGACGAAGCCATGGCCAATATCCACGAAAGCAAAGCAACCATTATTGGTAATGATGCTGTATTTAAAGTGGTAGAAATAGCCCGCAACAATGCACGGATTGCTGGTTTAGAAAACGATATACATTTAACCAATATGAGACTTGAAGAACAAACACCTCCCGAACCTATAAATGGTGGTATTGTCATTATGAACCCACCCTATGGTGAGCGAATAGATATTGGTGAAGCTGCCGACTTTTATAAAATGATGGGCGATGCCTTTAAAAAACAGTTTTCTGGATATGATGTATGGTTATTATCATCCAACAGAGAAGCATTAAAAAAGGTAGGCCTAGCAGCCAGCAAACGACTTATTGTTTGGAATAGCCAATTGGAATGTAAGTTCCATAAGTTTGAAATGTATAGAGGAACGAAAAGAGTGGATAAAATTGATACTTTATCTAGTTAATCAATTTACAAGAAATAGAATTATACCCACCTTAAACCTTTCTATACAATAATTGTTAAATTTGTAATCTTATTTAAACTAAAATGACTGAAGTAAAAGAATACCTAGACGTATATGCGGAGGAAACTCCCAACCCAGAAACGATGAAATTCGTTTTTAACAAAATGATTTTACCCGATGATAGTGCTGATTTTCCAACAAAAGAAAGTACAACATCATCTCCATTGGCAAAAAACTTATATGAATTCAACTTTGTGAATGGGGTATTTATCATGAACAACTTTGTAACCATTACCCGCACAGAAGGGGCTGAATGGAATGAAATAATCCCAATTGTACGCGAGTTCTTAAAAGCATATGTTGAAGCAAAAGAGCCTATCGTATTCCAATCCGAAAAAACAATTGTTGGAGATTGGGGAGCAGATACTGCTACAGTTGAAAAAATTATTGATGTATTGGATACTTACGTAAAACCCGCAGTAGAAGTAGATGGCGGAATGATTTCCTTTAAATCGTTTTATAATGGCGTTGTAACTGTAGAAATGAAAGGTTCATGCAGCGGTTGTCCATCCTCAACTGTAACACTTAAACGAGGGATAGAAGGAATGTTGCAGCGCATGGTACCTGAAGTAACTGAAGTAATTGCAGAAGCTCTATAATAGACTAGATGTTTAAACATAAAAAAAGGCTGTTCAAGAATATTGAACAGCCTTTTTTTATGTTTATTTATGCAATACCAATAAAGGTATTTTTGTGTGATAAGCCATTTTTTTGCTCAAACTGCGGTGAAACAACCTGTCGAAAAAACTACGGTTGTGTTTTGCCAACACCAATAAATTTGTATTATGGGTTCCAATAAAGTCCTCAATGCCTTCAGATATATCGATTTTGTCAGAAGTAACAAAAGCAATTTTTTCTTTCTTAAACTGAGCTTTGTTTTTGTTAAATATGCTACCTTCTACATTAAAAAACCGATCAAAATCTGTTTTAACATGCAAAACAGAAATTTGTGCATCATTTAATTCAGCAAAAAACAATAAGCGTGAAAGAGCCGGAAATTCAGGTTCGGTATAGTCACTTGCATATAAAATATGCTTAATTTCTTTATAGTCTGCCGAAGGAGGAATAACCAATACGGGCACTTCACTTTTACCAATAATTGTAGCTGCATTACTTCCTATCAACAACTCTTTCAGTCCACTAGCACCGGTCGTTCCCATCACAATTAAATCTATACTATTTAGCTTAGTAAAATTTTCAATCTCATCATTTACAAACCCAGTTACATGGTTAGTTTTATATGAAACACCTGCCGGTTGAAGAAATGTTGATACTAATTTTGCTAAGCCATTAACAGCAATTTCATCAATTTCAGCTATTAATGTTGAATATACTTCTGCTGGAAATGTAGCATCCATTACAGGAATATTTTTTACGTTTAATATTTCAATTGAAGCATTGGTTTGAATGGACAATCCAATTGCATATTTTAAAGCATTATTGGCAACTTCAGAAAAATCAGTTGGAACGAGTATTTTGTTAATCATGGGTTGGGTGTTTTATATTTTCAAAAATGTGAATAGTACGTTATCAAAATATTAATGATCAAACAAAGTTTAGAAACATTACTCTTCCAAAAAATGACATCCCTCAATAAATAAATAAAATCATGTATCAGTCATCACAGCTTCATCATGCCGCTTGTTGGCAAGCTGCCCACACGCAGCATCAATATCTTTACCACGGCTTCTGCGTAAAGTAGCAGTTAATCCATTATCTTCTAAATAACGTTGAAATTTATACATTTTATTGCCAGAAGTATTTTGAAACTCGCCTCCATCAATGGTATTGTACTCAATTAAATTAACTTTTGAAGGCACATATTTAGCGAAGGCTAATAATTCTTCAGCATCTTTTAACGTATCATTAAAATCTTTAAAAACAATATACTCAAATGTAACTGGATTCTTGGTTTTATTGTAATAATAGGCCAAAGCTTCACCTAAAACATCAAGGGTATTACTATCATTTATGGGCATTATATGGCTACGTTTTTCGTCATTTGCAGCATGCAACGAGAGCGCTAGATTAAATTTTACTTCATCATCCCCTAACTTTTTAATCATTTTGGCGATACCTGCTGTGCTTACTGTTATTCTATCCGAAGCCATATTTAAACCATCTTCGCCAGTAATTTTTGCAATAGCACCCAACACATTTTTATAATTTAACAACGGCTCACCCATTCCCATAAACACGATATTGGTTAACGGTTTTTGGTAATATTGTTCTGCTTGGTTTTTGATAATAACTACTTCATCGTAAATTTCATCTGCAGTTAAGTTTCGTTCTAAAGTTAATTTACCAGTTGCACAAAAACGACAACTTAAACTACAACCCACTTGAGAAGAAACGCAAGCAGTCATCCTTTTTTCAGTTGGTATAAGCACTCCTTCCACAATTGGACCATCAAATAACCTCAAACTATTTTTAATGGTACCGTCAGCACTAATCTGTTTTTCATCAACTACAACAGCATGAATAACAAAATTTTGAGTAAGTTTCTCTCGAAGTTCTTTACTCAAATTGCTCATTTCATCAAATGAGCGTGCACTTTTTTGCCATAGCCACTCGTAAACCTGTTGTCCTCGAAACGGCTTTTCGCCCATTCCAACAAAGGATTCCTTTAATTCGACAAGAGTTAAAGATCGTATATCTTTTTTAGCAATTACGTTCATGTTGCAACAAAGATAGACCATTCAGGTTTAGCATCAAAAAACCATTATTAAATGGCGAACGTTTGGTTATTTTTGCACATCTTTAAAAAACATTGGAATGGAATTGAACGAACAAGAATTATTGCGCAGGCAAAAACTACAAGAACTGGAGAGTATGGGTATTAATGCATATCCAGCCGAATTATTTGATATCAATACTTCCTCTAAAGACATCCATACGCATTACCAAGCGGATAAAATTGAATTTAAAAATATTTCGATTGCAGGCCGCATCATGAGTGTGCGTGATATGGGAAAAGCTGCCTTTTGTGTAATACAAGATGCAACTGGTAAAATTCAATTATATATAAGACGTGATGATATTTGCAAAGGCGAAGACAAAGGTTTATATGATACTGTATTTAAAAAACTATTGGACATTGGCGATATTATTGGTGTAAAAGGATTTGTATTCACAACTAAAACGGGTGAAACTTCCATCCATGTTGAAGAATTAAAATTGCTTGCAAAATCATTAAAACCCTTACCAATTGTAAAAGAAAAAGATGGTGAAACTTTTGATGCAGTTACAGATGCCGAATTTAGATACCGCCAACGGTATGTTGATTTAATTATCAATCCTGCAGTAAAAGAAACTTTTATAAAACGCACTCAATTGGTAAATACCATTCGTGAATTTTATAACGAGAAAGGATATTTAGAAGTAGATACTCCTGTATTGCAGGCAATACCTGGTGGAGCAGCTGCACGTCCGTTTACTACTCACCACAATACATTGGATATGCCGATGTATTTGCGCATTGCAAATGAACTGTATTTAAAACGATTAATTGTAGGTGGATTTGATGGCGTGTATGAGTTCTCTCGGAATTTTAGAAACGAAGGAATGGACCGCACCCACAATCCAGAATTTACTGTTATGGAATTGTATGTAGCTTACAAAGACTACAATTGGATGATGGATTTAACAGAGGAATTAATTGAAAAAATTGCACTTAACTTACATGGTAAAACTGAAATTGTAGTTGGTGATACTTTGATTGATTTTAAAGCTCCCTTTAAGCGTGTTACCATGTTTGAATCTATTAAAGAATTTACTGGAATAGATATAAGCAAAATGGACGAAATAGCATTACGTGATGTTTGTAAACAACTAAATATTGATGTTGAAAGTAATATTGGTAAAGGGAAACTGATTGACGAAATTTTTGGAGCAAAATGTGAGGGTAATTATATTCAACCAACGTTTATAACCGATTATCCAATTGAAATGAGTCCATTAACTAAAAAACACCGATCTCAACCTGGGTTAGTTGAACGTTTTGAATTAATGGTAAATGGAAAAGAATTGGCCAATGCTTATTCCGAATTAAATGACCCAATTGACCAACGTGCTCGTTTTGAAGAACAAATGGGACTTATGGAACGTGGCGATGACGAAGCAATGTTTATTGATCATGATTTTTTACGAGCATTAGAATATGGCATGCCACCAACTGCAGGTATTGGTATTGGTATTGATCGTTTGGTAATGATAATGACAAATAACCCCTCCATACAAGATGTTTTATTCTTCCCTCAAATGAGGCAAGAATTTAAGCCTAATGAAGAGCAAACATTATCATAAACAACAAATTTAACCTTTATTTAAGGTCAAATAGTATCAAAAAATATCATTAACTATTAATAATAAATTGATTTATAGTTATTTTAAATCACATAACCATTTCATGTTGTTTTTCCGATATTAGTTCTTTAATATTTTTTTAAAAAAATAACTGCCATTAATATAAGTATATATCAACTTGACCCTTTAAAAAAAGCAATTCAGACTAATGAAAGATGTAATCAAAGCAGTACTTGTTGAAGATATTGAAAGCATGAGAATGGTCTTAAAAAAACTGCTATCTAGTTTCGATAAGATACAAGTAGTTGGTGAAGCATCCGATTTTGATGAAGCACAAAATATTATTAATGAAGAAAGGCCTGATTTACTTTTTTTGGACATTGATTTAAATGGACTTACATCCATTGATTTGTTGAGTAAACTAAACTATAAGCCGATGGTTATTTTTATAACCTCTCATGCTGACTTTGCTATTAAAGCCTTTGAACTTGATGCTGTTGATTATTTACAAAAACCTATTGGTCATTATAGGCTAAAAAGTTTTAGAAAAAGTAACCAATAAATGGGAAGAATCTGATAATTGGTCAGATGAATCTAACTCAAAATTTGGAACTGAACACATTATTTTATTAACTTTTGTCAGTAAGCTTTCTTTTGTTAAAATAGGTGAAATAAACTTTATAGAAGCTTATGGAAATTATACTAAAGTATACCTTACTGATGGAAGACTAAGTGTTACTTATAATTCAATTAAACATTGTGAAACTAGATTACCTGATGATATTTTTATTCAAATACACCGCTCAACAATTATTAATCTAAAGAACGTTGTGCGTATTGAAAAGTGGGCTAATGAAACAGGTAGAATTTTTATGCAAGGTTCTGAAAAACCATTAGAAGTAAGTCGTAATTTCTTCTTTCAAATAAAGAAAAAGTATAAGATGTAATTATTTACCATTGGCAAATCGAGTCAATATTCCCAAAGGAAGTTTCAATCCACTTGTAGCTGGTAAGTATACCTCCCCTACTTCTAAATTTTTACAATACTCACTAAAATGTCCTCTGATCAAATTTTCAGTAATGAGTGCACTCATTCCGAGAGAATACATGTTTAAAATTAGAAAGTTGTTTTGGGAATCTAATAAATGAGCAATTTCGGTTAAAATTTCATTTATGTTTTCATCTAATTTCCAACGTTCACCATTAGCACCAATTCCATAAGCAGGAGGATCTAAAATAATACCGTTGTATTTTTTCCCTCGTTTGACTTCTCGTTTGACAAACTTCAATGCATCTTCAACAACCCAACGAATATCCGTTAAATTTGAGGACTCCATATTTTCTCGTGACCAACTAATTACTTGTTTAATTGAATCTACATGTGTTACATCAGCGCCTGCAGCTTTAGCAGCAAGTGATGCACCTCCAGTATACGCAAATAGATTTAACACCTTTGGTGCCTCACTTAATTTCATTGCACGGGTTTGATTAAAGATAAAATCCCAATTTAATGCTTGCTCAGGAAATATACCAACATGTTTAAATGATGTTAAAGAGAGGTTTAACCTAATTGTCATATCTTCGAATTGATAGTCAATATTCCATTTGTCTGAAACTGGTTTGTGCTTTCGCCACTCACCATTATGGCTTCCTTTTTGAATAAAAGATACATGAGCTAACTTTTGCCATTCGGCTTCAGGCAATATTTTATCCCACAATGCTTGAGGTTCTGGTCTACGTGTAATAAGTTGATTAAAACGTTCCAACTTTTCGCCATTTCCTGCATCAATTAATTCGTATTGTTTCCAATGTGTTGGAGAAAACAATTTCATACTCTGTATATCCGTTATCATGCCTTAATTATGAATCACAAATGTATACTTTAGCTGCAAACTATTATTTGCTTTATTCCACTTTGAAACGTATTTTCACCTTTTATTAAACTATAGGACATGAACATATCGACTGTAAACACTGTAATTATTGAAGATGATGCCGCTTCAGTGGCATTAATTTCTGAGTTTTTAAAGAATTTCGATTTTATTCATATTATTGGAAAAGCAGGAAGTTATAAAGAGTCTGGTGAGTTATTACAATCAGTTTCGGAAGAAGTTGATTTAGTCATTTTGGATATTGATTTAGGAGGTTTGAATTCGATAGACTTAATCAAATATTTAAGGCCTGAAACTAAAATATTATTTACTACTTCATTTACAGATTTTGCATTAAAAGCCTTTGAATATAATACAATTGATTACATTATTAAGCCTATTAGTTTTGATAGGTTAGAAAAAGCTCTTGGTCGAATTAATATCATTGACAAAAGTGCCCACAATTCGGAAAAAACAAATCCGGAGAAATTAAATGGTCGATTTTCAATTGACAATATGGTATTAATGAACATCAATAATGAAATGAAATTCATTAAAATCAAAGATATTAACTTTATTGAAGCAAAAGGGAATTACACGAATGTAAGTCTTCAAGATGGTACACAATTTATCACCTATGGTTTGATAAAAATTTGGGAAGATAAACTCCCAATAGATGACTTTTTTAGGGTTCATCGTTCAACAATTGTAAATCTTCATAATGTTGAAAAAATTAACAAAGGAACATACGATACTGGAATTTTGCACCTAAAAGGATTGAAGGAACCTTTTGAAGTTAGTAGAAATTATTTCTCTATCATTAAGAACAAATTTAAGCTCACGTCTAGCTTGTAGCATAATGAATGACAAAAAACTGACATCAAGTGCAAGTGCTAATATAGAGTATAACTTATTATCACATATTTCACATGAGGTTAGAGGACCGTTTAATGGACTTATTGGTTTTAGTGATTTATTAAATACTCATTATGAAACCCTTTCTGATGATACTCAAAAAGAATATATCCATATTTTAAATCAACTAGCTGCAAAATCATTTTTGCAAGTACAAACCCTAATCATTTGGTTAAAACTTATAAGTAACAATGTATCATTAAATTTTAATACTGTTGATTTATATGATACTATCAAAAACTCAATTATTGGATTGGGTAATGATATTGAATCTAGAAAAATTAACTTTATTTATCCTATAAAAAATGCAGAAATTGAGGCTGATAATCAATTATTACTTGTTTCATTGTCAAATATTTTGTCAATATGCATAAGAACGTTAGCAGAACAACATGAAATTACATTAACACATCATGTTACAAGAACTGATCATTGTATAATGATTAGTTGGTTAACTTCTATAGAGTTAGTTGCACCTATTTTACCTTTTCTCAACAATCAAAATCAATATGATGAACACACCTTTAGATTTTGGATAGCTAGTCAAATCCTGCAAAAACAGAGCGGTAAATTAACTTTAACCATTGATAGCAATTGTGTTACAGTTGAAATGTATATCCCAACAAAATCGCTAAAATAACAAGTTTTAAGGCAAATTATTCTGCTTTGAAACCTTTAGAATCCTACTATTTTTGCACCACTATATATAAGCAAACAAATGAAAGTAATTCAGTTTAGAGAAGCCCTTAGAGAAGCCATGAATGAAGAAATGCGAAAAGATGAAAAGATCTTTTTGATGGGGGAAGAAGTTGCGGAATACAATGGCGCTTATAAAGTAAGCCAAGGAATGCTGGAAGAATTTGGCGAAAAGAGAATAATAGACACTCCAATTGCAGAACTAGGATTTGCTGGAATTGCTGTAGGAGCTGCAATGAATGGCTTGAGACCAATTGTAGAATTCATGACATTCAATTTTTCACTGGTTGCTATTGATCAAATTATAAATGCTGCTGCTAAAATTTACCAAATGAGTGGAGGGCAGTTTAATATTCCAATTGTTTTTAGAGGACCAACAGGTTCTGCAGGTCAATTAGGAGCTCAGCATTCACAAGCATTTGAAAACTGGTTTGCTAATTGCCCAGGTTTAAAAGTTGTTGTTCCCTCTAATCCTGCTGATGCAAAAGGATTATTAAAAGCAGCCATTAGAGATAATGACCCTGTCATTTTTATGGAAAGTGAGCAGATGTATGGTGACAAAGGAGAGGTTCCAGAAGAAGAGTATATTATTCCTATAGGTAAAGCTGCAATTAAAAGAGAAGGAACTGATGTTACAATCGTATCGTTTGGAAAAATAATGAAAGTAGCCTTAGCTACAGCTGAAGAATTATCCAAAGAAAATATTTCATGCGAGGTTATTGATTTAATGACTGTTAGACCTATCGATTACGATACAATAATTGAGTCTGTAAAGAAAACAAATAGACTTGTTATTGTAGAAGAAGCTTGGCCTTTGGCATCCATCTCAACCGAAATTACATACATGGTTCAAAAAAGAGCTTTTGATTTTTTAGATGCTCCCATACAAAGAATCTGTACTACAGATACCCCATTAGGATATGCACCAACTTTTGTTCAAGAATTTTTACCTAATGTAGCAAGAACTTCGGCTGCTATCAAAGCAGTTATGTACCGCTAATCGAATGTTCATCCCTTTAAAAGCCCTTTGAATAAATATCAAAGGGCTTTTGAGTTACTGAATAAGCAATTTTCGTATTCTTTTTAAAGGGCCACTGCAATAATTTTCGTGGCAACTGATACATTTTTGAATAACCAAATTATGGTATTTAACTTGTTCTTTAGGATGTTTAAACAAAGCAATATAGGCTTCTTGAAATAACCTTGCATTTTCATAAAACTGAGGTTCTAATACATTAGGATCTGTTGGTTCAACCAGATAAAACTTAATAAAAGGATATCGAGTTGAATCTAATTGTTCACCTCTAATTATTTGTTGTTTCATGCTGTCAGCATTTGCAGCAAGCTGACGCATCATCAATGCCATTGGTTTAGGATTATTGGGGTCTTTAATCGTTTCCGTTTCACATTCAGCATCAACGCTGTCAATTGTTGAATCTGGATTTACGGGTATCGTTTTCTTGTTTTCTGAACAAGCATACAGCAAACAACTTAGACTTAATGAAACCAATATAATTGTTGATATTTTCATGATTTAATATTAAAAAAAAATGCCACCTGATTGTGGCATTTTAAATGAGATGTTTAGTTTTATTTTAAAATCACTCCTGAAGCTTCAAACACTAATTCTTTTTTGGTTTCAGTAATAGCAGCAATATCTTCTTTTGATTTGCCAGCATCTTTAGCATATTCTTGTAAATCAGCTACAGAAGTTTCTTCAATTTTGGCAACTCCATCTACTATTGCGGTTTTACCTGATGCATCTTTAGGGACAAAAAATGCATAATCTTTAAATGTAACACGCATACTTTCACCATCAGCAGTTTTTAAATCCATCCAGCAGCCTTTTTTCTGACATACAGCATCAACTGTAGCTTCTAATTTTATATTTAACTCCGTTTTATCGCCCATTAATGTTTTCAAATCAGCAATTAAAGTAGCACTATCAGGTGATATTTTTTCGCCATAATAGGTTGTAGCTGAACTATCAGCATTTGTTGTTGATTCTGTTTTGGGTGTTGGATTTCCACAACTTGCTACAAAAGCAAGAGCGGCAATAATTGCAATTCTTTTCATTGATTTACTCATTTAATTAAGATACAAGTATATTACATATTTATGTCATTCAAAACTTAGAAAGTTCTTAAATTCTAAAAAAAGAAAACGTTCAAAATTGATGTTGGAAAAATAAAAATACTATATTCGCAGCTCACTATGGTATCGTGGCCGAGTGGTTAGGCTCAGCTCTGCAAAAGCTGCTACAGCAGTTCGAATCTGCTCGATACCTCAAAAAGCTCCAATTGGAGCTTTTTTTTTAATTCCAGCTTCTATCTTCAGGTGCCGATGCCATATAAGCATAATTTGTTTCTAGGTTTTTAACAAAATTGCTCCAATAATTATTCAAATCATCGTCAAACACATTATTAGCTGATGCCTTTCCTACCCACCATGCTTTATTTGTTATTTCTTCCTCTAATTGATTTGGCCCCCAACCTGAGTATCCTGAAAAAAATCTAAATTCATGTTGAGAGACCATTTTACGATCTATTAAGTCATCAATCATTTCAATATTACCTCCCCAAAAAATATCTTCAACAATACGTTTTGAACCAGGAAGTAACGCTCGTACTCTATGAATAAAATGTAATGTATTAGGCTCCATGGGTCCTCCTAAAAACAAGGGAAAGTTATGCTTCATCATTCCTGGAATAACATCATTTGTTGACAGATCAATTAATCGATTAAGGACAAATCCTATTGTGCTTTCATGAGTATGTTCGGTCATAAGAACTACTGTACGCCTGAAATTATAATCATCTAAAAAAGGTTCACTTATCAGAACACTTCCAGAGGTTAAAGCATCAAAATGGGGTTCGATATGTTGGATAGAAAATTTCATCTGTTACAAATTAATATGTTTTAGATATGCTAACATAAACAAGCCAACCCTTTTATTTTATAACTTTTTTTAGAACCAAAATATTGCTTATATGTATTATTTTTGACGAATATAAAAACAATATGAGTGGTCTAGACCAAGAACAGCTAGCTAATTTACGAGTTGATTATTCATTAAAGTCATTTGATGAAATAGATTTAAACAAAAATCCCTTTTATCAATTTTCAAATTGGTTTAAAGAAGCTATTGAAGCAAAAGTAAACGAACCAAATGCCATGACTTTAGCTACAGTTAAAGAAAATGGAACACCTTCAGCACGTATCGTATTATTAAAAGGATTTGACGAAAACGGATTTGTATTTTACACTAATTACAACAGCAACAAAGGAACTGAGCTTACTAAAAATCCAAATGTAGCAATCGTTTTTTGTTGGCTAGAGTTACAACGACAAGTAAGAATTGAAGGCAGAGTGGAGATGGTCAGCAAGGCTGAATCAGATGATTATTTTCAAAGCCGCCCGCTAAAAAGCCAAATTGGGGCTCATGCCTCGAATCAAAGTACCATACTAAAAAGCAGATTAGACCTTGAAAATCAGTTTACCTATTTTGAAGAATTGTTTTCCAAAAAGCCTATAATAAGACCAGAGCACTGGGGTGGATTTAGAGTAGAACCTCATCTTATTGAATTTTGGCAAGGGCGACAAAGTAGACTACATGATAGATTTGTATATACCAAAGTTGTAGATACTTGGGAAAGATGTAGGTTAGCTCCGTAACATAAATATAACGCCATTCACAATCTTTTTATGTTGTATTAAGAAATTATTTTCATTTTTTTAATTAGATTTTAATGTCAAACAATGAATTGTATATTCGTACAATAAATAAATGTAACGTTACGTTATAACGCTGCCTATGCAAAATATCATATTGAGTTTTCTTACTTCACTTATTGTTGTAATCTTTGCAATTCCTTCAATTATTACTGTTGCAAAGCAGAAAGGCCTTTATGATAAACCCGATCACAGAAAGTTACATACAAATAAAATTTCACGCTTAGGGGGTCTTGGAATAATAGTAGCTTTTTCTTTATCTGTAAGTATTTGGGGTCTCCCTGTAGAAACAGTAACTAGATTGCAATATCTTCAAGCAGCATTAATTATACTTTTTTTCTCTGGCTTAAAAGATGATGTTATAGCATTATCAGCTTATAAAAAACTTGCAAGTCAATTATTGGCAACTACACTAGTTGTTATTGGTGAAAACATAAGAATAACAAGTTTTTATGGATTATTTTCGATTAATGAAATACCTGTTTTAGTAAGTTATACTCTAAGTATTTTTACCATAGTAGTTATTACAAATTCTTTTAACTTAATTGATGGAATTGATGGATTAGCAGGAGGACTTGGTTTTATAGCATCAGTTACATTTGGGTTGTGGTTTAATTTTATTGATCAAGTAGGTTGGTCCATCATTGCTTTTGCATTAGCGGGATCATTATTAGGATTTTTAGTTTTCAATTTTAATCCTGCTAAAATATTTATGGGTGATTCCGGTTCCCTTTCAACTGGATTTATTCTTGCAATTATGGCCATAAAATTTATTGAAGTAAATAATCCAGCCGTACAAAATTTTTATAGAATATCAACAGCACCAATCATCGCAATAGCAATACTCATTATACCATTATATGATACCATTAGAGTATTTACAATACGAACGTTAAAAGGCAAATCGCCTTTTGCAGCAGACAGAAATCACTTACACCACTTAATGTTGAATACTGGTTTAGGTCATAAAGAAGTTGCTTTACTTCTTTATATTGTAAATATTGTTTTTGTACTCGTTGCATTTTTAATGAAAGACAGTAATATACTATCAATGCTACTTATAATTGTAGGTTTAGCTGCAATACTTTCTCAAATACCCGTTTATATAAATAACCATCGAATTGCTGATTTTGAGGCGGAAAATGGTTCTTTGATACCAAAAGATTTGAAAGCACCACTTTCACCAAAAGTTACAGATAAGATTTCCTAAGTTTTAGCTGATAAAAAAGCGATTAATTGTGTTATTGCTATACCCCTATGGCTGATGTTTGATTTTGTTGTAATATCTAATTGTGCTAGTGTTTGATTTAAACCTAATGGCATAAAAATAGCATCATAACCAAACCCTTTAGTTCCTATCCTTTCAGTTGTAATATTGCCATTTAATACTCCTTCAAAAAAATACTCACTCCCATCCATTATTAATGATATTACAGTTCTAAACCGTGCTTTTCTATTGTAAACACCTTTTAAATTTGAGAGTAATAAATCAATATTTTGGCTATCATTTTTTTGAGAACCTGCATAACGAGCACTATAAACACCAGGTGATTGATTTAGTGCTTCTACCTCTAATCCTGTGTCATCGGCAAAACAGTTAAAACCATACGTTTGATAAACAAACTTACTTTTAATAGTTGCATTTGCTTCAATTGTTAAACCTGTTTCCTCTATATCATTCAGGCATCCTATGTCTTCTAACGTTAACAAGTTTAGTTTATCACCAACAGCTGTTTGAATTTCGCGTACTTTATTGGCATTATGAGTTGCAAAAACGAGTTCTTTAGACTTACTCATATATTACATAAATGATTGAATGCATTTCCATAAACTAGTTTTAAGTGAAACATTATGATGATATAAAGAAACGTCATCAACAGCTAAAACCGAAACATTTTCAATATCATGTATTGCGTACGTTTTAGCAATCGAACTCCATGAACCTGTACCCCATAGAATAACCTTTTTAGCATTCATGACATTTATCATCTCAGATAGGCTAAATGTTTCATTTTGACTAAGCACAACCAATGCAACATCTTGAAGTTTGATTTTCATAGCATTATGAATTAGCTTATGAATCATTTCAATATCAATGGGCTGTAAAACATCAGAAAACACAAATATGATTCCTTTATCATTCCCTCCTTCAAAGTTGATTTTAAAAGGAATTTCGTTTTCTTTGAAAAGAGTAGGTTGCACCTCATTGATGAAATAAAACTCATCAAAAAGTTCAACAATATCTTCAATATCTTTAATCATTTTTTAGGGTTTAATATTACATGGCAATATCTATAAAAATAAAGAAAACTGAGCATAGCAGGATTGATTTATGTGATTTTGAAAACATACAATTTGGTACAATTTTTTCAGACCACATGTTTAGAGTTGATTTTACAGAAGGAGAATGGCAAGAAGCTCAAATTTTACCATTCGGAGAGATATCAATTTCACCTTCACTTTCTGCCTTACATTATGGTCAGAGTATTTTTGAAGGAATGAAAGCTTTTAAGGATCAAGAAGGCCATCCACAATTATTTCGTCCACTTGCAAATTTAAAACGGATAAATAAGTCGGCTGCCCGTATGGCTATGCCTGAAATTCCTGAGGAGCTTTTTATTGAAGGACTAAAGCAACTTGTAAAAGTTGATCAAGATTGGATACCAACAAAAGAAGGTAGTGCTTTATATATTCGTCCTTTTATGTTTGCCACTGATGATTTCGTGGGAGTTCGTCCATCAAAATCTTTCAGTTTTATTATTTTTTGTTGTCCAGTAAATAGCTATTACCCAAAACCAATTAATGTTTTGGTTGAACAAAAATATGTTAGAGCTTTTGAAGGAGGAGTAGGAGCTACTAAAGTAGCAGGCAATTATGGATTAAGTATGCAACCAACATTGGAAGCACAAGAAAAGGGATTTGACCAGGTAATATGGACAGATGGTAAAGAACACAACTATGTTGAAGAAAGTGGAACAACAAACTTATTTTTCACACTTGGTGATACAGTAATTACACCTGCTCTTGATGGAACAATATTAGAAGGCGTAACCAGAGATTCATGCATTCAATTGTTAAAACATAAAGGGTTTAAAGTAGAAGAACGAAAAGTATCTATTGTTGAAATTATGGAGGCCTGCGAAAATGGAAATTTAAAAGATGCATTCGGTACTGGAACGGCTGCTTTAATCGCAAAAATTGCATCCATAAGTTATAATGGAAAAAGATATGAGTTACCTCCTACAGAAGAAAGATTAGTATCGAACTTATTATACAAGGAACTTGAAAACATTCGTACCTCTAAATCTGAAGATATTTTTGGATGGGTAATGAAAGCTTAATCATCGAAATGATTTTATAAAAAACTGTTATTCTAACATATAGAATAACAGTTTTTTTTATTGTTCATATCAAGATTTATCTTCTTCTTTTTTCATTTTGATCAATCCCATTCCTCCAATGATTAACAATCCACCGTATAATAATAAAGAAGAAACCAATGAAATTTTTTCGCCAATTGCTATTACACGAGGCTCAAATTTAAATTCAATGGTATGTTTACCAGCAGGAACTAACATTCCTCTGAGTACATAGTTACATCTAAAGTGTGATTGCGCTACTCCATCAACATAAGCATTCCATCCTTTTTCATAATAAATTTCGGAAAAAACGGCAACTTGTTGAGAGGAGGTATTACTTTCATATATCAACTTATTAGGAGCATACGTTTTAAGTTTAATAGCTGCCGAAGAATCAACATGTGGGATAAAACCTTCCAATTGATTAGCAAATCTTTTATCAATAAAAACAGTGTTTTTAGGATCAATATTAGATAATGAATCAATTTCAGCATCTGCATTATCAACCAATGCAACTTGAGGTACAAACCAGGCATTACCACATGCCGAAGGATTTAATTGAGGATATAAACTATTTGCACTATCACCTACAATAAAATATTTCACATTTAGCATATTGAATATTTCCATATTGTTTTTGGCTATTTGAAATTCAATTAACTCTTGATATCTGCGCAATTTTGCACCATGGTATCCACCAATAGACTTATGATAATATGAAGTCATTGCATCTTGAGTTAGGTTTTGCGTTGTGTTATATACTTTATAATTAGGGTCCTTGTCTTGTAAAATAATTTCATCAGCTGCTGTTTTTGGGAAGATGGCCTGTGTAACTTTTTTCTTAACTTGATAGTCTTTCTCATTCAAAAAACGCTTATCAACTTGCCACAAGTCAAATACAATTAGACCTGTAAGGATGATAGAAAGATACAGTTGATTAATCTTGCCTACTATAAAAATCCAAATAACACCAACACTTAATCCAATCAAAAGCAAAGAACGAATAGCATCCATGCGCAATATCGACTTTCGATCAGCAATAATTGATGAGCGTAACCACTCTGGAAACTGAGCATCAGCTCTACTAACAAAATAATCATCGATGGTCTCAAGTTTCTCCATACCTAATAAGCTAAACAACAAATCAGGCATCAATATAAAAATTGCACATAACCCTCCTACTATATAAAAACTCAATAAAAGTGCTTTTTTTATTTCTTGAACAGTACATTTCCCTTTAACGATATCCCTTAAGGCAATTAGACCCAGTAAGGGAAATGTAATTTGAGTAATAGCTAGAATAAAAGTAACTGACCTAAACTTATTGTAGAGCGGAAAATGATAGAAAAATAAATTTGTGAGGGGCATAAAATATTTGCCCATTGAAAGGCAAATCGCTAAAATAGAAACAGCTAAAATCCACCATTTTTCATTTCCTTTTACCAAAACAAGTCCTAATACGAATAAGAAACAAATAATTGCACCATAATAAGTAGGACCTGCCGTAAACGGCTGATTTCCCCAATACAATGGCATACTTTGAACTATTTGTTTAGCATTAGGAATTTGATTTTTCTTAAGGATAGCATAGGTTTCAGAATTAGTGGATAACTCGCCATATTGTGCTCCACCATAAAGATTTGGAATTAAAATAGTAAGGGGTTCGATAGGGGTGAAACTATACTGTAAAGCATAATCCTTATCTAATCCTGAAGATGCATTATCCTCATTACTAGAACCTACTGCTGTTTTGGTAAGTTCTGATTGTCCTCTTATACTATATTTTCCATATTCTTCAGTTGCCATTAAACTAGTTGCATTCGTTGCAACGCCAAGTATTGCAGCAATTGATAAAAATATTCCACAAGTAAGTAATGGCACTATTCTTTTCTCCTTAACCGACATAAATACTTCGGCAATCATCCAAACCAAAATCAACAAGAGTAGATAGTACGTAATTTGTAAATGACCCGCAGACAACTGCAAACTTAGAGCAATACCAGTGAGAAGTGCTCCAAACAATTTATTTTTGCGGAGTGTAATTTGAATTCCAGCTAAGACTAAAGGCATATAAGCAATTGCATTTCCTTTGGTCATATGACCTGCATCAATATTGATTACATTAAAACTCGAAAAAGTAAAAGCAATTGCTCCTACAAATGCAAGTATTGGAGATAAATCGAAGGTGAGTAAAAGTATATAAAAACAGATGAATAATAGAAATGCTGTATCTAAGGGATTGGGTAAAACTGAAGCTATAAATGCTTGAACTTTAACAGTAAAATTATTATAGAACGATGCTCCAATTAAATAGGTGGGCATACCACTAAAAATTGTATTCGTCCAAAATGTTCGTTCACCAGTGGTTGTCTGAAATTGGTGTATTTCTTCATAAGATGCACGCCATTGTTCAACATCATGCTGTTTTAATACTTTCCCAGAGAGCATTGGATTAAAATAGGCAATAATGATAACTAGTGCTACAGCCATGGCAATTAGATGTGGGATAAACTTTTTAAGTATTGTGCTTTTCATGCTACATTTTTTTTACGTTCCGAATATAATATTTGATGTGGAATTATAAGACAGCATCATTTAAAATAATAAATCCGTATTGAAGAAAAAAATAAATCATAAACTGATAATAAGTATCATTTGACATCAATGTCATAATACGGTAAAAAGCCTATTTACATAGTGTTTGGCTGCTTTATTGACTCTAATTTGCGGGCTCAAAAAACAACAATTTTACACATGAAAAAAACTTTACTTTCCTTTAGTTTTGTTACATTATTTTTTACTCTTTTTGCTCAATCACCATCTTTAGACTCTGCAGTTTTAGGTACAAGTTATGCAAATGATGTTTATTACAGTATGGCTAATGGGTTTGTTTCAAAGACTTTAGGCAACAGCTGGCACATAGGATTTGCTATTCGCAATGCAGCACCTCCAACAAATGTAATTCGATCTACATCAGTGATTGTAAATGAAGGTAGAGGCGTTAGAATTTTTGAATCATCTCAATTGTTTACTAATTGGAATACTTTTGATACAGCCAATTATACAACATGGAGTAATCCTCATAATAGTGATAGTAGCTGGGATATTGGTGCTTTTAATGTTAATAGAAATGAATCAGATCCATTCGATTATGGTTGGGGTTCATATGACATGGCTTCCCATGATGTAATAGGGAATAAGATTTTTTTAGTGCGTATCACAACTGGTTCAGGTCCATCAACAGTAAATACATTTAAAAAAATAACCATTAATAAAATCGTATTTGATTCTCAATGGGTGTTTACATACGCTAATCTTGATAATACTGATAGTATGACTGTTTCATTTGGCAAAAAAGATTTTGCAGGAAAACTGTTTGCTTATTATAACCTATTAAATGATTCCATTCAAGACAGAGAGCCTGCTGCGAAATGGGATTTGTTGTTTACTCGTTATGGTGCATTTATAACCCAACAAAATCAAACAATTTTTACCACAACCACTGGTGTTTTAAACAATCCTACTGTAACAACTTCAAAAGTACAAGGTTTACCTAATGATAGTGCAGTAGCCGGAATGTTTGCATCCAAGATAACCAATATAGGAACTGATTGGAAGATTAACCCAGGTCCCGGTCAGCCTTCTTTTGTTATCAAAGATTCTCTTGTTTATTTTGTAAGAGCAGAAAACGGCCGTGAAGATAAGTTAATTTTCAAAAGTTTTGCCGGTAGTTCTACTGGTTCAATTGTTTTCGAAAAAACAAAAACGAAAGTAGCCACTGGTATACAAAAAATTACACCCTCTTTATCAGTAACCTTATTTCCAAATCCAGCAACTACCACAATCCATTTTGATTTAAAAACAATTGAAAACGTAAATGTAACAATACATGATATCACTGGGAAAGTACAACTAACCAAAATAATAAATACCTCTCAAAACAGCATTGATATAGAAGCACTTCATGCAGGAATTTATTTTGTTACAATAGATCATCATACAACAACAAAAGTGTTGCGTTTAATCGTTCAATAATCTTTCTGAAAACTTTTATTACATATCAATTAAAAACAACAATCATCGGATGTATTTCGATGATTGTTGTTTTTTATGCAACATATGCAGTTGCTCAAACAAAATCGGATACAGCTAAAACAATACAACAACTACAAGATGTAATTGTTACAGGCCAATATGGAGAAGGAAGCATTTCAAAATCTGTATATAAAGTTCGTGTTATTGACCAAAATCGTATACAGTTATTAGGTGCCAATAATCTAAAAGATGTGTTAACAAATGAACTGAATGTTCGTGTAACAAACGATCCATCATTAGGTAGTAGCATGAGTATACAAGGCATATCAGGACTTAATGTAAAAATAATGATTGATGGTGTTGCAATAATTGGACGAGAAGGAGGAGTGATTGATTTAAACCAGATTAACCTAAATAATATTGAACGTATTGAATTGGTAGAAGGACCAATGAGTGTAAATTTTGGAACAGATGCTTTGGGTGGAGTCATTAATCTTATTACAAAAAAATCAACCAAAGGCATACATGTTGGGGCAACAACTTATTATGAAACCATTGGTAAATATAATGGTGGTGTAAATGGTGGATTTTCTGCTAACAAATGGACTATACAAACGAATATTGCAAGGAATTTTTTTGATGGATATTCTCCTGACGAAAGTACACGAGTTCGATTATGGAAACCTAGCACACAGTATTTCGGAGATTTAAGCATAGGTCATTCCATAAAAGAAGGCAGTTTAAGATACACCATAAATGCATTTAATGAAAAAGTCACATTCCATGCAGCACCCGAAATTACTCCTTATTATGCCTATGCAAAAGATCAGTATTTTTATTCTACAAGAAATACTCATTCATTATTTTACGATCAAAAAATAACTAAAAAAGACCAATTGAATATTGTTGGTTCTTATAATTTTTATAAACGTATACGCAATACCATTCACAAAGATTTAGTAACACTAGAAGAACAACCCGTATTAGCTCCATTTGAAAACGACACAACCTATTTTTATAATTTGATGAGCAGAGGAACTCATTCTCATCAAAGTGCAAATGGCATCTTAAATTACCAAACAGGATATGAAGTAAACCATGATGAAAATAAAGGAAACAGAATTGCAGATGGGAAACAAAACATGTCTGATATAAATGCATTTGGAAGCATGGAAATACGCGTTTCAAACCGATTATTAATTCGTCCAGGATTACGTCTTATTTATAATTCAAATTTTAATGCACCTATCATTCCTTCCTTAAATATAAAATGGGAATTAACTGACCGTATATCGATAAGAGGTTCTTATGGAAAAGGGTTTAGAGCACCCTCACTGAAAGAAATGTATTTATCATTTGTTGACCCAAATCACAATGTATACGGAAATGAACAATTAAAGGCAGAAACACAAAACAATTTTCAATTTAGTTCAACAATAGAATGGAAAGAAACAAACCGTGTTTTTAGAATTGAGCCTGCATTATTTTATAATCATATACAAAACAAAATAGATTTGGTAATGGTCAATTTAGGCACAGCTGAAAGTCGTTATGATAATATTAGCGATTTTAAAAGTACAGGTGTTAATATAAATACTGAATACCGAGCTCCGAATTATGCATTTATATTAGGATATGCATTAACAGGAATTAACAACGCTTTAATCAACGATGTTTCATCTTCTAGTAATGCGTATTTTTTTGGTAATGAAGTTAGAAGTAGTATTATTTATACATTCACTAAACCTGAATTAACGATTTCCTTATTTTATAAATTTAATGGAAAACAACGTAACTATCAATATGATTTAGTGAGTGGTGATATTATCAATGGATATATTGAATCATACCAACTATTCGATCTTTCACTCCATAAAAATTTTCTTAAAAAAAGGTTAACTATTACTACAGGAGTTAAAAATATATTTAATGTTGTGAATATTAATGCCAATATACCTAGTGGAATTCATAGCTCTGGAGGAAACAGCGCTTCTGTTGGAATGGGTAGAAGTATTTTTATTAGTTGCGCCTATAATTTAGCTTGGAATCAAAAATGAGACCTTATATCTATATACTATTCATTATTATAAATTGTTTAGGCTTCGTTTCATGTGAAAAAGAAGAGACTCCCATTACACTTCCTCCTAAACCCAAAGATGCAAAATTATTATCTGCTGACATGGGAAAAGATTATACAACTCAGGTATATATAAATTTGTCAACTGGAGTTACTACTTCGGTTGATAATCAATGTTGGGATCTTGCATTTGATGCATCACCAAGTGGCACTGCTATCTTTCAAAATAGTGGAAAGGGTATTTTAACTTCGAATACAGGTTATAAAATTTTCAAACGTAAACGAGCACCACAACCATCCGAATTTAAATGGGATTCGCCAACAGGAATGGAAGATTCGCTAGCCTTACGCGGTTGTACAATTGGTAATACGTGTACAGATTCAGTATATATAATTAACCGAGGTAAACAATTAGAATGGTTTCAATTTAAAATCATAAGTGTAAATCAAGAACGGTATATTATTGAGTTTTCTGACATGCTTCATACCTATACCAAACAGGTAACAATACCTAAAGACCCCTCTAAAAAACAGGTTTACTTTTCATTTGAACAAGGAGGACAATTCCTAAGTTTTGAACCTGCACTAAATGATTGGCATCTTTGTTTTATGAAATATAGATGGATTTATTATGAATTTAATCCGCCACTTCAATATATTGTTTGTGGTGCATTTATCAATACCAAATTTCTTTCGGTTGCTATTGATAGTACTACTTCATTTTATGACATTTCAAAGTCTAGTACAACATCATACTTATATAAAACAAACCGAGATATTATTGGATTTGACTGGAAAACAGCCGATCTTGGTAATTTGAGCAGTGTAAAGTATACGATAAGAAAACATGTTAATTATATAATTAAAGAAAATGGAAACGACCCCAACATATACAAATTACGTTTTCTAGATTTTTACAATGCACAAGGGGTTAAAGGGAATGCCCAATTTGAAGTACAAATATTGTAAGAAAACACGATTACATAATCTGAATTTTAACTTCGTTGATTCGGGTATTAGAAATAGAAATAATAGAAAAACGATACTTACCAATTTCAATTACTTCACCTCTAACAGGAATACTTTCGTGAAGAGCAAATATGTAGCCTCCTAATGTATGATATTCGCCTTCAGGTATATTTAGCTCGTATTTATTATTTAAATAATCTACTTCCAATCTTGCAGAAAAGATAAAAATATTGTCATCTAGTTTTTTTTCAGTGAGTTGATCAACATCATGCTCATCTTCAATTTCACCAAAAATCTCTTCCATAATATCTTCAATAGTAACCACTCCAGCAGTTACTCCTAATTCATCAACAACTAAAGCAATACTTTTATGTGTTCGGGTAAATTGATTTAATAACTCATTAGCAGGCATTGTTTCAGTAGTTATTTCAATTGGAATTACAATGCTTCTAATACTAGATGGTTTTTTAAAAATATCTTTTTGATGTACATAACCAATAATATGATCGCTGCTACCTTGATGCACTAAAATTTTTGATAAACCAGTAGCAACAAATTTTTGATACAACTCCTCCACACTAGATGCCATATTAATACTTACAAGCTCAGTTCTGGGAGTCATACAATCTCTAACTTTGACATGAGCAAAATCCAAAGCATTTTTAAACATTTCGGTATCTACATCTGCATCATCATCTAAATCTTCTGCACTTTCTGCAATATATTGATCCAAATCTACCCTACTAAATACGGGAGTGTTCTCATTAAAGTTTAACCTGAATAATTTATTTAAAATAAGTTCAGCTAACCAAGTAATAAAATGAACCAAAGGCCAAAAGAGATAATACGTTATTAAAAATGGAACAGCTAATACCCTTAAAATGATATCGGGATTTAACCTAAATAAAACTTTAGGAATAAACTCACCTGTAACTAAAACAATTGCAGTTGAGATGATACTTGATAAAAATAACAACAAAAAAGTGTTCGTCATTGTACTAGGGATCCATAAATTTAAATATGGATTTAAAAAAGCAGCCATATAAATACCATATACAACCAACCCAATATTATTACCAACAAGTGTAGTGCTTATAAATTTTGAAGGATTATTAACAAAAGGAGATAATATCCTAGCCGAAATACTTCCTTGTTTATTTTTCAGTTCAATCAACAATTTATTTGCTGTAATAAATGCAATTTCCATTCCAGCGAAAAATGCTGATGTCAAAACACTTAAAACAATAATGAGTATATTATCCATATTTATATTTTTGCTGAATTGTTAAATTATCAATTCTGAATATCTTACCAAAACTATAGTCCAAACTTTTTCCATTGCTTGTAAAAAATCACTCCAAAAAGAATTGACAGTACACAAAATAGGTAACCTTTGTCTTTAAAAAAGTTTTCAAAAACAGCTATATATATGCATACAAGCATAGATAGAACTGAAAGTACTAACCAATTGTAGATGATTATTTTTTGCATTATTTTTTTAAACTAATAACACCTCTAATACTAAAAATTTTATATTTAGTAAATTCAGTATTTGATTCAAAACCATCGCCCATTATTATTTCATCTTTTGTTGTAATTCTAACAAATTTATCTGAATATATTTTTTGTTTGACTTCGTCCCAAATAAGCTCTTCAGTGTTTAATGAATCACCTTTATTGTTAACAAGAATTACATCATTGCGAGCAATCATTTTTTTATCTCTATCATACCTAATTGCATATTTAGATTTTAAAGAGCTTTCTGCTTTTTTATTTCTATTGTAAAAATAAACAGTTATCCCTTTTTGCATAACAGTTTCCATGCGAACATCAGAAGCATAACGCTCAAGTAAAGGCGTAAATAATTTTGCTTTTGTATATCCAGAATCGGTATAGGTAATATAGATATTTTTACCTGTTTCCAATGGCAAATTAATTCGTTCATTCATCACCTTATCTTTTACTTCATCGCTGGTGCATGCAGTAAAAATAGAGATAAAGACGACTGTAGTAAAAAACCATCTTTTAGTCATATTTGTAGCGTTGAAACCATTTATCGCTAAAATTAAGGCCCAGAATAAACCTGAAATATTCTTCTTTTATCAAGTTATTATCTGTAGTTCCTTTCACAAAATATTCTGCCGAGAGGTTTATTCGAGATTTTGATTTACCTAATGGCATTCCCATACCAACCGACAATCCATAAGTTGAAATGCGGGTATCAGATAAGATTATATTTCCGTTATCATATCTAAGTCCTGCCCTATATTCTATTCGTTTAAAATAATTTTTGTAATCCAATATATTGGGAATAAAACTTCCACCTACTGAAACCCCCAAACTATTGGTGAGGGAAGTAACCCGACCAAACTCTCGATAACTAGACCAATTGGTATAGTTTACATCCGTATTAACAAACCAATGATCTTTTTTCTCGTAACTAATCCCTGAACTTACGGTATAAGGCATCCTAATAAAACCTTCAACATCATTTTTATAATATTGTGTATCGCCAAAGTAGCCTGTACCTCCAACACCTAATGACCTTACAAATTGATCTTCTTTCGCTTTTAAATTTGTAGCCAACGTATAATTTGAACCAACCACTAGCGTGTATTTATCTTTACGAATTCCTTTGATTATATCTTTATGATATTGAGCTCCAAATTGATATTGCATATCACGAACAACCCGTCTACGTGTTTCGGCAATATTACTTTGATTAAACTGTTTTGGAATGATGAGTTTTTGCTCAAGCGTTGTTTGGCCAAAAATATAGTTAGCATTAAATCCTATTGATAAATTTTTAAACAGCTTTGCACCCAACCCAAAGTGAAATCTAGACAACCCTCCAGTACCTTTCATTTCTGTGACAGCAGTAAAATCAGGGTATTGATTGGGGGTAGAAACATTATAGCCAAGAGAACTATAAGGAGACAAGCCAAATACCATTCCAATACTTCTTTTAATTGAAATTGGCATACCTATCCAAAAATACGAAAATGAATAATTTTCAACTGAGCTTTGAAAACGGCCTTTACTAATTGTACCAGGAGAAAACATTACACCACCATCAATGACTGTATACTTTAATGCTGAAAAAGAAGCAGCATTATAGACATTAACATCCGCTGACTTACGCATACCTTGGGCTACTTGTCCCATTGAAGACTGAGTAGCAGAACCATAATATTGCATTTCGCCAATACCAATAATTGAATAAGGTGATTGAGTTAAATTTTGAGCATTAACATGACCTACTAAAAGGGATGTAACCAATAAAAATATAAATAGCCTTGAGGCTTTATTTTGCATTGTATTGAAGTATTTTATGTAGCCCGTACAAAACTAAATCGGGTGCTGCAAATATGCTCTTTTTCGTGTGTTTATCAAACTCTCCTGCATCTCCCCCACAAAGTAATACTTGAATGTTGCCAAATTGTTGTTCATAAAGGGTAATCATTTCATTTATTTCACCTAATAATCCATAATAAACACCCGATAACATGCTTGTTTGTGTTGAGTTTCCAATAAATGAATGGATAGGCTCATAATCAAACAAAGGCAACTTTTGTGTAAAATGATTTAGTGCATTTAACCTCATTTGCAGTCCTGGTGAAATTGATCCTCCTAAATAATTTCTGTTAGCTGTTACAATATCATAAGTAACACATGTTCCTAAATCAATAATTAAACAAGTTGTGTTGTCAAAAAAACTAATTGCGCCCGCAACACTAGCAACTCTATCCATTCCTAAAGTAAGAGGAGTGCTATATAAGTTATGGAATGGTACAGGTAAGTCAGAAGTTAGCTGTGTATATTGCGTTTTTGTCTTTAATAAATGAGTAAGCTCATCTGATTCGATAAAGACATTGCAAACTATAGACTTAGTTGGTTGGTAGGTATCAATCAACTTATCAACTACACCAAAATCGTTATTGGCAAATTCGAGTCGCTCAATCAATTTGTTGTGTATAAAGATTGCTGCTTTTGCTCGTGTGTTGCCAATATCTATTACCAAATTATGTGTTAGCTCCATATCAATTCTTTAACATTAAACAGTTGTAAATCGCCATTTACCATCATTTTTAATCTTCCGGCATCATCAATCCCTATTGGCGTAGCCATTATATTGGAACCTTGATATTGGAATTGGGAAGGTATATTTTTTTTATATAATACTGCATGGTATTGTAACCATAATTGTTCAGTATCATTTTGTATTAGTTGTTGGTATCGATTCGTTAAACAATTTCGTATAAGTTGAGTACACACTTCAATATTATAGAGTTGATTGGTAAACTGAATTAATGAACACGCTTTGGAGGTAGAAAAATGTACTTGATTGATGTTTAATCCTATTCCTATAATAGCATGCTTGATTAAATTCCCTTGAATTCCATTTTCGATTAATAAACCAGCCATTTTTGAGTGGTTAACATAAATATCATTTGGCCATTTAATACAAACTTGTTCATAAGGTAATTGCGCTTTTGTAAAATCATGAAGTGCTAGGCACATTGCGATATTTAAATACACCTGTTTATCAACTGAAATATCCGGTTTTAAGATCCAAGAACATAATATATTCTCACCTTTTTGAGATTCCCAACCATTCAATTCTTGACCCCTTCCTTTGTATTGAAAATTTGCTCTGATAAGCGTTCCATGTTGGGCTTCGTCTTTTTCTATTAATTGCTTTGCCAAGTCGTTGGTAGAACCAACTTCATCAAGTAGAACAATACCTGTATTGAATGAAAATGTTGAGTTGTGAGACAAAATGCTAAATTTGCATGCAAATATATGATTTGTGTGTGTATCAACTACCATCACAAAATCAAGCAATAAGTTAGTAGAGACGGATGAAAACAACAACAACGAAGACAGCAGCTAAAACAGCGGCACCCAAAAAGGCGGCACCCAAAAAGGCGGCACCCAAAAAAGTAGCAGTAAAAACTGCAACACGCAAAAACGAAAGAACACCCGAACAATTAGCAGAGGCTCACGAGTTGGCCAATAAAAAAACTCCCATTGCCAAAACACGTAAAATAACCAAATCCAATAAGCCATCTATCAAACCTGCATCCAACTCATTAGAGTTAGCCTTGCAAGTAGCTCAGGGAATGTTTGAACGAAAAGCTGAAGACATTAAAATATTGGACATGCGAAATGTAAAAGGAGCTTCAGCTGATTTTTTTGTAATAAGCCATGCAGCTTCTGATAAGCAAGTAGAAGCAATAGCCAACTCTGTAGAAGAAGAAGTTGAAAAACAGAGTAACGAATGGCCACGCCACCGTGAAGGACAAGTAAACAATGAATGGGTATTGCTGGATTACTTTGATGTAGTAGCCCATATTTTTCAACAAGAAAAACGTGAATTTTATGCTGTAGAAGAATTATGGGGTGATGCCATTTTAGTTGACTTTGAAGGACGATAATTAAACCGTAGCTAAATAAAAAGCCCAACTGACTAAAATTCAGTTGGGCTTTTTTATTTGTAAAACATCATATGCTTAAAGACTCATCATTTCTTTAAACTTAACAGATTGCCTGCGGCTAACTTCTACTTTGACGCCATCTTTTAGATAGATAAGAAATCCAGAATTGAAAAAAGGTTCAATTTTATCGATAAAACGGAGGTTAATTATTTGTTGCCGGTTGGCTCTAAAAAAAAGACCCTTACTTAAACGTTCATCTAGAGCATTCAAGGTTTTATGAATAAGAGGTTGGTTGTTATCAAAAAATATTTTTGCATAATTACCAGCCGATTCTATCATACGAATATCAGTTAGTTTGACGAACCAACATTTATCCCCATCTCTTATAAATACTTGATCATTTTCAGCTAATTTTATTCTGTCCTTATCAATTATATTATCACTAAGTAGTTTGTTAACTTTCCCAATAGCTTCTCGCAGGCGTTGGGTTTGTATTGGTTTTAATAAATAATCAAGTGCATTTACTTCAAATGCTTTGATTGCAAATTCATTATAGGCCGTGGTAAAAACTACACAAGGTGTTTCAATTAACTCCTCCAATAAATCAAAACCGTTTTTTTCGGGCATTTCAATATCTAAAAACATCAATTGAGGTTTTAACTTATCAATCAATTCAATTGCTTCATCAGCATTGTTAGCCTCACCAATAATATCTATTTCGGAAAATTCTTTGAGTAAGTTTTTTAACCCTTCGCGGGCTAATTTTTCATCATCAATTATAATAGTAGTTATACTGTTCATATTGGAATCGTAATTTGGGTGTGTACTTTGTTAGAGTCTATATTTTTAATTAAAAAAGAAGCTTTATCGTCATACAAGAGTTTCAACCTTTCTTGTGTATTTACAACCCCTACACCTTCATGTTCCTCTTTGGGTTGATAATACCCAGAGTTGATAATGTCCAATTGTAAAGCACTCTTAACAATTTGTGCTGAAATCAATATTTCGCCTCCTTGTTTTAAGGCTGATATTCCATGTTTTACAGCGTTTTCTGCAAGTGTTTGCAACATCATGGGTGGTATTTGGCATTCATTAGCATCAGCATCAATATCAAAAATGATTGTCAACCTATCATCAAATCTTATTTTTTCAATTGCTAAATAATCGGTTACTGTTTTCAATTCCTCTTTAAGCATTACCGTTTTGTATTTTCCCATTTGCAATGAGCTGCGCAACAAATTGGATAGTTGTGTAATAGCTGTTTTACTCAACTCAGGATTCATATCAACTAACGTGCGAATACTATTAAGTGAGTTGAATAAAAAATGAGGATTAAGCTGGGTTTTTAAATTATTATATTGGTTTTCTTTTATGGTAGCTTCCAACTGATAACGATCCCTTTCTGCTTCGATTAAGCGCTCCCAATATTGAAATAAATGGTAGGTAAGGGACCACAACAAAACGTATTTACTTACGTTAAAAAAATAGCCTAAAAATGTTGAAATGGTGATGGGTTCATTTTGCAATACAGGATACGTAAATCGATCGAGCCAAATATTAATAATCGTTAAAAAAAAGGACATCAAAACAACACCAAAAATACCGCGAGGAATAATTTTATATAACGGATAATTAAGCCAACCCAAACGAATAAGAAACACACGATACAAGTGGGTAACTGCTATACCTAACATAAAATTGGCGACAGCATTGGTCAATAATTTCCACGTTAGTCCATCAATACCAATATACGTTGATAACTCTAGGATGGTAAACAAAAACCATCCACCCAATTGGCATAACCAATACAGTTTCTCTTTTTTAATCGCTTTCATTAAGTTATTAAGCTCTTTTGGGTTGTGCCAATCTCATCGTTGAAATGGGTGCACACAATACAAATTGGGTTGGTTTACTAACGCTTTTAATTTGATATGATACTTTTTGTGGTGGATGTTGTTTGCTCGTTTTACTGCAAGTACCAGGCAACAATGCGCCAAACCCTAAAAGCATAACAACTAAAAATGGGTGTTTCATAGTATGTGTTTGAGTATACATCGAAGCTAACCAGATTTACGATTTTGGTTGTGTAATTTCCACAATGGGTAAAAAAATGTTATGAATGGGGGTTAAAGTGGTTGATATTTTAGTCAAATCCAAATCATTGTGGGTAAACGCATTTTGTGGGTTCGCTTTAAAAGTCAACTTTTGATTGAGAGAACGGTTCATAGATAATGGTTCATAGTTCATGGCAAAATGGACTATCAGCTCTTCTATGATCCATGAACCATAAGCTATCAACTAAACTATGAACCAAACCGCAACCCAACGTTCACAATTGTATTCACTTATAACCGTGTTTTTCTTTTGGGGATTTATAGCTGCATCCAACGGTATTTTTATTCCGTTTTGCAAACGTTATTTTAACCTTAGCCAATTTCAATCGCAACTTATTGATCTTACTTTTTATGGTGGTTATTTTATGGGTTCACTTAGTTTATTTTTGTATTCGAGGTTGAGCAAAGTAGAGTTGCTGAACAAAATTGGGTATAAAAAAGGAATTACCTATGGCTTATTGGTTTCTGCTGTTGGCGCATTGTGTATTATTCCATCCGTTCAAATGGGCTCCTATACACTCATTTTAACTTCTTATTTTATCATCGCATTAGGGTTTTCGTTGCAACAAACTTGTGCACAACCGTATGTTGTAGCTCTCGGATCACCCGAGAGTGGCGCAACTAGATTGAACTTGGCTGGTGGTATTAATTCGCTTGGAACTACCGTAGCACCAGTAATTGTCAGTTACATTTTATTCGGATCTTTAACTGGTAATGTTTCATCAGCTTCATTAACCTCAATTACGGGGTTATATATTGGAGTGGCATTATTATTTGTGGTGATGGCTGCATTTTTTAGTTTTTCTTCTATACCTAATATTACAAACGATGCAACAACTGAAGCAGGAATTGGTGCTTTTAAATATCCACAATTGGTGTTGGGCATGGTAGCAATTTTTATGTACGTTGGAGTTGAGGTAAGTATACAAAGCAATATGGGAGCATTGCTTCAATTACCTGCATTTGGCGGTTATTCCGAGTCGCAACTTTCTCCATTTATTTCTTTGTATTGGGGTAGTTTGATGATTGGCCGATGGGGAAACGTAATGGGTATTTTTAACTTAAAAGGTATAGCCAAAATAGCAGTACAAATCCTTATTCCATATATCGCTTTTGGGGTAGTTTTGCTTTCAAATAGTATAAACGGAAATGATGTAAGCGGTTTGTGGATATATGCTTTACCTATTGCAATCATGATTGTTGTAAGTTTCCTCTCGCAAGAAAAACAATCAAAAGCATTGTTGTACTTTTCGGTGTTTGGTTTTGTAGCGATGGTTGTGGGATTACTCACAACTGGGCAAGTATCCATCTTTGCATTTATCAGTGGCGGTTTGGCTTGCTCGGTATTGTGGCCGTGTATCTTTAGTTTAGCTATTGCTGGATTAGGCAAATACACCAGCCAAGGTTCCTCCTTTTTAATTATGATGATTTTGGGGGGTGCTATCATTCCTCCGCTTCAAGGTTTACTTTCCGATTTACCAAGTATTGGTATTCACTTATCGTATACCCTTACGTTGGTTTGTTTTGCGTATTTAATATTTTATGCCGTGCGGGTAAAAAGCATTTTAAAAGCGCAAGGGATTGATGAAGACAATGAAGTAGTTGCAGGGCATTAACAAAATTTCTTTATTCAAAATCAAACAATTCTTTAACTGGAATATCTAATGCTTTGGCTATTAATTTAAGGATTGATAAGGGTTTATTGACTTCATAAATATTTAACCAAAATAATACAACAAAAAAGAAAGAGTCTATTTAAAGCACTCCACACTGACTTTTATCACCTAAAAACAACCAACTAATAACCATAGCATTACCTTAATTGCCAAAGTTATGACTATATTTGCGCCTCAATTTTTTAATTAGGCACAATGCAAAACATTCGTAACATCGCAATTATTGCTCACGTAGATCATGGTAAAACAACCTTGGTAGACAAGATTATTCACCAAACACAACTTTTCCGTGAAAACCAACAAACAGGAGATTTAATACTTGACAACAATGACCTTGAACGCGAACGTGGAATTACCATTTTAGCCAAAAACATTTCAGTTCAATATAAAGGCACCAAAATTAATATAATTGATACTCCTGGTCACGCGGATTTTGGCGGTGAAGTAGAGCGTGTATTAAACATGGCCGATGGTGTATTGCTATTGGTTGATGCTTTTGAAGGACCTATGCCACAAACTCGTTTTGTATTGCAAAAGGCTTTGGCTTTGGGTAAAAAACCCATTGTTGTTATTAATAAAGTAGATAAACCAAACTGCCGCCCCGATGAAATACATGACCAAGTTTTTGATTTGTTTTTTAACCTAGATGCTACCGAAGAACAATTGGATTTCCATACCATTTATGGTAGTTCAAAAATGGGTTGGATGGGACCAGATTGGAAAACACCAACAGCAGATTTTACTGCATTGTTAGATGATATTATTGCTCAAATTCCACCTCCCCATGTAGAAATTGGAAACTTGCAAATGCAAATTACCTCATTAGATTATTCTTCGTTTACAGGTCGTATTGCGGTAGGTCGTATTTTACGTGGTAATATTAAAGTTGGCCAACCTGTAAGTTTAGTTAAACGTGATGGCTCTATCCAAAAATCGCGTGTAAAAGAATTGTACACGTTTGAAGGATTGGGTAAAATGAAAGTAGAAGAAGCTATGGCTGGCGATATTTGTGCGGTAATGGGCATTGAAGGATTTGAAATTGGTGATACCATTGCCGATTTTGAAAACCCTGAAGGATTAACACCTATTAGCATTGATGAACCAACCATGAACATGCTATTTTGTATTAACAATTCGCCCTTTTTTGGTAAAGAAGGAAAATTTGTAACCTCACGCCATTTACGTGACCGTTTGTTTAAAGAGATGGAAAAGAATTTGGCTTTACGTGTAGAAGAAACAGGTGCTGCCGATTCGTATATGGTTTTTGGTCGTGGTATTTTGCACTTATCCGTGTTGATTGAAACCATGAGACGTGAAGGTTACGAAATGCAAATTGGCCAACCACAAGTAATTGTGAAAGAAATTGATGGCGTAAAATGTGAGCCAATCGAAATTTTAACGGTTGATGTACCACAAGAAGTTTCGGGGAAAGTAATTGAACTGGTTAGCCAACGCAAAGGCGATATGTTGGTAATGGAACCTAAGGGAGATTTAATCCATTTAGAGTTTGAAATTCCATCACGTGGAATTATTGGTTTGCGTAATAATGTGTTAACAGCAACAGCTGGTGAAGCAATTATGGCGCACCGTTTTAAAGCTTTCGAACCTTGGAAAGGTGTAATTCCTAGTCGCCTTGCTGGTGTAATGATTAGTGGTGAGCAAGGAACATCTATTGCTTATTCTATTGATAAATTGCAAGACCGTGGAAGCTTTTTTGTAGAAGCAGGTGACGAAATTTACATGGGACAAATTATTGGTGAAAACAACCGCCAAGATGACCTAGTTGTAAATATTACCAAAGAGAAAAAATTAACCAATATGCGTGCTTCGGGTACAGATGATAAGGCACGTATGGCTCCTAAAATCAACTTCTCGTTGGAAGAATGTATGGAGTATATACAGGGTGATGAGTATGTAGAAATTACACCAAAATCACTTCGCTTGCGTAAAATATACTTAGAAGAAAACGAACGTAAACGTAACAAAAACGCTACTGCTTCGGCATAGTGTTGGCTTACTAATATTAGGTTAATTCCTTTTATAACATAATACTTAAATGCCTTCTCTCGCATCAATGTGAGACGAGGCATTTTTTGTTAGCTATAAAATATATTTTGCTTTAAACAAAAAGCTACTATCTTGCTTTAAAATAACCCTTTATGAAAAATCAACTCCTATTCATATTATTCTTATTGCCTTATTTAGGTTTTTCGCAAGATTATTTAAAACTCTTTAACGGAGATAAACTGAATTGCAAAATTATCAGTGTTTCCGATTCGATGGTGGTTTTTCAAAAAAATGGCATCACCAAAATACTACCCGAAAAAGAGGTTAAAGAATTATTTTACAATAGTAAAGTTTTCAATGAGTACCAGTGTGTCAAACAAGATTCAACAACTACCTATCTATTAAATCGAGAGGATGTACCTAAGCCCAAAAACATCTATAAACCTGATTACCTTCGAGATGGAAAAGTGCTAACCATTTCAGGAGGTGCTTTTGCTGTATTAAGTATGAGTGCAGCTGTGGGATCTAAATTATTACAACCACCCATAAAGCCTTATTATTATACGTTAGATGAATATCTGGATTATATAGTAGCCGTAGAGGAATATGAAAATATAAAAAATATCCTGATAGGTACAGCAATCATATCAGGAGGACTATCAATTGTATGCCTTGCTGTAAGCAATTATAGTTTAATAAAATTTATTGAAACCAAAAATCAAACACTAACACTTTCACAAAAAGGATTGGGAGTAGGTTTGTGTTATACGTTTAAGTAACTAAAGCATAATCCTATTTCTTCTTGTAAGGTTTAAAAAAGAAAATCCCAGGACTCCTCCCAGGATTTCTTCTTGACTTAAAAGTCAATACCCACACTTATAAAAATTACTCAAATACAAATACATTTAAGGATTACGTAAAGTTTTAACAGATATACAATTTTACAATTAGCCGCTTATATTTGGGTTATGACAAATCCTTTCAAATCCAAATCAGATAGCCTTTTTGAGTGGGTAGATGTTGAAAATCCATCCAATGAAGAATTGTTAGCCATTGGGGAAAAATACAATATCCATCCTGCAGCCATCCAAGATTGCATGCAACCCGAGCACTTGCCAAAATATGAATTGATAGATGATATACACTTTATTATTTGCCGTTACTTAGATGAACGAGCTGATAAAAATGCGGATTCTATACATAGTTTAACTACTAAACTAGCCATTTTTTTTCATAAAGATTTTCTCATAACCATTCACCGAACACCCTTTAATGCGTTAACCGAAGTAGTAGAAAAATATAAAAACCAACAGCAAACACAAACGGTAGTTAGTAAGTTGATCAAAATTTGTTTGATGACTTACGAATCCCCAATTGATAAACTAGACCATGAAATTGATTTTTACGAATCCCGTATTTTCTTAAAAAAACGTATTCCCGATTTGTTAAAAAGTTTATACCGAATTAAACGGCAGGTATATGTGTTGAGAAAACTCACCAATCTTAGCAAAGAAATTATTGAAAAAATTACCGAAAATGCAACTAAAAAAAGTCCTTTTATGCAGGATTTAAAAGATTATTACACCAAATTAGATACTCAAATTGAAGCCGCCTACGATAGTATTTCATCTTTAATGAATATGTATATCTCCCTATCATCACAACGAACAAATGAAGTGATGCGAACACTTACTGTTTTTACTGCATTTTTTTTACCCCTCACTTTTATAGTGGGTGTATATGGAATGAATTTTAAATACATGCCCGAATTAGACAAGCATTGGGGATATCCTGGAGTGATTGGATTAATGTTGGTGATGACAATTGGCGTAGCTGCTTGGTTTAAACGAAAAGGGTGGTTATAGCTTAAACTTTAAAAAAAAATCATTGAAACTTGAAAACGATGATAGTGACATTAATCAAGTGTCATAAAAATAAAGAGCATTTGTAAATATAAGCGATATCAGTATTATTGCATACCTCGTATTTAGCAACCATCAATAAGAAAAAGCATATGAATTTTGAGTTATCAGAAGAGCATTTAAATGTGCAACAAGCAGCCCGCGATTTTGCTCAAACAGAATTATTACCTGGTGTAATAGAACGTGATGAGCACCAAAAATTTCCTGCCGAACAAATTAAAAAATTAGGCGAACTTGGATTTTTGGGCATGATGGTAGATCCAAAATATGGAGGATCGGGAATGGATACCATTTCGTATGTATTGGCCATGGAAGAACTTTCCAAAGTTGATGCTTCAGCTTCAGTTGTAGTTTCAGTAAACAACTCACTTGTATGCTGGGGACTCGAAACGTATGGTAATGAAGAACAAAAACAAAAATATTTAGTACCAATGGCAAGCGGCCAATGTCATGGAGCTTTTTTATTATCAGAACCCGAAGCAGGAAGTGATGCTACATCACAAAAAACGACTGCAATGGATATGGGCGACCATTATATATTAAATGGTACCAAAAACTGGATTACCAATGGCAATTCGGGAACATACTATTTGGTAATTGCCCAAACAGATGTTGAGAAAAAACACAAAGGTATCAATGCTTTTATTGTAGAAAAAAGTTGGGCTGGAGTGACCATTGGCAAAAAAGAAGATAAGATGGGGATACGTGGAAGCGATACACATTCTATTATGTTTCAGGATGTGAAAGTGCCCAAAGAAAATAGAATTGGTGACGATGGTTTTGGATTCACCTTTGCCATGAAAGTACTGGCAGGTGGCCGAATAGGTATAGCAGCACAAGCATTAGGTATTGCCAGTGGCGCTTATGAGTTAGCCTTAAAATATTCGAAAGAACGCAAAGCATTTGGCAAAGAAATTATGCACCACCAAGCGATACAATTTAAGTTGGCAGATATGGCTACTCAAATTGAAGCAGCACGTTTGCTTTGCTTAAAAGCTGCAGCCATCAAAGATGCGCATGGCGATTATGTAATGGCAAGTGCTATGGCAAAAGTGTACGCATCAGAAACGGCTATGTGGGTTACTACCGAAGCAGTTCAAATTCATGGAGGGTATGGTTATGTAAAAGAATACCATGTAGAACGGATGATGCGTGATGCAAAAATTACGCAGATTTATGAAGGAACCTCAGAAGTACAACGTATTGTTATTTCGCGCGAAGTACTTAAATAATATATTAGACTTATAAATAATAAAAGGCTGCCTTCGGGTGGCCTTTTTTTGTTTGATTCTTTCTCGTCAAAATCCTCCAAACAGAATATCTTGCAAACACTTACAAAAGTGTTATGCCCATTCAAAAAATACCGATTCAACAATTTTTAAAACTTGGTAAAACCATACCGATATTGGATGTGCGCAGCCCAAGCGAATATGCATACGCCCATATACCAGCAGCAAACTCCTTCCCGATTTTTGATGATGCACAACGCAAAGAAATTGGAACAACTTACAAACAAGTAAGCAGAGAAGATGCTATTAAAATTGGCTTAACCTATTTTGGACCCAAATTGCATTTGTTTATTGAACAAGCAGAAACACTCTCCAAAAAATATTCGTCTGATAAAAAATTATTAGTGCATTGTTGGCGAGGAGGCATGCGCAGTGGTGCGATGGCATGGCTGCTTAGTTTTTATGGTTTTGATGTGTATTTATTGGAAGGTGGTTACAAAGTATACAGGCAGTGGGTATTACAACAATTGGATTTACCCTTTCAGTTTAATGTATTGGGAGGATTTACCGGAAGTGGCAAAACAGAAGTATTACACCAACTGCAAAAACAAGGAAAACAAGTAATTGATTTGGAAGGAATAGCCAGTCATAAAGGTTCGGCATTTGGGAGCATGGGAATGGGCACACAACCCTCACAAGAATTTTTCGAGAATATATTGGTTGATAAATTAACGTCATTTTACACAATAAATGATGATGGAATAGTAGAACAACCGCTACCCATTTGGATAGAAAATGAAAGCCGTAGAATTGGTTTGCTCAATTTAACTGAAGTGTTTTATTTGCGCTTGCAACAAGGAAAATTGTATACACTTGATATTCCCTTTGAAGCACGTTTGGCATTTATCGTCAAACACTATGGAAGTTTTGAAAAAGAAAAATTGGTAAATGCTATTATTCGTATTCAAAAAAGATTGGGAGGTTTGGATACTAAAACGGCTATTAACCATTTGCTTGAAAATAATGTATCAGATTGTTTTCGCATTTTGTTAAGCTATTACGATAAACAATATATTCAATCAATGGAAAAAGTAAACAGAAAGGCAACCGTAATTTCTGCCAATACAGTTGATGAAAGCAATACTGCAATACTCCTACTAAACGCTCTAAATAACGCACAATGACAGACACCATAAAACTTACACAATATGCAAAAGGTGCAGGCTGTGGTTGTAAAATTACCCCTGCAGTATTAGAACAAATATTGGCTTCGAGCAAAAATTCTCAATCTAGTAAAAACTTACTTATTGGAAACAGTAGCAATGATGATGCTGCTGTATATGATTTGCAAAACGGACAAGCACTGATTGTAACTGCCGATTTTTTTATGCCGATTGTTGATGATGCCTTTACCTTTGGACAAGTAGCAGCAGCAAATGCCATAAGTGATGTATATGCTATGGGCGGAAAACCCATTACTGCCATTGCTATTTTAGGATGGCCTATTGATAAAATACCAGCAGAGGTTGCCGCTCAAGTAATGGAAGGCGCAAAATCCATATGTGCGCAAGCAGGCATTATTATTTCGGGCGGACATACCATTGATTCGGCCGAACCTTTTTTTGGTTTATCCGTAAACGGCATGGCTCCTATAGAACATATTAAAGCCAATAATACAGCTAATGAAGGTGATATTTTAGTGCTGACCAAATCTATTGGTGTGGGCATTTTAGCTACTGCACAAAAACGTGGTTTGCTTAAACCCGAAGACGAAAAAATAATGATTGAACAACTCACCAAGCTTAATTCTTTTGGTGAACTATTGGGAAAAGAAAAAGGCGTAACAGCTATGACTGATATTACGGGATTTGGTTTGCTTGGGCATTTAATCGAAATGTGTGAAGGATCAAACTTAACAGCACAACTTAATTATGCCGCTATACCTAAATTGGATGCAGCCATAACCTATGCCAAACAATTTATACTTCCTGATGCCACATACCGCAATTGGAATGCATACAGCGAAAAAGTATCCATTGATGCAAGTATTGATGCAACAGAAGCTTTTGCCTTGCTACCCGACCCACAAACAAATGGAGGGTTGATGATTGCCGTAAAATCGGATGAGCTGAACAATATATATACGTTAGCTAAACAAAACAATATTACCCTATTTGAGATTGGAGTATTTACTTCTAAATCTGAAAAATTAATAACTATTAATTAAATAAAAATTATCATAAAAAACCCCGAAACAATTAAATGCTTCGGGGTTTCTATTTGATAAAAAACAACTAACTTATTTCTTTTTATCTCCAGCAGCTGCAGCTTTTGCTTCTTCTTGTGAAGCACGGGTTGTTTTAACCAATACAACTGGATTGTTAGGAGCATCTAATAAGATCATGTTTTCAACTTTAATTTCACCTACTTTAATGGCTTTACCAATTTCTAAGTTATCGATGTTTACTTCGATAAAATCAGGTAAAAACTTAGGCAATGAGCGTACATTTAATTTGTTAGACTTAACAGTAAGCTTACCACCGGCACGAACACCAACAGAGTTACCTACTAATTTTACAGGCACACCAATTACAACTTCTTTATTCTCATCAATTTCTTGAAAATCGGCATGAAGAATAGAATCGTTTACAGGGTGAAACTGCATGTCTTTCAAAATAGCACGGTATTCAGTACCATCAATATCCAACTTTACTTTATATGTGTTTGGTGTGTACACCAATTGTTTAAAGTCTTGTGAATACATGGAAAAATTTACAGTCGCATTTCCGCCACTATACAATACACACGGCACTTTACCCTCGTTTCGAAGTGATTTGGTAGATGACTTACCTACTCCGTCCCGCAAATAACCAAACATGGCAATTGATTTCATTTTATTTTATTTATTTGTTTTGCCTCACTCAGATGTATCCGCTCACCTTCGCGCTGCTTTATAATTTTGTTTATGCGGATAATATTTTTATTTGGGAGAAGAGTTAAACAGCAAACTGATTGACTCAAACTCCGTAACGTTTCTGATTGCTTTTGCAAACAAATCGGCAACGCTTAATACTTTTATTTTACTGCTTTCACGCTTTAATGGTATGGTATCACATACTACCAGTTCATCAATTACCGATGCTTCCAAGGTTTCATATGCTTTACCCGATAATACTGGATGCGTACACATAGCACGTACACTCAATGCTCCTTTATCTTTTAGCATTTGAGCCGATTTGGCCAATGTATTTCCGGTATCAATAATATCATCAATTAAAATCACATCTTTTCCTACTACATCCCCAATTAACGTCATCGATGCAATTTCATTAGCACGCTTACGCTCTTTATCACAAATAACCATATCCAGATTTAAAGCGCGGGCAAATGTACGGGTTCTATTCGAACTTCCCATATCTGGAGAGGCTAAAATCAAGTTAGATTCATTTAACTCACGAATCCAGGGAATAAAAATCACTGAAGAATCTAAGTGATCAACCGGTACTTCAAAAAACCCTTGAATTTGTGGGGCGTGTAAATCCATTGTCATCACACGGCTAACACCTACCGCTTTCAACAAATCGGCAGCTACTTTGGAGCCAATTGAAACACGAGGTCTATCTTTTCTATCTTGCCTAGCCATACCAAAGTATGGAATAACAGCAGTAATATAATGAGCAGAGGCACGTTTAGCAGCATCTATCATCAACAATAATTCAAGTAAATTATCTGCATTTGGAAATGTAGACTGAATAAAAAACACATCAGAACCACGAACAGACTCGTTTATACTAGGTTGAATTTCGCCATCAGCAAATTGTGAAACCGTAATATCACCTAATGGTTTTCCATATGCGGCAGCAATTTTTTCTGCTACAAATAGCGAATTACGACCTGAAAATAGTTTTACTTCATTTCGTGGTGATGTCATGGCACTTTAGTTTTTTTTACAATTGGACCGATATACTAAAAAAAATGTCGGATTTTGATTAAAAAACCCGACACTTTACCTTCTCTGTTGTCCGACTAGGGCTCGAACCTAGACTCTACTGAACCAAAATCAGTCGTGTTGCCAGTTACACCATCGGACAGAATGGGGAGCAAATGTAAGAAAATGAAACTTACATGCAAACCTAGTTCAAACTTTTTACGAAGATTTTTTTACTCCGCTATGTTAATCAAAAATGATAGCTGATTTTCAGCCTTCTATTTATACACCCTGTTAAGTTTAAAATCTTTAACAGGAGCTATAACCATAGGTACTTTTTCTATAATTACAGAACTAGTATCCAATCCAAAAGCTTTTTCTTCGCTTAAACTCAACTTATCTAGCATAAAGTAACCATCCATAATTAACCGTTCGTACAGTGATAAATCATTTTCATTTGACAGATGCCTTTTGAGCACAACAAAACGGAAATCACCAGTGATGTTTTGTTTGCTTAGAGATGAATAACGAGAGGTTACATCAACTTCTCCATTTTTCATCAATTCTTCAACTACTTTTCTAAAATAGAAATTAATTTTTTGTTCTACCTTAAATCCTAGCCTAAACTCAACTTTAATCACATCTTGAGGCACTACAATATCCACTTTATATTTCATAGTGTATGGTTGATCGTCAACGTGTATGTGTAAAAACCAATATATATCGGCACGTTTAGGTTGTTTTTGCAAAATGGAATAGATCACTTTATTTTCTACTTCCATTAAATGATCGGCACTGGTTAAAAATACCAAGTGAGTAGCAAATTTAGGCACCGATTGATCGTTGCTTAATTCATGTAGAATTGGAAGGTATTTTTTAAGATTAACGAACTCCGTGAGGCGGTTTTTAATTTTTCGGCCTTTAAACCAAACCCACATTACGCAGATAAAAATAAGACTGATGAGCAATGATACCCAACCTCCATGCTTAAACTTATTTAAGTTAGCTATTAAAAATGAACCTTCAATGGCAAAATAAACCAATAAAATACTTCCTGCAGCCCATCGCGGAAAGTTGATTTTACGCAAATAGTTTGCTAATAAAATGGTTGTCATCATCATGGCAATGGTTATCGCTAAACCATATGCAGCTTCCATGTTGGATGATTCTTGAAAATACAAAACCACTCCAACACAACCAGCCCAAAGCATCCAATTGGCACTAGGCACATACAATTGACCTTTGGCCACTGATGGATATTTAATGGTAACTTTTGGCCACACATTTAACCGTAAAGCTTCCGATATTAACGAAAACGAACCACTAATTAATGCTTGACTGGCAATGATAGCAGCTGATGTTGCGATAACAATTCCGGTAAGCAAAAACCAATCGGGCATTAACGCAAAAAAGGGATTGAGATTGGTGAGTTCTTGGCCTTCAAATTGCAATAAATAGGCGCCTTGCCCTAAATAATTGAGTACCAACGTTAGTTTCACAAAAATCCAACTTACTCTAATATTTTGTTTACCACAATGCCCTAAATCTGAATACAATGCCTCGGCTCCTGTTGTACATAAAAAAACGGCACCTAACAACCAAAATCCTTGCGGATAATTAGCCAATAAATTGTAAGCATAATAAGGATTAAGAGCTATGATAATTCCTGGATTTTGTACCATAGAAAGAATACCCAATATTGCCAACATACCAAACCAAACCATCATAATTGGACCAAAGGCTTTACCAACAATATTTGTTCCTACGCGTTGTATCACAAAAATGGTGGTGATAATAGCAAGTACAATAGGAATAGTGGGAATATCTGGATTTAATATGCGCAATCCTTCAACAGCAGAAGCAACCGAAATTGGGGGCGTAATAATACCATCGGCAAGCAATGCACAGCCTCCAATTATTGCAGGAAAAATAAGCTTTGGTCTGCGCCTTCTGATGAGTGCATACAACGAAAAAATTCCGCCTTCACCATTATTATCAGCTCGAAGTGTAATGATAACATATTTGATGGTGGTTTGAAGCGTAAGTGTCCAAAAAATACAAGAGAGCCCTCCCAAAATTAAATCGCGTGATATAAGCTTATCGGCAATAATTGCCTTCATCACATAGAGTGGCGAGGTACCAATATCTCCATATATAATTCCAAGGGTAATTAATAAGCCAGCTGCACTAAGCTTGTTCATGTGGCCACTATTGTGATTATCTTGCACGATTGTTATTTTTTGGGCAAATGTAACTTTATGAATGAAACTAAAAAGTGATGTTAATAGGCCACTTCAGAGATAAAATGTATGCGCATCAATTGAATATCATCTTTTGAAAACTCACTTCCGTATTCAGTTAGTGCTTCTTCTAAAGAGTCTTTCTGGCTTTTTCTAAAAAAAGCCATTACCTCCTCTAAAATGTCTTCATCAGCTACATCATTTACATATGATTGTAAATTAAGTTTGGTTCCCGAATAAATAATATTTTGAATTTCATCCAATAATTCGGGCATGGTTAAACCTATGCTTCGTGCTATATCTTCTAATCGTTGCTTCTTATCAATATTGGTAATGATGGCAATTTTTTTAGCCGATTTGTTGGCTACCGATTTGATAACTACATCCTCCGAACGGTCAATGCTATTTTCTTCTACGTACTTGCCAATCATATCAACAAATTGCTTTCCGTATTTTACTGCCTTGCCCTTGTTTACACCCGAAACCTTACTCAGTTCGTCAATGGTTATAGGAAACTTAAAAGCCATTTCTTCAAGCGATGGTTCTTGAAAAATAACATAGGGAGGCAGGTTTAATTGCTTACCAACTTTACGAGTAAGGTCTTTAAGCATTCCAAATAAAACCTCATCATATACATTTTCTGCTTCTACATTAGCATCATCATCACTTTCCAATACCTTATCAAATTGTTGGTCAAGTGCTATTTCTAATTTCTCTGGTTTTTTAATAAATGATTCACCTTTATCGCTGATGCTTAACAAACCATAGTTTTCAATATTTTTAGTAATAAACCCTTGTAACAACAATACACGAATAACTGATTTCCAATAATTTTCGTCACGTTCTTTTCCTTTACCAAAGTAAGATAGTTTTTGATGGTCATTAAGAGTTACATCATGTGTTTTGCTTCCAACCAGAATATCAACCAAATGACTCAGCACATGTTTTTCATTAATATCATGAAGCAATTGCAAAGCTAATAAAGCATCTTCCTTTGCATCTTCTTTTTTCTTGGGATGACGGCAGTTATCACACATTTTACCACACCCTTTATCATCGTATTCTTCACCAAAATAATGAAGTAAAAACTTTCTCCTACAAGCTGATGTTTCGGCAAAAGCCTGAGTTTCAAAAATGAGCAAGGAGCCAATTTCACGTTCGGCAACAGGCTTATCTTTCATAAACTTTTCAAGCTTATCAATATCTGCTGGATTGTAGTACAATATGCAATCGCCATCAATTCCGTCTCTACCTCCACGTCCAGTTTCTTGATAATATCCTTCAATGCTTTTGGGAACGTCATAGTGAATTACAAACCGAACATCTGGTTTATCTATTCCCATTCCAAAAGCGATAGTAGCTACAATTACATCTGTATCTTCCATCAAAAAAGCATCTTGGTGAGCAGCTCTTGTTTTTGAATCTAAACCGGCATGGTAGGGTAATGCTTTTACACCATTGGCTTTTAGAACTTCAGCAATTTCTTCAACTTTTTTGCGGCTTAAACAATATATAATTCCCGATTTTCCTTTTTTGGTTTTTACATACGAAACCAAATCTTTCATTACATCGGCTTTTTTACCTTTGGGTCTTACTTCGTAATATAAATTGGTGCGGTTAAATGATGATTTAAACAATAATGCATCATTCATTTGCAAGTTTTTCTGAATATCTTGTTGAACCTTGGGAGTAGCGGTGGCCGTCAAAGCCATCATAGGCACTTCTTTAATCTCCTTAATCATTTGTTTAATTCTGCGGTACTCGGGTCTAAAATCGTGTCCCCATTCCGAGATACAATGCGCTTCATCAACTGCTACAAATGATATATTGATGCTTTTTAAAAACTCAATTGTTTCATCTTTTTTTAATGTTTCGGGTGCTATATAAAGCATTTTGGTACTGCCCGAAGTTACATCTTGTTTTACTTTGGTAATTTCTGTTTTGGTTAAAGATGAATTTAAAAAGTGAGCAACCGTATCATGACTAAACGATCGGATTTGATCCACTTGATTTTTCATCAATGCAATAAGAGGAGAAATAATAATAGCAGTTCCTTCCATCATTAAAGCTGGCAATTGGTAACATAAGCTTTTACCTCCACCAGTAGGCATAATTACAAATATGTCATTACCTGCAAGGAGGCTTTCTATAATTTGTTCTTGGTCGCCCTTAAATGTATCAAATCCAAAAAATTCTTGCAAACTCAATTTTGCACTCTTAGATCCTGTCTCTTCAGAAGTTGTGTTACCTGCTTTTTTAACTGATTTTACTGCTTTCATTCTTTATAATTTTACTCTAATATACCTTTACAAAAAGCTGCATCGCTTTGGTTTTTAACCTAAAGGGGCACGAAGTTAATCTGTTCTAGTTGTTTTTTGAAAATATGAAATATAAAATCTTTCTTTGTGACATAAATCATAGAGCATTGAAGAATCATACAACTACCTCAATGGGTAGTGTGAAGATAATAGATTAATGGAAAAAAATAAAAATCATTATGCCATTATTATGGCAGGCGGAGTTGGATCGAGATTTTGGCCTTCAAGCCGCAGTAACTATCCAAAACAATTCTTAGATATACTTGGCACTAGCTCTAGTTTACTCCAATTAACTTACAAACGTTTTTTAAAACATTTTGCTAAGGATAACATTTATATAGTTACCAATATAGCTTATATGGATTTGGTTAAACAACAGATTCCTGATATCAATATGAGCTGTGTAATAGGTGAGCCTTCGGCCAAAAACACTGCAGCATGTATTGCTTTTGCAAGCTCTAAAATACATGAAATAAATACTCATGCTGTGTGTGTAGTGGCTCCTTCTGATCATCTTATTTTGGATGAACATAAATTTATGGAGTATATCAATGGAGCAATGGATTATGCTCAAAAACATGATTCACTAATTACCTTAGGAATTAGACCCAATAGACCTGATACAGGTTATGGCTATATTCAATATCTTGATGACGGGCAAACCAATAACACCTTTAAGGTAAAAACTTTTACCGAAAAACCTACATTGGAAATAGCCCAAACTTTTATAGACTCTGGTGACTTTTTGTGGAATGCAGGCATATTTGTTTGGAGTGTTTCGGCAATTCGAAAGGCCTTTAAGCATTATTTACCTGAACAACATGCATTATTTCAAGAGGCAGCAAAACACTATGGAGCGAAAGATGAGTCTATACAAATTCAGAAAATATATGAACAATGTAGAAGCATTTCAATTGATTATGGCATCATGGAAAAAGCATCCAATGTATATGTTATACCAAGTGAATTTGGCTGGAGTGATTTAGGAACTTGGACTTCGCTGTATGAAATATCTGATAAAGATGCACATGGAAATGTAGTAAAAGGTAAAAACGTATATGCATACGATACACAAGACTGCATGATTAGTGCAACTGGAAAGGAAGGCCGTTTGGTGGTTGTAAAAAGTGCAAACAATTTAATTATTGTTGATACACCAGATGTGCTTATGATTTGTGATAAAAACCAAGAGCAAGAAGTCAAACAAATTGTCAATGATATCAAACTTAAGTTTGATGAAAAGTACACCTAATTAATGAGGCCACCACACCTGCAAAAAGGAAATACAATTGCTATAGTTGCTACTGCACGAAAAGTAAGCTACATAGAAATGGAACCTGCAATTGCACTTTTTGAGAGTTGGGGATTAAAGGTAATATTAGCTGAATGTTTATTTGAATCCGATCATCAATTTGCTGGAAATGATACCCTACGTGCAAAATCCTTTCAACAGCTTTTAGACGATCCAACTATACATGCTATTGTTTGCGCAAGAGGAGGGTATGGAACGGTACGTATTATAGACCAACTAAACTTTAGCCATTTTATCAAACACCCTAAATGGATTATTGGTTACAGTGATATAACTGTTTTGCATTCGCATTTATTTACACATTGCCAAATTGATACATTGCATGCTCCTATGCCCATTACTATGCAAAAACACAATGCCCATTTAGAGAGCCTTGAATCGATGAAACAAGCTCTTTTTGGCAATCCCATTGTGTACAAATTTGAAGCACACCCTTTCAACAGAAAAGGCAATGCAACAGGAAAATTAATTGGTGGTAATTTATCTGTTTTATACTCTTTACTTGGCTCTAATTCGGATATTGATACAGATGGATGCATTTTATTTTTGGAAGACTTAGATGAATACCTGTACCATATCGATCGGATGATAATAAATTTGAAACGCAATGGAAAACTCAACAACCTTGCTGCTTTATTGGTGGGTGGAATGAATGATATGAAAGACAATACCATTCCTTTTGGTAACACTGCTTTGGGAATAATTGCTCAACAAGTAGCCGAATATCAATATCCAATTGCATTTGGTTTTCCGGCAGGACATGAAAGTAAAAATTTAGCTTTGCAAATGGGAAAGGAATCAACAATAACTATTTCAAATACTTCTTGCCTATTAAGCAACTAGCCTATTCAACAAAAAAGCCAATCAGCTGAATAACTGAATGGCTTTTTTGACTATTGAAATTGATTAAGCAAACAGTAAAAATTGAACTTGCTATTACTTACTACACTATCAACTTATGAAATCAAATCCAACATAAGGCACTAATGCTTTGGGTACTTTAATACCATCGGGTGTTTGGTTGTTTTCGAGGATTGTTGCAAGTATTCGAGGCAATGCCAATGCACTACCGTTTAAGGTATGCACTAATTGATTTTTACCTTCTTTGGTTTTATAACGACACTTCAATCGGTTGGCTTGAAACGTTTCAAAGTTTGATGTTGAACTCACTTCTAACCACCTTTGTTGAGCTGCGCTGTATGTTTCAAAATCGTATGTTAATGCAGATGTAAAACCCATATCGCCAGCACACAAACGTAATATACGATAAGGTAATTCTAACTTTTCTAACAATCCTTGAACATGTTTGACCATCTCATCCAAAATTTGATATGACTGATCTGGAGTAGCTATTTGAACAATTTCTACTTTTTCAAATTGATGTAATCGGTTTAACCCACGAACGTGTGCACCCCAACTTCCTGCTTCTCTTCTAAAACAAGGTGAGTATCCAACATTTTTTAAAGGAAGATCTTCTTCTTTTAAAATAACATCACGATACATATTGGTAATAGGAACTTCAGCCGTTGGGATTAAATATAAATCATCCACTTGTACATGGTACATTTGGCCTTCTTTATCGGGTAATTGTCCGGTACCATAAGCACTTTCCGCATTCACCAAAAATGGAGGAACAACTTCTTCGTAACCTGCTTTCATTGCTTCATCCAAAAAGAAATTAACCAAACCACGTTGCATGCGAGCACCTTTGCCACGGTAAACAGGAAAACCAGCACCCGTAATTTTAGTCCCTAATTCAAAATCAATTAAATTGTACTTGGTAATCAACTCCCAATGAGGCAAAGCACCTTCGGGCATTGCAGGTAAATCACCCTGTTGATATATGTTTACATTTTCTTCTGGAGTTTTTCCTTCGGGAACAATATCGGAGGGAGTATTAGGAAGCGTTACCAATTTGTGAAACAATTCGTCTTCCAATTGCTTGCTTTTATCTTCCAAGACTTTAGCATCAGCTTTCAGTTGCACTGTTTGTAGTTTTAACACCTCAGCTTCTTCTTTTTTGCCTACTTTCATCAACTCCCCAATTTGCTTTGCAATCATATTTGCTTCAGCTTGGTTTGTTTCCATTTCCTTTTTTGCTAAACGTGCAGCTTCATCGATAGCAAGCACTTCATCAATAACAGCTACAAAATTTGGATTCCGTTTGCTGATGCGTTTTTTAGCCTCTTCCGTTTGTTCTCTTAAATAGTGTATTTGTAACATCTTTATCGACCGTTAAATGGGTCCGCTGTCCGCTGTCCGATGTCTGCTGTAATCTTAGCTAACTAACGAATGCATTTGCCGACTTTTGAAAAACTATAGCCTTCAATCAACACTCTTCGGAACAAACCGCGGACTATTGACTGCCGACTTTCTTTAAATTATGCTTCGTTAATAATAACTTTTTCCATCACATCACCTTGGCGGATGGCATCAATCACATCAACGCCTTCTATTACTTTTCCAAAGCAAGTGTGGTTTCTATCCAAATGTGCGGTGTTATTTCGGCTGTGGCATACAAAAAATTGTGAACCGCCTGTATTACGCCCAGCATGTGCCATTGATAATACGCCTCTATCGTGGTATTGATTTTCACCTGTAAGTTCGCAATCAATTTTATACCCTGGCCCACCTGCTCCTGTTCCATCAGGACAACCACCCTGTATAACAAAATCAGGTAATACACGGTGAAAAGTAAGTCCGTTGTAAAAACCACTTTGGGCAAGTTTTACAAAATTAGCAACCGTATTGGGGGCATCTTTTTCGTAAAATTCAATTTTCATTACACCTTTTGCAGTGTGTATTTCTGCTGTTTTCATAAGTTTATTTAGGTTAAAAATGGGATGCGAAAATAGACAATCTATTGTAAATTTAGCTAATAGAAAAAATTGATTGTGTTTAAGTTAACATACACTCATTCATCAACTTAATTTAACCTCACATATTCAATAAGAAACCATTAACTAAAAAGTAATCATCTACAAGAACTTGATAATAGTCAGATAAGCAGCAATAATTAAGAATAATCTTTTATTTTGCGTCAAAAAAACAATCACATGAATTACGATGTAATAGTTATAGGAAGTGGACCTGGAGGATATGTAGCCGCCATTCGTGCCAGTCAGTTGGGCTTAAAAGTAGCCATTGTTGAACGCGAAAACCTAGGAGGTATATGCTTAAACTGGGGCTGTATTCCAACCAAAGCGTTGCTAAAATCGGCTCAAGTGTTTGAGTATATTAAACATTCTGCTGATTATGGAATTACGGTGAAAGAATCGTCACATGATTTTGGAGCTGTGGTAAAACGCAGTCGCGGTGTGGCAGATGGCATGAGCAAAGGGATTGCCTTTTTAATGAAAAAAAATAAAATCGATGTGATTACGGGAACAGGCAAGTTGGCTTCAGCTAATAAAGTTGAAGTAACGGATGCAGCTGGTGCAAAAACCACCCATGATGCCAAACATATAATTTTGGCTACAGGAGCTCGCAGCCGTGAGTTACCCAATGTAAAAATAGACAACACAAAAATTCTTGGTTACCGCGATGCAATGATTTTACCAACACAACCCAAAACGATGATTGTAATGGGTAGTGGTGCTATTGGATGTGAATTTGCATACTTCTATAACACCATGGGAACCAAAGTTACAATTGTTGAATTTTTGCCAAATATATTACCCGTAGAAGACGAAGAAGTATCAAAAGAAGTAGCTAAATCATTTAAAAAAGCAGGTATTGAAATTATGACAGATGCTTCCGTAGAATCAGTTGATACTAAAGGAACAGGCTGTAAGGTAAAAGTAAAAACCAAAACAGGTATTATTGAACTTGAAGCGGATGTAGTATTATCAGCAGTAGGAGTTCAAACTAATTTAGAAAATTTAGGATTAGAAAGTGTAGGTGTTAAAACCGATAAAGGAAAAGTATTGGTTGACGATTTTTATGCAACCAACATTAAAGGTGTATATGCTATTGGCGATATTGTAAAAGGCCAAGCATTGGCTCATGTTGCAAGTGCTGAAGGAATTATTTGTGTAGAAAAAATTGCAGGACATCATCCAGAGCCATTAAATTATAATAATATTCCAGGCTGTACGTATTCATCACCTGAGGTTGCTTCAGTTGGCTATACAGAGAAAGCAGCAAAAGAAGCCGGATATGAACTAAAAGTGGGTAAATTTCCATTTAGCGCTAGTGGAAAAGCAAGTGCTGCTGGTGTAAAGGAAGGTTTTGTGAAACTTATTTTTGATGCTAAATATGGCGAATTTTTAGGAGCACATATGGTAGGTGCAAATGTTACCGAACTGATTGCAGAGGTTGTAGTTGCTCGTAAGTTAGAAACTACGGGCATGGAAATAATTAAATCCGTACATCCTCATCCAACCATGAGCGAAGCTATTATGGAAGCCGCTGCTCAAGCATATGGCGAGTGTATTCATTTATAGGCAGCAACTGTAAATATGGGTATTGTAGTACTCTTAAAAAATCCGAAGTTTGCGCTTCGGATTTTTTTATGCGTCAATTTTGTGTATTCCTTTTCTGTTTGTTGTTTCTACATACTTTACATGCGCAAAAAAATAATTTTTGGCAAAAAGTAGTAGGTAAAACGACATACGACACCAATTATGTTGTAAGTTACTACAATGATTTACATTTAACATTGGTTGGTATTTCAAGAAATAATTCTGTAAAAATTAAAGATAACTATACCAAAAAACAAATAGTGCTAAAACCTAATAATGCATTTTCATTTGGCTTTGGGATTGATTATAAATTTTTAACATTAGAGGTATCTAGAACGATAAATCAAATAAGTTCCCCCAACCCTCAAAAAGGGAATACAGAATCATTTGGAATAAGAGCAGGTATTACGGGTAAAAAGTATTTAGGTAGCTTTTTACTTCAACGAAATGAAGGATTATATATTGACAATCCAAGAGATTTAGACCCGTCTTGGAATCAGTCTTCGGGAGTATATCCTTACCGACCAGATATTGTAACGACAATCCTATTTGCTAGTTTATATTATAATTTCAATCCGTCAAAGTATTCAACGATGGCATCGTTATGGCAAATAGATAAACAAAAAAAATCAGCAGGTGGAGTGTTAACTGGTATAACACTTTCAAGCAACACGATTGATGCAGATACCTCAATATCTGTATCTAGATCACCAGTTCCAATTGATCCTTCTAATAAAATAATTGCAACTTCAAGTTCCGTAACAGGTATTAATGTAGGATATGGATACAATTATATTATCTATAATAATTTATTTATAAGTGCACTAGCTATGCCTGGAATAAATTTACAAAATGGAAGTTTTAGAGATATTAATGGAAGAACTACCGTATTTAAAACAAAAATGGGAATACATGGAGACTATAGAATCATAGCAGGATATAATGGTACAAACTATTATTATGGAATCCATTTGGCAACATATGATGTAAGTAATAAAATAGAAAACTTAATTAACATCAATCTTGCAAACACCTATATAAGATTTTTTATTGGTAAACGGTTTAATACTTCACGTGAATAAATAATGAATTATAGTAACTTTACGTGATATGCAAAAAAGCATTCATACTTTTAAGGCTTCTCAAAATATGCAGTTGTGGAGAAGTGGGAGTGCCTATTTTGATAGGCTTATCGAACTTATTGATAATGCACACTATTCCATTCACCTTCAAGTTTATATTTTTGATACCGATACAACAGGTAATGAAATTGCAGCTACATTAATTAGAGCAGCAAAAAGAGGTGTTAACGTTTATGTAGTTTTGGATGCCTTTGCTTCTAATCGATTTTCTGAAAGTACACTACTTGAATTTAAACAAGTGGGAATTCACATTAAACTTTTTGCCCCTTATGCTATCAAAAATTTTAAAATAGGGAGGAGATTGCATCATAAAATAGTGATGATTGATGAACAAATAGCTTTGATTGGCGGAATAAATATAGCTCAAAAATACAGGGGAAGTTTGAATCAAAATCCTTGGTTAGATTTAGCGGTTGAAGTCAATGGTAGAATCTGTCATGACATAAAAGAACTTTGTTTGGCAATATGGTCCAATAAATTAAAAAGAAGATGGCCAAAACAAATTATACCTCAATATATTGATCAACTTTCAGGAGAAGGAAAAGCACGGTTAACTCAAAATGATTGGTGGCGCAAACGAATAGAAATTTCGGGGTCTTATCGAAATGCTATTCGACATTCAAAAGAAGAATTAACCATTGTTGCAAGTTACTTTTTACCTGGTTACAGAATTCGAAAACTATTGATAAAAGCTGCTAATCGTGGTGTAAAAATAACATTCGTGTTTGGAACAATAAACGATATCCCATTAATGAATGCAGCAATCAAATACTTATATATAATATTACTCAAAAATAATATTTCAATTTATGAGTGGAATAAGAGTGTTTTGCATGCAAAATTTGCAACTGCAGATGGCATTTGGAGTACGATAGGATCTTATAACCTAAACTCATTAAGTGACTATGGAAGCCTCGAAGCAAATATTGAAATCATGGATCAATCATTCGCCAAAAAAATACACCTTTTGATTGCTGAAATTATTGCAGAAGGTGGCAAAAAAATAGATTCTGAAAATTATATTTCAACAAATAATATGATTGTACAAAGTTATCGTTGGCTATGTTATCAACTAATCAGAATATCACTCTTTATTCTTTTTGTATTGATGAAACGTGACCGTTTAAAATCAACTTAGAAAAAATAAATATATCCATGGCATTCATTTATATCAAATTAACATAATTTAACTTTTGTGAGTAACCCAACTTTTTATTTTCATGGATTGCAGGTAAGCGAATTAAATTTATTTATTTCAGACTTGATAATGGCAACAACGGCACTTGTATGTTGGTTAAGATTAAAAAATAATTTACCTGCTTTAACAGCTCAATCATATTACCATCATTTCTTCCTATTTACCATGTTGGCTACAAGTATAGCTGGATTCGGACACCTCTTGAATTTGTATACAGGGATTTATCTTAAACTAATTGGGTGGTTTTTTTCAACTCTTGCTAATTATTATTTTATACTAGCAAGTTTGCAATTTGATACGTACAAAAACAATTACAATGGGTATAAAAAACTTGCAGTTTTAAAACTTTTAGTAGCCATTATATTCCTTTTTCTAACAAAAGTTTTTGTCGTAATCTCAATCGATACAACTATTAGTATAGGTTTAGTTGTATTACCTATTCATTTCCTTGAGTGGAAAAAGACAAAAATGAAAGGCTATTTATGGATTTGTATTGGCATTTTATTTACAATGCTCACTGGACTTGTAAGTGTATTTAATCTATCAATATCTGAAACCTGGTTTAATGCTAAAGACTTAAACCATATCATCATATCGGGAGGTTTATATTTAATTTACAAAGGCCTCACTAAATTACAATAACTGCTTAGTGTGTGCTTTGGTGTCTACCTTTTCAATTACTTTTTCAATGTATCCTTTTTCATTAATCACAAAAGTGCTGCGTAAAATGCCCATGTATTTTTTACCATACATGCTTTTTTCGCCCCAAGCACCAAATGCTTCAGCAATGCTGTGGTCTTCATCAGCAAGCAATGAAAATGGCAAATCATATTTTTCAATAAATTTTACATGTGATTTAGGACTATCAGGACTTACTCCCAATATTTCGTAACCTTGTTTTTGAAACAACTTATAATTATCACGTAAATCACAAGCTTCAGCAGTACATCCTGGTGTACTATCTTTAGGATAAAAATACAATACTAATTTTTTACCTTTAAAATCAGCTAAAGATACTAATTCTGACTTTTCGTTTACTCCATTAAATGTTGGAGCTTTTGATCCTTCTTTTTGCAATGACATATGTATTATTATTAAATGAATAGTATACCTGAATTACTTAGGCCTTGAATAGTCGATTTTATATTCAGCTGTATTGTTTTTTTTATCAGTAACATATAATTCAATAGTAAGTTTTTCATTAGGTGTATTTTCATCGAAAACATAATGGATCAAATCATTTTTAGCATCATATTCAGCTAAAACCCATTTACCATTTATAAGCATACGATAAGAAAGAATACCAGAAAAATCATCTGTTATTTTAAATGAGAGTGTAAGCGAATCAGCAGTGAAAGCATTCGCTTTAAATAAGGGTAAAATGACAGGAGGAGTTGTATCAATAGTAAGTGCAAAATAACCGAACACATTACTTTTAGTTACAACATATCCATTTTCATATTCGCCACCAGCACTTCGCCAATTATTCTGTTTACCACTGTATGCAACAAGTAATTTAGGATACCACTCAGGTTTTATCGTTTCCTCACATTGAAAAGATAGTTGAATGTTTTTTTGAAGTGGTGTATTGGGGGAGTGCACTTTATGTGTATACGATAACATATTAGGAGCTTTTGATAATTGATCATATTGAACATAGAGTGTATCATACAGTGCATTTTCTGGTATCGTTACTTTTATACATTCATTTTTAAAAGTGGTAACTTTATTAGGGTAACATTTTACACCTGATTGAGCAGAAGAAGGTATAATGGCAATAGCAGATGTTGGCTTAATTATAGCATATACAATATAAGGTTTCATCATACAATCATATGCAACTATTTTAACCCAATGAGGTAAGGTATCTATTGAGTAGTATTTTCCTTTGTTTCTTAAATAGGGATATAACAGTATGTTGTTCCCGTCTTCTGTAAACAATTTTTGAATTCTAATGCCATCCTTTTTATACGAAGCATAATCAATATGAAGGTTTATAGAACGCGTTTGAGCAAATACAAAACGATCCAATCGGAATTGATAATACCGCTTATTGTCAATTGATACATCGAACCCATAAATACTGTATTCATTTTTTCGCCCTACATGATAATCGAATGCTTCAACTCCAAATCCTATACATTGTAACGGGATAAAAACAGTATCCAGAAATATTGTTCCAGAATCTGTAAACAAACAATTGTTAACATTTAAGGCATACGACTTAAGCTGTTTACTTCCACTTTCTTCAAAAATATAGGTATACAATTTTCGAATAGTGGGTGGTTGTGAATCTACAGGTAATATGCCAAACAACTGAGGATTGATAATTTCTTCCGTTTTTGTATCTCGAATTTCGAAATGTAAATGTGGACCCGTACTTCCTCCTGAGTTTCCACTCCAGCCAATGGTGTCACCTTTTTTAACGGTTAATTTGTCAGCACTCGGGAAATGATCAAATTCAAATTGTTCAATTTCATACTGATATTTTTTAATATATGCAGCAATCGTTCCATGTGCATTTTGTAAGTGACCATACACACTCGAATACCCATTTGGATGCTGAATATATAATGCTTTTCCATATCCAACAGCCGAATATTTGATTCTTGAAACATAGCCATCAGCAATGGCATAAATTGGTAAACCTTCTTTTTCATAAGTACGTATATCCATACCACTGTGAAAATGATTATCGCGCAGGGAGCCAAATGGAGCACTTAAAAATAATGGCGTATCCATGGGTGATTGAAACACTCCCGTTGGATACTGTTGAGCGAATACTGTTACATGTAATAATAGTATACCTACTATTATCCTTATACTGTTTTTATCTTTCATTAACATCACTTCACTTCACAAACAAGCATTTTTTGTTGTTCAATAAATCCTTCCAACGTATCACCAATATTAACTTTACTCACACCAGCAGGTGTACCCGTATAAATTAAATCGCCCACTTTTAGGGTAAAATAGTGCGAAACAAAACTTACAATCTCTTCAAATGAAAATATCATATGAGCTGTGTTTCCTTGTTGAACAATAGAACCATTTTTACTCAATGAAAACTGAATATTCTTTAAATCTAACGTTTCAATATTTATAAAGTCACCCAAAGGCGCAGACCCATCAAATGCTTTAGCCAACTCCCAAGGCAACCCTTTTTCTTTGAGTTGTTGTTGAATATCTCTTGCTGTAAAATCTATTCCCAATCCAATTTCATTAAAATAATTACGTGCAAATTTAGGTTGAATTTTTTTTCCCATTTTATTGATTCTGATAACCAGCTCCACTTCGTGGTGGATATCATTGGAAAAATCAGGATGGTAAAAGGGCTCCCCATTTTTAAGCAAAGCGGTATCTGGTTTACTAAATACAACAGGATTTTCAGGAACTGCATTTCCCAATTCTTTAGCATGTTCGCTATAATTTCTTCCTATACAAAATATTTTCATGCTAATTATTTTAGTTTTTCTAATTCTGATTTCACAAACAACATCAATTCTTTAATATAAGCAGCTGAAAAATTAAATTCAATACCAGCTGTTTGGTAAATTTCACCAATTGTTTTTGTGTAGCCTAAACTTAATGCTTCTTTGTATTGCTGTATGGCAACTTTTTTATCTGCTAAAAAATTACGCCAAACTGCCAGTGCTCCTAATTGAGCCATACCATACTCAATATAATAAAATGGCACTTCAAATAAATGCAATTGTTTTTGCCAAGTATACGATTGAGCCATTTCATATCCGCTCCAATCTACCATTCCTGTTCCAAACTCTTTGTTTAAGTTTACCCAATAAACTTTTCGTTCTTGAGCAGTGTGTGTTGGGTGGGTATATATCCAATGTTGAAATTTATCAATAATAGCAATCCAAGGAAGTATTTTTATAATGCCTTCTAAATGTTCTTCTTTAGCTCTGTTAAAATCTTCTTTATTTGGGTAAAATTCATCTTGTCCATCATAGCTAATAAGCTCCATACTCATGCTCGCCAATTCTGCCACTTCACTAGGGCAACTTTTAAACGCAGCAAGTGCTAACTCTTTGCTTAAAAACGAATGCACTGCATGTCCTCCTTCGTGCACCATTGTTTCTACATCACGGGTACTTGATGCTGCATTCATGAATATAAATGGCACACCAGTTTCTGCCATTGGGTAATTGTATCCTCCGGGTGCTTTGCCTTTACGGCTTTCCAAATCTAAGCGCTCCATATTGTCCATCGTTTCAATACACCAAGCAAAATAATCATCTACTTTACGAAAACAGTTTACGGTTTTATCTAACAAATCTTTACCACTGGTAAAAGGTTCTAACGCTGCTCTGTTTTGGGTATCTACCTCCATATCCCAAGGACGTAGTTTGTGACCCAATTCTTTAACTCGTTTGTCTGTAAACTGTTTAACCAAAGGCATTACTTCTTGCTGAATAGCATCATGAAAATCAATACAATCCTGTGGCGTGTAATCAAATCGGCCCATGGCCACAAACATAAAATCCCTGAAATTAGCAAAGCTCGCATTGATGGCAACTTGATGTCTTAAGGCAATGAGTTTATCAAATAAATCATCCAGCTCTTTGCTGATGGATAATCGCTTTTCGTTAATTTTGATAAATACCTCTTCCCGTTTTTTTCTATCCGGATTTTTTAAAAAATTAGACGCTTGTTGTAGTGTTAGTTCTTTGCCATCAACCTCCACACTTAAACTTCCTACTAGTGCTCCATACTTTTGACTTTCGGTTGCTATTTGAGCAAATAGAGGAACATTTTCTTCTCTAAACAATTCTATTTCTTTTTGAATACCCCGCAGGTAAATAAAATAAGTAGCATCGTTATTAAGTACTTCAAGATAATTACTAGAACACAATTTTTTATTCAACTCATTATTTAGGGGTGCAATTTGGGGTTCAATTTCAGTTACAAAAAACAAGTATGATGTTTCGAGTTCTTTATTTTCAGTATCACAGGTCATTCGAACATAACGCCAAGCCAAATCTTCGCTCAAAAAAGCATCCAACTCACTCCTATCTTTCAACCAATTTTGCAACTCCATCACAGAAGTAATTTCTCTATTTAGCAATTGAGTAAAATAAGGTTCGATTATTTCCCAAGCAGTAACTTTTATTTTTTCGGGTAAAAAATGGCGTTGTGTTTTTACAATCATGATGGTGTAGTTTAAAGGTGAAAGGTATAAAAAAACGCCACTATTTTCATAGCAGCGTTGTAAAAACCTTTACGGTTAGTTGATTAGTTTTTTCGGGCAAGTACACGCTCTACAGCGGCAACAATATTTACAGCATCTAAGCCATATTTAGTCATCAATTGATCAGGAGTTCCACTTTCACCAAAACTATCATTAACAGCTACCATTTCTACTGGTGTAGGTAATTCACGAGCTAATAATTGAGCAATACTATCGCCCAATCCTCCATTCATTTGGTGTTCTTCAGCAGTAACAACACACCGTGTTTTGCGCACTGAGTCCAAAATGGCTTTTGCATCCAAGGGTTTAATGGTATGAATATTAATAATCTCTACATTGATTCCTTTTTCAGCAAGCAGGTGACCAGCTTCAATTGCTTTCCAAACTAAATGACCAGTTGCAAAAATAGACACATCCGTTCCTTCATTTAACAGGAGTGCTTTACCAATTTCAAACTGCTGGTTGGCTGGCGTAAAATTGGGTACAGCAGGGCGTCCAAAACGCAAATAAACAGGACCTTCATGTGCTGCAATAGCAATGGTTGCTGCTTTGGTTTGGTTGTAATCACATGGATTGATAACTGTCATTCCGGGCAACATTTTCATCAATCCAATATCTTCTAAAATTTGATGGGTTGCACCATCCTCGCCCAATGTTAATCCTGCATGTGAAGCACAAATTTTAACATTTTTACCAGAGTACGCAACACTTTGACGTATTTGATCATACACACGACCGGTTGAAAAATTAGCAAACGTGCCGGTAAAGGGAATTTTACCACCAATGGTTAAACCTGCTGCTAACCCAATCATATTGGCTTCTGCAATTCCAACTTGAACAAAACGGTCAGGAAAATCTTTTTGAAAAGCATCCATCTTTAGTGACCCAGTAAGATCGGCACATAATGCAACTACATTGGGATTGGTTTTACCTAACTCATGCAATCCAGCTCCAAAACCTGAGCGAGTATCTTTTACATTTTCTACTTCAAACGTTTTCATATGTATCGTATTTACTATTTTTAATTTAAGGTAATATTGGTTGCCGAACCTGATGTAACGGTAAAGTCACGTTCAAATGTTTGATTGGAACGGTACGACCCTTTTGCACGGTAAATAACTTTGTACTTACCGGGTTGTATTAATAAATTTTGACTTCTGTTTTCTACTGGTAATTTATACACCCATACCAATTCGTCATTCATCATTTGATAAATATCGGCATAGTATGCTTGTGTAACTGCTGTAACAATTAATCTTCCTGGTTGTGGAATTTCTATGGTTGTTGTATAGCTTTGTTTAATCTCAATTTCTTTTTGGATAATTCGAGGAATACTCAAAATCTCAATATCATATTTTCCTAATAAGTATTTTTCAGGAATATTGGCATCTTGAACATGCAATGTTTTTAACTGCCCGTGTTGCCTTATAATATATTGTAATTTGGTATAATTGGTGGCTCCTAAAACCTTTAATACCAAACTTCCTTGTGGAGCATCGGCACCAATTGTAGTATGTTTACCTGGCGTAATTTCTATATTGCTTTTTTCAACTGGTGGTATTGTATTTACAACCATTCGGTATTTGTAAATAGGATCAAGGGGCAACGTATCTGGATTGCCTTTTTCATTTAAAGTATGAATATAATTATACACTAAAGCGCCAGAATGCATATCATAAAAACTCATATTCACATTGGTTTCGGTAGGCTTGCTAAATGCATCTAATAAATTTACTTGAACAGTGGTATTATTTAATGCTTGGCTAATTACTACATTTAATACATTATTAAAATCTGCTTCGGTATTAGCATCATAATATCGACCAACACATTCAAATGCTTTTCTAAACTCAGCTGTACCACCAATACCAACAATAAAAGGACGAAGAATAACGCCATTGGCTTGCAAAGCTTCAGATACTGCACAAGGATCTCCATCACATTCTTCAATACCATCGGTAATTAAAACGATTACATTACGCACTTTTGCTTCTTTGGGGAAATCATAAGCGGCCTGTTGCAATGAATAGGCAATTAATGTAGTGCCTTTGGGAACAATTTTGGCAACTTCTTTTTTGATAGCATTGTGGTTGTGTTGCGAAAACGGAACCTCTAACTTGGTGTCTTTGCAATCATGTCGGGATGGAGGACTGTTATGACCATAAACACGTAATGCCACTTCTACATCTTTAGCCAATTCCAAACTATCCATTAGTTTAGTTAGAATTCTTTTGGCAACATTAATTCTATTATCTTTATCCATGGAAGCATACATACTTCCTGAAGCATCCAATAAAAATAAAATACGCGTTTTTACTTTTTGTTGCGCAACAATAGGCGTTGGATGTAAACTACCAATTGCTATTAATAAAAGAAATAAATACTTGAATAGGTGCTTCAAAAATAATTGATTTAGTAATCGCCCATGGTTTGAGGAAGTTGAGACAATGCATTTTCCAATTCTGCATCATTTGGAGAAACGCCATGCCATTTATGAGAACCCATCATAAAATCAACAGGGTATCCCATTTCGGTTTTCATCATGATAAAAATAGGTTTCCCATTTCCACATTTAGATTTTGCGGTAGCCATCACCGTTAATATATCCTGCATATTATGTCCATCCATATGAAGCACATCCCACCCAAATGCAAGAAGTTTTGCTTCTATATCATTTCCTAATCCCATAATTTCTTTGGTAGAACCGTCAATTTGCTGACCATTAAAATCAATTGTAACAATTAAGTTATCTACTTTGTGGTGAGCAGCAAACATAAACGCTTCCCAATTTTGGCCCTCCTCAATTTCGCCATCACCCATTAATGCATATACCAATTTGGAATCACCATTCATTTTTTTGGCTAAAGCAGCCCCAGCAGCTACCGAAATTCCTTGCCCAAGTGAACCACTAGCAATGCGGATACCAGGTAAATGTTCATGTGTGGCGGGATGACCTTGTAACCTTGAATTTAACTTGCGAAACGTAGCTAATTCAGTCACCGGAAAATAGCCACTGCGAGCTAAAACACTATAAAAAACTGGAGAAATATGACCGTTGGACAAAAAGAAAACATCTTCTTGTTTGGCATCCATATTAAATGCTGGATTATGATCCATAATAGTAAAATATAATGCTGTTAAAAAATCAGCACAACCCAACGACCCGCCTGGGTGTCCTGACTTCACTGCATGAACCATGCGTAAAACATCTCTGCGAACTTGTGATGCTAACTCTATTAATTTTTGTGTATCGGCCATGCGTAATGAAAATTGTTAATGTATAGTGGCAAAATTAATCCAATTCATAATATTACCTCGTAATGTTGACAAAAACAAAAAACCTCAGCAGGCCATGCCTTGTTGAGGTTAATAAGTAGTCAAACAAACATTTTCTTTATATTACCGAGGCATTGCACTCGAAAAAATGGAAACAGCTAATGGTGGTTTTGATGAAACCCTTAGTAGAGGCTTTGATGTTTCATATACTGTATTGGTGTTCACTTTTATGTGTTGTATATCTGAAACGGTTTTATCCGTTTTTGACATAGATGGCCTATCCTTGTGAATAGTGATGTAAATTAATGGCGCTTGTATTGCTTCGTTTTTTGTTATTGGATTTATAACTTTCACCGTTTTACGGTAAGAGTATAATTTCCCTCCACAACTGCTTAGAAGTGAAATTAACAAACAGAGAGAGATAAAACTTTTCATTGGGTTACTTCGCAATGGATATTTGTACATTCAAATTTAACTTTATTTAACATTTTAACTACTTATAGTTTCATCTGCAGTAAGTATGTGAAAAAAAGTTGCTCGTTCACTGTACTAAGTTTGAAGAAGCCATTTTGTTACCCTAAAAATGTTGATATTTGCACTCATTATTCCATTAGGATAGATACCTAACATGATGAAACGTATAGAATTAGCAATGCTTCCAGAACATTGCACCACAACAGAAAGCATATTGGCGCAAGCAAGAATACAACTTGGCTTATCCCAACATTCAGCTATTTCTATTATTCGAAAATCGCTTGATGCTCGCAAAAAATTGATTCGTTTTAATGTACTGCTAGATATCTTAGAAAACGGACAAATAGAAACACCTATCATTCCCTTTCATTTTAAGGATGTTCATACTGCTCCTCATTGTATTATTGTTGGTGCAGGCCCTGCAGGATTATTTGCAGCACTTACCTTAATTGAAAAAGGGATTAAACCCATTATTATAGAAAGAGGAAAAGATGTGCGTGAACGTAGAAGAGATTTAGCACTCATAACTCGCCACAATACAGTAAATCCAGAATCAAATTACTGTTTTGGAGAAGGAGGCGCTGGTACTTATAGCGATGGTAAATTATATACTCGCGCTACCAAACGTGGTGATGTAAACCGAATTTTACAGTTACTGGTATATCATGGAGCCGAACCACATATAGTATATGAAGCACATCCACATATTGGTACAAACAAACTGCCAGGTATTATAACCCGCATTCGCGAAACAATTGAACACTACGGTGGCGAGATTCACTTTAAAACTAAACTTACAGATTTATTGATTGATAAAGGTGAAATAACTGGGGTACACATAAACAACCAAGACAGGATACCTACCAAACAAGTTATATTAGCAACAGGACATTCAGCACGTGATATCTATTACTTATTGCAACGCAAAAACATTTTACTTGAAGCCAAACCATTTGCTTTAGGTGTTCGCATTGAACATCCACAAGCTTTAATTGATTCGGTACAATATAAATGTGATGTGCGAAGCGAGTATTTACCTCCCGCATCCTACTCTATCGTTAACCAATCCATTGGGCGTGGAGTGTTTTCTTTTTGCATGTGCCCCGGTGGTATTATTGCTCCAGCTGCAACAGCTCCTGGTGAAATAGTGGTAAATGGGTGGAGCCCTAGCAAACGAAACAATGAATTTGCCAACTCAGGTTTGGTTGTATCCATTGATCAAAAAGATTTTACCCCATATCATTCGATGAAAGAATTAGCGGGATTGGGTTTTCAATCTGCTGTTGAACAAAAAGCATTTGCTGCTACCCAAAGTTTGAAAGCACCAGCACAACGTGTTGCTGATTTTGTGAACAACAAACATTCAACTGTATTACCCAGCTGTAGTTATTTACCCGGTATACAGAGTCATAACTTAGATGATGTACTTCCTACCTTTGTATCTGCAGCACTTAGAGATGCATTACTCGTTTTTGGCAGTAAAATGAAAGGCTATATTACAAACGAGGCAGTAATGGTAGCTACCGAATCACGCACCTCATCACCAGTGCGTATACCCAGAGATAAAGAGACATTGCAACATCCACAAGTAAAAGGGTTGTATCCATGTGCCGAAGGTGCAGGTTATGCTGGGGGAATTATGAGTGCAGCGATGGATGGAGAGCGATGCGCAGAAATGGTTATTGCTTTCAAATAATGGTTACTCAACCAAAATAAACATTACCATTTTTATCCTTTACATTTCTTACAATAATTGATTGAGCAGGCTATATTTAAGTATCACTAATTGATTATTCTATAGTGAATGACACTTTGATAATTTACAAAAGAGAACTATGTTTAACAAAAATTCCCGAAAGCCAATTTATGGCGCATGTCTACCCAAAATTGGGTGTATATACGCCAAAACATGGCGCATATAAGGGAGTTAGCACCAATTATAAAAAACAACGACACAACAATGGAACTAAAAGAAATCAAAAATCCAAACCACGAGACAATGTGGAAAGCAGCAAGATGGGGAGTAATTATTTTCTGTGTAATTCACTTCTTATTTGAAATTTTAACGGGCAACAATAAATCTGCCGCTTTGCCCGTCATGTTTAACTTTTGGATTTCGGCCTGGTACATAAAAGGACAAATTGCAAAAGGGAAAGAAATGAAAAATCTCTTACTAATGGGACTATCTGTTTCAGGAGTAGTTTTTTTGATTAGACTTGCTTTAGGAATGGCCTTCTACCTGCTAATGACAAAATGAAAAATAATCGGACGTTAATTCAATTGCTTCTTGTCGTGCTGACATTTTTAATAATGGCATTACTTATATGGGGCGTTTGGACGGGTAGACTGCTTGACCACAAAGAAACGCAAGAACAAATGATGGATGGAATGATTAATAAAATGAAATAATTATGAAGTATAAATACACCATTTCAATTCTGCTATTGTTTATAACAGCTATAAATGTTTTCGGGCAGACAACAGACAATTTAAAAAAGCCGAAATACAAGCGGGTAAGTGAAGCGTACGGCTATTTAACTGGACAAGAGTATTCTTTAGACCTTATTAAAAAGGAATTTCCTCAATTTGAAATGAGTATTTTAAAGGCACAGATGTCGTTTAACTCAACCTTTGGAAAATCAAAAGAAGGAATGAAGAAATATTTAGCTGATTACTTAGGTCAACAAGAATTCAACCAATATGAAGAAAAATTGATGAGTGAACTGAAAAAGATGTTGGGCAATCAAACATTTACTGAAGAAATTGCGACAAATTTTATTTCAGAAGTTGAAAGTAGAGCAAAAGGAAATATAGCCTCAACAGTTTTAGAAACACTTTTATCGTTTCAGTTTTCAGACAGACCACAAGATGAATTAACATCAGGGTTTACAGCGACTTTTAAAACAAAAGGTCACCTGAAATCAAAAAACACCGACTGGCAAATTAAAGTTCCCAAAAGCTGGAAAGCAGAAGAAGCAGACAGGCCTAATATTATCCAAAAATTCACAAGTGACTATGGAGCAGGAAACCAAAGCATTATGCTTATGGTCAAAGAAATGCCACTACCTAAAGGATATAAAATAACTAAAGAGGAACTTAACGACTTGTTTACTGAAAAAGAAATGAAGGATATGGTTCCAGATGGTGGAAAATTTATATCATTCACAAAGATGACACTTGATAATAACATTGGCGGAATGATTGAAAATGAACAGACAGTTGAAAGACTTGACTTTAAAATGAAAATTAGAATGGTTCAGTTTATGTTTATCAGAGGTGACAAATGGTACTTTCTACAATGTAGTGTAGGTTCAGAAAAAACTGATACCGACTTATCTTTAGTAATGAAAAAATATTTACCACTTTATAGACTTGTAGCAAATACAATAGTAGTAAATGACCAATATAAGTAGCCGACAGACAAAAATAACTGGTGCTAACACGGGTTTGGCAAAAGTGGCGGTTCAGTGCTCCGCAGACACATTTGTGGTTAATCAAAGTTTGGTTCACCGCATCAACATTTTGGTGAAAATCGCCACCATCGCCAAGCCCGAAAACGTTATAGGCAAGCTTAAATGAACAACAATTAAATAAACAAATATGAAAAAAACAATGATTATTATTTTGACAACTTTTATCGCTACAGTTTCATTTGGACAAATTGACGATAATTTGATGAAAGCAAATTGGAAACCAGAAAAAGAAAAGGTGATTTATGGTAACACAATTTTGAGACTTGAAGGCAAAAACGACATTGGCGGTATGACTAATGTCGGTTATGAATCCTTTGCTCAAGTGAAGGCTGGCCTTGAAAAAGATGCCGAGAAAGAAATGTGGACTGAAGAAAAAAAGAATGAGACAATCGAATCATACAGTAAATTTGCATCAGGTGGTATGATTCATCTCTATTTAACTAGATTGACCATAGACGCAGCAAATACTGAAATGTTTACAATAATTATTAAGGACTCTGCTGAAACTGAAATTTTCAGAAAAGAATTGAAAAGTGATGTACCAAATGTTCCTTCTAGTGGCAGTAGTTATTGGTGGAACTATGCGAGTATTCCATTAACAGCAACTATTCAGGGCAAAATCTATATTTATGTAATCGACCGTTTGGGTAATGACAACTCGAAGTTTAAATTTGAAATTAAATTATAAAGCCAGCCTATAACAGCACCTACAAGAAATTGGCGGTTCATTGCTCCGCAGACAGTTTTGTGGTTAATCAAACATTTGTTTTCCGCATCAACATTTGTGGTAAAATTAGCCAACTTCTTTTAGCTGCAAAACGTTATGTGCAACCCTAAAAGACAGATTAAACTATCGTAGGAAGAATTAGTCAAAAAAAATAAAAAGACATGAAAAAAATATTTTTACAATTCATTTTGTTTATTTCATTATCCAATTTGACTTTTGCTCAAACGAATATTTATGACAGTATTTTTGTTGGTGGTCGTTGGAGAACTTTTTTAACTCATCTTCCAACAGGATATAATACTTCGAACAACTACCCATTAGTTTTAGCATTTCACGGTGGTGGTCTATTAGGTTATCAATCCATTCAATATCAATCTCGTTTATCTCAAAAATCAGATACTGCAGGTTTTATTGTTGTATATCCCGAAGGAGTAAAAATTGCAGGAAATAGAACTTGGAACGCAGGAGGTTGTTGCGCCCCATCAACAACACAAAATATAGACGATGTTGGATTTGTAAATTCTTTACTAAATAATTTATTTGCAAACAGACCAATAGATACAACTCGTGTATATGCGACAGGTTTTTCAAATGGTGCATTGTTGTGTTATCGACTTGC